>NZ_CP172594.1:0-2979783 GCF_044591705.1 Mediterraneibacter torques | reverse complement strand
AAGTAACTCCTAATCAATAGAATAGAGAGATATAAAGGCAGAATCTCTCTATTACATTTTACATCAAAAGCGGTTCTTAGGCAATGAGAAATAATGTGTATAACTTTATTCCTTAAATGAAAAACTAAATTCCACCATCATGCTGAATTTAGTCTTACTCTCTTCTTCTATATCCTATATTATTTTAGTACCTTCTATCCGCAGTAGAAAAGAGGTACTTATGTGTAAATCTATCCCTGGAAATCAAAAGCATATGACAATGGATCAGCGTATTATAATTGAAAAAAGGTTGGATCAAGGAAACTCCCTCCATAGCATTGCGCTACAGTTAGGAAAAGATCCAACCACTATCTCCAAAGAAATTAAAAAGCACCGCACTATTCAGGAACATAGCCACTTCAATGAATCAAAAAATAAATGTGCTCTAATAAAAGACTGCAAAAAAAAGAATATCTGTGAAATCTATGCTCCGATATGCAAAAGAATGTGTAAACTCTGCAACCACTGTAATTCCCATTGCGATGATTTCATTCCTCGCAGTTATCATTGTTCCAAACTAGATAAAGCTCCCTTTGTATGCAATGCTTGCAGTAAAAAAAGCGGATGCCGTTTGGATAAGGCTTATTATAGAGCCACGATTGCTCACAGGGAATATCGAACCGTTCTGATTGAATCGCGAACTGGTATCAACATTTCTCCTGAAGATTTGATAAGGCTGGATGAACTGGTTTCCCCACTGATTATGCAGGGGCAGTCCCCTTACATGATCCTACAGAATCATCCGGAGATCCCTTACTCAGAAAAAACGCTTTACAATTACATTGAATCCGGAGCTTTGAGTGTTAAAAATATCGATCTGCCTAAAAAAGTAAAATATAAGCTCCGTTCTTCCGGCTCTTCTGAATTAGTTGATAAAACAATCTATGAAGGTCGTACTTACAAAGACTTTCAGGCATTTTTAAAAGAGTTCCCGGATACAAGAGTTACTGAAATGGATACCGTTCTCGGCTGTGAAGGTTCCCACAAGGTGTTACTCACTTTCCACTTTTCCGAATGTTCTTTTATGATGGCGTATCTTCTTGACAGCAAAGAATCCGATCATATAAAAAATGTATTTGACTCCATTGAGCATGCGATTGGAACCTTTTCTTTTGCCTCTGCTTTTTCGCTGATTTTAACGGACAGAGGCGGTGAATTTCAGATTCCGGATGCATTGGAATGTGGTGAAGACAACCTGATTCGGACAAGTATTTATTATTGTGATCCGATGTGTTCCTGGCAAAAGCCGCATTGTGAAAAGAACCATGAATATATCCGAAAAATATGCCCGAAAGGAACATCCTTTGACGATTACTCGCAAAAAGAGATCAATCTGATGATGAGCCATATCAACAGTACTCCAAGACAAAGCCTTGGTGGATTGTCGCCTATGGCTCTTGCAAAAATCATGCTCCCACATGAACTTTTAAATTTTTTTGCTCTCACTGAAATACCGGCAGATGAGATCGTATTAACGCCTGCATTATTGAAAAAATAAAACCAGATAATAAAACAAATCTGCGGATAAAGGCTCCATATCACACATACCAGACAAGTGGAATTTAGTCTTACAGAGCAGATTCCAGTTGTCTCATTAGCATACATTTTTATTGCAGAAAAGCATTTATTATCTGGTTAAATTCCACTTTAAAGGATTTGACACAATTCGTCAAACCCTAAAATATCGAATTTAGTCTTCTGTATGGAATTTACTTTTACATATGGAATTTACTTATTCACTCAACCTGTATAACTTTATTCACAACAATAATCTGCGTAATATAGACGTTTTTTTGAAAAAAATTGTTTTATTCACAGCTTATCCCAAAGTTTTTAACAAGTTATCCACATAAAAAACGAAAATTTTCCCCATTCTGTGAATAACTTTTGGAAAAGTCAAAATAACTTGCATTATTTTAACAATTCAGCTTTTGTTATTTGTAAAACTGTGATGTATGCTTATTATAGTAGCGTTATTGCAAAATATTTCTATGAAACCCTTGATTTTGCTTGACTTATAGCAGGTTTCTTACTATAATTAAGAGCAGTGTTTTTTCAAATTATAATAAGAAAAGGTTAAATTTGATAAAAGCGCGGAAAAAAAACGTTAATTATTGTGAATACTTTATTATAAGGTATATCAGAAAAGAGGAGGTGTATTTGATATGAAAATGACATTTCAGCCGAAAAAAAGATCCAGATCTAAAGTTCACGGATTCAGAGCAAGAATGAGCACACCGGGCGGAAGAAAAGTATTAGCTGCCAGAAGAGCAAAAGGAAGAAAACAGTTATCAGCTTAGGCCGCATATATGTGGCCTTTTCTTCTATTTATTTTTATTAAGCAGTCAGGACAGACTGAAGAAGAGGTTTTGAATGAAATTTTCCCAGTCTTTAAAGAAAAACAGAGATTTTCAGAATGTTTATAAAAAGGGAACGTCTTTTGCAAACAGTTATCTTGTTATGTACATTTTAGAAAATGGACTTCAGGAAAACCGAATAGGGATATCGGTAAGTAAAAAAGTCGGAAACAGTGTTGTCAGACATCATCTGACCAGACTGATAAGAGAGAGTTACAGACTGTCGGAAGAACATTTCCGTTGTGGAATAGATATAGTTGTAATTGCAAGAACAAGTGCCAAAGGAAGAAATTATCATGAGATTGAGAGCGCACTGATCCACCTCGGAAAGCTTCATAAAATATATAAATAATTAAAAGGAAGTGGCGCGGATGAAGCAGGTGATGTTATGGCTGATCCGGTTTTACAGAAAGTATTTATCCGGTATGAAAGGATACAGCACATGTAAGTATTATCCCACATGTTCCCAGTATGGGATCGAGGCGATAGAAAAATACGGTGCGGTTAAAGGCGGTGCACTGACCGTCTGGAGAATCCTGCGCTGCAATCCGTTTTCAAAAGGCGGGTATGATCCGGTACCTTAAGGAGGACAAGTAATGGAAATTTTTGTAATGTCGGCTGCAGGAATTTATGACTGGCCGATCATTAAGCAAGTATCATGGCTGTTAGGTCAGGTCATGAACGGAATCTACAACGCGTTGAGCGCAATCGGAATTGAAAATATCGGTGTGGCGATTATCGTATTTACGATTATCGTATATACGCTTCTTCTTCCGCTTACGATCAAACAGCAGAAGTTTACAAAGATGTCGGCAGTAATGCAGCCGGAGATTCAGAAGATCCAGAAAAGATATGCAAATAAAAAGGATCAGGCTTCCATGCTGAAACAGCAGGAAGAGATGAATATGGTTTACGATAAATATGGTCTGAAGATGTCAAGCGGATGTCTTCCTTCATTATTGCAGCTCGTATTCCTGTTCGGACTTTATCCGGTAGTACAAAATATTCCGGAATATGTTACAAAAGTAAGAAACGTATATATACCTCTTGTTGAGAAAATCCAGGCAACAACAGGATATGAGAAGATTATGTCATCTCTTGCGACAGGTCTTGTTCCGGGAGCTGAATCATTAGATTATACTAAAGCGGGCAATATGATCGAAGTGATGTATAAATTCCAAAGTTCCACATGGAATGAGCTGGTCGATAAGATGCCGAAACTTGAAAGCGTTGTAAATAATACTATGTCAGAAGTTTCTCATCTGAATAACTTTTTGGGAGTCGATATAGGAGCACATCCGTGGAATCTTCTTACAGATGCTTTGGCGGCGGCTTCGATCGCAGGAGTTATTATCGCAGTACTGATTCCGGTACTTGCAGGTTTGACACAGTTTATCAGCGTGAAACTTTCACAGGCAGGCGCAGGTGGAGCGGCAATGAGTGATGATAATCCGATGGCAGCTTCCATGAAGACAATGACTTATACAATGCCGTTGATCTCTGTTGTATTCGGTTTTACACTCCCGGCAGGACTTGGTTTATACTGGGTAGCCAGCGCGGCTGTACGAAGCGTTCAGCAGCTTGCGGTAAATAAATATTTGTCGAAAAAGAGTATTGATGATATTATAAAAGAAAATCAGGAAAAAGCGAAAAAGAAACGCGAGAAAAAAGGTACTTCGGCAGAAGAAATCAATAAGATGGCAACAACAAGTACCCGGAACGTAGGAACATCTTCTTCTAAGGCAAAGGGAAGAGCAATCGATGCCGAAAAAGAAGAAAAGATCAGAAAAGCACAGGAACTTGCGAAAAATGCAAAACCCGGAAGTCTTACATCAAAGGCAAATCTTGTAAATAAATATAACAGCGGTGTAAAAACAGAAGAAGTGATTCCGGAGAAGCAGGATAATAAAAAGAAGAAGTAAACTGTTTGCGGGAAAGGAATGAATGGTATGAAAGGTAGTATCAGAGTATCTGCGAAAACTTTGGACGATGCGATTACAGAAGCGTTGATTCAATTAGGTGTTACAAGCGACAGACTTGAATATAATGTCATTGAAAAAGGAAGCGCAGGTTTTCTTGGAATCGGTATGAAACAGGCTGTGATCGAAGCGTGGAAAAAAGAAGATAAAGAAGAAGAAGAGTTTCTGAAAGCTGTCGAAGAAACAATAAGAGAGAATCCCGTAAAAGAGTATTTTGCAAAAGAAGACAATGTAAAAGAAGATGATGTAAAAGAACATCAGGCAGAAGAAGCAGCGAAAAAGGAAGAAGCTGTGCGGGAAGAAAAGACAGAAAAAGAAGAAGCTTCAGCAAATGCAAAAGAAGAAAAGTCAGAGCCGGTATCTGTAAAAGAAAAAGAGCTTCTTGCAAAAGTAGAAGATGAGACGATCAGATATGTAGAGCAGTTTGTAAAAGACACATTAAAAGCGATGGATATGGATGTTGAGATCACATCGTCAATCGACAAAGACGGAGCTCTTTATGTTGATATGAAAGGTGAGAATATGGGAATTCTTATCGGTAAGAGAGGACAAACTCTTGATTCCCTTCAATATCTTGCAAACCGCGTTGCAAACAAACATCAGTCAGGTTATGTAAGAGTGAAACTCGATACAGAAAATTATCGTGCAAGAAGAGAAGAGACATTAAAACATCTTGCGAAAAATATTGCACATAAGGTAAAAAGGAACAGAAGACCTGTTATACTTGAGCCGATGAACCCGTATGAAAGAAGGATTATTCATTCCACACTGCAGTCAGATCCATATGTAACGACACACAGTGAAGGTGAAGAGCCGTACAGAAAAGTTGTAGTTACATTAAAAAGATAATTAAATAAAATAAAAGACGTCTGATAGTTTGCGGATATCGTGAAACGTCAGGCGTTTTTTTGTGAATAAATAAGTGGATAAATAAGCTGACGTTTACGGAAATGTTTTAAGTTGACGAATGGGAACTTTCAATCTAAAATAAAATGTAATGCTTTATTTTTAGTTTGCGGGAAGTTAAGTATTAAATTAAGAAATCGGGAGAACGGGATAAAATGAGAAAAGAAACGATCGCAGCCATATCGACCGGAATGACAAACTCGGGAATAGGAATTGTGAGAATCAGCGGAGAGGAAGCTGTTTTAGTTGCAGACCGTATTTACAGAGGTAAGAAAAAGCTTTGTGAAGTAAAAAGCCATACGATAAATTATGGATATATTGTAGACAGAGAAATATCTTCGGCAGAAAAGAAATCGGAAGAAGTAATAGACGAGGTTCTTGTAACTGTGATGAAAGCTCCCGGAACATTTACAGGAGAAGATACCGTGGAGATAAATTGTCACGGCGGAACATTTGTTGTAAAAAAAGTGTTGGAACTCGTGTTAAAAAACGGGGCAAGTCCTGCCGAACCGGGAGAATTTACAAAGAGGGCATTTTTAAACGGAAAGATGGATCTTTCACAGGCTGAAGCGGTTATAGATGTAATCAATTCCGAAAACGAATATGCACTTCAAAGTTCTGTCAGCCAGCTAAAAGGAAGCGTAAAAAAGAAGATTAATGATATAAGAGAAAAAATTATTTATCATACGGCATTTATAGAGACAGCGCTTGATGATCCGGAGCATATCAGCGTAGATGGATATTCCGATACTTTGCGCAGTTCGGCGGAAGAGATTATTCAGGAATTGGAACGACTGATTCATTCGGCAGATGACGGTCGCGTGATAAAAGAAGGAATCAAAACGGTGATTGTCGGAAAACCGAACGCAGGAAAATCGTCACTTTTGAATGTTCTTGCAGGACATGAGAGAGCAATCGTAACAGATATAGAAGGAACAACGAGAGATGTATTAGAAGAGACGATCAAATTAGGCGTACTCAACTTAAATGTTGTCGATACGGCAGGAATCCGCCAGACAGAAGATCTGATTGAAAAAATCGGCGTAGATAAAGCGTTAGAATATGCAGAGACAGCAGATCTGATCATTTATGTAGTCGATGCATCGAGAAGTCTGGATGAAAATGATGAGAAGATCATTAATATGATCAGTGACAAAAAGTCGATTGTTTTATTAAATAAATCAGATATCGACACTGTGATTTCGGCAGAACATATAAAAGAAAAAGTTTCAAATATTCCGATCATCTCAATATCTGCAAAAGAAGAAAGAGGAATCAAAGACCTGGAAGATAAAGTGAAAGAGATGTTTTTAAAAGGCGACATTTCATTTAATGATCAAGTGTATATATCAAATGTTCGTCAGAAAAACGCTCTGTTGGAAGCTCTCGAAAGTATGAAAAAGGTAATAAGAAGTATCGATGATAATATGCCGGAAGATTTTTATTCGATCGATTTGATGGATGCGTATGAAAGTCTCGGGTATATTACGGGAAATTCAGTAGGAGAAGACTTGATAAATGAAATATTCAGCAAATTCTGTATGGGAAAATAAAGATCAATATGATATTGCGGTTGTAGGAGCGGGACACGCAGGATGTGAAGCAGCGCTGGCGTGCGCCCGGTTAGGATTTAAAACGGTAATGTTTACGGTAAGTGTAGACAGTATTGCATTGATGCCGTGTAATCCGAATATAGGGGGAAGTTCAAAAGGACATCTTGTAAAAGAAATCGATGCCCTCGGCGGAGAAATGGGAAAGGTGATCGACAAGACATTTATACAGTCGAAAATGTTAAATCAGTCAAAAGGTCCGGCAGTTCACTCTCTTCGTGCACAGGCAGATAAATCCGACTATAGCAAAGAGATGCGGAGGGTTTTGGAAGAACAGGACAATCTTGATATCCGTCAGATGGAAGTGACGGATATTATAGCAGACGATCCGAATGAATCTGGAATTCGGAAAATAAAAGGGGTTCAGACATATTCGGGGGCTATATATCCGTGTAAAGCCGTTATTTTGTGTACAGGCACATATTTAAAAGCCCGCTGCATTTACGGAGAAATAAGTACGCAGACAGGTCCTAACGGGCTGCAGAGCGCAAATTATCTTACCGACAGTTTGAAATCACTTGGAATTAAGATGTATAGATTTAAAACGGGAACTCCTGCAAGAATTGATAAAAACTCAATCGATTTTACAAAGATGGAAGAACAAAAAGGTGATGAAAGAGTCGTGCCTTTTTCTTTTACGACAGATCCGGAAGACGTTCAGATCGATCAAGTGTCATGCTGGCTTACATATACAAACGAAACGACGCACGAAATCATTCGGGAAAATCTGGACAGATCGCCGCTGTTTTCCGGTGCGATTGAAGGAACAGGACCGAGATATTGTCCGTCGATAGAAGATAAAGTAGTAAAATTCCCAGATAAAAACAGACATCAGGTCTTTATTGAGCCGGAAGGAATCCATACAAATGAAATGTATGTCGGCGGAATGTCGAGTTCATTACCGGAAGACGTTCAGTATGCAATGTATAGAAGTGTTCCGGGTTTGGAACATGCAAAGATCGTAAGAAATGCATATGCGATCGAGTATGATTGTATAGATGCAAGGCAGTTAAAAAGTACGTTGGAATTTAAAAATATAGAAGGATTATTCAGCGGCGGGCAGTTTAACGGAAGTTCGGGATATGAAGAAGCTGCGGCACAGGGAATCGTAGCCGGAATTAATGCGGCAAGAAAATTGCAGGGAAAAGAAGGAATTGTCATTGACAGATCACAGGGGTATATAGGTGTTTTAATCGATGATCTCGTTACAAAAGAGAGTCGCGAGCCATATCGGATGATGACGTCAAGAGCAGAGTACAGACTTTTGCTCAGACAGGATAATGCAGACCAAAGATTAACAAAATTAGGATATGAGATAGGCCTTATCAGCGAAGAAAGATACGAGAAACTGCTTGAAAAAGAACGGTTGATCGAAGAAGAAATACATCGGGTGGAACGGGTAAATATCGGAACGTCGGAAGAAGTTCAGAATCTGTTAAAAACATATGAAAGCACCCCGTTAACATCAGGAACAACTCTTGCGGAACTGATCAGAAGACCTGAATTATCGTATGAAAAACTTGCTCCGATAGACAAAAACAGAAAAAATCTTCCCGGAGACGTGGCACAGCAGGTTGATATTAACATTAAATACGACGGGTATATAAAACGTCAGATGCGTCAAGTGGAACAATTTAAAAAATTGGAAAATAAAAAGATACCGGAAGATATAAATTATGATGAAATAAAAAGTCTCCGTATAGAAGCAAAACAGAAATTAAATCAGATCCGTCCTGCATCGATAGGACAGGCATCCAGAATATCAGGAGTATCTCCGGCAGATGTATCGGTTCTTCTTGTTTATTTAGGAAGCAGATGAGAAGTATTTAGAATGTAGATAGAGAATAAAATATAAAATAGATTTTATATTTGTATGAAGTATTATCATTAAAAGCTCTGTTCTATTATAAATAGAACAGAGCTGAAAAGTGGAACAGTTAAAAGAGGAAAAGATGATGGCAGAAAAAAGTAAGTTTGAAGAAGAACTTGAAAAATTGAATATTAATCTTACAGAACATCAGAAAGAGCAGTTTGATCGCTATTATGAAATGCTCGTAGAATGGAATAATGTAATGAATCTGACAGGAATTACCGATTATGACGAGGTAAATCTGAAACATTTTACAGATAGTCTGACGCTTGTAAGAAATATAGATATGAATAAGATAGATGCGGTAATAGATATAGGAACAGGAGCAGGTTTTCCCGGACTTCCGATAAAGATAGCGTTTCCGCATATTCACGTTGTTTTGCTTGATTCATTAAATAAAAGAATAAAATTCTTAAATGCAGTTATAGAAGAATTAGATCTTGCAGACGTCGAAACACTTCACGGAAGAGCGGAAGATTATGCGAAAAGAAAGGAATACAGAGAACAGTTTGATCTTTGCGTATCGAGAGCTGTTGCAAATTTATCAACTTTGAGTGAGTATTGTATTCCTTTTGTAAAAAGAAACGGATATTTTGTTTCATATAAAAGCGGCTCATCTGATGAAGAAATTCAACAGGCAGAAAAGGCAGTGAATATACTTGGCGGAAAAATCGAAAAAACAGACAAATTTTTATTACCGGAAACAGATATGGGAAGGGCGCTTGTAAATATTAAAAAGATTAAAATTACACCGGCAAAATATCCGAGGAAGGCCGGAATGCCTTCAAGAGAGCCGTTATAACATGTCGGCATATAAAGGTTGCGCATAAAAATATTATAAAAACGGAAATACAAGAAAAAAGAGAGAATATATAACTAAAAGTGAGCATATATAACTAAAAAATGTGAATAAGTATAATTGAGGAATAAATAAAAACGCCGGAATACGGCGTTTTTATTTATTAAAATTTAAATTTTAAAAAGTATTCTATAAAATGAATTTAAAAAGATAAATTTATGAATGTCATATATTGATAAGCTATTTCTCTAAGAGCGGTTTTACTATTTCAATAAATTCATCCGATTTTTCCACATGAGGAAGCATTTTAGCATGATCTATTCCGATGATTTCTATCTCCGGAATTTGATTTTGATATTGGTTTGCGGAAAGAATATTTTCAGGATTATCATTTCCTATAATAATTGTAATTTTATTTTTTAATTTGCCCAGACAAAAAGAAATATTTGCATTTGTATAACCCAATTTCTGACAGGCGTATACATATTTTGAATGAGATTTATTTCTGTGCGATGATTCAAAACATCCTAATATATCTTTTTCATTTACTTTGTTTTGATTGTAGAAATATGCGGAAGTAAATCTCTCGTATATAATGGATTTTCTTGTTTTTATGTTATATATAAAAGTACCTATAACAGGCATATATAGTATGTTTTTTAATAATTTGCTCTGTTTAGAAGGAACTTTTGCAAGTGAAACTAAGCTTTGAGGATTTATCATTATAATACGATCGATTAAGGTGTCGTCATTTGCACATGTCATTAAAACAAAAGGAGAGGAGTCCCGCGAAACAATGACGTCTGTTTTTTCACCTATTACATTTTTGATAAAATCGGTAAGCAGCTGCACATATAAAAAGTTAGTATATGTTAAGATCGGACGTTCAGAACAACCACATCCAAGCAAATCAATAGAATATACAGTGTTTGTTGCTGAAAAGTGATCTATGATCTTATTCCATTCATGAGAAGATGAGAAAACATTAAAATTGTGTATAAGAAGAAGAGGCGTTCCTGCCCCTTTCTTTTTATAAGAAATTTTTCCGTATTTCCAATCATAGACGTTATAATCATCTGCACCAAGAAGATTATCAGCAGTAGCAATATATGTAGAGATTCTGTTAAAAACATGCATTGCCGTTAAAGAAACACCTGTAAAAACAGCAATTCTCTTTAATAACTTATTCTTATCCATAGGATTTCACCATCTTTCAATACTTTATTTAATTATTATACTACACTGAATTTATCAATTCAAGAATGAAAGAAATAATAAGAATATTTTAAGAGATAATAGAAATGATTTATAAAATGTTTCACGTGAAACATTTTATTGTAATAAAAAGCAGAAGTAGAAATAAAAAAGTCAAAAATAAAAAATGATTTTTTGTTAGTAATGGTAGATATAAAAGGTTATTTTAAAAGATAAAAACGTGAAAAGTTAATAAAATGTTTCACGTGAAACATTCAAAAGTTATAGATTAATAATTTAAAAAGTGGTATAATATAAAATACGCAAACATAAAGAATTTAGATTGTGAAAACATCAGTGTTCTTATTGCGAGCGTCTTGGAATATGAAGCAATATTATATAAAATATGTTAAAAGAACGCATATGAGGAGGCAAAAATGGGGAGAATAATAGCTATTGCCAACCAAAAAGGCGGGGTAGGTAAGACAACAACTTCTATAAATCTATCGGCTGCTCTTGCAAGTAAAGGGAAAAAAGTTCTTGCTCTTGATATGGATCCACAAGGAAATATGACAAGTGGTTTAGGTGTTGATAAAGACGAAGCTGAAAAAACAGTTTATGATCTGATAATAGGAAATGCGGGAATTGAAGAGTGTATATGTAAAGATGCACTTGAAAATCTTGACGTTCTTCCTTCTAATATAAACCTTTCGGCGGCAGAGATTGAATTGATCGGTGTTGAAAATAAGGAATATATATTAAAAACTGAAGTGAAAAAAGTAAAAGATGAATATGATTTTGTTGTAATTGATTGTCCGCCTGCATTGAGCATGCTTACAATAAATGCAATGACAACGGCTGATTCTATAATAGTGCCTATACAATGCGAATATTATGCATTGGAAGGACTGAGTCAGTTGATACATACGATTGAACTTGTACAGGAGAGATTGAATCCGAATCTTGAGATAGAAGGCGTCGTATTTACAATGTATGATGCAAGAACGAATCTTTCCCTACAAGTTGTGGAAAACGTTAAGGATAATTTGAATCAGAATATTTATAAGACAATTATTCCGAGAAATATTAGATTAGCGGAAGCTCCTAGTTATGGAATGCCGATCAATCTTTATGATCCGAAGTCAACAGGAGCTACGAGTTATATGCTGTTGGCAGAAGAAGTTATTCATAAAGGAGAAGAGTGATTATGGCAGGGAAAAGAAATGGTCTTGGAAAAGGATTGGATAGTCTTATCCCGAATAAGACTGTGAAGGAAGAATCAGCATCTCAGCAGAAAGTAAGTAAAGAAAAACAAGAAAAAAATGTTGGATCCGGGGAAATATTAGTAAAAATAAATGAAGTTGAACCGAACAGAGAACAGCCAAGAAAAGAATTTGATGAAGATTCGCTTATGGAATTGGCAGATTCTATCAGGCAATTTGGAATATTACAGCCGCTTCTTGTTCAAAAAAAGAAAGATTATTATGAAATCATAGCGGGTGAGAGAAGATGGAGAGCTGCAAAGCTTGCGGGAATTAAAGATGTTCCGATTATTGTGAAAAACTATACGGATCAGGAGATTGTTGAAATTTCTCTTATTGAAAATATTCAGAGGGAAAATTTGAATCCGATCGAGGAAGCAATGGCATATAAACGTCTGCTAGAGGAATTTGATTTAAAACAAGATGAAGTTGCAGAGCGGGTTTCAAAAAGCCGGACAGCGGTAACGAATTCCATGCGGCTGCTTAAACTAAGTGAGCGTGTACAGCAGATGATAGTTGATGATATGATCAGTACAGGACATGCAAGAGCTTTGTTGGCGCTTGACGATGAAGAACAGCAGTATATATTGGCAAACAAGATATTTGATGAAAAATTAAGCGTTCGGGAAACTGAAAAACTTGTAAAAGCTTTAAAAAATCCCAAAAAAGAAGTAAAAGTACAAAAACAAGAACACATGTTTGTGTACGATAATCTCGAAGAACACTTGAAAAATATAATAGGAACAAAAGTGAGTGTTAACCCAAAAGCGAATGGAAAGGGAAAGATTGAGATAGAATATTATTCAGAGGAAGAACTTGAAAGAATCTATGATTTGATCATGTCTATTCAATCAAAATAGAAGAAATAGAAATGTGAAAAGGAAGAACGTATAGAAAAAAGATGAAGCAAAAGTCATAAAATATGGGGAGATGAAAAGAAATGAAAGGTATATTGGATAGTTGGGGAGTAGATCCGTTTTATCTGTTTGTCGTTATGTTTATCATACAGATTGTAATGATCGTATTGTATGTGATGCTGAATACAAAATATAGACGTTTACAGAAAAGTTATGTAACATTTATGCGTGGAAAAAACGGAAAAAATCTTGAAAAAAGTATTTTCGGCAAATTTGATGAACTGGATGAAATCGCAGAACTTGTGAGAGCAAATGAAAAAGAAGTAAAAGAAATTTCGGAAAAAATGAAAACACATTATCAGAAGGTCGGAATTGTCAAATACGATGCTTTTCACGAAATGGGCGGAGAATTGAGTTTTGCACTTACAATGCTGGATGAAAACAATAACGGATGGATCTTCAATGCAATGCACAGCAGAGAAGGCTGTTACACTTATATAAAAGAAGTTGTAAACGGTGAAAGCTATATTGAGTTATCATCCGAAGAAAAAGAATGTCTGGAAAAAGCGGTGTATCAAGAAAAATATGATTTGAGAGATATGGAAGAATAACCGTATAGAAAAGTGTGATCATAAAGAAAAGATATAAGTTTTAGCAATAATAAAATGTGAATTTTAATTAGGAAAAGAGTAAAGAAGAAAAAGGAGTATATGTTATGTTAGATATTAAATTTTTAAGAAGTAACCCAGAAATCGTAAAACAAAATATTAAAAATAAATTTCAGGATGAAAAACTTCCTCTTGTTGATGAAGTAATTGAATTAGACTTAAGAAACAGAGAGATAAAGCAGGAAGTAGAAGCTCTTCGTGCAGAAAAGAATAAATCTTCAAAAGAAATCGGAGCAATGATGGCTCAGAAAAAATTTGAAGAAGCAGAAGTTCTTAAGAAAAAAGTAAGTGAAAGCGCAGGAAGAATCGAGGAGTTGTCTGTAGAAGAAAAAGAAGTTGAAGAAAAAATCAAGAAAATCATGATGACCATTCCGAATATTATCGATCCGTCTGTTCCGATTGGAAAAGATGACAGTGAGAATGTAGAACTCGAGCGTTTTGGAGAGCCGGTAGTTCCTGATTTTGAAATTCCGTATCACACAGAGATTATGGAAGCGTTTAACGGCATTGATCTTGACAGTGCGAGAAAAGTTGCAGGAAACGGTTTTTATTATCTTATGGGAGATATAGCAAGACTGCATTCGGCAGTGATATCTTATGCCCGCGATTTTATGATCAACAGAGGTTTTACATATTGTATACCTCCGTTTATGATTAGAAGTAATGTTGTTACAGGCGTAATGAGTTTTGCGGAAATGGATGCGATGATGTATAAGATTGAAGGAGAAGATCTTTATCTTATCGGAACAAGCGAGCATTCTATGATCGGAAAGTTTATTAATACACAGCTTACGGAAGAGGAACTTCCACAGACACTGACAAGTTATTCACCTTGTTTCAGAAAAGAAAAAGGAGCTCACGGAATCGAAGAAAGAGGAGTATACCGTATTCATCAGTTTGAAAAACAGGAAATGATCGTTGTCTGCAAACCGGAAGAAAGTATGGAGTGGTATGAAAAATTGTGGAAAAATACAGTTGATCTGTTCCGTTCTATGGATATTCCGGTAAGAACACTTGAGTGTTGTTCGGGAGATCTTGCAGATTTGAAAGTGAAGTCTGTAGATGTAGAAGCGTGGTCTCCGCGTCAGAAAAAATATTTTGAGGTAGGAAGTTGTTCAAATCTCGGAGATGCACAGGCTAGACGTCTCGGTATTCGCGTGAAAGGTAAAGACGGAAACTATTTTGCACATACACTGAATAATACAGTTGTCGCTCCGCCGAGAATGCTGATTGCATTTTTGGAAAATAATCTTCAGGCTGACGGATCGGTAAAAATTCCTGAAGTTCTCAGACCGTATATGGGCGGAAATGAGAAAATAGAAGTCAAGAAAAAATAAGAGTAAAAAGATCTGAAAACAATCAAGACAGAAAGATGAAAAATAGATGCATAAGTATTTAAAAGCGTTAGGATTTGATAATATTCAAACAAGATCAGACTTAAAAAAGCTGTTGGAAGAAGTTGAAGAGCAGTGTACTCATCAGACAATAGTTTCTTATAAGCCGGGAGAAGATTTCTGTGAGCTGAAAAAAGAATACGGACAAAGTATGGGAATTGCACTGTGCGGCGGATTAGATGAAAGAGAATATTTTGATCCTTATTATTATTTTCCGTATTTTGAAGGAAGCGGTATAAGCACATATGCAGAAATTGCCGTAGAGAGAAAAATTGAAAAAGAACAATATCTCGGAATGTGTGAAGATTCTAAGATCGGAATAAGTCTGATATTTACGGTGCAGAACGGAATCGAATATATGAGAGAACGTCAGGCCGGATTCCCGGCAGATCCGACGACGTCAGTTACTTTATCCGGGCTTGCTTTATCAGGAATGATATTGCTTCCGGTAAGCAAAGACGAGAAAAGCGTAAGGTCGGAAAAAGAAGCTTCGGATAACCGGAAGATGCTCATTAATGCAGCAAGAAACGGAGATCAGAGCGCGATAGAAACACTGACATTAGACGATATAGATATGTATTCTCAAGTTTCAAAAAGACTTGCAAATGAGGATATATTTTCTATAGTGGATACGTATTTTATGCCGTATGGAATAGAGTGCGATCTTTATTCTATCATGGGAGAGATACTGGCAGTCCGCAGACGAAAAAACATCGTCACGAACAGGGAAGTTTATCAGATGAAGCTTAATGTAAATGAACTTCAATTTGATATATGTGTTCCCGTATCCGAGACGATGGGAGAACCTGAGATCGGAAGGCGCTTTAAAGGAACGATATGGCTGCAGGGATATATTAATTTTTAATATGAATAATCGCCGGAAGAGCCGAAAGGCACACTACGGGATCATCTTTTGTTTTCGAGTCAGCATAAATGCAGAGATTGCAGAAGCGGCTGGAATTGTCAGAACAATTCCGAATGTTCCGCATAGTCCCTGAGCAATTTCGATGCTGAGATAATTAGAATTGATAAGTTGGTTAAATTGTACTTGATATGAGAGGAACACAAGTAATGTGATGAATGCACTGCCTGTAAATGCAAGGATCAGTGTATTCGTCATTGTTCCGATCATATCTTTTCCTATTTCTATACCGGATCTGAAAATATCTTTTGCAGTAAGAGTCGGATTATGGTGATAAATTTCGTAAAGTGATGAAACGACAGACATTCCGACATCCATGATCGCACCGAGAGAAGAAATTACAACTCCCGCAAAAAGAACGTCTTTAATCTGTAGACCGGTTTCTTCATGTATTAAAATCAAACCTTCGGCATCTGCCGAACTGAATCCGTCCACATGGATCATGGCAGATGTGATAAGGAAAAGAATAAGCGCAAAAAACATTCCAATCATTGTAGATAAAATCGCGGAAAATGTTTTCCCGCTTTGTCCGTTTAACAGAAGAAGAGTAACTGCCGTGGACAGTATGGCACATATGATACTGGATGCGATCGGCGGCCATCCTGAGAATACGGCAGGCAGGAGAAATTCAATGATAAGAAGCATAGAATAAAGAAGCCCTGCGATTGATTTTAATCCCTTTCCTCCGCCGATACAAAAGATCGCGGCTGCAAGAACGGCGGCACATGCAAAAAGAGAAAATGTGCGGTCATAATTGTATACAGTATAATATGGCTCAATATTATCAGGCTGATCGATATTGATAATAAGAGGCATATGGATTTTCGCATGAACATTATGTGTTTTCGTTAGATAATTTGTTACTTCTATAATTTTACCTTTTTGAATTCCTTCGGACATTTTTATTTTTAAATCCTGACTGCCGAGGTGAATTTTAAGTTCTTTATCATATTCAATGTCCTCATTAGAAATCTCCACTACGACACCTTTGTCGTAGTGGAGTGTATCTGTGCTGTATCGAGAATAGCTTTTAAACCCGAAATTCTGAAGAATAAGTATAGTGAGGACACTGAGGAAAATAAGTATCAGTACAATATAGTTTTGCTTTATTTTTCTCAACATCATTTTATCCTATCTGATCTTAAGCAGATCTCCTTCTTTTTGTAATAAATGCAATAACGGAAAGTGATGCGGCAAGCAGCAAAGCTATCGGAGCAAAAGTGGTGATATCGCCGGTTTTTGCGGACGGAGCAGAAGTATTTGCTTTATTACTGCTGTTGTTATTGTTGTTGGCATTATTATTGCCGCTGTTATTGCCATTGTTGTTATTGCCGTTGTTGTTATTGCCGTTATTGTTATTGCCGTTATTGTTATCGCCGTTATTGTTATTACCATTGTTATCATTACCGTTTTGATCATCGGTTTTGACAAGATTCTCGTAAGCTGTCTGAAGATCTAAAAGCGATGCATCCAGCATATCTTGTGTGGCATCAGAATTTTTTAACAGTTCTTCTGCTGATGTAAGAGCATCGGAAAAGGACTTCCAACTGTCTTTTGTATAATCAGACTCCGATAAATTCATATTTTTAAGTTCATTTATCTTATTGAGAAGAGCTGTATTATCCGCTTTGTAGATTGTAAATTCATCTAATAAAGATAGATCATCGGCGTAATAAGTTTTCATTGTGTAAGAAGTATCTGTCACTTTAATATCTGTTACCGTTCTTCTGTAAGATTGATCCATCTTAGCGGAATATTCGGCATTCGGAGCTTTGATATCATAGTATTTACTACCGGAAGCAGAGTTTGCGGTAAGATAAAGAATTCCTGTCGGATTTGTAACGCTGCTCTGAACTCCTTTACTTGTGTCAGGAGTTGTTCCGTCCATCATATAAGTTCTTGTGTAAACATGATCATGTCCCATTAATACAACATCAATATCAAGATCTTTGAAAACTTGAGGAAGTTCATTACGTCTTGTAATGATATCGCCGTCGTCAACATGACTTGCAGTTGAGAAAATAGAATGGTGAAAAACAACTGTTTTCCATTTTACATTCGGATTTGCAGCGATTGCTTCTTCGATAAATGCTTTATGTTCTGCGGTGGATCTGTCATTGGAGTTTAAATTAATGAAAAGTGTATTTTCGTAAACAAACCAGTAGTCGCTTCCGGCAGTTGTCTGTCCTTTATCAGCGCTTTCGTTTGGCAGGTTAAAATGCTGATTATATGCGGCAGAACCTGAGTCGTGGTTTCCGATTGTCGTAGCGCTCGGAAGGGAAGTAAACAACTCATTTATGTATCCTGTATACTGTGTTTCATTTGAGGCCGTGTTTACCTGATCTCCGCCTGAAAGAAGAAAGTCGGCGTTAAATTTTGAAGAAATAGTTTTCAAAGTTTCATTCCATCCTTCAATATCGCTGTCTGTGCTGCCGGCGCCGATCTGAGGATCTCCTACGAAGGCGAATTCATAAGAACCGTCGTTGTTTCCGGAAGTAAAACTATAAATATCACTGATTGTATCGCCATTTTTTACACGATACACATATTCTTTATCAGGAAGAAGTCCTGTAAGAACCGCTTGATTAGAATAGAATCCTTTTTCGTTTGCAGCTGTTGAAGAAGCGGGTACAGTTAAGTAATTTTCAGGGAATGTATCGCCTGTTTTTACCGCATACTGAACTTCTCCTGCCGTTTCTGTGTCGGCGTACCACGTAATTCCCTGACTTGACGTATCGTTTCCTACAGTTAGAAAAATAGATTTCTGCGTTACTTTTTCATCATTGCTTCCGCTGTTATCGCCGTCTGTATTATTTTCATTATAGTTTAAAGACAAATTCTGAAATTCAAAGTAAATATCAGAACTGGATTCACGGTCTTGATGAAGTTCTACAGAAAGAACGTTTGATCCCTCTTTTAAGATGCTTTTCAGTTGATCTTTTGTAAGAACAACTGAAGCTTCTTTAGGAGCTCCTGCGCTTACTCCTGCATAATAAAGATTATTTTCATGCTTTTCATCCGGCATGTCGGCTGAAGTGATCAACTGTCCGTTTAAGTAAACGGCAACAGCGTCGTCATGGAAAAGAGTTCCTGTGACAGAAGTGATCTGATCAATATTTTGTGCATTAAAAGTTGTACGGAAGAAAAATGTCGGAGTACATTTGCTGTTTTCTTGATCTTGATATTGCTGTAAAAGAACTGTCGGAGTAAATCCGTTAAAAGATGTAAGAGCGCCCCTTTTCGCACCGAATTTTCCGGCGGCAGACTTCCATGCAGAGTCATTAAAATCAGGAGTAGTCCAAGCAGTGAGCGAGGACAGCCCGGATGCCGGATCTGTGTTGTTGTCAAGATATTTCCATGTTGTCTTTTCATTGACTACGGTTACATTTTCCTCGGTATTCTGCTCTTTTGCGTAAGCAGTGACCAAAGCGGCGGAACACGGAAATGCATTTATAACGCTTCCCGTTCCGAGAATTGCTGCAATCGCCGCAGCGCCGATCTGTAATTGAACGATTCGTTTTTTCATAATAACCTTGTATGATAATTAGGAAGTTAATTATCACACGTTTCCTTTCTTTTAATATCGTGGTTCAATACAATTCAGATACTATGGACTTTTGATTTTTCCCTGTAGCCTTGACTACTCGACTGGAGTGTATTGCCGCTACCTTTATCTGAATTGTTTATTAGCTGGATGTTGCCGGAGTGTTTTTCACTCAGAGTACTTATTTCTATCAAGTCTACGATGATAATCGATGGTGGACATCATGGTATCAGACTTTATGAAAGGGAGGTACAACCTCATGAAAATTTTTGTAGGCATTGATATTGCCAAACTCAACCATTTCGCCGCTGCGATTTCTTCGGACGGTGAAATACTCATTGAGCCGTTCAAATTCACAAACGACGCTGATGGCTTCCAACTGCTGGTCTCTAAGCTCGAATCATTCGATAAGAACAGCATCATCATCGGTCTTGAGTCGACGGCACACTACGGTGACAACCTTGTTCGATACCTTGTTGCTGAGTTCTACCAAGTGTGTGTGTTGAACCCCATCAAAACCTGTCAGATGCGTAAGAACAATGTTCGTAAAACAAAGACAGATAAGGTCGACACATTTGTTATTGCTAAAACTCTTATGATGCAGGATGACCTAAGATTTATTACCTTCTTTGATCTCGATATGATGGATCTTAAGGCCTTGGGGCGCTTTCGGCAGAAAACCATTAAGCAACGCACCCGATTGAAAATCCAACTGACAACCTATGTTGATCAAGTATTCCCGGAGATTCAATACTTTTTCAAATCCGGTCTGCATCAGAATGCTGTCTATGCTCTTTTAAAAGAAGCACCTTCTCCAAAAGAGATTGCTTCCATGCATATGACTCATCTGGCAAATCTGCTCAAAGTGAACTCGCACGGACATTTTACTAAAGAGCAGGCCAAAGAATTAAGAATTCTCGCACAGAAGTCTGTCGGTGCCAACGACAGCGCTATATCTATTCAGATAACTCAAACCATTCAACAAATCGAGTTACTGGATAGCCAATTAGAAAAGATTGAAGCTGAGATGACGGATATCATGAAATTTAACGATTCTGTCATCATGACCATTCCTGGTATCGGTTATATCAATGGTGGAATGATCCTTGGTGAAATAGGCGATATTCACCGTTTCTCCAATCCAAACAAGCTGCTTGCTTTTGCAGGCCTGGATCCTTCTGTTTATCAGTCTGGTAACTTTCAGGCTAAGACAACAAGGATGTCCAAACGTGGCTCTCGTGTTTTACGATATGCTCTTGTAAATGCAGCTTGGAACGTTGTCAGGAACAACGCAACCTTCAAGGCTTATTATGATGCCAAGAGGGCTGAAGGCCGGTCTCACTACAATGCACTTGGGCACTGTGCCGGCAAGCTTGTCAGAGTCATCTGGAAGATGCTCACTGACGAAGTAGAATTTAACCTCGAGTAAGAGATCTGTATACCTATATCGATAGATTTTGAAAAAGCACCCTAAGGGAGCTCTATTAAAGTTACCCTTTTTTACCACCGATATGAAAAAGAAATTTTTTGCTAATTTATGGTTGACTTTTCATAGCTGGTCTCCTGTAAAAGTTCCTGTTTTATTCGTATGATGCCGTGACAGTAAAAGACGGTCACATGCCGATAGTTATCGTAGCATTTGAAAAAAACACATACAATAGACCTTACAGTCATTTAAAATAAATGACAAAGATTTAAAATAGAGAGAAAAACTTAACAAAAATAAAAACCAGAATTTAACGTAAAACTAACAAAAATAAAAATCATGGAAAAAATAGTGGAAGCAAAATGATTTCAGAAAAATACGAAAAACGGTTGTAGCAGACAGATGAAACTGTTATAATAGATGAGGTATTTACAAATATTAAAAAAGTAAAATAATTGTAATTAACAGCTTCAAAAGAGCTGATAATTAAAATAAAGGTTGCCATAACAAAAATCCTGAAAACAGAATGTTTTCAAGGAAAAGCGGCATTTGTCTCGTTAGTTAAATGGATATAACAGGGTCCTCCTAAGCGGTAGATGATTCGAGTCTAAATTTTGCATACAACTTAATATTTTTGATAGATGTCTCAGTAGCTCAGTTGGATAGAGCACACGCCTCCTAAGGGTTAGGTGGAGCAATCCCCTTTCGGAAGCGATTTATGAAATAAATTTGAAAATTGCTCCATTACAATTAAATAAGTCTCAGTACCTCAGTAGGATAGAGGGTTCGCCTCCTAAGCGAAACGTCGCAGGTTCGATTCCTGTCTGGGACGCCAGCAAACAACGCTGAAAGCCTTGATTTATCGAGGTTTTCAGCTTCTTTTGTTTTTGGCTTATAACCTGTCGGATAAGAACATATTCAATTTATATTTTGCAATTTCTTTTGATTTTCAGAATTTGTAATTCGATATTTTTATGACTGTTTGAGTAGAAGAGTTTGCTAACACTTTTTTTATTTTGAAAAAATATCAGAAGATTTTTGAAGATTTGCTAACACTTTTGAAAAATTACTTTGAAGCTGATTGTTTCAAAAGCATTGCTTTCATCTCCGGCGTAAGTGATTTTAAAAGCTGTAAAAGCTCCATATCACTGTCTGATAAGCCGTTGTTTTCTGGCTGAACTTCCTCATTTTGTGGTTGCATTTCTGAATCATGGTTTAGAGTGGAATAAAATTGTTCGTCCATCTTTTGAGCATTGTAACGTCTATCTTCGTCTATGATTTCTGAATAAACGTCTGTAACCATTTCTGCTTCTGCATGACCTGTATCGCCTTGTACCGATTTTACATCGCCGTTGGTCATTTTCAATTTGTATCCTGTGGATAAATGACGCAGACTGTGGAAAACAACTTTTTCATAGCCATTTTGTTCGCATAACTTTTGAAATCTGTCTCTCACAATTCTACTTTCAACGGGATTTCCATTTTCCAAAGCTATAACAAGGTTGTAATTGTTATAAGCGTCTCCTAGAAATTCCTGTAATTCCTTTTGGTCTTTTTGATATTGCACCAGCAATTCTGCAACTGTCTTTGGCAACCATACGGTACGATTACTTGTTTCTGTCTTTGGTGTCTTTAATACAAGCCTTGTTGTGCAATGTGGCTTTTGTGTTGGAAAAATCTTGATAATATCTTTTTCCTTTAATTTCTGCATAGCTTGTGCATTTACTCTGGAAAGCTCTTTGTTGATGATTACCCTTGCGTTATTCGTTGCAATGGATTGTTCATCAATAATCACATCTTCCCATGTAAGACCTGTAATTTCTCCAATACGCATTGAGCAGGAAAACGCCAAATGCATACAGATGGTTAATAAATCGTCGTCTGACTGCTGAATTGCTTCACGGAATGTATCTACACTCCATACTTTTCTTTTTACCTTAGGAACTTTAGGAAGCGTTGCTAATGAAGCAGGGTTACGCTTGTTGGTATCAATATATTCCCAACGGATTGCTTGATTTAATGCACAGCGTATAATGTCGTGTATTTTCTTGATATTGGCAGGTTGTACGCAACGTCCAGTAGCTTTTCTGTTAGCTCTGGGTACTTCTGGAACACTCAATAAATCGTTGTAGTAGGCAGATAATTTCTTTGTGGTAATCTCATTTAACTTCCAATCCCCGATAAGTGGATTGATGTAATTTTCGATAGTACCGACCTTGCTACTAAATGTACTAGGCGACCATTTTGACGTACCATAGAGATTGACAAATATTTTTAAAAAGTCACAAAGCGTAATATCTTCATCGGTACTATCAAGTTCTTTTTTCGATTCATCAATCTGGCGTGCAAACTGTTCCTCTAAGGGAACAATCACATAACCATATTTTTCTTGATAATACTCAACAAATGCTTTTCTCTGCTTTGCTTCTTTCTTTGTCTCTAACGTATCCCATTTCTGTTTACGTTCTCCTGCATTGTCTAAATACCAGTAAATAACGGAAAATGTTGATTTTCTTTTTTTGATTGAAGCCATAATATATTCTCTCCTTAACAGTTAATTTTGATTTAACCATTTATCGAAAGAATCTTTAGATACCCGTATGGCTCTACCAGCACGAACATAAGCGAACTGTCCACTTTTAACCAATGCGTAAGCCACTTTTTTACTCACACATAATTGTTCTGCAATTTCCTCTACTGTATATGTCTTTTTCTCCTTTTTGGGAGTTTCTATATTTGATGTATCACTTATCACGAGTAATAATAACTCCTTTCCGTGTGATAACAGCAAAATACATACGTTTAACAAGGTCATTATAGCATATCAATAACTCTTGCGGATATGTTTTTTGCCGTTGCTAACACTTTTGCTAATACTTTTTATATGCAGACAAATGGCTTTGGCAAGCTCCACTGGTATCTCAACCATTCCCATTCCTGTGGGCTGAACCGTGTCATACGGGTGTATCATTATCCTGTGTTGCAGGTCATGGCAGAACGACTTTTCCAACGGTCGCTCCCAGATCATTGCATGAATCGCTATCTCCCGATTGGAAAAGTCACGGCGTACAATCTCTGATGGCTCACTGCAAGCACAAACGTATCTGTCTGCATTATTCAGTTGTCAAAGAACTATTAGGCTCTTGTCAGCCTGTACCAATCTGTTTTGATAAATAGACTGATACAGAATGGCAAACTAAGAAGTAAGCGGAACAGGAAAGAGGGAAGTGTTTATATGAAGCGTTCCGCAGATATTACTTATTCGATTTTTATGTCAAATTCTAATATCATTTTCATAATGGCTTCTCTGATACGACCTTTTAACTCCATATCCACAGCGATATATACATTTCCATATTCATCATATAATGGGCGAATACAGCTTTTTGATATATACGGGTCATAGAAATCTAAGATTTTATCAATGGAAATTTTGTCGCCGTCCATAGCCGATGAAATCACATAAAATGATGGCTTCTTATACGAACGTTTTTGTTTCAAATACTAATTTTCCTCCTCTAATGACTTTTTCATTTGTTTTAATGCATAGTGTCGGTTTTGAAATACACCACTTCGGGATATATTCTGCAATTTTGCAATTTCCGTATCACTCATATCCAAGAAATAGTACATAAGTACATTTTCACGGTAACGGTCAGATAATTGTTTAATGACTTTTGCCAGCTCATCGTCATATACATAAATGTCATGTCCACATATATTGAAAGTAGTGTAATCCGTTTTATATGTATCCCATACAGCAACTTTATCTATGATAATGTCGGGAAGCTCACAAAAGGGGATAGCTTCTGCTTGATTCTTTTTCAACTCTTTGTAGTAATCTTTTACAACTCCGAAAACAGTTTTTTTTAAACAACTATCAAAACGACACATTACAGTTTTCTGGAAGTCAGATGGTTTCACATTCTCACCTCCTCCCTGTGCTGTTTTGTATCTATCCCTCTTTCCACTCCATATAAGAAAAAAACAGGGCAGTTGCTAAGTGATTTGAAAAAATAATCGCTATTTTAGATAAAATTTATATTTGCTCTCACTATATAGCCGACGAGAAAGGCTAAAATTGTTCGATTCGATAAAAAAACGACAAAAAAAGACCTGCACATTTAATGTACAGGTTAAAGAAGTGATGATTTTTCATAAAATCAGTATTTAATTTTTGTTGCCATCGTATAAACGTATTCTTCTGGTGTAGGTCGTTTCTTTCCAAAATAACTTGAAAATTCAGCTTGCACATCTGGGTCATCGCTGTAATACATTTCATCAATGGTTGACTGAATACGTTCTTTTACTTCTAATACGGAAACACCCTGTTGATGTGCAATCGCTTTAAATACTTGTTTTGTATCACGTTTTTTGATACCCAACATCTAACCACAACCTTTCTGAATAAATTTATTTCCATTCGATAATACCATAGCTCATTAGTTTTTCACAAACTGGAAGTTACATAAATCTGCTTATCAGATTATATGCTGTGACTACATAGACAAAAATCGCTATGCCTGCAAATATCATGGCATCTTTCTTCGCACCTTTATCATAACACTCCTTTGCATTTGTCAACATAGTTAATCCCATAAAGACAAACATAATCGGCAGTGTTATATCAGTAGAAACTATGTTTATCAGTCCCAGTGAGCCAAAAATAATAGTTAATACGCTGAATATTGCTTTCCATATACGCATACATAGTCCTCCTTTGCAAATTCACAACTTCCGATTTTCTCAATTCTCCAAACTTGAATTTATACCCGGTACTTGTCTCGATTTATAGTCATATCAACCAAATGAAATACAAGTAAGATAATAAAAAAAACGGAAACTATTATTATTCCTGCGCCCAGCTTGATAAAATCAATTATACCGCCAAGACAAAAGAGCATTGCCCATGTCTTAATCCGTTTTCCAGTAACTCTGCATATTTTCTCTGTGTTTAATCCAGTATAATCTCCTGATAAAAACAGCACACTTCTTTCTGTATTCCTTGATTTGATAAAAAATCTTCCAACAAAAAAGAGAACAGTTGCCATCAGTAAATCAATAAATATAATTATTATTTTCATTTTCAACACCTCTAATTCTAAGTTCACAACTTCAAATTGTTTTAATTCTTCTCAGTTCCACTTTCTTGCCCTTCGGACAAGAAGTATCCCTCGCTCAAAGAGCTCGGTCAATTCAAATCTTCTGTTGCTTTCAGTCTCTGCTGAAGACTGAAAGTTACCTTCGCTTTACTATTTCTAATAGTTTTCTCACATAATCATCTGCGTGGTTTATTGAAAACTCTCCATGATACATATTAGGAAGAACTTGTATAAAACTATCCTGCAATTTTTCATGAATGATTTTAGCAGATTTTTTCATTGATTGCTTTTCTTTTTCTCCAACATAAATTTGAACGGTTGCTTCACACTCTCCAATGCCATCTTTTAGTGAATATACTGAGTTTTCCTGTAAAAAGGCAATCATATCACTCTTTCTAATAGCACAAGTATCTTTGTAATATTCATCAAACAAATTCGACTTTATTCGTAGTGATTTGAATTGCAATTTTGAAAACCACTTATACTTTATTAAGCCATAGCAACTTCCAAACGCCGGTTTAATCATAGAATATGTAAATTTTGAAGGTATCACAAGTACACTTTCCACTATTGCATACTTACATATATCTTTGCGTTGAGATAAAATTTCAAGCAAAATCTGCCCTCCAAGCGATAGTCCTCCCATCATTAAAACAGAACTGCCCAATTTGCTATTTACAAATTCTATAATATCCAAAGCATTATTCTCTATCGTTGTAAACTGCTTATCACATCCTGCATGACCATCTAATATAGGCAAAACCACATGATAATCTGTTTGAAGTCTTTCAGCAACCTCTTTGTAATTCCACCATGATAAACCGCCTCCGTGTAAGAGGATAATTACATCGCTGTTTTCTTTTCCATATTCTACATAATTCAACCTCTTTCACCTCACTGTAAACTTCCGATTTTCTCAATTCTCCAAACTTGAATTTGTAATTACATTCCATACATATTGGCATTCTTTACAAGTACTTTATCACCCTTTTCTAATTGTTCCTTGGAAATTCCTCGTAACCCAAGTCCAACATGCTCTGTTTTATATCCACAACCATTTGCTTTTCGTTCTTTTGTATGTACATCGACAGTAGTAATTCTGGTTTCTAAGATATCTCCATTTGCTTTATAAATACATGCATTTTCCCCTTCTCTGCACATCCCTGTTAATATGTTTCCTGTGGCAACTGTTCCAACTCCCATAATTGTAAATATATCATCAATAATCAATTCAAAATCTTCTTTTAAACACGATGGAACATCTAATCTGCTCATGTATTCTGTTTCTCGTTCTTTTTTGCTTTTACCAAATAATCCCATGGTATTCCTCCTTTAAAACTTCCGATTTGTATATTTCTTAATTCATACTATACCATAACAAAATGCAGAATAGTATAGATAAAACAACAAATTACCATACTATTCTGCTGTAATATTTATCCTACAATCTTCCAGTTATCGTCCTTATGAAGCACAAGCTCATACTGTGAGATTTGCGTCATTTTCGACTTGTTATCCAGATACTTTACGGACACACTGACCTTGATGTTATCGCCATCTTTGGTAAAGACAGGGTTTACCAGTTCCGAAAATACATAGTCGCCGGATACAGGAGCAAGCACACCGTCTTTGACATAGTAGGCAAGTTCTTTTTCTGTGGCTGTCGGGTACAGCTTAAAGAATGTTTCCAAGAAAGCAGTAGCGTCCTTGACTGTGTCGGAGCTGACACTGACATCTGTTTCCTGTGCTTTCGGTTCATACTTTGATTTCTGCACTGCCGGAGCAAGGGTAGGATTCTGGGTAATGACCATTGCACCGTCCTTATCCACATGAACGGTCACGGTATAGTTTTCTATGACTGCCTGTGTCTGTTCGCCCTCTTTTACCTGCTGATCTACTTCGTAGGCAACGGTAAAATCGTCCGTTCCAGACTGTTCTACATTCCAGACCAGCACATTTGTAACGGTAGCACTGGTTGGTATATCTGTTCTGATGGTATCGGCGTTCAAGTCCTGTAATTCTTTGGTAATGTATTTACTGATTTCTGTTGTCCTTGCTTCAATGGCTTCCTTGCTGGTATCCCATGAGTAGTAGGCTTTCGCAAAGTTCTTGACGAAATTTTCAATACCGTTGGTATCGTTCAATCTTAACTGAATGATTTCTTTTTCATGTACCGTGTGGGTGTCAATGGCGGTAAAGTTCTTATACACACCAAAGCTGGTGCTTGCCAGAAGCACCGCCCACAACAGCAGGACAGATTTCTTATGTGTCCCGACTTTCATGGTACGCACTTTCTTATTCTTAGGTGCTTTCTCTGTTTTTTCTTTCTTCTTAAACATATTTCAAGTCCTTTCTATTGTTTGATTCTTCCGGCACAAATGATGTGCTGTTGCCAGTAGGCAGAGGTCAAATCGGTATAGCCGATTGGATTTCCGGCATGATACATCTGATTGTTTCCGACATAGATTCCTACATGGGTAACATAGTCACTGGTATTGTAGGTGGAATGGAAAAAGACCAAATCGCCAGCCTGTGCCTGTGACAATGGGATATGCTGGGTTGCGTCATACTGTGCCTGTGCGGTTCGTGGCAGGCTGATTCCGGCTTTTCCGTAGCACCACTGGGTAAGACCAGAACAGTCAAAAGAGGTGTTCGGGTTACTGCCACCATAGACATATTTCCAGCCTTGATACTTCAACGCTTCATTCATAACCGCCTGTACCGTTTCGTTACTGAACTGCTTCACGGTCAGATATTGGTTGACCAGCTCCACATAAAACATATTCCCGTAGTTATAACGCCAGCCACCATTTTTACTGACTGCTATCGGGTTCGTATAGGTCACTTTTGTACCGCCGGATTTATTCTTTGCGAAATTCTCTGCAAGATTGAAGCTGTGCTTTTTCCCGTTCTTCGCCACATAGTCTGCATAGCCACCACCATAGTTGTAAGATTGAATGACCACGTTAATGTCATTCATACCTTTGGCTTTACAGGAAGAAAGCAGAGACGCAAAATATTTACACCCCTGCTTAATGGATTCTTCTGTACTTAATGAGTTTGGCGGTAGTCCCAGACTTTCACTGGACTGCATGACATCGATAGCCGTACCGCCACTTTCCACCTGTATGATGGCAAGCAGGACGTTCACATACTCCGTGATACCGTTTTCTCTGGCGTATTTTTCTACCATCGGCTGATGTTTGAGGACATCGGCTGACAGGTTCATGCCAGAGTAGACAGTTGAATAACTGTTGGAACTGTCGTCATCTTCGCCGGAAATCAGTATCCCGAAAAAGAGGACGATGGAGAAAAGGACAGGAAATATCGTACCTATGATAAGGATACGCTTTAATCTCATTTCTTCCGTCCTTTCTCTGATTGTTTCGTAACAGTCTTACGGGCAGATTTCCCATTGACCTGTGTTTTCTGTACCATAGATTTCTTATGATTGCTGATGGATTCCGCTACGTTTGTCTGGTTCTTTCTGGCAACCGATTTGACCTGTTGTTCCTGTCTGATATTGGTTCGGACAGTTTCTTTTCCAGCCTTGACTTCTGCATTTTTTATCACAGGAGAAGTAACAGGACGTTTCATATCCAGCGTTTTGACCGTATCGTTCTGTGCTGGTTTTGGAACAGGTGTGGCAACAGGGCGTTCATGGCTTCTGGTAGCTCCGGCTGTCGCTGATCCATTCGCATGAACTGTCTGCCTTGCTCCCTGTGCTTTCTGTAATTCCTGCTTTTTCTGTGAGATATTTTCCCTGTGCAGATTGCGTTTCTGTGTACGCTGTTCCTGTCGGTTTTCCCGTTCTTCCACAACGCCACGCTTAAAGTCAGATACGTTATCCTTTGCTTTCTGTTTGGCAGAGTGGACAGCATAACCAGCCTGTGTCGGCAAGTCTTTCACATTTTCTTTCAGAGAGGAAGCACCGTCACGGACTTTATTTTTCGTGTCCATTACAGCACCTACCGCAGAACCGACACGGCTTCCCATCGAAACATCATTGTTCCTTTGTGGTCTGGCTGGTGTAGTTTTAGATGTAGTACGAGCGTGATTATAAGCAGAACCAGCGACTGCACCAGCACCAGCTCCGACCATACTTCCTGTACCCACAGCCCTTGCAAGTCGGCGTTCCATACGTCTTGCCCGATGTCGCATGAATACCATCGGTCTACGGAATATCCGGCGACCTATCTGCTGGCTGTCATTGGCATTAAGACTGAACATACTCATTAGTTCTCCGAGTTTCATATAGATTCCGGCAAAGCAGATTATCTGCAAAAACGCCACCATAAAGAACGGATAGTCCGTGGAGATGTTGTAGAACATACTGGAAATCGAAAATGCCACGGTCACAATCAGTGTGATTCCGGCTCTTGTCATAATGGCATTGAACACACGGACAACTGCCTGTTTCGCCATATTTTCATAGGTTGGTATCATGGACAGTAAGAAGCTGATAGGCAGAAACATGGCATATATGATAAAAAGTATCTGGGAAAATAACATCATGCCGGTAAGCAGGAAGATAAAGATTGTGATACCGAGATTGAAAATGAGCAGGAAGAACACCATGCCAAGACGGTTGACGACCTGCGGAATGGTAAGGTTATCATTGTCGTTATCCTCAATCTCTGTTTTGACGACATTTTCCCTTGTTTCCCCATCTTCGTCTGACGGGCTGGCAGATACCAGAGCTTCCACACGGTCAGTCCCGATTTCTTCGGTATCGCTGTTCCCAAACTGCAACAACAGCCACGGTTTTTCTACCTGTATCGCAAACAGGCTGTCACGGATAAGGTCTACGCTGTCCTTGCCTTTGCTTTCTGAATCGGGGAGCATGATTTTTGTCCCCAAGTCCAGAGAAGCGGTGCTGATGTCCGAACTGAAATCATTGATTTTCTGGATATAGTTAGGAGCATAAGCAATAAAGGAAGCCGATACGATGAACACCACCACAAAATTGATAACGGCGTGAAGTGCCTTGCTTGTTTCCCGCTTGAGAAGTCCTGTATAGGCAGTGTAAATACCTACAATCAGAATGATAATGAGCAGGAATCCCACATAGAACCCACTGCTGGAAAATCCGTTTTCGGTCACTCCGGCAAGTGTCTGGATACTTTTCCCGATACTGTCTGCCATGTCATTGATGAAGTCCAGCTTATACGCCTGTTGCACCACATATCCTGTGGCATTGCTAAGATACAGGCTGATTGTCCAGACAAAATTTGTGATACAGTAAAGCCCGTACTGCACCGATTTTCCAATGCCGTCCAGCCAGTTCCACGGTAGCCAAGACCAGCTATTGTCCACATAGAAATCAAGCTGATAATTGGAAAGCGGATACTTTGAATACAGGTTGTCTGCATTGACCGTATCATCGACCAGTCCAGACGCATGAGCTACCGTCCCAAGCAGGGACAACAGTACCAGCGTGACGGTCACGGCAAGCAGAACCAGTTTCAGTACATGGAATACCTTTTCTTTTGTGACAGATTTCATCATTCCAAATCCACCTCACTTTTTATCGGCGGTCTGGTATCAAAGGCATGGAGCAGTTCTACAAAGACAGGGTGTATCTGTACCACACCGACACGCCCGTATAAATCCTGCATTAAGCATTGTCCGTTCTCCAAATCCCTCAATCGTTTCTGGTTATTTTCGTCCTCACTGTCCAGTCCGAAAAACTCTAAGGTCTGTTTGATTTCATTGGTATCTGTGGAGCGGAACGCAAACTTTAAGCCGATGTTATTTTTCAGACTTTCTTTCGATACGTCCCCAGAGGATTGTGTCACGAAATAGACTCCGGCGTTCATGGCTCTACCAGCACGCACCAGCTTATTTGATAGTGTTTCTCCCTGTGCCACATTTAAGAACGCCCATGCTTCGTCCAAGTCCACGATTTTAAAAATGCTTCGGTCACTGTGAATGAAATCAAGGGCAAAGGTGCTGATAACAATTAAGATGGATACCGACAACAGTTCAATGGTCGTGTATTCCTCAAAGGTAGTATCCTTATCCGGCAGAACCAAATCTGCAACCTGTATGATATTGAGCTGGTTATCCAGACTGATTGCATTTTCCACCGAACCGTCCGAGAATAAAAGCTGTGCAAAATCATAGTCGGTAAAACTTTCGATATGGTCTGCAATGTTACGGGATACGGCGGTATCCTCTTTCCGCAGTTCTTCAATGACCTGCAACAGCCCGTGGTTCTGGTTCTGGGATACGGTACGGACAGCTTTTCTAAGGACAGGGAACTTTTCGCCATCACGACTGCTGATACCTGTAAGAAATGTCAGAATATCAATGGCAAGACTTTCAGCGTCCTTGACATCTTTCATAATCACATACGGGTCTAACAGCCCTTGATTGCTGGAATCACTGGTAATGTTTACAATGTTGATTTCCTCTGCAATCTCCGGCAGTGTTTCTTTCCAGTTTCCACGCTCACTTTTCGGGTCTAGGATAACTGCCTGTCCCCCGAACAGGACGGAATAATACACCAGCAGGTTATTACAGAATGATTTTCCACCGCCAAGCGAACCGACAAAAGCAGAAGCCAACGCATTTGTGACCGTACCTTTTACCCCTTGACTGGCAAGGGACGGTTGCAGGTAGACATTTCTTCCTGTATCCACGGAATATCCGATATAGATTCCTGTATTTTCGCCCAACATCTGGGTAGCACCGAAGCCAAGTCCGGCTAAAAAATCGGATTTCACATACTGGATATAATCATTGATATAACGCTTGCTGGCTGGAAGAAACTCTCCATGCAGTCCCATCATATCTCCGGCAGGACGTACCAGCTTCACGTTCAAATCATCGTAAAAGTCCTTGACTTCATCACAACGGCGTTTCAGTTCGTCAAGATCGGGTGCAGATACCCGTATGACGTAACTTAACTTGTACATACTTTCCTTGCTCTGGTCTAAATCTGTTTCCAGTTCATCGACACTGTCTAAGGCTTCCACCACATTTGAACTTGTTTCGTTTCCGGCTTGATAGGCGTGATTGTCCAAGTCCTTTAATTCCTTTTTCTTATTACGGACAGTGGTTAAGGCTTTCTTATTTCCGACAATCTCAACATTCATGGACGTATCCACAGGGAATGTGAACTGCTGTTGCTGGAAATAAAAGATTTCCGATGATGGGAAGTCCAGTTCTCCGACAATCGCATTGACCGTAAAGTAGGACACATAGCTTTCACTATCCTCATGTTCCAGACGCAAATATCGCTGGCTTTCTTCCACCACGCAACGGGTAGGACGGATAAGGTCATAATACTTAATCAGTGTTTCTCTTTTTAATTTTCTTTTTGGAAGAGGATACTCATAATCTTCATAGGCTATCCCGTCCCTGCCGTAGAGGTGTTCCATCAGATACGCAAAGTCTTTGGCTTCCAGTCGGCGGATTTTGAACCTACGGGAGATTTTGTTTTCCAGCAGTTTTTCCATCTTCGCATAACGGTTGATTTCATCATTGCTCATGGAAACAAAGTCATTCATCAGCGTGTGCCTTACCTCATTCAAAAACTCACGGAATGTCAGAAATACCATTTTTTTGATGTTCTTCAGATTGACTTCGTCCTCTGTGACCATGAGCTTGAATCCCAGAAAGAAACGGTAATCAACTTGATTGTCGCCTATTATGGATACAAGGGCTTCGGTCTGGTCGTCTATTTTCTGATAGGCGACTTCCTTTAATTTTCCCGTTACCAGCTTCTTTGACTGTTCCTGTATGCTTCGGATTGAACTTTCGGTTGCAATCTGCAACGCATGAATCTTTCCCTCACGGGACTGTGCGATAAGCTGACGGAAGCTGTCATGCACAAGGTATTTCTGCTCTGGAGATAAGAACGAATAGTTGTACGGCATCAGCTCATAGTAGGCGAACACCTCATTGTCCTTATTCCAGACAAGGTTATTGTCGATATATTTAATCGGGAACATAGGTCACACTCCTTACTGCCGTGATAGTTTCCTCAAATTTCTGCTTATGCAGGTTCACGGCTTTTCCGGCATAAGTCACTTTGGGACGCAGAGCATACAGCACCATCGTCTTGATGTAACTGTATGGCTTTTTCCCGTCAAAGGTTTTCTGTGACATAAACCATGTAAGAGCAACGGGAATCCCGAAATATTTTAAAAATGCTCCCTCAATCATGGAAAGTGGCGGTACATCTGCAAACAGAATGATGATAAATTCCGTCAGTACAAACCATGTAATCTGGGTAAAGGTCACGGGGAATGGCAGGTTTACATCATTGATGGCATACAGTACCTTTTCCACGTTCCAGATACTTGTATAACTTCGGATTTTCTTCACTTGTAAATGCTCCTTTCTTCATTTTCATAACAACAGGGACAGCCGGATTTTCCAGACTGCCCCCAAGAGAAAAGCTGACAGTAGCACCAGTGGCGGTGCTGATCTGCCAGCCCTTAACGCAGTACCTCACAGATACCAGCGTTTGTTGCAATAAATGTCCCCTCTATATCGAGGTCACGCCCGTAGGCTTCATAGTCGATATAGTTCTGTAAAGAGGACGGGATTTCTCCGAGTATCTGTTCTTCATCAATCAGATAGTAGGCTAAATCGGTCATCGTTTCACAGCCGGAATACAGAATGATGTCGTCCTTATGTTCCACCAGTTCTTCCAGACTTCCATAGCAGGATATAAAACTGTCCAAGTCGTCCAGCAGGTAATCCGGTAATTCTTCCAACTGCTCATAGATACGGTTCAGTTCTTCGATGGAAATGTATTCGCTAATCTCCATCGGGAAGTTGTCCGTATCATGGATTGCGTATTCTTCGTACTCTGCATTTAAGCCGATACGTTCTGCAATCACTTCTTCGTCCAACGGAAAAGAGAACCAGTCCCCGACCAGTTCTCCCTCATTGTACTTGCCAAGATTGGCTATATAGACTTGCATATCATCAAGCATAAACGGTCACTTCCTTTCACTCATTGTATTCATAAAATCTGCCATGCACACACAGGAAATGTTCTGATGTTTCTTCCATATCTGAACAGTTCCGATGGTATGTAATATTGCAAAGTCCGGCTTCCAGCTCTTGCAGGTTTGAAAACCATTCTCTTTGAATTGCAGGTATATCTTCGGGTGGGATTTCACTCTCTGAAATTGCAAGGCAGACATTATTTAGCAAGTCGAGGTCTGTATCTTGCAGGATTTCAAAAGGAAAATCATAATCACTGATAAGATAACGGTCACTGTCCGGCGGTAAACCAATGGATTGTTTTAATGCTTCTATGTTGCAGGGAAGTGTAAACCACGCACAGCCTGTATCTTTTTCCTGTTCATCAAGATTGATAACAAATACTTTCATTTCTGCCATAAGCAATACCACCTGTCAAAGTTTGAACATACCGTTGTTGCAGAGAGCATAACGTCCTTTTTCTTCCAGTTCATGGGCGTAGGCTTCCAGATTAAAATATTTCTTTCCTTTTTCGGAAAGAGCAGAAAATTCAATGTTATGCTCCAAGCGGTAACGGGCAACGTCCATGATGTTGTGACACTCTGGATAAAACAAAAATTCTTCGGATTCCTGCAATAAATCCTCTACACCGCCACAATAAGGAATCAACTCTTTGTATGCCTGCTGAACTTCTGGCGATAAATCCGTGTAAGCAAAGTATAGCTTGTTTAATCGTCTGACAGAAGTTGTCCTTACAATATCGCCAGCAAAGGGGAGCTTCATATCTGTGATTTGATAGTCTTTGCTGTCAGCTTCCACACCGAGCAGGTCACGGAACAGCTCATAATCAATGGGTAAATCAAACCAGCGAGAGGTTTTATCCTCTGCTGATTTGGTCGTTTCAATCAATACGCTACATTCTTCCATCGTAATTCAGTCCTTTCTTCTAATTTTGAGTATGAAAAAAGCAGTCGATCATAACTGAAAGACTGCTTAACTCTAAAACAATATTAAAGCGTTTCTTCTTTTAAATTCTGACTCAAAAGGGATTTTAACTCTTTTACATCATTTTCAGACAAATCATTTTGATTAACAAGAACCATTTCATTTTTTATTGTTCTGATATATATGTAATTTCTGAAAATCCCCCAACATTTAAAGGCGTTCCAATGATTAGTCCCGTTACCGATATCAGAACTAACTGTAATACCATCGGTATCAAAACAATATTCACGTTTTCCCGAAGTCAATTTATTATCCATCTTTGAATGAACAATATTTATTACTTTTTTCTGAAATGTGTTAGCTCCGTTTATGATAATCCAGATAAAGAAAACCGAAAATAATAATCCAATAATACCATATCCAATACGACTATTCATAAAACAAAGAATCGTATATATTAACATTATGACAGCCATCACAGACGATAACCCTGTTGCAAATTTACGTTTCTTTACATTTTTATCACTGGCTAAAACGATTTCTTTTAAAATATCTTGTTCTTGCTGTCCGATTTCAATACTGTATCTAACCATAATAAGAATCTCCTTTAAACATTTTAATGATATTAGTATATTACCACATATTACCACAAGTTTGTGTTCAAAATGTGGGATTCTTAATTTTACGCTCCAATAATCTTATTAAATAACTGTAACAATACGTCTTTTACGCCGGACGCATTGAATACAAGACCAACGGCGACTAAGGCAACTACCAAGAATCCGATAAGTTTGGAAAACTCACGCTTGAATCCCAAGTAGATTCCGATAACAACAATCGCCATCAGCACAAGGCTCTGTGCGTTGCTTAAAAACCAGTTATAAAGGTTCTGTCCAAAATTCATGCTTTCTTTTCTCCTTTCAGTTCCATCATTTTTCGGTCAGACTGTCTGCCAGCCTGTAAAATACACATGGCAATCACGCCAACTGTTCCACCTAAAGAGAAGAACAGGAAGTCAAATAATAATCGTTGCATTTTTCAATTCTCCTTTTCTAAAATTACATCTTCGGTTGATGTGGTCTGTTGTTCGATTATCTTGTAGTGCTTTTCCGTCAGTTTCGTGGATTTACGGATTTCTTTCAGATAATCAATCCCTGTTTTCGCTGTGATTGTTTCCAGCATTTTGAGTGTCGGGTCAACCTGCCGTTGAATCCAGCGTAGGGTTCTGTCCAGTGTGTAAGGTTCGGGTTTGGTCGTGAGCTTTAACGGCTCTCTGTTTTCCCCGATGAACCACGCCCAGCGGACAGATAATTTCCAGTCGCTCCGTTTCTTGTCTGCTTCCTTATCCACAAAGCGTACATAACGGTTGATAATAGAAAATGCCGTCCGTTCAGCGTCATAGTAAGTCAGCAGGTCACGGACAGCATAATAAGCACGTTCATTTTTTAACCGTATTTCAAATCTGTTTTTTATCGGTGCTTCCTCAATGGGAATCCCAAGTTTGATGTACTGCTCATAGCTTTTTTCATAAACACAGAAGTACACCTCACTTTTCAATGAGCCGATATAAAGCGTATACCCCATACCAGCCTTGTCCTGTTCCTCATGCTTGACCAGTTCGCCGGAAGCATAGGACTTAAAGGAACGGAACACCGATACACATTCCTCATTCCGGCATTTTTCGGTCAGTTCTGGAATATCTAACATTCCCGTATGGTCATTGATGGCAAGGTCAAGACGTTTCATCACACCGCCGTCCACCAGAGCGTCCATAAGGAAGTCATACCAGCTCCGTTCCTGTGCCAGCAGATAACTTTCAAACTGGCGACAGCCTTTTCCTTTCAGTTCCAGCAGGACACCTTTTTCTTCATCGGGGGAAGTATATACGAAAATATCTCCAATGTAGTAGTGTTCCGTGTAGCTGTAATGCCCGAAGTCCTCATGTATCATGTACTGGATATTGAGCTGTAAGATGTCCTTAATGATGTGTCCAATATCCAGTGTCGGAAACCGTATCCTCACATAATCAAACAGCATGGTAAGCGGTGCTTCTGGATTGAATTTTTCCAGAGCTTCCAAAAGTTTCACTTTCATTTCTTCTGTGACCGCCACCTTGCTGGATTCGATACGGCTTAAATGTTCACGGCTGATTCCAGCCATGACCGCAAGTTTCGTCTGGGATACACCGTACTGCAAACGTTTGTCTGCAAAATCCTGTATCCACTCTGTATCATTCAGTGCGATACCCCCTTTACGAAAAAACTGTGACATTTTTTATCCGATGTCACAGCAGTAAAAAAAGCTACCAAACGCTTGATTTCAGCTAAGAATCGGTAACTTTTGTGTATGTTTCCTTGTGATTTGTGCCCCTCTGTTAGATACCGAGGGGCTATTGTCTGCTGGCGTGGCTACCGCCACACCAGCAAGGCTAGTCCGTACCTGTGGCTTTCGCTCCGCACGCCACCTGTCCGTCCTGCCTTATGTGTGCAATCAGTCCATTTCCAGAGTAAATTTTTCTGGATTGTCCACAATATTGTATGTGCCGTCTATCTGCTTCTCCTGCCGATAGGAAAAGCGAAATGCCGAGTTGCCGGATTCAGCGTCTTTCTGGTTCTTGTAGACCGTAACAGAAAGTGCGTGGGGAATCTGAATATCATAACTGAAACGGACACTGTGAAAAGAGTTGTCCCTGCATTTTTCAAATATTTGTTCCGCACATTTCTGTTGATCGGTCACGACCAAAGTGTTGAGTATGACCGACACCCGTAGCTCATAATGGTTATCAGAGCCAGAGCCAGACGAAGAAGATACGTCCATCTGTCGTCCCCATTGCAGGTAAAACAGGATTCCTGCCAAGAGCAGAAGTATAGTGATTACTATAATTATTGTCCGTTTTCTTATCATTTTAATTTCCTCCGTACACCTGTATTACAGTACAAGTGTAGAGCAAAACAGCTTATTTTTCAATACAGCTATATTTATAATTTGATTAAAAGACGAGGTAAACAAAAATGACAGTATACATGGATTTAGAAAATCTTCTCAAAGAAAAGAATATCAGTAAAAACAAAGTCTGTGAAGCCTGTAATTTACAAAGGACACAGCTCAACAACTACTGCAAAAATAAAGTAACCAGAATCGACTTCTCCATCTTAGCAAAGTTGTGTGAATATCTGGACTGCACACCTAATGACATCTTGAAATTAAAGTAAGGCTTCGGATTGTTCCAGAGCCTTTTTTTCTGTTCTCCTTTCTGCAAGTTCCCCAATCGTACCCAAGAAATCATAGCCTTTGGGTACAAGGGGAGTGTAAAATTCCGATATGACGCTTGTTCCCACATCACAGTATCCACGCCCTTTGATTTGCTTCTGGAAAAACTGCTTTTTCACATCACTTCCAAAGAGCATACCGTAGCCGAGTTCACTCATGCGACCGAGCCCCACACGGAAATTAAAGTTATCTCTGATACCGTCCCCGAAATACTTTGCGTCTGGACGCTGGCAAGCTACAATCAGAAAGTATCCAGCCTGTCTGCCAAGCATGACGATTTTCTTTAACTGGCTTAACAGGGCAGTGCTTTCCTTTGTCGTGAGCATTTCCAAGAACGCCACATATTCATCAAAGATAAGGAACTGTGGAGCAAGCCCCAGATAGGCATAGTTTTCCCCTGTACGGTAGTTCGGGTGCAGTTTCATTTCTTCCGAGCGTGTGACCATGCTCTCATAAAAGGCATTGACGCAGTCAATCATATCGTCTTTCGTGTGGTAGACATTTCCCATGACCGTTCCCAAGTCTGCAAGGTCAGCGTTCTTCGGGTCAAGAATGTATAAATCCGCATTGGTTCTAAGCAGGGCTTCAATGATGGTCAATAGAAAATATGTCTTTCCACCACCTGTACCACCGCAGATAAGGGCATGGGGAAGTGAATCGTATTCCCACACCAAATTTTTCATTAACCGCAGACCACCATTTTCGGCAATCACTTCATCAATCGAAATACGGTTCGCTATCATATCATAGAGCAGGGTGTATTCGATGTATCCGTCATGCAGTGTTTTGTCAGTAAGTTCACAGTACAGCCCCGATTCCAGCTTATCCTCTAAGGACAGGAGCTGTTCTTGATATTTTCCCATTGTGATTTCACACAAAATATGCAACAATCCATTGTCCATCTGATAATAGATTTTCGGAAACCACACGATTTTTTCTCTTGATCTGCTTTGCAGGTCAGTGAAAAAACCGCTGTCTTTGGTGTTTTCCGCTTCATACCATTTATTTTCCAGCACCATACGAGCCAGTTTTTGTCGGTGTAACAACCGCTTGATACGGTCATATCCGTAACGGTAGTAGAGAAAAACGACCAATGCACAAACACCAGTCGCTATCAGAACCGTAATGGAATTGTAGGCAGTCCATGTGATTCCGGCATGGAGCAGGTTAAAATCTTTCCAGTTGGTAACAAGGAGCTGTCGCAGGTTCAGTAGCAGGAATACCGCAACGAACAGGAGCAACAACCAGCCGATACAGAAATGATAGACCAGTGATTTGTCACTGGCACGAATCCTGTTACCTTTAGAGTTTTTCCATACTTTCATATAAACTCCTTTCTTTGGACGTAAGAAAAGCAGTTAATCATGTAGACTAACTGCTTTGTGAATATAAATATAAAATTATAAAGGCTGATTTTTTAATTCTGTATTACTCATCATATTTGAGCAAATAAAGCAAATCGTTATATCCCGATTTCATAAGTAATTGTTTGAAACCAGAAAGCACTTCTTCTTTTGTATAATTGTTGTTTTCCAAAAACTGATTATCTTTTTCACTAAGGTACTGATAAAAAAGAGCCACCGCCATTACTTCGTTTTTGTTTGTATAGTCAATGCTATCTAAAAGTATGTTCTCTGCTTCGTTAATCTGTCCTAAATCAATCATATTAAGAAAAATTTTCAAATTTTTTCCCGATACTTCATACTTGTTTTCTTTTTCAAGTTCAACAGAAACATACTTTTTCCCAAAGGCTAATGAAAATAATACTCTCACCATTTCTTTTATCATTCGCATGATGTAATCTTTTTCATCGGTAAAATTCATTTTCCCATCTCCTTAAATGTTGGTTTAATTGTTTGGAACATATAAGCTAACTTATAAAACTTGAAGTTGTCTGATTAGCAATTATCTTTTGCAATTTATAACTGCATCAAAAAGAATACCAGTACACTCGAGAGTATTGTTACTGTCCCCATTATGATAAACATCATGGAAGTAAAACTTTTTGAAATTGGTCTATCAACATAACACTTTTTAGGATTGTTTGGATTATAATAAACTGTCATCTTACTGTTGATAGGCCACAACTGCTCCGCAAATTGACGTAAATTTGCAATAGCTCCAGTTTTTACATGTAGCCATCCTTTTTCATCTTCATAGACTTCTGATTTCATCGGTACAGGTACTCCTGATAGTTGCGTTGTTATAATTCCTCGAAATTTTTTCTTTGCTTTATAACAAGTTCCATTCACAAAGTACTCAACGATTGGGTACACTCTTCCATTTCCAGGAAACCCATATTGTTTAACAATACCGTCTGTCTTTTTTGTACACAATTTATTCTGTCTTTTTACAATGATATTGAAAGTAACTCCTAGTAGAACTAATATTACACCAAGACCTCCAACTGTCATCAATTCTAACCATGCAATTTGTATTTCAGCCATAGTTTCATCACCTCAAATTCCGATTTGATTTTTTTATATTATATCAACCCCATTTGAACAATACAATGAAAATCCATTAGTTACAAACTTATTTCTTCGGCGGTTGCTGTGAAACATTGTTCTGTGGATTTCCGGCATGAGTGCCTTTGTTCTTCGGAACAATGTCATCTGCCTTTACATACCAGTCCACATCTGCACCACGGTAATTCGCATTGGCTACCGTATCTGCAACAGGGTTGATAAGTTCCACTTCGGCGTTGTAGTCATAGTCCTTTAACGGAACAGTCGCCGGAACGGATACCTGTATCATACGTCCTTGTGTGTTACATTTCAAATCGTAAGTACGTTCCTTGATTTCTTCACTAACCGTTCCATCTTCATTCTGTACATGAACCTCACGGCGTAATGCGGAGAACTTCAACACTCCGAAAGTCTTTTCTTTATCAATGACGATTCCATTTGCTAATCTCATAATCTGAATACCCCCTTATTTATTTTCTGCTGGTAACATATCGTCTGCAAGTAAGATGTAATTGACAAATCCACGTTCTCCGATTTTATAGCCATCAGTAGTGATTCGTGGGTTGATAAGTTTTACTTTCTGCTCTGGCGAGAAATGCTTTTCGCCAGCTTTGGCAGGAAGTGTCACAACTACATCATCGGCTCTCTGCACATCGGAATACAGGTTGTAGCTTCTGGTAATGACAGCCATACGCCCGTTGATTCTCTGTTGTTCCGTAGTATTTTCTCCGGCAAACTCCAAGTTTCCGAATGTCTTTTCCATGTTTGGTACGACAAATCTTAATTCCATAAATAATTGACCTCTTTTCTTTCTGTTTTAGTTTCTTTCCTGCTGTACGTTGTGGGGAGCTACACTCCCCACGCCCCTAGTGGACTTCACGCTCCCGTAAACCAAGTGCTTCACGGGAGCGTGAAGTTGCAAAAAGGGTGGCGACCTTGAACGTTCCACCAACCGCTACGTTACTGCCTTACGATTTTTTTCTACGGCGTTTGAAGTAAAGCATACCGCCAAGCCCTACGCAGGAAAGACCGAGCATGGCAAGATAAGCATAGATATTGGTATTGTCGCCTGTTTTTGGACTGTCACTTGTCTTAGTAACCGTAGATGGTGTATCCGGCGTGTCGGTATCCTTTGGTGTGTCTGGGACTTCCGGCACTTCCTTGATTGTCACGGTCTGTCCATCGTCTGTGATGTCCTTATGTTCCGTCACTTTCTTTGGTTCGTCTGGATTGGTCATATCGTATAATTCCTCAAATGTAACAAGGTTTTTACCACCAAGTGAAGAACCATCAAAGGTAAACGCAATCTCAACCGTCATTTTTTCACTGTCGGCTGTGAACTCATAATCATTGGATACTTTCTTTCCATCAATCAGAAGTTCTGCATTTTCCTTTTTTAACATCTGCCAGCCGGAAAGTTTGTATTTTGTTCCAACTTCCAGACCATCTAATGTGACTTTATCCACAATCGTTACATCTTTTCCGGCTTCGATTTCTTTCTTGCCGTTCTTGTCCGTAGCAGTCGTATGGATTTTGATGATACGTTCCGTGATAAGAACCGTCTGTCCATCATCGTTGATGTCTTTATGTTCGGCAACCTTGACAGGCTCTTTCGGATTGCTCATATCGTACAATTCCTCAAATGTAACAAGGTTCTTACCGCCAAGAGCTGAACCATCAAAACTGTAAGTAATCTCAACCGTCATTTTTTCGCTGTCAGCAATGAATGTGTAATCATTGTCTACACGTTTCCCGTCAATCAGAAGTTCGGCGTTTTCTTCCTTTAACATCTGCCAGCCGGAAAGTTTATATTTTCTGCCTGTTTCCAAGCCATCAAGTGTAACTTTGTCCACGATCTTGATGTCTTTTCCGGCAACAATCATTTTTTCACCTGTTTTCTTGTCGGTAGCTGTGGTATGGATTGTGATTTCTTTTTCGTATTCATCGGTCAGTGTCCCTAAATCTACGGTCACTTTATTTCTGGATACGACCACCTCAAAAGCTGGAATCAGCTTAAATCCGGCGTTGGAATCACACTTTAATTCCTCAATCACATAGGTATCATAAAGTAATGCACCTTTGCTGTCGTCTGGTTCAGATGTCCCAAACCATACTCCGTCCTCACTGGATTTTCCGGCATTAGTATTGACCTTATGGGAAGCCCAGCTTGAAGCAGTGGAGAACTGACCGTTGTTGTCAGTAACTACAATATGGGATTCTCCCGTTGTCTTGCTTGTAATTCTGAATGGAACACCTGCAAGACGTTTGTGTGTACCTGCACCGATTTTTACACCCTCAATATCGCCACGTTTAATCTGGTTGTAGACAGAGTGAGATTTGTCGGTCAAGTCCACGATTTTTCCATCTTCCGTGATAGAAAAGTCGATTGTTTTTGCACCGTCTGTCAAGTAGCCCTCTGGTGCTTTGCTTTCTTCTAATCTGTAATTTCCGTAAGGGAGCAGGTCAGCAGAAGTAGAAGCAATTCCGTCAATGCCTGTCTGAATCTTCTTGACAGTTTCATTCTTGCTGTATAATTTTCCCTCAACCACTACAGGACTGTCATTTAAGGAAATGATATTAAATTCTGTGTACTGTAAGGTCGCACTTCCCTGTGCTTTGGTATCCTTTGTTTCAAGGTCACGTTTCTGGATTTTCACACCGCCACGGATAACCTTATCGGATACGGAATACTGGTTGCTTCCAGAAAGTACGGCAAGTTCGCCATCTTCGGAAATCTGTGTAAGGTATGTCCCCTTAATCTGTTCGGAACTTCCGTCAGTCTGCATATATGCACCATCTAATAAGTAGCCGTTTGGTGCTTTTGTTTCTGTGACAGTGAGTGTACCAAGTGGCAGTACATTCTTACCGTCCTGTGTATAGAAGCTGTCGCCGGATACTTTGTAGCTGTCGGCAAGTCTGGATACATAATGGATAGTTCCGTCACTGTCTTTTTCGGCAACGGTTTTGGTTGTCCATGTACGGGTAGCCTTTGCAGGAAGATTGTCTGCATTGTAGTAACCGTCATAATAGCTCCATGTGAACTCTGCACCTTCTAAAGAAGCATTTCCCTGTGGAGTAGATTTTCCTGTTTCCATGTCGATTTTAAATAAATCAATCAAAGTCTCTGTGACCTTTGGAGTGTCAGCAACAGTTAATGTCGCTGTTTTTCCAACTTCCACATTTAAGGCATGGACAGTAGAATCCAGCTTGTAACCCTTTGGAGCAGAAAGTTCTTTGATGTAAACTGTTCCGGCTTTTACCTCAACTTCTTTGGTATCGCCGTTTCCATCGGCAGTAAGTGTGGCAAGCTGGCTGTTACAGCCCTTATCAGAATAGACACCAAATGTCGCACCCTCAAAGGAATAGTTGGCATTTCCATCTGTGACCGTGGGATTGGAAGAAGTCTTTTTGACCTTTGCATTTCCCACATTTAACTTCGCCCAGAACTGTCCGATGTCCTGTCCTTCGCCAGTATAAATGTAACCGCCACATTCATAGCGTCCTTTGTTTGCTTTCACAAATGCTTTCGCACCAGCATACACTTCATTCTGTACTGCCTGTGAGATTTCATTATAGGAAGCTCTGACGTTGTCGCACTGCCAGCCGAGCTGTTCACTCAATCTCTGCCAGACAACACACTGTTCCAGCAAATACTTCTGGTTGTTATTCAGCCCTGTATGAGTAGCGGTATATTGCTTGACGTACTCTAAGGAAAGAGCAACGTCCGCAATCTGATCACTACTCATGCGTGTACTTGCGTCAGACCTTGTTTTATATCCATTCTTGAAATTGGTATTGATGTCCACGCAGTAGGCAGTTTCGCCCTCAACTTTCATGTGTCCCTCATGGAACGTGGATTTGATAGAACCGTCATTCATAATTTGTTCAATGTAGCCGACACGTTCTGCTGATTCTGTCCAGTATTGATTGCCGGAAGCATGAACCGCCGTCACTGGTAATGCCGTAAGAATGGTTGCAAAAGCAAGCGTTCCTGTCAGCAATCGCTTTACTAGCTTATTCATATTTTCTCTTTCTCCTTTCGATTTTGGGTATGAAAAAAGACGCTCATTTATTGAACGCCTTTAACTTAATTAAATTCAACCTAACGGGTATCTTGTTTCCATGTGATAAATGATTTTAAATACGATTGTAACAAATTATCAGTAAATCCCGAAAAAGTGGTTGGTTTGCTAACAGCCTGCTAACACTCTAAAGGATATAATTGAATATTAGAGTTTATTAACAGAGTCGTTGTGCAATCCCCTTTTCCGCTTTTTGGGGCGTTAAACGTCCCTTACAGGATAATCGAACTACTGCATACTAACCGCCACAGGGAACTCCTAAGCGTGGGGTCGGAGGTTCAAATCCTCTCTGGGACGCTGGAAACAACGCTGTAAGCCTTTGTTTTCAAGGGTTTACAGCTTTTTTTGTTTAGCTGTACTCTTTAGACAAAACCATTTTTCTTTTATTGGAGGTTAATGTATGTTTATGAGTTGGAACTTATATTTTGCTAATTGGAAACGAACAGAAACGATGTCCTTGCTAATAAAAATAGCTTCCTTGCTAATAGGCAACTGTCTTAGGCAGCCAGACCTTACGGATGCTGGAATCTGTCTTTGGTTTTTTCAGGATTATCCGGGTGCTGGTATTCGGCATTAACGGAGTAAAGATATGGTAAATGTCTTTTTCTCCTAACGTCTCAATCGCCTGTTTGGACGCTCGTGCCAGTTCTGCTTCTATGTAGATATAAGCATTATCAGTTGCTATGTTTTCATCCTCAATATGAACATTTTTCCAGGTTAGTCCAAGAATCTCCCCCATACGCAAAGAACACGCAAAAGCAAGGTTCATGGCAATATACAGTTTACTGTCGGTACACTGATCCAAAGCAAGACGAATCGTTTCAGCATCCCAAATATCGCGCTTTTTATATTCAGTCTTGGGAAGGACTACATTGTCAAAAGGATTTTTTTCAATCAATTCCCAACGAACAGCTTGCTTAAAAGCACACCGTAGAAGTTTGATGATTTTCTCAATCGTTGAGTTCGTGACAAATTCTGTCCGTGCTTTCCTATTCTTCCGAGAAACAGAAGGCGTCTTTTGAAGTGTTTGAATATACTTATCCACCACGCGGGTAGTAATGTCTTGCACTTCCATATCTCCGATAATCGGATTGATATAGTTGGCAATCAGGGCTGTTTGACTGTCATACATAGACACGCCCCATTTTTTCTCCCCATACGTGGAAACAAAATCATACAGAAAATCTGAAACTTTCTGATTATTCGGAGGAAGGAATGTACCATTGTTCTGTTGGTTTTCAACCTCCGCTTTCCGTTTCAGCGCTTCTTTATGGGTATGCCAGGTTTCCCATTTCTGTTTTGTTTGAAGAAAACATCTTTTGATGATAATGAAAGATATGTAACGCTATCTACTTGTACTTCAGAGAGTACAAACGGCAGACATCTTCTAATTGGAAGAATTTTAGAAAATAATGCTGATGAAAAAGGAGAACCGCAATATGAAGAAAAATAGACAGATACTTGTGTTAGCAGCTCTATTGTTTAGCTTCTTGTGTTTTCCTGCTGATAAAGTTTTAGCTGCATCAAATGTAGTAGAGGTTCCGTTAACAGTTAAGCAAAATTTTGAAGAAAATAGCAATGAAAAAGGAATTGATCTTACTGGAACTTATGAATTTCGTGCATTAGACATAGGCATTCCTATGCCGGGAGATTCTGATAACGACAGACATGTTTTTGTACTGGATGGTAATAATGCGGAAAAGATGATTTCATTGCAGTTCCAGCATGGCGGAGTATACCGTTATCATTTGGTTCAAACAAGTAAGGATAAAGAAAATTATACATATGATAGAAGTTCTTATATTATAGCTGTTTATATCAAAAACGGAGAAAATGGGAAATTGGTTCCACAAGTAATTGCAGAAAAAAATGATGGTAAGAAGTGTGGAGAATTAATGTTTTACAATTCATATAATAAGAGGAATATATAGATTATAATCTGGCGAAGGCAATGAAGTAATGAAAAATAGTGAAATTTTAGTGGAAAAATTCTGCAGGAAATTATTCAATAGAATTACATAAAAGCGTGTCGATGAACATAAAATAGGAGTAGATATTGAAAATCTGTTTTTTCTGTGGTAGAATTTCATTACTAAAAATTGTGCAAATGCATAAAAATGAGGAATTAGATAATGGAAATTAAAAGAGATGCTTACTTACAACAGTTGATAGAGCGAAAAGATAACGGAATGATAAAGGTAATTACTGGGATTCGTAGATGCGGAAAATCATTTTTATTGTTTACCATATTTAAGAGATATTTACTGGAAAATGGTGTTGATACAGATCACATTATTGAAATTGCATTGGACGGTATCGAAAATGAAGAATTGAGAGATCCCAAGGTGTGCTATAAGTTCATTAAAGATGCTATGAAGGATAGTAAGAAGTATTATCTTCTTCTGGATGAAGTACAGTTTATGCCACGATTTGAGGAAGTGTTGAATAGTCTGCTACGTATGAGCAATATTGATGTGTATGTTACTGGAAGTAACTCAAAGTTCCTTTCCAGCGATATTGTGACTGAGTTTCGTGGTAGAGGTGATGAAATCAGAATCTATCCCCTCTCTTTTGCAGAGTTTTATTCTGTTTATAATGGAGACTATGACGATGCATGGGACGATTACATGACTTATGGTGGACTGCCGCAGGTCGTAGGTCTTCAGAGCGAACGACAGAAAGCAGACTATCTAAAGAACATCTTTGCTAATGTATATCTGAAGGACGTTATAGAGCGAAACAAGATTCAGAATGTGGACGAGATCGGTATTTTGGTTGATGTGCTTGCTTCCGCAATTGGCGCACCTACTAATCCAACGAAAATTGCCAACACATTTTCCAGTGAACGTCAGATGAGCTATACCAACAAAACAATCTCCAACCACATAGATTATCTGGCAGAAGCCTTTTTGATTTCTAAGGCTAGCCGTTATGATATTAAAGGCAGAAAGCATATTGGCGCTAATTTGAAATATTACTTTACTGATCTGGGATTGAGAAATGCCCGACTGAATTTCAGACAGCAGGAGCCTACTCACATCATGGAGAATATTGTTTATAATGAGTTGTTGATCCGTGGCTATAATGTTGATGTGGGTGTTGTGGAAGTATTTGACAGGAATAAAGAAGGTAAGCGTGTTCGCAAGCAGTTGGAGGTTGATTTTGTAGTAAATCAAAGCAGTCAAAGATATTATATTCAGGTTGCATACGACATGACCTCGGAAGAAAAGCAGACTCAGGAGTTCAATTCTTTGCGTAATATCCCGGATTCTTTTAAGAAGGTTGTCATTGTAAATGGAAGTAAGAAACCTTGGAGAAATGATGAGGGATTTGTCATTATGGGAATGAAATATTTTCTTTTGAATGCAAATAGTTTGGAATATTAGTTTTGCTTGTTTATAAAGGCGCATATGTAATTTGGAGACTTACAAAGATTAAATAAGAGGTCGTTATGTTAAAAATATATTTAGGAAATATGGAGAAAGCGATTTATCATCCTCCGACTTATTTTGATAATCAATATGAGGATGAATGGATTACAAAAGAATTATCAATCAGGATGATTAAAGAAGTTGATAAATCAGATGTGATAAATTCAAGTCTGATACAGAGTCCGGTATTGGGAACAATTTCTGTGAAAGAACTATCAGGTTCTGTAAAGACATTGATGCTAATGGCATTTAAATAAAGATATATAAAGTAAAGATAAAATAATTACAGATTTAATCAATTACCCATTCCATTCCTTTCCGTCCCTCTTAATTCTTTCTCTGACTTTGCTACTCACTACCTGTCAAAACGGAATTGCAGAATAGCTTTGATAAGCTGTGTTTTCAAACGGTCTTGAATATCGTCGTTAATATATCCTCGATATTTGGACAGATATTTAATGCGTGGACTGTAATGTTGTAAAACAAGTTCAATCGCTTCCGGTTCTCCGGCGACTGCCTTTTCAATGACTTCAAAGGGTATCAGCTTCTTGTTCCTCATGTTCTAATCTCTCCATTTCTTTTCGCAGCTGTTTTAGTGCCGCTAATTTCCAGTAATTTGCTGTACTTCTGTTTCGCCCATACTCTTTTCCGATTTGAGCGTCGGTATAACCGAAGAAAAAGTACAGGAACAAAACATTGCGTCTTTGTTCGGTCAATTTCAATAGTGCGTCGGCTAACCGCTTACTTGCGACAACAATCTCTTGCCCTTTTACAGCAAAGAAGGTCGGTTGGTCGTACTGCTCAAAATAGGTATCCGTTGTGAACGGTTCAAGCGGTGTTTCGGATATTAAGTATTCAAGCGATACTTCTCGTTTCTGCTTCCGTCCAAAATCACGATAGGCAGTCATTTGTACCTTTTTTCAGACCGTCTAAAGTAACAGTATCAACAATAGTCACACTTTTACCAGCGACGATTGATTTTTCACCTGTTGCTTTATCGGCAGCAGTCGTATGGATAGTGATTTCTGGTTCGTATTCATCTGTCAGCGTACCTAAGTCAATCACGGTCTTATTTCTTGAAACTACCACATCAAAAGCAGGAATCAGCGTCATTCCCTTATTGGAATCGCAGCGCAATTCCTCAATCGTATAGGTATCGTAAGGCAAAGTTGACCGGGGATGTCGTATTAGACGAAGCTACGCTGACTTTCAAAATTATCTAATCAAAACAGGACTTTCATTTACAAAGTGGGATTCTCGGGTTACTATTTACCCCCTAAAATATGATATAAAAACCAATATAAATGTCATATCATTACAAATGTATTGAATTAGAAATGATTAGGCATTATAATAAAGAAAAACGGAGGTGTGAAATATGTCAAGTACAATACAAATTCGAGTCGATGATGAGTTAAAAATGAAATCCGATCAGCTTTTTAAAGATCTTGGGACAGATACAACTACAGCAATTCGGATGTTTTTAACGCAAGCTGTAGCAAATAATGGTTTTCCATTTGAAATTAAAAGAATCGTACGAAGTCCATATAGTCCTATGACGGAAGAGGAGATTTTAGAAAAACTGGAGAAATCCAGAGAGTCAGCAGCAAAGGGAAATCACAAATCAGCGGAAGTGGTTGTTTCAGAACTGAGAGGAAAATATGGATTATAAGGTTGTCGTTACATCAGATGCAGAAGAAGATTTGGATAGATTTCTTCAATATCTTCCCTTTGAAAAGAAAAATGAACAAGCAGCCGGAAATATTCTTGACGATTTTGGAGATACATTAAATTGTTTGAAAAATGTTGCAGGAAGTTTGTCTTTATGTGAGAACCAAAGACTTAGAGCGTTAGGTTATCATAGAATTAATTTTTTAAGACATCGATATTTTATGCTCTATAGAATCGAAGAAAATACGGTGTTCATAGATGACATATTTCATGAACTTCAAGATTACGAAAACAAAATGAAATAAAATCGAGATAACAAAATAAAGGAAAAGTGCATTCACACTTTTGGGAAAAGAGACGATTGATTTTTATAATACTTCTGATACCAGAGGGACAAGCCAATTCTATGGTTTGAATTATCAGAAGACAGGTTTTCTGCAGAGAATGACAAAAGATATACACACGAAGAAGTGTTTGCAAATCTTCGGAGAAAAATAAATGGCTAATACAAATTATGAGTTAAGATATTTGCTACTATTTTACCGGGATTTGGAGGAAAAAATAGTATTATATAGCAGAAACTTTGCAAAATCCCCAGGCAGCAAATAATCTGTTGGATGATGAACCTAATGAGGGTTGGTGTATGATGTTGTTAAAACCTATGTAACTGAAAAAATAGGTGACTTAACTGGTTTGGAGGTTATGGCAACATGTCCGAGAAGTAGTCAAAGTAAAATAAGAAAGAGGAACACCGGAAACGGCGTTTTCTTCGGAATAGTAGATTTGCACAAAGAAGTTGAAGAAAATATATAAAAAATGCTCAAAACATAAAAAAGTGTTGACAAAAAAATTGATTTGTAGTATTCTTTTTGTAAATAAATACGAAACAGGGAATCATAGGCTTGTTACTTAATCTTGGTTATTAAGGCAAATTCTATAATATGACTGTAAGAGTGAGCAGTCATTTATAGAGTTTGTCTTTTTTGTTGTTTTAGGGAGGAGGTGTGATAGTGAAAGAAGATACAGGGCAAATTTTGATTGTGGATAAGATTGTTAATAATAATATTGTGATAGCGAAAGATTTTCGTGGTCGGGAAGTAGTTGCCATAGGGAAAGGAGTCGGGTTTCGTAAACGTAAGAATGAAGCGGTTCACAGATCTGAGATCATGAAGACATATGTGCTGTTGGACAAAGTTGACAGCGGTGTGCTTACGTTGTTTGAGGAAATACAATTTGAAGTTATTGAAACTTCGCAAAAAATTATTGATTATGCTCAGGAAAAGTTGAACGTTAAATTTAATGTAAATTTGTTAATGAGTCTGTCGGATCATATTAACTTTGCATTAATCCAATACCGGCAGGGAAATCACGTACCCAAACTGGTGAATGAGGAAGTAAAGCGTTTTTATAAAGAAGAATATCATATTGGTGAAATTGCCGTCCAAATGATTAATGAAAGATTTCAGATTCTTTTTCCAAAAGACGAAGCAACGGCTATAGCGTTTCATTTGATTACGGCAACAGAGAACAAGTCGAATCATCAGATGATGATTATCATGAAGGCTGTTTCGGATATTGTAAAAATTGTAGAAGACTATCTGAATGTCTCTTTACATGAAGATACCATGGCTTATTCGAGATTTGTTATTCATCTAAAATTTTTGTTTAAAACTGTTTTGTCAAAGCAGAATGTACCGGAAGTTGCAGGGATGGATTTCATTTTTACTCAGATTAAATCAGAATATAAAAATGTTATAGAGTGTGTGAAGAAAATCGCAGATTATATTATGGAAAAATTTAATTACCGATGTACAGACGGGGACTGCATTTATCTTATGTTACATGTTGTACGATTATATGAAACTACATTGAATTGAATGGAGGATGTGCTATGTCAAAAATTGATTATCAGGATTTATCTGCAAAAATTATGGACAATATCGGCGGAGTAAAAAATGTAAAAACAGTTACGCATTGTGTGACGCGATTGAGGTTTTATTTGCATGATAGAAATATAGCGGAAGATAGCGAAATAAAAAAACTGCCGGGAGTCCTTGGAGTAGTATATGGGAATGGACAATATCAGATTATATTGGGAGAGCATTTATTTAATGTTTACGATAATATCGTAAAAAATTATTCTGTAGAAACAGAGGATGCTATTGATGAAAATCTCGATGAAGATTTAGTGCAAAGCAGTGAAAAGAAGAACTTTAAATATTATTTCAGCAAAGTGATCTTGTTTATGGGACAGGCAATGACTCCGTTTATTACTGTTGTTTACGGAGCCGGAATGTTAAGAGTTGTGCTTTCTCTGGTCAGCTACTTTGCGCCGGCTGCTGCGGAGAGTTCTACATATCAGTTGTTTGATTTTATGTCGCAGGCTCCGTTTTATTTTATGCCGATTCTGGTAGCTTATGGAACATCAAAAGTATTGAAAGCAAACCCCGCTTTTTCAATCGCTATGGCAGCGGCGCTTTTATACCCGAATTTTATCGCTATGATGGAAGCCGGAGAAGCAGTGACAATGATGAAACTTCCGGTTTATTTAACGACATACGGAAGTACGTTGCTTCCGGGAATTTTCTCGGCAATACTGGTAGCCTATCTTGAAAAATTATTTTATAAAATCATACCGGGAATGTTGCGGTCTGTATTTGCACCTTTATGTGTTTTCCTGATCGGATATCCGTTGACAGTTCTCGTACTTGGTCCTGCAGGCGCTGTTGTTGGATCATGGATTGTAAAAGCAATCGTATTTATACAGGCTCATGTGGGAGGATTTGCGCCTGGAATTATTGCGGCAACGCATCCGTTTTTGGTAATGATGGGAGTTAATATGTTGATGGTTGCACCGATGACAGAACTTCTGACGAGGGTAGGAAGTGATAATGTATTCCGCCCGGGATGGATTTTGCATAATATTTCAGAAGGCGGCGCATGTTTTGCAGTAGCTGCCAGAACAAAAGATAAAGATATGCGTATGGCAGCATTGTCCGCAGGGATAGGTGCGATTGTATCAGGAGTTTCAGAGCCTGCTTTATATGGTGTGAATTTGAGACTTCGTAAGCCCATGATCGGACTTGTACTTGGTGGTTTTATCGGTGGATCAGTTGCAGGGTTTATGGGTGCAAAAGCGTTTAGCATGGGATATTCAAGTATATTGGGCGTTGTCATTTTTGAAAAAACGATTGCTGCAATTATAGCAGGTGTAATCGTTTCGTTTCTTGTATCATTTATTGTTACATTTGTTTTATTTAACGGAAAGGAAACAAAGTGATATGTTAGGATTTGGAAAAAGAAAATCTGTTTCACCAGGAAATATTGCAGCCGTTGTCAGTGGACAGATTATCCCCATTGAAAAAGTAAAAGACGAAGCGTTCGCGAAAAAAATGATGGGAGACGGTGTAGCGATTGTTCCGTCAGATGATTATATCGTATCTCCCTGTGATGGAACAGTGTCTATGTTGTATCCGACGCTTCATGCTTTTGCCGTTACAAGTGAAGACGGAATGGACATTTTAATTCATATAGGAATTGATACTGTGAAATTAAAAGGAAAAGGATTTCGGAGTTTTGTAAAGCAAGGGCAGAAAGTTCATGTCGGAGAGCGGATCATAAGAGTGGATTCTTATGACATGAAGAATAAGGGGATAGATCTGACAACTATGATACTGTTCCCTTCAGCCGATAAAAAGATAGCTGTAAAAAAAGAAGGCTATGCAGATCAGGGGAAAACAATAGTTGCATCCTATTCTGTATAAGAAATAAAAATAAAACAAGAAGAAAAGGAGATTTAGATTATGCAGAAATTCAGTAAAGACAGAAAAGTTATGGATAGTTTTCCGGAAGATTTTTTATGGGGAGGGGCTACTGCGGCAAATCAGTATGAGGGAGCATATCTTGAAAATGGAAAATTGCCATCGGTTGCGGATGTTCAGCCACATGGTGTATTTGGATATCCGGATCGCAATGCTAAATTTTATCCGACTCATGAAGGTATTGATTTTTATCATCATTATAAAGAAGATATTGCCGAGTTTGGGGAAATGGGATTCAAAGTATATCGTACAAGTATAGCGTGGACGAGGCTGTTTCCTACAGGGGAGGAAGACCAGCCAAATGAAAAAGGAATGGAATTTTATGACAAGATGTTCTATGAATTGAAGAAAAACGGAATGGAAATTATGATTACGATTTCTCATTACGAAATGCCGCTGAATCTGGCTGACAAATATGGCGGATGGAAGGATCGCCGGATGATTGATTTTTATGTACGTTTTGTTAAAGCTATGGTAAAGCGGTGGAAAGGTGTAGTTAAGTATTGGCTAACATTTAATGAAATCGGAAACAATATACATAAAATGGAGTGGATGACTGCAGGAATCGACCCATTGAACGATACACTTCAGGATGTTTATCAGGCGTCACATTATCAATTCGTAGCAAGTGCTCTGGCTGTCAAAGCAATTCATGAAATCGATCCACAGGCAAAAGTGGGATCTGTGATTGAATATAAGACAATATATCCGATGAGTTGTGATCCAAAGGATTCTCTGGTAGTATGCAGAGAAAAGCAAAGAGGTTACTTTTTCTCGGATGTCCAGGTGCGTGGAAAGTATCCGGGATATGCATGGGAGTATTTTAAAGATAATGATATTAACATTGAATATACGGATGAGGATATGGAACTCATTGCAAAATATCCTGTGGATTTCTTGAGCTTTACTTATTATCGTTCACGAATTGCATCGAAGGATTATGTGGAATCCGTCCAAAAAGAGACAAATAAATCGGATAAGGAAGTAGAAGGCGATACATCATATAGAGGAGATGATAATATCGTCAATACAGGAAAAACGAACCCATACCTGAAAATAACGCCATCCGGCTGGTCGATAGATCCGGATGGACTGTTCCTGGCATTAGAAGATCTTTATAGCAGATATCAGGTTCCGATTTTCATTGCTGAGAATGGTCTTGGCGTAAAAGAAGAATTAGTTGACGGGACAGTTGATGATACATACCGAATGGAATTTTTAAGAGATCATATTATTTCTATGAAAAAGGCGATTAGAAACGGAGTGGATTTATTCGGATATGCGTGGTGGGGACCGATAGATCTTGTATCAAACGGTTCAGGTCAGATGTCTAAACGCTATGGATTTATCTATGTAGATAGAAACGATGCCGGAGAAGGAACTCTGAAACGATATAGAAAAAAATCTTTCTATTGGTACAAAAAAGTAATCGAATCAAACGGAGAAGACTTAAGTATTTAAGATCGGAAAATAAAGATGCAGATTTGGCAATGGGAACATTACCGGGAGTATAAGATTTAGTCTGTACCGGGGATGATTTACACATTAGTAACCGTAAAAACTATTCTACTTTTCGTAGGTAGAAAAAATCTTCCTGTGGCGTATGATGTGACTATAGGAGGTACGAATAGATGAGTCAACATGTTACAGGAGCAGTGATTAAGGCGCTTCGCGAGAAATGTCATTATACACAGGCAGGGCTTGCGATCCATTGATTGTCAGACCTGTACTGGCTGGAGTTTGTGAGATTATTTAATTGCATTACATAAAAATGTGTGAATGCACATTGTGCTTGCATCTGCAATCGGAGCACCGATGAATCCCTCAAAGATTGCTAATACCTTTGCCGGTGAGCGCCAGATGATTTATTCCAATAAAACAATCTCTAATCATATCGACTATTTAGCAGATGCCTTTTTGATTTCCAAGGCAAGTCGATACGATATTAAGGGTAGAAAGTATATCGGTGCAAATCTGAAATACTACTTTGCTGATCTGGGGCTGAGAAATGCTCGTTTGAATTTCAGACAGCAGGAGTCTACTCATATTATGGAAAACATTGTTTATAACGAGCTGTTGATCCGTGGTTACAAATTTCCTTTTGAACGCAGATAGTTTGGAGTTTTAGTCGAAATACTGTACAGAACAGGCAGTATCGATTATCGGCGGTGCGGATGGCCCGACAAGTATTTTTATTCGGCAGTGGTCTGCGCTTTGAGTGATCTGTGACTTGACAAAGTAAATGATTGTGTTTAAACTCTAGTTAATAAACAGAGAGGGCGCTATTGCGTAAGGTGGGAAAATGATTAACAGATAATTTATTTTAAGTAAAACGCAAAATTGTGATTGGTTGCTGCAAGAGTCAGCTCCTTTTGTGTACGCTTAAATTAGATTATCTTCCACCGTATTTGTTATATGAATTGACGGATATTTTGCGTCAATGTATCTGAACATGGTGATGAGAGGCTTTTTTGCGTATGCAAAAAAGCCTTTTTGATGTCGACAAGACAAAGTCCGGACCTGTCCGGGATCTTGCCGGCCGCTTCCGGTGATTCTGTGCGGCAGATAGATTGTAAAACGGAGGAGGAATTTATTATGTCGATGATCCGTGTTGAAAATATTACGTTTTCATATCCTTCAAGTTTTGATCCTGTTTTTGAAAATGTGAGTTTTCAGATTGATACAGAATGGAAACTCGGACTTGTAGGAAGAAACGGAAGAGGAAAAACAACTTTGCTGAAACTTCTTCTTGGAGAGTATGAGTATAGAGGAAAAATAACAGGCGCTGTTACGTTTGATTATTTTCCATTTCCTGTTTCGGATAAAACGCAGATGACAGAAGGTATTTTGCGTCAAGTATGTCAGAATGCCCGGCAATGGGAATTAATAAGAGAGCTGTCCTACCTTGGAATAGAGTCTGAAGTGTTATGGAGGCCGTTTGAAACAATGTCAAACGGGGAGCAGACGAAGGCGCTTCTTGCGGCGCTCTTTTTAAAAGAAGAGCATTTTCTGTTGATCGATGAACCTACAAATCATTTAGATGTGGAAGGGCGCAGACAGATGGCAGATTATCTGAAAAGGAAAAGGGGATTTATCCTTGTTTCACATGACCGTTATCTTCTGGACGAGTGTGTGGATCACATTTTGTCATTAAACAGATCAAATATAGAAATACAAAGCGGAAATTTTTCTTCTTGGATGGAGAACTTTAAGAAGAGGCAGAATTTTGAGATAAACAGAAATGAAAGTTTGAAGAAAGATATTCGTCGGATGAAAGAATCTGCAAGGCAGGCAAAAGTATGGTCTGATAAGGTGGAGTCGTCAAAGAGAGGCGCGGCGGATAAAGGGTATGTAGGGCATAAAGCGGCAAAGATGATGAAAAGATCTAAAAATGCCGAGGCAAGAAAAGAAAGAGCAGCCGAAGAAAAATCAAAACTGCTTAATAATGCAGAATATGCAGAAATGTTGAAAATAACTCCGCTTATGTATCATAGTGAAAAACTGGTATCTTTTTCTGATGTAGCGGTTATTTATGAAGGAAATCAAGTGTGTGATGCGGTTACATTTCAGATATGCCGGGGTGAGCGTATTCTTATTCAAGGAAAAAACGGAAGCGGAAAAAGCAGTTTATTGAAATTGCTTTTAAAATATCCGATCGAACATACCGGAACTGTTACGAGTGGATCAGGACTTGTCATTTCTTATGTTCCGCAGGATACGTCACATTTAAAAGGAACATTGACCGAGTTTGCTAAGGTTCATAAAATAGATGAAAGTCTGTTTAAAGCGATATTGAGGAAAATGGATTTTGAACGTGTGCAGTTTGAAAAGGATATGAAAGATTTTTCGGCAGGGCAGAAGAAGAAAGTATTGATTGCCAAAAGTCTTTGTGAACCGGCGCATTTATATGTATGGGATGAACCGTTAAACTATATCGATGTGTATTCAAGAATCCAGATCGAGCAGCTGATCAGGCAGTTTTCTCCTGCAATGCTTCTCGTGGAGCATGATGTTACTTTTCAAAAGGAGATTGATGCTAAAGTGATTACATTGTGAAAATGAAAGGCCATTAAATAACTGCATATCCATCGTAATTCGTTTTTATATCGAATCAATAAAATTGAAGAGATTACCGGCGTCGATCTGCGGGAATATCATACGTTTATACATCTTGCGATCAATATCTACATAGAGGAGATATAGAGAAAAATATTCACCCTATTTTTCACAGGGGCGATAGACATCGAATATAAAAACAGCTATAATTTTTACAGCGATGGGAAGGAGAAGAAGGTAATGACGGAAAAAGAAAAAATGCAGTCTCAAAAACTATATGATGCAAATTATGACTCTGAATTGGAAAGGGAAAGAATAGAGTGTAAGGCGTTATGTCAGGAATATAATCATCTGCCGATAAAAGAGACGGAAAAAAGAAGTCGGTTAATAAAAAAGATCCTGGGAAAAACGGGAGAAAAAATTCACATTGAACCTGACTTTTGGTGCGATTACGGATATTGTATATCGGCAGGTGAAAACTTTTATGCAAATCACGGATTGGTTGTGCTTGATGCAGGCGGAGTTGCTTTCGGGGATAATGTGTTCGTTGCTCCGAATTGCGGATTCCATACATCGGGACATCCGATTGATTTCGAGAGGAGGAATCGGGGTCTGGAATATGCATATCCAATTAAAGTAGGAAATAACGTATGGTTTGGCGCAGGTGTACAGGTGATGCCCGGAGTAACGATAGGAAGCAACGTAGTGATCGGCGCAGGAAGCGTAGTCGTGAAAGATATTCCTTCGGACAGCGTGGCTGTAGGAAATCCATGTAAGGTGATCCGTCCGATTACGGAAGAAGATAAAAAGAAATGTTGGGACAGAACGTAAGTACAGTCATAGAGTGTAAGCATAGTGTACAGATGCGGAAGTCCAAGTGTAAAGTGTAAATAGAAATCAGACATAAGTTAAAAAATGCTCCTCATCAAACAGATTTTTATGATAAGAACTGTTTAATGGGGAGCATAATTAAATGTCCAAATGTAAAGTCAGACAATAAAAGTAAATTTATCACCGATACATAACTGCTGACATAAGTTTGTAATCGTGTTCTCAACATCGTGGATCGTGCTTTTGATCCGAAGAAGCGGATAACCTTTATTAATATTAAGCGCCTTTGCTTCCTGAGGAGAAGCGAAGATGATATCTAAAGTTTTTCGTGAGTGATCTAAAATAATATTATGTTTTTTCAGAACTTCAAACAAAGAAGTATCGTTTAAGTCTTCGCCGAACAGGAAGGAAAATGATTCGGGAAATTTGTTGAGTTCGATAATTACCGGCTCATCATCCATATATCTGATTCTTTCCAATACAAGTATTTTCTCTCCGGGTTTTAAAGACATTTCTTTTATTTCACGTTCGGAAGGCTCTTCTAATGCGATTTTGATCGTTTTTGCTCCGGCAGTGGCGTTCATCATACGGCACATATCAGTAAAGCTGATGACTTCCGTTATACTGCGGTGGAGCTTCTTTTCTGCGACAAAAGTTCCTTTTCCTGATTTGCGGTCGAGATATCCTAATTCGGATAATCCGGCAAGCGCTTTCCGAACAGTAACTCTGCTTACATGGTAAGTTTCGCTTAGTTCGTTTTCTGTGGGGAGGCGGCTTCCGGCAGGGCGTTCGCCTGTCTCGATCTCATGCTGAAGCTTTTCTTCTAATTGTTTGTATAGTGGCGTTGCAATCGTATTATTTAATTCCATAAACAACCTCCCATATAAAGTATTACTGTTCACATTATAATACATTTGCATAAAAATGTATATAATAAATAGAAAATAAATTATATATTGACAATAAGTATTATATTGTATTACACTCTAGGTAGAAACAAAGAAATACACAACGAGAAGGAGATGTAATACAATGTCATATGTAAGTACAGATATTAAGAAAATCATTGCGGAAATTATCGAAAACAAAAAAGAAAAAGGCGGAGTAAAAAATATTTATTTCGTAGGATGCGGAGGTTCTCTGGGAGCGCTTTATCCGGCAAAGACATTTATGGAAAGAGAGGCGCAGGTACTTCGTTCAGCATGGATCAACAGTAACGAGTTTGTTCATAGTACACCGAAGGATTTCGGAGAAAACTCAATCATATGTCTGGCATGTCATAAAGGAAATACACCTGAGACGATTCAGGCGGCAAAACTCGGAAAAGAAAAAGGCGCCGCAGTTATTATCCTTACATGGCTTGAAGAATCTGAGATCATTGAGTTCGGAGATTACATTATTCGTTATACATTTGATGCAAGTTTGGATCACCTTGCGGGAGACATCGATTATGCAGGAGAAAAAACACAGTGCGCGCTGCTCGTAGCTGTTGAACTGTTAGCGCAGACAGAAGGCTATGAGAACTATGAAAAGTTTTATGAAGGACTTGGCATGATCAGCAACATTATTAAAAATGCCCGCAAACATGTAGCAGAAAGAGCGGAAGCTTTTGCAGAAGAATATAAGAATGATTCGGTAATCTACACAATGGGAAGCGGCGCTTCTTACGGAGCTGCTTATATGGAAAGTATCTGTATTTTTATGGAAATGCAGTGGCTTGATTCAAGCAGCATTCATACAGGAGAGTATTTCCACGGTCCATTTGAGATCACAGATGCAAACCGCCCGTTTATGATCCAGATTTCAGAAGGAACAACGAGAGAATTAGATGAAAGAGCTCTTACATTCCTTAAGAAATACGCAAAACGTATTGAAGTTCTCGACGCAAAAGAACTGGGACTGTCAACAATCGACGCATCTGTTGTCGATTACTTTAATCATGCTTTGTTTAACAATGTATACCCGATCTACAACCATGCTCTTGCGACAAAACGTGAGCACCCGCTTGCAACACGCCGCTATATGTGGAAAGTAGAGTATTAAAAACGGATATAAAAACAAATTATTTATGACCAATTAAGCGATATAACTTATTTTATAAAAGGAGTCTGCACAGTGTGCGGGCTTCTTTTAAATTGGGCGAATAGTAATGCTTATGGTATGAAAAAAATTGGAAAATATAGGTAATACATATAAATAATACAAAATAATAGAAATACAGCATCATGCACAAAAATGTAATTAATATTCATATAAAATACACAAAGTTGCAAAAATAAATTGACAAAACAACAAAACAAATATACTATTGTATCAGATACAAAACAATACAGAACGATACAAAAGAATACAATGCACTGGATTGGTTTGTAGAGTTAAAGAATATGCGCATAGTTCTTTAAAAGGAAAACTCAAAATGAGGGTAAACTAAAGAGTGATTTAGGAGGTTAGCTTATGTTTTGGATAGAATTGATTATCGTTTTGGCGATCATTTTTATCGGAGTTCGTGTGGGAGGTACGTTCCTTGCGATGGCAGGAGGAATCGGAATGTTTATTATGACATTTATTCTCCATGTTACTCCTTCTGATCCGCCGATCACAGTAATTTTGATCATGATAGCAGTTATTTGTGCGGCGGCAACAATGCAGGCTTGCGGAGGTTTGGATTACCTCGTCCGCATAGCGGAGAAAATCCTGAGAAAGAACCCGAAAATGATTACGGTACTGGCTCCGGTTGTAGCATATATCTTTACATTTATGTGTGGTACAGGTCATATCGTTTACAGTCTTCTTCCGGTTATCAACGAAATTGCCATTGAGACAGGCGTTCGTCCGGAAAGACCGATTTCCGCATCGATCGTTTCTTCACAGCAGGCGATCACAGCGTGTCCGATTTCAGCGGCAACAGTCGGAATCCTCGCTTTCATGGCAGAGGCAACAAATTATACGAAAGTAAATATCTTCACATTACTTATTGTTTGTGTTCCGGCTACATTGATCGGAACAGTCATTGCGGCAATCGCAGTAATTAAGAAAGGCAAAGAGCTTGCAGATGATCCTGAATTTCAGGCTCGTGTTGAGGCAGGATTGATCGAGGATTTCTCCAAGAAAGTAAAAGAAGAGAAAAAAGTCAGCAAAGAAGCAAAAATTTCCGTTACGATCTTCCTCATTGCCATGGTGGGAATCGTTCTTCTCGGCGCAGTCAGCGGTTTAGTTCCGACGCTGGCAGACGGAAGCAAACTTCCGCTTACGACAGTAATCGAAATCTTTATGCTCGTAGCTGCGGCGGCTATGATCCTTCTTACAAAACTGGACAGCAACAAAGTTCTTGATCAGCCGGTATTTAGAACAGGTATGTTTGCGGTTGTTCTGGCGTTTGGTCTGTGCTGGCTTGTAAATACATTTATCGGAGATCAGTCGTCATTTATTACAGACAATATGTCGGCGCTGACAAATAAGTATCCGTGGATTTTCATTGTAGCGGTATTTATCGTAGGTGCGATCACAACGAGTCAGTCTTCGACAACAATGATCATGATTCCGATCGGAATCGCTTTAGGACTTCCGGCAAACGTAATCGTGGCAGGTTGGATCGCATGTTCATCTAACTATTTTATTCCGGCTTCGGGACAGTGTGTTGCAGCTCTTGCATTCGACTCGGCGGGAACAACGAAGATCGGTAAATTTGTATTGAACCACAGCTATATGATACCGGGGCTTGTATGTACGGTCGTATCAGTAGTAGTCGCACTTCTTATAGGAGCGGTTGTATTCTAAGAAGTCAGAAGACAATGTGCTGCGGCAATATAGAAAGAAAGCTGAAAAGCAAAAAGAGACTGCAGCCTTGTATCCGTATGGAACGGGCGGCAGTCTTTTCAAATTTTAAGTATTGAAACGGAGGAATATGGCAATGAAATTCGCGCCTATGAATTATCATTATTTAAGATATCCGATCAAAAAATTTCTTGATAAAGTGGAACGCTCACCGTTTAACAGCATCGATTTGTATTGTTCGGCACCGCAGCTTAATCTGTTCGATTATCCGCTTTTAAGATTGATCGAATTGAAAAAGGAGATTGAAGCACATCATTTAAGTGTGATGGCGATGACGCCTGAAAACTGTGTGTATCCGGTTAATTTCTGTACGCAGGATGATCTTACAAGAGAGTCAAGCATTCGGTATTATCAGCGAGCAATCGACACGGCACAGTTTCTTGACTGTCCGTGTGTGCAGATCAGTACCGGATTCGGATACTTCGATCAGCCAAGAGAAGAGGGTTGGAAATACTGCAGAGAATCGTTGTGGACACTGGCGCAGTATTGCGAAAAGAAAGACGTCAGGTTACTTTTGGAAGAGTTAAAAGTAACGACGACAAACGTGCTTATCACAAGCAAAGATATCGCAAAGATGCTGGAAGAGATCGAGTCTCCGTCAATCGTCGGAATGGTTGATATGGATCAGATGACATATGCGAAGGAAACGATCGATGATTATTTTGATAATCTAGGAGATAAACTTCAGCATATTCACTTTAACGACAGAGGTCATACTGTTCCGGGAGACGGAGATTTCCCGATGAAAGAATATTATGATTCGATTAAAAACAGAGGTTATGACGGAACGGTGTCGTTTGAAATATGCGACAGAAGATATTATCGCGATCCTGATAAGGCGATCGATGATATTGTCGCATGGATGAAAGCAAATACGAACGAGTTTGATTAATTATAAATTACAAATCTTGTTATATAAAGGAGAATACAACATAGAAACAAATATTATACGGAGGAAAGTGTTATGTGGACACAAGACATGTTTGGAGTAGAGAAACCGATTATAGCGCTGCTGCATCTTGACGCGCTTCCGGGAGATCCGGGATATTGCGGAGATATGAAAACAGTTACAGAACACGCAAGGAAAGACTTGCTGGCGCTGCAGGACGGAGGCGTTGACGGAATCCTTTTTGCAAACGAATTCAGTTTGCCGTACCAGCCGGTAGCGGATATCGCGGTTGTTTCGGCTATGGCGTATATCATCGGAAAATTAAAAGACGAGATCAGCGTACCGTTTGGCGTTAATGTCGTAAAAAACCCGATTGCAACGATCGATCTCGGAGCTGCAACAGGAGCAAAATTCGGAAGAAGCTGTTTTTCAGGAGCATATATGGGAGAATATGGAGTATATGTCTCGAACAGCGGAGAAGCGATCCGTCACAGAAAAGCGCTCGGAATCGAAGATATGAAACTTCTTTTTAAAGTAAACCCGGAAGCGGATGCTTATCTTGTACAAAGAGACGTTCAGGTTGTTGCAAAATCCATTATGTTCGGCGATTTTGCAGATGGATTATGTGTGTCGGGAGCGGCAGCAGGAGCAGAACCGGACGATGTGATACTATCCAGAGTGCATGAAGTGGCGAAGCCGAGAAAAGTTCCGGTATTCTGTAATACAGGATGCAATCACGGAAATGTCAGAGAGAAACTGGGAAACTGTGACGGCGTCTGCATGGGAACTGCATTTAAAAAAGACGGCGTATTTAACGGCAGGGTAGATAAAGAGCGTGTAAGAGAATTTATGGAGATTGTGGCAGACATAAGAAAAGGATTGTAAGGAAAAATCAATAAAGAAGAATCTTTGATAAGAAAAACAGTGAAAGAAGAGTCTTTGAGGAGAAAACAGTGAAAGAATATTATCTGGGAATAGATATCGGTACATATGAGTCGAGAGGAATGTTGATCGATGAAAATATGATCCCTGTTGCAGATTGTTCGGTAACTCATGGAATGGATCATCCGCAGGAAGGTTGGTTTGAACATGATGCGGACAAAGTCTGGTGGGGAGATTTCTGTAAATTATGCAGGCTTCTTCTTGAAAAGAGTAACATTCGTTCTGACGAGATCAGATGTGTCGGGACGAGCGCTCTTGGTACGGACTGCCTGCCTGTAGATAAAGACTGTAATCCGCTGCGTCCTGCAATATTATACGGGATCGATTCGCGGGCGGAAGAAGAGATTAAGTGGTTGACTCAATATTATGGAGATGACGTCAAAAAAATGTTCGGTCATCCGATCTGTACAGGCGATACGGCGACGAAAATTTTGTGGCTCAAAAACCATGAGCCGGAAGTGTATGAAAAGACATATAAGTTTTTGACGGGAAGTTCATATCTCACTGCAAAATTAACCGGAAAGTATGTGATCGATCAGTTTTTGGCAAAAGGATCGTTTCGTCCGCTTTATAATCGGGACGGCACGATAAATAAAGAAAATTGTAGCTTATATTGTCGGCCGGATCAGATCGCGGAGTGCGCGTATTCTTTTGAAATTGCAGGGACAGTGACGGAAGAGGCGGCAAAAGAGAGTGGTTTGAAAAAAGGTACGCCAGTGATCGTCGGTACAGGAGATTCCACTGCAGAAGCGATCAGCGTAGGATTGGTAGAATCGGGAACTGTATTTTTCCAGTATGGTTCGTCTATGTTTTATTACTACTGTGTTGATCGTTATGTTGATGATTATGTGTCGGCAAACGGAAACGGTTCTTTAAAAGGTGGAAAGGAATTTACGATACCGGGAACATTTTGTATCGGAGACGGAACGAATGCGGCGGGAACGCTGACGAGATGGGTGAGGGATACGTTTTATGAGGAAGAATTGAAGAAGGAACGAGCGGGCGGTGAAAATGCATACGCAGTGATGGCAAGAGAGGCGGCAGAGGTAGAAGCCGGATCGGAAGGGCTGATCATACTTCCTTATATCTATGGAGAGCGCAGCCCGATACAAGATGCGAAAGCATCGGGAATGCTATTCGGTTTAAAAGGAACACATACAAGAAAGCAGATTAACAGAGCCGCGCTTGAAGCGGTCGGATATTCGACTCTTCAGCATATGATCTTGTTTGATGAAATGAACCTTCCGCCGAAATCCGTTATTACGGCAGGGGGCGGCACAAAAAATGCGGCATGGATGCAGATTATATGCGATATGATCGGAAGGCAGATATGTATTCCTAAAAGATATCAGTGTTCGGCATACGGAGATGCTGCAATGGCGGCGCTTGGAGATCGGAGGTTTCGTGATTTTACGGAGCTTAGAGATTCTCTTCCGAAAGGGAAAATACTTGTTCCGAATGAAAAGAACCATATATATTACAAAGAACATTACAAGATGTTCAGAGACTTGTATTTGAATAATAAAGATATGATGCATAGAATTTAAACAATTTCAATATAGAAGAAAACAAATTGAAGCAAAAAAATAAAAAGCAACAAAATGAAGCAAAAGAAATAAGAAACGAGATATATAAAAGAAATGCGGCAAATAAAAGCGAAAAATAAAAGCGAAAAATAAGAGGAAGTGACAAAAATGGTAATAGACACACATATTCGTCCGGCGCTTTTCTCACCAATCTGTGAAAATAAAGAGCGCTTTGAAAAGCGATGCGATCAGATGAACTATCATTTGATGAAGCCGTCAAGTATCGAACTTTTGAAAAAGCAATATGCATTGGCAGGAATTGAAAAAGTATTTCTGCTTCCGTCAGATTGTTCGTTTGAAACGGGAGAACCGGATATATCAAACGACGAGATCGAGAAGATCGTACAATGTGATCCGACGTTTTTTGTCGGGTTTGCGTCTGCAGATCCGAGAAAGGAATCGGCGGCAGAAGAACTGGAAAAGGCGTTTAAGTTCCAAAATCTGGCGGGACTTTATATCAATACGGCAAGATTACATATGTATCCCTGTGATGAAAGATTATTTGTGCTGTATGATATATGTAAGAAATATAAAAGGCCGATCATTTTTCAGGCAGGATTGAGTATGGAAAATAACTCTCTGGCAAAATATTGCCGTCCGATTGAATTTGAGGAGGTTTTAAGTAAATATCCCGAAGTGAACATCTGTCTTTCTCATGTCGGCTGGCCGTGGGTTCAGGAAACGGCGGCGTTGCTTTTGAAATATGAGAATTGCTATACAAATACGGCGCTGATGAATTTTGACGGACCGTATCAGATTTACAAGAAAGTATTTACCGAAGATATGGGAGCGCTTTGGGTAGAACACAATATAGCGGATAAGATTATGTTTGGTTCGGGTTCGCCGAGAATTCGCCCGGTCAGAAGTAAAAGAGGATTGGACAGTCTTGGTTTCTCGGAAGAAACACTTGAAAAAATATATGCAGAAAATGCAGAGCGGTTTCTTGGAAGGGAGTGAGAGAGATGGATTTTATACTAAAAGAAGTTCCGATATGTGCGGATAAAGAATTTGAGATGATCAAGATTACAGATGACGTACGCAAGGTTGTGGAAGAAAGCGGAGTCGAAAAAGGAATTGTCTATGTAATTACAGAGCATACAACGACAGGGATCACTGTAAACGAAAGTCTTCCGTGTGTAGAAAAAGATCTTATGGAATGTCTTGACCGGATCGCGCCTGAAGATTATCCGTATCATCATAATCATTACCTTCCGACTTACGGAACGATCGGAGGAAACGCGCCCGGACATTTGAAATCGCTTCTGACAGGAAATCACTGCGTATTTCCTGTTTTAGACGGCACATTAAAACTCGGACACGCAGTCGATATTTATTTTTGTGAATACGATGGGATAAAAAACAGACGTTATATGGTTTATGTAGTCGGGGAAAGGGGTTAAGATCATTATGAAACGGACACTTGCGATGGCAGATAACTGCATTGACGTTTATTATAAACTAGATCGGTACTATCTGACGGGAAACAGTATTGATTTTGCATTGAATTATAAAGATCTTGGCGGTGATGTCACGGAAATGACGATTCTCGGAAATGATGTGTTTGCCGACGCTTTAGAAGAGAGGTTAAAAGAAAGAGAAATTCCTTTGAGGATACTAAAGCGTACCGACCGCCCTACAGCCGCCGCAAAAATGGATCTTGTTGACGGGGATAAAAAGCATCTGCATTTTGAAGGAAATGCGATGGAAGAGATCGAACTTCAGGACGATGATCTGGAATTTGTAAAACAGTTTGATATTATTTATGCGGAGCGTTGGGCGAAAGTCGGCAGATATATAAAAGAGATCAGGCAGGAAGGGCAGATATGGGTATATGATTTTTCTAAACGTTTGGAACAGGAAAGTAACGACGAGATCATTCCGTATCTTGATTATGCATTCTTTTCTCATGATCGGGATGACGAATATATAAGAAATTTCATGGTGAAGACGAACGAAAAAGGGGCGAAAACAGTCGTTGCCATGCTCGGAGAATACGGAAGCCTTGCTTATGAGAACGGGAAGTTTTATAAGTTGGATGCAGAAAAAGTTGAAGTAGTAAATACGGTAGGAGCAGGTGATTCTTATATCGCGGCTTTTACATACGGAGTCAGCTTGGGAGAAGATATCATGCAGTGCATGCGGCGCGGAAGACAACGTGCGACAGAGATTATACAGCAGTTCAATCCTTATAAGTAGCGAAAGATATCGTGAAATGCCGGAAAACAAAGAAACAAAATACGGCATGAAAAAAGAGTAACAATTCAGCGGTGACAGTTTCGATTAGGCGATCTGTTGCAGAAAATGTCAGAAAAGAAAGGAATCGGAAAGATGGAGCATTGTAAGATTATTGCAGTTGGAGATAACGTATGTGATAAATATTTGTCAAGAGGAAAGATGTATCCGGGCGGACAGTGCGTTAATACATGTGTTTATGTAAAGATGAACAATATGGAGTCTGCGTATCTTGGAAAATACGGAGATGATGAAGTGGCAGCTTGTGTTCAGGATACGTTGAAAGAAATCGGAATTGATGACAGTCACTGCCGTCGTTATGAAGGTGAAAATGGATTCGCTCTTGTAACTTTGAAAGAAACTGACAGAGTATTTTTAGGTTCAAATAAAGGCGGTATCGCAAAAGAGCATGATTTCGGATTTACAAAAGAAGATTTAGAGTATATCAAAGGTTTTCATCTTATTTACACAAATCTGAATTCTTATATTGAAAAAGAACTTCCTGTTTTATATCAGACGGGCGTTCCGGTTGCATATGATTTTTCTACTCGTTGGACAGACGAGTATTTGAAAGAAATATGTCCGTATGTAACAGTTGCGATTATGTCGTGCGCGCATTTGACAGATGAAGAGCGGGAAAAAGAAATGAGAAAAGCACAGTCTTACGGAGTGAAAGTTGTTCTCGGAACGATTGGAGAAGACGGATCTTACGTTCTTTATAATGATAAGATCTTATATGCGCCTGCAGTACACGCCGACGATGTGATCGATACAATGGGAGCAGGAGATTCTTATTTCTCAGCATTTTTATGTTCGCTTCTTGAAACGTCAAAGGAAGGAAAGATCGTTGAGGGAACAGATGAAGAAATGGCAAAAAGACTTCAGACGGCAATGGGAAAAGGCGCGGTATTTGCGGCGAAAGTATGTGCTTTAGAAGGAGCTTTCGGATACGGAGTTCCGATCTTGGGAAAGACAACTGTGTAAAGATCCAAAGGTAAGATACAAAAGGATAAAAGAAAAGATAAAAAGGATAGCTATAAAAAGATAACTGTAAAAGAGAGATCAACCAGTTAAAAATAATGAAAAATATAGTATAATAACGGAGGAAAAAAATGAGACCGAATGTATATGAAAACAAAGAAGAAGGAATCAAATGTGTATATACGAATGAAAAATGGCTTGTAAGCATTAAAAACTGGAAGCCGGATAATGATATCGAAGGACTGAAACACCTGGAGATTCATCATACGACAGATGAACAGTTTATCCTTGTAAACGGAAAAGCGATTCTGATCACGGCAGAAAGAAAGGACGGAAAATTTGAAACAGAACTGACACTTATGGAAAAGGGAAAAGTTTATAATGTTCCGAAAGAATGTTGGTTCTATTCGATCACACAGAAAGATACAAAGATGGTTTATGTTCAGGATTCGGGATGTTCTATGGAAAACAGTGATTTTTGCGATCTTTCAGAAGAAGAAATCAAAAAAATCCAGGAAGAAGCGCGTCATTTATTCGCCTGATATTCCATAGGGAAAGTAAGGAAAATAGATCAGAAGCAATCGGGGATCGGAAAAGGAGCGGTTATGAAGAAAAAATATGTTTTATTTGATTTTGACGGTGTAATTGCAGATACGGAAGAAAGCAACAGTCATTATCTCGGTCTTGCACTGAAAGAGTTCGGAGTTGAGCTGACGGAAAAAGACAAGCAGAGGTTGATCGGTACGCATGATCAGGAACTTCTTATAGAATTCCTGTCGCGGGCGCCTCGCAAAGTGACAGTAGAGCAGCTTACACGGAGACGAAAAGAACTTGGAAATACATATGAAAACGGAAATATTGCTCCGATTCCCGGAATTGTTCCGCTGATACAAGGGCTGAGACAAAGCGGAGTGAAAACCGCGCTCGTATCTTCTACTGCAACCCGTCTTATTATTATGGGACTGAATCGGATGCAGATGACGGACTTGTTTGATGTGATCGTCTGCGGCGATATGTGTGCCGAGAGAAAGCCTGATCCGGAATGCTATTTAAAGGCGATGGGATTATTAGGCGCTGTGCCGCAGGAGTGTCTTGTGTTTGAAGATTCGTCTGTCGGCATTCACGCCGCGAAACAGGCAGGGATCGAAGTCGCGGCATTTACCGGTTCAGGGAACGGTCAGGACGTAAGCGAAGCGGATTATGTTGTTTCATCATATGAAGAAAGTAAAAGGGTCTTAATCTGACCCCTTTACTTCTTTTATTTTAATGGATATCTGAGTAATGTAGTTTGCGGGATCTGACTCCGTAGTTTCGTCTATTAAGCTTTCGTCGTAGATCATAGATTCGATTTCAAAATGGTTCTTTCCGGCATAATCTATCATAAAAGGATAAGCTTGATAAGTTTGGTTATACGGACCTTTATGATACATTACGATATAAGTTCCGCTTTCAATAATGTCATAATCTTTTTCATCGTGATCTGACGGAAGGATTGTATAGTAATATTTATATTGAGTTTTATTGATATTCGGATTCAGCGCTGTTTTCATATCTACGATTCCGGCGACCGCATGTCCTAAGCTGTAGTCTTTTTCCTTGCGGTAGGCCATATGTTCTCCTAAGATTTTATATTGGAGTGTATCGCTTGCATCTGCGGGGATTTCTTTACTTTTAACAATTTGGATGGCGGGTCTGTATTCGAGATAAATCGTATCTAATAAGACAGACTTCGCCTTATTTATCAGATCAAGTTTTACGTGCATCATCTCTATTGTTCGATTGTATTTATTGACTGTTTGTTTCAGAGGGATCATTCTGTTGCTGTATAGATCATAGATCAAGTCGGCGTTTCTGTTTTCTATATAATTCTGAATTTCTTTGAGAGACAAGCCGATTGTCTGTAAGGCCTGTATAGTTACTATAATATCAAGTTGTTCTAAACTGTAAAATCGGAATCCTTTTTCATTTTTAAATATCGGTTTAAATACATTTTTCTTTTCGTAAAAAAGTAAAGTTTGCTTGGAAACTCCTGAAATACTGGAAAATTCATTTGGATTTAATAGATTTTCGTACATAATAGCAATCCTTTCCTGCGTAAAATGGAAATTTTATAAATAGGCTTGAGTATATAGTAACAATATACCATATAATAATACGTATAGAAACAGAAAAGGAGTAAAAGTATGTTGGAAGTTAATAATTTATTTCATGCTACACGTATTATAGAAGGGTATGGAGTAATAGAAACGACAGGACAAGAATGTGCGAATCTTGGTTTTGGAAAAGTGTTGGTTATTACAGATCCGTTTTTAGCGTCTTCCGAGCATTATAAAAAACTAAAGAAAAGTTTGGATGATGCGAAAATCGAAAACTTTTTGCTGACGAATGTGAAGCCGAATCCAAGAGCGGAAGATTGTGACGAAATGGCAGAGTTTGCGAAAAAGAATCATGTTGATGCACTGATCGCGTTAGGCGGGGGATCTGCGATGGATCAGGCGAAAGCTGTCGGCGCGGTTGTCACGAACGGAAAATCCACTGTAGAGTGGGGAGATACGGAATTGGATACAAATATACTTCCGCTGATCTGCATTCCGTCTACTTCGGGAACAGGAGCAGAAGTGACATGGTGTGCCGTTATAACAGATACAGAAAGACAGTACAAAATGACAGTCGGAGATCCTGTTCATATGATTCCTGTCTTAGCGATCTGTGATCCTGAAATTACGATCGGACTGCCGAAATCTTTAACTGCGGCATGCGGTGTCGACGCTTTAACACATTGTATCGAAGCGTATACGGTTCAGTTACATCAGCCGATCACAGATGCTCTGGCGCTGAAAGGGATTTCTATGATCGCAGAGAATCTGGAAAAAGCATACGAGAACGGCGAAGACAGAGAAGCAAGAAGAAACATGATGATCGCAAGTACGATCGGCGGTATGGCGTTCATTTCTTCAAATGTCGGAGCGGTACATGCTTTTGCCGAGACAGTAGGCGCTTGGTTTGATACGCCGCACGGTGTGGCAAATTCACTGTTTCTGCCATATATCATGGAATTTAATATTCCGGCATGTCCTGAGCGGTTTGCAGATATTGCGGATGCAATGGGAATCGAAAGAGAAGAAAGTATGTCTGACGAGCAATACGCATTGAAAGCGGTAGAATATGTGAAAGCTTTGAACAGAAAATTAAACATTCCTACAATTAAAGAAATCAAAGGAATCACGGAAGAGAGATTTGAGGCGATCGCGGAAAGATCTGCTAACAATGTTTTATCAAATGACAATGCCAGAAAAATTACGAAAGAAGATTACTTGGAGCTGTTAAAAAAAGCTTACAATGAATAATGAGGATATGAGATTATGAGAAAAATTAAAAAGATTGTAGATTTATCATGGGAATTTACTGCCGAAACACCGATATACCCGGGAGATCCGGAACCGTCTGTTACAGTTGCTACTACACTGGAAAACGAAGGTTACAATCTATCTACATTGGTAATGGGAACACAGACCGGTACTCATGTAGATGCGCCGTATCATTTTTCAAACAGCGGTGAAACGATCGATAATATGGAATTAGATTTCTTCTTGGGAGAAGCTGTTGTTGTAAGAGTAACGGATAAAAAGGCTGACGAAGCAATTACATTAGAAGATATCGAACCGTATAAAGAAGAAATTTGTGAAGGAAAAATCGTTCTTTTTAATACAAACTGGTATAAAACAAGAGGTACAGATGAATTTTTCCACCATCCATATGTAAACGGAGATGTAGCAAAATATTTAGTTGATAATGGGGTTCGCTTTATCGGAATTGATACGATCAATGCGGATCAGACTGGTGGAACGGAATTTCCGGTACACGATCTGTTCTCTGAAAAAAGATTGATGATCGGAGAAAACTGGGCATTTTTTGATCAGATCGATTTTGAACGTCCGTATGTTATCGCACTGCCGATGAAACTTATAGGATGCGACGGTTCGCCTGTAAGAGCGATCGCGGTACAGTGGGAGGAAGAATAATGGATGCGAAAAAAATCTGGAGTTATGCCAGAAGGCTGCTCGCAATTATCCCTTCTATTTTCATCTGTGCTCTTGGAGTAGCGCTTTTGGTTTGGCCGGAATGGGGATGTGATCCGCTGACAACATTTGAGATTGGGTTATCAAATGTATTTCACGTTCAGTTTGGTACTGTTGCTCTTGTGTTTGAAGGAATCATGTTTTTTGTATTTTTCTTTGTAAGAAGAGATTTGGTACATTTAGGAACTCTTGCATGGTGCTTTTTAATAGGACCTTTTGAAAATTTCTGGTTAGACGTTCTTGCACCGATGCTGCCGACAGCTCCGGAAATGAGTGTCGGACTGAAAATAGCGTGTATTTTAATAGGTTCGATCATTATTATTTTGACATTGGCTTATTATATCCCGATCGGTTTAGGATATCAGACATCCGATATATTTGCGTTTATGGCGGCTGATCTTGTTAAAAAGAGTTACGGAATCGGTCTGATCATATCTTATGCAATCTTATTTGTAATCGGAGTGGCGTTAGGATCGTCATGGGGAATCGGAACATTGATCGCAGTTGTTGCATACGGACCGATCATAGACAGGCTGATGGGGATTATTGAGCCGTTCTCATTTGCTGTGGCAGGAATGAAAAAAGAAAATAAGAAAGGCAAGTAAGATGAAAAGGATGTCACCTGCAAGGGCGATAGCATATGGACTGCCCGGCTTGGCAACGCTTTTTACATTTACCATGTTTACGACATATGGCTTGTATTTTTTTACAAATATTGTCGGATTGTCAGGAAAATTCGCGGGTCTGATCATGACGATCGGAACTTTATGGGATGCTGTTACAGATCCTTTGGTCGGAATCATCTCAGATAACCGCGATCCCCGTAAAGGGAGAAGAAGACCGTTTTTATTAGTATGTGCGATTCCGTTTGGAATTGTAACGTGGCTACTGTTTACGGCATGGGATTTTGTTGAAATTCAGCAGAAAATTTATTTTATTATAGTTGCTTTGTTATTTTATACATTTCAGACTTTGATCGACGTTCCGTATACTTCCTTAAGCGGCGAAGTTACCGATAACTATGACCTGCGAAGTAAGCTGGCTACAATAAGAACGTTTTGGGCGATCATCGGAGTGGCAATCGGCGGCGGGATCATGGCATATACCGATTTTTTAGAGCCTGTTGTCGGCGGCAGCAGACAAGCTTGGTCCGTATGTTTTGCATTTTTCGGCATTATCTGTACGCTTAGTATCTGGATCGGTTATAAGGCGAGTGAAGGATACGAAAATAAAGATATTATTACAAAAAAATCTTATTCCATAAAAGAAATGCTGGAAGGTCCTCTTCGGAACAAGCCGTTTCTTCATTTAACGATTGCGTTTATATTTGCAATTTTGGCACAGGCGATTTTTCTCGGAGTATTGGTATATTATCTGAGATATAACCTGAACCTGAACGACACGCAGGTATCCCTTGTGAATATCATTATGTGGATCGTAGCGTTGTTTTGGGTTTTCCCGATAGATCATTGGTCTACGAAATATTCAAAAGTTGTTTCATGGACGATTTCTATGGGAATCTGGCTTTTGTGTATGATCGTGTTCCCTTTGTTCTTCTTAAAGCCGGGTTCAACCGCAGCGCCGATCATTATGACGAGCATTCTCGTAGTTGGGTTAAACGCACTGTATCAGGTTATTTATGCCATGATTTCTGACTGCGTAGAAGTCGATGAATTGATGAGCGGTGAAAGACGGGAAGGGTTGTTTTATTCTATGGCAACCGTATCCCAGAAATTAGCCGCTGCGTCCGGCGTCAGTGTTTTAGGGATGATTATAGATTATGTCGGATATAATCCGGCGGTATCCGTGCAAAGTATGCAGACAGTTCAAGGGTTTCATAATATATTTGTAATAGGAACTTCTGTCTGTCTGCTGCTGTCCATTGTGACAATGGCAACAAACCCTCTGACGAAAAAACGTTATTCCGAAGTGTTGGAAGCCGTGCGCTTGAAAAGGGCAGGGAAAGAGATTGCTTTAGATGAATTTAAAGATTTATTGTTTATAAAAAAGAACCGAAAATAATATAACATATGAAAACTCTCTTTTTGCATTTTATATAAGGAAGGAAATGCATATGACCTTCCTGTGTTGAGGTGGGAAAGAGAGTTTTTATATTTTAAGGGAGATGTGTGGGGACTGTGATACAGGTTTAAATTTTGTAAAGAAAATGTAAAAAAACTGAAAAATATACAAAATTCACATTTCGTATAAGTAAAAAGTGGAATAGTAGGAAAAAATAAATTATTTTACATAAATTGAGGGCGAAAACTTGACAATTTTTCATGGGGGGGGGGTATAATTTTACTGTAGTATAAAAATAGAACAGAGGAAAGAATTCAGCGATCAAAGCTTTTAAATGCCTACATAGTCAGATATGTGGGCATTTGTTATGTTAAAAAATATAATACCTACCTGAGAGGTATTATATAAAAAGAGATTTATATATTGTAAGTATGATGGCGGCATTCTTTCACATGGAGGTCGTTTTTTTATTTTGTATATAACTTATGAGGAGGCGGACTATGCAGCTTAACGTGACAACAGATTATGCGATCAGAACTGTTTTATATCTGGGGCAATGTAAAAAGATTGCTTCCGCTACAGAGATATCGAATGAAATGGGAATTCCAAGAGGATATCTTGAGAAAGTGCTTTCAAAACTGAAAAAGGCAGAATATATTTCCGCAGATCTGGGAGCCAGAGGCGGATATCGACTTAATAAGACTTTAAAAGATATTACATTGGGAGATGTGATACGCCTTATGGAAAGCACGACAAAAATAAACCGATGTCTGGAGGATGATGCTTATTGTAGTCGAAAGGCGGTAGATTTTTGTGCGGTGCGAAGATATTACGCAAAAGTTCAGGAAAAATTAGAGACCCAATTTTTCAGTATTTCATTGAAAGAAATTTTGGAACAAGAGGGAGCGTGAAAAAAAGACAGTGAAGAATAGAGACATAAAAAAATTATTTAAGTGGAAAATATGGAAAAAGGGAACTGCATGTCTGTTGGTATTTTCTGTATTGCTGCAGACGGTGACTGTTTCGGCGCAGGGAATAGCGAAAGGGCCGCCGATCGATATGCAGCTCATACAGCAGCTGCAGGAAGCAAAAATGCCGATGCAGTCAGACGTGTCAGAAGAAGGACAGATCGTTCAGTCGTCGGGTGAGCAGTCAGAGCTGACAGAGAATGGACAGACAGATCAGCCGTCAGGCAATCAGTCAGGTTCGCTGGAAAACGGGCAGACAGGTCAGCCGTCAGGCAATCAGTCAGGTTCGATGGAAAACGGACAGACAGTTCAGCAGCCAGGCGATCAGTCAGGTTCGGCAGAAAACGGACAGGCAGGTCAGCCGTCAGGCGATCAGTCAGGTTCGGCAGAAAACGGACAGACAGATCCGTCATCGGATCAGCAGTCAAAAAGCGCAGATTTATATGAAAACGGCATTATTAAGATTTACAACATCGAACAGCTTCAGGCGATCGGTACAGGAAGTTCTGTACGGATGAACGATACAGAGAAAGAACTGTTCGGCACAGGCGAAGAAGTTGTTGACGGCGGAAATGCGGTTACATATGCGTCAGATGCGGATTACATGCTGATGAATGAAATCCCGCTGACTGAGAAAACGATGTGGACTTTGCCGGAGGGATTTACCGGAACATTTGCAGAAGCTCCGAAAGAGGATGCTCCGTTGTATGATAAAGAAAGCGATACGGTTTATGTTTACAATAACTATCAGCTTCTCTTGATCGCTTCGGAAAATTCGGCGGAAGAACCGATCATGTCTTATGATATGATCCCTGAAAAAGTGGGAATAGGTCAGCTTCTGTATAAAGACGGAACTTTGGCAGATGAGAGCGCGGAAGCGGCGCAGGAATATCTGACTTACAGCAAAGAACATAATTATGTGTTAAGTCCGTCCTTTACAGAACAGATGCCGGAACTAAAGGCGGAAAAGATTAAGAAAGAAGCAACGGTTCAGGCAGATGCGGGACAGCTTGGAGGGCGTGAGTATCTTGGTCAGGTTTATACCAAAGTTGAAGGAGAGCCATATATACTTATCGGAAACGAATGGCAGCTTAGAGCAATCGGACAAGATGCGAAGCCTAAAGAAAAAGGCAATCAGTATATGCAAGTAACCCCAATGCTGTATGTGAAATCCATAGTAGACCTGCCTTGGCCGTGGGATGATAAAATAACATATACCCCATATTATCCCGGTGATGCCGACTTCAATCTAAAACAAGGTGAGGCTTTGGGAGAAAGTGGAATTGAACAAAAAGATTTCATCTATTTTTCAGAAGCAAATACAAACAAAACAGAAGGTTTGATGAATATCGAATATGATAAAGAAGGATTAGTTGGATTCTTGCTTGGACCACTGGGAGAGCTGCTTGGTGACATTTTACATGCACTGTTAGGACCTTTGTTTGATATACCGATATTAGGGGATCTTTTAGCAGGTCTTATCGGTGAGCGGACAGATGATATTGTTATCGTGGATAAGGAATTTAATCAAAACAACGTTCAAAGTTATCCTTCTCTATCAGAAGCAAGCAATGAATTAAAATCGCTAAAATATTCTCCGGATGCCAATTATATTATTTTTCGAGATATTGATTTATTGCAGGGAGAATATTCCGACGGAAAAGAGGATGACTGGACACCGCTTCACTTTTCGGGAAAAATGGAAGGACGCCTGAATATGCAGGAGGGCAGCGTGCCTACCATTAGTAATATTCAAGTGAATCAGACAGGGGAACTGGATATCCAAAAAGACAGCGGAATTGGATTTTTCGGAACGATCTCTAATGAAATGAAAAAAAGTGGGAATGGTGGTTTCGAGTCTGCGGGGAAGGCGGGAGTAAAAAACCTCCATTTAGATCAAGTTACAGTTAATAATCAATCTGTGACAGTAAATAATGATCCAAAATCATTAGTAGAAGGATTGTTGGAAGTGCTGGGTGGATTGTTGGGTGGAATTCTGGATCTGATAAGTGGAATCCTTGAAGGACTGGTTCCGGTAATCGGAAACTTAAAACTGGGAGATGTCATTAAAGACTTATTGACATTAAAGCAAAGCAGTCCGGATATGTTTGCGACCGGAAGCTTTGCAGGACGTATTGTAGGGGATGTTTCTGTTGAAAACTGTACGGTAACCAACGCTTCTGTAACGAATGTAAAAGGAATGACAGGAGGATTTGTCGGATATACATCAGGAGAAGCAACCTATATTCTCGGAAATGTGACAGCGGGAGTCGTAGAGCTATTATCAACCTTGCTGAATATTCTTCCGGGCGTGGGACTGGGAGATTTGATTACGATTCTTTTGAAAAATGATGTTCCTCTTGGACAGTTATTGCCGAATGGCTATTATAAGCCACTGATCCAAAACAGCAGTGTTTCTCTTTCAGAGGGATCGATCGGAACGACAGGAACGGGGAAAGAAACTGTCAATTACAACGGCGGATTTGTGGGAAGCCAGACAGGAACAGATATAAATAACTGTTCTGTAACCGGTTTGAATCAGGTAGTGGCAGATATCGGAGCCGGAGGCTTTGCCGGAATCGAAAAAGATGCACAGGTTAAAGGATTATTAAGTGATCTGGGAGCGGAAATCAAAACGTTTGATATTCGTTCTACACAGAGAAATTGTCATGTAGACGCAAGCGACCTTTCAGTTACGGCGACAGATAGTTATGCCGGAGGTTTTAATGGCGTAATGGCAAATAGTAGCAGCATCGAATCAAATGTTTCGGGAGTGAAACTGGTTAAAGCCAATCAATATGCCGGAGGTTTTGCGGGAAGAGCTACGTTGGGCTATGGAATGGCCGTAGGTTCAAACGATGAACAAAATGATACTTTATTGCAATCTGTATCAAAACTACTGGAACAGTTACTTGCTTCGGGAAATGAAGAAGAACTAGGTGTGCTTCTTTCCTTAAGCGGTGCACAGCCTTCTGAAATAAAAGGAAGTTCTGTCAGTGGAACAAACTTTAGTGTTCAGGCAGCGGCAGATTATGCCGGCGGTCTGATCGGACAGGGAGACGGCGTACAGATCACATCCTCTGGAACTGAGAAAAATACGATACAAGGGGTAAGTTTTGTAAAAGCAAATAATTATGCAGGCGGAATTTCAGGAGCAGTTACTGTAGCTGATGCGGTCGGCGTATTGAACGATACACTGGGAATCGGAAGTTATCTTTCGTTTACTGTATCGAATGTAGATCTAGGTGGTAATGATCTTCAAATCGAAGCATCGAATAAGTATGCTTCCGGCGGAGCAGGTTTAATGCTTGGAGGAACAGCAGAGCAGATTAAAATTGAAGGTATTCAATCTGTGACTGCCGGAAATTATGCCGCCGGGTTTGCCGGACGGGCAGGAACAGGCAGTCTTGCAAAAGAAGGCGGTCTGGATCTTCTGGGCCTGGGATTGATTAAAGTTGACAGCTTACTTAGTCTGGTTGATGGTGTTGCCACAAAAGTTTCCAATGTATCTGTGAGCGGAACAGAGAACGGCGCAGTCATCAAAGCCAGTGGACAGGTTGAGATAACGGAAGGCGAATCTATTCTTGCCGGAGGCTTTATTTCCGAAGCAGAAGGGGTACAAATTGCAGATTCACATGTGACAAATCTGAAGGCAGTTTATGCAGAAGCTGCAAAAGATAAAGAAGGTTATGCCGGAGGCTTTGTGGGAAGAAGCCACACAGGCGGGCTGGCAGGTCTGGCCCAGGAAGACAAAGACGGAGCATTGAAACTTCCCGGAATTGTAAATGTCAGCGGGCTGTTGGATTTAGTTCCGTATTTGATACCTCAATATACAAATACTACCGTTACATTTTGCTCAGCTAATGAAGAACCTCAGGTCAAGGCTGATTATGCCGGCGGATTTTTTGGAGAAATGCAAAGCGGTAAGGTCGATAACAGTACAAGGACAGAGGCTTATGCAGTTTATGGTCTGGAAAAAGTCAAGGGTGAATCTCACGCCGGAGGCTTTGCCGGAAAAGTTGACGCAGGGGCAACGGCTTCTTCAAATGGACTGAATCTTCTTGGTGGTATTTTAAACCTTGATATCGGTCAGCTGCTCGATGTACTTCAAGTTTACATCCCGATCATTCAATCGGCGGGCGTGAAGTCGACAGAAAAAGGATTTACTGTAGAAGCGACGGATACAGACAGCTATGCGGGAGGTTATCTTGGATATGGCGGCGGTGTGCAGATTAAAGATTCGGATGTGACATCCTTAAAGCATACAAAGGTGACGCCGCCGGGCGATAGTCTGGAATCTGCAAATGGAGACAGCTATTTCGGAACGGATTCACAATATGCAGTCAAAGGTGGAAAATACGCCGGAGGTTATGCAGGATGTGTGGATATTGATTCCGCGGCAGCAGTCGGAGGCGGATTAAAGCTTCTTGGGAACATCGAGCTGACGAATCTTTTGAAGGCGCTGGATGTAGTGGCGTCTACCATTGAAAACTCCGATGTCAACGGATGTGTCGGCGGTTATTCCGTACTGGCAGATGGCAGAGATGATAAGAATCAGAAGTTAGGAAAAGCAGGTGGATTTATCGGAGAAATGTCCGGTACCATCATCAAAAACAGTGATGCGAATTTATTCAACTATATTATCGGACGCGAGGCAGCCGGAGGTTATGCCGGTATCATGGAACCGGGAAATGTTGCTTCCGTAATCGAAGATGCCGGTATTTTAGATGGACTGTTAAATGTAACAGATAGTCTTGCCAGTCTGGTGCAGTCTTTCATTCCGATTATAGAAGACAGTCAGACGAGCAGCGTGCCTTGCGGCGGCGCGGTTCGTGCCGACGGCATCACTGACACCCAGTGTGTGAGAGGTCTTGCCGGAGGCTATGTAGGTTATAACCATGGTGGAAGAATTAAAGGATATGCGGCAGAAGGCGGCGGGAAGGAATGTGCCACGATTCGTATTCGTTCAGTCTACGGCGGCGAGTTTGCCGGAGGATTTACCGGATTGATGGAAACGGCGGATCTGGCAGGAACAGGAAACTTACAGCTTCTGTTTGGCTTACTGAAAACAAGTAATGTGTTAAGTCTTCTCGGAGCTGTTTATCCGACAGAAACGAACACAGCCGTTTACGGACCGCTTAGAAAAGTGGATATGGACACATGGAACAAGTGGGCGGAGGCTGTCGGCAACAACGGTGTTTACGGAGATCAGTTCACAAGTACACCTGTTGAGAATGAAGAACAGTTACAGGCATTAATCACACAATATGCCTATGGTTACAATGTTAAGGCGGGCAGAACGAGCGTCGGCAGACAGGATATGGAAGCAGGCGTAGCCGGAGGCTACGTCGGACGCATGAAAGCAGGAGTGGTTACCAATGCTCATGCATGGGATGCGAAATCTGTGATGGCATACAAGAGCGCCGGAGGATTTGCCGGAGAAATGAAAACCGGCGGCGTTGCAGAAGTCGGAAAAGTAGAGTTGATTGGTTTGGATATTGCAAATTCTATCAGCGCCGTGCAGACTTTCGTTCCGGTTATAAGAAATTCGGATATTACAGGTTTCCAGTCAGGAATGACGGTGAAGGCAACAGGAATCCCGGTTAAGGATTCAACCTTGAAAATAGAAAAAGTCGGTTATGCCGGAGGGTATGTCGGTCATATGGTTGGCGGACAGATCTGGGGCAACTGGTCTGAAAAAGCGAATACGTACAGTGCAACAGATGCCGTACCTGATCCGAATAATAAGCGATGCTTCGTGGCTAATTTGAGAAAAGTGGAAGGTACGAAAGCAATCGGCGGATTTGCAGGACAGATCGATCCGGCAAGCGCAGCGAATTTAGACACGGCAAGCAGTGAAGGATTACTTGGCGGATTGCTTCAGTATCTGATAGGAACTCCGGGAGATCTTGCACGGTTATTAGATGCAACTATTTCTACAGTGCGAGGCGCAGATGTCAAAGCGTGGGATGACTGGGGAATCATTATCAACGGCGCTTATACAAACGGTACAGGCAATACAGCCTATGCAAAGGCGGCGGGCGGTTTCACAGGAGAGATCAACGGAGCTGTTATCGGAGAAATGAATGAGTCAGAAAGCGGCGTTCATGTGTCGAATGTCAGAAGTGTGACAGGAGGAGAATACGCCGGAGGATTTGTCGGCCTTGCAGATGTATCTGCAATATTGCAAGTTAGCAATGGGAATACAAGTATATTGAGCGCCCTATTGACTCTTGGAGGAACAAGCGTATTAGATACGTTTAGAAGTTATGTTTATCATTCCGATGTGTCCGGTTCTGCAGAAGCAGGACTGGAAGTACAGGCAAGAGACAGTAAAAAATCAGAATATGTCAACGATCCTGTTTATTCGGGTTCAGCCGGAGGATTCGGAGGCGCATTGCTTAACGGTTCTGTCAAAGATTCCAAAGTGACAAATCTTCGCAAGGTCAACGGTATGAACTACACCGGAGGATTTATCGGACATCTCGGAAAGAGCGGTACGGTCGATTTGGACAATTTAGGTGCGTTGGGTGATTTATTAAGCGCAGGTGCAGGTGTAATGGATGTATTCGGTTCTCATGTAGACCGATGCAGTGTCGAAGGTGTCAACGAAGGCTTTACTGTACACAGTAATAATACGATAGACCAGAAAAATAAATCAGAAATCGCCGGAGGATTTACCGGATATGCAGATCTTGGAAGATTGTCAGAAAATAAAGTCACCGGGTTAAAACAGGTGACAAGCGGTCAGATCGCCGGAGGGTTCGCAGGAAAGACAACCTTTGCTTATCTTGCAAATATTAATCTGGATTCCGAGTTGGTTAAAGGATTAGTGACGGTTGTGAATCAGATTTTGAAGGCGCTTTGGTTAGATGAACTTCAAAAAGGTCAGGTAATTAAAATTGATTTAGGCATTATTGAAATTGATGCTTTATATGATGGGAAACTGGTATCTCTGAATCTGCTTGGACTGGATATTAAGGTTGGCTTAGCAGAGGATAAGAGTCTTGCGACCATCTATATCGGAGACAGTAAGATTGAGATCAACTGCTCAGAGAGCGGTACGATCGATGAAGAAAGCCTGAAAAATGAAATCAATATTTCACTCATAAAGGCAAACCGTACAAAGATTGATAAATGTACAGTGACAGGTATTGCAGACGGCTATGACGTCTATGGAGGCGGCGCCGGAAACAATGCCAACGGCACAGGTCAATACGGTATTGCCGGAGGTTTCGTCGGATGGAATAACGAAGGCTTACTTGAGAACAACAACATGTTCTTTGCAGACGTTATCCGAGGTGCAAAGGATCTGACCGGACCGTTTACCGGAAAGTCAAGTCTGAACTCCAACTGGGAATTTAACGATGTGAAAGGCATTGAAGGCAATGAAAACTATTACCGGATCTATCGTAATGGTGATACCGCATATGAGAAGCTGTTTGGTAAATCGGGCAAGGAACTTCAGCACAACTACGAAACATCTGATGCATGGAAGAATGTATATACAATCCGGCATATGACGAAAGACAAAGTTGTGAAGTTTACCGATCTGAAAGACGCTATGATGAGCGGCAGCGCAGGGCAAATACCTGTCAATGTTTATCAGGAGGACGGCGCGATGGCTGTTCTGATGAACAATACGGCAAGCAGCCCGACAGAACCGGGTGGCAATGAGGAAGCGCCGGATGTTCAAGACCCGTGTAAGGATCTTATTGAACTTCGTCTGAAAAAGGTTTGGAAAAGGGACGAGGAAAAAGATCGTCCGAATGAGGTCATCTTTAACATTACAAGAAGCTATGAAAAAGACGGAAAACCGGTTGTAGATACAAACTTCAATAAAGAAGTTATTTTGACAAAAAAAGATGCACAAACATCGGACATATGGGAAAAGGTTCTTACGGGAGCTGAATATACAGCATATCATGTTGGCACGGATGGAAAGAAATATTATTACACATATCATGTCAGCGAGATGAAAGTGGACGGATATACAACAGAAATAACTTACAAAGGCGATCGTCAATACAGTATTACGGTGACAAATACGAAAAACTGGTTTGACAGCCTTCTTCCGGAAACAGGAGGAATGGGAAAAGCTTTGCTCTACACGTTAGGTGTTCTGCTTCTTTGCTTAGTGACAGCTACGGAATACAGGAAGAGAAAAAGCACAAGAAGTCAGAGTAGCTATAAATAATAAAGAACAAAAAGAAAAGGAGACACAAAGAATGAGAAAAGTAAAAAACTCAATCAAAAAGATGATGGCATTGTGTTTAGCAGCCATCATGACACTGGCAATGGCAACAACTGCTTTTGCCGCAGACAGAATAAAAACAGGAAATTTGACAGTAAACGTCAATGAAGGAAACACGTTAAAGGGTCAGACAATTAAAGTCTATAAGCTCTTTGATTTGAGTGTAAGCGATACACATTATGCTTATACAGTCAATGCGGACTATAAAAATGCAATCGCAACAGCTTTAGGATTATCGAAGGAAGCAACAAGTGAACAATTATATAACAAACTTGCTGAGTATAAGGAAAATCCTTCAGGAATTCAGAAATTCGCAAATGACTTTACAGCAGCTGCATTGAAAGCAGGAACGGCAGAAACTGGAACTTCCGGAAAAATTACAAGTGCAGAGAAGAGTTATACATTCAATAATTTAGCATACGGTTATTATCTTGTATATCAGACAGGAACAAAGGAGATTCAGTCATCTCTCGTATCTGTGGATAAAGATAGCAAAACAATTACTTTAAAAGGTAAAGCGCCGAGCATTGAAAAAGAGGCAGACAAAACAACAGTTGAAATTGGACAGGTTGTAACTTATACAATTACAGGAACAATTCCGGATACAACAGGATATGCGCAGTATACATATAAAATCCACGATACATTGACAGAAGGTCTTGATTTTGTAGAAGATACAATGGGGAAACTGCCAACAGAAAAAAAATATGAGGTATCCGTTCAGATTGAAGGAGAGCAAGACTCAGTAATAAAAGAAGCAGATATTGATCCGGATAATGCCAGAAAGATGACATTGGATTTATCACAGTGGATTAGAGAGAATCAGACACATAAAGGAAAGACTTTTACAGTTACTTACTATGCAAAAGTTAATGCTGATGCCGTAGTACAGACAAACAACAGCGCTCACTTAGAGTATGGTAACGATCCGGATAACATAACTACAACAACACCGGACGTAGTAACAACACCAACTTATCCGGTACAGATTCACAAATTAATCAAAGATCAGCAGAATAGCTACCTTGCGGGTGCAATATTCCGTCTTTATAGAAGCGAAGAGGATGCAAACAATAATCAGAATGCAATCGCAGTTACAGGTTCTAACGGTACTTACACAGTAGACCCGGTACAGGTCGGCGATAATAAGATGTACGATATGGAATCTATCGGTGACGGGACAACAGTAGGCACAGGAATGAACTTAAAGTTAAACGGTCTTGCGGAAGGAAGCTACTGGTTAGTGGAGACACAGGCTCCGGACGGTTACAACAAGTTGACAGCTCCGGTTAAAATTACAATTACAAAATCTGATACTACGAATGTGGATGACTGGACAATCAAGCAAAATGATGGGGTGGTGGATGATAAAATCATCGACATTGAGAATACTACAGGAACACTTCTTCCGGAAACAGGTGGAATGGGTACTGTAATTTTCACAGTGATTGCAGTTGTGATGATTCTCGGTATTGCGGTAAGCTTCGTGATCAGCAGAAGAAAACGTGCTTAATCATTTATAATTCAGACATATGGATGAGAGGGCTGCCTTCGGGCAGTCTTCCCATTCGTTATAACAGCAGGGAGAATGAAATAAAGATGCGCAGAAAAAAGACAGAGAAAAAACAATTTTATATTGGGGATATTTTTCGCGTGATAGGATTGATTATTGCATTCTCCGTACTGTTATATCCGACAGTCAGCAACTATCTTTATGAAAAGAACGGCTCAAAAGTGATTTCGGCTTATGATGAAAACGCAGTGCGGTTAAGCGAAAGTGACAAGCGTGAAATGCTCGAGGCAGCAAGACAGTATAACGAAGAGCTTTTGGGAAATATTGAGTTATTAGATCCTTTTTCATCTATAAAGAAAGAGGTAGACGAGAGATATCAAAGCCTGTTAAATGTAAACGGGTCGGGAATGATCGGATATATCCGTATTCCTAAGATTAATGCAGAACTTCCGATTTATCACGGAACAGAAGAAAAGGTGCTTCAGTCGGGGGTAGGCCATTTTGAGGGGACGTCTTTACCGATAGGCGGGGAAAGTACCCATGCAGTTTTAACCGGGCATCGGGGACTTCCTTCTAAGTTGTTGTTTACGGATCTGGATAATTTGGAAAAAGGAGATATCTTCTATATTAAAGTTCTCGGTGAAACATTTGCCTATCAAGTGGATCAGATACTTACTGTGCTGCCGGAAAATACAAAGGAGCTTACGATCGTACCGGGAAAAGATTATGTTACATTAGTTACTTGTACACCCTATGCGGTGAATACACACAGGCTTCTTGTAAGGGGGTATAGGATTCCTTATGAAGAGGCAGTGGAAAAAGTTCCGGATGAAAAAATCGCAATAGGATTACCGTTCCAGATGAAAGTTTTATTTATAGGACTTTTCATTTTGTTTCTTATTTTGTTCTTTTGCGGTGTTGCTGCGTATGTGAAAAAGAGAAAGAAAAAGAGAGAAAAAACACGGAGGGAAGATCATGTTTCAAATGAAAAATAGATGGAAAAATATTCTTGTAGGTTGTTTGACTGTATTCGGAATACTGATTCCAAGTTTATCCTGCAGGGCGGAAAATGTAGGCTCTATCCAGATTGAATATCATGGAAGGACACAGGAAAATGAAGAGGTTGTATTTGCGAATGCGGATTTTTCTGTTTTTTTTGTCGGAAAGATGGAGGATGGAAAGTGGACGCTTGCAGGAGATTTCGGTAATGCGGGAGTTTCTCTGGAAGGAATCGAATCTTCTGAAAAAAACGAACAGGCAAAGCAGTTATACAACTATGCGGTTCGGCAAAGTATACAGGGAAACGCTTTGAAAACGGACGAGAATGGAATCGCAATGATCGGCGGATTAGAACAGGGATTGTATTTGATTGCCCAGACAAAGGTGTGGACCGATGAGAAGCAGGGCAGTTATCAGGCATCGCCGTATCTGATCAGTATTCCGGAAGAAATAGACGGCAGCTATATATGGGATGTTGTAACGAAACCAAAAAGCGAGTGGATCACGGAAGCGCCGCAGCATCCTGAAATGCCGGATAAAAATACGGAAACGGAGAAGACGGAAGGAGCGAAAACAGGAGATACAAGCTCGGCGGCTTTGTCATTGCTTTTACTGATATTCAGTTCGGGAGCGTTTATAATTCTATGTAGAAAAAGAAGAATATACAGGAAGGACTGACATAATATCCGGCATTTGAATGTTAATTGTTTAATATAAGCTGACTGTGTTATAATAGGATATAAAAAAGGAAAGGCTGTTTCTTTTGAGAGGAGCAGAAAGGGTGAATAACATGGGAAGTAAATATGCAGGAACAGAGACGGAAAAAAACTTAAGAAACGCTTTCTCGGGAGAGTCGGAGGCGCGCAATAAATACACGTATTTTGCGTCTGTGGCGAAAAAAGAAGGGTATGAACAGATTGCCGCGTTGTTTCGGGATACGGCGGATAACGAGAAAGAACATGCAAAAATGTGGTTTAAAGAATTGAACGGGATCGGAGATACGGCAGATAACTTGAAAGCGGCGGCAGAAGGCGAGAACTATGAATGGACAGAAATGTATGCCGGTTTTGCGGAAACTGCCGAGAGAGAAGGATTTCCGGAACTTGCTCAAAAATTCCGTCTTGTGGCGGAGATCGAAAAGCACCACGAAGAGAGATACAGAGCGCTGCTGAAAAATGTAGAGACGGCATCAGTATTTGAAAAAAGTGAAGTGAAAGTGTGGGAATGCAGAAACTGCGGACATATTGTAGTAGGAACTGCGGCGCCGGAGATCTGTCCGACCTGTGCGCATCCGAGAAGTTATTTTGAAATACATGCAGAGAACTATTAAAATGCTGAAACCCATCCATGAAAATTGACATCCCTTCTGGAAGCGGATGAAAATACTTCGGAAAATCTAAAACTTGTAAAACAAAAAGAATATCGTTATAATAAATTATTAGAGAAAAATAATCTGAAGGGTTATATCGATGTGGAGGGTTATAATGAGGGAATATAGAAACCGTATATGTTCGGCAGTGCTGGCAGCAGTCTGTGTGATCGGCACAGCATTGATTCCGTCAAGAGCCGTACACGCAGAAGATGTAGTTGACCCGATCGCGGTGCAGAAACAGGCGGCATATGATGCCGTTCCTGAGACAAACGGTTTGGAAAACTGGCCGCAGGGACCGCATGTATATGCAAATTCGGCGATTGTTATGGAGATGAACAGCGGGGCGATTTTATACGGGAAAAAAATAAACGATAAGCATTATCCGGCAAGCATTACAAAACTGTTGACAGCGCTTGTGGCGTTGGAAAATGCGGATCCGGATGACGAAGTTTATTTTTCCGAAGACAGCGTTTCGTTTCTGGAATACGGAGATGCGAGTATCGGGATGAGACCGGGAGAAATACTCAGTATGAACGATGCGCTGTACGGTATGCTGCTTGCATCTGCCAATGAGGTGTCTTATGCAATCGCAGAAAGTGTCGGCAAAAAGATGGGCGGAGGTTTTGAGACGTTTATCCAGAAAATGAATGAACGTTGCGAGGAACTTGGATGTACGGGATCTCATTGGACGAATGCAAATGGTCTGCATGATGAAAACCATTATACGACGGCGCATGACATGGCGTTGATCGGATCGGCAGTCTATCAGTTTGACAAGTTTCGGGAAGTAACTCAGACTTTAAATTATACGATTCCGCCTACAAACCTTGTGAATGAATCCAGAACGTTCCAACAGAATCACAAGATGCTTTGGGTAGGGGCACATTATTCTTATGATTATTGTACGGGCGGCAAGACCGGATATACGGATCAGGCAAAAACGACTCTTGTGACTATGGCAGATAATGCAGATATGCAGCTTGTTGCGGTTGTCTTGGAAGATCAGGGAGATGTGTATGTAGATACAAGGGCGATGTTTGATTATGTATATGCGAATTTTTCCAAAGTGTTTTTGAATGAACACGACAAGCCCGATGGCGTCAGGAAGTTTAAAACGGAAGATGCATATGTTGTTCTGCCGAAAGGAATTGACGTTTCATCTCTGGAGCATGAGATTACGATTACTGACAGGCAAAATGCCGCCGGAAAGCTGACCTATTTATACAAAGGTCAAAATGTCGGAACTGTAGAAGTGAAACTGACGGCGGATTATATTAAGGAAGAAACAGGGTATAATATTGAGCCGGAAATGAAATCCGTCGGGAAGAAAAGTACGGATAAAGAAGAAAAAACAGAGATGCCTATATATGTAAAGCTGTTAATAGCGGTAGTTCTTTTGGTAATCATTTTGTTGGCAGTTCTTTTCAGTCTGCTGAAATATCGGCAAGTGAAACGAAGGAGAGCAAGACAGCTTGCAAGAAAACGCAAAAAGGCATTAGAGCGCCGGCGGTCAAATACAGAGCAGACGGGAGAAAATGCTTTCCGACGACAGAGCAGTGCCGGCAGGAGAAAAAATACCCAAATAAGAAACCGTCAGGTAGACGACAGAAGAAGCGGAAGTTATCGCAGGCGAGACAGAGAAGGGCGGTACAGATAAATAAATTTACAGTATTCGCTATGTCACGGCGGAATCATTACGCTTATGAAAAAGGTTATATTATAAAGAAAGAGGATGAATAAAATGAAAGTAGCAGTAACTTATGAAAACGGAGAGGTTTTTCAGCATTTCGGACATTCGGAAGCTTTTAAGCTTTATGAAGTTGAAGGCGGCGAAGTGAAATCATCGGAAGTTGTTCCCACGAACGGAAGCGGTCATGGAGCTTTGGCAGGATTTTTACGGGAAAGAGGCGTAGAGGTTCTTATCTGCGGAGGAATCGGCGCAGGAGCGCAGAACGCACTTGCAGAGGCTGGTATCAAACTGTATGGAGGAGTTTCAGGTTCTGCGGATAGTGCGGTTCAGGCGCTGATTGAAGGAAACCTTTCATATAATCCTGACGTAATGTGCGACCATCACGGAGAAGATCATCATGGCGATCATGAAAACTGTGGAGGACACGGAGAAGGTCACGATTCCTGCGGCGGACATTGCGGACATTAGATACATTAAGATCAATAAGGACATTACAAGAGGGAGTTTTTCACTGAGATATTAGAGGGAAGCTCCCTCTTGTTGTATAAAGAACAGAAGAAATATGTGATATAGTTACAAATTGAGAGGTAATATATTGTGCAATACATACAAAAATCGAGGTGAAAAATGAGTACAAATAAATAAAACAAACAAAAGATCAACATTAAAGATAAAAAGTGTAAATACTGAAAAAAGTGAAAGAGTTATGATATATAAGATAGGATGCTCTTTCTATGTCCTGAAGGAGCTAATATTAAAATTTAAAGAAAGGAAAAGAGGATAATGAAAAAGAAGTGGAACAAAGTAACTGCAGCTTTACTTATGCTCGTGATGGTAGTGACGACAGTGCTCGGCGCTGCTCCGGCATTATCTGTCAAGGCAGAGCCGGTCACGATGGGACATCTGAAATCCGGAAGCGGTAATGCAAACGGACATTTCGGAAGCGCTACACCTGAAGCATTTGTTTTGTCAGAAAAAGCTGATTATACAAATCAGGCATATAGTTTGAAACTTCGCATTAACAGCGACGTAGACAAAACAAGGCTTCGTATTGTCACAAAATATAAAGATGACAATAACTGGGCTTTTCTGATGTATGATGTCGGAAGCTGGAAGTGGCAGTACAAAAAGGACGGAAACGAGGCTTGGCAGAATGATACGCTTGCTCTTCCGAGACTTGAAAAAGGTCAGTTGGCAGAAATTAAGTTAAGCTATAAAGATAATGGCCTTGAAATTGACGTCAATGGAACAAAGGCAACTGTAACGGAGGCGAACTTTGTCGCTCTTAAAGACGTTCAGGGTAAAGTCGGAGTCGGAGGCGCGACATTCGGAGATGCATACACAGACGTTTATTTTAATGATGTTGTTGTAGGAGAGACAAAAGAGGATCTCAATACATGGAAATTGTATAAAGATAATCTTGCAGGTCAGGAATGGGATCCGGCGGCACAGTACGAAGAAACAGTTCCGGCAGGACGTAAATGGATCACGATCCGGACAGGCTCTCAGAACGGCGGAGGACATAGCTATGCGGGAGCAACAGGACCGGCGCTTCTGCTTGACAAAGATCGCACGATCAAGCCGGCAGACGTATTTAGTCTGTCATTTACACCGATCAACAGCGGAAACTTCGGTTTCTTCTATTCATATGTAAATGATAATGATTTCCTGTATATCGGATATGATTCATCTTCCAAGTGGTACTGGCAGAACGGCTCAGGCTCATACGGAAGTTTGAACGGAGATTTCGAGACTCCGGAAAACGGAAAAGAGATGACGTTCTCTGTTACGATGAGCAGGGAAGCTCTGACAGTTACAGTCAACGGAATCAGCGGAACAACGAACAATCAGAACGCAGGAAACTGGCTGGAAACAAACGCAGGAAAAGGTCATCCGGGCGTGATGGTGAAAACGGCAAACCAGTCTTTGAAATTTGCAGATGCGAAAGTAAATGAGACTGCATGTATGGAAGATACATGGGAATTTGCAAAAGACAGAGACGGACAGTCACAGTCTTCAGAATATATCAATCTCGCAACTGTTTCCGGAACTGTAACGGCAAAAGACGGAGGAGCGGCATTAAAAGGCGCAACGGTTCGTTTTGGTTCAAAATCAGCAAAAACAGATGATAACGGAGCTTATCAGATCGAAGATGTTGAAGTGGGAACTTATACAGCTGCGGCAAGTTGTCCGGGATACGAAGCAATAACACAAGAGGTTGAAGTTCAGGATGCGGCGGAAGGAGAAAATGTATTTAACTTTACACTTTCCGAGAAAACGCCGATCGACCTTAAGAATTATAAATCCATCGAGTCTGATTACATGAAAGTGTATGTAGGACCGAACTTCCCGGTTGTTGCAAGATATGAAGTAAAAGGAAAAGATGACGTTTACTTCCGTGGAAACGAATCAGATCTTGCAAAGGTGAATACAGTTGTGATCAACGGCAAGGAGATCACTCCTGAAGTGAAGGCTAAGATTGAAGGGGCGAAAGCTTCTTATGAAATGACCCTCAAATATGAAGGTGAAGATGAAGAAACAAAAATTAATATCAATATGAACATGACGGTCGAGATCAGTGTAAAAGACAATGATCTTACATGGGAGATCACAAAGATCGACCGCAAAGAAGGAACGGATAAGATTGCTTCTATCGACATTCCGCAGTTGAATCTTCTGTCTGTAGATCAGGTAGAAGAAAACGCTTCATTTGCAGGCGCTGTTAAGAGCACGGATACAAAGAAGAGCGGAGATAAGTTTATTACATTTGACGATGGATTCGTAGCGCAGAAATCTGTAGGATATGTATACGGATTCCTGACAAACAAGAATTTAAGCGCAGGTCTGTTCAGCAACTCAGAGGCAGAAGACGATCTGAGAGTCATCATGAACAGCGGAGCTGACACAATGAGCCTTACAAGCGCTCAGTGGTATTACGAGGCGGGAGATAAAGGCGGACAGGCACAGGCAGCTACATATGACTACCCGCTTAGTGAACTTCCATATGCAAAAGTTTGTATCGCAGAGGATATGAACGAAGACAAGACGATCGACTGGCAGGATGCCGCAGTTGCTTATCGTGACATCATCAATGTTCCGTATGGATCAGAGGATGTGAAAGACCTTGTAAACTACAGAATCGTTATGAACTTCGGAAGCGCTGTAACAAACCCGTATTCGGTGACAGCGGACAATATCAAGAAAGTTGCTTTGGCAACAGACGGACTTCCGCAGGCTGTTATGCTGAAAGGTTACGGAAATGAAGGTCACGACTCTGCGAACTCCGAGTATGCGGATATCTCCGAAAGAGAAGGCGGCGTGGATGATTTCAGAGATCTTCTTGACGTTGCGCATGAGTATGATACAGAAATCGGTATCCATGTCAATGCACAGGAAGCTTATCCGGAAGCGAGATCTTTCAACGATGATATGATCATGGGATCGCAGCAGGGCGGATGGGGATGGCTTGACCAGTCCCGCGTGATCAATAAGATCTGGGATTTAGGAACACAGGCAAGATATAAGAGATTTGCACAGTTATTTGACAGAATTAACAATACGAACCTTTTAAGTCTCGACTGGGATAAAGGCGAATATGTAAAAGATTCACAGGGAACACTTGCATCGGCGGATGAGATTGCGGCAGCAGTGAAAAAAGCAGGCGCCGACAATATGGACTTCATCTATCTTGACGTATGGTATCAGAATGCGTGGGAGACAAGAAGAATCGCAGAAGAGATTAACTCTCTCGGATGGAGATTCTCCACAGAGTTCCCGTACGAAGGCGAGTATGATTCCACGTGGTCACACTGGGCAACAGAAGGACCATACGGCGGATCAGCTACAAAAGGTTTGAACAGTGACATCATCCGTTTCCTCAGAAACGACATGAGAGACGTACAGGTTCTTAACTGGGTAGGACATGGCGGAGCGGCTGACAACCCGCTTCTCGGCGGATATAAACTGGAAGGATTTGAAGGATGGGGCGGAGATCAGGATTTCAATAATTATCTGTACCTGACATTTGCCGAAAACCTTCCGACAAAATTCCTTCAGCACTATCAGGTAATCGATTGGGAGAACTACGCAGAAGGCGAGTCACCGGTCGGAAACCAGGAAAAACAGATCACACTGAAAAATGGTGATGATAAAGTAGTTGTAACAAGAAATGAAGCACAAAGATCTGATGAGATCATCGAACGCGAGATCACATTGAATGATAAAACAGTTTTAAGTGCGACAAACGATCATTTCTATTATCTGCTTCCGTGGACAGATAGCGACACGAAAGAGACGAAACTGTATCACTACAATCTGGAAGGCGGAACATCTACATGGAATGTGCCGGACGGATTTACAGGAAATCTTACAATGTATGAGCTGTCAGATCAGGGACGTGGAGAAGCGATCGCGGTTCCGGTTTCAAACGGACAGATCACGCTTGAAGCAAAAGCAAAAACAGCTTACGTAATCGTGACTGACGGAAAAGAAATGCCGACAGCCGATACAGTTAACTTCGGTGAGACGACATCAGTGAAAGATCCGGGATTCAACTCTTATGCAGACGGCGACAAAGTGGATGCAGACGTTTGGAGCGGAGCAGACAACGATGCCGTAAAAGTTACAAAAGCATGGACAGGCGATCAGCGTCTGACAATCGAAAGCCCGGCAGAAGACGTTGCAGTCAGCACAAAACTGACAGGGCTCAAAGCAGGCAAAGATTATGTTGCAGAAGTTTATGTTGATAACAGAAGCGACAGTAAAGCGACGGTAGAAGTAAATGCAGGAACGATCAAAGAGTCTGCATATACGACGAAATCAATCGCTCAGAACTATGTGGCAAGTGATCAGAAACATGCAGGCGGCAATGAAGCTTCCTATATGCAGAGAGTTTACGTTCCGTTTACAGCGGAAAAAGAAACTGCAACATTGACGATCAGCCGTGCGGCAGGTGATGGAGCAACATACTTTGACGATATCAGAATTATCGACAAGAAGATTGAAAACTATAAAGAAGACGGTTCTTTCGAGCAGGATTTTGAATCCGTAACATCAGGATATTATCCGTTTGTTTTAGGACCGGCACAAAGAGGCGGCGACGGACAGCTTCATCTGTCTCAGGATAACGGAAAATATACATCTGTCGGCTGGGGCGGTTATGTGATCAATGATGTAATTGAGGGCGAATGGTCGCTGAAACAGCACTGCGACAGTGGAAGCGGTTCGGGAAGAACAGGTCTTTTGTATCATACGATTCCGCAGAACTTCCGATTTGAAGCAGGAAAGACATATAAAGTAGAATTCGATTATGAGGCAGGATCATCTGCATATGCGGTTGTGCTTGGAGATGGAGAGAGTTTTAACAACGCAACAGATAATGATTACCTTGCGGCAACGGCAGGAACAGGTAAAGCAAGTCATCATGAGTTTACGGTTACCGGAAGCGAGAGCGGACAGACATGGTTCGGTATTTATGCAAACGGTGCAAAACAGCCGGGAGGAGCTTACGGACAGCAAGACCTCATTCTTGATAACCTGAAGATCACTCCGGTGAAATCAGGCGAAGTTGATACAACAAAATTGGAAGCAGAATTAAACAATGCAGACAAAGTTGTATTAGACGCATTTGAAGATGGAAAAGAAAAAGCTGCATTTGAAGCTGCATACGCGGCTGCGCAGAAAGTTCTTGAAAATCCGACAGATCAGGCAGCAGTAGATAAAGCAGAGAAAGACTTAGAGGATGCAAGAAAAGCGCTTCTTGCAACTTCGCCGAAGCCGGAAGAAGATAAAGAAGCTCCGACAAAACCGTCTGATCTGAAAGAAACAGAGACAACCACGACAACTGTGAAAGTTGAGTGGAAAGCATCTACAGATAACGTAGAAGTAACAGGATATAACGTATATGCAGACGGAAAACTTGCTGAAACAGTAAAAGGTGATGTTCTTACAGCAGAGCTGAAAGATCTGAAAGCGGGTACAGAGTATACGATCGAAGTAGAAGCATTTGATGCAGCAGGAAATAAATCAGAGAAAGCATCTGTGAAAGCGACGACGAAAGAAGAGCAGAAACCAGATCCGAAGCCGGAAGAAGATAAAGAAGCTCCGACAAAACCATCTGATCTGAAAGTAACAGATAAAACTGATACAACAGTGAAGATTGAATGGAAAGCATCTAAAGACAACGTAGGAGTGACAGGATACGAAATCTTTGTAAACGGCAAGTCAATCGGAACAGTAAAAGACGATGTTCTTACAGCAGAGATCGCAAAACTTACTCCGAAGACAGAGTACACGATCGAAGTTGTAGCATATGATGCAGCAGGAAATAAATCAGCGGCAGCATCTGTGAAAGCGACGACGAAAGAAGGAAAGACACCGGAAACACCGACAACGCCGGAAGTGAAACCGGGAACTGTTCAGACAGGAGACGCAACACCATTTGCAGTACCATTTATGATGATGTTCATAGCAGTGGCAATGTTTGCGGGCGTTTCTGTAATCAGAGTAAAAAAAAGAAAATAAAATAGACACTTCAAAAAGTTGAAATGTCGAAAAAAAGGGGCTGTCGCACTAAGTAATTAGTGCGCGGCCTCTTTTCTATACAAAAAATTACAGCCAGGCTTTGAAAAGTCTGGCTGTTGGTGTAAAATATAAGTATGCAAACCCCTATATTATTACACAAGAATTATACTTTAAATGAGGAGGGATATCAACTAAAACTCCCTTTAAACTTAGAAACCTAAACTTAGAAACAATTATTCCGGTAGACGATTCTGTGCGGTTGCTGAGTCAGTTTGTGGAGGCTATGGAATTAAACTGTAAACGGGATATTAACTTTATGTATCTTTTAGAAGGTAAACCAGTTCCTGATTATGCCACTTTTGCTCGTTTTCGCAGTATTCATTTTGCACCGTGTGCGAAACGGATTCTCGCTGAAATGTCTAATCTTCTTTATGAGCTTGGAGAAATTTCCGGAGAATCGATTTTTATAGACGGCACAAAAATCGAAACCTGTGCGAATAAATACACATTTGTGTGGAAAAAAGCAGTAACAAAAAATCAGGAGAAGTTATTGATTAAAATCGCAGATCTTATTGCAGAATGCGAACAGCTTTACGGTATTCAGATTGTTTACGGTGATACTGTTAAAATGAAACATGTAAAACGGCTGCGAAAAAAGCTGTATGCATTAAAACAGGAAGAAAACATTGTATTTGTACATGGTATCGGGAAACGAAAAACTCGGCTGCAAAAGAATATCGAAACATTAGAAGACTATCTGGACCGTTTAAAAGGATATACAAAAAAACTGCATATTTGTGGAAAAAGGAACAGTTATTCTAAAACAGATCCAGATGCAACCTTTATGCGGATGAAAGAAGATGCAATGGGAAATGGACAGTTGAAACCAGTATTTAATTTACAGCATGGAGTTGACTCTGAATACATTGTATGGCTGACAGTCGGACCGCAGCCTACAGATACCCAGTTTTGGATTGTGTTAAAGTACGGCTTTTTTACGAAAAAAACTATCGTTTCAATAGACACAGCGCAATTATATAGAGAAAATCGAGAAAAAGGAAGCTGCCGCTTCACGATTTACTAATCGTTAAAGCGACAGCCCCTTTTTGCAGTTCCCGTGCTCCTATGTTTTTTAATGAGTGAAGGCTAAAATCCACTTTTTGTTTCAGTGTTTTTTCTAAATGGAGTGGATGAAAAATATTATTGTTTTTAGAGGATAGATATGCTATAGTAAGTCTACTCACAGAAATTCTTTCTGTGAAAGATACCGGCAGTTTCGCCGGTCTGAGGAATTCCCTCAAAATTACCCGATACAATACAACAACAGTTTTTGCGTGGATAGTCTTGTAGAACAGTTCTTTTTTTCGTATACTGATTTTTAAGAGAAGGTCTTAAAAAGGGAAAAGTTTTCTTTTTCAGAGGAAAAACTTTTGGCGAAAGTAAACCTAAAAGCAGCAAGCTTAAAAGCATTTTCCCGCCTGTACTACAGGGTTCGTTCATGCACATGAAAGGAGAGCCTATGGCAGGAAAAGAAAACAGAGAAATTAAAAACAGTGTCTTTGTAGATCTGTTCTATGAGGATGAATCAGCAGAAGCAAACGAGATCGCGCTTTTTAATGCAATCCATGATAAGCCGTTGCCGGAAGGAACGAAGATTCGGAGATTCCGTGTAGACAATACGATCTATATGAATTTTCAAAACGATATTTCTTTTGACGCAGGAGGAAAAGTGATCATATTCGGCGAGCATCAGTCTACGGTCAACGAAAACATGCCCCTTCGGAGTCTGCTGTACATCGGACGTGCTTATGAAAGGCTTGTACCGCCTAGAAGCCGTTATAAGAAGAAAATCGTTTTCCTTCCGACACCGGAATTTTACACATTCTATAACGGAAAAGAAAAGTGGGAAAAGGAAAAAGAACTGCGCCTGTCAGATGCCTATATCGTAAAAGACGGTGAGCCGAGTCTGGAATTAAAAGTAAAGGTCATCAATATCCGGCCGGAAGAACATCATGAAATTTTAGAAAAGTGTCAGGTACTGAAAGAATACAGCCAGTTCATGGAAATCGTGCAGAACTATCAGATCTCCGGGGAGGAAGAGCCTTATAAAAAAGCGATAAAAGAGTGCATTGAAAAAGGGATTCTTGCTGATTATTTAATGCGAAAAGGAAGCGAGGTTGTCAATATGTTATTAGACGAATACGACTATGAGACAGATATCGAAGTACAGAGAGAAGAGGCAAGAGAAGAAGGAAGAAAGCAGGGAAGAGAAGAAGGGCAGAAGAAGGGAAGAGAAGAAGGACGAATAGAAGAAAAAAGTGCTCTCATCCGGAAAAAACTTGAAAAAGGAAAAACAATTTCCGAAATTGCAGATGATCTTGAAGATACAGAAGAAAATATTGCTCATCTGATTGAACAGTTTCATCTCCATATAAATTAATCAAAGATAACTTCATAGAACAGAGGAGAGAGTTGATTTCTCCTCTGTCAGAAGTCGATTAAAATATAAATATATCATTGTTTCTCATTTACCGATATGCTATGATAATTCCACTCACAGAAATTCTTTCTGTGAAAAATACCGGCAGCTTCACCGGTCTGAGGAATTCCCTCAAAATTACCCGATACAATACAACAACAGTTTTTGCGTGGATAGTCTTGTAGAATAGTTCTTTTTTTCGTATACTGATTTTTAAGAGAAGGTCTTAAAAAAGAGAAAAAGTTTTCTTTTTCAGAGGAAAAACTTTTGGCGAAAGCAAGCTTAAAAGCATTTTCCCGTCTGTACTACAGGATTCGTTCATGCACATGAAAGGAGAGCCTATGGCAGGAAAAGAAAACAGAGAAATTAAAAACAGTGTCTTTGTAGATCTGTTCTATGAGGATGAATCAGCAGAAGCAAACGAGATCGCGCTTTTTAATGCAATCCATGATAAGCCGTTGCCGGAAGGAACGAAGATTCGGAGATTCCGTGTAGACAATACGATCTATATGAATTTTCAAAACGATATTTCTTTTGACGCAGGAGGAAAAGTGATCGTATTCGGCGAGCATCAGTCTACGGTCAACGAAAACATGCCCCTTCGGAGTCTGCTGTACATCGGACGTGCTTATGAAAGGCTTGTACCGCCTAGAAGCCGTTATAAGAAGAAAATCGTTTTCCTTCCGACACCGGAATTTTACACATTCTATAACGGAAAAGAAAAGTGGGAAAAGGAAAAAGAACTGCGCCTGTCAGATGCCTATATCGTAAAAGACGGTGAGCCGAGTCTGGAATTAAAAGTAAAGGTCATCAATATCCGGCCGGAAGAACATCATGAAATTTTAGAAAAGTGTCAGGTACTGAAAGAATACAGCCAGTTCATGGAAATCGTGCAGAACTATCAGATCTCCGGGGAGGAAGAGCCTTATAAAAAAGCGATAAAAGAGTGCATTGAAAAAGGGATTCTTGCTGATTATTTAATGCGAAAAGGAAGCGAGGTTGTCAATATGTTATTAGACGAATACGACTATGAGACAGATATCGAAGTACAGAGAGAAGAGGCAAGAGAAGAAGGACGAATAGAAGAAAAAAGTGCTCTCATCCGGAAAAAACTTGAAAAAGGAAAAACAATTTCCGAAATTGCAGATGATCTTGAAAATACAGAAGAAAATATTGCTCATCTGATTGAACAGTTTCATCTCCATATAAATTAATCAAAGATAACTTCATAGAACAGAGGAGAGAGTTGATTTCTCCTCTGTCAGAAGTCGATTAAAATATAAATATATCATTGTTTCTCATTTACCGATATGCTATGATAATTCCACTCACAGAAATTCTTTCTGTGAAAAATACCGGCAGCTTCACCGGTCTGAGGAATTCCCTCAAAATTACCCGATACAATACAACAACAGTTTTTGCATGGATAGTCTAGTAGAACAGTTCTTTTTTTCGTATACTGATTCTAAATAATTGTGGCTGAACTGTTACGATTATAATAAGTTTACGGAAAAACCACCTTGACTAATATTAATATTTTTTTTATAATATTTTATATGACATATTAAAAATATGATGAAAAAGGCGATGACGGAGACAGTAAGATCTGATCGAATGTTACAGCGAGTCGGGGATGGTGTAAGTCCGATACCGGTAGACAGATTCTGAATATCACTTCCGAGCCGCGGCATCTGAAATAAATACAGAGAAGTAAGAGCCGACGTAAGTCCGACGTTACAGGACACCATATGCGGATCCGAATCGTATGCATAAGCTACAGAAAAGAAGAGATATAGAAAGAGATGTACTATACTGTAAATAGATGTTTTCTGTCGCGTACAGTCAAGGCGTGAGATCCAAGTATGTTGTAACAGGTGGTTAAAAACGGAGAATAAGCTTTCGTCCTATTACAGGACGGAAGCTTTTTGTTATTAAGGAGGAAAGGAAGAAGATCATGTACAAAAAAGTTTCTACAGACATGAATTTTGTCGATCGAGAAAAACAAATCGAAAAGTTTTGGGACGACAATCACATTTTTGAGAAAAGTATGGAAGAGCGGGAAGGATGTCCGGATTATATTTTTTATGACGGCCCTCCGACAGCAAACGGAAAGCCGCACATTGGTCATGTGCTGACTCGTGTTATTAAAGATATGATTCCGCGTTATCGAACAATGAAAGGCAGTATGGTTCCCAGAAAAGCAGGTTGGGATACACACGGACTTCCGGTAGAACTGGAAGTGGAAAAGCTGCTCGGACTTGACGGGAAAGACCAGATTGAAGAGTATGGACTAGAACCTTTCATTGATAAGTGTAAGGAAAGTGTTTGGAAATATAAAGGAATGTGGGAAGATTTTTCAGGAACAGTAGGTTTCTGGGCAGATATGGACGATCCGTATGTCACATATCATAATTCCTTTATAGAGTCGGAATGGTGGGCGTTAAAGCAGATCTGGGATAAAGGGCTTCTTTACAAAGGATTTAAGATCGTTCCTTATTGCCCGCGCTGCGGAACGCCGCTTTCTGCACAGGAAGTTGCACAGGGATACAAAGATGTAAAAGAACGTTCTGCGATCGTCAGATTCAAAGTAAAAGAAGAAGATGCGTATATCCTTGCATGGACGACAACTCCCTGGACGCTGCCGTCGAACCTTGCGCTTTGTGTAAATCCGAAAGAAGATTATGCGAAAGTAAAGGCTGCGGACGGAAATATTTATTATATGGCGTGCGCGCTTCTTGATACGGTGCTTGGAAGACTTGCAGAAGAAGGAAAAGCAGCGTATGAGGTGCTTGAGACATATAAGGGAACTGATTTGGAAGGAAAAGAATACGAGCCGCTTTATCAGTGCGCGGCAGATTGTGCGCAGAAGCAGAACAAGAAAGCGTTTTACGTTGTATGTGACGAATATGTTACGTTGACAGACGGTACAGGCGTTGTTCATATTGCTCCGGCATTCGGTGAAGACGATGCGAACGTAGGAAGAAAATATGACCTTCCGTTTGTTCAGCTTGTAGATGAAAAAGGAAATATGGCAGAGGAGACGCCGTTTGCAGGATTGTTTGTAAAGAAAGCCGATCCGGAAGTGCTCAAAGATCTTGATGCCAGAGGTCTGCTCTATGATGCACCGAAATTTGAGCATAGTTATCCTCATTGCTGGAGATGCGACACACCGCTGATCTATTATGCACGTGAATCATGGTTCATCAAGATGACTGCCGTGAAAGAGGACCTCATCGCAAATAATAATACGATCAACTGGATTCCTGAAAGTATCGGAAAAGGACGTTTCGGCGACTGGCTTGAAAACGTGCAGGACTGGGGTATCAGCCGTAACCGTTACTGGGGAACGCCGCTTAATATTTGGGAATGCGAGTGCGGACATATGCATTCTGTCGGAAGCATTGAGGAATTAAAAGAAATGTCCGATAATTGCCCGGATGACATTGAACTTCATCGTCCGTACATTGATGCGGTGACGATCAAATGTCCGAAGTGTGGAAAAGAGATGCACCGTGTTCCGGAAGTAATCGACTGCTGGTTTGACAGCGGATCAATGCCGTTTGCACAGCATCATTATCCGTTTGAAAATAAAGAGCTGTTTGAAAGACAGTTCCCGGCGGACTTTATTTCGGAGGCGGTAGACCAGACGAGAGGATGGTTCTATTCCCTGCTTGCGATCTCAACGCTTCTGTTTAACAAAGCGCCGTATAAGAATGTAATCGTACTTGGTCATGTACAGGATGAGAACGGACAGAAAATGAGCAAATCAAAAGGAAATGCAGTCGATCCGTTTGATGCTCTTGAAAAATACGGTGCAGATGCGATCCGCTGGTATTTCTATGTGAACAGCGCTCCGTGGCTTCCGAACCGTTTCCACGGAAAAGCTGTAGTAGAAGGTCAGAGAAAGTTCATGGGAACACTGTGGAACACATATGCTTTCTTTGTTCTTTATGCAAATATCGATCAGTTTGACGCCACAAAATATGAATTAGAATATAATAAACTGTCCGTTATGGATAAGTGGCTTTTGTCAAAGATGAACACGATGGTAAAAACGGTAGATACAAACCTCGGAAATTATCGTATTCCGGAAGCGGCGCGCGCTCTTCAGGAATTTGTAGATGATATGAGTAACTGGTATGTGAGAAGAAGCCGTGAACGTTTCTGGGCGAAAGGAATGGAGCAGGATAAGATCAATGCATACATGACACTATATACAGCGCTTGTTACGGTATCAAAAGCGGCAGCTCCGATGATTCCGTTTATGACAGAAGAGATTTATCAGAATCTTGTACGCAGCGTTGACCAGAATGCGCCGGAGAGTATCCATCTGTGCATGTTCCCGGAAGTGAACGAGGATCAGATCGACACAGAGCTTGAGCAGAATATGGAGCATGTGCTGAAGCTTGTCGTTATGGGACGCGCCTGCAGAAATACATCGAACATCAAGAACCGTCAGCCGATCGGTCAGATGTTCGTAAAAGCAGCATTTGATCTGCCTGAATTTTATCAGGATATCGTAGCTGATGAGCTGAATGTAAAAAATGTAAAGTTTACAGATGATGTAAGAGACTTTACTTCTTATAGTTTTAAACCACAATTAAAGACAGTAGGTCCGAAATATGGTAAAATGTTAGGGGGAATTAAAGCGGCGCTTGATCATGCAGACGGAAATTCTGCTATGGATGAGATCAATGAAACAGGAGCGCTTAAGCTTGATGTAAGCGGCCAGGAGATCACACTTTTCAAAGAGGACCTTCTGATCGATACAGCGCAGATCGAAGGATATGTTTCTGAAAACGACAATGGAATCACGGTTGTTCTTGATACGAACCTGACACCGGAACTTCTTGAAGAAGGATTTGTCAGAGAAATTATCAGTAAAGTACAGACAATGAGAAAAGAAGCTGACTTTGAAGTTATGGACCGCATCAAAGTAACGTATAACGGAAGTGAGAAAGCGGAAAAGATCTTTGCAGAACACAGTGACGAGATCGGCGGGGAAGTGCTTGCAGATAAAGTTGTAAAGGCAGAGCCGGCAGGTTATGTGAAAGAGTGGAAGATCAACGGAGAAGCAGTTACAATGGGCGTTGAGAAACAATAATTTTAAGATATGCGGCACATCCGGGCGCATTCGTTCTTGTAAGATAAAGGATGCGATGCGCCGCGGCATATCAAAAGGAAGGGAATAAAGCAATGCATAATAAAGGATTTGAGAAAGAAACATTTAAGGAAACCGTAAGAGAAAATATTAAGACGCTGTACAGAAAAACGATTGACGAGGCAACTCCTCAGCAGATTTTTCAGGCAGTATCCTATGCAGTGAAAGACGTAATCATCGATGATTGGATCGCAACACAGAAAGCGTATGACGAGGCAGATGCAAAGACTGTGTATTACATGTCTATGGAGTTTTTGATGGGGCGTGCATTGGGAAATAACCTGATCAATCTGACAGCGTATAAAGAGGTAAAAGAGGCGCTGGAAGAAATGGAGATCGATCTGAATGTAATCGAGGATCAAGAGCCGGATGCAGCGCTTGGAAACGGAGGTCTCGGACGGTTGGCAGCCTGTTTCCTTGATTCACTTGCAACATTGAATTATCCGGCTTATGGATGCGGCATTCGTTATCGTTACGGCATGTTTAAACAGAAGATTAAAGACGGGTATCAGGTGGAAGTGCCGGATAACTGGCTCAAAGAAGGTAATCCGTTCGAGATCAGAAGAGAAGAATATGCAAAAGAAGTCCGCTTCGGAGGGAATATCCGGTTTGAAAATGACCCTGAGACGGGAAAAGCAAAATTTGTGCAGGAAAATTATGAGTCTGTTTTGGCGATTCCGTATGATATGCCTATCGTAGGATATGGAAATCATGTCGTAAACACACTGCGTGTGTGGGATGCAAAAGCGATCACAGATTTTAAGCTTGATGAATTTGACAGAGGAAATTACCATAAGGCGGTAGAGCAGGAAAATCTTGCGAAATTGATCGTTGACGTTCTTTATCCGAACGACAATCATTATTCGGGAAAAGAACTCCGTTTGAAACAGCAGTATTTCTTCATCTCCGCAAGTCTTCAGGCTCTGCTTGAGAAATATAAGAAAAAGCATTCTGATGTTCGTAAACTTCATGAGAAAGTAATCATTCAGATGAACGATACACATCCGACAGTTGCGGTTCCCGAACTGATGAGACTGCTGATCGATCAGGAAGGATTAAGCTGGGAAGAGGCGTGGGAAGTAACGAGCAAAACATGTGCTTATACGAATCATACAATTATGGCAGAAGCTCTTGAAAAATGGCCGATCGACCTGTTTTCAAGACTGCTCCCCCGTATTTATCAGATCGTGCAGGAAATTGACAGAAGATTCCTGATCAAAGTGAATGAGATGTATCCGGGAAATGAGCATAAAGTAAAGAAAATGGCAATCTTAAGAGACGGTCAGGTTCGCATGGCAAATATGGCTATTATCGCGGGATTTTCTGTAAACGGCGTTGCGAAGCTGCATACAGATATCTTGAAAACACAGCAGCTCCGTGATTTCTATGAGATGATGCCGGAAAAATTTAATAACAAGACAAACGGCATCACACAGAGAAGATTCCTCGCACACGGAAACCCGCTTCTGGCAGACTGGATTACAGATAAGATCGGAAATGGATGGATCACAGATCTGTCGCAGATTGAAAAGCTCAGACCGTTTGCGGACGACGAAAAGGCCAGACGTGAGTTTATGCAGATTAAATACGAGAACAAAGTACGTCTTGCAAAATATATTAAAGAGCATAATGGAATTGAAGTTGATCCGCGCTCGATCTTTGACGTTCAGGTAAAACGTCTCCATGAGTACAAACGTCAGCTTCTTAATATTCTGCATATTATGTATCTGTACAACCAGATCAAAGAACATCCTGAGATGTCGTTTTATCCGAGAACATTTATTTTCGGAGCGAAAGCGGCGGCGGGATATTTAAGAGCGAAAGAGACGATCAAACTGATCAATTCCGTAGCTGATGTTGTAAATAATGACAGAAGCATTAACGGAAAACTGAAAGTCGTATTTATTGAAGATTATCGTGTATCAAATGCGGAGATTATTTTTGCGGCAGCCGATGTGAGCGAGCAGATCTCCACGGCGTCAAAAGAGGCGTCGGGAACAGGTAATATGAAATTTATGCTCAACGGTGCGCCGACTCTCGGAACGATGGACGGAGCGAATGTGGAAATTGTGCAGGAAGTCGGAGCGGAGAATGCGTTTATCTTCGGCCTTAGTTCAGAAGAAGTAATTAATTATGAGAATAACGGAGGATATAATCCGACGGATATTTACTTTAACGATTGGGAATTAAAACGTGTGATCGATCAGCTTATGGACGGCACATATGCAAACGGCGATCACGAGATGTATAAAAATCTGTATAATTCTCTGTTGAATACGCAGTGTACAGACAGAGCGGATACTTACTTTATTCTGAAAGATTTCCGTTCCTATGCAGAGGCTCAGAAACGAGTGGAAGAAGCTTACAGAGATCAGCAGAGATGGTCAAGAATGGCAATGATGAATACGATATGCAGCGGGAAATTTTCCTCTGACAGAACAATCGAAGAATATGTAAGTGATATTTGGAAATTAGAAAAAGTAGATGTTGCTCCGCTTGAAGAGTAAAAACATCTGATTGATTTTTCGGAAAAGGGATAAGGAGGTAGTAAGATGAGAAATATGTATGATTACGCATATGAATACGAGTATCAGTATCATCCGGAAAGGGCAGGAGAAATGTTTGCCGTAGTGTTCGCTTCGCTTTGGCTTGCGATCATGATAGGAATGCTCGTATTTATGCTTGGAAGTTACCTTCTGCATTCTTTCGGTCTGTATACGATCGCAAAGCGGATGGGGAAAAAAGATGCATGGATGGCATTTGTACCTTTTGCGAGAACATATTACCACGGGAATATGGCAGGTCCGATCCGACTGAAAAATACGACGATCAAAAATCCGGGATTGTGGAAACTGCTTTTTCCGATCATCTACAGCGGAGCGATCGGCATCTATGTACTGGTACTCGTATTTGGCATCGGAATGACGCTCGCCGGAAGTGCGGTGAATCAAAATGTGACAGGGGCGGGGATGAGCGTACTTGCGTTTTTCTTTATGTATTTCGTAGTGATCATTGTTTCGATCTTATTCGGAGCAGTTCAGATCGCTTTGAACGTCTTGGTGAATAAACAGATTTATGAAAACTTCGCGGAAGGAAATATGCCGGTTATTCATGCAGTATTATCATCGTTAGTACCGTTATACGAGGCGATATGCCTGTTTATTATGAGAAAGAGACCGTTTGTCCGATAAAACAAAAGTTATAAAAAAAACAGCGCTTCATATGATAGAAATATGGAGGGCTGTTTTTTGATGAAAAGATATACGATAGAACAAAAATTCAAATCGGCAGCTGCATTCCTTGTTATTTTGATATTGTTTCCGTACATTGTTTCTGTGTTTGTAAACGGAGTAGATCCAGAAGAGACAACGAATGAAAATTTTTACATCAGAGTTAAAGCTTCGGAGGAAGAAGAGGCAGACGGGATTGCAGAAGTAGAGTGGAATGAGTATCTTACGGGAGTGTTGGCAAAAGACGTACCGGCAGATACAGAGACGGAGGCACTGAAGGCGCAGGCGGTTCTTGTGAGGACACAGATCAGCCGTGCGCTGCAAAGAAGCACTCAGGCAGAAGAGACGGAGAATCAAAAGTCGGACAGAACCGGAAATGTATCAGATGTTATTTTGGAGATCGATTATTTGTCGCAGAAGGAAATGCAGGATCAATGGCCTGCCGATGAATATAAAAAGCGATATGAAAAATACAGAAATGCCATAGAATCGACAGAAAACGAGGTGTTATTTTATAATGATACATATGCATGGACACCGTTCCATCAGTCAAATACGGGAATGTCGCGCAGTGCGGAAGAAGTGCTCGGAAGTTCGGAGTTTCCGTATATTAAAGTGAAAGAATGTCCGGCAGATAAAGAATCGGAAGAACAGGTCGGCGTATTTACGTTTTCCTATGATCAAATACAGAAAAAATGTCATCATTTTCTGGCGGCAGAGACAGACGGAGAAAAAGCTGCGGCAGGATATTCTTTTAAAGATTTTGAAATTTTAGAACATGATTCGGCGGGATATGTGGGAAAGCTTCGGATAGGAGAAACAATTTGCACAGGAGATCAATTTCGGGATGCGCTGTCGCTTCCGTCGAGTTCTTTTTCGTTTGCGGAAAGCGGGAAGAAAATAAAAATTATAACGGCGGGAAACGGACATGGCATGGGGCTGAGTTGTTGGACTGCAAATAAAATGGCAAAAGACGGAAAAACATATAAAGAAATTTTGGAGTTTTTTTATGAAGGGACAAAGACAGAGAAGGATTTGAACTTTATTGCAAAAAATAAATAAAGTAATTATAATCAACAATAGAGTCAGAGAAAAACTTTTTTGAAAGGACAGAATAAAGTTATCATTTTCCGGCAAAAATATAACCAGAGGTGATGATAATGAATAAAAATGAAAAAATGTCCTTTTTAAAAGGCAAAGGAGCAGCCATCGGTATTGTAGTCTGCTTTATGGCAGTTCTGGCGGTCGTTGGAACATATACGGTCGGAAACTACAAAAAAGATATGAAAGAGCAGATGGCGAAAGCTGAAAAAGAGGCGGAACAGTTTACAGAAGATAACACGAAAGAAACAACTACAGATGAAATCCTCCTGCCGGAAGTGGAAGAAACGGATGAAAATGAACAAGAAAGCAGGGAAGATGTGTCTGATACAACAGGGACGGAAGAAGGAGTTCAGCAGACGGGAAGCGCCGCGTCAAATCTTTGGTTTTCAGAAGAAAGCGTTCTTACATGGCCTGCAAGCGGAGCAGTGATCAATGGATATAGTATGGATGAGACTGTATTTTTCCAGACATTAGAACAGTATCAATATAATCCTGCGATGATTATAGCCGGGGAAGCAGGAGAAACGATCAATGCATCTGCGGCAGGAACTGTGACTGCGATCGAGGAGTCGGCGCAGACGGGACTTACGGTGACGCTTGATATGGGAAACGGATATTCAGCAGTGTACGGACAGTTAAAAGATGTACAAGTTAAAACAGGAGATTATGTGGCAGCAGGCAGCGCAATCGGCAGTTTGAATGAGCCGACGAAATATTACAGCGTAGAAGGAACGAATCTGTATTTTCAAGTGCTTAAAGACGGAGAGCCGGTCGATCCGATGAATTTTATGGAATAGAAAAAGAAGTAATAATAAAAGAAGCAATGACCAAAGATATAACAAGAAAAGAAAAACGAAAGAAAAGAAATAATAAAAGACATGAATTATACCTATATTGTAAAGTGCAGTGACGGTTCGCTTTATACGGGCTGGACAAACAATCTTGAAAAACGGATCAAAGATCACAATGCGGGGCGGGGCGCGAAATACACAAAAGCGCGCCGTCCGGTTGTGCTTGTTTATAAGGAAGAATTTCCGACAAAGCAGGAAGCGATGAAGCGGGAGTGGGAAATTAAGCGACTGAGCAGAAAGGAAAAACTGAGCATGATCGAAAACTCAAAGAGTTAGGTCATGCTCAGTTTTTCTTTTTAAGAACTTAAAAAAGAGTTCTTTTATGTAGCAAACTGCTTATATTGAAAGGAAGGAAACAGTTTTACTTTAAATGTGTCATCGGAAGCATCGCAGCGCCGATGATACCCGGCTCATCAAGGAGAGCTTCTTTGAATACAACCGGCTGCATACCTACATGAATCATAGAGCGGTAATAAGATTCCATTTTTTCAAAGAATACATCTTTTCCCTTCATAACTCCGCCGCCTACAACGAATACATGAGGATCGATAATATGTCCGATAGCGCAGAACATCATTGCAAGATCATATGCCATGTCATCTACAATTTTGAGAGCCTGCTCGTCTCCTGAGCGGGCAAGATCAAATACATCGCCCGCGTGATTGATCTTATCTCCGAATACAGCTTTACCTTTTCTTGTGACAGCAGTTCCGCTCGCTTCGTTTTCAACAGCGCCTACATTCAAAATATTGTATTTTTCACGGTTTCTGTCAATACAGATATTTCCGATCTCGCCTGCGTGTCCGTTCTGACCGCCGATTACCTTTTGATCGATTACAAGTGCTCCGCCGACTCCGGTTGAAATTGTTACATAGTAAACGATAGGATAATCTTTTCCGGCTCCCTGAACAGCTTCTCCGAGAGCGGCAACTTTAACGTCGTTGTCCATGTAAGTCGGTTTATGAAAATGATTTTCGATATATTCCGCTATCGGAAAACCGATCAGTTTTGGAAGATTTGTAGAAACGATGATCTTGCCGTTGATCGTGTCGATCGGTCCGGGAATACCCATTCCGATTCCTTCACATTCTTCATATCCGTCAAGACTTTCAATCAGGGAAATCATAGTTTCCATAACAGCTTCTGCACCGCGTTCCGGGTGGCTTTCTGATTTTTTCATACATTTAATCGTTCCGTCTTCGGAAACGATAGCAGCGCGGATGTTTGTTCCGCCTAAGTCAACACCAATAAAATTTCTCATGATAGCACCTCGTTTTTTTTCCTTTTCTTTCTATTATACTAGATAGAAAAAAAGATACAAGGTAAGAATGCATATAAAATAAAAAAGAAAGAAAAGAAAAACAAAAAAACAGACAAAAATAAAAAAATGTAAGAAAAGGAGATAAAAAAGATGCCGACAGTTTAGCCGACATCTTTCTGATAACCTATCTTTCAATATTCGGGATTTTGATTAGCCGAAGTATCTCTTAAGAAGTCCTTCAAATGCTTTTCCGTGACGAGCTTCGTCTCTTGCCATCTCATGAACTGTATCGTGGATTGCATCGAGGTTAGCGGCTTTTGCACGTTTTGCAAGGTCGAATTTACCTGCTGTAGCGCCGTTCTCTGCATCTACACGCATCTCAAGGTTTTTCTTTGTGCTGTCTGTAACAACTTCGCCGAGAAGTTCAGCAAATTTAGAAGCGTGCTCAGCCTCTTCCCAAGCTGCTTTTTCCCAGTAAAGACCGATTTCCGGATATCCTTCTCTGTGTGCAACTCTAGCCATAGCAAGGTACATACCAACTTCTGTACATTCGCCTTCAAAGTTTGCTCTCAGATCTGCAAGGATGTCTTCGCTAACGCCCTGAGCAACACCGATAACGTGTTCTGCAGCCCATTCTCTTTCGCCTGTCTGCTCTTTGAATTTATCTGCGCCTGCGTGGCAAACCGGACATTCTGCCGGAGCTGCTTCTCCCTCAAAAACATAACCACATACTGTACATACAAATTTTTTCATAATTTTGATCTCCTTTTTTGAAAATAATATTGTTTATTTGTTATGACTTTTTAATGCAGTCACCGCATTTACCGAAAAACAAAGTGGAACTGGAAGTGATCGCTCCGTCAAAATTCTTACCGGCAAGGCAGTTGACTTCTTCGATACTCTTCATATCCAGATCCAGATCCAGTAACCGTCCACACTCTTCACAAAGAAAATGATTATGCGGTTCAATCCGTCCATCAAATCGATCTCCTCCGTCGGGAGTAGATATTTTTATGGCTTCGCCGATATCGGTCAGCAGATTTAAATTTCTGTAAACCGTGCCAAGACTGATGTTCGGAAATTCTTTCTTCACATGCATATAAACTGTGTCGGCGGTCGGATGCTCTTTGGTTGTCATAAGGTAATGCTTGATGGATTCTCGTTGTCTACTATATTTTAAAGCTGCCAATGGGAATCCCCCTTTCATAACTAACTAAGAACCGTTATTTAATAAATAATAGTAACGATTACTGTAATTAGAATATAATACAAAGAAAGATGTTTGTCAATCATTATTTTGAAAAAAATTATTTTTGGCTGTTAAAATTGAATATTTACGATAAAATGTTACAAAATAATTAATGAAACAAATGGAAAGAAGAAGAAAAAAGAATAATATAGAAACTTGCTGTCGAGAGATGTCAATGAAAAATCAGTAAGAGAAGTTGACAAACAAATAGCGAGTTGATATAATGTGAATGTAACAAATTTAACAAATGTGTAACATTTAAAGCTTCCTACAAAAGATAAATGTAATGCGGTAAATGACCGAAATATAGAGGAGGTTTTATATGAAGAAACCACACACAAAAGCGAGAGGCATTCTGTTTGCGGCAGCGGGAATGTTTCTGATCCCGGGGAGCGTGTCTGAAGTATCGGCGGCCGAAAGGAAAGACGAGCAGCCATTTATACAGGCATCGGGGATTGAATCGGTACTGGAGAAATGTTACGAGACAGAAGTAAAAGATAATATTAATCTCTATCTTGTACCAACAGAAGAGGGTGAGTATTTGAATATGGCGTTTTCTGATACGAAGGAGTTTACCTATATCAGAAACGCACCGGATGATTCCGGCGACTGGGTCGGGAAACTTTATAAAGATTCGGCGGCTCAGGTGCTGGAATATCTGGATGGCTGGACGAAGATCAGATCGGGTTCGGCTGAAGGATATGTGCCGGAAGATGCGCTTTTTACAGGAGAGGAGGCGCAGGCGCGTGCACAGGAGTATGAGAAGGATACAGTGACGGTTACGGCATATGTGCTTAATGTTCGGGAAGGCTGCGGAACGGACAGTAAGATTTTGACACAGATAAAAAAAGGCGAAGTTTATGAGACTGTGGGAGAAGCGACCGGCGGATGGTATCCGGTAAAAGTAGGAGATAAAAGCGGTTGGGTCTCAGGCGACTACGTGATTGCAGAAACTTCTTATTCTTATGGGGAGACAAAAGAAGAGGAAGAAAAGCGGATCGCAGAAGAAGAAGCGCAAGAAAAAATGGCAGCATCTGTCGTTTGCGGTGCTGACGGCAGACCGGGAACACGGCCTGTAGGCGCTGTTTCGCAGGGGAGAGTGAATACGCCTTCGCAAGCTCCGGGAACTCCGGGGCAGGCTGTTATTGATTATGCTTGTCAGTTTATCGGAAATCCATATGTTTGGGGAGGTACAAGCCTGACAAACGGAGCGGATTGTTCGGGTTTTGTACAGTCGGTTTATGCACATTTCGGAGTAAGTCTTCCACGGACGACATATGATATGGTGAATTCAGGATACGCCGTCAGTTACGAGGAAGCTCTTCCCGGAGACTTGATTTTGTATGACGGTCACGTCGGGCTTTATATGGGGGACGGAACGATCGTGAATGCAATGAACGAAGCAGATGGAATCGGAATATGCAGCGCTACCTATACTGATATTATTGCAGTAAGAAGAGTTCTGTAACACAAATTTTTTGAAATGGGGAATTTGTATTTTTGATGAGAGAAATACAGATTTCCCGTTTTCGACATAAAAAGACAAAATGCACAAATTTGTGTTTATTTGTAAAAAAATGTCGAAATTGAAAAACGTGGAGTTTTCAACTTATCCACACTGAAAACAACGAAAAAGGTGGAAAAAGTCGGTTTTCCCACAAAGTTATCCACATTATCCACATAAAAACATATGTTTTCGGTGGATTACTTTATAATAAAAAAAGAACGGATGTTTTGGTGAGTTATGATAAAAATGCAAATATGTCGAAAAAACTCGGATAAATTATTGACTTTTGAGTATTCAAAAAAACAAAAATAAAGGCAGGATATATCTGACAATTTAATGCGATGTAGATTTATGAAGTGTACAGAGAAGAAAGAGGATGCAGAAACAGTCATACGGTTAAAAAAGCAAGGGGGAATTCAGAGGGAATAATTCGGAGGGTGCTAGCGGAAAAAGGTGAATCAGGAAAACTGTTGATAATTTGCAGAACAAGGCTTATAATAGCCTCATAAATTCAAGGAGGAAGAGAAAATGGCAGAATTTTCAAAAGATACAAAAATCGGAGAACTTATTGATCAATTTCCGGAGAGCGCGCCGATTCTCATGGAGATCGGAATGCATTGTCTCGGATGCCCGGCGTCTCAGATGGAGACATTAGAGGAAGCGGCAATGGTTCATGGAATTGATTGTGGACTTCTTGTAGAAAAAATCAATGCTGCTGCAAAGGCAATGGGTAAATAAGAATTGCGTAAAAGGGTCGGCGCTTTGCGATTTGATTGATCGTTAAAGCGCCGACCCTTTTCTTTTGAGATCCGTTGTCCGCATACAAGTTTATAATGCGGATAATTTACATACTGCATCTGCCGATATGAGAATCGTGCAATGTTCTTCAAGAAATGCAAGCACGGAAGCGTCGGCTTTTTCCGGCGATCCGTATTCGGAAAGCATATTGCAGATCTTGTTAAATTCATTTAATTTATTTTCCACCGGTGCAAGGGCAAGAATAAATGTCTCAGCGCTTTCATCCTTATATAATGTATTTGCGCCGTGATAAGCGGGAGCAATTAATTTCGCGGCTTCGATTACTCCGTCCAGTGAAGAAAAAGAAAACAACCGGATCGAGAACGAATCCGTCTGCCGGGGCTCTTCAACAGGAGCTGATGTCGCCGCTGCCGCTTCTTTGACCTTGTTCAGGAGATTGAGAAACTCCTCTGCCCCCTGGAGTTTTTCCAGTGTCTCGGAATTCAGAGGGTCTGAATTGTCAGCCGGTGTGAATTTTGAGAACCGGGTATCTAATTCTTCGGGATCCTCGACTTTAGTTATAATAAGGACAATAGAATCAGCAGATGAAGGGATTGCCTCTATCATCAGCGGAATATTTTCTGCTTCAAATCCGAAATCGAATGACGCCTGCTGCATCATGTCGCGAAATAAAGATTTAGCCTTTTCTGTGCCGTAAGCAAGCTCGCTTAGCTTCAGATGGCGCGCTGCCAGATCAGCATGTGTCAATGTACAACGAATCTGATTTTCATTAAGTTTTTCAATCTTCATACAATCACATCCTTTATACTATATAAGATAATATGCATCGGGAATAAAAATAGATACATATCCTCAAGATAAGTATAAACAAAAAAGAAAAGGATGTAAAGACTTATCAACAAATCCCATGCGGTTATGAACAAAAAACACATTGAAAACATAAAATGCGGACAATATAATGGCACTTACAAAAGATAGTATTCACTGATAAGTAAATAAAATGAAAGGAGGGAATGCTGTTTAAACTCTTATTTCCGTATCGGCTGTCTTTTGCCCTGCCTGAAAATCCGGATGTATGTCACAAACCTCCGTACGATACATAATGAAAGGGCAGGAAAACTATATTTATCACGGTTTGCATGGAAAGGAGTATTGCGGGAGATGAAAATGGATGAAACGGAATATACAGAATTATATATGGAGCTGGAAAAGTATGAGAAGCGTGGGATTGATATGCTGCTTGACGGATATCAGGCAAGTCCGCTTCAGATCGTGACGGCACATATGGTAAAAGAAGCGGGAACATATATGCGCGATTATACGATGAGTGGGGATGGCAATATAGAAACTCTTAGATTTACTGATATTAATGAACACTTTCGGGCAGAAATTACCCCTTAATGCCGGACAAAGTGGAGGTTGTGTGAAAAAAGATGTCTAAAATCTGCTGAAAGAGGCAAATTATTAACGACGCGTGTTAAAAGTGTGATATAATGTACGCGTATAATTGCTAGTAGGAGGTACGGCATGGACGAAAGAGAAAAACGGGATGTGCGGGAATGGAGTCAGACATCAGATACCCGCAGACGACGCCCTGAAAACAATGCCCGGAAACCGGTAAACCGTTCGGGACAAAGCAGACAAAGAATGTCGGAAGCGGGACCTGGACGGAATAGAAGACCTGCGAGACAAAGCAGCAGAGCAAGGAGAAGAAGGCGGAATGCCGTTATACGGTGGTTTCTGTTTTTTGTGTTGATCATAATTGCAATAGGCGGATTTGTTATTTGGAAAAGATACGGTTCAACGAATGAGAAGGCCGATTTGAAACAATATTATGGAGTGGAGTCAGAAACAGATCCTGCGCTTGTAATTGACGATCAGGTTGTGAAACAGTCTCAGAATGCAGAAGAAGGAAATACGCCGGATCCGGTGAAAGTTTATGACGGGCAGTATTATGTCGAATATTCTGTTGCTCATAATCGGATCAATAAGCGGTTTTATTGGGATTCTAATGAGAACGTTCTTCTTTATACACTTCCGGGAGGCAGTGTTTCGGCAGCGGTAGGCAGTAAAGAATATACAGACATAACAGAGAAAAAGAGTGAAGATTATGTGATCCTGAAAACAGAAGGAAAGATTGCATATATTGCCCTTCCGTTTATCCAGCAATACACGAATATGGAATACGAAGTGTATGATGATCCGACCCGCGTAGTGATTACAACTGAGTGGGGAGAGAAGAAAGTGGCTTCCATCAAAAGGGATACGCAGGTACGCTATCAGGGCGGTGTGAAAAGTCCGGTTTTGACAGAAGTAAAGAAATCGGATAAGGTAACTGTTCTTGAAGATGAGAATGACTGGATGAAAGTGGCTACAAAAGACGGGTTTATCGGATATGTGAAAACAAATGCGCTCAACAGTGTTGAAAAAGAGCTGGTATCCCGGGATTATGAAGAACCGGAATATACGAATATTTCGGAAAACTATACGATCAATATGGCGTGGCATAATGTTTCTAACGCCGATGCTAATAGTTATATATTGGAAACGATTGCGTCGACAAAAGGGCTGAATACGATTGCGCCGACATGGTTCAGTCTTGCGGATACAGAAGGTAATATTACATCGCTTGCAGATGCGGATTATGTAAATTACGCACATCAGTCTAATTTGGAAGTATGGGCAGTGCTGAGGGATTTTCATGGAGGAATCAATTCTTATGAAGAAACATATCAAGTGCTGAGCTATACGTCGAAGCGGGCAAAACTGATCAATCAAGTTATATCAAAAGCGCTGGAGACTGACGTGGATGGAATTAACCTTGATTTTGAACTTGTATCCGATGAGTGCGGACCGCATTATGTGCAGTTCGTGCGTGAACTTTCGGTGAAGTGCCGTCAGAATGGACTTGTTTTTTCTGTAGATAATTATGTTCCGCAGCCTTATAATGCACATTATGACATTGAAGAACAGGCGGCAGTGGCGGACTATGTTGTTGTTATGGGATATGATGAACATACAGAAGGATCGTATGAAGCAGGTTCGGTTGCGTCGATCGGGTATCTGAAAAACGGAATATCAGAGGCCCTTAAGTCAGTACCGGCGGATAAATTGATCGCAGGAGTACCGTTTTATACCCGGCTTTGGTTTGAACGGCCAAAGACTGACGAAGAATTTGCGGCAGATGAGGGAACGGAAGCCGAAAATTATCCGAATAAAGTAAAGAGTTCCGCTTATGGAATGGATGATGCGGCAGAACTTATCTCATCAATGGGGGCACAGACGGAATGGGATGATAAGACGAAGCAGAATTATGCCCAGTGGGAAGGCGACGGAGGCGTTTATAAAATTTGGTTAGAAGATACTCAGTCGCTGGAAGAGAAGCTGAAAGTTATTAAAGAAAACCAGCTTGCGGGTGTTGCGGAGTGGAGTCTTGGAATGGAAGGTTCCGGCGTGTGGGATCTCATCCTGCAATATGTAAATTAAAATGTGAACTAAAACATGAAATAAAATATCTGAAAAGGACATCCTCTTTTTGCATATATATTTATATGGAAAAGGAGGGTGTTTTTATATGCGGAAAAAAATAGTTTTCGGAATGGCGATTATTTCTCTTGTGGCAATCATTGTTTTGTGTCAAAAAGCAGGGGTGAGGCTTAAGGAGACGTTTAGGGAAAGTGAAGAAACTAATTCGGGGGCGGTTATAGGGATGAAAGAAAAGGAGAATGAGAAATCGGATAAAAAGGAGCGCGGGGAAAAACAAGGGGAAGCGCATAAGAAGAGAACGGTTGTAGTGGATGCCGGACACGGCGGTCCTGACGGCGGAAAAACGGGAGTCAACGGGAAGCTTGAGAAAGAGCTGAACTTAATAATCGCAGAGAAAGTGAAAAAGCTTCTTGAAGAGGAAGGGATTGCAGTGATCATGACACGTGAAGAGGACGGATGGCTTGCGGAAACCAGGATCGGAGATTTGAAAGAGCGGGTTCGCATTATGAATGAATCAAAGGCAGATCTTGCTGTAAGTATACATCAAAACAGTTATCATGAAGAAAGTGTTTTTGGAGCGCAGGTGTTTTATTATACGACGTCCGGGGAAGGGAAAGCGGCGGCGGAAATTTTGCAGAATGAACTTCTGGAAATTGATCCGGAAAATAAAAAGCGTGAAAAAGCAAATAATACTTATTATATATTGAAGAAAACAGAAGTGCCGACAGTAATTGTGGAATGTGGTTTTTTGAGTAATCACAAAGAAGCGGAAAAACTTTCTGATGAAGCGTATCAAGGAAAAATAGCAGAGGCTGTAGTAAAAGGAATTAAGAGTTTTTTTTTGAAATAAATAATGCTATAATATAGGGCATGGAAACAAAAATAGAAAAGATCGATAAAAACAAAATAAATGAAGAGATTATAGAAGAAGCGGGAATGATTCTGAAAAACGGCGGTTTGGTTGCTTTTCCGACCGAGACGGTATATGGGCTCGGAGCGGATGCGCTCAAAGAGGAGGCGGCGATGAAGACGTATGCGGCAAAAGGGCGACCGTCGGATAATCCTCTGATCGTGCATATTGCAGAATATGAAGATTTGAGGAAGATTGCTGTTAATATCCCGGCTGAAACAGATGCCCTTGCAGCTCACTTCTGGCCGGGACCGCTTACTATGATCTTTGAAAAGAGCGAGGTTGTTCCTTATGGTACGACGGGAGGTCTTGATACAGTGGCGGTTCGTATGCCTACAGATGAAGTGGCGAGAGCGCTTATACGGGCAGCGGGCGGATTCGTTTCTGCCCCGAGCGCAAATACTTCGGGAAGACCAAGTCCGACGTTGGCGGAACATGTTGCGGAAGATTTGGGCGGAAAGATCGATATGATCTTAGACGGAGGAGCAGTTGAGATCGGACTAGAGTCTACGATACTTGATATGACGGTGACGCCGCCTATGATCTTGAGACCGGGAGCGATTACTGCGGAAATGTTTGAAGAAGTGATCGGAAAAGTAGATGTTGATGAGACGCTTCTTGTGGCGGAGAGTGAGAAAGCTCCGAAAGCTCCGGGGATGAAGTACAGACATTACGCTCCGAAAGCAAAACTGATGATTGTAGAAGGAGATCTGCGGGAGGAGATTTTTGCGATTCGCCAGCTTGCATACAAGGCTTATAAAGAAGGAAGAAAAGTGGGGGTTATTGCTACGACAGAGACACTTCCTTTTTATAAATACGGCGTAGTGAAAAATATTGGTACACGGGAAAATGAGAAAACGATCGCTCGAAATCTCTATAGAGTGCTCAGAGAATTTGATGAGGAAGATGTGGAAGAGATTTACAGTGAATCTTTTGCCGCGCAAGGAATCGGAAAAGCGATTATGAATCGTTTGGAAAAAGCGGCGGGGCATACGCGTCTTTCGGCGGCGGAGATCGCAAAACGGCAGAAGTACCGAAGAATCATATTTATAAGCGGTACGGATTCTGCCCGGGCGCCGATGGCGGCGGAGATGTTAAGGCATGAAGATCTGGCGCAGGAATATGTGATTGATTCACGGGGATTGGTCGTGCTGTTTCCCGAACCGGCGAATCAGAAAGCGGAGGCGATCATGAAGAGCGCCCAGATGACCCTTGAAAATCATGTTTCCAGACAGCTTGAACCGGAAACGCTGGTGGAGGATACTCTTGTCCTTACGATCGAGGAAGCCGAGAAAAACAAAATCTTGTCCGAATACGGAACAAAAGCTAACGTTTATACGTTGAATGAATTCGTGGGAAGCGACGGAGAAATCCCGAATCCATATGGGAAACCTTTGACAGCTTACGGAGAATGCTATGAGATATTGCGTGAATTAATAAAAGAACTTGCAGAAAAATTAAATTACATTGCGGAGGAAGAATAATGACAGGAAAAGTAATTGTGATGGATCACCCCTTGATCACACATAAGATCAATTATGTAAGACAGGAAAACGTAGGAACAAAAGAATTTCGTGAGGTGATCGGGGAAATTGCACAGTTGATGTGCTACGAGGCGACGAGAGATCTGAAAATGAGTGATGTTCAGATCAAAACACCTCTTATGGAGATGACAGGGAAAATGCTTTCAGGCAAAAAACTGGCTATCGTACCGATCCTTCGTGCGGGAATCGGAATGGTAGACGGAATGTTATCTCTGATTCCGGCGGCGAAGGTCGGACATATCGGTCTTTACAGAGATCCGGAGACATTAGAACCGGTAGAATATTATTGTAAACTTCCGGCAGATTGTGAAGAGAGAGAAGTGTTTGTAGTTGATCCTATGCTGGCTACGGGAGGTTCCAGTGTGGCGGCGATCAGAATGCTGAAAGAAAAAGGCGTAAAACATATCCGTTTCCTTTGTATCCTTGCAGCGCCGGAAGGAGTTAAGAAGATGCAGGAAGCGCATCCGGATGTAGACATTTATATAGGGGCGCTTGATGAGAAGCTCAATGATCATGGCTATATTGTTCCGGGACTTGGCGATGCCGGAGATCGTATTTTCGGAACAAAATAAAAAGCTTACAGAGAACAGAACAGAGATGAAAGGAGCGGAGTTGATGTCGGGGAAGAGAACAGATTATTTGACGTGGGATGAGTATTTTATGGGAGTAGCCATGCTTTCGGGGATGCGATCAAAAGACCCGAATACGCAGGTTGGCTGTTGTATTGTCAGTCAGGATAATAAAATCCTCTCTATGGGATATAATGGATTTCCGTTAGGGTGTTCGGATGATGAATTTCCGTGGGTAAGAGACGGCGAAGACCCGCTTGAGACAAAATATGTATATTCGACACATAGCGAGTTGAATGCAATTTTAAATTACAGCGGAGGAAGTTTGGCCGGAGCGAAGCTCTATGTTTCGCTCTTTCCCTGCAATGAATGTGCAAAAGCGATCATACAGGCGGGGATTAAAGAAGTAATCTATGATTGTGATAAATATGCCGATACTCCGAGCGTTATTGCGTCGAAAAGAATGATGGATGCGGCGGGAGTCAGATACCATCAATATCATCGTACAAACAGAAAGATTGAGATTGAATTATGATACGGACAGTACAGACAGAGATAATTACGGAAACAATAAAAAAGATGTGCATAGAGGCAAATTACTCGCTTTCTTCGGATATGGTGAAAGCGATGCGAAAAGCAGAGGAAAAAGAGGAGTCCGTGCTTGGAAAACAAATTCTGGCACAGCTTCAGGATAATCTTGAAATTGCCGCTTCGGATATGATACCGATCTGCCAGGATACAGGAATGGCAGTTGTGTTTCTTGAGGTAGGACAAGATGTGCATTTTGAAGGCGGAAGTTTCGAAGATGCGGTAAACGAAGGGGTGCGCCGGGGCTATACGGAAGGTTTTTTGAGAAAGTCAGTCGTAGGAGACCCTATTTTGCGGGAAAACACAAAAGATAATACTCCTGCGGTTATTCATACGCGGATCGTGGAAGGTGATCGAGTGAAGATCACGGTAGCTCCGAAAGGTTTCGGAAGTGAGAATATGAGCCGTGTGTTTATGCTGAAACCGGCGGAAGGACTTGAAGGAGTAAAAAATGCGATTCTTACAGCTGTCAAAGACGCGGGACCAAATGCTTGCCCGCCGTTGGTAGTTGGGGTCGGAATCGGAGGAACATTTGAAAAATGCGCCTTAATGGCGAAGAAAGCGCTTACGCGAGAAGTGGGAAAACATTCGGATATTCCATATGTGAGAAAACTCGAAGAAGAAATGTTGGAGAAGATCAACTGTCTTGGCATCGGACCGGGCGGATTGGGTGGCACGGTGACGGCTTTGGCAGTAAATGTCAACACATATCCGACTCATATTGCGGGACTTCCGGTTGCGGTGAATATATGCTGCCATGTGAACAGGCATACAGTCTGTGTTTTGTAAAAACAGCGGATAAGATAGCAGCAGTGGAAAAAGGCAGAAGTGAAAGGAAACAGAAATGGATCGACATATTTCAGCGCCTGTCGGCAGAGAGACGGCAGAAGAACTAAGGGCAGGAGATTATGTATATATTACAGGCACGATATATACAGCGCGTGATGCTGCGCATAAGCGGATGTACGAAACGCTTCGTGAGGGAGAAGACTTACCTATTAATATAGAAGGGCAGGCGATATATTACATGGGACCGTCTCCGGTACGGGAAGGACGCCCGATCGGATCGGCAGGTCCGACAACGGCAAGCCGTATGGATAAATATACTCCCGAATTATTGGATCTCGGAATGGGGGCAATGATTGGAAAGGGAAAAAGAAGTCAAGAAGTGATCGATGCTGTTGTTCGCAATAAAGCGGTTTATTTTGCAGCTGTAGGCGGCGCGGGCGCGCTGCTGTCAAAATGTATTACATCATCGGAAATTGTTGCTTATGAAGATCTTGGTACAGAAGCGATTAGAAAACTTACAGTAGTAAATCTTCCGGTGATAGTGGTGATTGACTCTAAGGGAAATAATCTTTATGAAACAGCGGTAAAGGAGTATCGGAAAATATGAAAAGAATATTGATGATGGTGCTCCGAAATATAATTCTTGTTCCGTTTATGTGGTGCAAGCTTTGTTATCATGCGCATCACGTAGATAAGTATACGGAGGAAGAGCATTATAAGATGCTGAAGTTTATTGTCCGCAGAGCAAACAAAGGCGGAAATGTGACAATAGCGGCTGAAGGGCTGGATAACATACCGAAAGAAAATGGATTTATGTTTTTCCCGAATCATCAGGGAATGTATGATGTTTTGGCTATTATGGATGTGTGTCCGGTTCCGATCTCGGTTGTTGCAAAAAAAGAAGTTGCAAATATTCAGTTTTTAAAGCAGGTGTTTGCTTGTACAAAAGCATATATGATTGACAGAGAAGATGTGCGGCAGGCAATGCAGGTCATTATGAATGTAGCAAAAGAAGTGAAGGCGGGAAGAAATTATATTATTTTCCCGGAAGGAACTCGTTCGAGAAACGGAAATAAAATCGGAACATTTAAAGGTGGAAGTTTTAAAGCGGCAACAAAGGCACGTTGTCCAATCGTTCCGGTGGCGCTGATTGATTCGTTTAAACCGTTTGATACGAAGTCTATCAGTAAAGTGACGGTTCAGGTTTGTTTTTTGCCTCCGCTTTATTATGATGAATACAAAGATATGAAAACGACGGAAATCGCAGCGATAGTTCAGGAAAGAATTAGGAAAACGATAGAGGAAAAGACGGAACTAGCCGTTTACTAAAACAGTTGCTGAAAAAGGGCGGAAAAAGGTTAAAAAAAACTAAATTAATGGTTGACATTATATAGAACGTTTAGTATAATAAATTTCGCATTATCAAGCAAGAATTGAAAAAAAGCTGTGTAAACAGTCGGATTCAGAATCAGGAGAAATACTCAAGAGGCTGAAGAGGCGCCCCTGCTAAGGGTGTAGGTCGGGAAACCGGCGCGAGGGTTCAAATCCCTCTTTCTCCGTTAAGTGTTATCTCAAAAAGTTTTCAGATTGAAGGAAGCTTTGTACGCTTTATGGTATTCTGCATAAGCGGGTGAGAAAACACGTAATATAATACCTGGAGGCTTGAAAAAAACAAGTCGAAAAAGTTTGAAAAAATTGTAAAAAACAGTTGACAAAGATGAAACAAAATGGTATTATAGATGAGCTGACTCGTTGAGAGAAAGCTCCACAAAAAAGAAAATGAAAAAAGTTAAAAAAGTTCTTGACAAACGATAAAGCTTTTGATAAAATATAAAAGCTGTCGCTTGAGACAGAACAAAGAAAGAACCTTGATAACTGAACAATAGACAACAACCCTTGAAAATTTCTTTAAAGAGAAAAATTTTTAAGAACGGTTTGAAAACAAACCAAAACAGTAAAGAGGGAAAGAATTGCTAGTAGTGATTCTTGACCAAGACAAACACTTTTAACGAGAGTTTGATCCTGGCTCAGGATGAACGCTGGCGGCGTGCCTAACACATGCAAGTCGAGCGAAGCACTTTGCTTAGATTCTTCGGATGAAGAGGATTGTGACTGAGCGGCGGACGGGTGAGTAACGCGTGGGTAACCTGCCTCATACAGGGGGATAACAGTTAGAAATGACTGCTAATACCGCATAAGACCACAGCACCGCATGGTGCGGGGGTAAAAACTCCGGTGGTATGAGATGGACCCGCGTCTGATTAGCTGGTTGGTAAGGTAACGGCTTACCAAGGCGACGATCAGTAGCCGACCTGAGAGGGTGACCGGCCACATTGGGACTGAGACACGGCCCAAACTCCTACGGGAGGCAGCAGTGGGGAATATTGCACAATGGGGGAAACCCTGATGCAGCGACGCCGCGTGAGCGAAGAAGTATTTCGGTATGTAAAGCTCTATCAGCAGGGAAGAAAATGACGGTACCTGACTAAGAAGCACCGGCTAAATACGTGCCAGCAGCCGCGGTAATACGTATGGTGCAAGCGTTATCCGGATTTACTGGGTGTAAAGGGAGCGTAGACGGATGGGCAAGTCTGATGTGAAAACCCGGGGCTCAACCCCGGGACTGCATTGGAAACTGTTCATCTAGAGTGCTGGAGAGGTAAGTGGAATTCCTAGTGTAGCGGTGAAATGCGTAGATATTAGGAGGAACACCAGTGGCGAAGGCGGCTTACTGGACAGTAACTGACGTTGAGGCTCGAAAGCGTGGGGAGCAAACAGGATTAGATACCCTGGTAGTCCACGCCGTAAACGATGACTACTAGGTGTCGGGTGGCAAAGCCATTCGGTGCCGCAGCAAACGCAATAAGTAGTCCACCTGGGGAGTACGTTCGCAAGAATGAAACTCAAAGGAATTGACGGGGCCCCGCACAAGCGGTGGAGCATGTGGTTTAATTCGAAGCAACGCGAAGAACCTTACCTGCTCTTGACATCCCGCTGACCGGACGGTAATGCGTCCTTCCCTTCGGGGCAGCGGAGACAGGTGGTGCATGGTTGTCGTCAGCTCGTGTCGTGAGATGTTGGGTTAAGTCCCGCAACGAGCGCAACCCCTATCTTTAGTAGCCAGCGGCCAGGCCGGGCACTCTAGAGAGACTGCCGGGGATAACCCGGAGGAAGGTGGGGATGACGTCAAATCATCATGCCCCTTATGAGCAGGGCTACACACGTGCTACAATGGCGTAAACAAAGGGAAGCGAGACCGCGAGGTGGAGCAAATCCCAAAAATAACGTCTCAGTTCGGATTGTAGTCTGCAACTCGACTACATGAAGCTGGAATCGCTAGTAATCGCGAATCAGAATGTCGCGGTGAATACGTTCCCGGGTCTTGTACACACCGCCCGTCACACCATGGGAGTCAGTAACGCCCGAAGTCAGTGACCCAACCGTAAGGAGGGAGCTGCCGAAGGCGGGACCGATAACTGGGGTGAAGTCGTAACAAGGTAGCCGTATCGGAAGGTGCGGCTGGATCACCTCCTTTCTAAGGAAGAAATATAAGTAGAGTGAGTCGTTGTCTATTGTTTAGTCATCAAGGATGACAAAACTTTTTGGTGGCGATGCGTTCAGGGGTAACACCCGTTCCCATCCCGAACACGATGGTTAAGACCTGAACGGCCGATGGTACTGCACTGGAGACGGTGTGGGAGAGTAGGTGGCCGCCAAATTAAAATGGGCTTATAGCTCAGCTGGTTAGAGCGCACGCCTGATAAGCGTGAGGTCGGTGGTTCGAGTCCACTTAAGCCCATATCCATTAAGGATAATATGAAAAAATAATTTAATATGGGGGATTAGCTCAGTTGGGAGAGCGCCTGCCTTGCAAGCAGGAGGTCACGAGTTCGACTCTCGTATTCTCCACTTGACTTCTTGAAGAAGTCAAAATGTGTACCTTGAAAACTGCATACAGAGAAAATCAATGATAAGATAAAATATCTAATCAAGACATCCGAGGTAATGTTATTTAACAATTACTATAAAGTTTGAAGAAAACAAACTAAAAATAAATTGGCCTAGAACCAACACATGTAACGCTATACATGTGTGGATAGAAGTTCATTCCCGTGAACAACTATCGTTTGGTTATGCTGATAAGAGCGTATGGTGGATGCCTTGGCACTAAGAGCCGATGAAAGACGTGATAAGCTGCGAAAAGCTTCGGGGAGGGGCAAATACCCATCGATCCGGAGATTTCTGAATGGGGAAACCTAACTGAGCAAACCTCAGTTATCCTGACGCCAATCCATAACGTCAGGAAGGGAACCCGGTGAACTGAAACATCTAAGTAGCCGGAGGAAGAGAAAACAACATGTGATTCTGTGAGTAGCGGCGAGCGAAAACGGAAGAGCCCAAACCGGGATGCGTGCATCCCGGGGTTCGGACCGCGGAATTGATTCAACAAGTTTAGCAGAACAGTTTTGGGAAAGCTGACCAAAGAGGGTGAAAGTCCCGTAAGCGAAAGGCGAGTTGACATGGCGGTATCCAGAGTAGGTCGAGACACGTGGAACCTTGACTGAATATGCGGGGACCACCCCGTAAGGCTAAATACTCCTTAGTGACCGATAGCGCATAGTACTGTGAAGGAAAGGTGAAAACCCGGGAGGGGAGTGAAAAAGAACCTGAAACCATATGTTTACAAGCTGTGGAACATCTTTATATGATGAACCGCGTACTTTTTGTAGAACGGTCCGGCGAGTTACGCTGGCTGGCGAGGTTAAGCACTGAAGGTGCGGAGCCGAAGGGAAACCAAGTCTGAACAGGGCGAAAGTCAGTCGGAGTAGACCCGAAACCGGGTGATCTATCCATGTCCAGGTTGAAGTTGCCGTAAAAGGCAATGGAGGACCCAACCCACATCCGTTGAAAAGGGTGGGGATGAGGTGTGGATAGGGGAGAAATTCCAATCGAACCCGGAGATAGCTGGTTCTCCTCGAAATAGCTTTAGGGCTAGCCTCATACAAGTCTTGCGGAGGTAGAGCACTGAATTCCTACGGGGGCGTCAAAGCTTACCAAGGGATATCAAACTCCGAATGCCGTGTAGATGATGTATGGGAGTCAGACTATCCGAGATAAGTTGGGTAGTCGAAAGGGAAAGAGCCCAGACCTGCAGCTAAGGCCCCAAAATGTGTGTTAAGTGGAAAAGGATGTGGGATTTCGAAGACAACTAGGATGTTGGCTTAGAAGCAGCCATCCATTAAAAGAGTGCGTAATAGCTCACTAGTCGAGAGGTGCGCCGAAAATGTCCGGGGCTGAAACACACTGCCGAAGCTCAGGGATGAACAGTGATCAATACAGATCAATGCAAGAGGAAAGCTTCTTGATGAAATCAAGAAGATTCCAAAACAGATGAAACAGACTGCTGTTGGTCTGCGTTGATCACTGTTCATCGGTAGAGGAGCATTCTTAAAGAGACGAAGCTGTACCGAAAGGAGCAGTGGATTTTTAAGAAGAGAGAATGCCGGAATGAGTAGCGAGAAAGAGGTGAGAATCCTCTTGGCCGAATATCTAAGGTTTCCAGGGTAAAGCTGATCTGCCCTGGGTAAGTCGGGGCCTAAGGCGAGGTCGAAAGACGTAGTCGATGGATAACAGGTTGAAATTCCTGTACTATCCTGTAACAGAACTGTGGGGACGCAGACAGAGAGCACAAGCCGGGAATGGAAAGACCGGTGCAAGCGAGGTAGGAGTACATCAGGCAAATCCGGTGTGCAATCCGAAGACGTGATGCGGATCGAAAAGAAGTAGAGAAGTGTGTGAGCTGGCTGCCAAGAAAAGCCGCTATTGTTTACAGGATACCCGTACCGTAAACCGACACAGGTGGATGAGGAGAGAATCCTAAGGCCGACGGGAGAAGCATTGTTAAGGAACTCGGCAAAATGACTCCGTAACTTCGGGAGAAGGAGTGCCATGCGAATGGCCGCAGAGAATTGGCCCAAGCAACTGTTTAGCAAAAACACAGGTCTATGCGAAACCGAAAGGTGAGGTATATGGGCTGACGCCTGCCCGGTGCTGGAAGGTTAAGGGGAGAGGTTAGCGCAAGCGAAGCTTTGAACTTAAGCCCCAGTAAACGGCGGCCGTAACTATAACGGTCCTAAGGTAGCGAAATTCCTTGTCGGGTAAGTTCCGACCCGCACGAAAGGCGTAATGATTTGGGCACTGTCTCAACAATGCACCCGGTGAAATTGAAATACCAGTGAAGATGCTGGTTACCTGCGCCAGGACGGAAAGACCCCATGGAGCTTTACTCTAGCTTGATACTGGGATTCGATATTGCATGTACAGGATAGGTGGGAGACTAGGAAGTGGTGACGCCAGTTGCCATGGAGTCAATGTTGGGATACCACCCTTGCAGTATTGGGTTTCTAACCAGCAGCCGTGATCCGGCTGGGGGACAATGTCAGGTGGGGAGTTTGACTGGGGCGGTCGCCTCCGAAAGGGTATCGGAGGCGCTCAAAGGTTCCCTCAGAATGGTTGGAAACCATTCGAAGAGTGCAAAGGCAGAAGGGAGCTTGACTGCGACACCGACGGGTGGAGCAGGTACGAAAGTAGGACTTAGTGATCCGGTGGTATAAAGTGGGATTGCCATCGCTCAACGGATAAAAGCTACCCTGGGGATAACAGGCTTATCACTCCCAAGAGTTCACATCGACGGAGTGGTTTGGCACCTCGATGTCGGCTCATCGCATCCTGGGGCTGTAGTCGGCCCCAAGGGTTGGGCTGTTCGCCCATTAAAGCGGTACGCGAGCTGGGTTCAGAACGTCGTGAGACAGTTCGGCCCCTATCCGGCGTGGGCGTAGGATATTTGAGAGGAGCTGCCCTTAGTACGAGACTAACCGGGGTGGACTGGCCGCTGGTGTATCTGTTGTATTACCAAGTGCATAGCAGAGTAGCCAAGCCGGGAAGGGATAAACGCTGAAGGCATCTAAGCGTGAAGCCCCCCTCAAGATGAGATATCCCATAACGTCAAGTTAGTAAGACCCCTTGAAGACGACGAGGTAGATAGGGCAGAGGTGGAAGTGTGGTAACACATGGAGCTGACTGTTACTAATAGGTCGAGGGCATAACCAAAGCGGAGATAGGCAATGGATGAAAAAAGATTCTTTGTATGTAGTTTTCAGGGTATAACCTGAATTAAAAAGTGGCCCAGTGGCTCAGTTGGTTAGAGCGCCGCCCTGTCACGGCGGAGGTCGAGAGTTCGAGTCTCTTCTGGGTCGTTATGTGGGGTCTTAGCTCAGCTGGGAGAGCATCTGCCTTACAAGCAGAGGGTCATAGGTTCGAGCCCTATAGGCCCCACTTTAAAAAAATAAGGATGGATTCCCGAGTGGCCAAAGGGGACAGACTGTAAATCTGCTGCAAATTGCTTCGGTGGTTCGAATCCACCTCCATCCATTTAATTATACTTCTGAATATACATTATAAAAGAAGTAAACACGCCGATGTGGCTCAATTGGCAGAGCAGCTGATTTGTAATCAGCAGGTTATCGGTTCGAGTCCGATCATCGGCTTGATCTCAATAGAGATAATTAATTTCATATCGCGGGATGGAGCAGTCTGGAAGCTCGTCGGGCTCATAACCCGAAGGTCGCAGGTTCAAATCCTGCTCCCGCAATTTACACAAGTATATTGTGTATAAGCCCAGATAGCTCAGTTGGTAGAGCAGAGGACTGAAAATCCTCGTGTCGCTGGTTCGATTCCGGCTCTGGGCATTTTCCTTGTAATTAAAAGGAATATAATTGAATAAGGGCGTGTAGCTCAGTTGGTAGAGCACTTGACTTTTAATCAAGTTGTCCGGGGTTCGAATCCCCGCACGCTCACTGTGAATGATAGCGGGAATACTATGATTGAATAGTGTTCCCGTTATTTGTATTGGCGGCATGTTACCGTTTGGCGATATAGAATCATTTTAGTAGACATAAACTTTTTTAGTGTCTACTGTTTTTACTTGCAAAAAATGGTCAGAAAATTATATAATATGGATATTGGTACTGGATATGAGCTCATATGGATGAATCATCATATGGATATGGTGCAAAACACAGTCGTTTGCCCTTCGGAAGAGGAATAAACAGAGTATATAAAAATATATTATGTGTAAGAAGGATGAAATGATGTTATGAAAGTTATTATTGCAGATTACGATGAAGAAGCTATCCGTCTTTTTGAAGAACAATGCAAACAATTTTCATATGTAGAGCTGAGCGGGAAGTTTAATGATTCTGCGGAAACGCTTAAATATGTTTCCAGACATAGAGTGGAAGCGGCTTTTATAAATATCGAATTAAATGGTATGGACGGACTTCAGCTCGGAGAAAAGTTACGGGAATTAAATCCTAAAATAGTTCTTGTATTTTTTATAGAACATACAGAATATATATTGGAGGCACTTCGGATAAAAGCGGATGGTTATATGATCAGGCCGTATACTATGGAAGATTTAACATGGACTATGGGAAATGCAAAACTTCTCAGTCGGCGACAGAAGAAGCCGGCATATATTAGGACATTTGGCCGATTCGACTTATTTATTAATGGAGAACTTGTGATATTTTCCAATAAAAAGGCAAAAGAACTGCTTGCGTTATGTGTGGACAATAAAGGCGGAGTTGTGACAATGGAAGAAGCCGTTGACAAACTCTGGGAGAATCGTTTGTACGATGAAAAGGTAAAAAATCTGTATCGCAGGGCGGTTATGGATTTGAATAAGATATTCAGTACATATGGGATTAAAGATGTATTTGTTAAGAAACGGGCTGCCTGTTGGATTAATTATGCCAATGTGGACTGTGATTATTATATGTGGATAGAAGAAAATATATTATCCGGTACAGGGAAAAGTGTTAGAAGCGGCATTGATACCCGGGGGGGATATGACGGAGTATTCATGGGCTGAAGAAACAAATGCCCGAATCAACAGGTATAAATTCAGGGAAGATAACTAAAAACAGAGAAAAAGTAAAACCGATTTATTGTAGAAATTATTAAAATTTCGACAATAGATCGGTTTTTCACATATAGTGGATTATTAATGCGGAAAATGTGAAAAAGTAAAAATATAATAGCTTGAAAAAGGAGAAAATGGCAAGTTATTCACACTTTGTTAACGTATGATTTTATATGCTGTTGAAAAGATGGAGCTATTTTGCATTATTTAGAAAAAATATGTAAGGGGAGTGATGAATTTAGTGAAATGATGTCAAATACTCCATTGATTTTATATAGATTGATGCAGGGTTAATAGGAATATAAATAATTCTGTAAATAAGCAAGAAAGGAAAGATAGTGACTATGAGGAAAAAGAAAAATAGTAAACTGCGTTCAGCGCTGGCGATTTTTCTTGCCGGGGCTATGGTGCTCGGAATGATACCCGGTGGTATGGGACAAGTCTATGCCTCAGATTCGACTCCGACTCCGGCGGTAGCGTTTGATGAAACCTCTGTGTCAGATCCGTCTACTGTGGATACTTGGAATCAGGTTGTAAAAGATTCGACAGAAAACATCGGACGTATCTGGACAGATAAAACAGTACTCACAGAGGATATTCAGCTTGAGGGCGGAAGCAGACCAAGTGTCAAAAAAGGCGATTCTGATTTCTTAGTTGGATTATCGGCATTGTCATCTACATCGAATACAGTAAAGACGGTTAGCAGACCGTTGGATATCGTACTGGTAGTAGACACGTCAGGTTCTATGGAAAATTCACCGCATATGGGAACTAGGCCTGAGAGTGAGCGATATCGATATGAAGAGATATATGCAGGAAATCTTAGTGAAACAGAAGATCAAGAATATTACACAAAGGATGGAGGCAAAATTACTTCTGAAGGTCAAAAAATTCTGTTTTGGTGGGAATTTACGCACTGGGAATTAAATGGACAAACGGTCGAGCCGAAGATATCCGCAGAAGATTCCAATCCAAATCACATCCAATTTTACGAGAGAAGAGATTTGGGAACAAATATTACGAAGCTGCAAGCTCTGCAAAATGCAGTAAATAACTTTGTGGAACAAACAGCTAAAATGAATGATTCCATTGATGATATAAAATTACAGCATCGAGTTTCCCTTGTAAAATTTGCAAGTGATGAAAGTGACAACATTGGAAATGATTTTATAAATAACAATTATAATCGTTCACAAATTGTAACGGAATTAAAGTCTTACACAACGAAAAATATTTCGGACTTGACCTCAACAGTGAATAGTCTGATTGCAGCAGGAGCAACTCGCGCAGATTTTGGATTGAATCAGGCGCAGAGAGCATTTCAGCTTGGAGGAACCAGAGAAGGGGCGCAGAAAGTTGTCGTTTTCTTCACAGATGGTCAGCCGACGTCGAATAGTGACTGGAGTAACAGTGTTGCAGCTGCCGCCATTACGAACGCAAAAGAGTTGAAGGATGCGAATGCTTTGATCTACAGTATCGGCGTGTTCCGGGATGCGAATCCGAACGATACAAATACAAGCGCTGGTAACTTTAACGGATATATGCATGCGGTTTCTAGCAACTATCCGGATGCGACTGCTACAAGCAGTACACGACCTAATCGCTATTCTTGTACATTAGGAAAACGCACAGATAATTCTGATTATTATAAAGCGGCAACGGATGCAGATGAATTGAATAATATATTTAATGAGATTTCATCGGATTTGGAAACAGGATTTGGTTTTCCGACACAGACAGAAGGGTATGATCCGGGTAAGGTAGGATATATTACATTTACCGATCAGCTCGGCGAATATATGCAGGTGGATGAATTTAAGAGTTTGGTCTTTGCAGATCAGATATTCGATCCGGTAGGAGAACCGGTTACTGAAAACGGTGTTACTACATATAAATATGAAGGAAGTGCAACAGGAGATACAGAACTTTATCCGAACGGTAATGTAAAAGATATTATCGTTCAGGTGAAGAAAGGGGCAGACCTGAAAACCGGTGATACAGTTACAGTACAGATTCCGGCAGGTTTGATCCCGCTTCGTCACTTTACGTTAGATACAGACAGTGACGGAAATAAAACGATGGATATACAGGAGGCATATCCGCTCCGTATCTTCTATGGTGTCAGCATCAAGCCGGAGGTCCGGGAAAGAATTGCCGACGGACTAAACCCGAATGATGCAGATGACGAGGCGCTTCAGCAATATCTGAACGCTCATAATGAGAATGGAGTTCCGTATTTCTATTCAAACTATTATAACGGACAATACATAGATCCGAATGGAAAGACATTGGGCAATACGACTGCTTCTTTCCAACCGGCAAAGAAAAATACATTTTATTATTTTACAGAAGATACTCCGATTTATACAGATAAAGATTGTACAATGGCAGTAAAGAACGAGCCGAGTGCGGATCAGACGTATTATTATAAGAGACCGTATGTGCAGTTAAACGGAGGTCAGGTTGAAGAAATCGACGGCAAGGTAGCCTTTACGGGATCAAACTTCCAGCAGGCAAGTGCGAACTTCGGTATAAATGACAAGGGAGAATACTTTATCAAGTCCGGTTCTGCACGATTGACAAGAATCGATGCGTTGATAGATGATAAAACAGAGAACATAACAAATACGGCGGATGTAGTGATCGATCCGATTTGGGATAATATCAATAATCCCGATTACTTAAATGTTTATCTGGGAAATAACGGAAGGCTTGCGCTTGAGCTTCCGGGCGCTCTTGCAATCAGCAAAGATGCCCGCGTGGCAGCGAATAAAAATCTGAATGCGGATGAAATATTAAAAGATAAAAAGTTCACATTTGAGATCAGTATTCCGTCTATGAAGGGAAAAACAGTCAAAGCGGAAGTACGAAATGCGCAAAATGAAATTCAGGGAAAAGCATTTGAACTGGAATTTGATAAGACCGGAGCTGCCAAGTATCAGATTAAAGATGACGAAACGCTGTATATTCATGGATTGGATAAAGATGCGCAATATACCGTAACCGAAAAAGAACTGCCGAAAGGATTTGAACTGACGGCAGTTGATAAAAAGGCGGACGCAAAAGAGGCGGCTGGAACGATCGTTTCAGGAAAATCTGTAAAACATGTGTTTGAAAATACATATGACGTAGATGAAATCACGCTTGCCGAAACTGATTTCGCAAGTTATGAGAAACAGTTTGACCGGTGGGATATTGCAGATAAGTTCCGAATCGAATTGATTCCGACAACAGAAGGAGCTCCGCTTCCGAATGGAGCTGCTGATGGTAAAAAAGGCGTTGAGGTAACAGAAAAAAATTCATCAGGAAACTTCGGAGAGATCACATTTTCTCATCCCGGAGTATATGAATATGAAATTCAGGAGAAACAGCCGGCAAGTGCAATACCGGGAGTTATATATTCTCTGGCATCCTATACATATCGGGTAACGGTGACCGATAATGGAGACGGAACATTATCCGCTGTGGCAGAAATGGAAAAAACGGCTAATGACGACGGGGCGTCAGTAGGAAATACGCCGATTCCGGTTGAGAATAAAACAGCGGTATTTGTAAATGATTTCCATGCAGATTCCGCAACGACATCTATACTTGCAAAAAAAGTGTATGCAGATGAAAGCGGAGCGAATCCGTTGAAAAACGGAATGTTTGAATTTAAACTCAAAGCGACCGGAGACAACGCAGAGCAGGCGCCAATGCCGACCGGAGAGAAGGATGAAAATGGTTATATCCATGTAGTCAACGTCGGAACAGGAATTACATTCGGTAACATGGTGTTTACAGAGGAGAATGTCAGTGATACACCGTGGACGTATGAAATTGCAGAAGTGATTCCGGAAACTGCGGTTAATAATGGAGACGGAACTTATACTTTAAACGGTATAACTTATAAGGCACAAACATATTCCGTATCTATTATGGCAAAGGCACAAGGTTCAGGCGAGGATGCGTATATTGTCATAGAAAAAACATACAGCAAAGCAGAAGGAGCAGTTGCTGAAGATCAGGTTGTATTCAACAACAGTTATGAACCGAAGCCTATAGTACTTCCGGGTGAGGGAGAATCAGCGGTACAGGGAAGAAAAACTTTAGTCGGACGCGATTCTCTTGTGGATGAAGAGTTCTCCTTTACATTGAGTGCTGCAAATACCGCAGCAAGAACCGGTCTTAAAGAAAATTTCATTATCTTCAATGGAGATACGGCTCAGGATACGATGCAAAAAACGGTGAACGGACTGACGAATAATCAGGCTGCAACATTTGATTTTGACAGTATCGAGTTCAAACGTCCGGGAACATATGTATTTAGTGTAGTAGAAAATGCCCCGGAAAACGGAAACGGAATGGTATATGACCGACATACAGCAAGAGTACGGGTTATTGTGACAGATGAGAACGGAGAATTAAAGGCAGAAACAGCTTACTATAACGGTGAAGGCGCAGATACTGATGCGGCTGCATTTGTCAATCTGTATACAGCGTCTGCAACTTACGGAACAGGCGCGGAACTGATTGTAGAAAAGACGTTATCCAGACGTGCTCTGAAAGCGGGCGAATTTACATTTAAAATCGAGGCGGCAGACAGTGATACTGTAAATGCTGAGACAGCGGATGCTAAATTGTCAGATTCTGACAGAGAATTTACAAACACATCAGGAGCGGCAGACGGTGTTGCATCTCGGATCTTTGACAAATTGTCAGGGGTGACCTTTACACAGGATGATGCAGGAAAGACGTTCAGCTACGTTCTTTCAGAGGCAGCAGGAAATTTACCGGGAGTTACATACTCAAAGGACACATATCGCTTTGATATTACGGTAGTAGATAACGGCGACGGAACGATGCATACAGAAACGAAAGTTACAATGCAGGGAGATGGTGTGACAGCAGAAGCTCATCATGATAGTTCAGACGGAAGAGATACGATAGTAGCAGGTTTTACGAACGGATATCATGCAGACAGCGTGGAAGTAGACTTCACAGAAGCGGCAGCATTGTTCCACAAACGACTGGTTGGACGCGACTGGAAAGAAGATGATTCGTTTACATTCAATCTTACGGCAGAAGATGGAACTCCAATGCCGAAAGATACGGAAGGCAATGATGTAACAAGCGTTACTGTATCACAGAAAGGCGGAACGGAAGATGGTACGGATGTACCGTTTGGATTCGGAAAGGTCACATATGATACAGTCGGAAAGTATTCCTACACTGTTACAGAAGAGAATGCAGGACAAACCATTAACGGAGTGACTTATAGTAAGAATGAGGCAAAAATAATAGTTGATGTTTCTGATCCGGGAAATGGGCAGTTGACCGCAAATATACAGTCCTATAGTACGATATTTATTAATGAATACGGCGCTTCTCTGAACCTCGGAGCGGCAGGCGGACTTGCAATTACAAAAACAGTGACAGGTCATGCATTAGCGAAAGAGCAGTTTGAATTTAAGGTAAAAGCGGTTAAGACAGACACTGCTACAGCAGATGAAGCAGCAGAACTCTTTGGATTTAAAGAGGGAGAGACAGAGGTTACATTTAAGAACAACGAAGCGGCGGCAGATGGACAAACTGTAACCATGTTAAAAACAGATACGAACTTTACGTTGAAGAATCTGGGTAAAGTATACAAATATGAAGTATCGGAAATGAATGATAAGAAACCGGGATATACATACGATGATACTGTTTATACAGTAGAATTATGGGTAACAGATGATGGAGACGGAACATTAACGCTTCATACAAAGGTGACAGATGAAAAAGGCAGTGTCATAAGCGAAGAGACAAGCAATGAAACAGATCAAAAGCAGACTGTTCTCGCATTCAACAACAGCTATGCCGGAAGCGGTGTTCTTGACGGATCAGCAAATCTTGCAGGAACAAAGAAGATGGATGGTCCATGGGAAGCAACCGACAAAGATTTATCTGGCTTCCGGTTCACTATCACGGGCGGTGACGAAGCAACGAATGCGGCAATTACAGCAGGCACAGTTGTATTACCGCAGAGTGTAACGGCAACTTCTGATGCAGACGGCAACTTCAACTTTGGAGATATTACCTTTAATAAGAAGGGAACTTACAAATTCACAGTCAGTGAAGTTGTACCGGCAGAGGGAGACAAGATTCCGGGAGTTGCCTATAATGCAGAGACGGTTACGATTATCGTTAATGTTACGGATAATGATGACGGAACATTAACAGCGGCGCTGGCAGAAGGATCACAGGAATTAATATTTACGAATACTTATGCAACAACGCAGGATGCAACATTTACGCCATCCGTAGTGAAGGAGGTAAAGGGGCTTAATGCGAAAGAGATCTTTACATTCAAGCTGAGCGCAGCCGATGAAGCAACGAAGGCGGCGATTGACAGTGGAACACTGACCGGAATTGGAACGACGGCAGATCTATACAGCTCAGAGAAAACGACAACTAAACTGATTCCAAAGGATGGAACAGAGCAAGTAGACTTTAATGCGCTGACATTTAAGAAAGCCGGAACTTATAAGTTTACCGTTCAAGAGACCAATGCAAATGCACCGACAGGATGGACGTATGATTCTCATACATATGAGATTATTATTAAAGTAACAGACCAGGATTCTGTATTGAAGGCAACACAAGAGATCAATGCTGACGGGGTGACCAATTCACAAATCTTCATCAATAAATTTGAAGCATCGACAACTTACGGTGATGAAGGCGGACTGAATGTTACAAAGACATTGAATGGACGTACACTTGCAGCAGATATGTTTGATTTCACAATTACCAGTGAAGCAACTGACAGTGTAACTGCAGAAGAAGCAGAAGCAAAACTTGCAGAGGCTGATAAGAGCTTTAAGAATACTGCACCAGGCAAAGACGATGTCGCGGTGATGAGTAAGCTTAGTGACGTGAAGTTTGATGAAACAGACATTGGTAAGACATATCAATACTCCGTTCGCGAGGCAGCAGGCACCGATACAAAGTATACGTATGATCAAGTATCAGCGACCGTTGCAATTACGGTACAGGAGAAAGATGGAGAACTGTATACGGTAACAACCGTAACCAAGGGAGACGATAGTAAGGAATATAGTTCGGCAGAAAGTAAAGCTACAGCAGTAGCGCCGTTCGTAAACAGCTATACACCGGATATCGTAACCATTGAGCCGGGAGCATTTGCCGGAAAGGTAACGAAAGTTCTGAAAGGAAACCGTGACACAGGTTTAGCGGCAGGTGAATTCAATTTCCAAATGAAGATTACACCGGCAGATGATACAAGCAGCATGGACAATGTTGTACTTCCGGAGGGAGCAGTTGGAGATACAATCACATCGGCAAACGCGGCAGACGGTTCTGTAAGCTTCGGAAATATTCAGTTCAAAGCGGCAGGAAACTATCATGTAGAGATTACGGAAGTAGTTCCGGAATATGCTGATCCGAATATGACGTATGACAAGCATACCTTTAGCTATGACATTGCAGTGACTTATAATGCGGCGGAGGGAACGTTGTCAGCGAAAGTCGCGGATGGAAGTCAAGCAGGAAGCGCGACATTTACTAATATTTACGAGGCGGAAGACGCGAAGGATGTTATTAACACAGAAGAGCCGTCCACGTCCGTAAATGGCAAGATTGTCGGTGTCGGCGATCAGTTGACTTATACTATCGACTGGGTAAATAATGCAGTAGATGAAACAGGCGCTCCTGCGAAAGCGGAGGTGAAGATCACAGATATTGTACCGAAAGGTACGGAATATGTAAGCGCAGATACGAATGGAGTTTATGAAGAGACTTCAAAGACAATCACCTGGACGCTTGGCGAGCAGGAAGCAGGAGCTTTCGGAACGGTAAGCTTTGTAGTAAAAGTGCTTGACAGCGCAGGCGGAACAGCGGTAGAAAATACGGCAGAGATTACCATTGGAGACAACGATCCAAATCAGACCAATACAGTTACCACGAACGTTCCGGGCAAAGATTCTGTAGTAGAAGGCGACGGAGAATTACAGGTCGGCAAGGTTTTGACCTATACCATTTCCTATAAGAACCCGGAAATTGAAGCGGCGACAGTTATCATTACAGACAGCATTCCGGAAGGTCTTGATTATGTAGACGACAGCGCGGGCGAATATGCATCGTATAACGCAGAGACACGTATGCTGACATGGAAGATTGCAGATGTTCAGCCAGGAGCAGACGGAACGGTTACATTTGATGCTAGAGTAAATGAAAGCGCCGAGACAGTAGTTGAGAACAAAGCGACGATCCAGATCGGCGAAAATGGACCTGAATATGAGACGGATACCGATCGGAAAGAGATTCCGAAAGATGGAAATCTTTCCATCAGTAAAACCATCGTACTGACAGAAGGTCAGGGCACAGGGATCGACAAAGAGAAAGAGTTTACATTTATAGTAGCGCTTAAGGATGCCAAAGGTACGGCATTGACGAAAGAATATGCTTACGCCGTAACAGGCGAAAGCGGAGAGGAAATCAAGAAAGGTAATGCTGCAGACGGTACCGAGATTTCCTTCCAGCATGGACAGAAGGCAGTGATTACCGGACTTCCGGCTGGCGCGCAGTATACGGTAACTGAAAAAGAAGTTGACGGATACACCACAACTGTAAACGGAAACGCCGGCAATGCGGCAAGCGGTACGATTACTTCAAATACAACTGCAGAAGCAAACTTTACGAATACGTACAGCGTGGCAGGAAGTCTTAGCGGAAGCGAAGCGCTTAAAGTGACGAAGGAACTGACAGGAAGAAAATGGCTTGATACAGATACGTTTAGCTATACGTTGACGGCAGCGGATGAAGCGACAGTGGAAGCCATTGAGAATGGATTTATCACGCTTCCGGAAAATGCAGGCGGACTTGAGATTACAAAAGCATCTGCAGGACATCAGGCGGCATTTGGAGATATCCAATTTACGATCGCCGGAACGTTCAAGTTCAATGTTACGGAGCAGCCAAGCGGTATCGCCGGTATTACGGACGATCAGGAAGCGGAAAGAACTGTGGTTGTGAAAGTGACAGACAAGAAAAACGGAACGCTCGAAGCAGCCGTTGTCGAAGGCGAGAGTGAGAATCTGACCTTTATCAATACATATGGCGCAGGCACAGGAGACGAGGATATCGCGGCGAAGATCGAGGCGTCGAAGAAACTGACCGGACGTGATATGAAGGCGAATGAGTTCCGATTTGAAATTGTGACAAGAGCGGCAGAAAATCCGGAAGGATTCAAGGAAACTTTCGCAGCGGCAGGAACGAATACAGAAGCTGCGGAAGGAGCGGAAGGAGCAGTAAAATTTGCAGGAAATGACGGCGCTCTGACGTATACGACGGAGTCGCTTGATCAGGCAGTAAAAGACGGATATGCCGTAAAATCTGAAAATGATGACGGTTCGGATGTATGGACGGTCAGCTATACCGCAAGAGAGATAACAGACAAACTTCCGGGCGGAGTAACCGCAGTAGAAGGAAAGACGTCTTTCGACTTTACGGTCGTAGTGACAGATCGTACAGATGGAACATTAACTGCACAAGTACAGCTTCCGGAAGGCGGTATTGTATTTGAAAATGCTTATACTGCCGAAGACACAGAGGTCAATACAGATCCTGCGGACGCAAAATCATACTTTAATAAAGTGCTGACAGGGCGCGGTTGGTTAGGAACAGACGAGTTTACATTTACCATTACGCCGCAGGATGGCGCGCCGGCGGCGGAAGACGCGGCGGCAGACGGTACGAAAACAGTAACAGTAACGTCTGACAGTGCAAAAGCAGGAGAAGCTGTTCTGTTTGGTTTCGGAAAGATCCGGTTTACAGATGAGGATATGAACGGAGCTGCCGCAGGACAGGATGGAACAAGGACGAAAGAATTCCGTTACACAGTGAAAGAAAATCCGCTTCCGGATGGAAAGATGACGGGAGTGACGATCGACGGACATGAGGCGACATTGAAGATCACAGTATCGGATAACCTGGAAGGTAAATTGGAAGTAACAAACATCGCCTCCGAAAACGGAACATTTACAAATGAGTACAAATCCCAGCTTGATTATGCGGCGGCAGGAGGACTGCAGATCACGAAGGCGCTGAACGGAAGAGATATGGAAAAAGATCAGTTCACCTTTACAGTGACGCCGAAAGCGACGGAAGGAAGCACGACTGCGGAAGAAGCGGCGGAAAAATTCGGACTTGCGAATGCGGCAAATACATATAAGAATGAAGCCGCAGAAGCAGGCGCAGTGACGACGATCAACGTACTCGACGGAAAGAACGTTACATTTACGCAGGCAGACGCAGGCAAGACGTTTACCTATGAAGCGGCGGAGACGGCGGGAACAAATACAGCTTATACGTATGATACAGATGTAAGAACCGTAACAGTCAAAGTAAAAGATAATAACAATTCGACGCTGACGGTAACGACACGGGTTACGAAAGTAAAAGACGGTCAGGAAGTGATCGTGGACGAGCAGGAAGTAACAACAGGAGAAGTCGGTCAGAAAAAAGCGACTATATCGTTTGTAAATACATACAACGACGAACCGGTCGAGCTTGGCGGAGAAGGAAGCGTGAAGATCAACGCGACAAAGACGCTGGCAAACAGACCGCTGACAGACGGAGAATTTACGTTTAGAATATTTGATAAAAAAGGAAATCCGGTTGTCGGCAAAGACGCCGAGGCGACAGGTACGAACGCGGCGGACGGAAGCATTACGTTTGCTCCGGTAAGCTACGATACAGACAGACTAATGGCAGATGTGAAAGCAGGAATCGCATCCGTAGACAAAAAGTCTCAGGCTCCGGCATATGTCTACACATATGACTATACGGTGACGGAAGACAACCCGTCCGGCGGAGTGACAGGTATTGCGACGACATTTGCGATCCAGGTGATCGTTACAGACCGCGGCGACGGAACGCTGGCGATCGAAGTGAAATATCCTGACGGAAAAGATTCGCTTCCGTTTGAGAATGTATACGGCAAGTCTGCAAATGCAGAGATCGCGCTGAACGGAAAGAAAGTATATGAGAAAGAATCCGTCAACGCGCCGGATATAGCAGGAAAGTATACATTTACGATCACAGGAACAGATGAACTTGGAAATCCTGCGCCGATGCCTGTAAAAGACGGCAAAGTCGTGACAGAGACGACGAACGATGCGGCAGGAAATATCGATTTCGGAAAACTTGTCTATACGATGGAAAATGTATTTGGTTCAGCGGAAAGTCAGGATGAGCAGACAAATGCAAATCAGGATGTGGAAGCAGGAGAAGACCCGGCGGATACAAATCAGAATGCGGAAGCAGGACAAGACCCGGCGGCAGCCGATACAGCGGAAGATAAGACGGCGGCAGAAGATGCGGCAGACGCGGCAGAAAACGCGGCGTCAGAAGAAACGGCGGGAGACGGAACAGAAGGAACGAAAGCGCCGGAAACAGATGAAACAGACATTGAAGCAAACGGCGGATCGAACGCCGGATCAAGCGGAGAAGATCAGGACAAAGAAGCGGCAGGAGCGGCTTCGGCGGACGGCGGAAACGTCGTTGATCAAGCCGGAACAATGAACGCGCAAGAAGCAGGTCAGGCGAACAGATTCAGCGAGCCTCGGACAAAAGTTTATACTTATAGAGTGACAGAGTCCGGCAGCATGGCGGGCGTGACGAACGATTTGGCGGCTGCGGAAGGAAAGACGTTTACAGTAACCGTGACAGACAACGGCGACGGAACGATCAGCGCCGTTTCCTCATGGCAGAATGATTTCGCATTTGAGTTTACAAACACATACCGTGTAAATCCGACAGATTACAGTGTGAATGAACATATCAGCATCAAAAAAGAGCTGACTGGACGTGATCTGCACGAGGGAGAATTTACATTTGAACTCATCGATGAGTCCGGAAATGTTGTGGCTTCGGCAGTGAATGAGGCGGACGGAACGGTTCGTTTCGGAGCTCTGCATTACACAGAAGCAGGCACATACAATTATGTGATCCGCGAGGTGGAAGGTACAGCCGGAGGCGTACAATACGATTCGGCAGAGCATACGGTGACTGTCATTGTGACAGATAACGGCGACGGTACATTGAGCGCGAAAGCAGAGACGAAGAGCGGAGAAGATATGAACGGCATCGTATTCCGAAATATCTACGAAGCTCGTCCGGCGTCGGTAACGCTCGGAGCTTCCAAGACTTATAAGGGAGCGGAGCTGAAAGACAAACAGTTTACGTTCGTGCTCAAAGACAAGGATGGAAACGTTGTGTTTGAAGCGAAGAACGGCGCAGACGGACAGGTTATGTTTGAGACGCTGATCTATGACCGGGCGGGCGTATATGAATACACAATTTCTGAGAAAAATGATGGGCAGAAAAATGTAACATACGACGAAACCGTATACAATGTAACGATTACGGTTACAGACAACGGAAAAGGCAATTTGATCGCAGAGGCGGTATACGGAGACGGCAGGACGCCGCAATTCGTTAATACATATGTGAAACCCCAAAATCCGGTGAAACCGGAACAGCCGACCCCGACTGTAAAACCACAGAATCCGGGAGCGGTGCAGACCGGAGATCATAATTCGTTTGCGGGAACGCTGGGAATGGCGGCGCTTGCTTTAGCGGTGGCAGCAGGTGTTATGATCAGAAGAAAGAAAAAATCATAAAATAACGTGATTTTGGAAATGAGAGCAGCGGCAGAGGATGCCGCTGCTTTTTTGTATATAGCCATAGTCAATCATAAAGCTCTGTGTTAGAATAAAGCAGTGATATGACGATGTAAAGAAACAAGAGAAAAGAACCGATGTACAGAGGACAGGGTGACCGGAGGGATATGATGGAGCATTTATATAGAAAATTAAAGGAATATGCGAACACGGGTTATTATCCGTTTCATATGCCGGGGCATAAAAGGAATACTGCGCTGATTGGATCAGAACTTCCATATGAACTGGATATCACAGAAATCGACGGATTTGACGATCTTCATCATTCGGAGGGGATACTGAAGGAACTGCAGGAGTATGCGGCGTGCGTATATCATGCGGAGGAAACGCATTACCTTGTGAACGGGAGCACAGTCGGGCTGCTGAGTGCGGTTATGGGAAGCACAAACTCGGGAGATTGTATTTTAATGGCAAGAAACTGTCATAAATCGGTCTATAACGCAGTCTTTATGAACCAACTTCATCCGATTTATATTTATCCTGAAAACGGAGCAATAAATCCCGGTGAAGTTAAGCGGATTCTTGAGGAAAATCCGAATGTGAAGATTGTTGTCATTACATCTCCGACGTATGAAGGCGTTGTTTCGGATGTTGAGCGGATTGCCGGAATTGTTCATGAAAAGGGCATTCCATTGATCATGGATGAGGCGCATGGGGCACATTTCGGGTTCCATCCGTATTTTCCAAAGAACAGTAATACTTTAGGGGCAGATATCGTTATTCATAGTCTGCACAAGACGCTTCCGTCGTTGACTCAGACTGCGCTGCTTCATATGAATGGAGAGCTGGCTAACAGAACGGATATCAGAGAGTACGTCCATATGCTTCAATCGAGCAGTCCGTCATATATACTTATGGCAGGAATAGACGAGTGTGTTCGTTTCGTGGGAGAGAGAAGCTCAGATGTTTTTGACAATTATGTGAAGCGTCTGGAATCTGTAAGAAAGAGAATAAGCAGGCTTTCTGTGTTGAAACTGATTGAGACGGAGAAGTATGACAGGTCGAAGATAGTAACTGCGGTTGGGAATCATGGCGATGAAGACATAAATAGGTTTACAGGAAAACAATTATATGACGTTTTGAAAGATAAATATTTACTACAACCGGAGATGGCATCAGGCTCATACGTTGTTTTGATGACTTCGCCGGCAGATACAGACGAAGGGATGGAGCGCCTTGTGTCTGCATTGGAAGAAATTGACGGCGAACTTGCAAAAAGAGATAAGTATGAAAGAAATAATTCTCTGGCGCGATATATAGTGCAGGATTCAGATACATATCAATATATATTGAAGGACAAGAAAGAACGGGATCATCAGAAGAATATATATATCTATAGTCCGAGCGAGACGAAACGACAGCGTTTAAAAAAGGGATGCGAATCTGTTGAATGGAAAATGTGCGGCGGAAAGGTCGCGGCAGAATATGCCTATATTTATCCACCGGGGATCCCGCTGATCGTTCCGGGAGAACGGATCTCAGAGAAAATAGCGGAAGAGATGTCCGAGTATGAAAAAATGGGATTTCGGATTGAGGGAACAAAGGTGAAAGGAAAGATTGAGGTATTGATAAATGGGTAAAATTTATTGTGTGATGGGAAAGAGTTCTTCGGGAAAGGATACTGTTTATAAAAAGTTAAAAGAGCAATATAAAGAGTTTCGTTTGATTGTTCCCTATACGACCCGTCCGATCAGAGAAGGCGAAAAAGACGGCGTCGAATATTATTTTGTGGATCCGGAACAGTTTCGTGCGATGAAGGAGGACGGGAAGGTGATAGAGTCCCGGTCTTATAACACAAAGTGCGGAATATGGACTTATTTTACTGCGGATGACGGGCAGATCGATCTAAGCGCCGCAGATTATCTTTTGATCGGAACGCTCGTGTCATATCAGGCTTTGCGGGAATATTTCGGAGAGGAGGCGATCGTGCCGGTTTATCTCGAAGTGGAAGACGGACTGCGGCTTGCCCGCGCGCTTGAGCGGGAACGCAGACAGGAGAAGCCGAAATATGCGGAGATGTGCCGCCGTTTTCTTGCGGACGAGGAGGACTTTTCGGAAGAAAATCTTATCAAAAGCGGGATTACAGAGCGGTTTGGCAATGAAGATTTCACAGAGTGTCTGAATAAAATACAAAGATATATTGAAGAAATAAGATAGATTTTATCAGTTTTTATGAGATTTCACTCTTTTGTAATACCTTTTAATTTAAAATTGTAGTACAATAGGAGTATGTCTTGAAAGGGAAACGTCTTCTGAGAGGCATTTTGGAAAATTAATTTTAAGAGTGCAGGTGATATGGATGAGTGGTTTTAAAGACGTAGTAGGACATAAGAATATTATTAAGTACATTCAGAACGCAGTGACTGCGGACGCAGTTTCTCATGCGTATATTTTGAATGGCGAGAGAGGTTCAGGGAAGAAGCTGCTTGCGAATTTGTTTGCCATGAGCCTGCAATGTGAAAACCGGGATGAAGACGGCGACGCCTGTGGAAAATGCCGTTCGTGCAGGCAGGCGGCAGGCGGAAATCAGCCGGATATTATCCGGATCATGCATGAGAAACCGAATACGATCGGAGTAGGAGATATCCGTACGCAGGTGAATGACGATATTATGATCCGGCCGTACAGCAGCAAATATAAAATCTATATTATAGCAGATGCGGATATGATGAGCGTGGAGGCGCAGAACGCGCTTTTGAAAACAATCGAAGAACCGCCGGAGTATGCCGTTATCATGCTTCTGACGGAGAATGCGGAGACACTTCTTCCGACGATCCGTTCAAGATGTGTTATGATGAAGCTTCGCAATATTAAAGATCAGCTCGTGAAAAAATATCTCATGGAGCAGTTGGAAGTGCCGGATTATAAAGCAGATGTCTGCGTTGCTTTTGCTCAGGGAAATATGGGGAAGGCGATCATGTTGGCAAACTCCGAATATTTCAATGAGATTAAAGAGGAAGTTGTACATTTGCTGAGAAATATCGACGAGATGACAGTTCCGGATCTGATGGAAGCGGTAAAACGCTGCATGATATATAAGATGGAGATCAGCGATTATCTTGATATGATCGCGATATGGTACAGAGATGTGTTGATCTATAAAGCAACAAGAAGTGTGGATCGGGTCGTGTTTTCCGATCAGATGAAATATATTCGGGAGCGGGCGAAGAAGAGCTCATACGAGGGGATTGAAAATATTCTCGATTCTCTTGAAAAGGCAAAGGCAAGAATGAAAGCGAATGTAAATTTTGAGCTGACGATGGAACTGCTCCTGCTGACGATAAAGGAGAATTGACAAAATGGTAAAAGTAATCGGAGTCAGATTTCGTACTGCCGGGAAAATTTATTTTTTTTCTCCCGGACAGTTTGATATTAAGCAAGGCGACAATGTGATCGTGGAAACTGCCCGCGGCGTAGAGTTCGGGCGAGTTGTAAGCGGAGTAAAAGAAGTTGCCGAAGAAGATGTGATCCAGCCGTTGAAATCAGTGATCAGGATTGCGACTGAGCAGGATCAGAAAGTTGTAAATAAAAACAAACAGAAAGAAAAAGAGGCGTTTAAGATCTGCCTTGAAAAAATCCGTAAGCATGGACTGGAAATGAAATTAATCGACGTTGAGTACACTTTTGATGGGAATAAGATATTATTTTATTTCACAGCAGACGGAAGAATTGATTTTAGAGAGCTTGTAAAAGATCTTGCCGCAGTATTTCGCACAAGGATCGAACTTCGTCAGATCGGAGTGCGTGACGAGACGAAGATCCGCGGGGGGATCGGTATCTGCGGGCGGCCGCTTTGCTGCAGCACATATTTGACTGAATTTTCCGCTGTGTCGATTAAGATGGCGAAAGAACAGAATCTGTCTCTGAATCCGACGAAGATATCAGGTGTGTGCGGAAGGCTTATGTGTTGTCTGACGAATGAAGAAGAGACGTATGAGATGCTTAACAGCCAGCTTCCGTCAGTCGGGGATGCGGTTACGACAAAAGACGGACTTACAGGAGTTGTCCATTCATTGAGCGTTCTGCGCAGATTGGTAAAAGTAATCGTAAATTTGGAAAACGATGAGAAAGAGATCAGAGAATATATGGCGGATGAGCTGAAATTTAAACCGAGACGAAAGAAACAGAAAGTTACAAAAGAAGAGATGAAGCAGCTTGCGGAACTTGAAAAGGAGTAGGTAGCGGCATATGAGCGGACAAAAGAAGGGGAAAGAAGCGGTTCTTTTTCCGGGCGAGCGACTGGATGATCTGCAGCTTAACGGTCTTGAATTGATTCAGGATCCGAAGAAATTCTGTTTTGGCGTAGATGCTGTTTTTCTTTCGGATTTTGTGAAAATAAAGGCGGGGGAGCGGGCTCTTGATCTGGGAACAGGGAACGGGATTATACCGATACTGTTGTCTGAAAAGACGCAGGGACGTCATTTTACAGGTCTGGAGATTCAGCCGGAGATGGCAGAGATGGCTCGAAGAAGTGTAGACTATAACGGTTTAGAAGATAAAGTGGATATTGTGACAGGCGACATCAAAGAGGCGGCGGAAATATTTAAGCCGGCCTTTTTTGATGTGATCACGACAAATCCGCCGTACATGATCGCAGATCACGGACTTCGCAATCCGGCGGACGCCAAGGCGATCGCACGGCATGAGGTGCTTTGTTCACTTGATGATATTTTGCGGGAGAGTATGCGCCTTTTGCAGGATAAGGGAAGATTTTATATGATACACCGTCCATTCAGGCTGACGGAGATTATGATTAAAATGAATTATTATAAAATTGAGCCGAAACGGATTCAGTTTATTTATCCGTATCTTGATAAAGAGCCGACGATGGTAATGATAGAAGGCGTACGCGGGGCAAAGCCGCGTATCACGGTAGAACCGCCGCTTGTGATTTATAAATAAAAAGAAATGAAAAGGTAAAATAAATAAGAATTAAAAAGATATAAAAAAGAAATGAAAAAACAAATAAAGAAATAAAAAAATAGACAACAAGAAAAGAAAACAGAAAACAAAAAGAGACGAAGAGAAAAACAGGAGGGAAAGATGGCAGGAACTCTCTATTTGTGTGCGACGCCCATCGGGAATTTAGAAGATATTACATTTCGAGTTCTTCGAGTGCTTCGGGAGGCAGATCTTATCGCGGCGGAAGACACACGTAACAGCATTAGGCTTTTGAATTATTTTGAGATTGAAACGCCGATGACGAGCTACCATGAATACAATAAATTTGATAAAGGAAGAGTGCTTATAGAGAAGCTTTTGGAAGGAAAAGATATTGCGCTTATTACAGACGCGGGAACGCCCGGGATCTCCGATCCGGGAGAAGAGCTTGTACGTATGTGTTATGAAGAAGGGATTACGGTTACTGCTGTTCCCGGAGCTTCGGCGTGTGTGTCTGCACTTACGATCTCGGGACTTCCGACAAGAAGATTTGCGTTTGAAGCTTTTCTGCCATCAGATAAAAAAGAGCGGGAAGCTGTCTTAAGTTGTCTGGAAAAGGAACAGAGGACAATCGTTTTGTATGAAGCTCCGCACCGTCTTATCAAAACATTGAAGATGCTGGGAGAGCGGCTCGGCGACAGGCGGGTAAGCGTATGCCGGGAACTGACAAAACGGCATGAAACTGTGTATAGATCGACTCTTTTGGAAGCGGTTTCTTATTATGAAGAAAATCTTCCGAAAGGGGAGTGCGTTCTTGTAATTGAAGGATTGAGCCGTGAAGAGATCGAGCAGGAAGAGCAAAAGAAGTGGAGTAATCTGTCGATCGAAGAACATATGGAGTATTATCTGTCGCAGGGAATCGATAAAAAAGAAGCGATGAAGAAAACCGCAAAAGATCGAGGAGTGCAGAAAAGAGAAATTTATAACTATCTTGAAAAACTAAAAAGTGGTGAAGGAAACTAAAAAATAACCGATACCGGAGGTTATCCGATATCGGTTATTTTGCCGTCTTTCATAAATACGATCTTTTTGCCTAATGTGCGGGCTTCCAAAGGATCGTTTGTTACATATAAGACGGTAATTTTAAGTTCTTCGTTAATTTCGAGAATATCACAAAGCATCTCTTTTCTTCGTTCAGGATCTTGACGCGCAAAATCTTCGTCTACGAGGAGGACTTTCGGCTGGCAGACAATCGCGCGTCCGAGAGCGACTTTTTGCTTGTCTCTTTCAGAAAGCGCCTTGATCTTCTGCCCCAGAACTCCTGAAATCCCGAGAAGTTTGGCGGCATCGTTTACACGGCTGTCGATAATGTTGCGGGGAAAATCCCTCAGACGCAGACCGAGCGCCATGTTGTCGTAGGCGTTAAAATGCTTGTAAAGCGTATAATTTTGGAACGCCATCGCAAGCCGTCTGTCACGCGGCAAAATATCGTTTAATAATTCATCACTGAGATAAATCTTACCGGAAGTGATATCCTCTAATCCGCCGATCATGCGGAGGATCGTAGATTTTCCGCATCCGCTGGGACCGTGAAGAGTAATGAATTCGCCGTTGTCAACACGAAGACTGACATCATTGACGGAGACGAAACCGTTTGAGTAAATTTTCGATAAGTGTTCTAATGTCACACTTGCCATAAAAACACCTCCATGATCACATTATAGTAATATATTAGCATAAAGCGCCTCGGTCTACAATCCTAAACAAAAACCGATGTTCAAATACCGAACCGACGTTCAAGTCTTAAGCCGAGCCATACTCAAATCTTAAATCGGACCGACGTTCAAGTCTTAAACCGAACCATATTCAAAGCCTTAAATAAAACCGGCACTTAGATGCTGCTCAGGTTATGCGAGGAGGACGCTTGCGGCAAGTCCCGCGAATGTAGCGATAAGCGCACCGGCGAGCGTGTAGCGGGATTTTTTGATTCCGGCAGTCATAAAGTAAACACTCATCGTATAGAAGATTGTCTCTGTACAAGACAGCGAGATCGATGCGATCATACCAAGACGGGAGTCTGTGCCGAATTGTTTGAAAATATCGAGGAGGAGTCCTGTCGCTGCAGACGAAGAGAACATTTTTACGATAGTAAGCGGAACGAGTTCGCCGGGAAAACCGATCCTTCCGGTAAAGTTTTCAAGCAGACCGGAAATGAAATCAAGGAACCCGGAAGCGCGGAGTATTCCGACGGCCGCCATAAGTCCGATAAGCGTCGGCATGATCCGAACGACTGTAAAAAAACCGCTTTTTGCTCCTTTGATAAATGTTTCGTAAACATTGACCTTTGCGGACAGACCGTAAACGATGATGCTTAGTATAAGGAACGGAACAATATAGTTTGAAATATAGACGAGAAGCTGCATAATAAACCTTCCTTTACAGAATGTACGGATTATTTGATTATATGTACGGCAGGAAGATCCATTCCTAAAATAAGAAAAAGCAATGTATATTAAGGCCGGATATAACATAGGATGCAGTAAAAGAAGATTCGGGGGTTATTATGCCGATATGGAAATGTAACGGCAAAGAGAAAGTAAATAATAATCAAAAGAAACGAATATATTTCAAAATTTTGAATCTTTTGCTCGTTATAATACTTGTATTTTCTGTGGCGTCAGTGGGCGGATGCTCAATGGAGAGTAAGCAGGGAGCAAAAGGTGCGAAAAGCGCAGGAAAAAGGCAAAGTGAAGATGCAAGATTTGAAGAATACACGGCGGAACTATTCTGCAAAGAAGTGTCGGCAAATACAGTGAGTCTGCATTATACGCTTAAAGCGCCGGAAAAATATGGGATTGAAGCAACTGACGCTACATTCGGTCAGTTTGAAAGAGAGCCGGAAGCAGTCAAGGCGGCGGCGGAAAATATGCGTCAGGCTCTTCTTGGATTCAACTATGATGATCTTAACGTACAAAATAAGATTACATATGACATTTTAAATTATCGGTTAAAGCTGATGAAAAAGAGCGCGGATTATACAATGTATGAAGAACCGCTCGGGCTTGTAAGCGGAGTGCAGACACAGCTTCCGGTAGTTTTATCAGAATATCGTTTTTATGATAAGGAAGATGTGGAAGTATATCTGGCGCTTGTAAGACAGACGGAAGAATATTTTGAAGAGATCATGATATTTGAAAAGAAAAAGGCAGAGATGGGTTTGTTCATGCCGGATCAGGCGGTGGAAACAGTGATCGGGCAGTGCCGCGCCTTTTTGGAAATGGGGAACGGAAATTACTTGTATTCGACGTTTGCAGATCGAGTGATGGAATTAAATACATTGACAGAGAAAGAAAAAAGTGACTATATACAGGAAAATGCACTTGCAATATCCGATTATGTGTTTCCTGCGTATGAGCGTATGACGGAGGAACTGGAACAGCTCAAAGGATCGGGTAAAAATGAAAAAGGTCTTGTATATTTTCCGAAGGGGAAGGAATATTACGAACTTCTTGCCCGGCAGTCAACCGGTTCAAGACGTTCGGTAGAGGAACTAAAAGATTTGACACGCAGACAGATAAACGAAGATCTTACGGCGATGGAGCAAGTGCTCGGTCTGACAACAAAGGAAGCTAAGGAAGCTGCGGCGGTGATCACAGATAAAAAGGCAGAGCAGATATTGGAACAGTTAAAAGAAGGATCGAAAACTGCGTTTCCGGAACCGCCTCAGACAAAGCTGGAAGTAAAGTATGTTCCGGAGGCAATGGAGGAACATCTAAGTCCTGCGTTTTACATGATACCCGCGATCGATAATTCACAGCAAAACGTGATCTATATTAACAGGGCGCGCATGGGAAACGATATGACGCTTTTTACGACACTTGCTCATGAAGGATATCCGGGACATCTTTATCAGACGATTTATTATGAAAGTACGCATCCTGATCCAATCAGAAGTCTTCTTGATTTCGGCGGATATGTGGAAGGATGGGCGACTTATGCGGAAATGGGCAGTTATTATCTGATGGGGCTTTCCAAAGAGCAGGCGACCCTTTTACAGAAAAACGCCTCTATCATACTGGCGCTTTATGCCCTTGCGGATATCGGAATCCATTATGACGGGTGGAGCGTCGAAGATACGGAAGCATTTTTTAAAAACTACGGGATTACAGATAAAGATGCAGTCGGCGAAATCTATAAGCTGATCCTCGGTTCGCCTGCCAACTATCTGAAATACTATATCGGGTATGTAGAATTCCTTGAATTAAAGAAAATGTGGGTTGACGAGAAAGGAAAAGATTTCTTACAAAAGGAATTTCATTCGGCTGTGCTGAAAATCGGACCTGCGCCGTTTGAAATAGTTGAAGATTATATGTGGAAAATGTAAGAATCAATTCCCTTTCAGTAATCTGTCGATCAGCCTGGAAGCATCGCTTCGTGAAAGCGTTTCCGGATTATAAGAGAGCGCTTCTGCATTGCAAGAGAACGCTTCTGTATTATGAGAAAACGTTTTTTTATTTTTTGTCAGACGTTCAAGAAGAGCAAGCTGTTTTGGTGTGGCAGGCTGAGGCTTCCTGATCTTATATGTAAGCTGCGACGGTTTGAACGTCTTTGGATTGTCAGGTTCAAAATAATGGGAGAGCGTCTGATATAATTTGGCAGTTGCAAGCGCGTCAAAATAAGCGCGGTGGGCTGCCTTATTTTCTATTTTATAATGTTCGCATAAAGCGCTAAGGCTTTTGGATTCTAGTTCGGGATGCACTTTTTTGGCGATTTTTAAAGTATCGATCCCCATTTTTTCAAACGGAAGTCCTTCACGGGCAGCCGTACACTTTGTAAAACTGTAATCAAAGATGATGTTGTGACCTATGAGAATATCTTCTTCGCAAAAATCAATAAAGTCTGTGATAACAGAACGGGCGGGACGAGCAGATGCGACCATATCGTTTGATATACCGGTTAGGCCTGTGATGGCGGGCGAAATGAGTTCCTGCGGTTTGATAAATTCCATAAAGCGTTCGCTGACTTTTCCGTCTCTGACTTTTAAAGCGCCTATTTCTATAATTTCATTGTTCATCGGATCTAACCCTGTTGTTTCAAGATCGAAGGCGATATAAGATTTTAACATTATAGTTCGTACTCCTTTTCGGGTGTATGTAAGCAGTTTCAGATACAGATCATTATACAGGAAAAAATGGAGAAAATCCAGAAAAAGGGGCAGGGAGTACATGACGCATGTTCGACCATGTACTCCCTGAATAATCAAGAGGGAAAATCTTGAAGGTTTACATTCATTTATTTTAAAACTTAAAGTTTATCGCCTCGTTTTACATATCCCGGTTTTTCAGGAGCGGCGATGATACGTTTTCCGCGGATGAGACGCGCATGTTTATCTACGACGAGATTTTCCGCATGAACGCCTTTTCCGATAACAACATCGGCAGATATGATACAATTCTTTACAATAGCGCCGGATTTGATAACACATCCTCTTCCGATGATGGAATTTTCAACTGTTCCTTCGATCAGGCATCCATTGGAAACAACAGAAGAAGTCACCTTGCTTCCTTCAAAATACTGAGTCGGACAGGAATCGTTCGTGTGCGTGTAGATCGGCCAGTCTTTGTCGAAAAGACTTCCGGCATTATTCAGGTCTACAAGAGACATATTTGCCTGATAATATGCGTTAAAATCATTAATGATCGCAAAGAACCCACGGTGGGATACCGCACGAATATCAAGATTTTCGGATTCTTCATCAAGAATGTCGGCAAACGTGTACATAGATGATCTTTTGCTTGCTTTGCGAACAAGTTCGATGAAGAGATCTTTTTTCATAACATATGTATCCATGGAAATGTTGCGGTTTTTCGCATTTCCGTGATTCGGTTCGATTGCAAGAACTCCTTTTTGTTTGTTGATATTCAAAGCGTTACAGTTCAAAAAAGCGTCTTTGGCGTTATCGACCGAGTGATACATCATAGAGATGTCCGCGCCGGATTCGATATGAGCGTCGAGAAATTCGCTGTAATCAGCTTTGTAAACCATATAACTCGGAGCTATGACAACGTATTCATGAGGCATCTCCTCGAGGCACTCTATGTTTTCCATATAAGCGGTAATGTCGGTACTGTAAATGTCGCCGATCTGACCGTGTTCTGTATACATGATATTCAGACTGCCGCGTTTTGAGTTGATGTTGTAATGGCGGCCTGTTCCGAGGTGCTCTGTAAGGGAGCGAGGTTTTCTTCTGATAAATACTTCGATATTGTCAATTCCGCTGTTGCTCATATTAGAAATCGGAAAATCAATGATGCGGTAACGTCCGAGGAAAGAGAAAGCGCCGACAGGACGAAAATCCTGAAGACCGTCTACTTTAATATGATTTCCGGCAAAATTTATAATTCCAAAAGCTCTGTTCATATTATTCATCCCCCTTTACACGTTTTGCCACAAGTTCGATATTCTTGCTGTCAGCGCTTCCGACAACGGCGTTTTTACCGATCTTGACACCGTCTGCAACGAGCGTGCGTGTAACGACAGCTCCTTCGGCAACTTCTGCCCCCGGCATAAGAACACTGTCTATAACCTGTGCTCCTTCGGCAACTTTTGCTCCTGTAAACAGGACAGAATTTTTAACTTTACCGTTGACAACGCAGCCTTGTGTGATAAAAGCGCGGTCAACAACAGCGTCGGCGCCGATATACTGCGGAAGAGCCGTTACGTCCTCTGTGTAAATCTTCCATGCCGGATCGTTCAGGTCAAGTGCATTGTTTTTGTCAAGAAGATCCATGTTTGCTTCCCAGAGGGAGTCGATCGTTCCGACGTCTTTCCAGTATCCCTTATATTTGTAAGCGCAGAGCTTCTTCTCGTCATTGAGAAGCGCCGGGATAATGTCTTTTCCGAAATCGTGGCTGGAATCCGCGTTCTTCATATCGGCAAGAAGCGTTTTGCGAAGCAGTTTCCAGTTGAAGATATAGATACCCATGGAAGCAAGATTGCTCTTCGGGTGTTCCGGCTTCTCTTCAAATTCTACGATGCGTCCTGTTTCATCGGTGTTCATGATACCGAATCGGCTCGCTTCTTTCATCGGAACTTCAATGACTGCGATTGTCGCGTCGGCTTTACTCTCTTTGTGGAATGCGAGCATCCTTGCATAGTTCATTTTGTAAATATGGTCGCCGGAGAGAATAAGAAGATATTCCGGAGAATACGTGTCGATAAAGTCTATGTTTTGTGAAATCGCATCGGCAGTTCCACGGTAAACATCAAGATTGGCATCTGATTTTTCACGGGGCGGGAGTACATAGACGCCGCTGTCTTTCGCGTCCAATCCCCAACGTCTTCCGGCAGCTACATAGCTGTTGAGAAGAATGGATTCGTACTGAGTCAATACGCCTACAACGTCGATTCCGCTGTTGGCACAGTTGCTGAGTGGAAAATCAATAATCCGATATTTTCCGCCGTATGAAACAGCCGGTTTGGCGACTTTCTGGGTCAGGTCATGAAGACGGGAACCGCGTCCACCGGCCAAGATCATGGCTAACATATTATTTTGTTTCATGCTTGAGTCCTCCCTTATAATTTACTCCCCTTTATTATACAATTCTATTCGTGAAAATGCCATACTTTATTGTGCGAAATAGTAAAAAATTCGTCAAAATAGTATAAATTATAAAATAATACAGAAAATTGAAAAATAATACAGAAAAAAGGATTGACATTAAAAATTTTGCTACATATACTATATTGTTAGCACCCGAACTATTATAATTTTGTGCATAATACAGAGGTCAAACGACTTCGTAAAAAAGGAAAAGTCAATACGAAAAATGCGGATACGGAAATCAGAAAGAGAAGAGGATGGATTATGGAAGAGCGGTGTGACGTAGGAAAGATCATCAATCGGATCTCGCATCAACTGAAGCGGAGAATGAATTGTCATGAGGAAGAGGATTCTTTGACAAATATGCAAAGGCATGTACTTCATTACATATTGCTTCAGTCAATGAGCAGGGATATTTACCAGAAGGATGTTGAGGCGGAATTTCAGATCCGGAGATCCACAGCGACGGGAATCTTACAGCTTTTAGAAAAAAACGGATTTATTTTGCGGAAAGCAGAAGACCGGGATGCGCGGCTGAAAAAGATCGTGCCGACAGAGAAAGCGGAAAAAGTCAGAGAACATGTATTGATGAACATTGATCGTACGGAAAAAATCATCCGTCAGGGGATACCTGATGAAAAAATGGCGGTTTGTATAGAAACGCTGGAACTGATTTCCGCCAATTTGTTTGAAGATGAAAAATGCTGTACCGAAAAACAAAAGACGGCGGCAGCCGGCGCAGTGTGATCAAAGCCGATCAAAGGAAACTGTGCCGGGAGGGAAACAGTTCGGGGGAAAGAAAGCAGCATGTAAACAAAAATCAATAGTAGAGAGAGGAGCTAATAGAAAAGATGGATAAAAAATTACTGCGCTCAGTGCGCGAGTATAAGAAACAATCGTTTCTGACACCTGTTCTTGTAGCCGCGGAAGTGTTTGTGGAAGTTCTCATTCCGCTTTTGATGGCGAAGATTATTGATGTGGGGATCATGAACGGAGATATGGCATATATCATAAAGCTGGGCGCTTTGCTCGTACTGCTTGCGGTCGTGGCGCTTTTTTTCGGAGCGAAGGCAGGTCAGCTTGCGGCGGTAGCGTCTTCGGGATATGCTAAAAATTTAAGACATGATATTTTTTATAAAATACAAGATTTTTCATTCGGTAATATCGATCATTTTTCAACGCCGGGTCTTGTGACAAGACTGACGACCGACATTACGAATGTACAGATGGCGTATATGTTTACGATCCGTCTGCTCGCAAGAGCGCCGATCATGATCGTGATGTCCCTGATCATGACGGTGACGATCAGTCCTGCGATCGCATTTATGATGTTGATCACGATTCCGGTTTTGGGAGGACTTTTGATCTTTATCGCAAAGAAAGCGCACCCGCATTTTATCAAGGTGTTTGACGAATATGACGAATTGAATAATGTCGTTCAGGAAAACGTCAACGCAGCCCGCGTCGTGAAAGCGTACGTTCGGGAAGACCATGAAGTTGAAAAATTCGGAAAGATCTCGGGTATTGTATTCCGGCTTTTTACAAAAGCAGAGAAAATCGTTGCCTGGAACTCTCCGACGATGCAGTTTACTATGTATATAGTCGTTCTTGCAATGGTGCTGATCGGCGGCGAAAGTATCATAAGCGGAGATATGCTTACAGGAGAGCTGACAAGTGTGATCGTCTATGCACTTCAGATACTGACGTCTCTTATGATGGTGTCGTTTGTATTCGTTATGATCATGATCGCGGAAGCGTCTACGGAACGTATCAACGAAGTTTTGGATGAAGTACCGGAAATGGAAGACAAAGCGGATGCAGTTACGGAAGTTACAAACGGAGATATCGAATTTGAACATGTGAACTTCAGTTATGCGGGAGAGGGAGGCAATCTTTCGTTGAAAGATGTAAACCTTCATATAAAGAGCGGTCAGATCGTCGGAATCATCGGCGGTACGGGAAGCGCTAAGTCAACGCTCGTGCAGTTGATCCCGAGACTGTATGATGTGACGTCGGGAACAGTGAAAGTCGGCGGAACAGACGTGCGGGATTATAATTTGAAAGCTTTGCGGGATCAGGTGTCTGTCGTTCTTCAGAAAAATGTACTTTTTACAGGAAGTATCTATGAGAACATCCGTTGGGGTGATGAAACTGCAAGTGATGCGGAAGTAGAACGCGTATGTAAGCTGGCGCAGGCGGACGGATTTATCAGAGAGTTTCCGAATCAATATGAGACGATGATCGTAGAAGGCGGAAATAATGTGTCAGGCGGTCAGAAGCAGAGACTTTGTATTGCAAGGGCGCTTTTGAAAAAGCCGAAGATCCTTATTCTGGACGACTCGACAAGCGCGGTAGATACGAAAACAGACGCGCTGATTCGTCAGGCTTTCAGAGAAGAGATTCCGGATACGACACGGATCATCATTGCGCAGAGAGTTTCTTCGGTAGAGGATGCGGATGTTATTATCGTAATGGACAAAGGAGAGATCAGCGGAATCGGAACATCGGAGGAATTGCTGAAAACGAATGCGATTTACAGGGAAGTATATGAATCACAGATGAAAGGAGGAAAGGACAGTGAGTAAAGAAAAGAAACCGACAAAACCGTCGTTGAATAAAAATACATTAAAAACAGCAAAACGTCTACTCGGATATGTGACGAAAACATATAAAGTACAGTTTATTATCGTACTGATCTGTATTCTTGTCAGTTCGATTGCGACGATCTCGGTCTCATTGTCGCTGAAGTTTCTGCTGGATGATTATATTATCCCGCTGATCGGGCAAAAAAGTCCGGATTACACAGAACTGTATCAGGCGCTTGGTATATTGGCATGTATTTTCTTGAGCGGCGTAATTGCCTCCTTCATTTACACGAGACTTATGGTCGTGATCGGGCAGGGCGTGCTGAAACGTGTCCGCGACGAGATGTTTGAACATATGCAGAAACTGCCGATCCGTTATTTTGACCGGAATACAAACGGTTCGATCATGAGCCTTTATACAAACGATACGGATACGCTTCGTCAGATGATCAATCAGTCGATCCCGCAGGTGCTTATGTCGGCTCTTACGATCGTAGTCACATTTATTGCGATGCTTGTTTTAAGTCCGATCCTGACAGTTCTCGCCGTTGTGATGATCGGGGTGATGACGGCTGTTGCGAGAATGGTCGGAGGAAACAGCGGAAAATACTTTGTACGGCAGCAGCTTGATCTGGCAAGTATCACGGGATTTGTGGAAGAGCGTATGACGGGACAGCGGGTCGTGAAAGTATTTAACCATGAACGGATTTCGGAAGAAGAATTCGATCAGCTGAATGAAAGTCTGTTCGTCAGTTCATCAAAGGCACATACGTTTGCAAGTATCATGGGTCCGGTTATCGGAAATATGGGAAACTTACAGTTCGTTTTGACTGCTGTACTGGGCGGCGCGCTTTCGGTACTCGGCATCGGAAACATTACGCTTGGCGTGATGGCGTCTTATCTTCAGTTTACGAAGAGCTTTACTCAGCCGTTTATGCAGATTGCCCAGCAGTTTAACTCAATCATCATGGCTCTTGCAGGTGCGGAACGTATTTTTAATATGATGGATGAAGAGCCGGAAGTAGACGAAGGATATGTTACTCTTGTAAACGCAAAGAAGGATGCACAGGGAAATCTTACGGAGTGTAAAGAAAGAACAGGCTTGTGGGCATGGAAACATCCGCATCAGGCAGACGGCACAGTGACATATACGGAGCTGAAAGGCGACGTGAGATTTTATGATATGACGTTCGGATATACGGAAGACCACATGGTGCTTCATGATCTGACTCTGTACGCGAAGCCGGGACAAAAACTTGCTTTTGTCGGTTCGACGGGAGCGGGAAAGACAACGATCACAAACCTGATCAATCGTTTCTATGATGTTCAGGACGGAAAGATCCGTTATGATGATATTAATATAAACAAGATTAAAAAGGCTGATCTGCGAAGATCGCTTGGTATCGTTCTTCAAGATACACATTTGTTTACAGGAACGATTATGGAAAACATTCGTTACGGGAAACTGGATGCGACAGATGAGGAAGTTTATAAGGCAGCAGAGCTGGCTCATGCAGACGGATTCATCAGAATGCTTCCGAAAGGTTATGAGACGCGCTTGAGCGGAGACGGAGAAGAACTGTCTCAAGGACAGCGTCAGCTTCTTGCGATCGCAAGAGCTGCCATTGCCGATCCGCCGGTACTGATCCTGGATGAAGCGACATCGTCTATTGACACAAGAACAGAAAGTATCGTTCAAAAAGGTATGGATAACCTTATGAAAGGGCGTACAGTATTTGTAATCGCCCACAGACTTTCGACGATCCGAAACAGCGATGCGATCATGGTGCTGGAACACGGACGTATTATCGAACGTGGAACACATGATGAGTTGCTGTCACAGAAAGGAACGTATTATCAGCTTTATACAGGAAACTTAGAGCTGTCGTAGAAAAGGAGGGGTTAAAACCCCCCTTTCTTTTTTATAATATAGATCGGTCGTTTCTTGCTTTCCATATAATCTTTCGACATATATTGTCCGAGCAGTGACAGGAAGATCATCTGTATGCCGTTCAACGCGAGGATCAGGCAGACAAGCAGAAGGATCCAGTTTGCTTTATGTCCGGTGAAAACGGAAACAAGTCCTGTGACAACGGCGGCGATCAGGAGAAACATGCCGATGAAGCCGGGCAGGGAAGCGGGGGCGGAAGAAAATGATAACATTCCGTCCATTGCATAGCGGAACAGAGAGCGGAAATTCCATTTTGTTTTTCCTGCGGCGCGCTCAGTGTTGTGAAACGGAATCCATTTTGTATCAAATCCAACGAAAGAGAAGATCCCTTTCATATAGCGGTTGTATTCTTTGAGTTCCAAAATAGAGTCCGTCATAGCTCTGTTCATCATTCGGAAATCACCTTTTCCGTCTCCCATATCGAGATGACATGCGTTCCCGATCAAGTGATAGAAAGAGCGGGATAAGAACGTGCGGATCGGATTTTCTCCGGTTCGGTCCTCTCTAAGTCCTGCACAGCAGTCGTATCCTTCGTATTTGACAGCGTGATACATGTTTTTAAGCAGAGCGGGCGGATGCTGCAGATCGGCGTCCATAAATACACAGTAGTCTCCCGATGCATTTTGAAGTCCGGCGTACATGGCGGCTTCTTTTCCGAAGTTTCTGGAAAATGTAAGAAAACGGACACGCTCGTCTTTCTCTGTAAAATGCTGAAGGATCTCTGCCGTTCGGTCAGAACTTCCGTCATCTATAAAAAGAAATTCGCAGACAGCGCCTTCGATCGAGGATGCGGCGTCTGAAACCGCGCTGTAAAAAGCGGGGAGAACGCTCTCCTCATTAAAACACGGAACGATAATGCTGATCACATCGTCAGCAGGATTATTTTTGATTGTCATATGGCAGCAGCTCCTTTCTGATCATATTTTGATCCTGCCCATGAGCGGCAGTTTTGAAAACGCGGTATTTGCAGAGCGCATAGTTTCCGATCACGGTTACGACGCTTACGATTAATTTTGAGCCGATCAAAGAAAGTGATAATTGATCGACGGCAAGCCAAAGCAGAACGTTTTCGACGAGCAGTGTGATAAATCGTAGAGCAGCAAAGGAGAAAAACTCTTCGGGAATCCGTCTGTTTGACCGAAAGACCCATTTTCTGTTCAGAACATAGGCGGCGATAACCGCGCCTGTCCATGCGATACTGTTAGATGCAATATACGGAACGTGAAAAAATAGAAAAAGTCCGTATAACATGTAATTAACTCCGGTTGTGATTCCTCCGGTAATGATGTAAGTGAGCAGTTCTTTGCTTAAGTAAATTCGTTTCAAAGTCAGTTCCCTCTTTCTTATAATGATTATAGTGAATTTCTTACAGCGCGTTTTTATGGTGAGCCGTTGTAATATTTTGTGTTTTTCTTGAAGTAAAGACTCCAAATGTAAAAATCAGGTAACTTAAATAGCACAACAGAGATATCAGGCTGATGATACAGCCGATTTGTTTTCCGGGAGGAGAAAATCGAAATTCGATCTTATGAGTCCCCTTTTCGATATGTGCTCCTGCAAAAGCTTTATTTACGCGGATAATATCTGTGCGTCTGCCGTCGATGTAAAGCTCAAGTCCGTTTTGCCGCGGAATCGCAGATGCGAGAACCCCGTTGCTTTCTGCATGGATGCTTCCGGAAAAAACAGTCGTGCCTGAAAGGAAGGCGCTGCGTTCGGTTCTGCTGTCACAGACCGCTTTTGTAATTGTGTTCTTGTCGTCGAAAATATGTTTATTACATAAATGCCACTGTACGTTGCTGACAGTGAAATGACCCTTTGGAAAAGTAACCTTTAGTTTTGTCATACCCGAGTCGCTGTCCGCTGAAAACTGATAGTGAAACATATTGTTTCCGTTTGGGTAAGGCGCAAATAGTCCCGAAAGCTTATTGCGTATGTTGTTAATGTCGATGACAACAGGATCGATCGTTTTATTATCCACCTGGAAAGAAAGCAACAAAATGTTGCCAAAACCTGTATTTTCAACATAAAATGTCAACGATTGTTGACATTTTGAGATTATGTCATACTTATCGGCAGTCTTTTTGATAGTCAAACTATCGGGAAGTTTGCCGTCTGCCGACAGTTTCGGGGCAAAAGGAGTGATAAACTTTCCGGGGAGGTAAACGTCGCTGTCCGTATCAGTGGAAGTGTTTTCTATTATGGTTTTGCGGGAAATCGCTTCCAACTGTTCGATTTGATTGAAACGGTCAAACTCTTTTTCAGAGATTGTATCCGATGTAAAATAAACATTCGGAAGCACGTTTTTATTCTCTGCGACCACCGTGTCTTTTGCCGAAGAATACAGAGGTGTATACCCGGCGGGAATATGATCTTTTTCTGTCTCGATATACCGAACGCCAAGAAGATGAAGCATGAACGGATTATCGGAAGTAAGCAGCGCGATCCGGTTATTGATTCGGATCGGTGTATTCAGCACGTCATAATACAAGTCGGAGTAAGCGCTGTTTGTCACAGAAGAATACATAGAACTTCTTGTTATTTTCGCTTCTGGGGCGCGGTTTCCGTTTGCAAGCGGTTCGGTCAGGCTGTCAAAATGATAGAGCGGATCCATCGGAATTTCCGCAAGTTTTGTGTAAGTTTCTTTTGCCGAAACATCTGCTTTCTTTACCCAGTTTTCCTTTCTGGCAGTTGTAATATACATACCGACCGGGGCGATCAGTATGAGCAGATAGACGAGCAATTCTACCCGGGCAAAAATGCGGGGATTTTTAAACATTTGCAAAATAAGGTTTTGTTTCCGTCTTTGTATCAGGCAAAATAAAAACAGAATACCAAGTTCGATCAAAATCCACGGAAACTGAACTTGACTGAACCAGAGCAGACCAAGCGGAAGCATTACGGCAAACGGATAGAGCGGATACGATGAAACGCGGTCTGTTTCGGTGTGCGCTGATTTTAAGTAACGTACGCAGTGCAGGATGAACAGCGGCAGAAACGGAATAAGTATCTTCGGTCTGGCGTAGAGCGTTCCGTTTAAAATGTAAGAAAAGATACCGAACAATCCGAAAGATAAAAATAAAACGCTGTCAGGAAAGAATTCTTTTTTGGCAGGATTTTTTTTATTTAATCCGGCAAGTATCGTGTAAAAGCAGATCAATGTAAGCCCCAGTCCGTATTCGTTAAACAAGATGCCGTTCATAGAGATATTCGGTCCGAAAAGCTCTAATATTTTCAAAAGAGAAAATCCGCCGCCGCTTCGTCTGTGCTCCATCAGTACAAGTCCTGTCGGCAGAAGGAGCGCCGCCGCCATGCATACGGAAAGAACGGCGGAAGGGATATATCTTTTGAAAAACGAATCTTTCCAAAATGTCTCTTTTTCCGTTCTCAGCCAGTACCAGCCGATCGCGGCAAATGCGGCGATCGCAAAATAGAAGCTGTGCAGGCAGATCAGAAGCATACAAAGAGGGAGAAAGCGAAACTTACGTTTCTTCACGCACAAAAAAGCAAGGATCAAAAACGGCAGATAATTGACAAACATGATCTGACGATGCATATGGAAAAGACATCCCGCAGTCAAAAATAAAACGCTTCCGATGAAGGAAAAGAACGGGGAAATATCCTCGCTTTGCAGCCACATATAACATAAAAGAACGGAAGCGAGATAAAGTGCAAGCATATAGCCGATCAGGATGTAAACCATCGGAACTTGCGGAAACAGACATCCGATCAAAATATCAGGTCTTAAAAATCCATAATAAGAAAACTGATATCCGCTGCTTCCGCTTCCGAGATCGATCCAGTCGGGAAGAAGCGTGTGCTGTTCCACGCAGGCGTCACGGATCGTTTCCGCAAGAGCGGCATGTTGGGAGAGCCAGTCCGTATTCGATCCGTAGACGGCGTCGGCAGGCAGAATTGTCGTTGTCAATATAATAAAAAGCAGAATAAGCGCTGCCGGATAAATGAGTTTCTTCATATATAATGCAACTCCTTTAAGTGTTATTTACAGGATTCCCTTTATTTCCTGACATAAACAGGATATTATAGTCGTCTTAATAAATTGCGGAAAATAAAAAGAAAAATTCTTAAGAAAAACCGACAAAATCTTAAAAAAATATTGAATGAATTGACGGAAATTAAGCAAATATAACGAAGGTTGAGTGAATAAGTAAATTCCATATGTAAAAGTAAATTCCATACAGAAGACTAAATTCGATATTTTAGGGTTTGACGAATTGTGTCAAATCCTTTAAAGTGGAATTTAACCAGATAATAAATGCTTTTCTGCAATAAAAATGTATGCTAATGAGACAACTGGAATCTGCTCTGTAAGACTAAATTCCACTTGTCTGGTATGTGTGATATGGAGCCTTTATCCGCAGATTTGTTTTATTATCTGGTTTTATTTTTTCAATAATGCAGGCGTTAATACGATCTCATCTGCCGGTATTTCAGTGAGAGCAAAAAAATTTAAAAGTTCATGTGGGAGCATGATTTTTGCAAGAGCCATAGGCGACAATCCACCAAGGCTTTGTCTTGGAGTACTGTTGATATGGCTCATCATCAGATTGATCTCTTTTTGCGAGTAATCGTCAAAGGATGTTCCTTTCGGGCATATTTTTCGGATATATTCATGGTTCTTTTCACAATGCGGCTTTTGCCAGGAACACATCGGATCACAATAATAAATACTTGTCCGAATCAGGTTGTCTTCACCACATTCCAATGCATCCGGAATCTGAAATTCACCGCCTCTGTCCGTTAAAATCAGCGAAAAAGCAGAGGCAAAAGAAAAGGTTCCAATCGCATGCTCAATGGAGTCAAATACATTTTTTATATGATCGGATTCTTTGCTGTCAAGAAGATACGCCATCATAAAAGAACATTCGGAAAAGTGGAAAGTGAGTAACACCTTGTGGGAACCTTCACAGCCGAGAACGGTATCCATTTCAGTAACTCTTGTATCCGGGAACTCTTTTAAAAATGCCTGAAAGTCTTTGTAAGTACGACCTTCATAGATTGTTTTATCAACTAATTCAGAAGAGCCGGAAGAACGGAGCTTATATTTTACTTTTTTAGGCAGATCGATATTTTTAACACTCAAAGCTCCGGATTCAATGTAATTGTAAAGCGTTTTTTCTGAGTAAGGGATCTCCGGATGATTCTGTAGGATCATGTAAGGGGACTGCCCCTGCATAATCAGTGGGGAAACCAGTTCATCCAGCCTTATCAAATCTTCAGGAGAAATGTTGATACCAGTTCGCGATTCAATCAGAACGGTTCGATATTCCCTGTGAGCAATCGTGGCTCTATAATAAGCCTTATCCAAACGGCATCCGCTTTTTTTACTGCAAGCATTGCATACAAAGGGAGCTTTATCTAGTTTGGAACAATGATAACTGCGAGGAATGAAATCATCGCAATGGGAATTACAGTGGTTGCAGAGTTTACACATTCTTTTGCATATCGGAGCATAGATTTCACAGATATTCTTTTTTTTGCAGTCTTTTATTAGAGCACATTTATTTTTTGATTCATTGAAGTGGCTATGTTCCTGAATAGTGCGGTGCTTTTTAATTTCTTTGGAGATAGTGGTTGGATCTTTTCCTAACTGTAGCGCAATGCTATGGAGGGAGTTTCCTTGATCCAACCTTTTTTCAATTATAATACGCTGATCCATTGTCATATGCTTTTGATTTCCAGGGATAGATTTACACATAAGTACCTCTTTTCTACTGCGGATAGAAGGTACTAAAATAATATAGGATATAGAAGAAGAGAGTAAGACTAAATTCAGCATGATGGTGGAATTTAGTTTTTCATTTAAGGCTGCAGTCATATTCTGCAAAATAGCGGAGCAAAGGCGAAAGAAATCTGGTATAATCAAGGAGAGCAGATATCCGGTAAAGAACAGGAAATCTGCATAAAAAACAGTATGTGTAAGATTGTATCCGCTGCAGACAGTACGGGTGTGTGAAGGGAGAATGTATGGACAAAAGATATAGTGAAGAGGAAAAAGATACAAGAGAAGAATTGAAAAAGGAAATTAAAAGAGAAATAAAGAAACAAAATAGGAAACTCAAAATTAAGATTCCGTGGAAAATTCAAAAGATACTTATTATTATAGCGATTATCGCGCTTGCGGGAGGCGCGGGAGCGATCGGTATGAAACGCTATATTACTCATGAAAGCCAGACGACCAAACTTGGGTTTGAAGATATCGGGGAGTTGGCGACACAGGAGGCAAATTGCACAGAAGTAAATGTTACCGAAGATGTAAGAAAATTGTTCGGTATTGACATTCCGTTTACGCAGAGTAAATATATCTATAGTTACAATGTGATCGTAAAGGCGGGATATGATTTTGGCGAGATTCGATATGAAGTAAAAAAAGATTCTATCAAAGTGAAACTTCCTGAAGTCAGAATCTTAAGTTCGCAGGTTGATGAAGATTCGTTTCGTGTATATCATGAGAAGGAAAGCATTTTCAATCAGATCCGTCTGGAAGAGAATAACGCGGCGTTTGCCAAACTAAAAGAACAGGCCGAAAAAGACGCGGTGGCAAACGGGCTTTATGAGAATGCAAGAAGTAATGCAAAGACGATCCTGAAAGGATACTTTGCTCAGGCATATGATTTAGATGATTATAAAATCACATTTGAAGGAGGAGAAGGAGGGAATACAAATGAAAAATAAAATCTTGCTTGTACTCGGGATCATAGCCGCTGCAATCGCCATATTTTATTTTATATTATTTTTGACGGCATAGGAAAGAGAGTTCGTCGAGAAGACGTTGATTGTCTTTGCTGTCCATAACACAAAACCGGATAAATTCTCCGTCTAAACTTTTGAAGGAAGAACAATCGCGGATCATAAGACCGTTTTTGACGCAGTGAGTAAATACGTCAAAGGCGGTCGTTTCTTTTTGGAGAAGTTTTACAAGCAGAAAGTTAGCGTATGGCTTATATGTTTTATAAGCAGGCTGCTCTTTTAAAGCAGAGTACATTTTTTCCCGTTCGGAAAGAATGAGACGGCGGGTCTGTCTGATATATTCTTCGTCTTTCAGCATGAGTTCTCCGGCAAAAGCGCCGAGGCTGTTCAAAGACCAGGGAATCTGCTTTTCTTTCATTGCTTTTAAAAACGGCATGTTACCCGTGATACCATAACCTAAGCGGACTCCGGGCGCTGCAAAAAATTTTGACACGCCTCGTAAAACCATTAGATTTTTGAATGTTTTCGTAAAAGGTACTGCTGTGACGTCTTCGATAACAGGGGCAAATTCAACATAAGTCTCATCTATCATGACAAAGATGTCATGCTGTTCGCAAAATGTAAGAAGACGTTCCATATCAGATCGGAGAATGGCAGATGACGTAGGATTGTTCGGATTACATATGATAAGAAAATCATAACTTCCGGCAAGGAGCGACTGACAGAGAAAATCTACATTTAAAATAAACTCATCAGTTTCTTTTAAAAGAAACTCGTTGCATTTGCTATTTGAAAGTGACAACTCTCTGGAGTATTCCGAATAGGTTGGTCCAAGGAGAAGGGTGCGCTTTGGGGCGCGTGTTTCGATTAAAAGAGAGATAAGTTCACTCGAGCCGTTCCCGGGCAGTACGTAGTCTGCGGGAACGCCGCAGTATTCTGAAACGGTATTCCGAAGAGATTGATAGTCACGGTCGGGATAAGAGGAAAGAAGATCCAAATGGGATGCAAGAACCTGTTTTACATGGGTGGAGATACCGATAGGATTTACATTTGCGCCGAAGTTGACGATATCCTCCTGATTAAGATGATAGTATTCACATATTTTTTCGATATCGCTTCCGTGGAAAACAGGTTTTGTATTCATAGCATTTCCTTCCTGATGATTAAAAAAGTAATAATAACAGTAAAATATTAACGTGCAAAAAATAAAGCGTTTGTCTTGCCGGGCATCTTATTAAGCGTTTCGAGCTTCTTTTAATGCAATGGCAAGCTGATCCGGACAAGAGGTCGGTTTGAATCCGCACCGGATGCCTTCAATGCGCGAGATCGCCTCATCTACATCCATACCTTCGATGAGGTGAGAAATTCCCTGAAGATTCCCGCTGCATCCTCCGACAAAAGATACGTTTCTTACTTTATTGTCCACGATGTCAAAATGAATAAGACGTGAGCAGACGCCCTTTGGTTTGTATTCCATGATTTTACCTCCTGAAAACAGATTTCTTCATTTTTATAAAAGGAATTATAACAAACAGAGGAAGAAAATACAAATTTTGTGCGTCTGTTTTCGAGAAAAGTCGACATGAGTGCAGTCGGTTGAAAATCGAACGGGAACAGAAAGGAAGAAAGAGAAAAACAAGGGAGACGTATTTATACATATTACAGTCAGAGAGAGAGGATGCTTGCAGTTGAGAGGAAAAATAAAAAGTATATCTAAAACAGTATGAGATGATCTGCAAAAAAATGCGCGGCACGAAAAAAAGGAGAAAGAAGAAAATCGGGAAACCTACAAAAGAAAAGGCTGCGCGGTGTAGAAAAATGTAGAACGGTTTTTGCGGACAAGACAGAAATCCTGCCTTATAATGGCTACAAACACAAGCGGACGTTGACAGACGGGGCGTGTGAAAGATAAAAAAACAGGAGGGCTTGTTATGCTTGAGACAATGATGGTAAGTTCCGGATCGGTCATGTATGTGATGGCGGCAGTCGGGATACTTGGGGTGCTGGCAAAGATCGTAAACCGGATGACCTTGTACAGATTGATAAAAGCGGCTGGAAATATGCCGAAAAGTACGCATAAGCTGATGAAACTTGTAAAGGCAAAATACGAACATGCCTGTATGGCGCATGAGTCTGTGGAAAATGTCGGTGTATTTGTAGAAAAATATATCTATGAATACAGAGGATTTTTGTTTCGGATACACACATGGCGTCAGATCGAGCTGTTGTCTGTTTGGTTTGTCGGTATTTTAGCGGTGATCGGCGCGGCGCTTTCTTACATGGAAGGCGGACTTACGGAAACGGTTTATCAGTACATAGCAGGCGGGGCGGCGGAAGCGGTGCTTCTTATGGTGATCATTCGTATGTCGGACGAGCCGTATAAGATAAAAGCGATTAAAATGTATATGGTCGATTATTTGGAAAATGTATGCGCTGTCAGGGTAAGAAGACAGAACAGGAAAGAAAAAGAATTTATTGACGTAATCCCGTCAGAAAATGTAAATGGAGGTGGAAAAGTAAAAGAACAAAAAACATTTGCCGGGGCGGACGATAAGAAAGAAGGAGCGTCTGCCGGTACAGTACCGGTGCAGGAGAACAGGGCAGATAGAAAGGAAAACGCAAAAGGCGCCGCAACAATGCAGGAGACGGAGTATGAACAATGGCGGGCGCAGGCAGTCAGAGAGATTTTAGATGAGACAGGGAGCAGTATGGTAGAGAAACGGCTTCCTATTAATATCGAAGGCGAGCCGCAAGAGAGAAAGAAAGCGGAAAAGCTCAGTCAAAATGTCGGCAGAGGAGGGGGAGAACACGAACCGGACAGCGGGCATCCGCAGATCAGAGAGGAGACGATACGGCAAATACTGGAGGAATTTCTTGCTTAGGAAGTGTATATTTGTTAAAATAAGAGTATATGGCGGAGAGTAATTCTGCCGGATCTATAAAACAGACAAAAGATAAATCATAAAATAAGTATCAGAGAGGATGGATTGTGATGAGCAAAGTAACATTTGATTATTCAAAGGCATGTGGTTTCGTACAGGATCATGAGATGCAGTATATGAGCGAACTGGCAGAGCAGGCAAAGGAAAAGCTGCTTGCAAGAACGGGCGCCGGAAACGACTTCCTCGGCTGGATCGATCTTCCGGTTGATTATGATAAAGATGAGTTTGACCGGATCAAAAAAGCGGCTGAGAAAATCAGAGAAGATTCGGAAGTGCTTCTTGTGATCGGAATCGGCGGATCTTATCTCGGAGCAAGAGCGGCAATCGAATTTCTCGGACACTCTTTTGCGAACGTTGTATCAAAAGAAGTGAGAAAATCTCCGGAGATTTATTATGTCGGCAACAGTATCAGCAGTACATATGTAAAAGATCTGATCGATGTGATCGGAGATCGTGATTTTTCAATCAATATGATCTCCAAATCGGGAACGACGACGGAACCGGCTATCGCTTTCCGCGTATTTAAAGAACTGTTGGAGAAAAAATACGGAAAAGAAGAGGCTGCAAAGAGGATTTACGCAACGACGGACAAAGCGAAAGGAGCGTTGAAAAATCTTGCCACAGAAGAAGGTTACGAGACATTCGTTGTGCCGGACGATGTAGGCGGTCGTTTCTCTGTTCTTACTGCAGTAGGTTTGCTGCCGATCGCGGTAAGCGGAGCGGATATCGACAAATTAATGGAAGGAGCGGCATCGGGAAGAAAGGCGGCTTTGGAAGCTGATTTTGAAAAGAATGGCGCAATGCAGTATGCGGCTGTCAGGAATATTCTTCTTCGTAAAGGAAAAACTGTGGAAGTGCTGGCAAACTACGAACCGAGTCTTCATTATGTATCCGAATGGTGGAAACAGCTTTACGGAGAGAGTGAAGGCAAGGATCAGAAAGGAATCTTTCCTGCATCTGTAGATCTTACGACAGATCTTCATTCTATGGGACAGTTTATTCAGGATGGAAACAGAATTCTTTTTGAGACGGTTCTTAATGTAGAAAAATCAAGAGCAGAGATTGTGATCAACGAAGAACCGGTAGATCTTGACGGATTGAATTATCTTGCCGGAAAAAATGTTGATTTCATTAACAAGAGTGCGATGAACGGAACGATCCTTGCGCATACGGACGGTAATGTGCCGAACCTTATGGTAAAGATTCCGGAGCAGAATGAGTTTTATCTCGGGGAATTGTTTTACTTTTTTGAATTTGCATGCGGAGTGAGCGGATATTTACTCGGCGTTAATCCGTTCAACCAGCCGGGTGTTGAAAGTTATAAGAAGAATATGTTCGCCCTGCTTGGAAAACCGGGATTTGAAAAAGAAAGAGAAGAACTGCTTAAGAGACTGTAGTTTTAAAATTTCTTGTTGGATTTCCGTAAATAGAGTATAATAATAAGCGGTCGGAATTACCGGCTGCTTATTTGCATTATAGAAACTATTCAAATATCAGAAAAACAGTTTTGGGGTGCGTTATGCACGGATGATACGATCAAGGAGGGTGCGTTATGTTAAGAATCGGAATGTTGACAAGCGGCGGAGACTGTCAGGCATTAAATGCGGCGATGCGCGGAGTTGTGAAAGGAATCTGCTCCAAACGGGACGATGTGGAGATCTACGGTTTTAAAGACGGATATAAAGGATTGATCTATGCGGACTTCAGTATGCTTACACCGAAAGATTTTTCCGGCATTCTTACAAGAGGCGGAACGATTCTCGGAACATCGAGACAGCCGTTTAAATTGATGAGAGTTCCTGATAAAGACGGGCTCGATAAAGTAGAGGCGATGAAGCATACATATCATAAGCTGAATCTGAACTGTCTTATTATTTTAGGAGGAAACGGAACGCATAAAACGGCAAATCTTCTTCGGGAAGAGGGATTGAATGTGATCACGCTTCCGAAGACGATCGATAACGATCTGTGGGGAACAGAAATGACATTCGGATTTCAGAGCGCGGTGGATATTGCGACAGATACGATTGACAGAATCCATACGACGGCAACGTCCCACAGCCGTGTATTTATTATAGAGGTAATGGGACACAAAGTAGGATATGTAACGCTTCATGCAGGTATAGCGGGCGGCGCGGATATTATCCTTCTTCCGGAAATCCCTTATGATATCAATGTGATCACAGATGTGATCAACAGACGGTCGAGAGAAGGAAAACCGTTTACGATTCTTGCGGTTGCGGAAGGTGCAATCTCGAAAGAGGATGCAAAACTGAAAAAGAAAGAATATAAAGAGAAGATCTCCAAGAGAAAATATCCGTCTATCGCATATGAGCTGGCAGAGCAGATCCAAGAAGCGACAGATAAGGAAGTAAGAATTACCGTTCCGGGACATACACAGCGCGGAGGTTCTCCGTGTGCATACGACCGTGTATTTGCAACTCGGGTCGGAGCAAAGGCGGCCGAGATGATACTGGAAGGAAAATACGGATATATGGTCGCTATGAGAGATGGCGAGACGACGGCAGTTCCGCTTGAAGAAGTGGCGGGAAAATTAAAGATGGTAGATCCGAAATGCGGATTGATCAAAGAAGCGAAAACAATAGGTATCAGTTTTGGCGATGAATAAACGAAATAAACTAAGAAATCAGGCAGAGGTGTAAAACATGTCATATACGGCGCTTTATAGAAAATTTCGCCCGGCAGAGTTTGGAGATGTAAAAGGGCAGGATCATATTATTACAACATTACAGAATCAGATCAAGGCAAACCGTATCGGACATGCATATCTTTTCTGCGGTACAAGAGGTACGGGAAAAACAACGGTTGCGAAAATATTTGCGAAAGCGGTAAACTGTGAGCATCCGGTTGACGGCAGTCCGTGCGGTGAGTGCGAGATGTGTAAGTCGATCGCGGCAGGTACGTCTATGAATGTGATTGAGATTGACGCGGCGTCTAATAACGGCGTTGATAATATCCGTGAGATTCGGGAAGAGGTGACGTACCGTCCGACAGAAGGAAAATATAAGGTTTATATTATTGATGAAGTACATATGCTGTCTATAGGAGCGTTTAACGCGCTTCTTAAAACATTGGAAGAGCCGCCGGAATATGTTATCTTTATTCTTGCCACAACAGAAGTTCATAAAATTCCGATCACGATTTTATCACGATGTCAGCATTATGATTTCAAGAGGATCAGTATTGAGACGATTACGGAACGTATGCAGGAATTGATGGATACAGAGCATGTAGAAGCAGAGGATAAAGCGCTGCGCTATATAGCGAAAGCGGCGGACGGATCGATGAGAGACGCGCTTAGTCTTCTTGATCAGTGTATTGCATTCTATCTTGGGCAGAAGGTGACATACGAGCATGTTTTGGAAGTGCTGGGAGCGGTGGATACGGATGTATTCAGCAGACTTTTGCGGAAAGTGATCAATACGGATGTGCCGGGTGTGCTCGACGTTGTGGAGGAACTCGTAATGCAGGGAAGAGATCTGACGCAGCTTACGGCAGATTTTACATGGTATTTAAGGAACTTGCTTCTCGTAAAAACATCTGATAATATAGAGGATGTTCTGGATGTGTCTACGGAAAATATGATGCAGTTAAAAGAAGAATCCGGGATGATCGAGACAGCAGCGTTATTCCGGTATATCCGTGTTTTTTCAGAGCTTTCCGGGCAGTTAAAATATGCGACGCAAAAGAGAATCATGCTAGAGGTGGCTTTGATTAAATTATGTACTCCGGCAATGGAAACGAAGCAGGATACTATTTTAGAGCGGATCCGTGCGGTGGAAGAAAAAGTGGAAAAAAGCATGGAAGCTTCAGCAAATATGCAGGGGCAGATCGTCTATGTAAACGGAGACGGAGCGCAGATCGCAGGCGGATCGGTGATTAATGGAAACACCGAGGGCAATTTTGCAGGCGCTCGTGCGCAGAGACCGCAAATTCCAGATGCGATTCCCGAAGACGTACAGGAAGTCGTAAAGAATTTTAGAATGATTGCCGGAGAAGCTTCAGGTATTATAAAGGGGTATCTGAAAAGCGCCCGCTTAAGTCTGGGCGGAGACAACCGGCTTTTGATCGTTCTTCCGGACAGTCTTGCGGCAAGCGTCGTAGGGCGGGAAGATCACGTTGAAGAGTTGGAAAAATTAATCGAAGAACGGATCGGAAAACGTGTGGAAGTAGAAGTGCGTCATGTAGAAGAAGGCAGACATTTTGAGGATACATTCATAGATATAGAACAAAAGATCAATATGAAGATAACGGTGGAGGATTGATTATGGCAAAAAGAGGCGGTTTTCCGGGTGGAGCGATGCCGGGAAATATGGCAAATCTTATGAAACAGGCGCAGAAGATGCAGCGTCAGATGGAAGAGCAGCAAAAAGAGCTTGAGGCAAAGGAATTTACGGCGACGGCAGGCGGCGGAGCGGTTGAAGTGACTGTTTCGGGAAAACGCGAAGTGACAAAAGTAAAACTTGCGGAAGAAGTCGTTGATCCGGATGATATTGAGATGTTGGAAGACTTGATCGTTGCGGCGACAAATGAGGCGCTGCGTCAGATCGATGAGGCGACAGGTTCTGCTATGTCTAAGCTGACAGGCGGCATGGGCGGCGGAATTCCGGGGATGTTTTAAGGATGGAATATTACAGTAATCAGATCAGCCGTCTGATCGAAGAATTTTCCCGTTTGCCGGGGATTGGCAGCAAGTCGGCGCAAAGGTTGGCGTTTCATGTGATCAACATGCCGCTGGATCAAGTGGAAGGTTTGGCAAAATCAATTATTGACGCAAGGAAAAATGTGCGGTATTGTAAAGTGTGCTGTACACTTACAGATCGGGAAACCTGTCCGATTTGCGGAAATCCGGATCGCGACAAGAAAACGATCATGGTCGTTGAGACACCGCGGGATCTGGCAGCGTATGAAAAGACAGGAAAATATAACGGAGTATATCATGTGCTCCACGGGGCAATCTCTCCGATGCTGGGAATCGGCCCGGGAGATATCCGTCTGAAAGAACTGATGGAACGGCTTCAGGGAGACGTGAATGAAGTGATCATTGCAACGAATTCAAGTCTGGAAGGCGAGACAACGGCAATGTATATAAGCAAACTCATAAAACCGGCGGGAATAAAGGTGAGCAGGATTGCCAGCGGCGTTCCGGTCGGAGGAGATTTGGAATATATTGACGAGGTGACGCTTTTAAGAGCGCTTGAAGGCAGGACAGAACTGTAAGATAGAGCAGAAATAATAAACAGAAGTAATAAACAGAAGTAAGAAAGAGGAGACATTAAAGAGGAGACATTATGGACAAGTTAAAGTTGATGAAAACTGCAAATGAAGTCCGCAAGGGAATTGTGACATCGGTTCACAGTGCGAAAGCAGGACATCCGGGCGGATCACTTTCCGCGGCGGATCTATTCACTTATCTGTATTTTGAGGAATTGAATGTAGATCCGAAAGACCCGAAAAAAGCGGACAGAGATCGTTTCGTCCTCTCAAAGGGACATACAGCGCCGGGGCTTTATGCCGCGTTGGCAGAGAAAGGATTTTTCCCGAAAGAAGATCTGATCACACTGAGACATACAGGTTCTTATCTTCAGGGTCATCCGGATATGAAGTGCATTCCGGGTGTTGATATGTCTTCAGGTTCTCTCGGACAGGGAGTTTCTGCGGCTGTAGGAATGGCGATTGCGGCAAAGATATCGGGTGATGATTACCGCGTATATACACTTCTCGGTGACGGAGAGATCCAGGAAGGTCAGGTGTGGGAAGCGGCGATGCTTGCGTCTCACCACAAACTGGATAACCTTCTTGTGATCGTGGATAATAATAATCTTCAGATCGACGGTGAGATTACAAAAGTGAACTCTCCGTATCCGATAGATAAAAAGTTTGAAGCGTTTAATTTTCACGTGATCAATATTGACGGAAATGATTTTGATCAGATTGACGCTGCATTTAAAGAGGCAAAATCAGTAAAAGGACGTCCGACGGTGATCATAGCCAAGACTGTGAAAGGAAAAGGAGTTTCTTTTATGGAAAATCAGGCGGGATGGCATGGAAAAGCGCCGAACGACGAGGAATTTAAAATCGCGATGGCAGATTTGGAAAAGGCAGGTGAAGCGTTATGTCAGAAGTAAAGAAGATTGCGACGAGGGAAAGTTACGGAGAAACGCTGGTAGAGCTTGGGGCGGAACATGAAGAGATCGTTGTGCTTGACGCGGATCTTGCGGCTGCGACAAAAACAGGTTTATTTCAGGCTGCATATCCCGAACGTTTCATCAACTGCGGTATCGCGGAAAGTAATATGATCGGCGTGGCAGCAGGATTGGCGGCTGCGGGTAAAGTTCCGTTTGCAAGTTCCTTCGCAATGTTTGCGGCGGGACGGGCTTATGAGCAGGTAAGAAATTCAGTCGGTTATCCGCATCTGAACGTAAAAATCGGAGCAACACATGCCGGAATTTCCGTAGGTGAAGACGGAGCGACACATCAGTGTAATGAAGATATTGCTTTGATGCGTACGATTCCGGGAATGGTTGTGATCAATCCGTCTGATGACATAGAGGCAAGAGCGGCGGTGCGCGCGGCTTACGAATATGTAGGGCCGGTGTATATGCGGTTCGGACGTCTGGCTGTTCCGGTGATCAATGACAGACCGGGTTATAAGTTTGAACTTGGGAAAGGCGTTGTGCTTCGAGAAGGAAAAGACGTAACGATCATTGCGACAGGACTTCCTGTCAACAACTGTCTGCAGGCAGCGGAGAAGCTGGCAGCGGAAGGTATTGATGCAAAAGTGATCAATATTCATACGATCAAGCCGCTTGACGAAGAACTTATCATTGCGGCCGCACAGGAAACAGGCAAAGTCGTTACAGTCGAAGAGCATTCGGTTATCGGAGGACTTGGAAGCGCAGTATGTGATGTGCTTTCCGCAAATGTTCCGACAAAAGTGCTTAAGATCGGAATTAACGATGTGTATGGAGAATCAGGTCCGGCGCTTGAACTGATCGAAAAATACGGACTTGGCATAAACGGTATTTATGAAAAAGTAAAAGCGTTCGTATCATAATATTACAAAAGGAGATGCTGTTCATTTTGAGCGGCATCTTTTATAATATGTCGAATTCTTCTGACAATAACTGATAAAATCATTTTTTTTATTGTGCTATCCTCATATCAACGCCGATAGAAACATTGTTGATTTTTAAAATATTCAGTTGATTTAGGAGGATGAGTATAAATGGAAAGACAGTTACCGAAAAACGTGCGTCAAATAGGAAATGTAAGCGACAGTCCTAAAATTTATGTGGAAGATTATGTAGATACATTTTTTGCCGGATTGTGTGAGAAATGTGAGAAAGCAGGCACAGACCCTATGGGGGCTTTTCTTGTCGGAGATATTCAAAACGGCGAGGATGAAGATTATGTTTATATTTATGGTGCGATTCAGATGCATGATCTGAAAATGTCGGATAAAGAATATGTGATTGATGAGGCTGCATGGAAAAACGCATATGAAGACTGCAAACAGTATTTTGAAGACGGGGAAATGCTAGGATGGTTTGTAGTACATCCCGGAGCGCCGCTCATTCCGGAACCGGAAACCGTAAAGCTTCATAAAAAATCATTTCCGAAGAAAAATACCGTTTTTATTATGAAAGATCCGGTAGAAAAAGAAGAGACATATTATGTACATAAAATGAATGACTTGCTGGAGATCGGAGGGCATTACACATATTATGAAAAAAATCCGTGTATGCAGAATTATATGATCTCCAGCCGGAAAAAAAATGGGGCGTCAGCGTCGGAAACAGTGGAAGACAGAGCTGCAAAGGACTTTCGTTCTTTGGCTAGAAAACGGAGCGAGCATCAAAAAGGCAGACGGCCGGGGAGTCTGATGTATGCTGCGGGAGCTTGTGTGATTTTGATACTTGTAATTATGGGGGTATCGTTGTTTAACAGTTTCGACAGGATGAAATCGGTACAAAACACGCTTGGATTTTTAGATAAAGAGACAGTTGCGTCAGATGGGAAAACGTCAGAAGAAACAACAGATGACGGATCTGTTCCCACATCTGCAGAAATTGAAGCAGTAAAAGGACAGACAGATGCAGATTCCGCAGATGAAAACAAAACAAAGGAGGAAAGTGTGTCAGGTCAAAAGGAAGACGGAAAAGATGAGAAAAATGAAAATCCGGAAAACAGCCTGTCTGAGAGCAATGATAAAAAAGAACCGGAGGGAAGCGATTCTGCGCAGGGGGCAGATGAACAGACTATTGGAAGCGCGAACGGTCAGGACGGGGTTTATATTGTAGAGAAAGGAGACACGCTGGCGATTATCAGCCGTAAGATATACGGCGATCTTGACCATGTAGACACGATTTGCAAAATGAACGGGATTACGGACGGCAATCTTATTTATATCGGACAGAAATTGCTATTGCCATGAAAGTATGGTAAGATGTTGGCGAATAGATTTAGCGGAAATAAAAAGGACATAAAACAGAAATATAAAGAAGGGGAGTTATATGACACAAAAGAAAAAAACGGATTTTAAAATAGTAACACCCCCCGATGATCTAAGTGAAGTTCGTGCTAAAACGAAGAAAATACACAGGGAAAAATTAAAAAAGATTGTTGTGCCGGTTATTCTTATTGCTCTTGCGGTAAGCGGAACATATCTGATGCTCACGAATAAGGCGTATAGTGAAGCCGGAACGGCGGTCAGGTACTCGACAGATAGTTCGGATACAAGTAATTATGCCCATTTTGCAAATGGAATCGTGCGATACAATCGGGATGGCGTTGTTTTTTTAAATAAGAAAAACGAAGAAAAGTGGATTCAGTCGACACAACTGAAAAATCCGATCATTGAGGTGAAAGAAAAAGCGTTTGCGGTAGGAGATATCGGAGGAAACAGCATTCTTGTATTTTCCGAAGAAGGTTTGAAAGGCGAGATTGAGACAAGTCTTCCGATTGAAAATATGGCGATTTCGGATCAGGGAATTGTGACAGTTCTGCTGAAAAATGAAACTGCGCCGAAGATCATTTCTTATGATGCAATGGGCAATGTTTTAGTGGAGCAGCAGGTAACTGTTCCTGTAATGGGTTATCCTGTTGCGATGGATATGTCTGACGACGGAAAGATGCTGGCGGTAACTTATTTTCATACAGACGACGCCGTGCTGAAGTCAAAAGTGATCTATTATAATTTCGGAGAGAGTGGAAAGGACAAGCCGGATAAGATCGTTGCATCGGATGAATATTCAGACACGATCATGGCAGACATTTTCTTTATGGGAAGCGACCGCTCTGTTGTAGTAGGAGATAACTCGATCGTCATCTATAAAGGGAAAGCCGAACCGAAAAAAGAAAAAGAGATATCGATCGGACAGGAGATACAGAGCGTATTTCACTCAGACCAATATATAGGGCTTATATTGCTTAACAGTGAAAAATCAGGATACGAGCTGCGGCTGTATGATCGGTTTGGGGAGAGGATACTTAATAAAGAGATTTCGGGACGATACGAAAATGCAAAGATAGAAGGCAGCGAAGTTATTATGTATGAAGGAAGTAAGTGCTGTATCGTGACCGCAAACGGAATCGTAAAATTTGAAGGAGACATAAAAACAGAGGCGCTGGAGATTTTCAAAGCTTCGGGATTGAACAGATACTATGTGATGAGCGCAGATGAATTACGGGTAATTTATCTGACGAAATAGGAGAGATTATGGATAATTGGCTTTTGATCATTGTAGGAACGATTTTTCTTATCTGTATTGCTTTTGGGTATGTTAGAGGATTTTTAAAACTCGGACTTTCCCTTTTGTCAACAATATTGACTCTTGTTCTTGTGCTGTTCCTTTCGCCGCATGTTACACGAGCGCTTAAGGAGTATACGCCTGTAGATGATTTCTTAGAAAGTAAAGTTACTGAGAAATTTATGCCGGAGATAACGTCTGAGCAGCTTCAGTCGATCGATCTGACAGGAACGCCATTGGAAAATCTTACGGCGGAAGACATCTCCAAGTTAAACGAGATGGACTGGGATGTGCTCGGCATTACGGCGGATGATATTTTAAGTGTGATCGGAGATATTCCGAAAGATGTGCAGATCAACTTGATTGAGGAAGCCCCTCTTCCCCGGTTTTTGAAAGATCAGCTTATAGAAAATAACAACAGCACGATTTACGGAGAGCTGGGAGTGAAAAGTTTTCCGAGATATGTGGCGGCATATGCATCGCATCTTGTATTGAATCTGTTGTCGTTTCTTGTGACATTTTTGCTGGCGATCATTCTTGTGAAGGCGCTGATGTTTGCTGTGAATATTATTGGGGAACTTCCGGTGCTTGGACTGGCAAATCATATTGCCGGAGGAGCGCTCGGTCTTTTGCTTGCGCTTGTCATTGTGTGGATCGGATTTCTCATCATGACGCTTGCCTATACGACAGAGGCGGGAAGCGCATGCTTTGAAATGGTTGAAAAGAGTAGTATTCTGCGTTTCTTATATGAAACAAATCCGCTTTTGATCCGCCTGTTAAAATTTTAAATCTGTATAGAAGAGGGCTGTTGGAAAAATAAACAAAATGTTATTTTGTAACTGAAAGTTACTGTATTTTGATGTACAGTAACTTTTTTTATTTTGTGATAAAATTAATTTTAATAGGGAAATTAAAAATTGGCGAAAAATTGACTTTTTTCTGTTATAAGATTTTTAATCTCATTGATAAGGAGTGAAAGTTTGTGGAAGAAAAATATAAGATCCTAATCGTAGATGACGAACAGTCTATTTTAGATATGTTGAAATTACAGCTTGAATTTGAAGGGTATTCTGTTTATACTGCCGGCAATGCGGCAGAGGCTTTGGATAAATTATCTTACTCGCCGGACATAGTTTTATTAGACATCAATATGGATGGCATGAACGGTTTGGATTTATGTGTCTCTATTCGTGATTTTATCTCTTGTCCGATTATTTTTCTCACTGCCAGAGTATCTGAGCAGGATAAGATCAACGGGTTAATGGCAGGCGGAGATGATTATATTACGAAGCCATTTTCTGTAAATGAATTGCTGGCAAGAATTTCGGCGCATTTACGACGCGAACAAAGAAGTCATAACAAGACAAAAAGTAAATTTTCAGAAGATCTTATTATTGATTATTCTGATAGAAGTCTTTATATCAAAGGGCATAAAATTGAATTGTCAAATAAAGAATTTGAAATTATACAACTCTTGTCTTCTAATGCAGGTCAGGTTTTTGACAGAGAAAAAATTTATGAAAATATTTGGGGCATTGACGGCAATGGAGACAGCGTTGTTATCAAAGAGCATATACGAAAAATACGTCTGAAATTTAATGAGTTTACGGATAAAGGTTATATTACTACAGTTTGGGGAGTCGGATATAAATGGGAAAAATAAGAGAAGTATTTCAAAAGATGTCGCTAAAACGATCATTAGTATTGCTGGCGGTATTTTGTCTTAGTCTGGTCAGCGCTCTTTCAGTAATTACAATATTGACATGTTCATCTATCCAGAAAAAAATACTTGATACAAGACCTATTATCATCACAGACTATGTAATTAGAGACGCAGATAGTAATGACACCGAAAATAATAACGGGGTTACTGCCGTACCGCAGAAATATACACATGGAGAACTTTCAAAAGAAAATCAATTATATTATTGGTGCATTACGATTCTTATGGTGTCCTTACCCATTGCCTATATTATAATCGCTTCTTTTATGGTGGCAAAATTATATTACAAATGGAAATTGAAGATACCGCTTGAAAATCTGAAAAATGGTATGTACCACATTTCACAGCAGGATTTAGATTTTCAGATACAATACACATCTGATGATGAGCTGGGGCAGTTATGTGATACATTTGAACATATGAAAAATGAGATTTACAAAAGCAATAGTAAAATGTGGAATATGCTTCAAGAGAGAAAAGCGCTGACGGCTTCTGTTTCACACGATTTAAGAACGCCGATCACGGTGCTCAATGGCTATCTTGATTATTTGGAAAAATCAATCGAAAGAAAAACTCTTACAAATGAAACCTTACAGACAACGATTAAAAATATGACAGAAGCTGTCGATAGATTAAAACGATATGTAGAGTGTGTGAAAGATATACAAAAAATGGAAGATATTGAGATCAAAAAAGATAATTATAATTTGAAAGAGTTGATTGCCGACATAACAAAAGAATTTTCTATTTTAGCGGCACGAGAGAATAAAAAACTTGTTATACGGGATTTTTCAAACTCTGATTTTATATCGACAGATAAAGCGATGTTATCAAAAGTTTTAGAGAATATTTTTGACAATGCACTCCGCTTTTCACATGAAGAAATTATATTTTCAATCAAAGAAAAAGAGGATTATTTGTATTTTTCAATGCAAGATGATGGAGTAGGTTTTACATCTGAAGAATTAAAATCCGCAGCTTCTTTCTTCTTCAGTTCCGCTTCAAACGGTGGAAATTTTGGCATAGGATTATCTATCTGTAAAATACTTAGTGAAAAATTCGGAGGGAATATATTTTTAGACAATCTTCCGGATCGTGGAGCAATTATTACAATCAAGATTAAAAAATAGGCGGAAACTTTTCTGAAATTTGACTTTTATATGAAATAATCTCCTTACAAAAAACGTAAGGAGGTTTTTTTATGGAAATTAGTATTGAACATTTGAATAAAAACTACGGGAAACAAAATGTGTTGAAAGATATTTCTTTACATATACCGATCGGAATGTATGGAATGTTAGGCGAAAACGGAGCCGGTAAGACAACGCTTATGCGTATATTGGCTACATTGTCAGAGCCGACAACGGGAATGGTAGAAATCAATGGGATTGATATAAAAAGGAAAAAAGAAATCAGAAAAATAATCGGTTATCTTCCACAGGAATTTTCGATATATCCAAATATGACGGTTTATTCTGCTTTAGATTATCTTGGGATTTTGACTGAACTTCCAAACAATATTCGTAAGAGGCGTATCAACGAACTTTTAAAACAAGTGAATTTGGAACACGAGAAGAATAAAAGATTTAAAAATTTATCCGGTGGTATGAAACGTCGTTTCGGTATTGCACAGGCATTATTAAATGATCCGAAAATTTTGATTATTGATGAGCCGACGGCAGGACTTGACCCAGAAGAAAGATTACGCTTTTACAATCTTCTTTCTGAATTGGCAGTGGAAAGAATTATTTTATTATCTACGCATATAGCAAGTGATATAGAAGCCACTTGTTCTAAAGCAGCTGTTTTATCTTCCGGAACTGTTGTTTTTGAAGGACAAATAGAAAAGTTGTTACAGCTTGGAAACGGAAAAGTCTATACTACCACGATTCTGCAAAATGAATTAAATCAGTTTAAACAGAAATACCGTGTTATCAGTATTTATCAAAATGGAATAAATGTATCTTGTCGCTTTTTATCAAACGCTGCACCAAAAAAAGAATGGGTTTCATGTCAGCCTACGATAGAGGACAGTTATATGTATCTCTTATCAAGTTTCAAGCAGGAGGTGGAATAGATGCTGTTTATTAAAGAATTGAAAAAAATTTGTTTTAGCTTTATATATGTATTGTTTATTGGATTGCTGCTTTTTAGCTGGCATGAAAATTTTTACGGTGTAACAACAAAAGAAATAACTGGTTCGCAAGGAAATGAGGTATCTATTTCTTCCGGGCTGACTGGTGGTTCGATTTTAGAAAAACCAGAAAAAAATAAAGAAAGCTATGGAATGAAAAATAAAGAAGTACCAGATAAAATTATGTGCGGTGGTACTGACAAGCTAATTATGGAATATCTTGCAAATTCCTATGCAACATATCCTTTTAGCTATTATAAGGAAGTAGTTTTAAATGAGAACGAGCAAAAAGAGATTTTAAATATAATCAAAGAAATAACAGGCTTAAATGAACAGCAGATCAATCATCTTCCAGATGATTATTTCCCTGCTGTAAATGGAAATGTTATTCACTTTGGCAGTAACGGAACACAAAGTGAAAATGGAGCTTTTACATTTGAAATGGGAAATGAAGAACAACCAACTGAAAATACTGATTATACAAAACAATTTGTAGCTCAAGTTTCTTACGAGGAATTTCAAGAGCTTATGAAAAAAGCAGAAAGTATCATTGGAACAGGTTCTAATTATTCTATGGAAAATTTATTGCAATATTATGGTCTGGCAGAAATGACTTATGAAGAAGCAATGAATGAATATGAGAAAACGATTTATGATGATAAAGTTTCTGCTGCTTTTGCAAGATTGTTTTGCGATTATATGACAAGAGATTTAGGTTTATATCCTGTGTTCTTAGTAGTTATCTTTTGGCTGAAGGATAGACGAAACCGTATGAATGAGCTGATTGACTGTAAACAGATCGGAACAACAAAGCTTATTACGATTCGTTTCTTAGCAATGCTTGCGGCAGTGTTATTGCCGATAACTATTTTGAGTTTTGAGTCGTTAATTCCATTGATTGAATTTTCTGCTGAAACCGGTATTGCAATAGATGTGTTTGCTTTTCTGAAATATATTGTTTGGTGGTTATTACCGACAGCAATGATTGTTACTTCTTCAGGAATGTTCTTGACAATTTTAACATCTATGCCGATAGCTATTTTGGTACAGTTTGTATGGTGGTTTATTGACACCTCTTTGACAGCGTTATCGGGAGATACAAAAATATTTACGCTGATGATACGGCATAATTTATTACGAGGCTCTGAACTTATAAAGCAAGATTTTAATTTGATCTGTTTGAATAGAGGACTGTTTGTGATCTTGTCTTTGATATTGATAGCATTATCTGTTGTAGTATATAACAAGAAAAGAGGTGGAAAGTTAAATTATGATTTCTTTTTGCAAAAGCATTTTGGATTTTTTAAGGATCGATTTACCGCTCACATTCAAAAATAGTTTATTACTGGCGGCTGTCTATACATTCATTATCCCGGTTATAAGAGGAATTTCTAATTTAGACAACATTCATTCCGCAGATGTATTCGGACAATCGTTAGCTCTGATAGGGGTATTTCTTTTCATTCCTATAATAAGGCAAGAATTGGAAGTTTCCGTAAAAGAGATTGTTTATACGAAAGTATGGTCATATAGAAAGAGCGTAAGCATTCGGCTGATATGCAGTTTCTGGATGATTACAGTTATGATTACTATATTCGCAAGTATTATGCGGCTTCAAAACTGCAGTTTTCCATTTTTAAAATATGTAACCGTGACAATTCTGTATGCTGTTTTTCTGGGGATTTTAGGACTTCTTTTTTCACAATTAGGAAATAATGTCATTATAGGTTATCTAGCTTCGCTAGGATATTGGTCTTTCTGTCAATTCGATATTTTAACAGAAGAAAATGTATTATACATATTCCCGATTATAAGCGGAGAAATAGAGATGGGGAAATTGATGATTCTTATGAGCATAAATAGTTTTCTTCTGGTAGTTTTCTTTTTGTCAGTAAAAGAGACTAGGGGAATGTATAAATAAAATATATCATTGTCTCTGAAGAAGAGATATGTTATGATAAATCCACTCACAGAAATTCTTTTTGTGAAAGATGCCGACAGCTTCGTCGGTCAGAGGAATTCCCTCAAAATTACCCAGAACACAACGAAACAGATTTGCATGGATAGTCTTGTAGAACGTCTCTTTTTTTCGTATACTGATTCTTAACAGAAGAAAAAAGTTTCACCGAAAGTTATAAGAGAAAGCTTTAGGAGAAAAAGCTTTGAGAGAAAAAACTTAAGAGTGTTTTCTTACTTGTACGATAGGACTCATTCATGCACATGAAAGGAGAGCCTATGGTAGGAAAAGAAAAGTGGGCAAAAGAAAAAGAACTGCGCTTGTCAGATGCTTATATTGTAAAAGATAATGAACCAAGTTTGGAATTAAAAGTAAAGGTTATTAATATCCGACCGGAAGAACATCATGAGATTTTAGAGAAATGTCAAGTGCTGAAAGAGTATAGCCAGTTTATGGAAATCGTGCAGAACTATCAGATCTCCGGTGTGGAAGAACCTTATAAAAAGGCGATAAAAGAGTGCATTGAAAAAGGAATACTTGCTGATTATTTAATGCGAAAAATATCAAAGTGGAGAACAGGCTGGACTTAATAAAGGTCGTAAAGAAGGTCGAGAAGAAGGAAATCTTCAAAAAACCTGTTCTCTCATTCAAAAAAAGCTCGAAAAAGGAAAAACAATTTCCGAAATTGCAGATGAGCTTGAAGATACAGAAGAAAATATTGCTCGTCTGATAGAAGAGTTTTATCTTCGTATAAATTGATCATAGTTAAATCTATAAAATGGGGGATAAGTTTTGATTTCTCCCCTGTCTGGAAGGTGTATTTATATATTTTTTACAACGAATACGAAAAGTGGGAAATGGAAGCTGCATGTTTTGGCATGAATTTGTCGAAAATTTCATAAAAAACTTGACAAGTTTCTTAGAATATGATATCTTATAAAAGTTCTAAGAACGCTATGGGGGATTAGCTCAGTTGGGAGAGCGCCTGCCTTGCAAGCAGGAGGTCACGAGTTCGACTCTCGTATTCTCCACTTTAAATAAAGATCCGAACATTGGCATTAGTCAGTGTTCGGATTTTTTATGCTATAGGAAATTACTCCGTAATGTTCCATAGCATAAAAAACGCTCCGTGTAGGAGCGCACTGCGGCGGAAAAGAAGTACGTCGCTAAAGCGACCCGCCGCAGGCGGAGAATCTTGCGAGCAGGATTCTTTTTTATATTGTGCAACGAGCCAAAGTCCGGGTTTGTTACTTTGTTCTTGTATGAAGAAAAAAAGTAAGATATAATCAAAAAATAAACATAAAATCTATGTGACGTTTAAGTACGGGAAAAGGTATTATATATGAGAGGTCAAACAGAGGGCAGTCATGAAGAAATTAATGTAGAAGAAGCCATCCGTATTCATGGAAATATGGTTTATCGGCTTGCTCTGGTACAAATGAAAAATAAAAGTGAAGCAGAAGATGTGTTTCAGGAAGTGTTCCTCCGATTAGTAAAGTATAAAGAAAGAATTCAGGGGAGAGAGCATTTGAAGGCATGGCTTTTGAGAGTAACTGTTAATTGCTGCAAGAAACAGTTTGATAGTGCGTTTCGGAAAAAGACAGTTTCTATAGACAGGGATGTTCAGAGCACGGACAGTTATGAGATGGATCTGCCGGAGAATCTCATATATGAGGCAGTTCTTCGCCTGCCGGCAGATTACAGGAGTACAGTACATTTGTTTTACTATGAACAATATTCTGTTTCTGAGATTGCTGAGATGTTGGAACTTTCGGAGTCGGCTGTAAAAACCCGCCTGTATCGCAGCAGGGGGATGCTTAAGGAAGCTTTGAAAGGAGAGTTTGACTGTGTGGGACGAATATAAGAAAGTAAATGACAGCATTCATGTCCCGGAAGAATTAGTGAACCGGACGGTAAAAGCAGCTGAAAGAGAGGAGCGCCGCCGCAAAATTATCGGATTGTGGAAATATACGGCAATAGCGGCATGCTTTTGTTTTGTCTGCCTTGGTATATGGGGAGCGGCGTTTAAAGACAAGATTGTGATACAAGATGTGACATTTGCTTCATCAGAGATGGAGATTGGATTAAATCTCGGAAAAAAGGACATATCAGAGACGAGAGAGTGGGAAGATATTCAAGTTGAAAAGTATACGGAGAAGGATGACGAGAATATCCCGAAAGAGCTGTGGAAGCTGAAGCCGGGAAGGGTTCACGGAGAAAAAGTATATATAGGAAAAACGGAAGACGGAATTCTTCATGCAGTGTTTGAAAAAGACGGGAAAATCTGGTATGTGACAGAAGAAAAAGGGGATAAAGAAAATCTGACAGAATATTTGAAAAAAACTTTATAAAAGACGTAACCTTTTGGATGCGGCAAAGGTATTATAAGCAGAAACGCAAAAAAAAACTGTTTGTTGTTCATCAAAGAGGAAATGCTTATGAAAAAGAAATATTTGAAAACATGTATCAGTGTTTTGGCAGTAACGGCAGTCTTGCTAAGCGCATGCGGAGGTCCGCAGCAGAAAAACGTCGGGAAGACAACGATGGAGACTGCAAAACTGGCGGATTCTATCAGAAAAAAATATAATGAAAAGTATGAATATGCCGATCCGATCCGCGGCGTGGCCCGTGACGAAAGGCTTAAGCTGAAAATGGGGTTTGATATAATGAATGCCGGATTTACGGAATATACACAGATCGTAAATGTGTATAAAGATCCGGAACTCACCTATCAGATCGGATCACATTTTGAGTGGGATGAAAAAACAAAGGAATTATCAGTTACACCTCCGAGATGGAGTGTAGGCGGGATCATGAGCGAAGGTCTTGACGAGGATGCGCCGGGATATCAAGCGGCAGATTCGTCTTTGTTTGATAAAGGAGAGTTGAATGACTGGGGTAATCTTCCACAGTATTATATGGTTCAATATGTGGATCTTGAAACCGGAGAAAAACTGGAGAAACCGATAGTGACAGTGTTTACCGTCGATTCAGAAGTTAAGAATGCACCGAGAGTTACTCTTGGGATTAATGAGGAAGGATTTCCGGTTTTCAGATGGAAAAAAGTGCCGGGAGCAGAGCGTTATTATGTGATGAGCATGACGTCCTCAGAAAAGATGGGATTATCCGGAGACGGCTGGGTCGAAGGTGAAACAGAAGGAACAGAATGGATTCCCGAATCAACGGCAAAGTTTATTACTTATAATGTGTCGGAAGCGGATCGCCGGGAGCCATACGTTATTGAAAAGTACGGAGAGGGAAACGAAGCGATACCGAAAGATACAGAGTATGAAACTTATTACTGCGTTATAGCAGTATCAAAGGACGGAACATCTGCTTTAAGCAATATGTTCAGGGAAACAGATATTGCGCGTAAAGTTCCTTTTACGGAAGAAGTGAAGATGAGCCTGAATGAGGAAGGTTCAAATTATACGCAGTCGTTCGGCGAAATGCCGTCATATAAATGGGTGACGATGTGCGACGGAACGCTTGTACAAAAGCTGATTAATTATGATTTTGAAAGCGCGAAGGAAGAGAAGGCTTCATGGAGCGGTGAAAATATCGTAAAAGTTCCGTATAAGATTGACGGAACAGGATTTGACGGAGTTGTTGTCGTAGAAAGTTATAATACTGATACTTGGAAAGAAGAACTGGAAAAGGTTCGAATCAGACAAGAGAAATTAAGAAATCGTGCAGGTGCGGTTACTCCGGAGATGAAAGTGGAAGGCGAGACCGAAAGTGAAAAAGAGGAAAAGGAGTCTTCGGGAGAGAGTGAACGAAAGTATGAAGTCACTGCAAATAGCGCTTTGAGTGAATATCTGGCAGTAAATATGCTCAATGCGAACACAAGTATCAGTTTGAAGAAATTTCCGGAAAGTGCAGATACGGATTATCTGTTGGATGCATGGGAAGAAGCGGTTTATCAAAACCCAATGGTACTCGGAGTGACGGGGGCGTCAATCGCAAACGGCGGAAAGACACTGCATGTCAAATATGATACAAAATCGGAAGAAATAAAGAAAAAACAAAAAGAAATCTCGAAAGAGGCAGAACGTGTTGTAGACAGTATTATTACGGACGATATGACAGAACTTGAGAAAGAAATGGCGATCAATCAATATCTGTGCGATACTGCTGAATACGATATGGACGCGCTTGAAAATGCAGAAGAAAACGATTTTGCCGGAGTCGATGCAAAGTTTAATGATTCCTTTACACCGTATGGCGTTTTGTTAAATAAAACAGGAGTGTGTTCAAGTTATGCCGGAGCATTCAAACTTCTGGCGCAGCAGGCCGGACTGGAATGTATCGTTGTGACAGGAAATCTGGACGGTGAACTTCCCCACGCATGGAATAAGATTAAAATAGACGGGGAGTGGAGGATCGTAGATTCCACGAATAACGATAATGAGTTGATCTTAAATGCGCTGTTAAATCTTCCCGATTACGCGGCAGACAAAGTGCTTGTAGAAGACGAACGTTTTGTACTTGACGATAAGGTGAAAGATTATGAAGCAAAGTCGGATGACAAAGAGTTTTACCGGATAGAAGGAAAATTTTATGAGAAAAATAAAATTTTTGAGCCGCTTAAAAATGAATTAAAAGAAGAGGGAATTGCGGTATTGCGTACAGATTATACATTAAGCGATAAAGAGTTTATGAAGATCGCACAAGAAGTAGTCGAAGGATACGGAAGCGGAGAACTGGGAGGATATTACTGGCTTGGGGTAATTTATTTAACAGACGAAGAAGGAAGAGAAAAATAAAAGAAAACAGAGCGAGAGCAGAAAATATAAAAGTATATAATATAAATTTATATATAACGAGGAGGAAAAGGTATGAAAAAACGTAGGAACAAATTAGTGACACTGGGAATGGCAGCGATGATGACAGCGGCGCTTATGTCAGGATGCGGGAAAAAGGCGACTCCGGAAAACTTATTAAAAGACATGGCGAAAAACATGAAAGACACAGAGTCGGTAGTGGCAAACATGAAGATGGATATGGAGATGGGAGACGATACAACTACGATCGGCATCCAGATGGATATGGATATCGACATGGATCTTAAATCAGGAGAAAGTCACGCCAAAGGCGCGGTAGACATGAAAATGATGGGCACCAATGTCGGAACAGAGATTGAAATGTATACTGTAAAAGAAAAAGATCAGTATATTGTGTATACGATGGCGAACGATCAGTGGCAAAAAGAAGAGATGGATGATTCTGCGGCAGATATGGCGGGAGAACTTTCGGATCTTACAGGAAGTATGGGAGGACACGCAAAATCTTTTGAGATGTCCAAAGAAAAGGTGGAAGTAAACGGCGAAAAATGTTTTGAGATGAAAGGCGAGATTAAAGGCTCTGACATTGTGGGCATGATGGAATCAGGTATGGCAGACAGCTTAGGTTCTGAAATTGACGAAGATGTGATCAAAGATCTTGAACTTCCGTGTACGATCGCCGTTTATGAAGATGATATTCTTCCGGCAAAGATTTCTTTCGATATGCAGGATATTATGGAAAAGGCGATGGAAGAAGAAGGCGTTGATGTTTCGGCATGCTCGATCGAAGTGACATACCATGAATATGACAGTGTAGGCGAGATTAAAGTTCCGAACGATGTGATTGAAAAAGCAGGCGGAGAAGTGTCTGACGATAAAGAGGACAAAGAAGATAAAGACGACGATAAAAAAGCGGATAAACCGGCAGAGCAGAGTAAAGAACTTGGCGCGAAATGGGACAGCTATACGGTTCAGATCAACGATAAAGTTCTTAAGCTTCCGTGCAGTCTGGCAGATCTGGAAGCCACAGGTCTGAAACTCGACAGAGAATATACACCTGAAGACTATGTTGTAAATGCAGGCGAATATGAGTTGGCATGGTTTGAAGACGAAAACGGAAATACGATTATGGCGGATATGGTAAACACAGGAGATGATCCGAAAGCATTGAAAGATTGTATCGTAGGAGCGATTTCTGTAGATGATTATGATCTTGAAGAAGGCGGACTGACAGTTTTGTTCCCGGGCGGAATTACGGTTGGAACGAAAGAAGCGGACGTTCTTGCAGCTTACGGCGAACCGACGGATTCGTATAAAGATGAAGAATATGGAAATACTTATTACTGGTATGACAAAGAAAGTTACGACAACTCATGTACAGTTGAAACAGATGCAGAAACGGGTCTTGTCGAAAATATTACCCTGCAGTGTTATGAATAAAGATTTCGAGAGATAAAGCTTGAAAAAATATATCATAGCCTGAAAAAGGGCGGGAGGTCTTTCCGGAAATTCGTTTGCGGAAGATATTCCCGCCCTTTTCGTTGTATGGCTGAACGATTCCGGAAGAAGTTGTTTTTTTACTGTATGCAGAAGTTGTTTTTTTGCTGTATTGGTTACATTTTCATAATAAGTATGATAATATATAGAAATAGCGTAAAATTGACAAACGAAAAGGAGGTTTCATATGATTAAATTATATGAAAACGGTGTGTATTTGCTCAATGGCACTGAGATTGTTGAAGATACAGGGAGCGCACAGGTTTCGGTTTCTAAAGAAGAAGCAGCGAAAAACACGATAGCTTACGGCGTGTTAGAGGCGCATAATACTTCTTCTGATATGAAGAACCTGCAGATTAAATTTGATAAATTGACATCACATGATATTACTTTTGTCGGAATTATTCAGACAGCCCGTGCTTCGGGTCTTGAGAAGTTTCCGATTCCATATGTATTGACAAACTGTCATAACAGCCTTTGTGCGGTTGGCGGTACGATTAATGAAGACGATCATATGTTTGGTCTGACATGTGCGAAAAAATACGGCGGCATGTATGTTCCGCCGCATCAGGCAGTTATCCATCAGTTTGCGAGAGAGATGCTCGCAGGCGGCGGAAAGATGATCCTCGGATCGGACAGTCATACACGTTATGGCGCACTTGGTACAATGGCTATGGGAGAAGGCGGTCCTGAACTTGTAAAACAGCTCCTGAACAAAACGTATGATATTAAGATGCCGGGAGTGATCGCTGTTTATCTTGAAGGCGAGCCGATGAAAGGGGTAGGTCCGCAGGACGTTGCGCTTGCAATTATCGGGGCTACATTTAAAAACGGCTATGTTAATAATAAAGTAATGGAATTCGTCGGACCGGGCGTGAAAAACTTAAGCGCTGATTTCCGTATCGGAATAGATGTTATGACGACGGAGACAACCTGTCTTTCATCCATCTGGACGACAGATGAAAAGATCGAAGAATTCTATGAGATTCACGGAAGAAAAGAAGAATATAAAGAATTAAATCCGGGAGCGGTTACATATTATGACGGATGTGTTCGTGTGAACTTAAGTGAGATCAAACCGATGATCGCAATGCCGTTCCATCCAAGCAACGTCTATACGATTGATGAATTGAACGCAAATCTGTCAGACATCCTTCATGACGTAGAGCAGAAAGCTCTCGTAAGTCTTGACGGAGCTGTAGAGTATTCTCTTCAGGACAAGATCCGAGACGGAAAACTCTATGTAGATCAGGGAATTATCGCAGGATGTGCGGGAGGCGGTTTTGAAAATATCTGTGCGGCAGCAGATATCATCAAAGGTCATAATATCGGATCGGATGCATTTACGTTCAGCGTATATCCGGCAAGTACGCCGATTTATATGGAACTTGTGAAAAATGGTGTCGTAGCCGATCTTATGGAAGCGGGAACAGTTGTAAAAACAGCATTTTGCGGTCCGTGTTTCGGAGCGGGAGATACACCGGCAAATAATGCGTTCTCTATCCGTCATACAACGAGAAACTTCCCGAACCGTGAAGGAAGCAAGCTTCAGAGCGGTCAGATTTCTTCTGTTGCTCTTATGGATGCTCGTTCCATTGCGGCGACAGCGGCAAATAAAGGATATCTGACGCCTGCTACGGCATTTGATGTAGAATATAAAGGACAGAAGTATCATTTTGATCAGAATATTTATGCGAATCGTGTGTTCGACAGCAAAGGCAAAGCAGATCCGAATGTAGAGATCCAGTTTGGTCCGAATATTAAAGACTGGCCGGAGATGTCGGCGCTTCCTGAGAATCTGATCGTGAAGGTCGTATCTGAAATCCACGATCCGGTAACGACAACAGATGAACTTATTCCGTCAGGAGAGACGTCTTCGTATCGTTCTAATCCGCTTGGACTTGCAGAGTTTGCACTTTCAAGAAAAGATCCCGCATATGTGGGAAGAGCAAAGGAAGTTCAGAAAGCACAGAAAGCAATCGAGGCAGGAACATGTCCTCTTGATGCTCTGGAGGAACTGAAACCGGTTATGTCTAAGATCCAGGCAGCGTATCCGGAAGTCGGAGAAGGAAATGTCGGTGTAGGAAGTACGATCTTCGCAGTAAAACCGGGAGATGGATCGGCTCGTGAGCAGGCTGCCTCCTGCCAGAAAGTTCTCGGAGGCTGGGCAAACATTGCTGTAGAATATGCGACAAAACGTTATCGCTCCAACCTGATTAACTGGGGAATGCTTCCATTTTTGACAGATGCGGATCATGAGGCGCTTCCGTTTAAAAACGGAGATTACATTTTCGTTCCGAATGTGAGAAAAGCAGTTGAGGAAAAGAAAGACGTTATCAACGCATATGTTGTTGGTGATGAATTGAAAGAGATCCAGCTGAAACTCGGGGATCTGACAGATGCCGAGAGACAGATTATTCTGGATGGATGTCTGATCAACTACTATAAGGCAACAAAATAAAACAGTAAAATAATAGAATCCCCTGACAGCGAGATGCAAAAGAAACATCTGCGGCGGTCAGGGGATTTTTTGTAACGGAAAATTCATTTCTGTGTGAAAGATGTTCTGAGTGTGGGGGTTAGTATGCTGAAAGTATTAGAGTGGATGTGCAGTTTGTGGGGATGAAAATGTTATGTAGATGATAATAAGAGGTGATTACGGGTATAATAAATGTGCAAGAATTTATGGAAATATAAAAGAAATAGAAATTGCGTTTTTTGATAAGTAATAATACGCAAAACATGCGTGCTTAAACTGCAAAAAATACGCGAAATTTGCGCGTTTTAATTGCGCGTTTCCATATTTTATGGTAGCATTTGAATGAGGTGGAAAAATATGATGCTGAGAGAACTGCGGAAACAGAAAAAACTAACCCAAGCGGAATGTGCGAAATATTTAGGAGTGCCATTGCGTACTTATCAAAATTATGAAACTGATGCAGCTAAGCGTACGTCAATAAAATATTTGTATATGCTCGAAAAACTAGAACAATATGGATTTGTGGATGAAGATCATGGTATATTAAGCATACAGAAGATAAAAGATGTGTGTACCGATGTATTTGCAGATTATGATATAGAGTATTGTTATCTTTTTGGCTCTTATGCGAAAGGAAAAGCGACAGAAACTAGTGATGTAGATCTTTTAATTGGAACGTCGGTGTCCGGAATACATTTTTATGGTTTGGTAGAAGCAATAAGAGAAGGACTTCATAAAAGAGTTGATATTCTGAACCGTGAACAGCTAGAGTCTAATTTGGAATTGATAAATGAAATATTAAAGGATGGAATTAAAATTTATGGATAATAAGAAGACTGACCAATATTATATTGATAAGATTATTACAGACCTCACTTTTATTAGAACACATACAGAGAGCCTGTCAAAATCGAAATTGGAAGAGGATGAGATTCTTGTTGATTCTATTATGTTTCGGCTAATACAGGTGGCAGAAAATTCCGAGAAATTGACAGAAAAATTTAAAAAAACATATCCATCCATTCCGTGGAGAGCTATTAAAGGATTGCGGAATCGAATTGTACATGAATATGGAAATGTAGACCTTACGATTGTATATGATACGGTAAAAAAAGATATACCGGAATTGATCGGAATATTGGAAGGAATCTGCCGTTGCAAAAAAGAATAAAAAGTTCCCTGACAGCGAGATGCAAAAGAAACATCTGCGGCGGTCAGGGGATTTTTTATTTACTGTATTCTTGAATCAGATCGTGTATTTTTCTATAAGCTTCTTCAGATGTGAAGAATATTTCATCGTCAAGCGTATCGCAAAAATCAAAAAATGTAAAAAGCAGTCCGGGTTCTTCGATGTTCAGGTAGATCATCCGGTCTGTATTTGAAGTCTGAAACATGAAATAGCCGTACTGGCGTCCGGCAAAGAGGTAAAATTCATGGTCGATCATGCCGATCGCCCGCTTCAAAAGCCGATTATGCTCGTTGAGCATGGAGTTTGCCAACTGCCGAATCAGAAAGAGGCGATCGCTTAAGTTCAGCGGAGTATATGCATATGCAGGATACTCTCCGACGCGGCCGGTATTTAAAAACTTTCTTATTCCTTCGATAGAACAGATAAACGTAAGGTCGGCAGAAGCGGGAATTGATTGAAGTTCATGTAAATAGTTCTGAAGTCTGTCGAGAAGTTCGCTTCGGTGTGGAAGATCTTTTACAATGTAAGTCTCTAACATGTCTCTTGTCAAAAACCTTGTCAGGCACGGAAGCATTTGAAAGAAATAACCTTCGGTTATGTTCTGCATTGTATTTTCGACATACTGTATTTGTCCGCCTAAATCTGTGACCGGGCGAAGCAGGGGTGTTGTCTGCGCCAGGTACTGACTGAACAGATAGGAAAATAATTTTAGTGACTCCGGGTCTTTAGTAATAAAGCCGGACTGCATATCTGAAGAAATCAGACAGGCATATTCAGTAGTGATAACCGCATAAGGAAATAAAGCAAACGCTGAAGTTACGGCATCAATATCATCATAGTAATAGTAACAGTTATATTGATAATGATTACTGTACAGAGGAAGAATATTTCTCAGGCAGTTCAGATTATAATTTTGCCGTGCAAATGACACGTTCTGGTTATTGTTCAGGCAGATAATGTGATCGATGTCTACAGAAGAGGACGCATAACCACCTGCTGTAAGAATGTTCATAAGAAACGTGTAATCCGGCTGGATGAGCAGACTGATCTTTCCACCTGATTTTTTCAGTTCCGAGGCGATGATGTAAAGGAGCGAGCGATTGATCTCAAGATGAGAATGAAGCAAGGTAGCATTGTCGGCGTAATCGGACGCATTGGAAGGTGAAGTTGCCGGAAGCTGCAGTGTCGGAATACGGAATTCTTCAAAAAACTGTTGTACGGCTTTTCTCCTGTAATAGTTTTCGCGTCCGATCAGGGCAATGTGATATGATTCTTCCATATCGGCCTGTTCTGAAGGCGACAAATGCATAAATTTACACATTTTTTCTACCATTTCTAAAGAAGACGGTTTTCGTTGCCCTTTTATAATCTTGTACATATTGGATCGATCCAAATTACAGTATTGGGCAAGAGCGTAAGTTTTGATGTTTTTATTGTGGATATGTTCTGATAATAATGTCGCAAAATCCGGCATAATCTTAATCTCCCTCTCACATGTTTTCCTCGGTAAAAAAGAATACTCCCACATGGCAAAATACCAGGGGGGGGGTATTACTTTTTGAAAGACAAACTAATACAGGATAATTATATAAAAGCAAATATAAAAAATCTATAAAAATCCGACAAAAAAGCTGACCACAAAGGTTGACACATCTTTGAGAACAAAGGAAAACCCTATATTATACATATAATGACAAATATTATATGTAGCAGGAGGAAGAGATTATGGGTAAAAAACTAACGAAAAAACTGTTGGTATTTCTTACACTCATGTGCATGATCATCGGCATGAATGTATCGGTATCAGCAGAAACTGGATCGACGGGAAATACCAAAGCGATAAGCGCTGCGGAAAATCCGGCGGACGGAACGCTTCAGGTATGGCTTGAGTATGAAGATGATAACGGAAACAGTGTAGCGTTGTCAGGCGGAAGCTGCTTTTTGATCAATGAAGAGTATGTACTTTCCAACTATCATATTTTCAATTTGAATGAAGAGATTGCTCCTGGTGTGACGATCAGAAGCGCGGCAATGGAAACGTTGGGATTATCCGAATTAAAAGACAACGATCCGCATCTGAAGATCAGAGTATATGCGAACCGTGACATGAGCGTGCTGGCAACGATCCATGACAGTGTGCAGAGTCAGACGATGGACTATGTAGCAATGAAACTGTCGGATAAGATTTATGACAGAAAACCGCTTGCTTTGGGAGACAGCAGTACAGTTCAGCAGACACAGACAGTAAACGCATACGGATTCCCGGAAGACTCGATCGAAAATAAAGAGTTTAATACGGCGGCTGACGTATCTGCAACAGACGGAACGATTTCTAAGCTGACAGTCGGAGGAAGAGCTGATTTCTTCGAGCACACTGCACAGCTTAACCATGGAAATTCCGGCGGTCCTCTTGTAGATTCCAACAAGTCGGTAATCGGTGTTAATACATTTACATATGGAAACAGCTCAGATCAGAAATACTACGCAGTACAGATCAACGCGATCAAGAGTGGTCTTGACACATTCGGTATCTCCTATATTAATGCAGGGGCACAGGCAACAACACAGACTCCTGATGAAGAAGAGCCGGAAGAAAAAGAAGGACCGGACGCAGATCTTGTAACAGCGCTTAAGAGTGAAATTACAAAGGCGAAAGCAGTTGATACGAAAAATTACACAGAAGAAAGTGTAAAAGTTCTCAACGATACAATCTCAGAAGCAGAAAAAGTTGCGAACGATACAGAGGCTACAGACGCACAGGTGACATCGGCAACATCAGATGTAAAAGCTGCTGTTGAAAATCTGGAAGAAAAAAGCGGAATGAACTTCCTGTTGATCGGCGGAATCGCAGCAGGAGTGATCGTTGTTGTAGTAGTAATCATTATTATCGTAGTTTCTTCTAACAGCAAGAAGAAAAAGAAAGCACAGGCAGGAAACGGAAATGTTCCTCCGTCAGGAATGCCTCAGCAGCCGAACGGAGCTGTAGTACCTCCGAACCGTGCACCGGAACAGCCGAAAGCGCCTTACGCACAGCCGTATCAGGCAGAGCCGGATGGAGCAGGCGAGACTACTTTGCTTGATTCGGGAGCAGGCGAAACAACGTTACTTAACGGAGCAGGAAGCGCTTATCTGATCAGAAAGAAAAACGGTGAGAAGATTACGATCAATTCACAGAACTTTGCAATCGGAAAAGAAAGAAGAAGAGTGAACTATTGTATTTCCGATAATACTTCTGTCAGCAGATATCATGTAGTGATCACAAAGAAAGGTTCTGATTACTATGCGGCAGATCAGAAGTCAAGCAACTTCACGTTTGTAAACGGAGTTCAGTTAAATCCATATCAGGAAACACTGCTGACAGACAGATCGACATTGAAGATTTCGGATGAAGAATTTGAATTTCATGCATCATGATCTAAACGATAAAAGCGCTGATTATAATTGACAAAAGAGTAAAGGGCAGTGAGAGGCAGAATGGGATTTTTAAGTGTTGTACATAGTGACAGAGGAATTAAAAAGAATACGAATCAGGATTCTGTCTTAATCAAAGAGGCATCCACAGACTACGGCGACGTTATGCTTGCTGTAGTTTGTGATGGAATGGGCGGTCTTGCCAAAGGTGAGGTCGCCAGCGCCGCTTTGATCAAGGCATTTTCTATGTGGTTTGAAGTTCAGTTTCCGGAACTTCTTTATCGGAGAAGGACGGCTGATGGGATTAACCGTATGGAATTGGAAAACGAAATAAATAAACTGATCCTTGATGTAAATCAAAGAATCGCCGATCACGGAAAGATTTCCCATATTGCGATGGGAACAACTGCGGCGGTACTTCTGATGGCAGAAGGGAAATATTATACGATGAATGTGGGCGACTCCAGAGTCTATAAAATTGACGGGCAGGGGATGACTCAGTTGACAAAAGATCAGACGTTTGTACAAAAAGAGATCGATGCAGGGAGAATGACGCCGGATGAGGCGAGAGTGCATCCGCAGCGGAACGTACTTCTTCAATGCGTCGGAGCAAGCGAGGTGATCATTCCGGAGTTTACACAGGGAGAATATAAGTCGGGCGAAGTTTATATGCTCTGCTCTGACGGATTCCGCCATGTGATCACGGAAGAGGAATTTTATAAATTGATGAATCCTGAAAAAATGGAGACGGAAAGAGCGCTGAAAGATGCAGCGGTCTATTGTACGGAATTGAATAAATCACGTCAGGAGAAAGATAATATTTCAGTCGTTCTCCTTAAGGTGTGTTAGAGGATAAATATATGCTGGAAATAGGATCAATTATAGACGGTAAATATAAAATACTGAATAAGATCGGTCAGGGCGGAATGAGTGTCGTTTATCTTGCGATGAATGAGAGGGCAAATAAACAATGGGCGATCAAAGAAGTCCGAAAAGACGGCGTGAAAGATTACGAAGTTGTACGGCAGGGGCTGATCGCGGAAACCGACATTTTGAAACGGTTAAATCATCCGCATTTACCGAGTATCATCGATGTGATCGACAGGGATGATACGTTCCTGATCGTAATGGATTATATCGAAGGAAAGGCGCTCGATTACTGGTTGAAAAAAGAAGGCGCGCAGCCGCAGGAACGGGTTGTGGAATGGGCGAAACAGATCTGCGATGTGTTCGGGTATCTTCATTCGAGGAAACCGCCGATCATTTACAGAGACTTAAAACCGGCAAACGTCATGCTGAAGCCGGACGGACAGATCATGATCATCGACTTCGGAACAGCCCGTGAGTTTAAAGAGACAAGTATTGAAGATACTTCTTGTCTCGGAACGCAGGGATATGCAGCGCCCGAACAGTACGGCGGACATGGGCAGACGGACGCCCGTACTGATATTTATACGCTGGGTGCGACGATGTACCATCTGCTGACAGGTCATAATCCGAGTCTTCCGCCGTATGAGATGTACCCGATCCGAAGATGGAATCCGGCGCTCTCGTCAGGATTGGAAGAAATCGTACTGAAATGTACGCAGAGAAATCCGAACGACCGTTATCAGTCGTGCGCGGAATTGATGTACGCGCTGGAGCATTACGGAGAATTAGATCAGGAATACCGGAAACGGCAGATGAGGAAATGGCGGACGTTCGTTGCAATGTGTTCGCTGACTGCCGCATCACTTCTCGGATGCGTCGGATTTAAAGTCGGAGAGACGATGACGACAAAGAGCAGTTATGAAGGATATATAAAAGAGGCGGCGAACTCGCCGGAACAAAGTGAACGGGAAAAATATTACACAGATGCAATTAAGATAGACCCGCGAAGAGGAGAAGCGTATCACAATCTTCTTCAGTTATGCATCCGCGGAGCAGACGGGTCGGAAAATGATTTTGACAGAGAAGAGACAGCGCGGCTTACGTCGGTTCTTGGATATAAAGGTAGCGGAAACCGAACAAATGAAAGTTATTTTGAAGGAAATAAAGAAGAATACGACGAATTCGCTTTTCAAATGGGACTGGCGTACTTTTATTCATATGAGGGAGGAGAAAAGAGCGGAAAATCAATGTCTCAAACATGGTTTGAAAAAGCGGCGGAAAGCGAAAGCCTTGATAAAGATAAAAAGGAATTGTCGAAAAGATTCGCAAGTATCGCGGCGTACTATGCTTCTCTTGATTCAGTGGATGAGAGCGGATATAGCACAACTTCTTACGGAGACTACTGGATCGATCTTGTCAGCCTGACAGACGGGGATCTTACAAGTGTGGTAAATCCTGAGACAGCTCTTGTAATGTATAAAGAACTTGTATACAGGATCGATGAAAACGCGCTTGATTTCAAACGTGCGGGAGTGACAAAAGGCGAACTTCTGGGAGAACTTGAAGAAACGAAAAAGATGCTGGAGACAACGTCGTTTGCATCGACGAATGCAAATCAGACGGATATCAACGAGCAGAAAAAACAGGAGATTCTGAACAATATCAGCAGCGCGAAAGAGCATGTGCAGGTAGCATTTGAATCCCGGGGAACAGGAGGGGATGCTGATGCAGAGTGAACAGATCATCAATATACTTCATATCGGATTTATTATCTGTCTTGTGCTGACAATTTTATTTGCGGCGCTGAGCGTTTTCTTTTTCTTTCAATTTAAAATACGCGATGTGTTTAACGCTATCACGGGAAGGGCGCAGCGAAAGAGCGTTCAGCAGATGGAAGAAGAAAATGCAAAGACAGGAAAGTTAAGACAGGATTATTATTCGACGCCGACAAGTTCAGACCTTTATACGACGCCAAGCGGAAGGATACCTCCGGTTATGTCTGCGCAGCAGGCAGCAGGCGGACAGGCAGACGGCGCGGCGTACACAGAACAAGTTTACCATTCGGCAGATCCGGAAGGAAGAGAACATACAATGCAGCTTCACACAGCACAGCAGGTAGCGTCTGATAACGGAGGAAGTGAAGCAACGACTTTGTTGAACAGCGGAAGCGAAGAGACAACTCTGCTGAACAGCGGAAGCGAAGAAACGACTCTGCTGAACAGCGGAAGTGAAGAAACGACTCTGCTGAACAGTGGAAGTGAAGAAACGACATTGCTCAACGGTAGAAACGGCGGCACAGCGGCACAAAGAAATGCCGGATTCGGAGAAACAACTTTATTGACGCCGGAAATGGAAACGTCGTTTGTTCAGGCAAAGACAAATGAAAAACCGGAATGGAATTTCGTTATTAAAAAAGAAATTATGGAAATCCATACGAATGAGATCGTTTAAAGAAAACAAAAAAAGATATTAATCGATTTATCTTGCAGCAGAAAGAAGGAAACAGATTGAAACCAAGAACAGTAAAAAAAAGATTTCTCGGTGTGATGGGATTATTTCTCCTGTCTGCACTGACTCCGGCGCTGATTCCGTTTGCCGTTGACAAAAACGGCGATCTTACACAGATCGGATATGCGGCGGGGGCATTGTTTTGGCTCGGTCTTCTGCTTGGAATCGTAGCATATTTGTTTTTGGCGAGAAAGGCGAAGCCTCTGACAGAACAGGCAGGAAAACGGAAACTTCCGTCAGTGATCTGCTTTTTCAGTAATACGCCTGCGATTGCGGCAGACGCAGTTATGATCGTGTCGATCGCAGCGACAATCTATTGTGCGCTTCATATCGAAGTGAATGATTTTCTGGCAATTACGGCGCTGGTATTTGCGCTTGCAGGGGTTTATGCACATTTTCTGTTTAACGGAAACGTGTATTTCTATATATGGAACAGCCGGAACAGACAGAGGAAGAGACAGACAAAAGAACGGCAAAACAAAGAAGAACAGGAAGGGATGAAAGCATGAAAAAGAAGCAAAAACTAAAAGAAAGGATATGTGCGCTCGTCCTTGCGCTGGCGATGGTACTGACTTGGGTACTGCCGGATGCAGGTATGACGGTTCAGGCGGCAGGCGGAACAGAAGTAGAGTACACTGTTTCCGTTACAGATGAAGACGGCGCGTTGGCAGACGTTTCAGTGTCGGCACAGACAGGTGATACTGCGGCTGTGACAGCGAAAACCGGACAAAATGGTAAAGCGACGCTGACTCTGACAAAAGATGCTGAGTATACCGTTACATTAGCAAAAGAAGGGTATGAAACTCACACGGCAAATGTAACGCCTACGGAACAAAATACTCAGATGAATCAGAAACTTAGATTTAAACCGTTTACGATCACAGCATCTGACAGTACAATAGCCGGACAGAATGTAACTTTGCAGATCGCAAATCCGGTTGCAGGAGTGAGTTATCAGTGGACGGCAAACGGTGCATCAGCTGCGCCGACAAGCGGAACAGGCACATCATTTAATATCACATGTGCGGCAGCGGGAACGGTAAATGTGACAGCGGCAGCAAAAGGACAGACGGCATCAAAAAGTATTATTGTTAATAAGAAAACGATAAATACATCTGATATTTCGATCAGTTTAGATCCTGATCAGGGCGCTGTAAATAAAATCAGCGTAACTGTTGCAGGTTTTCCGGCTGATGCGGAAGGTCAGGTGACATTACAGTATTCTTATCAGGGAAGCACATATACGAAAACTGCGTCTAAAACAAAAGATATAACGTCTGTAGTAATTGTTCTGAATGCAGAGCAGGATGTATTTTTCGGAAAATTAAATTGTACGGTAAGTTATGCAAACGATGCATTATACAATGATTTTTCGGGAGTGAATAAAGATGCTGTTTACAGAAAAACGCATGAGTTGACTTCTGAACAGAAAATCGAGCTCGATACAGACAATGACGGCAAGAAAGAAGAAGTTTATGGACAGGAAATCACATACGGTGAGTGCATTGATAAGACTGTCGAATTGAAGGCGGAAGATGTCAAAGACAGAGTAGTTACATATAGTTTTGATGAAAATGACACAGAAAGCCAAAATATTGTTACGATCAGTGAAGACGGCAAGATTTCCTTAAAGGAAGACGGACATTCGGGAACAGCGAAAGTGATCGTAAAAGCAGCAGAAACTGATGATTATGCGGCAGCACAAATGGAGTATTACATCGTTGCGAAACCGAAAGCAATCACTGTAGATGTAAGCAAAAACCTGACAGTGAAAGATGCGTCTAAGGTGTATGACGGATCAGCGGATATTACAGTCGGGGCAGTCGTTGACGGAACACTTCTCGTAAACGGAGACGATGGAACGAATGCTGAAAAAGATGTTTTGGAAATCGAAGGTGTGAAAGGAACACTTTGGAATACGACAGAAGATGACGCTGATCCATCTACTGTAAGTAATGAAGTTAAAATAACAGCGGATTCTTTCAAAGAAGCAGAATTGTCATCGAAATGGTATGAGATTACTTATAAAGGTGAAAATGTTTTTGAAGGGAAAACAACTGTTACGAGAAGAACATTGTATTTTGGGACAAGTGATATTGCAGATTGTAATTATGAATTAGATATGTTTAATGAAATTCAATCTGCACAAGCGAAAGTAGTTACTCTTAATAAAGATGCAGACGTAAAAGACAATGGATTTGTGTCAGGAGAAAATGCGGAGAATACAGGAATTGAAATTCCGCATGTAACAGTTGAACTTAATAAGGTAACTTATGACGAGGTCGATGGAAAAATTCTTATTGCAGTAACAGAAGAAAATGCACCATATAAAGATGCGATTGTTCCGAATATAACAACGGAAAATGCGGGATTAAACTACAGATATGAAGTAATCCCAGCAGGAAATGCAATGTACCCCGATAACATCGGAGATCTGACGGTAAAACAACAGTCTAAAGTTGAAAAAGATATTTTAGATGCGCTGGAGATAACAGCAGTATTACCAAACGGTGAGCCTACACCGGCGTCAGATCGTCTGTATTATCAGGCTGGAGCAGACGAGCTTTGGACAAACGGAAGTGAGGTCGGAACAAAGCTGATCTTCAAAATAAAAGAAAGCTCTGAGATGTCTAAGTTATATGATCAGGTAAAAGTCTATGTGAAGAGCACGGATTTAATAGGAAAAGACGGCTCTGACGGAGTTACATTTAAAGAAGACACAGATAAAAATATTAATGTAAAAATAAACCTCAAGAAAGCATCTCGTCCGTGGACAAAGACAGAGAAAATTGATTTTACAGTTCATGTTGACTCGACAGATCCGAGATTTACGTTTGGTCAATGGGGAGAGACAAAGGTTGCAAGCGATACTTTAAGACAGGTTATTTCTTTCAATCAGTATAAAAAGAGCTATTATTCATTTGAAAATGTCAGCGCAAGCGATGTTCCTCAGGCTGTACTTGCAAGTGAAAATGCATACAGTGGTGTGAAGGCAAGCGCTTATTATGTATGGAAGCTTGACGGACCGCAGGCTTCAGACGTAGGGTTTGATGAAGTAAATGCAAAAATTGAAGCAATCACATTAGATCAGTGGGTTTCACTTGGAGAAGAGGAAAAAAGTATTCCGGTAATCAAAGCGGAAAGCGGAGAGCTGAAGAATCTTCAGGGCGAGTATATCGTTCTTGCGAAAGTATCAGATAATGTAGGACATACATGCGTATATGCATCAAATGGAGTGATCGTTGATGTAGAAGAGCCGTCGATTTCAATTACAGGAGTAGACAGTTCCCAATATTATAATGCAGACGTTCCGTTTACTGTTGATGTAGAAGATGGAAAGATCTTAAATGAAGAAACAGGAAAAGAGGATACTGTAACAACATCAAGTATCGAAAGAGTAACGGTTCAGACATATTGCGAAGGTAAAGAGACTTACAAAGAAGAGTATCCGGTAGAAAATGAAAACGCGGATGATAAAAAATCAGGTTACACATTAGAGCAGATCAAAAAGATGGCTCATAAGACGATCAGTGAGAAGGTGAAAGCTTCCAATAATAATAGCAATGATGTGTTGATCAAGGTGACAGCGCAGGATCGTGCAGGAAACAAGTTCGCAGCGAGCCAGGCTGTGAAAATTGATACAACAGTTCCGGAAATCACAGTTTCATATAATAACAATGATGTGAAAAATGACAAGTATTTTTCTGCCGGCCGAGTGATGACGATTGAATATAAGGAGAGGAACTTTGACGAGAACAAGGCAACGTTCAATTTGAAAGTCGGAGATCAGACGATGGAAGGCGTGACTCTTACTGAGCTGATCAATACAGGTGAAAGCAGATATGGAATCAAATGTGAGTTCGAATCAGACAGTGAGGAAGATACGGAAGATACAAAAAGAACAGATGGAAGAATTGTAACATATAAGCTGACATTCTCTAAAGATAACGATTATAAAGTCGTACCGTCATATAAAGATAAAGCAGACAATGAGAATGCAGAAGTGAAATATGAAGAAGGAACAAAAGCCGGACAGGAATTTACGATTGATAAGACAGAGCCGGAAATTTCCGTGAAGTATTATATCAACGGAAGCGAAACTTCTGTATCCGCAGAGGAAGCGAACAGACTGTATACACAGGAAAATGTGAAAGCAGTTGTCAGCATCAAAGAACATAATTTCATAATAAGAGACAAATTCTCAAACGATCCGAAGCAGATGACGTTTACCGTGACGGCGACGGAAGAACTCGAAGGTGAAGCAGTAGATACAGAAGCTTACGTAACTGATGCAAATAATCAAGGTGATAAGAAATGGCAACCGGCAGGAGTCGATATATATGAGAAGGAATTTGAATTTACGAAAGATGCAAATTATTCTCTTGCAATCGAATATAAGGATCTTGCAGGAAACAACGTGACATATGCGCCGCATTTCTTTACAGTAGACGATACAGTACCGGAAGGAAAAGTTGCTTATACGACAAACAGCGGCGAAGAGACATGGTGGAATAAATTCTTTGATTTAATTACATTTAACAGATTCAGTAATAAAGATGTTCCGGTATCTTTTGAAAGCAAGGATACGACGGCAGGAGTAGCTACACAGGAATATTATAAAGCTTACGAGCCGATGTCAAAAGATGAGGTTAAAGGACTTTCAGATGACGAATGGACAGCAGGAGACGGATTTACTGTTGAACCGGACGAGCAGTTTGTTCCGTATTTGAAAGTAACAGATAAGGCCGGCAACGTAGATTATTTTAGTTCTGAATTTGCAGTTGTGGCAGATCAGACGAAACCGGAGATTGAGATTACAAACTTAAGCACGCCGAGAAACGGAATATTCAAAGGTGATGTAAAACTCCATATCGAAGTGACAGATCCTGAAAACAACAAGACATATTCAGGTCTTGAAGAAGTATGGTATGACGTAAAGGCATCAGGAAACGTAGTAAAAGAAGTTCGTTATCCATCACTTGTAGATAACAGCGCAAATCCGGTCAAAGGCAATCAGAGTTGGAGCGGGGATATTACGATTCCGGCAGCAGAGTATAATAGTAATGATGTGAAAGTTCAGGTTCATGCCCGTGATTTCTCGGGAAATGTATACGATAGTGAAATCGTTCCTCTTAAAATCGACATCACTCACCCGACAATCGCCGTAACGTACGACTTGAACACACCTCTCAACGAGAGATACTACAAAGACGTAAGAACGGCAACGGTTGTTGTGATAGAGAGAAACTTTGACGAGTCCGCAGTTCGTTTCAACATCACGAATACAGACGGCACACAGCCGGCGATCAGCGGATGGACACACAGTGCGAACGCAGGAGTATCTGACGATGCGACACATACATGTCAGGTAACGTTTGCGGCAGACGGAGATTACACATTTACACTTGAGACGACAGACCTTGCAGGAAATGCATCAAGCTACAACCGTGTAGACGACTTTACGATCGACCGGACAGTTCCGACGATCCAAGTATCTTACGACAACAACAGCGCGGCTACGCCGGGATATTTCAATGCGAACAGAACGGCAACAGTTACAGTCAACGAGCATAACTTTAACGCAGCGGAAGTCAACGCGCAGATCACGGCAGCTTTGCAGGGAAGCGGCGTGGCAGCTCCGGGACTTGGCGGATGGAGCACAAACGGAGACGTGCATACAGCAAGCGTAACATTCTCTGCAGACGCAGATTATACATTTGATGTTGATTACACAGACCTTGCAGGAAATGCAGCGGCAGATTACACACAGGATAAATTTACGGTAGATAAGACAGATCCTGAAGTTGAGTTCTTCGATATCGAAGATAAATCGGCAAATAACGGAACAGTTGCTCCTGGCGTGAAATACAGTGATGTAAACTACATGGAAAGCGGCGTTGATATTACGATCAAAGGCGCGAAACATGACAAGACAGAATTAAGCGGAAACCGTACAAATATCGCAAACGGCGAGAGCATCAAGATGGAAGATTTCAAACATGATGAAGAGACGGATGACGTTTACACGATGACGGCGGTTATTAAAGACAAAGCCGGAAATGAAACGGAAAAAGAGGTTATGTTCTCAGTCAACCGTTTCGGATCAAACTATATTTTCTCTGAGACAACAGAGAAGTTCCTTGATGATGTATATGCGAACAAACCGAAAGACCTTGTTGTTACAGAGGTGAACGTAGATTCACTTGTGTTCAACGGTATCTCTTACGGATTGGACGGAACGAAGAAAGAACTGAAGCCGGGCAGCGATTATACAGTAAAACAAAGCGGCGGCGAAGGTTCATGGAAAGAATATACATACACGATCAAAAAAGAAAACTTTGAAAAAGAAGGTCGCTACAGTGTTACGATCGACTCGGAAGACAAGGCGACAAATAAGATGAACAACAAAGTAAAAGAGTGCAATATCGATTTCGTAATCGATAAGACGCCTCCGACAGTTGTTATCACAGGTATCGAGGAGTCAAGCTATCGTGCAGACGAGAGAGAAATGACGATCAACCTGTCAGACAATACGGCAGTTAAGAGCGTGGATGTAATCATCGACGGAAGATCAGTTGCAACTTATGCACAGAAAGAGATTGAAAAGGCAGGCGGAAAGATCAGTTACATGATCGAAGGTGCATCAGAACCGCAGAAGATCGAAGCAGCAGCGCTTGATATGGCAGGAAATGAAACGACTTCGGAAATGCACAAAGTGCTTGTTACATCAAGTGTATGGATTCAGTATATCAACAATACACCGCTTCTTATCGGATCGATCCTCGGAATCGTTCTCGTAGCAGGCGGACTGATCTGGTTCTTTGTGATCAGAAAAAAGAAAGAAGAAAGCAAATAAAAAGTCTGAAGCTGATAAAAATACGGCAGAAATAAGAAAAGGCTGAAAAGGAGGCGGCTGTCTGAACAAACGGATTCGGACAGCCGCCTTTCGTCTTTATGAGGAAAGAAATTATGTTGCAAAGCGGAGATATTATAAGCGGAATGTATCAGGTGATACGAGAGATCGGAACAGGCGGCATGGGAGTGATCTATATCGGGTATCATCTTCATCTTCAAAAACAGATCGTAATAAAGAAAATAAAAGAAACGTGCGTGGACCGTGTAAATGTAAGAGGCGAAGCCGATATCTTAAAGCAGCTTAGACATACATATCTGCCGCAGGTTTACGATTTCTTGGAAGTAGGAAACGACGTATATACGGTGATGGATTATATACCAGGGGAAAATCTGCAGTATTATATCGACCATAATTATACATTTCCGGAAGAGACGATTCTGTTGTGGATGCGTGAGTTATGTGAGGTTTTGGATTATCTTCATACGAGAAAGCCACGAATCCTTCACAGCGACATTAAGCCGGCAAATATTATGGTGACGCCGGAAGGAGACATTTGCCTTATTGATTTTAATATCTCACTGGACGGATCGGTAACGCAGGAAGTTCAGGGACTGAGCAGACGGTATGCATCTCCGGAACAATTCCGATGTGCGATGGACAAAATGTACGGCAGGAAAAGCAGTGAAACACTGGATGAGAGAATGGACATTTACAGTCTGGGAGCGGTCTTTTACCGGATGATGAGCGGGTATTTGCCTGATGCTCAAAACGGTGTTCCGTATGCGCTGTCACAGATTGATATTCCGTATGCGGACGGTTTAAAACGGATCGTCGATAAAGCGATGGAACGGGACGTTTCAAGAAAATTTCGGACGGCAAAACAGATGGAAGAAGCTCTTTTGCATATGGAAAAATACGATCCGAAGTACCGCCGTCTGACGAACTTTCAGATATTGACCGCAACTGCATGGGGATTTTGTATTCTGGCAGGAATCTTTCTTATTGCGTCAGGAGTGCGTCAGCGGGGGAAAGAGCTGTGGCAGCAGGAATATCAAGAGTTTTACGCCGTTGTGGGATCAGGGGATTCCGAAAATATAATAAGGGAAGGCACAGAACTTCTGAACAATTCTTCTTTGCAAGGTTATATGAAAAGGAATAAGGAGCAGAAGGCGGAGGTACTTCACGCTGTAGGGGACGGATATTTCTATAGTGAACAATACGACACGGCGGGAAAGTATTATGAGGAAGCTTTGTCGTGCGACAGCGGGAATTCTTTATATGTGAGAGATTATATGACTGCAATGGCAAGAAACGGAAGTCCGGTTGACATATGGACGATACAAAGTGAATATCCGGAAGCGGCGATCGATGAGGCAGCTACTGTATTTGTTCAGGCGCAGTCAATGTATGCAAAAGGCGATCAAAAGAGCGCGGTTTCTTTATGCGAAGAAGCGCTTGGAAAAAGTATGGATGCAGAGTTGAATGCACAAATTTATCTGCTGGAAGCAGAATTATATCTTGAGCAGGGGGATATAAACTCTGCGGCAGATGCGGCGGCACAAGCAGTGAAACTAGATGAAAGCAGCAATGTTCTTAGAAAAGCGGCAGTGACGGCATATCAGGCAGGAAACGAAGAGAGGATAGGAACGGTCAAAAATCAGTGGTACAGGCAGGCTCTTGCATATTATGAGATGCTCTGTCAAAAAAACGATCCGTCATATGAGGATCGTTTGGGAAGGGCGCTTCTTCTTCGAGTTCTCGGAAAATATAGAGACAGTACGGATGTGCTGGAAGAGATGAAAATAGATTATCCGAAAGACTATAAAGTTCAGATGTGGATCTGTTACAACTATTTGGACGAGGCGTCGGAAGAAGGAACGTATTCAAATGTGTCAGGCGATCTGAAATTTACTTATCATTCTTGCAGAAATTTATATGAGAACAGAGCAGATCGATCGGAAGAAGATCCTGATATGGAAATGCTGGAAGAGACAATGAAAGAACTTGAATAATCGGAAGTGAGATGTGAAGCAGCACGAAGATTGAAGATAGAAAATAAAAGACAGAATCAGGATGCAGACAAGAAGAGAGTGCGAAACGGAGGGAATGAAGATGAGCGGGATCATGATATGTGTGACAGGCGTTGTAGTGATCGTGGCCGCGTCGTTGGCAGCAGGAAGCGTATTATATTTGCTTCAAAGAAAAAAGGAGAAGCTAAAAAGTGAACAAATCAACTTGTAAATAGCGGAAAAGATAACGAGTAAATGATAGATAAACGGACGTGAAAAATAAAATAGGGGCGTTTACGAAACGTCTCGGTAAAACAAGAAAGAGAGGAGAAGGAGCAGTGGGAGAAAAAGGAAAAAAGAAAAGCCGGATTCTGCTGATCGTCTGCGGTCTGCTTCTTTTGGCAGGGGCGATTATCGGGATCGTGATGTTTCGGATGCAGGCAGGAGCGAGCGCGTATAACGAATCAATAAAAACAGCGGAAAAATATGCGGACAGCGGAGAGTATGAACTGGCGGTGCTTACATATGAAAATGCGATCAAAGACCGACCGAAAGAAGAAGAAGGATATCTCGGACTGGCAGATGTGTATTTGAAGAGAGGGGAAAGCTCCGCTGCAAAAGTTTTGCTTCAGCGAGGCTACATGCATACGAATTCTTCAAAGATCCAGTATATGTTAAGCGGGATTAAGGACGGTTCGCTTTTGGCGGAATTTGACGATTCAGAAACAAAGAAAGAGACAATGCAGTCATTTGGCGTTTTTTCTTTTAATACTGCATTTCTTCAGAAGCTGGAAAATTATGACTATACGGACTACTGCGATCAGTTCGGCTCATATCCGCAGATCGTAAAGACCGGAAAGGGAGAAGTAGAAGTCGTACATAAAGATCTGGCGGGAACATGCTGTTATTCAAACACGAAAGAGCATGACGATATTGTAAATGTAAAGACAGACAAACCGGCGAAGGACGGAATGCCGGAAATCGTGCGTTTAGATTCGATTTCGCAGTTGTTCAGAAATTTCCCGGGAAAGGCAAGCCTTGCAGAACTGAACGCAATCTCCAGTTCCAAAGTAGCGCCGATCACAGACGAGGAACGAGTTTATGTGGAACTCTCTACAGGAAGCCTCCTGATCCGTGTTGAGACGGATGCGTCGGGAAACATTATTTCCGATAAAGCGTGGAATGAAATTATTTTGAAAGAGGCAAACGAAAACCGCTCGGAAAACGGAACGCTGAACGGCGTTGTGATCGATGCTATGACAGGAGAAGGCGTTCCGGCGGCGAAGCTTGAATTTAAAGCGAAAGAAAACGCTGAAAATTCTACTCATGTTACGTCGGGAAAAGACGGATCGTTCTCGATCGAACTGGCGGCAGACGTGTACGAAGTGACGATCAGCGCGGACGGGTATGTGGATGAAACGTTCGAGTTTGAGATGGAGAAAGATAAAAATTACAGCGGAGAGCAGTTTACGATTTCACCGGAGCTGGCGGCGGGCAGCGCGCGTATCGTATTGGAATGGAACGCACAGCATCAGGATCTCGACTCGTATCTGTGGGGAAATACGGATAAAGGAGATGACTTGTACGTGAACTTCAGGAAACGGACATGCGAAGGAAGAGACGGGCTTCTGGCAGAACTTGATGTGGATGACACAAACGGATACGGACCGGAGACGATCACGCTGAACGACCTGAACGGCGTTTATACATACTCTGTCGTTGACTACAGAACGACGGGAACTTTGCAGCAGTACGGCGCAACGGTGAAAGTATATCTTCCGGGCAAGAGCGCTCCGACAGTGATCACACTTGACCCGAATGCAGGCGTTGAAAATGTATGGGAAGTATTTGAGCTTGACCACGGAGAACTGAAAATACTGAACCGCGCTCCGGCGGAGGAAAATTTGCGTCCGGGTTCAAAATAAACCAGACGAAGATGAGAGCAGGAAGATGAGAGCAGGAAAATGAGAGATGGAATGATTACGGAAGAACAGTGTGGAGAGAACTTTGCTTATATTTTAGAAGATAAGACAGATTTTTTGATAACAGAATATAAAATGATGCACGGTCAAGAAGCAGATTTTCTATTGAAGTGTGTGAAGATGCTGTATAACGGCAAGACAGAACTGTATTACGATACGAAATCCTGTCTGCCGCTTGCGATCCAGTCAGGGGCGGAAGATACAGAAGGGATGCTTTCTGTTTTGGGAAATATTCTGCATGAAGTCAGAAGGGTGACAGAAAACGGATTTCTTTCGCTTTTGAAACTGGATATTTCGGCAGATAAGATATGGGTCGATCCTGCAACGCGAAAAATCAGGTTCGTATATCTTCCTGTGGCGGAGAGACTTCATAAAGATGTAGTGGAATTTGAGGAGCATCTAAGGGGAGAACTGAAGAAAACTGTAGAAAAACGTTCGGATAAAGACGATAAGAGGTTTGCGGATTTCTTTCAGATCATCGGACGTCCCGGTTACAGCAGTGAAGATTCGGATGTGGAAAAGTGCGGATCAGTAGATGAAACAAGTACACCTTATAGTTTGAATAGAAATGAAAAAGTTTCTTCACAGAGAGGAGATCAGACTTGTACACTTGTGTCGCTGACAGCAGGCAGTCCGATCCGTCTGACTGTAACGAAACAAGAGTATGTGATCGGAAAGAGTACGGAGCAAGCGGACGGCGTTGCCGGATTCAGCAAGATGATCAGCAGAAGGCACTGTAAGATCGTAAAAAGGGGATCCGGGTATGCGGTTGTAGATCTGAATAGTTCAAACGGAACATACTTGAATGGGATGCAGCTTTTTCCGGGCAGAGAATATCCGGTGAAAAACGGAGATATTATACGAATGGCGATCAGCGATTTCCAGATCGTGATGGAATAGAGGTGACAGAGAAATATGGCAAGACCGAGAGTGATTGTGGCGGATACAGATGAAAGCTATGTAATTCCGCTACAAAAGAAATTTGCAGAGCTGTTCGCGGATAAGATCGACTTGGAGATCATTACGGATAAAGATTATTTTAATCAGTTATTTTCACTTTCGCAGCATGCGGACATTCTGCTTGTGTCGGATACGCTTTATAACAGCGGGCTGAAAAAACATGATATCCGGCATTTGATGATATTGTCGGAACATTACGAACCCGGACAGACGGACGAACTCGACATTTGCCGCTTGTTTAAATATACAAGTGTGCGGGAGATTTTTAATGAAATTACAGGCAGATGCAAGGATACGCTTTATGCCGAACAGGATGCCGGAAAAGAAACAAAGATCATATTGATCACCTCGGCGTCAGGCGGAGTCGGGAAAACGAGTGTTGCATTCGGCTTGTGTCGTTGTCTGGAACGTAATTATAAGAAAACACTGTATGTGAATGCGGATCGGCTTCAGTCGTTTCAGTGGATGCTGGAAAACGGCGAGCCGATCAGAGATGCTTCGGTTTATGCGGGTCTGTCGGGGAATCTTGGCAATGTTTATCGGATCGTACGGCATGTCATACGAAAGGAAGGTTTCAGTTATCTTCCGCCGTTTAAAGCGGCGCTTATGTCGTTGGGTATCCCATACCGCGTGTTTGCACTATTAGCAGAAGCAGCCCGCAAAGAGCAGGAATACGATTACATCGTTATCGATGCAGACAGTGTGTTTGACGAGGAAAAAGCGGCTCTTATGCAGCTTGCGGATAAAATATTGATCGTGACAAAACAGACGGAATATGCGGTGAAGGCAACGAATGAGCTGATCCAAAATGTAAATCGGAACAATAGTGATAAATATATATTTCTTTGTAATGATTTTAAGAAAGAGGAAGAAAATGCATTGCTGCTTCCGACAGCGGCGCATCGATTTACGGTGAGCGAATATATCGAACATCTTCCGGCGTATGAAATGAAAGGATCGGGACTGCCTGTCCAGACGCCGGGATTGCAGAAAGCGGCATTTTTGATCATGTAAAAAGAAAAATCAATACAAAGACGATATGAGTGCAGGTGGTGAGAGAAGATGGAAACGGCGATTATTATTTTTCATATTCATAAGGAACATCGGACGGTAGATTTAGAAGTTCCGCTGGATCTGACGGCAAAAGAACTGGCGGCGGCGCTTAACGAGGCGTATGGTCTGGGCGTCGATCTGTCAGATATAAATAATTGTTATCTAAAGGCGCAGAATCCGATCATGCTGCTCAAAGGCAACAGAACGTTAAAAGAATTCGGAGTAAGAAACGGAACGATCATAAGCATGGCAGAGTAAGGCGCAAAAGAGAAGAATCTTATCAGATAAGTCTGCCGGCGGCAAAGGCAGCGGCAGATAAGGAGCGGGAAACGGCAGAGGAAAGATATGGAGAACAGATATAAGATTATACTTTCGGGAAATCAGATTTATAAAGAAGCAGAACTTCCGGCTGATATGGAACGGGTTACGGTAGGAACGGGAATCGACTGTACGGTGCGTTTGAGAAGAGATCTGTTTTTTGAATCGATACAGATTGAATTTGTGAAAGAAAGCGGTGGATGGAGAGCGACATGTTCGGACAACATTTATTTTACGGAAGGCGATATCCGAAAATATATGACGCGGAAAGTGATCCACGGAGATACTTTGGAAGTCAGGTATCAGGAATCAGAAGGACTTGTATTTAGAATTGATTTTCAGATCGATTTTGACAGCGGATCGCATCGCTGTGAGCGGATGATCAATTTGGACAGGTATCAGACGATTTCAATCGGAAACAACTCAGCATATGAAATTGCACTATCAGGCGTTTATGCAAAGAGAGAATTTGTCCGGCTGACGCGGGGACAAGGCGGCTGGACGCTTGAAGTTATGAACAGTGAGTACGGAGTATATCACAACGGGAAGAAGACAGAACAAAAAGAATGGATCAAAGACGGGGATTTCTTTTCCGTTGCAGATTATTACTTTTTCTTAAAAGGGAACGCACTGTGGGCGGAGATCAGAAGCGATCTGACAGTGAACGGACTTGGTTTCGGGGATTATCCGGAAAGAAACGGGTATCCGAGATTTTCGAGAAATACACGGCTGAAAACGGTGATATGTGAGGACAAGATCGAGATTTTAGATCCGCCTTCAAAGCCGCAGAAACCGAAAAGTAATTTATTTATGAAATTATTTCCGTCCTTCGGAATGCTGATCGCGGCAGGCGCGATGGCGTTCATGGGAGGAACGATGATTATTTTTTCTCTTATATCATGTACGATCGCGATCATAACAGCGGTAGTCGGTGTGATGGAGGGAAAGAAAGAGTTTCGGGAAAAGACGGCGAACCGGATCGAAGTATATCAGAAATATATTGCGTCAAAACGTCAGGAAATCGAAGAGTGCAGAAATAGAGAATGGACAGAACGTAATGAAATCTATATTCCGGCAGAGCAGGAGATTCAGCAGGTGGAAACATTTTCTCCGGATCTGTTTGACCGGACGCCGCAGGATGAAGATTTTCTTTGTGTCCGTCTCGGAAGCGGTCCGATCGAGTCTGCCCGTCAGGTAAATTACAAGAAACAGGAGAAGCTGGAAATTGAAGACGATTTAAGTCTTCTTCCTGAGCAGACGGCGAGTTTTTATAAAGAACTTCAAAATGCGCCGGTCATATGTGATCTGAAAAATGTAAATGCAGTCGGCATTACAGGAGAAGAGGCAGATCGGTTTGAACTTTTGAAACTGATCGTTACAGATGTGGCGCTTCGTCATTTTGCGGCAGATGTAAAATTGTTTTTCGTGGCGGAAAAAGAACATGCCGGACGGATGCACTTGTTCCGTTTTCTTCCGGGAGCGTACTGCGTACAGACAGATACGAGAGGAATTGTAACAGACGATGAGAGCAAGACGCTTATTTTTGAGTATTTGTACAAAGAGCTGACAATGAGAGCACAGGAGAAGAGATAGTATCCGCATCTGCTCATCTTTTTCTATGACGAATACGGATATAAGAAGCATCCGATCTCACAGTTTACAGAAAAAGGAAAAGATCTGGGAGTCACTTTTTTGTTTTTCGGACAGACACGCGCGGACATTCCGGTAGGATGCGACTATGTCGTACAGTTGTCCGGCGGTTACAGAGGCGTTTTGATCAACGCAGCGGAGAAATCAAAGACAGTACCGTTTGTATCTTCTCAGATCAGCGACACTTTGGCAGTACGCATTGTCAGGACGTTAGCTCCGGTTTGTACGGATGAAGTTTCATTGGAAGGTGAACTGATAAAAAATATATCAATGTTTAAGATGCTGAATATTTTGTCTGTGGAAGATCTTGATCTCAAAGCAAGATGGTCTGCGTCTAAAGTTACGAAGTCAATGGCAGCTCCGGTCGGAGTCTCAAAGACAGGGATCGTTATGCTTGACCTTCATGACAAAGCTCATGGTCCGCACGGTCTTGTTGCGGGAACGACAGGATCTGGAAAATCAGAGATATTGCAGACGTATATCCTTTCGATGGCAACGCTCTATCATCCTTACGAAGCGGCGTTTGTCATCATTGACTTCAAGGGCGGAGGTATGGTGAATCAGTTCGCGCAGCTGCCCCATCTGCTTGGCGCGATCACAAATATTGATGGGAATGCCATCAATCGGTCGCTTAAGTCGATCAAAGCAGAATTGCAGAAGAGACAGAAATATTTCGCACAGGCGGACGTCAACCATATCGATAAATATATCCGAAAATATAAAGCGGGCGAAGTAAGCGAACCGCTTCCGCATCTGATCATCATTGTAGATGAATTTGCAGAGCTGAAAGCGGAACAGCCGGAATTTATGAAAGAGCTGATCTCGGCAGCGCGTATCGGAAGAAGTCTTGGAGTACATCTGATTCTGGCGACTCAAAAACCTGCAGGTCAGGTCAATGAACAGATATGGAGTAACTCCCGTTTTAAACTCTGTCTGAAAGTGCAGAGCAAAGAAGACAGTAACGAAGTGCTGAAATCTCCTCTTGCCGCAGAAATCAAAGAACCCGGACGAGCTTATCTGCAAGTAGGAAACAATGAGATATTTGAATTGTTCCAGCCGGCATACAGCGGAGTGCCGGAAAGAGAAGACGAAGGAACAGGAAAAGCATTTACGATATATGAAGTTCCGGACGGCGGGAAAAAAGTTCCGGTTTATGTAAAGAAAAAGAACAAAGGACAGGAAGGGATGAACAATCAGCTTGAGGCGATCGTTTCTTATGTGTCCGAATATTTCCGTTCGATTCAAATACCGCAGCTTCCCGATATCTGTCTGCCTCCGCTTAGAGAGTGTATCGAATTCCCGCCGGTATCAAAAGAGGCAGTACAAGAGCAGAAAAAAGAAGTCGGATTTTATGCGTGGATCGGCGTTTATGACGATCCCGATCACCAGAATCAGGATCAGTATGCAGTGAATTTAAGCGCGGCAAATATGATTATTATCGGTTCGGCGCAGACCGGAAAGACGACGATTCTGCAAAATGTGATCCGAAGTCTTTCGGAACAGTATACGCCGGATGAGGTGGCGATCTACATTATAGACTTTGCGTCTATGGTATTGAAAAACTTTGAGACGCTCAATCATGTAGGCGGCGTTGTCAGTTCCTCCGAAGATGAGAAACTGAAAAATCTGTTTAAAATGCTTTGGGAAGAGATGGAAACTCGAAAAGAGAAACTATTATCTGTCGGAGTAAGCTCATTTGTTGTGTACAAAGAGGCGGGGCGCACCGATATGAAGCAGATTGTTCTTATTATAGATAATCTTACTGCGCTGAAAGAATTGTATTTTCAAGATGATGACGAACTGCTGAATCTGTGTCGGGAAGGAATTACAGTCGGAATTTCTATTGTGATCGCGAATGCACAGACGGCAGGGATCGGATACAAATATTTGTCGTCTTTTTCTAACAGGATCGCGTTATTCTGCAATGACGGAAACGAATACTCTGCGATTTTTGAACATTGTAACAGGAGACTTGAGCATCTTCCGGGAAGATGTTTCGCAGAAGTGGATAAACAGATACTTGAATGTCAGGCGTATCTGCCGTTTGCAGGAGAAAAAGAATTTGAAAGAGCGGAAGCAATCCGCGGATATATCGAAAAACGAAACGGAGAATGTACTGAGGTGGCTCGGAAGATCCCGTTGATCCCGCCTGTTTTGAGCATGAATTATATGGCACAGCAGTTTGGAAATATGATGCGCGGACATTTCGACCTGGCGGCAGGATTAAATTACGAAGATGTGATGCCGTATATGCTTCGTATGTCTTCGATTGGTGTATTGGCGGTTGTCGGAAGAGAGGGCAGCGGACGCTATAACTGGATAAAATATGTGGCGGATATGCTGGAATTGATGTATCCGGGCAGATCAAAAGTTTATATTTCGGACGGAATCGGGAAGAAGCTTGCTTCCATGAAAGAAAAAAGAAATGTCGTTCGTTACAGCATGATCGCGGAAGATATCGTTTCTTATCTGAAAGAGATCGAAGAAGAACTGCAAAGCAGATATGAACTTCTTGCAAAAGGGATCGAAAGCGATCCGGCAGAAGCAGATTACATGCTTCTTATTATCGATAATCCTGATGCGATCGAGCAGATCAGCAATAGTAAAGAGGCGCTTGCATCGTATAAAAATATTATCGGACGCTACCGGAACATGAATGTAGGCGTGATTATATCGGCAATCGAAAATGCGCCGATCCCATACAGCGCGCCGGAGGTGATCAAAGGCATCCGGGACGGAAGACATCTGATGTATTTCGGAGATATTTCAGAATTGAAGATTTACGATATGCCGCTCGCCGTGACAAGAAAGTTCAAAAAACCGATCGAGACAGGCGACGGATATTACATAAAAGAAAATGAGTGTATTAAATTGAAGGCCCCGTTCATTGCGGGAGAGTAGGATATATATCCGGAAGACCGGTATATATAAATAAAAAATTTTATAGGAGGTAGCAATTATGGCTAGTCAAATCAGAATTTCACCGGATCAGATGAGAGAAAGGGCAAATTCGTACCAAACAGAATCAGGGAATGTCAGCGAGATGATCGGAAGATTAGATTCGTTACTTCAGTCTCTTTTAGGAGAATGGGAAGGATCGGCAAGCGAGGCTTACAGAGAACGTTATGAAAGTCTGCGGCCGGCGTTTACGCAGGCAGAAGAATTGCTTGCGGAGATTTCAAAAGCGTTGAATACGACAGCTCAAAATATGGAAAATGTAGACGAAAGTATTGCAAGCGGATTCAGAGGATAGTACGAAAAAGCAGGTTTAAAGGCAGCGGCGGATAAAACCGCGTTCCGCATTTCCCCTTTTGTGGGAAATGCGGAACTTAAAAAGCTTAAATAGTAACAGTTCAGCCGTACAGCAGCGTTAGCCATGATAAGTACGCAGCGCGGCTTTACGAATGGCGCGGACTGAGCGGTTACCTTAAATGAATTGAAACAGAAAGGAAAAGCATGATGGGAGAAAACGTAAAAAAAGAGACGGTAGATTATCTTCCGCTTGGAAGTGTTGTGATCTTAAAGGGAGGCGTGCAGAAAGTTGTTGTGATTGCCAGAGGGCTTTTGTCGGTTGCGACAGGGAAAGAAGGTTATTTTGATTACGGCGGATGTCTGTACCCGCAAGGACTGGTCGGAGATCAGATCTTATATTTTAATCACAGAGATATCGTAAAAGTTGTTTTCAGCGGATTTCACGATGACGATGATAAGATGATGGTAGACAATATCAATCAGTGGTATATGGAATCACCATATGAACGCACAGACGTAGAAAAACTTGTAAGAGAGCGGGGTGCTCAAGATGGCGGAAAACTCGGCTGAGGAAAGAAGAAAAAGGGCAAGAGTGTGTGAGGCGCGCAGCGAAAAAAGCGCGCGTGAACGGGAGAAAGCAGAAAAAGAATCAAAGCGCGCCGCGAATGAAAAAAAGATCGAAAGATTAAAAACGGCGAGAGACAGTATCCAGTCGCAGAAAAATTCGGCAAAAGCAAAGCGGAAAAAACTGGAAAAATATGCAAACGGTGATGAAATCGGAGAATGGATCGGGAAGGAACAGACGGCGACAGTATATAGTATAGAAGGAAACGTTGTCGGACAGTACAATACTTATATTGAGCGTATTGACGATGTTGTAGACGCGCTTTGCAATGAAATAACAAGGCTGGAAAATGAAAACATGCAGTTGAGTTGGGATGTGCTTCATATAGGATCTTTGATCAATTCTCTTGTCAATGAGATCCGTACACTTTGCAATTAAGTATTATACGAGGAGGTATCACTATGGCAACGTTGCAATCGTTGGGATCGGTAGCAGGTCTGATCAATCTCGACTATGGGAAATTTAAGTATGCTGTCGACCAGATGAGAACAAGCGCCGACGGAATTAACGGGAATGTAGAAGAAAGAGCGCGGGGAGCTGAGCGATCAGAAGCTCTTGATGAGTTTGCAGAGCAGTTCGTTCAGCTGCAAAGAATCATAAGTCTTTATAAATCACTTATAAAAAAAGATATTGATGCGATTGAAACTACGGGAGAACAACTGAAAGAAATAGATTTAAAATTAGAGGGTGTATGGAAAGGTCTTCAAATGTTGAAATAAAGTGATTGAGAACAGCAGAAATACATGAGAAAATAAAAATAAAAAAGGAAAGCAAAAAGAGTGAACGTGGAAAATAAACGAGATGATAGAAAAAAGAAAATTCGGGAAATTGCCGGAGGAATTTTGTGTATTGCAGTTTTGCTTTTTATTGTTATGCAAATTATGCTGCCGGAAACAGGCATAGGTGGGATGGTGAACGAAGGGTCAATGGCAGTTTTATTTTTCGGAGTAGGAGCAGTCTGTGCTTATGCAGCTATCAAGAAAAGAAAAGAAGATAAATCTGCGCTTGTTCTCGGTTTATGCTTAGCAGTTTTAGCATGTGTTCCCGGTGGCTGGATCTCTGGGAAGGTCGCAGCAGATCTTATAGAAGGACCAAAAACGATCCGTCTGACATCGGTTACAACAGAGGAACTCAACGGATTATCAGGGTTAATTTCTCATCACTATTATTTATGCGGCAGAGGGGAAGACGGAAAGCAGTATCGGCTGGAAGTATCGGCTGGAAGTATCGGCAGATGAGTTTTATGAGTTGGAAAATATACATGAAATCATTGTACGATGTTATTCGAGAACAGAGCGGATTTTGGAATTTTTGTAATAGTTAAAATGAACTGTTACGGAATTTTTCGGGATAGTTTTTCGATATGCAGACATTGTACAGAGATTTTGATGAAATATCAGAGGAAAAATTATGAGTGGACAATATAAAATAATGTATAGTTCTATGGATCAATTTTATGATCAGACAAACGGGCGCATGGCAGAATGGGTCAGTCAGTTAGAACCGTGGGTTAAGGCGTGTGAAAATCTTGGAAATATGGAATGTTATCAAGGAAAAAGCGCGGAGTCTGTTAAAACGTATCTGAAAGAAGTGCATATGACGCTGCTTACTTCTATACAGCAGGCAATACAGTTATATAGGACAAAATATCTTTTTTACCGTGAAGGATATTATGATATGGAAGGGGACTTATATGCAGTCATTCCCCAGAAGACGTTACTTTCTGTAAAAGACCGGATGAAAACAGAGATCGAAGACGTATCTGATTCTTCTCTAATAGTACAAACAAGTTTGTTAAATGTATCGGATCTTATTGCTTTGCAGGCGCCTAATTCGTATTATTTAAAAGATTCTATGGAAGAAGTAAAGCAGAATGTAACAGACTTCAATCAAAATATTATAGATTATGAAGCGCAGCATAAGTCAGAAGCAAACGGGGAATTGGCAGATCTGCTTCAGTCATTATTTGCAACGCTTACAGAATATTATACAAACGGAACGAATGTGACATCGTATCAGTCGGGAGACTGTTTCGGAAATTCACATATGCCGGAGCTTTGTCAGCATGTACTGACAGCGAATGAGTATTTGAAAGAAAATGCGGAAGAGATCGAGCTTGCAGAAGTAAAGATGCAGGAAGTATTCGCACAGCAATATGAAGATGCGTGTAAGGCAAGAGAAGAGGAAGGCGCAATAAAATTGCTGACAGGAGGCGCTGCGGCAATTACCGGAATCTTGGCAATCGTCGGAACTGGAGGGATGGCAACTCCGGTTGTGATAGGCGTATGGGTTACAGGAGGATCGACCGCTCTCTATGGGGCGAGTAAAGCGATAGAGGGCATTCAGGACGTTCATTATGGAAGAGCTAAAGATCTGACAAGTAAGTCTTTTAATTTTATCAGAGATACAGTATTTCAGGGGAATCAAGAGGCATATGACGCATGGGGAAATATAAATATGATGGTTGCGGGTCTTTTAGTTCCTATTGGTCAAGGAACTAAGGCGGGGGCCGGTCTTGGAGTAAAGGCAATCGCGCGCGAAAGCGCGAAACGAGTAGCAAAAGAGGCTGTAAAAGACATGGCGGTTGATTTTACTGCCGAAACTATGACAAACTGGGCGCGTGAAGAGCTGGATTTGGGCGACTTTCAGACGGAACTTCTTAAAACAGGACTTGAGTTTGGATTGGATAAAGGACTTGATAAGGTGGGAAGTAAACATGTTCCGTTTACAGATGATATGACATTTTCAGAGGCGAAACGGTATAATCAATCGATGCAGAACATGGAAAGCGGAAAACATAACCCTCCGGGACTATCTGATGCAGATATGGATGCGTGGGATTTTGCAAATCAGAAAGTGTCCGAGCATATAGCGGTGAAGAAAGTTGATCACAATGAAGTGATAAAAATCCGTTCAGAGTATGCGAAAAAACAGGAAAGCTTTTTGCATCCAAAGACAGATGCAGACAGCGCAAAGACTGCGACATTTACAAATCAGGAAGCAGAAGATCTCGCATTTGGCGCAATAAAAGGAAAGGGTAAATCGGATGCCGTCGTGCTTGGTAAGTTTGAGGACGGAAAATCGACTTCATATGATAAAATAGCGCAAGAATATGACGCACAGTATTATAATTTGGATGAGTGGGATGAGCTGGCAAAAACGTATTCGAGAGATGAAATGTGGAAAGTAAATGAGAAATTTCTTGATATTGAAATCGCGTCGGGAAGAGATATATACTTATCTCATGATCCGGCGAAATTCAGCGGAGACGGAAGTTTTTTTGCGAAAGAGATCGAGTATTTGCGGCAACATGGATATAAATTTGTAAAAGAGGGTGATTTGTGGCATGCTGTACAGTAAGGCTGAGCGCAATTTGACTTATCAAGACCAGAGTAAAGGCGGATTGCAGCTTGAAAAATAAGGAGGCTGTAAAACGGTGAGTATGAAAACGAGAGATGAAAAAGAAAAGAAACGAGATTTATTTACAACAATTTTTTGGATTTTAGTGCTGGTTTTTTTGATTGTTAAAATTGTAATCCCGGAAACAGGTGTATTGGGAATGGTAAATGAAGGTTCAAATGCGGTTTTATTTTTCGGTATCGGAGGAAGCTGTGTGTGGACGATCATTCATAAAAGGAAGACAAATAAAACGGCGGTTGTTTTCGGAGTATTGCTGCTGGTATTGATATTAGGTATTGGCGGATGGATATCAGGAAAGCTTGTATTGGATCTTATATCAGGACCGGAGGTTGTGCGTCTGACGTCAGTTACTATGCGTGAATCGTCGGGAATATATGGTCTTATTTCACGGCATTACTATTTATGCGGAAGAGATGACGAGTGGACGGAATATCAGATGGAAATTTCTTCGGATGAGTATTATGAGTTAGAAGGAGAAGAGCAGGTGACTGTGTTGTGTTACCCAAGAACAGAGCGGATTTTAAAGTTTTTGTGATTTTGCCGACAGACATCATGTATCGGATTGAAACAGGAAGCCCACAGGCTTCAGACAATGGGTAGTTCACAATATGAATATATGGAGCGGAAACGTATGGAGACAGAGCAAAAGGAAATGATGTGTAAATATAAGAAGATTATTTGTAAAATATTCGGCGAACAGATACGGGTGATCGGTGAAAGCAGTGCGATCGGCCCTATGGGGCAGTTTCAGATCAGATTTTTCTATGAGCCGACAAAAATTTATGTTACACTGGATGCAGACCGCGGGGCATTTACGTTTGATCTGAAAGATGAAGCGAAAGATTGGAATACGTTGTACAGAATAAAAAAGTTTGACAACTGTATGACAGAAAAGTGTCTTGAAAATGCGGCGGTTATTTTGAAGCAGGTTCTTGAGGAAAATAAGTTCCCTCTGTATAAATCGGAGAATGATAAGCTGTACAAAAAGCAGGATGGAACGTACCGCAGGATAAAAGATATCTATGCAGAACTGGCAGGAGGAGAGTAAATTTATGGCTATAAAAGAAGTGTCAGAACGATATTTGGAATTAAGGCAAAATGCTTTGGATTATACATTTGAACAGATGAATCTTCAGCTTGAAAATGATAAGCAGGTTTATCTAGCAGTATTTGATATACCGGTGGAGAGCGCGATCATCGGTAATAAAACGAAGACTCTTGTGCTCGTGTTTGGATTGAACATCCATATTTATTGTGCAAATGGTGATGCCGTGACCGGATTGGAGCAGAATGCGAAAGCGAAACAGGCGATGCAGTCTCTTTTCATCAGTTGTCCGCAAGCGCTTGATGAGATGACGCTGACTCACAAGACAGATTTTTACGAAAGTAAAAATGTAAGAGCTTATTTAAAAACAAGAAAAGGCGTTTACTTCAAAGAGCTTACAGGAGAAACTAAGAAAGAACGCTTTTTGGAAATGCTTATGCGGAACGTGACAGAGGAGGTAAATTTCCGTCATTGACAAAAAACGTAATCTGTGCCAAAATAATTTAGAATCAGCCGATTGGAACAATGTTTGTTGTTACAAAGCGGGAGATTAAAAAATATAACAGAAACAAAATCATAATTTCAGAAATTAGACTATGAACATATGTGAGTAGAGTAGGCAGAGCGACCCAGAGACGGAGTGTCATCGGCTGAGAGCATTCCGCGCGACCCTTCTTGAAGTTTCAGTATGGGAGTCTTCCGGCGAAAAGCAGTTTGTGCGTTAAGTCGGATGTTCGTGTAGCAATATTTTACACAATGAGAGCGCAGAGCAGATAGGATGCTCTGAAATAGGGTGGTACCGCGATTAACATCGTCCCTTGTTGAACAGACAAGCGACGGTGTTTTTTTGTATAGGCGACGGGCCAAAGTCCGGGCTTGCCCGAGACCTTGGCGACCGCTTACAATCCCGGAATGTGCCGTTTGGCACTTCCGGTGATTATGCTATAGAAAAATTCGATTTCCTATGGCATAGATCCCTTAGGGAGGATGCGCACGCCGCATCGAGGAAGTTCAAATGAAAAAACAATTTGGGAAGGAGAAATAAAATGAAAGATAAAATCAACAGTATTTTATCAGAAGCAAAAGGTAAGATTTCTGATGCAGTGAGCGAGGGTGAACTGCAAAATGTAAAAAGCGCGTATATCGGAAAGCAGGGTTCATTAAGTCTTTTGATGAAAGAGATCCCTACAGTGGATGTGGCGCTTCGTCCTGAGATGGGAAAACTTTTGAATCAGGCGAAAAATGAAGTGAAGGACCTGATCGATGAGAAGAGGATGGAGCTGAAGCTGAAAGCTTCGGAAGTGTCTCCTGATTTTGACTGTTCTGTTCCGGGTATCCTGCCGACAGGCGGCGGACTTCACCCGATCACGCAGATGTGTTATGACTTGAACGATACGTTCCGTTCGATGGGATTCGAGGTGTTCGAGGAAGACGAGATCACAAGTGAAATGTATGCGTTTGATAAATTGAATTTTCCGCCGAATCATCCGGCGCGTGAGAGTATGGACACATACTGGCTGGAAGGACATGACAGCGGAAGCACGAATGAGAAGCTTTGCCTTCGTCCGCATCTGACAGGCGGAAGTGTTCGCTATATGCAGACACACAAACCGCCGTATCGTTTCGTATATCCGGGTCGCGTGTACAGAAATGAGACAACGGACGCGCATCATGAGAGAGCGTTTTTCCAGTATGAGGCGCTGATCGTGGACAAAGATATTACGTTTACATCAGGTAAAGTAATGATTAAGAGTATTTTGAGCAAAGTGTTTGGAACGGACGTTCCGGTCAGAATGCGTTCCGGTTTCTTCCCGTTTGTAGAGCCGGGATTTGAGATCGACATGCAGTGTCAGGTTTGCGGCGGAAAAGGATGCAGCGTATGTAAACATGTCGGCTGGATCGAAGTTATGCCGGGCGGTTCTCCGCATCCGAACGTTCTTCGGGCAGCAGGGCTTGATCCGGATGAGTATACAGGATTTTATGTAAATATCGGTTTGGACAGACTTGTTATGATGCGCTACGGCGTGGATGACGTAAGATTGTTCCACAGCGCAGATTTAAGATTCCTGAAACAGTTTAGATAGAGGCAATTTAGATACGAGGAGAGAGACTATGAAATTATCATTATCATGGATTAGAGATTATGTAAATATTCCGGAAGATGCAGATCTGAAAAAACTGGCGTACGATCTGACAATGTCTACAGTCGAAGTGGAAGATGTGGAATATCTTGCAGAACGTTTTGAAAATATGATCGTCGGAGTGATCGAAAAGATCGAGCCGCATCCGAATGCGGACAGACTGCGAGTATGTAAAGTAAATATCGGCAGTGATGAGATCAAAGACATCGTATGCGGAGGCATTAATCTGGAAGAAGGAATGCGCGTTGCAGTATCTTGTCCGGGAGCGGTTGTCCGCTGGCACGGCGAGGGTGAGCCTGTAGTGATCAAAAATTCTAAACTTCGCGGAGTTGAGTCATTCGGTATGATCTGCGCTTCAGATGAGATCGGATTAGGCGAGCTGTTCCCGTCAGAAACAGAAGGAGAAATCCTTGATCTGTCAGCGTTTGACGTTCCGGCAGGAACTTCTTTGGCAAATGCTTTGGATATGAATGACGTGCTTCTTGAGATCGACAATAAATCAATGACAAACAGACCGGACCTTTGGGGACATTACGGAATCGCCCGCGAGATCGCGGCTCTTTATAACTTGCCGCTTGCAAAGATCGAGCCTTTCCGGGCAGACGTTCAGTCTGATTTTAAAGTCGAGATAGAAGATCCTGACAGATGTACAAGATATATCGGCGTTGAAATGTCAGGCGTGGCTGTAAAACCTGCGCCGTATAAAATGCAGAATAGAATCTGGAAAGTAGGAATGCGTCCGATCAATGCGCTTGTTGATATCACGAACTATGTAATGCTTGCAACAGGAAATCCGACACATGCATTTGACGCGGACAATATTACGGATCACATTGTTGTAAGACATGCAGGAGAAGGTGAGAAACTGCTTCTTTTAAATGATAAAGAACTTGAATTAAACGCAGATGATCTTGTAATCACAGATTCCGAAGGCGCGGTTGCTCTTGCAGGAGTTATGGGCGGAGCGAAAGATTCGATCCTGCCGAAGACGGAACGCGTGATTCTTGAAGTGGCAAACTTTGAAGCGACAGGCATCCGCCGTACGGCGCTTCGTTACGATACGCGTACAGAAGCGTCTTCCAGATATGAGAAAGCAATCGATCCTGAAAGATGCGATCAGGCGCTTGCTCTTTCAATGAAGTATTTTAAAGAGCTTTATCCTGAACTTCAGGTGACAGGATACTGCGATAATTATGTGAAAAAACTCGACAGAGCAGAGATTGACGTTAATCTGACATGGCTTGAGAAGAGACTTGGAAAACATTTGACAAACGAAGAAATCCAGGGCAAATTAGAGCAGCTTGGATTCGATGTTCAGATCGACGGAGACAACATGCATGTGACGGCGCCGACATGGCGTTCGACAGGAGATATTTCCATTAAAGACGATGTGATGGAAGAAGTTGCCAGAATGTACGGATACGATAATTTCGAGGCGACAGAGTTTACGACGACATTTACAGACTCGATCAATCAGAAAGATAAGAGTCTTGTAAGAAATATTAAAGAATATCTTGCAATACGCTGTGGAATGCAGGAAGTATATACTTATCCGTGGATGAACGATGTGTTTGTAAACGCAGTTCTGCAAAGCACAGACGGAGTTTTGAAACTTTCCACGCCTCCGGCGCCGGATATGAGCTGCATTCGTTCTTCTCTTCTGCCGAACCTTTGCGAGGCGGTTGCGAAAAACGAGCGTTACTTTAATGATTTTTCTATCTTTGAAGAGGCTCAGGTGTTCTTTGATAAAAACTACACAAATGCATATGATGAGACGGAATCTCTTCCTGAACAGCGCAGACATATCGGAGCGGCATTTGCAAGCAGCGTAAAGGACATCGGTATGCTTTTCAGAGAGGCAAAAGGAGTTCTTGAGTATATGCCGAGATATACGCATATGGAAGCGTATGAGTTTAAAAAAGAAGAAAAGCCGGTATGGGCTGACAATGTTGTGTGGCTGAATATTTACCTTGATGACGAGAAAATCGGCGATATGGGGCTTGTAGCGAAAAAAGTTTCTATGGAATGCGGCATTAAGAATCTTTCTGTGATTCTTTTTGAAATGGATGCTTCAAAACTGAAACCGCTGAAATCAAGAACGAATAAATTCGAGCATCTTGCAGAGTATCCTGAGACAGACTATGACATTTCCATGCTTTTTGATTCCGATGCAGTATGGAATGACATTTATGATGCCGTTATGGGTAAAAAGAAAGCAAGCGCCCTTTTAAAAGACGCATCGTTTGTAGATGAATACAGAGGAAAACAGATTCCGCAGGGCAAAAAATCCGTAACGATCAGACTGACGATCGGATCTGATGAGAAAACGCTGACATCACAGGAGATCGAAAGCGTCGCCGAACAGGTTATGAAAAAACTCGGAAAGAAAATGGGCGCAGAGCTTAGAACACAATAAAACAAGGCTTGCTTCTTAGAAATAACAGGAGATAAACCGAATATGAAAACAAGTGATTTTTATTATGATCTTCCGGAGGAGTTGATCGCGCAGGATCCGCTTGAAGACCGTTCCTCTTCCAGACTTATGACAGTGGACAAAGAAACCGGTAAGATCGGACATCATGTATTCAGTGAGATTATCGATTATTTGAATGAAGGCGATTGTCTCGTGATAAATGATACAAAGGTAATCCCTGCCAGATTGATCGGAGCAAAAGAAGAAACCGGAGCGAAGATCGAAGTGCTTCTTCTGAAAAGAGGAGCGGATGATGTGTGGGAAACGCTCGTGAAACCCGGTCGTAAGGCAAAACCGGGAACGCGGATTAGTTTCGGAGACGGGCTGCTCGTAGGAGAAGTTGTCGATATCGTGGACGAAGGAAACAGACTGATCCATTTTGAATACGAAGGTATCTTTGAAGAAATATTAGATCAGCTCGGTCAAATGCCTCTTCCGCCGTATATTACGCATCAGCTTCAGGATAAGAACAGATATAATACGGTTTATGCAGAACATTCAGGTTCAGCAGCCGCTCCGACGGCAGGACTTCATTTTACGCCGGAACTACTTAGAAAAATTGAAGAAAAAGGCGTTGATATTGCAAGAGTAACATTACATGTAGGTTTGGGAACATTTCGTCCTGTCAAAGTTGACGATGTGGAAAATCATCATATGCACTCGGAATTTTATATGATAAATGAAGAAGCGGCGGAGAAGATCAACCATGCCAAAGACAGGGGCGGACGCGTGATCTGTGTCGGAACGACAAGCTGCCGCACGATTGAATCTGCGGCAGATGAAAACGGACGTTTAAAGGCTTGCAGTGGCTGGACGGAGATTTTTATTTATCCGGGTTATCGTTTTAAAACGCTGGACTGCCTGATCACAAACTTCCATTTGCCGGAGTCAACTCTTATTATGCTCGTATCCGCGCTGGCAGGAAAAGAACATGTTATGGCGGCTTATGAAGAAGCGGTGAAAGAACGATATCGTTTCTTTAGCTTTGGAGATGCCATGCTGATTTTGTAAAGTAATTCACGACAAAATAATCGGCAACCGGCCTATGGGGTTAATCCTCCCCATGCCTAAAAAGTAGGAATAGAAAAACCCACGAGGTGTGCACTCGTGGGTTTTTTGTTGACGCTCAACATGGATACGCCGTTTCTTTTTGCCTGCTGGCATTATAGCATATGCAAATATTGAATGCAATATTCATTTTCCTTGAGTTTCCGCAGTTTTATATAGTGTGATTTGGATTGAAGTAATCACGATGGATTAAAGTGTTGGCAAGCACTTCCTTTCAGGACTTTCTGCAAGCAGGGGGAAATTAAATGTTTAAAAGGTTTTAAAATTGTTGTTTTCAGGTGTAAGATTTGCGGATAAATCCCTAGTATATAGCTGAGAGGAGGATGATACGTTGGAAGAAGATAGTAAAATTATTGATTTGCTCTATAAGCGAGAGGAACAGGCTCTTATAGAATTGTCGGAAAAATACGGAACGGCGTGTAAACGTATTGCAGGCAACATTTTGAAAAATCATCGTGATGCAGAGGAATGTGTAAATGATACATACCTTGCCGTATGGAATACAATACCGCCTAAAAATCCAAATCCGTTAAGGGCTTATATATTCCGGATTATCCGAAATATATCTATTGCGAAGTACCATGAGAACACTTGTATTAAGCGGAACAGCTATTATGATGTGGCGTTGCAGGAATTGGAGAACTGTCTTATGGCAGTAATGACTGTCGAACAGGAAATGGAAGCAAATGAATTGTCGGATTTACTTGACGGCTTTCTTGAAACGTTAGATAAGAGAAGCAGAATAATGTTTGTTCGCCGTTATTGGTATTCTGATAGTATTTCAGATCTTGCGGAAAGGTTTCAAATAAGTAATAACAATGTATCAGTCCGGCTTTCACGAATTAGAGGAAAATTAAAACGATATTTAAAAAAGGAGGGCGTTGAAGTATGAGAAAAAAGGATATATCAGATGCGATTGGCAATATTAATGATCGATATATCGAAGAAGCTGCAGATTTTCAGAGAAAAAAGAAAAGGACAGGGAAGAGTTCTATTTTACAAAAGAGCGTTGCTGCCGCGGCTTCATTTATACTTGTATTTATATTATCTGTTTCGACATTGGTAGCTGCGGATTTTTCTCCGGCTTATGAATTTCTCTATACGTTGTCTCCGTCAGCAGCCCAAAAGTTAAAGCCTGTTAGTATGATAAGTGAGGATAATGGTATTAAAATAGAGGTTATTTCTGCTTATGTAGAGAGCGGAGAGGCGAAGATACTTATTTCTGTACAAGATTTGGAGGAAGACAGGATTGATGAAACGACAGATTTGTTTGATAGTTTTAGTATCAATACCTCATTTGACTGCAGTAGCTCATGTGAAAATATAAAGTATGATGCAGAGACGGAAACAGCCGTTTTTTTGATTTCTATATCGCAATGGGATAAGTATGATATTGCAGATGAGAAAATAACTTTCTCTGTGCGGGAAATATTGAGTAATAAAGAAACGTATGAAGGTTCAATATCGACATTAAATTTGGATAAGAATAGCGGTTCGGTAAAGATTTTTACTCCGTATAGTGTTTTGGGTGGGAGTGGTGCAAATAGTGAAAAGTATATGGAAGATTTTCAGGCTCTCGTATCTCAAGGAGATATAAATTCGCCTGTTTCGGGAGTTGCTCTTACGGCGATAGGATATGTGGGAGAAAAACTTCATATTCAAATCAGATATGATTCTGCGCTTGAAACGGATAATCATGGATATGTTTATTTGAAGAACAGTGATGGAGATGTTCTTGATTGTGAAGCAAGTATTTCTTTCTTTACAGATGAAGGAGAAAAAGATATGTACAGCGAATATATCTTTGACTTGTCAGATAAAAATGTTTCGGATTATGTTATTTATGGAAAGTTCACAACAAGTAATATGCACATTAAAGGGAAGTGGAGTGTTACATTTCCATTGGAAAAGGTAAGGTAATAAAAAGGTAAGATAATAAACAGCGAAAACCCGCTAACCTTCCGGCTAACGGGTTTCGTTGTTTTATAGTTATCTAAAGGAATGTTTACGCATTTACAAAGATACATGTTTACAATGTGCTTAATGGATGGTATATTATAGATATAAATAAGGCACTACTGATAGTTGGTTAGTCCAAATTTGATAAAGTTACAAAAAAGTAACCGTATTCCTTGGTCGAGGGGCGGTTACTTTTTTGATTGATTTATGTACGCTATCAGAATCGTTACAACAATACTAAGTATCATTAGTACGATGGAGAGCATTTCAAAATCACTCATAAGTTAAGCCCTCCTTTCCAAGATTTCCTGCAAACAGGATTTCTATGTAATCAGAGAGTTCGGTCTCTCTGTTGAAGGACTAACCGCCTACCATTCTCATGTAGTGCCTTGTCTTATTTTAGCAAAAGTTTCTTTTTATAACAACATATTTATCGTGAAATACAGTCGATTAAAAATCGTAAAAGTTTCTGCAAACAGCGAAAACCCGCTAACCTTCCGGCTAACGGGTTTCGTTGTTTTATAGTTATCTAAAGGAATGAGAGTAAAGCGTGATATCCTTGTTCAGGGGATATCATTACTTTTATGAGGGGGATAGTTGTTTATCAACTATCTGATACTTAGTATAAAGAGAAAATATGTCTAAAGTATGTTGAAAGAATAAAAGAATACGAAAATTTCTAAACAGAAGATTAATAAAACGGAAAAAGAGTTCTATACATTTGCGGTATTTATGGTATAATAGGCACGTTGTGCCTGCGAGCCGGGGCGGTATCGTCGGGTTTTATACAACATTTAATTAAGAATACTTACAATTTTAGAAGAAAAAGAACGAGGTGAGGTATGGAATATTTATCAGCTTTAAAAAAATCTGTTGTTGCCGGGTTGATGATCGGGATCGGCTGTACTGTTTTTTTGAATATGGACAATTCAATCGTGGCGTCATTTTTATTCGGATTAGGACTTTTTACGATTATCAATTTGGAATTGAATTTGTTTACCGGCAAGATCGGATATATCTGTAAAGAAAATTGTGCCGAGACATTGATTACTTTGGTCGGAAACGGAATCGGTGTTAATATTATGGCGTTTCTTATGAAACAAACCCGTGTCGGAGTAAGATTGGTTGAGAAGGCGGGCCCGATCGTAGAAACGAAATTGTCAGATACATATATTAGTTTGTTTTTGCTGGCTGTTTGTTGTGGAATGCTGATGTATATTGCCGTGGCAACATTTAAAAAACAGCCGAATATTTTAGGCACGATCGCAGTCTTTCTTTGCGTTTCGGTCTTTATTTTGGCAGGATTCGAGCACTGTATTGCAAATATGTTTTATTTTGGTCTTGTAAGTACACCGACAAAATATGCTGTTCCGCTTCTTATTATGATTCTCGGAAACAGTACGGGAGGTATTTTGCTGTGTAAGCTTACGCAGCATGTGCAGATTCAGAAAAACTCGGAAAATGCGTAATGCAGACAGTGATTTTCTTTGAGAATACATTTCCTGAAAAAAGGCGGATTTCAACCTGAACATACGATTTGTTCAGGTTGATTTTTTATATACGATACAATATAATGAAGCGGAGCAAAAGGAAAGGGGGTACGAAAATGTTAAAAGACAAAACAGTTTTGCTCGGAGTTACCGGAAGTATCGCTGCGTATAAGATCGCGTATCTTGCCAGTGCGCTGAAAAAGCTTCATGCGGACGTACATGTGCTTATGACGAAAAATGCGGTTAATTTTATCAATCCGATCACGTTTGAAACGCTGACGGGAAATAAGTGTCTTGTAGACACGTTTGACCGTAATTTTGAGTATAGCGTGGAGCATGTGTCTCTGGCAAAGAAAGCGGATATCGTAATGATCGCACCGGCAAGCGCCAACGTGATCGGGAAAGTCGCCCACGGCATAGCGGACGATATGCTGACAACAACGGTTATGGCATGCAGATGTAAGAAATTTATCGCGCCTGCGATGAACACGAACATGTATGAAAATCCTATCGTGCAGGACAACTTAAAGATCTTGCAGGTATACGGATACGGTGTTGTAGATCCGGCAGTGGGATACCTTGCATGCGGAGATACCGGAGCCGGAAAGATGGTTGAGCCGGACGTTCTGCTCGATGTCATTTTGCAGGAAATCGCATATGAAAAAGATCTGGCAGGTTTGAAGATCCTTGTAACGGCAGGCCCGACACAGGAAGCGGTCGATCCGGTACGGTATATTACAAACCATTCTACCGGAAAGATGGGTTATGCTATTGCAAAAATCGCATCAAGGAGAGGCGCTGAGGTGACGCTCGTATCAGGGCCAACTGCCGAGGAAGAACCTGCATTTGTAAATGTTGTAAATGTATGTTCCGCAAAGGAGATGTTCGAGGCAGTTAAGGAACGGGCGCAGGAACAGGATATCATTATCAAAGCGGCAGCAGTGGCGGATTACAGACCGAAACACATAAGAGGCAGCAAGATGAAAAAGACAGAAGACGGATCGGATCTGACGCTTGAGCTGGAACGCACAGACGATATTTTGGCTTATCTCGGAGCACACAAAAAGCAGGGGCAGTTTTTATGCGGGTTTGCAATGGAAACGGAAGACTTGATTGCAAATGCAAAAAGAAAACTGGAAAAGAAGCGGCTTGACATGATCGCCGCAAACAGTCTTCGTGTGGAAGGCGCAGGATTCGGCGGAAATACAAATGTCGTAACGGTCATCACGAAAGAGAAGGAAGTTTCACTCGGAAAAATGACAAAAGAGGAGACAGCCGCAGAACTTTTGACGATGATTGCAGAAGCCAGAAAAGTCTGATAAGAAACAGACAAAAAGCAAATGTATTGTATCCCGAAAGGGAACGATAAGAAGCAGACAAAAAGCAAATGTATTGTATCCCGAAAGGGAATGATAACAAGGAGGCAGACATGGAAAACAAAACAGTAACAGAAAACAGCACAGTATCATGTGCGGAAGAAATGAATACGGCAGAAGTATACGGCTCAGATCAGTATGCAGCGGATCTAAAGACCGCGAGCAAAGATCGGCAGACGTCGGGGAAACAGCGCTCGTCAAGTAAATTCAGTACAATGAGTATGGTTCAGGTGGCAATATTCGGAGCTGTCATATGTGTGATGGCTTTTACCCCTTTCCTCGGATATATCCCGCTTGGATTTACCCGTGCGACGATCATACATATCCCGGTTATTATCGCTTCGCTTTTGATGGGACCGAAAAAAGGCGGAGCTTTAGGATTCCTTTTTGGATTGACAAGTTTTATTAACAATACGATGAATCCGACACCGACATCGTTTGTATTTACTCCGTTTTACAGTATTGCAGGCGTAAGCGGCGGATGGGGAAGTGTGATTATCTGTTTTCTTCCCCGCATACTTGTGGGAATTATACCGTATTATGTATATAAGCTTATCATTCGTTTTTCAAATGAAAAAACAAAAAAGACCGGTGTGTCAAGCATTGGACTTGTGACTGCAGGCGTGGCGGGCGCAATGACAAATACGCTGCTTGTTATGAATCTGATTTTTCTGTTTTTCAGGGAAGCATATGCATCGGCAAATAATGTGGCGGTATCGGGCGTATACACATTTATTCTTTCTATTATCGGGATAAACGGCGTTCCGGAAGCAATCGTGGCAGGTGTGCTGACTTTATGTATCGGAAGAGCGCTTTTGAAAAAGAATGTAAGAGAAAGGCTTGGTTTTAGAAATGATATTGGCTATTAATATCGGAAATACAAACACCGTGCTCGGCTGCATTGACGGCTCAAAATGCGTGTTCGTAGAACGGATTTCAACTGTTAAGACAAAGACGGAACTGGAGTATGCGATCGATATTAAAAACGTACTCGACATCTACCATATTAAAAAGGCAGATTTAGAAGGCGGTATCATTTCGTCGGTTGTTCCGCAGATTACGATGGTTGTAAAAGCTGCGGTTGAAAAGATTTTAAAAAAGGAAGTCCTTATCGTAGGCGCGGGGATCAAGACCGGATTAAATATCAGGATCGACAATCCGGCGCAGCTTGGCAGCGACCTTGTTGTCGGAGCGGTGGCAGGGATTGCGGAATATCCGACGCCTCTTCTTATTTTTGATATGGGTACGGCAAACACGGTTTGTGTTATAGATAAAAACCGAAACTATATCGGCGGCATGATTTATCCGGGGATCGGAGTTTCTCTTGATTCCCTTACAGCCAATGCGTCTCAGCTTGGCGGGATCAGTCTGGAAGAACCGGGGCATATTATAGGAAAAAATACGGTGGACTGTATGAAAAGCGGTATCGTTTACAGCAGCGCTGCGGCGATCGACGGGTTGATCGATCGACTGTCAGAAGAAGTGGACGGCGATGTAACGGTAGTTGCGACAGGGGGAGTGGCGGAAAAAATCATTCCTCATTGCAGAAGAAAGATTATTCGAGACGATGATCTTGTTTTGAAAGGACTGGAAATCATCTATCGGAAGAACTGCAGGTGACAGATCGGAGAAAATCGACCTGTGTATAAGGTAAATATAACGTAAAAAGAGAAAAGGATAGACGCGGTATAGACTATATATACAAAAAATGGCTGCGGCTATCCTTGAATTTATGTGTAAAAAAGCGAAAATATAAAAAACTTACTATTTTAAATCATAAAAATATAACAAAATATAATAAAAGTGTGATATGATAAACAGTACAACGTAGCATCGGAGTATTCGGCTTAATTTATTTATGGCTGTACTTCTGTGCGAATTTAAAGGAGGAAAAAGATGAAAAGGAAGCTTTCAAAAGCAGGCGGGAAAGCGTTATCTGTCGCACTTGCGATGGCGACTGTTGTATCGGCAGCTCCTTTCTCTGTAGCGGCCGAGGATAACGTTGCTTTGGCACAGACACAGGAAACGGAGGGAAATGCTTTGCGTTTGTGGTATGATGAAGAGGCGCCCAATTCGTATACGGGGTGGGAGCAGTGGGCTCTTCCGCTTGGAAACAGCGCGATTGGAGCCAGTGTGTTTGGCGGTGTTCAGACAGAGCGAATTCAGTTGAATGAAAAGTCGCTTTGGTCCGGCGGTCCTTCAGACAGCCGACCGGAATATAACGGCGGTAATATTGAATCAAAAGGTCAGAACGGCAAGGTTATGGCACAACTGAAAGAGAAACTGAAAAGCGGACAAGGGTTTGACAGTAATCTTGCAGGACAGCTTATCGGAGTCAGTGATGACGCCGGAGTACAGGGATACGGATATTATTTAAGTTATGGCAATATGTATCTGGATTTCAAAAATGTTACAAAGAATAACGTTTCGGGATATTCGCGCGATCTGGATCTTCGCACGGCGGTAGCCGGAGTGAATTATGATCTCAACGGAGCGCACTATACAAGAGAAAACTTCGTAAGCTATCCTGACAACGTTCTTGTAACACGTCTGACTGCAACAGACGGAGGAACGCTTGATTTTGACGTTCGTGTAGAACCGGATGAGGAAAAAGGCGGAAGTCAAAACCAGCCGGGAGCAGATTCTTACGCGAGAATGTTTGACAAAAAAGTATCCGACAATGCAATCGCAATCGACGGACAGCTTAAAGATAACCAGTTGAAGTTCAGTTCTTATACGAAGGTAATCAAAGACGATGGAACAGCAGGGCAGATCAAAGACGATTCGACAAACGGTAAGATCACGGTAAGCGGTGCGAAGGCGATCACGATCATTACTTCCATCGGAACGGATTATAAAAACGATTATCCGAAATACCGTACAGGCGAGACAAAAGAACAGCTCGCTGCTTTGGTAAAAGGATATGTATCCGGAGCTGAGGCGAAAGTAAAAGCCGGCGGATATGAGACGTTAAAAGAAGATCATGTAAATGATTACGATCATATTTTCGGAAGATTAGATCTTAACATCGGACAGGCAGTGTCTGACAAGACAACGGATAAGCTGTTGGAGGCATATAAAAAAGGAACGGCTTCCGAAACAGAAAAACGTTATCTGGAATTGATGCTCTTCCAGTACGGACGTTATCTGACGATGGGATCATCGAGAGAGACTCCTGTGAACGAAGACGGAACGAAGAATGAAAGAAGAGCAACTCTTCCGTCGAACTTGCAGGGAATCTGGGTCGGAGCGAATAACTCCGCATGGCATTCGGACTATCATATGAATGTCAATCTGCAGATGAACTACTGGCCGACATATACGACGAATATGGCGGAATGCGCAGAACCGCTGATCGACTATGTAGATTCGCTCAGAGAGCCGGGACGTATTACGGCGAAGATTTACGCAGGAGTTGAAAGTACGGAAGCAAATCCTGAAAACGGATTTATGGCGCATACACAGAACAACCCGTACGGATGGACGAACCCGGGCTGGGTATTCGACTGGGGATGGTCTCCGGCAGGCGTTCCGTGGATTCTTCAGAACTGTTGGGAATATTATGAGTTTACGGGAGATACAGAGTACATGCAGACTCATATTTACCCGATGATGAAAGAAGAAGCGACGCTGTACGATCAGATGCTGATGAGAGATTCAGAAGGTAAGCTTGTGTCTGTTCCGAGTTATTCACCGGAGCACGGACCGAGAACTGCAGGTAATACATATGAGCATTCGTTGATCTGGCAGTTATATGAAGATACGATCACAGCGGCAGAGACTTTGGGAGTTGACGAAGCGAAAGTCGCACAGTGGAAACAGAATCAGGCTGACTTAAAAGGACCGATTGAGATCGGTGACAGCGGACAGATCAAAGAGTGGTATAACGAGACAACATTAAATACAGATGAGAATGGTCAGAAGATGGGAGAAGGATATGGTCATCGTCATATTTCCCATATGCTCGGATTATATCCGGGAGACTTGATCGCTCAGAATGACGAGTGGCTGGCGGCAGCGAAAGTATCGATGCAGAACAGAACAGATGTGACGACAGGATGGGCGATGGCTCAGCGTGTCGCAACATGGGCGAGACTTGCAGAGGGCGATAAGGCTTATGATGTATTGTCTAAGATGATCACAAACAATAAGATTATGACAAACCTGTGGGATACACATGCTCCGTTCCAGATCGACGGAAACTTCGGTTACACAGCGGCAGTTGCGGAAATGCTTGTTCAGAGCAACATGGGTCACATCGACCTGATGCCTGCAGTTCCGAAAGCATGGGGAACAGGTAATGTGAAAGGTCTGCTTGCCCGCGGTAATTTTGCGGTTGATATGGCATGGGCAGACAACAAACTGACAGAAGCTTCGATCCACTCTAATAACGGCGGAGAAGCGGTTGTTCAGTACGCAAATCTTTCACTTGCAACTGTAAAAGACAGTGACGGAAACCTCGTTGAGATCACACCGGTGACTTCAGATCGTATTTCCTTCAATACAGAAGCAGGAAAGACATATACGATCACTGCTATCCCTGATAATACATTAGCTGCAGCTCCTACAGGTCTTAAGGTAACGAAGATCAAAGACGGAGAGACAGTTCTTACATGGGATGCGGTCAAAGCCAGAACAGAAGTATCTTATAATGTATACCGTCAGATTGAAGGCGGCGAGTGGGTACAGGTTCAGACAGAACTGAAAGCGACAGAATGGACAGACACAGACGCTTGGGATGTGCTCGGAACATTGAAGTACAAAGTTACGGCTGTGATCGACGGAAAAGAAAGCGAGTTCAGTTCGGAAGCAACGGTAGATGACTGCCGTAACATGATCGGCATGATCGACGATCAGGACGAACGTATCAAATATACAGGAAGCTGGGGCAACTGGATCAGCCAGGAAGGAAACTACGGCGGTTCAGTGAAATACTTAGAAGACCCGACAGGAACAGAGACAGCGGAACTTACATTCTGCGGAACGGGTATCGAAGTATTCTCCTGTACACAAAACGACAGAGGTAAAGTTGAAATCTCTATCGACGGAGAAGTATGGGCAACAGCAGATACTTATTCGGCAACTCAAAAAAGACAGGCAAAAATATTCTCTACAGAAGAGCATAAAGATAAGACGCTTGAATACGGAATCCATACGGTTAAAGTTCGGGCGATGGGCGAGAAAAATGCATCTGCAAGCAGAGATAAAGTAGAGCTTGACGCGTTTAATGTATTGAATACAGAAGCGGCGCGGGTTGAAAAAGTAGAGGTAACGTCTGCAAGCGGAATGACGACGGTGAGCAAAGCCGGATCGACGCTTCAGATGAAAGCGGCAGTAACTCCTGCAGAGGCGATCAATAAAGGTGTTACGTGGTCTGTTACAACAAAATCAGGCAGCGCGGCAGCTACGATCGATGAAAACGGTCTTCTGTCAGCAGGAACAGCAAACGGTGTTGTGACAGTAAAAGCGACATCGAAAGAAAATGCCGAAATCTCAGGCACATGCGAGATTACAGTTGCAATCCCGGATGTGACAGCGCAGTCAGAGATCATCGAGGACTGCTCGGATGATAAGAACTCCAAGAATCCGAAGATCACATGGAGTGAAACAGGCTGGAGTAATCCGTACACAGGAGAAGCTGATAAGCATCACGGCGGAACTAAGACGGAGACAAGTACAGAAGGAGCATGGTTCAGCTATACATTTACAGGAACAGGCATTAAGTTCTATGCTCAGAAAAATAATACGCAAGGCAAATTTACTGTAGAACTGGACGGAAAGGCAGAAAGCGACGCAGTTCTTTGGGAAGAAAAATCCGGCGGATCACCGCAGCAGTGCGTATTTGAAAAGACAGATCTGGAAAATACAGAACATACAATCAAGTTTACAGCGGCAACAGATCATGGAAACATTAACGTAAACATTGATTATCTTGAAGTATTCACTCCGGCAGCGGCTTCTGTTGATAAATCGGCGCTTCAGGCTGCGATTGAAAAATACAGCGGTTTGAATAAAGACGATTACGCAGAAAATCTGTGGAACGAGTTTAAGACAGCATACGACAATGCCGTTAAGGGAATGAATGACGACAAGACGACAAAAGAGCAGGCTGATAAGCTTGCAGCAGACTTGAACGCAGCAGGTGCAAAACTTGAAGCGGCAGAAATTCCGGCTCCGACGATTCCGGAAGATGCAAAAGCAACTGTAATGGGAGTTACAAGTACAGAAGCAACTGTTTCATGGACGAAACTTCCAAGGGCAGAGTCTTATAAAGTATATGCTGTAGAACATGAAGGAACAGCAAAAGCGCTGAAAGCAATTACAGATACTGTTCCGGATAATGCAGGAGAACCTGTGACAACAACAGAGACAACGGTGCGGTTTACGAATCTGAAACCGGGTACATCTTATGTATTTATGATCGTAGGAGTAAACCATAATAAAGTAGAGTCGGAAAAAGCTCTTTGCAGCGAGCCGTTCACGACAGTGGCGGCGGCAGATGAAAAAGCTCCGGCACAGGTAAGTGGAATCAGCGTAGTAAAAGAAGGTGAAAAAGATGTGAAGATCACATGGGCTCCGTCAGAAGATCCGGAAGGAAGCGAAGTTACATATATTGTATATGTAGACGGCGTGATCGTATCTGAAAGCGATAAGACAGAATATACATTGAAAAACGCGGATGAAAGCAAAGGCTACAGTATCCGTATCGTAGCTGTAGATGCATCAGGAAACAAAGCTGTACCTGCAGTAATTAACCTGACGGTAGACGACTGGAATGCAAAGACAGTTGTAGGCGTAGAGAAACCTGCCGATCTTAAAGTGAAGAAAGGAACTGCTGCTGATAAACTGGATCTTCCAAAAACAGTAAATGTTACACTGGAAGGCGGTCGTGTTGCAGATGTACTTGAAGTAAAATGGACGACAGATAATTACAAAGCAGATCAGATCGGAACACAGACGCTGTCAGGAGAACTTCAGAAGAAGAAAGGCGTTAAGATTCCTGATAAGTTTAAGACAGTAACGATCAATGTAATTGTAGAAGAGAGCGAAGTAAATCCGCCGCAGCCGGAAGACAAAGTAGTTACAAAAGTAGAAGAACTTACTGATCTTACGGTTGAGTTCGGAACTTCAGTTGAGAAACTTGCTCTTCCGACAGAAGTAAAAGTAACATTAGATAACGAGACAGAAGACAAACTGTCAGTAGAGTGGAACACAGATGCGTATAAAGCAGACGAAGCGGGAACGTACGAACTGACAGGAACACTTCAGGCAAAAGAAGGAATTAAACTTCCTGACAACTTCAAGACAGTAACGATCAACGTAACTGTAGAAGAAAAAGGCGGAGAAGTAGACCCGCCGCAGCCGGAAGACAAAGTGGTTATAGCAGTAGAAAAACTTGCTGACCTTACTGTGAAATTCGGAACTCCGGCAGAGAAACTTGCCCTTCCGAAAGAAGTGAAAGTGACACTTGATAACAAGGCGAAAGATAAACTGTCAATCGTATGGAACACAGATGTGTATAAAGCAGACAAAGCAGGAACATATAAACTGACAGGAACACTTCAGACAAAAGAAGGAATCACAATTCCGGAAGAATTCAGGAAAGTAACGGTCAACGTGACTGTTGAAGAGAAAGGAAAAGTTCCTCCGACATCCGGCAAAGAGGAAGGAAAGAACAATTCCGGTGCGGTACAGACAGGCGACGATAAGAACGTATGGCTTCCGATCGCGGGTCTTGTGGCTGCAATCGCCGTTGTGGCGGCAGTTCTTATTATCAAAAATAAAAAGAAAAAATAAGAACAAAAATAAGAATAAAGTTTTCATAATATAATATTGTGAGGCGATATAAAAGAACCGATTCTCTTTTGGGAATCGGTTCTTTTGAAGTTGTAAAAAGAGAGTAAAGAGAAAAATTGGAAAACAGGAGAAAAAACTTGACAAATATTGTATAGAATATTAACATGAACAATGTTCATATTAAAAAAACTGAAAAGGGAAAGCGGGAAAGGAGAATAGAATAAAGAGGACGGTGATAAGAGTTGAGCAGAGCGGTTACGTCGGAAGAAGAAATATTGAAAGTAAGCTGTGGGATTGTGGCAAAAAAAGGAATTGCCGCAGTAAATATGAGAACCGTTGCATCTGAATGCGGAATTGCACTAGGTTCTTTGTATAATTATTTTTCTTCAAAATCAGAACTTTTGTCTGCTACAATAGAGGCAGTGTGGAAAGATATATTTCAAATGGGAAAAACTTTAGAAAAATGCGAGAATATTGTGGAATACTTAAACCTGTTGTTTGAAGGTGTTGAAAATAGCCGAAGCCGTTATCCGAAATTTTTTTCCATGCATGCATTGGGGTTTACGGCAGGAGAAAGACAAGAAGGAAAAAAGGCGATGGAAGTATATTTTCTGAGGTTAAAAAATCAAATGGCACATTTTTTGGAAAATGATGAAAAAATACGTCAAGGGATATTTACAGAAAATCTGACTGCCGAAATTTTTACGGACTATATATTTACCTTGTTTTTATCAATATTACTGGAAAAACAAAATGAAAAAGAGTCCTTTTTGGAATTTGTAAAAAATTATTTGTATTAAGAGAAAGAGTTGATGTGGAACGGAGATGGGTTATGAAGATAAAGAAACAGAATCTTTTGCTTTTGGCAAGTCTTGTCTGGATGATCGCAGGATTTAACGTTTTGAGGATCGGGATTGAAACTTATGCTGAATATCAGACTGTAATAAATTATATCGTGACAATTATCGTGTTTCTTCTCTTTTGGTTCATGGTATTTTATAAGTTGACAAATAAACATACAATAAGAATTCAAGGATATGAAGAAGAAAAGCAACTGTTTTATAAATTTTTTGATTTGAAATCATTTTTAATTATGGCGTTTATGATAAGTTTCGGGATTATTATTCGTTCATTCCATTTACTGCCGGAGCGGTTTATAGCTGTATTTTACACAGGATTGGGAGCGGCACTTTTCATGGCAGGCGTTTTATTTGGAAGAAATTATATACAGGCTTACAGGAAGAAAGCATAAGTAAACGAAAAAGCATAGAGAAAGTATAGAGGAAGTATAGAGAAAGTATAGATGCATAAAAGATGAGGAGTAAAAACTAAGGAGAAGATACATATGAAAAGAATTATAAATACAGCGATTGTTTATTTTATATTTGCAATGGCGGGAGGCGTATTTTATCGGGAATTTACAAAATGGAACGGATATACAGAGCCGACTACATTAGGAGTGCTGCATGTTCATCTGTTGGTGATGGGAACATTGTTATTTCTTATAACGGCTCTTTTCGCAAAAGTAACAATGTTGGCGGAAAATCTTTTGTTTAAGAAATTTTTTGTTCTCTATAATATCGCATTGCCTGCCATGGTGGTGATGATGCTTATTCGCGGAATTGTGCAGGTTCTCGGAATAGAGCTTGGAAAAATGGGGAATGGGATGCTGTCCGGTCTGGCAGGATTGTCTCATATCGGAATGATGATTGCATTTTTCTTACTGCTGTTTGCGATAAAAAGGGAATTGATACGAAAACAATAGGAATAATGATTTTTAGAGTTATAGTGAATTGTCTAAGAACTATCCACAGACGAGATGAACAGTTCTATAAACAGCGAAAACCCGCTAACCTTCCGGCTAACGGGTTTCGTTGTTTTTATAGTTATCTAAAGGAATGAGAGTAAAGTGCGACATCCCGGTTATCCGGGATGTCTTTACTTTATGAGGGGGGAGATAGTTGTTTTATCAACTATCTGTTGAACAGTATATCTTCAAAATGTGTCTAAAGTATGTTTAATGTCTAAAAGAAAACGAAAAAAAGTTATGAAATTCTTAAATTTAGATAGTTAAAGAAACCGCGCTTTATTGAAAAGAAAAGATAAAAAAATCTATCGGTACTGAAAGTTATTGAGAAATTAGAAGTGTATTTCCCGCATAAATTAAGTTGGGATCAGAAATACCGTTCAAGGCAGAAAGAGAAGCGACGGTCGTTCCGAATCTTTCGGCAATTTCGCTTAATGTGTCTCCCGGCTGAATGGTGTAATAAACCGAAGCAGAATTCCCGCCTTGTGGAATGCGGAGTGTATTTCCGGCGTAAATAAGATTGGGATCGGAAATACCGTTCAGAGCGGAAAGAGAAGAGACGGTTGTTCCGAATCTTTCGGCAATTTCACTTAATGTATCACCGGGTTGAATCGTATAAGTGATATATGTCGGAGCGGAGGGAGGAGCGGGCGGCGGAGCAGTTTCAGACAGGTGATTAAGTCCTGCCCGGCGGATGATGCCGGGATAATCGATGTAGCCGATATCAAGGTCTACATTTCCGCCGATACCGGGAACACTTCCTTCGTTTGTATACTGCCACATACCGCAGTCTGTTCCGTCGAAGGAAGACGCATAGCGGGCGTACCAGAATGCATATCGTTTTGCAAGATCATTTCCGAGATAATTGTCTAAAAAACTGCGGTTTGTGTAAAACATCGCATAGTAGCCCCCTGCTTCAATACGATTGCAGAAAGAAGAAACGAGTTGTTTTGCAAGAGCCGGAGTGATAGTGACACCTTCTCCGAGAGCATAAGCGGCGGACGCCTGTTCAATATCATAGCAGACAGGATAATCAATTCTATAATTACGAATGGTGCGCAGACAGCCGTCGGCTTCCTGAATAGCCGTTTCAGGACTGACAGCATAGCAGAACCAGTAAACTCCGATCGGAAGACCGATTCTGTTGCATTCAGAAGCATTTCTCTGAAATTGTTTGTCAATCGTATTGAATCCATAACCTGCACGAATCATAGCAAACTGATAGCCTGCGTTTTTAACCCGTTCCCAGTTGATTTCTCCTTGAAATTCGCTGACATCAAGTCCTTTTATATTCATAATGCCTCCATAAATAATATATTGATGTAAATATTTTAGTTTCTTTTGTGAAAAACAAATTAAATACTGAAAAAGCAAGCGCGTATAGAGGGGCATTACGGCTCGTTTTTTCTATGATTATTGTATGTATTGCCGAAGAAAATGTGTGTGCGCCCCCTGATTTTTGCAATAAAATGTATAAAATAGATAAATAAAAGAAGCAGAGGTAAATATTCATTTATATGTAGGTTTGTCAAACATATGTTACACCCCGATCAATAAATTCCCTCAGAACAGTTTGTGGTGATTTCCACCCCAGAGGTCTCATGGGAAACTGGTTATAATCCCTACGGTTATAGGTTTGAAGCTGCTTGGAAAAATCCTCAAAGGAATAGAAAGTATGCGAGGTATAAAAACGTTCATTATCCTTGCGGTGGCTGCGTTCCACTTTTCCGTTATGACGTGGTGTAAAGGGTCGGATCAGTTTATGTTGGATGCCAAGTTCTTTTAAAGTCCGTTGGAATAAAGTCAATGTTTCTTTGCCGGAAGTGGAAAAGCGCTTTGTAAACTCCACGCCGTTGTCTGTCTGAACGCATTCGATTGGCATAGGAAAGCGTTGGATCAGATGCTTGAGGAACTGTGCGGATGAATAGGTGCTGTGTTCTTCAAAAGCTTCCACATACCGCCAGCGGGAGTACTCATCAATGGCGGTATACTGATAGAATTTCTTTCCTTTCGCATTATTGACAAGACAACATGCAGGAACGAATTTCACATCGACCTGGATACGCTGTCCGGGATATTTCATCTGCTCATAAGGCTTCGGAATATATTTGGGATTCGGAAGTTTTTGAGCCAAGATTCCCTGTTTCTTCAGAAAACGATACAATCCTGGGATGGAACGTTTATAACCGCGCTGCATAAGTTTGACCCAAAAGACAACCAGACCAGAATGGGGATTGCGCCTACGCATATCTTGGATCAGCTTGATTTCTTCAGGTGTATGCTGATTGGGATGGTGATGGGGACGGCGTGAACGATCGCGGAGAGACTCTATTGTGCCGTCATAGCGGCGCTTCCAACGATAAATATACTGGCGGTTTGTCTTATATTTAATTGCTGTTTTTGAGACACCATATTTTTCGGCGAAACGGATCAGGGATAGACGATACCTCATATCTTGTGTTATACTTGCCATGCGGGAATACTTCCTTTCTTAAATGTTTAGGTTTGGTAGCTTAAAGCATAACACAGAAAAGGTATTTCCGCTTTTTAATTATTCAGTTGTAACACATGTATTGTAATCCTACAAGAAGCAGAGGTAAATATTCATTTATAGGCGTTGCAAAAATAAAAATAAAGTCCTATAATAATTATGTTTAAGTGGATTTACTAGGAATACTAGTCACATCATCAAAATATAGGAGAGGAGAAAAAGGGATGAAAAAGAAGCTAAACAAGATCGCAGCTTTAGTCTTGGCTCTGGTCATGGTCATCACGGGATTTGTGGCAGTTCCGCAGATGGATGTACAGGCTGCGAACGATGTACCGTCAATTATAACTAAGACGGATGTCACAAACATGAAACCCGGTGATAAGGTTCATGTTGAATGTTGGCTTAAGCCAAATGGAAACGTGATGCAGGTTGTCGGCGGATTTGATTTTGACACAAAGGTATATACATATGTGAAGGACAGTTTGGAGCAAGATCCAAATAATGTTCTCAAAAAGAATCTTATGTTTATTGTAGATGAGGAAGACGTATATACAGCAGGTGGATTTTCAGTACTGCTTGAAATGAAGGAAGGTAATCCGGTAAATAAAGATGTATTACTTTTTACGTTTGATGTAACAGTTAATGAGAATGCAAAAGGCTCAGGTCTTATGGGCTTTAATTGTGTAGGAATTCAGACAGGAACAAATGATAATGACAGAACTGATATCGACGGCAAAGATGTTCCATTAACAACATTAGATAAAAATGGTAATAAGATTGAAAACGGAGAAATCCCGGTTGCAATCGAACTTTCTTCTCTTAAGATCAACAAAGAAGACTTTACAATGACGAAAGGTACTTCCGAGACACTTACAGTGACAGGAACACCTGCAGAAGCGTTGGAAGGTCAGACAATTACATGGAAGAGTTCTAATAAAGATGTTGTGACAGTTGATTCAAAAGGTAAAGTTGAGGCTGTCGGAGTTGGAAACGCAACAATTACAGCGACAGCAGCAGGCAAGAGCGACAGTGTAAAGATCACAGTAAACAATCCGTTGAAAAAAATTACTGTAGATCCGGCAACTCTTACATTGAAAAAAGGTACTTCAAAGACATTGTCAGTGAAATATGATCCGGCAGATACGACAGATAACAAAGCAGTAACATGGGAGAGCAGCGATAAGAGCGTAGCGACAGTTGATGCAAACGGTAAAGTGACAGCATTAAAAGACGGCAGCGCAACAATTACTGCAAAGGTCGGAAAACTTACAGCAACTTGTGCACTTACAGTACAGGAGAAGAAACTGACAGGAATTTCACTTGATAAAACAGCTTTGGAACTTTCCAAAGGTCAGAGCAGTGAAGCTCTTAAAGTGATTTATACACCGGCAGATACAACAGATGATAAGACAGTTACATGGTCAAGCGCCGATGAAAAGATCGCAACAGTAAAAAATGGTGTCGTTACAGCGAAAGCAACAGGCACAACAAAGATTACGGCAACAGTAGGTACACATAAAGCTGAATGTACAGTTACGGTTAATGCAAAATTGACAGGCATCAAAGTGACACCGGACAAGGTGACAGTTGAAAAAGGTCAGAAAGCAAACCTGAATGTAACATATCTTCCGGCAGATACAACAGATGAAAAAGCTGTTACATGGAAGAGCGAAAATGAGAGCGTAGCAACAGTTGATGAAAATGGTGTTGTTACAGCAGTTGCAGGCGGAAAAACAAAAGTTATCGCAACAGCAAAAGCAAACAATAAGATCACAGCAGTATGTGAAGTAAAAGTTCCGATCCATACAGAAAGTATTGCGCTGAATAAAACAGAAATTACAGATCTTCTGAAAGGTAAAACAGAGAAACTTGAAGTATCGTTTATTCCGAGCAATACAGAAGATAGCCGTGAAGTAAAATGGACAAGCAGCGCGGCGGATATAGCTGCAGTTGATGCAAACGGAACAGTAAAAGCACTGAAAGAAGGCACAGCTACAATCACAGCAACAACAGTCGATGGAAAACATACAGCTTCTTGTACAGTGACAGTAAAAGAAATTCACCTGACAGATGTTAAGCTTGATGAGATGAAGAATCCGTCTGAACTTTTCAAAGGTGAGAAACATCAAATTAAAATCGGACTGAATCCGATCGATACAACAGATAATGTAATATATACATTTGCATCATCTGATGAAAAAGTTGTTTCTGTAGATAAAAATGGTATGGTAACAGCTTTGAAAAACGGCAAAGCGACGATTACTATTACAGTAAAAACAACAAACACAGACTTTGAGAAAACACTTACTTATGATATAACAGTAGAAGAAATTCCGCTTGAGTCGATTGAAATCAAAGGTGATGTAACTTCTCTTGAAGAAGGAAAGACAACAAAACTTAACGTAGTATTCAATCCGACAAATACAACAGATGACAAAACAGTTGTATGGAGCAGCTCTGATACAAAAGTAGCAACAGTAGATGCAAATGGTGTTGTTAAAGCTGTAAAAGCCGGAAATGTAAAGATCACAGCGAAAGTTGGAGATAAGACGGCTGAGTACGCTTTGAAAGTAACAGCAAAAGCAAACGGTACAAACAATAAGAATGAGAAACCGGCTGACGGCGGTGCAGTAAAGACCGGAGATAGCAACCACATCTCAGGTTTCGTAGTAGCAATGCTTTTATCCATAGCAGCGATTGTAGGCGTAGTAATTTTCAAAAAAAGAACGCATAGATAAAAGTTAAAAGAAAGCTCCTTGTTGGCGACTGACCGACAGGGAGCTTTTTGGTATCAGAAGAAAGAAAAACAGTAGATGATATTGTATTTCTTTTGATACCAAAAAGCTCCGAAAAGGTGCAAAAAATATATGTTATAAAAGGGAAAGAGCGTAAGGAGAATAGAGGTTGATGAGAGGAAAAAGAATAAAACAGTTTATTTTAATTTTATGCATGGTCTGTCTTTTCGGAATGAATGTTCAGGCGGAAGATGTATATACGGAGTTTCATGTAGATAATCAAAAAGGAAAAGCGGGAGACGTCGTAACAGTTCCGGTAGAGTTTAATACAGGCCAGGAAGTCGGCGGCTTTCAGATCTCTATTTATTATGACAAAGAAGTTCTGGAATTTCAGTCGCTGGAGGCAGGAGATTTGATTGAAAAAGCCGGAGGCGGAATATTTGATTATAACCATATTGAAGAATCATCAGAAATAATCGTTGTGTATGTAGTTCCGGATACAGTGAAAAATGAAGGATCTATCGTTGATTTGAAGTTTAAATTAAAAAAAGACTGTACGGAGAAGCTCCCAATCGGAATGAAGCCGGATGAAGTGGTAGACAATACGGAGTCCAGTAACCCGATTACAGGAGAAGTTTCCGGTGTGGATAAAGAATTTCAGGAGAAAGTTGTGGGAGATCTTGCCGTAGTTTCAACAGATCAGAACAAATCAGACAGATCGAAGTCGGACGATAAATCGGACAAAAAATCAGATAAGGATAAAGACAAGTCAAAATCTGAAAAGGAATCAAGCGATGATAAAAAAGATTCGTCCGAATCAGGTGAGAAAGGGAAAGGTGACAGCGGGAAAAAAGATGCTGATAAGGCGGATAAAGATAAGAAATCGAAAAAATTATCAGCTGAAGATTTTAAAGCGCTGGCTGCATTTTTCGGAGTTATGATTTTATCAGGCGTCGTTGTTTACTTGATAAAGAAGAAAAACGGAAACAAACAAAAGTAAAAACAAGTCAGAAAACAGTGATAAAAATAAAATCAGAAAATAGCGATAAACAAATAAAAGCAAGTAAAAGCTGCGAGAGCGGGGGCGGGATAAAAATGCTGATTTTAATGACGTGTATAGTGATAGTCGGAATATTGGGCGGCGGGTATTATGTATCGGTGTCTGCGGTAACCGGAATCGTACTGACCGGAGTTTTGTTTTACAGAATGTATGTGAAGAAGCGTATCACAGCAGCGTGGGATCTGAATATGGCTGCCTTTGCCGTGCTTGTGTTCGGATATCTTCTGTCTTGTTTATGGGCGGTGGATTCGGGAATGGCTCTTATGGGAGTCGTGAAGTTCCTTCCGTTGTTATTGTTCTACGTACTTGTATCGGGTCTGACGGACGAAAGAGAGAAAATGATCGCGTCTCTTCCGATGCTTGGATGTCTTATGACTGCTTTTTCATTTGTTATGATGCAGTTTGAAGTTTTTGAACAATGGGTATCGGTTGCAGGCAGGTTGTCGGGATTTTTTCAATATCCGAATACATATGCATTGTTTATGCTAATCTGTCTGATTCTTGTAATGTGGAGATTTGATTACAAAAAAATTGACTGGCTCGATATCGTGTATGGTGTTGCCGCTGTATTTGGAATTATTATGAGCGGAAGCCGTACGGTATTCGTATTAACTGCTGTTGCCGTTATATGGGTGTTTGCGGCAAAGTCCTCGGGGAAAAAAGTTATTATTTCAGTGTTGGCGGCAGGCGCCGTTGTGGCGGTGATATTGGCTGTTGCAGCAGGAAGCGCAGGTATTCTTGAGCGATTTACAAATATTTCCTTCGGAGCAAGTACGTTTCTCGGAAGAATTTTGTATGTGCAGGATGCGCTCCCGCTTATATTAAAACATCCTTTCGGACTCGGATATTATGGTTATTACTTTATACAGCAGTCAGTACAGACTGGTGTGTATACAGTTGTAAATGCACATAATGAATTGATTCAGATCTTGCTTGATGCAGGCGTGATCCCGGCGGTATTTATGGGCGCGGCGGTTTTACGTTCTGTATTTACGAAGAGGACGCAAAGCCGGAACAGGATCGTTCTTAGCATTATGATCTTACATAGCTTGTTCGATTATGACTTTCAGTTTCTGGCGATGGGATTTGTGCTGATCCTGTTTCTTGACATGCGGAATATTAAGACGCAGAAAGTGCCTGTTTTAACCGGAACGGTTGTAGGTCTGACCGGGGCGGCGGCAGCGGCGCTTTCGATTATGTGCGGGGTTTCGGACGTTTGCTATACGTCGGGAAATTATAAAGCGGCTGAAAAAGTTTACAGTGGAAATACAATGGCGCAGCTGGCTCTTCTTACGAAAGCGGATAAGGCAGAGGAAATGAAAGCGATTGCGGAAAAAGTGATCGTGGATAATCAGTCTGTGTCTCTTCCATATAGTGCATTGGCACAGGCGGCTTTTGCGGATGGGGACGTAGAACAGTTTACGGAATATAAATTAAAGGCGATTGAACTTGCGCCGTATCAGTATGAAGAATACGAGAATTATCTTGAAGTTTTAGTATACTGCAATGACCTGTATCACCAGATGGGCGATAAAGACGGGGTAAGATTTTGCGTGGAAAAGGCAGAAGAAATCCCGAAGATGCTGGAGCAGGTAAAAGAAAATACGAGCGCGCTGGGCTGGAAGATCGTAGATCGTCCGCAAGTGACATTGTCTCATGAGAATCTTGAGATCATTGAGGACATGAGGAGGCGGATGGATGAATAAAAAGAGAATTGTCGGGGTCGCATTGGCTGTCGGAGCATGTGGAGTCCTTGCGGCGGCGGGGATGATGCTTAGCAAAAAAAGTGGAGCGGTCGTGCTTGATCAGGCCGGAAATGAGATTGCAAAACTTATATTGCAGGACGGAAAGATCAGTTATGAGTGTGAAGACAAATATCAGTCTTATGCGGATATCGTTTCGCAGGAAGCGGTCAAAATGATTCAAGAGCGCGAAGGTGTGAATGAAAAAACTGCGGCAAAAATACTGGCAGACAGAGAAATAACAGTGAAAACATGGCTCGACCGGGAAACTTTGGATGCGGTGATCGGCTCTTATAATGACGGTGAAGGAATGGCATGTGAGCGGTTCGGAGCGGCGGTTACTGATAAAGAAGGGCATCTGACGGCGTGTTACAGTGATACAAAAGGAAACGACAACTATAACAATGTGACAAAGCCGGCGTTTGCAGGATCGACGATGAAACCGCTTAGTGTATATGGCCCGGCGATTGAGGACGGAACGATATGTTGGTCATCGTTGTACGAAGATAGCGCTTATGGAGTTGTGGCAGGAGACAACGGGATTGCCAGAGAATGGCCGGAAAATGTCGTGCCGTTTACAGGGAAAAATGTGACGGCTGCAGATGCACTGAAAGAGTCAAATAATGCAGTAGCCGTGAAAGTACTGAAAGATTACGGTGTTGAGAAGTCGGTTCGTTTTTTGGAAGATACGCTCGGTTATGATGTGGATAATGAGAAAAAGATTTTAGTAGGTAATTGCGAAACAAGTCCGCAATCCTGACTGAAAACAGGCGAAGGCTCCTGTCATGCAGGATTCTTGGGATAGGAAGTGAAAATCGTTCATTTCTTGGCACAACAAATAAACCTCATGGGCTTATGAAGTTGGTAAGTCCTATGCTATGAGTGGTTTTAAACTTCGTATGTATTGATGCTGGTGAATTTTATCAGCAACCATGACAGTTATTAACTGAGAAATTCCTGCAAGCAACAAATCTGCATGTAGTGTTTTCTCATTTTGGGTTTTACGACCGGCAATACAGAAACTGTCTTTAAAATGGTTGATTGATTTTTCAACGTTTACACGGATTTTATAGGTCTCATCCCATTCTACGGAACCACGTTCCACACCGGGATAGGCACGCAGATTCTTTTCGGGGTAAATGTAAATCATTCTTCCACAGGAAGATGTGGTACAGGGGTTCTCACAGCGGCAGACACGGCGTTTCGTTTTGGTTTCACGGTTGTATTCCCATTTCATTTTAGGGCATACAAACTTCATGCTGGGAAGTTTGCTTCTCAGATGAGATTTACTCCCTTCCCGTTTCATAGGAAGTGTGGAATCATGCGGACAGCAAGGAACACCATTTTCGTTGAAGGTGTAGCCATTTTCTTCCATTGATAGTTTTGTCCGGAGTGGAATAAATGCTTTTTCAAAGCCAAGATCATCCAAAAGGGCTTTGTAGATTTCAATGGTATCAAAAGCGGCATCGCCTAGAAAAGTTTTAGGGTTGATCAAAGGATGCTTCTGAAAGAAATCAATCAAAACAGGGAGCAGTGCCTTAGAGTCCGCAAGTGATTTATCTTCATCTGGTGAATCGGATTTCTTTTCAACAATGATATTAGGATGAGCATTTAGGAAATCTTTATTGTAGAAGGTAATATCGCGAACAATACCAAGACCATTAGTGACAATACCAAACTTATAGGCATAGCAGAAATGTCCGTTGATGTACATCTGTTGGATAGCTGGGTTAGCAGTAGCGTGTGCAGGCATTGAGCCGTAAGCAGCTTTGTAAGGATCAAAGTTTTTATCAAAGTTGTGAGCCTTTGCAAAGGCCTTTAACTGTTTTATGATACGGTTTGCGTATTTCGGATTATTTTCTGTTACCCATGCCTCAATTCCAGAAGTATCAAAGATACTCATGGAAGCAAGGTTAGAATCAATACGTTGGCAGATCGGTTCAGTGATATCAACTAAGTGATCGAACATCGATTGTAAGTCCATAAGAAAGTCCTGTTTAAAGCGGGTAAATTTTGAGGCATCAGGAACAACACGGAAGCCACAGAAATCCCGTAGTTCCTGAGAATATTTTAAAAATATAATCAGAAGAGTATCTGTCGGGATTGAGAAAATGCGCTGAATAAGGAGAGCCTTAATCATAGGATAAAGTGGATGCTTACGAGGTCTTCCTGTAGAAGCGTGAAAATGAGTAACAAAAGAAACAGGAACAATTTCATCAAGATTAATGGTTTGGTCAAGTAGAGAAAGAAACTGATATTTGTCATTATCGAATTTATTTTGGCAATCTTCAAAAACTTCTGCCAAAGTGAGCTGCTTATATGGTATCATATAGGTACATCTCCTTTCGGGTGGTTGGTTTATAGTTTCTAGGCAACTCTATTTTACCACAATCCGTTGAGGAGATGTTTTGTTTTATAAAAGTTAAAATGCCGTATTTATGCGGCTTGTGGCGTTTCGCAAACACCTAAATTATAGAAAATAAATGAAAGGAGAGACGCGTATGATCACAAAATTTGAGAGAAAAGTGATCGCAGGACTTACAGCTTTTCTGATGTGCCTGTCGATGGTGTTAGCAGTTCCGGTTTCTGTAAATGCAGAGGCAGAACAGACGCAGGATGAAGCGGTAAGTGGTGCAAAGCAAGAGGAGACAGTGAGTGATGTGCAGATGCAGGATGAAACTGTAAATGATGCACAGCAAGACGTAACTACGGGAGAGGAAGTTGAAGAAGGTGCGGCCGGAGATATACAGAAATTGCCGGGGATGAGCGCAGAGAGCACAGATGCAATGCTGAATACAACGTCACAAGAAGATGTGATAGGAAGTATTACTCTCAAGAAAGACGGCACGGAAGAATCCGGTTCGATTATGCTGCAGGAAGATCAGACATCTGTTCGTTATCAGTTGAATGTTGAAGAAGACGGGCAATATTATATTACGGCAACAGGTGATAATTATTGGAGTACGTATGCGAGCATTACGGAAGAAACCGAAGACGGAACACAAGATGTGGAGATTATCAATTCACGAGTTGAACTTCGTAAAGCAGGAACATATTATTTGGAATTATCAGATTATTCATCAGAATCTCAAAAAATTATAAAATGGAAAGCCGGAAAAGTCAAAGATATTACCCCCGGAGAATTTGATATAGAGTTAAATGAGGAGAAGCCTGAGGCGTACTATAGATTGACAGTGGATGAATCCGGGGTTTATTATGTGCGTTCTGTAAAGGGGATGTCAGTTAAGATAAGAGACACACAGACAGGAAATGAAATTTTATCTTCATCGTCTTTTTATAAATTAAAAAAAGAGAATGTTTATGAGATTACACTCGGAAGATACAGTTGGGAAAACGCTTCAGGAAAATGGGGAATTCTGAAAGGAATCGAAAAAGAAGTAGAGTGTGACAAAGTGTATATTAATGAGACAGATGGCGTTTACTATAAGTTCGTTCCGAAAACGACAGGATATTATAGTGTAGAAGGCGGTTTTTATGACGAAGAGTGGAATCAGATTTATTCCGAAGAAATGCTTGCCGGGAATGCGTATTATTTAGCGCCGTATGGAAGATATTGGTGTATTAAACAGTCTGAATATACGCCGAGTGATCCGGGTGGTTCTGGTGGAAAAGTACAGGTCAAAGTAGGCGAGACGTATACTCATGATATGAGAAAAGGCGGTTTTTATGAGTTTATACCGGAAGAAACGGCAAGTTATCATTTCCGCTCTAATGAAAATGTGAAATTGGAAGTTAAAGAGAGGATATTCGAGATAAACGGTATCGGAACTTTAGAAGGCAAAGTTGACTATTCAGTAGTTATGAGATCCGGATCTGTATATTGGATACATTTGTACGAGATGGATGCAGCAACAGTTACATGGACGATTGAAAAAACAAAAACAAAAACTGCGGTGACAGGAACAAAATATACTGTTGTAAAAGGCGGATCAGACACATATGATTTTGTACCAAGTAAATCCGGAGATTATTCTGTTTCTTTTAACGGAAAAGGCGGAGTTTTAGTATATGATGACGCATGGAATGAGATAAAAAAATATTATCCTGAAGAAGCAGACGGAAGCGGTGTTGTTCTTTCGCTGGAACAGGGAAAAACGTATCACCTTGCTGTTGCAGCATTAGAGAAAGATATGCAATGGGAAATCGAATCAGCTAAAACAAAAAACGGATTCGTATACACAAATTTAGCTGATAATACAGTAGAGATTTTGAAATATACAGGAACGGAAAGTAATGTAACAATACCGGATAAGATTGACAATAAAGTCGTAAAAACTCTTGGAGCTGAATCATTTACAGAGAATGAGACGGTAGTAGGAGTTACGATTCCGGCACAAGTTACGAATCTGCAGTACGGAGCGTTTGCATCATGTACGAATTTGAAGAAAGTAACTTTCGCACAAGGCAGTCAACTGAAAAAAATCAAAGAAGAAACATTTGAACACTGTGAAAAGTTAGAAGAAATACATATTCCCGACAGTGTTACACAAATAGAGAAGGGAGCGTTTTATTATTGTCGGTCTTTGAGCAAGTTAACGCTAGGGAAGAAGCTTGAGGTAATTGATAACAACGCCTTTGAAGGCTGCAGCAGTCTGAAACAGATTGAAATTCCTGATTCTGTGGAAAGTATCGGAGAGGGAGCATTTACATATTGCACTTCTCTTGAACATGTGACGATTGGAAATAAACTGGCATATGTAGCGAAAAGTGCATTTTCATGGTGTAACCTGACGGAAATTACATGGGGAGACGGAATTGCAAAAATCGGAGACAGCGCGTTTGCTTGTAACCAAAAACTTACGACGGTTTCAATTCCTGATACAGTAACGGAACTTGAATACAAAGCGTTTGCCGGATGTGTAGAGTTAAGTGATATTGAAATTCCTGATTCGGTAGAAGCAATCGGAGGCTATGCATTTGAGAAGTGGGATATATATAATGAAGGTGGGGACACTGCATGGTATGACGCACAGGCTGACGGTGATGTGTATGCCGGAAAAGTTTACTACAAATATAAAGGAACAATCGCAGAAGGCGGTACTGTCAATCTGAAAGCCGGTACGAAAGGAATCGCAGGATATGCGTTCCTTGATCAGATAAATCTGACAGGAATTGAAATTCCTGATAGTGTAACGAATATCGGCGATTATGCATTTGTCGGATGTGAAAAATTAAACAAAGTGACTGTCCCTGCTTCTGTAACAAAAATCGGAGAGAAAGCTCTTGGATATTTGACGTCGGGAAAGGGAGGACAGGCTTATAAGTTAGAAGGCTTTACGATCCGGGGAGTAGCCGGTTCAGCTGCGGAGAAGTATGCGAAAGAAAACGAATTTAATTTTGAGGCGTATACTCCTGAGTATATTAGAGGAGATGTGGATGCCGACAGAAAAGTTAGTATCGGAGACGTCCGTATGACATTGCGGAGCATCTGTAAGAAGGCGGAATTGAACGGAACACAGAAGCTTGCGGCAGATGTGGAAAAAGACGGAACAGTAGATATAAAAGACTTGCGGAAGATTTTAAGATATGTCTGCGGTAAAATTGAATATTTGTAAAGCATATTATTAAGTGTATTGTTAAACGCATTTTGTGAGTGAATCTCAAAAGTGTAAGAATGGGAAGAACCCTGCTTTGCCGAAAGGCGGAGCGGGGTTCTTCTTATACTACGATCATCCGTGAATGTGAGCGTTGACGATATTTGCGGCGATAACTATTCTGTGGATGTCAGTGATACTTGCGGCGATAACTATTCTGTGGATGCCAGTGATATCTGCGGTGATAACTATTCTGTGACTGTCGGCGATATATGTTGTGGTAATTATTCTGTAAATGTCTGTGATATATGTTGCGGTAATTATTCTGTAAATGCAAGTAATATGTGATGCAGTGATCTGTGCAGATACGGCAGATATTCTTCCATACTGACAGGCTGGCTGTTATTGATACAGTTATAACTTGTAGAGCCGATCAGTTCTATCATCGTGAATAGAAGCAGTTCCGGAGCAGGGCAGTTTACATTGTATTTTTTCAAAGCGGTCATGTAGTGATCGCAGAATTGGCTGGAGAAAGAAGGATCTCCGTTTGTAAAGACACTTTTAAATATCCCCCATGATAAGTTTTTGGCAATAAACTCCATGAAGAAGTGGTTTTTTTGAAATCGTTCGATAATGTAGTCCGTAGTAAAGAGCAGTTCATCCTCAAAACTGCTCACATTTGCTTTTTCAAGAGCGCGGTGTGCATCGTCAAAAAGTTGATTTGCCTTATATACGATGAGTTTGTCACGCAGATCGTATTTATCCTTGAAATACAGGTAAAAAGTTCCTTTTGCAAGGCCGGCCTGTTGGACAATATCAGAAATTGTTGTTTTGGCAAATCCTTTTCCTGTGAAAAGATGAAAGGCAGTTTCGAGAAGTGTGCTCTCTTTCTGCTTTTTATTATCCTCAACTTTGCTCATAATAGATCCCCTCTTATTTTTGATGCTTAATCTTTTGTTATTTTTCCTATATTATGAATTGTTTTATTGAGAAAGTCAATAAAATGACTAAAATTCATTTTTATCGTTGAAAAATATTGACTATTAGTCATTTTTGGAATATATTGTGTATTATACAAAAAATAAGGAGATGATTTCAGTGGTCAAAGCAGGCAAGTGGATTGCAAAGCATCGGGTGTTGATCTTGATTGTCAGCGCGCTGCTTATGATTCCGTCTTTTTTCGGAATCGTGAATACGAGGGTCAACTATGATCTGCTCAGCTATCTGCCTGAACATCTTGAAACCGTGAAGGGGCAGGATATTTTGGTAGATGAATATGGCATGGGAGCGTTTTCCATGGTCGTAGTAGAAGATATGGAACTAAAGGATGTACAGAAGCTGGAAGAAAAGTTCAGCGAAGTACCGCATGTAAAAGATGTGTTATGGTACGATGATGCCGCAGATATCAGTCTTCCCGTCGAGATGCTGCCGAAGGATATAAGGGAAGCCTTTTTTAAAGGAGAAGCAACGATGATGTTGGCTCTTTTTGATAATACGACATCTTCGGACGAGGCAATGGATGCGGTGACACAGATGAGGCAGATTGCAGATAAGCAATGCTTTATAAGCGGAATGACAGGTGTTGTTACAGATATTAAAAATCTTTGCCTGCATGAGCTCCCGATTTATGTGGTGATCGCAGTACTCTGCTGTCTTTTGATATTGGAACTGACGTCCACGTCGTTTCTTGTACCGATCTTGTTTTTGATAAGTATCGGAGCGGCGATTGTATATAATCTCGGAAGCAATATCTTTTTGGGAGAAACGTCCTATATTACGAAAGCGCTGACTGCGATTTTACAGTTAGGCGTAACGATGGATTATTCCATTTTCCTTTTGAATAGTTATGAGGAAAATAAGAAACGGTTTCCGGGAGAAAAAGAACGGGCGATGGGGCATGCGATCGCGAATACGTTTAAGTCGGTTGTCGGAAGTTCGGTGACAACGATCGCAGGCTTCGCGGCGTTGTGCGCCATGACGTTTACACTTGGAAGAGATCTCGGAATCGTAATGGCAAAAGGTGTTGTTATGGGAGTGCTCTGTTGTGTGACGCTGCTTCCTTCACTTGTTCTTGTATTTGACAAATGGATAGAAAAAACAACGCATAGACCACTGTTTTCTAATATGAATAAACCGTCAGAGTTTATTACGAAACATTATGCTGTCTGGATCGTTTTGTTCCTTGTCCTTTTGTTCCCTGCAATTTACGGAAACAACCATACGAAGATCTATTATAATATCGCTCAGTCTCTTCCGGGATCGCTTGACAGTAATGTGGCGAATGAAAAACTGGAAAAGGATTTTGAAATGGGAAACATGCATATGATCCTCATGGATAAAAATATGGATGGTGTGCAGAAACAGAAAATGCTCGATCAGGTTGATGAAGTTGACGGTGTAAAATGGACGATCAGCATGAACTCTTTGATAGGTCCGTCCGTGCCGGATTCGATGATCCCGGACGATATTAAGAGTATGTTGAAAAGCGATCACTATGAGCTGGCATTTATTTGTTCGGAATATGCATCTGCAACAGATCAGGTAAATACACAGATCGCACAGATCGACGATATTGTGAAATCATATGACGATGACGCTATGGTGATCGGGGAAGCGCCTTTGATGAAAGACCTTCAGGATGTAACGGATGTAGACCTTACAATGGTCAATGTTCTTTCGATGGCGGCGATCTTTCTGATCATTATGATCGTATTTAAGTCAATTTCCCTTCCGGTTATTCTTGTATCGGTTATCGAGTTTGCAATAGCGGTCAACATGGCGTTTCCATATTATATGGGAACGGAACTTCCGTTTGTGGCAAGTATTGTGATCGGAACGATTCAGCTTGGAGCGACTGTTGACTATGCGATCTTGATGACGAGCCGTTATCAGAAAGAACGCGGACGCGGAAGGTCGAAAAAAGAAGCGATCGCGATCGCTCATAAAACAAGCATGCCGTCAATTATCAGCAGCGGTTTAAGTTTCTTTGCGGCGACGTTCGGAGTGGCGTGCTACTCTAAAGTAGACATGATCGGTTCTATATGTACATTGTTGGCAAGGGGAGCGATCATCAGTATGATCGTAGTTATACTTGTACTTCCGGCGATGTTTATGATATTTGATAAAATTATCTGTAAGACATCGATTGGATTTCTCGGAGAAAAGGCGAAGAAAACGGCGCAATAAAAAGTAATGGAAACAAAAAGTAAAACTATGAATGTCGGGAAAGGATGTTGGCAGTTATGAATAAAAACAGAAGAATGAAACATGTAGTAGCGGCTTCACTGGCTTTCGGAGCGGCGGCGCTTACCGGATTCGGACAGATCGCTCCGGCAGCAGTATATGCGGCAGAGCAGACGGAAACTGTGAAAACAGAAAGTACAAAAAGCGGAGAACAGGCAGACGAAGGCCTGTTTAAAGAAGAAACGGTTTATGTCAATGCAGATGCAAACGGAGCGGTAAAACTTATAACAGTTTCGGATTGGCTGAAAAATGCGGGAACGACAGAAAGTTTAAAAGATGTCAGCGAACTTGACGGTATTAAAAATATTAAAGGAGAAGAAACCTTTTCGGAGTCGGGCGATAATCTGACGTGGGATACAAACGGCGCAGATATTTATTATCAGGGAACGACTGAAAAAGAACTTCCGGTTTCCGTGAAACTGACCTATTATCTGGATGGAAAGAAAATCAGTCCTTCAGAGCTGAAAGGAAAAAGCGGACATCTGAAGATCAAAATTGATTATACAAATAACACAAAGAAATCGGTGAATGTAAGCGGAAAATCCGAAGAACTAAGCAGTCCGTTTGTAATGATGACAGGAATGATACTTCCGAATGAGACGTTTAGCAATGTGGCGATCGACAACGGAAAAGTAGTGTCAGACGGGAATAGAAATATCGTACTTGGATTTGCTGTTCCGGGTATGAAAGAAAGTCTGGGAATGAATGATTTCTCGCAGTCGTCTTCGCAGGTATCGCTTCCTGAAAGTCTTGAGATAAGCGCGGACGTAACGGATTTTACGATGTCCTCTACTTATACGGTCGCATTGTCCGATATTTTGGAAGATTTGAATGTGAAAGAAATCGTTGATTACAGTTCTTTGCAAAGCGCTCTTGATGAGCTGGAAAATGCGGCGTTGGAACTGGTAAGCGGAACAGATACGTTGTCTTCCGGGGCGGCGCAGCTTTCTTCCGGCGCGGCAGAATTAGAAGACGGCATCAAGAAATATACAGATGGAACGGATACGTTGGCAAATGGAGTTGTATCTTATGTAAATGGGGAACAACAGTTAGCAGACGGCGCAAAAAGCCTTACGGAATTGAGCGCAGGCTTATCCCAGGTTCAGTCAGCAGTGAGTCAGCTTAGCGCAGCCACAGACGGAAGTTTGACAAGCGTGAATGAGAAAGATATTAAGGCAGGAGCGCAGAAATTGGCAGACGGAACGCAGCAGCTTGTACAGGTTCTCGGAACAGAGGCTGTTCAGGCTGTGATGCAGCAGGTGACAAGTATGATCGAGATGGGAAAGGCGCTCATTGAGGAAACGAAAGGGCTGGAAACAAGTCTGCAAAACGGAATCGTAACCCCGGTTCAGGATCTTGCGGCGCAGGCACAGGCAATTTCAGGAGAGCTTCAGAAAATTTCAGATTTGCAGACGAATCTTACAAATGCATGTACTGCCGTAAATACTGCGGTAAACGAAAATAATGCTGTTATTGATGCCGATAATGGACAGATTGCGGCGAATAACGAAAAGATTACGTCAGCTAAGACGAAAGCCATCTCAAGTTCACAGACGATTCAACAGGCGGTAGATTCCCTGACGGCGAAGAGAAATGAAATCGCACAAAATGATCCTCAGTCAGCGGCTCTTGCAGATCTTGATAATGCGATACAGGCGCTGAATGAAGCGAAAAACGCCGCGGCTGAAGTGACCGATATGCCGGAACTTTCTTCTATAGAAGGAAAACTAAATCCGGTGCAGGCGGATCTGTCAGGCGTGGATGTGCAGGCTGTTCAAAATGCAGTAGGAAAAATGAAAGTAGATCTGTTTACATTAAAACTTGCGGCTGCAGGAATGAATGCAAAACTTCCCGAAGTAGAAGAAAAATTAGACGCAATCCAGAAAGCGGGAGAAAACCTGCCTTTGGATCAACTGGGAGCGCTGACAGGTAAGATCGACGATCTAAATACGGGAATGCAGGGGCTTAACAGTGGAATCGGATCTTTGCATACGAATCTATCATCTTTAGATCAATCTCTTGCAGTATCAGTACCGAAAGCGGCTTCCGGAATCGCACAGCTAAACGGAGGATTTACACAATTAGGCAGCTTTAACAGTCAGCTTACGGCAGGAGCGGAGCAGTTAAAAGAAAACAGCAGCGTACTGAAAAACGGAGTGTCGGCTTTGAACAGCGGAGCGAAAACTTTGTCAGAAGGAGCTGTGACGCTGGCGGACGGAATGAAGACGTTTGATGCAGAAGGAACGAGTAAACTGAAAACAACGGTTGAAGGTGCGGTCGGAGAATTGATGAACCGGTTAGAAGCGCTGACATCTAAAGAGTGCAGCTATGATACGTTCAGCGGAAAAGACAGCGCGATGGACGGTAATGTAAAATTTGTAATCGAAACAGAAGCGATTGAATAAAAGCAGAAAAAATGCCTCCCCTGTCTGAGCCGCAGGAGAGGCATTTTTTATAAGGACAATTAAATAAACTTCTGTTCAGGAGCATCCACTTGGGAGTGGATGCTTCCATTTTTCCATCCAATAATTGACCTGCAGCATATAAGCAAGCATCTGAGGTCCTGCCATAAGCTGCCCATACCATGGTTTTCCGTAGTCGGAAGGCGTATCAAGGAAACGCAATACTTTCTTTTTATCAAGAAATGTTCGTATAGGAGCATTGGGGGAAGCGAGGACTTCTTTTAGTTGATCTGCGAGCAATGCTTCATAATGAGGATCATAAGTTTTTGGATAAGGACTTTTGCGTCTCCACAAGATCTCTTTTGGCAAGATGCCCTCTCCGGCATGGCGGAGCAGACCTTTTACAATTCCGTCCGGACATTTGATGTCCCACGGGATATTGAAAACGTATTCTACGATCCGATAATCGGCAAACGGTACGCGGGCTTCAAGTCCGCTGTACATACCGGCGCGGTCCATCCGATCAAGAAGAGTTGCCATAAACCAGCGGATATTCAGGTAGGCGATCTCACGCCGACGTTTTTCTTCGGGAGAATCATCAGGTAGAACCGGCGTTTCACGAATCGTCTGTTCATAGGCGTTAAGGGCATATTCTTCCATGTTCAGTTCGTGAATAAAATCGTCGTCTAACAATGCTTGCCGCGGCTGCATAGAAGGCGACCATGGAAACATATTCGTTTCAAATGAGCTTTTTTTATGAAACCAAGGGTAGCCTCCGAAAATTTCATCAGCACATTCGCCTGTAAGGACAACGCTGTTGAACTGTTTGACAAGTGAACAGAAATACAACATAGAGGACTCGACGTCGGCCATGCAGGGGAGATCCCGCGCGTCTACGGCTTTGTACAGATAATCCAGTTGATCCTGACTGCTGCATTCGAGGAAGTGATGGTTTGTTTCATATAATTCTGCCATCTGTTCGGCAAACGGACGATCCTGACTTGGCTGGAATGTATTGGATTTAAAATACGTTTTGTTTTCCGTGAAATCAAAAGAAAAAGTATTTAGTTTTTCCCCTGATTTTGCCAGATGTCCGGCGCAGACGGCAGTGACGAGGCTGCTGTCTATTCCGCCGGAAAGAAACGTGCAGATGGGAACGTCTGAAAGCATCTGCTTTTTGATGGAATCTGTGAGAAGCCATCTCGTTTTTTCGATTGTATCAGAAGGCGAATCAGCGTGGAGGCAGCTGCTAAGTTTCCAGTAAAACTGTCTTTTGAAAGAAGTGTGACTAATGGAAATGTGTTCGCCGGGGAGCACTTCAAGAATATTTTTAAATACACCTTTTCCGTATGTTTTTGCAGGACCTAAGGCGAATATTTCATTGAGGCTGTTCCGGTCAAGTTCGGGAACGATATCGGGATAGGCAAATAATCCCTTGATTTCGGAAGAAAAAATAGTAGTCTCGTCTTTTTTTGTATAAAAGAGAGGTTTGACACCGAGCCTGTCGCGGAACAGATGAAGCGTTTGACAAGATTCATCCCACAGCGCGATTGCAAAGATTCCGTTTAACTTTTTAATAAAAGATGGTCCGCAGCGCATAAATCCGGCAAGGATTACTTCTGTATCGCCGGACGTCAGAAACTGTTCACCTTCAGAAATCAATTCTGCTTTCAGTTCCGGGGCATTATATATTTCACCGTTATATGCAATGACACAACTGTGATCGCCTCTGACGCGTCTCATCGGCTGATGTCCGGTGACTAAGTCGATGATGTTCAGACGAACATGGGCAAGCCCGCATTGAGGGGAGAGAAACGTACCTTCATCATCCGGCCCACGGTGCTTTTGAACTTGATTCATCATTTCTAAAATGTGGTTTCTGTAGTTCTTTTCTTTTGTATAATCCGCAGATGGGTTAAAAAATCCGGCGATTCCGCACATAGAAAATTCTCCTTCTTCTATTTTTTGACAATATCGCGTATGACAGGCTGAAGCTGCCGGTTCTCAAGAGCGGCTTCCAAAGCCGGGATAAGCAGATCGGTATGGGCAGTCATTGAATTCGGCTTTTTTTCGGGATCATCCTGCCCGAACGGAACAAAGTAGATATTTTTCGTATTTAAAAGAAGTCCGATATTTTTCATATTCATACCGAGGGCGTCGTTTGTCGATAAAGATAAAAGAAGCGGTTTGTTGTTGCGTAAATGGGCTTTTGCCGCCATTAAAGCAGGTGTGTCGGTGATTCCGTTTGCCAGTTTGGCAAGCGTATTTCCGGTGCACGGAAGGATCACAAGTGCGTCGAAAAGGTTTTTCGGACCGATCGGCTCTGCTTCGGAAATAGTCATCATCGGTTTATTTCCCGTAATTTCTTCTGCACGCCTATAAAATGATTCGGCAGAACCGAAACGGGAGTCTGTGGATGCGGCTGCGGTTGAAAAGACTGTCTGGACAGAGCCACAGCAGTTTGAAAGTTTTTGCAGTTCCAGAAATGCTTTTTTGTAAGTGCAGAACGAGCCGGTAAAAGCGACTCCGATCTGCGTTTCTTTTAAGGACAAAGGGGATTCCTCCTTTCATTTTGCGCATGAATTATGAGAGATACAGTTTTGATTCGATAAATTGTTTTAAGTGACGGGCAGAAGATGCGGGAGCATATTTGCCGGGAAGTCCTAAGCAGTGCAGAGCAGATATGCCGAGACGCTGAGCCGCGTCATAATCGACCCCTCCGGGGGAAGAGGCAATATCAATAATAAGAGCAGAAAGATCTACGTTTTTTAAAGTCTCTTCATTTATAAATTGCGCCGGAACAGTATTAAAAATGAAGCGAAAATCTCCGGCGTGATCGGAAAGTGATTTTAAGGGGAAACTTTTGTCGGCAATAACTGACGCGCGGGCGGATTCTTCGGCGTTATCTGTAAAAACGGAAACGTTTGCGGATAATCCCTTTAAACGGTAAACAATAGAGTGACCGCATTTTCCGAATCCAAGTACTGCGCATCTGCTTTTGTGCAGATTGAAAGGACTGTGGAGGATCGCTTCGCAGATTGCGCCTTCTGCAGTCGAGATACTGTTGTAAACAGGAAGCGATATATCGTCTGCATAATCAAAAACAGCGACGTTATTTTCGGCGGCTTCTTTTTTAAAAGAAGGAGGGATGCCCCCGGCAAACAAAGACTGACCGGGCCGCAGAAGATGAAGCAGCGTCTGAATAGAGAAACGATAGATGCTATTTTCAACCGAAACATCCGCGCCGTTTTTAGTAAACGGAAAAGGGCAGATGACGGACCCGGAATGGATACAGGCTTCTTCGAGAGAAGGCGCTTCGCGTACTATGGAAACATGTTCGGAGACGGAGCTGCAGTTGTTCGGCTGAGAGGCCAAAGCGTAATGACAAAGAGAACGGCCCGATTCTGCTAACATTTCTGCAAGAAAAACCTGACGCGCATCACCGCCTAAAACAGAGAAATCATATGAAAATGAAGACATAAAAACACCGCTTAAGAAACATTTTTAATTACTATATGCGAGTGAGAAAAAGATGTGAGTATAAATAACCTTGCTTGTCGTATATTTTTTCGGAATATTCCCGGGATGTCGGCAGTGCTGTGTATATCAGCATCCTTTTTATAGCGGGGCAAAAAATGATAAAAGAGAGTGATATTAACTATATCACAAAACGAATAGAAAACAAATCACTTTTGTTATTGACATGAAATCAAATAAAGTAGAAGGGAAGGCAATAAGATGAGCAGAAAAAGGAATAAGGTAATGAAAAACAGCTCCGGTTGTCATGATATTAATAAAGTTATAAGATTTTTTCTTATTCCTTTTAAAAAATATGCGTTATCATGTTAATATTAGGAGAGAGTAGGAGAGGTGATTGATAATGTACAATATATTAGTATGTGACGATGACAAAGAAATAGTGGAAGCAATCGAAATTTATCTGACGCAGGAAGGATATCGTATACTGAAGGCGTATGACGGTACGGAAGCTCTTGAAATGCTTGAAAGAGAAGAGGTTCATCTGCTTCTTCTTGATGTGATGATGCCGAAACTTGACGGGATTCGGGCAACTTTGAAAATACGAGAGAAAAACAGTATTCCCATCATTATCCTTTCCGCAAAATCGGAAGATGCGGATAAGATACTCGGACTTAATGTAGGAGCGGACGATTATGTTACAAAGCCGTTTAGTCCTTTGGAACTTGTTGCGCGAGTGAAATCTCAGCTTCGCAGGTATACGCAGCTTGGCGGCACGGCTCAGAATGAAAATGATAAAATATATTCTGTCGGCGGCCTTAGGATTAATGACGATCTGAAAGAAGTGACAGTAGATGGGGAGTTAGTAAGATTGACTCCGATCGAATATAATATCCTCCTTCTTCTTATGAAGAATCAGGGGCGCGTTTTTTCGATCAATCAGATATATGAAATGATCTGGAATGAGGAAGCTATCGGGGCTGACAATACGGTTGCCGTTCATATACGGCATATAAGGGAGAAGATTGAGATTAATCCAAAAGAGCCGCGGTATTTGAAAGTTGTCTGGGGAGTCGGATATAAGATTGAGAAGGTGCAGTAGATAAGAAAAACAGGTAAAGAGAGGAATGTGAATGAAAGGATGGTACAGAAGGACTGCGATGAAAGCGGTCGTCCTGATCGTAGGCGTGTTAACCGGAGCGATGTTTTTCACATCTCTTATAGTAACAACGCGGCTGACCGGAACGCTGAATCCGGCAGAGACGGTAAAGTTAATAGGAGAGCCATATGAAGAATCTTCGGATTTTAGCAATACAGTAGAAAGCTATATGTTTCAGGTGCTTGAACAGTTTCAGTTAAAAACGCTGTTTGAGTCAGACGGAGCATACAATCCGGATAAAGTGATCGACGTAATGTCTTATTTTGGAGCGTCGGGAGCAGACGCTGAAAATCATTCCGGACTGGTATACAGACTGTCGGATCTGATAGAGTGGAGCAAGGCATACAGTGTAGAATCAGGCGGTGTATATGATAAAAACGCAGTAATCGTCTGCAAACAGCCAAGCGGAAAATACTATTATTACTATACGGAAGAGTTTCTGAATCAGCTTGAAACAGGAGAACTTCAACTCGTATTAGAAGATGATAGAATGGATGTTGAGTCATTTTTAAATGACTTAAGCAACGGAACGCTTACCTCATCCGGAGTGAGTGATAAAATAAGCATATATGATGCAGAAGGCAGTAAATTGTATACAGACTGTTGGAATTACGGGGATTCAGTCCGTGAGAATTATGCGCCCTTAGGAGCGGCTAATCTTCTCCAAGTTGTAAATGAACGCCCGGAGTTAAACGGAAAGCTTATGGTTATTTATGATCATCTGGCATCTGTTCTTACGAGTATAAATGATAAATACAGCCGATATAAGAGCGGGTGGGAACACCTGGAAGAGGGAAACACAAACTTTACTTATTTATATATAGATCAGGATACAAAAAAAGTTACGACAAATAAAAGCGAATATGCAAATCTTATGGCAAAAGGCGAGTCGGGAATAAAAACGAACATTGAAGAATGCATAGCGGACATGAAATCAGGAAAAAATGTGAAATACATTTTTGTTTATCCGAAATTAAAAGATTTTGAAACAAATATGGATATATTACCGACAAATGAATGGGATATGGTGCGCTCTTATGATACCGACAAGACGTATGACAGTATTTTTGCGGTGGCAGTTGATACTTCTTATCCGGTCAAAGATATGTTCTATGAAAGAGACCGGATTTATGAAAAAAATATCCCGCTGCTAAGAGGCGGGTTCGTGATCTTGTGTCTTAGCGGAATTTTGTTCCTTATCAGTTTTGTCATGTCAGGGTTGATGGCAGGAAGAAAAGATGGAGATAACGAAGTTCATTTAACAGGCTTTGACAGATGGAAAACAGAGATCGCGGCAGTTGCCGTGATCGGAGTATGGGCAGTAGGAACGGCAGTTATCGTAGGCATGGGAATGATCGACAGCGATAATGTCTACAATATGGTAGAAACTCTTGACTATTATGGAGCGCGCTATATGAGCGATATGCCGGAAGTTTATTCTATGCTGTTTGTTCAGAAAGTAAGTTTTTTAGAGATAGCGGGTGCATTTTTATATGGAGCGTTTACGTTTATCTGCTTTTTCGCGGGTTATATGAGTCTTATCCGCAGAATGAAAGCGAAGAGTTTGTGGAATGGAAGTCTGCTTTGTATGATTCTTTCTTTTTGCAAAAGAATAGTCGATTCGAGTAATGACGTTTGGCGGACCGTTCTTTGGATCAGTGCATTTTTAGTCATCCACTGGATTACGTTTTTTGTCAGAAATGTACCGATGGCGCTGGCAGCTCTGGCAGCAGACGGAGTGACGTTTTGGATTGTCGTGGGAAGTATGCTTGCAAAAGTCAGGATCAAGAAAGGGATCGAACAGATCGCATCAGGCAATCTTGAGTATCGGATCGAACTAAAAGGACTGCGGGGAACGGAACGCAATATCGCCGAGAATGTCAATGATATCGGAAGCGGTCTGAACCGCGCGATTGATGAGGCGATGCGAAACGAACGTTTGAAAACGGATTTGATCACAAATGTATCGCATGACATCAAGACTCCGCTTACATCAATTATAAATTATGTGGATATTTTGAAGCGGTCTGATATTGCCGATGAAAAGATACTAGGGTATCTTGATATTCTTGAAGTAAAAGCGCAGAGACTTAAGACGCTGACAGAAGACGTTGTGGAAGCGTCGAAAGTAAGCAGCGGAAATATTACGTTAGAATATATGGATATTGATTTCCGTGAGATGGTACAGCAGACGGAAGGGGAAATGGCAGAAAAATTTGCCGCGCGAAACCTGTCGGTTGTATTGAACCTTCCGGAAGAAGCGGCGGTGATACATGTAGACGGACGCCGTATGTGGAGGGTGCTTGAAAATATCTTCGGCAATGCGGCAAAATATGCAATGCCGGGGACGAGAGTTTATGCAGATCTTTCGGTATCGGAGTCGGAAGTTAAGTTTTCTTTGAAAAATGTATCCGAGCAGCAGTTGAATATTTCGGCAGATGAGTTGACAGAGCGATTCATCAGAGGAGATATTTCCCGGAGTACGGAAGGAAGCGGACTCGGTCTTTCAATCGCCAAAAGTCTGACTGAAATGCAAGGAGGAGTTTTCGAGTTGTATCTTGACGGAGATCTGTTCAAAGTAGACATCAGATTTCCAAGGATAAAGCCGATGTAAAATATATATTGATTGGATTCGCCCCTTCCCTTTTTAAGGTAGGTTTTTCACCTTAGGGAAGGGGATTGTGTATCCTTTTTCTTACGAAGAAATAGCAGATTACCTGCAGTATGATCGTGATAAGCCATGATGCGGGATAAGAGATAAACAAAACATCCAATGATCTGTGGCGAGGGAAGATCATGAAGATCCAGACAATCCTCGTTCCGACTGTTCCGATGATAGAAAGAAGCATCGGAATTGCAGAATATCCCATTCCGCGCAACGCGCCGGGAAAGAGGTCCATCAGTCCGCACATAAAATAAGTTACGGTAGTATACAAAAGTATTTCCATTCCGCATTGAATGACTTTCGGATCTGAAGTATAGATTTTTAACAGTTCCGGTCCGAAGAGATATGAACCTCCGCCTAAGATTAATGAAACGACAACGGACAGCAGAATACAGTTCCGAAGAACTTTGTCCATTCGTTTCCATTTTCCCGCGCCGTAGTTCTGGCTTGTAAAACTCATACATGCCTGTGTGATCGAGTTGGCTGCGGCGTACAGAAATCCGAAGATATTATTTGCAGCTGTATAGCCCGCCATTGCGATAGAACCAAAAGAGTTTACCGAAGATTGAAGAAGTACGTTTGAGAAGTTGATAACCGTACTTTGTATGCCTGCGGGAATACCTACCTGAAAAATTTGTTTTAAATAGATCCACTTGATTGTCATTGCGGAAAATCGAAGTTGATAGCTTCCGTCCGAGCGATATAGACAGCGAAGGACAAGGAGACAGGAGATCATCTGTGCGATCACTGTGGCGATTGCAACTCCCGCGACTCCGAGGTGTAATACGATCACGAGGAAGAGGTTTAAAGCTGCGTTTACGATTCCCGCGATGATAAGGAAAAATAAAGGCCGTTTTGTATCTCCGACGGCACGCAGGATTGCCGCTCCGTAATTATAGAGCATAAAGAAGGGCATTCCGGCGAAATAAATCCGCATATAAAGGGCGGACTGGCCGATGACGTCTGAAGGAGTGTCCATAAGCAGCAGGGCTGCTTTTGAAAAGAAAAGTCCGACAAAGACCATGACGATTCCGCTGATCAAAGCGAAAGTAACTGCGGTATGTACTGTTTCAGACATCTGCTTTTCCTGTTTTGTCGCATAGAAACGGGCAGCCAGTACGTTCGCTCCGAGGGAAACTCCGATAAAAAGATTCGTAAATACATTGATTAGCGCTGTCGTAGAGCCGACTGCCGCCAGAGCGCGGCTTCCTGAAAATCTTCCGACAACGACGATATCTACTGCATTGAAAAGAAGCTGGAGAATACTGGAGAGCATGAGCGGAATGGAAAATGAAATCAGTTTGTCTAAAACAGTTCCATTGCACATGTCTATTTCATATTTGTTCTTTTTCGATTTTGAAGCTGTCATTTTAAATCCCCTCTTTATAAAGTATAAGCTTTGTTAAAAAACTATTACGGTTTCATTACAGATTATATTATGAATAGAAAACGGGAAATTTTCAAGATGAAGTTTTTAATAACTTTTCGAGAAATTTTCATGAGTAAAACAATGGAATTAGCCACGATAAGCACGCAGCGCGGTTTTACGAATGGCGCGGGCTGAAGTGTTATTTTGTAAATGCATTTGTAAAAGAGAGGTATTTATCCAACCTTTACATTATTTGGTATGTATGCTATCCTTTTTAAAGACAAAACCAACTGAAGATTCAGAGGAGATATTTCTTCGGATCACAGGGGGATAAAGGAGAGAAAACTATGTCAGAGAAACAGAAATATTATATTACGACGGCGATTGCCTATACTTCCGGCAAGCCGCATATCGGAAACACATATGAGATCGTTTTGGCAGATGCGATTGCCCGTTATAAGAGAAGTCAGGGGTATGATGTATTTTTTCAGACAGGAACAGATGAGCATGGTCAGAAGATCGAACTGAAAGCAGAAGAAGCGGGCGTTACACCGAAAGAATTTGTAGACGGTGTTTCCGCTGAGATCAAGAAGATATGGGATCTGATGGATACGTCCTATGACAAATTCATTCGTACGACAGACGAAGACCATGAGAAGCAGGTACAGAAGATTTTCAAAAAGCTGTATGATCAGGGCGATATTTATAAAGGTCATTACGAAGGAATGTACTGTACGCCGTGCGAGTCTTTCTTTACAGAGTCACAGCTCGTAGACGGAAAATGTCCTGACTGCGGAAGAGAAGTGCAACCGGCGAAAGAAGAAGCGTATTTCTTCAAAATGAGTAAGTATGCAGACCGACTGATCGAGCATATTAATACACATCCTGAATTTATTCAGCCTGTTTCCAGAAAAAATGAGATGATGAACAACTTCCTTCTTCCGGGACTTCAGGATCTGTGCGTATCCAGAACTTCGTTTAAGTGGGGAATTCCGGTTGATTTTGACGATAAGCATGTCGTTTATGTATGGCTTGACGCGCTGACAAACTATATCACGGGAATCGGTTATGATGCAGACGGAGACAGCACGGAACAGTATGCAAAATTGTGGCCGGCTGACCTGCATTTGATCGGAAAAGACATTATCCGTTTCCATACGATCTACTGGCCGATCTTTTTAATGGCGCTTGGGCTTCCGCTTCCGAAGCAAGTATTCGGTCATCCGTGGCTTCTTCAGGGAGACGGGAAGATGAGCAAATCAAAAGGAAATGTTCTTTATGCAGACGAGCTTGTTGATTTCTTCGGGGTAGATGCAGTACGTTATTTCGTTCTTCATGAGATGCCGTTTGAAAATGACGGAGTGATCACATGGGAGCTTATGGTAGAACGTTTAAATTCCGATCTTGCCAATACATTAGGAAACCTTGTAAACCGTACAGTTTCTATGACAAATAAATACTTTGGCGGCGTTGTTTCCGATAAAGGAGCGGCGGAGGATGTCGATGCAGATCTGAAAGCGGTGATCGACAATACACCGAAAGCGGTTGATGCGAAAATGGACGGGCTGCGTGTGGCGGATGCGATCACAGAGATCTTTAATCTGTTCAAACGCTGCAACAAATATATCGATGAAACGATGCCGTGGGCGTTGGCAAAAGATGAAGAAAAGAAAGATCGTCTGGAAACAGTTCTTTGGAATCTGATCCAGGGAATCTCAGCAGGAGCGCGCCTTCTTGAATCCTTCATGCCGTCTACAAGCAAAAAGATTCTGGATCAGCTCGGAGACGGGCATGTGACGGAGAAACCGGAGATTCTTTTCCAAAGACTGGATCTGGAAGAAGTAATGAAAAAAGTAGAAGAACTTCATCCTCATATAGAAGAAGCAGAGGAAGAGGAAGATGTGATCGATATCGAGGCAAAGCCGGAGATTACGTTTGAACAGTTTGGAGCGATGCAGTTCCAAGTAGGAGAGATCATCGCTTGTGAGGCAGTGAAAAAATCAAAAAAACTCCTTTGTTCTCAGGTAAAGGTAGGAAGTCAGGTGAAACAGATCGTTTCAGGTATTAAAGCACATTATACACCGGAAGAGATGGTAGGGAAAAAAGTGATGGTACTTGTGAACCTGAAGCCTGCAAAGCTGGCGGGAGTACTCAGTGAAGGCATGCTTCTTTGTGCAGAAGATGCAGAAGGCAATCTGGCGCTTATGACTCCTGAGAAAGCAATGCCTGCGGGAGCGGAGATCTGCTAATAAGAATAGAGAAGAATAGATAAGATTAGATAAGATTAGATAAGATCAGAGAAACATAGAGAAAAAATATCTGTTGGCTGAACACAGACAGTTCATCCCGCAGATATTTTTTTATTCTATAGAAAATTTTGAGTTCTTATGGGATAACATCTTTCGGGAAGATATTGAAGTGGGATTGTCACTTTGTTCTTACAGAGAAAAGTTAAAAAATTTTGTTGTTTTTAATGCAACAAAATGCTTATCAAGGTACTCTTATATATGAAAGCATATTTAAGTCAGTGCGAAAGAGATGAAAGGAGGGAGCTTATGTCCGCAGGAATAGTGGATATACAGCGTCAGCTTATTAAAAAAGCGAAGTTGGGAGATACGAAAGCCTTTTCGCAGTTGTATGCTGAGATTTATAAAGATCTGTATCGGTTTGCGCTTTATATGACGAAACATACGCAGGATGCAGAAGATGCGGTCAGTGAGGCAGTGATATCTGCATATGAAAATATATCCGGACTAAAGAAAGAAAATTCTTTCAAGAGTTGGATGTTTACGATTCTAAATAATGAGTGTAAAAAGATATTACGGAAAAACGGTAATACGTCGAATCAAGTGAGTGAAGAGGATGCCAAAAACCTCGGAGCAGAGGAAATAGATTTTGCACAGCGCCATGATGTAAAGAAGGCGTTTGAATCATTAGAGGAAGAGGAGCAGACGATAGTTGCATTTTCCGTATTCGGAGGATACAGAAGCGAAGAAATAGCCGAGATGCTGGGGAAGAACCCGGGAACGGTCCGATCAAGGAAGAGCCGTGCTTTCGGCAAGATGCGTGAAATGCTGGACTGAATGGCAGGCGTTTTGAAGATGGAGAAAATAGAAGATAATAAGAAGAAAAAATAACAAAAACCATCAAAATAACGAAAGGAGATTATCTATGTCAGAGAATAAAAAAGAAACGAAAAATCAGGATATGATTGAGAAAGAAATGAAAGAGAAGATGAAGCAAACTGTTGAAGATGAAAAGATCCCCGGTTCGCTTGAGCCGGAAGCGGTTGAAAAGATGTTGGAGACGAGAAAGAAGAAAAAGTCGAATAATCGCCGTTGGAAATATGCCTCAGTGGCAGCAGCGGCTTGCGTTTGTCTTGTAGTGGGAGCAGTCGGATATACGAATATGAACGCAGGAAAAAATGAACGGCCGGGAACGGTAACAGAAGGCAGATCAGAAGAAGATCAGGGAAAAATCGCACTGGCAAAAAATTATGATGAAATTAAAAAATATTTGAAAGAAAATGAGAAAAGGGCGAAAGGGCAGAACGGATTCGGCAGAGCAGACGCGGCCTATATGACGGACGGGGCCATGGCGGAATCTTCTGTAGCCGAATCGACAAAAGATATGGCAGGTGCCGATTATTCTGATACAAATATCAGACAAGAGGGAGTCGGCGAAGCGGACACTGTTAAGACTGACGGGAAGAATCTTTACATTCTAAATGATCAGACAGTAGAGATTGTAGATGTATCTCAAGCAGAGATGAAAGATCTGGCAAGTATCGAGATAGATGAAAATTGTTTTATAAGAGAGGTTTTTGTTTCCGATGGGCGGCTTGTGATATTGTATACCGAATCAAAATGTGAAGAAGGAAAGAAAGCAGAAGACGGAATTTATAAAGATTATACATGCGCGGCAGTTTATGATGTGACCGATCCGGCGAATCCGAGAGAAGCAGGAGTGATTTCTCAGAGCGGGCAGTATCATACAATGCGCGTGAAAGACGGATATGTTTATTTAGTCAGCAATTTTTACACATATTATGATTCGTCGGTATCAAACGAAAGCGATTATATCCCGCAGATCCAGGGAAGTCTGCTCCGCGCGGAAGATATATATATGCCGCAGGGAACGACCGGAAGTCAGCACACGGTTATTTCTGCATTTGCGCTTTCCGACCCGACTGAGAAATTACAGACAAAGGCGATTTTCGGAAACGCGGGAATGTGTTATGTGAGCGAAAATAATATTTATATAACAGAGGAGTATTACGGAAAAAGCGAGACAGAGAATATCCAGACTTCGATCCGTAAGATCGCTTATGATAAGGGAACTTTAGATGCGGTAGGACAGACAAAGATCGACGGCGTTTTGAATGATTCCTTTAGTATCGATGAATATAACGGATATTTGCGAATTGCAGCGACAGTGATTCCCAGTGATTATAACAACCGGATCATGCCTGTTCCGTATGTGGAAGAAGGCGGATCGGATGTTATAGTTGAAGATGAAGTGGCAGTGGATAATGCATCTATAGAAACAAATGCGTTATATGTGTTGGATGAAAATCTGGAAATGACCGGAAGTATTCAGAATCTGGCGAAAGAGGAAACAATCCATTCAGCGAGATTTATGGGCGATATCGGATATTTTGTGACATTTAAGCAGATCGATCCGCTGTTTTCCGTGGACCTTTCAGATCCGTCAAATCCAAAGATCATCGGAGAATTGAAGATACCGGGATTTTCAGATTATCTGCATCCGTATGGCGATGGAAAACTGCTTGGAATCGGATTGAGCGTAGATGAAGAGGGCATGACGACAGAAGGTGTGAAGCTGTCTATGTTTGACATAAGTGATCCGGCAAATGTAAAGGAGATGTCAACCTATGTTTTAGAGAATGTGCTTAGCACAGACGCAGGATATAATTATAAGGCGGTATTTGCCGATGCAGAAAAGAATCTGTTTGGATTTATGGCGTACGGAGATTCGATCGAATATAAAATGTTTACTTACGATGAAGCGGAAGGTTTTAAAGAAGTATTTTCAAAAGATATTGTTAATTACGGAAATGTCCGAGGATTGTATATCGGAGAAACATTTTATCTTGTAGCCGGAAATACAGTCGAATCATTTACGTTAAACGGATTTGAAAAAATAGACGATCTTGTCCTGTAATAGACGATTGGCAGATGGAATGAATTTCCAAAGAAAATTCAGAATCCGTAACGGAACTTAGATAAAAATTTTGGGGAAAAGGCGCTGATATCATATTGACGTATCGGCGTCTTTTTTGAAGCCTTAAAAGCGAAGCGAAAATTAAACAAAATGAAAGAAAATCAAATCCCTTGCCGTAACGAAGAAGTATGAAAGAGTCATTTTTATACGACAGCTTAACTGATATTGTAAATATAACAAAAGCGGAATAAATATAAAAATTATAAATCAGTCTGTCGAAAGGGGAAGAAGATATGAAAGGATATAATACGGAAAAGGGTTATATGGGGTATGTAGAAGGAACGTGGATGCTTTTTAGCTGCGAAGCGGATTATTATGAATTCATAGAGTGAAAAGCCGTGAAGTGAGAAGTCAGAGATGGTTTCCGTAGTGGAAAACGCAGAAATATGATATTATATCATTATGACTAAAGTACGGGAGCGTTGTATTATGCCGAAGGGAGCAAATCAAAAGTTTAAGCTGTACCGTCTCGCACAGATCATGTGTGAAAAGACGGATGAAACACATTATCTGACAATGCCGGAGATTCAAAAAGAGTTGGAAAAGTATGATATTATCGCAGAGAGAAGAAGTCTGTATGAATCGTTGAAAGATTTAGAAGAATTCGGCATTGAAGTAGAAGGTGAGCGCAGCGGGAGAGGATACCGCTATCATGTGATAGGCAGACAATTTGAACTGGCTGAACTGAAACTTCTTGTTGATGCGATACAGTCGTCAAAATTTATTACAGAGAAGATGACGAACCGGTTGATAGGAAAACTGGAAACTCTTGTCAGTCAGCATGATGCGGCGGATCTTCGGCGGCAGGTGTTTGTTTCAGGGCGGATTAAGACGATGAATGAAACTGTTTATTACAGCGTCGATACGATTTATAATGCAATTTCACAAAACAAAAAAATTAAATTTCAATATTATCAGTGGAATGTGAAAAAAGAACCGGAGCTTCGTCACGGAGGAGCGTATTACCATATCAGCCCGTGGGGGCTGCTATGGGATCATGAGAATTATTATCTGATCGGATATGATTCCCGGGCAGAGCAGATCCGGCATTACAGAGTCGATAAAATGCTTCATATTTTGCTGTCGGAAGAGATACGGGAGGGAAAGGAGGAGTTTCAAAAGATCGACATGGCGTCGTATTCAAAAAAGAGTTTTGGCATGTTCGGGGGAAAAGAACAGTCGGTAAAACTTCTTGTTGAAAATTCGCTGGCAGGTGTTATTGTAGATCGTTTCGGGAAAGATGTGATGATGATTCCGGCAGATGCCGATCATTTCACTGTGAGTGTAGACGTTCAGGTAAGCAGTCAGTTCATAAGCTGGGTATTTGCGCTTGGCAGTCAGGCAAAAATTGTCAGCCCGAAGAATGTTGTAAATCAGGTGCGCAAGGAGATTGAGAAACTTGCGGAGCAGTATGCGCTTCCTATAGAAAACAGAAGGGAGAATTGAAACATGGATGAGAAACTAAAACCTTTATTTACTCCGTGGCGTATCGGAAACTGCGAGATAAAAAACCGTATCGTATTGACTTCTATGGGAGGAACCGATCTGTTCGGATGGATGGAGAAAAACCATTTTGACAAAATGGGTGCGCGATTTCTTAGGGAGGCTGCAAAAAACAATGCGGGTCTTGTCCTTCCGGGGTGTCAGCCGGTATATAATCCTATGTTTGGACAATGGCTGTACAAGAATAAAAAGATGTATGAAGATCTGAAAGAGTGGATGCCGGAGTTTCATAAAACAGGAGCCAAACTTTTTGTTCAGTTGACAGCGGGTTTCGGCCGGTCGTTTACGATCAGCGAGATGATGGAAAAATTATATACGAATAAGGCGCTGCGCGTTTTATCAAAGCCGTTTATGGATCTGGATAAGATTACTGCGACGGCAAGCCCGTCTCCGAACCGCTGGTCGGATAAAGTTCCTTCAAGAGAGATGACAAGAGAAGAAATTCATGAGTTTGTGGAAGCGTTTGCAAAGTCGGCGAAACTTTTGCAGGATGCGGGAGTTGACGGAGTGGAAATACATGCGGTACATGAAGGATATCTTCTTGATCAGTTTACATTAAAATATGTAAATCATAGAACAGATGAATATGGAGGATCTTTTGAAAACAGATATCGCTTTGCTGTAGAGATCGTGCAGGCGATTAAAAAAGTATGTGGTGAAGATTTTCCTGTATCGCTAAGGTACAGTGTTCTTTCCAAGACAAAAGGATTCAGAAAAGGCGCTCTTCCGGGAGAGCAGTTTACGGAAGTCGGAAGAGATATGGAAGAATCTGAAAAAGCGGTGAAATATTTGCAAGATGCAGGTTATGACATGCTCAACTGCGATAATGGTACATATGATGCGTGGTATTGGGCGCATCCGCCTGTTTATATGCCGGAAAATTGTAATCTGGAAGATGTAGAACATATTAAACAGTTTGTTCGGATTCCGGTTGTATGTGCGGGGAGAATGAACCCGAAAACAGCGGCAGAATCGATCGCCGCAGGAAGATTGGACGGAGCGGGATTCGCGAGGCAGTTTTTGGCAGATCAGGAATGGGTCACAAAGATGATGGAAGATCGGGAAGAAGAGATTCGGCCTTGTATTTTATGCCATAACGGATGTTTTAATATGTGTCACTATAAAGGAGTGCCAAACGATCAGGAATTAAGTGACAGCCTGCATTTGTCAAGGTGTGCGGTTAATGCGGAAACGATGCAGTGGGATCGGCATTTTATAGAGAAAACAAAGAATCCAAGAAGAGTCTATATTATCGGCGGAGGAATCGGAGGGATGGAAGCTGCCAGAGTGTTAAAGCTTCGTGAGCATGATCCGGTTATTTATGAGAAGAACAACGTTCTTGGCGGCACGTTCATCCCGGCAAGTGCAGAATCTTATAAGGGGAAATTAAGAGAACTTTTGGCATGGTACAGAAGACAAATGAAAGAACTGGATGTGGAGGTTCATTTAGGTAAGGAGATTGACAGCGTTGAAAAGTTCGGCGATGCTCCGGTAATAATTGCAACCGGTTCTGTTCCGCGCGTGATGAAAAATATTCCGGGACATGAACGGATGATTGAGGCATGCGACTATCTGAACGGAAGGGATGTAGGAGAAAGAGTTGTAGTGATCGGAGGAGGCCTTACGGGAAGCGAGATTGCCTATGAGCTTGCGCTTCAGGGAAAGAGACCGGTTATTGTTGAGATGAAAAATGATCTTGTGGCGCAGAAAGGAGTTTGCCTTGCCAATAGTTCCTATTTGAGGGAATGGTTTGAGCTGCACGAAGTTCCGGTATATCTCGAAACAAAGTTAAAAGAAGTAAAAGAACATTCGGTGATCTGTACAGATAAAACCGGAAAAGAGATAGAGATTCCTTGTGACTCTGTGATCGGATCAGTCGGTTACCTGCCTAATCCGCTGGAAAGAAAAGGAAAGAATATTTACCTGGTCGGCGATTGTGAACAGGTTGGAAATTTACGGAGCGTGGTGTGGGGCGCTTACGAGACTGCGATGAAGATTTGCTGATATGACGATGCAGAATGATTGATAGAACAAGAATAGTGAGATATTAGAAAATGCAGCTTTCTCTTGTGAGGGTAAAGCTGCATTTTAATCTGAAAATAGATTTGTTTAAGCGAACAACTGTAAAATAATCTGAATGATCCAAAACAGACAATACAGAATCATTCCGACATTTAAGATGATCGTTGAGAAACGTTTTCCTTTCGGAATTGTGATCTCTCCGGGGGCACATTTGAATTTCTTAAAGTTGATCGCCCAAAATATGATGCCTGTAATGACAAGACCGAAAAGAAGCAGCATGTAAAAACAAATCAAAAGAAACTGAACCGGATGCTGCATAACGAGTCCGACGATGGCTGACGGGTTATTTTCCGCTAACAGAGAAAGCTGATTGAAAAATGTTGATTTCATTAAAAGCAGTCCCGGAATCGAGCCTAAAAAGTTGACTGTCATATGCAGGGCAACCGTGTAGATCAAGCGCCCGGTTTTTACATAAATGAATCCCCAGAACACACCGAGTGTAAATGCGTATACAAATTGATTAAAATTACCGTGGAATAACGCAAACATCAATCCTGACAGAAGGATAGCCGTTGCCTGTCCGTACTGTACTGTCCGGTCGATGATGAGTTTTCGGAAAACATATTCTTCGACGATGGGAGCGCAGATCACCATAAGGAAAAATGCTGTGAGCGGAGACAGTCCGGTAAGAATGTCCTGGATCGGGTTGTCTACGAGATCTCCTTTTAGTGTTCCGAAGATAGCTGTCGTAAATGTGCCTATTACATTCGTAACATACATAAGCGCATAGCACATAAAAAAGGCGATAATCCATTGCCCTGCCGTCATTTTCTTCTTGTGGATGACCATGCCGGGGATCGTGCGTACGATGATGACCAAAAGCGGCATTGCAATAAGATACATCGAAAGCGATGAGATGATCAGGGAAATATTCGGATTCACCATAAGCTGGGGTGCGATCAACTGAATCAATGTAATGACAGAAATCTGCACTCCCGAAATTATGATCGCTCCACAGAAATAAAAAAGTCCGATCTTGGAAAAATGACTCTTGTGTTTTTTTAACGGATCGGACGGAGCCGGGATGATAAGTTCAGTGTTTTCCATATGAAATAACCTCCTCTTGCGTAAGATTAAAAATCAATAAAAAATTTTACGTCTATTATCCCATTTTGCGAAGCAAAAATCAATAAAAACAGAACTTATATTTGCAGCCGGTGAGATGCTAAGGCAGCAAGGTGTTAATTTTAGAAATCGATGTTATAAGGAATATTTTCAAAATATGAAGAGGTAAAAATTATTTGCGCCCGAAAAAGGAGGGGGTAAATAAAGTTTGCTGGACTTTGCAGAGTGGAGAGATAAAATAAAATAAAAAGGAGGTAAGCGGTATGAAAATAGGAGAAACAATTTTAAAATTACGAGAAGAAAAAAAGATGTCTCAAGAAGAGTTTGCACAATATTATCATGTGACGAGGCAAACTATTTCAAACTGGGAAAAGGAAAAGAATTATCCGGATTTACAAACATTAGTAAAGATTAGTGACGAATCAGGAGTTCCGTTGGATTCTATGCTTAAGGATAACTTCTCTATGGTACAAGAAATCGATAAAAAAGTAAGACACTTAAAAATATTTAAAATAGGAACAATAGTAGTATTGGCGATAGTTATTTTAGTTTCAGCTTATATAGGAATTCAAAACGGCAAGCAGGACCATCTTGTGCGGACATATGAAGATAAGTTGGAGGAACTTGGATTTGAGCAAGAAGGTAATAATTATTGCCTCACAGATTCCGATTTTAAGTATGATATTTATATGTTTGACAGACCTTCTATATGGAAATGGAATCAGGAAATGAGTGACAGAGAGAAATTTATCGTAGCCACACTTCTCGTAAAGAATAGCGATTTGGAAGAAAATCCGGGTATTACAATTCGGAAAACAGGCGATTTTATAACACTTTATATTTCAAGAGAAAACCATTTGGCAGACGACGGTTCTACAAAACCAAAAGAGTATAGTCTTGATAGAAACGGTCAGATAAAACATAAAGAAAAAATGGAAGCAGATGATTATGAAGTATATGCTAAACTGAAAGAGGAGATAGAGAATGGAGTGAAAAAACTCAATGAAATGTATTCAAACATTTATGAATAAAAATATTTGTATAATGATTGCAAGGTCGAATAATAGGGTGTTGAATGCTTGACACCCTTCTTTTGATTAATCTAAACTATAAGAAAGTGTTGCGGAGTTGTGGTGTACGGTTGCAAAAATCCGATTGAACTAATATTTTGTAGCTATAATATGGGCATGCAAATACTTGCATAACAAGTATAATAAATGTGTGGTGTTTTTTAGAACAGGTTCTTGTACCGAAATTCGGTACAAGAAAGAATAGGATGAGAAGCAGACAGCATCTCAACCGGATGCTTCTGCTTCTACACAGAAAAATAACGCTTCCCAAACAACAGGGGAATCTAATGGAGGGAACTCAGGAAACGGCGGAACTCAAAATACAGCTCCGGTACATACTCATGATTATAGTATTCCGATCTATACAGGAGAATGGGTAGTCGATCAGGAAGCTTGGACAGAAACTGTCAATGAACCAGTATATGAAATGGTAGAACATACAATTTGTAGCACATGTCAAGCTGATATCTCAGGAGTTGCAGGACAACATTTAGACGAGACAATGCATGCGGGATATTACTCGGGCTGGAGAAAAGAGCAAACAGGAACAAAAACGTATACAGTTAATCATCCAGAACAAGGGCATTACGAATCGATTGTGACCGGATATAATGTAGCTGTGGAGCAGTTCAATGAAATGGAAGTTTATAACCATATCACAGACTGGTTCAGGATCGAAAAGAGATTGCGAAGAGGGATTTGGTTCAGATTATGTGACGGCTCAGATTTCTTTAAGAATGATTACAGAACTACTCGCTATGGACCTCATGACCTGCATTCATTCGGTCGCGGCTATCGCCTTATAAGCGAAAAAAATGATCTCCACTTATGAGATCAAACTCTCAACGGGAGCTCATTTTTCGCTTGCATGGCTTGTAGTTTTAGCGCAAATGGTGTCAAATTGGTGTCAAAACAGAAAAAATCACAATTTCAAAAGAAATAAGATACTGCAAACCATTGATTTTAAAGGGTTTGCAAAAAAATAGCAAAAATATTAGCACTCAACCCTTGACAGTGCTAATAACGGGTGCTATATTACAGATATAACAAAGAAAACAATAAATTCAAAAGTGTTTTGAAAGGAGATATGACTTATGTTGATGCCTAGTATTTTTGGAGAGAATTTGTTTGACGATGATTGGATGGATTTCCCGTTTGAGAGATTTGACAGAGATTTCTGGGGAAAGAAAAATCCGCTGTATGGTAAGAATGCCAAAAACATGATGAAGACAGATATTCGTGAGCATGAAGCGGGATATGAGTTGGATATTGATCTTCCGGGATTTAAAAAGGACGAGATTACCGTGGATCTTGAAAATGGTTATCTGACCATCTCGGCGGCGAAAGGACTTGACAAGGACGAGGAAGATAAGAAGGGAAAATACATTCGGAAAGAGCGTTATGCAGGTACAATGCAGAGGAGTTTTTATGTAGGCGATGCGATCACTCACGAAGATATTAAAGCAAAATTTGAAAACGGTATTTTGAGCCTGACAATTCCGAAAAAGGATGCGAAAGCAGTAGAGACTAAGAAATCCATTGCGATTGAAGGATAAATTCATTTCTTTTGACAAGTTTTTGACGGTAGTGAACGGGAACGGCGAGTGTGCTGTTCCCGTTCACTGCCGTTTTTACATGCAAGAGCGGATGTAAGGATATTGCAGGAATAAAATCGAGAAAAAGTTTTAGAAAAATCACTTTTCGCGGTTTTTATATCTGTGAGAAAGTGATAATATATAACCTGAAATCTTAGGGAGAGGGTTATATGAGTTATGAAAAAAGAAAATGATTTTGGCAGGGATTCTATTCCTTTGCTTGTATTAAAAATTTCAATTCCGTTTATGTTCGCGCAATTTGTTAATGTGCTGTACAGTATTGTGGATAGAATCTATATAGGAAATATTCCGGTGATCGGGGCTGACTCGCTGGCAGGCGCGGGGGTATGTGCTCCGATCATTACATTGTTGTCATCGTTCGGAACGCTGATCGGTATCGGGGGTTCCGTCTTGTTTTCGGTACGTCTCGGGGCGGGAGATGAAAAAAGCGCTAAGCAGATACTGGCAAACAGTTTTTCTATGCTGCTTATTTTTTCGGGAATATTGACGATTGTATTTTTACTTACGAAAGATTATTTACTGAGATGGTTTGGGGCAAGCGCAGATATATTTCCGTATGCCAATACTTATATGACTATTTACACGCTTGGAACTTTTTTCGCTCTTTTGTCAATGGGGATGAATTATTTTATTACGGCACAGGGATATCCGGGGCTTGGAATGCTGACGACACTGATCGGAGCAATCGTAAATATCGTGCTTGATCCGGTATTTATTTTCGGACTTGAAATGGATATTGCGGGGGCGGCAGTGGCTACGGTGATTGCACAGATGTCATCATGCATCTTTGTTCTTTATACATTGAAGAGAAAGAAGATGCGTATTCCGCTGACGCTGGTGAAGCCTGAGCGGGAGATTGGAAAACGAATCGTGAAGATTGGTTTCTCTCCGTTTTTGATTCTGGCATCAGACAGTGTGATCATCATTGCGCTGAATGCTGTTTTGCAGTATTACGGCGGAGCAGACTACGGGGATACGTTGATCACGGCGGCTACGATCGTGCAAAGCTATATGCTTTTGATCACGGCGCCGATGCTTGGCGTGACAGGAGGGTCGCAGCCGCTTATTAGTTATAATTATGGAGCAAACAGAGCGGATCGTATTCGGAAAACAGTGCTCTGGGTGTTGATGCTCTGTGTTTTCTTTACGGCGGTGATGTTTATTATTTCAAGAGTGGCTCCGCAGTATTTTGTTCGTATTTTTACGGATAATGCAGAGTACCGGGAACTGTCCGTGTGGGGGATCAAAGTGTTTACTCTGATGGTTGTTCCGTTAAGTCTGCAGTATGTTTTTGTTGATGCGCTTACTGCTCTTGGCATGACGAAGTTGTCTCTTGGGATGTCTGTTGTAAGAAAAGTTTTTTACTTTTCATCAACATGTTTTCTCCCGGCGTTGTTTACGGCGAAAGATGCTTTTTATGCGGAGCCGGTGGCGGATATACTGGCGGCATCGGTGACAAGCGTTGTTTTTTTCTTTGTATATAGGAAATATCTGAAAGGCAGCGGAAGACTTGGGGAAATCAAACTGTAGAAACGACTGTGACGGTTATGGAAAAACGACTGTGCAGGTTAGGGCGATTTGTGTTGTAAAATGCGGGGAAAAACTTTATAATAGATAGAATAGCAAGTAACCGCACACAGATGTCCGTCGGTAAAAACATGCAAGCATGTTTTATGCTCTACGTACACTGTATGGCTGAACTATTGTATATAGATTGGAGATATGAAGATATGATCAAAGTGATAGCGAGCGATATGGATGGAACGCTTCTTTGTGATGACCACAGAATCGCTCCGGATACGATCGCGGCAGTAAAGGAAGCGTGTGCGGCAGGCATCCGGTTTATGGTGGCGACAGGCAGAGGTTATGAAGGCGCTATGGCAGAGCTTGACGGAACAGGAATTGTTTGTGATTATATATTGGGAAGCGGAGCGGAAGTCAGAGATCCGCAGAGAAAAATTGTAAAAGAATGCGGCATCGGAATGGAGTTGTGCAGAGAGATCTGCGAAGAGGTGAAAGAATTTCCGATATCGATCGTATTTCTTACAAATGAAGGCGATTACCGTATCGGAACGGAAAAAGAAGTCGAAGAAAGTATTATAGCGGAGATGCAGCTTTTTCATGTAAATATGACCCGGGAAGAGGTCGTGAAAACAAGCGAATATCGCAGGGCGATAGAAAGTGTAAAGGTTGTTTCTGATTTTGAAGAGATTGAGAAAGCGGGTATCCCGGTGTTTAAACTATTTATGTTTTCACATGATCTTGAGTTAGTCCGCAGGGTGACAAAACATCTTGAAAAAAATCCTAAAATCGCAGTCGCTTCATCATTTGAATCAAATGTGGAGATCACGGATGCAAGAGCGCAGAAAGGTCCGATATTGAAGGAATATATCGAGTCGCTTGGATATACTATGGATGAGGTTATGGTTCTCGGAGACAGTTTGAATGATTATTCGATGATGTCAATGGATTTCGGAGCGACGGTAGCGATGGGAAATGCGGTTTCGGAATTGAAAAAAGCGGCAAAATATATTACGAAGTCAAATGATGAGCTTGGTGTTGCGTATGCCATTCGGGAACTGTTAAAAAAGCAGAAAAATAAATAAAAAGGGAAATTGGTTCAAGTATGAGATTGAGAAGTAAATTTGCTGTGAAATGCGCGAAAGCGACGAGCAGTCTGATCAAAAAGTTAAACCGTGGAAGCGGGGTGACGCTTCCGGGATATGTGGCGCGTCTGATCGATCCGAATATACTGAAGGAATTATCGGGTCAGGTTAGAAAAAAGACGATCGTCACAATGGGAACAAACGGAAAGACAACGACGAACGCGATTTTATGTAAGGCGTTAGAGCATGAAGGTCAGAAAGTGATTATTAACCGTACGGGCGCTAATATGTTAAACGGAATTATTTCGGCGTTTGTTCTTGCAACAGACAAGCATGGCAATCTGGATGCGGATTATGCATGCATAGAAGTAGATGAGATCGCATCTGTAGGGGTGCTGCCGAAAATAGAGCCAGACTGTGCGCTGCTGACAAATATTTCGCGAGATCAGCTTGATCGCTTCGGTGAAGTTGATATTACTTATAATAAATTGATGACAGCGGTGACAAGCGTTCCGAAGACAACGCTTATTATAAATTGTGATGACATTTTATCTTACTCTTTGGCGCAGGAAAGCAAAAATGCATTTGTCACATATGGTATCAGCGAGCAGATATTTGACGATGTTTCACGATCTGAAATACGGGAGAGCATTTTTTGCCGCAAATGCGGAAAGAAACTGGAATATCAGTTTTTCCATTATGGTCAGTTAGGGTTGTATCATTGTCCGAACTGCGGATGGAACAGACCAAATCCGGAATATACGGCTGAACATGTCGTAAGAGAAGATGAATTGTATTCATTTGATATGGACGGAATCCACTTTGATCCGCAGATAAGGACACCTTATAATATTTACAATACTCTGTCGGCGTATGCGGCTCTTAAAACGATGGGAGCGGGATATGAACATTTTAAAGAGATGATAGAGGCGTTTGATTATGGAAATAACAGAGAAAGTATTTTTAATATAAACGGTGCAAGAGTGCAGCTCCACCTTGCGAAAAATCCGATCGGTTTTCAGCAGAAAGTATCGCATGTACTCAGAGATCCGAATCCGAAAGATATTATCATTCAGATCAATGATACGTATCAGGATGGGGAAGACGTATCATGGCTTTGGGATGTGGATTTTCAGTATCTTGCGGAAAGTAACGCAAGAAAGATTATTACGGCGGGAACAAGGAAGTATGATATGGCGCTTCGGTTGAAATACGAAGATGTTTCTTGCGAATCTACAGACGATATGCGTGCATCGGTGCTTGAGTGTGTAGAGCAGGGCACGAAAAATCTTTATGTTATCGTGAACTACTCCGGATTGTATCAGACGAACCATATGCTGACTGAATTAGAGGGGAAAGGAGGTACGGAACGATGAAGAAACTTACAATCGGACATTTATATCCGGATCTCTTAAACTTATACGGTGACAGAGGAAATATACAGTGTTTTCGGAAACGTCTTGAATGGCGGGGGATGGAGGCAGAGGTGATTCCGTTTCTATCAGGTGAAAAAATTGATTTTTCTAAGTTGGATATCGTGCTCTTAGGCGGCGGATCTGACAGAGAGCAGGAACTTGTATGCGGTTTCCTAAAAGACATCAAAGATGATTTTAAAGCATATGTTGAAGACGGGGGAGTTGTCCTCGCTGTGTGCGGGGGATATCAGCTTCTCGGGAAATATTACAAGACAAATAAAAAGACGATAGAAGGTCTTTCGATTCTTGATATAACGACAGAATGGCAGCCGGAGAGACTGATCAGAAATATCGTGTTGAACAGTCCGCTTTTTGAACAGCCTGTAGTCGGATTTGAAAATCATGGAGGAAGGACATATATCGGTGATCACACTCCGTTCGGGAAAGTGTTTTACGGCTTGGGAAATACAGGAAAATCAGGTTATGAAGGCGTTATATATAAAAATGTGATCGCAACATATTTGCACGGACCTCTTCTTCCGAAAAATCCGCAGGTATGTGATTATCTTCTTGAAAAAGCGCTTCAAAGAAAATACGGTGAAGAAGTGAAGCTTGAGCCGCTGAAAGACGAGACGGAAAAGAAAGCAAACAGTTATATTGCCGACAGGTACAGCGATAAAAAATATGTGCTTCGGGAAACGGTAAAAAGACATACCTGATCCGGCTGCAGAGAGTGTGACAGAAAGACAGATTTTCCGGCAGGTGGAAGTTCTGGCGGGAACACTACGCTTGTTGCTGTAAATATAAAATAAAAGAAAGGAAGTATTTCTTATGGATGTAAGACGGATGAGAAATGAAGCGCTTGGCAAACGTGTTGTGAAAGCGCTTGAATCAAGAAATATGGAAGCTTATTATGCATCAACGAAAGAAGAAGCTGTTCAAAAAGCGCTGGAGCTGATGGAGGAGGGAAGCTCGGTTACAATGGGCGGCTCGATGTCGGTTCGGGAATCGGGACTTCTTGATGCGATCAATGCGGGAAATTATGAGTTTTATGACAGGGATCAGGCGGCGACACCCGAAGAACGTCAGGAGATTGCATTGAAAGCGTTTACATGCGACTGGTACCTCGGAAGTGTCAATGCTATGAGTGAGAACGGAGTATTTGTTAATATTGACGGAAATGCGAACCGTGTGGCGGCATATGCGTTCGGACCGAAAAACGTACTGCTTATCGTAGGAATGAATAAAGTGGTGAAGTCAGAAGAAGATGCGGTGCAAAGGGCGAGAAACGAAGCTGCGCCGATCAATTCACAGAGATTCGGACTTGAGACTCCATGCGTAAAAAACGGAAGCTGTTTTGACTGCAAGAGTTCAGACTGCATCTGCTGTCAGGTCTTGGTCACAAGATTCAGCAGAATTCCGAAGCGGTTTAAAATAATTCTTGTAGACGATGTTTTGGGATTTTAGGAGAGGAAATTACCTATGGACAGAAATGAAAGAAATACAATGGATCAAAACGCGCGAAAACGTACGGTGCGAAGAGAAGGGAATGCTGAGGGAAGCGCGCGGGCAAATGAAGGTCTGGGAAGAAGACCGTCGGGAAACGGCGCTCCCGCCTCAGCAGGAAGACCGTCAGGAAAAAGCAGTTCGGCATCTGTACGAAGAACATCGGAAAGCGGCGATCCGACCAGAAGAACAACGCCGGGCGGAACGGTTACTCCGATGAGACGAGAGTCGGGAAGTGTGAGGAAACCGTCTGAACAGGCAGGGCGTGCGCAAGGAAGTCTGCGAAAGGAACATTCTGAAACAGGAAGAACGCGGGATGCAGCGGGAGCGCCGACAGATCCGTCCTTAAGAAGAGCGTCAGGGAAAGCGGGAACGCCGACAGATCCGTCCGCAAGAAGAGCAGCGGGGAAAACGGGAACACCGACAGATCCGTCCGCAAGAAGAGCAGCGGGGAAAACGGGAACACCGACAGATCCGTCCGCAAGAAGAACGGCAGGGAAAGCGGGAGCGCCGACAGATCCGTCCGCAAGAAGAACGGCAGGGAAAGCGGGAACGCCGACAGATCCGTCCGCAAGAAGAACAGCGGGGAAAGCGGGAACGCCGGCAGATCCGTCCTTAAGAAGAGCGGCGGGAAAGGCTCAGGGAAATCCTGCAGAACAGAAGCCGGTCAGATCGGCAGATGGAATTGTCAGAAAGCAAGGCGGTCATCCGAACGGAAAATCAAAGGCGATGTCAAAAAAGAAAAAGAAACAAAAACGGGCAGCATTTAATTTTGCTTCCGGAGGAGTGCTTATTATAGCGGCGTGCGTGTTTATTTTTTCGTTGTATCAGCTTATCACGATGCTGATTCCGTATTACTCCGGCGGGGAAGAGTACGATAAGATTAAAAACATTGCCATTACGGCGGATGAAGAAGGGAAAGGTTTTACTGTTGATTTTGACGCTTTGCTGAAAGAAAACGAAGACACGGTTGCATGGATTCGCTTTGATGAGCCGGCGGTGATCAATTATCCCGTTGTAAAGAGCGCGGATAATAATGAGTATCTGACAAAGACGTTTACGGCAAATGACAATAAGCTTGGTGCGATTTTTGTAGATATGAGAAACAGTAATGATTTTTCAGACAAAAACACGTTTATCTACGGTCATCATCTTAACGTCGGAGGAGAAATGTTTTCGGAGCTTCTTAAATACGAAAATGAATCTTTCTGTAAGAAGCATCCAAACTTCTACATATATACACCGGATGGAAAGGTTAGAACATATAAGGTGTTCTCAGCTGGAGTTGTGAAAGATACGGCGGATAATTATAAGCTTGATTATGCTACGGATGCGGATTATGAGGCGTATTTGAAGCTTTGCGAGGAATCCTCGAATTATAAGGTAGAAGACGTGGAATTGACGGCGCAGTCGCAGATTGTCAGTCTGTCAACGTGTACAAATGTCCGCGATGACGAACGTTTTCTTGTACAGGGAGTTCTGACTGCGGTAGATTGATGACGAAGAAAGGAAATTATATGGCAGACAGATTTGATATAGGCGATATCATTACGATGAAGAAGCCTCATCCGTGCGGGAGCAAGGAGTGGGAAGTGCTTCGGGTCGGAGCTGATTTCAGATTGAAGTGCGTAGGCTGCGGACATCAGATCATGGTTGCCCGCAAATTAGTCGAAAAAAACACGAGACAAATCGTAAAAAGGACTTGAAACTAAAAAAGACTTATGGTATCATCAATAATTGTGACATACTGTCGGATTGAAACCGATATGTATCATAATTCCTTGTTCCTGTAATGAAAACAGGAGCCAGAGACCATAAGGAGGTATAAGAACATGAATAAGTATGAATTAGCTGTTGTTGTGAGCGCAAAACTCGAAGACGAAGCAAGAGCGAACGTAATCGAGAAAGTGAAAGCTCTTATCACACGTTTCGGCGGTAACGTAACAGACGTGGATGAGTGGGGCAAAAGAAGATTCGCTTATGAAATCCAGAAAATGACAGAAGGATTTTACTACTTCGTACACTTCGAAGCTGAAAGTACAGTTCCGGGAGAAGTGGAGCAGCGTATCCGCATCATGGACAACGTACTCAGATATTTATGCGTGAAACAGGAAGCATAAGCGGAAAGAGGTATATATGAATAAGGCAGTTTTAGTGGGACGGTTGACTAGAGATCCTGAAGTCAGATATTCACAGGGAGATAATACAACGGCAGTTGCAAGATATACAGTTGCCGTTGACCGTAGATTTAAAAGAGACGGCGAACCGACAGCGGATTTTATTCCGTGCGTTGTATTCGGCCGCTCGGCAGAGTTTGCGGAAAAATATTTTCGTCAGGGCATGCGGGTTTCTGTTTCCGGTCGTATTCAGACAGGAAGCTACACGAATAAAGACGGTATGAAAGTATACACAACAGAAGTGATCGTGGAAGAGCAGGAGTTCGCAGAGAGCAGAGCAGAGAGCGAAGCCAACAGAGGTATGTATCAGCAGTCTGCACCGAGTCCGGCGCCGAGCGCTCCGGCAGGAGACGGATTTATGAATATCCCGGATGGTATTGATGAGGAGCTGCCGTTCAATTAGGAAAGGAGAATCATCATGGCTTACGAAAAGGGAAGCAGACCGGAAGGCGGATTTAAGAGAAGAGGTCCGGCTCGCAGAAGAAAAAAAGTCTGCGTATTCTGTGGAAAAGAAAATAACGAGATCAATTACAAGGATGTAGCAAAATTAAAGAAATATGTTTCTGAAAGAGGAAAAATTCTTCCGAGAAGAATCACAGGAAACTGTGCAAAACATCAGAGAGCTCTTACAGTAGCAATCAAAAGAGCAAGACATATCGCTTTGATGCCATACGTTCAGGACTAATCAAGAATATAAGGCTGATTCTTAGGGGAAACTCTTTGAGTCAGCCTTTTTTGATACTGATATGATACTATTCGTAATGATATAACCTTTCGAGTTTTTCCGCAACTTCTGAATGCTTAGAGGGGAAAAGATGGGAGTATACGTTTAGTGTGGTTGACACGTTCTCGTGTCCCAGGCGTTCAGATACCAAAATAGCAGAAAAACCACGTTCAATCAATAGCGAGGCGTGAGAAATGCCGGAGATCGTGAACGCGGATCTGTTTCACTCCGGCTTTTTTGAAAATGATCGAAGATAATTGACATATTTTATTTAATTAACTATAATATATTTAACAAGGGAGCCGATAGCTAGTGCACACCTAGCCGCCGGCAAAATAAAACCTATAAAGATAGCGCCTTAGTTTACCAGACAGGGGCGCTATTTTTTGTGTCTAAAAATCGTAACAACAAGGGTTATGACTGCACAAAGCATAATTACAAACGTGAACAAGTCAGAGTATGTAACCATATTACCAGCTCCTTTCAATGTGTCCGGCAACTGGTATAGCACCTCATCGGCTCCCTGGGTAAGTATATTATTGTCAATGTACGGTTTCGCTCATTTTTGAGCAGGTTGCACTGCACGATTTTGTGTAATGGCTATTCGGCTTCTCCCAATTCTGGGAAAACTCATTTACCGGCGTACTTTAAGGTACGGTGGTTATTTTGTATACTTTTCTAAATGGGTAAGTTCTTCTACTCTTTTTGCGGCCTCTTTCTTTCCGGTTTCATTTAGTTTTTTACAATTTTCCAATACAGTCCGTTCTTCTTCTGTGTCTGGTACAAGATGAGTCAGACCATATTCCGAGAGTTTCTCTTTTAATTCATCCCTAGATATAATTTTTCCGGCAAGCAAACGGTTTACCGGAATATCTAAGGCATCGGCTATTTTTTGAAGCGTTTCTATTTTAGGGTTTTGATTACCGGACTCATATTTTCTTATATTTGAGTCAGCGATACCACATAATTCGCCGAGTTTCTTCTGTGTCAGTCCTTTTTCGGTGCGGTATTTTCGTATCATATCGCCTGTATAGGTTGGCATATCTATTCACCTCTTTTCATTTAAAAACAGAATGCCATATTTGACTCGAAATGTACAGAGTGAAAACAATCTAAAAAAGAAGTTTACAGATTGAAAAACATCTGAAAACAATCTGAAAAGTGAGGTGATATAAAGATGAAACTTGACAGACAAAAGTATGAGCTTGCGAGAGCAAGGGCGTGCATGGGACAAAAGGATCTCGTAGCAGCTGGAATCCCGAAAGGAACATTGCCGTGGATCAGCTCCCGGATAGGTTACCTGCTGTCATTCGCTTAAGATATGAGAGCGGGTTGACCTATCTGCTGGGCGAAGTTCCAGGCTTTCCGGTGATACCAAAATGATACTAGAAAAATGTAAAGAGTGGAAAATCTGCACAATTTCAAGGCAAAACACCGCTAAAAACAGCGAATAATCATGCATGTAACTGGTAAAAAGTACATAGCCGATGCCGTACGTTCAGGACTAATCAAGAATATAAGGCTGATTCTTAGGGGAAACTCTTTGAGTCAGCCTTTTTTGTAACAGTCAATTACTTTTTGGGGAAGTCGCCTGGGATTTTCCTTTTCTATTTATAATATAGCGTATAGGTAGGGAATTAAGGTTTTTGATACTAAAATAATAGGTGATTGCAATAATTTGAAGAAAAAAGTATAGTAGAATAAAATTCAAAAAGATGTTATAATAAGACATTGTAGCGAAACAAAGTTTTTTGGTAATCTAATGATGCACATTGCATGTGTCCTAAAGGGTGCGGATGAGGTAGTATCACTATGAAAAAGAAGAAAATGCGCTTAAAAGGAAAACTCAGGCTGTATATGAACTGGCCGCTTATCATGACGTTTTTACTCGTTGCGATGAATATATGGGTTTTAATGGTAGACCGGAAAGCAGCGTTTATCATGTTTATGTTTATCCTGATTTATCTGGCGATTGCGGGAGGATTGTATTTTTATAACAGATCGCTTATTTTAGCGGATTTGATTCAATTTTCCACGCAGTATAAGGGGATTGAAAATACGCTGTTAAAGGAACTTGCGGTTCCTTATGCGATCGCTCTTGAGGATGGACGTATTCTTTGGAAAAATGATGCGTTTTCAAAATTAACGCAAAGTTCAAGAAAAGAAAAATATCTGTACAGGATGATACCGGCTCTTACGACAAGTGTTTTTCCTAAAGACGACATGGAACATGTTGAGATGGAGGTGGAGTACTGTGACAGACACTATCAGGCAGAATTGCGCAGAGTATCGCTTCACGGCTTCAGCGACAAGGAAAAATTGTTACAGATTCCCGAGGAAGAGGAGTTTTTCGTAGCGGTATCCATGCAGGATGTAACAGAATTGAATGCGTATATCCGCGAAAATGAAGAGCAGCGGATGATCGCAGGGCTGATCTACATCGATAATTACGACGAGGTGATGGAGAGCGTTGAAGAGGTACGACAGTCGCTTCTGGTTGCTCTGATCGATCGAAAGATCAATAAATATATCGGCGATGTGGACGGTATTGTAAAGAAAATGGAGAAGGACAAATATTTTATTGTTCTTCGCAAATCTGCTTACAAAAAAATAGCGGAAGACCGTTTTTCGCTTCTTGAAGAAGTAAAGCAGGTTAATATCGGAAATGCCCGCTCGGCAACGTTAAGTATCGGACTTGGTCTGAATACGGCGACATATGCGCTTAGTTACCAGTATGCGCGTGTGGCGATCGACCTTGCCCTTGCGCGCGGAGGCGACCAGGCGGTGATAAAAGACTGCAGCGGAATCACTTATTTTGGCGGTAAGAAAGAACAGACTGCTAAAAACACCCGTGTAAAAGCCCGTGTAAAAGCAGAGGCTTTAAGAGAGTTTATCGTGACGAAAGACAGAGTTCTTGTCATGGGTCATAAGATTGCGGATCCGGATTCGTTCGGCGCTTGTATGGGAATTTACAGAGCGGCGGTCAGCCTTGAGAAGAAAGCTCATATTATCGTGAATACGGTGACAGAGTCGGTTCGGCCGCTTTATAATGAGATTGTGGAAAGTCCGGCGTATGAGGATGATATCTTTCTGACTTCAGATGAAGCTATGGATTATATTACGGATAATACGATGGTGATCGTAGTCGATACAAATAAGCCGCAGATGACAGAATGTCCCGAACTTTTGAGGCGTTCCAGAATGACTGCCGTTTTAGATCATCACCGTCAGAGCAGTACGGTAATCGCAAATGCAGTCTTATCTTATGTAGAACCGTATTCTTCATCTACATGTGAAATGGTAGCCGAAGTGCTTCAATATATCTCTGACAGTATCAAAATCCCGGCTGTCGAGGCGGAGTGCATGTACGCGGGAATTATGATCGACACAAGGAACTTTATGAACAGGACGGGAGTGCGTACGTTTGAAGCGGCGGCATTCCTTCGCCGCTGCGGTGCGGATATCACCCGGGTAAGAAAGATGTTCAGGGACGATATGGAATCATACAGAGCGAAAGCAGAGGCGATGAGGGAGGCTGAGGTTTATAAGAATCAGTTTGCGATCGCAGTCTGCCCGGGCGATATTGAAAGTCCGACGGTTCTTGCGGCGCAGACCGCAAACGAGCTTCTTGATATCAGTGGGATCAACGCGTCGTTTGTATTGACGGTTTATCAGGAAAAGATTTATATGAGTGCGCGTTCGATCGACGAGGTAAATGTGCAGATTATTGCCGAAAAGCTGGGAGGCGGAGGTCATATTAATTCTGCGGGAGCGCAGTTTGACCATACGAATATGGAAGAGGCGATCAGCACATTGAAAGAAACGATAGACGATATGATTGAGAAAGGAGATATATAGATGAAAGTTATTTTATTGGAAAATGTAAAATCTCTCGGGAAAAAAGGGGAGATCGTTAATGTGAACGACGGATACGCAAGGAATTTTATCTTGCCGAAAAAACTGGGCGTGGAAGCAACGGGAAAAAATCTGAATGATCTGAAACTTCAGAAAAATAACGAGAAAAAAGTGGCTCAGGAAAATCTTGACGCTGCGAAAGAACTTGCAGCGGAATTATCGGCAGGCAAAGTCGAGCTTGCGATCAAAGTCGGCGAAGGCGGAAGAACGTTCGGTTCTGTTTCCAGCAAAGAAATCGCGGTAGCGGTCAAAGATCAGATGCAGTTAGATATTGATAAGAAAAAAATCCAGTTGAAAGAGTCGATCAAGTCGCTTGGTACGCATATCGTGACAGTAAAACTTCATCCTGAAGTTTCGGCAGAGTTGAAAGTTGTTGTAAAAGAAGAAGCATAAGGAGTTCTCATGGAAAATATAGAAGCTGCCATGAAGCGGATACCGCCCCATAGTACAGAAGCCGAGCAGGCTGTACTTGGGGCGATGCTGATGAATAAAGATGCGATTACGGTCACATCGGAGATTTTGGCCGGACAGGATTTTTATCAGACGGCATATGGGATCTTATTCGACGCTATGACAGATCTGTTTAAATCGGGGCGTCCGGTAGATTTGATCACGCTTCAGGAATATTTAAAAACAAAAGACGTGCCTCCGGAAGTAAGCAGTATGGAATTTGCAAGAGATCTTCTCGTAGGAACTCAGACATCTGCCAACGTAAAATATTATGCGGAAATCGTAAAAGAAAAATCGGTTTTACGCAGTTTGATCAAACTTAACGAAGAGACGGCGAATGCGTGTTATCTTGAAAACGAGCCTCTTGATGAACTGCTTGAACGAACAGAGAAGCGAGTGTTTGAACTTGCGGAAAACGGGAATTCCCAGGAATACGTTCCGATAAAGCAGGTCGTATTAAACGCGCTGGATGTGATCGAAAAGGCGTCTAAGACGAAAGGAAATGTCACCGGAATACCGACAGGGTTCATCGACCTTGATTACAAACTGTCCGGTCTGCAAAGATCAGACCTTGTTCTTATAGCGGCGCGTCCGTCTATGGGAAAAACGGCGTTCGTGCTCAATATTGCGCAGCATGTAGCGTTTCGGCAAAATCTTGCGGTAGCGATCTTCAGTCTTGAGATGTCAAAGGAACAGCTTGTAAACCGTCTGTTTTCACTGGAATCGCATGTTGACGCACAGGTGCTGAGAAACGGAAACCTGACAGATACGGATTGGGAGAAACTGATCGAGGGAGCAGGCACGATCGGAAGCTCTCGTATGATCATAGACGATACGTCGGGTATCAGTATTTCGGAGATGCGCTCAAAATGTCGTAAATACAAATTGGAGCAGGGACTTGATCTGATCATCATCGACTATTTGCAGTTGATGAGCGGAAGCGGCGGACGTAAAAATGAAAGCCGCCAGCAGGAAATTTCGGAGATTTCACGATCGTTGAAAGGACTTGCCAGAGAATTGAACGTACCGGTGATCGCATTGTCTCAGTTGAGCCGTGCGGTTGAGCAGAGAACGGATAAAAGACCGATGCTTTCCGACCTTCGTGAATCGGGAGCAATCGAGCAGGATGCCGACGTATGTATGTTTATTTACCGTGATGATTATTATAATCCGGATACGGAGGATAAGAATATTGCGGAGATCATTATCGCAAAACAGAGGAACGGTCCCATCGGAACCGTCCGTCTTGCGTGGATGCCGCAGTATACCCGTTTCGGAAATGAACTGCGTCAGCAGCAGTGATTATGTAAATATGCTTTTTAATTTCATGATCGCGCCTGATTTAGAGGATTCTTTTCGCGCGGTCTGCTGTCTGCGGATGAGCATGTCCAGTTTGCGGAAATGTTCTTCCTGACGGCGTTCTTTTGCCTCAAGTATAAAATCCATTTCATGAATGACGTCAGTGGTGATCGTACTGCTGATGTCATTTTTTAATATGGAGTTGTTTTCATTCAGCGCTTCGCGGAAAACATCGCCTACGAGAGCACGCATTTGATCGATCGTATTAAGAGGAAGAAGAATATCTCCTGTTTCTGAAGTGACTGTCTGAAGTTGAGTTTTTTCTTTTTCGGGAGTTTTTAACTTAGATTTTTTTTCTTTTAATTCGGGAATGAGTGGTTTTAAGTCTTTTAAGAGCATTCCTTCGTTTTTGAGTTTTTTGATACAGCAGAAGAGCTGAATGTCATCTTTGGTGTAGTATCGATGTCCCATTTCCGTTCGCCCGATCGTCAGGTCGAGTTCTTCTTCCCAATATCTTAATACATGTGATTCGACATTGACCTGTTTTGCGGCTTCGGAAATCATAAATCTGACTTCACCCATTAATATGTGAACCTCCTCATTTTGCTTTTGAGGTTATTATAGCATAGACCATGACTTCAGAACGAAAAAATCGTTCGTCAAGTTCCTACAAAAAAACACCGCTCCACATAGGAGCGGTGCTTCTCTTTTGTGATCACTTTGCGATTTATATTACTCAGCTGAGATAGCGCCTGTCGGACACGCAGCTTCACAAGCTCCGCAGTCTACACAAGCATCAGCGTCGATCTCGTATTTGCCATCGCCTTCAGAGATAGCGCCTACAGGACATTCAGCTTCGCAAGAACCACAGCTTACGCATTCATCACTAATAACGTGTGCCATAGTATGTATCCTCCTTTTTTGAATTTAAAAAGAGAAACAAAGAAAGGTAGTTCTCTTTATTATCACTATTTTAATACAATGAGTTTGAATATACAAGTGATTTGTATGTTCTAAATTAAGAACCTAAACCCGGTCGAATTCTTCTGTGATCTCTTTTGAAGGTGCTTTTGTGAGCAGGCTTACAATGACGATCATAAGGCATGATACGCTGAAAGCCGGGAGCAGCTCATAAATGTTCCATACACCGCCGAGAGGACGTACGAGGTATTTCCAGATGAATACCATAGCTCCGCCTGAAATCATTCCGGCAAGTGCGCCCTGCCAGTTTGAGCGTCTCCAGAAGAGGGCAAATAATACGACAGGACCGAATACGGCGCCAAAACCTGCCCATGCAAAGGAAACGATGCCGAATACCGAACTGTTCGGATCACGGGCAATAAAAGCGGCGATTACCGCGATGGCAAGCAAGGTGAAGCGAGCTGCGTTCATTGCTTTTTTCTTGTCTCCCGTTTTGGCAACTCTGTCGCCGAAAAGGTCGGAAGATACGGCGGAGGATGCAGCCAAAAGCTGTGAGTCTGCCGTGGACATTGTAGAGGCAAGAATGCCGGCAAGGATCGTTCCCGCAAGTAAGGCAGGAAGAATACCGTGTTTACTTAACAAGTCGGCGATCTGCACAATGATCGTTTCAGAATCGGAACCTGTCAGAGTTTTTAAAGCGCCTACATCGCTCATTGCCAGACCGATCACACCGATCAAAACCGCAACTGCAAGGGAAATGACAACCCAGATTGTCGCAACGCGTCTGGAGAGCGTGAGTTTTTCTTCGTCCTCGATAGCCATGAAGCGAAGCAGGATATGAGGCATACCGAAGTAACCGAGCCCCCATGCGATCATGGAAATAATATTGATGATCGGATAAGGCTGTTCGACACCTGCAACAGGATCGTATGTAGTCATCATCGTCAAATATCCCGGAAGCGACTGTGCGTTCTCAACTACGGCAGGGATACCTCCGGCAATATTGATGCCGAATATAAAGACGATGATCAGGGCAACAGACATGATAATACTCTGAATGAAGTCTGTTGTTGAGGCGGCAAGAAATCCGCCAAGCGCCGTATACCCTACGATGACGATCGCACTTATGATCATAGCGGCAACATAATTAACCCCGAACAGGCTGGAAAACAGTTTTCCGCATGCGGCGAATCCGGAGGCTGTGTACGGTATGAAAAATATAACGATAAAAATCGCTCCGATAGATTGAAGGATCTTACGCTGATCTCTGTATCGGTTACTGAAAAAAGAAGGAAGCGTGATCGAATTGCCGGCTACGAGAGTGTAGCGGCGGATCCGTTTTGCTACGATCCTCCAGTTTATGTACGTTCCGATGGCGAGTCCGATGGCAGTCCATCCGGCGTCGGCAATACCTGTCAGATAGGCCAGACCGGGAAGCCCCATCAGAAGCCAGCTGCTCATATCGGAGGCTTCGGCGCTCATTGCCGTCACAAGAGGTCCGAGCTTACGCCCTCCAAGATAAAAATCGGTCGTATCATGGTTGTTCTTGGAACAACGGTAGCCGACATAGAGCATGGCGCCAAGATAAACAATAATGGCGATCATAATACAAATGTGTTCTGTTGTCATGTTTGTCACTCATTCCTTTCGCAAAATGTGCAATATATTGTAAAATTGTACCATAATAAGGGGATTTCTTCAAGAAATAAAAGTTTAGTAAAAATTCACATTTATTTTGTATGATATGGTGTATTATAAAAGGATAAAAGCGGAGGGATAAATTATAATGAAGAGAAAAATTACAGCAGCGGCGGCATTTGCATTGTGTGTGGCAATGGGAGTCTGCGCATGCAGTCCGTCTGAAAAGGAAGATACATTTACGGGAAAGGAAAAGGAAGAGCTTGCGTGGCAGCCGAATCTTGACCGGATTTCCCCTGAAGTATATGCAGATATCAGTAATCTTGACCTGAAGCCGGGGACGTATATATCAGTCATCGGAAAGAGAGAGGGAACGGCTTACTGGAGCGAAGTGCAGGCCGGAGTTGAGCAGGCGGCGGAAGACATTAATAAGCATCTGGGATATAAAGGGGAGGACAAGATAAAAGTTCTTTATAACGCTCCGGCAGACAGTGAGAATATTGACGAACAGGTGAATATCCTTGACGAGGAGCTGGCGCGATATCCGGATGTGATCGCTGTTGCAAGCGTAGCGGAAGATGCGTCGGCTGTTCAGTTCGATCTTGCGGCAGAAAACGGAATTGCAGTCGTGGCATTTGATTCGAGGAACAATTATCAGGGAATTCAGTGCACCTGCATGACGGATAATGTGGCGGCGGCAAAAGAAGGGGCTCGGAAAATGAGCGAGGCGATCGAAGAAAAAGGAGAGATTCTGTTGATCGCACAGGATTCTGTTTCGGGAACGGCAAAAGAGCGAACAAAGGCAGTGACAGAAGAAATTACGGCAAATTATCCGAATGTGAAGGTTGTAGAGACGATCTATATGGATCAGTTTGACGATCTTAAGATGCAGGCTGCAGCGGACGAACTCGGGGTGACGAAAGAGCAGCTTGCCGAGTGGACGGTGGAATCGTCCGGTCAGACTCCGGCAGATGAAGGGGAAGAAGCGATGTCGGAAGAGGTGCGCACGAAACTGGAAGATATTCGCGCTGTCGCGGACGGGATGACAGATGCGGATGTGGTTGCCCGTTATATGGAAAAATACCCGAACCTGAAGGGCTGTTTTGCGGTAAATGCCGATGCGGTTTTACTGGCAATGGATGCTTTTGAGACAGCAGAAAATGAAGAAGATATCGTGTTGATGGGATTTGATGCCGGAAAGGAACAGATCGCGGCATTGAAAAACGGAACGATAGATGGTCTTATTGTGCAAAATCCGTTCGGCATGGGATATGCGACAGTTGTGGCGGCGGCGCGGGCTGCGCTTGAGATCGGAAATGAGGCAACCGTCGATACAGGATATGTTTGGGTGGATAAAGAAAATATGGACGACCCGGACGTGAAGGGGATGCTTTACGAATAGTCTTCGTCAGGCGTAAGCGGATGCTTTACAAATAGTTTTCGTCAGGCGTAAGCGAGGAAACTCTGTTTTCCATTAGCGGGTAAAGAGTTACCCGCTCCGACTGAGTGAAAAGATAAATTCAGTGCCGACTCCTTCGGTACTTACTACATTAATATGCTCGTCATGAGCTTGAATAATTTCTTTTACGATGGACAGGCCAAGGCCTGTCCCTTTTTTATCTTTGCCGCGGGAAAGGTCTGATTTGTAAAAACGCTCCCATATTTTAGTCTGCTCTTGCCGCGGGATTCCGATTCCGTGATCTTTTACGGAAATAAATACTTTTTCGTTCTTTTCACTAACCTCTACAGTAATCAAAGAATCGTTTTCGCTGAATTTAATCGCATTATCGATCAAGTTATAGAGGACTTGCTGGATCTTACGTTTGTCTGCCAAAACAAAAACAGCATCAGGCATGAGAAGCAGTTCGATGGAAATATGTTTTTGGGTACAGGCAGATTCAAAAGATGCGGCGGTACTTTTCAGAACTTCCTGTATGTCAAAATCTGACTTGTTAAGAAGAAGTTCTTTTGTATCGAATTCATTTAATGTCAGCAGATCTCGCGTGAGGTCGGTGAGACGCTCTGTTTCAAACAAAATAATATTTAAATATTTTCCGTACAATTCAGGCGGGATCGTTCCGTCGGCCATTGCCTCAACATATCCTTTTATGGACGTGAGAGGAGAACGAAAATCATGAGAGACATTTGCGACAATTTTTTTTTGATAGTCATCCATATCTTTCAGTCTGACTGCCATGTAATTCAGTGAAGCAGAGAGATATCCGAGTTCATCATGAGTGTGTACCGGAATCTCATAGTCAAGATTTCCGATAGCGTATTGTTTTGCCGCTTCGGAAATCTGCCTGAGCGGACGATGGATGAAAAACTGTACGCCGAGGAGAAAGATAAGAGAAAGTGCGAAAATGACTGCTGTGGAGATGTATACCTGAGTCATGATCGGAGCGCATCTCTCTTCGATGGCAGAGACGGGACTGTGGATCAGAAGGTATCCCTTTGTAGAAAAACCTTGTGTCACAGGCGCCATAACGGTGATCATATCTTCGTCAAAATATCCGTGATATGTACCTGTAATATAGCGGTTTCCGCCGATTTCGGCAGGGTTGAAGTCTTTGATCCTATCAGGACATACAGTGTCTTCTAAACTGGAAGAGGTAAGTGTTCTTCCGGTACTGTCTACGAACCAGATAGAAGCGTTGAAGTACAGTCTCATTGCAGACAACTGTGACTGGACGTTATAGATGGAAGAATCGCCGGAGAAGTAAGATGGGAGATAATCATTGGCAACAAAAGTAGCTTCTCTGTAAAGCGTATGAGAAGTGTCTTCGGTAAGCTTATCTGTCACAAGCTGCTCTGTAAGCGTTGCAGTTGAGAATAGACATAAAAATCCAAATATGATATAAAGTGCAATAAATTTAATGTGCAGAGTGCTTCTCATACGCGGTAGTCTCCTGTTTATCTGTTATTTTGTCTCAAATTTATAGCCGATGCCCCATACGGTTCCTAATTTCCACTGAGGATGATCTTTAAGTTTTTCCCGGAGACGTTTGATATGGACGTCGACAGTGCGGGTGTCACCGAGATATTCATAACCCCATATACGGTCAAGGAGCTGCTCCCTTGTAAATACCTGATTCGGAGATGAGGCGAGACAGTATAAAAGCTCCAGTTCTTTTGGCGGCATTTCAACAGTGTTTCCGTCACAGAGAACAGAATAATTTGTCAGGTTGATGGTCAGTCCTTCATACTCGACACACTTTGGCTTTTCCGCCTGGGACGGTTCGTTTTTTATCGGATGATAACGGCGAAGAACGGCGCGCACACGCGCAATCATTTCTTTTGAATCAAAAGGCTTTAAGATATAATCGTCCGCACCGAGTTCCAGACCGAGTACTTTGTCGAATATTTCCCCTTTCGCCGAAAGCATAATAATCGGCACGCCTGATTTTGCCCTGATCTCCCGGCATACTTGATAGCCGTCGATGCCCGGAAGCATAAGGTCAAGAAGAATCAGATTCGGTTCGTATGTTTCAAATGTGCTCAAGGCGTCTTCTCCGTTAAATACTATTTTTGTGTCAAAACACTCTTTTGTAAGATAGAGAGAGATAAGTTCTGCGATATTTTCATCATCGTCAACGATTAGTATTCTTTGTTTTCCGATCATATTTTTCCTCCGTTTTATGGGTGAACCCGTTATCCGAGCTCAACGATTGTGACTCCGGCATCGCCTTCTCCGAACTCGGCAAGGCGGTATGATTTTACATGTTTTTGTCTTCTGAGATATTCGTGGATTCCTTTTCTTAAAGCTCCGGTTCCTTTTCCGTGAACTACGCGTACGCTGTTTAGATGCGAGAGCAGGGCGTCATCTAAATATTTATCCAGTTCGGCGACCGCTTCGTCTACTGTTTTTCCGAGCAGATTGATCTCAGGACTTACAGAAAGTGACTTGCTCATCTTGATCTTGCTTTTTGCCGTACGGTTCATCCGCTTCGGTGCGTAAGGCGATACTTCTTCGATAATTTCCAAATCGGAAATATTGACTTGTGACCGAAGGATTCCCATCTGAACTGTGACGTTGCCTCTTGCATCGGGGAGAGAGCCGATGGTGCCGGTCAGATTCATACTTAATACTTTTACAGATTCTCCGAGTTTGAAATCAGACGGTTTGTAAGTCTTTTTCGGTTTGTTTGTTTTCAGTGAAGCAGAAGCGGAAGTATCTTTGATCTTTTTGCGCAGACGCTCCCGTTCTTTTTCCATTTCAGCGGCGGAGATATTCTCCTTTCCGAATTTGTGAAAATTGCGGATCGTCTCGTCGGCAACTTCTTTCGCTTCTCTTAGTATTGCATTTGCTTTTTCATTTGCTTCACGGATGATGCGGTCACGTTGTTCTTCGAGCTTTTCCTGTTTTTGTACAGCCTGCCGCTTTAAAGTTTCGGCCTCTTTTTTATAAGCGGCAATTTCAGCCTGTTCTTTTTCGATCGTGCGTCTGCTTGCCTCAAGATCGCTTAGGAGATCTTCAAAAGAGACGTCTTGTTCACTCAGACGTTTTTTTGCATCGTCGATAATATAGTCGGGAAGTCCGAGCTTTCCGGAAATCGCAAAAGCATTACTTTTACCCGGAATACCGATGAGAAGCCGGTAAGTCGGCCGGAGATTTTCCACATCGAATTCACAGCAGGCATTTTCAACGCCCGGGGTAGAAAGGGCATAGATTTTCAGCTCGCTGTAATGGGTTGTTGCCATAGTGCGTATGTTTCGCTTATGGAGATGCGATAAAATAGCAATGGCAAGGGCCGCTCCTTCTGTCGGGTCGGTTCCTGCGCCTAATTCGTCGAAAAGAACGAGAGAACGATCGTCGACCTTTTTCAAAAAGGAAACAATATTTGTCATATGTGAAGAAAATGTACTCAGACTTTGTTCTATGCTCTGCTCATCTCCGATATCGGCGTAAACCTGTCGGAATACGGCGATTTCCGAACGGTCGCCTGCCGGAATATGAAGTCCGGCCTGCCCCATGAGGGTGAGAAGTCCGACCGTTTTTAAAGAGACGGTCTTTCCGCCTGTATTAGGTCCGGTGATGATGAGAAGAGAAAATTCATCGCCGAGAGATACGGTGATCGGGACAACTTTCTTCTGGTCGAGAAGAGGGTGGCGTCCTTCCCGGATACGGATACGTCCTTCTTCATTTAGAATCGGACGACTTGCGCGCATAGTAAGAGCAAGAGCGCCTCTTGCAAAAATGAAATCCAGATCGGTGAGAGATCGGTAGTCTGTTCGGATCTCTTCGATATATTGTGCGGCCTCTTCGCTTAAAGAAGCAAGAATCTTTCGGATCTCATCCTGTTCTTGTACATATAATTCTTTTAAGTCATTGTTCAGTTTTACAATAGCCATAGGTTCAATAAATAATGTAGAACCGGATGCGGACTGGTCATGGATCAGCCCTTGTACCTGACTGCGGTATTCGGCTTTGACAGGGATACAATAGCGGTCGCCGCGCATTGTGATCAGAGCATCCTGCAGGTACGTTCTTAAAGAACCGTTTACAAGACCTGAAAGTGTTGTGTGAACACGGTCGTTGAGATTATTCATGCTCCTTCGGATATGCTTTAGCGCACTGCTTGCGTCATCACTGATTTCATCTTCGGAAATGATGCATCTTTCAATTTCATTTGAAAGAGGTGTGAGCGGCTCAAGTCCGTCAAAATAAATATCAAGACAGTCGGCAAGATCTTCCTGCGTGTCATGCCGTCCGTATGACTTGGCCCGCGCAGTGTTTGAAAGAAGACGGCAGATGCGGAGAAGTTCCGCTGTATTTAGAGCGCCTCCGATCTCAAGTCGTTTGAGAGATTCTTCCACAGGAGCTGCGTCGCCGAAAGAAATCCGCCCCTTTTTAATGATCCTTGTAAAAGCGGCGGCGGTCTGTTCCTGAAGCAAATCGATCTTCGTAAGATCCGTTACCGGTTTCAGCCGTCGGCAAAGTTGTTTTCCGCGGAAAGAACTTGCCTCATTTTCCAACATGGAAATAATTTTATCAAATTCAAGTTTTATTAATGTTTTGTTATTCATAAATCTTCACCTGTCTGTAATGTTTGTATCCTCATTCTACTCTATTATCCGTATAAAGAAAAGGACTTTCAGGAAGTAAGAAAAACCTTTTCATAGAGGATTGAATCAGGTATACTAGAATTTGGAGGAAAATAAGTCCATGCCGAGTGATAAAGAACAAAAAAAATCGCCCGAAGAAGAGGCGGAAGAGAAGAAATATTCTTTTTTACAAGAAAAGATAAAAGGGAAACAGGGCAGCAGGGAAACGCTTATAAAACAATTTATCCGAATTGCGATCTATGGTCTGATATTGGGGATGTTTGCCTGCTTAGGTTTTTTTGCGCTTAAACCGTGGATGCAGCAATGGTTTGCGGGAAATGCAAAGACTGTGATGATCCCCGAAGATGAACAGGCAGCGGAAGATTCTGAGAAAAATCAAGAGGGAAAAGAAGATCCTGCGCTCGATGCGGAAAGTTATGAAGAGATGACCGCCGGGTTGAATGAACGTGTAAAAGAGGCGAGAAAAAGTATTGTTTCTGTATCTTCTGTATCTGAAAAGGCAGACTGGGACGGAGAGATGACAGGAATTTTGCAGAGTGTTACAGGTGTTATCGCCGGAGATAACGGTCGGGAATTTTTGATTATCGCCGACAGTTCGATCTGCACAGGCGCTTCTGCATGGAGAGTGACAATTTCCGATGGAAAAAGCTTCGATGCAGCGCTGAAAAAGGTCGATAATAACAGAAAGATAGCAGTGTTCGGCATCGGGAAACATGTCGTAGATGAGGATGACAGCGGATTGATCAAAGTAGCCGTTTTAGGTAATTCAAAGAAAGTGGCGCAGGGAGATGCAGTGATCGCTCTCGGAAATATATTTGGATATGCAGACGGAATGTCTTACGGCGTTGTCAGCGCATCGAATTATAAGGCGACATTTTTCGACGGAGAATGCGCAGTGATCGCGACAGACATTCCGGCAGAGGAACAAGGAACAGGCATGTTGTTTAACATGGATGGCGAAGTGGTAGGGATGATTTCTTCATCCGTATGGAACGACACAGGAAAAAATGTTGTGAATGCATATGGAATTTCAGATTTGAAGCCGATTATAGAATTGCTCATCAATGGGAAAAGCGTTCCATATATCGGAATTTACGGAACAACGGTGACGGAGCAGCTTGCAGAAGAACATAAAATGCCGTCAGGTATTTATGTGGCAGATGTTGATCCGGATTCACCGGCGATGGCGGCGGGAATACAAATCGGAGATATTATATGTGAAGCATCGGGAGAAGAGATAAAGGATATTGCCGCATACCAAAACATTGTGATAGGCTCGTCTGTAGGAGAAACGATGGAGTTTGTCGGAAAACGGCTCGGTTCAGACGGATATGTCAATATAAAATTTTCTGTCGTGACCACAGAAAAAGAAGAAGTTAAATAAAGAAGCGGGAATGAGAAAATAAGAAAAGAAGAAGTTTGGTAAGAAGCAGGAATGAGAAAATAGGAAAAGAAGAAGTTCAGTAAAAAGCGGGAATGAGAAAATAAGAAAAGAAGAAGTTCAGTAAGAAGCAGGAATGAGAAAATAAGAAAAGAAGAAGTTCAGTAAGAAGCAGGAATGAGAAAATAAGAAAAGAAGAAGTTCAGTAAAAAAGCAGGAATGAAAAAATAAGAAAACAGATTAAAAGAAATAGAACATAGAGAAATAAAGAAAAAATAGAAAGAGGAATAGCGAGACATGAGATATATCAGTGGGTTACATGAAGGAGAAACAATCAGAAATATTTATCTGTGTAAGGGAAAACGTTCGGCTGAAACAAGAAACGGAAAACCATATGACAACGTGCTTTTGCAGGATAAGACAGGAACGCTTGACGGAAAAGTATGGGACCCGAATTCGCAGGGGATTGCGGACTATGATGAAAAAGATTTTATAGAAGTATATGGAGAAGTGATCAATTATAACGGAAATCTGCAGATTAATATAAAACAGATCCGCAAAGCCGGTGAAGAGGAATACAACCCGGCAGATTACATGCCTACCACAGAGAAAAGCGTTGACGGGATGTATGAACAGCTGACAGAGTTTATCCGTCACATTTCCAATCCGTATCTGAAAAGTCTGTTAGAATATTTCTTTGTGAACGATCAGGAATTTATTAAAAAATTCCGGTCACATTCTGCAGCGAAAACGGTACACCACGGATTTTCGGGAGGACTGCTGGAACATACGTTGAGCGTACTTCGGATGTGCGAATATTTTGCCGGATCATATGGAATTTTAAACAAAGATCTTCTGTTGACAGCGGCAATGTGCCATGACATCGGAAAAACAAGGGAACTTTCGTCATTTCCGGACAATGATTATACAGATGAAGGACAGTTGATAGGGCATATTGTGATCGGAGTGGAAATGCTCGACGAGGCAATCAGGACAATACCGGATTTTCCGGTTCGCCTTGCAAATGAATTGAAACACTGTATTATCGCCCACCACGGAGAGTTGGAATACGGTTCTCCGAAAAAACCGGCGCTTGCGGAGGCGGTAGCGTTGAATCTTGCGGATAATGCAGATGCAAAAATGCAGACTTTGACGGAAATATTTAAAGGGAAAACAGGTACAGACTGGTTAGGATTTAACCGATTGTTCGATTCTAATTTGCGCAGAACGTCAGGAGCGTAAACAGAAAAAGCCGATTGTAGGCGGCGGATAGATCGTAACTATACGGTGTTTCCGGTGGGGAAATATGTGCGCAGATGCGGATGTGCAAAAAATGCAGGAAAACAGAAAGAAAAGGGAAGATATGTGTATGCAGAAAAATGATACTGTAGTTGTTGAAATCACGGATATCGGTGTCAACGGAGAAGGAATCGGAAAGATAGACGGATATACGCTGTTCATAAAAGACGCTGTAATAGGAGATGTTGCAGAAGTTAAAGTGATCAAGGCTAAGAAAAATTACGGATATGCCCGATTGATAAACGTGCTTGAACCGTCAAACAGCCGGGTTGAACCTAAGTGTCCTTTCGCAAGAAAATGCGGGGGTTGTCAGATTCAGGAAATGTCCTATGAAAAGCAGCTTGAGTTTAAAGAAAGAAAAGTCAGGGGAAATCTTGAACGGATCGGCGGTTTTTCATCTGAACTTTTGGAATGTACAAAAGAGCCGATCATTGGGATGGAAACTCCGTTTTATTATAGAAATAAGGCGCAGTTTCCGTTTGGAACAGACAAAGAAGGAAATCCCGTAACAGGATTTTACGCAGGCCGTACACATGACATTATAGCAAATACAAACTGCATTCTCGGTGCAGCGGTAAATGAACATATTTTAGAGAGCATTCTTGATTTTATGAAAAAATATAAGATCCGTTCCTATGATGAAAAAACAGGAACGGGTCTGTTTCGTCATGTGCTGCTTCGTTATGGATTTACGACAAAAGAAATCATGGTGTGTTTTGTTGTGAATAAAGATAAAGCGGATAAAAGCGGAGAATGGTTTCCGCATCAGAAAGAGTTGGTGGAAGAGCTTGCTAAAATTGACGGAATGACGAGTATAACGGCAAGTCCCAACACAAAGCGAACAAACGTAATTATGGGAGATACGTTTGAGGTGCTTTGGGGGCAAGGATATATTACAGACTATATCGGCTCAGTGAAATATCAGATTTCTCCTTTGTCGTTTTATCAAGTAAACCCGGTACAGACGGAAAAATTATACTCTCAGGCGCTTGAATATGCAGGCTTAAAAGGAGATGAAACGGTTTGGGATTTGTACTGCGGTATCGGAACAATTTCTTTGTTTCTTGCGCAGAAGGCAAAACAGGTTTACGGCGTGGAAATCGTGCCCCCTGCGATTGATGATGCAAGAGAAAACGCACTGTTAAACGGAATAGAAAACGCACAGTTTTTTGTGGGAAAATCTGAAGAAATCCTTCCGAAATACTATAAAGATTATGAAGAACAGCACGGAGGAGAAAAGGCACACGCGGATGTGATCGTCGTAGATCCGCCTCGGAAAGGGTGCGACGCTGAATTGTTGGAAACGATTCTTAAGATGCAGCCGGAGAGGATTGTTTATGTAAGCTGCGATTCCGCAACATTGGCAAGAGATCTGAAAATATTGTGCGAAGGGGCACAGGAAGACGAAAAAACAGCAGGGTATCAGATTGAGAAATGGAGAGCGGTTGATCAATTTCCGATGACGACACATGTGGAGACTATTGTGTTGATACAAAAGAAAAACTCGTAGAAATCCTTTATTTTAGGCACTTTGCGAAACATTTTACCTTTACTTCAGAGGGCAAAAATTCACGCAATAAACACCTAAAAAACTATTTTGATGTTTCAGTGGTAATAGATATCGGGTATGGGAACACAAACGAAAAATAAAGGTTTTTTGAAATATATTTATCTATGTAGTGTCCACCTTGCTACAAAAATGTAGGCGACATTCATTTGTATAAGGGCAGATAAGCGTATCATTAGAAATAGTGGTACGCTTATTTTTATACTTCTATTACACATTTGAGTACCCTGACCGTTTTTCTATATAATGAAATCAAGAACGGAGGTGCTGACAATGAGAGAAATAAAATACCACGCATATCTGGATAGTGAGGAAAGAACAATTCTTTTACATAGCCTTGTGGAATTGAAAAATCAACTTATTCAGCAAGGCAGATATACAGACTGTGTTGACGAGCTGATTGTCAAAGTCATAAACGCCCCTGTGAAGAAACTAAAAGTATTGGTGTAGGAGGTTGTGATGTATGACAAAGATTTTGCCGAGCTTGTGAAAATTGCAGCGGAGAAATTAAAAGAAGATACCGTTTATAAAATGCTCACACGCAGCGAGGATTATCAAAAAGAAAGCGACGAAAGGGATAAGGCGGAACGAAACTATGAACAACTTGATTTGACAATGGAACAGAGAAAGGTCTGTGATGTTTTTTTAGATTACAGAGATAGGCAGAGCTTGGAATACTCTGATTATTCCTATTTGACGAACAGCTCTTCAACTCTTGTTTCGCGGTTAGATATTTGCTTGAAAAAGCAAATACCACAGAGCAAGCGCTTAATCTGTTAATGCAGTTACCTATTGCATCAAATTATAATATTTTGATTGCAGACAAAAGAGGTAAAATGGTGGTAGTTGAATGTACGCCGAATATAAAGAAAATCGGTGAAGCAAAAAGCGTTGACGATGGTTACTTGGTATGTACGGTTAATAGTTTTATTTCAGACAAACTTAAGCCTTATGATTTTGCTAAGGGAGATGATTATCATTCCTATACAAGATATTCTGTTGTTATGGATAATTGCATTAACAATGTAAAAAACAATGACCCTGTTGTTGAAACTCAAAAACTGTTAAAAGGTGAATATGGTTTTATGTGTCAATACGATGATGAGCCAGACTTTGAAACAATATGGAGTTCTATATTTGATTTGTCAAATTTAATGATTTATCGTGCAGAAGGTGACCCCAGAAGGAAGAAATTTATAACCGATAAAAGATTGCACAATATCGTAATAGGAAGAAAAGATGCTGAAAAATGAATGGATACGCTGTCCTGTTTGCGGTAGTAAAACTCGTGATAGGCTTAGAGAGGATACAGTATTGAAAAACTATCCCCTCTACTGTCCGAAATGTAAGCAGGACACTTTGGTAAATGCAAAGGAACTATATATAACCGTCATTAAAGAGCCAGACGCACAGACGCAGAGCCAATGAAATTGTGAGTAACCACGATCATTTGCTCTGTGTTTTCAATGAAACCTCGTCTAAAATCTTGACAGTGTAAAGATTTTAGAATATAATATAGACACTGTAAAGATTGGAGGTTGTGTATGGAAAAGAAGCCTTATCATCATAAAAATTTGAAAAATGATTTGATAGAAAAAGGAATTGAATTGGTAAATAAGAATGGAATAAATCAACTTTCTCTCCGTAAGGTGGCACAAGCTTGTGGTGTAAGTCACGCTGCACCATATAGTCATTTTTCTAACAAGGAAGAATTGCTTCAAGAAATGCAATTACATATTACGAAAAAGTTTACAGAAGTACTCGAAAATACAGTTTCCCAATATAGAGGGACACCTATTTTTTTATTGGAATTTGGCAAAGCATATATTTCCTTTTTTATAAGCCATCCGCAATATTTTAACTTTCTTTTTCAGCAAGGAAATATACAAATTGATTTGAATATTGATAGTGGTAGAGAAAGTAATTATCAGCCCTTTGCGATTTACAAAGAACAGGTGTTGAAATTACTTGCCGATACAAATATGACACAAAGCAAAAAAGAAGATTTGATAGTTGCATTATTTGCTTATGTGCAAGGTCTTACGACTCTTGCAACGATGGAGAATGTTCATTACGCATACAAATGGGAAGATAAACTGACAGATTTAATTGGAATATTTAGTTGTGAGTTTTAGGAGAATTTATGGTTGGAATTTATTTAAGTGGTACGGGTAATACAAAATATTGCATTGAAAAGTTGGTATCTCTTATTCATTCATCTGCAAAAGCTATTCCTATGGAAAGCCCTGAAGCTATTTCAGCAATTCAACAAAACGAAGAGATTTACATAGGGTATCCTACACAGTTTTCTAATGCTCCATATATGGTGCGTGACTTTATTAAAAAGAATGCTGACATCTGGAAAAATAAGAAAATACTGTGCATTGCGACAATGGGGGCTTTTAGTGGTGATGGTGCGGGCTGCACGACAAGAATGTTAAAAAGATACGGGGCAACTATTTTGGGTGGAATACATATTCATATGCCAGACTCTGTTTGTGATAGCAAGTTATTAAAAAAGACAATGGATGAAAATCGTTGTATTATAGCACAGGCAGATAGAAAAATCGAGGAAGTGGCTTTGCAGATTATAAATGGAGATTATCCACAAGAAGGTATTACGCTAGTTTCACATATCATCGGATTATTGGGACAAAGGCTTTGGTTTTATAAAAAAACAAAAGGTTATTCCAATAAGTTAAAGATTAACAATAATTGCATTGGTTGCGGAAAATGTGTTTCTATATGCCCAATGAAAAATCTTATTTTACGAAATAAGAAAGTTGTGTCGAATGATCGCTGTACAATGTGTTATCGCTGTATTAGCTTATGCCCCCAAAAGGCAATAACTCTTTTAGGAAATGAAGTTGTAGAACAATATAGAATAGAGGATTATAGATAATTTATGAAATCAGAATGGATAATGTGTCCAATATGTGGCAATAAAACCCGTGACAAAATCAGGGAAGATACAGAATTGAAAAACTTCCCCCTTTATTGTCCGAAATGTAAACAGGAAAGTTTAATTGATGCAAAGAACTTGCAAATAACTGTCATCAAAGAGCCAGACGCAAAGACGCAGAGCCGATGAAGTTGAGAAATGTTTCACAGTTCATCGGCTCTGTTACTACTTTTATGCTTGATTTTATTGTCTGTCACAGGGGATAGAAGTTGTTTTCATTTTCTGTTCGGCAATAGTTAAACTTTTATGCAAAGGGATTGCCATAAATACTGTAATAAGTGCAGAGAGAACATCGGCAATCGGCTGTGCGTATAAAATACCGTTTAATCCCCATATAAATGGAAAAATTAAGATAACGGGAATGAAGCAGATACCTTGTCGGCAAGCCCCAAGAATAAACCCTTCTTTTCCTTTTCCAAGAGCAAGGAATAAAGAGGAATATACCGTATAGTATCCAAACAGCATAAATGTAATACCGTTTATTCTTAAAGAGGAAGCCCCAATGTGAATCATTTCTGTGTTTCCGGTTGTAAACTGTGAAACAATAGTCGTAGAAAACAGACTGAATAATAACCCTACGATTACACAGAAAATAGTTGACCATAAGATGGAAATTTTGATTGCAGTACGCAGACGATCAAATTTTTTCGCCCCATAACTATAACCTGCAATCGGTTGAAAGCCTTTGATAAAACCAAATACTGTTAAGCTGCCCATAGATATAAGACGAGTAACAACACCCATTCCTGCTATGGCTGAATCGCCGTAATTACCTGCGGCATTGTTTATTAGAGAGATAGAAATACTTGTCAATAATTGAAATACAAGTGTCGGAACGCCAATTTTGAAAATTTCAGATAAAATTTCGTTAGAAAAAGTACAGTCCTTTATTCTAAACTGAAAAGCACTTTTTTGTCTGAAAATATAAAATAGATACACAAGAGTAGATACTACCTGAGAAATTGCTGTGGCAATAGCAGCTCCTGCAACACCAAAATTAAAAGTGTATATAAATAATGGATCTAAACCGATATTGAGGATTGCACCTAACAACAAGGCACACATTGTAGTTTTTGCAGCTCCTTCACTTGTCACGATATTGTTCATTGTGACATTAAAAACATTGAAAATGCAGGAAACAATGTAAATACTGGCATAGGTAGCTGCATAAGGAAGGACACTTTCTGTTGCACCTAAAAGTCTTAGAATGGGTTTCAAAAAGAGGATTGATAAAACAATCATAATTGCACCAACAACAAGACTGCTATATAGTGCAGTGCTTGCCACTTTGTTTGCCTGATCCTTATTTCTTTGTCCTAACAGTCGAGAAATGTAGGATGCTGCCCCATTACCAAAAAGTAATCCTAAGCCAACGACTACTTGACCGAGTGGATACACAACCGAGATGGCAGCCATTTGACTTTCGCCTAATCCGCCTACGAAATAGGCGTCAACGAGATTGTATAAGGCGTTGATGAGCATACCAATCATTGTTGGAATACCCATAGCTAAAAGGGCTTTTGGGATTGGAGCATTGCCCAATAACTCCAATTTTCTGTTTTGATTGTCCATAGTGTTCTTTCTCCTTTCACTTGACAAATAGAATAAAATATACTACTATAAATTATAGTAGTTGAAACGCAAATGGTATTCTACTATAATTTATAGTAGTTGTCAAGAGAGTAAAGGAGGAAATTGATATGGCGACCATTGACTTAATTGTTTTGGGAATGTTAAAGAAAGAACCTCTGAGTGCGTATGACCTTCAAAAGTTGGTAGAGTACCGCAATATTTCAAAATGGGTAAAAATTAGTACCCCGTCCATTTATAAAAAGGTTATCCAGTTGGAGGAAAAAGGATATATTTCAAGTCATATTGAAAGAGAGGGCAAAATGCCAGAAAAATCAGTGTATTCTTTAACTGAAAAAGGGAAACGGCAGTTTGAAAAATTGATGCTTGAAATATCCTGTAAGCCGATAAACATTTTTTTAGATTTTAATGCTGTCATTGTAAATCTGGACAGTATGCCCAGAGAAAGACAGCAAGAATGTCTGGATAATATTGAGAGCAGTATGGAGGTATTGAAAAAATATCTGGAAGAAAATATTGCTTTGAAAAAAAGTAAAGAAGATATTCCTGTTACGGGTATGGCAGTTTTACAGCAACAATACACATTGGCAGAGGCAATAGAGGAGTGGATTGCTTCATTAAAAAAAGAAATCAATTCGTAAAAGTGCATGGTAGGAACAAAAGAGATGCTGTTATTTTTTAGTTTGGATTGTAATGAGATTGTAAGAAGTGGTTGCTATACTGAACTTACAAAATAAAAAATACAAATTTGGAGGTTTTCAATATGGCAATACTTGAAACAAAAGATTTACGAAAGATATACGGAAGCGGAGAAAACGAAGTCCATGCTTTGGATGGGGTATCCATTTCCGTAGAGGAAGGCGAATTTGTTGCTGTTATCGGTACATCAGGCAGCGGTAAATCCACTCTCTTAAATATGATTGGTGGGTTAGACCGCCCTACTTCTGGTAGTGTTACTATCCGAGGAAAAGAACTTTTGAAAATGAAGGACGAGGAATTGACAATTTTCCGCCGCAGAAATATCGGCTTTGTATTTCAGAATTACAATCTGCTTCCTGTTCTCAATGTTTATGAGAATATTGTGTACCCTATTGAGATCGACGGTGGCAAGACCGATACAAGATTTGTAAAAGAGATTATCCATACTCTTGGCTTAGAACAAAAGCTTAAAAATATGCCGAATAATCTTTCAGGCGGTCAGCAACAGAGGGTTGCGATTGCCCGTGCCCTTGCGACAAAGCCTGCCATTATCCTTGCGGATGAGCCGACGGGAAATCTGGACTCAAAAACAAGTATGGATGTTATTTTGCTGATGCAATCGATCAGCCGTCAGTTCCACCAAACCACCATTATGATCACGCACAATGAGGAAATCGCTCAAATGGCAGACCGTACAATCCGCATTGAGGATGGCAAGGTTGTTTCGGGAGGTGTCAGATATGCACGCTAACCGAAATAAAAAAGCAGTTAAGAGAGTGGAAAAGGGAATGATGAAAGCAAACCGTATTCGTAACCTGTTTGCGGTGTTTGCGATCGTTCTCACTACCTTTATGATTACAACTGTGTTTAGTTTGGGCATTAACTATATGGAAAATATGAAGTTAATGCAGGTGCGTACCGCAGGCACAACCGCTAATGCGTCCCTTGCGATGCCGACAGAAAAGCAGGAACAGCAGATTAAGAATTTGGAATATGTTAAAACTGTCGGTACGCAGTATATGGTCGGCTCGGTTGCTGAGAAGAACGACGAGGGGCGTGATCTTTCTATCGCACTTTCGTATTACGACCCTACGGAATGGGAAAAACACTATAAAGAAACAATCAAAGATATAGAAGGGAAATATCCTTCAGATGAAAATGAAATTATGCTGTCAGAGGATGCTCTTTCACAGCTTGGAATGAAAGAGCCGAAGCTGAATATGGAAATTCCTCTGTCCTATTATGATAAAAACGGTCAGCAGGAAAAAAATTTCACATTAAGCGGATGGTTTCATTCCTATACAGGTACGGGAATGGGCTTTGTTTCCGAAGCGTATTGCAAAAATGCAGGTTATACAATGGCAGAGGACGGCGTTCTTTCTTTGTCGCTGAATAAAATGCCCGATGATTTTTATCGTATTCAAAAAGATGTGGAGCTTAACGAAAATCAATCTTTCGGCGGTGCGGTTTCCATGAAATCATCAAGCGGTTCAGTTATCGCAATGGTAATTCTATTGGTATTCTTTATCATTGGCAGCGGCTATCTGCTTATTTACAATGTTTTGTATATATCCATTTCAAAGGATACCCGTTTTTACGGTTTGATGAAAACGCTTGGAACAACGCAAAAACAGATTAAATCACTGGTAAAAAATCAGGCAGTTAAGTTTGCCTGCATTGGTATCCCGATTGGTATTGTGTTAGCCACTGCTGTTTCCTTTGGAATTGTTCCCTTTGTTTTGAACGAGGGCTTTGAACAGGGCAAGTCGATGATGGATGCCGAAGTGTTTTTCCATCCATCTATCTATATTCTGTCCATTCTCTTTTCGGCGGTAACTGTTTGGATTGCCTGCAATGCTCCTGCAAAAGCGGCTGCAAAAATTTCGCCAATAGAAGCATTGAAGTTTCAGAATTTTGCACCGAAGAAAACAAAAAGCAGAAATTCCACTAATGGTGGCAAGCTGCATGTGATGGCATTTCATAATGTGTTCCGTGACAAAAAGCGGGCTATCCTTGTGTTTATGTCCTTATTTATGGGAATTACTATGATTTTAGGTGTAAATGGAGTTATAAGCAGTATGTCGGCTGAGAACTTTATTAAGGAATACATGGATTATAACTTTGAATACAATGATATTCAATTTGAACAGCCTGAGCAACTCAACAAGGAAGTACCTCAATTCGACGAACATTTTGTGGAACAGATTAAGCAAATCGACGGTGTTGAAAATGTAGATATTCAAAAGACAGTCTGGGCAGGTATTGACTTTGATGAAACCGCTTTAGAAGGCTTTATGAAAATCCAATATGAGGATAGTAGATATAAATCCAAAGGGCAGTCCTATGAACAAATGATAGAGGCACTTAAAGGGTATGCTGATGCCGGTGACTACGGCTGCTATATTACAACACTTCCAGACGACAGGGTACTGGAAGAATACAATGCAGAGCATTCTGATACGCCTATTGACATGGAAGCATTTAAGCGTGGCGAAACAGCGATTGCAGGAAAAGATACCGAATATAACGCTCCTAATACCGCTTTAGTGGGTGAAACATTGACACTAACTGCCGACAGTACAGACGGCAAGGCAACTGATTTCAAAATTGGCGGAGCTTTTTACTATGATGATTATGATAATACTCTTTCAGAAGGTATTGGCAGACGCAAGGACATTCAAATTGTGCCGAATATCATCTTTGTCAGCGAAGCGGGTATGGAACGACTGACGAAAGAACCGATCATTTCGGCAATCGGTGTTGACATTAAGAATTTCAACGATTTAGAGCGAATTGACAGCGAATTACAGGCGATCAACAGTACCTTGACTGGATCAGAATGGCAACTTAGATCTTCTGTTAATCAGAAAGAACTATTTGAACAGATGAACTACTCTTTAAGCTTGTTGGGGAACGGTGCCGCAATTCTGCTCATTGTCATTGGTTTGATTAACTTTGTCAATGTAATGCTGACGGGTGTGGTGGCAAGGAAAAATGAATTTGCCATTATGGAAAGTATCGGAACAACGAAAAAGCAGATTATGAAGATACTTACTTTAGAAGGCGGTATTTATGCTCTGATTTCTACTCTGCTGATTATGACTTTTGGCAATGCGTTCCTAATGTTGGTGGCAGATGCAGTTCCGCATATGGCAAACTATGCAGTATTTAAATACCCTGTTGCTCTTGTCATCGGTTTGATTGCAGCAATCTTTGTAATTTGTTTAAGTGTTCCTGCCATTGTTCACAAGGCAACTTCTGATGAAACGGTCATTGAAAGACTGCACAATTTTGAGAATTAAATGAGGTTGCGGGACGGACGCAGCGTTGCTGCGTCTGTTCCTGCAATTTTGCATATTGAGGAAGGTGGTGCGTTTTACGGCTATGGCAAATATTTTTCTCCTTGAAGATGATAAAATTCTGAGCAAGGGTATTTCTATCGCCTTAAAAAAAGACGAGCATACGGTTACAGCAGTCTATGGGTATTTGGAAGCATTGCAGCAATACCAAAAGCAAAAGTATGATTTGTTTCTGCTTGATATTAACCTGCCTGACGGAAATGGTTTGGAATTTTGTAAGAAAATTCGGGAAACATCGGAAACACCTGTATTATTTTTGACCGCTAATGATACGGAAGAAGATATGTTGGAAGGGTTTGGCGTTGGTTGTGATGATTATATATCAAAGCCTTTTTCTATTGAAGTTTTACGAAAAAAAGTATTGGCAGTTCTAAAAAGAACCGGCATAGGAAAATTTCGTATGAAATACAGAGATTTAGAGTTAGATAAAGAAAAGTGTGTTGTTTTGATGAAGGGACAGGAAATACATTTGACCTCAACAGAATACAAATTGCTCCTTTATCTAATGGAAAACAGGGGAAGGGTTGTTACAAAGGCAATGCTTTTGGAACAGCTTTGGGATATAGACGGAAACTTTGTTGATGATAATACCGTGCGTGTGAATATTAAGCGACTAAGGCAGAAACTGCATGATGAAAAGCAGGAATACATTGTGACGGTTTTTGGTATGGGTTACACTTTTGGAGAATGACGATGAAGCATTTTGGAATTTACAGAAAACTGATTTTAATTATAGGTACTGCTACGGCGGTGGTATCTGTTGGTGTGTTCTTTTTTATGGAGGACATCCTTTTCCGTACGCTTTTTATCTCTTTTGCATTTGTATTTTTATGTGGCTTGTTGTTCCTAATGGACTTTCTGCACAACCGCTATAACGATAATCTGTTAGAGGAGATTACGCTGCTCATTGAAGCTTTGGTAGAACAGCAGGAACGGATGGTCTTTTCAGAAGCTGAGGATACCCTGACCGCACGGCTGCAGCACCAACTTCTAAAACTCCGCAATATTTTAAAGGCACAGAATCAAATGCTGACACAAGAGAAAGAACAGATCAAAACTTTAATCTCTGATATTTCGCATCAAATCAAAACGCCCGTAGCAGCGGCAAACACTTTTGCACAGTTATTAGGTGATACAGGGTTATCCGATGAGGAGAGAAGTGAATATATTGCCACCTTGCAGATGTCCCTTGAAAAGCTGACTTTTTTGACAAACAGTTTGATTAAAATGTCCCGTTTGGAAAGTGGCATTATCCGATTGAAACCTGAACAAAACAGTTTAAATGATATTGTTATGCAAGCGGTGAAAACGGTTTATGCCAAAGCAAGGGATAAAAATATTACGATTACCTTTGATTGTGGGCAGACCTTTGAAGCCCTGCTTGATTTTAACTGGACGGCAGAAGCTGTTACCAATGTACTTGACAATGCTGTGAAATACACACCAAGCGGAGGAGTTGTGGACTTGAAAATCACCGAATATCCATCGTATTTGCGATTGGATGTATCCGATAACGGAATTGGCATTCCTGAAGAAGAACAGGCAAAAATCTTCGGCAGATTTTACCGTGGAAAGCAGTCAGCAGGAGTTGACGGTGTGGGAATCGGTTTATATCTTACCCGTGATATTGTGAATAAGCAGAACGGGTATATCAAGGTGGCATCCGATGAAAAAGGTACAACATTTTCTTTATTTTTGAAAAAGTTTAGAGAACAATAGTAATTCCAGATAAGTGTACGATATGAATTTGTCAAGATAGTAAATATAAAATAGAAAGATCAAATAAAACAAGATAAATGGAGATGGATAATTTATGATTTCAGAATGGATAATTTGCCCGATTTGTGGCAACAAAACCCGTGATAGAGTTATGGAAGATTCAAGACATGCCTGTGGACTTGTATTAGACAATGGCATGGAATTGTTATTACATATCGGAATTGACACTGTGGAAATGCAGGGAGACGGATTTGAGTATCTGATTAAAGAAGGACAGGAGGTAAAAGCAGGAACTCCGTTAATTCGTTTTAATCGTCAGAAAATTAAGGAAGCAGGATACTCGGACGTGACTGTTTGTGTGATCACAGATGGGGCAGATGAAAAAACAGTTCATTTTCATACAGGAATTTACGCGCAGGAAAATGAAACAGTGATTATTGAAATAGAATAGAGGGAAAGCAGTATGGCAGATTTTAGTAATAAAGTGATTTATCAAATTTATCCAAAGTCTTTTAAGGATTCCAATGGAGATGGAATCGGAGATCTTAGAGGTGTTGCAGAAAAATTGGATTATCTGAAAGATTTAGGTGTTGATTATTTGTGGCTCACACCATTTTTTGTGTCACCCCAGAGAGACAATGGGTATGACGTAGCGGATTATCGAAATATTGATCCGATGTTTGGGACAATGGAAGATTTAGACAATCTCATTGCAGAAGGGGAAAAACGGAATATTGGACTGATGTTTGATATGGTGTTTAATCATACATCTACATCACACGAATGGTTCAGGAGAGCGCTTGCAGGTGAAAAAAAATATCAGGATTATTATATATTTAAGGAGGGGGCGCCGGATCAGCCCCCGACAAACTGGCAGTCAAAGTTTGGAGGTTCTGCATGGGAATATGTATCCTCTCTCGGAAAATGGTATTTGCATTTATTTGATGTGACACAGGCAGATCTGAACTGGAAAAATCCGGAAGTCAGAGAAGAGTTGAAAGAAGTTATTCGTTTTTGGAAAGCAAAAGGTGTAAAAGGCTTTCGTTTTGATGTAGTGAATTTGATTTCGAAGCCTGAGATTTGGGAAGATGATTTTGAAGGAGACGGAAGAAAATTTTATACAGACGGACCGTACGTTCATGAATATCTGAAAGAACTTGTACGAGATACAGGAATTGAAGATTATGTAACAGTAGGGGAGATGTCATCTACAACGCTTGAACATTGTATCCGTTATTCAGGTGCAGAAGAAAAAGAGTTGTCTATGTGTTTTAATTTCCATCACCTGAAAGTGGATTATAAGGATGGAAACAAGTGGGAACTTATGGAACCGGATTATATGGAATTGAAAGTTATCTTTGAAAAATGGCAGATGGGAATGCAGAGGGGAAATGCATGGAATGCACTGTTTTGGTGCAATCATGATCAGCCTCGTATCGTATCACGTTTTGGAAACGAAGGGGAATATTGGAAAGAATCAGCAAAGATGCTTGCCGGTATGATTCATCTAATGCGAGGAACTCCTTATATTTATCAGGGAGAAGAAATCGGAATGACGAATCCGCACTATACATCTATTGAGCAGTATGCAGACGTAGAGAGTCGGAATTACTATGAGATTCTTTTAAACGAAGGAAAAACAAAAGAGGAGGCGCTGGAAATTCTGGCCGCCCGTTCAAGAGATAACAGCCGTACCCCGATGCAATGGACAGATGAAAGATACTGTGGATTTTCGGATACAAAGCCATGGATTCCTGTATCGGATAATTTTGAAAAAATCAATGTAAAGAAACAAAAACAGGATAGAGATTCCATTTTAGAATTTTATAAAAAGCTGATTATGCTTCGTAAAGAAAAAGAAGTTATCGCCAGGGGAAACATTGAATTTATGGAAGTAGAAAATGCCGGCGTGTTGGCATATACAAGATGTTTGGATAAACAGAAGCTCCTTGTTTGTTGTAATTTTCGTGATGTAGAAAGTCAGATGGAATTTACACAGGAATGGAAGTCCGGAAGAAAAATCCTGGGAAATTACGAGGAAAATCATAAGAACAATTATAAGGTGCTGACATTGCGCCCATATGAAATTATAGTCTTGGAAAAAGGCGAAGAATAAAATGACATAGTTTGGGTACACAATCAAGGCTGAAGTGGGAATGGAACTGCTCTCTGTCAAGTAGACAACTGAAAAATATAAAATTTTTTCCTGCCGGTAGATTATCTTCCGGCAGGAGTTTTTTTGTGCGGCTTGTAAGTAAATTTCGCGTTTTTCCATCGGTGTTAAACTTCCGAGAGTTCTTTGCAGGCGTTTGTTGTTGGAGTAATCTGTATAATCCTTAATCTAAAGGGCGTTTTTGAGAAATACTGATTGGCTATTTACAAATGTGAAAAAATAATATAATCTATCTATATAGATATTATCTAGTTAGATATAAAATGCTTAAGGAGGTGAATGATTTTTGGGAAGAACTGAGATGAAGATATTGATCGGACTTCACAGAAATGTAAACGCCTTGGATAAAAAGACATCCAAGATAGCAGCGGAGTACAATTTAACCTTTAGCCAGTTTATGGTTTTAGAGGCTCTCTACAGCAAGGGAGATATGAGTGTAGGAGAGGTAAGGGAAAGAATCTTAAGCAGTGTAGGAACGATACCTCTTATAGTGAACAATTTAGTAAAAATGAACTATGTCGAAAGAATGTGTAACGAGAAAGACAGACGCGTGTGCATACTGCATCTGACGCAAGAAGGATATGATGTAATTAGTAAAATCGTACCTCGAAATGAAGCGATGATAGCAGAAAGCATGGAAGTTTTAGATCAGGAAGAAAAGGAAAAACTGCTGTATCTTTTGAAGAAAATAGGAGGAAAATTATAATGAAAAGAAAAGTGAAGACTAAAGTCAAAGGATTCAGAACAACAGATGGCGCAGGCGTAAAATTAGTAAGAGTTTTGGGGAATCTGACAACAAAAGAGTTTGATCCTATTTTAATGCTTGATTCTTTTGATAGCATTAATCCCGACGATTATACAGCAGGATTTCCAATGCATCCGCATAGAGGGATCGAAACGATCAGTTATGTATCGAGAGGTAAGATGGTTCATAGAGACAGTCTTGGGAATGAAGCGGGTATTTCAGACGGAGAAGTTCAGTGGATGAATTCGGGTTCCGGAATTATGCATGAGGAGATGGTTCCGGCGGCAGAAAGGCTTTTAGGAGTACAGTTGTGGCTGAATTTACCGGCAAAAGATAAAATGAGTAAGCCAAGTTACAATAGTATTAAAAACGAAGATATAAAGGAGATTGAAATAGAAGGAGGAAAGATAAGACTTTTAGCCGGAAAATATGGGGAACATGAAGGCTATAAAGGCGATTATCTCTCTATGGATTATTACGATATCCATCTAAATGCTGATGCAGAAGTTACACTTACGATGGAAGAGGATGATTCGGTAATGGTCTTTACACTTTTAGGAGACGTTTATATTGACGGCGAGCACATAGAGGAAAAAACAGCCGTCAAATTAACGGAAGGAGACAGTCTTACAATTAAGAACGGGAATGAGAAGGCTCAAGTTTTATATATGAATTCAAGGGCGTTGAATGAACCGGTTGCATGGGCCGGTCCGATTGTAATGAATACGCAGGAAGAGCTTCAAAAGGCGTTTTTAGAACTTAGAAGCAATACATTCATCAAAGAAACAGCAGAGTATTAATACGAACTACAAGGAAAAGTATAATGAGCAGAGGGAGAATGGAAGCCTTTAGTGATGGCGTATTAGCGATCGTTATAACAATCATGGTGCTAAAGCTTAATGCACCGAAAGATTTAACTTTGGATGCGGTAAAAGAGGTTTTCCCGACATTTTTAGCATATATTCTAAGTTTTATTTATGTGGGGATATATTGGGCAAACCATCATCATTTAATTAATATGACAGATTCAGTATCAGGTAGATTGTTATGGAAAAATTTACATTGGATCTTTTGGATGTCATTGATCCCGATGGCAACGGAATGGATGGGACTAAATCCGTATAAAAGTTTACCGGCTTTATTTTATGGAATCATACTCTTTATGTGTGCTGTCTCTTACAATATAGTCCAGGCTGAAGTTATAAAGATTAATGGAAAGGACTCTCAAATTTTCCGAAATATCGGAAATGATTTAAAAGGAAAGCTTTCTATTATCGCATATGCCGCCGCTATTATTTTTGCTTTTTATTTTCCGGTCATTTCGTATTTGATATATATTGCGATCGCTTTGACTTGGATCGTACCGGACAGCAGGCTGGAAAAAGCATGATGAAAAAGGCGCAAACGTAAATGAAAAAATGTATTGTATAAGCAGGAGGTAATCGACAGTGATAAAAATTATATATGAACAAAAAGAAAACAGAGCGGCCGCATACGATGATGAAAAATTCATTGGAGAAAGCACATATGCTAAGTCGGATAAAGTATGGATCATAGACCACACTTTTGTGGAAAAAAGTTATGGCGGACAGGGAATCGCAGGCAGATTAGTTGCTAAACTGGTTGAAGAAGCGAGAAAAAACGATATAAAAATTATTCCTTTATGTTCTTTCGCAAAAAGGGAATTTAAGTTAAAGAAAGAATATTTAGACGTACTGTTAAAGGAGGAGGCAGTTATGGGCATCATAAAATCATTAGAAAACAGAAGAACATATTATAACATTGATAAGAATCTGCCGGTTTTGGAAAAAGAGATTGAAGAAAAGATAAAGGAAGTTACAGAATTAGTGCCGGATGCATTCAATATGAAAAGTGCAAGAATCGTGCTTGCATTTGGTGAAAAACACGATCGGCTGTGGGATGAAATTTACAATGTTTTTGAGGGAAAAGTACCTCGGGAAAAAATAGATTCGTTTAAAGCCGGAGCCGGAACAGTGCTGTTTTTATATGACGAGGCAACTGTTAAGAAAATGCAGGAACAGTTCAGTACATATGCGGATAATTTTCCTGTTTGGGCAAATCAGGCAAACGGGATGCTGCAGCTTGCTGTTTGGTCTATGCTAAGAGAGTTGAATGTCGGCGCTTCGCTGCAGCATTATAATCCGGTAATAGATGCACGGGTGAAGGAAATTTTTGATATACCGGAAAACTTTAAACTGGTAGCTCAGATGCCGTTTGGAGGCATAGTCAGCGAACCCGATAAAAAAGAAAAAGAAGATATAGATAAAAGAGTAACCGTGTTAAGATAGCGGCTCATCAGAATAGAATCAAATAAAAACATAAAATCCCCCTTTTCGGATCATCCGGAGAGGGGGATTTTTGCACCGTCATAAACGAGGAAAACAGTTCGGAGAACCGAAGGAGAAAAGGAATAAAAGAGGGGAAAATAATCGTCAGAAAAAAGGGTGAAAATATGCGGAATATGGTTGACAATTATATTCCTAAATGTTAGCCTGTCTGTATAATATCGGTCTGTAAAACAGAAGCGGAAGAGCGTAGAGAAAAGGGAAAAAGAAAAATGAATATGGATTATGGAAAAAGGACTGGAAAAAGCGGGTTGGAGCGCTAGCACTCTGTGCAGGAATGATAATAACGGGAACGTCTGTCGCCGGAGCACAGGAGCATCCGCAGTTTACGGCGGATCAAACGGAGATACGATTGGCAAAGGAGGAGCTGCAAACGGTGCAGCTTTCTATCGAGGAATATTTGAAGGAGTGCTGGAAGAACAAACAAGAGGTGATTGATGTAAGCGCGTATAAACTGAATGAAGAAGAACTGAATAAGGTCATCTTCGGGATACATTATGAAAATCCGGAGTATTATTGGGTGTTGCGCAACACTGCTATTAATAAAGACGAGGAAACAGGCTTCGTAAAAACGTATTATCAATATTACGAGGGAACGACGGGAAAACCTCTTGACAGGAGCGAAGAACTGGAACGGGAATGGGAAGTTGTAAAGGAAAAAACGAAATATTGTAAAACGGATATAGAAAAAGCGCTGGTAGTACATGAGCACTTGTGCGATACAATCGTGTATTCTTCCAGACTGCAGGCGGCGGCTCATGACATTGAAGGCGCAATTTTTGAGAAAGAAGCTGTGTGCGAGGGATATGCGCTTGCGTATAAATATTATATGAATCGTTTGGAAATTCCGTGCAAGATCGTAAGCGGAACGTCAAATGGTCAGTCTCATGCGTGGAATCAGATTCAGCTTAACGGGAATTGGTACATGGTAGATCCGACATGGGATGATGTGGCGAACAGTCATGACGTAAAGCATCAGTATTTTTTGTGCAGTGAGAATAAGTTTCCGAATCATGTATGGAACAAGGAAAGCGAACTGTATGAAACTTGCAGCGATACGACGTATGACAATTTAGACTGGAAAAATGATCTTCAGGGAATGTACGCTTATCAGGGCGGACTGTACCGCTCTAAATCGTTGATCGTCGGCGGAAAAGAAGTGAGCGGTATATGGCGGATCGATGCGGAAAATATAGAGAAAGAAGCGGAATTAGTGCTTCCGATCACAGATCAGTGGCAGCTGAACTCTGTCAATGTAGTAAGAGGATATTCACAACTTTCTTATTATGACGGAATGCTTTACTACAATACGCCGCGGGCTGTATGGAGATGGAATTTCGATCCTGAATCAGAACCTGAGAAAGTATTTGAACTGGATCAGAGTATTCCGGGCGAAATATGGGATGCAGAGGCTGCAAACGGGAAGATTTATTACGAGACAGGCGTTTATGAAAAAGGAGAGAGACAGAAGGGGCAATATGTGTTTGACGAAGATTACCGGAAAGCAAAGCATCCGATCGCAGTAACCAAACCGGTTATGACAGTTGTAATGGGCGGTGAAAATGTGTTCCTGCAGTCGGCGGCTCCGGGGAACGTAACATATACGTCGAAGAATCCTGAGATCTGCGACGTTCAAGTTGTGTGGAAAGACGAGTCCTGTCAGCTGATTCCTAAAAAAGCCGGGGAGACGATCGTAACGGTTCATGCAGATCCGACGGATCATTATGCGGAAGGTGCGGTAGATGTAAAAGTGATCGTTAAAGAGCGGGATGATATTGAAGAAAAGATCACTCTTCAATATGAAGCCGGAGACGGAGGAAGTATAGCAGCAGTTGATGCGGCAACAGGGAAAATACTTGAAAACGGAGCAAAGATCAAACCGAATGCAGAAGTTCAGTTTACGGCGTCTCCAAATTCCGGTTATTCTGTGAAAAACTGGGTTGTAAACGGAGAAGTATATAAGGAAAACGGCATCGTTTATACAGGCATGGAATTAAAGCGCGCGATCACCGCTTCATCTGACAGCGTGAAAGTTGAATTTGTAAAAGATGAGCCGGCATTTGTGAAGGGCGATGTAAATTTAAGTGGGAAGGTCGAGATCGGCGATGTTCGTGAAGCCTTGAGAAGTATATGCAAAAAGACAGAACTGACAGCGCTTCAGAAGCAGGCGGCGGATGTAAATGAAAACGGAAACGTTGATATAGAAGATTTAAGGAAGATCTTAAGATTTGTCTGCGGAAAGATCGATCAACTGAATATGGAAGAAAGCGGGGCGTCAAAATGAAGATATTAATCATCGGCGGAGTGGCTGCCGGAACAAAAACTGCTGCGAAATTGAAACGGGAAGACAGAAATATTGATGTGACTGTGATTACGAAAGATAAAGATATCTCTTATGCGGGATGTGGTCTGCCGTACTATGTGGGCGGACTGATCGAGGGCAGGGACGAGCTGATCGTGAATACTCCGCAGAAATATTCCGCGCTGACCGGGGTTGAAGTAAGAACGGGGAAAGAAGCGGTTGCACTCGACGCAGAAAAAAAGCAAGTGACGGTGCAGGATGTACAGACAGGCGAGAAAGAAGTCTGTTCCTACGATAGATTAGTAGTTGCAGTAGGAGCATCTCCCGCGATCCTTCCGATAGAAGGAAAAGAACTGGCAGGCGTATTTAAGATGAGAACGCCTGACGATGCAGAAGGAATCCGTACATATGCAGAACAAAACAATGTGAAAAAAGCGGTTGTGATCGGAGCTGGTTTCATCGGACTTGAGGCTGCGGAGAATTTACAGGCAAAAGGAATCCAGGTGACCGTCATTGATTTTGCGGATCAGATCCTGCCGAATATTTTTGATCCTGAGATGGCGCTCTATGCGAAAAGACATCTGATCCGGCAGGGAATCCGCGTGCTTACAGGAACGAAAGCGGAGCAGATATATGAAAGAGGTACACAGGGCCGTGTGGCGGGAATTAAGACGTCTGCCGGAAATCTGCCGTGTGAAATGATCATCATGGCTGCGGGAATCCGTCCGAATACGGAGTTTTTAAATGACAGCGGTATAGAGATGTTCAAAGGAACGATTCTTACAGACGATCAGATGAAAACGAATCTGGATGATGTATATGCGGCAGGAGACTGTGTGATGGTGAAGAACCGTCTGACGGGAAAACGTCAGTGGTCACCGATGGGATCTTCGGCGAATCTGGAAGGACGTACATTGGCACAGGTACTTGCCGGAGCGCAGAAGTCGTATCCGGGAGTTCTCGGCACAGGCGTTGTGAAGCTTCCGGGTCTGAATGCCGGAAGAACAGGACTGACAGAAGCGCAGGCAAAAGAAGCGGGCTACGATGTAGTTACGGCGCTTGTTCCGACGGATGATAAAGCGCATTATTATCCGGACGCTTCGTTTTTCATTACGAAACTGATTGCAGACCGGAGTACAAGAAAACTGCTTGGCGTTCAGGTGTTTGGTCCGGGCTCTGTTGATAAGATGGTTGATATCGCAGTGATGGGATTGAATATGGGCGCGGTTCTGGATGATTTTGAAAATGCGGATTTCGCATATGCACCGCCGTTCTCAACAGCAATCCATCCGTTTGTGCAGGCTGTTTATGTATTGATGAACAAACTGGACGGTACGATCGTCAGCATGACTCCTGCGGAGTATGCCGCAGGAAAAGCAGAAGGCTATACGGTTGTCGATGTTGCGCCGGAGCCGTCGATCAGAGGAGCGGTATATGTAAACTTAGGAGCTGTAAACGGCGAAATCAAAGGACTTGGAAAAGAGGAGAAACTGCTTCTTGTCTGTGCAAAGGGCAAAAGAGGATATTTTCTTCAAAACCGGTTGCGTCATTACGGCTATACGAATACAGTCGTTCTTGAAGGAGCAACATTTTTCAATGATGTAAAAGTGAAAAATAATATAGAAGAAGCTGTCTCTAAAGAAGACGAGACGAGAGTAAAAGCGCTTGGATTTTTAAAGGATAAAAGGACGCCGGATAAATTTAACGGACGTGTGATCACAAGAAACGGAAAGATTACAGCCGAAGAAGCGCACACGATTGCCGAGGCGGCGCAGTTATACGGAAGCGGAGAAGTGACAATGACCTCTCGTCTGACGATGGAGATTCAGGGCGTTCCTTATGACAATATAGAACCGCTGCGGGAATATCTGATGCAGGCAGGACTTGAGATGGGAGGAACCGGCTCAAAAGTCCGTCCGGTTGTATCGTGCAAGGGAACGACTTGTCAGTACGGGCTGATCGATACGTTTGCATTGTCCGAAGAAATTCATGAAAGATTTTTCCATGGATACAGCGATGTGAAGCTGCCGCATAAATTTAAGATCGCGGTAGGAGGATGTCCGAATAATTGTGTAAAACCGGATCTGAATGATCTTGGAATTATCGGTCAGAAAGTTCCGTGGGTCGATCTTGAAAAGTGCCGTGGCTGCCGGATTTGCCAGGTAGAAAAAAATTGTCCGATCCATGCGGCAAAAATGGTGGACGGAAAGATTGTGATCGACGAAAATGTATGTAATCACTGTGGAAGGTGCATCAGTAAATGTCCGTTTGGTGTGACTGAAGAATTTGTTTCGGGGTATCGCGTATATATAGGCGGACGCTGGGGCAAGAAAGTAGCGCGGGGAAGATACCTTGAAAAAGTGTTTACAGATAAAGAAGAAGTGCTTGATATTGTGGAAAAAGCAATTCTTTTGTTCCGGGAACAGGGGATCACGGGAGAGCGATTTGCGGATACGGTTGAAAGACTCGGATTTGAAAATGTTCAGGAACAGCTTTTGGGAGATGGACTGTTAGCCCGCAAAGATGAAAACATAAGAGCGCAGAAACATTTGAAAGGCGGAGCAACTTGTTAAGAATTTTATAAAACGATAGAGTGCAGCATAGCGACTCATAAGACAGATTGAAGGTAAAGGGGAAAAAGAAAAATGAACAAAAACTATGAGGCATGGAAAAGAGGTTGGAAAAAACGAGCGGGCGCACTGGCGCTTTGCGGCGGAATATTGATTGCGGGGACGTCCGTCGTAGGAGCACAGGAAAACCCGTAGCAGGCGGCAGTGCAGTCAGAAGTACAGCTTGCAGAAGCAAACTCTAAAGAGAAGCTGCTTCCGTTAGATCAATATCTGAAAGACTGCTGGGCAAAGAAGCAGACGGCGATTGATTTAACCGCGTACAAAATAACGCATGAAGAATTGAACAAGGTGATTTTCGGTATCCACTATGAGGAACCGGAATATTATTGGACGATCCGAAACGATATAACCGATACAGATCCGCAAACAGGACTTTTGAAAACTTATTATCCTTATTATTCCGGCGAGACAGGAAGTCCTTTTGACCGTACGGAAGAATTGGAACGGGAATGGGAAATGGTTGAAGAGATGACGGAAAACTGTACGACTGATCTGGAAAAAGCGCTTGTAGTGCATGATCATCTGGTTAGAACAATTCAGTACAGTGCGTCATTGGGCGCTTTTGTGGCCCATGATATTGAAGGTGCCATTTTTGAGAAAAAATGTGTGTGTGAAGGATATGCATTGGCGTATAAGTATTACATGAATCGCCTGAATATTCCGTGTAAAGTAGTGAGTGGAGTTTCAAAAGGCCAGCCTCATGCGTGGAATCAGATTAAAATTAATGGAAAATGGTATTTTGTAGACGCGACATGGGATGACGGAAGCTGTGTGTTGGAGGAAAAAAGCCACCCTGTAAAACATGAATATTTCCTGAAAAGTGAGACGGAATTTTCAGATCACACATGGAACAGAGAAGGCTATGAAATTTGTAACGATACAACTTATGACAACGTAGAGTGGAAATGGGTTTCCAGAAAAATGGCCGCATATAAAGGCGGTTTATATGTTGCCGGATCATTCCCCAGAGACGGAGTGATAAAGAGCGGAATATGGAGGTATGATTCGGAAGACCCGACTCAGAAGGGAGAACTGGTCGTTGAGATCGAGGATGAGTGGCCGGTGTCACAGTATAATAAAGGCAAGGGTTGTATGGAAATTGCATATTATGACGGGATGCTTTACTACAACACTCCGAAAGCTGTATGGAAATGGAACTTTGATAAGAATACAGAGCCGGAAAAAGTTTTTGAGTTAGAAGAAAATGTTTCGGGCAGTATCTGGTATTTGCATGTAGCGGACGGCAAAGTTTATTACGAGACGTCTCTTTACGAAAAGAATGAGAAAGAAAAGCGGGAGTATGTAATTGATGTAAACTATCAGAAAGTGAAACACCCGATCGCTGTGACAAGTCCGGTAATGACAGTTGAACTGGGAGGAAATGCAAAAGAGGTATTCCTGCAGGGGGCAGCTCCGGGAATCGTGACTTTTAAAGCGAACAACCCTGACATTTGTGACGTGGAAGAGGCGTACGCAGACAGATCGTGTAAGCTGATCCCGAAAAAGGCGGGTGAAGCGACTGTAACTGTGCATGCGACAGCTACAGATCACTATTTGGAAGGCTCGGTAGATGTAAAAATTATTGTCAAAGGTGATTCAAGCACAGAACAGAAGATCACGCTTCAGTATGAATCCGGTTCAAACGGTTCTTTAAGAGCGGTTAATGCGGCAACAGGAGAAAATTTATCAAATGGAGCGCAGATTCTTCCGAATACAGAAGTTCAATTTATGGCATCTCCGAACGAAGGTTATTCTGTGAAAAACTGGACGATTAACGGAGAAGTGTACAAAGAAAACGGTCAGGTTTATACTGGTACTACTATGAAATATGCGATTACAGCTTCATCAGGCATTGTAAAAGTCGAGTTTGTAAAAGATGAAGTTGAAGTTGTCAAAGGGGATGTAAACTTGAACGGAAAGGTTGAAATCGGCGATGTCCGTGAAGCCTTGAGAAGTATTTGTAAAAAGACACAACTGACAGAAACGCAGAAACAGGCGGGAGATATAAACAAAAACGGAACTGTTGATATCGAAGACTTGAGAACAATCCTGAGAGTTGTTTGCGGAAAAGTAGAAAGCCTGTAAGTGATGTAAATAGTAAATCGATAAGAAAAGCGGATGGTGATTGAGCTGTCCGCTTTTTGTAATGGGGAAGAGACGGATATTTGAATTTAAAGTACAAAAAAATCACCGTCCCCGCGGCTCTCAAGTCCGCAAAAACAGTGATTAGAATGCGCGATCAGGGGTTCGAACCCTGGACACCCTGATTAAGAGTCAGGTGCTCTACCAACTGAGCTAATCGCGCATGCAATAGTATGTTGTTTTACAACGCAAGAAAGATTATAATTTAAAATTTATGAAAAATCAACCCTTTTTAACAAAAAAATTCGATTTTCTTTATTTTTTCTTTTATTTTCGTCTTTATTTTACCGATTTGTTTTTACTTTTCATCTTTTGTTAAAAAATAGTATTGTTTTTGTCTGTATTTGCGGTTGTCACCGGCTGTGTGTACATGAGAATAAAAAGTTGTTTGTCAGGAGTGTTTGCGGGAACAGAAGTCTGAATTTAAGATTTTGTACACTTCATCAAAAGAATTTTTGATAATAAGAAGTTTTCGGTTAAGTCTCGGATGACAGTAGCATATTTCACAGAGACGGTATTTTTGATGTTTTCGTTTCATATAAACTCCTTTTAACGGAACGGATTGAGCGGACAGCTTAAATAAGCGAGGCCGGAAAGCGTCTCATACATCTTTCTATATTATATGAAAAAAACAGGGAGAGGTTCGTTGGAAGCGTCTCACCCTGCTTTTTATAGCATATCCGTGCTGCCGCCGTTATTTTCTCATTGCGATCAGTTTATTGATCGGGTTTCCTTTTGAAGAAAATTTTTCTTCATATTCTGTCATAATATTTTCTTTGTTTAGCTCTTTGTTGTGATGCAGATCGTATGTAAAAGCCTGAAGCGTCCATCCGGCTTCCTTTACCTGTTCCAGAGAAAAGTCAAAAAGAGGGGTGTTGTCCGTTTTGAACTCCACAAGTCCTTGCGGTGGGAGGACTTTTTCATAACGGGATAAAAACTCTGTTGATGTAAGACGGCGTTTTGCATGACGTGATTTTGGCCATGGGTCGGAAAAATTCAGGTAAATGCGGTCGACTTCTGATTCGGCAAATACTTCCGGCAGTTCTCTTGCATCCATGCAGACAAAGCGGATATTCGGCAAATCTGAAAATTCTTCGGTGTCAAATTTTTCTACTGCCCGAAGCAGGACGCTGGAATATCGTTCGATTCCGATAAAGTTGATATTAGGATAGGTTTTTGCCATATTTAATAAGAAGCGTCCTTTTCCCATTCCGATCTCGATCCGTATCGGACGGTCGTTTCCGAAAACCGAAGTCCAGTTTCCGCGGAACTCTTTCGGATTCTTGATTACAGTAAAATGTGCCTGAAGAGTATCGTCGGCGCGGGGAATATTTCTAAGTCTCATATGTGTCTCCTTGTATTTTGGTCGTTATACTAGATTGTATCATAATATGCAGCATATGTCAGGTCAAAGATTTGCGGATGTTTGAGAATCGTTCCTGTTTAGGCAGAGGATAACATGGACGGATGTTAAGGGAATGTTAAAGGGAGCGCATTTTTGGAAGATGTGGCTTGCATTTTGGAGGAAAAGGTGTATCATAGGGATATATTATTGCTGACAGGAGGCTTTTTATGGACGCTATTTTGGATAAATTGACGGAAATTGAAAATGCAGCGTCTGCGATTGTTCGTCATGCAGAAGAGCAAAAAGACGTACTTGGACAGGAATTTGATGAAAAACGGAAAAAATTTGACGAGGACTTAGAAAATAAAACGAAAGCACGCCTTGAGAAAATCCGGGAACAGTTGGAAAAAGAACAGTCGAGAGTTCTTAACAGCAGCAGCGGCGCAAGTGAGGATACGATCTGCAGCCTCCGGAAAGAATATGAAGAGAAGCATACAGAATATGCGCATGAGATATTGAGACGGATCACAGAGGTGTAACTTATGGGAAATTTACTTAAGTACAGCGGGATTGTGACAAAGATCCGGGCAATGGAGGCGAAGCTTTTGACGCCGGAGCAGTTTGCGGATATAGCAAATTTACGAAGTGTTCCGGATATTGCGGACTATCTGCGGAAAAATACGGCGTATGCGGAAGTGCTTGACACTTTAACGGAAGATCAGATCCATCGAGGAAACATAGAGAAGGTGCTTGTGCAGTCGCTTTATCACGATTACACAAAGATTTACCGTTTCTGCGGGCAGAGTCAGAGAGAATTTATGAAGCTGATCATGAAAGGATACGAGATCGAGCTGATCAATTACTGTCTGCGTATCGTGATCAACCATTATAAGAAACCGTTTGATCTTAATTATAAAAGTGCGTTTTTTGACCGGTATTCGCAAATATCTATCGGAAAGCTGATCACAGCCAGAACGACAGATGAGCTTGTGGAAAATCTAAAAGAAACGGAGTATTACGCTCCGTTGAAAAAAATAAAAGATACCGATAATGTGACTCTTTATGATTACAATCTGGCGTTGGATCTTTATTATTATACATCTACATGGAAAGAGCAGAAGAAGATTTTGAAAAAGTCGGATCTTGAGCTGTTTATGAGAGATCGTGGGTCAAAGATCGATCTTTTGAATATTCAGTGGATCTACAGGGCGAAAAAGTATTACAATATGAAGCCCGCGGATATCTATCTGATGCTGATTCCGATACACTATAAATTGTCAACAGAATTAGTGAAAGATATGGTGGAGGCTCCGGGAGTCGAGGAGTTTGAAAATGTCGTAATAAGAACAACTTATGCCCGGCATTATAATTTCAAACAAAATTTGACAATGGAGCAGATGTATGCGGACTGTCTGCATCATCTGTACACGGCAGACCGGCGAAAGAATCCGTATTCGGTCTCCGCGATCAACACCTATCTCTTCTTAAAAGAAGAAGAATTGAAAAAGCTGACAACCGTTATGGAATGCGTCCGGTACGGACTGAATCCGGGAGAAACGGCAGCATACATTGGAGGTAGAACCCGATGATCGTAAAGATGAAATTTATTAATATATCAGGTCCGCGAAATGATATCGACCGTGTTACCGATCAGTATCTTTCGCGGTATGAGATTCAGCTTGAGTCTGCGCTGTCGGAACTTAAGACAGTAGATAACTTAAGACCTTTTGTGGAGCTGAACCCCTACAGGGAAGTGTTAAGTAAGGCAAATGAATTTGTCGGATATCTTCCGAATGCAGAAACAGTAGAGCCGGATACGAAACTCGGTCTTGACGATATGTTTGAGCTTGTACGCAAGGCGGATGAAGATTATCGTACACTTCAGGAAAAAAAGGAAAAGCTTAAGCAGAAAATTGAAGAATACAGGGCAAAACAGCAGATCGTAGCGCCGTTTCGACCGTTGGAATGCGATCTTCACCGTGTGCTTCATTATCGATATATCACTTATCGTTTCGGCCGTATCGCAGTGGAATTTTATCATAAGATGCAAAAATATCTTATGGATGATCTAAAAGCAATCTTCGTAGAAGGAGAGCGGGATGAAAGTTATGTTTATGGAGTATATTTCGTTTCGCAGGCGGAGACACAGAAAGTTGACGCGGTATTCCGGTCGCTGCATTTTGAAAGAATCGAGTTGAAGGATGAATTTGAAGGAACTCCCGATACGGCATACCGGGTACTCGAAAACGAGATTGCCCGTGTCAATTTAGAAATTGAAGATCTGGATAAACAGGCAGGAGAGATGCTGGCGGACCGCGCTCCGCAGTTAGTTGCGGCAAGGGACAGGCTGGAAGAACTGTCCAATAACTTCGATGTGAGAAAACTTGCGGCCAGAATGGAAGATAAACAGGAAGATTACTATATTCTGTGCGGATGGATGGCGGAAGATGATGTAGATAAATTCGTTGAGGAAGTAAAGGAAGACGATAAAGTATTCGTCGTTGTGGAAGACGATCATGACGCATATTTCGGAGAACCGCCGACAAAGCTGGAAAATCCGAAATTATTCAAACCATTTGAAATGTTCGTCAGTATGTATGGACTCCCGGCACATAACGAGATGGATCCGACGATGTTTGTCGGTCTGACGTACTCATTTATCTTTGGAGTGATGTTCGGAGATGTCGGGCAGGGACTGCTTTTGATGATCGGCGGAGGATTGGTCTATAAGTTTAAGAAAGCGCCGCTTGCGGGGATTATTGCGACGGCAGGTGTTTTTTCCACGATCTTCGGATTTCTGTTTGGAAGTATTTTCGGATTTGAAGACGTTCTTCCGGCGCTGTGGATACGGCCGATCGATCATATGACGACTTTGCCGTTTCTCGGAAAGCTGAATACGGTGTTTATTGTTGCGGTGGCGTTCGGTATGTTTCTGATCATGGTTGCGATGGTGCTTCACATTATCAATGCGGTACGAGGGAAAAATATGGAAAGCGCATGGTTTGATCCGAACGGTGCGGCAGGACTTGTATTTTATCTTGCGGTCGTAGTGACAGTCGTTCTCTTTATGACGGGAAATCCGCTTCCGGGCGGAATCGTTATGGCGATCATGTTCGGAATCCCGCTTTTGCTCATCTTTTTCAGAGAACCCCTTACGAGGATGCTTCAGAAGCGGGCGGATAAGATGGAGACAGGAAAGGCAATGTTTGTTGTGCAGGGATTTTTTGAACTCTTTGAAACATTGCTCAGTTACTTCTCTAATACGATTTCCTTTATCCGTATCGGAGCGTTTGCGGTGAGTCATGCCGCGATCATGGAAGTTGTGCTGCAGTTGGCGGGAGCAGAGAGCGGAAGTCCGAACTGGGCAGGCGTGATCTTCGGAAACCTGTTCGTTTGCGGATTCGAAGGTCTGATCGTCGGAATCCAGGTGCTGCGTCTGGAATATTACGAACTGTTCAGCCGTTTTTATAAAGGCAGCGGTCATGCATTTGATCCGTATGCAAAAAGAAAGACAAAGAAAAACAGCCGAAAATAGATTTCTTAAAATTCATCATATCATAGGAGGAACTTACAATGACAATGGGAACAAAAATCGTTTTTATCATCACGCTGATCGTGAGCATTATCGTACCGTTTGGGTATTATCTTCTTGGGGAAAAGAGCAGAAAACGTTATAAAAGAGCAATAGGAACGAATGCTTTCTTCTTTTTCGGAGCGTTTGCGATTGCATCGATCATGCTTCTTGGCGGACCGAATGTACAGGCTGCGGAAGCTGTGACTGCCGATGCGGGATTCGCAACAGGCATGGGATATCTTGCGGCTGCGATCGTTACGGGACTTTCCTGTATCGGCGGCGGAATTGCGGTTGCCAGCGCAGCCAGCGCAGCGTTAGGTGCGATCAGTGAAGATTCAAGCGTACTCGGAAAATCTCTTATTTTTGTAGGTCTTGCAGAAGGAGTGTGTCTTTATGGTTTGATCATTTCCTTCATGATTTTAGGAAACCTGTAATAAAGATACATGCGGACGGCGCGGCGGGAGCAGCGTAAACGGTAAGGCAGAAAGGAAAAGGATCTGAAGTTATGAAGATGTATCTGATCAGCGACAATGTTGACACATATACCGGGATGCGTCTGGCAGGAGTAGACGGCATTGTCGTTCATGAACAAGATGAACTAAAGCAGGCGTTGGAACGTGTTCTTGAAGACAAAAGTATAGGAATTGTACTTTTGACAGAGAAATTCGGCAGGGAGTTTCCGGCGATCATCGATACATTCCGATTGGAACGTAAGATGCCGCTTCTTGTGGAAATTCCGGACCGGCACGGAACGGGACGAAAAAAAGATTTTATCACATCTTATATAACGGAAGCGATCGGATTGAAATTATAAGGCGGAGATATTCATTCCGACGAATGAAGAATACAGCGGACAAAGCAGTGATAGAGCAGAAAATAAATCAGGCAAATGAAGCAGATAAATCGTAGAAAAGGGAGGGCTTTCGGTTGACTCTTGAAGAAAAACTCACATATATGCAGACTGTGTCTATGGAGCAGGCGCGCGCAGAAGGAAATGCGATCATAGATGCGCACAGAGAAGCGCTGGAAAAAATATTCAGCGACCATAAGTCAGAGATGATGCGGCAGGCGGAAACGCGCATAAAAGCAGAGACGACAAATGCAAAACGGACAGTAAGTCAGGCATTGGCAAAGTCTCAGCTGGAGATTAAACGAAGCCAGGGAAAAGTGCAGCAGGAGCTGAAAGACAAAGTGTTTGAAGAAGCGATGCAGCTTGTGAACGATTATATGAAAACAAAAGCATACGACGACTTTCTTGTTAAGTGTATCCGAAAGGCAGAGCGGTTTGCAGGCGATGACCCGGTCGTTATTTATATTAATCCGTCCGATGAAAAAAAACGTACGGAGCTGGAAAAAGAAACCGGGGCGAAGCTTACGGTGAGTGCGGAAGATTTTATCGGCGGGGTGCGCGCGGTAATCCGTTCGCGTAATATTTTGATGGACCATTCGTTTAAAACGCAGATCCAGGACGAATATGACAAATTTTTGTTTTTAGGAGGTGACGGAATTGCTTAACACAGGAACGATTTATGGAATTAACGGACCTGTCATCTACCTGAAAGGAAATACAGGATTTCGTATGTCGGAAATGGTTTATGTCGGAAAACAAAAATTAGTAGGCGAAGTGATCGCTCTTGATAAAGACAGGACGACGATCCAGGTGTATGAAGAAACGACAGGACTTAGACCGGGAGAGGAAGTTGTCGCAAGCGGAAATGCGGTTTCGGTAACGCTTGCGCCGGGAATCCTGAATAATATATTTGACGGAATCGAGCGTCCGCTTGAGAGAATTGCAGAGACAGGCGGCGCGTTTATTACAAGAGGAGTCAGCGTGGATTCGCTTGACAGAGAGAAAAAATGGAAGACTCACATCGTCGTTGAAAAAGGTCAGTACCTTCATGGCGGAGATATTATAGCGGAAGTGCCGGAGACACATGCGATCCTTCACAAATGTATGATTCCTCCGGATGTGGAAGGAACGGTAAAAGAGGTTGTAAAAGACGGAGAGTATACGATCGATGAAACTCTCGTTATATTAGAACTTCCGGATGGCGGTGAAAAGAAGCTGACTATGACACAGCGGTGGCCGATCCGTGTGCCCCGCCCGACACATCACCGATTTCCGGCGTCTGTTCCGCTTGTGACCGGACAGCGTATCATCGATACGATGTTTCCGATCGCAAAGGGAGGAACTGCTGCGATTCCGGGAGGATTCGGAACCGGAAAGACAATGACTCAGCATCAGATCGCCAAATGGGCGGATGCGGATATTATTATTTACATCGGATGCGGAGAGCGTGGAAATGAGATGACGCAGGTTCTGGAAGAGTTCGGTGAATTGACAGACCCGCGGACAGGCAATCCGCTTATGGACAGAACAACGCTGATCGCAAATACGTCAAACATGCCGGTGGCTGCCCGTGAGGCAAGTATTTATACAGGACTTACGCTGGCGGAATATTACCGGGATATGGGATACGATGTGGCGATCATGGCAGATTCTACGTCCAGATGGGCCGAGGCACTGAGGGAACTTTCGGGACGTTTGGAAGAGATGCCGGCAGAAGAAGGATTTCCGGCTTATCTGGCATCAAGATTGTCGGCGTTTTACGAGAGAGCCGGAATGATGCACAATCTGAACGGAACAGACGGATCGGTTACGATCATCGGAGCGGTATCGCCTCAGGGCGGTGATTTTTCCGAGCCGGTCACACAGAATACGAAACGTTTTGTGCGCTGTTTTTGGGGACTGGATAAAAGTCTTGCGTATTCGAGACATTTTCCGGCAATTCATTGGCTCACAAGTTACAGCGAATATCTGAACGATTTAAGCCATTGGTATCAGGATAATGTATCCCCGCAGTTTGTTGATTATAGAAATAGGTTAATGGCGCTTCTGAATCAGGAGAGCAGCCTGTTGGAGATCGTAAAATTGATCGGAAGCGACGTTCTGCCGGATGATCAGAAGCTTGTACTTGAGATTGCCCGCGTGATCCGTTTGGGATTTTTACAGCAGAACGCATTTCATAAAGACGATACATGTGTCTCAATGGAAAAACAGTTTTTGATGATGGACACAATTTTATATCTTTATAAACAGGCAAGGACGCTTGTGACGATGGGGCATCCTATGTCTGTGCTGAAGGCGGAAAATATTTTCGACCGTGTAATCTCGATCAAATATGATGTGCCGAACGACAGATTGGAAATGTTTGCTCAATATCATCGTGATATCGACGCGTTTTATCAGAATGTTTTGGAAAAGAATGCATAAGGAGAACCGAAGATCATGTCAATCGAATATTTAGGATTAAGCAGCATCAACGGCCCGCTGATCGCGCTGGAGGGCGTACAGGATGCATTTTTCGACGAGATCGTGGAATTCGTCGTAGACGGTACGCAGAGAAAGATCGGCCGTATCGTAGAAATATATGAAGATAAAGCCGTTATTCAGGTATTTGAAGGCTCTGAAAATATGTCCCTGAAAAATACGCATACAAAACTGACAGGCCATCCGATGGAGATCGCGCTTTCGCCGGATATACTTGGCAGAACGTTTAACGGGATCGGAAATCCGATCGACGGACTTGGACCGATTGCTTCTACGTTAAGAAGAGACGTGAATGGATCTCCTCTCAATCCTGTGAAGAGAGAGTATCCTCGAAATTATATCAGAACAGGAATTTCTGCGATCGACGGACTGACGACGCTGATCCGCGGACAGAAACTGCCGATCTTTTCGGGAAATGGTCTGCCCCATGACCAACTGGCGGCGCAGATTGTAAAACAGGCGTCTCTGGGAGAAAATTCAGATGAAAAGTTCGCGATCGTATTTGCGGCAATGGGTGTAAAGCATGATGTGGCGGATTTCTTCCGCAATACGTTCGAGGAGAGCGGGGTTGCGGATCACGTAGCCATGTTTTTGAATCTGGCGAACGATCCTGTTGTGGAACGTCTTATCACGCCGAAAGTGGCATTGACGGCGGCGGAATATCTGGCGTTTGAACAGAATATGCATATTCTTGTAATCTTGACTGATATGACATCCTTTGCAGAAGCGATGCGTGAAGTTTCTTCGTCAAAAGGTGAGATTCCGAGCCGAAAAGGTTATCCGGGATACTTGTACAGTGAACTTGCCACGATTTACGAAAGAGCGGGGATCGTACAGGGAGTGAACGGTTCTGTAACACAGCTTCCGATTCTTACGATGCCAAATGACGATATCACACATCCGATTCCCGATCTGACGGGATATATTACAGAAGGGCAGATTGTACTTGACCGTCCCCTTAACGGACAGTCGATCTATCCGCCGATCAACATTCTTCCGTCATTGTCCCGTCTTATGAAAGACGGTATCGGCGAGGGATATACGAGAGAAGATCATCAGGATCTGGCAAATCAGTTGTTCTCCGCATATGCAAAAGTCGGAGATGCCCGAAATCTGGCGTCTGTTATAGGTGAGGATGAATTGTCGCCTATTGATAAGAAGTATCTTGAGTTCGGAAAAGAATTTGAAGAAAAATATATCGGTCAGGGAATGAATGAAAACCGTACAATGGAGGAGACGCTTGATCTCGGATGGAAACTGCTCGGACGTTTGCCGAGAGAAGAGCTTGACCGCGTTGATACGAAGATTCTTGATAAATATTATAAACCGTCTGAAGAAGAATAAGTTAGGGTGCAGAGAAACTGATCCTTTCAGAGTAAAAATAAAAGCGGGGAAGGAGGAGGCATATGGATCCGCGTACATTTCCGACAAAAGGAAATCTTATGCTGGCGAAAAATTCGCTTGCGTTGGCGAAGCAAGGTTATGATCTGATGGATAAAAAAAGAAATATACTGATCAGAGAACTGATGGATCTGATCGATGAAGCACGGACGATCCAAGAAGAGATCGACACGACGTTCACTTATGCGTATGAATGTCTGCAAAGGGCGAACATCGAAAACGGAATCAGCAATGTTGAGATGCTTGCATATACAGTTCCGATCGAAAATTCGATCACGATCCAGACGCGCAGTATTATGGGAACGGAAATCCCTCATGTCAAATATATGCCTGATGCCGGAAAGCCAACGTATTCATTTAGTACGACCCGTGAATCGATCGATAAGGCGAGAGAAGCATTCCGCAAGGTAAAAGATCTGACGGTGAAATTGTCTATGGTAGAAAATGCGGCGTACCGCCTTGCGGGAAATATCAAAAAGACGCAGAAGAGGGCAAATGCATTGCAGAATATCACGATTCCGATGTATACATCACTTGTATATACGATCACGAATGCTTTGGAAGAAAAAGAGCGTGAAGAATTTACCCGTTTGAAAGTAATTAAACGAATGAAAACAAAGAAACAAGGCGGCTGAGAAACCTTACTGATCTTTTGGTATGCCCGTTTGAATATATTTTACGCATGCCGGAATGAAAGGTGCAGGAAAGAGGAAGGAATCACAATGAGCAATGAGGAACAAAAGTCAATAACACCGGGCATTTACTTGTGGCTGATTGCAGTGAATATTTATATCAGCATGTTTGCGTTTGGCGGAGGTTATGTTGTTGTTCCTCTTGTACGCCGAAGTTTTGTTGAAAAGAAAAAGATATTTACAGAAGATGAGCTGATGGAGATGTCCGCTGTGGCGCAGTCAAGTCCGGGGGCGATCGCGGTGAATCTGGCGGCGTTGTCGGGGTATAAGGCGGCGGGAACGGCAGGGGCGGTGATTAGCTGTGCGGCTTCTGTAATTCCGCCGCTTGTGATTCTCGGAATCATTTCAGGATTTTATGATTTATTTATTGCAAATAAAATTGTTGCCGCTGTTTTAAAAGGAATGCAATCCGGAGTTGCGGCTTTGATCGTCAGTGTTGTAGCAGATATGTGCACTGTGATATTGAAAGAAAAATCATTTTTTCTTTTTTCCCTTATTCCGATCGCCTTTATAGCAAATTTTATTTTTGATGTAAATGTGGCGCTGATTCTGGCAGTATGCTGCGGGCTTTGTATCCTTCGGGTTTACGTAAGAAGCGGAGGTCACAAATGGAAATTCTTTTAAAATTATTTTTGACATTTTTGAAGATCGGCCTTGTCAGTATCGGAGGCGGGTATGCGGTAATCCCTTCGATCCATGAAGAAGTTGTAGTAAAAGCGGGATGGATCGGAGAAAAAGTATTTGCGGATATTATTACGATATCTCAGATGACGCCCGGTCCTCTGGCAGTGAATACATCTACGTTTGTCGGCTTGCAGATCGCAGGTGCGGCAGGCGCGGTTGTGGCAACAGTCGGATGCGTTTTTTGCGGAGTTGCGATTTCATTGACTCTGTATCGTTTTTTTCAGAAGCATAAAGAGTCAGTCTATATTTTTGAGACGCTTAACGGATTGAAAGCAGCTTCTCTGGGATTGATCGTATCAGCCGCGGCAACGATCATATTGCTTTCTTTTTTCGGAACAGGAGATCCGGATTTAAAAACAATGAAAGAATCGCTTGATATCGGCGCGGTAGCTATTTTCGGAGGAGTGTTGTTTTTGTCGCGGAAGCGGAAGATCAACCCGATCATGCTGATGCTCGTAAGCGGAGCGGCAGGTATAATTTTATACATGTAACTGTAAAAGTAAAAAAGTAAAGAAGGCGGTCTTGAATAGAAAAGCGGCAAAGGGTCTGATAAGGAAAGATCAGAAACAGAGGAAAGAGGTTTATGAGAGAAAAGAAAAATAAGAATGATAATGTAAATGACGTAAATGGCAAAAGAGATAATAAGAAAGCGGCCGGAAAATTTAAAAATTGGACAACAGCTCTTAGCATGGAGCTAAGGGAACATAAAAGTTCGGCTATAGTGTATTTTACATTGAGGGCGCTTGTGATCATTATGCTCGTGCTCCAACTTTTGAATCGGAATTATGAAAATGTATTTTTGTGTATACTTACGCTTCTTTTGCTTGTGATTCCGAGTTTGGCACAGATTACATTTAAAGTGGAACTGCCGACAGCATTGGAGATTATCATTCTTGTATTTATTTTTTCGGCAGAGATACTCGGCGAGATCAGTGAATTTTATCTTGTATTTCCGTTCTGGGATACAGTGTTACATACATTGAACGGTTTTCTTGCGGCGGCGATCGGATTTTCGCTTGTTGATCTGCTGAACAGAAGTGACCGGACGGTTTTTTCACTGTCGCCGCTTTTTACGGCAATCGTAGCGTTTTGTTTTTCGATGACGATCGGAGTTGTGTGGGAGTTTTTTGAGTTTGGGATGGATATGATCATGGAACTCGATATGCAGAAAGATACGGTTATCCATACGATTCGATCTGTTATGCTTGATCCGGGCGGACATAATGTGCCGTATGCGATACAAAACATAACAGATGTTGCGGTGAACGGACAATCTCTTGGATTGGGAGGATATCTTGATATCGGACTGCTTGATACGATGCAGGATTTGATCGTTAATTTTATCGGCGCGGCTGTATTTTCCGTACTTGGATTTTTCTATGTGAAAAGCAGAGGAAAAGGAAAGGTGGCAGGAAGCTTTATACCGAGAAGAAAAGCGCATGACAGAGACTTTTTGAGAATTGCGAGAGAGTCTTCGGAAGTGGAGCAAGATATACAGGAGAAATCGCAGAAAGTGCCGAAAGGCAGTGCAAAAAACGGAGACAGATGACAGAAAGAAGAAAAGGTATATGAAACAGGCGTCATAAGCGGCGCTTGGGAGACGGCAGTCGGTACAATAGATGTGGTTTTATAAACATTATCACAGAAACAAGTCTATTTTTGACAATGTTTGTTAAAAAATAGACATAAAGATTGTGGAAAGCGACAAAATATATTGCAAAAACAGCGGGTGCATTGTATATAATTTTTGATAATTTACAGAAAAAGAATATTGTTAAAAAAGAGAGATGAAAATTGAATAAATTTTCATCTTTTTTTATGTTATGAGGTGGCAAAATGAAAGAAAAAAACGGATTTTTTGCCAAAACAGAAAATAAAGTGGAAATATTGACAAAAATATTCTTCGGGTGTAATGTTTTACTCGACTTTTAGGGAAGCCGGAAATACAGAAAAAACGGCTTGTACCGAAAACGGTCGGACCTAAGAGATGAAGATATAACAGGGGTTCGATGGGGAACGGTTCTCGATGGAAAAGAGCTCTTTTTTTATACCCAAAACGAACGGAAGCCTGTAATAAAAAAGCAAAGAAAAAGGAGGGAGCAATACGGGAAATCTGACAGAAACATTGATGGAGGAACTGAATTGTAAAACGGTTTTGAAACTTCCTGTTTTAGGAGGAATTTCGGAATCGGTTGTTGTCACTTGGATCATTATGGCAGTTTTGGTTCTTTTATCCATTATATTAGTAAGAAACCTTAAGGTTGAAAATCCCGGAAAGGTACAGCTTGCATTGGAGTCAATGATCGGTTGGGCGCAGGATTTCTTTGAAGGAATTATCGGAAAAGAAAATAAAGCTTATGTGCCGTATCTTATCACGGTACTTCTTTATCTGGCAGTGTCGAATACGATCGGATTGTTAGGTTTTAAACCGCCGACAAAAGACTTGAATGTGACTGCGGCGCTGGCGATCATGAGTATGTGCGTGATTGAATTTTCGGGAATTCATAAAAACGGAGTAGTCCACTGGATGAAACATTTTGCAAAGCCGGTTCCGGTTGTGGCGCCGATTACGATATTGGAAATTGTGATCCGCCCATTGTCGCTTTGTATGCGGCTTTTCGGAAATATGCTGGCGGGATTTGTAGTGCTGGAATTTTTGAAATATTTTGTGCCGCTTATTTGCCCGATCCCCGTAAGTTTCTATTTTGATATCTTTGACGGGCTTCTTCAGGCATATGTATTTGTATTTCTGACCGCGTTATTTATGACGGAGGAAATGGAATAGAATCAAAAGATAAACAGCCGGGCTGTTTCAAATGATGGAAACGATTAAGAATAAAAAACAATCAATAAAAAACAATCAAACAGATTAAAAAATTAAAGGAGAACAAAAAACATGGAAGCAATTATAGCAATCGGAGCAGCAGTAGCAGTATTGACAGGTATCGGAGCAGGCGTCGGTATCGGTATCGCAACAGGAAAAGCGGCAGAAGCGATCGCAAGACAGCCGGAAGCAGAGAGTAAGATCAGTAAGAATCTGATTCTCGGATGTGCGCTTGCGGAGGCAACGGCTATTTATGGATTTATTATCGGAATTTTGATCATCATTCTTCTCGGTTAATAAAGTCAGATGTTACATTGTGAAAATGACGGGAAAGGCATGGGAAAAAGATGATAGAAATAAATATGAATCTTGTCTATACAATAATAAATGTGATAATTCTCTATCTCTTGCTGAGACATTTTCTGATCAAGCCTGTGACAGACATTATGGAGAAACGTAAACAACTGATTGCAGACGGACTGCAGAGCGCGCAGGATGCGCAGGATGGCGCTCTTAAAATGAAACAAGAATATGAAGCGGCGTTAAACGGAGCAAAACAGGAGTCTGTTCAGATCGTAGAAAATGCAAGAAAAAGCGCAAAGGCAGAGTATGACCGTATTCTGGAAGAAGCGGGGAACAAAGCGGACAGCATGATCGCGTCGGCAAAAGAGACAATCCGCATTGAACGGGAAAAAACGATCCATGAACTGAAGGGCGAGGTCACCGGTCTTGCGATCGCTTCGGCGGCGAAGATTGCAGGCGGGAAGTCGGACGAAGAAAGAGAGAGTCAGTTGTTCGATCAGTTTCTAAGAGAAACAGGAGAGGGACACGGAAATGAAAACAAATAGAAAAGTAATTTGTTCTTCTTCGGCAGTGAGATACGCAGAAACGCTTTTTGAACTGAATATTCCGAAAGAGACGATAGAAAAAACTCGTGAAATATTTTCGGAAGTACCGCAGATCACAGATGTTCTGGACAATCCGACGATTCGTCAAGAGAAGAAGGAACAGGTCATAGATAAAGTGTTTCCGCGGGAAATGAGAAACTTTCTGAAGATTGTCTGCCGTTATCGTAAGGTTCGTCTGCTTGGAGAAATTTTTGACGCATACGATATGCGGGCAGATGAGGAGGAACAGATCATAAGAGCGGTTCTTTTTTACACGGCGCTTCCAAGTGAAGAACAAAAAAAAGGCATGGAATCGTTTTTGTGCAGAAAATACGGAGCAAAACGCGCGTATATTGAGATGAAAAAAGATGATTCTCTGATAGGCGGATTTATTCTGCGGGTAGGAAACGATGAGTATGACAGGAGCACGAAAGGCCGTCTGGACAGATTAGAACAAAGATTAACACGGAGGTGAGCGAGGTGAGTTCGATCAACTCAAATGAAATCATTTCGATCTTAAAAGAAGAGATTGAGAATTTTGATATGATGAGCAAAGACAGTGAAGTGGGAACTGTCATTACAGTAGGCGACGGGATCGCTTCGATTTATGGAATAGATCATGCGATGTACGGTGAGATCGTTACGTTTGAAAACGGATTGAAGGGAATGGTTCAGGATATCCGAAGAAACGAGATCGGCTGTATTCTTTTCGGAAGCGATACAAGAATCAGTGAAGGAACGAAAGTAACCCGTACGGGAAAGAGAGCCGGAGTTCCGGTTGGAGACGCTTATATAGGAAGAGTCGTAAATGCGCTTGGCGAGCCGATAGACGGAAAAGGAAGTATAGAAGCCGACGGTTATCGTCCGATTGAGCAGGAAGCGCCCGGAATCGTTGACAGAAAATCTGTCAGTGTTCCGATGGAGACGGGAATCCTTTCTATTGACTCTATGTTTCCGATCGGAAGAGGGCAAAGAGAGCTGATCATCGGAGACAGACAGACAGGGAAAACGTCGATCGCTCTTGATACGATTTTGAATCAAAAAGACAAAGATGTGATCTGTGTCTATGTTGCAATCGGACAGAAAGCGTCTACGGTAGCAAAAGTTGTTAATACATTAAAGACAAACGGCGCTCTTGATTATACGATCGTCGTGTCATCAACGGCAAGCGACTGCGCGCCGCTTCAGTATATTGCTCCATATGCGGGAACCGCAATGGCAGAATACTTTATGTATAAAGGAAAAGACGTATTGATCGTGTATGACGACCTGTCAAAACATGCGGTTGCATACAGGGCGCTTTCCCTTTTGCTCGGACGTTCTCCGGGACGAGAGGCTTACCCGGGAGATGTATTTTATCTTCACTCAAGACTGCTGGAACGCTCAAGCAGATTAAGTGATGAAAACGGCGGCGGTTCGATCACTGCGCTGCCGATCATCGAGACACAGGCAGGAGACGTATCTGCATATATTCCTACGAACGTGATCTCGATCACAGACGGACAGATCTTTTTGGAGAGCGGATTGTTTGCGGCGGGCATGCGTCCGGCGGTAAATGTCGGTCTTTCCGTATCGCGTGTAGGCGGGGCGGCACAGACGAAGGCGATGAAAAAAGCGTCGGGAAGTATCCGTATCGATCTCGCGCAGTATAGAGAGATGGAAGTGTTTACACAGTTTAGCTCGGACCTGGATCCTGCGACGAAGGAACAGCTGGAATATGGAAGCGGACTGATGGAACTTTTGAAACAGCCGTTATATCATCCGATGTCACTGCATGAAAAAGTAATTACTCTTTGTGCCGCGACACACAAAATATTCCTCGGCATCGATAAAAAAGAAATACGTCAGTTCCGTCTTGATCTCATGACGTGGTTTGATACGAAATACCCAAATATCGGCGAAGAGATCGAAGAGAAAAAAGTGTTGTCTGATGAATTGATCGATCAGATTGTGTTGATCGCAGAGGAATTTAAAAAGAGCAGGTGATAATATGGCAAATATCAGAGAGATACAAAGCCGTATCAACAGTGTAAAAGATACGATGAAGATTACGAACGCGATGTATATGATCTCTTCGTCGAAAATGACCCATGCGAAGAAAAAACTTGCGGATACAGAGCCTTACTTTTATGGCCTGCAAGGCGAAATATCGAGAATACTCAGACATTTGCCGGACTTGCATCATGGATATTTTTCGGCGCGCGAGAATGTTCCGGAAGGAGAGCGCAAGATCGGTTCGATCGTTATTACGGCGGATAAAGGACTGGCAGGGGCGTATAATCATAATATCGTGAAATTAGAAGAAGAGATACTGGCCCGTCCGGGGATTCATAAATTGTTTATCGTAGGAGAACTCGGTCGTCATTACTTTGCAAAGCGGGACGTGCAGATCGATACCAATTTTCAATATACGGTACAAAATCCGACGATGCACAGGGCGAGGGATATTGCCGCGGTTCTGCTCGACCAGTTCAGGGAGAGGGAATTGGACGAGATCTATATTGTTTATACGAGGATGGAAAATTCTGTTCAGGCAGAAGCAGAAGTAATGAAGCTTCTTCCGCTTGAAAGAAGCTCGTTTAACGAAATGAAAATGCCGTTGAACGTGCACAGAGAAGCAATCGCGCTGTATCCGTCTGCAGAAGCGGTAATGGATAGTATCATTCCGAATTATGTGACCGGAATCGTCTACGGAGCGCTTGTGGAAGCATATGCAAGCGAACATAACGCCCGCATGATGGCGATGAAATCTGCGACAGACAGTGCGAAAAGTCTGATCCATGACTTGTCGATCATATATAACAGAGCAAGGCAGGCGGCGATCACACAGGAAATTACAGAAGTGTGCAGCGGGGCAAGGGCACAGCGAAAATAGAAATGCAGCAGAAAAAAGCCGGGGCTGATACCTCGGGAAGATCAGTATGTCAAACAGGCGGCAGAATGCCGCTATAGTTCTAAGAAAGTGAGAAAGATCATGAATAAAGGAAAAATCATACAGGTTATGGGTCCTGTTGTAGACGTTGTGTTTCAAGACGGGAACCTTCCTTTTATCAAAGACGCTTTGGAAGTTGAAAATAACGGAAAGAAATGTGTTATGGAAGTGGCGCAGCATCTCGGAAACAATGAAGTTCGCTGTCTGATGCTGGCTGCAAGCGAAGGGCTTCACAAAGACATGGAAGTAACTGCAACAGGAGCGGGGATTAAAGTTCCGGTCGGAGAGAAGACGCTGGGAAGATTGTTTAACGTACTTGGAGAGACGGTAGATGACGGCGAACAGATCACAGATGCAGATCAGTGGGTGATTCACAGAGATCCTCCGACATTTGAAGACCAAAGCCCGGTTGTTGAGATCCTGGAAACGGGAATCAAAGTAATCGATCTTCTTGCTCCTTATGCAAAAGGGGGAAAGATCGGACTGTTTGGCGGCGCCGGAGTAGGAAAAACGGTGCTTATTCAGGAGCTGATCCGAAACATAGCGACAGAGCATGGCGGATACTCCATATTCACAGGAGTAGGAGAGCGTTCCCGTGAAGGAAATGACTTGTGGACAGAGATGAAAGAATCGGGAGTTCTTGAAAAGACGGCGTTAGTGTTCGGTCAGATGAACGAGCCGCCGGGAGCGCGTATGCGCGTGGCGGAAACAGGGCTTACTATGGCAGAATATTTCCGCGATGAAGAACACAGAAATGTTTTGTTGTTTATTGATAATATTTTCCGTTTTACACAGGCGGGATCGGAAGTGTCTGCGCTTCTTGGAAGAATGCCGTCGGCGGTCGGATATCAGCCGACGCTTGCTACGGAAATGGGAGAACTTCAGGAGAGGATCGCGTCAACGAAAAACGGTTCGGTTACTTCCGTACAGGCGGTATACGTTCCTGCCGACGACTTGACAGACCCGGCTCCGGCAACGACGTTTGCTCATTTGGATGCGACGACGGTTCTCTCGAGAAAAGTGGTAGAGCAAGGTATCTATCCGGCAGTTGATCCTCTGGAGTCAAGTTCCCGTATTTTGGAAGCGGAGATCGTTGGGGAAGAGCATTACGAAGTGGCGAACAAAGTGATCGCGATTCTTCAGAAATATAAAGAACTGCAGGATATTATCGCAATCCTCGGTATGGAAGAGTTGTCGGATGAAGATAAAGCAACCGTTATGCGTGCGAGAAAAATCCAGAAGTTTTTGTCGCAGCCGTTCTTTGTGGCTGAGACGTTTACCGGAGTTCCGGGAAAATATGTGCCGCTGAAAGAGACGATCCGAGGATTTAAGATGATCATCGACGGAGAGATGGACGAGTATCCTGAGTCGGCATTTTTCAATGTAGGTTCAATCGACGATGTGATCGAGAAAGCAAAGGCGGCGGAGTAGGCAGAGGTGTATTATGGATACATTTGGATTGAGAATCATAGCAAGTGATAAAGTATTTTTCAATGGAAGATGTAAGAAACTGACGATTCCGGCGCCGGACGGAGAAAAAGGCGTACTGGCGCACCATGAAAATATGGTGATCGCCGTTGTTGTCGGTATTGCGCGCATGGAATCAACAGAAGGTGAAGTGACGGAAATCGCAGTCGGAACAGGTTTTGCGGAGATCGTGAATAACCGTGTGACACTGCTCGTCGATACGGCGGAACGCCCGGAAGATATTGACGTGCGTCATGCCAGAGAACAAAGGGAACATGCACAAGAGCGGATGCGGCAGAAACAAAGCATTCAGGAATATTACCACACGCAGGCATCTCTTGCTCGGGCGATGAACCGCCTGAAACTTGCACAGGGAGCGAAAGACCTGATCCACTATTAAGTGTGACAGATGCTTACGGTTGTCGAAAGGATACATCGATAGCATGTTTGTGAAAAGAAACAGATAAAAAGAGTCAGATCACGAGTGACTGGCTCTTTTTTTATCTTGCATTTTATATGGCTGTATACTAAAATAATAATGCTTATGCAAGTAAATTATTTGCATTAAAATGCACAGAAAAATGTCAGACAGAACAGTTTAAATAAATATATGGATTTACAGATCAAAGAAAATGAAACGGGCGGGGAATTATGAGTGAAGGTTACAAAATCCGGTCTCTTAGCGAGATCGTAAACGAAATATTAAGTACGGTTCGCAGCTATTATGATGCGGAGTATGCTTATTATATTGAAAAAGACAGAGGAGACATCGAGACGATCTACGAGTGGTGCGATGAGAATATCGAGTGGCAGCGTGATCGGATGAAACTTCTCCCGGAAGAGCGTCAGCCGAAATGGATGAAAACAGAGATTACCGATACGACGGCTCGGGATTATAGCGTGTTTCTTCCGATCAGTGAAGATGTGACTGCTGTTCTTGCGGTTGTCGGAGTCAGACGGGGAGGCTGCACCATCGACTTGATGCGCGCTATCGTTCAGTATATTCCGCAGGCAATCGCACTGCAGAAGATGCAGAAGCAGCAGGAATATCTGAGTTATCATGACGATCTTACCGGTCTTTTGAACAGAAACAGTCTTGTTCACTATTTTGATACTGTGGATGAGAAGAAATTAAAATCGATCGGCGCGCTTTCCGTCGATATCAACGGACTGAAAAATTTTAATAAAGAGTTCGGGAGAGATTACGGAGACGAAGTCGTAATTCGTGTCGGAGAAGTTCTGGAGGAGTATTTTCACAGTGGGGAAGCATATCGGCTGACGGGAGATGAGTATCTCGTGCTTGTAGAAAATACGTCTTATCAGGATTTTACAAAACAGGTTCATGCGGTGCATACAAAGCTTGACAATATCAGTCTCGGACTTGTTTCTATCGGCTATGCGTGGGAGAAGATCGATATCGAGGTAGACAAGCTTGTCAACAACGCGGAAGTGATGATGCGCGAGGAAAAAAGAAAATATTACAAAAATTTGCAAAAAGGACATCACGAACCGATCATAAAAGAAGATCTTTTACAAGATATTGAAAACGGGAATTTTATCGTATGTCTTGTTCCGAAGATCGATACGCTCACAGGCGAGGTCGGCGGAGCGGAAGCGGTTGTGCGCTATCATCACAAAGATCTCGGAATAGTAGATCCGGGAAGATATCTTAATATGCTGGAAGAAACAAAACTTTCCCATTACCTTGATCTTTATGTGTTTGAGGAAGTGTGCAAAACGCTTCATAAATGGGAAGTAAGAGATATTCCGATGATCCCGGTTTCGGTGAATTTTGCAGGGGCAACTCTTCGGCAGGAAGGACTTGCGGATAAAATGCTGCATCTCATAGAAAAACATCATGTCAGATGCGAGTATCTCGAAGTTGAAGTTTCGGAATCAAGCAGCGATATGAATCAGGAGATGCTGGCAGAGACGAGCAGTAAGATACGAAAAGGAAATGTAAGAGTGATCTTGGATCATTTCGGTGCAAAAGATTCAAGTTTTTCGATCTTGTCTCTTATGGAGTTCGACGGATTGAAACTGGATAAGAGCGTGATTTCAAATATTGTCGGAAACGGAAGGAGCCGGATCGTGGCGCAGGCTGTTATCGACATATGCAGACAGTTGGGAGCGTCTGTTCAGGCAGCGGGCGTGGAAACTCAGGATCAGTTTAATGTACTCAGGGAGATCGGCTGTGATTATGCACAGGGAACATTGTTTAATAAACCGATCACGATTGAAACGTTTGAAGTGAGATATTTAAGAGACAGATAAGGAAAAGTATGGTAAAGGGATGGGCGGCGGACATTACGCCGCTTTACGATAAAGAAATATATATAAAATATTTTGAACGGCTTCCCCGTTTTCGGAAAGAAAAGGCAATGGCGCAGGCAGATCCTTTAAAGAGAGTGCAGAGCGTGGCGGCATGGAGTCTGTGGGAGAAGTTGAGGAAGAAATACAGACTTCCGAAGGAAACAGTGTTTAACCTGTCACATTCAGGGGAGTTTGTCATGTGTGCCGTCTGTATGGGAGGGGATTTGGCAGAGGGAAAACGCATACAGGTCGGGTGTGATATTCAGCAGATCGGCAGGGCGCGGGAGCATTTGGCAAAACGGTATTTTTGCGGTTCGGAATATGAGGCAGTGATGTCGGGAAAGACACCGGAGGAGAGGGCGGATATATTTTACAGATACTGGGTGCTCAAAGAAAGTTTTTTGAAAGCGACAAGATTCGGTATGAAGCTTTCGCTTGACTCGTTTGAGATACGATTGGGAAATCCGCCGGTTTTGATACGGAAACCGGATCTGTTTCGGCAAGATTATTATTACCGGGAATATGAGCATCCGAATAAACTATATAAAATGGCGATCTGTTCTACAGAGAAAGAGATTGCCGCCGATATAGATATGGAGTTGAAATTATGAAAAAATTGACCGGAGAATTCCGGCTGAGACGAATGTTGGTCATCGGCATAGCGATCGGTCTTGTGGCGGGAGTTCTGTGTACAGGAGTTGCCGCGAAGTCGGTTTTGTCAAAAAATAAAGCGGAATTTGCCGCAGAAAAAGAAAAATTAAAAAAGAAAACAAATGAGCTGAAAGAAGAGATCATGAAGCATGAGGCGGCGAATAACAGCGCAGAGGCTTTAGGAAGCGACAAAGAAGGGTGGGCATTGGTTCTTGTCAACGACTCTCATCCTCTGGATGTTTCTTATGTGCCGGAATCTATGGTGGAGTTGGAAAGCGAACGGTTTGTCGATGCGCGTATCGAAGAACCTCTTCGGCAGATGCTTGACGATGGGGCAAAAGCGGGACTTAGTATGTATGTTGCTTCCGCTTACCGTTCTTCTGAGAAGCAGAAGGAAGTGTTTAATGCAACCATGCAGGACTGGATGGCAAACGGACGTACGCCTTTGGAAGCTTATGATGAGACGAAAAAGTCAGTGGCAGTTCCGGGAACGAGCGAACATGCGACCGGACTTGCAGTGGATATTATAGCGTCCGAGTATGAAGGTCTGGATGACCGGCAGGGAGAGACGGACGAACAAAAATGGCTGATGGAACATTGTTGGGAATATGGATTTATTTTAAGATATCCTCCGGAAAAGGTGGATATCACGGGAATCATTTATGAACCGTGGCATTATCGGTATGTAGGGAAAACGGCGGCGGAAGAGATCATGAAAAAGAATCTGACACTGGAAGAATATCTTCTTCAATAAAAAGCCTGACAGTACCGTGCAGAAGAATCGCATAAGTATAAGTATAAGCAACAGTCCGGTCCGCGCTGGTTCTAAAAACCGCATTGCGGAAAATCTCTTGACGCAGACTGGGAAAAAGAGATAGGATAAAGTATATGGGGAATACCGTAAAGGGTTGGTAAAGAGTATAAATATACATAAGGAGGAAAAAATGCAGGATTTAACATTTGGGGAACAAGTCAAGATCATTCTCGGAAGGAAAGGAATGACGATCAAGCAGCTTGCGGAATTGATCGAGGAAAAAACAGGGAAGAAAATGTCGAGACAGAACCTGACACAGCGTCTTGGCAGAGATAATTTTCAGGAACAGGATATGCGTATGATCGCGGAAATGCTTGAGTGTCCGTTTCATTTGAGTATCATGTCGGCAGAAGGGGCAGGGGAAGTAAGAAGCATTGCGGCGTTGGAGCGTGCGGCGGCAGCGAGAGTTGAAGCTGTAGAAGCCTCCGGTCATAAAGAGCTGACAGCAAAAGAGCAGGCAGAAGCGGAGTATGCAGAGCCGGAAGAAAAACTGATCGAAGAGACTGTGCCGGAGATGTTTGAGCATACAGAAGAGTTTGCACAAAACAAGGCAGAAGCAGAGTATATTGAACCGGAAGAACCTGTGGAAGCAGAGTATATTCAGACGGAAGAACCTGTGGAAGCAGAGTATATTCAGACGGAAGAACCTGTAGAGGCAGAGTATATCCAGCCGGAAGAACCTGTGGAAGCAGAGTATATCCAGCCGGAAGAATCTGTGGAGGCAGAATATATCCAGCCGGAAAAAGAAGCGGATATGAGTATGCCGGATACGGAAGGGTTAGAGACACCGGGAGAAGAGGTATCGAACGATCGCGATATGACGATCGGCGAATTATACGAAATTCATGAAGAGTTGAATGAACTTGAAAAGAACGTGCAGGCGGGCGAGTCGATAGAAGAGATTAAAAAGGAACTCGAAAAGCCGAAAAAAGAACGCAGGCTCGGAAGTTTTTTCAGAAGAAGAGATTCACAGTCAAAAGCGGAAAAAGAAGTTTCACCAAAAGAAAATGAAGTGCAGACGGATGCGGTCGGAGAAAGCGGTATCGGAGAAAATGTAAATCAAAACGATACGGATCATGCCGACAAAGCAGGAGCTGTAGTTCAAGATGAGTCTGTTTCGTCGGATGCAAAATGGACAGAAGATGCGGCAGAAGATGAAACGGCATTTGCAGAAAGCGGGAGCACGGAAGATTTTGAGCCGGTCATTACACATGATGATGCGGATGAGGATACTCAGGCAGGCGATGTGAATCCGTACACCGGAAAAGAATACCAGTCGAACAGCGTGCGGATGCATCCGACAAGGATCGGATACGTTCAGGTGTATGACCGTACGATCCATAAATGGACAGATATGACAGAGTGGGCATTTCTCGGACTTCAGGAACGTAAGAAAGCTTTACTCGGCAAGGCGTATGAACCGCCGATTTATCTCGATTGACGTTTCGTTTCAATTCGGCGGATAATTGAACAATAAGGAAAGTGATACAGCCCCGCAGAGTTTTCTGTGGGGTTGATTTGCAACGGCGATATGTCAAAGTTCGGGCTTGCCTGAGACTTGGCGGCCATTTACAACTTCGGAATGTGGATTTTGGCGCTTCCGCCTGTTTGCGGGAGGAAAGGAGACGATAACGTATGGAATGGAGCAGGCTGCTTTCGACAAAACGTGAGAGAGCAGGCGGGAATTTTGCAAAGGCGGGCGATCTAAGAAGTGAATTTGAAAAAGACTATCACCGCATAATCGGAAGTGCATCTTTTCGCCGGCTGCAGGATAAGACGCAGGTTTTCCCTCTTGATAAAAGCGATTTCGTAAGGACGAGGCTGACTCATTCTCTGGAAGTATCTTCGCTTGGGAAATCACTGGGGCAGACGATAGGAGAAAATATACTGGAGCATCGGAAAAACTCAGGATTTACGCCTCAGATGAAAGAGGATATTTCTCATATACTTGAGTGTGCGGGCTTGATCCATGACATCGGAAATCCTCCGTTCGGACATTTTGGAGAAATTGCGATCCGGGAATGGTTTGAAAGAAATCTTCCGAAACTTACGTTTTGCCAAAAGAATGTTTCCGAGATGTTTACCGCGCAGATGAAACAGGATTTTTTTCACTTTGAAGGAAATGCTCAGGCGCTTCGTCTTGTGACAAGACTGCACTATCTTGTCGATGAGCATGGTATGAATCTGACATATGCGCTCCTGAATACGATCATTAAATACCCCGGATCATCTTTGCAGATAGATGAGAACAGTGGAAATATAAAAGACCGGAAGATGGGATATTATTTTGCGGACGAGGAAATATTTCATAAAGTGACAAAAGAGACAGGGGCGGGAAGAAACCGGCATCCGCTGACATATATGTTGGAAGCGGCGGATGATCTTGCCTATAAGACGGCGGATATTGAAGATTCTTTTGTGAAAGGATTTATCCGATATGCGGATCTGGAGCGGGAACTAAAAGAGTTGGAAGAGAAGAAACGAAACGGTACGTTTCGACCCGCATACAGACTTCGGCAGCTTTACGAGAGGGGAATACAAAAGCGGGTGCATGATCCGGAATCTTACGCCGTGAAAAATTGGATTGTAAATGCACAGGGATTTTTGCTTAACTGTGCGACAGAAGGATTTATGGCGAATTACGATGCGATCATGTCGGGAAAGTTCGGTCAGGATCTGTTTTACGGAACAAACGGGGAAGAACTGATGGAACTGCTTGGAGACATGGCGGACAGATATGTTTTTTCATCAATGGCAATCTACAAGATGGAAGTATCTGAGTCGGCTGTTATAGATTATTTGATGGAGCGTCTTGTACAGGCGGCTTTGTATTTCGATACAAAAGAAAAGCAGGGAACGATTGACAGGAGAGTAATATCGTTTATATCGGATAATTATAAGAATGCATACCGAATCCAATCAGAAGGCAAAAGCGAAGCGGAGAAATTGTATCTCCGCCTGCTGCTTGTGACGGATTATGTGTGCGGTATGACAGATAGTTATGCAAAACGTCTCTATCAGGAAATGAACGGGATCATCTAGGCCGGAGTCCGACACAGCGAAACCAATGACCGAAATCAGCGTTTGCGTTTCGCTCGTCGTCAGTCAGCATATCAGAATCGGCGTAAGATCTGCAGAAGCGTGGGAAACCGAAAAGGTCTGCCGCGCGGGCTTCTCTTAAGTCATATATGCCGGGAACTCCGAGCCAGAGCCGTCCGTTTTGCTCGGTAAGGAGAAGATGCCCGTAACTGTGGTAACCGTGCAGAAGAAAACTGTTGTTTGAAAGAAACCAAAATTTCCGAGGAAGAACTGTCAGATCGGAAAGCGATAGTTTTCGCGGAAGAGAAAGACCGGTTTTTGAGATCTCATTTTGCCGCACTTCTCCCCGGATGGAGGAATTTGATTCGCTTTTCGCGCGAGGTTCTGGTTCATCCGGTGATTCGTCTTTCGTGGGAGGTTTTGTCTCATCCGGTGATTCGTCTTTCGTGGGAGGTTTTGTCTCATCCGGTGATTCGTCTTTCGCGGGAGGTTTTGTCTCATCCGGTGATTCGTCTTTCGCGCGAGGCTCCGCCTCATCCGGTGATTCGCTTTTTGTGAGAGGATTCGCCTTCTCCTGAGAGTTGTTCTGCGGGCTGTCCGGTCTGGTGGATAGGGAGGCGGGATATGAGTCGCTTTGAATCGTGGAGTCGGTATCCAGAAAATGAATTTGATCTGAATCTATGTTTTCAGGACAGTTCGGCGTAAGCCAAAGGGAGGATGACTCGGAACATTTCAGGAAAAACCCGTCGATCGATTCGAGACGGCGGCATTCGGGGAAGGAAGATTGCGGAGCGCAGAAACGTATGCTGTGTGTCATGGAGTCAATGGGAAAATGAGCGATCTGTTTTGCGCAGATTTGATTTTCCTTGAAAAAGAACGCATACATTTCCGCCTCGAAAACATTTTCAAGGCTGATGCTTCGGATGTGTGCCTGAAAAATACAGGATTGATAGCGGCGGTAGATTTTCAGAAATCCCGCATTGCGCTTTCGTACATTGTTTTCATATTCATATAGATAAAAAGTACCCGTGTCCATCTTTTACCTCGATTCTTGTCTTTTCAATCTAATCTATTCATGAAAGAAAAGAAAAAGAACGTATGGGAGGAAAGAAAGCGGAGGAACATACAGGAGGGATATAATGGAAGAAAATGAGAAGTTGAAGTTAGATGAAAAGTATATGCGGGCAGCCATTAAACAGGCGCAAAAAGCATATGCGATTAATGAAACACCGATCGGATGCGTTATTGTTTATGAAGGAAAGATCATAGGCAGAGGTTATAACAGAAGGAATACAGATAAAGACCCGTTGGCACATGCGGAGATTAAGGCAATCAAAAAGGCAAGCAAAAAAATGGGAGACTGGAGGCTGGAGCAATGTACAATGTATGTGACGTTAGAGCCATGTCAAATGTGCGCAGGAGCAATCATTCAGTCGAGGCTGACCCGCGTTGTTGTCGGATGCATGAATCCAAAAGCAGGATGTGCGGGATCGGTTTTGAATCTTTTGGATATAAAACAATTTAATCACCAGGCAGAATTGACAACCGGAGTGCTTGAGGAAGAGTGCAGTGCGCTTATGACCGGATTTTTCAGGGAACTGAGGGAAAAGAATCGCCGGAAGCGCTAAAGGCACATTCCGGGATTGTAAGCGGTCGCCAAGGTCTCCGGCAAGTCCGGACTTTAGCTCGCTGCCATTACAAAAAGAAAGCCCGTGCAGACGTTACAGCAGTATAGCTGTTTCGGCACGGACTTTTCATTGAGATCATATAAACTTTATAAATACTTTTTCGTGCATTGTGCTTCGAGCTAGGCTAACAGACGTTACTTAGGCAGTTAACTCAGTTCAGGCGCCCTTACGGCACCCGGAAGGTTCTGCTTAGTGCTGCTCCGTTCCCGACCTGACACGATTCACAGATTCCCGTCGCGTAAGACCCAAACATCAACGCCACTTACCTAAGGCAGCTCTGCCGGCTGTCGCCCTCTGCACAATATCACCCCTGCTATAGCGGATTGCAGGTACAAGGTACCGCTAACACCCCGGCTGCACGAGTCTTAATTTTACATGGTTTTAAGAGAAATGTCAATGAATAGAGCGCAAAATCACAGTAAAATGTAACAGTTCTTTGCGGCGGATTATTTTTAGTGTTATTATAGAGTATAAATTTTGTTGGAAAAAGAGATAGGAGAAATTATGAAGGTACTATTAGCGGCAGTAAATGCAAAATATATTCATTCAAATCTTGCCGTCCACAGCTTAAAAGCATATGCGCGAACTTATACGGAAGAAATCGAAGTTGCGGAATATACGATCAATCAGACGTTTGATGCGATCTTGCAGGATATATATAGGAGAAAACCGGACCTATTGGGAATTTCCTGCTATTTGTGGAATATTGAATATGTAGGACAGCTTTTGAGAGAACTGCCGAAGATTCTTCCGGATACAAAAATCTGGCTTGGAGGTCCTGAGGTATCTTACGATGCGAAGGCTGTGCTGGAACAGTATCCGAAAGTAGAAGGCGTGATGTGCGGAGAAGGGGAAGAGACGTTTGCGGAACTGCTCCGTGTTTATCATGAAGAAAAAGGGGCGCTTTGTTCCGGAGTAAAAAGAGATGAACTCTTTTCTGATATTCCGGGAATTGCTTATAGAAATAAGGACAAAGCTGTAATCCAAAATGATTTTCGTCCTGTTATTGATTTGAGCACGATTCCGTTTGTCTATGATCATATTGAAGATTTTGAGAACAGGATCATCTATTATGAATCGAGCAGAGGATGTCCTTTTTCATGCAGTTACTGCCTTTCCTCTATCGACAAATGTTTACGTTTCCGGGAGATAGAGCTCGTAAAAAAAGAACTTCAGTTTTTTATCGACAAGAAAGTACCTCAGGTGAAATTTGTGGATCGGACGTTTAATTGCCGGCATGATCATGCGATGGCGATCTGGACTTATATTCATGAGCATGATAACGGAATCACAAATTTTCATTTTGAAGTTTCCGCGGATTTATTGAATGAAAAAGAGATCGCGTTGATCAATCGTATGCGTCCGGGTCTGATCCAGCTTGAGATCGGTGTTCAATCGGCAAATGAGATTACGATCCGGGAAATCAACAGAACGATGAAAATCGATGTTTTGTCAACGATTGTTGACAAAATTAAAAAAGGAAACAATGTGCATCAGCATCTCGATCTTATCGCAGGATTGCCGTATGAAGGATATGAAAGCTTCGGAAAATCATTTGACCGTGTATATAAAATGAATCCGGAGCAGCTTCAGCTTGGTTTTCTGAAAGTTTTAAAAGGATCTGTTATGCATGACAGGGCGCAGGAATACGGGATTGTGTATCAGGATCGTGCGCCGTATGAAGTCCTTTCTACAAAATGGCTTACTTATGCGGAGGTCATCCGGTTAAAGCAGATAGAAGAGATGGTTGAAGTGTATTATAACAGCGGGCAGTTTTGCTGTACGATGGCGGCATTAGAGCAAGAATTTGCATCTCCGTTTTGTATGTATGAATGTCTGGCGGCATATTATGATGAAAAAAATGCATTTGCCGTAAGTCATTCACGGATCGGAAGGTATGAGATCTTATATGATTTTATCGTGAAAACGTGTAAAGAAAGATCGGAACAATATATGGAAATGTTGACATTGGATATGTATTTGAGGGATAATGTGAAAAAACGTCCGGAATTTCTTAGAGAAAGCGGAGTTTCATCGGATGAAGCGGCGGCATTTTATAAAAAAGAAGAGAAAGAGCGGACCTATTTGAAAGCATATGAAGGATACGACAGACGTCAGATGAGAAAAATGACTCATTTGGAACGAATTGACGGGAAAACAGTGTTGTTTGATTATAAAAACCGAGATCCGCTCACAGGAAACGCGGCGATTTATTATCTGTCAGAGTAAAGGACAGGCAGACATACTGAAAGCGGCGGAGCTGTCAATTTTTAAAATAACAATGGAAGGAAAAGCAAAGAAATATGAAGATCGGAAAGATCTCACCGACTATATGGAACCGGTCGGTGAAAAAGAAAGTTCATATGGATCAGACGGACGGAAGTTTTTCGTGGGCAGACGTATGTGTTTGCGGCGGCCATGCCGGGATAGGGTATTATGCGGTTTTGGGCGCGGCGGGAGAACTGGCAGCCCGCAAAATACAGGCAGAAGGGATATCGGTAAGAATTCTTTTTCCGGAAGAGACAGAGGAAGAGTTTCTTGCGGATGTTTGCGGGGAAATCCAAAAAGGCTGCGAGTGCATTAAAGCAAAGCTGACGTCTTTGTCGGCAGAGGGAACGGCGGCGGTGCAAACTCCGATCGTGTACGCATGTGCAGGCGGAACGAAAGTACAAGATCCGGGGATGCATGCATTAGAAGAGACTGCAGATAAAAAAACGGGAAACAGACAGAAGTTTGTTAAAAATCGAGAATTGCTCTTATGCGGATATGCAGGTCTGGAAGGTTCTCTTCGCATTTTAGAAGCGGCGGAGGAAGAATTATCGCAAAGATTTATTAACACATTTTTGATGCAGGCAAAAAAGCTTCGTGATCAGCTCATAACGCCGGAGCAGATTTTAGAGGCGGCAAAAGGAAGAGATATTTCGGTTTGGCAGATCGGAAGCGGAGGCATCTTGGCGGCCTTATGGGAAATGGCAGAGGAAGAAAAGATCGGTTTTGAAATTGCAATGGGATCGATCTCGCTGAAGCAGGAGACTGTAGAAATCTGCGAATATTATCGTCTGAATCCGTATCAGCTGACTTCTGCCGGAAGTTATCTGATCTTGACCGATGAAGCGGATCAGGTGATTGAAGTGCTGGAAAAGGCGGGGGCGCGAGCCGTCAGGCTTGGGGTTGCCAAAGCGCAGAATGCGCGGGTGATCACAAGCAAAGAAGAGATAAGATATCTGGACAGACCTGCGCCGGATGAACTGGCGAGATGGCAGAAGGATTATAAAAAGTGTGAAAAATAATAAAAATACATACAGATGAAAAGTTTTATCCATGATAAAATATTATTTTACAACAAGTAAAACGGAAATGATATATAAAGGTATAGGAGGCAGAAAATGAACGAGAAAAAAGAAGCGTTGAGAATGGAGATTTTGAAGTATATCGAAAAGCACAGCCGGGTAGAGCTTGGAGAACTGGCAGTGTTAGTCGGTGTGGAAGAAACAGATGTGGCAAATGAGATCGCAGATATGGAGAAAGAGAAGATCATCTGCGGATATCATACGCTGATCGACTGGGATAAAGCCGGCGTAGAGATGGTGACGGCGCTGATCGAAGTGCGTGTGACGCCGCAAAGAGACAGCGGATTCGATCGGATCGCGGAACGGTTATATAACTATCCGGAAGTATATGCGGTTTATCTTATTTCCGGAAGTTATGACCTGCTTGTAACTTTGGAAGGCAAGACGCTGAAAGAAGTATCGAGATTCGTATCTGAACGTCTGTCTACGATTGACGGCGTTTTGAGCACGGCAACTTATTTTATATTGAAAAAATATAAAGACCACGGAACGATCATGGGCGTGAAAAAAGGGTCGGAAAGGATACCGGTGACACTGTAATGAGAAATCCATTATCAAGAAAAATCGTTGAGATACAACCGTCCGGCATCCGTAAATTTTTTGATGTGGCGAACGAGATGGAAGACGCAATTTCCCTCGGAGTAGGAGAACCGGACTTTGATACGCCATGGCGCATAAGAGAAGAAGGAATGTTTTCCCTTGAAAAAGGAAGGACGTTTTATACTTCTAATGCCGGATTAAAAGAACTGAGAAAAGAGATCTGTAATTATCTTGAGAGAAAGATCCATGTAAAATACGATGCAGTACATGAAACACTTGTCACTGTAGGCGGAAGCGAGGCAATAGATGTCGGACTTCGCTGTATGCTCGACCCCGGAGATGAAGTGCTCATTCCGCAGCCGAGTTATGTGTCTTATCTGCCGTGTACGGTTATGGCAGACGGAGTTCCGGTGATCATTCCTCTTCAGGAAAAAAATGAATTTAAACTGACGGCAGAAGAACTTGAAAAATATACGACGCCTAAGACAAAGGTTCTCGTTCTTCCGTTTCCGAACAATCCGACAGGAGCGATCATGACGCGGGAAGATTTAGAACCGATCGCAAAATTTGTCGAAGAGCATGATCTGTATGTCATGTCTGACGAGATTTATTCGGAACTTACATATAAAGAAGAACATGTATCGATTGCGAGCCTTCCGGGAATGAGAGAGAGGACGCTTGTTATTAACGGATTTTCAAAAGGGTTTGCAATGACAGGCTGGAGACTCGGATATTGCTGCGGACCGGAAGTTATCATATCTCAGATGACGAAGCTTCATCAGTTTGCAATCATGTGTGCGCCTACAAACAGCCAGTATGCGGCTGTGCAAGGACTTAGAAACTGTGGGGATGAAGTAGAAGAAATGAGGAAATCCTATAATCAGAGACGGCGCTTCCTCATGCATGAGTTTAAAAAGATGGGACTGGAATGCTTTGAACCGTTCGGAGCGTTTTATGTTTTCCCGAGTATTAAACAATTTGGAATGACTTCAGAAGAATTTGCAACCAGGCTGTTAAATGAAGAGAAAGTCGCAGTTGTTCCGGGAACGGCGTTCGGCGAATGCGGCGAAGGATTTTTGAGAATATCCTACGCATATTCGTTGGAAGATCTAAAAGAAGCAATCGGCCGGCTGGAAAGATTTATCGGGCGATTGAGAAATGAGAGAAAATAATTATGCTGAATATTGTACTTTATGAGCCGGAGATTCCGGCCAATACCGGAAATATCGGAAGAACATGTGTGGCAACAGGGACGCGTCTTCATCTGATCGAGCCTCTTGGATTCAAATTATCCGAAAAGGCATTGAAACGCGCGGGGATGGATTACTGGAATGATCTGGATGTCACGACTTATATTGATTATGCGGATTTCCTTGAGAAAAATCCGGGTGCCAAAATCTATATGGCAACTACAAAAGCGAAAAAAGTATATACCGAAGCGGCGTATGAACCGGATTGTTACATTATGTTCGGAAAAGAGAGCGCAGGTATACCGGAGGAGATTCTTGTAGATCATGAAGATACTTGCGTGCGCATTCCGATGATGGGACAGATCAGATCTTTGAATCTTGGAAATTCTGTGGCGGTTGTTCTCTATGAAGCTCTGCGTCAAAACGGATTTGCGAAAATGGAGTTGGAAGGAGAGCTTCATGAATTAGAATGGCATGGGAATACCTGAACGAAATAAGTTGTGAAAATATGTGCAAAATGACGAAATAATGTAAAAAAATTCGGGAAAAGTGTAGTTCACTATTGAAGACTTTCGGTATATAATAGTGTCAATGTGCTAAGAAACTGCTAAGAAACGTTTGCGGTTACATCGGTTCGGATAAGGTGCGGGAGGGCGTTTTACATTCGTTTAACGTTGAATCTGTACACTGTGTTACGTCTGTTCAGATAGGGCACAGGAGGAGGGAATCGTTTCCCGAAAAGGGAACGTCCCGTATGAAGCGGGAAAGTATGGTAAAACTAAAAAGATAGAAAAGAAAGCGGAAGGTGGTGTTGCGGAAATGGTAGAAGAAACGATCAAATCTATCCGGGAAACAGAAAATAAGGCAGATCAGATCGTAAAAGAAGCGGAACAGGAAAGCAAGAGAATCCTCAAGACCGCGAAAGAAGAAGCAAAACAGGCTGCCGACAAGCTGATTGACGAAGCAAAGTCAGACGCTTTGAAAACAGCAAATCAGGCAAAGAAAGACGGAGAAGTTATGCTGGCACAGGCGGCGGAAGAAACGCGCAGAGAAGCAGAACAGATGAAAAAGGCGGCTCTTGAACGAAAGAAAGAGGCGGCTGCTCTTGTGTTGGAAAGATTGACATAACAGAAATAAGACTGTAAAGGAGGGATAGACAGATGGCGGTACTTAAGATGCAGAGAATCAGCATCTGCGCCTTAAAGAAAGACCGAAAAGCAATCCTCGAAAAATTACAGAGCCTCGGTGTTGTGGAGATCAATCATGTAATCGAAGAAGATGAAGATTTTAAGAAGATGGACACTGCAGGGCAAAAGGCAGGTTTCGAGAAAGCGTCGACTCTGGCAGAACAGGCGATCGATATTCTTGATAAATATGTTCCTGAGAAGAAGTCGATGTTTGCATCTTTAGAAGGAAAGGCATTGATTGAGCGGGAAGAAGAAGAGCGGATTCGCAATGAGCGAAGAGATCTTCTGAAAACGGCAAAACAGATCGGAAGGCTGGATAAAGAGCGCTCTGAACAGATGGCGGAGATTACGAAACTGAACAACAGTATCGAGAGTCTCAATCCGTGGATCAGCCTGGACGTTCCGCTGACACCGGCAGAGACAGACCGGACGGCAGTATTTTTCGGAACGATGCCGGGAGGTACTGACGCGGAGACGGTATATGGGATTTTGGCAGAGAAAGCGCCGGATATAACCGGAGCAGATGTAAACATTGTTTCATCAGAACCGGGCATGGTATATCTAGCAGTCGTCTGCATGAAAGAAGATGTGCAGGCAGCGGAAGATGCGCTTAGAAGCGCCGGGTTTGCAAGACCTTCCCAGATGTGGGGAGACGTTCCGAAGTTTCAAAAAGAAGAGCTGGAAAGTGAGATCGCAGACTGCAGAGCGCGGATTGAACAGATCGAGAATGAGGTGAAAGACCTTTCGGATCAGAGAGAAAAATTAAAAATATTAGCGGATTACTACAGAGTACGCGCGGACAAATACGCAGTGCTCGGTCAGATCCCGCAGTCGGAGAGAACGTTTGTCATAAGCGGATACATTCCTCAGTGTGAGGCGGCGCATCTTTCCGGTTATCTGACAGAAAAATATGACTGTATGGTAGATGTTGAGGAACTGCAGGAAAACGAAGAAGCTCCGGTTATTTTAAAGAACAATCCGTTTTCGGCAAGTGTGGAGGGCGTTGTAGAGTCTTACGGACTTCCTCACAAAGGGGAGCTTGATCCAACGACGATCATGTCGTTTTTCTATGTATTCTTTTTCGGAATGATGCTTTCGGATGCGGCGTATGGAGCGATTGTGGCAATCGTCTGCGCTGTGCTTGTGAAGAAATTCCCGAGAATGTCTCAGGGAATGAAAAAATCGATGAAATTATTCTTCTATTGTGGATTATCCACTCTTGTGTGGGGAATTTTATTCGGAGGATATTTCGGAAATATCGTAGATGTTGTTTCGGAGAAGTTTTTCGGAACGACGATCACCGTTCCGGCGCTTTGGTTTGTGCCGTTGAACGACCCGATGAAACTGCTTGTGTTCTCACTGTTATTCGGTGTCATCCACCTGTTTGTGGGACTGGGGATCAAAGGATATCTCTGTCTGAAAGACGGAAAAGTGATGGACTTCTTCTGTGACGTTGTTCTTTGGTTTATGCTTTTGATCGGTCTTATATTGATGCTTTTGCCGAGCGATATTTTTGCATCTATCGCACAGATGAATATTGTATTTCCGGCATGGCTCAATACAGGAGCGAAGGCATTGGCGATAGCAGGAGCGGTGGGAATCGTGCTTATGTCGGGAAGAGAGAAGAAAAACCCGGCGCTTCGTCTGGCGCTTGGCGCATATGATCTTTACAATGTGAGCGGCTGGCTCAGCGACGTGTTGTCTTACTCTCGTCTGCTGGCGCTCGGACTTGCAACCGGAGTAATCGCATCGGTTATTAACCAGATGGGAAGCATGCTTCCGAATAATGTGATCGGCGTGATCGCATTTGTCGTAATTTTTATCGCAGGTCATACGCTCAATCTGGCGATCAATCTTTTGGGTGCGTATGTACACACAAACCGTTTGCAGTTTGTGGAGTTTTTCGGGAAATTTTACGAAGGCGGCGGAGAGCCGTTTAATCCTTTTAAAGAAAATACAAAATATGCAGATGTTAAGGAGGAAACTTTATCATGAATATTGCGGAAAATTTAGGAATTGTTTATGCACTGCTCGGAGCGGCAGTTGCGGTATTGTTTGCCGGAGCAGGATCGGCGATCGGAGTAGGTATTGCAGGACAGGCAGCGGCAGGCGTTGTGACAGAAGATCCGAGTAAGTTTGCAAAAGTGCTTATTATCCAGCTCCTTCCGGGTACACAGGGTCTGTATGGACTGCTTGTAGGATTTATCACACTTTCAAAGATCGGTATTCTCGGAGGCGGAGCATTGGATGTTTCCGTATCTTCAGGTCTTTTGATATTGGCAGCGTGTCTTCCGATCGGTATCGTAGGACTTCTTTCAGGAATTGCACAGGGAAAAACGGCGGCATCGTCTATCGGAATCGTCGCAAAGAAACCGGAGCAGTTCGGTAAAGCTATGTTGTTCCCGGCTATGGTTGAGACATACGCTATTCTGGCGCTGCTGATCTCATTCCTTGCCGTAAACGGAATTCAGATTTAAGGAAAAGACGTCTGGTTTGGAATTGATGAAAAGGAGACAGCGATAAATGAGCGGATTAGATAAAATGAAATCCCGGATTTTCGAGGAGGCAGAGCAGTCTGCGGCAGAACTTCTCGATCAGGCAAAAAAAGATGCGGAAAAGATCGTGAAAGATGCGGTTGAAAAAGCCGGGGCGGATGCAGAACATATCCGTGTAAAAGCTGCGGCTGACGCGAAAGAATATGCAAAACGGGCGGAATCGTCGGCTGATATGAACAGAAAACAGGCTCTTTTGGCGGCAAAACAGGATGTGATCCGCAGTGTGCTTGAGGATGCGTACAGTCAGGTGATGAACATGGATGACGCGGCATATTTTGAAATGCTTGGAAAAATGCTTGATAAATATATGCTTGCCCAGGATGGAGCAATTTGCTTCTCTAAAAGAGATCTCGACAGGATGCCGAAGTCATTTGCAGAGAAAATCGATGCATCGGCAAAGGCAAAAGGCGGAAAACTTGTGATTTCCGAAGAGGCGAGAAAGATTGACGGAGGATTTATCCTTGTATATGGCGGCATCGAAGAAAATTGTACGATAAAAGCAGTTTTTGATGCGAAAAGAGAAGAACTGGCAGATGTAGTGAAGAGACAGCTCTTTTCGTAAACAGTGATCTGCAATGAGCATAACAATCCGCATTTTTAATGCGGCGGATTGTTACAGCATAAGGAGGTTTAGAATTGGGGAATACAAAATATACTTACGCAGTCGCACGTATACGTGCGCTGGAAGTCGCCCTGTTCTCTGATGCAGTCATCGAGCAGCTTTTGTCCTGTAAAACGGCGGCGGAAGCGCTGCAGTTTGTTGTCGAGAAAGGCTGGGGTGATATGGCGGATCAGGATGATCCTGATGTCGTCCTGCGGCGTGAAGAAGAGAAAACATGGGAAGTGATCAAAGAGGTCGCTCCTGATGCGAGCGTATTTAATGTTCTCTCTTATCCGAAGTTGTATCATAATCTGAAAGCTGCGATCAAAGAGGTTTGTACGGAAGCGCGTAATCCGAATATTTTTTATGATGACTGCCCGATACCGGGAGAAGAGATGCTTCGGATCGTGGAGAACAGAGAGTTTTCGCGTTTGCCGTCTCATATGGGAAATGTTGCGCAGGAAGCTCTTGAAACGCTTCTTCATACAAGAGACGGTCAGTTGTGCGATATTATGATTGATAAGGCGGCGCTTGAAGCTATTCGCAAAGCGGGAAAAGAATCCGGTGAACCGATCATTGAAAATTATGCAGATACAATGGTTGCTATTGCGGATATCAAGATTGCCGTGCGTTCCCGGAAAACGGGAAAAAGCGCTGATTTCATGCGAAGCGCTATGGCGGAGTGTGATGGGGTGAATGTTGAACAGCTCATCCGCGCGGCTCTTGCCGGAGAAGATGAGATCGCACAGTATCTGGAGGGAACAGCGTATGCAAAAGGCGCACAGGCGCTTCGAGAGTCAGCCTCCGCGTTTGAACGGTGGTGCGACAACCGTATGATCGAGATGTTGAAGCCGCAGAAGTACGAGGCGTTTTCGGTAGGACCTCTGCTTGGATATTTGATCGCAAGAGAGACGGAGATCAAGACCGTACGGATTATACTGACAGGAAAACAGAACGGTTTTTCGGACGAGGCGATCAGGGAAAGGATAAGGGAGATGTATGTATAAGATAGCAGTCATCGGCGATTACGACAGCATTTACGGATTCGCCACATTAGGTCTTAGCATCTGCCCTGTAAAGACCCGGGAAGATGCCAGAAAAAAATTAAAACAGCTTGCAGACGGTCAGTACGGGATTATATATATTACCGAAGCCGTGGCTGCACAGATCGAAGAAGAGATAGAGCAGTACCGTGAAAATACGCTTCCGGCAATTATTCAGATACCGGGCGTGTCAGGCAATACGGGAGCGGGAGTAAACGGTGTAAAGAAGACCGTGGAACAGGCGGTCGGTTCGGATATTCTGTTTGGAGGAGTAAGCTAATGAGCACAGGAGTGATTAAGAAAGTCGCAGGACCACTTGTTATTGCAGAGGGAATGCGCGATGCAAATATGTTTGACGTAGTCCGCGTGTCGAATCAGCGTCTGATCGGAGAGATTATCGAGATGCACGGAGATGAAGCTTCGATTCAGGTATATGAAGAGACTTCGGGACTTGGACCGGGAGAGCCGGTAGAGTCAATGGAAGTGCCGATGTCCGTAGAACTCGGACCGGGACTGATTACAAGTATATATGACGGAATACAAAGACCGTTGGACGATATTATGAAAGTATCGGGAAACAGCTTAAAGCGCGGCGTGGAAGTTCCGTCTTTGAAACGAAACCTGAAATGGGAATTTGTTCCGACTGCAAAAGTCGGAGATGAAGTCGAGACGGGAGACGTGATCGGAACAGTGCAGGAGACGGTTCTCGTGCAGCAGAAGATCATGGTTCCTTATGGAGTAAAGGGAACAATTAAAGAAATCAAGGCAGGAGAGTTTACAGTAGAAGAAGTTGTGGCTGTCGTTGAGACGGAAAACGGAGACAGAGAACTGACATTGATGCAGAAATGGCCGGTTCGCCGTGGACGTCCGTATAAAAAGAAACTTCCGCCAAAGATGCCGCTTGTAACAGGACAGCGAGTGATCGATACGTTTTTCCCGATTGCAAAAGGCGGTGTGGCAGCAGTGCCGGGACCGTTCGGAAGCGGTAAGACAGTGATCCAGCATCAGCTTGCAAAATGGGCGGAAGCAGATATCGTTGTGTATATCGGATGCGGAGAGCGTGGAAATGAGATGACAGACGTTTTGAACGAGTTTCCGGAATTGAAAGACCCGAAGACAGGTCAGGCGCTGATGCAAAGAACAGTTCTGATCGCCAATACGTCTGATATGCCGGTTGCTGCCCGTGAAGCGTCGATTTATACGGGAATTACGATCGCGGAGTATTTCCGTGACATGGGTTATTCTGTAGCGCTGATGGCAGATTCTACATCTCGTTGGGCAGAGGCGCTTCGAGAGATGTCGGGACGTCTTGAAGAGATGCCGGGCGAGGAAGGATATCCGGCTTATCTGGGAAGCCGTCTGGCACAGTTTTATGAGCGTGCAGGACATGTGATCTCTCTCGGAAAAGACGGAAGGGAAGGAGCGCTTTCCGTAATCGGCGCAGTATCGCCTCCGGGTGGCGATACGTCCGAGCCGGTATCGCAGGCAACGCTTCGTATCGTAAAAGTATTCTGGGGTCTTGACTCAGCTCTTGCGTATAAGAGACACTTCCCGGCGATCAACTGGCTGAACAGTTATTCTCTGTATCTTGACGATATGGAAAAATGGTTTAACGGAAATGTGGCGGAAGACTGGATGGAAGGACGTCAGAAAATGATGACACTTCTCCAGGAAGAGGCAGAGCTGGAAGAAATTGTAAAAATGGTCGGAATGGATGCACTTTCTCCGACAGACCGCCTGAAAATGGAAGCAGCCAGATCGATTCGAGAGGACTTCCTTCATCAGAACTCATTCCATGAAGTAGATACGTATACCTCTCTGAAGAAACAGCACATGATGATGAGATTAGTAAATGCATTTTATGAAAGATCTGTTGCCGCGCTTGGCGAAGGAGCGTCTCTCCGGAAACTGATCTCTATGCCGGTTCGTGAGCAGATCGGACGTTTTAAATATGTGAAAGAAGATGCATTAGATGCGGAATTTGTGAAAGTAGACGAGGAATTAAGCGCTCAGATTGCAAATGCATTTGTAAAGGAGGACCGCTAAATGCCGAAAGAGTATAGAACCATACAGGAAGTAGCCGGACCGCTGATGCTTGTGCGCGGCGTAGAAGGCGTGACTTATGATGAGCTCGGAGAAATCGAGCTTGCAAGCGGAGAAACAAGAAGATGTAAAGTGTTGGAAGTCAACGGAAGCGACGTGCTCGTCCAGTTGTTCGAGAGCGCGACGGGAATCAACCTTTCCAACAGTAAAGTCCGTTTTATTGGAAGAAGCATGGAGCTTGGCGTGTCGGAAGATATGCTTGGAAGAGTATTTGACGGTCTCGGAAGACCGATTGACGATGGCCCGGAAATTTTGCCGGATGCCCGTATGGATATTAACGGACTGCCGATGAATCCGGCGGCCAGATGCTATCCGGAAGAGTTTATCCAGACAGGAGTTTCCGCTATTGACGGACTGAATACACTTGTCCGCGGTCAGAAACTGCCGATCTTCTCGGCGTCAGGGCTGCCTCACGCGCAGCTTGCGGCTCAGATCGCAAGACAGGCTAAGGTGCTTGGAACAGATGAAAACTTTGCCGTAGTGTTTGCCGCTATGGGTATTACGTTTGAAGAGTCGAACTTCTTCGTGGAAAGTTTCCGCGAGACAGGAGCGCTTGACAGAACAGTTTTGTTTATTAACCTTGCAAATGATCCGGCGATCGAACGTATCGCAACTCCGAAGATGGCGCTTACAGCAGCAGAGTATCTTGCCTTTGAAAAAGAGATGCATGTACTCGTTATTCTGACAGACATTACAAATTATGCGGATGCTCTCCGTGAAGTGTCGGCTGCTCGTAAGGAAGTTCCGGGACGCCGCGGATATCCGGGATATATGTATACAGATTTGGCTTCTATTTATGAAAGAGCAGGAAGACAAAACGGTAAGAACGGAAGTATTACGATGATCCCGATTCTGACGATGCCGGAAGATGATAAAACACACCCGATTCCTGACTTGACAGGGTATATTACGGAAGGTCAGATCATCTTGAGCCGTGATCTTTACAGAAAAGGAGTCACGCCTCCGATCGATGTTCTTCCGTCCCTTTCCCGTCTGAAAGACAAAGGAATCGGAGAAGGCAAAACAAGAGCCGATCACTCGAATACGATGAACCAGCTTTTCTCAGCTTATGCACGAGGAAAAGATGCAAAAGAGCTGATGGTCATTCTGGGTGAAGCAGCGTTGACAGAGATCGACTTGATGTACGCCAAATTTGCGGACGCTTTTGAAGCGGAATATGTATCGCAGGGATATAACGCAGACAGAAGTATTGAAGAAACTCTTGATATCGGATGGAAATTGCTTAGAATGCTGCCGAGAACCGAATTGAAACGTATTGATGATAAATATTTAGATCAGTATTACGCAGAGTAAGAGAATGTATCATAGTTGCCGCAAGGCAATCTGCGATACTTACAAATCAGCCGCAGAGATACAGCGCGCAAAAGAAAGTGGAGAAATATCTTCAAAAAACTGAGAGGAAGCATGCTGCGATCATCTGCGGCAGCAGGAAAAGGAGGTAGAATTTTGGCGGCAAAACAAGTGAATCCGACCAGAATGGAGCTGACGCGGCTTAAAAAGAAGCGGATCACGGCGATTCGTGGTCATAAGCTTTTGAAAGATAAACGTGACGAGCTGATGCGTCAGTACCTTGATCTCGTGCGGGAAAACATGGAAGTTCGTAAAAAAGTAGAAGCGGGAATCCGCTCTGCAAATAAAAACTTCGTAATCGCAAAAGCAGGCATGTCAGAGGCGGCTCTGAATACGGCGCTTATGGCTCCGAAGCAGGAAGTGAATCTGGAAGCCGGAGAAAAAAACGTCATGAGCGTGGATATTCCGACATTTCAGTATAAAACAAGAACGGCGGATGAAAATGATATTTATTCTTATGGTTTTGCTTTTACGTCAGGAGACTTGGACGGAGCAGTAAAATCGCTTGCAGATGTTCTTCCGGATATGATCCGTCTTGCTGAATGTGAGAAAGCCTGCCAGCTTATGGCGGCGGAGATCGAGAAGACGAGACGCCGTGTCAATGCACTTGAGCATGTGATCATTCCGGAGACGGAACAAAGTATAAAATATATTACGATGAAGCTGGATGAGAATGAAAGAAGTACACAGATTCGCTTAATGAAAGTGAAAGATATGATGTTGGAAGAAACTCATCATTACAGCGAAAAATAGGATGATAAAAAGAGAGACCAAATGCGAGGCGCAATCGGTTTCTCTTTTTGCATTTCGTAAAGTAAGGCATTGTTTTTAAATGACATGTATGCTATAGTAACTCTACTTACAGAAATTCTTTCTGTGGAAGATACCGGCAGCTTCGCCGGTCTGAGGAATTCCCTCGAAATTACCCGATACAATACAACAACAGTTTTTGCGTGGATAGTCTTGTAGAACAGTTCTTTTTTTCGTATACTGATTTTTAAGAGAAGGTCTTAAAAAAGAGAAAAAGTTTTCTTTTTCAGAGGAAAAACTTTTGGCAAAAGCAAACCTAAAAGCAGCAAGTTTGAAAACAGTAAGCTTAAAAGTATTTTCCCGCCTGTACTGCAGGACTTATTCATGCACATGAAAGGAGAGCCTATGGCAGGAAAAGAAAACAGAGAAATTAAAAACAGTGTCTTTGTAGATCTGTTCTATGAGGACGAATCAGCAGAAGCGAATGAGATCGCGCTTTTTAATGCAATCCATGATGAGCCGTTGCCGGAAGGAACGAAGATTCGGAAATTCCGTGTAGACAATACGATCTATATGAATTTTCAAAACGATATTTCTTTTGACGCAGGAGGAAAAGTGATCGTATTCGGCGAGCATCAGTCTACGGTCAACGAAAACATGCCCCTTCGGAGTCTGCTTTACATCGGGCGTGCATATGAAAGACTCGTGCCACCGAGAAGCCGATATAAAAAGAAAATCGTTCCCCTTCCGACACCGGAATTTTACACATTCTATAACGGAAAAGAAAAGTGGGAAAAGGAAAAAGAATTGCGCCTGTCAGATGCCTATATCGTAAAAGATGGTGAGCCGAGTCTGGAATTAAAAGTAAAGGTCATCAATATCCGGCAGGAAGAGCATCATGAAATCTTAGAAAAGTGTCAGGTACTGAAAGAATACAGCCAGTTCATGGAAATCGTGCAGAACTACCAGATCTCCGGGGAGGAAGAGCCTTATAAAAAAGCGATAAAAGAGTGCATTGAAAAAGGGATTCTTGCTGATTATTTAATGCGAAAAGGAAGCGAGGTTGTCAATATGCTATTAGACGAATACGACTATGAGACAGATATCGAAGTGCAGAGAGAAGAGGCAAGAGAGCAGGGAAGAGAAGAAGGTAGAAAGCAAGGGACTCTTCAAAAAACTTGCGCCTTAATTCGGAAAAAGCTTGAAAAAGGAAAAACAATTTCTGAAATTGCAGATGATCTTGAAGATACGGAAGAAAACATAGCTCATCTGATTGAAGAGTTTCAACTTGGGAGGAACGGATCTTAATTAAATTTACAGAGAAGGGGAGGCAATCTGAGAACTCCCCTAATTGGAATACCGGAAGTTAGTCTGAACTTAGTTAAAAATGTAAACATAGCATTGCGATAAAATATAGATGCTATGATAATTCCACTCACAGAAATTCTTTCTGTGAAAGATACCGGCAGCTTCGCCGGTCTGAGGAATTCCCTCAAAATTACCCGATACAATACAACAACAGTTTTTGCGTGGATAGCCTTGTAGAATAGTTCTTTTTTTCGTATACTGATTTTTAAGAGAAGGTCTTAAAAAAGAAAAAAGTTTTCTTTTTCAGAGGAAAAACTTTTGGCGAAAGCAAATCTAAAAGCAGCAAGTTTGAAAGCGGCAAGTTTAAAAGCGGCAAGCTTGAAAGCAGTAAGCTTAAAAGTATTTTCCCACCTGTACTGCAGGACTTATTCATGCACATGAAAGGAGAGCCTATGGCAGGAAAAGAAAACAGAGAAATTAAAAACAGTGTCTTTGTAGATCTGTTCTATGAGGACGAATCAGCAGAAGCGAACGAGATCGCACTTTTTAACGCAATTCATGATGAGCCGTTGCCGGAAGGAACGAAGATTCGCAGATTCCGTGTAGACAATACGATCTATATGAATTTTCAAAATGATATTTCTTTTGACGCAGGAGGAAAAGTGATCGTATTCGGCGAGCATCAGTCTACGATCAACGAAAACATGCCCCTTCGGAGTCTGCTGTACATCGGGCGTGCATATGAAAGACTCGTGCCACCGAGAAGCCGATATAAAAAGAAAATCGTTCCCCTTCCGACACCGGAATTTTACACATTCTATAACGGAAAAGAAAAGTGGGAAAAGGAAAAAGAACTGCGCCTGTCAGATGCCTATATCGTAAAAGACGGTGAGCCGAGTCTGGAATTAAAAGTAAAGGTCATCAATATCCGGCCGGAAGAGCATCATGAAATCTTAGAAAAGTGTCAGGTACTGAAAGAATACAGCCAGTTCATGGAAATCGTGCAGAACTATCAGATCTCCGGGGAGGAAGAGCCTTATAAAAAAGCGATAAAAGAGTGCATTGAAAAAGGGATTCTTGCTGATTATTTAATGCGAAAAGGAAGCGAGGTTGTCAATATGTTATTAGACGAATATGACTATGAGACAGATATCGAAGTGCAGAGAGAAGAGGCAAGAGAGCAGGGGAGAGAAGAAGGTAGAAAGCAAGGACGAGAAGAAGGTAGAAAAGCAGAAAGAAGCACTCTTATTCAGAAAAAACTTGAAAAAGGAAAAACGATTTCTCAAATCGCAGATGAGCTTGAAGATACGGAAGAAAATATTGCTTGTCTGATTGAACAGTTCCATCTTCGTATAAATTGATCATAGGTAAATCTATAGAACAGGGGAGAAAATGCATTTTCTCCCCTGTTTGATAATTTTATAAAAACGCAATCCAAGAATGCGTTGAAAAAGGATTTTTTGCAACTGAAAGAAAATCGACAGAAGCTTTATATATGTTGAAAATTGACGAAAATAGTGGATATAAGGGGTGAGAAAAGTAAAAAAGTACAAATGGGTAATGATTTATATAAATACATTTATTGAAAATTATTATATAATAAAGTACTTAGTGGTAAATGCAAACATTTTGTACAATTTACCCGTAGAAAAGGAGGAGAAGGAAAAAGATGAAATGGACTAAGAAAATGAAAGGAGCAGGAAAGAAAGCTGCTGTAACTGTTACGGCGCTTGGCATGGTGCTTACAGCATTTCCGCCGATACCGGCGAAAGCTGCGGAAGAGTTTGCCGGGCAGTTGACAAGCGTCGAGTCAGTGGAAAAAGGCAGCAAGGACAATATCGTTGTTGTGAAATTCAATGGTGGCGTTACAGCGCAGCTTACGTTTCTTGAGGATGGGATCTTCAGATATAACGTAGATCCGAGTGGCGAGTTCTCGAAATATGCGACTCCCAAATCGCAAGCTCATGTCGGAAGGATTCAGCAGTATTCAGACGACTCTTCTAACTATTCACATCCAAAGGCTGATATTTCGGATAAAGATGGAAAAATTACGATTAAAAGTGGATCGGTTTCTGTCGAATTCGATAAAGCTACGGCGAAGATGAAAGTTTTAAGTGGCGATAAGGTCGTGATGGAAGAAAAAGAAGCATTGTCCATCTCGAATTCGGCAACAGTGCAGACTCTTAAGAAGAACAATGGAGAGAACTTCTATGGCGGAGGTACGCAGAATGGAAGATTCGTACATACAGGCGAGACGATAAATATTGCTAATGAAAGTAACTGGACAGATGGCGGAGTTGCATCTCCAAATCCATTTTACTACACGACAAGTGGATATGGTGTTTTGAGAAACACATTTGCAGACGGTAAATATGACTTTGGAAAGAGTGAAGGAGATACTGTAACAGCGACTCATAAAGAAAAAGAGTTTGACGCTTATTATTTTGTTTCTGATGGAAAAGACAGCAGTGAAAAAACACAGGAACTTTTGAGTGAGTATTATCATGTAACAGGTAATCCGGTTCTCCTTCCCGAATATGCGTTTTATGAAGGTCACTTGAACGCATACAACCGTGATTCATGGTCAGATACAGAAGGTGGGAAGGGTTGGACAATCAAAGGAAATGAACCTTACACAAGTGCAGGAACGACAAAGTATGAGAGCGGAATGTCTACGGGATATAAACCGAAAGATGGAATGAACATTGAGTCTTTGAACGGCACGAAACCAACAGTAGGCATCGAAAACTATCCAAAAGTAGAAGCTCCTTATAAGTATTCGGCAAGACAGGTGATTGACGATTATTTTACATATGATATGCCAATTGGATATTTTCTCCCAAATGACGGATATGGTGCGGGATACGGTCAGAACGGATATGGCAAGACAGGCGGCGTTGATAATGAAGGAAAAAGCTCTCAGGAACGATTGGCGGCAGTAGCGGCAAACGTACAGAATCTTGCAGACTTTACAAAATATGCAAATGAAAAAGGGGTAGCAACAGGACTTTGGACACAGAGTTATCTGACACCGGATTCTAATCCGAAGACAGAATGGCAGCTTCTTCGTGATTTTAAAAACGAAGTTAAAGTCGGTGGTGTTTCTACATTGAAGACAGATGTTGCATGGGTTGGACATGGATATTCCATGCAGCTTGACGGTGTGAAGACAGCTTACGATATTGCTACAACAGAAGGTAAGGTACGTCCGAACATTATCTCTCTTGACGGATGGGCAGGATCGCAGCGTTACTGTGGTATTTGGACAGGAGACCAGTACGGCGGTGAATGGGAATACATCCGTTTTCACATTCCTACATATATCGGAACTTCTCTTAGCGGTAACCCAAACATAGGAAGTGATATGGATGGTATCTTCGGTGGAAATCAGTTGATTGCTACAAGAGATTATCAGTGGAAATCATTTACACCACTTATGCTTAACATGGACGGTTGGGGAACTTATGCGAAGATGCCATATACGTTTGGAGATCCATATACAGGAATCAACCGTATGTATTTGAAAACAAAAGCACAGCTTCTTCCGTATATTTATACTGGGGCAGCTTCGGCGGCAAACATTGATACAGGCAATGGAGATACAGGACTGCCGCTTATAAGAGCAATGTTCCTTGAATATCCGGACGACAGTTATGCAAGCAGTAAAGAAATGCAGTATCAGTACATGCTTGGATCGAATCTTCTTGTAGCTCCGATTTATAAGAGCACTGCTGCAGATGATAAGGGAAATGATGTAAGAAATAATATTTATCTTCCGGATTCAAAAGAAGTGTGGATTGACTATTTCACAGGTCAGCAGTATCAGGGAGGACAGGTTCTCAACAACTTTGCAGCTCCACTTTGGAAACTTCCTGTATTTGTGAAAAACGGTGCTATTATTCCAATGTGGGAAGAAAATAATACACCGGAGCAGATTAAGAAAGAAAACCGTATCGTCGAATTTTGGCCGGATGGAAAAACATCTTACACGATGTTTGAAGATGACGGAAAATTTGTGGAAAATGATCTGAAAGAAGATGGCGATTATGGAAAAATTACGAAAACTTCTTACGGCGCTCATGTATCTACCAAGTATACATCTGAGGTAAAAGATGGAACAGCAACGCTTACTGCTGAAAAATCAACAGGAAACTACACTGGATACAAGAAAGACAAAAATACAACATTTGTTGTAAATGTATCCAAAGAACCTACAAAAGTTACAGCGAAAAACGGAAGTGATTCATTGACTCTCGATAAAGTGCAGAGCAAAGCAGACTTTGATAAAAAATCGGCTGAAGCAGGTAAAGCAGTCTACTTCTATGATGAATCTCCAGCAATCGAGACATATGCATCGGAAAAAGAAACAGAGATTGCGAACCTTGTAAAAGATGTGAAGAGAACACCGAAACTGTATGTGAAATTTGCACAGGCAGATGCGAAGAGTGTTGCTCAGACATTAGTACTTGAAGGATTTGAAAATGACGGAAAACTTCCGCAGGATAAACTGAATAAGAACCTTACAGTTCCTACTCTGACAGAAAATGAGGAAGCAAAGACACCGACAAGCATCACTCTTGCATGGAATAAAGTAGCTGATGCGACAACTTACGAGCTTCTTGTTGACGGAGTTGTATTCTCTGTAGGAGATGTGGAGACATATACACATACAGATCTCGGATATCACTCAGAGCATAAGTATAAAGTTCGTTCTAGAAATGCAGAAGGATATTCTGAATGGAGCGAAGAGAAGACGTTCCAGTCAGCAGAAGATCCGTGGAAAGATACACCGGCTCCGCAGACAATCACATGGACAGGCGGTCTGTACGGAAATCACAGTGCTGATTTGGCATTTGACAGAACGTTCCAGAAATCTGATGGTGGTTTCCATTCAGATGGAAATGCAATCGGACAGACTCTTACTGTAGATTACGGAAAAGCATATGAAATTGATAAGATTGAGTATTATCCGCGTGATGATGCAGGCAATGGAACTGTTGAGGAAATGAAATTAGAGACAAGTCTCGATGGTGTACATTGGTCAGAGGCAAAAACATACAAATGGGCAGTAAATAAAGATATGAAGTTGATGGATAAGCTGGATTGCGGAGCGCGCTATATCCGGTTTACACCACTTAAAGCGCTCGGTAATTTCTTCTCGGCAAGTGAGATTAAAGTATATAAGAAAGAAAACACAGGGGCGTTTGCTGTCGGAAGTACCAATAAGGCTGAGGCGGTTACGGATGCTGATTATACAAATATGAAAAATTATCTTGGTGTATGTGAAAAAGATAAGTTGTTTGCAGATCAGATCAAGAGCCGTTACGGCGATATTAACATGAACAATATCTATGATGTTTATGATTACGCATTCACAATGTTCCAGTTAGATGGCGGAACGAAGAAGACGGATAGTGTTTCGGGAGAAGCTATGCTTCTTGCAAGCAGCGACAGCGTGAAGAAAGGCGAGACGTTTACAATCGACGTTTACGCGCAGAATGTAGCAGGACTTAATGCATTCGGACAGGTAATTAATTATGATAATAGCAAAGTGCAATATGTTTCTTGTGAAGTATCACCTCTTCTTGCTCAGATGGAAAATCTGACGGCTAATAAAGAGTATGATGACAGAGCATATGTAAACCTTGCATTTGCAAACCGTGGAGACAAAGAACTTTATGCCGGAAGTGACGTGCTTGCTACAATCACAATGAAAGCAAAAGAGAACATCTCTACAACAGATGCGAAAGTGATCGATCTTTCTAAAGTAACTTTGATCGGACCGAACTACAGCACGATCGAGTCAGAGGTAGATACAGAAGTTGAGATCCCGGATGTTCCGGCAACAGAGAAGAAGTTTGGACAGGCAGACTTCGATATCACAATGACAAATGAGAAACTCACAGAAGATAACACAGATGATCCGAATGTAAATAAATTGATCCAACAGAATAATTACAACGGACTGTTTGATGGAACATTTGGGCGTGATTTTGAGTTTAAGTGGGATATTTCATCCAACCATGTAAACGGAAAACTTCCGGACTATATCATCCTTCCGACAACAATGCATCTTGCATTGAAGAATCCGGAAGCACTTAATAAAGTAGTCGTATCTAATGCAAATGAAGGAAACGGTTACTTGAATAAAGTATCTGCAAAACTGATCTATACAGATGATACATCATCAGACGAGATCAAGTTTGAAACAAAACAGGAGAAATATACATTTGAATTTGCAGGAGACAAGGCGGTAAAAGAAGTTCAGATTACATTCTTAGATGCAAAATCAACAAGTGATGTGAAGAACATGCTCACACTTGCAGAACTTGAACTGTCAAATCTGTCTAACACACCGGTTACAGGAATCACAGCAGATCCGAACAATGCAAAAGAGATGTATGTCGGAACACTGGCAGACATTAATGCAACAGTTCAGCCGGACAATGCAACAAACAAATTCTTCACAGTAGAAAGTTCTAATGAGGACGTTGTGAAGATCATTACGCTGGCAGATGAAAATGGCTATCCGATCTACAAAGCGAGAGCGATGAAAGAAGGAAAGAGTACGATCACTCTGACAGCCGCAGGAAACAAAGAAGTAAAAGCAACATACGATATCAATGTTAAAGCCGGCGTTGATATTTCAGGATTAAATGAAGCGCTTGCTAAAGCTCGTACATATCAGTCATCTGCTTACACAGAAGAAAGTTATGGACAGCTTACAGCAGCAGTAAATGCAGCTACAGAATTACTTAAGGGCGAATATACGAAGAATCAGGTACTTGAAGCGCAGATGGCAATTTACGAGGCAATCGACGGACTTACATTCCGTCCACTTGATGAGACAAAACTGCTTGATGCAAAAGCAGAAGGATTCACAGTGACGGCAACAAGTGAATGTGATCCTGATAAACTTGAGGATGGACTTGCAACAAACGTACTTGACGGAAAAGAAGATAATTACTGGCATACAGAGTACAACAAAGATGTATTGCCGCAGAGCCTCAATTTTGATCTCGGCGGACTTTACAACTTGACAGACATTACATTCCTTGCACGTCAGGGAGTAACGAACGGCGATATCCTGAAAGCGCAGATCTTTGTAGGAAGCGACAAAGAAGATATGAAATCCGTCGGAACATATGAGTTCGATGAAGAAGGCAATGTTCTTGTAAACAGAGATCAGTATCAGCAGATTGCTTTTGATGCGAAAGATGTAAGATATGTAGAGTTCAAAGTTCTTGAAGCAGGAGCACAGGATAAATTCGCAAGTATGGCAGAGATCCGTTTCTATGGAGAGAAAACGACAGCAGCTCTGAAAGCTCTCTATGACAGCTATGTGGCAGAAAACTTGAATAAAGCAGACTACACAGCAGAATCATGGGCAGTATACGAAGCGAAGATGAATGAAGCGAAAGCTCTCATCGAAGCAAAAGATACAACAAACGCAGCAGCAGGAGAAGCTTTGACAGCATTGCAGACAGCACATGACAGACTTGTGAAACTTAATCCAGATCCGCAGCCGGGCGATGTAGATAAGAGTGGACTGACGACTCTTTATAATCAGTACAAAGACACCAAAGCAGACGGATATACAGCAGAAAGCTGGACAGCATTCAATGAAGCTCTTATGAAAGCACAGAGTGTTCTTGCAAATCCGAATGCAACACAGGATGAAGTAAATGCAGCAAAAGAAGCATTGCAGACAGCTTATGACGGTCTTGTAAAAGACACAACTCCTGATCCGAACCCGAACCCGAATCCGGATGGAAACGGCGGTAGTGGCGGAAACAGCGGAAGCAATGGAAACAGTGGAAACAGTGGAAATAGCGGAAGCAATGGAAGCAACGGAAACGGCGGCAATGCAGCTGTTGTTACAGGTGACAGCGCAAACATCGCAGGATATTTGATGGCGCTTGTGGCAGCGGGCGGAATCGCTGTAGTAACATTCTTTAGAAGAAAAAGAGTGAAATAAAAATATCTGATTCGTAAGATGAAGATTATATGAAACAAAAAAGGCGGTGCGCGTAAGGCACCGTCTTTTTTGTGCGACGAGTTAAAATTCGGGATTGCAGGAGAAGAGATCTTTCCAAACAGGAAGATCGGATTTATGAGAGATGGAGTTTCAAATCTGAAATTCCATCTCTTTTCCGGTTTTGGGATGACGAAATGTTAGCTTGTAAGCGCAGAGATGAAGTTGTCCTGCCTGAAATCGTTTTGTCGAAGATTGTACGGAATTCATATGATCGGTGATTTTTTTGCCATATTTCCGATCGCCTATAAGGGGGTGTCCGAAATGTGCCATTTGCACACGAATCTGATGATGTCTGCCTGTGTCAAGATGGATTTCTACTAAGGCAGAAGATTCATTTTGCAATGGCGGCTGCCTGTGGTTTCGGGACGTGTGTTTTGGCGTGTCAGTCGATTTGGAATCGGTAAATTTTTCGTTTCCGGGCGCGCCGTATGTTTCTATTGTTCTGTAGTGAAGTCTGGCAAGTTTTGCTCCCGGAGTCGTTTTCGTACAGACTGCGGAACTGTTTGTACGGGCATCTTTGACGAGATAGTTTTCAAGAGAGCCTTCCTGCGGTTCGGGAATGCCTGATATTACTGCAAGATAATATTTCCCAAATTCTTGGGAAGTGAGCTGGCGGTTTAGTTCCTTTGCGGCGGCAGGTGTTTTTGCAAAGACGAGAATCCCTTCTACAGGCTGGTCGAGGCGATGAATGATCGCAAGATACGGTTCGCCTGATTTTGCCCGGTGAAATTTACGTGAAGAAAAAAGATGGTTTTTGAGCAGGCTTTCCATGTCGGAAGTTCCGATATGACTGCTCTGAGTCGGCGTTCCTGCGGGTTTATGGCAGACGATGATCTGCTCGTCTTCGTATATAATAAGCGGGGATGCATTTTTTATCATTTGTCTTATTTTCGCTCCTTCGTATTATTGACTTTTCAATGTGTTACGGCTAAACTGATTATCATATAAAAGAATTTTCAGGTCAACCCTTTAAGGAGGAAATTCATGATAAATAATGAGTGGGAAAGATCGTTGGATGAATTGAATCGGACGATTCAGGACGCTATCGATCATCAAAATTACGGACGGTTAAATCAGAATGTGACGGATACGATCGGACGTGCGATGGAAGGACTCTCCAGAGGACTAAGAAACGGAATCCGTTACGGAAGCGATGCGATGAATGCCGCTGCGGATAATTTTGCACAGAGGCAGAGACAAGCGGGAAACACACCGCCGTTTCATAATCAGGGAACAGGATCAGCAGGTGGTTTCACGCAGAATCAGGGAGCGGGCTCAGCAGGCGGATTCACGCAGAATCAGAGGACAGGCTCAGCGGGCGGATTCACGCAGAATCAGAGGACAGGCGCAACTGGCGGTTTTACGCAGAATCAGAGGACAGGCGCAACTGGCGGATTCACGCAGAATCAGAGGACAGGCTCAGCAGGCGGATTTACACAGAATCAGAGGACAGGCGCAGCGGGCGGATTTACACATAATCAGGGAGCGGGCTCAGCAGGCGGCTTCGCGCAGGATCAAAGAACGGGAACAGCGGGGAATTCCGTGCACAGAGGCGGAATCCTTTATCTGAAGGGAACGGCAATAAAGGTCGGCGGTATCTTCCTCGCGATTACGGGATACCTTGGGATGATCGTTACTCTGATCATCGGTCTGATGCTTCTGTTGGGAAGTTCGGTAACAGGCTGGCAGATGGAGATAAATGTCATGGCGGCTTTGATGGGCGGTTTTTCTGTTGCGTTTGCAGTGATGGGAATTATCGGAACATCGAATGCGTGTACGGTGAGCCGTTTTGGAAAATATGTGAAAATGATCGGAAACAGGGAATATTGTGACGTAAAAGAATTTGCACAGCAGAGCGGACGTTCTGTGAAAGCAGTTGTGAAAGATTTGAAAAAGATGATTAAAAAAGGCTGGTTTCGGCAAGGTCATCTTGATGAGCAGGAAACATGTCTTATGACGAGCAACGAAGCTTATCGCCAATACACGGCGCTTATGGAAAGAACGCGTCGGGAAAAACAGGAAAAAGAAGAGCGGGCAGCGAAGGAACAGGAAGAGTTTTCCAGACTTTCTCCGGAAGTCCAGAAGATCATCGAAGCAGGCGACGAATATGTGAGGGCGATCAAAGCGGCGAATGACGCAATACCCGGAGAAGAAATTTCGGAGAAAATCGCCCGTATGGAAATGCTTGTAGACAGGATATTTGACCGGGTCGAGCAGAAACCCGATACGGTCAGTGATATCCGAAAATTAATGGATTATTATCTTCCGATGACGATGAAACTGCTGCAGGCGTATGAAGATTTGGATGCACAGCCTGTACAGGGAGAAAATATTATTTCTTCCAAAATAGAGATCGAAAAGACGATTGACACTCTTAATGTGGCGTTTGAAAAGTTGTTGGACGATCTTTTTCAGGATACGGCGTGGGACGTGTCGTCGGATATATCGGTTCTGAATACGATGCTGGCACAGGAAGGACTTACGGAAGACGAGATCAGAAAGTAAAAGCGCGCAGCGAGTGGAGAAGATAAGATAGAAAAGATGTTCGCAGCGAGTAAAGAAGATAAAATAGAAGCTCGGGGAATGATGAGTGAAGATAAGTAAGATAGGGCTGAAGAAAGAAATGGAAAAGGAGATTAAAGAAATGGGAACAGAATTTAAGGACTTAGACACCACTCCGACATTGACGTTAGATCCGTTTCAGGCGGCGGATAAAAAGGAAACTCCGGCCGTGCAGCAGGTAGAAGAACCGGTGCTGGACGACAGCGTTTTGACAGAAGAAGAGCGTCAGACGGTCGAGGCATTTGCAAAGCAGATCGACTTGACGAATTCATCGCTGATCCTTCAGTACGGAGCGGGAACGCAGAAGAAGATGGCGGATTTCTCCGAATCGGCGTTGGATAATGTGAAATCTCAAGATCTCGGCGAGGTGGGGGCTCTCCTTACCGGCGTTGTGACGCAGTTGAAAAGTTTTGATGAAGATGAAGAAGAAAAAGGCTTTTTCGGCATTTTTAAGAAAGCGTCGAACAAAATTGATTCTATGAAAGCAAAATACGCAAAAGCCGAGACGAATGTAAATGAGATTATCAAGGCGCTGGAGAAGCATCAGGTACAGCTTATGAAGGATACAGCGCTTCTTGATAAGATGTACGAACTGAATCTGACATATTTTAAGGAATTGTCGATGTATATTCTTGCGGGAAAGAAGAAACTTGCGGAAGTGAAAAGAACACAGCTTGCGGATCTGATGAGCAGGGCGCAGGCATCAGGACTGCCGGAAGATGCGCAGGCGGCGAAAGATTTGGATGAGATGTGCATTCGGTTTGAGAAGAAGATCCATGATCTTGAACTGACAAGAATGATTTCTATTCAGACTGCGCCTCAGATTCGGCTCGTTCAGAATAATGATACAATGATGGTTGAAAAGATCCAGTCTACAATCGTAAATACGATTCCTCTTTGGAAGAGTCAGATGGTTCTTGCGCTTGGGGTAGAACATTCGACGCAGGCAGCGGAAGCGCAGCGGCGTGTTACGGATGTGACGAATGAGCTTTTGAAGAAAAATGCAGAGAAACTGAAGATCGCAACGATGGAAACGGCTCGGCAGTCCGAGCGGGGAATCGTGGATATGGATACGCTCAAAGCAACGAACGAGTCTCTGATCTCTACGCTTGATGAAGTAATGGCAATCCAGCGTGAAGGCAGGGAAAAACGTCAGGCTGCGGAGGCGGAACTTCGCAATATGGAGCAGGAATTAAAAGGAAAGCTTTTGCAGCTTCACGGATAATGTTTGGGATAAGGTCTTAGATGCACGTTTAGGATGGTATTTTCGGAATGAATACTTGGAACGGCGGTTTCGGTTGACATTCTGCCGGATTTTGGGTAAAATCACAGATGCAAACAGGCGAGGAAAGAGAATAGTATATGTGTGGAATGCATCAGAGAGAAGGCGGTTGGTGAAAGCCTTTGCAGGAACACATTGAACCGGCTCCGGAGCTCTGTATGAAAATACAGCGTATATCTGCGTTAAAGATAAAAGAGAGAACAACGGCAGGCAGGACGTCTGCGGTGTTAATAAGGGTGGTACCGCCGAGATGCTCGGTCCCTTGTGGGGAAGAGCGTCCCGGCGTTTTTATATAGGCGCATATAGGAAATGAGACGCTTTTCCGGCAGAGAAGTTTTGGCGCTATCCGGGAATCTGCCGCGTTACCGGAGACTTTTACGATCCGGGAGAAACGGGCAAAACGGAAGAAACGGTCGAAACGGTCGATTCGGACGGATATGGCTAAACTGCTGCGCTATGGAAGCGATGGAAGAAAAGTCGGAACAAAAGATAAAAAGTTCCGAAAATGATTTGGGAAATGAGGTAAGAAAATGGCGAAAGAAAAGAAACTTGTACAGTCGATCACATCGAGAGACGAAGATTTTGCACAGTGGTATACAGATGTTGTGCGGGAAGCAAAATTATGTGATTATTCAGGCGTAAAGGGATGTCTGAACTATCTTCCGAACGGATATGCAATATGGGAAAATATTCAGTCGGATCTTGACAAACGTTTTAAAGACACAGGTGTGGAAAACGTATATCTTCCGGTTTTGATCCCGGAAAGCCTTTTGCAGAAAGAAAAAGACCACATCGAAGGGTTCGCGCCTGAAGTAGCGTGGGTAACACACGGCGGAGCGGAGCCGCTTCAGGAGAGATTCTGTATCCGTCCGACATCTGAGACATTGTTCTGTGACGTGTGGAGCAAGACGGTTCAGTCTTACAGAGACCTTCCGAAAGTATGGAATCAGTGGTGCTCGGTTCTTCGTTGGGAGAAAACGACAAGACCGTTCCTTCGTTCAAGGGAATTCCTCTGGCAGGAAGGTCATACGATTCATGCGACATATGAAGAAGCGGAAGAACGTACAAAATTAATGTGGAAAGTATATAAAGACTTTGTAGAAGAAGATCTTGCGATTCCGGTTGTTGCCGGAAGAAAAACAGAAAGTGAAAAATTTGCGGGAGCGCAGGACACTTATACGATTGAAGCGCTGATGCACGACGGTCAGGCTTTACAGTCGGCGACAAGCCATTTCTTCGGAAATTCTTTCCCGGATGCATTTGACATTAAGTATGCAGATAAAAATAATGAACTGCACAGTGTGTACGAGACATCATGGGGATTATCCACCCGAATCATCGGTGCGATCATCATGGTTCACGGCGATGACAGCGGTCTTGTACTTCCGCCGAGAATCGCTCCGGTACAGACAAGAGTTATTCCGATCGCGCAGCATAAAGAAGGTGTTCTCGATAAGGCAAATGAACTTCTTGACGCTCTTAATAAAGCCGGATATCGCGCGAAGATCGATGATTCCGAAAAGAGTCCGGGATGGAAATTCAGTGAGCAGGAGATGCTCGGAATCCCGACTCGTATCGAGATCGGACCAAAAGATATCGAAAACGGTCAGGTTGTTGTTGTGCGCAGAGATACAAGAGAGAAGATCGTTGTGGCAATCGATGAGATTACAACGAAACTCGGTGAAATCCTTGAGACGATCCAGGCAGACCTTTATGCGAAAGCAAAAGCGTTCCTTGATGACCACATCAGTTCTGCGGTGACTATGGATGAGATGAAAGATGCGGTTTCCGAAAAGAAAGGTTTCGTAAAGGCAATGTGGTGTGGAGACGAAGCTTGTGAGGATGAGATTAAAGCACAGACAGGCGGAGTGACATCACGATGCATTCCTATGGAAGAAGAACATCTGTCTGATGTATGCGTCTGCTGTGGAAAACCTGCGAAACATATGGTTTACTGGGGAAGAGCATACTAAAATACATTATTTGTAAATGGGCAGTTTAAAACAGGAGTGGATTTCTTCGCTTTTGGAAGAAATACGTTCTGTTTTACAGCGCTGCTTCTCGATAAATAATATAGAAGAAATAAGATAGTGTTGTACAAAAAGGCTATAATCGTTTTGGAAAATGAACGACTATAGCCTTTTTTGAAATCCTAAATATGCAAAATGACGAAAATGGGGGGGTGATAATGACAATTTTGTTTAAATGTGATAAGGTTATAAGGTCTATGAAAAATAAAATTGTGAAAAAAGGGGAAAGGAAAAGTATGAAAAAGAGAAAGTATCTGGCATTGTTATTAGCTGCCGGAATGATCGCACAGACAGCTCTTTCGACCGGCGGAGTTGTGCAGGTTCAGGCTGCCGAAGACACATACGTTAAAACAGATGAGCTGACAGACAACGATACGGCGGCGCCGAAGAAGGATAGTGTTATACCGTCAAAGAATCAGTATGAGTATCAGAAACAGGAACTGGCGGCTTTTTGTCATTTTGGAATGAATACATATACCGGAAGCGAGTGGGGGAACGGAAAAGAAAATCCGAATCAGTTTCAGCTGACAAATGATTTTGATGAAGAAACTTATGTAAAAGCGATTCATGACGCAGGGTTTAAGAAACTGATCATTACGGCAAAGCATCATGACGGTTTCTGCATATGGCCAAGTGAAATGACGACACATGATACCGAAACGGCAGGTTATGAAGGCGACGTTTTAGAAGAACTTTCCAGAGCGTGTACAAAATATAATATTGACATGGGACTGTATCTTTCCCCGTGGGATGTAAATAGTGAATATTATGGTTACAAAGATAAGGATGGAAAAAAACTTGTCGGAGCTGACGGACAGCCGTTGAATGGAAAAACATGGGATCAGGTAAAACAAGAAGACGCTCTTGATTATAACGAATACTATGATAATCAGTTGAAAGAGATTCTTGGAAATGATAAGTACGGAAACAACGGTCATTTTAAAGAAGTTTGGATGGACGGCGCAAAAGATACGAACGACAAGAGCAATGCGCAGGATTATGATTTCCAGAGATGGTTTAAGACAATTCAGCAATACGAGGGAAAAGCAAGCGGAAAGTACGAGGATGATTGCCTTCTTTTCGGCGCGGAATCTTATACAACTGTAAGATGGATCGGAAATGAGAGAGGATATGCGGCTGAAGAAACGTGGGCAAAGTCAACAATCGACAGAGAGAATAATACGATCAATAGTAACAGTAGAGACGGATATACGAAAGGATTTCCGAATGGAAATCAGTGGACTGTGCCGGAGGCGGATACAAAGATTACGTCAGGCTGGTTCTGGGGAGAAAGCAAGAAAACGCCTCTTTCGATGGAGCAGCTTGCAGGTATTTATTTCGGATCGGTTGGACACAACGCTACATTGTTACTGAATGTTCCCCCGAATAAACAAGGAACGGTAGATGCGGATATTCTTGCTCGTGTGGCAGAGTTCGGAAAAGCAGTTCAAAATACGTTTGATAAGAACTTGGCTGAAAAAGCGTCTGTTTCTGCGACAGAAGTAAGAGGAAACTCAAAGAAATATTCACCGGAGAATCTGCTCGACGGAAATGATGAGACTTATTGGACAGTAGGAGACGGTACGACAAGCGGAAAAGTATTGATCGATTTGGGAGAATCCAAAAAGTTCGATGTTGTGTCGATAGAAGAGGCAATCCAGTTTGGACAGCGTATCGGATCTTTCAAAGTAGAATATAAAAACGGTAATGGAGAATGGAAGACGTTTGACCAGGGAACAACGATCGGAGCAAAACGTCTCTGTCGTAAAAAAGCTGTAAAAGCGGATAAGCTTCGTATTACAGTTACTGCTCATAACCAGGCGGAAAATAAAGTTCCGATATTAAGCGAGATTGGCGTATATGAGGCTGCGGAAGGATTTGAACTTGGAACGGGTATCCCGTCAGGTCTGCAGACGAAAGATGACCGTGGATTTACGCTTAGCAGCGGATGGCATCAGGAAACGAACGATCAGATGATAGAAGGAACGGGTATCTGGATCAACGGAAACGGAAATGGGGCGAATGCGCCATATGCGGAGACGAAGTTTAAAGGTACGAAGGCATGGGTTATCGGTACGATCGATCAAAAACACGGTCCGGCAGATGTATATATTGACGGGAAGAAAGTTGCATCGATTAATACATATTCTGCAACAAGAAAGTTGGGACAGATTTTATATGAAACGAATACGTTAGAAGACAAAGAGCATACTCTTAAGATTGTAAATACAGGGTCTAATACTCAGGCTGTAGGATTAGATGCAGTTGCGTATCTTGATAACGGTGGAAAGGGAATGGTAGAACTTGAAAAAGATGCCTATCGAGTGAATGAAGATACAAAATACCCAATTAAGCTGAAACGCGTCGGAGGTACGAACGGTGAATTGACAGTGCAGTTTGAGGTTGCTCCGGGAAGCGCATATCAGAAGCATTTTGATGCTGATGGAAATATGACAGTAACATTTAAGGATGGACAGGAAGAGGCAGAAGCATTTGTCACAACGAAGCGTGTGAAGGAAAAAGAAGGTGACGTTTATTTTTCTGCTTATTTAAGCGCTCCGACAGAAGATGTTCTTCTGGGATTCATTACAAAAGCAAAGATTACGATTGCAGATACAGAATCTTATGACAAGCAGGAACTTCTTGACAAGATCAAAGAAACAGAGAAAGCGGGATATCAGGAATCACTTTATACAACAGCAAGTTATAAAAATTATGTAGATGCATTAAAAGCAGCCAAAGAAGCGGCAAAGAAAGCAAACTTGACTCAGGAAGAAGCTGCAAAAGCATGTGCGGCTCTTGATGCGGCAATCGCAAGTTTGACAAAACGAAGTACATTCAGTGAAACAGACAGACTGCAGTTCCCTAAAGTAAAAGGACGTAGTACGACTGTAGAAGCGGAATATTTTGTATTAGATTCGTCTAAAGCTGAAAAAGGTAAAGAGGTTCGCATTCAGCCGGATACAGGTGCAAGTAATGGGGCAAAAGTAGGATGGTTTGAAAAAGGTAATGTGATAAAAGCGCCATTCCATGCTGAAAAAGAAGGAAAATATACAGTAACTGTGACATACCAAAGTGGAAGAGATTCTGGCAATCCGAATAAAATTAACTGGGGTGGAACGAATGTAGACAGCGGTTCGGTCAATGTAGTAGGAAAGAATACACAGAATCCTGTTTTTGAAGAGAAGTCATTTGACATTAATGTGACAAAAGCAGGTGATGGTGAGTTAGTGCTTACTGCAGATGCAAGTTCGTCTCCTAATATTGACAAGTTTGTTATCACAGCGAAAGAAGTTTCTGCTGCAACATATAAGATTACGGCGACAGCAGGAGAGCATGGTAAGATTGAAGGCGTTACAGGTACGGAAGTGACAGTAGAAGAAGGCGCGAGCCATACGTTCAAGTTTGTACCGGATGAAAATTATGCGGTAAAAGATGTTATCGTAGACGGCAACTCGATTGGCGCGGTAGATTCTTATACATTTGATGATGTGACGGCAAATGGCCATACGATTGAAGTACAGTTTGAAAAGGCAGTTTATGCAGAAGATAACCGATTTGTATTCCCAACGGATGGTAATACAAAAACAGCTGAGGCAGAGAGATTTGAGATTCATGATGTAAAAGATCCGACAGATGGTGAATGGCATTGCGGAGTAACTGCGAAAGACTGGGCAAGTGGCGGAAAGATTGTAAATGCGATGAATAAAGGGGATACGATTACCCTTTACTATGATGCACCGCAGACAGGCGAATATACAGTGACGGTATATTATAGAAGCGGAAATCCGCAGAATGGTCTTACATGGGCTGAAAAAGATGGAAAAATCAAATCAGGAAATGTGACAGCAGGAGCAGGAGATAGTGCAGCGGCAACACATACGACAGAGTTTACACTGAATGTAGAGACGGCAGGTCCGGGATGTCTTGTATTCACAGCACCGGATGCGAAAGCTCCGCAGTTGGATAAATTCGATATCAAGAGTCCGGGAACACCGGTTCCTCCGATTTCTGCAGTAGAGCTTGAAGCGGCAGTTGAGGCTGCTAAGGGATTAGATCTGAATGATTACAAAGATGACGATGCCAAAACTGCATTTACTGCAAAACTGGCAGAGGCGGAAAAACTTCTTGCAGACATTGCCGGCGGAAGCTTTGCGGGAACACAGGACGAGGTGAATCAGATGGCAAAAGAGCTGAAAGCTGCACAGGATGCTTTGAATGAAAAAGAGCAGACTCCTCAGGTGAATAAAGATACGCTTAAGGAGGCAATCGGCAAGGCGGAAGCGCTTGATCTGACACAGTATAAAGAAGAAGGTAAGGCAGAGTTTAATGCGGCTCTTCAAAATGCAAAGGCTGTTCTTGAAAAAGCAGATGCAGATCAGGATGAAATCGATCAGGCAACGCTTGCATTGAATACGGCAATCCAGAATCTGAAACCGGTCGACGGCGGAAGCGGCGATGGAAACGGTGAAGGAAACGGAAATGGAAGCACAGGCGGAAACGGAAACGGCAGTGGAAGCACAGGCGGAAGCGGAAACGGTAGTGGAAACGCAGGCGGAAATGGAAGTACAGGAGGCAGCGGCACAGGAAATTCGGCAGTGCAGACAGGCGACAGCTCAAACCTGTTTGTATATGCGGGAACATTACTCCTTGCAGCGGCAGCGTTCGTATTCGGATTCAGAAGAAGAAATCAGGAAAAATAATTCTGATGCCGAAGGCATTCGGACAGTCTGAATAAAGAGATAACAGAGACGGGAAAGTTATGGATTATCTGAGAAGATATGATATTGACAGTGCAACAGCACGAAAAGATATAAGAAGTTTTACAGAAACCCTTGAAAAAAATGGTATTTTGGAACGGTGAATGATGGAAAAAGAAAAAGATATCGGATTGCAGATGCGGAAATTGAAATTGCATTTACAGAAAATTATACAGAAATAATATGCCGGGATTATGAAGTGAAGGCAGAGGGCAAACCAGATTTTGTAATTGAAGTTACAGACGAGGAAGTTGAAAGAGAAAAAAAGAAAAGTGAACCGGGGGCATCAAAAGGAATTATTGAGTCATTGGCAATTTACAGAAAATTGTGTGAAAAAATACTGGACAGAAATTGTGTCCTGTTTCATTGCTCTGCTGTTGCTGTGGATGGAAAAGCATACTTGTTTACGGCTGCAAGCGGAACAGGAAAATCCACGCATACAAGGATGTGGAGACAGCATTTCGGCGGCAGGGCAGTGATGGTTAATGACGATAAACCGATTCTTCGGATAAAAGATGATGGAATTTATGTATGTGGAACTCCGTGGTGCGGGAAGCATGGATTGCAGACAAACGTGGAAGTGCCGGTGCAGGGGATCTGTATTTTGAGAAGAGGAGAAGAAAATATGATCAGAAAAATTTCTGCAATAGATGGATATCCGGATCTGTATAAGCAGACTTACCGTCCCGGTGAAAAGGACAAGATGTTAAAGACACTTTCGATGATTAAACAGATGGCAGAAAGACTTCCGCTATATGAGATGCATTGTACGATATCGGAGGAGGCAGCAGTTATGGCATGGGAGAGGATGAAGCCATAAGAACGACCTGTAATGAAATAAAATGATGTCGGGGTCAAAAGCCCCCGACTTTGATGCCTACGGATTGCTCCGTGCTACGCACTCCCACAATCCTACCCAATATTCGCATATCGTGGGATTATCATCCCACTTTTATGCTCATAGCAGGGCGGGTTCTAAGGTCTTTCACCCACCTATGAGCAAGCTCATGTGGGCTTAGACCTTTTGACCCTGGCATCTCAATATTTTGATAAGCATGAAAAAGTTTTGAGAAAAGAGACCAGCTATGAAAAGTCAACCATAAATTAGCAAAAAATTTCTTTTTCATATCGGTGGTAAAAAAGGGTAACTTTAATAGAGCTCCCTTAGGGTGCTTTTTCAAAATCTATCGATATAGGTATACAGATCTCTTACTCGAGGTTAAATTCTACTTCGTCAGTGAGCATCTTCCAGATGACTCTGACAAGCTTGCCGGCACAGTGCCCAAGTGCATTGTAGTGAGACCGGCCTTCAGCCCTCTTGGCATCATAATAAGCCTTGAAGGTTGCGTTGTTCCTGACAACGTTCCAAGCTGCATTTACAAGAGCATATCGTAAAACACGAGAGCCACGTTTGGACATCCTTGTTGTCTTAGCCTGAAAGTTACCAGACTGATAAACAGAAGGATCCAGGCCTGCAAAAGCAAGCAGCTTGTTTGGATTGGAGAAACGGTGAATATCGCCTATTTCACCAAGGATCATTCCACCATTGATATAACCGATACCAGGAATGGTCATGATGACAGAATCGTTAAATTTCATGATATCCGTCATCTCAGCTTCAATCTTTTCTAATTGGCTATCCAGTAACTCGATTTGTTGAATGGTTTGAGTTATCTGAATAGATATAGCGCTGTCGTTGGCACCGACAGACTTCTGTGCGAGAATTCTTAATTCTTTGGCCTGCTCTTTAGTAAAATGTCCGTGCGAGTTCACTTTGAGCAGATTTGCCAGATGAGTCATATGCATGGAAGCAATCTCTTTTGGAGAAGGTGCTTCTTTTAAAAGAGCATAGACAGCATTCTGATGCAGACCGGATTTGAAAAAGTATTGAATCTCCGGGAATACTTGATCAACATAGGTTGTCAGTTGGATTTTCAATCGGGTGCGTTGCTTAATGGTTTTCTGCCGAAAGCGCCCCAAGGCCTTAAGATCCATCATATCGAGATCAAAGAAGGTAATAAATCTTAGGTCATCCTGCATCATAAGAGTTTTAGCAATAACAAATGTGTCGACCTTATCTGTCTTTGTTTTACGAACATTGTTCTTACGCATCTGACAGGTTTTGATGGGGTTCAACACACACACTTGGTAGAACTCAGCAACAAGGTATCGAACAAGGTTGTCACCGTAGTGTGCCGTCGACTCAAGACCGATGATGATGCTGTTCTTATCGAATGATTCGAGCTTAGAGACCAGCAGTTGGAAGCCATCAGCGTCGTTTGTGAATTTGAACGGCTCAATGAGTATTTCACCGTCCGAAGAAATCGCAGCGGCGAAATGGTTGAGTTTGGCAATATCAATGCCTACAAAAATTTTCATGAGGTTGTACCTCCCTTTCATAAAGTCTGATACCATGATGTCCACCATCGATTATCATCGTAGACTTGATAGAAATAAGTACTCTGAGTGAAAAACACTCCGGCAACATCCAGCTAATAAACAATTCAGATAAAGGTAGCGGCAATACACTCCAGTCGAGTAGTCAAGGCTACAGGGAAAAATCAAAAGTCCATAGTATCTGAATTGTATTGAACCACGATATTAAAAGAAAGGAAACGTGTGATAATTAACTTCCTAATTATCATACAAGGGAGAAAAATGAAGAACAGAAAAAAAGTATTATCATTTCTGCTGGCAGGTGTTCTTACTTTGGGGTGCTTTCCGGTGACAGCCGGAGCAACGAATAACTCAAAGGACGGAACAAAGCCGGCAGATGGAACAACAGTGGAGCAGCCGTTCCCGAAAACGTTGTTTTTGGAGGAACATAATTCATCCAAAGGATTTACAAGATTCCGTATTCCTGCCTTGGTAACTGCAGGTAATGGAGCATTAATTGCAGCAACAGACATCCGATGGGATATTTGCGGAGACGGAGCAGGATTGGATACGGCAGTATCAAGATCCACAGATAATGGAGCAACCTGGTCTTATACGGTAGCTAATTATCTGGGAGATAACGGAAACCGGTTTAATCGTGATTCAACAGCATTTATTGATCCTGCATTGCTTGCTGACGGAGATACAATCTACCTCGCATGTGATTTGTTGCCGGCAGGTCTGGCAGTTGCAAATGCAGCAAGATATCCGGCGAAGGCAGGAAGTACAGGTTATGATACAAATGGAAATCTGCTTCTTGCACTCAGTACAACCAGTGTAAATGGTCTTTCCAGTTCAACAGCACGTGCTGCTGCAAGTTATGATTATCATCTGGAAAAAAAAGCCGATGCGACATCTGAGTCCTGTTATGAGATCAAGAATAACAGTACCAGTGAAGTTGTAGACGGAGACTATACGATCGATGATCATTTTAACATTAAGAGTGCAGACGGAGCAGTAGATACAAACCTGTTCTGTGGAGATACACCGTACTTCCAGTTTCCAACGGATTTTCTTTATATTACAAAATCAACGGACAACGGAGCCACATGGTCAGCACCGCAGCTTGTAGATGCCAAGAATGAATCCGAGCAGGTATTTCTGATCGGACCGGGACGAGGAATTACAACTTCTACGGGAAGACTGATCTTCCCGTGCTATCAGTATACAAGTGGAGTTCAGAGGACATCTACAATCTATTCTGATGATGATGGAACAACCTGGCATCGCGGAGCTACTGTATCAGGCAACAGCTCTGAAGCAGTTATTACAGAAGCAGATGGAAGATTGTATCTGTTTGTGCGTATGTCCAATGCCTATTATATATCTGAGGATGATGGGCTTACATGGTCAGAACCAAAAGAGACAGGTTTTAAGTATAATAACAATTGCCAGTTAAGTGCCATTACATATTCAAAGAAAGTAAACGGAAAGACTGCAATTCTTTTTGCAGGTCCATCTGATACATCAGCACGTAATTCAGGACGTATCTGGGTTGGTCTGGTACAGGATGACGGAAGCCTTCAGTGGCAGGATAATCCGTATGTAGTCAATGATGGTACGCATTATGCATACTCCTGTATTACAGAGACATCAGATGCACAGATCGGTCTTTTGTATGAAGATGAAGATGAGCAGCTTGAGTTTGATAAAATTGCAATTGATGATATCGTAAATGGTGCAGCGACCAGTGGCGTATGGGTTGAAAATGATAACGGTGCTGTAGTTAATTCTTCTGTGATCAATACAGATGCAACGGCTTCTTATGTTGTAAGATGCCTTGATGCAGATGCTGACATTACGGTTTCTTCATCTAACAGAGCAGTGTTGGATGCAACTTATGCAGATGGAAGACTGACATTGACATCCAAGGGGAATGTAACCGGTCTGAAACAGGTGAAAGTAACTGTTAAAGCAGGTGAAGAATCTTTTATTATGAATGTGACGATTACAGATGCAGAAAAGTACAAAGTGGTCAGCCTTGAAAAAGATGAGACCAGGACATTGACAGTAAAAGACGGAAACTATGCAGATGCCGATACATCTTCTGTTGATACAGCAGTAGCGGGAGTTACCGTAACAGGTAAGGATGTACAGGATACATATGAAAAGACGGTGGCACAGATTGCCACAGCGATGGCAACGTTTGATGGTGCAACTGTAGATCTGAGCAAATGTATGTATACATTAGAATCAGGAAGTGACAGCTACACTTATAAAGTAAAAGCTACGGCTGCAAATGGAAACGGGATTTACCTTGGACCAAAGGCATCTTCTACTGCCGGTATCCCGAATGTAACAACAGCAGCCAATATTACCTTTGAAAAAAATCCTTCTGATGCGACATTCAGTATTATGGATAATTCATCAGGCGGCGGTGGAAAGTATTTGTATTTCCACAGTACCGATGCGACAAAACTTCATTTCGACAGACAGAATGTGGCAGATGATAACTGCTGGTTTGAGTTATATACACCGTCCACATCAGCGGAAGATTATGACTTGATCAATGGATTTAAGAAAATAACAAGTGAAAAAGAACTGAAAGCCGGAGTCAGCGTGCTGATTGTGACAAAAGCAGATGCACAGGGTAACAGATATATCCTGCTTTCTACTACAGGAAGCCAGAAGTATAATCATGTGGCAAAACTGGTAAAGCAGACAGCAGCGGCTACAGAGGGAGCAGCGTATCCGGGAACAAGTACCGCAGTATTTGGGGATACGAATGTAAGGGGACTTTCAGAGTGTCAGTATACATTCAAGAAGATCAGCAATGGAGTTTATGCAATTTCAGGACATACAGCAGATGGAGCAACCACATTTGTAACAATGGGAACAGTAGGAATCCCGAACAAAACAGCAAAAGCCAATATTACAGTTGCTGATGTTACAAATTCTAATGGCAAGGTATCTCTGTATGACGGATCAGCTTCACGTTACCTGTATTTCTGGAGGGATGCATCCAAACTTCATTATGACAGACAGAGAACACTTGATACAACAGCATGTGCATTTGAACTGTTTAAAAAGTCCGCAACAGCTTCAGCCGATTCACCGATCAAGGGATATGAGAAGATCACCGGAGCATCAGCGATTGAAGATGGAGGACAGTATCTGATCGCGGCAGAGGTTGACGGAACATACTATGTGATGAACCCGACACTGGATCATTCAAACTTCAGACATGTTGCCAAGGTTACAAATACGATTTACCGGAATCCTGCCGCAGAAGCCAGCACAACGATCAATTTTACAGGAGTTGCGGCAGGAACAACATCCGTACAGATCGGTGACGTAGTTTACTATGTGATCGTAACCGATGACGCAGTTGAGTGTACACATTCTACAACAGTTGTTCTTGATGCAAAAGAAGCAACCTGTACAGAAAAAGGATCTACAGGCGAAGTAGTTTGCGTGGATTGTGGAACAGTTGTACAGGAAGCACAGGAAATCGCAGCAAAAGGACATACTTTTGGTGAGTGGGTAACAGTCAAAGAACCTACGACAACTGAAGAAGGATCGAAAGAAAGAACCTGCTCTGTATGCCAGACAAAAGAGACAGAGACCATCGCAAAACTTCCGGATAAAGAAGACCCGGATCAGCCGGCAACACCGTCAGCACCGGAAAATGTAGCGAGCAGTGAAGTGACAAAAGATTCCATTAAGATCACCTGGGATGCACCGGCATCAACAGAAGGAATCGCAGGATATAAGATCTATGTCAACGGAGCCGTATATGCAACCGATATTTCCAAAGAAGCAGTAGGATATACACTTTCCGGTCTGAAGGCAGGAGAGACTTATCAGATCCAGGTTGTTGCAGTCGGAACAGACGAGAATGCAACAGAGTATGCGGCAGCAGCACTCAGCGTAACAACGAAGTCTGAAAATAAAGACGACAATAATGGCGGTAATAACAATAACGGCGGTAATAACTATAACGGCGGAAATGACAACAATGGTAATAATGGAAATGCCGGAAATAACAAGCCGTCAGATAACAAAAACACTACAACCGACAAGAATCAAAATAGTACAGTAAATAAAGCAGCTAAGACAGGAGATATGACAAACGTTGTATTCCCTGCAGCAGTGATGCTGCTTGCAGGTGCAGTAGTGGCAGGAGTCCTTTTCAGAAGAAAATGGATGAAATAAGAGTCTGATTTGTTAAAAGAAATACAGAAGAAAAAGAATAGAAAGCGGAAGCAGATGCATTCTTAAGATTCTCTAAACCACCTGAAATCCCTTGACAAATCAGCACATGACCGCTATAGTATTTGTAGTTAAAAAATATTTAACAATTTAGTAAAGAATTAAAGGTGCTGAGGAAGAGGAGTACATCGTTACTGCCGTCAGAGAGAACCGTTCGGGGAGAGGAGCAAAGCTGCCGGTCAGACCGGTTGGGAGAGAAGATCACCCGGCTGAAAGACGGTTTCGGAGAGGGATGATGGAAGGTAGCTTCTAAACCGGATATCTGAAGGGCTGGAAAGTCTGTGGAGGTTCCTGGATTCAGGATTTCAGAATGCAGAGGCAGGGCAGGTAGGATTTCCCGGAGTGGTTTCCGTTAAAGAACTTAAGAGATACAGAAAATTGTCTGTAAGATAAGGTGGTACCGCGAGATTTTCGCCCTTTACATTAGTAAAGGGCGTTATTTATATTATAGACAATTAGAAAAGTAAAGGAGAGATAGAATGAGCAAGGAGCTTGATAATTATGTGAAAGCATTCGAGATTGCTCCGCTGACGACATTTTACAAAAATAGTATTTTGGTGGCAATTATAGCAACAATATTGAATTTGTTGATTTTCAGTATGGCAGCATATGTGCTTGTAAGATGTAGATTTCGATTTAAGGGTTTGATTACAATGCTGTTTTCGGCAGCTCTTGTGATTCCGGGAGCCGCGCTTTTGCAGCCGTTATATCAAACGTTAAATTCGGCACATCTTTACGATACGTTGACAGGGTTGATAGTTGTATATGCGGCGCTTGGAATGCCGACTACCTTATATATTATGATGAGCTATTATAAGACAATTTCTCCTACTTTGGAGGAAGCTGCATATATTGATGGAGCAGGATTTTTCAGAACATTTGTACAAATTATTTTGCCGCTTACGAGACCGGCATTTGCGACTGCCGGGGTACTTCAGTTCCTGCTTTGTTGGAATGAATTCCAGTTTGCGTTGACATTGACTACGGGAACTGAAAAAAGAACGCTTCCAATTGCGTTATATTATTTCAAGAGTGCGTTTGCAAGTGATTATGGAGCTATGTTTGCAGCTACGGTGCTTGTTACAGTTCCAAGTATTATTGTTTATATGTTGATGCAGAAGCAAGTAATATCCGGATTGGCTGCCGGTTCTGTAAAAGAATAGAATTCGGAGGAATGCGGATGATGAATGATGAAATTTTGCGGATTAATGGATTTGAAATTGTAGAAGATGGATTTGATCAAGACAAAAATAAATATTATGAAGGAATTTTTACACAAGGAAACGGATATTTTCATGTGAGAGGAAGTTTTGAAGAAGGACTTGCAGATGCTCCGCAAAATGAAGTGTACACCAGAACGATGAAGAGTGTCACTACGGAGCAGCAGCGACATCCACTTTCAAAGCAGGGAACATTTTTGCCGCTTATGATGGGAAAGCATCCTTTTTTAGAAGAGGTGATCATTAATTTACCGTATTTTATGCGGATAGAAATTGCGGCAGGTAATGAGAAGCTGGACATGATCCGAAGTGATATTAGAGATTACCGACGGGTTCTTAATATGAAAACAGGAGAATTGACGAGATCCTTCACTTGGATTACAGCTTCCGGAGAGGAGATTGATGTTAAATTTTCAAGGTTTGCAAGTCTTGATGAAAAGCGATTGTTTGTACAGCAGGCAGACTTGAAACCAAGAAAAGGAACGCCTTACATTACTGTTAAGAGTGGAATTGATGCCGGAGTTACTACAAATGGTTACTGTCATTTTACAGAATCCAGCCTGTTTGAAAAAGAGAATAAAATTGGTGTTACAGTTAAGACAGATGTTGGAGAAAGAGCATCTATTATGTGTGAAAATCAGTTGCGTGGTTTAGATGCGGTATGTCATACAGAGTTAGAGAAAACAACAATAGATGTAATTTATGAAGGGGCTTTGACTGAAAATGCGACATTAGTGAAATATAGTGTGCTGGGATGTTCGAGAGACCGGACAGAAGACTACATCAAAGAAATGAAAGAGTGTCTTGAACAAACAGAGAGATTAGAGTATAAACAATTACTTGAAAAAAGTAAAATCATTTGGGAGCAGAAGTGGAAAGATTCCGATGTGCTTGTAGAGGGATGCCAAAAGCTGCAGGATAGCCTTCGGTTTTCGATTTATCATTTACTTAGATGTGGCGGAAAAGAGGAAGAACGTATTCAGGTATGCGCGAAAGGATTTGCCGGCGAGGCATATTATGGAAGATATTTTTGGGATAGTGAAATGTATCTTCTTCCGTTTTATCTGTATACGGATCCGCTATCGGCGAAAAGTTTAATCGGCTATAGATATTGGACTTTGGAAGGAGCAAAACAAAATGCGCAGCGATATCATTGCAGAGGAGCACGTTATCCGTGGCAGTCAGGGCTTACAGGAACAGAGCAGTGTTCTATGTGGGAATATGCGGATAATGAAGTTCATATTACAGCAGATGTAGCATTTGGGGTAATGCATTATTACTTTGCATCGGGTGATGAAAAGTTCCTTTTTGATAAGGGGGCTGAAATTCTGTTGGAAACTTCAAGGTTTTGGAGTGAACGTGTGGATAAAGGCGAAGACGGGGAATATCATCTTTTGAATGTGATGGGACCGGATGAATATTCTCCTATGACAAGGGACAATGGGTTTACGAACTATATGGTGAAATTCAACCTTATTTCTGCATTGGAAACATTACGCCTTTTGAAAGAAAAGAAACCGGACCGTTATCGCGAAGTTATGGAAAAGACAAACACTTTGGAAAGTGAATTGGAGATTTTCAAGAAGATTGCAGATTCTCTTGTCGTTCCTTATGATGAAAAACGAAAATTGTATCTGCAAAGTGCAGATTTTGAAGATTATGCACTAATAGATATGGATTCCATTTGGAAGGATAAGAAGAAAGCGTTTGGTCATTACGCTTCTCAGGAAAAGATTTATAGAAGCAGGTGTATCAAGCAGGCGGATATAATTGCGTTAATGAGTATTTTCCCGGAAAAATTTACAGAGGAGCAGTTGAGGGTGGCATATGAATATTATAAACCTTTGACAACACATGATTCATCTTTATCTCCGGCAGTGCATATGCTTGTGGCAAATCGATTGGGAATGGAAGAAGAAACAGAACAATTTCTTGATCGGACAATAGCGGTAGATATGGAACTTGTGCGCAGAGGAGCGGAAGATGGAATCCATATAGCAAATTGTGGCGCGCTGTGGCAAATGGCTGTTCAAGGGTTTATGGGGATGCTGCCGGCTTATCAGGGAGAGAAACTTCGATTTGAACCACATATGCCATCGTTTATAAAGAGTATGGAGACGACGCTTACATGGAAAGGAAGAAAATATAAGGTACATGTACAAGGTGAAAAAGTATCTGTGCAGGAAATGCCGGTAAAAAAAAGAGGGTTTTTGTTTGACTTAGACGGAGTGTTGACGGATACTGCTGAATATCATTTTCTCGCATGGAAAAAGCTGGCGGATGAATTGGGACTTGCGTTTGATAAAACAGTAAATGAGCGGTTGAAAGGAGTAAGCAGAGAGCGTTCGTTTGAGATAATTTTAGAAGTAAATGGGGCGCAGGAAACATTTTTATCTGAGGATAAAGCGAAATTTATAGACAAGAAAAATGAATACTATAAAGCGTTGATCAAGCAGGTGACGTCAAAAGATATTCTTCCGGGAGTGATGGATTTTTTGAATGAATCGAAAAAGCAGGGAATTCTTCTTGCGGTAGCTTCGGCGAGCAAGAATGCGAGAACGGTTCTTGAGGGACTTGGAATTCTGTCTATGTTTGATTATGTGGCTGATGCTTCTAAAATACGATATACGAAACCGGATCCGGAAGTGTTTATAGATTGCATGGAACACTTAAAACTACAACCGTGGGAATGTATTGCGTTTGAAGATGCGGCGGCAGGGATAGAAGCGATTCAGGCGGCAAACATAGCTGCTGTCGGTATTGGAGCGAGTGTTAAACCGGCTGTTCCGGACGTATTCTTGGATAATACGGAAGAGTTGTCTATTGAAAAAATAGAAAATTTACTTTATAAGTAAGTTTTGACAAATAGCGGTCTGATTTAGAAAGTCATTCCGCTATTTGCAGTTTCACGGCAGAATTCTCAGAGCAATAGTGTTTAGCAGGTTTTCATAGTTTCTTCATCGGTCAGCCATTCCATACTTACATCTAAAGTTTTTGCAAGAATTTTTAACTCATAATCGGTGACGAATCTGGTGCCGATTTCAATTCTGCTAATACTATCTCTTTCTATTGTGATTCCTTGAGTTTGCAGGCGGGCGGCCAAGTCTCTTTGAGTGATGCGTTTTTTTGTTCTGGCAAGTTTGATTTTTTCGCCACAGAGATTTTTTCTTCCTTCATAGTTATAGATTTTCATATATTTATCGGCCCTCTTTTGCGTGGTAATAATCAGAAATTTTCTTGACTTTAACATATTTTGAACGCATAATTGTGTTAAAGATACGTATAAATGAGTTTTATTACTCTGGATTGCTTTTTAGAAAGTATATTACATGGCGGAAAACAGAGAACATCAATTAGTGGAAGGAGATGCTGTAATGAGAGTGTCAGGGGGAGGGCACTTCAAACAAAAGTCGATAAAATCAAAATTTGTATCAATATCGCTTAGAGATAAATTGATTTTTTTGTTTGTGGGAACTTTGTTTGTTGAGTTGCTGTTATTCGGATGTGTTATGTCTTTTTATCTGTATATAAATGCCAAGAAAAATGTTTCCGATAATATTGATACAACAGTTACGGCGGTTTCAGAGGTAATGGATCAATCTTTTTTGGTGATGGAAAATTTGGTGTTAGAGTTGGCTGCGAGTAACGGGGTGCAAAATTGGCTGGATGACAGTCATTATTATGATCGGGAAAATTCTGAATTTTATCTTAGAAAAACAGAATTTAGCAGAGAGTTAAACAGGATATTAATATACAGTAATGCAAAAAAATTAGATGTAGTTGAATATGCGGCGGTATTTAATGATGGTTATCTTTTGGATTATGTTGATGTGCAGTCAGTCGGTGGAAATAAAGTACAGCGAGAAGTTTATAAGGCGTATGAAGCGGCAGAACAAGAAACAGAAAAATACATTTATTCGGAACTTGTGATGGGCTCTGAAAATGTGATTTTTCATATACGCAGAATGAGATCGGATTTTGAAAGAGATGTTCCGCTTATTATAATGGTTGCGACAAATGAAAGAGATATTGCATCACAGTATGAGAATCTCGTTCAAAATGAAGGTGAAGTAGTATATTTGATAGATGAGGAAAATAAAGTACTGTCAAGTAATAAAGAAGATGAAATAGGTTCGTATATAGATGAAAAAATTACAGAATGTGATACCGGGGAAGTCTATTTGAACGAAACATATATGATGACTTCCAGAGAAGTGGAAAATTTGGGAAAGGGAGTACGCCTTGTTCACCTTTATCCACAAAGTTTACTGATAAAAAAAGTTTTGGAAGGGATACGGACGTATATCATTTTGGGGGTTATGCTGATTATAATATGTCTTATTGCGGCTGTTGTAATTAGTTTGAAATCAACGGGATTTCTAAATGAATTTATACATGCGATGGAAAGTGTGCGGAATAGAAATTATGATATTCGGATCAAAGAATATAAAAATGCAGAGATAAATAGTCTGGGCCGAGCATTTAATGAAATGATGGATGAGCTAAGGGAGTTGATTCGCAATAAATATGAGTCGCAGATATTGCTTAATGAAATGGAAATAAGGTTTCTTCAACATCAGATGAATCCTCATTTTCTTTTTAATGTATTGTTGACAATACAAATTAAAGCGAAGAGAAGTGGGAACGAAACAATCTATAAAATGGTATCGAAATTGTCCGCACTTTTGCGAGCCAGTATTTATACGAACAATGTTGATAGAATCACAGTGGGAGAAGAACTTGAATATACAGAATTCTATTTATATCTTCAGAAAATGAGATTTGAGGATAGATTTTTTTATAAAATTATTGTTGAGGATGAAGAACTAAAAAAGAGTATTATACCCAAATTTGTGATTGAGCCCATTGTGGAAAATGCGGTGATTCATGGGATTGAAAATATAGAAAACGAGGGTGTGATACGAATTGTATTAAAAAAAATGGGGACGGATTTGCTTGTGACGGTTCAGGATAATGGAGCGGGGTTTGATGTGAAAGAATATTTTAATTCACTTGAACAGGCTGAGAACGGTTCGTCAAGAGAAAAAATAGGCCTAAAAAATGTAGATTTAAGACTTCGACATATTTATGGAGAAGAGTACCGGATTAAAATTAAGAGCAAAATAAATACAGGCACCATTATTTACATTAAGATACCGATTGAGGAGAGAGAAGAAAATGTATAATGTTATTGTTGCGGATGATGAAAAAAATATCAGGGAAGGAATTGTGGAATTAATAGAGTGGGAAAAGCTTGGATGTAAAGTTTGCGCTTCTATGCAAAATGGCGCGCAAGTGTTGAAATATTTAGAAGAAGAAAAAATACATGTAGATATTATAATAACAGATATAAAGATGCCGATTATGGATGGAATGGAATTAATCGGAATGCTTAATGAAAGATTTCCGGATATTAAAGTGATCATTTTGACGGCATATAGTGATTTTACATATGCACAACAGGCAATAAAATTTCAGGTTTCTGATTTTGTAGTGAAAAACGATTTTTTTTTAGAATTGCCTAGAGCAGTGAAAAAAATAATTGAGCAGTGTGAAGTGGATGCAAAAAAATGTGTGGGCAGAGAGAAAGAGATCCCCTTTTTCCAAGGCGAAGCATGCAGGGTATGTGCGTGTGAAATGCGAGATATTGAACGTTATGATTATGAGGTGTGCAAAAATAGAATAGAAGAGATATTGAATAGTACTTTTTTAGATCACAAAGTTGTGGTGGCTGAGGGAGAAAGCGGGATGCTTATTTTCGTTATAGAATATAAAGGCTCGGAGGAGAATGCTGCGTGGTTTCAAAGAAGACTGGAAAAAGTTGTTTCGATAGCAAAGATATTTCAGAATATAAGATTGAGGATTGGAGCGGGAAAGGTTGTAAAGAGTGCGGAATGGGGAAGAGTGGGGAAAAAACAGGCTATAAGAAACCTTTCCGATATATATACAGATAATAGTCCTGTTAATGTAAAGGAAAACTATACGGAATATATTCAGTATTGGAAAGATGAAAATGATGTGGAAAGTTATATGAGGCGTTTGTATGTTGCGCTGCGCAGTGGAATGGAGGAGAACAAGAAGTTATGTGCAGAGGAGTTTGAGGAATATTTAAAACAGGAAACTCGTCCTATAGAGCAATGCCGGTCGGATACGCATGCAATAATATTGTACCTTGTCAGAAAGGTGAAAAGCAAGGAAAAAATGGAAAAGATATTGGTGCCTGAGAAGGCGCTTGATGCAGTTTATAGAAGTAAATCAAAAGCTGCGCTTGCGGAGGTGATGAGAGAAACCTGCGAGGCTATTTCGACTATTTTGGAAGAAGAACAAAAAGAAGGAAGCAGCTTGTCAAGAAAGGTAAATTCTATTATTGAAAGGGATTATAGAGGGAAAATAAGTCTGAAAGATATTGGTAAAGAGTTGTTTGTAAATAGTAGTTATTTGAGTCGGGTATACAAAAAAGAGACAGGGTATACAGTTACTGACGCTATTAATTCATATAGAATTGAAAAGGCAAAAGAAATTCTCGAAACAGGAGAATATAGAGTTTGTGAAGTGGGGGAAATGGTGGGGATTGAAGATCCGGCATATTTTACACATGTTTTTTTGAAATATGAAGGAAAAAGTCCGTCGGATTTTATGAATCGATAAATTTATGAATCAGTCAAAATTTTACAAGAAAATAAACGGTCGATGTGGTGTCGATTTGCACAGAATATAATAAGAGATAACTACATCTGTAATGGAAATGCTGTGAAAAAGTTCCAAAAATATAGAAAGAACAAAGAAAATACTGATATTTTTGTGCGAATATGGTAAAATTCTAATACTTGTGAAACTTGAAAAAATAAAAAAAGATCAAGGGGAAAGGAAAAGTATGAAAAAGAGAAAGTATCTGGCATTGTTATTAGCTGCCGGAATGATCGTGCAGACAGCTCTTTCGACCGGCGGAGTTGTGCAGGTTCAGGCTGCCGAAGACACATACGTTAAAACGGATGAGCTGACAGACAACGATACGGCGGCGCCGAAGAAGGACAAGACGATACCGTCAAAGAATCAGTATGAGTATCAGAAACAGGAACTGGCTGCATTTTGCCACTTTGGACCGAATACATTTAATGAGATCGAATGGGGAGAACATTACGGCGATAAGACTCCGAATGAGATCTTTAAACTGACGGAAGATTTTGATGCGGACACACTTGTTAAAACATTGAAAGAAGCAGGTTTCAAGAAATTGATCGTGACTGCGAAGCACCATGATGGTTTCTGTATATGGGCAAGTGAAGCAACGCAGTACGACGTTTCCGGCGCGACAAATTATCAGGGTGGAAAAGGTGATGTCCTTGCCGACATTTCAAAAGCATGTACAGAACATGATATGGACATGGGCTTATATCTGTCCCCGTGGGATATCCATGATGAAAGCTATGGGTATAAAGATGCATCCGGTAAGGCATTAGTAGAGTTTGTGGATACTAATAATGATGGAAAACCAGATAAAAACCAACCGGTCAATGGTTTGACTTGGGAACAAGTAAAACAGCAAGATGCGAAAGATTACAATAAATATTATAATGATCAGTTGATCGAGATACTTGGAAACGACAAATACGGAAATAAAGGGCATTTTAAAGAAGTATGGATGGATGGTGCGAAAGGAAGCGGCGCCGGATATCAGGAATACGACTTTAAAAAATGGTTTGACACAATTCAGCAATATGAAGGAATTGCCGGAAATCAGGTTGACGACTGTATGCTGTTCGGAGCAGAAGCTTACACAACTGTCCGTTGGATCGGAAACGAGAACGGATTTGCGGCAGAGGAGACTTGGTCAAAATCGAATGTAGATAAAGAGAAAAATACGATTAACAGCAACTCTTCGGGCGGATATACGAAAGGTTTCCCAGACGGAAATCAGTGGACAGTTCCGGAAGCGGACGCACGAATCACGTCAGGATGGTTCTGGGGAGATAGTAAGAAGACACCGAAGACAATGGAAGAATTATCAGAGATGTACTTCCGCTCTGTAGGTCATAATGCTCCGCTTCTTTTGAATGTTCCTCCGAATAATAAAGGAAAAGTTGACGATGCGATCTTAAGACGTGTAACGGAATTCGGTACGGCTATTAATAAAACGTTTGAGAAGAACCTTGCAAAAGATGCTGAGGTTTCCGCAACAGAAGTTCGCGGAAAGGACACAACTTATTCTCCGCAGAACGTATTGGACGGAAAAGATGATACATATTGGACTGTGAATGATGAGACAAAATCAGGCACACTTCTGATCGACCTGAAAAAAGATACACTGTTCGATGTTGTGTCTATCGAAGAGTCGATTGAGTTCGGACAGAGAATCGGCAAGTTTAAAGTTGAGTATCAGACTGCGAACGGTGAGTGGAAGAAGTTTGACGAGGGAACAACGGTTGGCGCGAAACGTCTCAGCCGCAGAAGCCCTGTAAAATCAAGTAAGATCAGGATCACGGTAACGGCGCATGAAAGCGCGGAAAATAAAATTCCTATGATCAGTGAGGTCGGCGTTTATAAAGCGGCGGCAGGTATGGAAGCTCCGAACGGAATTCCGGAAGGACTTCAGGTAGTCGATGACAGAGCGTTTACGGCAGACGGATGGTCAAAGGAGTCGGGAGATCAGTTTATCGAAGGCACAGGTATGTGGTGTCGTCCGAATGCAGAGGCAACTGTGAAGTTTACAGGAACGAAAGTATGGCTTGTAGGTACGATCGATCCGAGCCACGGTCCGGCAGACGTATATATCGACGGCAACAAGGTGGCGTCTATTAATACGAAGTCAGATAAGAGAAAGCTTCAGCAAAGAATCTTTGAGTCTGATACGTTAAAAGAAGGAAAGCATACATTAAAAATTGTTAATACAGGAACGGGTACAGAGGCAATCGGAGTAGATGCCGCGTTAGTATTGAACAACGGCGGAAAAGGTATGTTCCAGATCGAGTATCCGAGCTATCGTGTTAATGAAAACACAAAGACTCCGATCATGGTAAAACGTCTCGGAGGAACAAAAGGCGAAGCTACGGTACAGTTCCAGGTAAATCCGGGAAGCGCATGGCAGGATCACTTTAATGCAGACGGAAATATGGAGTTGAAGTTTGCAGACGGTCAGACAGAGGCGCAAGCTCATGTTGAGACAAGAAGAGTGCCGGGAGAGACAGGCGATCTTTCCTTTACTGCTGTTCTTGCAGATCCGACGAACGGAACGATTATCGGATTCAATAATCCGGTGACAGTGACGATCGCTGACTCTGAGCAGTATACAAAAGAAAAAGTAAAAGAAAAATTAGCTCAGATCGAGAAAGCAGGATATAATGAAGCGCAGTATACAAGCGGAAGCTGGGAAGCGCTTCAGGCGGCGATAAAAGATGCGAAAGCAGTTATGGAAAAAACAAATGCAGGAGCACAGGATTATGCCGAAGCTTGTACGAAACTGGAAGCGGCTCTGAACAGTCTTACAAAGCGATCTACATACACAGATGAAGATAGATTTATTATGCCTCGTCTGAAAGGAAGAACAAAACAGCTTGAGGCAGAGCACTTCATATTAGATAAAGGAACATCGGAAAATGGTAAACACGTTCGCCTTGTGGCAGATGATAAAGCAAGTAACGGACAGAAAGTCGGTTGGTTTGAAAAAGGCAACATCATCAAAGTTCCGTTCCATGCAGATAAAGCGGGAACATATACGTTCAAAGCAACATACCAGAGCGGAAGACTGGCAAGCGGAAAACAGCCGAACTCTTTGAACTGGTCTGGCAAGAACGTGACAGCAGGATCTAAGGCTGACATATATGGAACAGAGTCTAACGGAACGAAATATGAGACGTTAGAGTTTGATGTAGAGATCACGGCAGCAGGCGACGGAGAACTGATCTTTACTGCAGACGACAAAGGTTCTCCGAACCTTGATAAATTTGAAGTAACGGCAAAAGAAGTTCCGATGGAGAAATACACGATCACTTCATCCGTTGCAGAAGGCGAGCAGGGAACGATTTCACCGCTTGGAGCAGTGGAAGTAGAAGAAGGTTCTTCAAAGGAATTTGAAATGAAGCCGAATGAAGGCTATGCAGTGAAGGATGTAGTCGTAGACGGAAAATCCGTAGGTTCTAGAACGAAATATACATTTGAGGAAGTTTTGGCAAACGGACATACGATCACTGCTACATTTGAAAAAGAGATGTATGCGGAAGACAATCGATTTGAATTCCCTGTAGACGGAAATGCAAAGACTCTTGAAGCAGAGAGACTTGAAGCTAAAAACGTAGAAGACCCAAGCGACGGTCAGTGGAAGATGGAAGTAAAGGAAGCTGATTGGGCAAGCGGCGGTAAGTTTGTCAACTCGATGAACAAAGGCGATACGCTGACACTTTACTACAATGCTCCGCAGGCGGGAGAATATACAGTTACGTTGTCTTACAGAAGCGGAAGCACTCAGAACGGATTCAAATGGGCAGAAAAAGACGGCAAGATCGAAGCCGGAGAAGTAACGGCAGGCGCAAGCAGCGCAGATGCGACACATACGAAAGAATTCAAACTGAATGTGAAAACAGCAGGCGAAGGATGCCTCGTATTTACGGCGTTCGATACAAAAGCTCCGCAGTTGGATAAATTCGATATCAAGAGTCCGGGAACACCGGTTCCTCCGATTTCTGCAGTAGAGCTTGAAGCGGCAGTTAAGGCGGCTAAGGGATTAGATCTGAATGATTACAAAGATGACGATGCCAAAACTGCATTTACTGCAAAACTGGAAGAGGCGGAAAAACTTCTTGCAGACATTGCCGGCGGAAGCTTTGCGGGAACACAGGACGATGTGAATCAGATGGCAAAAGAGCTGAAAGCTGCACAGGAGGCTTTGAATGAAAAAGATCAGACTCCTCAGGTGAATAAAGATACGCTTAAGGAGGCAATCGGCAAGGCGGAAGCGCTTGATCTGACACAGTATAAAGAAGAAGGTAAGGCAGAGTTTAATGCGGCTCTTCAAAATGCAAAGGCAGTTCTTGAAAAAGCAGATGCAGATCAGGATGAAGTCGATCAGGCAGCGCTTGCATTGAATACGGCAATCCAGAATCTGAAACCGGTCGACGGCGGAAGCGGCGATGGAAACGGTGAAGGAAACGGAAATGGAAGCACAGGCGGAAACGGAAACGGCAGTGGAAGCACAGGCGGAAGCGGAAACGGTAGTGGAAACGCAGGCGGAAATGGAAGTACAGGAGGCAGCGGCACAGGAAATTCGGCAGTGCAGACAGGCGACAGCTCAAACCTGTTTGTATATGCGGGAACATTACTCCTTGCAGCGGCAGCGTTCGTATTCGGATTCAGAAGAAGAAATCAGGAAAAATAATTCTGATGCCGAAGGCATTCGGACAATCTGAATAAAGAGATAACAGAGACGGGAAAGTTATGGATTATCTGAGAAGATAACCGTGATTTTCCCGTTTTTTATCATTTATTTTAAAGATATGACTGTGAAAAGACGGAGCAATTTTATAAAGAAAGAATGAAAAAAAGAAAAAAGACATGAAAAAGGCGGAAAAGTTGGCAAATCCCTTGACTTTCTTAAAAAAACGTAATAAACTAACCTAGCGTGCAGAAAAAGACGTTGTTCTTTTTGTGCGCCGAAAAGGATAAAGACATATTATCCGCAGCCCCTTATGACATAAGTCATGAGGAAACGAATAATTCATAGGAGGTGAAAAAGAATGCCAACATTTAACCAGTTAGTTAGAAAAGGTCGCCAGACTTCAGAGAAAAAGTCTACAGCACCGGCTCTTCAGAAAGGATACAACTCCCTGAAGAAACGTGCGACTGACGTATCTGCACCGCAGAAAAGAGGTGTTTGTACAGCAGTTAAGACAGCTACTCCGAAGAAACCGAACTCAGCTCTGAGAAAAATCGCCAGAGTTCGTCTCTCTAACGGAATCGAAGTAACAAGCTACATTCCGGGTGAAGGACACAACCTTCAGGAGCATAGCGTTGTTATGATCCGCGGAGGAAGAGTTAAGGACCTGCCGGGTACAAGATACCACATTATCCGTGGTACACTTGATACAGCAGGAGTTGCTAAGAGAAGACAGGCTCGTTCTAAATACGGTGCAAAAAGACCGAAAGACGCAAAATAAAAAACTGAGAAAGGAAAACAGGTATAAGCACAGCGGCGTATTTGTTTTCATCCGAGGTTTTCATGAGAAGATCGGAAGTACGTCAGTACGAAAGGCTGCGTAAGCGAATCGGATTTTCGAGTGGACGATAAGCGTAAAAGAACAAGAGCAGTAACTAAGTAGTTAAATCGTATCACAAACAGAACTATGATTATCGTGCCTCATTGATCGTTCAGTGAGAAAGGGTTGCGGATTTGAGATTCCGCTCCGAAGGAGTACCGGAGGTGCGGACAAAGATAGACGTCCCGCGGCCGCGAGCACATGGTATGTGATTTCATAGAAGACACATGTGAGTACCGATGAATTAATCCCGGTATAACCGGAAAAAATGATTAAGGAGGGAAGGACCGTGCCACGTAAAGGACATACTCAGAAAAGAGATGTATTAGCGGATCCGATATACAACAATAAAGTTGTTACCAAACTTATCAACAACATCATGCTTGACGGTAAGAAAGGTGTAGCACAGAAAATTGTATACGGAGCATTTGAAAGAGTAGAGGCAAAGGCTGAGAAACCGGCGATCGAAGTGTTCGAGGAAGCTATGAACAACATGATGCCGGTTCTGGAAGTAAAAGCAAGACGTATCGGTGGAGCAACATATCAGGTACCGATCGAGGTTAGAGCTGACAGAAGACAGGCGCTTGCTCTTCGCTGGTTGACTATGTATTCCCGTCAGAGAGGCGAGAAGACAATGGAAGAGAGACTGGCAAACGAAATTCTTGACGCAGCGAACAACACAGGCGGAGCTGTGAAGAGAAAAGAAGATATGCACAAGATGGCAGAGGCAAACAAAGCGTTTGCACACTATCGTTTCTAAGAGCCGGACACTGCTGCGCCTCTTAGCGAGGCAGGTGCGAGGCATATTCTTCGGAAATTATCCCGAAGAATGACCAAATAGAGGAGGAAAAGATCTTGGCTGGTAGAGAATATCCATTAGACAGAACCAGAAACATCGGTATTATGGCGCATATTGATGCCGGAAAGACTACGACAACAGAGCGTATTCTTTATTATACAGGTGTTAACCATAAGATCGGTGATACTCACGAAGGAACTGCAACTATGGACTGGATGGCCCAGGAGCAGGAAAGAGGTATCACGATCACATCTGCTGCGACAACATGTCACTGGACGCTGCAGGAAAACTGCAAGCCGAAAGCAGGCGCGTTAGAGCATCGTATCAACATCATCGATACACCGGGACACGTTGACTTTACAGTAGAAGTAGAGCGTTCCCTGCGTGTGCTTGATGGTGCGGTAGGTGTATTTTGTGCCAAGGGCGGTGTTGAGCCTCAGTCAGAAAACGTATGGCGTCAGGCTGACACATACAACGTACCGAGAATGGCGTTCATTAACAAGATGGACATCATGGGCGCTGATTTCTACAACGCAGTAGAGCAGATTAAAACAAGATTAGGTAAAAACGCAATTTGTCTTCAGCTTCCGATCGGAAAAGAAGACGAGTTCAAAGGAATCATCGATCTTTTTGAAATGAAAGCTTACATCTACAACGATGACAAGGGAGATGACATCTCCATCGAAGAGATTCCGGAAGCAATGAAAGATGACGCAGAGCTGTATCATACAGAACTCGTAGAGAAGATCTGCGAGCTGGATGACGAGCTTATGATGATGTACCTTGAAGGTGAAGAGCCGTCGATAGACGAGCTGAAGAAAGTGCTGAGAAAAGCGACATGCGAATGTACTGCTGTTCCGGTATGCTGCGGTACAGCTTACAAGAACAAAGGTGTTCAGAAGCTTCTTGACGCAGTAATCGAATTCATGCCGTCACCGCTTGACGTTCCGGCTATTCAGGGTGTAGATATGGACGGAAATGATACAGTGAGACATTCTTCTGATGAAGAGCCGTTCTCAGCGCTTGTATTCAAGATCATGTCTGACCCGTTTGTAGGTAAACTTGCTTACTTCAGAGTTTACTCGGGAACAGTGAATTCCGGATCTTATGTGCTCAACGCTACAAAAGGTAAAAAAGAGCGTGTTGGACGTATCCTTCAGATGCATGCCAACAAGCGTGAAGAGCTGGATAAAGTATATTCAGGAGATATCGCTGCAGCAATCGGATTCAAGTTCTCTACAACAGGAGATACAATCTGTGATGAGCAGCATCCTGTAATTCTTGAGTCCATGGAATTCCCGGAGCCGGTTATCGAGCTTGCTATCGAGCCTAAGACAAAGGCTTCTCAGGGAAAACTTGGAGAATCTCTTGCAAAACTTGCAGAAGAAGACCCGACATTCCGTGCTCATACAAATCAGGAAACTGGACAGACAATCATCGCTGGTATGGGTGAGCTTCACCTTGAGATCATCGTTGACAGACTTCTTCGTGAGTTCAAAGTTGAGGCTAACGTAGGTGCACCTCAGGTTGCTTACAAAGAGTCCATCACAAAACCGGTTGATGTTGACAGCAAGTATGCGAAACAGTCAGGTGGACGTGGACAGTACGGACACTGTAAAGTTAAATTCGAGCCAATGGATGTCAACGGTGAGGAGACATACAAGTTCGAGTCTACTGTAGTCGGAGGAGCTATTCCGAAGGAATACATCCCGGCAGTAGGTGAAGGTATTGAGGAAGCTATGAAATCTGGTATCCTTGGAGGATTCCCGGTAGTTGGTGTTCATGCTAACGTATACGACGGATCTTACCATGAAGTCGATTCCAGTGAGATGGCATTCCACATCGCTGGTTCTCTTGCATTCAAGGATGCAATGAAGCAGGGATCACCTGTACTTCTTGAGCCTATCATGAAGGTAGAGGTTACAATGCCTGAAGAATATATGGGAGATATCATCGGAGACCTGAACTCACGTCGTGGACGTATCGAAGGTATGGATGATCTCGGTGGTGGAAAGATTGTACGTGCGTATGTTCCGCTGTCAGAAATGTTCGGATACTCTACAGACCTTCGTTCCAGAACTCAGGGACGTGGTAACTACTCAATGTTCTTCGAGAAATACGAGCCAGTACCGAAGTCTGTACAGGAGAAGGTATTATCCAATAAAAATGCCTAAAATATTATAAAAGGCTTGAAAATCGGCTAAGTTTGAAATATAATCAAACTTAGCCAGGTTTAAAATCGAAACCAAAACTAGGTTGCCCCATATCGGGCTATATTTTTAAGGAGGATATTCAAAATGGCAAAGGCTAAATTTGAAAGAAACAAACCGCATTGTAATATCGGTACTATCGGTCACGTTGACCACGGTAAGACAACTCTTACAGCTGCTATCACAAAAGTACTTTCTCACAGAGTAGAAGGTAACGCATCTGTAGATTTCGAGAACATCGATAAAGCTCCAGAAGAGAGAGAGCGTGGTATCACAATTTCTACAGCTCACGTTGAGTATGAGACAGCTAACCGTCACTACGCACACGTTGACTGCCCAGGACATGCTGACTACGTTAAGAACATGATCACAGGAGCTGCTCAGATGGACGGAGCTATCCTTGTTGTAGCTGCTACTGACGGAGTTATGGCTCAGACTAAAGAGCATATCCTTCTGTCCCGTCAGGTTAACGTACCATACATCGTTGTATTCATGAACAAATGTGATATGGTTGACGATGAAGAGCTTCTTGAACTCGTAGAGATGGAGATCCGTGAAGTACTTAGCGAGTATGACTTCCCAGGAGATGACACACCGATCATCCAGGGATCAGCTCTTAAGGCTCTTGAAGATCCAGACGGAGAGTGGGGAGACAAGATCATGGAACTCATGGACGCTGTTGACACATGGATCCCAACACCAGAGCGTGCTACAGATAAGCCATTCCTGATGCCAGTAGAGGACGTATTCTCTATCACAGGACGTGGAACAGTTGCAACTGGTAGAGTAGAGCGTGGAACACTTCACGTATCTGACGAAGTTGAAATCATCGGTATCCATGATGATGTTAAGAAGACTGTTGTAACAGGAATCGAGATGTTCCGTAAGCTTCTTGATGAGGCTCAGGCTGGAGATAACATCGGAGCACTTCTTCGTGGTATCCAGAGAACAGAGATCGAAAGAGGACAGGTTCTTATCAAACCAGGTACAGTAAACTGCCATAAGAAATTCACATGCCAGGTTTACGTACTGACAAAAGACGAAGGTGGACGTCATACTCCATTCTTCAACAACTACCGTCCACAGTTCTACTTCAGAACAACAGACGTAACAGGTGTTTGCGAACTTCCGGCTGGTATCGAGATGTGTATGCCTGGAGATAACGTAGAGATGACAGTTGAACTGATTCATCCGGTAGCTATGGAAGAAGGTCTTCGTTTCGCTATCCGTGAGGGTGGACGTACAGTAGGATCAGGTACTGTAGCTAAGATCATCGAGTAATCATAATCTGAATATAGATTTGATATAGCGATATGACCCGCAGAGTGTTTGCTCTGCGGGTTTTTGTAATTTCGGAAAAATATTTACGAAAATATTGACATTTAAAAAGACAACTGCTATATTACAAATAGAACAGAACTAAAGATACCCCGGAAATTTCTCCGGGGTGGTTTTATATCAAAGAGATAATTTGTGTAAATAATGATTTTTAGTAGAATGGAACAAGAATAAAATCAGTGATCTTGAATTTGTAATTGTGGGAGGGAAGGAAAATGTCAGTAAAAAGAGATTATTATGAAGTGCTCGGTCTATCAAAAGGAGCAGATGCCGGCTCGATAAAAAAGGCTTACAGAAAGCTGGCGAAGAAATATCATCCTGATACGAATCAAGGCGATAAACAGGCGGAGAAGAAGTTTAAAGAAGTGACGGAGGCGTATACGGTACTGAGCGACCCGGAGAAGAAAAAGATGTACGATCAGTTTGGCCATGCGGCATTTGATCAGGGAGCATCGGCTGATCCGTTTGGCAAAGATACATCAGGCAATCCGTTTTCGGGAGGTTCTTATCACAGAGCTTATACGAACGGAAACGGCGGATATCAGGAGTACCATTTTGAAAGCGGAAATATGGATGATATGTTCGGAGATATGTTTGGAGATATTTTCGGCCGCGGAATGCATGGAAGCAAAGGGGAAGAGGATTTTCGCGGATTTCATGGATTTCGCGGATATGAGCGGCAGAGGGATGCAAAAGGAGAAGACCTGCACGCGGAGATAGCGGTAACTTTTGAGGAAGCTGTCTTTGGATGTGATAAAACGTTTACCTTTAAAGATCCGAATAGTCAGGGCGTTTCTAAGAGTTTGCAGGTTCATATTCCTGCGGGGATTGATACGGGTAAGAGTATCCGTCTGCGCGGAAAAGGAATGCCAGGGGTGAACGGCGGAGAGAACGGAGATCTGTTTTTAAAAGTAAATGTGGGAGTAAAAGCAGGCTACGAACGGAAAGGCAGCGATGTTTATACGACAGTTTTTGTTCCGTATACGACGGCAGTGTTTGGCGGAGAAACGAAAGTGCAGACGCTGTACGGGGATGTTTTATGTAAGATCGCAAAGGGAACGCAGTCGGGGACGAAGATCCGCCTGAAAGGAAAAGGAATCGTCTCGATGAAAAATCCGGAAGTGAGAGGCGATCAATACGTAACAGTCCAGATTGCAGTACCGAAATATCTGAATCCCGAAGCTGAGCAAAAGCTTCGTGAATTTGAAAATGTATGCGCGGGAAGAAGCTCGGAACGCAGAAAAAGCGCATGATTAGAAACCTCTGTTTTGCATATACTGAATACAGTGTAACTAAGCATTGTGAATAAGTATGGCATACAGAGGTTTTTATGTGGAAAAAAACAAAGGAAATGAAATGGAAAACTGCAAAATTATTGTGGGGCGATTTATTTTATGATATTGCGGGGGCGGTATTGTTTGCGGCAGGGGTATATACGTTTGCGGGAAACGCCGATTTTGCTCCCGGCGGAATTACGGGAATATCTCTATTGCTGAATCATGTTTTCGGGATTCCGGTCGGAACACTTACTCTTTTTATAAATCTGCCCCTTATCGTGATCAGTTATCGTACACTGGGGAAACGTTTTCTTTTGAAAACGGCGAAATCAATGGTGATCACAACATTTTTTCTTGATGTCGTTTTTCCGGTGTTTCCGATGTATGAAGGACAGAGGATGATGGCTGCGCTTTGTTCCGGAGCGCTGATGGGAGCCGGGATGGTTATGTTCTATATGCGGGGCTCTTCTTCGGGAGGTCTTGATTTTGTCATCATGCCGATCAAGAAAAAACGCCCTCATCTATCTGTCGGGAAAATTACGATGATCATTGATCTTGGGATCATTCTTCTGGGATGGCCTGTATTCGGAGATGTAGATGCGGCCCTTTATGGATTGGTCTCTACATTTGCATCGGTTGTTGTGATTGACAAAGTGTTGTATGGACTCGGAGCAGGAACGCTGGCCTTTGTTGTAACCGAAAAGGGAGATGAAGTGGCGGCAAAGATCGCAGAGCTGACAAAGAGAGGGGTAACGTCTGTCAAAGCGACGGGAACATACACGGGAAAGAAAAAGAATGTCTTGCTTTGTGCATGCAGCAAATCTGAGGCATTTCTCGTGAAATGTGCGGCGGAAGAAGCGGATGAGAATATGTTTTTAATGTTTATGGAGACGAGTGAAGTGTTTGGAGAAGGGTTTCGGAGCAGTTCGGATTGAAGCGTTTGTTTCTGGCAGGGAGAAAAAATGCGTTTGTGGCGGGTTGAAAAAAACATTTTCATGCAGTAAAATGGAATCCATAATCTGTCTGAAAACGCAGTTTTTGTAAGTGCGGAGAGATTGAGAAGAATTAAGGTGAAATAAAACCGGGAAAGGCGGTCTGCCTATGAATATGATACATGCGGAAAAGCTTGTATATGAATATGATAAACGTGATGAGGAAGGAAATGTGATCGGAACAAACCGCGCCATTGACGGGGTTGATATTGATGTGCCGCAAGGTTCTTTTGTGGCGGTTCTCGGTCATAACGGTTCGGGAAAGTCTACTCTTGCAAAGCATATGAATGCAATATTGATCCCGACAGGCGGTACTGTATGGGTGGACGGACAGGATACGAAAGATCCGGAGAATCTGTGGGACGTGCGAAAGAGTGCGGGAATGGTATTTCAAAATCCTGACAACCAGATCATCGGAACTGTCGTAGAAGAAGATGTTGGTTTCGGACCTGAAAATATAGGGATACCGACAGATGAGATATGGGAAAGAGTAGGGGAAAGTCTGCGTCTTGTCGGGATGACGGAATATCGGGCGTCCTCTCCGAATAAACTTTCCGGCGGTCAGAAGCAGCGTGTGGCGATCGCAGGAGTGATCGCGATGGAGCCGAAGTGTATTGTTTTGGATGAACCGACTGCCATGCTTGATCCGAACGGGCGCAAGGAGGTGCTTCAGGCGGTTGCGCGTTTGAGAAAAGAGAAGAACGTAACGGTCATTCTTATCACTCATTATATGGAAGAAGTGATCGATGCGGATCAGGTGTTTGTTATGGACAGCGGTCATATTGTAATGCACGGGACGCCGAGAGAAATTTTCGGCCGTGCAGATGAGCTGAAATCATACAGGATGGATGTTCCGCAAGTTACGATGCTTGCGGAGGAACTTAGAAAACGTGGTCTTGATATTCCGAAAGGAATTCTAAGAAGGGAAGAGTTGGTGGAAGCGTTATGTCGATTGCGTTAGAGCATGTAAATTATATATACAGTCCCGGCACGGCTTATGAGAAACGTGCGCTCAATGATATCAGTTTGGAGATCGGGCAGGGGCAGTTTGTCGGGATCATCGGTCATACCGGATCAGGAAAATCTACGCTGATTCAGCATTTAAACGGACTTATGAAGGCGACTTCCGGGGATATTCTGTACGATGGACAAAGCATTTATGCGGAAGGGTACGACATGAGAAAACTGCGCAGTCAGGTAGGTCTTGTGTTTCAGTATCCTGAGCATCAGTTGTTTGAAGTCGATGTGATAAGTGATGTTTGTTTCGGCCCGAAGAATCAGGGATTGTCGGAGGAAGAGAGTGAGAAAAATGCGAGGGAAGCTCTGGAATTAGTCGGATTTCCCGAAAAGTATTATAAGCAGTCTCCGTTTGAGCTTTCGGGAGGACAGAAGAGGCGTGTGGCGATTGCGGGAGTGTTGGCTATGAAGCCGAAAGTGCTTATTTTGGATGAGCCGACGGCGGGACTTGATCCGAAAGGGAGAGACGAGATTCTTGACCAGATTGCAAAACTGCATAAAGAGACAGGGATGACGGTCGTTCTTGTGTCGCACAGTATGGAAGATGTGGCGCGGTATGTAGACCGTATCATTGTGATGAATAAGGGGGAAAAGATGCTGGATAGTACTCCGAAAGAAGTGTTCCGGCATTATAAAGAGTTGGAGGAGGTCGGACTTGCGGCGCCTCAGGTTACTTATGTGATGCATGACTTGAAAGACCGCGGATTTGATGTGTCGCCTGATGCGACAACGATTGAAGAAGCTGCGGATGAGATAATGAGGAGTTTTATATGATCAGAGATATTACGATCGGGCAGTATTACCCGGTAAAAAGCCGGATACATAGTTTAGACCCACGGGTGAAGATTATCTGCACGCTTTTATTTCTTGTCTCTTTGTTTGTTCAGAGTTCTTTCCTTGGGTATGTAATTGCGACATTGTTTCTCGGAATGGTAATCTATATGTCGAAAGTCCCTCTGAAATATATTGTAAAAGGGTTAAAACCGATCGTGATCCTTCTGATGTTTACGGTCGTTATGAATCTGTTTTTGACAAGAGGCGGCGAAACGCTGCTGCATTTTTGGATTTTTACGATTACGGAAGAAGGCGTTCGTACTTCGGTGTTTATGGCGCTTCGCTTAATGTATCTTGTGGCGGGATCGTCTCTTATGACGTTTACGACATCTCCCAACGGATTGATGGACGGAATGGAAAAACTGCTGAATCCTTTGAACAAGCTTCATCTTCCGGTTCATGAGGTTGCGATGATCATGTCGATCGCGCTTCGCTTTATTCCGATTCTTTTGGAGGAGACGGATAAGATCATGAAAGCGCAGATCGCCAGAGGAGCAGATTTTGAGAGCGGGAATATTATTCAGAGGGCAAAGGCGATGATCCCGATTCTTGTACCGTTGTTTGTTTCTGCTTTCCGCCGGGCAAACGATCTTGCAATGGCGATGGAAGCGCGCTGCTATCACGGAGGAGAGGGAAGGACGAGGATGAAGCCGCTGAAATATAACGGAAGAGACAAAGCGGCGTATCTGATTACGATTCTCTATGCAGCGGGAGTGTTTGCGGTCGGAAAATTCGTGCCGTTTCAGTTGTGGATTTTCTAAAAGCAGCCTGGTGACGGAGGAGAATACAGAGTATCTGGCGGACTTCGGTTTCAGTTGTGGATTCTCCAAAGGCAGCCCGATGCGGAGGCTGAAAAAGTATTTGGCATGACAGGTCTGTGCAGGTCTGCTTTTCCGGGGATAGACGGCGAAGAAGGAAAAGACACGGTGGAAAGTTGAAAACGCATATGATCTGACAGAATAAAGGGGAACGAATAAAAATATGAGACGGATTAAATTAACTGTCGCCTACGACGGAACGGATTATTGCGGGTGGCAGATACAGCCAAACGGGATTACGGTAGAGGAAGTTTTAAATAAAGCGCTGTCCGATCTGACAAAAGAAACTGTGAAGGTGATCGGTGCAAGCCGAACGGACGCAGGCGTTCATGCGCGGGGGAATGTGGCTGTCTTTGATACAAAGTCGCCGATTCCGCCGGAGAGGATTGCGTATGCAGTCAACGCGCTTCTTCCCGATGATATCGTAGTTATGCGGTCGGAAGAAGTCGGATGTGACTGGCACCCCAGATATCAAAACTCGATAAAAACGTATGAATATACAATAGTAAACCGTGAAATGCCGGATCCGCTCAGAAGAAGAGACTCGTGGTTCGTTTCTTTTCCGCTGGATATTGATGATATGAAAAAGGCGGCGAGGTATTTTATCGGCGAACATGATTTCAAAACATTTTGCAGCGTTCATACCGGTGTAAAAACAACGGTGCGCAGGATCGACAGTCTGGATGTTGAAAAAAAGGGAGAACGAATAAAAATACGCATCAGCGGAAACGGGTTTTTGTATAATATGGTTCGGATCATTGCGGGAACGCTTGTAGAAGTCGGACGGGGTGCATTTGCTCCTTCAGAAGTAAAAGAGATGCTTGAGCAAAAAGAAAGAGGCAGAGCGGGAGCTACTGCGCCGCCGCAAGGTCTTGTCCTTTTAGGAATCGTGTATGACGGGCAGGCTGATACAGAAAGAGGACAGATACAGAAAGATACAGACAGCAGCCGGATGCGGGAAGATGCGGACGGCAGATAGATACAGAAAGATACAGGCATAGACAGGTAGGAAGAGCGTTCTTTCTGCTTGACTTTTATAAGGCAGATTGTTAGACTTAAATGTAGCGATAGGAGGGCGAAAGATATGAAAATTTATGAAACAGAGAATTATGAAGAAATGAGTAGAAAAGCGGCAAATATTCTTTCCGCACAGGTAATTTTGAAACCGGATTGTGTACTCGGTCTTGCAACGGGATCTACACCGATCGGAACATACGATAAACTTGTAGAGTGGTATGAAAAAGGTGATCTTGATTTCTCGGAAGTAAAGACAGTGAATCTGGATGAATACAGAGGTCTGACTCGTGATAACGATCAGAGCTACTACTATTTTATGCATGAGCATTTGTTTGACCGTGTGAATATCGATCCTGAGAATACAAATGTTCCGAACGGTACAGAGCCGGATGCCGACAAAGAATGTGAAAGATACGAAAAACTGATCGAATCAATGGGAGGCGTTGATATTCAGCTTCTCGGTCTGGGACACAACGGACATATCGGATTTAACGAGCCGGACAGCGCTTTTGCACAGACAACACACTGTGTTGATCTGACGGAGAGTACGATTGAAGCGAATAAGAGATTTTTCGCATCTGCCGATGACGTGCCGCGTCAGGCGTATACGATGGGTATCGGAACGATCATGCGTGCGAAGAAAATCTTGCTTATTGTAAACGGAGAGGCAAAAGCCGACATCGTTGCAAAGGCATTTTTCGGACCGGTAACTCCGGAAGTTCCGGCATCGATTCTTCAGCTTCATAACGATGTTGTGATCGTCGGAGACAAAGCGGCTCTGTCGAAGATTCCGAGATAAGGCTGCGCGGCGATGTCGTATTTACTTGAAGTATGTGCCGACAGTGTAAGATCTGCGGTTGAGGCGCAGGCGGGCGGAGCGGATCGCATAGAATTGTGTTCGGGTCTTGTGATCGGAGGTCTGTCTCCGTCGGTCGCGATGTTTGAACAGGTAAAGAAAAATGTCGATATTCCTGTAAGAGTGCTGCTTCGTCCGAGATTCGGAGATTTCTGTTATGACGGATATGAATTCGAGACGCTGAAGGAAGAAGTCTGTCTGTTTAGAGAGGCGGGAGCCGACGGTGTTGTTATCGGTATTTTAAAACCGGACGGAAGGCTTGATACAGATAGGATGAAGGAACTTGTCGAATGTGCAAAGTCCGAAAGTAAAAGTGGGAAACGCCCATGTGCGGTCACTTTTCACAGAGCTTTTGATGTGTGCCGGAGTCCGTATGAAGCGCTGAGGCAGTGTATAGAGCTGGGAATTGATACAATTCTTACGAGCGGGCAGAAAGACAGCGCATGGAATGGCAGGGAACTTTTAAAAGAACTTGTGAGGGAAGCTGCCGGGGAGATTGAGATTCTTGCAGGAGCCGGGATAAGTCCTGAAGTAATCGGAAAACTGGCAGACTATGCAGGCGTGACGTCTTTTCATATGTCGGGCAAAAAAGTGACTGACAGTAAGATGGAGTTTCGCAGAGAAGACGTGCCGATGGGAATACCGGGTTTTCCTGAATTTGACATTTGGCAGACGGATGCCGGGCTGGTCGGGAATGCAAAGCGGATATTGATTGATTTACAAGAAGAGTCGTTAAAAAATGACCGGTGAAGAATTTGTGGTTGATCAATATGTAGTCGGCTCTTGACAAAAGAAGAAGTGTAAGCTAAGATATGCTTCATATTATATAGGCTTTGAAGGGAAGAAGTAACAGGTGAACGTGATGACAGAAAGCAGCCGGTTGATGAGAGGCGCGTGAGACGAATCTGTGAATACATCCCGGAGCTTCGCACTGAAAAGAAGTCTGTCCTGCGGTACAGGAGAAACCATTACCGCGGATGTAAAATGGCAGATGATGAGTAGGCTGTGACGGAGTGGTATACGTTATCGTACCGGAATGAGACTGAAAGCGCCGATGTTCGGCGATTCGGTGAATTAAGGTGGTACCACGGAAATATCCGTCCTTATTGCGTGAGCGATAAGGGCGGTTTTTTTGTATAGGCAACGAGCCAAAGTCCGGGCTTGCCCGAGACCTTGGCGACTGCTTACAATCCCGGAATGTGCCTTTTGGCACTTCCGGTGATTTAGAAACATTTGATATTTTACAGAGAATAAGGAGAAAGAAAATGGGAATTTACGAGGAACTTCAGGCAAGAGGTTTGATTGCGCAGGTGACGGATGAAGAACGAATCCGCGATTTAGTAAACAGTGGAAAGGCTGTATTTTATATTGGGTTTGATCCTACGGCAGATAGTCTTCATGTAGGACATTTTATGGCGCTGTGTCTTATGAAACGTTTACAGGAAGCGGGAAATAAGCCGATCGCATTGATCGGAGGCGGAACGGGATATATCGGAGATCCGTCAGGAAGAACAGATATGAGAAGCATGATGACGCCGGAGCAGATCTGTCATAACTGCGATTGCTTTAAAGAGCAGATGAGCAAGTTTATTGATTTCTCAGAAGGAAAAGCGCTTATGGTAAATAATGCGGACTGGCTTCTTGATCTGAATTATGTAGAAGTGCTTCGTGAGATCGGACCGCATTTTTCGGTAAACCGTATGCTTACGGCAGAGTGTTATAAGCAGAGGATGGAAAAAGGATTAAGTTTCCTTGAGTTTAACTACATGATCATGCAGGCTTATGATTTCTATGCATTGTTCCAGAAATACGGATGTAATATGCAATTCGGCGGCGACGATCAGTGGAGCAACATGCTTGCGGGAACAGAGCTTATCCGCAGAAAATTGGGAGAAGATGCAGGCGCGATGACTATTACGCTGCTTTTGAATTCCGAAGGAAAGAAGATGGGAAAAACACAGTCAGGTGCTGTATGGCTTGACCCAAATAAAACATCGCCGTTTGATTTTTATCAGTATTGGAGAAATGTTGCGGATGCAGACGTTTTGAAATGTATTCGTATGCTTACGTTCCTTCCGCTTGAGGAAATAGATAAGATGGATTCGTGGGAAGGAGCGCAGCTTAATACTGCGAAAGAGATTCTGGCATATGAGCTGACAAAACTTGTCCATGGAGAAGAGGAAGCGAAGAAAGCGCAGGAAAGCGCAAGAGCTTTGTTTAGTAAAGGTAATGCGGCGGAGATGCCGACTGCACAGCTTACAGAAGAAGATCTTACAGACGGAAAGATCGATATTCTTACAATGCTTGTGAAGAGCGGACTTGTTACATCTAAATCCGAGGCAAGACGCGCGGTACAGCAGGGAGGCGTTGCCGTAGACGGTGAAAAAGTTTCTGATATTGCCGCATCTTTCGGAAAAGAGGAACTCTCGGGCGAAGGAATTATTTTGAAAAAAGGAAAGAAAAACTTCCGCCGGGTTGTTGCAGAGTAAGAAGCGGCGAAAAAAGAACGGATCAGATCAAAGAAGGAAAGGAAGTGGCGGTATGGGATTGAATAACACACCGATGTCTGAACGGGTTCATATTGGATTTTTCGGAAGGAGGAATGCCGGAAAGTCGAGTGTTATGAATGCCGTTACAGGGCAGGATCTGGCAGTTGTATCAGATGTGAAAGGTACGACGACGGATCCGGTATATAAGTCAATGGAGCTGCTTCCGATCGGTCCGGTTGTGATGATAGATACACCGGGAATAGACGATGAAGGAGAACTTGGGAAACTGCGGGTGAAAAAAAGTTACCAGACGCTTAATAAGACAGACGCGGCTGTACTTGTTATCGATGCGGCAGCGGGAGTTTCCGGGGAAGACAAAAAGCTCCTTGAAAAGATCAAGGCAAAGAAAATTCCTTATGTTGTCGCGCTGAATAAAAAAGAACTTGCAGAAGAAGAGGATATGGAACGGATCAAGAAAGAACTTGATTCGGATGGTGGCTGGATCATCGAAGTGAGCGCGGCGGCAGGCGACGGTATTTGTGAGCTGAAAGAGAAGATTGCGGCAGCAGTGCATCAGGAGGAGACGGAGAATGTTCTTGTTCGAGATCTGCTTCATCCTTCTGATATCGTCGTTCTTGTAGTGCCTGTCGATTCGGCAGCTCCGAAAGGCAGACTGATCCTTCCTCAGCAGCAGGTGATCCGTGATATTCTTGAAGCAGAGGCGGTATCGGTAGTTGTAAAAGAAAACGGACTGAAAAATATTCTTGATCAGTTAAAAGAAAATCCGAGAATGGTGATTACGGACAGTCAGGTCTTTAAAAAGGTGTCAAAGGATACTCCTGCCGATGTGCCGCTTACTTCTTTTTCGATATTGATGGCGCGGTATAAAGGCAATCTGGAACAGGCAGTTAGGGGTGTGACAGAACTGGATCGATTAAAAGACGGAGATGTCGTGCTGATCAGCGAAGGATGTACGCACCACCGACAGTGCGAGGATATCGGAACGGTGAAGATTCCCCGCTGGATCAGGGAATATACAGGCAAAGAGATTCAGATAGAGACAACATCGGGAACGGAATTTCCGGATGACTTAAGTAAATATAAGTTGATCATTCACTGCGGCGGCTGTATGCTGAATGAGCGGGAGATGAAGTACCGTTATAGCTGCGCGGCGGATCAGGGGATTCCGATAACGAATTACGGAATTATGATCGCCTATGTGAACGGTATTTTAAAGCGAAGCGTAGAATTGTTTCCCGAGCTTTATGAAATACTGTAAAACTGTAAAACAGGAATTGTTTTGGTTGACAATATTATATGTTGTTGTTATAATGAATTTAATTAAAGAGGGACATTGGGAATGTCACTGGTAATGCAGGCTAAACCAAAATCAGCAGAGCTGATTTTGGTTTTTTTGATATTAAGAGTTAATATTAGCGGTAAAAGAACCAGCCAAATGGTAATAAACGTTTTGCTTTTGGAGGAATAAAAATGTTTTTTTTGAAGAATCATGTAGAAAAAGTAAAGATAGAAAATATAAAATCGAACGAAGTGTATGCGCCTGTCGAAGGAGAAGTAATTCCGTTAGACGAAGTGGATGATGCTGTGTTTTCTGAAAAAATACTTGGAGACGGAGTGGCTGTGGAACCGGATAAGGGAGAAATCTATTCTCCGGTGAAAGGTACTGTTTCGGTTGTGTTTCCGACAAAGCATGTAGTGGGAATTACGACAGAAGAAGGGGCTAATATCATTCTTCATATCGGGATCGATACGGTAGAACTTAAGGGAAAAGGCTTCGATGTGAAAGTGGAACAGGGAGATAAAGTAGAGGCGGGGCAGTTGTTGATGAAAATAAATCTCCCGTTTATCAGAAAGCACCATCCTGCGACAGTTATGGTGATCTTAGAAAAAACAGACGAGTTTAAAGTTGCATGTACAAGGGATAAACAAATTCGGGCAGGCGGGCGATTATTGACGTTGGAAAGGATCATATGAAATGATTAAAATAGTACAGCCATTGAATAATAATGTTGTCATGGGATATGACAGAAAAAAAGGCGAAGTTATTATTATCGGAACAGGCATTGGGTTTCGGGCAAAAAAGGTGATCAGGTTGATGAAAGTAAAATTCAAAAAATGTTTATTACAGGAGAAAATAAACAATTACTGGAAATGATAGGGGCGATACCGCCGGAATACTTTGAGCTTGTAGAAGAGATTTTTGAGAAGGCGAAAGAGGAGTATGGATTTTTGCCGAAAGAAAAGGAAACTCTTGCATTGCTGGATCATATACATTTTGCGATAAAGCGAATGAAGGAAAATCTGGTGCTTGATAATCCGTTTGAAACGGAAATCAGGCAGTTTTATCCGAAAGAGTGGGAAATTGGATTATATGCGAAGAAATGTATAAAAAGAAGATTTGGGATAGAGATACCGGATGCAGAAGTCGGATATATAGCAATGCATATAATTGCTTCGGAATTTCAAAAAAGCAGACGTACTGTAAGCAAAACATTTGAAGTGATCGATTTGGCGCTGAAATATATACGGGACAATTATTTGACAGATGTAAAAGAAGATTCATTGGCTTATACAAGATTGGTTACTCATGTAAAATATTTTGCGCAACGGTATGTAGATAACAAAGAAAGTATGGATGAAGACGAACTTTTGGATCAGACGATAAAAGAACGGTTTCAAAGAGAAGTTTGCTGCATTGAAGGCTTATCGGAAATGTTATATAGGAAGTATGGAAGACCGGTTACTGTGTCAGAAGAAAATTATCTTGTATTGCATTTGAGAAACTGTGTTGCCAATAAAGAATAATGGAAATGTAATAAATAATAAAACATGGAGTGATGAGGTGGTCACTATTAGATTAGGCCAGACTCAAAGGTGGAATATGCCTCTGCCTTTGGGTCTGTTTGCTTATATAAAAATAAAAAGTTAAAAGAAAGGAGAAGGCATATGGATCTGAAAAGAACGGCAAGAGAAGTTTTGGAAAATGTGGGAGGAGAGGAGAACATCATCAGTATTATGAGTTGTTTTACTCGTGTTCGTGTGGAACTAAAAGATAAAACAAAGGTTGATGAGAAAAAGCTAAAAGAAGCGGATGGATGTCAGGGCGTGAATTGGGTCGGAAATACAGTGCAGATTATTTTCGGCGGACGATGTAATGATGTCTATGATGAATTAGAGAAAATTGTTCATATTACGGAGACGGAAGCGAACGGTGAAAAGAGTATTGTTAAGAAGCAGTCTGTATGGGCGGTAGTGATTGACTATATAGCAAACTCGATACAGCCTGTTGTTCCGATCTTGATAGCGTCTGGATTTTTACAGAGTGTGTTGGCGATGCTGAATTACCTTGATATTGACACGACGACATATACATATCAGGTATTGAATTCTATAGGACAGGCGGGATACTATTTCCTCCCGATATTCCTTGCGTTTGCAGCTGCCAAAAAATTAAGGATCAATCCTTATCTTGGGGCATTGGTAGGAGCGGTAATGGTTTATCCTGCGATAATCGAAGCAGGAAGCGCAGGGGGTACGGCATCATTTTTGGGAGTGCCGGTTACGCTTGTATCTTATGCGTCATCAATTACTCCTATTTTGATTTCTATGCCGGTTGTCATGTGGATCAACAAACTAGCAAAAAAAATTAGTCCCAAAGTATTGTCAAGTCTTTTGATTCCGATTATTACAATGATTTTATCAATACCGGTTGTTTTGATTGTAACAGGTCCTGTGGCAACGTGGATTGGAAACGGATTATGCGGAGTTGTTTCGTTTATATTTACAAAGATGTCGGTTGTAGGAGGGCTGCTTATCGGAGGGGCTGCGCCGTATCTTGTTTTGACCGGCGTTCATAATGGAATTGCTTTGCCGATAACTTTGTCGGAACTTGCGAGTCAGGGTTTTTCCTATTTTTTTCCATTGTTGGCATATGGCAACATAGCGGTCGGAGGAGCTGCTCTTGGCGTTTGGTTTAAGACGAAAAATAATCGTTTGAAAACGACAGCAATGTCGTCTTGCTTAATGGCTGTAGTGGGGATTACAGAACCGGCATTGTTTGGGGTGTTGCTCCCTGCGAAAAAACCACTCATCGCATTAGGAGTTATGGGAGCGGTCTGCTCGGCGGTTTCTTTGATGTTCGGAGTAAAATGTACGGCACTAAGTATGTGTGGACTTGGCGGCCTGCCGGCATTCTTCGGAGATACATTTGTTATTTGGTGTATTTTGATGGCGGTTTCTTTTGTCGGAGCATTTTTGATTACGATATTGATCGGGTTTAAAGATATACCGGAAGAGGAGGCGTAAAAATGAATATTGAAAGGGAAAGGGGAAAATGTAAATATCCACTTTTGTTTCAACCGTTGAAAGTGAACAAAATTGTTTTGAAAAACAGGATTATTTCGGCTCCATTGGGAAGTAATACAGATAAATCATTAAGTGGGATAGGGATGATTATCAGAGGAACGAGCGGATCGGTGGATGATACGCGTATGCGTTTAACTCCGGGAACGTATTGTTTTGCAGATTTATTCCAGGCGGCTAAAGTCAGAGAAGAAGTTTCATTGATCAGACAGCGCGGTGCGAAAGCGGAGTTTGAATTGTGTCACTGCGGTCAGTTTGCGGTTGTGGAAGAAGGTGATTATGCCATAGGGCCGGTATCCTTCGTAAGAAACGATGGAACAGAGGTGCGGGCTATGGATGAAAAAATGATGGATGAAATCGCAGATAAATTTGCAAAGTCGGCATGTGACGCAAAAGAGTATGGGTTTGATGGGGTATTGCTTCATTTCGGACACGGATGGCTTCCGGCACAATTTCTTTCTCCGTATTTTAATAAAAGAAAAGATGAGTATGGGGGGAGCTTTGAAAATAGAATAAAATTCCCGATGATGATCGTAGACAGGGTGCGGCAGGCGGTTGGACGAGATTATATGTTGGATATGCGGATAAGTGGAGAAGAGCATATAGAAGGCGGCATGGAGATTGATGAAGTTGCGGAATTTATAAAAAGGATTGAAGATAAGATAGATATGGTTCATATTTCCTGCGGAGTGGAAATAGATAATCGTACAAAAATCTACATGTCGCCTACGGCATATGCACCGCATAAAATCAATGCGAAAATGGCAAAACTTGTGAAAGAAAAAGTGAAGATACCTGTAGCGGTAGTGGGAGGGATTATGACTCCGGAAGAGGCGGAAGAAATACTTGAGGACGGATGTGCCGATGCTGTTGTCATAGGACGTCAGTTGATCGCCGATCCATGGTGGGTGAAAAAAGCATGGGAAGGCCGATCGGAAGATATTGTTCCGTGTATCAGATGCATGAACTGTTATAATCCATATCAATATAAAACAGAGGAAGAACGAAGAAAGCATGTCGGGCTCAATACAGTTCCGTGCTGCTCGGTGAATCCGAGATATTTGCATGAAGATCGCGTCCCGAATGAACTGCCGGAAGCGTCTGTAAAGAAAAAGACAGTAGTAGTCGGCGGAGGTCCTGCCGGAATGCAGGCTGCGTTGACGGCGGCACGAAGAGGACATCAGGTGATTCTTTTAGAACGAGAAGGGGAATTGGGCGGACAGTTGATCTGCTCAGAGTATGATGAGGTAAAGCAGGATTTAAAGAGATTGAAAGATTATTTGATCCTTCAAGTTCAAAAGGCGGAAGTAGAAGTAAGATTAAATGTAACCGCTACACCGGAAATGGTTAAGGAATTGAGTCCTGACAGTCTGATCCTTGCGCTTGGAGCTTATCCGATACAGTTAAATCTTCCGGGCACAGAAAAGAATGATCATGTTTTTACATGCATAGAAGCTTATAAATATCAGGAAAAGATTGGTGAAAATGTGGTCGTTATAGGCGGCGGATCTATCGGATGTGAGTTGGGGGTTGAATTGAGCAGAAAAGGAAAACAGGTGACGATTCTTGAAATTGAAAAAGTGTTGAACCGAACTTTGAATGATATTATGAAAACTGCTTTAAAAACAGAAATGGAAAAATGCAGAACATTAACCGTGCTGACAGAGACTCGATGTGTTTCGATAGAGGAGGGATTCGTAACTGCGGCATCTAAGGATGGGGAAGAATTTGAAATAAAAGCAGATACAATTATTTTTGCGGCAGGGATGAAGGCTAGAACCGATGAGGCGAATACATTTTTCGGAATCGCGCAGGACACGAATATAATCGGCGATGCAAATCGGGTAGGAACGGTATGGAATGCGATGGAGGACGGATATTATATTAGCGCGGGATTATGACTTTGGCGAAAGGGGCGATGTGGATATGTTTCCTGAACATTTTCTTTGGGGCGGAGCGGTTTCCGCAAATCAATGCGAAGGTGCGTTTGATGAAGAGGGAAAAGGAATCTCCATACAAGATGTACTTCCGAAAGGGTTGAAAGGTGGAATGACAGAAGAGCCGGTGAAAGAGAATTTAAAGTTAAAAGGAATTGATTTTTATCATCGGTATAAAGAAGATTTAAAAATGATGGCTGAGATGGGATTTAAAGTTTTTCGGACATCGATTGCATGGAGTCGGATTTTTCCGCGTGGAGATGAAGAAAAACCGAATCAGAAGGGAATAGAATTTTATCACAACTTGTTTGCAGAATGCAGAAAATACGGAATCGAACCGCTTGTGACATTGTCGCATTACGAAACTCCGTTGTATTTAGCGGAAAAATACGATGGATGGCGCAGCAGAAAGATGATTGATTTTTATAAAACATATGTAAAGGCAGTATTTGAAGAATATAAAGATGAAGTGAAATACTGGCTTACATTTAATGAAATCAACTCAATACTGGAGTCTCCTTTTATGAGTGGAGCGATCATGACTCCGAAAGATGAACTGACGGAAGAGCAGCTTTATCAGGCGGCGCATCATGAACTGACTGCAAGCGCATGGGCAGTGAAGATCGGTCATAAAATTAATCCGGATTTTAAAATCGGGTGTATGATTTTAAGCGTGCCTGTATATCCGCTGACTCCGGAACCGGATGATGTCCTGGCGGCAAAAGAACAGGAGCATAAAAGCTTAATGTTTGCAGACGTTCATGTTCGGGGAAAATATCCGGGATATGCGCTGAGATATTTTAGAGAACATGGAATTTCTTTAGAGATAGAAGAAGCGGATCGGGAAGTTTTGAAAGAGACGGTAGATTTTATTTCATTGAGTTATTATATGAGCGCGTGCGCGACTGCACATTCGGAAAAGATGCGAAGAGGTGAAGGAAATATATTGGGAGGCGTTCCTAATCCGATGTTGAAATCGAGCGAATGGGGATGGCAGATAGATCCGAAAGGATTGAGATATGTATTGGAAATATACTGGGAAAGATATCAAAAACCGTTGTTTGTTGTCGAAAACGGACTTGGAGCGAAAGATTATCCGATTCATAAAGAGGACGGAAGCGTGGAAATTGCCGACGATTACCGGATAGAGTATTTACGAAAACATATTGCGGAAATGGAAAAGGCGATTGAAAACGGCGTCGATGTTATGGGATATACGGTTTGGGGATGTATTGATCTTGTGAGCGCGTCTACGGCCCAAATGAGTAAACGGTATGGGATGATTTATGTAGATAGAAATGATGACGGAAGCGGAACGTTAAAGCGTTGGAAGAAAAAAAGTTTTGGCTGGTATCAAAATGTAATAGCTAAAAATGGAAGGGAATTATAAAAGTCAAAATTGAGAAAAACAACAGATGTCCGAACTGTATGACATCTGTTGTTTCCATATATAATAGGGAAAAAGAGAAAAATGATATTGTATTGAAAAAAATACAATTTTTCATAAAAATAGCTTGAAATACAATGTTATTTCCTATATACTAAAAAAGCTGTGACATGATAGCTGTGAAGCGTGAGGTTGCTGCCCGGCAAAAAGATAAGCTGAGGCAGGTTTTCCGTGGAGCGAATGTCAAGTTAGGAAACTGGCGACAAGTCACTGTACGAATCACAACTGATTACTGATTACCACAAGGGAAAAGTATGAAACAACGTGTGAGTTTCTCACGACACACACGGGAGAGTGTACAGTCACCGCTTGTCGTACTGAAGTCAAAAGTACGAAAAGGAGGCGACTTTTTTTATGGCAAGTCAAGTAATGAGAATCACATTGAAAGCGTATGATCATCAGCTCGTTGATGCATCCGCAAAGAAAATCATCGAAACTGTAAAAAAGAATGGGTCACAGGTGAGCGGACCGGTGCCGCTGCCGACAAAGAAAGAGGTAGTGACAATTCTTAGAGCGGTACACAAGTACAAAGACTCAAGAGAGCAGTTCGAGCAGAGAACTCATAAGAGACTCATCGATATCGTTACACCGACACAGAAAACTGTGGATGCTCTTTCCAGACTGGAAATGCCGGCAGGTGTTTACATCGATATCAAAATGAAAAATAAGTAAGCGAAAAACCGCTGAACATTCAAATTAACAGTAACAATCCTAACATTTAGGATGAGCGCGAAAGCGTTCCGCTGTAAATCACAGGAGGTATTTATAATGAAGAAAGCTATTTTGGCTACAAAAGTTGGAATGACTCAGATCTTCAATCACGAAGACGGAGTTCTGATTCCGGTAACAGTTCTGCAGGCTGGACCGTGTGTGGTTACACAGGTTAAAACAGTTGAGAACGATGGCTACAGCGCCGTGCAGGTTGGATATGTTGACAAGAAAGATAAGATTGTCACAAAAGACGGAAGCGGAAGAAAAGCGATCGCACACAGAAACGGTGTGACAAAAGCTGAAAAAGGCCACTTTGACAAAGCAGGCGTATCCGGAAAAAGATATGTAAAAGAATTTAGATTTGACAATGCAGAGGAATATGCTCTTGCTCAGGAGATCAAAGCTGATATCTTCGCAGAGGGAGATCACATCGATGCGACAGCAATCTCCAAAGGTAAAGGTTTCCAGGGCGCGATCAAACGTCACGGACAGAGCAGAGGACCTATGACACATGGTTCCAAGTTCCATCGTCACGCTGGTTCCAATGGTGCGGCATCTGATCCGAGTAAAGTATTCAAAGGCAAAAAAATGCCTGGACAGATGGGTAACAAGAAGATTACTGTTCAGAACCTTGAAATCGTGAGAGTTGATGCAGAGAACAACCTGCTTCTCGTAAAAGGTTCAGTTCCGGGACCGAAGAAATGTCTTGTAACGATCAAAGAAACAGTAAAAGGAAACTAAGCTGACAATAAGAAAGGAGGAACACACAGATGGCAAAAGTATCTGTTTACAATATCGAAGGTAAAGAAGTTGATACAATCGAATTAAACGATGCTGTATTCGGTGTTGAAGTAAATGAGCACCTCGTACACATGGCAGTTGTAAATCAGCTTGCAAACAATCGTCAGGGAACACAGAAAGCCAAAACACGTTCTGAGGTTTCAGGCGGCGGAAGAAAACCGTGGAGACAGAAAGGAACAGGACACGCAAGACAGGGTTCAACAAGAGCTCCGCAGTGGACAGGCGGCGGTGTTGTATTCGCTCCGGTTCCGAGAGATTACTCATTCAAGATGAATAAAAAAGAGAAGAGAGCTGCTCTTAAATCCGCACTTTCTTCCAGAGTAGAAGAGAACAAATTCATCGTAGTTGACGAGATGAACTTCGATGAGATCAAAACAAAGAAATTCCAGAATGTCCTGAACAACCTGAACGTAAACAAAGCGCTTGTTGTTTTGGAAGACGGAAATACAAACGCAGAGATTTCTGCTAGAAACATTGCTGGCGTTAAGACAGCACGCACAAATACGATCAACGTATATGACATCCTGAAATACAACACAGTGATCGCAACGAAAGCTGCTGTTGCAACAATCGAGGAGGTGTACGCATAATGGCAAACATTCAGTATTATGATGTAATCCTTAAACCGGTTATCACAGAGAAAAGCATGGATCTGATGGCTGACAAGAAATATACATTCCTTGTACACACAGAGGCTACAAAAGCTCAGATCAAAGAAGCTGTTGAAAAAATGTTTGAAGGAACAAAGGTTGCTCGTGTCAACACAATGAACCTTGAAGGAAAAAACAGAAGACGCGGAATGGTAGTCGGAAAAACAGCTAAGACAAAGAAAGCGATCGTACAGCTTACAGAAGACAGTAAAGAAATCGAAATCTTTGAAGGACTGTAAGATCAGAAACTATATACGGTGCAAATCCGTGAAACAAATAATTAGACGAAATGAAAGGAGAGAAAGTAATGGGAATCAGAACATATAACCCATATACACCTTCCAGAAGACAGATGACAGGATCTGATTTCTCCGAGATCACAAAGACAACTCCGGAAAAATCACTTCTTGATTCCAAAAAAAGAAAAGCAGGTCGTAACGCACAGGGTAAGATTACTGTAAGACATCGCGGCGGCGGCGCTAAGAAAAAATATAGAATCGTAGACTTCAAGAGAAAGAAAGACGGAATCCCGGCAACAGTAGTAGGTATCGAATACGATCCGAACAGATCTGCAAACATTGCGCTGATCTGCTACGCAGACGGAGAAAAAGCATATATCCTTGCTCCTGAAGGACTGAAAGACGGAATGACAGTTATGAACGGTGCAGATGCCGAAGTAAGAGTAGGAAACTGCCTCCCGCTTTCTGAGATTCCGGTAGGTACTCAGATCCATAACATCGAGCTTTATCCGGGAAAAGGCGGACAGCTTGTTCGTTCAGCAGGAAACAGCGCGCAGCTTATGGCTAAAGAAGGAAAATATGCAACACTCAGACTTCCGTCAGGTGAGATGAGAATGGTTCCGATCATCTGCCGCGCATCTATCGGTGTGGTAGGAAACGGAGAGCACAACCTGATCAATGTAGGTAAAGCAGGACGTAAGCGTCACATGGGCATCCGCCCGACAGTACGTGGTTCTGTTATGAACCCGAACGACCATCCGCATGGTGGTGGTGAAGGTAAGACAGGTATCGGCCGCCCGGGTCCGTGTACACCGTGGGGTAAACCGGCACTTGGTCTTAAGACCCGCAAGAAAAACAAAGCTTCTAACAAGCTGATTGTAAGAAGAAGAGACGGTAAAGCGATTAAATAATTAGATTCACAAGGAGGTTAGAACCTATGGCTCGCTCACTTAAAAAAGGACCATTTGCAGACGAAAGCTTACTGAAAAAAGTAGACGCTATGAACGCTGCAGGTGATAAATCAGTTATTAAGACATGGTCACGCCGTTCTACAATCTTCCCGTCATTTGTAGGCCACACATTTGCCGTACATGACGGAAGAAGACATGTACCGGTATATGTTACAGAAGATATGGTAGGACACAAACTCGGTGAGTTCGTTGCGACAAGAACTTACAGAGGACACGGCAAAGACGAGAAGAAGTCGAAAGTCAGATAAGATTCATATATTTTGAAAGGAGGGTTCATCCATGGCAAAAGGACACAGATCCCAAATCAAGAGAGAAAGAAACGAGCAGAGAGATACAAGACCTTCAGCTAAGATTTCTTACGCAAGAATATCTGTTCAGAAGGCATGCTACGTTCTTGATGCCATCAGAGGTAAGGATGTACAGACAGCACTCGGTATTTTAGCTTACAATCCGAGATATGCTTCAGCAGTTATAGAGAAATTACTGAAATCAGCGATTGCTAACGCTGAGAACAACAACGGTATGAGCGTTGACAACCTTTACATTGAGGAGTGCTACGCAAACAAAGGACCGACAATGAAGAGAATCAGACCGAGAGCACAGGGTAGAGCTTATAGAATCGAGAAGAGAATGAGCCACATCACAATCGTGCTGAATGAAAGATAGGAGGACAATATGGGACAGAAAGTAAATCCTCATGGCTTGAGAGTCGGCGTTATCAAAGAATGGGATTCCAAATGGTACGCAGAGAAAGATTTCGCTGACAACTTGGTTGAAGACCACGAGATCAGAACATTTTTAAAGAAAAGATTATACAGCGCCGGAATCTCCAAAATCGAGATCGAGAGAGCTTCCGATCGCGTGAAGATCATTGTTTATACAGCTAAACCGGGCGTTGTTATCGGTAAGGGCGGTTCCGAGATCGAAAAAGTAAAAGCAGAGCTTGCTCAGTTCACAGATAAGAAACTTATCGTTGATATCAAAGAGATCAAAAGACCGGACAAAGACGCACAGCTTGTAGCTGAGAACATTGCCCAGCAGCTTGAGAACCGTATTTCATTCAGACGTGCTATGAAATCCTGCATGTCCAGAACAATGAAAGCAGGAGCTCTTGGAGTTAAAACTTCTGTATCCGGACGTCTCGGCGGAGCTGATATGGCTCGTACAGAGTTCTACAGCGAGGGAACAATTCCGCTTCAGACACTTAGAGCAGACATTGACTATGGATTCGCAGAAGCTGACACAACTTACGGAAAAGTCGGTGTAAAGGTTTGGATTTACAAAGGCGAAGTTCTTCCGACTAAAGCAGATAAGGAAGGGAGAGATAAATAATGTTAATGCCAAAAAGAGTAAAACGTCGTAAACAGTTCCGTGGTACCATGAAAGGAAAAGCTCTCAGAGGTAACACGATCGCATATGGTGAGTACGGTATCGTAGCGGCAGAGCCGTGCTGGATTCGTTCCAATCAGATCGAGGCAGCCCGTGTTGCCATGACACGTTACATCAAACGTGGCGGTAAAGTTTGGATCAAAATTTTCCCGGATAAGCCGATCACGGCAAAACCGGCTGAGACTCGTATGGGTAGCGGTAAAGGTACAGTTGAGTATTGGGCAGCTGTAGTAAAACCGGGCCGCGTGATGTTTGAAATTGCAGGAGTACCAGAGGAAACAGCTAGAGAGGCACTTCGACTTGCAATGCATAAATTACCTTGCAAATGCAAAATCGTTTCTCGCGCAGACTTAGAAGGCGGTGATAACAGTGAAAACTAATACATTTGTAAAAGAATTAAGAGGAAAATCCGTAGAGGAATTAAATCAGGAATTAGTAGCTGCTAAGAAGGAACTCTTCAACTTGAGATTCCAGAATGCCACAAACCAGTTGGACAATACAAGCAGAATCAAAGAAGTAAGAAAAAATATCGCACGTATCCAGACGATGATCACAGAGGCTGGACGATAAGCGGATATCAGCTTCTTTGCCAGAATGATTGAAAGGAGAATAGAAGTGGAAGAGAGAAATCTGAGAAAAACCCGTACGGGTAAGGTCGTAAGCGACAAGATGGACAAAACAATCGTTGTTGCCGTGGAAGACCATGTAAAACACCCGCTTTATAAGAAGATCGTAAAAAGAACTTACAAGCTGAAAGCTCATGATGAGAATAACGAGTGTAAGATCGGTGATACAGTAAAAGTTATGGAAACAAGACCTCTGTCAAAAGACAAAAGATGGAGACTTGTGGAGATCATGGAGAAAGCAAAATAATTTTTGAAGGAGGTTTACCTGCATGATACAGCAAGAAAGCAGACTGAAAGTAGCAGACAACACAGGCGCTAAAGAATTACTGTGCATCCGTGTGCTTGGCGGTTCTACAAGAAGATATGCGAGCATCGGTGATGTGATCGTTGCAACTGTAAAAGATGCAACACCAGGCGGCGTTGTTAAAAAAGGCGATGTCGTAAAAGCTGTTGTTGTTCGTTCTGTAAAAGGCGCTCGTCGTAAAGACGGTTCCTATATCAGATTCGATGAAAATGCTGCTGTTATTATAAAAGACGATTTGAATCCGCGTGGAACACGTATTTTTGGACCAGTAGCCCGTGAGCTTAGAGAGAAGCACTTTATGAAAATTGTTTCTCTTGCTCCGGAAGTACTGTAGGGAGGTGCCTAAGAATGTCAACTATGAAAATTAAAACAGGCGACACTGTAAAGGTTATCGCCGGAAAAGATAAAGACAAAGAGGGCAAAGTTATCGCCGTAAATAAAAAAGACGGAAGAGTCCTCGTTGAAGGCGTCAATATGCTGACAAAGCACACAAAGCCGAGCGCAGCAAACCAGAACGGTGGCATCGTACATCAGGAAGGTTATATCGATGCATCTAACGTAATGCTTATGCACAAAGGTCAGGCAACACGAGTAGGCTTCAAAATGGATGGAGACAAAAAAGTTCGTTTCGCAAAGAAGACTGGCGAAGTTATTGATTAATTCGGGAAGGAGGACCAAGGACTTTGAGTAGACTGAAAGAACAGTACCAGAATGAGATCGTTGACGCAATGATCAAAAAATTCGGATATAAAAATATTATGGAAGTGCCGAAGCTCGACAAAGTTGTTATCAACATGGGCGTTGGCGAAGCAAAAGAAAATGCAAAGGTTTTAGAGTCTGCAATCGCCGATATGGAAAAGATCGCAGGTCAGAAAGCCGTTGTTACAAGAGCAAAGAACTCCGTGGCTAACTTCAAAATCAGAGAGGGTATGCCGATCGGATGTAAGGTTACGCTTAGAGGCGAGAAAATGTATGAGTTCGTTGATCGTCTGATTAACCTTGCGCTTCCGCGTGTGCGTGACTTCAGAGGTGTAAACCCGAACGCATTTGACGGAAGAGGAAACTATGCACTTGGAATCAAGGAGCAGTTGATTTTCCCGGAGATCGAATATGATAAGATCGACAAAGTCAGAGGTATGGACGTAATCTTTGTTACAACAGCCAAAACTGACGAGGAAGCACGTGAATTATTGAAACAGTTCAATATGCCGTTTGCAAAATAAAGGAGGAAAATCATGGCAAAGACATCTATGAAAATCAAACAGCAGCGCAAGCCTAAATTCTCCACAAGAGAATATAGCCGCTGCAGAATCTGCGGACGTCCGCATGCGTATTTGAGAAAATATGGAATCTGCCGTATCTGCTTCCGTGAACTGGCATACAAAGGACAGATCCCGGGAGTTAAGAAAGCCAGCTGGTAAGCCGAAAGCAGTTTGGCGCATCGCAAAGAAATTTTCCGCGGGGCAGAAAATGTAGAACAGATAGAATATAAAAGGAGGATACATCCACATGACTATGAGCGATCCTATTGCAGATATGCTTACAAGAATCCGTAATGCGAACACTGCAAAACATGATACAGTTGATGTACCGGCATCCAAGATGAAACTTGCTATCGCAAATATTCTTCTTGATGAGGGATATATCGCAAAATATGATCTTGTAGAAGACGGACACTTTCAGACAATTCATATCACACTGAAATACGGTGCTGATAAGAACGAGAAAGTTATCACAGGACTTAAGAGAATCTCAAAACCGGGACTTCGTGTTTATGCAAACACAGAAGATATCCCGAGAGTACTCGGCGGACTTGGAACAGCGATCATTTCTACAAACAAAGGCGTTGTAACAGATAAAGAAGCAAGAAAACTCGGCGTAGGCGGAGAGGTACTTTGCTTCGTTTGGTAATTTAAATCCGTTGAGTACAGAGGAAACACCATCGCCGCTAAACTCGTGGGAGACCTCGTTAAGCGTCGAGGTGTACTTTCGCACTAAGCTCGAAAGTACTTCGCTAAGTGCTCAATGCAACTGAAAACAGAGGAGCCAAAGCAGCTCCTCCGAAAATCTAAGTTAAGGAGGAATAGGGTATGTCACGTATAGGAAGACTGCCGGTTGCAATTCCTGCAGGAGTAACTGTAGAAGTTGCAGAGAACAATGTAGTGACTGTGAAAGGTCCGAAAGGAACTCTTACAAGAGAGCTTCCGACAGAAATGGAAATTAAGGTTGAAGGCGAAGAAGTAACTGTAACAAGACCGAACGATCTCAAGAAAATGAAATCTCTTCACGGTTTGACAAGAACACTGATCAACAACATGGTTGTCGGAGTTACAGAAGGATATCAGAAAGTCCTTGAAGTAAACGGTGTAGGTTACAGAGCATCAAAATCAGGAAATAAACTGACACTGAACCTTGGATATTCTCATCCGGTTGAGATGATCGATCCGGAAGGCGTTGAGACAGTTCTGGAAGGTCAGAACAAGATCACTGTAAAAGGAATCGACAAAGAAAAAGTTGGACAGTATGCGGCTGAGATCAGAGATAAGAGAAGACCGGAGCCATATAAGGGCAAAGGTATTAAATATGCTGACGAAGTAATCAGACGTAAAGTAGGTAAGACCGGTAAGAAATAAATAAGGAGAGTGTGAAAATGGTTAGTAAGAAATCAAGAAGCGAAATTCGTAGAAAAAAACACATGAAATTACGCAACCGTTTCAGCGGCACTGCTGAAAGACCGCGTTTAGCTGTTTTTAGAAGTAATAATCATATGTATGCTCAGATCATCGACGACACTGTTGGAAATACTCTGGTTGCGGCTTCCACTCTTCAGAAAGATGTGAAAGCAGAACTTGAGAAAACAAACAACGTTGAAGCAGCAGCATGCCTCGGAAAAGTAATTGCCGAGAAAGCAAAAGAAAAAGGTATTACAGAAGTTGTATTCGACAGAGGCGGCTTCATTTATCAGGGTAAGATCAAAGCACTGGCAGACGCAGCAAGAGAAGCCGGGCTGAATTTCTAGGAAGGGAGAACACAGATGAGACAGGAACGCATTGATGCTAGTCAGATGGAATTATTAGAAAAAGTGGTATCAATCAAACGTGTTACCAAAGTTGTTAAAGGTGGTCGTAACTTCAGATTTACAGCTTTAGTTGTTGTCGGAGACGGCAATGGTCATGTTGGTGCAGGTTTGGGAAAAGCTACTGAAATCCCGGAAGCGATCCGCAAAGGGAAAGAAGACGCTATGAAGAAAATGATCGAGATCACATTCGATGAGAACGGAAGTATCACACACGATGTACTCGGAAAATTCGGAAGTGCATCCGTACTTCTGAAAAAAGCTCCGGATGGTACAGGAGTAATCGCCGGAGGTCCGGCTCGTGCCGTGATCGAGATGGCGGGAATCAAAAATATTCGTACAAAATCTCTCGGATCAAACAATAAACAGAATGTCGTACTTGCTACGATCGAAGGACTCAAAGACGTTAAGTCTCCGGAAGATGTTGCAAGACTTCGCGGCAAATCGATCGAGGAGATCATGGGCTAAGACGATAGAAAATGTTGAATAACAGATTCTATCCTATCGCATAAGGAGGTAAGATTGAAATGGCAAACTTAAAAGTTACGTTAGTAAAGTCTACAATCGGAGCCATACCAAAGCATAAAAGAACAGTTGAGGCTCTTGGTCTCAAGAAGACCGGCAAGACAGTCGTACTGCCGGACAATGCAGCTACCAGAGGTATGGTACAGCAGGTTAGACATTTAGTTAAGGTTGAAGAAGAGGCATAAAAAGATAAGGAGGTAACGTCATGGACTTATCAAACTTAAGACCGGCAGACGGTTCAAAACAGAGTGATAATTTCAGAAGAGGCCGTGGACATGGTTCAGGAAACGGTAAGACAGCCGGTAAAGGCCATAAGGGACAGAAAGCACGTTCCGGCGCTACAAGACCCGGATTCGAAGGCGGTCAGATGCCTTTGTACAGAAGAATACCGAAGAGAGGATTCACTTGCAGAAACTCTAAGACGATCGTAGGTATCAACATCAGCGAACTCGAAAGATTCGAGGACGGAGCTACAGTATCTGTTGAAACACTGATCGAGAGCGGTATCGTGAAAAACCCGAGAGACGGAGTTAAAATTCTTGGAAATGGAGAGTTAACTAAGAAGCTTACAGTTCAGGCAAATGCATTTAGTGCAAAAGCTGCTGAGAAAATTGAAGCGCTTGGTGGAAAAGCAGAGGTGATCTAATGCTGAAGACAGTGCGTAAAGCATTTCAGATTGAGGATATCAGAAAACGAATTTTTTATACGTTCGTAATGCTTGTCATCGTAAGACTTGGATCACAGCTTCCGACTCCGGGGGTAGATCCGACATTTATCAAGGAATTTTTTGCACAGCAGACGGGGGACGCTTTCAACTTTTTTGAAGCGTTCACCGGAGGCTCGTTTACAAACTTTTCCATTTTTGCATTGAGCATCACACCGTACATCACTTCATCCATTATTATGCAGCTTCTCACAATCGCAATTCCGAAATTAGAGGAGATGCAAAAAGAAGGAGAAGAAGGAAGAAAGAAGATTGCCGCAATTACACGTTATGTGACAGTTGCGCTGGCGCTTATTGAGTCTACTGCAATGGCAGTTGGATTCGGTCGACAGGGTCTTCTCGAAGAATACAATTTCGTAAGCTGTGCAGTTGTCGTATGTACACTGACGGCGGGAAGTGCCTTTATGATGTGGATCGGTGAGCGCATCACTGAAAACGGTGTCGGAAACGGTATTTCTATCGTTCTTCTGATCAATATTATTTCTCGTGTTCCGAGTGATTTATACACACTTTACGAGAAATTCATGAGTGGAAAGAAACTTGCTCAGGCAGGTCTTGCGGGATTGATTATTTTAGCGGTAATTCTTGCAGTAGTAGTCTTTGTTGTTCTTCTTCAGAGCGGAGAAAGACGAATTGCGGTACAGTATTCTAAAAAAGTACAGGGAAGAAAAACATACGGCGGACAGTCTACACATATTCCGCTTCGTGTAAACACTGCCGGAGTAATCCCGGTTATCTTTGCATCATCTTTGATGCAGACTCCGATCGTCATTGCCCAGTTCCTCGGAAAAGGAAACGGAACAGGCATCGGAAGCCAGATCCTTGCTGCAATGAATTCAAACAACTGGTGTAATCCGGCAAAACCGGTTTATACGGTTGGACTGCTTGTATATATTCTGCTCACAATCTTCTTTGCATATTTCTATACATCGATTACATTTAATCCTTTGGAGATTGCAAATAATATGAAGAAGAGCGGCGGATTTGTTCCGGGTATTCGTCCGGGAAAACCGACAGTTGAATATTTGCAGAAAATTTTGAATTACATTATTTTCATAGGCGCATGCGGACTGATTATCGTTCAGGTAATCCCATTCTTCTTCAATGGTATGTTCGGCGCAAACGTTTCTTTCGGAGGAACATCGCTTATCATTATCGTAGGTGTTGTGCTTGAAACGATCAAGAAGATTGAGTCGCAGATGCTTGTGAGAAATTACACAGGATTCTTAAATAATAAAGGAAGCAACGCGTCAAACAGCTTTCTTGGATATTAAATAACAATGTTTAACAGCTCGCCCTGTTTTGCCTTGAAAAAGGCAAAACGCAGCGGGCTCAAGGTGTATTTTAAGATAAAACAAAAAACAGTTCTGTATGCAGGAAAATATTTCGGGGCAAAAGAACTGTTTGCATATCGATCGGAGGTAGAAGTTATGAAGATTATCATGCTGGGAGCGCCGGGAGCCGGAAAAGGAACACAGGCTAAAAAGATTGCAGAAAAATATTCGATTCCACATATTTCCACGGGAGATATTTTCCGTGCCAATATCAAAAACGGAACGGAGCTTGGGAAAAAGGCGAAGACATATATGGATCAGGGTCTTCTTGTGCCGGATGAATTAGTAGTCGATCTTGTTGTAGATAGAGTGAATCAGGATGATTGTGCGAACGGATATGTGCTTGACGGTTTTCCGCGTACGATTCCGCAGGCAGAAGCATTAGACAAAGCTCTTGCCGACATGGGACAGAAGATAGATTATGCTATCGACGTAGAAGTTCCGGATGAAAATATCGTAAACAGAATGTCGGGAAGAAGAGCCTGCGTAGACTGCGGGGCAACATATCATCTCGTATATGCCCCTACGAAAGAAGAAGGAATTTGCGATAAATGCGGAGGCGGTTTGATTCTTCGCGACGATGACAAGCCGGAAACAGTTCTGAAAAGACTTGGCGTCTATCATGACCAGACGCAGCCTTTGATCGATTATTATACACAGTCCGGTATTTTAAAGGAAGTAGACGGAACGATCGATATTGATGATGTATTTGCGGAAATTGTAAGGATTCTGGGAGAGTAAAAATGTGAAACGGCATGTGATGCCGAAATTCAGGAGGATTAAATAATATGTCAAAAGCTGACGTAATAGAAATCGAGGGAGTAGTAGTAGAGAAGCTCCCGAATGCAATGTTTAAAGTGGAACTCGAGAACGGACATATCGTTCTTGCACATATCAGCGGAAAATTAAGAATGAACTTTATTAAAATTCTTCCGGGAGATAAAGTGACGCTCGAGATGTCGCCATATGATCTTAGCAAGGGGAGAATTATCTGGAGAGATAAATAAAGCATAAAGGAAGCCGGTGCAATAAAGCCGGGCGGAATTTGAGTATTTACGGGAAGTTGTTCTGTGAGACTGCAGTGACGAAGAGTCAGGGCTTATGTACAGAACAACTTTTTTGCGTAATATTTGCGATTAAAAAGCGGAGCGAAAAAGAAATAGGAAAGTATAAGAAATAGAGGGTTGACTTAAATGCGGGGTTGGTGATATACTATGAAATGGTCATTTCTGGTGAGGTGTGCCCAAATGACCGGAAATTGTAGGTAAGCAAAGAAGGGAAGGAGGATTTGACATGAAGGTTAGATCATCAGTAAAACCAATTTGTGAAAAATGCAAGATTATTAAAAGAAAAGGAAGCATCAGAGTAATCTGTGAAAATCCGAAACACAAACAGCGTCAGGGTTAATTGACAGGAAGTTTGTGAAGTGATTTAGGCGGCTGACAGCATGACACACGAGGATGTGTGTAGAGCTGTTTAATATACAGTAAGGTTACACCGTATCTGCCCATCAGGTACCGGCAGTGCGTGTGTCCCGCTTCCGTAGTTTGCCCGTTTCGTCCATTTGTGACGATCATAGGCAGAGCCGGCATATGGCTTGAACGGATGCGATTGTATATTGCTTCTAATACCCGGCGTTTGCATTGACGGATAAGATCCGTGCCGGGAAAGGGCGCGAGGAGAACGCGTCTGGGCTGGGATATCGGCAAAAGGCCGGTAGGATGCGGCATTATAATAAGCAGAGCGTCCGCAGCCTCAATTAAAGACAGTATAAACAAAGAAAATGGAGGAAAGACACATGGCTCGTATTGCAGGTGTAGACTTACCAAGAGACAAACGTGTAGAGATCGGCTTGACTTATATTTATGGAATCGGAAGAACAAGCGCAAGCCGTATTTTGGCAGATGCAGGAGTAGATCCGAATACTCGTGTAAGAGATCTTACAAGTGAAGAAGTAAAAAAGATCAGCGCAGTGATCGATGAAACTCAGGTTGTAGAAGGTGATCTTAGAAGAGAGATCCAGCTTAACATCAAGAGACTGAAAGAAATCGGATGCTACCGTGGAATCCGTCATAGAAAAGGACTTCCGGTGCGTGGTCAGAAGACAAAGACAAACGCAAGAACATGTAAAGGTCCGAAGAGAACAGTAGCAAACAAGAAAAAATAAGCTGAAAGCAACTTAATGAAAACGAAGTTTGAATTTAGTGCGAAGCCGTTCGCAAATCTTAGCAAATGCGAAGCATGAGCTTAGCTGAGCGAACAAACTTGTTATAACAAGGAATTAAATCAAAGAGAAAGAAGAAAGTAGGTTAGTTTAAATGGCAAAGAAAGTTGCAAAAAAAGTAACAAAAAAACGTGTCAAGAAAAACGTTGAACGAGGACAGGCACATATCCAGTCATCTTTTAATAATACAATCGTTACATTAACAGATACACAGGGAAATGCTCTTTCATGGGCAAGTGCAGGCGGTCTGGGATTTAGAGGTTCAAGAAAATCTACTCCATATGCAGCGCAGATGGCAGCTGAGACAGCAGCTAAAGCGGCATTGGTACACGGACTTAAGTCTGTAGATGTATTCGTAAAAGGACCGGGATCAGGACGTGAAGCGGCAATCCGTGCTCTTCAGGCATGCGGTATTGACGTAGTAAGTATCAAAGACGTAACACCGGTTCCGCATAACGGATGCCGCCCGCCGAAACGCAGAAGAGTGTAATCGACGGCTGAACATTATCATACACCGGAAAGTAACTTGGAAAGCGGTATGAAACCGCTCGTATGTATAAATTAGGAGGATAGACATGGCAGTAAACAGAGTTCCTGTTCTTAAAAGATGCCGTTCTTTAGGCATGGATCCGATTTACCTCGGAATTAATAAAAAATCTAACAGACAGTTAAAAAGAGCAAACAGAAAAATGAGCGAGTACGGTCTGCAGCTTCGCGAGAAACAGAAAGCGAAATTCATCTACGGCGTACTTGAAAAACCGTTTAGAAACTACTATGCGAAAGCAAAACAGATGGAAGGAATGACAGGTGAAAACCTGATGAGAATTCTTGAGTCCAGACTGGACAACGTAATCTTCCGCATGGGACTTGCAAGAACAAGAAAAGAAGCAAGACAGATCGTTGATCACAAACACGTTCTCGTAAACGGAAAACAGGTAAACATTCCGTCTTACCTTGTAAAAGCAGGAGATACGATTGAGATCAAAGAAAACAAAAAAGGCTCACAGAGATATAAAGACATTCTTGAAGCGACTGGCAGCAACATGGTTCCGGAATGGCTCGATGTTGATGCAGAGAACCTGAAAGGATCTGTAAAAGAACTTCCGGCAAGAGAAGCGATCGATGTTCCGGTAGATGAGATGTTGATTGTCGAGTTATATTCTAAATAATATCGGCTGCAACAGCGTATCCCTTCAACATTTTAAAACCCAAAAGGAGGGTCTGTGTAGTGTTTGATTTTAATAAACCTAATATTGAGATTACGGATGTTTCGGAAGATAAAAAATATGGAAGATTTGTTGTAGAACCGCTTGAAAGAGGATATGGTACAACACTCGGAAATTCTCTAAGAAGAATCATGCTCTCATCTCTTCCGGGTTCTGCGATCAGTTCCGTTAAGATCGACGGAGTTCTTCATGAATTCAGTTCGATACCGGGCGTAAAAGAAGACGTTACGGAGATTATCATGAATTTGAAATCTCTCGCGATAAGAAATATGTCTGAGTCAGACGAGCCGAAAACAGTATATATTGAGTTTGAAGGCGAAGGTGTTGTGACAGGAGCAGACATCAATATTAATGACCCTGATATTGAGATCGTAAATCCGGATCAGGTGATCGCTACATTGAGCGGCGGCAAAGACTGCAGGCTGAATATGGAATTGACGATCACAAAGGGCAGAGGATATGTAAGTTCTGATAAGAACAAAACAGAAGATATGCCGATCGGAGTGATTGCGATTGACTCGATCTATACACCGGTTGAACGTGTGAATCTGACTGTTGAGAATACTCGTGTCGGACAGATTACGGATTATGATAAATTAACACTTGATGTTTGGACAAAAGGAACAATGCTTCCTGATGAGGCGGTAAGCCTTGCGGCAAAAGTGCTGAGCGAACATTTGAAACTTTTCGTTGATCTTTCGGAAGTTGCTCAGGTTGCGGAAGTAATGATCGAGAAAGAAGACGATGAGAAAGAGAAAGTTCTTGAGATGAGCATTGATGAACTTGAACTTTCCGTTCGTTCCTATAATTGTCTGAAGAGAGCCGGAATCAATACGGTAGAAGAACTTACTAATAAGACTCCTGAAGATATGATGAAAGTTCGTAACCTCGGACGTAAATCACTTGAGGAAGTGCTTGCTAAGTTAAAAGAACTCAATCTTGAGTTGAATCAGGGCGAGGAATAATCGCTTTATAGAAAATCGTGGATTGTTCGGAATACGGGACGATCCGCGAGCATTTGATTAATAAGCCCGAAGATGCATAATTGAATGTGTAGTCATAGTTCAGACATATACCGGGAGGGAAAATGCGTGCCGGCGTGTTTTTCAAAAAGAACGAGTATGCGTTAAGGTTTTGTTTATAAACAATAGCGGCAGACGTGCGAAGCGCGGTTCTGCAGACGGCGCATCCGAATTATGACGGAAAGATTAGGAGGAAATATAAGAATGGCAAAATATAGAAAACTCGGCAGAACATCCAGCCAGAGAAAAGCATTGATCAGAAATCAGGTAACAGCTCTGCTTAACAACGGAAAGATCGTTACAACTGAGGCGAAAGCAAAAGAAATCCGTAAAACAGCAGAAAGTCTTATCGCGTTGGCTGTGAAAGAGAAAGATAATTTCGATGAAGTAACAGTAATGGCAAAAGTTGCCCGCAAAGATAAAGACGGCAAGAGAGTAAAAGAAGTTGTAGACGGAAAGAAAGTTACTGTTTACGATGAAGTAGAGAAAAAGATCAAAAAAGATCAGCCGAGCAGACTTCACGCAAGACGTGAGATGCTGAAAGTTCTTTACCCGGTTAAAGAGGGCGAGAACAAAAAGGCAAAAGAAGTCGATATGGTTGCAAAATTATTTGATGAGATCGCTCCGAAATATGCAGATCGTAACGGTGGTTACACAAGAATCGTGAAGATCGGTCAGCGTAAAGGTGACGCGGCGATGGAAGTTCTTCTTGAGCTTGTATAATAGCTGAGTTCCCGAATATTTTCGGCAGATTAATATTGAATTAATGAGAAACTCTTTCTATGAAATTCATAGGAGGAGTTTTTTTACAATGATAATTTTCATAGGATTTTTACTGTTTTGTAGAAAATGCACAAATAATACAAAAAAAATACCGTTAAAATATTAACAAATATGTTGTTGACAATTATTTAACAAACAGATATACTTGAACTTGTGAGAAACAAGATAGATAACGGTTGAAAAGATAAACCGGAACTCAATTACAGGAGGAATTATCAAATGGCAAAGAAAGAAAAAACAGTCGTACCTGAGATTGTTGACAGTGTAGAAGCGCTTGAAGCAAAAATGAAAGCAATGCGCGAAGCACAGAAAGTTTTCGCGACATTTACTCAGGAGCAGGTTGACAAGATTTTCTATGAAGCAGCTATGGCAGCCAACAAACAGCGTATCCCGCTTGCAAAGATGGCAGTAGAAGAGACGCAGAGAGGTATTGTTGAAGATAAAGTTATCAAAAACCACTATGCTGCAGAGTATATATATAACGCATACAAGAACACAAAAACTTGTGGCGTGATCGAAGAAGATACAGCTTACGGAATCAAAAAAGTAGCAGAGCCGATCGGTCTTGTTGCTGCGGTTATCCCGACAACAAACCCGACTTCTACGGCAATCTTCAAAACATTGATCTGTTTGAAGACAAGAAATGCGATCATCATCAGCCCACACCCGGCTGCAAAAGAATGTACGATCGCAGCTGCAAAAGTTGTACTTGAAGCTGCTGTAAAAGCAGGAGCGCCGGAAGGAATCATCGGATGGATCGATGCACCGTCACTGGAGCTCACAAACACAGTTATGAGAGACGCAGACATCATTCTGGCAACAGGTGGCCCGGGAATGGTAAAAGCTGCTTACTCTTCAGGAAAACCGGCTCTTGGCGTTGGCGCCGGAAATACACCGGTTATCATTGATGACACAGCAGATGTAAGAATGGCTGTAAACTCTATTATCCATTCTAAAACATTTGATAATGGTATGATCTGTGCTTCCGAGCAGTCTGTAACTGTTCTGGAGAGCGTATACGAGCAGGCGAAAAAAGAGTTCGCTTACAGAGGCTGCTACTTCCTGAAACCTGGAAAAGAGCTTGATGCGGTTCGTAAAACAATCATCATTAACGGAGCTCTTAACAGCAAAATTCCGGGAAAATCTGCATATGAAATCGCAAAACTTGCAGGTGTAAATGTTCCGGAAGATACAAAAATCCTTATCGGTGAAGTTGAGTCTGTAGATATCGCAGAAGAATTTGCTCACGAGAAACTGTCACCGGTACTTGCAATGTATAAAGCAAAAACATTTGACGAAGCTCTTGATAAAGCTGCACAGCTTGTAGCTGACGGCGGATACGGACATACATCTTCTCTGTATGTACATCCGGCAGAGAAAGAGAAGATCCAGAAACATTACGAAGCAATGAAAACTTGCCGTGTTCTGATCAATACACCGGCTTCACAGGGTGGTATCGGAGATCTTTACAACTTTAAACTTGCTCCGTCACTTACACTTGGATGTGGATCATGGGGTGGAAACTCCGTATCAGAAAACGTTGGTGTAAAACATCTTCTGAACGTGAAAACAGTTGCCGAGAGGAGAGAGAATATGCTGTGGTTTAGAACACCTGAGAAAGTTTACTTTAAGAAAGGATGTATGCCGGTAGCGCTTGACGAGCTGGGAACAGTAATGCACAAAAAGAAAGCATTCATCGTTACAGATACATTCCTTTACAAAAACGGATATGTAGATCCGATCGAGAAGAAACTGGATGAGATGGGAATTCAGCATACATGCTTCTATAACGTAGCTCCGGACCCGACTCTGCAGTGTGCTCAGGAAGGTGTTGCTCAGATGAGAGCATTCGAGCCGGATACAATTATCGCACTCGGCGGTGGATCTGCAATGGATGCTGCTAAGATCATGTGGCTTATGTATGAGCATCCGGAAGCAAACTTTGAAGACATGGCTATGGACTTCATGGATATCCGTAAGAGAGTATTTACATTCCCGAAAATGGGAGAGAAAGCATACTTCGTAGCTATTCCGACATCTTCAGGAACAGGTTCTGAGGTTACACCGTTCGCGATCATTACAGATGCTGAAACAGGCGTTAAATGGCCGATCGCCGACTACGAACTTCTTCCGAACATGGCAATCGTTGACGTTGACAATGCAATGACAGCTCCGAAGGGACTGACAAGCGCATCAGGTATCGACGTTATGACACATGCGATCGAAGCATATGTATCTATCATGGCAACAGACTATACAGACGGTCTTGCAATGAAAGCTGTTAAAATGGTATTTGAAAACCTTCCGTCAGCATACGAGAACGGAGCAAACGATCCGAAAGCTCGTGAAGAGATGGCAAACGCTTCCTGTATGGCAGGTATGGCATTTGCAAATGCGTTCCTTGGTGTGAACCACTCTATGGCTCATAAACTTGGTGCATTCCATCACTTACCGCACGGTGTTGCAAACGCTGTAATCCTTACGGAAGTTATGAGATATAATGCGGCAGAAGTTCCGACAAAGATGGGAACATTCTCACAGTATCAGTATCCGCATGCACTTGCAAGATATGCAGAGCTTGGACGTTTTGCAGGATGCACAGGAAACACAGACGAAGAAGTATTTGAGAACTTCATCGCAAAACTTGAAGATCTGAAAGAAAAGATCGGTATTAAGAAAACAATTAAAGATTACGGTATTGACGAGAAATACTTCCTTGATACTTTGGATGATATGTGCGAACAGGCATTTAACGACCAGTGTACAGGAGCAAACCCGAGATATCCGCTTATGAAGGAGATCAAAGAAATCTACCTGAAATGCTACTACGGTAAATAAGAACCGTAACTGCGAATAATAACAGAGCGCTGCTTTCACAGCGCTCTGTTTGCTTTTTTCAAATTATTTCGGTTCAAACATATAAATCTATGTACAAAATAAAAACAAAACAGAAGGAATGATAAAAAATTAACAATTAGATCAATAATAAAAAAATAGTTAAAAATTGCACAAAGTTTGCTTTAAGGGGTTTCTTTCCTGAAAATTACGGTGTATAATGAGCTCATCAAAAACGAAAAACAAAAACCCATTTAAGGAGGAACCTACCATGAAACTTGAAGAAAACAACATTATCGTAAAACGTTCGTATAAAACCGTCTATAAATGTGACGACAGTATTGTGAAAGTATTTAACGAAGAGCATCCGAAGTCAGATGTATTTAACGAAGCTTTGATCACGGCGCGGATCGAAGAAACAGGACTGGATATTCCTAAGGTGAAAGGAGTTTCCCTGGTTGAAGGCAAGTGGGCGCTCGAGATCGAGTATAAAGACGGAAAGACAATGGAAGATATGATGAATTCCGACAAAAAGAATATTGAGAAGTATATGGAAGATTTTGTAGACCTTCAGCTTCAGATTCACGGCAAAACATCTCCTCTTCTGAAAGGAATGAAAGATAAGCTTGCCCGCCAGATCAACAGCCTGAAAGATTTGGATGCAACAACAAGATACGAGCTTCTTACAAGACTTGAAAGTATGCCGAAACATAATAAAGTATGCCACGGCGATTTCAATCCGAGTAATGTGATCGTAGGTAAAAACGGCAAGATGACGGTTGTGGACTGGGCGCATGCAACACAGGGAAATGCAAGTGCGGACGCGGCTATGACATATCTTCTCTTTGCATTGAAAGATCAGGAAACAGCAGATCTGTATTTGAAATTGTTCTGCAAAAAGAGCGATACGGCAAGACAGTATGTACAGCAGTGGCTTCCGATCGTGGCGGCAGCGCAGCTTACAAAAGACAATGAACTGGAGAAAGACTTCCTGATGAAATGGATCGATGTTATTGACTATCAATAGAAGTTTCGATATTATTATCAATAGTAAAAGGAGTGGATAGAGGAAGGAATTTTACCGGATATGGAAGATAAGCGGATCATAAGAACAAAGCATAATCTTAAGGATGCGATGATCAGAATGCTTTCGATCGAAGATTTTGAACACATTTCTGTTACGGAACTCTGTAAAGAGGCAAAGGTCAGCAGAATTACGTTTTACTCGCATTACAGTGACAAGCAATCTCTTTTGGACGATATCTTTAACGATATGCGTAGTATAGGCAGAGAAGATTATTACAGACGGCAGAAGGAGAATAATCCGTAGGGGGAACTTGTACTCGGGTATGTAAATATGCTGAATGCGATTTTGGATCTTTATTATGCCCGGTTTGATTTCTTTCAGTATACGAATCCGGAGGTGAATCCGTATCTGGCATCTCGCCTTTACAGTATTATTTTAGAGACGGTTGAGATGCATACAGCTCATGTGCGGAGTAAATTGAAATATTCCGCAAAAAAGATAGCAGGTTTTGTCTGTTTCGGAATGTTAGGATTTGTGAATGAATGCCGGAGGGAAGGAAATTCTCTTGAGCAGACGAAAAAAGAAACGCAGTGTCTGTTGGAAGAGGTGCTAAGATCAGGGATTTTGACAGAATAGATTAAATACGGTTTTGTTAAAATGCGAAATTGTAGGAATACATCGGAATGAGAATATGGAACTGCCGCTTTACGATTTCATGAATCGTTAAAGCGGCAGTTTTGTTGTATTACAGTCGAAGAGTCTTTCTATGCACAGGGACACCCGAAGGAACTGCCGGGTATTTATGTAGAACTAAGTTCCGATGTGTAATAAAAGTATTCTGTTTTTATTAGTGATGTTGTAAATTCAATGATACGATTGTTTGAATGGGTTGTTCTCTCAATTTGTATTGCTATGTCCTGTGGTTTCAGACCTAATATTAGGGCATCTTCATTTGTTAATTTTACAGCGAAAATATTTTCGCTTGCATGTTCCGGAATAATGTTATACATTTGCATGCTTTTATACAATCCCTGCTTTTCTATATCATTTGCGCTCAAATCAGGATAAGGGCCTGTTGGTACGAATGAAATCTCAATAGCATATGGAATATGATCTGCATAAAAGCAGCGTATAAGTTTATACACATCTTCGTTTTCTATTATTTCTAATTTTTCTCGGATATCGTCAGAGGGAGAGATTACTTCAAATTGAAGTGTCTTAACTTCATGCACAACGCCTTTTTCTTCAAAACGTTTCCTGAGAGTATACAGTTTTGTTAATTTTTTTTCTATTTTTCGAACAGATACAAAAGTTCCTTTTCCTTGAATCCGATAAATGTATCCGGCTTGAGCCAGCCGGTTTAGTGTGTCTCGGACTGTGACTCGGCTTACGTTGTATCTAATGCTCAATTCTCGCTCAGTAGGCATTTTATCATTAGCCTTCCATTCGTTTGCGAGTATTTTCTCAAGCAAAATGTCATATAGCTGAGAATACTTGTAAATTGTATTGTTGTTATTTTCTTTCATAAGCCCCTCGTAATAGTAAATAATTGAAACAATATCATTTCATGGGTGAGTGCTAATTATACTGATAATAAAATAATATAATAAACGCACAAAAAAATCAATGAAATAGAATAAAAATTATCGAAATACACAATGAGTAGTGGAAGAATATATGCAATTCGCATAAAAATACTAAGGTTAATATCTAATTGTTGCAAATATTGAATAAATGTAATACTATTATAATACCAATTAGAGGAGGTGATCCAAAATAAGAACGAAAGATTTGTATCCAAGGCCACAATTAAAAAGAGAGTCTTTTTTCTTATTGAACGGACAGTGGGATTTTGCGTTTGATGATGAGAATATAGGGGTTTTAGAGGGATGGAGTCATACCGTCAGAGGGGATCGTAAAATCAATGTTCCCTTCACATATGAAACGGGTAAAAGTGGGATCGGAGATGAAAGACCGCATGGAGTTATATGGTATTGGAAAAACATAACCATAACAAATGAGTTTAAAAAAGATCAAAGTATTCAAATTAATTTTGAGGGGTGCGATTATCATTTAGATCTTTGGGTGAATGGAGTTTATAAAGGATCACATGACGGAGCATATACAAGATTTGCGTTTGAACTTGGAAAATTTGCAGAAGGCGAAGAAGTGCTTCTTAGCATAAGAGTTGAAGATCCGCATAGTGAAGAGCAGGTTCGGGGAAAACAACGTTGGTTATCTGATAATTATGGATGCTGGTACGTTCAGACGACTGGTATATGGAAAGACGTATGGCTTGAACAGGTTTCTGATGATTATGTGGAAAAAATAAAGATTACGCCCGATATTTATAAAAAGACAGTTACCATTCATACAATGTGTCATTCAAATAAAGAGAATTTAATAATGAAATCGGACGTTTATTTTGAAGGGAAATTTATTAATAGTGTTTCCGGAAAATTAGAAGCAGGTGTCTGTCAGATGGATATAGACGTATATAACAAGTACGTTGGGGAGTGGGGGATCGAACTGTGGAGTCCTGACGCTCCGAACTTGTATACATTAAAAATCTCGATTTTAGATGAGGATGATAACTGTAAAGATGAAGTGGAATCTTATTTTGGTATGAGAGATATCCGAATCAGAAACGGTCTTGTCCTATTGAATGGGCAGCCTTTGTATCAGAGATTGGTTCTTGATCAAGGGTATTGGAAAGATACCGGATTAACGCCGGAAAACGATGACGTGCTGCTAAAGGATATAGAATATGTAAAACGGATGGGATTTAATGGCGTGAGAAAACATCAGAAAACAGAAAGCGATCGTTTTTTGTACTGGTGTGATGTGCACGGACTTCTTGTTTGGGGAGAAGGTCCATCTTTCTATAAATATTCTGATAAAGCTGCGAAAAATTTTGTGAGAGAGTGGACTGAGATTGTTGAGCAAAATTATAATCACCCCTGCATTATCATATGGACTCCGCTAAATGAATCATGGGGAGTGCCCGCGATTGAAAGAGATGTTTGCCAGCAAAACTATTCGCAGGCGGTTTATCATTTGACAAAATCGTTGGACAGCACAAGACCTGTTATTTCTAATGATGGCTGGGAACACACTACGTCGGATATTTTAACACTTCATGATTATGAAGAAGACGGAGAAATAATGCGGCGTAAATACTTAACTAAAAAAGAAGAAGTGTTAAGCTGCGAGATTTATCATAATAATTTCAGGGCAGCTTATGCGCAAGGGTTTGGTTATAAAGGAGAACCTGTTCTGATTAGTGAGTACGGAGGCATTGCCTTTGAGGATAATGATAAAGAGTCATGGGGATACGGTGAAAAAGTAAAAACAGAGGAAGATTTTCTGGAAAGATATAAAGCTCTTACGGTAGGAATCAAATCTCTGCCATATGTTTGCGGATACTGTTATACGCAATTATCCGACGTACAGCAAGAGAAAAACGGTTTTCTGACGGAAGAAAGGAGGTTTAAGGTAAATCCGGAAAAAATAAGAGCAATTAATGATTTGCCTGAAGGTGTATTTTGGAACAAAAAAGGACATTAAAAAGGAGGAAGTAAGAAAATGAAAAAGAGATCGTTAAAGATTATGTCAGTAGTATTGGCGGGAGTTATGACTACGGGAATGATTTTAGGCGGATGTTCTGCAGGCGGAGACAAGGAAAACGGCGGAAACAAAGAGGCGTCTAAGGAATTGAATTTGTGGATGCATAATGGACAGGCATTTGTTGACGAGACAAAGAAACTTGCGGAGAATTATGAAAAGGAAACGGGAGTAAAGATTAATATTCAGACATTTCCTTATGATGCCATGAGTCAGAAAATGAAAGCAGCTTTTACTGCCGGAAATGAACCGGATATTATGCAAGTGTTTGGAGCGTGGATTCCGACTTACATGAATCAGAAACTGCTGGCGGAAGTTCCGGAAGAATTATCTGCAAACTTTGAGACAGATTATTTACAGGGCGCTGTAGATGGATATGCAAAGGACGGAACTTACTATGGAGTTCCGATTGAGATGAATGTTGAGTATGGACTATTCTATAATCGGGAAGATGCGGCGGCGGCAGGCGTTCCTGACGGACCGAAAACATTCGACGATGTGATGAAGATTGCGAAAAATAGCGCAAAATTCAATGGGGATGTTCAGGAGTATGGCGGACTTGAGTTTTATAACGGAGATAACTTTGCGGCATTATTCTTGTCATGGATTATGCAAAATGGTGGAGATTTTTGGAATGAGGATCAGACAAAGTTTGTTCTGACTTCTCCGGAAGCGAAAGAAGCGTGGCAAAAATTAGTAGATCTCGTTACGGTGGAAAAAGTAACAGATACGAAACACATTACTGCAAAAATGCCGACAGAGCAGTATTTCTTTGCAAACAAAGCGGCTCAATTAGTAAAAGGTTCCTGGGCATCTGCAGTTGGAGATGATTTGGAAAATGAAAATTGGAAATATGTATTTATGCCTCCTGTAAAAGGCGATATTCCATATTTTGCAGTTGAATCAGGCTGGGGATATGTTGTTTCTGAAAACAGTAAAAATAAAGATACCGCGTGGGATTTCGTAAAATATTGTATGGAACCTGAAAATGCAAAAGAGTTTAATTTGGGAACAGGAACAGTTGCGTCCTTAAAAGCGATTATTGATGATGAGGGTTATCAGTCGGATGAAAGAAATGTAAGAGTGAGCGATCAGTATCAGTATTTACAGTATGCAAGAAGCGTAGGACCTGTTCAGGATATGGACTTTGTTAAGAAAACTTTATTAGATACATTTACAAAAGCGGCATCTGGAAGTATTGGTACAGATGAAGCGTTGGAGGAAATGGAGACAAGTATCAATAACCATATTCAGGAATTATTGAAACAGGCAAAATAAGTATTTAAGAGGAGACGTTTGTCTCCTCTCAAACTGATTGGAGGAGTGGCGGTGGAAAAAAAGACAAGCAGATTAAAACGTCTTCAAAGACGATTTATTGTATGTGGACTTACTCCGATAATGCTGCTGTTTTTTATATTTTCTGTAGTTCCTATCATATTCAGCATTGTAATGTCATTTTATAATTATAATGGATTTCCGGGAGCTCCCTTTGTGGGACTGGCGAATTATAAGATGTTATTTCAAGATCCGGAGTTTTTAGGAGCGCTTAAAAATACAGTAGTATTTGTTTTAGTCGCAGTAGTTTTAAATATTTGTATTTCCACATTTTTAGCGGTATTGATTAAATCACTTCGAAAAAAAGGGGCAAGAAGCTTTTTTCGTGGCTGGATGTTTTTGCCGGCAGTAGTGCCGATTGTTGCAGTGTGTTATGTTTGGTTGATTATGTTCGATCCTGCGAATGGAGTTTTAAATCAGGCACTGATGGCACTTGGAATGGATCATCCGATTAACTGGTTAAATGATCCGAGAACGGCTTTGTTTAGTATTGTACTGGTTACGCTTTGGTGCGATTTGGGATACAATTTGGTCATATTGATGTCAGGGTTAGATAATATACCGAATATGTTTTTAGAAGCGGCTGAAATTGACGGGGCAAACAGTATACAGAAATTTTTTAAAATTACATTGCCTTTGATGTCGAGGAATATGCTTTTTGTTGTCATTATGACATGCATTTCGTATTTTCAGGTTTTTGCTCAGGTGCAGATTATGACGCAGGGAGGACCGGAAAACCATACGAATGTCATAGGATTAAATATCTATAATTATGCGTTCAGATATTCGCAGATGGGATATGCATCGGCGATGGCAGTTGTGTTGCTTGGTATTATATTAATAGTATCATTAGTTCAGTTAAAAGTCGGAAAGCAAGACTGGGAATACTAGGAGGTGTCGAAGGTGAAAAAGCTTGTGCGAATAGGGAAAATTATTATTTTAGCAGTTGCCTTTATAGTTGTTGCATTTCCGTTTTTTTGGTGTTTGATGCTGTCTTTCAAAAGCAATGCGGAAATTATGAGTATACCGACAACATTTTTCCCATCAGAATGGATCGTATCCGGATATAAGAAAGTATTGACTGAAGCCCCATTTATGACCTGGCTGTGGAACAGTTTGTTTTCATCTGTCGTATCAACAGCTATCGTAGTATTTACGAGTTGTCTTGGGGGATATATTTTTGGTAAATTTAATTTTAAGGGGAAAAATTTTCTGTTTGTTTGTGTGTTGATTACGATGATGGTTCCTTTTCAGGTAACGATGATTCCCACATATATCATTTGCAGCAAGTTGAATATTTTAAATTCTATGTCAGCGCTGATTATACCTTTCATGGTATCGGGATTTGGAATATTTTTGTGTCGTCAATTTGCGGAAAGCATTCCGAATGATATATTAGAGGCGGCTAGGATCGATGGGGCAGGGGAATGGAGAATCTTTTTTGGCATTGTAATTCATACGATCAAACCTGCAATCGCGGCACTGTGCATTTTTATATTTATGGGAAGATGGAATGATTATTTGTGGCCGTTAATAGCGATTGTAGATGAAGATAAAATGACGTTGCCGCTGGCGTTGAATTTCTTTAATTCCAGCTTGTTAACGGATTACTGTACTTCGATGAGTGCGGGTGTTTTGGTTATGATACCGATTATTATTATATATTTTATTTTCCAAAAGCAGTTTATAGAAGGAATTACAATGACTGGAATTAAATAGAAAGGGGACTGGAGAGAATGAAAAAAGAGTTTTTTAAATTTGTTTTTTTGGGTGCGGGAAGTTCTGTTTTTACAATGAGACTTGTGGGAGATATTCTGAAAGAAGATACTATAAAAAAGGGGCATATCGCACTTGTGGATTTGGATGAAAAGCTGCTTAGAGAGACGGAAGAAGCTGTGAAAGAGCTTGTTGCATTTTCGGGTCAGGAATTTGAAGTTACAGCGCATATTGACTATAAAGAGGCGCTGCCGGGAACGGATTATTTGTTTAATACGATTGCAACAGGAGGGTACGAGCGTTGGAAGAGTGACATAGAGGTGTCGACAAAACACGGAGTACTTCAGTCGGTTGGAGATACAATAGGTCCGGGCGGGATTATTCGAGCATTAAGAACGATACCGGTCATCCTTGATGTTGCTAAAACAATGGAAGAGATCTGCCCGGATGCATGGATAATTAATTATGCCAATCCCGAGGGGGCAATCTGCCTTGCGCTTCAGAAATATACAAAAATTAAGAATTTCGGTTTATGTCATGGAACGCCGGATATGGCAAAACAACTTGCAGAAGAAGTTTTTAAAGTTCCGATAGAAAGATTTACATATCGTGCCGCAGGAATTAATCATTTAACGTGGTTTACGGATATGAAGATTGATGGCAAAGACGTTTATCCTAAGTTACATGACAAATTAAAAGAGAGCGGATTTGATAAAAAAGAACCTATTTCAAAGCAGTTATATGACATATATGGTTTATATCCGGCGCCCGGTGATCGTCATGTGGGAGAGTTTTTTCCGTATTACATGAAAGAAGAAGTTCTTATGGAACAGGATTATGAGTGGAAAAACAATGATTTTAAAGTTGTTGACGGTTGGAGAGAAGAGGCAAGAGTTCTGTTTGATGAAGTAAGGACAAAAAAAGAGGGATATGAAGAATTCCTGAAAGGCTCAGGAGAAACAGCGACTTATTTTATTCGTTCGCTTGCAACAGGAGATATTTCTGATGAAATGGTCAATGTGATCAACAATGGTTATATCGATAATGTCTCTTCGGGTATCATTGTAGAATTACCTACTTATATTGATGAGTTTGGGCTTCATCCGCAGAAAATCGGAAAACTTCCGGATGCGATTGCAGCACAGTGCGATCGCCTTGGGAGAGAATATCTGTTAATGGTAGAAGCGGCGGCAACATGTAATTATGAGCTTGCACGGCAGGCGATGTTTTTGGATCCGCTTGTATCTAATTGCAAATATCCGGAATTATTGTTAAAAGATCTTATCCGTGCAAATCTTGATTTGCTTCCGGAAGCTTGGGAAAAACATTGTTGAATGGAGGAAACGGGGTGTTCTTTTTAGGGATAGATGGCGGTGGAACGAAAACGGCCTTTTTGCTTATAAATGAAAATGGAGATATTATTGAAGCAAAGACGATTGCTACAGTATCTTACAAACATGTAGGAATGGACAATTCGATTGCGCTTTTAAAAGAAACGGTTCACGAAATTTTGAATGACCGGGAAGCGTACATTTGTCTCGCTCTTCCTAACTGGGGAGAGTCGAAAGACGGTGATGGTGAATTTTTGTCCCGTATTAAAGAAATAACAGAACTCCCTGTGAAAATTGTGAACGATAGTGTGGTGGGGTGGGCGGGATCCCTCGGATTATCTTCCGGGATTAATCTCGTTGCCGGCACCGGATCGATTGCATATGGAAGAAATGACGCGGGTGAGGAAGCTCGTGCCGGCGGATGGGATGAAAGATTTTCGGATGAAGGATCATGTTACTGGCTTGGTATGAAATCTTTAGAACTTTTTTCAAAAGAAAGCGATGGAAGGGCGGAAAAAGGCGCTCTTTTGGAGATTTTTCGGAATAGATTTGAGTTAAAATGTGATTTTGATATTATTGATATTTTTAATCGGCGGTACCGAAATGATCGAACGAAAATAGCAGGCCTTCAAAAATATTTGTTAGAAGCTGCCCAAAAAGGAGATTTGGAAGCTGTGAAAATGTATGAGATTGCGGCGGATGAGTTGGCAATGATCGTTGGTTCCGTATACCGGAAGTTGAAATTCGGCGAAGGAACACTTGTATCTTATTCAGGAGGTTTGTTTCATGCAGGAGAGTTTATATTAGGCCCGTTACGAGAACAGTTGAAAACAGAAGGCGTCCGGTTATGCGCGCCTAAATATACGCCGGTAGAAGGCGCCTCTTTGTTAGCGGCGGAGATGTTCGATGGTGAAAAACAATACATAGAGGCGATTAGAAGAGGATTTGACATAAAGTAGAGAGGAACGTTCAATTATCATCTTGAAGGGGCGCTCGAAAACATATACAAAAAAATAAGAATCTCCCATGGAAGATCAAGTATCAAAAATGTTGATTTCTGTAGGAGATTCTCTTATTTTAAGATTTAGCAGCTAAAAAACAGTATTTACTGACAGCTCCTTTTTACGTGGTGAGCGTCTGTCAATCTTGGAACGTACTTTTGGCGCTTCTGATGATTGCAATGATCACCTTAGAGCATTTTTACAAAGGTGATAAAACAAGCTGAGGATTGTCGGCAATCTCTCCTTCAGGGGAAATGATCCACTGACCGTCTTTTAATTCGGATCTGTAGTCAGTTCCGTCTTGTCCTGTAAAAGGATCGCTGAAAATAAATTCCAGCTTATTATAGTTATCTGAAAACTCAATCAGACCTTCTGTCAGTACTTCGTAGTTAGAATCGCCGATTTTTTCAGGTTTTCCTATTCTCAATCGGTTTCCTTCTGTTAAAATAATATACAGTTCGTTGGCGTCGTATGTTTCATTGTTGATTACAAATTGGTCAGGACCGGATGCTATAGTCCATGCCTGGTTATATCTGCTAAAATCTTTTGCAGGATCATATTTGTCAGCGGCGCTGCTGCGTACAAAACAATCAGTAGTGTAATCTAGGATCATAGAGTCAGAAGTAAATAACGCAAAATGATCATCTGAAAGTTTCACATATCCTTTTTCTTCGTTTTGGACGTCTTTTGATGTCATTACTAAATAGTTGTTTTCGTATGTGTACGTTCCTTTGGCTGTTTGTTCATCATTCCAAACGACAAAAGTTCCGTCTTTTTCAATTTTCACTTGTATACCGTAACTAAGATCGATCCATGATCCGATCAGAGGCGTATCGCCATCTTGTACATCTGATGCTTCGTCCGATGCGGTGTCTTTATTTGCTGTATCTGTTGTTTCGTTCGCAGATTTGTCTGTGGAGTCTGTAGGTTCTTTGTCTGAATTTCCGCAACCTGAAATGCTGCTGATTGCCAGTGCTGTTGATAAAAAGACAGACATCCATTTTTTTAAGTATTTTCCTTTCATGATCTGTTTTCCCCCTTGTTTGATATAAAAAGTTTTAACGGTTGTTGTAAATAAGTATATCATCATTTATGAGATATTAAAAAGGAAAAAGGTGCGCTTGTAATATTGGATAAATGGCTTATGAAGTCTAAGAAACAATTAGAAGACGGCTTATTTCGGATGGAAGAGTTGATCGGGGGCGCTGCGGATGAATAAAGTTTTTGCGAAAAATGGATGGGATAATTAAGCATAAAAAAACGAGAAACCTTAGATTTAATAAGGTTTCTCGACTTTCGTCAGCAATGCGGAAGAAGAGACTTGAACTCTCACAGGATAAACTCCCACTAGAACCTGAATCTAGCGCGTCTGCCATTCCGCCACTTCCGCTCGACAAATGATATTTTATCATAAGAAAAGATGTTTGTAAAGTGTTAAATTTGTATTTGTATTCTGTTTTTTCTTGTCTGTTTTTGTATGATCAGCCGGGGGATTCTCAAAATTTTATGAAAACCGAATGATTTACGTTTGATTTAGGGAGTCTACGCAGCGTAGACCGATGGAAAATGAACGTGTATTGTAAAATTTTCATAGTTTGATATGATTAGGTCAGTAAAATATTTTACTTTCTGCGAGACGATGCGGAAGGAGGAACAAAATGCAAGAAAGAAAAAACAGTGAAGCAGGAAATGAAAAAGAAGTTGACTATGGGAGAAAAAGCGGACAGGATAATACATCGGAAAATGTAATAGAAAACAGACCGGAGAAAAGAGTAAAAAATAAAGGAGGAAATAAGACAGGAGAATTTATTGCGCGAAAGAGAAAGGAACGCGGAATGACTCAGAAGGAAATGGCAGAGCTGCTTGGGGTTACGAATAAGGCTGTGTCAAAATGGGAGACAAGTCAGGGAATGCCGGATATCGGAATCCTTCCTGAACTTGGAAAGGCGCTTGGAGTGACAGTTGATGAAATTTTAATGGGAGAACAGATTGAACAAGAGAAAAGAGCGGAAACTGCCGTATCGGATGAGGATAAGAAGCTTTTGGAAATTGTGTTGGAGCGAGCCGAAAGAAAGGCGGAAACGATTCGGATCACATGGAAAGATGTTTTTGGCTGTCTGCTAATCTTGTCTGCGGTGGGGTTGATCATAGTGCAGATTTGGACTCTGACTCAGGGAAGAGAACTTGGATTGATCTATATAAGGAATGTAACTCCATATGTGATAAACGCGGCGGCAGTTTTCCTTTTTGGGGCCGGCGGCATGTGCATTGAAAAACTCCGCCCGATATGGAAAAGAAAATCTGTTATTGCAGTAACGGCGATTTTATTAGCTGCAGGAATTGAGGTTTGTCCATTTTGTTTTCTAAAGCAGAGGGAAATCGTTGATCTTGCACCTGATTTTTCAAATACAATGTGTCTGAAAATTGATGAAAACGGAAGAGCGGTTTTTTATCGGCAGCGGGGGCTGCTGTTCGGAGCGCAGTCTGATGTATTTCCGTTTACTGTGAAAGATGATGTGAAAGTACAGTGGCTTGAAAACGATGTGTGTGCTCTTACATATGAGTCGCCGGAAGATGATCAGGTGCATCAGTTTGTGGCGACTTACGGAGACAGAAATGAAGCGGTATCTTATTATTATGTGGCAAATGTGGCTTATGGTACATGGATGCCGGAAGACCGGGGAGAAAATTATAAGTTGGAAGTAGGAACAGGAGAAAACGGCGGAATCGATATTGAAACACCGGAAGGTAAAGAGCATTATGAACCGGAAGAATGTCTTCAGTATGGAACGCTTGCAGTTGTATTTCCCAGTGATGATCCGAAATGGACGCTTGTGTTAAATAAAGACTGCGTAGTGGAAGCGGGAGGAAGCCGGATAGAAGAAGGCGGAACAGTTACTTTGTGCAAAGTAGCGATGGAAAAAACAGCTCCGATCATTATGCATTAGAGAAATCCATTTGGAATGAAAGGATGGAATGTCAAAAAGAGTAAATCAGATTCGGAGCGCTTAGAATAGAGAGGAGAAAATATGGGAATGAACAGAAAAACAGGACGAGGCGCAAAATTTCTTATTGTGTTTGTTGTCATAGTGATCATAATGGCAGCAGTTACATTTTTTGCAGGAAAGTATGCTTATCATTTGTTAAGGGAGTACATAGAATATGCGTCGAAACAAAGTACGGAAGTGGTTTTAGAAAAAGACGGACTGAAAGGAATGATCGAATGGATGTCTGAGAAAGAAAAAGAGAAACTTCCGAAAAAATTTCTTGTTTCCGATATCGAGGCAGAGTTGTGGAAAAACGGAGAAGTGTACGACTTTGCGTTTAATATTCAAGAATTTGACGAATCAGATGAATACATGAAAGATATTTATTACAGGTATGACAGCAGAGAAGGAAAGCTTAGTAAAACAGAAAATGTAAACGAGGCGTTTCCGACTGAGTATGACCCGAATGCAGAAGTGGATTATTTGGACAGCCAGATAAAAATGCTCCCGCTAATGGCGCAGATGAAGGAGTTGGATTTTGACAGATATGTCGTGGAATACAGTCAGGACAGACGGCTTCAAGATGTGGATGTAGTGATAGACGGAAGAGACGGAAACGGATTTTCCGTGCTGACACAGAAAGAATATCAGCAGGGAGCAGGAGGGGCAAGCGACGGAAGTTCGCAGGTTGTGATCTCTCTGACTGACGGTGGAGGAGTGATGGGAGAGAGGATCGAATATATCTGTGCTCCGGCAGATGAAAATGCGCTTGTCGGTCAGACGGAGACAGTGATGCAGACCGATTATTATTTCAGGGGAGAGGAACTTATGCTGACAGATGACAGTGGGGAAACATGGGTTGCAAGCGGTTTGACGACAAAGCAGTTGGAAGAAACGAAAGCGGTATACGGTCAAGGAAATATGATTCCGGAGAACAGTGTTTACGCAGACGGAAACGGAATGTTTGCAGTATTTTGGGGCGAGACCCCGACGCTTCATGTCTCAAAAGATGACGGTGAGACTTGGACTGATTTTGTATTTCAGGAGGAGTATCCGAGACTATGCACTTCGAGAATTGTTCGTTTTCTTGATCCTGAAAACGGATATGTAGGTCTTGGAACAGACTGGTCAATGGGAACCGGAGGAGCTACTTACATCGGCTGGACGCATGACGGCGGCGCAACTTGGGAGACAACACCTGTAGCTGTGGAAAACGGATGGATTTTGTCGGGACTTGCATTTGCCGATCAGTCAGCCGGGATGCTTACGATGGATGAACAATTTGGAGAAAATTCGTGGCCGCATGTACTTGTGACAGAAAACGGCGGGGCGTCATTTGCGGAAATAGAGCTTCCGTGGGATACTGTTTCGGAAGAAGTGATGTTTCTGAATAAAGTGGACAGTTTGAAATATGAGAATGGAGTTTATTACTTAACCCTCGGTCAGGGGGAGTATGGAAATAAAAAAGCTGATTTTACAAGTACAGATTTGAAGAGCGGATGGAAATTTGAAAAAAGCTATATAGGAACAGTTCATTTGAATGGATAGGGGGGCATAAAAATATCGCATCTTAAATGACAGGTTTAAGATGCGATATTTTAAGTTGTTATTAAACATTTTTATTCCATTATTTCATAATCTTCTTTTTCTGCTAAATCAGATTGGAGGTTTTGAAGGTACTCATTGCAGCTGTTCAAGTGTTCTGTTTCGTGTTCTGATTCTGAGTAGATGGTTGCAGCGTTATTTAAGTAATCTTGTTTTACGGAGTTTAAATATTTCTCAATCGGTAGATTGATTTTATAAACTTCAAATTCGTGTTGCCAATATTCTTCTTCAGAATCGAACTGATTAATTAAAGCTTGTGCTTCGTCTTTATTTGTTGCTCCGTTTATGATCTCTTTTAATTCATCCAAATATGCCCAAACTTCCTCATCGGTTACAGAATAGCCTTCTGAAATTGCCTTTTGATATGTAGCATCACGTTCTAACATATATTTAATTGCTTTTTCGCGAGCAGTAGATTCGGTATATCCGGCTAAAATGTAAAATTCGGTAGCCTGTTCAATATCGTCTTTTGTAATAATTCCACCTGATTTCCCTTTTGCAAAAATAGAATTATCACTTTTTTCCTTATGAGATTTAAATAACTGTCCGACTTTTTCCATGATATCAATATTGGACTCAAATGATGTGGCATATACAGATATTGATCCTATGATTAAAATAACAAGTAATGATGTAGCTATTAGTATTCGTTTTTTCATAATTGACTCCATTTCTTTGCTTTTTAATAGCAATTTTAAATTTTTAAGGGTGATCACAAAATTATTTTGTTGCTAATGGTATGGTTGCTGAGTTTGAGTAGGCCATAGGAATTCCATCTGGACAGGTTAATAAATATGTGATTTGTCCTTTGTAGGTAGTGTTTTTAGGATAATATTTTACTGTAGTGTTAAAATAGTACCATCCCCATTCCCACTTGCTAGTATCTACCAACAAATCGCCTTGTTGGAACGGTGATATAATAACTTTGTTAGTTCCATCCGTATGTAATGCGTTAGATACATCTACAGAAATATTGTTAGCTCCAGCGCCAGATCTTTTTATCATATAAAATTTTTGACGAAATGGAAATGCATTCTGTGTATTAGTGGAAGAATAATAAGATTCGTAATAGTCTAATTCTATGTCCACTACATTCCATCCATTATCGGGTATTGCAAAAACATGTTGATCTTGAACTACGCTTCCTTTTTGCAATGACTGACGTTTGGTTTGAGTTTCTAAGTGCGTTGCATGGCTTGTGATGAGTGGAGAGTAAATTAACATAGCAAATAAAATTGGAATTAATGTAGTTTTTTTAAAAAAATTTTTCATATCTGTTCCCTTCCTCGTACATCAAATATTTAAAAGTAGTGAATTTAATGAAAACTAAAAGTAAAGTTTTCATTGGCATAACTCTTTATAGAATTCTTTTTTAATTCTAATAGGTTGCTTTGTTTATAGTTTTTTAATTTCTCTAAATATGCCCAAAACTTTTCGTCAGTTACATCATAAACTTTTGCGATTGCTTTTTGATAAGTATCATCACGTTCCGATATATATGTGATTGACTTTGTGTTGCTGTCAATTTATTTGAGAGTTTGAATAGATGATATTTTTTCTCCTTAATTATAACACTATTTTTACTCTTTTTTTTGAAATGTAACAAAATGCATAGGTTATGGTAATAACTTACATGTTTTAGATGTTTGTCATCGCTTTTCTTTTGGTCAAGGAGTCTTTATAGTATTATATAAAAAATCTCCATTCTTACTTGAAGGATGGAGATTTTTAAAAGTAATTAAATGGCAGTGTATACAATTTCTCCGCCGCATACAGTCATTTTCACTTTCCCGTACAATTCCCAGCCGATAAACGGTGAATTTGACGACATGGAAGCGAAGAATTCAGGAATCCATTTTGCTTCGGGATCGAAGATCACGAGGTCGGCAGGAGCGCCCTTTTCGATTTTTCCGCCGTCTAAATGATACAGTCTGGCGGGATTGATCGTCATTTTTTCGAGAAGCTGCATAAGTGACAGATGCCCTTTGCGTACAAGAGAAGTGATCCCGAGCGCCAGTGATGTTTCCAAACCGATGATTCCGCTTGGAGCGGCAGTGATGGAGCGTTCTTTTTCTTCTTTGCTGTGCGGGGCATGGTCTGTTGCGATAATATCGATCGTTCCGTCGGCGAGTCCGGCGATGATTGCCTGACGGTCAGCTTCGGAGCGAAGCGGCGGGTTCATCTTTGCAAGTGTTCCATATGTCAGAACAGCCTCGTCTGTCAGTGTGAAATGGTGCGGCGTTGCTTCCGTGTGAATATTTGCGCCGAGTGATTTAAAGTGGCGGATAATGTCTACGGAACGTCCCGAGCTGATATGCTGCATAACAACGTCGGCGCCTGAATGCAGCGCGATCATGCAGTCTCTTGCGACGAGGGATTCTTCGGCGATAGAGGGAGAACCGTAAATGCCGAGCTGTTCAGACACCGCGCCGTGGTTGACGCCGTTGTTTTTAATAAATGACGGATCTTCTTCATGAAGGCTGATCGGTACGTTTAGCTGTTTGGATTTTTCCATTGCCTCGTATAAAAACGCGGCGTTTTTCAACGGAATGCCATCGTCGGTAAATCCGCATGCTCCGGCAGTTTTCAACGCTTCCATGTCGGTCATTTCTTCGCCGCGCAGTTTATGAGAGACGGAAGCGGCCTGATAGACGTGTATTTTTTCGTCTTTCGCTCTTTCTAAAATATCTGTTAAAGTTTCTGTATTGTCTACGACCGGAGACGTATTTGCCATACAGATGACAGAAGTAAATCCTCCTGCGGCGGCGGCCTGTGAACCTGTGTGGATATTTTCTTTGTAAGTAAATCCGGGGTCACGGAAATGGATATGCGTATCGATAAGTCCCGGCGCGACAGTCAGACCGGCGGCATCTGTTACCTGCTCGTTTGGGGCAGGTGAAAGAGTGTTTCCGATTTCTGTAATGATCCCGTTTTTGATTCGGATATCGTAATTTCCAGATTTTTTAGTGGCAGGGTCTATAAGAAAACCGTTTTTAATAAGCATGAAAAAACCTCCTTGAATATAAGATTGCTGTAATAATTATTATGCGAAACAAAGACGCGTAACGGAAATAAATGGATTCATATGTAATCATATATAAGTGAAAAACGCATCTGTATATAGGTAAAGTATAAAGGAAGAATAAGAAAGAGACAAGAGAATAAAAAGGAGCAGTGTTATAAAACCGGATATAAAAAACTGCCGCATCCTGATCGTGAACATATCATAGATATCAGGAGCGGCAGTATGTGAATTAATTTTTGCGGTAGAGGTGACGCGGGATACCGTCAACCATTACCGGAGATACATCACCTTGAATGAGCGGGCGTACATATGAAACAAAATCGTCGGTTACATAAGATCCGTCTTCTGTAACCCATTCGCGCGGAACGACTTTTTCGTCGTTTGCAATCTTATGCACATCTTTTACTTCTGTTCCGCATTGATACGGATCGTCGGAAAGACGCTGGAGAACGACCATCTTGCCGGAATCTCCTTCATCCGCAGCTTTTACTGCCGCGCCGCCTACCTGATAAGCTTCGAGAATATCGACTCTGGAAGCGCAGTGGGAAGCGGAGCGCTGCAACGTGCTCAATTCGATCGCACGGGTTTTGCAGCCGAATTCTCCGGCGATATAGCTTGCGAGATAGTTCGCAGTTCCCGAAAGCTGTTTGTGACCGAACGCATCGACAAAATCAACGCTTTGTCCGAGTTCGCATACATATCTTCCGTCGGCGAGACGGATTCCCTCCGAAACGGCGACAACAACCGACGGTTTTTTCGCCAGAAGATCTTTTACTTTTTCGCTGAAAGCTTCGATATCAAAAGGAAGTTCAGGCAGATAGATAAGATCTGGTCCCAAACAGTCCTCGCCCTTTGCAAGAGCTGCCGCTCCGGTCAGCCATCCGGCGTTTCTTCCCATGATCTCAACGATAGAAACAAGCCCTTTTCCATATTCAAGGCAGAAGCTGTCGCGGATGATTTCTTTTACAGATGTTCCGATATATTTTGCGGCGCTTCCGTATCCCGGAGTGTGGTCTGTAAGAGCAAGATCGTTGTCGATCGTCTTAGGGCATCCGATAAATCGGGTGCGGTAACCTGTTACAATGGCGTAATCAGAAAGTTTTTTGATCGTATCCATTGAGTCGTTTCCGCCGATGTAAATAAAGGCTTCAATGTCAAGCTTTTCGAGAATTGAAAAGATTTTTTCGTATACGTCTTTATTCTCGTGGATCTCAGGCAGTTTATAGCGGCATGATCCGAGGAAAGCCGCAGGGGTTCTTTTCAAAAGTTCTGTATCAAGATCGTTCGTAATGTACTCGGACAAATCAATGTAACGCTCTTGAAGGAGTCCCTGAATGCCGAAAAGCATACCGTATACTTTGTTTGCGCCTCTGTCTTTGGCAGTGCGGTATACTCCCGCGAGACTTGAGTTGATTGCCGCTGTCGGACCACCGGATTGTCCGACAATTACATTTCCTTTCATGATGAAGTACCTCCGTTCTGTATGTTTGCCCGCAGGTTGTTGCTGCGGACGGATATACAATTATTTTAGTGCATAATGACTAATTTGTAAACAAAAAAATCAAAAACATAGGCAAAATAACGAAAATGACAAAAAGTGATACATTATAAGAAAAATTGCGGAAAAGATGTTATGCTGTTAAAATACAGGATAAATCAGCGCTGATATTTTGCGGCGCGGAAAGAGAGGCTTGGTATGAAAAAATATGATTATCTGATCGTCGGTGCGGGATTATACGGCGCAGTTATGGCATATGAGCTTGGAAAAAAGGGAAAGTTATGTCTTGTGATCGATAAACGAGATCACATTGCCGGAAATATTTACTGTGAAGATGTAGAAGGGATTCATGTGCATAAGTACGGAGCGCATATTTTCCATACGTCTGATAAAAAAATATGGGATTATATAAATCAATTTGCGGAGTTTAATCACTATATTAATTCTCCGGTAGCAGTTTATAAAGACGAGTTGTATAATCTGCCGTTTAATATGAACACATTCAGCAGGATGTGGGGAATAAAAACACCGGAAGAGGCAAAGAAGATCATCGAAAGACAACGAAAAGAGTCGGGGATAACAGAACCGAAAAACCTTGAGGAGCAGGCGCTTTTCCTCGGTGGGAAGGATATTTACGAAAAACTGATCAAGGGATATACAGAGAAGCAGTGGGGAAGAAAATGTACGGAACTTCCGGCATTTATCATTAAGAGGCTTCCGTTTCGTTTTGTGTATGACAACAATTATTTCAACGACAGATATCAGGGAATCCCGATCGGCGGCTATACTCCGATCGTGGAAAAAATGCTTGAAAAAGCGGATGTTCTTACGGGAACAGACTTTTTTGAATTTCGTGCTCAGAATGCGGATATTGCAGACAAGATCATATTTACGGGGATGATCGATGAATATTTTGGTTACAGACTCGGAGCGCTTGAGTATCGTTCGGTGAGATTTGAGACGGAGACACTTGACTGTGACAATTATCAGGGGAATGCGGTTGTCAATTATACCGATGGTGAAGTGCCTTATACACGTGTGATCGAACATAAGCATTTTGAGTTCGGAAAGCAGGAGAAAACTGTGATTTCACGAGAATACTCCTCGGAGTGGGCAGTTGGAATGGAGCCTTATTATCCGGTCAACGACGAAAAAAACAACGCTTTATATGAACAGTATAAAAAACTGGCGGACGAAGAGGAAAACGTGATTTTCGGCGGAAGACTCGGGAATTATAAATACTATGATATGGATAAAGTGATCGCAGCGGCTCTTGAACAGCTTGACCGGATTGTGTAGACGTAAGAAAGAGACAAAAGAAAAAGGCAAAAAAGCAAAAGAAAAAAGATAATGCAGACACTTGCTTTTCTGTATAAATTCAAGTAAGATACAAATACTTATTAAATGAGTCTGATTCAAGACACATCTTTTACGGCAGTTGTTTCGCCGGATTTCGCCAAGAATAATAAGCTCATTCGGGAACGGGGCAGGAGGGACGCCCCGCTTCCGGTTATGTGCACCCGATGAAAAAGTGAATATGGAAAAAATGAATGCAGTGAACTTGGAAAAAATGTATGAAGTATTGAAATTTGTCGAATACGGAGGTTACTGCCGCAGAAGCATGGATTGTGTACATGGTATGCTGCTTATCGATCGTATGAAGAATGAAGCGGTCGTCGATAAAGCAGTTTTATTTGGATGGTTCCGAAAAATGGCAGTCTGTGCAGAGCAGTATGAGCGATGCGGTGAAGGACAGAATTATAAGTATTTGAATCCGTATGGAATTGTGTTGTCTGATGAAGGAGAAGTGTTGTTTCTGGATACAGAATCGAGAGAAAATGCCGAGGTGATGAAGCAGATGCAGAAAAGAGCTGTCAGAAGTCATTTTATCAGACCGGTATACGAAATGGATACTTGCGGCAGCAGAGAGCCTGATCTGTTTGGATACGGGAATACGCTTCGTTTTATGCTGGCATATATGAAAGTAGTTCCGGCGCTGACAAAACGGGAAGAAATCCGTCTTTTTCGTATATGTGGGAAATGCATCGGAGAGACAAGAAAAAAATACAGCTCGTTTCTGCAAGTTTTAAAAGAACTTCCTACAGTGAGGAACAAAACAGAAAAGACAGACAAAAAGCGTGTCGGAGTATGGTCGGGAATCGCGGCAGGTGCGGCGGGATGTATTTTGGCGGCGGTTTATATGGGAGACGCTCACACAGATCTGGCTGTATCGAACGGAGAAAAGATTACAGGGGAGGATATAAAAACAGATACGGGAACAGATATAGAAACAATAGAAACAGATGTAGAAACGACAAAAACAGGCTCAGAAACGACAGAACCAGGTGTGGAAATGACAGAAACAGATATGGGCAAAGATAAAAGAGCAAACAGAGAAGCGGAGGTGCGGTCAGATAGAGACGGAGATACAGAAAACGAGGAAAGAAAAAAAGATACGGCAGATGCGGATGAAGTGAAGAAAAATGTGACAGACGAGAGTGGAAAAACAGATGCCGCTGCGGAATGGATGGAATTGTATTTGGATCAACATACGGATAGTGGAAATCAAAAGGCGATAGAGATAGGGGAAAAAGCGAGATTGTCCGTTTTGTGGAAACTGGCCGATGCTTATGAGCGGTCGGGAATGAAGACGGAGCAGATTCAAACATACGGTCAACTGATCGAATGGGAGCAAGATCCGATACAATTAGAAGAGGCCGGCGTAAGAAAAATGAAGCTGGAAGCAGCGCAGGGCGATTATAAACAAGCGGCGGAGACCGGGAAGAAAGTTTTGGAACGGATTGAGGCGTCGGAAAAAATCACAAAGATGCTTAAAGGGTATGAGTTATATAAAGGCGAAGAAGGAGAATCGTAAGCGTCAGAGTGAAAATACGAAATATGGAGAAAAATAGTTCTGAAAAGGGAGGATGCCGGGTAATCAATATGATTCCCGGCATGTATTATGAAAAAGTTTATGCAAAAACAACTTGTAATCACCTTTAATTCGGTAAGCTTAGTATATGCGATATAAATGAAGAAAACGTGAGGAGAAAATGAAAGAATTTAAAATAATAAATGAACAAAATATGAACATCCCGCTTTAAGAAGAGAAAAGAAAGTAAAAGACCGATGGGGGAGCCATCGGTCTTTTGAGGGGAGTATAAATAATTAATAAGGGGTTGTAGAAAATAACCTTTCTACAAGAGACAGTATAATATAGGAAAATGGAAAAAGCAAGCAAAAAATTAAAAAATTGAACAAAAATATTTGAAAAATTTAATAAAATACAAAGAAAAACACAAATAAAAAGAGGAATAAAAAAATAATAAGGAGAAATACTAGTTTTGAATCAAAAAAACAGGAGGAAAATACAATGGCAAAAAACTACAGTAATGCAAACAATTCAGACAAAAACGCACAGTCAAAAAACGGAGCTTTCTCTTCTTATTCAGAGTCACAGAACAGCAGCAAAAATTGCGATAAGAACACAACAAAAAATGCAAGCAGAAATGCAAGTAAAAACGCAAACAAAAATGCAGATAAAAACAGCGCAAAGTCTGCTATGAGCTACGGCGGAAATAAAAACTGTGGTAAGATCAGAGACGCGTTTGACGAATCTGACAAATACTAAAGATTAGGTGAAAAACATCTCGTATTTACAGAATACGATGTGAAATGTTTTATTCGGTAAAATAATAGTAAAACAATGGCAGGGCGGAGTAAACTTCAACTTTACTCTGCCCTGTTTTTATAGTAATATTGTAGGAAGAAAAAGGTAAGGACGGATAAGTTCATGGATAAAATAGAATGGATAGCCCCTTGTCACTTTGGTTTGGAATCGGTACTCAAACGAGAGGTTGAACAACTCGGATACGAGATCGTACAGGTGGAAGACGGCAGGGTTACTTTTCGCGGAGGCGCGGAGGCTGTTTGCAGGGCAAACATATTTTTGCGGACTGCGGAGCGTGTATTGATGAAAGTCGGCAGTTTTCAGGCAAAGACATTTGACGAGCTGTTTGAGAAAACGAAGGAGCTGCCGTGGGAAAATTACATACCGAAAGACGGAAAGTTCTGGGTGGCAAAAGCGGCATCGGTAAAAAGCAAGCTGTTTAGTCCATCTGATATTCAGTCGATCATGAAGAAGGCTATGGTGGAAAGACTGCGGGGCAAATACGGGATCAAGTGGTTTGAAGAAACAGGCGCGTCTTACCCGGTGCGCGTGTTTCTTATGAAAGACACGGTGACGGTAGGGCTTGATACGACCGGAGTATCGCTTCATAAGAGAGGATATCGCCCGGTGGCGGGAAAAGCGCCGATCGCAGAGAATCTGGCAGCGGCGCTTATTATGCTCACTCCGTGGAAAAAAGACCGGATTCTCGTAGATCCGTTTTGCGGAAGCGGTACGTTTCCGATCGAGGCGGCGATGATCGCAGCCAACATTGCTCCGGGAATGAACCGATCGTTTACGGCTGAGACATGGACAAATATCATTGCGAAAAAGTCATGGTATGAAGCAATCGATGAGGCGACGGATATGATAGACGACGATATAGAGACTGATATCCAAGGATATGACGCAGATGCATCTGTCCTTCGTGCGGCTCGCAGAAATGCAGAGGAAGCAGGGGTTGGTCATCTGATTCATTTTCAGCAAAGGGAAGTAAAGGATCTCAGTCATCCGAAAAAGTATGGATTTATTATTACGAATCCGCCGTACGGCGAACGTCTTGAGGAAAAAGAAGCTCTTCCGAAATTATATAAAGAATTCGGAGACGCCTTTAAAAATCTGGATAGTTGGTCGGCGTATATGATTACAAGCTATGAGGAAGCGGAACGGTATTTCGGACGGAAGGCAGATAAAAACCGGAAAATCTACAACGGGATGCTGCGGACTTATTTCTATCAATTTCAAGGTCCAAGACCGCCGCGGAAAACGGTAAGAGAGCAGGGGATGGCATTATGAAAAGAAGAATTGTATTTGCAACGGGAAATGAAAATAAAATGAAAGAGATACGAATGATCCTTTCAGATCTGAATACGGAGATCGTTTCGATGAAAGAAGCGGGAGTGGATATCGATATTGTGGAAGACGGAATGTCTTTTGAAGAAAATGCAGAGATTAAGGCGAGATCGGTAGCGAGAATTCTTACAAACGATATTGTTCTTGCGGATGACTCCGGGCTGGAAATCGATTATCTCGATAAAGCTCCGGGAATTTATTCTGCAAGATTTGCAGGGGAAGACACATCCTATGATATTAAAAACCGTATTTTTCTGGATCGTCTGGAAGGGGTTCCGGATGAAGAGCGTACTGCGAGATTCGTATGTGCGGTAGCGGCTGTATTTCCTGACGGAAGCGTAGACGTAGTAAGGGAGACGATCGAGGGAAGGATTGCGCATGAGTCGGCGGGAACGCACGGCTTTGGTTATGATCCGATCTTTTATCTTCCTGAATATGGCTGTACAACGGCGCAGCTTAGCCCGGAACAAAAAAATGAAGTAAGTCACCGAGGCAAAGCGCTCTGTGCGATAAAACGCAAATTAAAAGGGAAAATCGGAGATGATTTATTATGAAAGTACTGATAGTCAGCGATACACACGGCAGACATACAGGATTAGACCGTGTTCTTGAAAAAGAAGGAAAGATCGATCTTTTTATTCATTTAGGTGATATAGAAGGCGGAGAAAGCTATATTAATTCGGTTGTGGAATGTGAGAAGCATATGGTAAGAGGAAACAATGATTTTTTCTCGGATTTGCCGCGGGAAGAGGAAATCGATATAGGTGGGTATAAAGCCTTTATTACTCATGGACATCCGTATTATGTGTCTTTGGATTCAGAGTATATAAGAGAGGAAGGCGCAGCTCGAAAAGTCGATATCGTGATGTTTGGTCATACACATAAGCCGTATTTTGAACAGAAGGATGGAATCACTGTGCTGAATCCGGGCAGTTTGGCATATCCGAGGCAGGAAGGCAGAAAGGGAAGCTATATGATTATGGAGATTGATCAGGAGGGAAAGGCTCATTTCAATCAGAAATACTTGGATTGACGGAATGTCCGGCAGAGTAAAAGACGGGAAATTGCGTGTAAAAACAGGATGAAATAAAAAGTCATTAAAAAAATAAAAAAATGCAAAAAAAATATTGACAATCTAAAAACCTTATAATATAATAGGCATTGCGCTACGGGAGAGACAGGAACGTAGGAAATGCCGGGGTGTGGCTCAGCTTGGCTAGAGCGCCTGGTTTGGGACCAGGAGGTCGCAGGTTCGAATCCTGTCACCCCGATAAACTCTGCGGGTGTAGTTCAATGGTAGAACACCAGCCTTCCAAGCTGGATACGTGGGTTCGATTCCCATCACCCGCTTTTCCGTAGAAATACGGAGAGCCTTTTGAAAAGGGGATATTAAAATGAGTCTGTAGCTCAGCTGGATAGAGCAACGGCCTTCTAAGCCGTAGGTCGAGGGTTCGAATCCCCCCAGGCTCGTTATGGTGGGTATGGTGCAGTTGGTTAGCGCGCCAGATTGTGGTTCTGGATATCGTGGGTTCGAGTCCCACTACCCACCCTTTTCTTTTATAATTCAAACTGGCATGCAGTGTCAGAAATAAAGTCTTTAATGGGCTATCGCCAAGCGGTAAGGCACAGGACTTTGACTCCTGCATTCGCTGGTTCGAATCCAGCTAGCCCAGTTATCTCGGGAAGCTGAGAAGAAATAGTGAGGGCGTGTAGCTCAGTTGGTAGAGCACTTGACTTTTAATCAAGTTGTCCGGGGTTCGAATCCCCGCACGCTCACTGTGAAACAAGCGAATATGCTTGTTTTATTTTTTGTATAGGCGACGTGCTAAAGTCCGGGGATGCCCGGAAATTTGGAGGTTGCTTACAAAGTCCCGAGATATGCCTTTTGGCGTTTTCGGTGATCGAAATATAACATGCGGATGTGGCGGAACTGGCAGACGCGCTAGACTTAGGATCTAGTGGGAGACCGTGCAGGTTCGATTCCTGTCATCCGCACTACAAAAGCCGTAACCTTTGAGTAATCAGAGGTCACGGCTTTTTTGTTACGGTAATGAGCCAAAATCCGGATTTATCCGAGATCTTGACGGATAAAATGTTTTATCCGAGTTTTCGTTTTTTGTGCATTATATAAAGCAATCCTATGATGCTGCACATTGTGGCAAGAGGAAGCAAAAGAGGTGTGCTGTCTCCTGTTTTTACACTGGTATCCGCATGTGAAGTGTTTGTATTTCCCTGATTTCCGCTATTGGGATTTTGTGGGTTTTGCGGCTCGAGTGGTTCTTGTGGGTCTTTATTTCCGCCCTCATCAGGATCATCTTTGTATGCGAATTCAAATGTATTTAATTGATTCAGTATATCGGATACTTCCGCAGGCGTTGCGTTTGGATCGGTTAAGATCGCATTTGCAAGCTCTCGAAGTCTGGTGAAATCATTCCAGGAAGCATCTGTTGCGTTGCCTTGAGTCATATCTTTTATTTTGTTATATTTTTCCTGAAGCAAAGTTTTATCTGCGCGTAGATCCTTCATACGCTGTATTAAAACGGCGGTTTTTTCATCGACTTCTTTTTGGGTATATGTGCCGTTTAATAAAGCTTCTGCCTCTAAAATGCTTTGTGTTAATGCTTCAAAACTTTCTTCCGTATATCCTTCCCGGGAAATGGATTTTGCGGCTTTTAACGCGTCGTTTAATGCGGACGTATCAACTTTTATCTCCTGAAGACTATTTCTTGCATTCCGAACTTCATTTGCCTTATCATTCATTTCGGAAGTACACGTTTCTTCATCCTTTTTGTTTAGGAGTTCTCTGGCGCTGTTGACTGCCTTTTGTAATTTGTTCCAGCTTTCTTCTGTGTATTTGTCTTTATTCAGCCCGTCGCAGATCGTCAGTTCTTCTTCCAATTGGCTTCGGTCTACGATTTCTTTCTTTTCTGTACGGATCTTCAGTGTTCCGACTTCGACCCATCCTCTTTTTTCCGGTGATCCGTTTGGACTTTTTCCGACACGTTCAAATTGAATTGTGTAGCTGCCCTCCGGAAAGTCTTTCTGTATCAGTTCGGCGCCCTCTATGCGTTTTTCGGCATATGTATCAATTTCTTCTCGGCAGATCTGTTTCTCGTTTTGATCTAGGATCGTCACCCGGATAACGCCGTGATCATCTCCTTTGACCGTGGAAACTTGTATCGAATTTCCGTTGAATTTATAAGTCAGAGGCCCCGCATCATCTGCTTCTGTTGCTTTGAAATCTCCTGCCTGGATCCACTTTCCGGAACCTTGCAGATCTCCTGCCGGGATGGATGTTTCGGAAAAACCGCCTTGTTCGAGACTGTTTAATGCTGCCTGTAGTTTTTCTGTCATTTGATCGACGGCTGGTTGTTTTACGTTTTCGTCATCGGCTGTTTTCTTAGCGTCTGAGAGAACTTTTTTCAGTTGGTATAAAGAATCGTTTGTATAGTTTCCGTTTAGTTCCTGTTCTGCTTTTGTGATCAGCGAGTTTAATTTTGACTTATCTGTCGTTCCGAATCCGAGACGGTGATATCTGTCAGATAAAAATTCGGTACGGGAATCAATAATATCCTGCGATGCTTTCAGTTGTTCTTTCCCGTCTGAAATACTTTCTTCAAACGCGGTTTTTAATGTTTGCGGCGCGTTTACATAATGGTCGGCAGTTCTGTCGGCTTCTTCTGCCGAACGTATCATTTTTTCTAATTCTGACGTATCTCCGGCGCCGTCTGCCTGTACGCCTGTGTAAAGAGGCGCTATTTCATATAGAGACGGTTCGCCTAAGAATCCCGGTTTTAATATTACCTTTACGGATTCTGTCGTTGTTTCGGGAAATTCGGCGAAGTAATAAGCGTGATATCCGCCGCTTCCGCCGTCGATATCGCCGACTTTGTCGTCGATATTTCCCATTTTTGTTCCTTCATACACAGTTCGATATGTTCCGTCAGAAAGCGCCTGAATTTCAAAAGCGCCGATTCCGTTATTTTTGGATACGAACAGATCGAAATTCATTTGATCGAGCGTTTCTTTTTCGGAGAAATTCAATGTGATTTCCAACGGTTTAGAAGCGTCTACGTTTTTGGATGCCCACCGTGTCGAAGTGTTTTGATCGATCATACCGGCTTTTACATAGTTATTGCCCCAGTCCTCTGTATGAGATACGGTTACGTCTTGGATCTTTATGCTTTTTGCTATGTATTTCTTTGTGTATACAGGGCTGACTCTCTGTTCGTTATAAAACAGCGCCGCTCTGACAACGGTATTTTCTTTATTGTCTAATTGCAGAGGGTGTTCATACCGGTCAGATGTATGTCTCGGAATACTTCCGTCTGTTGTATAACGGATCTCAAAGTCTTTGGCGTCTGAACTCTTACTCAAAGTAAGTGTCCGGTCGTTTCCTGTGATGACACCGGAATCTTTGCTGAATGAAATGATCCGGTTTGCCATCGGTTTTTCTAATTGTGCGCTAAGATCTGTAAATTGGTTCTCGGCGTTTTGATAATCCTCTAAATCTCCGGTGTTTTCCAACAGAGTCTTGCGCAGTTTGCGAAGCTGATTGTAAAGCGTGTCGATCTGTGAATAGGTTAAGTTATCTTTGTCGGTCAGATAATATATGTTTTCTGCCTTATTCAGATAGGAGCGATATAACTGATCCATTAGTTTGACTTTTGTCAGAACTGTACCTAATTCTTTTGAAGAAAGATCGATTGCTGTCTGCAGTTCGTTTTTGGCATTGATGAGATCAGGGTGAAGCTGATTTAAAAATGTAGACGCCTGCTCTTTTAGTTCGTTTATATTTGTTTCGGATATATCGATCGTATATGTCTTGCCGGCGTCTGCCTCAAAGGAAATACGATCTTTATCGGTATCTTTTGTCACCTGAACTTCTTTGCCGTCTTCGTAGATCTTTGCAGAAGTAATATTTTTATATGATCCTGTGAAAACAGCGCTGTCTTTATTGCCGTCATAACGTACGGTAAAGGCTTCCGCAATGCCGTTCGCCCATTTTTCGCCGATCGTGAAGTTACCTCTGGCCTTTAGACCTCTGACCTCTCCTTTTTCCCATGCGTCTGGAATTGCGGGGAGGAATTGTGTGTAGCCTGACTGCGATTGAACAAGCATTTCTGCTACGCCGGAAGTAAGACCGAAATTGCCGTCGATCTGCCATACCGGAGTTCCGTTCATCATTGTGTCTCCTCCGCCGGATCCGTGAGAATCGAAGAGATTATGCTGGAGACCGGAAGAATTTCCTCCGATCAGATTGTTCAAAAGCTTATATGCCTTTTCTCCGTTTTCGGCTCTCGCCCAGAGATTGATCTTGTTTGCTTTCGACCAGCCTGTAGAATATTCTCCTCGTTCGGTCAATGATTGAATAGCGGCGTTCATGTAAGTCGGATTCTCTTTGTTGATCAATGTTCCGGGAAAGAGTCCGACCAGATGGGAGGCGTGTCTTTGCTCTCCGTTATGTCCGATATTCCATCCGCTGTTAGGTACTGCGATCTCTGCCAGATCTCCTGCTTTTGCATAAGATTTGTTATGTCCGGTTTCCTGACCTACACGGGTTTCTTCGTACCATTCTTTAATTCCGTTTGTAGCGTTGATTTCAATCGGATCAAGTTTTTGCATCTTTTCTTCCCAAGATTGCAGAACAGCTTCATCTTCTCCGACGATTTTGCCTGCCTGGATACATTCGTTATATAATTCCCATATAAGAGATTGGTCGTAAGTTGTTCCGATTGCGGTCGGTCCTTGTTCCTCTGAAAAACTAGGCGCTGCTACAAGTCTGTTTTCACCGTGATAAGGCGAAGTTTCGTCGTTGATTTTCTGGTATTCTGACGTCCAGAGATAAGAGTCCCAAAATTGTGCCGCCTCTTTCATGATCGGATAAATAGTATTTTTTAAATATGCTTCATCCTGCGTAAACTCGTAATGCCACCAAAGGTTTTGGACAGCCCATGCCGCTCCTGTCGGATTCCAGCCGTATTCCTGCGCGTTAGTAGGAGCGGTCATGCCGAAAGGATTGTTTTCCGTATGTACGGTAAATCCGGTGTGGTTATCGACAGCCCCTTTAATACCGTGAACTCTTTCTGCCGTCAGGCGTCCCGGTTCTCTTAATTTATCCATGTAATCTACAAAAGTTGTTCCGCATTCGGCAAGGTTCGTTGAATATACCGGCCAATAGTTCATCTGTACATTGACGTTAAAATGATAATCTCCCGTCCACGCGGAAGGACCTACTGTCCATAAGCCGACAAGGTTGCTTGGGAGCGTACCTCTGGAACCGGCTATTGTCAGATAACGTCCGTATTGGAATGCAAGAGTTTCCAGGTAGTGCGAGTAGCTGCCGTTTCGATATTCGTCTATCAACTGATCTGTCGGAACGGATGTCTGAAACTCTCCTAAGTCTAAACTTACTCTGTCGAAAAGACTTTGGTGGTCTTCTATATGCGTCTGCTTTAATTCATCGTAAGATTTTTTCGAGCTGTCATTGATCCGGGTGTCGATAACATTCGACAGATTTTTCTCTTTGTCCCGGTAAGTAGGATAATCGTTTTTGTAATCTGTCTCGGCAGCCATTATGATTGTGACCTGATCTGCATTTTTAATCCGGTAAACCTGATTTTTTTCATCTGCCGTTATCTCGCCGCCGGTTAGAAGGAGTTTCATAGTTGTACGGAATTTTAAATCATTATCTTTTACTTTTCCTTCGATAGTGCAAGTTTGATTCCGGACATCGAATGTAAGCTTTCCTTCTAAGTTATCGTTGTTTAGTTCCATTTTTGCGCTGAAATTAAGTTTTCCTTTTTCAGAAGCGGAGAGGTTTGTTACCATTACCTGATCCGGACTGCTTACAAAATGCTCTCTTTTGTAAGAAACATTTTTATAAGAAAATTCTGTTGATGCAATTCCGGTTTGTAAATTCAGTTCTCTCCGATAATTCTGCACATTATCGTCAGTGATTCCCATTGCGGAAAAATCAAGCCAAATATCGCCGAAATCTTGATAACTGCCTTTGTTTAGATTGTCTTCGCCCGGAAATCTGATTTTTGCCCCCATACCGTAACCGCCGAGACTTTGGTCATCGTTAAATACATTAGAAGATTTGTCATCAAGCAGTTTTCGATAATTTTCAATCTCTGTGGCAGTATATGCCGTTGCTTTATTTCCGAACTGGTAGTTGGGACGGCTCGATGAAGGACCGCCTGTCCAAAGTGTTTTTTCGTTGAAATGGATTCTTTCTTTTGAGATTCCGCCGAAAATCAAATTTCCCAGATTCCCGTTTCCGAGAGGCAGAGATTGCTGCATCCATTCGCCGCCGCTGGATTCGGCAGTATTAATTTTGGCAGGAGAACCGTACCATAGTTTTAATGTCTGATTTACCGCTTTTTCTACGGATATCGGGAAGTTTTGTTCCGGCTCTTCGGCAAGAACAGTTTGCGCGGAACCGATGGGAAGTATGAGAACCGCACACATCCCCGCAAGCAATTTTTTCATTCTTGTTTTCATCATTGTCTCCTCTAATTTCTGTAGATTCATAAATAAGTATAAAATTCTATTATGAATATATCGTTTGGAGAGGAGATTGTCAATTTAAAACAGGATATTAAAAGCTGTTTTTTAACACATTCCGGATTGAAATGGACAATTAACAAAAAATTCTGAAAATTCAAAAACTGAGTTTGTGGTCATTGTTTTTTTGAGCATTGATAAATCGAGTTATAACTGTGGAAACCGGTGTCGGTCTGCAGAATTTATTTTTGCTCTTTGTTGACAAACATCATGAAAAATGCAATAAACAAAAGCGCTGAACATACGAGGATCGATTTCTCATGAAAGCGTTTGATGACGAAGTTTCCGAGGACTGCTCCGATTATAAAGCAGAGGATAATGCCGTAGAAAATAAGGGCGTTGTAGAATGCTTTACGGTCATGGGTTCGCAGAAAGCGGTGCAGATTCTCGGTTCCGTTTCTTAAGTTTCCGATACACATAGTTGTAGCCGCTCCTCTGTTGCGGATCTTGCGAAAGCTTTCGACCTGAATGCCGCAGGCAAAAGAGGTGAGTGAGTTTGCGAGGGGATTTAAAGAGTGAGGGAAAAAGGCTACACATATTAAAATAACAGCTTCCAACAGAACGGAAAGCTGACGCCAGTGGAGTCGTATGTTGAGGCAGCGCACAGTATCGGCAAGTAAGATGCCGAGAGTAAACGCGAGAACAGGGAGGAGATAGCTGAGCATGGCAAAATAGTTCCCTTCCGCGAGATTTACACCGAATAGGAGCAGATTTCCGGTTTGGGCGTTTGCGAATACGTTTCCCCGTTCAAGATAAGAGTAGGCGTCCATAAATCCGCCGGATAAGGCGAGGATGATTCCTAAGCGGAGTGTTTCAGACATTTGCAAAGAGTGTTTCATAGGGAAATCTCCTTTCGGTAATTAAAATGGTTTTGCTGAGGATGTCGTATTATATAGAAGGAGCATCCCGTCAAAGAGGCGAGAATGCTCCGTTTTGATATTTTTTTAATAGGCAGAACGCCGCGGCGGAAGCGCAGAGCTCACCTACAGGGAATGAGATCCATACGCCCGTAGGTCCGAAAAAGCGGGTGAGGATGAAACTTAACGGGATTGTTATCACAAATTGGCGGAGCAAAGAGATGATCAGAGAATTCCGCCCGTTTCCTATCGCCTCAAATACGCCGGAATAGATCAGACCGACAGAAGAAACAAGAAATCCGAGGCTGATGATGCGAAGAGCAGTGACTCCGGCGCTCATTAAAGCGGCGTCTGCATCGAACAGAGCGAGAATCTGTTTCGGAAGGGCAAGAGCGAGGATCGTTCCTGTCAACATCAATCCTGCCGCAGTGAGCAGGCTGTATCGTATTGTTGATTTGACGCGGGAACTTTCACCGGCGCCGTAATTGTACCCGATGATCGGACGCATTCCCTGTACGATTCCGTTTGCAGGCATATAGATGAAAGTCTGAAGTTTGAAATAAACGCCTAAAACTGCGACATAAACGTCTGAAAATGCAGTAAGTATACTGTTTAGTACACTGATCAATATAGACGGCAGGAGCATCATAACAGTAGAGGGGATTCCGACACTGTAAATTTGTCTGATGATCGCTTTATCAAAGACAAGATGCTTGAAGCTGATGTGTACCGCGTAAGAGTTTCTTCTATATACGATGATGTATAAGAGTAAGGCGCTGATCTGTCCGATCACGGTGGCGATGGCAGCGCCTGCAACGCCAAGCGCCGGGAAACCGAGCAATCCGAAGATCAGGATCGGATCGAGTATAATATTGACGACACAGCCGGCGATGAGAAGGTACATTGTAATCTTCATTTCACCGATTCCCTGGAAGATCTTTTCAAATGCAATTTGAAAAAGAGAGCCGAAAGAAAGGCAAAGTACGATTTCCGTATATATGGATGCGTCGTTTAATATTTTCGGGTTGTCTGTAAAAAGTTTTAAAAACGGTTCGGAGATCGTCAGACCTGCAATGATAAAAAAGATGCAGTGGATCAATGTAAGGGCGATTCCCAGAGTCGCCGCCCGGTCAGCTTTTTCCCGATTTCCCGCTCCTAAATGAATGGAGATAGCGGAGCTGATCCCGACGCCGATTCCGACCGCTGCGGATAAGATCGCGTTTTGAAGCGGATAGGCAAGCGAAACGGCAGTCAGAGCATCTGTGCCAAGTCTGGAAACGTAGATACTGTCAACGATGTTATAAAGCGATTGAATAAGCATGGACAGCATCATAGGTACAGACATAGAAAGCAGAAGAGAAAAAACAGGTTTCGTCTGCATGAATGAATTTTTCTTTTCCATAATAATAAAAGTCTCCCTGATGTAATACTTTTGCCGATAAAAATATCGGATCAAAAGTTTGTCATTTAAAATATGCCGAGATGTTCGAGCAGGATCTTAACGCCGAGAAGAATCAGGATGATACCTCCGGCAAGCTCTGCTTTCGCTTTGTATCTTGTCCCGAATATGTTTCCGATTTTTACACCTGCGGCAGCGATGATAAACGTTATTACGCCGATAAATGAAACGGCAGGAATAATATGTACATTTAAAAAGGCGAAGGTGATGCCTACGGCCAGAGCGTCAATACTTGTCGCAACAGCCAGAGGGAACATCGTTTTGCAATCTAAAAGGTCGTTTGAAGATTCTTCGTCGCCGGAGAAAGCTTCGCGGATCATATTGATTCCGATGATGGAAAGCAGCATAAACGCAATCCAGTGATCTATAGCGGTAATGCCGTCTTTAAACCGGATGCCGAGAAAGTAGCCTGCTGCAGGCATAAGAGCCTGAAATCCGCCGAACCAAAGACCGACGGCGGTAATCTTTTTCCAGGTGACTTTCGGCATAGCAAGTCCTTTACAGACGGCAACGGCAAAAGCATCCATGGAAAGTCCGACTGCCAGGATGAAAAGTTCTGTAAGTCCCATATAAAAAACTCCTTAGGAATTATAAATCTTAAAAATAATAGCACTAAAAATACTGTTTTTCAAGAGAAAGGAACGGGGGTTTTGGGACGAGAAATAAAACAAATTCACAGGATTGACATATTTGTATGGTAATCTGAAAATAAAAGAGAAATTATCGGAATATTTTTGCCGGTACATTTTTATATGAGAGGTGGATATTGTGGAAAATATAAAAGTGCTTGTTGTAGATGACGAGAGCAGGATGAGAAAACTTGTGAAAGACTTTCTTACCCGGGAAGGATATGCTGTGCTTGAGGCGGGAGACGGCATGGAAGCGATGGACATTTTCTATGAAGATAAGGAGATTGCCCTTGTGATCCTTGATGTGATGATGCCGAAGATGGATGGCTGGCAGGTTTGCCGGGAGATCAGAGAGACGTCCAAAGTACCGATCATCATGCTGACGGCAAGATCGGAAGAACGTGACGAACTTCAAGGGTTTGAACTTGGAGTGGACGAGTATATATCAAAGCCGTTCAGCCCGAAGATTCTTGTGGCGCGGGTAAACGCTATCTTAAGACGAACTCTCGGAAATACGGCCGGAGATGTGATCGAAGCGGGAGATATCAAGATTGATAAGGCGGCGCATATTGTTAAGATCAATGACAAGATGATCGATTTAAGTTATAAGGAGTTTGAACTGTTGTCATATTTTGTGGAAAATCAGGGGATTGCGCTGTCCAGGGAAAAAATATTGAATAATGTGTGGAATTATGATTATTTCGGTGATGCGAGAACAATCGATACTCATGTGAAAAAACTCCGTAGTAAATTAGGCGACAGGGGCGAGTATATCAAAACGATATGGGGTATGGGATATAAATTTGAAGTCAATTAACCGGAGGAAATACAAGGATGATAAAGTATTCGATCAGGCGTCAGATGACGGCGATTTTTATCGGATTGTTCAGTCTTATTTTAGGTCTTGTCCTTATTATAAATAACGCTTTTTTAGGACATTATTATCTGTCTCACAAAGCGGATGATCTGATCCGAACATACAATGACGTCAATGCGAAGCTGGAGTCCGGAAGTCTGTCAGATTCTGATTCGGTGAGGGATATTCTGACACAGCTTGAGCGGGCGAACGTTGACCTTGTCGTGGTGGACGGAGGTGGAAATGCGATCCTTACGACACTTGGAGAAAGCGATCCGCGTTTGAAAGAAATGTTCAGCGGCTTATTCGGAATGGAAGGAGTCGATCATGAAAACATACTGAAGCGGAATGAGGACTACACGATTTACAGAGATAAGAGCAGTCAAGTACAAAGAGATGTAGAGTATTTGAAAATGTGGGGAAGATTTATGGACGGCTCATGGTTTATCATGCAGTGTCCTTATGCGAGTATTACGGAAAGTGCATCTCTTGCAAACCGCTTTTTGATCTATCTCGGATGTATCGGAATGGTTATCGGAGGTCTGTTAGTATGGATGTTTTCCCGAAGTATTACAAGACCGATCATGGAACTTGCCGGATTATCCCAGGAGATGGCAAACTTAAATTTCGATACCAAGTATACGCGCGGCGGCATGGATGAGATCGGTGTGCTCGGGAATAATTTCAATAAAATGTCGGAGAAGCTGGAAAGAACGGTGTCAGAACTAAAGCAGGCGAATAATCAGCTGCAGAAAGATATCGAACAGAAAGAAAAGATCGAGGATATGAGAAATGAATTTCTCGGAAACGTGTCTCATGAACTAAAGACGCCGATCGCCCTTATCCAGGGGTATGCGGAAGGGCTGAAAGAAGGAATCAGCGAAGATCCCGAAAGCCGCGAATTTTACTGTGATGTGATCATAGACGAAGCGGCGAAAATGAATGTGATGGTGAAAAATCTTCTGACGCTGAATCAGTTGGAATTCGGCTCTGATGAAGTACAGTTTGAGCGGTTTGATATCGTGCGCCTTGTAAAGGGGGTAATTGTAAGCTGTGAGATCCTTGTTCAGCAGGCAGGGGCAAAGATCAGTTTTATTTCCGATGAAAGTATCTGTGTGTGGGCGGATGAGTTTAAAACAGAGCAGGTTGTACGAAATTATCTTACGAATGCGATCCACCATGTCGGCAATGAGAAGCGCATAGAAGTCCGTATAGAAAATGGGGACGGAAAAGTGCGGATCACTGTGTTTAACAGCGGAACTCCGATTCCGGAAGAAGATATTCCGAAGTTGTGGGATAAGTTCTATAAAGTGGACAAAGCGCATACAAGAGAATATGGCGGCAACGGAATCGGTCTGTCGATCGTGAAAGCGATCATGGAATCGTTCCACCAGAAATACGGAGTAGAGAACTTTGATAATGGAGTAGCGTTTTGGTTTGAATTGGATGCAAAAGCGTGAAAAACTTATAAGTTCAATGCTTTACGTTAGCGCGTAAATGTGCTAAAATGCAACTAATAATTCAAGGATAGTTGCGTAAGAGGGCATACGGCATGCCGGCTGTCAGCGGTCGGTATATCGTATGCCCTTTTTGCAATAGTAAAAAATGTAAAAAAGAGTGTAAAAGTAAGAAGGAGGGCGGGATAAGTATGTATGATAAAATATACGAGATCATTCAATCGGCAGACGATTTCGTATGGGGCTGGGGGATGATCGCACTTTTGCTGGGAACGCATCTGTTTTTGACAGTTCGCACAGGACTTATCCAGAGAAAGACAATTACAAAAGGGATTCGGCTTTCGGTTGCAAAAGAAGAGGGGGCAGACGGAGAAGTCAGTCAGTTCGGAGCGCTTGCAACAGCGCTTGCCTCCACGATCGGAACGGGAAATATCATCGGTGTCGGAACAGCGATCGCTCTGGGCGGTCCGGGAGCTGTATTCTGGTGCTGGATCACGGGCATTTTCGGAATTGCAACGAAGTATGCCGAATCGCTTATTGCGGTAAAGTACAGAGTAAAAACAGAAGACGGGCGAATGCAGGGCGGTGCGATGTATGCGCTGGAGCGCGGACTGAATATGAGGTGGCTCGGTTTGGCGTTCGCTTTTTTGGCAGGTTTTGCTTCTTTTGGAATCGGATGCGCGACTCAGGTAAACGCGATCGCGGAAGTGTGCAGTAAGAACCTTGGGATCGATCCGTTTGTTGTCGGCGTTGTTGTGGCAGGGATGACGGCGGTTGTGATTTTCGGAGGAATAAAAAGTATTGCGAAAGTATGTGAAAAGCTTGTTCCGTTTATGGCGGCTTTCTATGTGATAGGCTGCGTCGTTATATTGTTTATCAATTATGATTACATCATTCCGGCGGTCACGACGATCTGCCGGCTTGCGTTTACAAAAGGAGCGGCCGCAGGCGGACTTGTAGGCGGAGGTATCCGGTATGCCATTCAGTATGGAGTCGCAAGAGGACTTTTCTCAAATGAATCGGGACTTGGTTCGGCTCCGATCGCGGCTGCGGCGGCAAAGACAAAAAATCCGGTCCGTCAGGCTCTTGTTTCTTCCACGGGAACGTTTTGGGATACGGTTGTCGTCTGTTTGATGACCGGACTTGTGCTTGTGACAACGATTATGAAAAATCCGGCGATCAATATTGACGAGGCGGTAAACGGAGGCGAACTGACAACGATGGCGTTTGGTCAGATTCCCTTTTTCGGTTCTCTTATTCTTGTTGTCGGTATTATCTCATTTGCGTATTCGACGATTTTGGGATGGGCGTATTACGGTGAGCGGTGCGTAGAATATTTTGCGGGAAAAGCGGGACTTCTTCCATATCGGCTTCTCTATGTAGCGGTGCTTCTTGTCGCTCCGGTGCTTGCGCTTGATCTTGTGTGGAAGGTGGCGGATATACTGAACGCGTTGATGGCGATACCGAACCTGACCGCAGTGCTGCTCCTTTCTCCGGTTATCGTAAAAGAGACGAAAAAATATATTAAAAATCTGGATGCGGTAGATCATACGCCGATTCCGGTCGTAAAAACAGGAAGAGGAAAAAGAAGATAGAAACACGAAACGAGAAGCGGAAAACTGCCGTACGGAATAAAGAAACGAAAAAGAGAAATATAGAATGAAAAACAAAAGCAGGGAGAGGAAAATATGATCGCAATTATAGACTATGACGCAGGAAATATTAAAAGTGTGGAAAAAGCGCTCTTAAGTCTCGGACAGGAAGTGACAGTTACGGCGAAACAAGATGAAATACTGGGCGCGGATAAGATTGTTTTACCGGGGGTAGGCGCGTTTGGAGACGCTATGGAGAATCTGAGAAAGCGACAACTCGACGCTGTGATCCGGGAAGCAGTGGAAAAGGAAATTCCGTTTCTGGGGATATGCCTTGGACTTCAGGTGTTGTTTGAACAAAGCGAAGAAGCGCCGGGGGTGGAAGGACTTGGGATTTTAAAAGGAAAGATATGCAGGATCCCGAATGCAGAAGGATTAAAAATTCCGCATATGGGGTGGAATTCTCTGCATTTAGAGAATAACGGAAGGCTGTTCAAAGGGATAGAAGATGATCCGTATGTTTATTTTGTGCATTCTTATTATTTGAAAGCAGAGGATGAGCAAATAGTGAAAGCTTCCGCTGAATATGGTGTACATATCCATGCGTCGGTAGAACAAAAAAATGTTTTTGCGTGTCAGTTTCATCCGGAAAAGAGCAGTACGGCGGGACTTCGGATATTGAAAAATTTCGTGGAATTATAAGAGGTGAATGTGATGTTTACAAAGAGAATTATTCCCTGTCTGGATGTAAAAGACGGACGGGTCGTAAAAGGAGTCAACTTTGTAGGTTTGAAAGATGCCGGAGACCCGGTGGAGATCGCGAAGGCATATGACGCGGCAGGAGCGGATGAACTTATATTTCTTGATATTACGGCGTCTTCCGATCAGCGGAAAACGGTAGTCGATATGGTCAGAGAAGTGGCAAAATGTGTTTTCATTCCATTTACTGTCGGCGGAGGAATCCGCACGGTCGATGATTTTCGGGCGCTTCTTCGCGAAGGGGCAGATAAGATTTCCATTAACTCTTCGGCGATCAATACGCCGGAGCTGATCCGCGATGCGGCGGATAAATTCGGCAGTCAGTGCGTTGTAGTGGCGATCGACGCGAAAAAACGTCAGGACGGTTCGGGGTGGAATATTTATAAAAACGGCGGTAGAGTAGACGTTGGGATCGATGCGGTAGAGTGGGCGCAAAAAGTGGAACAACTCGGCGCGGGAGAAATTTTACTTACAAGCATGGACTGTGACGGAACGAAGTCGGGATACGATCTGGAACTGACAAAAGCGATCGCGCAAAGCGTGTCGATTCCTGTGATCGCCTCGGGAGGAGCGGGGAAATTAGAACATTTTAAGGATGCTCTTGCAGAAGGAATGGCAGATGCGGCTCTGGCGGCGTCGCTGTTTCACTATAAAGAACTGGAAATCAGACAGGTGAAAGAGTATTTGGCAAAAGAAGGCGTTTCTGTAAGATTGTGATCTTAGAGGAACAAGGGGAAAGACTGCATGAAGAGACAATACCGATAAAAGCGGCGGAGATACAAACGGAAAGAAAGACGAGGGTGATAAAGATGTCAGGTATAAGCGGAGACTGGTATGAAGCGCTGAAAGGTGAATTTTCAAAGCCATATTACAGAACATTATTTCAGACGGTAAACGAGGAATATAGAACAAGATTGATTTTCCCGCCGGCGGAGGATATATTTAATGCATTTCATTTGACTCCGCTGAAAAAGGTGAAAGTAGTGATACTCGGACAAGACCCTTATCACAATAACGGACAGGCGCACGGGCTTTGCTTTTCAGTGAAAAAGGGAGTGGATGTGCCGCCGTCTCTTGTCAACATTTATAAAGAGCTTCATGATGATCTCGGGTGTACGATCCCTGATCACGGATGCCTTACAAAATGGGCAAATCAGGGAGTTCTCATGTTGAATACTGTGCTGACTGTTCGTGCTCATCAGGCAAATTCCCACAGGGGCATCGGCTGGGAAGAATTTACGGATGCGGCGATCATGGCGTTAAACGGTCAGGACCGTCCGATCGTATTTATTTTATGGGGCGCTCCGGCGCAGAGAAAAAAGGCGATGCTGAACAATCCGAAGCATCTGATATTGACAGCGCCGCACCCGAGTCCGCTGTCGGCATATCGTGGATTTTTCGGGAGCAGACCGTTTAGTAAAACGAATGAGTTTTTAGAGTCGCAAGGCGAAGAGCCTATTGACTGGCAGATCGAATAGAAAAGAAAGCAGAAAGGCTGCAGATGTTTTGCGGCCTTTTTTGTTATAGGGGGAAAACAGAAGTTTTGCGCAGATGAGATTCGGATATTAAGAAATTATTCATAAAATACATAGCGAAATCTAACAAAACATATGATACGATACAAATAACAATGCATCGCTGTTTCGTAAAAAGGCAGATCTGACTGCCGAAGATTCGTATGTGTTGAGACAGGAGATAAAACAAACAGACAGAATGAGTAAAGAAAGCAAAAAGGAGGAGACAGTGAGGGAGATTATCAGTGTGAAAAACCTGTATAAACTGTATCGTGTCGGCGATTCGGTCGTCCGGGCATTGGACGGCGTTAGTTTTTCAGTGTACGAGGGAGAATTTTGTGCGATCGTCGGAACGTCCGGTTCCGGAAAATCGACTCTTTTGAATATGCTTGCCGGACTGGAAAAACCGACTCGCGGGGAAGTGATCGTAGCGGGGAAGCATATCGAGCAGATGAAAGAAAATGAACTTGTAAAGTTCAGAGGAGAAAACGTTGGTTTTATATTTCAGTCGTTTCATCTGATGGGAACGATGAATGCACTGGAAAATGTGGCGCTTCCGCTTACATTTCGCGGAGAGCCGAGAAAAGAACGAATAAAAAAAGCCGACAGAATGCTGGATCTGGTGAGCTTGGAAAAACATAAAAAACATCTGCCGAACCAGTTATCAGGAGGACAGCAGCAAAGAGTAAGCGTGGCAAGGGCGCTTGTGAACGATCCGAAGATTATTTTTGCGGATGAACCTACAGGAGCGCTTGATTCACATACGTCTCAAGATGTGATGCGCCTGATGCAAAGACTCGTAAGAGAGCAGAAAAGAACGCTTGTCATGGTCACGCATGATCGAAGTCAGGCGGAATATGCAGACCGGGTATTGGAGATTATAGACGGAAAAATTGTACACATTACAGAAAACAGGAGGAAAGAGGAAAATGAGAGAGCATAGAAAAATGACGTTGAAACGGATCGGAATCGGAATTTTATGCATGGTGTTTGTGTTGTCTATGCTTGCTCCGCTCGTGGCATTTGCAGAGGAAAAAACAGAGTCCGGAAGTCAGGTGTCAAAGAGAGAGCTTGCGTACATTCAGATCAGTGTCGGCGACGGGCAGGAGACGCCTGTGTTTAAGGCGGGGCAGAAGGTATCCGAGTTTCGGATCAATGTAAAAAACAACGGAAATGTAGACGCGCACAACGTGCGGATAGAACCGGATATCAAGAATGCATCCGACTGGCCCTTTGAACTTGATAAGCTGAATTATGAAAAAGAGTTGTCTACGATCAAAAGCGGCGGACAGACTGCGGCTGTGTGGGGGAGTGAAGAGAAACCTCTTATCGTAAGAGGAGATGTGACAGGGAAGTCTTATAAACTGGAATTTAAGATTTCTTACGATGACGGAGAGAAATCCTATGAGACGGATAAGTATGTCTTTGTAAAAACGACCGCAAAAGAAAAGCCATCGGAAAATCAGGGTGGAAATGCAAACGGCGGAGAGATAAACAACGGAAATACCGGAAACGGAAGCGGCGGATCGGGAAATGCGCAGGGAACGCCGGACGATTCGGGCGCGGTGTTCGGAGGAGTATATACCAGCGATCCGGTCATGGCAGGCGGCTCGGCAGGCGGCGCGGATGCGTCAAGCGCATCTGTTCCGCGGGTGATTGTAACAGGATTTAATACAGAGCCGGCGGAAGTTCGCGCGGGAAGTAATTTTAAATTGATCGTCCACCTGAAAAATACTTCTTCAAAAACTGCTGTTTCAAATATGCTTTTTGATATGCAGGCTCCGTCATCAGGTTCAGAAGGTGCGGCGGAAGCTCCGGCGTTTCTTCCGGCATCGGGTTCAAGCTCTGTTTATCTTGACGGAATTTCTGCCGGAGGAACGAGCGACATTTCAATCGAATTGAATGCACGGGCAGATCTTGTGAAAAAGCCGTACAGTATCAGCATGTCTATGAAGTATGAAGACAGCAGCGCGGCGCAGTATGAGGCGCAGTCAAGCCTTGCGATCCCGGTCATACAGGACGCCCGGTTTGAGTTCAGTAAGATCGAGATCGCGCCGGAGACAGTAGCGGTCGGAGAAGAGGCGAATATTTCCTGCAGTCTGTACAATCTCGGACGGGTGAAGATGTACAATGTGAAAGCTCGTTTTGAAGGCAAGATGATCGAGTCAGACGAACAGTTTATCGGAAATCTTGATTCCGGCGCGACAGGCATGATCGACGCCATCGTGACGGCGAAAGAAGAGACGATGGACAATACAGAGTGTAAGCTGATCTTAACTTATGAAGATGATGCGGGAAATGTATCGACAGCGGAGGAAAAATTTGACCTTACTGTTATGCCGATGTCAGATGCCGGAGACCTGGACGCTATGGCAGATATACCGGAAGAACAGGGGGGGCTGCCGATCGGAATGATCTTGGCAGCAGCCGTAGTTGTGATCGTTGCTGTGGCTGTGGCAATCGTGCTTATTATGAAGAGGAAAAAAGCAAAACGTCTGGAAGCGGAAGAGGAGGAGTTGTTTGATGAGGTGGAGCGATCTGCTGAGGATGAGCGTTAGCAGCCTGCGGCGCAGAAAATTAAGAACGTTTCTTACGGTACTAGGCGTTGTGATCGGAACGGCTTCTATAGTAGTTATGATATCGCTCGGACTCGGACTTCAGGAATCCATGTATAAAGAGGTGGAGCAAAACGGAGGAACGACAAGTATTACCGTGACGGGAAAAGATTCGGGCGGAATGATGTACGGTTATTCGGGAATGTCTTCGGACGAAGAAGAATCGCAGAAATACATCACAGATGATGTGATCAAAGAGTTGAAAAACGTAGCCCATGTGAAAAGTGCAGAGCCGATCTTAAGCATATCGGTAATCGCGCTGAAAGGAAAATATGAAGGCTTTATCGAATTGACAGGAATGACGCCTGAAGGTTTGAAGACATTGAATCTGGAGCTGGAGGATGGCGGGCGGCTTCCTGATCCGAACAGCGCCCAGCTGGAACTTGTATATGGAAATACAGTAATAACGAATTTTTATGAAAAAACATCAGGAAGAGGATATTGGGATTCGGGAGAACTTCCTGATATAGATCTGCAGACGGATTCCGTTTTTCTTATACTCGATCAGGACGGCTATTATCAGTCGCAGAGCGCGGCTTCGGATATCGGCGGCTCTGCCGGAGAAAGCGGAGAAGGCGGAACAGCGTCGGCAAAAACGCCGCCGAAAAAACATGTCGTATCTGCAAGCGGAGTTTTAAAAGGCGGACCGGATACCTATACGGTGAATTCTTATATGACGTTTTGCGATATCAATAAGCTGAGGACGTATCTTGAAAAAGAATTCAGAGGAAGAGCGATTCCGGGGCAGCCGACGACAAAGAGCGGAAAACCATATAATAAGTTTGTATATTCGTCGGCAAAAGTACAGGCGGACGACATGGAAAACGTAGAGGCTGTCTCAGACGCGATTCGGGCGATGGGATATAATGTGTCGTCGAATATCGAATATATCGACAGCATGAAGAAACAGTTTGCAATGGTTCAGGCGGTGCTTGGCGGAATCGGAGCCGTTTCGCTGTTTGTTGCGGCAATCGGAATCGCAAATACGATGATGATGTCTATTTATGAGAGAACGAAAGAAATCGGCGTTATGAAAGTGATCGGATGCAGTCTTGGAAATATTCGTCAGATGTTTCTTTTGGAAGCGGCGTTTATCGGACTTGGCGGAGGTGTGATCGGAAATGTTTTAAGTTTCCTTATGTCTGCGGCGATCAATGCTCTTGTGAAGGGCAAAGAGATGGGAATGACAACAGGGCAGATTTCTTATATTCCTTTGTGGCTTGTTCTTGTTTCTCTTGGGTTTGCAATGCTTGTCGGAACGGCGGCGGGATATTTCCCGGCGAGAAGGGCGATGAAGTTAAGTCCGCTTGCGGCGATCAGAAATGAATGACAACCGGAAACAGGCGGCGGTTAGAAATAAGTGACGATCAGCCGATGATAAGAGGCGCAGATAGATCGGATAATAACGAAAAATGGTAAAAGACAGAGGTGACCGGGGATTATTCCTCGATCACCTCTATTTCTAAATAATCAAAATCAATGCTGTCTACAAAGTTATCCTGATAAAACCGAGCTTTTGCGTGCCGTTTGAAGTCGGCGATCGTTGTGTCAAGCCAGATAGGCTTGCTTAGATCGAACTCATAGCAGATGGCGTCCAAAGCGTTGAAAATCTTATGTGTGCGGGTGTCTGTTGTCTCATCGCAAATGACAGTATCGCGCAGAAGCCTGTTTTCTTTAAATTCTTTTCCCCATAAACGAAACATAACGAAGCTCCTTTCAAAGTTTATGAAATTTATCATACAAAAATCCCGTTGCTTGTGCAAGCCCTTTTTGATATATTAGTATCAGTTCGGGCGCTCGGACAAAATATACATGCAGGGAAAGCCGGCAAGTTTATATCGTGTCTGTGCGGTGAAATGAAAAAAGAAAACATGATGTGACGCAGGAGTTTGTAAAGGAGTAAAAAGATGATCAGAGTATGCGCGATAAATGACAAAGAAATATTGGAAAAGTATTTACAGGAAGAGCCGTATGCCGGAGCAATTTTGGCGGCGATCGAGGAGTTTGGATTTGACGAAAAGTTTCAGACAGTATATCTTGATTCGGAAAAACGAAATCTTGACACCGAGGGAGAGCAAGAAACAGAAGAGACGGTAAAAGGGGTGTATTTGTGGTTTCATAAAAATCTTCTTTTGTACAGTAAAGAAAATAAAGTCGATATAGATTTTCTTGAACAGATGATTTTTATGGCTGCGCCGGACTGTGTTGTGGGAAGGAAGGACAATGTAAATATCGTAAGCTGGCTTTTGACGGATTATCATTTTAAGCAGTCGGACATGATCCCCGAAATCGTGGACGCAGAAGGAAAAACGACTCCGTGTTTTGCGGCAAAAGAAGCGTATGCAGGCGAGTGGGGGTATCTTAAGAAATGAAAAAACTTTTAGATCGGATTTTTATAGATGGTCTGGGCGGCATGGCACAGGGACTTTTTGCTACGCTGATCATAGGAACGATCATTCAGCAGATCGGGTTGTTTATGGGAGGCGGCACAGGAGATCTTATTTATGAACTTGGAAAGATTGCCGCAGGTTTGACAGGTGCAGGCATCGGAGTCGGTGTGGCGCGAAAATTAGAAGCAGGACATCTCGTAATCGTTTCGGCCGCGGTTGTCGGTATGATCGGTGCATTTGCCGGGAAAATCTTATCCGGACAGGTTCTTGTGGATGGAAATCTGGTTCTGGCAGGGCCGGGAGAGCCGTTAGGCGCTTTTGCGGCGGCGTATCTGGCGATCGAGATCGGGATCTTGATCTCGGGTAAAACAAAACTTGATATTATACTGACTCCGCTGGTCTGCATCGGAACGGGATCGGCAGTCGGTCTGTTTGTCGGTCCGCCGATTTCTGAATTTATGTTATGGCTTGGCTCCTTGATCAACTGGGGAACAGAGCAGCAGCCGTTTTTGATGGGAATTGTCGTTTCCGTTTTAATGGGAATGATCCTGACGCTTCCGATCAGCTCAGCGGCGCTTGGAGTAATCCTGAATCTGTCGGGACTGGCGGCAGGGGCGGCGACGATCGGATGCTGCTGTAATATGATCGGATTTGCGGTGGCTAGTTGGAGAGAAAATAAATTCAGCGGATTTCTGGCGCAGGGAATCGGAACGTCGATGCTTCAGATACCGAATATCGTAAGAAGACCTTTGATCTGGCTTCCGGTTATTTTGTCAAGCGCCGTTTTAGGTCCGATCGGAACAATGCTTCTTCATATGACGAACAACGCTACGGGATCGGGTATGGGAACAGCCGGACTTGTCGGTCCGCTTATGACATGGCAGGTAATGACGCAAAGTGAAGCGGGAGTGATCGTGCTCGGAAAGATCATTTTGATCCAGTTTATCCTTCCTGCGGCGGTGACGCTTCTCATTTCTGAGTTTATGCGGAAAAAGAAGTGGATCCGTCAGGGAGATATGAAATTAGAGTTGTAAGAGAAGTCTTAAAAAACAATGAAATCTATGACATGCCTTAGGATTTATGTTAGAATGAAAAAGTAAAATAACTGGCGGAGGCAGTCTGAAATGACGAGTGAACAACAAGTAGAAGCTGCGCTGAAAAGCTATGAGGATGTCGATAGCTGGAAGACGATCATTTTTCTGTATAACGCAGCGCTGAAAGAAGTAGGAACAAAGCTGGAGATTTTGAATGACGAATTTCAGCATGTACATCAATATAATCCGATCGAGCATATAAAGACAAGGATAAAGACGCCGGAAAGCATTGTGAAGAAATTAAGGCGGTATGGCCATGAGACGTCGATCGAGAACATGGTACGCTATATCAATGACATTGCGGGGGTACGTCTTATTTGTTCCTTTACATCTGATATTTACCGTTTGGCGGAGATGATCGGCAATCAAAGCGATCTGAAAGTTCTTTCGATCAAAGATTATATTAAAAATCCAAAAGAAAGCGGTTATAAAAGTTATCATATGCTTGTATCCGTTCCGATCTTTCTTTCCGACAGCGTAGTCGATACAAAAGTGGAAATCCAGATCCGAACGATAGCGATGGATTTTTGGGCGAGTTTGGAACATAAGATTTATTATAAGTTTGAAGGGAATGCGCCTGATTATATAAGCAGAGAATTGAAAGAGTGTGCGAAGATGGTGTCGGAACTTGACGACAAGATGCTCTCTTTGAATGAGGCGATTCAGGCCTGCATGATCAGAGACGATCAGAGAAAAGAAAGTATGGAAGATGTGTTTGACAATGTGATCGGCGAAAGAAGAAAACAGTAAAGAAAATCTTAAGTAATCTTAAGTTTTAAGCTTTGGGGGCAAAAGATATTGATGCTTTTGCCTCTTTTCGTTATACTGTATATTTGGAGGGAAAAGACGAATGCAGGAAGAAAAAACAGAAATAGAACGCTGCGATTTTATACATGTTCATGAAGATGTAGTAAAAAAAGTAAAGGAACACATTCCGGCAGAAAGAGAGCTGAATGATCTTGCGGAATTTTTTAAAGTGTTCGGAGATGTGACGAGACTGAAATTGTTAAGCGTGTTGTTTCATTCGGAGATGTGCGTGTGCGATCTGGCAAAGACGCTGAATATGACTCAGTCGGCGATCTCTCATCAGCTCCGCATTTTGAAACAGATGAAGCTCGTGAAAAACAGAAGGGAAGGAAAGACAGTATTCTATTCTCTTGCAGACGGGCACATTAAAACGATTATTAATCAGGGAATGGAACATATACAAGAGTAATAAAAGAAAAGCCGGCGGGCAGGGAAAGCCGGCAAACAGGAGAAAGCCGACGAACAAGGGGAAGCTGACGAACAGGGAAAAGTTGACGGAAAAGGGAAAAAGGGATGACGAGAGAAACCAGAAAAAGGGAATTGGAGATCGGTATCGGTCTTGTTTTATATTTGCTGGCATTCTTAATAAGCATGCAGGCAAAGATGAAATCAAAGGCGGAGATGCTTTTGTTTTTACTGCCGTATATTGTATCGGCGATCAGTATTTATAAAGAGCAGGCAGAGAAATTTTTGAAAAAGCAGTTTCTGGATGAAAACTTACTGATGATCATAGCGACTGTAGGAGCATTTTTTGTAGGACGTTACAAAGAAGCCGTTGCGGCGATGCTCTTTTATCAGGTCGGAAAACTTGTAGAAGAAATCTCTCTGAGCAGGACGAAAAAATCTATTGCGAAATTTATTGATATTCGTCCGGAATATGCGAACCTGAAAATCGGAAACACAGAAAAGATTGTTCCGCCGCAGGAGCTGAATTTGAGACAGACGATCGTACTGCATCCGGGAGACAAGATCCCGGTTGATGCGGTTGTGACAAGCGGAACGGGAACAGTTGATATGAAAGCGCTGACAGGAGAACCGGATCCTGTCACTGTGCGGATCGGAGACAGGCTGTTCAGCGGAAGCATCAATCTGAACAGCGTGTTGGAAGCCAGAGTTGAGAAACTGTACAATGATTCTACTGCGGCGAAGATTATGCGGCTTGTAGAAAGCGCAAATGAAAACAAATCGGAGAGCGTACATTTTGTAGATAAATTCACAAAATATTATACGCCGATCGTTATTTTGATCGCGCTTTTAACTGTCATTCTCCCGCCTATGATGTTTGTGGAGGCGAAGGCTGAGTGGATATACAGAGGATTGATCATTCTTGTGGCGGCATGTCCGTGCGGGTTGATGGTTTCTATACCGCTTGCGTTTTTGGGCGGGATAGGATCTGCTTCAAAGCAGGGCGTTCTGATAAAAAGCGGAGCTGTTTTGGAAGATCTGATCCGGGTAGACACATATGTTTTTGATAAAACGGGAACACTGACGGAAGGCGTATTTCATGTGAAAGATATTGTTCCGTATAAGTTTGAAAAGGAAAGACTGTTGGAGCTTGCGGCTTTGGCGGAAAGTTATTCAAAGCATCCGGTGGCGCTGTCTCTTGCGGAAGCTTATGGAAAGCCGGCTGAAAGTACGCGGATCAAAGATGTGAAAGAAGAACCGGGGTACGGTGTTCATGCGTTTGTGGACGGACTGGAAGTTTATGCCGGGAACACAAGGCTGATGAACCGGGAAGGAATCCTCTACGCACAGACGGAAAAAGACGGAACTGCCGTTCATGTGGCTGTTGACGGAAAGTATGCGGGATACATATTGATTGCGGATACGATTCGTAAAGATACGGGAAAACTGATGCGCTGGATGCGAAAGAAAAATATGGGAACGGTTATGCTGACCGGAGATAACGAGCGTACGGCGGAAAAAGTGGCGGCAGAGCTGAAAATCGACAGCGTTTATGCGGAGCTGATGCCGGAAGATAAAGTGCAGCTTCTGGAAGAGTTTTGCAATGACCGCATGGAAAATGAAAAATTGGCGTTTGTAGGAGATGGAATGAATGACGCGCCTGTTTTGGCGCTTGCAGACATCGGCATCGCGATGGGCGGTCTCGGCGCGGATGCCGCGCTTGAGGCGGCGGACATTATCCTTATGGAAGATGAGCCGTCGAAGATTATAAATGCGGTGCGGATCGCAAAAGGAACGATCCGGTCTGTACGGGGAAATGTATTGTTTGCGATCGGTATGAAAGTATTTTTAGTCATACTTGCGTTTTTCGGTCTTGTGACGATGCAAAGCGCTATTATAGCAGACATGGTTGTGATGGTAATTAATATTTTGAATTCATTTTGGATGATGAAGTATCCGGAATCGGGGGTGTAAACGAATCGTGAAAATCAAAAAACAGATCGTGTTGGCGGCAGTTCTTTGTATGGCTGTGCCGACTGTGGCATCAGGCTGTGCAAACAGTGCGAAATCAGGTGTAGAGGCATTGGAGGCAGGAGATTATAAAGAGGCGCAGGCACAGTTTGAAAAACTGACTGAAGAAAAGGATAAGAAGAAATCGGCAGAGGGGTATCGGGGACTTGCGATGACATATTATGAGCAGGAGGAGTATAGCTCGGCTCTCGATGCGTTTAAAAAAGCTGTTGACACAGGAGTAGTACAGACGACTCAGATCTATAATCTGATGGGTATTTGTGCAATGAAGACAGAGGATTACGAGGCGGCTCTTGAATATATACAGGCGGGTCTTGCCATGGCGGAAACAGATATGTCAGGTGAAGAAGAGAAGAATTCGGAAAATGGAAAAGATTCTGCTGAAATGATTCAGGAGATGAGATATAACGAAGTTGTCTGTTATGAAAAACTGGCTGATTGGGAAAACGCGAAGCAAAAAGCGTCCGAGTATCTGATCGAATATCCGGAAGATACGGCGATGGAAAGAGAAGCCGAGTTTTTGGAAACGAGATAAACACCGTTTGGCAAAAGAAAGTTCTCATGAAAGGGAATTTTTCGTGAAAGGAAAATCTACGTAAAGGGAAAATCTATGTGGAGGGAAAATCTATGTGGAGGGAAAATCTTTGTGAAGGGAAAATTCTCATAAAAGAAAATTCGGAGAAATAATATGTATGAGATGGAGCAAATCGACGAGAGGGTGATCCTCGTCGGAATCGATACGGGAAATGAAGATGCGGCAAACCGTTCGCTTGACGAACTTTCGGAATTGGCGAAAACTGCAAAAGCGGCTGTAGTCGGCAGGCTGATCCAGCCAAGAGAGAGCGCGCATCCGGGAACATATATCGGGAAAGGCAAATTGACGGAACTCAAAGATCTTATATGGGAGACTGACGCGACGGGGATTATTTGCGACGATGAGCTGACGAGCGCACAATTAGGCAACCTTGAAGAAGAACTGTCATGTAAAATTATAGACAGGACGCTTTTGATCCTTGATATTTTTGCGGCGCGGGCAGTATCGGGAGAAGGAAAGATCCAGGTGGAGCTTGCTCAGCTTCGATACAGAGCGTCAAGACTGGCGGGGCTTGGCAGATCTTTATCCCGTCTCGGCGGGGGGATCGGAACGAGAGGTCCGGGAGAAAAAAAGCTGGAGATGGACAGGCGTTTGATCAGAGAACGGATCAGCAGACTGAAAAAAGAACTAAAAGACGTGGAAAAGCATCGGGAATTAATACGGACACAGAGAAAACAGTCGGGATTAAAGGTGGCGGCTTTAGTAGGATATACATCGGCGGGAAAGAGCAGTATAGAAAATGCGCTGACAAATGCCGGCATTTTAGAAGACGCCATGCTGTTTTCTACATTAGATACTACAACCCGCTCTCTTGTTCTCGATAATACGCAGGAAATATTAGTTACAGATACGGTCGGTTTTATAAGAAAACTGCCTCATCACCTTGTGGAAGCGTTTAAAAGTACGTTAGAAGAAGCGAAGTATGCGGACATTATTATTCATGTGGTAGATGCGTCTAATCCGCAAATGGATGAGCAAATGCATGTCGTTTACGATACATTGCGTCAGCTTGGAGCGGCAGACCGACCGGTGATCACACTTTTTAATAAGCAGGATAAACTCGAGTCGGCAGGCAGCTATCGGGATTTTCAGGCGGAATATTCAATTCCGGCTTCGGCAAAAACAGGAGAAGGTCTTGCAGAACTAAAAAAGGCGCTTCTCGAGATCGTACGAAGAGAACAGATCTATGTGGAGCGTTTGTATGATTTCTCGGAAGCATCGAAAATTCAGCTTATCCGAAGTCGTGGACAACTTTTGTCGGAGAAGTATGTTCCGGAAGGGATTGAAGTGAAAGCGTACGTTCCGAAAGATATTTATGGGAAGGTTTGTATATAATTACCAAAAATAAAGGGGGAAATATGAGGGAACGATAGTTTTAAAGCTGTAAGATAGTAATGAAACCGGTAGGGAAAGTGGTGCAAAAAGCGGAAAATAATTTGACATTTTTGTTGAAAATTGGTAACATTATTTAGATGATACAAGAAAATATGTGACAGAGTATTGCTGTACAGAGCAGGCAAGACCTTTTTAACTGATTATATGGTTGGTAAAGCAGGGATTGCATTTTTTCTTGTATTATGAGGAAATCAGGGGATTATTTCCGAGAAAAAGTTATGAAAAAGGAGGAACAAGGAAGCAATGCATAACGTGAAAAAGTCATTCAAAAGACTATTGGCGGTATCATTATGCGCAAGCTGCGTCTTGTCAAATGGGATGCTTTCTCTTGCGGAAGGGGCAGAGGACAAGGCGGTGAATCTGGCTTTGGGATGTCAGGCGACTGCAAATGCCCAGTACAATCAAAACGGTAATGATATGAGCGCGTCAAAGGCAGTTGACGGCAACGATGAAACGCGGTGGTCTTCTGAAGGTGCGGCCCCGGGATGGCTGCAAGTGGACTTGGGAGAACAAAAGTCCTTTACGCAGTTCCGCATCTTAAGTGAAGGCGGTACAGGAGTTACCGTAGGAAAACAGTTGATCGGGAAGTTCAAAATCGAAGGTTCTAACGACAATTCAAAGTGGACTTTGATCCATCAGTCGGAGGATAAACAGGCGGAAGGTTTTCCGCAGGATACAGTGGTAACGCTGGAAAAACCGGTAAGTTACCGATACGTGAAGCTGACGGTGGAGTCGTTGAAAACAGGAGCTTTTGACAGCGTTTCGATTCGCGAATTTGAGATCCGTGATAAAGAAGAGACAACTCCGGAAAAACCGCAAGACCCGGAAGAAAACGTGGCTCTGAAAAAAACGGCAGCAGCAGATTCTACAGAAGATAATAGTTTGATCGCGGCGAAAGCGTTTGACGGCAACACAAAAGATCGAAGCTCAAGATGGAGTAGCGCGGTAGCGGACGCCCCGCACTGGATTTATGTCGATCTCGGAAAAGAAATGGATGTAAAAACAGTCTGTATTTTCTGGGAAACAAGAAAAGCGACGGACTATAAGATCCAGATCGCAAACACGGCAGAAGCGCCGGCGGAATCCGATTGGAAAGATGTGAAGCACGTACAGGATCGTCCGAAGGCATTGAAAGATGCAATCGTGTTGGATAAAGTTGAGAAAGCAAGATATGTGCGCTTGTACATCAATTCATTTACAAAGAATGATCCTGATAATGAAGGGGCAAGCTGGAATTCGATCTCGATTTATGAAATGGAAGTATACGGCGGCGAGCCTAAGGTAGATATCGAGGAAGGAATCTCGGTTGATACTCCGAAAAAGGGTGATAAGAAGCTGACAGTCCATATTCCGGAAGAAACAAAAACGGAAAAGGTAACATATAACGGAACGGATTATGAACAGGTTGTAGATGCGGATTTGAATCTTTATCAGCCGGTTGTAGATACGACAGTGAAAGTTTCCTTTAAAATCGAGAATAAAGAAAACGGCTCTTATCGTTTCAAGGAAATTCCGGTAACAGTTCCGGGAGAATATGAAACGAAAGAAGGAGATAACGCAGCGCCGGACGTTTTGCCGGAAATCAGAGAATGGAAGGGAAATGCCGGAACGTTTGCTCCGAATGCGGGAAGCCGTATTGTCATTAAAGATGCAGAACTTCAGGAAATGGCAGATGCATTTGCAAAAGATTATGAGGCAATTATGGGACAGACGCTCCCTGTAGTAACTGCAGATTCGGCGAATGCAGGCGACTTTTTCTTTGCGCTGACAAAAGAAGGAAAGGGACTGCAGGAGGAAGGCTACCTTATGACGGTAGATGAAAAGACTGCGGTAGAAGCGGAGACAACAACAGGAGCATTCTGGGCAACAAGAACGATTTTACAGAGCCTGAAAGCGAACGGAAATATTCCGCAGGGTGTTGCAAGAGACTACCCGCTTTATAAAGTACGCGGATTCTTTTTGGATGTCGGACGTAAGACGTTTACAATGGACTGGCTGGAAGATACGGTAAAACAGATGTCATGGTATAAGATGAACGACTTCCAGATCCATCTGAACGATAACCTGATCCCGCTGGAGCACTATTCCCAGATCGGAGAAGATCCGATGCAGGCATATTCTGCATTCCGTCTGGAATCTGATATTAAAGAAGGCGGAAAAGACGGTCTGTATAAGGCGGATCTGACGAGTAAAGACGTATTCTATACAAAAGACGAGTTCCGAAACCTGATTCAGGAATCAAGGGTATACGGAGTGGATATTGTACCGGAGATCGATACGCCGGCACATTCTCTTGCTTTGACAAAGGTAAGACCGGATCTGCGTCACGGTACATACGGAAGAGACAACGATCATCTTGCGCTGAAAGAAAAATATGATGAAAGTCTGGAATTCGTACAGAGTATTTTCAATGAATATATGGGAAAAGATCTGTCCGATCCGGTATTCGATAAAGATACGGTCGTACATGTCGGCGCGGATGAATATACGGCGGCGCCGGAAGCATACAGAAAGTTTGCGGACGACATGCTTAAGTATGTGCAGGACAGCGGACGTACGCCGCGTATCTGGGGAAGTCTTTCCACGATCAAGGGAGAAACTTCGGTGCGCAGCGAAGGCGTGCAGATGAACCTGTGGAACTTTGGCTGGGCAAATATGGACAAGATGTACGAGCAGGGTTACGATTTGATCAACTGCAACGACGGAAATTACTACATTGTTCCGAATGCCGGCTATTACTATGATTATCTGAATGAAGATACATTATATAATCTGGCAATCAACTCTATCGGCGGAGTGACAATTCCGGCAGGAGATAAACAGATGATCGGCGGCGCTATTGCGGTATGGAACGACATGACAGACTATCTGGAAAACGGTGTCAGCGAATATGACGTATATGATCGTATCGACAATGAGATCGCATTGTTTGGCGCAAAGCTGTGGGGAAAAGGAAATAAAGACTTAAGCGCGGCAAAAGAAGATTATGCGGCGCTTGGAACAGCTCCGCGGACAAACTTTACATACGAGACAGAGAAAAACGAAGAAGGCGCGGCAGTTCATTATCCGATGGATAATATGAAAGATGCTTCCGGCAGCGGACAGGATCTTAAAGAAGGAAAGAATGCCGCTATCGAAAGCGTAGACGGAAGAAACGCGCTGAAGCTCGAAGGCAAAGAAAGCTATGTAAGTACAGATCTTGCGACGGCAGGACTTGGAAATGATTTGCGCGTAAAAGTAAAGAGGACAACAGACGGCGACGAAGAACAGATTCTCTTTGAAAGCAGCTACGGAACGATCAAAGCAGTTCAAAAAGAAACCGGAAAGGTTGGTTTCACAAGAGAAAATCATGATTATTCCTTTAACTATAAACTGCCTGTCAATGAATGGGTAGAACTGGAATTTAAAAATGAGCAGAATAAGACATATCTCTATGTCAACGGAGAGTTAAGAGACGTACTTGGAGACGATGAACGGGTAGAGGGAAGACCGCTGCTTGCGACAACGATGTTCCCGATCGAAAGAATCGGAAGTACTAAGAATGCGTTCACAGGTTACGTGGACGACGTCCGCCTTGGAACGAATGCTGATTTTGCGTCTACAATGCCGCTTGATTACGCAGTGCTTACTGCAAATCAGGTAATCGGAAAAACGGAAAATGCACAACTTGCCCAGCTTGTAAAAGAGGCAGAGGCGATATTTGCAGCTTATAATCCTGACGCGTCGGCAATCAATGACTTGGCGGCAGAGATAAAAGCAGTTTTAGACGACAGCGATTACAAAGAAGCGGACTACAGCAGAATTGAAACGCTCAAGAAGACAATCCCGTCGGATCTTTCTCCGTTTACAGAAGAATCGGCGGCATGGCTTGAGTACGTGCTTTCGCAGATTCGTACCGGACTGCCGGAAGAAATGCAGAGTACGGTAGACGGTTATGAGAAAATGCTGGCAGATGCTCTGGCAGGTCTGACACTGGTTGAAGAAAGAAATGTCAACTATGTAGATAATGCAAAACTTACGGCGACAGCATCCTCGCATCAGGATAACGGATCTGCGCCGGATAAAGCGCTGGATGGAGACACAAACACAATCTGGCATTCAAAGTGGGATATCACAACTATGCCCCATTGGATCGATCTTGAAATGGAAGAACCAATGGCGGTTGACGGACTTACTTATGTGCCGCGTCAGACAGGAACAAACGGAAATGTGACTAAGTATGAGATTCAGATCAGCAATGACGGAACAAATTATACGAAGCATGCAGAAGGCACATTGAAAAATAATGCGGATACAAAAGTAATTGATTTTAACAAAGTTACTACGAAACATGTGCGTCTGGTTTATCTGGAGGCGGCAAATAACAATGGCGCTGCGGCAGAATTAAAACTGCATCAGGCCGACGTTCCGGCAGATATTGAAGGTTTGACTGCTGTGATCACCGAGGCAAAAGCAATCAAGAATGAAGGATTTACAAAAGAATCATGGGATGCGCTTCAGAACAAGATTGCAGAGGCAGAAGAATTGGCGTCTGCGGAAAATGCAGATGCGAATGATGTGGAAATCATGAAGAGAGAATTATCAAAAGCAATGACATCTCTCATTTTAGAGGACAAGGTAACTTCAGATCCAGAACCGGGCAAAGTGGATAAGAGCAAACTGCAGGAGCTTTATAATAAATATAAAGGTATCAAAGCAGACGGGTATACAGCAGAAAGTTGGACGGCATTTGCTGAAGCACGTACAGAGGCGGAAACGGTTCTTGCAAATGAAAAAGCAACACAGGAAAAAGTGGATAAAGCGGCGGAGAATCTTGAAAAAGCGTTTAAATCACTCAAGAAAGAGGAAACGAAGCCGGATCCAGACCCGACACCGGATCCAGACCCGGGCGCTGCAGATGTAAGCGGACTGAAGAATCTTTATGAAGCGTATAAAGACATTAAATCGGACGGGTACACAGCAGAAAGCTGGGCGGCATTTGATAAAGCCCGTGCAGAAGCAGAAAAGATCCTTGCAAATCCGAATGCGACACAAGATGATGTGAATGCGGCGAAAGCGGCTCTGGAAGCAGCTTATAAAGGTCTTGTTCCTAAGACGCAGCCGAATCCGACACCGGGCGGAAACGGCGGAAACGTTGGCAGCACAGCGGTTGTCACAGGAGACAGCGCAAATATCGCAGGATATCTGACAGTTCTTCTGGCAGCAGGTGGAATCGCTGTAGTAACATTCTTTAGAAGAAAAAGAGTGAAATAAAAAACATCTGATTCGTAAGATGCTGTATGAAATACAAAAGGCGGTGCGTGTAAAGCATCGCCTTTTGTGTATGAGTAATCCCATATCAGATCTTCCGATATCGAAATAGTAGTTCGTACAATCGAAATAAGATACAGACATCTCCCAGATACAGATTTTGTAATGGTGAATTAATGACAGGAATTCTGTCATTGAAAAAAGATAAAATATTTGTGCAAAAATAGAAGATGTGTTATTCTTTTATCACAAATTCAGTTTTCTGAGAATGTGGGAAGAAAAAGAACCGGTTTTATTTCGTTGAATTCTAATAATCTTGCGGCAGTCGCTGCAGTGAAAATCAAATTTGTAAAAAAACATGAGAAAAGAAAAAGGGATAAAGGCGCTGAGGAAAGCGCGTATTTTTGATTGCTTCATATAATTATGTTTGCTACAATGAAAGAGGAAATCGGTTGAAAAATAAAAGAATACACAGGAAGTATAAAGACAGGGTTTTCCGTATTATTTTTCGAGATAAAAAGGAACTTCCGGAGCTGTATAACGTGGTTAATGACAGCGCGTATACGAATCCCGATGAACTGACGATCACAACGATTGAAGATGTTGTGTACATGGGAATGAAGAATGACTTGTCCTTTATTATCGGTGATGTGATGAATTTATATGAACATCAAAGTTCATATAGTCCAAATCTGCCGCTGAGAGGATTGTTTTACTTTGCGTCGCTTTATCGGGAACGGATCGAAGATGTGAAACAAAAGCTCTATATGAACGTTCCTTTACATATCCCGTTCCCGCAGTATATTGTTTTTTATAACGGAACGAAACAAGAGCCGGAACGACAGGAACTGAAACTAAGCGACTTGTTTGTTAAGACGGGAAAAGAAGTGCCGCCGGCGCTTGAATGTAAAGCGGTTGTGCTGAATATTAATTTTGGTCACAACAGAGAACTTATGGAAAAGTGTGTGACACTGCGGGAATATTCCCGGTTTGTCGCAATGATCCGTCAGCAGATGTCAGGAGAACTTCCGTTTGAAGAGGCGGTAGAGCGGGCGGTAGACACTTGCATCCGTCAGGGAATTTTGTCTGAAATACTTCGTAAAAATCGGTCGGAGGTAATCGATATGATTTTGACGGAATATAATGAGGAAGAGTTTTCTTTATCGGAAGGTGAAGCGGAACAATATGTGAAAAAAGTGCTTGACAATTTGGATGAGTAGTGATATTTTATAAAAGTAATTGACTGCCGAAGACAGCAGGTGCCGTTAGGCATAAGGTTGAGAACGCCTGCCGAGGAAGATACGAATTCTTTTTAAAAAGAACATTTGTAAACCTCTGTGTCTTCTGTCGCAGAGGTTTTTTGTATAGGCGACGAGCCAAAGTTCGGGGTTGCCCGGGATGTTGGTAATCGCCTGCAATCTCGGGATGTGCCTTTCGGCGCTTCCGATGATTGAAGGTCTCAGGACGCAGTCATTTAAAATCTATAAGGAGGTGCACCTGGACGTGGCAAAAGTTGAATTAAAACAACCGATCGTAGCAGCTATCGCAGAAGACATCAAAGATGCTCAGTCTGTAGTTATCGTTGACTACCGTGGACTTACAGTAGCACAGGATACAGAGCTTCGTAAAAAGCTCAGAGAAGCCGGCGTTACTTACAAAGTATGTAAGAACACAATGATGAAGAGAGCATTTGAAGGAACAGAGTTCGCGGGTCTGGATGAGTATTTAGAAGGACCGAGCGCACTTTGCGTATCTAAGGAAGATGCGACAGCTCCGGCCAGAATTCTTGCAGAGTTTGCTAAGACAGCAGACAAACTTGAGATGAAAGCCGGTGTAATTGAAGGAACTGTATATGATGTAGCCGGATTGAATGAACTGGCTAAGATTCCGTCAAGAGAGGTACTTCTCTCCAAATTGCTCGGAAGCTTGCAGTCACCGATTACAAACTTTGCTCGTGTTATTAAACAGATCGCTGAGAAAGACGGCGAGGCAGCAACAGAGGCTCCGGCCGAAGAAGCGGCAGCAGAGGAGTAAAATACAGATGTGCCGGATATGCGGCGCAATGTAAAAAGGAACAAAATCTGAACCGGAGATCAGAAGAAGAGTCCGGCAGAGTAAATTTAAAAATGGAGGATATCAAAAATGGCTAAAATGACAACAGCTGAAATGATCGAAGCGATCAAAGAGTTATCAGTATTAGAGTTAAATGAATTAGTAAAAGCATGTGAAGAAGAGTTTGGTGTATCTGCAGCAGCAGGCGTTGTAGTTGCAGCAGCAGCAGACGGTGGCGCAGCAGCAGAAGAAAAAGATGAGTTTGACGTAGAACTCGTATCTGCAGGAGCTTCCAAAGTTAAAGTTATCAAAGCAGTTCGCGAGATCACAGGTCTTGGACTGAAAGAAGCAAAAGAGCTTGTTGACAACGCTCCGAAGACACTCAAAGAGGGTGTTTCCAAAGCAGAGGCTGAGGAGATCAAAGCTAAACTTGAGGCAGAAGGTGCAGAAGTTAGCATGAAATAATCGGAGTTTCCGATAACTTTATGAACGTCTTTAAGTAAGACGGTCTTAAGAAAATCAACCGCAGAAGATAAAATGCTTCTGCGGTTCTTTTGTCTTTGTTGTGCGTTTACGTTAAACATCGCCGTTTGTCGAAAAGTGACGCATAATATCATATATGAAGAAAAATGTCAAGAAAAAAATGGGAAATGTTATTGACAACGAAAAGAGCTTTGTGTTATAGTTAAAAATGCACTATTATGGAAAGGTATGCCGTATTAGAAGCGTTATTACTATTACAAGGCTCTTTTCATTTACGCGAAGCAACGTGCCAAAATCTCTGTTTATACGGTGTTTTGGCGACTGCCACGATAACGGGAATAATTGAGATGCAAGAGAAGTCCCGTTTGTAAAGATTCAGGTCATTCGATGTTGTCCGACAAAGGAGATGCGGACAACGAAAGAGGAATGATTGAAAAAATGATAGAGGAGTGAAACGTCAATGGAGAAAAACAGAATCCGTCCCATTAAAACCGGAAAAAGTTTCCGCATGAGTTACTCACGGCAGAAAGAAGTATTGGAGATGCCTAACCTCATTGAAGTTCAAAAAGATTCCTATCAATGGTTTCTTGACGAAGGACTCAAAGAGGTGTTCGACGATATTTCCCCGATCGCTGATTACAGCGGACACTTAAGTCTGGAATTCGTAGATTTCACACTTTGCGAGGACGATGTGAAATATACGATCGATGAGTGTAAAGAGCGCGATGCGACTTATGCTGCTCCCTTAAAAGTGAGAGTCCGTCTCCACAATAAAGAGACTGATGAGATTAACGAGCATGAGATTTTTATGGGAGATCTTCCGCTGATGACAAAGACGGGTACATTTGTTATCAACGGTGCAGAGCGTGTTATCGTCAGTCAGCTCGTGCGTTCTCCGGGAATTTATTATGGCATTGCTCATGATAAACTCGGAAAGAAACTGTACTCATCTACAGTGATCCCAAACCGAGGCGCATGGCTTGAATATGAGACAGACTCCAACGACGTTTTTTATGTGCGCGTCGATCGTACAAGAAAAGTTCCGATCACAGTGCTGATCCGTGCACTTGGTATCGGAACGAATGCAGAGATTGTTGATCTTTTCGGTGAAGAGCCGAAGATCCTTGCAAGCTTTACAAAGGACACTGCGGAGAGTTATCAGGAAGGTCTTTTGGAACTGTACAAGAAGATCCGCCCGGGCGAGCCGCTTGCAGTAGACAGCGCGGAAAGTCTGATCAACAGCATGTTCTTTGATCCGAGAAGATATGATCTCGCAAAGGTTGGACGTTATAAATTCAATAAGAAACTGATGCTGAAAAACCGTATTGCAGGCTGCATACTTGCAGAGGATGCGGTGAGTCAGCTTACGGGAGAGATAGTTGCTGAAAAAGGTACGAAGATTACTCGTGAACTTGCAGATAAGATCCAGAACAATGCCGTTCCTTATCTGTGGGTAGAAGGTGAAGATGAAGAGAGAAACATCAAGATCCTTTCTAATATGATGGTAGATTTTCAGGCTGTTACAGATATCGATCCTGAAGAAGTAGGTGTTACGGAGCAGGTATATTATCCGGTTTTGGCGGGAATTATCGAAGAGTCCGCAGGAGACATCGAAGAGATGAAAGCGTTGATCAAACGTGACATTCACGATTTGATCCCGAAGCATATTACAAAAGAGGACATCCTCGCGTCCATCAACTATAATATGCATCTTGAATATGGCATGGGAACGGATGATGACATTGACCATTTGGGTAACCGCCGTATCCGCGCAGTAGGAGAATTGCTCCAGAATCAGTACAGAATCGGTCTTTCAAGATTAGAAAGAGTTGTCCGTGAGCGTATGACGACACAGGATCAGGAAGGAATTTCCCCGCAGTCACTGATCAATATCAAACCGGTGACGGCAGCGGTGAAAGAGTTCTTCGGTTCTTCTCAGTTGTCTCAGTTTATGGATCAGAACAACCCGCTTGGAGAGCTGACACATAAGAGACGTCTTTCCGCACTTGGACCGGGAGGTCTTTCCAGAGATCGCGCCGGATTCGAGGTTCGAGACGTACATTATTCACACTATGGAAGAATGTGTCCGATCGAGACGCCTGAAGGTCCGAACATCGGTCTGATCAACTCTTTGGCAACATATGCGCGAATTAATCAGTATGGATTTGTTGAAGCGCCATATCGTTGGATTGATAAGTCTGATCCGGAAAATCCGGTCGTTACAGAAAAAGTTGTTTATATGACAGCTGACGAAGAAGACAATTATCATGTGGCACAGGCGAATACACCGCTTGATGAAGAAGGCCACTTTATTCATAAAAATGTATCCGGTCGTTACAGAGAGGAAACACAGGAATACGAGAGAAGCAAGTTCGATTACATGGATGTTTCTCCGAAGATGGTATTCTCAGTCGCTACGGCTCTGATTCCGTTCCTTGAAAACGACGATGCCAACCGTGCTCTTATGGGATCGAACATGCAGCGTCAGGCAGTTCCGCTTCTGACGACAGAGGCTCCGGTAGTCGGTACGGGTATGGAAGTAAAAGCTGCCGTTGACTCGGGAGTATGTGTTGTCGCAGAACGGGCGGGAACAGTAGAAAGCTCTACGTCAAAAGAGATCGTTGTCCGCGAAGAAGACGGCAAGAAGACATCTTATAAGCTGACAAAATTCCAGCGAAGCAACCAGAGTAACTGTTACAATCAGCGTCCGATCGTTAATAAAGGCGACGTTGTTGCGGCAGGACAGGTTATTGCAGATGGACCGTCTACATCAGGCGGAGAGATGGCTCTTGGTAAGAACCCGCTCATCGGTTTTATGACATGGGAAGGTTATAACTACGAGGATGCTGTTCTTCTGAGTGAGAGACTTGTACAGGATGATGTTTATACTTCTGTTCATATCGAAGAATATGAGGCAGAGGCAAGAGATACAAAACTCGGACCTGAAGAGATCACGAGAGATATTCCGGGCGTCGGCGATGATGCGTTGAAAGACCTTGATGAGAGAGGAATCATCCGTATCGGTGCGGAAGTGCGCGCCGGAGATATTCTCGTCGGAAAAGTAACTCCGAAAGGAGAGACAGAGCTTACGGCTGAGGAGAGACTTCTCCGTGCGATTTTCGGAGAGAAAGCCCGTGAAGTAAGAGATACATCCTTGAAAGTGCCGCACGGTGAGTATGGTATCGTTGTAGATGCGAAAGTATTTACAAGAGAAAACGGCGACGAGCTTTCACCCGGGGTAAATCAGGCGGTCAGAATTTACATCGCGCAGAAGAGAAAGATATCTGTAGGAGATAAGATGGCCGGACGTCACGGTAACAAGGGTGTCGTTTCCCGTGTGCTTCCGGTAGAGGATATGCCGTTTCTTCCGAACGGGCGCCCGCTGGATATTGTTTTGAATCCGCTTGGTGTGCCGTCTCGTATGAATATCGGACAGGTGCTTGAGATCCACTTGAGTCTTGCGGCGAAAGCTCTTGGATTTAACATTTCTACGCCTGTCTTTGACGGAGCAAACGAGATCGACATTATGGATACTCTTGATCTGGCAAATGATTATGTCAATCTTGAGTGGGAAGAGTTTGAGAAAAAGCATGGACAGGAGCTTCTTCCGGAAGTATTGCAGTACCTGTCTGACAATAGAGAACACAGAAACCTTTGGAAAGGCGTTCCGCTCTCAAGAGACGGTAAAGTGCGTTTGAGAGACGGACGTACAGGTGAGTATTTCGACAGTCCGGTAACAATCGGACACATGCACTACCTGAAACTTCACCATCTTGTAGATGATAAGATCCATGCGCGTTCTACAGGTCCTTACTCCCTCGTTACGCAGCAGCCGCTCGGTGGTAAAGCACAGTTCGGCGGACAGCGTTTCGGAGAGATGGAAGTTTGGGCGCTGGAGGCGTACGGCGCATCTTATACACTGCAGGAGATCCTGACAGTGAAGTCCGACGACGTTGTAGGTCGTGTGAAGACTTACGAGGCGATCATCAAAGGAGAAAATATACCGGAACCGGGTATTCCGGAGTCATTTAAGGTGCTTTTAAAAGAGCTTCAGTCTCTTGCGTTGGATGTGCGTGTCCTGCGTGATGACAATACAGAAGTAGAGATTATGGAGAACGTAGATTACGGCGAGACAGATCTGCGTCACATTATCGAAGGAGACAGAAAGTACCGTGATGAGAATGAATCTTTCGGTGATCACGGATTTAGTGAGAAGGAGTTTGTAGGCGAGGAACTCGAGGATGTTGAACCTGAGGAAGAGCCGGATGATGATGCCCCGGTGGACATTGAGTTTGACGAGTATTCCGATTATGAGGAAGAATAAGAGGAGGATCCAAATATATGCCAAACAATAATGAACAACAATATCAACCGTTAACATTTGACGCGATCAAGATCGGTCTGGCTTCACCGGAAAAGATCATGGAATGGTCAAGAGGTGAGGTTACAAAGCCGGAGACGATCAACTACAGAACATTAAAACCGGAAAAAGACGGACTGTTCTGTGAGAGAATCTTCGGACCGAGCAAAGACTGGGAGTGTCATTGTGGAAAATATAAAAAGATCCGTTACAAAGGTGTTGTTTGTGACCGATGCGGCGTCGAGGTTACAAAGGCAAGTGTGCGTCGTGAGCGTATGGGGCATATCGCCCTTGCCGCTCCGGTGTCTCATATCTGGTATTTCAAGGGAATTCCGAGCCGTATGGGATTGATCCTTGATATCTCTCCGAGAACATTGGAAAGAGTGCTTTACTTTGCTTCATACATTGTTCTCGACAAAGGAGAGACGGATCTTCAGTATAAACAGATTCTCTCTGAGACAGAGTATCAGGAACAGAAAGAGAAGTGGGGCAGCGGCTCATTCCGCGTAGGCATGGGAGCCGAGGCAATCAAAGAACTTCTGGAAAGCATCGATCTTGAAAAAGAATATGCAGAACTTCAGGCAGGGTTGGAAAATGCGACAGGTCAAAAGAGAGCGAGAATCGTGAAACGCCTTGAAGTTGTTGAGGCGTTCCGTGAGTCGGGCAACCGTCCGGAATGGATGATCCTTTCTGCAATTCCGGTTATTCCGCCGGATCTTCGTCCTATGGTACAGCTTGACGGAGGCCGTTTTGCGACAAGTGATTTGAATGATCTGTACAGAAGAATCATTAACAGAAACAATCGTCTGAAAAGACTGCTTGAGCTTGGAGCGCCGGACATTATCGTAAGAAACGAAAAACGTATGCTTCAAGAAGCGGTAGACGCTTTGATCGACAACGGACGCCGTGGACGTCCGGTTACAGGCCCGGGAAACAGAGCGCTGAAATCACTTTCAGATATGCTGAAAGGTAAATCCGGACGTTTCCGTCAGAACCTGCTTGGAAAACGTGTCGACTATTCGGGACGTTCCGTTATCGTCGTAGGACCGGAACTTAAGATTTATCAGTGCGGTCTTCCGAAAGAGATGGCAATCGAACTGTTTAAACCGTTTGTTATGAAAGAACTTGTGGCAAACGGAACAGCACATAATATAAAAAATGCAAAGAAAATGGTAGAGAGACTTCAGCCGGAAGTTTGGGATGTTCTTGAGGAAGTGATCAAGGAACATCCGGTTATGCTTAACCGCGCCCCCACGCTTCACAGACTCGGTATCCAGGCATTTGAGCCGATTCTTGTAGAAGGTAAGGCAATCAAGCTCCATCCGCTCGTTTGTACAGCGTACAATGCCGACTTCGACGGTGACCAGATGGCGGTACACGTTCCGCTGTCACAGGAAGCTCAGGCAGAGTGCCGTTTCTTGCTTCTTTCACCGAACAACCTGCTGAAACCGTCCGACGGAGGACCGGTGGCGGTTCCTTCACAGGATATGGTTCTCGGTATTTATTATCTGACGCAGGAAAGACCGGGAGTAAAGGGCGAAGGAATGTTCTTTAAGAGCATGAGCGAAGCAATTCTTGCATATGAGAACGGATATATTACGCTCCACTCGCGAATCAAAGTTCGTGTAACTAGAATGATGCCGGACGGAACTGAGAAGACAGGAACGATCGATGCGACACTCGGACGTCTTTTGTTTAATGAGATTATTCCGCAGGATCTTGGATTCGTAGATCGAGAGGTAGAAGGAAACGAGCTGCTTCTCGAGGTTGATTTCCATGTCGGAAAGAAACAGTTGAAACAGATTCTTGAAAAAGTAATCAATACTCACGGAGCAACACAAACAGCGGAAGTGCTTGACAATGTAAAGGCAATCGGATACAAATTCTCTACAAGAGCGGCTATGACTGTATCAATTTCAGATATGACGGTGCCGCCGCAGAAACCTCAGATGATCGAGGAAGCACAGAATACCGTAGATAAAATCACAAAGAATTACAAACGTGGTCTTATAACAGAAGAAGAGCGTTATAAAGAAGTTGTCGAAACTTGGAAAGCAACCGATGATAAGCTGACAGAGGCTCTGCTGACAGGTCTTGATAAATATAATAACATCTTTATGATGGCTGACTCCGGAGCCCGTGGATCTGATAAGCAGATCAAGCAGCTTGCAGGTATGCGTGGACTTATGGCAGATACGACAGGACGTACGATCGAGTTGCCTATCAAATCAAACTTCCGTGAAGGTCTTGACGTACTTGAATATTTCATGTCTGCTCATGGTGCTCGTAAAGGTCTGTCAGATACGGCTCTTCGTACAGCCGATTCAGGTTACCTGACGAGACGTCTTGTAGACGTATCTCAGGAATTGATTATCCATGATTCTGATTGTGCAGAAGAAGGAAAAGAGATTCCGGGAATGTATGTATCTGCATTTATGGATGGAAATGAAGAGATTGAGAGCCTTCAGGAGCGTATTACAGGACGCTATTCCTGTGAGGACATCAAAGATAAAGACGGAAATGTACTCGTAAAAGCAAACCACATGATCACACCGCGCCGCGCGGAACGCGTTATGAAAAAAGGCGTGGATGAGAACGGCGAGTCACTGAAGAAAGTGAAGATCCGTACGATCCTTACATGTAAATGTAAGAACGGCGTATGTGCAAAATGTTACGGAGCAAACATGGCGACAGGAGAAGCGGTTCAGGTCGGAGAAGCAGTTGGTATTGTGGCTGCCCAGTCGATCGGTGAGCCGGGAACACAGCTTACAATGCGTACGTTCCATACAGGAGGAGTTGCCGGTGACGATATCACACAGGGTCTTCCGCGTGTCGAGGAGCTTTTCGAGGCGAGAAAGCCGAAAGGTCTTGCGATCATCACGGAATTTGCCGGACGCGCAATGATTTCCGACACGAAGAAGAAACGTGAGATCATCGTTACAAATGATGAGACAGGCGAATCAAAGGCGTATTTGATCCCGTACGGTTCTCGTATTAAAATACAGGACGGCGTGATGCTTGAAGCCGGAGACGAACTGACGGAAGGTAGTGTAAATCCGCATGATATTCTGAAGATCAAAGGTCTTAGAGCCGTTCAGGATTATATGCTTCAGGAAGTGCAGAGAGTATACCGTCTGCAGGGTGTTGAGATCAACGATAAGCATATCGAGGTTATCGTTCGCCAGATGTTGAAGAAAGTCCGCATCGAAGAGAAGGGTGATACAGAATTCCTTCCGGGAACAATGGTTGACGTTCTTGAATTCAATGAAGTAAACGAGCGTCTTGAAGAAGAAGGAAAAGAGCCGGCTATAGGCGAGCAGATCATGCTTGGTATTACGAAAGCTTCACTTGCTACAGATTCCTTCCTTTCAGCCGCATCTTTCCAGGAAACAACGAAAGTTCTTACCGAAGCGGCAATCAAAGGAAAAGTCGATCATCTTGTCGGTCTGAAAGAAAACGTAATTATCGGTAAACATATTCCGGCGGGTACGGGTATGAAAAAATATCGTGACGTAGCGTTAAATACAGATGCCAGAGCAGAAGCGATGCTGGCAGAGGAACTTGAAACTGAAGAGAGCGCAGAAGGAGAGAATGCAGAAGCGGAAAACGCTGAGGCAGTAAGCGCAGATGCAGTAAATGAAAGTTTGGAAAACGAAGAGACAGCGTTGACGGATGAAGTGATGGATACAGAAGAAGCAGATGATGAAGAGGCTTTTGTCACAGAAGAATAAAAGATCATTGTTCTGCTAAGCAAGAAAGTGCAAGAATAATAAACAAGAAAGACAAAGAATAAGATAAAATAAAAACTCCGTATACAGATTCGGGATAAAACCCGGTGACGTATACGGAGTTTTTTGTTCAGCTCTGTAAAAAACATGCATAAGATAAGAAAATCATTGATTTTATTTAATCATAAAGAGAAGCTCCGAATCGAATTTTTCGATAAATCTTCAGAAAAATTATGACAGGAAGGCTGATCAGAATGTAGAGTGTAGAAAAAACTCCGACAGAGCCTCCGATTAGCATAAGTAAAATTAAACCGATATTCATTGTAGGTCACTCCTTAAAATAAATTTTGCGGTTTTACACAAAAAAATAATTTTCTGTGCAAAACAAATGAAATAAAAACAAATCAGTCTCTATTTTAAAGGAGCAAAGTGTAAAATGGAATAAAGCGGCAAAAACCTTAGCGGGTTTTTAACATTTACTCATCTTCATCTTCAGCCATACGATAGCCGACTCCGACTTCGGTAAAAATGTATTGAGGCTGTGCGGGATCTTCTTCGATTTTTCGGCGGATATTGGCCATGTTGACACGAAGAATCTTATTGTCATTATCAGCGTAAGGTCCCCATACATTTGAAAGAATCGATGCATATGTAATGACTTTTCCGGAATTTTGCGCCAGATATGCTACAATCTTATATTCGATCGGAGTCAGATGGACAGCATTGCCGCGAATCGTGAGCAGCCGTTTGGAAAAGTCAAGTATTAAATCCTTATGTCGGTAAGGACGGATATAGAAGGTGCTGTCAGTGAGCAGACGATTGCTGTGTCTGAGGGAAGCGCGGATCCGTGCAAGAAGCTCGGAAGTTCCGAATGGTTTTGTAATATAATCATCAGCACCCAGATCAAGAGCCGCAACCTTTTCCCGTTCGGCAGTGCGGGCGGAAATAACGATGATCGGAGTACTTGCCCATGTACGGACGTTCCGGATAATAGAACAGCCGTCCATGTCCGGAAGTCCCAGATCAAGAAGGATAAGATCCGGGCATCGGGAACGGATCATTTCCAGTCCTTGCTTACCGGTATCGGCATAAAGAACCTGATAGTCATGACGTTTTAAAACCTTTCCCATGAAAGTTTGTATATTTTTTTCATCTTCAATGATTAAGACTGAAAATTTAGGCATTTGCTTCAACCTCCTTTTCTTTTGGAAGTGTAAAAATAAATTCGGCGCCGTGTTTGTGATTGACAGCGGTTAATTTCCCTCCATGAGCTTCTATGATCGTCTTACAGATTGACAGACCGATTCCGATTCCTTTATGGTGGTCTGAATTTTTTCCGGAACTGCGCTGACCTTCAAATATATAAGGAAGCTGTTCGGGATCGATTCCCTTTCCGTAGTCACGGACAGAAAAAGAAACACACTCTTTTGTCTGTGTAATGATCAGATCGATCTCTTCCGTACTTTCAGAATGAACGGAAGCATTTTCCAGAAGATTAATGAGAACCTGTTCGATTAATGTGGCGTCCATGGGAATCATAAGAAAATCATTCGGCATATGGACTTTGATACGGACGTCCGAAAGCCGTTTTCTGAGCCGTTGTATAGCCTCTGAAACGACTTCTTCGACGACTTCCGGAGACTTCTTCACTTTGTCTTGAGAGTTGTTGTCTATGCGCGTGATCGTAAGAAGATTCTCGACCATATTCAGCAGCCATTCAGAATCCTCTTTAATATTTGATACAAGTTCGGTTCGTTCATATTCGGTCATATCTGATCCGTTTTCCAAATAAGAAGAGGAAGAGCCGATAATACTTGTGAGTGGTGTTCGCAGATCATGTGATACGGCACGTAAAAGATTTGCACGCAGTTTTTCTTTATCAGCTTCTGCCAGCGCTTTTTCTCGTTCCGCAGCGGCTTTTTGATGTTGTTTTAAAGAAGTTGTTGTTGCGCTTGTGATTAGTGTGATCGCGAGCATCCCGATAAACGTGACAGGATATCCGTCCAATGAAAAATTAAATTTAAAAAATGGATAAGAAAAAAGGAAATTAACGGCGATGACGCAGAATAAAGAGGCGACAATGCCGTATACATATCCGGACGTCTTAAGAGCGGTCAAAATGAGCGCAAGCGTATAGATCACAGTGATGTTTGCTGAATTTTTATTTCCTAAGTGAAAGAAACAAAAAGAAACAGCAGTCGCAGTGAAGAGCATGAAAGCTGTAAATAGTGTGTCAGAAATCGTTTTTTTTCGTTCTGTTTTGTTGTTTTGTCTGTTCATAGTAATTTATTCGCTTAAAGTATGAAAAAAGCATGGAGAGCGGTCTTAGACCGGCTCTCCGTTTTTGTATTTCTGAAGAACATGCTGGATTCTTTCGTTCGGACTTAAAATAGAACTAAGAGATCCGTCATGATTCAATGTATCGATGATAAGAGCAATATATTTGCTCATATCACAGTTGATGTAATATGGTTTAGACAAAAGCTCCGGTGTCTGGTAGATCAGGTTTGTCGTAAGGATACCGTGAATAATACCGTCTTCATATGCTTTGTCGAATTTCTCCATACCGTTTGTAAACAGACCGAATGTAGCCGCAGCGAAAATCCGGTTTGCTTTACGCTGTTTCAGTTCCGTAGCGACATCTATGATGCTGTCTCCTGAAGAAATCATATCGTCGATGATGATGACATCTTTTCCCTCTACGGAAGAGCCAAGGAATTCATGAGCAACGATCGGATTACGTCCGTCTACAATCTTTGTGTAATCGCGGCGTTTATAGAACATACCCATGTCAAGGCCAAGTACGTTGGCAAGATATACGGCACGGTTTGTTCCGCCCTCGTCAGGACTGATCGCCATCATATGATCTGCGTCGATCTGTAAGTCTTTGACATTGCGCAGAAGCCCTTTTATAAACTGATATGTCGGAGAAACTGTTTCAAATCCGCTCAGCGGGATCGCATTTTGTACACGTGGGTCATGAGCGTCAAAAGTAATGATGTTTTCAACTCCCATGCGTACAAGTTCCTGCAAAGCAAGAGCGCAGTCGAGTGATTCACGGGAACTTCTTTTGTGCTGACGGCTCTCATATAAAAACGGCATGATAACATTGATACGTCGTCCTTTTCCGCCAATGGCAGCGATAATTCTCTTTAAGTTCTGGAAATGATCGTCAGGAGACATGTGATTTGTCTTTCCCGCAAGAGAGTAAGTAATGCTGTAATTACATACATCTACCATAAGATACAGATCTTTTCCGCGAACGGACTCTCCGAGAACTCCTTTTGCTTCTCCTGAGCCAAAGCGCGGAACGCGGGCATCAAGAAGATAAGAATCTTTTTCATATCCCGAAAATGCAATATCGTCGCGAAAAGCATTTCCGCTTTCGTGTCTCCATTTTACAAGATAGTCATCTACTTTCTTTCCCAGTTCTTCACATCCCGTGAGGGAAATAAGACCAAGACTTCCTACCGGAATATTTTCCAAAATTCGTTCTGTTCGGCGTAACATTAATGTACCTCCCTATTTTTTAATTTTTTCTTGATTCGTATATCATCACCGATTATCTTTAACAATGCATAGCTGCTTGTGATTCTCGAGAAAGAGCGCTCGGTATAAAGATTGGCAAGCGATTCAAGAGAAAGATTTGTTGAGATGATCGTTGATTTCTTGTGAATGAGACGTTCGTTGATACATGTAAAAAACTGTGCGGCAATGAACGCATTTGTGTACTCGCTTCCAAGATCATCAATGATCAGAAGATCACAGTTGAATATATAGTCATTCATATTTTTTGAATCGACGTCATTGCGGTCAAATTTTGTCTGCGTAAGTACACTGAAAAGCTGCGGCGCCGAGAAATAGAGAACCGAAAATTCACGTTCCATGATTTCGCGGGCGATACAGGTGGAAAGGAAAGTCTTTCCGACTCCGACGCTCCCATAGAAAAAGAGATTGTTGAATTCCTTTCCGAAGTTATTTATAAAGCGATGGCATATATTTAATGTCTCTTCCATCATAGCGCGGGCGTTTTTTCCCGTTGTTTTATCATACTGGGAAGCCGGATAAAAATCAAGGTCAAAATAGTCGAAAGATGCTTCTGTCGGAAATTCTTTGATATTGGACTGTTCATATAAAAGCTCAATAACGGAGCGTTTGAAACAGTGACATTTTTCGTTTCCGATATATCCGGTGTCCATGCAGTCGGGACAATCGTAGATCGGTTCCAGATAATCTTTGGGAAATCCGGCAGAAGTAAGAAGGTTCTTTTTGTTCTGCCGCAGGATTGCAAGCTCTTCTTTGAGAGAAGACAATGCTTTCGGATCGCCGTTTAGCATTTTTTTGCCATACTGCACTGAAAGGATGGAAATCGATTCATCCAGTGATTTGAATTCCGGAAGTTTTTTGTAAACTTCTTCATAACGCTTCATTTGAAGATCGTGATTTTTCAATCTGGTTTGTTCGTACTCCCGCATCAGTGCATAATATTGTGAATTTTTAAGTGCCATGGAGATACTCCTTCTACTTGCCGTCTGGCTCAATGATAATCGTTTTGTTAATTGCTTTTCAGCAGTTGTTCTTCAAGTGATTCCATATCGTAACTGCGGCGCTCAAAATTGTTCAGATTCTTTGTTACAGGTTTTTGCCGCGCGGCAGTTCTTACGGCAGAGGTCTGTTTCTGATGAGCTTCGTCAAGCGCCGAGATCTCTTTTAAGTGACGGATATTGTGTTCATGCCACTTTGTCAGAATAGAATCGGCATATTCAAAGCTCGGCTGGTGTGTAGAGGTAATCGTGCGTCTGCACGCCTCTGCGATAATGTCAGAGGAAAATGCATACTGCTCAGACCATTTTTTGATAAATTCAAGTTCTGAGGCAGCAGGTCCTCTGCCTTTGATACCGAACGCATTCAGTACAGTGTAGCAGCTTCTGGAATAGAGCATAGACTGCTCTTTTGCCTGAGAGACTGTCTCGATTCCTTCTTCGACCCATGAAAAAGCGACCTTTTTGATATAGTGGATGCTTTTATGTCCGTTTTCTACACAAGATTCGATCAAATACTCAATCAGATCTGCCGACATATGCAGTGTATCATAAAAATAAGTAATTGTCTCCATTTCAGTATGTGTTAATGTTTTTCCCAAATATTGTTCTGCAATAAAGAGGAGAGATTTTATTTCTTTTTGTGCCCGAAATTCGTCAATAGCGACGGCTTTTTGAATGGATGCATTTGAAGCGGATGCTGTCTGGCGTGAAGCTGTGTGCAGCCCTTCTTTATTATGTATAGAGTGAACCGGATCTGTCAGACCTGCAGATAAAGAAATATCTGACTGAGGCTGAGAAGGAAGATTCCGGTCGGACACATTTTGTATCGTGGAGCGGACAGTCTGCGGCGCAATGCCTCCGGCAGGAGAATCGGTATTCCGGGACGCGGGAGGAGTCCATGCACATGCAAAACTTTGCAGTTCGAGAGATGTGATTTTTCCGTCCGCCGCATATTCTGATCGGAGCAGTCCTTCGGATTCCCAATATCTAAGCGCCCGCAAGATGTCTTTTTCCGTATTGTTGAGACAATCTGCAATCATAGAAAGTGTCAGCGCAGGATTGTCGTCTTCGGCATGCCGCAGAAGAAAAAGATATACTTTTATAAATTCGCCGTTGGCATTGACCATGTAATTGTCGATAAAATCGTTTGGCAGCAGCGTCGCGTTTGTCTGAAATTTATTTTTTAATGTCAGTGTTTTCATACTTACTCCATCCTGTTTCATTATTCTTAAGTGTTTTGTGAAGGTCAAAGCGGCGCTGCCGCGTTTTTCCCGGTTCAGCCCGCGCCAATCGCAAACGCGTCCTGCGGACTCAAAGCGGCGCTGCCGCGGTTTGCTCATGAAAAAGCGCTCGCCGTATAGGGAGTCTCCCAGTTCAGCCCGCGCCAATCGCAAACGCGTCCTGCAGACTCAAAGCGGCGCTGCCGCGGTTTGCTCATGAAAAGGCGCTCGCCGTATAGGGAGTCTCCCAGTTCAGCCCGCGCCAATCGCAAACACGTCCTGCGGACTCAAAGCGGCGCTGCCGCGGTTTGCTCATGAAAAGGCGCTCACTCCATCTCGGTACTTGTTCGCAAAGTCATACGAGTATGACTTATGCTTACAAGCACGGAGATGGGCTGAACTGGGGTTAACAAAAAGCGGACATGGAATCCGCTTTTGTCAGGTGTTTCTTATATAGTATCATTTTACTGCCGGGTAAAAAAGGGCTTTTTTGTTGGTAACTTGCTCTTTTTTGTAGATAACTATGTGGAGAACTTAAAAATAGCTTCTACGATGTTTGTTTTAGCAGATTTTCACCGATTGTAACAACGTCTCCGGCTCCCATTGTGATGAGCAGATCACCGGGACGGCAGTTTTCTTTCAGGAATGCTTCGATCTGTGCAAAGCTTGGGAAGTAGTGCGTATCTGTTCCGAGTTTTTCGGTTTCTTTCGCCAGATCTGCCGAGGAGATGCCGAGAGTATCTGTTTCTCTTGCAGCAAAGATATCGGCAAGTACGAGGTGGTCTGCATGAGAGAGCGCCTCTGCGAATTCATGGAAGAACGCTTTTGTCCTTGTATAAGTATGAGGTTGGAATACACACCACACACTGTTGTGCAAAGAGTGCTGCGCTGCTTTTAATGTGGCAAGAATCTCTGTCGGATGGTGTGCATAATCATCAATAACAGTTACTCCGTTAAATTCCCCTTTATATTCAAAACGGCGGTCTGTTCCTGTAAAAGACAACAATCCTCTCTTAGTGATATCTATAGAAAGACCAAGAATATCAGCAACGGCAATGGCGGACAGAGCGTTTGAAACATTATGGTCGCCTGTTACCGACAACTGGATATGATCCGCATATTCACCGCGGCGGAACAAGTCAAATGCGACATGTCCGTTTTCGTCATAAGTAATATTTTTCGCGCTGTAATCAAAACATCCGTTTGTTCCGTATGTCACGACATTGCAGGAAAGACCTTCGTATATCTCGGCATAATCTTTAATCTCGGCATTGATAATAAGAGTTCCGTCTTCAGGAAGCAGTTCCGCAAACTGATGAAATGAATGACGAATATCTTCCAGATCTTTGAAGAAATCGAGGTGATCCTCTTCGATATTAAGGATTACGCTGATTTTTGGGAAGAAATGAAGAAAACTGTTCGTATATTCACATGCTTCCGTAATAAACGTACCTGAATTTCCGACACGGATATTTCCTCCGATCGCCTTCAAAATACCTCCGACTGAAATCGTCGGGTCGAGATCTCCTTCCAGTAAAATATGAGAGATCATGGACGTTGTCGTTGTTTTCCCGTGAGTTCCGGAAACTGCGATCGGCGTATCGTAGTTTTTCATAAGCTGTCCGAGCAGTTCTGCGCGGGTCAGCATCGGAATTTTCAGCGCAACTGCTTCGATCAGTTCAGGATTATTTCGATTGATTGCCGCAGTGTAAACGACACAACCGATATCCCGTGTGATATTTTCCACTTTCTGACCATAGATAATATGAGCGCCTTCAGAAACCAGTTTCTTCGTTAAAGGAGATTCCTTTGTGTCGGAGCCGGATACAGTGAATCCTTCTTTTAAAAGGATTTCCGCAAGTCCGCTCATGCTGATACCGCCGATTCCTATAAAATGGATATGGATCGGTTCGTTAAAATCAATTTTATACATAATGCTTCCTCTTTTCTTTCACCTAAATGGGTTGAAAGTAACAGTTTCGTCTGCGCCATTCGTAAAATCGCGCTGTATAGCTGAACTGTTACAATTAAAATGCACCGTTATTTTTATGTGTAACAATCGTTTTTTAAAAATTAGTCATAAAATATCATAACCTACTATATTATACTATATATGCAAAAAATTGAAAGAAGTTCTTTTTGTGCGAAATAAACAAAAAGTTAAAAATGTTAAAGAAAAAATTGTAAAAAATGATTGGATAAACATGAAAATATGATATAATAAATATATCTAACTAGAAATGAGGTGACGTAATGTTTAAAAAAGAGATGATTGCAATGCTTTTAGCAGGCGGGCAGGGCAGTCGATTGGGGGTTCTTACAGCAAAAGTTGCAAAACCTGCCGTAGCATTTGGCGGAAAATACCGTATTATCGACTTTCCGCTGAGTAACTGTATTAATTCAGGAATTGATACAGTAGGAGTGCTGACTCAGTACCAGCCGCTGAGGCTGAATACTCATATCGGAATAGGAATTCCGTGGGATTTAGACAGAAATGTCGGAGGTGTATCGATACTTCCTCCTTATGAGAAGAGTTCTAACAGTGAATGGTACACCGGTACGGCAAACGCGATTTATCAGAATCTTGATTATATGGAGACGTATAATCCGGATTATGTTCTTATTCTTTCAGGCGACCATATTTACAAAATGGATTACGAAGTGATGCTTGATTTTCACAAAGCGAATCATGCGGATGTGACGATCGCGGCAATGCCTGTTCCGATTGAAGAGGCGAGCCGGTTCGGCATCGTTGTTACTGATCATGAGAGCAGGATTAAAGAGTTTGAAGAAAAACCGGAAAAACCAAGCAGTAATCTGGCGTCGATGGGTATTTATATCTTTAGCTGGCCGGTGTTAAAAGAAGCTCTTATCAAGTTGAAAGATCAACCGAATTGTGATTTCGGAAAACATATTATTCCGTATTGTCACGACAAAGGGGACAGGCTTTTTGCATATGAATATAACGGTTATTGGAAAGACGTAGGAACATTGAGTTCGTACTGGGAAGCCAATATGGAACTGATTGATATTATCCCTGAATTTAATTTATATGAAGAATTCTGGAAGATCTATACGAACAGCGCGAATATCCCACCTCAGTATATTGCGCAGGACGGAGTGGTAGATCGGTGTATTATCAGCAACGGAACAGAGGTGTACGGGGAACTGCATAATTCGGTTTTAGGCGGAAGAGTGCGCGTCGGAAAGGGAAGTGTCGTTCGTGATTCGATTATTATGCAGGGAGTAACGATTGGAGAGAACTGTGTGATAGACAGGGCGATCATAGCAGAAGATACGGTAATCGGAGATAATGTTGTGATCGGAATCGGAAGCGATGTGCCGAACAAGATGAAACCGAACATTTACAGTGGAGGACTTGCTACGATCGGCGAGAACTCTGTGATTCCGTCAAACGTGCAGATCGGAAAAAATACTGCGATCAGCGGAGTGACAGCGGCGGAAGATTATGAGGACGGCGTACTTGCAAGCGGCGAAACCTTGATAAAGGCAGGTGAGAGAGTATGAGAGCAGTAGGACTTATTTTGGCAGGAGGAAACAGCAGGAAGATGCGCGAGCTGACTGCAAAAAGAGCGGTGGCTGCGATGCCGGTAGCGGGAAGCTATCGTGCGATTGATTTTGTACTCAGCAATATGACAAATTCTCATATTCAGAAAGTTGCCGTGCTGACACAGTACAATGCCAGATCGCTGAACGAGCATCTGAACTCATCAAAATGGTGGGATTTCGGAAGGAAACAGGGAGGATTGTTCGTGTTCACGCCTACGATTACGGCTGACAACGGATATTGGTACAGAGGAACGGCAGATGCCATTTACCAGAATCTGGATTTCCTGAAAAAATGTCATGAACCATATGTGATCATTACTTCTGGTGATGCGGTTTATAAGCTGGATTATAATAAAGTGCTTGAGTATCATATTGCGAAGAAAGCAGACATAACGGTTGTGTGCAAGGATCTTGAACCGGGAGAAGATGCCACGAGATTTGGAACGGTTCGCATGAATGAAGAATCAAGGATCGAAGAGTTTGAAGAAAAGCCGATGGTGGCTCATTCGCATACGATTTCAACAGGAATTTATGTTCTCCGCAGAAGACAACTGATCGATCTGATCGAGCATTGTGCGGAAGATGAAAGACATGATTTTGTAAACGATATTTTGATTCGTTATAAAAATCTGAAAAAAATATACGGATATAAGATCAACAGTTATTGGAATAATATCTCAACGGTAGATGCGTATTATAAGACAAATATGGATTTCCTGAAACCGGAAGTAAGAAACTACTTTTTCAGAGAGCTTCCAAGCGTATATTCAAAGGTAAGCGATCAGCCGCCTGCAAAATATAATCCGGGCGCAGTTGTGAAAAACAGTCTTATCGGAAGCGGAAGCATCGTAAACGGAACGATTGAAAATTCCGTTATCTTTAAAAAAGTATTTGTCGGTAATAATTGTGTGATCAAAAATTCAATTATATTGAATGATGTATATCTGGGAGATAATACATATATCGAAAATTGTATCGTAGAGAGCAGGGATACAATAAGAGCGAATACAAGATACGTCGGAGAAAACGGCGTAAAAGTTGTAGTAGAGAAAAATGAGCGTTACGCATTGTAAAAAAGCGGCGTAATACTCCGAAAAGGCAGAAAAGAAAGGAGATCTGAACCTATGCAGATCACAGATGTACGAGTGCGAAAAGTTGCGAAAGAGGGAAAATTAAAAGCGGTTGTATCCATTACGATCGACGATGAATTTGTTGTTCATGACATTAAAGTTATAGAAGGAGAGAAAGGAATGTTCATTGCCATGCCAAGTAAAAAAGCAATGGACGGTGAGTACAGAGATATTGCACATCCGATCAATTCTAATACGAGAGAACGGATTCAGTCTATGATTTTAGAAAAATATGAGCAGGCATTAGCAGAAGAGCCGGATGGGGAAAATCCATAGATAATGTATGATAGATACCTGATAATATGAAATATAAAACGTACCCTAATAAAAGAAAACGCATATCAAGAAGCGTGTCGGATCATTAGGGTACGTTTTAGTTTTATTTATTGGCTGACGATGACTGTTTGATAACCGGCGCTTCGCAGCCGACGTTCTGTTTCTGCCGCATCGTGAAGTGTGGGGAAAACGCCTACCATGACTCGGTATAATCCGTTTCCCTCGACGACAGAGGCAGGAAAGTCAAGTTCGGACAACTCCCGGCGGAGTTGTTCGGCATACAGGGGATTACGAAATGCGCCTGTTTGAACTGTGTAGCGAGGCGGAAGAGGAACGACAGGAACGTTGTCTTCATCAGGAAAGGCATCATCAGGATATGTGTTTTCATCAGGCAGCGGAGCGACCGGAGCTTCATTTTCATCCGGAAGAGGAACAACAGGGGTATTGATGCCGAGTGTATCGAGGATGCCTTCAGCTATGGCAAGGGCGATATCGCTGAAGTTATCGTCAAAGAGCATGTTGTCCGTGTCAGAATTGATAAATCCGACTTCGACAAGAACCGCAGGCATTTTTGTGCGTCGGAGGACAACGAGCCCGGGGCGGGCTTTTACTCCGAGATTTACAAAACCGATCCCCTCAAGTTGTTCGTTTATATTTTCCGCCATCTCCAGTTTAATGCCGGATTTGTCGTAGACAAGAGATTCGACTCCCGAGACAGCGTTATCTTGCGGAAAAGAATTACGATGGATAGAGATGAAAAAATCGACTCCGGCTTCATTTGCTTCCATTGCCTTTTGATAAGGCGACTCGTAAATATCTGTCGTGCGTGTATAGAGAACATCGATTCCCCGCTCCTGCAGAATCTGTCCGATGGCAAGTGTAAGAGAAAGTGTATCGATCTTTTCCTGTCTTCCGTTGTATACAGCTCCCGGATCGCGTCCCCCATGTCCGGCGTCAAGCATGATTGAGTACGGCAAAGTAATATCCTCCTGAATTTTTTATCTGATCTATATAAAATATGCGCTCAGATAAGTAATGTTACAAAATGGATCAATCCCGGAATGTGCCTTTTGGTACTTTCGGGATTGATCCATTTTGTGCTTTGTTTATAAAAATCCGCCGTCAATGCCTATAATCTGTGCGGTGAGATAGGCGGGACTTTCGGCAAGGGCAAGGACTGTCCTTGCAACTTCTTCACAAGTTCCGAATCTGCCGGCGGGAATTTCTTCGCAAAGCATATTTTTTTCTTCTTCATTTAAGCGGGAGTTCATATCTGTGTCAATGACGCCGCAGGCAACGGCGTTTACCGAAATGCCGCTTGGCGCAAGCTCTTTTGCCAAAGCTTTTGTCAGGCCGTGGAGTCCTGATTTGGAAGCAGAATAAGCGGCTTCACAGGAAGCGCCCGCCGTTCCCCACATGGAAGAAATATTGATGATTTTCCCGCATTTTTCAGATACCATATGAGGGATAGCTTCTCTGCAGCAGTAAAATGCAGAAGAAAGGTTTGTGTCGATCAGATTTTTCCATTCCGAGTCGGAAAGATCGCTTAATAAGCCGAAATGGGAAATTCCGGCATTGTTGACGAGGACATCAACGCCTTGGCAGACTTTTTTTATTTTGCAAAATATGCTGCGGACAACGTCGGGATCGCTTACATCGCCGGGGAGAGCTGTGCAGCCGCCGCCGGAAGCAAGAATTTCATGTTCGGTTTCAGCCAGTTGTTCGACTGAGTTTTTACAATTTATAAATACATGATAACCGTTTTTGGCAAAGGCGACGGCGCAGGCGCGCCCTATTCCTCTGGAAGATCCGGTGATAAGGACATATTTTTTCTTCATTGTTTTCGTACCTTTCAAAATAATTGATTGTCAGAGAACAGTATATCAGGAAAAATTAAGAGGCGCAAATGAGGAAAAGCTGAACGTCGTAATTGTCTTGTACTTAGATTACGGTTGTGCTAAAATTTATAAATAAATTTATCGAGAAAAGTGAATTGTGCGAAAATTAAGAAAGCGGAGGATGCGGTATGATAAATGAGGCGATCGAATTTGCGGCAAAGGCACACGAGGGACAGTTGAGAAAAGGTACGAAGAAACCTTATATTGTTCATCCGATAGAGGTGTCAGAGATTGTATCGGCAATGACAGATGATGAAGAAGTGATATGTGCGGCGGTGCTGCATGATACGATTGAAGACTGCAGGGGGATTACAAAAGACGTTTTGAAGCTCCGTTTCGGAGACAGAGTTGCAGAGCTTGTAGCACAGGAAAGTGAGGATAAGACGCTTAGCTGGAAAGAACGCAAGAGCGCGACGATCGCCAGATTAAAAGACGCACAAAGAGAAGTACAGTTGATCGGTCTTGCAGATAAGCTCTCAAATATGCGGGATATCGACAGAGATTATCCGGTTGTAGGAGAGAAGTTATGGGAGCGTTTTCGGATGAAAAGCAAAGCGGCGTTGGAGTGGTATTATAAAGGGGTTCGGGACGCTTTAAAAGAAAACTTTTCCGAAGAGGAAGAGTATAAAGAGTATTGCGGTTTGATCGAGAAAAATTTCGGATCGTCTGAGATAGACATGTCATGGGACAAGCAGGATGTCTGACGCGACAGAGATCTGTTTGCTCAGATATAAATGAATACAAATAACTATAAATAACCGGGCAGAATGCAGATAAATATTTGTGTTCTGTCCGGTTATTATATTTAATTCGGTCAAAATAAGTCAAAAAAGATTATATTTGTGCAAATTCAACGAAAATAAAATGAAAACTATGTGAATTATTATGATTGAATTTGACTGAATATGATTATATAATGACATCAAGAAAACAAAAAGACGCAAAAAGAAAAGGAGGAATGGAGATGATCTATACAGTTACATTTAATCCGTCCTTGGATTATATCGTTTCTGTAAATGATTTTCAGCTTGGACTTACGAACCGGACGGATTCGGAATTGATCCTTCCCGGAGGAAAGGGAATCAACGTATCGACAATTTTAATGAATCTCGGAATTGACAGTACAGCGTTTGGATTTGCGGCAGGATTTACGGGAGAAGAGATTATCAGAGAAGTAGAAGCGATGGGAATCCGTTCTGATTTTATTAAGATCGACAGTGGGATTTCACGGATCAATCTGAAACTGAAAAATATTGACGGTACGGAAATTAACGGTTCAGGGCCGGAAATAAGCGAAGAGAAGATCGAAGAACTATTGAGGAAACTGGATATTTTGGGAGAGGGAGATATTCTTGTTCTTGCGGGAAGCATTCCGGCGTCGATGCCGGCGGACATGTACAGTACGATCATGGAACGGCTTCAGCATAAAAATGTAACGTTTATTGTAGACGCTACAAAAGATTTGCTTATTAATGTATTAAAATACAAGCCGTTTTTGATCAAGCCGAATAATCATGAACTGGGAGAATTGTTCGATGTCAAACTGACGACAAGAGAAGAGGTGATTCCTTACGGGAAAAAACTTCAAAAGCAGGGCGCGAGAAACGTTCTGATCTCTATGGCAGGTGAAGGCGCGGTACTCGTAGCGGAAGACGGCAGTGTGTATGAAGCTCCGGCGCCAAAAGGAACTTTGGTAAATGCAGTAGGTGCAGGCGACTCCATGGTTGCCGGATTTACGGCAGGATGGATCGAGAAGAAAGATTACAGACACGCATTTTATATGGGGGTATCCGCAGGAAGTGCAAGTGCATTTTCTGAATATCTTGCAACAAAAGAAGAAATCATGGATCTGTACGAAAAGGTTTCAAAATGAATAAAAACGAACTGTGTACAGTAAAGATGTAAGCAGAAAAGAAAAGTAAACAGAAACAAACAGAAGTAAACAGTAATAAATAGAAACAAACAGAGTTAGAAAGAAACAAACAGAGCCAAACATAAGCAAACAGAATCAAACATAAATAAACAGAAGCAAATAAGCAAAAAAATAAACGGAAGAAAACGAAGATGAACAGGAGGTTTTGAGAATGAGGATCACAGATCTGCTTGATAAAAGGAGTATTTCGTTGAGCGAGACTCCGAAAACGAAAAGTGAAGCGCTTGACAGGATTATTGATCTTATGGTTGCAAGCGGAAAGATCAACGACCGTGAAGCATACAGAGAACAAGTATACGCAAGAGAAGAAGAAAGCACCACAGGAATCGGAGAAGGAATTGCCATTCCTCATGGAAAATGTGATGCGGTAACGAAACCGGGTCTTGCGGCAATGGTAGTAAAAGACGGAGTAGAATTCGACGCGTTGGACGGACAGCTGGTTACGCTGATGTTTTTGATCGCGGCGCCGAATACGAAAGATAACGTACATTTGGACGTGTTGAGCAAGTTATCGGTACTGATGATGGATGAAGTGTTTGCCGATGCGCTGAGAAATGCAAAAAGCGCCGATGAATTTCTCGAGATCATCGATAAGGCAGATGCGGAGCAGGGCGATATTGACGAGCGTCTTGCAGATATGAATGAAGCTTCTGCAAACGGATTTAAAATTCTTGCCGTAACGTCCTGTCCGACAGGAATTGCCCATACTTATATGGCGGCGGAAGGTATTGAGAAAGCGGCGAAGGAAAAAGATTGTTTCGTGAAGATCGAGACGAGAGGCTCGGGCGGAGCGAAAAACGTTCTTACAGAGAAAGAGATCAAAGAAGCGGACTGTATTATCGTAGCGGCAGACGCGCAAGTTCCGATGGATCGTTTTGACGGAAAGAAAGTGATCATCTGTCAGGTATCAGACGGAATCAGTAAAGCGCCTCAGCTTATCGATCAGGCAATGTCCGGCAACGTTCCTGTATATCACAGCGGAAACGAAACGTCCTCTTCGACAGCGGTGTCTTCGTCAGGAAAATCAGGAGGAATCGGACATAAAATTTATACACAGCTTATGAACGGCGTTTCTCATATGCTTCCGTTTGTAGTAGGAGGAGGAATCCTGATCGCGATCGCATTTTTGATCGACGGTTTAAGTATCGACCTTAATTCTCTTCCGGCGGATGAAAGAGCGGCTTTTGGTACGATCACGCCGGCTGCGGCTTTGTTTAAACAGATCGGAGGAGTTGCGTTTGGATTTATGCTTCCGGTGCTTGCGGGCTACATCGCGATGGCGATCGGAGATCGTCCGGCGCTTGCAGTCGGATTTGTAGGCGGAATGATCGCAGCAGGCGGAAAATCAGGATTCTTAGGAGCGCTTGTAGCAGGATTTGCGGCAGGATACATTATCGTAGGTCTGAAAAAAGTGTGCGGCAAGCTGCCCGAAGCAGTCGAGAAAATCGCGCCTGTATTATTGTATCCGGTATTTGGTATTTTGATCATGGGATTACTGATGACGTTTGCGGTCGAACCGGTTATGGGAGGCATCAACACCGCTTTGAATGCGGGACTTTCCAGCATGAGCGGAACGAGCAAGATTCTTCTCGGAATGATCGTCGGAGGAATGATGTCGATCGATATGGGAGGTCCGTTTAATAAGGCGGCATATGTGTTCGGCACTGCGTCCATCGCAGCGGGAAATTATGACATTATGGCGGCGGTTATGGTCGGAGGAATGACGGCGCCGTGCGCGATCGCGCTTGCGACAATGCTCTTTAAAAACAAATTTACAAAAGAACAAAGAGACGCAGGTCCGACAAACTTTATTATGGGTCTTGCTTTCATTACAGAAGGAGCGATCCCGTTCGCTGCATCTGATCCCCTTCATGTGCTCCCGGCCTGTATCGCAGGATCGGCGGTTGCAGGAGCGCTTTCCATGGCGTTTAACTGTACGCTGATGGCGCCGCACGGCGGAATCTTCGTATTCCCGGTTGTAGGAAATCCGCTTCAATATCTGATCGCGCTTGTTGCGGGAACAGTTGTGTCGGCATTGCTGCTCGGAGTATTGAAAAAGAAAGCTTAAAAAGTATAAAAATATAAAGAATAAAAAACTGTTTGTCCTCAGCGGGAAACAGAAAAATAAGAAAAAGCAAAAAAACAAGAAAAAGTGAAGCGTATAAAGTGAAAAAATGATAGAATAGTGTCAAATAGTAAATACGAGGGTCATCAAAAAATATAGATTGAAAGATGACCCTCGTATTGGAAAAAGATAAAGAACATATAGTATAGTTTATTATATGCACAGAGGGCATTATGTTAACAGAGCAAAGGTTTGAACGGATATTAGAACGGCTGAAAGTAAAGAAAAGTATTACAGTAGCTGAAATTACAGAAGATCTCGGAATTTCGGAATCCACGGCAAGGAGGGATATTACTGCGCTTGATAAGGCGGGGAAGCTGACGAAAGTGTTTGGCGGAGCGGTTGCTGCCGAGCATACTTATGAGATGAAAGAACCGACAGTGGCACAAAAAGTGAACGTCAGGAAAGAGGAAAAGATCAAAATCGCACAATATGCGGCAGATATGATCGGAGACAATGATTTTGTTTATCTTGATGCGGGAACGTCAGTCGGCTATATGGTAGAATTTTTGGCGAAGAAACGGGCGGCGTTTGTAACGAACGCAGTCGCACACGCGCAGCGTCTGGCGGCTCAGGGAAATCGTGTTTTACTTATAGGCGGTGAACTGAAAAGTTCGACTGAGGCTGTTGTCGGAGCGCAGGCAATAGAACTTTTAAGAAAATATCATTTCACAAAAGGATTTTTCGGAACAAACGGTATTACGAAAGAGGAAGGGTTTACGACTCCGGACGTAGGAGAAGCGCAGGTGAAACAAACGGCGGTACAACAGTGTCAAAAGTCGTATATTCTTGCCGACAGTACAAAGTTCGGCAATATAAGCGCCGTGACGTTTGCTCCCTTTTCCGGCAGTGTGATACTGACGGAAGAAACAGTAGACGGATATAAAGAAAATGAACGGCTGATCGTGTGCAGATAAGACGATTCTAAGAGCCGGTCATACAGAAAAAATCAACAGACGTCAAATCAGAGATGAGATGTCTGTTGATTTTTTAATTTTTTACGGAAGCAGGTATCCGTACATTACAATGAAGTGGCAGATGCTTCCGCCCATAACGAAGAGGTGGAAGATCTCGTGGCTTCCGAAGTTTTTATGTTTGTTATTGAAAATCGGTACTTTCAATGCATAAATAATACCGCCGACTGTGTAGATAATACCTCCTGCAAGCAGCCATCCGAAAGCGGCCAAAGGCATATTGCGGAAAATCTGTGCAAATGCAAGGACACACGTCCATCCCATTCCGATATAAAGAACGGAAGAAACCCATTTCGGACAAAATACCCAAAAAGCTTTGATCAGTATACCTGTCAATGCGAGAGTCCATACAACAGCAAGTAAAATGATCCGCATACGGCCTTCTAAGACAAGTAAGCAGACAGGCGTGTAACTTCCTGCTATCAGGACGGAGATCATCATATGGTCGATCTTTTTTAAGACAGTGTTTCCCTTTTCGGAAATGTCAAATGTGTGGTAAGTTGTGCTTGCCGCATATAATAAGATCAGACTTGCGGCATAAACGGACATGGAGATCAGGTAAACCGGATCAGGCTGCGCCGCGGCTTTTATAAGCAGAGGGAAAGCGGCGATAAGCGCCATGATCATTCCGATAAAATGAGTGATGGCGCTGCCGGGCTCCTTTATATAAAATTTCCCCCGAAGTTCATTCAAAGAGGCGGATTTCCCGGAATTATAACCGGTTTTTTTATAACCGGCGGCAGAATAGCTGTTCCCTGCGTAATTTTGTATATGAAGCGTAGGATGTTTTTTTATAAAGGTTGATTTTTTAGCAATGGCATGAGTATTTCCCATAATAATATGCACCTCCGAATTAGTTAAACGCAACATGTAGTTTTTGAAACTACATTAAGTATATGCATATATTACACCATCAATTCATGGAAATCAACCACAAATTTAAAAAGTTGCTTTAGGAAGATAAAACTATTTTTAACAACTTAGTATGAAAAGATCAAAGTTAAAATGACATCCGTAATAAATAAAGAATTTAAGATTACGCAGAAAACGGTTTGTGTCTTTTTTGATAATTTTGAAAAATAATTTGTCCAGTTCGGGGCGAGGTAGTAAATAAACGCACATCCGAGTAACGCAAATGCGGCAGATCCTCCGAGATAAATTCTGCCGTTAATGTTCAGAAAGAATTCGCTGAAATCCCAAAGTTTGTATCCTGAAAAAAGTTCAACCGTAAAACTGAAAATATATTGCAGGAATGAAAACACAATGAAATTCAGGAAAAATACAAAAACCGGTTTTTTGAGCAGGCGTTTTGATGCTTTCAGAATAATGATTCCGTAAATGCCGTAAAGGGGCAGCCACGGGCCGAACAGCAGATGGATGTCGGCCACAGTTCCGTCGCGCATAAGGTGTATGAGCATTTCCATGATCCATCCGAAACAGGATGCGGCATGAAAGAGGAAGATGCAGGACAAAATATCGTAATTCCGAAATACACGGGCGGAAGGTTTTACTGTCTTTGGCTGAACGGAGAAGAGAAAGACAGGGTATTGTTCCGGTTCAAAATAGGAAGTCTTCGTATACGGTCCCTGGGAATCGTCATAAAGAGCTTTGCTGATAAGCAGTTCGTCTTCGGAAGGAACATGTTCCAAATAAGAATCGCTTAGCATTTCATAGCGCGGCGACCGCGAGAGGACATAGTCTCTGCGAAGCGACGCATAAAGTTCAGCCTTACATCCCGTAATATATGGATTGACAAATATGAAGTCAAGAATACCGAGTGTTAAGATTGATAAGATCTTCCATCCTAAGAAAGAGCAGTCCAGCAGAAACACACGCCATTTGTTTTTATTCATGAGCTGTTTGGATAAAAAGAAGGCGTCTTTTCGGCTTATTTTTGGATTTTCGGCGAGTATGTACGGGATCATGGCATATTCATAATGTTTTATGATCCCTCCTGCGATCGTGAAATTCCAAAGAAACTGAAATACAGATCTGCAGAACATGACCCACACAGGGGCGGCTATACACCGAAGTTTATATAAGAAGAAAATCTTTGAGATAGAAGTTCTTTTGTATTTGCGTACTTCAAGAAAAAACCGCATTTCTCCGATGATAAGCACATAGTTCACAAACAGTTGATAGAGAAATGTTATACACAGTCCTATTATAAGAAATACAAAAGATGTGCCTAACGGTTCTGTAAAAAATGCATTGACTGTTCTAAGGACATTAAAAAATATGGATATGCCGGCGGAACATAGATCGATCACAAAAGAAAATACATGAAATACAGTATTTTGTAAAAGTTTTGGAAAAGCGTTCCCGCCTAAGATCAGACCGAGTGTTTCGGCAAACGCTTCGGAATTCGTAATGCTAAGAGAAAATGCGGCGTCTGTATAGGCAGGACCGGAAAGTTTCTGCAGATTTAAAAATGTTGTGGAAACAGGGTATGCTGTCGTAAGCAAAGAGATAATGAAACAGACGGAAACCATCCTTGTATACGCCGGTTTCATGCATGATTTAGAAGATTTTTTTAATGTTTTTTGTTTCCACATAATGATAGTCCCCCTCTAAAGTTATAACAATATCGGCAGTCTGCCTGATTGGTTTGAAAAAAGTGTTTTAAGGATGGAGTGCTTCATGTTCGCGACGAATCTCGTTGAAGCAGTCAAGAGCATTCCATTTGCTGTTAGTTGCAGTCAGGACGGCTTTATACGGGAACGGGCCGGCTCCGCTTTTGCGAAGGGCTGCCAGAACCTGATCGAGACGGCTGCTGCTTAAAGAAGAGAAGAGAAACATTGTATCCGGAAGTTCCTCTCCGGCGTAATTTCCTTCGACAGGAGAGATATCTTTCATGCCGGCAAGATATCCGAGCGGCTGATTGTACTGTTCCGGTTTGATAAGCTGTATGCGGATATGCAGAGGCAGCAGGGCAGAACGGATTTTCAGCAGTTGTTCTTTTGCCGGTGGATTAAATAATAAGATCATTTCTTTCATGTGTGAAATCCTTTCATTTTATATAAATATATTTTTATTTGTTTTACTGATGTTATTGTATCGCATAAACTGGAAAAAAGAAAGAGAAATGGATTGCGGCTTTGTGCATGGTGGAACTGTTCGTTCATATAATAAATTAAGAAGAGCGTAAAATGGCGGTGAGGCGGTATGCGAATCTGTGAACTGAAGGAAAAAGAAGTGATCAATGTATGCAGCGGAAGGCGTCTCGGCTGTATCGCAGATGTGGAGATCAACATATGTACAGGAGAAATCGAGGCGATCGTAATACCCGGACCGGGGAAAATATGCGGATTTTTCGGGACAGATTGTGAATATGTGATTCCCTTTTCCTGCATAAAAAAGATCGGTCCGGATATCGTGCTTGTGGAGATTAAAGAAGAAAAATTTTTGCAAAAATTTTAAAGCGTGTGGTATAATAATTGCGCATATAGAAAATGGAAAGAGAAAGGCGGAAATGCTCATGAGATGTCCATATTGTGGAAATCCGGATACGAGAGTGATTGATTCTCGTCCTGCAGAAGATAAAAACTCGATCAGAAGAAGACGTTCGTGTGATGAATGCGGCAGAAGATTTACGACATACGAAAAAGTAGAGACGATTCCGCTCATTGTTATAAAAAAAGATAATAACAGAGAGCAGTATGAACGGTCTAAGATTGAACAAGGTGTATTGAGCGCATGTTATAAACGCCCTGTTCCCGCAGAAGCAATCCAGAAAACGATCGATGCGGTCGAACTTGAGATTTTTAATCGTGAGGAGAAAGAAATCCCGAGCAGTGAGATCGGGGAAATCGTTATGGAAAAACTAAAAGAGCTTGATCCGGTAGCATATGTACGCTTTGCCTCTGTGTACAGAGAGTTTAAAGATGCGGGCACATTTATGGACGAGCTTAAGAAGTTTTTGCAGTAGATAAAATTATGAGAACATATAAATTGACGATCGCCTATGACGGGACAAACTATCAAGGCTGGCAGAGGCAGTCAGATACAGATCGGACGATACAGGGGATTTTGGAAGAGACGCTGGAAAACTGCACAGGATATCAGGTGCAGATCGACGGCTCCGGGAGAACCGATGCCGGAGTTCATGCAAGCGGCCAGACTGCGAGCGTTGTTTTGCCGGGAAAAGTGGATACGGCTTTGTTTACGGAAAAAATGAACGGGTGTCTTCCGCCTGATATACGCATCCTTGATGTGGAGCTTGTGAAGAACGGATTTCATGCCCGGAAAAGTGCGGTAGGGAAAGTTTATGAATATCGGATCGATACGGGGATCAAACAAGATGTATTTACACGGAAGTACAGCGGTCATTTTCCGGGAGAACCGGATCTTGCAAGGATGAGGGAGGCGGCCGGATATTTGACAGGCACACATTTTTTTGCGGGGTATACGGATAAAAAAGATAACAGATCTGTCAGACGTACGATTTACTCGATCATGATCAGAGATGAAAGAAAAGACTTTTTGCCGTGCGGAAAATCCGATCAGATCGGGAATGGAAACTGTATTGTCATTCGATATGACGGAACGGGATTTTTGTATCATATGGTGAGAATATTGACAGGAACTTTGCTTGAAGTCGGGATGCGGGAACGTACCGCCGAAAGTGTGAAAGAGGCGCTTTTGACAGGAGACAGATCAAAAGCGGGGTTTCTGGCTCCGGCAGGCGGACTTTTTTTGAGAGAAGTACGGTATGAATGAGAAGAGAGGGACAGGTAGTGAAAGCATCTGTCCTTTTATGCTTTACCCGGAAACAGGTTCTATCAGAGTGATATTAATATTATGTGAGAGAGGTGGATGATAATGAAATTTATTTCGTGGAATGTAAATGGAATAAGAGCGTGTGTGCAAAAAGGTTTTTTGGATTTTTTCACTGAGGCAGATGCGGATATTTTCTGCATACAGGAATCAAAGATGCAAGAAGGGCAGTTGGAACTCGATTTGCCGGGATATCATCAGTATTGGAATTATGCGGTGAAAAAAGGATATTCGGGAACGGCGGTGTTTACGAAAAAGGAACCGTTGTCTGTAACTTACGGTATCGGAATCGAAGAACATGATCAGGAAGGCAGAGTGATCACATGCGAATTTGAAGATTTCTACTTTGTTACGGTATATACGCCCAATTCGCAAAATGAATTGGCGAGACTTGATTACCGCATGAGATGGGAAGATGATTTTCGTATGTACCTGAAAAAACTGGAAGAAAAAAAGCCGGTCATCGTAACCGGAGATATGAATGTGGCGCACAAGGAAATTGATCTGAAGAATCCAAAGACAAATCGAAAAAATGCCGGATTTACAGATGAGGAGAGAGGAAAGTTTACCGAACTTCTTGACGCGGGATTTATTGATACGTTTCGGTATTTTTATCCCGATCGGGAAGGAATTTATTCCTGGTGGTCGTATCGCTTCAGCGCAAGAGCAAAAAATGCCGGATGGCGGATCGATTATTTCTGTGTTTCGGAAAGTTTGAAAGAGCGTCTGAAAGATGCGAAGATTTTGACAGATGTGATGGGATCGGATCATTGTCCTATTGAGCTGGATATGGATTGAATATAATATGGGAGGTTGTTTGAAATGACAAAGATTGATATTATTTCGGGCTTTTTAGGAGCTGGAAAAACAACGCTTATTAAAAAACTGCTTTCGGAGGCGTTTGCGGGAGAACAGGTTGTTCTTATCGAAAATGAGTTTGGAGAGATCGGGATTGACGGCGGATTTTTAAAAGAATCAGGAATCGAGATCAGGGAAATGAATTCGGGTTGTATCTGTTGTTCTCTTGTCGGAGATTTCGGCAAATCTTTGAGAGAAGTTGTGGATACTTATCATCCGGATCGTATTTTGATAGAACCGTCGGGGGTCGGAAAATTATCAGACGTCATAAAGGCGGTTCAAGACGTACAAAGTGAGATCGACGCTAAGTTAAATAGTTTTACGACTGTTGTGGATGTGACGAAATGCAGAATTTACAGAAAAAATTTCGGTGAATTTTTCAGTAATCAGATAGAATATGCGGGCGCGGTTATTTTGAGCAGGACAGATAAGGCAAAACCGGAAAAGATCGAAGAAAGTATTGCTATTTTAAGAGAATTGAATCCGAAGGCGCCGTTTATTACTACACCTTTGGAACAACTTGCGGGAAGTAAAATTTTGGAAACGATGGAATCCGTCAGATCAATGGAGGAGGAACTCCTTGCGGAGGTTGTCTGCCCGGAGTGCGGTCATCACCACGGAGCGCATCATCATGACCATGGAGAGGATGAGCATCATCACGAACATCACCATCATGACCACGGAGAGTGCGAGCATCATCACGAACATCACCATCATGATCACGGAGAGTGCGAGCATCATCACGAGCATCACCATCATGACCACGGAGAGGACGGGCATCACCACGACCACCATCATCATGACTGTGGATGTGGTCATGATCATGCCGGTCACCACCATGCAGACGAAGTGTTTACGAGCTGGGGGCGTGAGACGATCCATGTGTATTCGGAAGAACAGGTCGGGGAGATTTTAAAGAGTCTTGAAAATGAAGAAGAGTATGGCGATATCCTTCGAGCAAAAGGAATGGTCAAAGGAGAAGACGGAACATGGATCTACTTTGACATGGTTCCGGGAGAATATGAAGTGCGTACCGGAGCGCCGGAATACACGGGACGTATTTGTGTGATCGGAGCAAAGATAAATGAAGAAAAACTGGAAAAACTGTTCGGCCTTTAATCGGCGAACATACAAAGGAAACGAATGAAAGAGCGAGAACCGGAAAATATGGAATGAAAAAATAAGGAGGGAAAAATAAAACATGAATGAACCGGATGTAATGGTTTATTTGATGACGGGATTTTTAGACAGTGGAAAGACCGGATTTTTAAAATTTACATTGAAGCAGGATTATTTTCAGATCGATGGAAAAACATTGCTCATTCTTTGCGAAGATGGAGAAGATGAGTATGATGCGATGGAAATGTTAAGATACGGCGTTGTAATAGAGCGGCTGGAAGACAGAGAAGAACTGACAGAGGAGTATTTGGCGGAATTAGATCGAAAGCACGAGCCTGATCGAGTTGTCATTGAATATAACGGAATGTGGAAGGTCAGTGATTTTGAAAATATGAAGCTTCCTAAGGGCTGGGGGATCGAGCAGAAGATCACAACAGTGGACGCAAGCACATTTCAGACATATCTGACTAATTTAAAACCGCTCTTTGTAGAAATGGTAAGAGGCGCCGAGATGGTTCTTTTTAACCGCTGTGAAGATATTAAGCCTCTGGCGGGATACAGGAGAAGCGTCAAAGTAGTCAGCCCTCAGGCGGAAGTTATATTTGAAGATGAACAAGGAGAAGTGGAAAATATTTTTGAAGATGACGTGCCGTATGATCTGGATGCGCCTGTAATCGAGATTCCGAGAGAAGATTATGGTATCTGGTATGTGGATATGATGGAAAATCCCGCCCGATATCGTGGAAAAGTTATTGAAATCACAGCGAAGGTGTTGAAACCTTCCGGATTTCCGTCAAAAGTGTTTCTTCCGGGGCGGATGGCGATGACATGTTGTGCGGATGATACGACATTTCTGGGATATGTATGCAGAAGTGCGTACGCTCCGAAATTAAAAGCAGGACAATGGGTAAAAGTACGGGCGAAAGTACGGTTTGCGAATGTATCGGTTTATCGCGGAGAAGGGCCTGTTCTCGAAGCGGAACATATCGAGGCGGCAGAACCGATAGAAGAACTTGTCTATTTTAATTAGAGATGAAATGAGTATTGAAAAGACGAAAAGAAGACCGGCAGAAGAGTCGGACTGGATTTGAAGAAAAAAAGAGGAACGCGAGAGAAAAGGAGAAAACCTATGAAATTTACAAAAATGCAGGGCATAGGAAATGATTATGTTTATGTGAACTGTTTGCAGGAAACGATAGAAAATCCATCGGAACTGGCAAAGAAGATCAGTGATCGGCATTACGGAGTCGGTTCGGACGGGCTTATTATGATCAATCCATCTGATAAAGCCGATTTTGAAATGGAGATGTATAATGCGGACGGTTCTCGTGGAGAAATGTGCGGAAACGGGATTCGCTGCGTGGCGAAATATGTATATGATTACGGCTTAACAGATAAAACAAGTATTTCTGTAGAGACATTGGCAGGTATCAAATATCTTGATCTGACTGTAGAAGACGGGAAAGTTGTCCTTGTCAAAGTTGATATGGGAAAACCGATGCTGCGTCCGGAAGAAGTGCCTGTTGTTTCGGAAAAGGAAGAAGTGATAGATGAACCGATTACCGTGGATGGACAGGAATATAGGATGACATGTGTTTCTATGGGAAATCCTCATGCAGTCGTATTTATAGATCAAGATGTAAAAGAATTTCCGCTTGAAACAGTCGGAGTAAAATTTGAAAATCATGAAAGGTTTCCAAAGAGGGTGAATACGGAGTTTGTAAATGTTCTTGACCGTCATACGGCGCAGATGCGCGTGTGGGAGCGGGGATCGGGAGAGACGCTGGCGTGCGGAACCGGAGCATGCGCAGTCGCCGTTGCCTGTGCGTTGAACGGATTGACGGAAGATGAGGTGACAGTAAAACTGCTTGGCGGAGATTTGCAGATCAAGTGGGACAGAGAAAAGAATACGGTATATATGACAGGCCCTGCGGAAGTTGTATTTGACGGGGAGTGGAAGTAGCTTCTTTGTTGACAGATTTTAAGGCTGCCGCTTTGACTGATATGATGCCCCCCATATAGGACAATGATGTATAAAAGTCCGATATGGGGGTATTTTTATGTCCGGAAAAACTGAGATAATTTTTACTTTCCCTTTTTTTTGATTATTTTTTTGATAAGCAGTATGAGCAAAAAATAAATTACGCATACTACAATTCCCGAAGCGCAGCTCCATGAAGTGAGTACATACCAAAGGCCTTTTACTCTCTCGATTTGATAAGCGGCTATTTCTCCTCGTTCAAGAACAGTAAACCCTAATATAGCGATCGGAATGCATGCACCTAAAATGAATGCTATAACCGCTCCCAAGACTGTCAGTATTTTTTGATAAAATCTTACCTTTTTTAATGGATTGATCTTTAGGTCAACGTTGGTGTTTTGAATGTCTAGCTGTGTTTTCATTGCGGCCATCTTTTTTTGGCACTCTCTGCACTCGGTTAAATGTTTATCAATATCTTTTTTCGTTTGTTCCGATAATATATCATCTTGATATAGTGGTAACAGGTCGGAAACGATGTAGCATGGAAGTCTTTTATTCATCTTTTAAAATCTCCTTTACAATTTTTTGTTTTCCTCTAAAAAAAGTTACTCTTGTCCAATTTTCTGTTTTGCCGATTATTTCTCCGATTTCGGCAAAAGACAAGTTGCTGACCAATCTTAGATACATGACCTCTCGTATCGGTTCATTCATGTTGTGTATCAACTGTAAGATTTCTTTTTGTTCCCATTGAACGTTTACTTCTTTTTCATCCGCTATTTCCTGAATATGATCATTTGTAGATAAGATTTCTTGACGTTTTCTTAAATCTTTCAACCAAACATTTTTCGCGATTCCGCATAACCAGGTTAATATGGAACTATTCCCCTTAAACCGATCGATGCATTGGACAGCTTGAAAGAAAGTTTCTTGAGTAAGTTCTTCTGCAATATCTTCATTATTCGTCTTGCTCAATAAAAACAAAAAGACTTTTCTTGAATACATCTCGTATATTTCTTCGATCACTTGTGCTTTCAACCTCCTTCTGCCAGTTAGTGCCGAATTCTTTCATTTTGTTACAATTATCTTAGTAAAAAAGTAAATAAAAAAGATTATCCAAACATGCAGCTTCCAATTTAAGAATCTGACATGCATCGGATAACCTTAACGAAATTCAATCAGCTTTTACATTATGAAAAATAAAAAATCCTCCATAAAATGGAGGATGAATCGGAGTGACAGGATTCGAACCTGCGGCCTCTACGTCCCGAACGTAGCGCTCTACCAAGCTGAGCCACACTCCGATAAAATAAGGAATTTGTTTATTACAAATTCCAAGCTACGGAAAAGGGACTTGAACCCCTACTAACAGAGTCAGAGTCTGCTGTGCTGCCAATTACACCATTCCGCATTGTACCGTTTTGTGTTGTTTCCCGTAAGCAACATGGTTATTATATCAGACTCTAAAAAAAAATCAAGTGTTTTTTTAAAAAAAATGAAAAAATGAAAAAATTGTAACAATTCAGCACGCGCCATTCGCAAAACCGCACCACGTGCTTATTGTGGCTGACGCCACTGTTTTACTCATAAATGGGCGCTTAGCGCATACAGATGTCCGTTAGCAAAAACATGCAGACATGTTTTGTGCTTCCCGTACACTGTATGGCTGAACTGTTACAAAAAATTGAAAATTAAGAAAACGGTACATGGAAAAGCTTCCGATGCACCGTTTTTTAAGTTAGTTAAATCCGATCAGGCGTCTTGCAACGCTGTATGCAAGAGAAGATACTTTACGTCCGGATCTTCCCGGGAGATTCATCGTCTGTCCGAGTATACCGTAGCGGATCTTCATATAAGTTTTGTAATCTTTTCGTTTTAAGTAGCTCCACAGTTCTTTCTTTTTAGTTAAGTTCTCCGGTTTTTTAGAGCGGATACATAAAATGGATGAAACAGTCATCATGATCGCAAGATAATTAACCATATATTTTCGCAGTTTTTTACTTGAGATCATCCGCAGTTCATACATGGAGATCATTGTCTTGGTTACAAATAATTGCTGATCTATCCTTCCGATCATGATTTTTTCGTTGACGGACTGATCTTCCCGCCCGATAAAATAGCGGTAGAAATCGACATTCAGGTAATAAAGGGTGCGTACATGCGGAAGCGGATAATACACGTAAATATTATCAACATAAAAAGTGTGCTTCGGTAATTTTAACTGGCACAGTTTCAGCATCTCTGTCCGATAAAGAACGGAGTGCATCAAAATATATTGGTCGAGCCGGAAATGTCCGATCTCATCCCAGTGAAAAATCGTATTTTCGGGAAGCACATTGTCATAGCGGATCACTTTTTTATGTTCCATGCCGACTTTTTCGTAAACATAGTTTGAGATTACCATATCGACAAGTGTGTCTTCTTTCACAAATGTTTTTACTGTTTCAAGAATTTTAAACAGAGAGCTTTCGTCAACCCAGTCGTCGCTGTCTACTACTTTAAAATATTTTCCTGTGGCATGAGAAAGTCCGCAGTTGACTGCATCGCCGTGTCCTCCGTTTTCTTTTTGGATCGCCTTGACGATCGTCGGATATTGAGCTTCGTACCGTTCGGCGATTTCCTGCGTTCCGTCTTTTGAACCATCGTTGACGATAAGAATTTCGACATCTTCTCCTCCGATAAGGATTGAGTTGATCGCTTTTTCCATATAGGCTTCTGAGTTATAACAAGGAATTGCAAATGAAATGTATTTCATATCATACCTCCTGATTTTATCTGTCATGTTGTCTAAGGTGTAGTATACATTAGTTATTCTATATTGTAAAATTCAATTTTTTCATATATAGTAAAAGTGTTTTTATAATAGCGAAAAGCTAAAGGCCGGGATTATCCGAAATCTTGGCAGATGCTTACAATCCCGGAATGTGATTTTTGAACTTTCGGTGATTAAAATAAGGAGGAAGAGATGAAAAAAAATGTGATCGTAGGACAGTCGGGCGGACCGACGGCAGTTATCAACGCAAGCTTATACGGAGTTGTCAATGAAGCGTTGAACAGAAAAGATTCTTTTGGTGCAGTGTTCGGCATGATTAACGGAATCGAAGGGTTTGCCGAAGGCCGGGTCATGGATATGGAAGAATTGAAGCGCTCGGGAGAACTGGAATTAGTAAAGACAACGCCCGGTTCATATCTTGGCTCTTGCAGATATAAATTACCGAAAGATCTAAACGACGAAGTATATCCGAAATTATTTGAAAGATTTAAGGAATATGACATCGGTTATTTCTTTTATATCGGAGGAAATGATTCGATGGATACAGTGAGCAAACTGTCGCGTTATGCGGAGATGGTCGGAAGCGATATTTGCTTTCTGGGTATACCGAAAACGATCGATAACGACCTTGTCAATACAGATCATACGCCGGGGTTTGGAAGCGCGGCAAAATATGTGGCTTCAACCGTGCGGGAGATTGCAGTTGACGCATCGGTATATGATAATAAAAAATCAGTGACAATCGTCGAGATCATGGGGCGTCATGCGGGATGGCTTACAGCGGCAAGCGCATTGGCACGAAAATTTGAAGGAGATAATCCGGTTCTGATCTATTTGCCGGAAGTGGCGTTTGATACAGAACGGTTTATACAGGATGTGAGCGCGTCTCTTGAAAAAGTGTCAAATGTGATCGTTTGTATCTCGGAAGGAATTAACGATGGCAAAGGAACGTTTATTTGTGAACTTGCAAGCGAGGTAGGAGTGGATACTTTCGGGCATAAAATGCTGACCGGATCAGGAAAATATTTGGAAAACCTGATAAAAGACCGTCTTGGCGTAAAGGTTCGTTCTGTTGAATTGAACGTAAGTCAGAGATGTTCTTCGGCAATGCTTTCTGCGACGGATTTGCAGGAGGCGGTTGATTCGGGAGCGTATGGCGTAAAATGTGCTTTGCATGGCGAAAGCGGAAAGATGATCGCCTTTGTGAGAGCGGACGGTGAAGAATATAAACTTAGTTACGAGGCAAAAGATGTGAATGAAATCTGCAATCGTGAAAAAGGTGTGCCTGCCGGGTGGATCACTAAAGACGGATCAGACGTAAGTGATGAATTTATCCGTTATGCGAAACCGCTTATTCAAGGAGAAGTACAAGTTCCGCAGCAGGACGGACTTCCGCTGTTTGCATACAGGAAGTAAACGGACAGAGGAACTAAAGAAAAGGAACTAAAGAAAAGAAAATCAAGAAAAGAAAATAAATAGACGACGTAATAAAGAAAAAAGAAGATCATGGTCTTTGCCGGAGATAAAAAGGTTGGTAAAGATCATGATTTTTTATGTTGAAAGTTTCCTGAAGTACATATAATGCAAAAAATGAATGTGCTGCAGTCATAGGAGAATGAATGAGTCAAAAACTGGAAAATCTTTTAAATCTGGCTCTGGATGCCGATCAGGGAGAAAGAGAACGCTCCGAAGAGCTGGATGTTGGATATGATAAAGAAGAAAATGTGTGGGAACTGATCGTAAAATATTCGGGAACACTTGAAGCGGTCAGGCAAACGGCGCGATCGGTTACGGAACTGTTGAACGGCTATGCGGTTATTGTCATCGAGGAAGAACGGATCGGACAACTGGCTCAGCTCCCGGAAGTGGAATTTATAGAAAAACCGAAAAAGCTGTATTTTCAAACTGATGTAGGCAGGCAGGTGTCGTGCATAGATATTGTACAGGATATGCCGTTATCTTTGAGAGGAAAAGGGACTCTTATCGGAATTGTTGACAGTGGGATCGATTATGAAAATGCAGAGTTCAGAAATGAGGATGGAACAACGCGGATTGTGTCTCTTTGGGATCAGTCTGTTAATGGGAGGCCTCCGGCAGGATATTTGGCAGGAACAGAGTATACACGGGAGCAGATCGATGCGGCGTTAGCAACAGAGGACAAAGAGGTAAGGCGGCAGATGGTGAAAACATCCGATGTCAGTGGTCATGGAACAGCGGTGGCGGGAATCGCGGCAGGGAATGGCCGGGGAAGTGAGGGAAGAAGGTTTCGGGGAGCTGCGCCTGAGGCGGAACTGATCATCGTAAAGATGGGAGCCCCCAGAGAAGGCGGTTTTCCGAGAACAACAGAACTGATGCGGGGAGTAGATTATATTGTCCGTAAGGCTGTAGAACTTCGTCGTCCGGTGGCGATAAACATCAGTTTTGGCAACACATATGGATCTCATGACGGAACTTCTCTTGTAGAACGTTTTTTGAACGATATTGCGGACATGTGGAAAAATGTAATCTGCATCGGAAGCGGAAATGAGGGGGCGTCGGCAGGTCATGTGTCGGGAAAAGTGCGGCGGCAGATATCTGAGACGGTAGAACTTGCCGTTCAGCAAAGAGAACCGGCGCTGAGTATTCAAATATGGAAATCGTATGTTGACGAGATGGGAGTTTCGGTGATCAGTCCGTCGGGAAGGCAGGCAGGACCGTTTTATGAATTTTTGGGAGCTCAGCGGTATATACTCGGAGATACAGAACTTTTGATTTATTATGGAGAACCGAAGCCGTACAGCGTGAAACAGGAGATTTATCTGTCGCTTCTTCCCGGAAAACAGTATATAGAAAGCGGCGTGTGGAAAATTGTTTTAACTCCCGGCCGTATTGTGGACGGGGAGTATCAAATGTGGCTTCCGACACAGTCGTCATTAAATATGGGGACAGCGTTTTTACAGCCGAACAGTATGTCGACATTGACGATTCCATCTACGGCGTCGCTTGCTGTTACCGTGGCGGCATATGATGCCCGGACATTTTCGTATGCGGATTTTTCGGGAAGAGGTCCGGCGGGGATGTACGAAGGTGAGAACGTGCTGAAACCGGATATTGCCGCACCTGGAGTGCGCGTTACAGCGCCTGTCCCGGGAGGCGGATATCAGTCTTTTAGCGGAACTTCTTTTGCTGCTCCTTTTGTGACCGGGAGCGCTGCGCTTTTGATGGAGTGGGGAATTGTCAGAGGAAACGATCCATATCTTTATGGAGAAAAAGTAAAAGCTTATTTAAGAAAAGGCGCAAAGCAGCTTGCGGGATACGAGCGATGGCCGAATGCGCTGCTTGGGTATGGAGCGCTGTGCGTGCGGGATAGCCTGCCGGGATTGGGCTCAAGTTAAGTTTCGTTAGTCAGGCGCTGTCCTCGATAACTGATGATATATAAAATATTGCAAATATGACGATGAAGTGCGGAACATTAATAGAAAAGAGTAAAAAGTTCTGATACAATGGGAATGAAATATTGCATTGAATCTGATCTGTATGAAATAAAAGGAAGTATTAATTGTAAAACTCCAAGTGTGTTAATAACAAAAGTGAAGAATAAGGAAGACTGATAGACGATGAATGTTATGCCGATAACGGAATTGATTGATAAAGTTACGGAAATTTGTAAAGCAAATGGTGTAAAAAGGTTGGATCTATTTGGGTCTTTTGCAACAGGGACTACAACCGATACAAGTGACGTTGATTTTGTTGTATACAGATGCAAGTTGACGGATTATAAATAAGGAGAAGATAAAAGCTGCATGAAAAAGCGAACCGAAGAAATTTTGAATCTTTTAGATGAACAATATGGACGGGAATATATTTGTTATCTGAATTATGAGACGCCGTGGCAGCTGCTGATCGCAACGATGTTGAGCGCTCAGTGTACGGATGCCAGAGTGAATATTGTGACGAAAGATTTGTTTCAAAAATATACATCTGTGGACGCATTTGCCGACGCGGACTTAAAGGAGTTGGAGCAGGATATCAAGCCGACAGGATTTTATCGCAATAAAGCGAAGAACATCATTGCCTGTATGAAAGATATCAGGGAGAAGTTTGGCGGTGAAGTGCCGAGGAGTCTGGAAGATCTGACCTCTTTAGCAGGCGTCGGACGGAAGACGGCGAATGTGATCAGAGGGAACATCTATCATGATGCCAGCGTAGTTGTGGATACGCATGTGAAAAGGATTTCTAACAGACTGGGATTTACAAAACAATCTGATCCCGAAAAGATAGAACAGGATCTGATGAAGGAACTGCCAAAGGATCATTGGATATTGTATAATATTCAGATCATTACGTTTGGAAGAAGTATCTGTACAGCAAGAAATCCTAAATGCGGGGAATGCTTCTTAAAGAAATATTGCACAGGGAGAAAATGACATGAGATCACTTTTTATTTATTTAAAAAATTATAAGAAAGAGACTATATTGGCTCCGCTGTTTAAAATGCTGGAGGCATCTTTTGAACTTCTTGTTCCTCTTGTTATGGCTGCGGTGATCGATAAAGGAATTGCTCAAAAAGACAGCCCGTATATTATAAGAATGTGTCTTGTTTTGATTGTATTGGGAATCGTCGGGCTGATATGTTCTCTTACAGCTCAATATTTTTCGGCAAAAGCGGCGGCTGGGTTCGGAACAGGACTGCGGCATGCGCTGTTTGAACATATTCAACATTTCGGTTTTTCGGAAATGGATGAAATCGGCAGTTCTACGCTTGTGACCCGAATGACAAGTGATGTAAATCAGGCGCAGGCAGGAGTGAACCTTGTCCTTCGTCTTTTTTTACGTTCGCCTTTTATTGTATTCGGCGCAATGGCAATGTCTTTTATGGTAGATGTCAAAGCGGCAATGGTTTTTGTTGTTGTAATTCCTCTTTTGTCGGTAGTTGTATTTGGGATCATGCTGATTACAATGCCTCTTTATAAGAAAGTGCAGTCATATTTAGATGAAATTCTTCTAAAAACGAGAGAAAATCTTATCGGTGTAAGAGTGCTTCGTGCTTTTAATAAAGAGGAAAAAGAAAAGGCTGAATTTGAAGAAAACAATCAAATGTTGACAAAGGAACAAAAATTTGTCGGAAGTATCTCCGGGCTTATGAATCCACTGACGTATATTATCGTGAACGTGGGTATTATAGTTCTTATTTATGTCGGCGCGGTTCGTGTAAATATGGGGAGTCTGACTCAGGGGGAAGTAGTGGCTCTTGTCAACTATATGTCGCAGATTCTTGTGGAGCTTGTGAAACTGGCGAATCTGATCATTACGGTGACGAAAGCGGCTGCATGCGGAAAACGGATCGAAGCTGTGTTGGCAATGAAACCGGAAATGCAGTCGGGAAGTTTGTTGTATACAGAAGAAAAAAGGATTCCTGCGGTGGAATTTTCCAATGTGTCATTGACATATAAAAATGCGGGAGCGCCTTCGTTGAGCAACATCTCGTTTCGGGCAATGCCGGGAGAGACGATAGGGATTATCGGCGGAACAGGGGCTGGAAAATCATCGATCGTAAACATGATCCCTCGGTTTTATGACGCGTCGGAAGGAGAAGTGAAGGTTTTCGGACATGATGTAAGAGAATATGAGATTGAAAGTTTGCGCAGTCATATCGGCGTGGTTCCTCAAAAAGCGGTGCTTTTTAAAGGGACGGTTGCGGAGAATCTTCGGTGGGGAGATGAAAATGCATCGGAACAAACACTGGAAGAAGCGCTTGAAATTTCACAGGCGAAAGAGTTCGTTGATTCAAAGCCGGGAAAGCTTGAATTTATGATAGAACAAAACGGGAGAAATTTGTCCGGCGGGCAGAGACAGCGTATGACGATCGCAAGAGCGCTTGTAAGAAAACCAGATATTCTTATATTGGACGACAGTGCGTCGGCGCTTGATTTCGCGACCGACGCGGCTTTGCGTGACGCGATTAAAAACATGAAAGAAAATCCGACAGTATTTCTTGTCTCTCAGCGGGCGGCATCGGTCAGATATGCAGATCGGATCGTTGTGCTGGAAGAAGGGAAAGCTGTGGCGGTCGGAACACATGAGGAGCTGATGCAAAACTGTTCGGCTTATCAGGAGATTTATTATTCACAATTTCCGGAGGAGGCGGTTTTACATGCTTAAAAAACAAACAGTCAATGAAGATAAAATACAGAAGTCAAAAGTGCAGGCAGAGCAGAGTAAGCCACAGAGCAAAGATCGGAAAATGAGCCGGGGAGAAATATTAAAAAAAGTATTCGGGCATCTTGGGAAGTATCGTATTTTTGTTGTTTTTTCTGTTTTGCTGGCAGCAGTCAGCGTCGCCCTTACGCTCTACATTCCGAAACTGATCGGTTATGCGGTAGATGAGATCATAGGAAAAGGAGCGGTAAACTTTGCCGGGATATTCCGAATTCTGTTTCAGATCGGAATATGTACGGGTATTACGGCGCTTGCGCAGTGGCTGATGAATGTGTGCAATAATAAAATGACTTATCAGGTCGTGCAGGATGTGAGAAACGAAGCTTTTCGGAAGATTCAGATCCTTCCGCTGAAATACATCGACAATCATCCATCCGGAGAAATAGTAAGCCGTGTTATTGCGGATGTAGATCAGTTTGCGGACGGACTTTTGATGGGATTTACCCAGTTGTTTACAGGAGCTGCAACGATTATCGGCACGCTGGGATTTATGTTGTCGGTTGATGTAAATATTACGTTTGTCGTCGTTTTGATCACTCCGATTTCATTTTTTGTGGCGAACTTTATTGCCCGCAAAACATTTGCGATGTTTCGTCTTCAGTCTGAAATCAGAGGAGAACAGACAGGTCTGATCGACGAAATGATCGGCAATCAGAAAGTAGTACAGGCGTTTGGGCAGGAAGAAAAAGTGACGGAGCGGTTTGATAAGATTAATGAAAAATTAGGAAGCGCATATTTGAGAGCGACATTTTTCTCTTCCGTTACAAATCCGGCGACCCGTTTTATAAACAGTCTCGTATATACGGGAGTCGGGATCGCAGGTGCGTTTGCGGTAGTAAACGGAACGCTGACAGTAGGGCAGCTTACAAGTTTTTTGAGTTATGCAAATCAGTATACAAAGCCGTTTAATGAAATATCCGGAGTTGTGACAGAGTTCCAAAACGCGGTTGTATGTGCCGGTCGTATTTTTGAGTTAATAGAAGAAATTCCTCAGCCGGAAGATGCAAAAGATGCGGCGGTTCTGACTCATGTCCGGGGACATGTACTGGCAGAGCATGTTGATTTTTCGTATATGCCACAACAGAATCTGATCACGGATTTTAATTTGAAAGTTATGCCGGGACAAAAGATCGCTGTTGTAGGACCGACGGGATGCGGAAAAACAACGCTGATCAATCTGCTTATGCGGTTTTATGATGTAGACGGCGGCTGTATTTCAGTAGACGGAAAGGATGTGCGTGAGGTTACGAGGGAAAGTCTGCGCTGTGCATATGGCATGGTGCTTCAGGAAACGTGGCTGAAAACGGGAACGATCCGGGAAAATATTCTTTTAGGAAGGTCCGACGCGTCAGAAGAGGAAATGATAGAAGCTGCAAAAGCATCTTATATTCACAATGTAATCCTGCGTCTGCCAAACGGATATGACACGTGGGTGACAGAAGACGGAGACGGGCTGTCGCAAGGACAGAAACAGCTTTTATGCATCGCGCGTGTTATGCTGTGCAGACCGCCTATGCTGATCCTCGATGAAGCGACGTCATCGATCGACACAAGAACAGAAGTAAAGATACAGGCGGCTTTTACAAAATTGATGGAAGGGCGGACGACGTTTATTGTGGCGCATCGTCTGTCAACGATCCGCGAGGCGGACGTGATTCTCGTTATGAAAGACGGAAAAGTTATTGAGCAGGGCAATCACGAGAGCTTGATGGCTGCAGACGGATTTTACAGACATTTGTATGAATCGCAGTTTCTTAGGGGAAAAGATGAGGATAAATGATAAAAAGTGAAGAAAATAAAAAAGTCTGAAAACGGATAAAGATACAAATATAGAGACCGTATTAAGGAGGATGGCTATGACAAAATTAAGTACATTATGCTATATAGAAAAAGACGATAAATATTTAATGCTTCACCGTACGGTGAAAGAAAATGATGTGAATAAAGATAAATGGATCGGTGTCGGCGGACATTTTGAATATGGAGAAAGTCCTGAAGAGTGCTTGCTAAGAGAAGTGAAAGAAGAAACGGGATATACGCTGACTTCGTGGGCTTACCGGGGAATCGTGACATTTGTTTACGGTGAAGATGTTGTAGAATACATGTCGCTTTATACGGCTGACGGGTTTGAAGGAGAACCGATCGACTGTGATGAGGGCGAGTTGGAATGGGTTGAAAAATCAAAGATCGAGACGCTGAAGTTATGGGAGGGAGATAAGATTTTCTTTGATCTGTTGGAGAGAGACTGCGGCTTCTTTTCTCTGAAACTTGTTTATAATATAGAAGATATTTTAAAAAGCGCTGTTCTTGACGGGAAGCCGCTTCCTCTTACCGAGGATGGAAAGTGGATTGGAAAATGAACCGGAAAACAGACTGAAAAATGAAGTGAAAGACAGATAGAAAAAAGAAGCAGGCGTAAGCGGACGCGGTATGAAAAGTCATGGATTTTGAAACAGGGCAATATCCGGCTGAATAAAGGTAAATATAAAGAAAAGGATGGAATATAATATAGTCAGTCCATATATGAGGAAGCGGAAACGTGCGATATTTTTCTGCTCATATAATTTGGATGCCATTGAAAAAGTGATTCCAGTACAAAGGTAAAAAATAGCAATATCGATCCAGACAACCGTAAAGCCGAGTATGCCTGAGTAAGTATAAAAGAAAACAGGGATAAGTGTCGTTCCTGTCAGAATGCCGGATAAAAGTGGTAAAGATACGTTTGGAACGGCGTTTTTATATATTAGTTTGAAAAGAAAGCAGTAGAGCAGAGCCGGAAAGAACAAAAGTTTCATATGTTCCCATGCAGATTCGCTGATTGGGCAGACAAGACCTATAAAAGTTGAATCGCCGGACCATTCATAGAAAAAGTGCGACAGTGTTCCGAGAACAGACGTGAACAGAAAACCGGAGATAAAGATGTATTTACCGGAAAGTTTATAGGAAGCAAGCATAACAAGTCTCCTTTCATAAGCAGAAAAGTATTTTATATAGTATATGCAGAAGTTAGAAAATCAGCCCTCGAAAAACTCGTCATTATGCATAAAAATAAATGTATTTTATATGGAAAATGATGAAAATACGACATATGGAGCGGGGGGGGTAAAAATAATGTTGACACATTGAACAAAAGGGTATATGGTTCTGTATGAGTATGTGGGCAAAATGCTAAGAAAGGAAGGAAAAATAGTTGTGGAAAATGTCAAAAAACTAATGCGAAAAGCAATGGGAATTGTTTTAAGTGTTGTGCTTACATTAGGGTGTATTCTAGGAAGCGGCACGATCGCATGGGCAGAAGGTGAGACGGCAGATGCCGCCGCGAAGATCAAGGTGGCATGCGTGGGAGACAGCCTGACGGAAGGGTACACTTCGACGGGCGCGAATTCAGGAAAGAAAGGACCAAATGCATATCCGGCACGTTTGCAGAGTTTACTTGGAAGCGGATATGAAGTAAAAAACTTTGGGGAAACAGGTGCGTTTTTGATGGAGGGGACAAGTAATCCATATAAAAGCGGTACAGAATACGAACAAAGTAAAGCTTATAATGCAGACATTGTAATTATTATGCTTGGAACGAATGATTCCAAAAACTGGAACGAAGAAAATTATAAAACACAGATGACAGCGTTTTATAATGAGTATAAGACGGAGAATAACAAAGTTATTTTTGCCACGTCTCCGAAATGTTATCAGACGACGGGAAACGATATCACTCAGGAAAAGGTCGAAAAAGTCTATCAGGCTCAGAAGGCATTGATTAAAGAAAATGCCGCATGGGATTTCATTGATATGTATGAAAAGACCGAAGGAAAAGAAAATCTTTATAATACAGATAAAGTACATTTTACAGATGCAGGATATCTGTACATAGCAGAATGCATGTATGAAAAGATTACAGGAAAAAAAGCTCCGATTGAAGAAAAGGTGAAAATTCCGCATACACAGCAGAGCGGAGAAACAAACTACTTCACATTCGCAGAAGGAAAATGGGAGGCAGGAGATGCGCAGCATACATGGTCAAAAAAAGTAGATCCGGCGCATCCTGAAGCAACCTATTATGAAGTGAAATTTACAGGACATAAGATCGATATCTATTCCGGTAAAAACAGAATGATGGGAAAAGTGAAGTATCTGATCGACGGTGAGGAAAAAGCAGAGGGAGACCTTTATAATGCTACTAATATCAATTCTACATTCATTACAACGATTTCCGATTTAGAAGAAAAAGAACACACATTAAAAGCGGTGGCTACAGGGGAAAGAAATGCATCAGGAACAGGTTCGGACATTCTGATCGATGCCGCTGAGGTGTATGTATATACTTACAGAGAACCGGAAGAAGCAAAACTTCACGGAACAATTACAGATAATAATCTTCAGTATACCCAGGATAAATTAACTGAGGTAAAAGCAGCAAACAAAACAGAAGATACTTTGAATGCATGGAAGAATGATACGGTTACTTCTGAGATTTCTTTAGCTTCGATAGATTCTTCTTATACAGATGTAACAGCGACGGCAAGTGATTTCACCGGAAACGGCAATACGATTCCGAAAGCAAATGTGGATTTAAAATTTATTAAATCAGTTCAGGCTTATACAGGAATGCCGGGATACGGTGATCCTGACAGAGAAGTTCCGAAAGGAAGCAGACAGGAAGCAAATGAAGTGCTTTATCAGGATGCCGGAACAGCGATGAATATTGGAACGAACAAACTTCAGAATATCTGGGTATCTGTGAAAGTTCCGGCAGGAACAGCGGCAGGTAGTTATACAGGAACGGTTACGGTAACGGCAAAAGAATTAGCAGAACCACTTACATTTACTTATACGTTAAAAGTAGCTGATGCAGAACTTCCGGATGCGACGAAGTTTAAAGATGGTTTTGATATGGAATTGTGGCAGAACCCGTATCGTATCGCAGAATATTATGATGTAACGCCGTTTTCTGAAGAGCATTTTGAAATTTTAAAATCCCACATGGGATTATATAAAAATGCCGGCGGACATGCCATTACAACTACAATCGTAGAAGAGGCGTGGGCAGGTCAGACATACGGGGAAGGAACTGTTAAATTCCCTTCTATGGTTAAATGGACAAAGAAAGCGGATGGAAAATGGAGTTTTGATTATACGGATTTTGATAAATGGGTAACGTTTAACAAAGACGTTATGAAAATCGGGGACAAGATCGTATGTTACAGTATTGCGCCTTGGACAAACTCAGTTGTTTATTATGATGAAGCGACAAAGACAACAGTAAAAAAACGATTGACTCCGGGTTCAGAAGAATGGACAACGATATGGACGGCATTTCTGAATGATCTTGCAGACCATTTATATGAAAAAGGCTGGTTTAACGACGCTTATATCGGTATCGATGAAAGAGGATTTAATAAGGCGGCGTTTGATTTGATCGATTCAATTAAACGCGGCATTCCGACACCTTTGAAATTAAAGAGTGCGGGAGCGATGGATGGATTTGTTGAGAAAAAAGATCTTGCAATGCGCGTAGACGACCTGAATGTAGGTTCTATCGCGGTAAAGGCCCATCCTCAGCAGTTTGAAGAAATAAGACAGGCTCGTGAAGATGCGGGACTTCGTACAACTATTTATACATGTACAGGTCATAAACCGGGTAACTTTTCATTAAGTGCGCCGGGAGAAAGCTACTGGACAATGATGTATTCTTATTCCGTAGGCGGAGAAGGATATCTTCGCTGGGCATATGACTCATGGGTTGAGAATCCATTGGAAGACACGACTCACAATGCATTTGAAGCCGGGGATTGTTTCCTTGTATTCCCGGATGATTCTGAAGCAAAAGTTACAAAATCAAGTACACGTTTTGAAAAAATGGCAGAAGGTGTACGCGATGTAAATAAACTTATTAAAATGAAATCAGATGTTCCGAGCATGGCGGCAAAAGTGGATGCTTTGATGGATTCTGTAAAACCGACTTATGCATCAAGCGCGTATTATCTGACAGATGCGGGAAAACAAGAACTTGCGTCGGATATGAATACGATCAAAACAAAAATTGCCGAGCTGACAGAAGAATATGTCGCATTAAAGAAAGCGGGAGTGACCGAGGTTGACTCAGTATCGATCAACGGAGAGAAAGAGGTTGAATTACAGCAGGGAGGTACAACTCAGCTTGAAGTTACAGTCCTTCCGGAAAATGTATTGAATAACACAGTCACATGGTCGACCGATAATCCGGCAGTTGCAGTTGTGAAAGACGGAGCGGTAACTGCGAAGGGATCAGGCCGCGCTGTTATTACGGTGACATCTAACCAAAATGAAGAAAAGAAAGATTCTGTTACGATCGTTGTAAAAGAAGCTGAGGTTGAAGAAGGAGCGCAGGTTTCTTACTATTCATTTGACGATGTGAAAGGACAGAAGTTAGAGGATGAATGGGGAAAACGTGACGGTACTCTTGATGCTTCCTGCACAACCGAAGCCGGCAAATCAGGAAAAGCGCTGAACGTAACACAAGACGGAAAAGGTGCAGTGATTACGCAGACGGCAGGCGATCTGAATGACAAAGACTGGACGATTTCGTATTGGGTAAAGACTACGTCAGAATTTAATAAAGAGATTTCTGTATTGGAAGATTCCACAAAAGCATTTTCCTTCTCATTGAAGATGGCGGCAGACAGAGTATCCGGATTCCGTGTAGGAAATAATGGCGGAGACGTCTTGTCGTATCAGTATGATTTCGAGAAAGACAAGTGGTATCATATTACATGGGTGCAGGATAAAGATCAGGGTCTTGCCATGTATGTAAACGGTACAAGAGTCGGTGATATCAATGCATGGACAAAAAATAATCCTATTAAAACACCTGCGGATGTGATCGGCGGTACTGGATTTACAGGTCTGATCGATGAAGTGAAAGTTTATAACCGTGTATTGAATGAAAGTGAAATACTTTCCGCAATGAAAGTAAAAGGATTAAACATTGCGGATACGAATCCAACGGTAAATATCGGAGAAACGTATCAGATTACAACAAACTTGATAACAGACGCCGAAGATAAGACGATTACATATGTCTCAAACAAGCCGGAAATTGCAAGTGTAAATGAGGACGGTTTAGTAACGGCGAACAAGAAAGGAAAAGCGGTCATTACTGTAACAGGCGGCGGATATACGGAAAAAGTTACAGTAAACTGTAAGAAAGTATTGTATGCAAATTCAAGGATTCCACAGTATGAATTGGCGGATAAATATCTGAAAGATATTGAAAAAGCTCCGAATACACCTAGACAGTATCTTGGACAGCCGGACATGGTTCAGACAAAGACAGGCAGACTGATTACTGCTTATCCGACAGGACACGGTCATGGACCGATTATTATGCAGATTAGTGATGATGAAGGCGAGACTTGGACGGAGAAGAAAGATATTCCGGCATCGTTTGCAACTTGTCAGGAAACACCTACCTTATATACATTGGATATGGGTAATGGAAAAGAAAGAATTATGCTGATTTCAGCATGTCCGAACTGGGATTTACAAAGAGGCGGATGGGATACTGCCTACTCTGATGATGACGGAGAAACTTGGACAGAATATAAGAATCACTGGCCTTCTTTTGACGGAGCAGAGAAAAAACATACAATCGTAGCAATGGCAAGTCTTGTGCAGTTAAAAGATGAACAGGGAAATTACATTCAGAAATGGATGGGTGTTTTCCATGATTATGGTTATGTCAACTTCAAGAGCTATCTGACATTTGATGAAGACGGAAATGAACAGTGGAGCGAGCCGGAAAGATATTTAGCTGATTATAGAAGTATCGAAAGCAAATATGGAATCTGTGAAGTCGGAATGTTCCGCTCACCGGATGGAAAACGGATCATGGCGCTGGCAAGAAGTGATAAAAAACCAAACTTATCCGTGATGTTCTATTCTGATGATGAAGGAAAAACATGGAGTAAACCGGAAGAAATGCAAGGTTCGCTTGCAGGGGAAAGACATAAAGCTGTATATGATCCGATCAGCGGACGTCTTTTGATCACATTCCGTGAGATCGTATACAAAGACGGTAAGCTTGATAACAACTGGATGGCAGGCGACTGGGTTGCATGGGTTGGAACATATGAAGACCTGTTAGAGCAAAACGAAGGTGAATACCGTATACTGATCGAAGAAGACTGGGCAATGAATGCAAAATCCGGTGATACGGGATATGCGGGAATTTTAGTTCTGGATGATGGAACATTTATCATGGATTCTTACGGACACTTTGACGAAGAGTTTTCTAAGAATGCATTTGAATCAGGTAATTATAATGTAAGAACAGATTTATGTTATATCAAACAGGCAAAATTCAAACTTGGTGAAATCGAGAATGAAAACGATCTGATTGACAGAAGCGCCCTGGAAGCAAAAATCAATGAAGTAAAAGATACGTCGGCAGAAGGGTACACAGACACTTCTTATGCGGCATTTGCAAAAGCGCTGACGGATGCACAGACAGTATTTGCAGATTATTCCGCACAGCAGATTCAGATTGATGAAGCGCTGAAAGTATTAACTTCAGCATTTGAAGGTTTGGAAGAAAGACCGGTAGAACCGGAGAAACCGACGGTAGAAAAAGTTGAAATTAAAGCAAATCCTGCTAAGACAGAGTACAAAGAAGGGGAGAAATTCGACCCGGCAGGACTTGTGCTTACAGTGAAATATAACAAAGGCGAGGACAAAGAAGTAGCTTACAGTGATGCAACAAAGGCAGACTTCGCATTTAATCCGTCACTTGATACAGCGCTTACAGAAGGTGTGAGCAAAGTTGATGTAACATATGCGGGCAAGACGGTAGAAATCGGTATTGAAGTGAAAGCTGACACACCGGTAGAGCCGGAAAAACCGACGGTAGACAAAATTGCCGTTAAAAAAGTGCCAGCTAAGACAACTTACAAAGTAGGGGAGAAATTCGACCCGGCAGGACTTGTGCTTACAGTGAAATATAACAAAGGCGAGGACAAAGAAGTAGCTTACAGTGATGCAACAAAGGCAGACTTCGCATTTAATCCGTCACTTGATACAGCGCTTACAGAAGGTGTGAGCAAAGTTGATGTAACATATGCGGGCAAGACGGTAGAAATCGGTATTGAAGTGAAAGCTGACACGCCGGTAGAGCCGGAGACGCCAACGGTAGACAAAGTTGAAATTAAAGCAAATCCTGCTAAGACAGAGTACAAAGAAGGGGAGAAATTCGATCCGAAAGGACTTGTGCTTACAGTAACGATGTCAGACGGAACAACAAAAGTTGTTGCATACGGACCGGAGACGGCAAAAGATTTCTCCTTTAATCCGAGTCTTAATACAAAACTGACAGCGGATACGAAGAAAGTAACAGTAACATACGGCGGACAGTCGGCAGACGTAGCCGTATCGGTGAAAGCAGATCCGTCAGAGGATAAGAAGCCGGTAGATCCGGATAAGAAACCGAATACAGAGAAACCGGACAAAGGCGGAGCGGTTCAGACAGGAGATAATTTTAACGTAACGCTGCTGATCGGACTTGTAGTTCTTGCAGGCGTGACTGCAGGCGGAACGGCTCTGACAATTTTCAAAAGGAACAAAAGAAAATAAGCTTCATCCGTAAACAGTACGGAAAAATACAGGGTTGTCACTTAGTGGCGGCCCTGTTTGTATATGGATTTTTATGAGATCGGTTTTTCGTACATTTTTAGGGGAGTTTCTCGATTGAAATAACGGAAAATATGTGAATTTCTGACAATGCTCTTTCATAAATTGATGTAACTTCTCAAAGCCTTGTATTTACTGGTGTTCTGCAAGATTTTGAAAAACGGTAAAGTGGTGTATTGTATCATAAAGTGGTGTGGTTTGATATGAAAATGGTGTACTAAATGGTGTAGTAAATCGGAAAGAATTATTAAATTTGATAGCAAAATTGTAAGAGCGTCAAATTTGACATTTGAATAGGTATTTGTTTAAATAATAATAAAAAAAAGACACTATTGATAGTTGGTTAGTCCAAATTATCTAATTACTCAAAAGAGTAACCGCATTCCTTGGGCGAGGGGCGGTTACTTTTTTGATTGATTTATATACGCTATCAAAATCGTTACAACAATACTAAGTATCATTAGTACGATTGTAGAGTAAGAAAAGGACTATTTGACAGTTTTTCGTACATTTTTAAGGAAGTTCCTTAATTGAAATAACAGGAAATATATGATAAAATTGAGAAGGTTTAATAGTTTTTTCCCGATTTTGCCCCCTTTACATTGCACACACTTCGGCATACTTTTGCTACAAGAGCAATCGAATATGGCATGAACCCCAAAATATTGCAGAAACTTCTGGGACATGGTACATTACAAATGACAATGGGTTTGTACTGCCACGTAACAGAGGATACGCTGTTTTTGGAAACGGAGAAGTTTAAGAGAAGGTGTAGTTGAGCATGAAGTGGTGTAAAAATGGTGTAGCAGGGGATGAAACATAGAAAGTAAGGGCGAGAAAAGCCCGTAAATACGGAGGTTTTAAGAAAGATGGAAAGTTATAAGCAGGAATTTATTGAGTTTATGGTGGACAGCGATGTGCTGAAATTTGGAGAATTCACATTGAAAAGCGGAAGGAAATCTCCGTTTTTTATGAATGCAGGCGGATATGTGACAGGTTCGCAGCTTAAAAAGCTCGGCGAATATTATGCGAAAGCGATCCATGACACATACGGAGATGATTTTGATGTGTTGTTCGGACCTGCTTATAAGGGGATTCCTCTTGCGGTTGTAACTGCGATCGCTTACAGTGAGTTGTATGGAAAAGAAGTACGATACTGCTCGGACAGAAAAGAAGAGAAAGATCACGGAGCAGACAAAGGAAGCTTCCTCGGAAGTAAATTTAAAGACGGCGATCGAGTTATCATGATCGAAGATGTAACGACGTCAGGAAAGTCGATGGAAGAGACCGTTCCGAAAGTAAAGCAGGCCGCTGATGTGGAGATCGTCGGATTAATCGTATCTCTTAATCGTATGGAGGTCGGAAAAGGGGGAGAAAAATGCGCCCTTGACGAGGTGAAAGATCTGTATGGTTTCGATACGGCCGCGATCGTGACGATGGAAGAAGTCGTGGAACACTTGTACAACAAGCCGTATAACGGAAAAGTTGTGATCGACGATACATTAAAGGCTGCGATCGATACATACTATGAAACATATGGAGTAAAATAAAACGGGGAGGCGCTTTATGGAAAAGGCATATCTTACAATGAAAAACAGTGGTGCAAGTAGCATTACACTTGGGATTATCGTTCTCGTTGTCGGAGTGGCAACAGGAATACTTGCAATCGTGAACGGAGCAAAATTACTCAAACATAAAAAAGAGATTACATTTTAAGCAGCTTGACAGCTTTCAGGGAAACTGTGAAAGGACACGGATGAAAGAGAGATAAATAAACAGAAAGAAAAATAAGGGACTAAGCCGGAATACAGGCAGTCCCTTTTTGCAACGGCGGCGGAACGAAGTCTGGGTTTGCCTGAGACTTTGCGGCCGTGTATAGTCCCGGAGCGCGCTTTTTTAGCGCTTCCGGTGATTTGAAAAAATTACTGATAGGGAGAGTTCCTTGTGTGAGGAGAGTTATTTTTGAGTATAAAAAAAGAGCGGATTTATAGGATATTTGGGAAAATCCTGTTTTTACTATATATTGTTTTTTTGATTTATTTTCTGTTTCTTGCGGAATGGTACGGAAGAACGGAAGTGACGGAAGAGTATAGATATAATCTTGAATTATTTAAAGAAATCAGACGTTTTCTTACTTATAGAGAACAGCTTGGCATGTTTACGGTGCTTGCGAACCTTCTCGGGAATATTATGATCTTTGTTCCTTATGGTTTCTTTATTTCCATGGCGGGAAAGTCCATGGGATTTTTTAAAATATTATTTTTCAGTATGGCGCTGAGTCTGGGCGTGGAAACAATACAACTTTTTACGAGAGTAGGAAGTTTTGATGTCGATGATATTTTATTAAATACAATCGGCGGAGTTTTAGGATATATTTTGTTTGTGGTATGCAGTCGGATAAGGAGAAAACGTTATGTTCGGAAAGGAAAAAAAGGCAGAAGATAAGAAAAAAGAAACTGCTTTGAAACGGGAGGAAAACCGGAAAAAAAGCGGGGTGAAACATAAAAAGCCAAAGCAAAAACAGGCGGGCAACGGAAATCTTTCGTGTCTGTTCGGATTAGGTTCGGCCGCAGTGTTGGCGGGATGTATAGCATACGCGTTTGTCCGAAGAGGAGAAGCCCCCGGGATCATAGGAGGTATTACGATTATTTCTTTGATACTGGCAGGATACGGAATTTATTCGGCAATTATAGGATTTCGGGAGAGAGAACGCAGTTATCTGACGTGTAAGATCGGTATTGTCATGAATGCGGCGGCGATTATTTCATTTTTTGCGGTATTTATCAGAGGTTTGAATTAGTAAGCAAAAGATAAAAAGTAGTGAAAAAAGATAAATAATAAAGAAAAGTAAACAGATGAGCGGGAGGGAAAGGAAAATGCAGGAAGTGTCAGAAAAATACAACAACGATTCATATAGGGAACGGCATGCGTTGTCGGTAGAACGTCTTCGCACGCTGCCTTTTGAGGAATCTGTGGAAGATTCTTATATCGCGTATTTCAGATTGGTTGCCCTGTTTTTGCTTGAAGTGGAAAATGTGCGGATTCAGGTGGAAAGCGGAAAATGGGATCAATATAATGAAGAAGACATGAGACAGATCAACGAAATCCTTTATAGTGATATTGTCGGGGATGCTTACGAAAAAAGCTATGCAAATCCGAAATATGCATGCAGCTGGTTTGAGCCGGAGATGGGAAGGCTTTTGAGTTTTCTCTATGTGGAAATGCGCTCCGGCATCCCTTATGCGTTTGAAGGCAGACTTGATTATCTGACGATTTTGTATGAATTGTTTATCGAGGTATATACGTATTTTGAAAATTGCCGGGCAGATGGCGCTGAACCGGAAATACGAAGAGTAAGAGATATCGTGTATTGGTATGCAAGCGATTATTGCGACGTATTTTTGGCAGATCGGATTAAAGAACAGATCGATCCGTCGTATTCGTTTGCGGCAGATATTATCGAAAATGCAGATTTGAGCAGCGACAGGTATTTGTATCGTTTCGGAGAATATATTACAGAAAATGAGCTGGGAACTGCGCGCCGTCTCAGGTCGCTTCCCGAAGAGACGATTCAAAAGATGGCGGACGTTTACACGGAAGGATATCGGATCGGATTTATCAATACAGGAAAAGATCTGTCCAAAAAATCAGTCGTAAATATTCGTTACAGCCTCGGATTTGAACGGGTCATAAGAGCGGCGATCGCAAATTTTCGCGCTATGGGGTTAAAACCCGTAATATACAGGGCGGCGTCGGGTGTGATCACGAAAAGAGAGCATCACAAAATCGGATATTTCGGCGCTGTGGCAAACTGGCAGTATGAGTACGATCACAGACAAGATCAGGCGTTATTTATGGATAAACGCTATATTGAACGGCGTCTGGAAGTGATGCATACTGTTTATGAACAAAATAAAGAACAGGCAGCGCAGTTCGCAGGACCTGCCGTGATGGAAACATTCGGAGAAAAGCCGTTTTCACCGAAAGCAGTACCGGAAGCTCCGGCTTACTGTGAAGAGCAAAGGGAGCTTGCGCTTCAATACGACAGCAGATCCGGTCAGATCACAAATGAATATATCAAAGGAGAAGAGAGAAGTTTTACGATCATTGCATATCCTGTGCCGGAGATCGGTCCGAAATATGAAGAAATTTTCGATGAAGTAATACGAATTAATACGTTAGATGCAAAATTATATGAGAAAGTTCAACAGACGATGATCGATGCGCTCGATCAGGGAGAAAAAGTCCGTGTGATCGGAAAGGGAGAGAACCGGACGGATATGGAGATTCGGCTTTGGTCGTTAAAAGATGCTCGGAAAGAGACGATTTTTGAAAACTGTGTGGCAGATGTAAATATTCCGGTAGGCGAGGTGTTTACATCACCGGTGCTGGAAGGAACGAACGGAGTTTTGCATGTCAGCCGGGTGTATCTTGACGGTTTGCAGTATAAAGACCTTGAATTGAAATTTAAAGACGGAAAGATCGTTGATTATAGATGCGGCAATTTTAAAGACGAGGAAGAAGGCAGACGATATATTTTTGATAATGTTTTGAAAAATCATGATACTCTTCCGCTTGGCGAATTCGCGATCGGAACAAATACGACTGCTTATGCCGCGGGAAAAAAATACGGGATCGAAGATAAGATGCCGATTTTGATCGCAGAGAAAACAGGACCTCATTTTGCAGTGGGCGACACATGCTATTCATGGAGCGAAGACGTCCGTGTATATAATCCGAACGGAAAAGAAATCGTTGCAAAGGATAATTCTTGTTCGCTGAAAAGAAAAGAAGATCCGTCTGCGGCATACTTTCAATGTCATACAGATATAACCGTACCTTATGAAGAGTTAGAAGAAATAAGTGTAGTGACAAAAGACGGGAAACACATTATACTAATTAAAGACGGAAGATTTGTGCTTCCGGGAACTGAGATTTTAAATGAACCATTAAAACAACTCGAAAATTGATTTGAGATTTTAAGGAGGAAATAACGTGCCAAAAGTAGGAATCGTAATGGGCAGTGACTCTGACCTGAAAGTGATGAGCAAAGCTGCGTCAATGTTGGAAAAATTCGGAATTGATTATGAAATGACGATCATTTCCGCACATCGTATGCCGGATGTATTTTTTGAGTGGGCAAAAGCTGCGGAAGGAAAAGGGATTAAAGTAATCATCGCAGGAGCCGGAATGGCTGCACATCTTCCGGGAATGTGTGCGGCGCTGTTCCCGATGCCGGTGATCGGAGTGCCGATGTCAGGAAAGAATCTGGATGGTATGGACGCTCTTTACTCGATCGTTCAGATGCCGCCGGGAATTCCGGTTGCGACTGTTGCGATTGACAGTGGAATGAACGCTGCGATTCTTGCGGCAAAAATCCTCGCTGTATCAGATGAAGAGGTATTAAAAAAGTTAAAAGACTATTCGGCAGAGATGAAAGATACCGTTCAGGCGAAAGCCGATCGTCTTGCCGAGGTCGGATATGAGGAGTATTTAAAGTAAAGGAGAAAGTGGTATGGATTATAAGAAAGCAGGAGTTGACATAGAGGCCGGTTACAGATCAGTAGAACTTATGAAAGAGCATGTGAAAAAGACGATGCGTCCGGAAGTGCTCGGAGGACTCGGAGGATTTTCGGGAGCATTTTCTCTTGATAAGATCAAAGAAATGGAAGAGCCGGTACTGCTGTCGGGAACAGACGGCTGCGGAACGAAAGTGAAGCTGTCGATGGTGCTTGATAAGCATGACACGATCGGAATCGATGCTGTGGCAATGTGTGTGAATGATATTGCCTGTGCGGGAGGAGAACCACTGTTTTTCCTTGATTATATTGCATGCGGCAAGAATGAGCCTGAGAAGATCGCATCAATCGTAAGCGGAGTGGCAGAAGGATGTCTTCAGTCGGGAGCGGCGCTGATCGGAGGCGAAACGGCGGAACATCCGGGACTTATGGCAGAAGACGAGTACGATCTTGCCGGATTTGCGGTAGGAGTATGCGATAAAAAAGATATGATCACAGGAGAAAATCTGTCTGCCGGAGACGTTTTGATCGGAATGGCGTCTACGGGAGTTCACAGCAACGGATTTTCACTTGTAAGAAAAGTATTTGATATTACAAAAGAATCTCTTGATACATATTACGATGAATTGGGATGTACTCTCGGAGAGGCGCTTCTCGCTCCGACAAGAATTTATGTGAAAGCGCTTAAGAGTATTAAAGAAGCGGGAATAACGGTGAAAGCATGCAGCCATATTACAGGCGGCGGTTTCTATGAGAATGTTCCGCGTATGCTGATCGACGGTACTCGAGCGGTGATCGAAAAAGACAGTTATCCGATCCCGCCGATCTTCAAGATGCTTGCAAAAGAAGGCGATATCGAAGAGCAGATGATGTACAATACGTTTAACATGGGACTTGGAATGATCGTTGCCGTTGATCCGGCAGATGTGGAGAAAACTCTGGAAGCGATCAAAGCGGCAGGAGATGCGCCGTATGTAGTCGGCCGCATCGAAGCGGGAGAAAAAGGAGTAGACTTATGCTAAAGGTCGTTGTGCTCGTATCCGGAGGAGGTACGAATCTGCAGGCGATCATTGACGGCGTAAAAGGCGGCGTCATCAGGAATACAAAGATCGTCGGAGTTATCAGCAATAACAAGAATGCATATGCGCTTGAGCGGGCGAGAGAGAATCACATCCCGGCAAAATGTATCTCGCCGAAAGATTATGAATCCAGGGATGTGTTTAATGAAAAACTTTTGGAAGCCGTCAACGAGTACGAACCGGATCTGATCGTTTTGGCAGGATTTCTTGTTGTTATCCCTCCGGAAATGATCGCAGCTTACAGAAACCGGATGATTAATATTCACCCGTCGTTGATTCCGGCGTTTTGCGGGAAAGGATATTATGGATTAAAAGTGCATGAAGCAGCGCTTGCAAGAGGTGTTAAAGTAGTCGGCGCGACCGTTCATTTTGTAGATGAAGGAACCGATACAGGGCCGATCATCCTGCAGAAAGCAGTAGAAGTTGAGCAGGATGACACACCGGAGATGCTTCAAAGAAGAGTGATGGAGCAGGCAGAGTGGAAAATCCTTCCGGAAGCGATCCATTTGATCGCGAACGGAAAAGTGCATGTTGAAAACGGACATGCTTTTATAAAAAATTTATAGAATGTCGAAGCATTAAAAAATGACCGCCGGGACGAAAAAACCGGGCGGTCATTTCGGAACGTAAAACGGTTTGTACAGACAGGAGGAATCTATCATGAAAATATTGATCGTCGGAAGCGGCGGAAGAGAACATGCCATTGCGGCAAGTGTGGCAAAAAGTCCCAGAGCAGATAAGATATACTGCGCGCCCGGAAACGCGGGAATTGCAGAATACGCAGAGTGCGTGGACATCGGAGCAATGGAATTTGAAAAACTGGCAGAATTTGCCAAAGAAAAAGAGATCGATCTTTGCATCGTCGGAATGGATGATCCGCTTGTCGGAGGTCTTGTGGACGTATTGGAAGATGCGGGAATCCGTACGTTCGGTCCAAAGAAAAACGCCGCTATTTTGGAAGGATCAAAAGCGTTTTCAAAAGATCTTATGAAAAAATACGATATTCCTACGGCAGGATATGAGAATTTTACAGATCCAAAGGAAGCAATCGCCTATCTTGAGAATGCAAAGTTCCCTATCGTATTGAAGGCAGACGGACTTGCACTTGGTAAAGGAGTGCTGATCTGTCAGAATTTTGAAGAGGCAAAAGAAGGCGTAAAGACGATCATGCTTGACAAAAAATTCGGCACAGCCGGAAACGAGATGGTCATTGAAGAGTTCATGACAGGTCGCGAAGTATCTGTTCTTTCATTTGTAGACGGAAAGACGATCAAAACGATGACAAGCGCGCAGGATCACAAACGTGCCGGTGACGGTGATACAGGGCTGAATACAGGCGGAATGGGAACATTTTCACCAAGTCCGTTCTATACAAAAGAAGTAGAAGAATTTTGTGAAAAATATATTTACCAGAGAACGGTAGATGCTATGGCTGCAGAGGGCCGCCCGTTTAAAGGCGTTATTTTCTTCGGTCTGATGCTTACAGAAGAAGGACCGAAAGTGTTGGAGTACAACGCCCGCTTCGGAGATCCGGAGGCTCAGGTTGTGCTTCCGCGTATGAAAAATGATATTTTGGACGTTGTTGAAGCATGTGTGGACGGAACTCTGGATCAGATCGATCTTCAGTTTGAAGATAATGCGGCCGTGTGCGTTGTGCTTGCATCTGAAGGCTATCCGGTTCAGTACGAAAAAGGCTATCCTATCACAGGTCTTGAAGAATTCAGTAAACATGAAGGGTATTACTGTTTCCATGCAGGAACAAAATTTGAGGACGGAAACATCGTGACAAACGGAGGCCGTGTGCTTGGTGTAACTGCAAAAGGCGCTAATCTGAAAGAAGCAAGAAAAAATGCCTACGCAGCGACAGAATGGGTACAGTTTAAAAACAAATATAAGCGTAATGATATCGGAAAAGCGATAGATGAAGCTTTTTCTGACGGTCAGTAATGCAAAAATAAAAGAAAATCCATATTCAGAATGACTGCAATCCCCCTTACTATTTAGAAAATGATAGTAAGGGGGATAGTTTTTTGTATATGGTTTTCAAAATAGGAATCTTGCTTATGATATAGCTATACTATCTTTTGAATCCTCCACCCGGAATTAATCAGAAAAAAACAGTACAAAACAATGCAAAACAGAAAAACATAAAATAATACATAAATATTCAGACAAATATTGACAAATATATATTTTATGATATTATTTAATTAAATTAATAAATGTACTTAAATAAAAGAAAGGAGAAAAGTATGAAAAAGATTTCTGTGGTGTTGATTGCGGCGTTGGTCGTATCTTTGCTTTTTGGATGTGGAAAGAGCGACGATGCGAAAGGTACAGGGAAAACAACTTTGAGCGTTTGGTATTGGGGAGAACAAGAAGTGCCGGGATATAAGGCGTATATGGAAGAGATGGTAAAACGGTATGAAAAAAAGAACCCTGATATTAAAGTGGAAGCTGTTCTTCAGGAAAGTGATAATCTGTATACGGCATTTCGTACGGCAGAGGCGGCAGGGGAAGGTCCGGATATTCAATATATGTGGGGCGGAACTCAGGCAATGGAAGATGTTTGGAAAGGAAACGTAGCTCCGATTAGTGACTATATTTCTGAAGAAGAACTCTCGGTTATTCCGAAGTCGGCATTGGCTCAGACGAATTGGAACGGGAAACAATGGGGAATCCCGGCATATGGATTTACATATGGGATTGCCTATGATAAAGAAGCAATGCGTACTGCCGGAGTAGATCCGGAAAATCCGTTTACTACATGGGATGAATTTTTAGAGTGTTGTGAGAAATTAAAATCATCAGGAATTACGCCGTTAGGAATGGGGTTAAAAGACGGATATTTACCGGCGTGGATCGGGATTTTTTTGGGACAGCAAAATATGGACAGCGTGAATGATATGATTTCCCTTATGAGTGGACAAGAAAGCTTTACAGATAAAAAATACTCTGAATGGCTGGAAAAAATTGCAGAGCTGAAAGAAGCCGGATATATTAACGAAGATATACTTTCATTAGACTTATATCAGGGGCAGCAGTTGATCGAAAGCAAAAAAGCGGCAATGACACTTCATACACAGCCGTATGCGGTATCATTGGAAAAATCATTAGGGTCAGATCAGATCGGTTTTGCAAAAGCGCCAGTATTCGGAACCGGAAAATTTGCGGATTCAGTTGCAACTCCGAGTCAGGTATATGTAATACCAAACAGTGCGAAACATAAAGAAGAGGCGGCAGACTTCTTATTGTTTTTACAGGAAGAAGATAATATTAAATATCTGTATGAATCGGCAAATGCGATGATGCCGAATAATAACTTTGATGAAAGCTGGGTATCCAGCGAAATTGACAGAAAAGTTTTGGAATGGCAGAAAGAAGACAATAATTTTTGTTATCAGTTGTATTTTGCACCTATGTTTGAAACAGATGGTCTGATTCCGACGGTACAGAAGATGTTTTCAGAAGGGTTAGCGCCAAAGGATGCAGCGGTGGAATTAGATGAGGCACTCGGGAAATGTATGGAACAAAATCCTGAGGTTCATGATGCGTTTTTAGAATGGAGTGTAGAAGAATAGTTCTGAAAAGAGGAAAGCCTCTGTTTCAAAGGAAGGGATTGATATGAAAACGAACAGGATGAAAAAGTTCACGCCGTATTTCTATATATTACCAACCTTTATCATTTTGGCGGTTGTAATTGTAATTCCGATTATTTATGTTATTATCCAAAGCTTCTATACGACCTTTGCAAATGAGAGTGTTTTTGTAGGTCTGAGAAATTATAAGATGGCATTTGAAGACGAACTTTTGCTGACTGCGTTGAAGAACAACTTGAAATTATTTTTATGCGTTCCGATATTGACAGTGCTTTCACTTGCCATTGCATCAATTTTATATAACAAAATCAGAGGGTGGAGGTTTTACAGAAGCGTTATTTTTATTCCGTACATACTGGCAATTCCGGTTGTGGGCATTGTATTTTCATATTTACTGCAGTACAACGGAGTTATCAATTCTATTTTGCGGACAATCGGGTTGGAGAATATGGCGTTGGATTGGTTGGGAGATCCGAATTTGGCATTCCCGAGTGTGGCAATAGTTATTATGTGGAAGCAGATCGGTTTCGGAGTTGTTTTGTTTTTGGCGAGAATGATGTCAATAGATAAAACATTGTATGAATCGGCTGATGTAGACGGAGCTACATGGTTTCAGAAATTTATGCACATTACCGTGCCGCAGACAAAATCGATTATTGAATTTTATGTGATCATCACTCTTATTGAAATGTTGAGTTGGGTGTTTAATTTCATTTATGTCATGACGGCAGGCGGCCCGGGAAATAAGACGCTTGTGTTGGAATATTTGATTTATAAGAAAGCGTTTGGCGGTGGTGATTTCAATATTGCAATGGCGATCAGCGTAGTACTTCTTGCTATTGCGGCAATATTGATTGTAATACATCAGATTGTTATGAGAAAAGAGGAGTGAAAGAATGAAACGAAAAAGAGGAGGAATAGTCTCCCAGCTATTGATGATTTTACTTGTGGTCGTTATTATCTTTCCGTTATATTTTATGACAGCGAATTCGTTTAAAACGCATGAAGAATATGTCAATAATATGGCAGGCCTTCCGCAAACATTTACAGTACAAAACTTTGTGGAAGCTTTCCGGGGAAAACCGTTCGGACAATGGTTTATGAATAGTTTGATTCTTACAGTTGCAGCGGTTTTTATTACGGGAATCATTGCACTGCTGGCAGGATATGCCTTTGCAAAGATGAGGTTTAAAGGGAAAAAAGTGTTGTTCAACATGATCGTTCCGCTGATGTCTGTTCCTCCGGTTGTTATGATTATACCGCAGTTCCGGATTATTAAAATATTGGGTCTGGTAAATACACGTGTTTCTGTGATATTAATATATATAGGAATTATGTTGCCTATGACGATATATTTGATGAGAAATTTCATGAAAACAGTACCGGATTCTTTGTTAGAGGCAGCGGAGATTGACGGGTGCAGTAAGCGGAAGGCGTTGACAAAGATTATGATTCCGCTGAGCGTTCCGGCGCTTATTACTTCATCACTTGTAAATCTTGTATGGGTATGGAACGAGCTGTTGATTTCGCTTGTTTTTCTTCAGAAAGAAGAATTGCGAACCTTAATGGTAGGGATTACTTTATTTAAAGGACGTTTCACATTAAATATACCTGTTATTATGGCAGGGTTGGTTATTGCGACAGTGCCGATCGTGTTGATATATATATTTGCGCAGAAATATCTTGTTGAAGGTATGTTGGCAGGTTCGGTCAAAGAGTAAGAAATAAAGGGGGATATGCTTTGAAAATCTATAATCCGACAGATATAGGAGATCGAAATAAACTAATGATCTTACGGCTGATAAAAGTATATGATGGAATTTCCAGACAGGAAATTTCAAAAAGGATGCATTTAAGTGCACCGGCGGTAAGTAATAATGTAGCGGCCTTGATCGAAAACGGGATTGTATATGAAAACGGCTGTGACGATACGAGCTTGGGAAGAAAGCCGAGACAATTAAGTTATAAAGGAGACCTTTATTATGTGATTTCGGTTGAATTGATGCCTAAAAAAGTTCGTGCAGGTATTGCAGATCTGTACGGTGAAGTTCAGCAGTGGACAGAAAAGGAGATCATAGTAGAAAACGGAGTGGACGAGGTTCTCGGGCAGTTGGATTCTGCGATAGACGAGTTGCTTGAAAAGCGAAAAAAGGATGTAGATGTGATTGCGATCGCAGTAGGTGTTCCTGCGCTGACAGGCCAGAATGATTTAAACGATCTCTTTGGAACATATTTGCCGGAATGGAAAAATGTCGATTTGAAAGAGCATATTTTACAGAAATATAATGTAGAAGCGATTATTGTAAATGACGTTGAATTGGCGCTGATCGGAGAACGTGAAAGAGGCGTAGGAAAAAAACAGACGAATATTGTTTACATAAAATACGGAGAAGGCTTTGCGGCAAGGGCGATTGTGGACGGATATCTTCTAAAAGGAAATAATATGGCGGCGGGAGAATTAGGTTATTATCTAGAATCATTGGAAGAGATGACAGATGAGTTTGTATGTCCCGGACGATTTGAAAAAAAGGTGTGTCAAAATATTTTCTCAGAATGCGGTGAAAAAAACGGCTTGTCAGATCTTATTTTGCGAGCTGAACAAGGTGATGAGGCGGCAGATGCCATTGTGAAAAAAATTATAAGAAAAATCGCCGTTGTCATCGCCAATACCGTATTGATGTTAAACTCTGAGATGGTGATATTAGGCGGAGATTCAGAAATTTTTACAGAGGAAAATATTGTTGAGATCAAGAAAATATTAGAAAAAGTTTGTCCGTTTGTTCCTGAAGTCGTAACTTCAAAGTTAGGCGCAGATGCTCCGATCATAGGTGGGATAAAAGTTGCATTGGATTATGCGGAAGAGCAGATCATTATGCTCTGGAAATCATAGGAGAATGATATGGAGGCATATATGGACATATTACTGAAAGAAAGACTGGTATCTTATTATGAAAAACATATTTTAGAAGATGTGATGCCATTTTGGGATCGGAGGTGCATAGATAAAGAATACGGTGGATATATTACTTGTTTTGACAGAGAAGGAAAGATGACAGATGATAAGAAATATATTTGGTTTCAAGGGCGTCAGCTATATATATATTCACTGCTTTATAACAAAGTACGCAAAAAGAAGGAGTGGTTGGAAAATGCAAAGCATGGTTTTTCATTTCTTGTAAAATATGGGTATGCGGGCGATGGAAGATGGAATTATGTATTGGACAGAAAAGGGAATGTTTTGGAAGGTACAATCTCAATATTTTCTGATTTTCATGTTTTGCAGGGGGTGGCAGAATACCTTAAAATAGAAGAAGTAAGAACGCCGGAAAATATGGAACTTTTAAAAACTTGTTATGAAACGATGGAAAAAAATGTATTTGATCCATGGTTTAAAGAAATATATGAAAATACATGGAGCCCGGTTTTTATATGGCATGACATGTATCTGACATGTCTGTCTACAACGGAAACATGTGCGGAAGTATTGGGGACGGATGTTACAAAAAAACTTTTGAATGAATGTGTCGATAAGATTGCTAACTGGTTTGCAAATGATGAATATAACGTAGTGTTTGAAGCGGTTACAAGAGAAAATAAAATTGATATTGAGTCAGACAAAGGCCGCTTTATTAATCCGGGACATATGCATGAATCAGCATGGTTTCTTATGAAGGCAGGAGTATTGCTGGAAGACAAGCAGATTACTATGCGCGGTATACAGATTGCCCGTTGGGCAAATGCCGTCGGAAAAGATGAAGAGTATGGTGGAATTATTTCATATGCAGACGCATTGGGGGAAACACCTCGCCCGATCGACTGGTTTAAAGAAACGAACTCTTTATGGAATGAAAAAGTATGGTGGCCGAATGCAGAGGCGTTGACAGCTTATGCACAGGCGTATTGCTATACGAAAGATAGTTATTTTCTTCAAGAATTTTTAGATCAGCATAATTATTGTAAAGAAAAGTTTTTTGATTCACAATATAAAGAGTGGTTTGAACGACTGGAATATGACGGAACCGTAAAAAACAGTGCAAAAGGAACACCGTGGAAATGTGCGTTTCATCTTGTGAGAGCGCTTGTGTTTACATTAGAAGCATTTTCGGAAATGGAGGCGGTATAGTGTATTTTCTGGGGATTGACGGAGGGGGAACAAAAACTGATTTTTTACTGTTAGATGAAAACGGAAAAACGATTGCACAGCGCAAGATAGGAACTATTTCTTATAAGCACGTTGGAATGGATTATGTGACAGAATTACTGAGAGAAAATATAAATCAAATATTAGACGGGAATGATGCCTATATATGTCTTGCCTTTCCGAATTGGGGAGAATCAAGAGTAAATGATGAACGCTTTTTATGCCGGATTGACAAAATTACAGATAGGCCGATGAAAATTGTAAACGACAGCGCCGCGGGATGGGCAGGATCTTTGGGATTAGAAGAGGGGATCAATCTTGTGGCAGGAACAGGTTCGATCGCTTATGGACAAAATAAGTTTGGCACAGAAGCTCGTGCGGGCGGATGGGATGATGGTTTTTCTGATGAAGGCTCTTGTTATTGGTTGGGAAAGAAAGCGTTGGAGCTGTTTTCAAAAGAGAGTGACGGAAGGGTAAAAAAAGGAAAGTTACTCGAGATTTTCCGATACAATTTTAATTTAAAAAATGACTTTGACCTTATAGACATTTTTGATGAAGTGTATAAAAATAATCGTACAAAAACAGCTGAACTTCAAAAATTGCTTTTACAGGCAGCGATGCAAGGAGATGAAGAAGCAATACGTTTGTATGAGGCTGCGGCAGAAGAATTAGCGCTGATCATAGGCGCTGTTTATAGAAAACTGGAATTTTCGGGAGACACGATCGTATCTTATTCAGGTGGATTGTTTCATGCAGGAGATTTTATATTAAAGCCACTGGTGCGGAAGCTCGAGGAAAATGGAATTTGTCTTTGTCCTCCTAAATATTCGCCTGTACAGGGAGCGGCGCTTTTGGCGGCGAGAGAATATAGCAGAGACGGTGAATTTTTATCACGAATAAAAGCAGGCTTAGAATAAGAAAAAGAGAATATCCGCGGCAGATTGCGATTTTTTGCTGCGAGATATTCTCTTTTATTTTATATTATGTTTATAATTATTTTGCCGGATATTTTTATTTGGTGATAAAATCACAGACATAATTTCTATTATGTGTTATTATACTTATATAATGTGCAATGAAAATTATAAGAGAGTAAGATCGACACATAAAAACAAGAGAAAAACAGGAGGAACGATTTATGAGATTAAAAGATAAAGTAGCGATTATTACAGGAGGAAGCCGTGGAATCGGATTTGCGACAGCAGATGCATTTTTAAGAGAGGGTGCGAAAGTTGCTGTTGCGGCGAGCAGTGAAAAAAACGCGGAAGCGGCAGTCGAGAAGTTAAAAGCGATTCATCCGGATGCAGAAGTGGTAGGGATCAGTCCGAACCTCGGAAGTTTTGAAAGTGTGAAAGAAGAATTTGATAAAGTAGAGAAACAGTTCGGACGTATTGATATTTTGGTGAATAATGCGGGGGTTTCCGAGAGCACTCCGTTTACATCTTATACAGAAGCTGATTTTGATCGTGTGATCGATCTGAATGTAAAAGGTGTATTTAACGCAACACGCGCGGTAGTTGACGGAATGATTAAAAATCACAGCGGGGTTGTCCTGAATACGTCTTCAATGGTAAGTATTTCCGGTCAGCCGAGCGGATTTGCTTATCCGGCGTCTAAGTTTGCGGTAAACGGTACGACGATCTCTCTGGCAAGAGAGCTTGGGCCAAAAGGAATCCGTGTCAATGCAGTTGCTCCGGGAATTACGGAAACAGACATGATGAAAGCCGTTCCGAAAAACGTGATCGAGCCGATGATCGCACAGATTCCGCTTCGCAGACTCGGACAGCCGGAAGACATTGCAAATGCATTTGTATTTCTTGCATCTGATGAAGCGTCCTATATTACAGGCGTAGTTCTTAGTGTAGATGGAATGGCGCGCGCGTAAATATGGCGTTGCAATATTGTTTGCAAAATAATTTACCGGGAAGGGATTCCTTTTCATATATTTGAACATGTGCTAATATAATATCTCAGCGGAAGTTGTTCCGTTGAGATATTTTAAATTTCTGGGATGGTGAATATATGGCGCGTCAAAATGAGCGGAAAATGAAATTATATATGGAAGCGGGTCTGGCGGTACTTCTTGTTTTAACGATTGCACTGGCATCAGTATCAGGGCGGCTCTCTTCGCAGGCACATGAGAAGGACAAGAATAAGCAGGAAGCGGCTGTACAAGGAGAAGCGGAAGTTTACGAAAAAAACAAAGGAAATGATCAAGAGAAAAATGAAGTGAAAGACCAAAGGGAAAACAACGCTCAAAATACAGCGGGAAATGCTGAAGAATCACAGGAAACGATCGCTGACGGACAGTATCCGATTATGGGAAACAGCCGCGTAACAGTTGATGAGATGGTAGATTATTTTCAGACGGCAGGAAAACCTTATCCGAAAGAAGCTCTTTCCAAAGGTGGAGCAGAGTCTATAGAAGTGTTTTGCAGGATGTATTATGATGAAGCGGTGGCAGAAGGCGTTCGTCCGGAAGTTGCTTTTGTGCAGACGATGAAAGAAACGGGATTTTTGCAGTATGGCGGAGATGCTTCTGTCGAACAGTTTAATTTTGCGGGATTAGGTACAACAGGCGGGGGTGTGCCCGGGAACTCTTATCCTGATGTGCGGACCGGGATCAGGGCGCAGATTCAACATCTGAAAGCATATGCCACAGCAGACCCTTTGAATGGGAAGTGTGTAGATGATCGGTATGAGTATGTAAAAAAAGGAACGGCTCCATATGTGGAATGGCTGGGGCAGCAGGAAAATCCTGAAGGGCTTGGCTGGGCAACGGGAGATAACTACGGATATGATATCGTCCGAATGATCCACGATATGAAGAAATAGAAATATTGTTAGCTAAAATTGTGTAAAATACACAAAAAATTGAAGGGAAACACTGTTGTTTAGCACGAAAAATTCAGTGGTTTTGTCAAGGGCAATCTCATTGAAAAACAATATGGCGAATAGTATAATATAAATAAGGTGTAAAATGGAAAATCGTAGATGGTTTAATACGGTTTTTCTTTTTTGTAATGGCGATAAGCCAAAGTCTGAGTTCGCCGAGAACTTGGCGATCGCTTACAATCCCGGAATATGCCTTTTGGCACTTCGGGGGGATTGACATGAGCCTAAAAATAAACGGAGGGAAAAAGTATGAAAAAAAGAGGAAGGGCTTTAGCGCTTCTGCTTGCCGCGGTTTTAACGGTCAGTAGTGTGCCGGGAACAGTTATGGCGGCAGATGGCGTGAAGCCCCAAGACGGAACAACGAAAGAACAGCCATTCTGGAGTGGAACGGGAGGAAGTACAAGGTTTAGAATTCCGTGTCTTGTATCTCTTGATGACGGCACATTGGTAGCCGGCTGCGATGCCAGATGGAATACGAGTTTAGACGGTGGTGGACTGGATACGATCGTATCCCGTTCGACAGACAAAGGAAAGACATGGCACTATACGTTTGCTAATTACCTTGGTGATAACGGGAACACGCATAATAACAATTCTACAACGTTTATCGATCCTGCCATGGCAACGGACGGAGAAAAGGTGTACATGATTGCAGACCTTTTTCCGGCAGGATATGCGCTGAATGGCGCGAGTCATGTACTGGTCGCAGGTAAAAGTCATGATGAGAACGGAAATATTCTTCTGGCAGACGCAAGGAAATGGCAGAATTGTTGGGTAAATGATCGTCAGAATGAAGCTAACTATACATATCATTTGGAAAAGAATGATAAGAAAGAATCTGATTCTGCATATGTGATTAAAGATGCGAATGACGCAATCGTAGAAGGTTATACAGTTGACGCTTATTTTAATATTAAAGGGAAAGATGTAGATGCGAATCTGTTTGAAGCTGATTCGCCGTTTCAGGTATGGCCGACAGATTATTTGTACCTGACAACATCGGAAGATGCAGGAGCAACGTGGTCTGTACCTACGATTGTCAATATGAGAAAAGATCATGAGCAGTCTCTTTTAGTAGGACCGGGACGAGGTATGGTTACTTCTAAAGGCAGGATCTTATTTACGGCATATGAATTTACAGGTTCAGATAAAAATAGCGTGGCTATTTATTCGGATGATGGCGGTAAGACGTGGGAAAGAGGAAAGTCTGTATCTGGATGGAGTTCAGAAGCAGTTGTAACTGAGGCAGATGGAAAATTGTATATGTTTACTCGCCATGGCGGATATTATACATCGGATGATTTTGGAGAAACATGGTCAACGCAAAAAAATATGGGGATTAGTTACTGGCTGAATTGTCAGTTGACAGCAATTACATATCCGAAGAAAATTGATGGTAAAACAGCAATCTTGTTTGCAACTCCATCGTCTTCATCGGGACGTGCGGCGGGAAAGATTTTCGTAGGCTTAGTGCAGGATGACGGAACACTTGACTGGAAATATAACTACAGCATTAACGGATCTGCATATTACGCATACTCTTGTCTGACAATTCTTCCTGACGGAACGATCGGTCTTCTTTATGAGAGTGACGGAACTGTGATTACGTATGAAGATTTTGATATTGAAGACGTTGCAAAAGGCGCAGCAATCGGAAATATCTGGTGCACAGACGAAAACGGTACTGTGGCAGATGTTACAATGACATCTGATATGTCGAAAAAACTGACAGTAAACGGCTTAAAAGATGGCGCAAAAGTGGAAGTTTCTTCTGACAATGAAAACGCAGTAACAGCAGCATATGCTGACGGCGAAGTGACATTGACATCTAAAACAGTAACAGGAATGGAAAAAGCGACTGTAACAGTTGAGTCTGAAGGTGAAAAGACGACAGTCGATGTAATCGTAACAGATGAAAAAGATTATGAGATCGTAGATCTTCGTGTAGGAGATACGAAAACATATACAGACAAGACAGGAAATTACAGTGACAGCACATTAGACGGTCTTGATAAAAATATTGCAGATGTGACATTGGTAGGAGAGGATGCACAGGCAGTTGAGAAACAGGTAAAAGCACAGCTTGCAACTGCACAGGCGAATTTTAATGGAGAGAAAGTCTCCTTGGATAACTGCATGTTTACATTTGAGAGTGTGGCAAATAAAGAAAATACATATAAAATTTCCGCACAGGCTGGAGATAAGAAAGTATATGTGAACCATAAAAAAGCACCGTCACAGTGTGTAAGCGCAGAGACAGAGACAGAAATTTTATTAGAGTCACATGAGGATGGAACGGTATCTTTAAAAGATATGACAGAAGGAACAGGCGGTGCATATCTTTATTTCTGGAAGGGCGATACTTCTAAGCTGCACTTTGACAGATACAGCAGTGATGTGGCACAGTGTCACATGGAATTATGGAAAGCGGCGCCAGGTGCAAAAAATGATCTGGGAATGCCGGGGTATGAGAAAGTGACAGATATTTCTCAACTTACAAGCGGTACGAAATATTTAATTACGGCAAAGGCGGATGATGGAACTTATTATGCGGTAAATCCATCTGCTGCAAGCAGTAATTTTAATCATGTTGCAAAAGTAGTTGAAGAAAATATCCCGATAAAAGAAGAGGCTTCGGTAGCGCTTGGAACTAATGCACAGTTTGATAATGGCGGTGAGAAGAAGATCAGTAAATGCCTGTTTACGTTTGATAAACAGGAGGGAACAGAAAACCAGTATAAGATCACAGCAGTAACAGAGGATGGGAAAAAGGTTTATCTCGGACCAAAATCATCATCAGGAGCTAACAGACCACTTGTCGAGACAGAGGCGGTTATTACGGTTGCTAAAAATGGAGAAGCATTTACGTTACAGCAGGCAGAAGACGCTTCAAACAGCAAATATTTGTATTTTTGGAAAGATGATGCAAGTAAATTCCATTTCGATAGAAATGGTTCTGTAGATAGTAAAGGCAAATGTGATTTTGAACTTTATCGAAAAGATGACAATGTAGTTGATAGTGAGATCCCAGGATATACAAAAATCAGTGAACTCTCAGAAATTGAGAACGGTGGTCAATACTTGATCGCTATGAAGGCAACTGTAGAAGGCAATAATTACTATTTGTTGAATCCGGCAACGGGAAATGAAAAATATAGCTATGTTGCGAAGGTAACAGGCAAAATGTATGAAGATGAGACAATCGGTGCTAAGACAGATATCACAATTACCGGAAAAGCAGAAGGCAAAACATCTGTGAAGATCGGTAACAAGACATACTTCATCTTCGTGAAAAATGATGTGGAAGAAGTAACAATCAAGATCGGCGAGACATATAACGTACCGGGCAAGATTTTAAATGAATCCGAAGTGACAAAAGACGGTATCGTAAGTTTGGAAAAACGTGAGAACATGCCGCCTTACAAAGCAATTTCAGAAATCACAGAAGGAACATATTTATTCGGAAATAATAGTCATATCATGCTGAATACGGTAAGTACAGCAGCAGGTTCTGAAAAAGGTCTTGGAATGAAAGCGGTCAACTTTAATAATGATGAGACTGCGAAAGACTTTATGTGGACGCTTACCAAATCAGGCGAAGGCTATACGATGAAAGATGCCGCGTCAGGCAAATACATTAATATTTCTGGAAATAATGTGGAACTGAAGGATGCAGAGCAGGTATTGACGATCAGAGCAAGAGCAAACGGAGGATTCTCTGTTTCGGCAAATAATTATTATCTGAACAACTGGGCAGGAAATAATAATAAAGTTGCAGCTTATCCGAGTGATGATAACGGATGGAGCTTCTACAAAGCATCTGCCGGAAACGTAGTAACAGGTGTGAAAGAAGGAACAGTAACTGTAGCGGCATCAGAAGGAATAAACTATAAGATCACGGTGGTAAAAGACGTTCCTGAAGTAAAAGAGTACACAGTAACGGCAACAGTAAATGATGAAGCGATGGGTACGGCAAAGCTTAGCCCGGAAGTTGATAAGTACAAAGAAGGAACAGAAGTAACGGCAACTGCGAAAGTAAAAGACGAAAGCAAATATGAGTTCGTAAACTGGACAGTAGGCGATGAAGAAGTTTCTAAGAAGGCAGAGTACAAGTTTACAGTTGACAAAGACATGGAGCTTAAAGCGAACTTCAAAGCAAAAGAAGAGCCGCAGCCGCCTGTAGAAAAGACATACACAGTAACGGCAACAGTAAACGATGAAGCGATGGGTACGGCAAAGCTTAGTCCGGAAGCTGATAAGTACAAAGAAGGAACAGAAGTAACGGCAACTGCGAAAGTAAAAGACGAAAGCAAGTATGAGTTCGTAAACTGGACAGTAGGCAATGAAGAAGTTTCTAAGAAAGCAGAGTACAAGTTTACAGTTGACAAAGACATGGAGCTTAAGGCGAACTTCAAAGCAAAAGATCCTGTAGAAGAAACATTTACAGTAAAAGTAAAAGCAAATGACGACAAGATGGGAACTGTAGCGGTCGATCCGGTGAAAGAAAACTATGCAAAAGGCGATACAGTAATCGTGATCGCAGAAGCAAAAGAAGGATATGAGTTTGTAAACTGGACATCGGAAGGTAAAGTATTCTCCGATTCTGCAGCGTACGAGTTTGCTGTAGAAAAGGATATGGAACTGACAGCGAACTTCAAAGCGAAAGAAGAGCCGAAACCGCCGGTAACAGAAGATACATTCAAGCTGAACGTAACTGTAAACGACGACAAGATGGGAACAGTAAAACTTGATCCTGCAAAAGAAAGCTATAAAGCAGGAGATGTCGTAACGGCAACTGCAACGGCAAAAGACGGATACAAGTTCGTGAACTGGACAGTAGACGGTAAGGAAGTTTCCGATAAAGCAGAGTATGCATTTAAAGTGGACAGAGATGTAACATTGAAAGCAAACTTTGAAAAAGTAGCGGCAGATCCGAAACCTGAAACTCCAAAACCGGAGGATCCGAAAGATGAGGATAAAGCAATTCAGACAGGAGACAACGGCGTATCACCGATCATTCCGCTTGCAGGATTAGCATTAGCGGCAGGAGCGGCAGTTACAGTTCTTCGGAAAAAAGAAGACTAATCGCCGGATATTCAAACTGATGAGAATAATTTGAAATCAGAATGAAAAAATAAAGATTTAAAACAGTGAGACGGCGCTGATCTATTTTACGGATCAGCGTCGTTTTTACATATTAGGCTTTAGCCTGTCTCAAATAAGTGCGTGGTGTGCAGTTATTTGAGACTAAAATCCACCTGCTATGCGGGCAATGTCATCAACTTAAGATATATCAAAAATATAAAATAAAAATGTCTAAAAGCACTTGATAAAATGCGAAAAAAATGTTGCCTTGCGTTGATTACTTTTTCAATGCGAGGTGATTTTATGAATACAAAACTTTTAACATCCATTTTACAATCTTCCAATGACCTTATTACATCAGAAGATTTCTTGACAAGGCATCGTATAGGTAATGCTTTTACACGTTCTGGAAAGCTTTCTTTTTCTAACTTGATTTATTTTGTGCTCCAGTCGGTTCATAAATCCATTCCTATAAACTATGCCCGATTTTTAGAAAATTTTCCATCTGATCTTCCAATATTTGTATCAAAACAGGCAATTTCAAAGGCAAGACAGGGTATTTCTCATAAAGCATTTCTTGAATTATTCCGTCTTTCTGTGAAACAATTCTATTTTCAACCAGTAAATTTACGCACTTGGAATGGTTTCCATATTTATGCCGTTGACGGAAGTACGATACAGATTCCGGAATCAAAAGAGAATTATGAAGTGTTTGGAGGTAACCCAAACAAGACAAAAATCATATCGCCTCTTGCTTCCGCATCCGTTCTTTATGATGTAATAAACGATATTCTGATTGACGTTTCTCTTCATCCCTATCGTTACAATGAACGGGAATCGGCTAAAGCTCATGTAGATTTTTTACCTAGGTTTCCAAACAGTATCATACTTTTTGACAGAGGATATCCTTCCGAAGACATGTTTCACTATCTAAACTCCAAAGGAATTCTGTTTCTTATGCGTGTGCCAAAGACGTTTAAGAAAGCTATATCGGAACAGGAAGATGCTTTGTTTACATATCCTGCTTCTTGTAATAAAGAATCCCTTACTTTAAGGAGCATTCACTTTTTATTGGAAGACGGCAGCACAGAATATCTAGTGACAAATCTGATGCCCGAGCAGATAGCTAAGGAGAACTTTCCAGATTTATACCAGTTTCGTTGGGGAGTTGAAAGCAAATATAGAGAACTTAAGAACAGGCTTGAAATAGAAGCCTTTAACAGCATTAAGCCTGCCAGTATCCAACAGGAGTTCTTTGCAGCAATGTATTTATCCAATCTAGTTGCGGTTATAAAGTCGGAATCAGATTCAAAAATCATTGTGTCTATCAATAATAGGCATGCTTACCAGGCTAACCGTAGTTATATATTAAACCGTATAAAAAACTGTATCGTACACCTTTTGCGGTCGCCCTTGTCCATATGTTACGAGATGATATGCCGGATAGTGGAAGAAGCTTCCAAAACATGTCCCATTATCCGCCCTGATAGAAAGTTTGGTAGATACCGAAAACATACACGTCGGAGATATTACAGCCATATGAAAAGCTGTATTTAAATAAAAACATAACCAAAAGGCTATCGGACTGTTAAAAAAATCAGCAGTCCTATTTGTGATGCGATTATTTGTAACAATAAATCCAATCACTTTATTAGCATACAGCTTTTTTTAACAAATACTCTTAAGTTAACGACATTGCCCGTTTTACGGGTGGGGGGGGGCGACTGGCGCTCGGCACATACAGATGTCCGCTCGCAAAAACATGCAAGCATGTTTTGTGCTTCCCGAACACTGTATGGCAGGCTTGGTTGAGAGCAACAGTTCCGCCCGCGCCATTCGTAAAACCGCACTGCGTGCTTATTGTGGCTGCCGCCACTGTTTTACTCATAAAAAGGCGCTCAGCACATACAGATGTCCGCTCGCAAAAACATGCAAGCATGTTTTGTGCTTCCCGAACACTATATGGCTGAACTGTTGCGTTAAAGTCTTAAGATTCTCTAAAAATCTTGACAAATACGGCGCTTATGTCTATAGTATGTGGTAGTTATTTTAAGGTAAAGGTATTGATGAAGAGGAGTACATTATTCCAACCGCCAGAGAGAACTGCCCGGAGAATTTAAGGAAGCTTTGCAGGAGATTGAGCAAAAGATGAAGAAGATCCGGCTGAAAGGCAGTTTCGGAAAAAGGATGATGGAAGGTAGCTTCTGAACCGGATGATTGAACGATTGAAGTAGGTTATCCCGGAGTAGTTCCCGTTATAGAATGTGAGAGATATATGTGTGACAGCATATATGAAATAAGGTGGTACCGCGGAGAATTCGCCCTTTACAGATGTAAAGGGCGTTTTTTGTTGCCAAGCATGCGATAAAACAGTCCGGTGGACTGTTTTGAGTATCGGCGGCTGGTCAAAGTCGGGTTTGTCCGAAATTTTGGCGCGTGCAAAGTGCCAAGCCCCTCACTTATGAGGGGCGGAGAGTTGAAGTGGGCTTGCTCACTTTGTTCAATAAAATGAGGGAAAGCAAAGAAAGGAAAAAAGAATGAGCAAAGAACTGGCAAAGACATATGATCCGAAAGCGATCGAAGAAAAATTATATGAGAAGTGGTGTGAAAACAAATATTTTCACGCTGAGGTTGACAGGAGCAGAAAACCGTTTACAACGGTGATGCCGCCTCCGAACATTACCGGAAAACTTCATATGGGTCATGCGCTTGACAACACATTGCAGGATATCCTGATCCGTTATAAGAGAATGGAAGGCTACAATGCGTTATGGATTCCGGGAACGGACCATGCGGCTATCTCTACAGAAGTAAAAGTTACGAATCAGCTCAAAGAAGAAGGTATTGATAAGAAAGAACTTGGACGGGAAGGATTCCTTGAGCGTACATGGCAGTGGAAAGAAGAGTATGCCGGAACAATCGAGAATCAGCTTAAGAAGCTCGGTATTTCCTGCGACTGGGACAGAGAGCGTTTTACGATGGATGAGGGATGCTCGAAAGCGGTTGAAGAAGTATTTATCAAATTATATGAAAAAGGATATATTTACAAAGGATCAAGGATCATCAACTGGTGTCCGAAATGTAAGACATCTCTTTCAGATGCAGAGGTAGAGCATGAAGAGCAGGAAGGACATTTCTGGCATATCAAATATCCGATCGTAGGAACAGACCGTTTCCTTGAGATCGCGACAACGCGTCCGGAGACGCTTCTTGGAGATACGGCGATCGCGGTACATCCTGATGACGAGAGATATCAGGATATTATCGGCAAAAACGTGATCCTTCCGCTTGTAAACAGAGAGATCCCGATCGTGGCGGATTACTATGTAGACAAAGAGTTCGGAACAGGAGCGGTAAAGATCACTCCGGCACATGACCCGAATGACTTTGAAGTAGGAAAACGTCATGATCTGGAAGAGATCAATGTAATGAACGATGACGCTACGATCAATGAAAAGGGCGGAAAATACGCAGGTATGGAACGCTATGAGGCGAGAAAGGCAATCGTAAAAGATCTTGAAGAGCAGGGATATCTCGTGAAAGTTGTTCCGCATACACATGCAGTCGGAACACACGACCGATGCGGTACGACAGTTGAGCCGCTCATCAAACAGCAGTGGTTCGTGAAGATGGAAGAGCTTGCAAAACCGGCGATCGAGGCGCTCAAAAGCGGAGAATTAAAATTTGTGCCTGAACGTTTCGATAAGATTTATCTTCACTGGCTTGAAAATATCAAAGACTGGTGTATTTCCAGACAGATCTGGTGGGGACACAGAATTCCGGCATATTACTGTGACGAATGCGGAGAATTTGTCGTAGACAGACACGCTCCGGAGAAATGCCCGCATTGCGGATGCACGCATTTTACACAGGATGAAGATACGCTTGATACATGGTTTTCATCAGCGCTCTGGCCGTTCTCTACACTCGGCTGGCCTGATAAGACGGAAGATCTTGATTACTTCTATCCGACAGACGTGCTTGTGACAGGATACGACATCATTTTTTTCTGGGTGATCCGTATGGTATTCTCAGGATATGAGCATACAGGAAAATCTCCGTTCCACACAGTACTGATCCACGGACTTGTAAGAGATTCACAAGGCCGAAAGATGAGTAAGTCTTTAGGAAACGGAATCGATCCGCTGGAGATCATCGACAAGTACGGCGCGGACGCACTTCGTCTGACTCTTGTTACCGGAAATGCACCGGGAAATGACATGCGTTTCTATAATGAGAGAGTTGAGGCAAGCCGTAACTTTGCCAATAAAGTATGGAACGCATCCCGTTTCATTATGATGAATATGGATGAAAATATTATTGACGAACCGTCTCATGATCTGTTTACTCCGGCAGACAGATGGATCTTATCGGCTGCGAATACGCTTGCAAAAGACGTGACGGACAATATGGACAAATTTGAGCTTGGTATTGCGGTTCAGAAAGTATATGACTTTATATGGGATGAGTTCTGCGACTGGTATGTAGAGATGGCAAAATTCCGTATTTACCACAAAGAGGAAGCTCCGGAGGCCGCAAACTGCGCTCTCTGGGTATTGAAAACTGTGTTGGCTCAGGGATTGAAACTGCTTCACCCGTTTATGCCGTTTATAACAGAAGAGATTTACGGGGCGCTCGTTCCGGAGGAAGAGTCGCTTATGATGTCCGAGTGGCCGAAATACAAAGAAGAGTGGAATTTTGCGCAGGATGAGTTTGTCATGGAACGCGTGAAAGCGGTGACAAGAGGCATCCGAAACATCCGTGCGGAGATGGACGTTCCGAACAACCGTAAAACAAACGTATTCATCGTCAGCGAAAAAGAAGAACTGACAAAAGCGATTGAAGGATTTAAACAGTCGGTAATGCCGCTTATGTTGGCGTCCGACATCATCGTGCAGAGCACAAAAGAGGGAATAGAGGACAATGCGGTATCCATCGTAGTTCCTGATGCGGTCGTATATCTGCCGCTTGAGGATCTTGTGGATTTCGAGCAGGAAAAAGAGAGACTTACAAAGGAAGAAGAGAGACTGAACAAAGAGATCAAACGTGCGAAAGGAATGCTTGCAAACGAGAAGTTCGTAAGCAAAGCTCCGGAGGCAAAAGTTCAGGAAGAGAGGGACAAACTCGAGAAATACGAGCAGATGCTCGCACAAGTAAAGGAGAGAATGGTAGGTCTTGGCTAATATAAAAGGTTTTTTTACAAAAGTCAGAAATCTGAAAAAAGAAGATATTAAGGAACACTTTAAAAAGAGGAAAGAACGCAGGCAGATGATCTTGGAAAAACGGCGCAATGGAAAGTTCGCCAAGAAGATGCAGCCGGTTTATAAGTGGATGAACCGGCTGTCTGTTCCGCTTCAGTTTCTGCTTGCATGTATCATTAACTTTTTCATCGAAGTCATCTCAAGACTTTCGTTTGGAGAGGCGTGGGCGTATCTTACAAAAACGCCGCTTGTGTTTTTGTATAATTCATGCATGATATTCGTTACATTTACGATCGTTTATCTGGTGCGAAGGCGTGTGTTTACAAGAATATTGCTCAGCGTGTTCTGGCTGTTTTTGGGAATCTGCAACGGATATCTGCTGACGAAGCGTGTAACCCCCTTTAATGCACAAGATTTGAAAGTCCTTTCAGACGCATTGGAGTTGACGGGAAATTATTTTAACACGTTTGAGCTTATTATGATCATTATCGGTGTGACCGCTTTGATCGTATGGGTCGTTTCGATGTGGAAACGGGGCGGACAGTACACAGGAAAGATGCACCGCTGGATCGCGCTTGGCGGAGTTGTCGCTTCCTTTGTCGGCTGTATGGCGCTGACAAATCTGGCGATTGACAAACGTGTCATTTCTAATTACTTCGGAAACATTGCGTTTGCATATGAAGATTATGGATTTCCGTATTGCTTCTCGGCAAGTTTGTTTAATACAGGGATCAACGAGCCGACAGGATATGGCAAAGAGACGATGGAGAAGATCAACGAAGAAGAAAAACTGACGAAAAGTTCGACGGGAAGATCGGAAGAACAGCGTCCGAATATTATTTTCGTACAGCTTGAGTCGTTTTTCGATCCGACAGAGGTAGAGTGGCTTCGCTTCTCCGAAGATCCGATCCCGAATTTGAGAAAAATGTTCAGCGAATATTCAAGCGGATACTTTAAAGTGCCGTCAGTCGGCGCGGGAACGGCAAACACAGAATTTGAAGTTCTCACAGGAATGAGTATGCGTTTCTTCGGACCGGGAGAATACCCATATAAAACATATGCAAAGACTCGTACGTTAGAGAGCGCGGCGTCTGCCCTTAAAGGGCTTGGATACGGCGCCGAAGCTCTTCATAATAACGGAGGAAATTTCTACAGCCGCGCCCAGGTATTTAACAACATGGGATTTGATCATTACACAAGTAAGGAGTTTATGAATATACTCCAGACAACGCCGAAAGGATGGGCGACAGACGATATTCTCGTTCCGAATATTATGGAGTCTATGGATACGACCGAAGGGCAGGACTTTGTGTTTACAGTCAGCGTAGAAGGTCACGGAGAGTATCCGACAGAAAAAGTGTTGGAAGATCCGGAGATCGTTGTAAGCGGCGTGGAAGATGAAGGCGAAAGAAATGCATGGGAATATTATGTAAATCTTGTCCATGCAATGGATGAATTTGCCGGAGATCTCGTACGCGCCGTGGAGGAAAGAAACGAGCCGACTGTACTTGTGTTCTACGGCGATCATCTTCCGACGATGAATCTGGAAGCAAAAGACCTAAAGAGCAGATATCTGTACAATACAAATTATGTTATATGGGATAACATCGGGTTAGAGAAAAAGGACGGAAACGTAGCGGCATATCAGGTGATGGCAGATGTGTTTGAAAGACTGGATATCCATGCCGGAACAGTATTCAACTATCATCAGCAGCGCCGCCATACGAAAAATTATCTGGCAGACCTGGAACTGCTGCAGTACGATATCATGTACGGCGATCAGTACGTTTACGCAGAAGAAGGCTCTCCGATGAAAGAAGGCCATATGTATATGGGCGTAAAAGACGCCGTGATCTCACAGGTGACAGAACAATATAATAAAACATACAGTATTTACGGAGAGAATTTTACGAAACAAAGTAAAGTATTTATTAACGGGGAAAAGCAAAAGACGACGTTTTTAAATAACACCCGTCTGGATCTGAAAGAGTCAAAACTTTCCGACGGAGACACGATCATGGTAGCGCAGGTCGGATCGAGCAATACGACGTTTCGGACGACGAAGACGTATAAGTATAACGCCGGAACGCTGACCGAGATGCCGCCGGAAAAAGATGCGCCGGAAAACGGCAGACAGGCGTTTGTCGTTGAGAAGGAAGAAAAAGAAAAATGACATACAGTGAAGCAGTAGACTATATACTGGACATTCCCAAATTTACAAAAAAAAATGATGCGGCACACACGAAAGCTTTTCTGAAAACGCTCGGAGATCCTCAGCGGAAAATGAGGATCATCCATGTGGCGGGAACAAACGGAAAAGGTTCTGTGTGCGCGTATCTGGACGGAATGCTCCGTTCGGAACAGAAACGAACGGGGCTTTTTACGTCTCCCCATCTTGTAAAGATCAACGAGAGGATCGTTATAGACGGACAGATGATTTCGGATGAAAGATTTCTCGAAGTATTTGAAGAAACGATGCAGGCAGTGGACAAGATGAAAGAAGCAGGGCTTTCTCATCCTACTTTTTTCGAGTTCCTTTTCGGTATGGCGGTGCTTGCATTTGCAGAAAGCGGCGTGGAATATGCCGTTCTTGAGACAGGACTGGGGGGAAGGCTTGACGCGACGAACGCCGTGGAATCTCCGGCGGCATCAGTGATCACTTCGATCGGTTTTGATCATGAACAGTATCTCGGAGATACGTTGGAGAAGATCGCATCTGAAAAAGCGGGCATTATCAAGCCTCATGTTCCCGTATATTATGCGCAGACGACGGGAGAAAGCGATTCGGTAATTGAAAAAGAAGCAAAAAAGCGCGGAAGTTTCTGTAAAAAAATAGGGAAAGATGCGTACGAAATTCTTGGAATCGAAGACAAACATATTGCATTTTCATGTTTGAATGATTATTATGGAACTACCACGTGGAAATTGAACAATATCGGTTTGTACCAGCCGCATAACGCATTGCTTGCGATGGAGGTGATGCGTGGTCTGTTCGGAGAAAACGGACATCCGCATTTATGGAAAGAGGCTCTTGAGGCGGTGAGATGGCGCGGAAGGATGGAAGAAGTTCTGCCCGGAGTATATGTGGATGGAGCACATAACATAAGCGCGGTCAAGGCGTTTGCAGAGACAGTGGAAAAGGCCGGGTTTGCAGATGCGGTTTTGTTTTCCGCGGTTCGGGATAAAGACTATGAAGAAATGATAAAATATCTCTGTGAGCATACAGAGGCGGCATGCTATATCGTGACGCAGATTGAAGACGCGAGGGGGACGCGGGCGGACGAACTGGGAGTAGTTTTTCGGAAGTACACCGACAAACCCGTCCGTGTGATCGGTTCGGTGAAGGATGCTTTTGAATATGCGGTGAGCAGCAGAAGAGGCGGCAATGTATACTGTCTTGGGTCGCTGTATCTGACCGGAATGATCGAGGGGTATCTCGGCAGCAGGGAAAACCAGATTCGGGGAGGTAGATAAAATGCTGGATTACGAAGAAGAATTAAAAAAATTCAAGCCAAGCCTTGAAGTGGATGATATTGAAAATGCGGTTTATCAGGAAGACTTGACGGATATGACCGATCTGTTAAAGCAGGTAATGGATCAGAAGAAGTAGAAAGATAATGGTGGGTATAAATGGAATATACGAAAAAGATCGTATATCAGTCAAACTACTGGTATAACGACGGTCTGAGAAAGGCGAAGATCCGCGATATGTCGGGAGCGATCATGTCTTTGCGGAAAAGTCTTCAGTTCAACAGGGAGAATATAGCCGCGAGAAATCTTCTCGGTCTCGTGTATTATGGGATCGGAGAAGTGCCGGAAGCTCTTGTGGAATGGATCATCAGCAAGAATTTAAAGTCCCGGGACAACATTGCGGATTATTACATTAAAAATGTTCAGTCGTCCGCCAAGGAGCTTGAGCAGATCGATCTTGCGATCAAGAAATACAATCAGTGTCTTACATATTGCAGACAAAACGGGGAGGATCTGGCGGCGATTCAGTTAAAACAGGTGATCGCGGCACATCCGACATTTTTAAAGGCGTATCAGCTTTTAACCTTGATCTATCTGCATACGGGGCAGTATTCTCAGGCGAGACAGACGATCAAGACGGCGAGAAAACTTGACACGACGAATGAGATCACTCTTTTGTATATGCATGAGCTGACAAAAAAGGGGAAAAAGAAAACAAAAGAAGAGAAAAAGAAAGAAGAAGCGGTTGAATACAGTCTTGGAAACGAGACGATCATACAGCCGAAGCATTCCAGATTCAGACAAGTTACGGCCCAGCTTGCGGTTGCCAATATCTTTATCGGAGCGGCGATCGGAGCGGCGATCATCTGGTTTCTTGTGGCGCCTGCCGTGAATCAGTCCAGATCTGAGCGGATGAACGATCAGATGAGAGAATACGCAGACGAGATCAAGTCGTTAGAAGCGCAGGTCAGCGCTCAGACGCGGACGCTTGACAATTACAGAGCTTCAGGCGAAGATGCGCAGGCGAATGCCGAGCTGGCACAAAAGACAGCGGAAGGCTATGAAAAACTGCTGAGTGTGGAAGGGCAGTTCCTTTCAAATGATTATGATGACGCCGCATTGGCAGATGCTCTTCTTGGGATTAGCAGAGACACGTTGAAACAGACAGGACAGGTCAAGTATGATGAGATAGCGGCTGCCGTTTATCCCGGAGCGTGTGAGGTGAAATTAGCAGAAGGAACACAGGCGCTGAATTCAGGTGATTATGCAGGGGCGATAGACCCCTTGTCTAAAGTTGTGCTCATGAACGAAGGATATAACGACGGGCAGGCGCTTTTGAATCTGGCGCAGGCTTATAAAGGAAGCGGAGATAACGAAAACGCGACAGTTTATTTCCAAAAAGTGATAGAAAAATACGCGGGTTCGGAATATGCCGCAGAAGCTCAGAGCGGACTTGCTGAGATTACAAATGAAAATAATTAATACATTACGAAAGAAAAGGAGATGCCGGGAGGCATGTCCTTTTTTTGTATAGGCAACGAGCCAAAGTCCGGGCTTGCCCGAGACCTTGGCGACTGCTTACAATCCCGGAATGTGCCTTTTGGCACTTCCGGTGATTATATAGATTTTTGAATTTAAGATGCCGAAAAGGAGACGACGAAGCGATGGAATATCAGGTACAGGAAAATTGTCTGACGATTTATCTTCCGGCAGAAGTGGATCATCATAATGCGGAGGAGATGAAGCGTAAGGCAGATAAACTAATCGATCGAAATCACATTAAATACGTGATCTTTGATTTTGAAAATACAGATTTTATGGATAGTTCCGGTATCGGAGTTATTATGGGGCGATATAAAACGATTTCTCTGATCGGAGGAGAAGTGTGGGCGGTGCATACAAATGCACGCATCCGTAAAATACTGACTTTGTCAGGGGTGACAAAAATAATGCAGATCTATGAGGAGGAAGAAGAATGACACCTGCAAATGAAATGGAATTAAAGTTTGACAGCAGGTCGGCGAACGAAGGCTTTGCCCGCGTGGCGGTAGCGGCGTTTATGACGCAGTTGAATCCGACGGTAGAGGAGGTTGCAGATGTGAAAACCGCCGTGTCGGAAGCTGTGACAAACGTCATTATCCACGGATATGAAAAAGAAGTACGCAAAGTATATATCAAATGTATGATTGAAGAAAACATATTTACAGTGGAAGTGTGCGATCAGGGAAAAGGAATTGAGAATATCGAGGAGGCAATGTGTCCGATGTATACGACCAGACCGGATCAGGATCGGTCAGGTATGGGATTTGCGTTTATGGAGGCGTTTATGGACAGCGTGGAAGTAGAGTCTGAACTCGGGAAAGGAACGCGGGTGCGGATGAAAAAGGCAGTCGGAAAAGGCAGGGATATATGGACGACACAATCGCTTTGATCAGAAAGTCACACAGTGGGGATAAGGCGGCAAGAGAACAGCTTGTAAAAGAAAATGTCGGACTGGTGCACTGTGTCGTGAAACGTTTTCTTGAAAGGGGCGCGGAACGCGAAGACTTGTTCCAGATAGGGAGCATCGGCTTGCTTAAGGCGATCGATAAGTTTGATCTGACATATAATGTAAAGTTTTCTACTTATGCAGTTCCGCTTATTTCCGGGGAAATCAAGCGTTTCCTGCGGGATGACGGAATGATAAAAGTGAGTCGTTCGCTAAAAGAGATCGCTTATAAAAGCGTACAGGCAAGAGAACGTCTCATCAGTTCGCTGGGGCGCGAGCCGACAATAGAAGAGTTATCAGAAGAAGTCGGAGTGGAAAGAGAAGAACTTGTACAGGCGATGGAGGCGGGATGCGAGATTGAATCCATTTACCGGCCGGTTCATCAAAAAGAAGGAAGCGAGATACGGCTTCTTGATAAATTAGAAGAAAAAGAGAAAAGAGAAGACAAGATCTTGGATCTGATCGTTCTCAAAGAACTTCTCGAGACACTGGATGAAGAAGAAAAACAGTTGATTTTTCTTCGGTATTTTGCTGATCGGACACAGAGCGACGTAGGAAAGATCATGGGAATTTCTCAGGTGCAGGTGTCGAGATCCGAGAAACGGATCATTGAAAAATTAAGAAAAAAAGGAGGAAGATAAAAGAATCGTATAAAATCCGGCAAAGGCAGCATACTACAGTAAAAAGAAGTGGATTTACTGAAAAATGCAGTGAAAAGGAGTCGGATCATATGATGGAAGATGGAAACGGACGAAAAAAAGTATGGATTTGTCTGTCGATTGTCGTGCTTGCGGCGGTTGTAATCGGAGCAGTGTATTACATGAATATGCCGAAGGAACACTCGGAAGAAGGATTTTTAATCCGGAGAGAAAGCGAGGACTGTGCGGATGGCATCAGGGAAAACGCTCTATATTAAAGGCGATAGAGATGTGGAGGTGACTAAGCCGGATGTAACACTTGCAGATCTGCTTTCTATGGAGTGCTCCGATCAGTCGCTTCTTCCGAAGCTTAAAACAATGAAAATATTGAAGTTTAAGAAAACGGGCAATCAAAGATGTGTGATTTCGGTGCTGAAAATAATCGCATGTATCCACGGCCAATATCCGGATATGGAAGTGCAGAATCTGGGAGAAACAGATATGATCGTAACATACGAAGATCAGAAAACACCGTCTTATGCATGGCATCTTACAAAAACTGCCTTTGTGACGGCTGTGACATTTTGCGGGGCGGCATTTTCGATCATGGCGTTTAATAACGATGTAGATGTAACGAAACTGTTTGATCAGATTTATCATCTTGTCACCGGAAATAAGCCGGGCGGCATAACGATTTTGGAAATCGCATATTCTGCCGGGCTTATGATCGGTATTTTGATCTTTTTCAATCATTTCGGGAAACGCCGTTTTACAGTAGACCCTACGCCGATGGAAGTGCAGATGCGGGTGTATGAAAACGATATTCAGACAACGCTTATTGAAAATGCGGCAAGAAAAGAAAAAGAGATCGATGTCGGAAAAGGAGGCGGTATTCATGGGACAGGCGGCTGAGGTGATCGTGGAACAGCTTGTGCTGGCTCTTGTCGGATTGAGTGCAGGGGCGGCTGTGGCAGGCGGCTTATTTTCTTTTATCGTGGAACTCGGAGTGATCGCTGATTTTGCCGATCGGACACACACGGGAGACAAATTGCTTTTCTATGAAACATGTGTGGCGCTTGGCGGAATAATCGGAAATATCGTTTTTCTTTTTTACTCTTTTGCGCCGAATGCGGTATCGTTTGCTTCTGCGTCTTTTGCGTCCGGGGCGGTACAAGTTCTGTTTGGGATTTTTGCCGGGATTTTTGTCGGATGCTGGTCGATGGCGCTTGCGGAGATATTAAATGTTTTTCCGATCTTTATGCGCCGCGCGCGAATCGTCAGATACGCGTCTGTTTTTGTGATCGGCGCAGCCATAGGAAAAGGATTGGGAGCAGGATTGTTTTTCTTAAAAGGCTGGTAGAAGATGAAAGACAAGGCGGGATTTCAACAGGAAAATTATCTTGAAAGAGGCAGGGTTTTGGACTATCATTAATCTTAGTATTCTGAAAACAGGAAGCCCCTTGGCTTCAGACAATGGTAGTTCACTGCAGAAAGTCTGTCATATAGGGTGTATGAGATATTGTTTGGAAGATGACGATAGATTTAAGACACGGAAAGGAACGAAAACAGTATGCTTCAGATAAAAGAAATATGTAAGGAATACCGGACGGGAAGTCTTGTTCAAAAAGCGCTTGATAAAGTGAGCCTGAATCTGCGTGATAATGAGTTCGTGGCGATTTTAGGACCAAGCGGTTCGGGGAAAACGACGCTGTTAAATGTCATCGGAGGATTGGACAGGTATGACGGCGGAGACTTGATCATAAACGGGATTTCGACGAAGAAATACAAAGACCGGGACTGGGATTCGTATCGGAATCACACGATCGGTTTTGTGTTTCAAAGTTATAATCTGATCCCTCATCAAACACTTTTGGCAAATGTGGAACTGGCGCTTACGATTTCGGGAGTAGGCAAAGCGCAGCGCAGAGAACGTGCGAGACAGGCGTTGGAGAAAGTTGGCTTAGGCGAGCAGATCCACAAGCGCCCGAGTCAGCTTTCCGGCGGACAGATGCAAAGAGTTGCCATTGCAAGAGCGCTTGTAAATAACCCGGATATCCTCCTTGCCGATGAACCCACAGGGGCGCTTGACAGCGAGACAAGTATTCAGGTGATGGAGCTTCTTAAAGAGGTTGCGCAGGACAGGCTTGTTGTTATGGTAACTCATAATCCCGAGCTGGCGCAGCAGTATGCTACAAGAATCGTTGAGTTAAAAGACGGAAAGATTCGTTCGGACAGCGATGCATTTTATGTGGATGAAGAAACGGCAGACGTTCCGGAACATAAAAATATGGGGAAATCATCCATGTCGTTTCTGACGGCGCTTTCACTTAGCTTTCATAATCTCAAGACGAAAAAAGCGAGAACATTATTGACTTCTTTTGCCGGATCGATCGGAATTATCGGCATTGCGCTTATTCTCTCTTTGTCCGCAGGAGTGAATGACTACATAAAAAATATAGAAAGAGAAACGCTTTCCCAATATCCGCTTCAGATCCAAAGTACAGGATTTGATTTTACTTCGATGATGACAGGCGGGGAAGATTCGGAAGAAGTAAAAGCGGTGTCTGCGGGAACGGGAACATCTTCAAAAGAGCGGCGGGAAAAAGAAAATATATGGGTGATCGACATGGTCACGAATATGTTTTCGACAATGGATTCAAATGATCTGGAATCTTTGAAAAAGTTTTTAGACAGTAAAGAAAGCCGGATCGATCAATACACAAATGCAGTTGAGTATTCTTATCAGGTTGTTCCGCAGATCTATGCGCAAGACGGGGAGAAAGTCCGTCAGGTACATCCGGACCGCTCTTTCGAGGCGGCAGGGCTTGGTTCGTCTGTCGGCTCAAACAGTCTGATGTCTTCGATGATGAGTACAGACGTCTTTTATCAGATGCCGGCAGATTCCGATCTGTATAAAGATCAGTACGATGTGAAAGCCGGCAGGTGGCCGAAATCATACAATGAATGCGTGCTTGTGCTGACGTCCGGCGGAGGTATGAGCGACCTTTTGCTGTACACGCTGGGCTTAAGAGATCCGTTGGAGCTGGAAGAGATGGTTGCGGGATTCGTCGAGGAAGAGCAGATCGAAGTTCCGAAAGATTCAACTGTCTATACATATGATGATATTCTCGGAAAAGAGTTTAAACTGGTAAACAGTGCGGATTACTATGAGTATGACAACAGTTATCATGTGTGGAAAGATCGTTCGGGAGATCAGACGTACATGGACAAAGTTGTGAAAAATGCCGAGCCGATCCGGATCGTCGGCATCGTTCAGCCTGTAAAAGATGCAAACGGAGCAGCTTTGATGTCAGGCATCAATTATCCAGCTTCATTGACAAAACATGTCGCAGAAGAAGCGGAAAACTCAAAAATAGTCAAAGATCAGAAGGCAGATCCGAAACGAAACGTTCTTACAGGGGAACATTTCGGGACAGAAAATGTAAAGGGCAACGTTAATATGGATTCTCTGATTACGATCGACGAACAAAAACTTGCCCGGGCATTTGCATTTGATCAAAATGCCTTTTCGGGAATGCAAAAAACGGATGGTCTTTCTGAGATTTTCCGTTCTGCCGGAAGTTCAGTCAATCTTTCGGGAATGTTAGATCTAAGTAAGATTCAAGTTCAGCTTCCCGAACTGCCGCAGATGAATCTGGAAGAATTGCTGGGAGACCTTGATCTTACAGTTTCGCCGGAAGGATTTTTGCCGCTGGCAGAAAGCCTGACAGAAGGGTACGCAGAATATGCGGCCGCGCATCCGGAGGCGGACTATTCTGCGCTTGCACAACAGTTCGGACAATACCTTGGAACGCCAAAAGCGCAGGAAATCATACGAAGAAATATCAGTGAGATCATCCAGTCGGGCGGCGGGATGTCCGTGACGATGGAACAGCTTCAGGCAATGGTGAAAGAAATAGCGAAAGGATACGGAAAATTTATCGTTGAAAACGGCTATCAGGATCCGTCTAAGTTTGATGAATATTTGGCGGAATATATGCAGACAGAAGAAGCGAAAGCGATATTGAACCGATATGCAAATGAGATTTTCGGAGGTATTGCAGGTAATGTTCAGATTACCGCAGAACAGCTTCAGAAGCTTTCAAAAGAGCTCACGGAAGGGTATCTTCCCTATGCGGCGGAAAACGGGCTGGCTGATCCGACAAAGATCGGAGAGCATTTTATTGCATATTTAAAAACGGAAGACGGACGGCAAAGACTGTCTGACGGGATGAAAGGAATCGTAGACGCGGACAGTCTGGAACAGCAGATCACAGACGCGTTCGGTTCTTATATGAAAGGCGCGGTTTCCTCTTATGCGGGAGCCGTAGGAACAGCGATTGAGAGGCAGATCACATCGGCTATGGAGCAGGTTATGAATCAGATGGCAGAAGGACTGCAGTTTTCTGTAGGACAGGCAATGACACAGATCGGAAGCAGTCTGCAAAATGCTATGCATGTAGATGAAGATGCGTTTGCCGAGGCGTTTCAGATGAATATGACAGGAGAGGAACTGGCAGAACTGATGATGTCTATGGGAGCTGCGAAAAATGCGACGTATGACAATAATCTCAAACAGTTAGGTTATGTTGATTTCGCTGTTCCGACTACGATTTCGATCTATCCGAAAGATTTTGAAAGCAAAGAAGAAGTCGTCAGAATTCTTGATGATTATAACAGAAAAATGGAAGAACAAGGAAAAGAAGAACAGGTTATCACATATACGGATATGGTCGGCGCGCTGATGTCGTCTGTGACACAGATCATAGACGTTATCAGTTATGTGCTCGTTGCGTTTGTAGCGATTTCCCTTATCGTATCATCGATCATGATCGGTGTGATCACCTATATCAGTGTTCTTGAGCGAAAGAAAGAAATCGGGATACTGCGCGCAATCGGAGCTTCTAAAAGTAATATTTCACAAGTATTTAATGCCGAGACGTTTATTATCGGTTTGTGTGCGGGCGTGATCGGGATCGGGATAACGCTTCTGCTTTTGATCCCGGGAAATGCTCTGATCCATCATTTGGCAGGAACGAATGACGTAAGTGCGGTTCTTCCGGTAATTCCGGCGATCATACTTATTATTCTCAGCGTAATACTGACGCTGCTCGGAGGACTGCTTCCGTCTAAAAAAGCTGCGAAAAGTGATCCTGTAACTGCCCTTCGGACAGAATAATTTCTTGCATAAGCAATCAAGACAGATAACCAATGCTTGCGGCTGTGTATGTATAGAAAATCTTGATATGAACTATAAAAGCGATGGAGAAGTGATTTTTGATTATGGAAAATAAAATTGTCATACAGAATTTTGGACCGGTAAAAGAGGCACAGATTAATTTGAATAAAAAATTTCAGATATTTATAGGCGCTCAGGCTTCCGGTAAAAGCACAATTTGCAAGGTGGTATATTTTGTTCAAAATATAGAAGAAAATATATCTTTTGTCTAAAGAACGGATGCCATATTACAAAAAGAAATACCGATAAGATATGAGGTGGAAGAAAAATGAAAAATTTAATCTTTAGTTTAAATGCGACAGTACCGGTTTTCCTGTTAATGGCGCTTGGGTTTCTCTTTCGGAAACTCGGATGGCTCGACGAAGTATTTGCATCGAAAATGAATCAGTTCGTCTTTCTTGTGCCGCTTCCGCTTCTTGTGTTTGAAGATCTTGCATCTGTCGATTTTCAGAAAGTGTGGAATTTAAAATTCGTTTTATTTTGTTTCTTCGTGACTCTTGCAAGCATTGCTCTTGCCGGTATACTTTCGTTATTATGGAAGGACAGGGGAATAAGAGGAGAGTTTATACAGGCGTCATACAGAAGCAGCGCGGCGCTTCTTGGGATCGCATTCATCCAAAATATATACGGAGATGCGGGTCTGGCGCCTCTTATGATCATCGGAAGCGTGCCGTTATATAACATGATGGCAGTCGTCGTCCTGTCCTTCTTTCAGCCGGAACAAAGAAAACGAGATAAGTTGTTATGGAAAAAGACGCTGAAAGGGATCGTGACCAATCCAATCATAATCGGCATAGCCGCAGGTCTTTTCTGGTCGGCGCTTCGGATACCGATGCCGTATGTAATAGAAAAAACAGTGTCAAATATAGGCGCTGTCGCGACGCCTCTTGGATTGATGGCGCTCGGCGCTTCTTTTGATGTTCAAAAAGCGCTTGGAAAGATCAAACCTGTCATTGCTGCCTGTATGTTGAAGCTTGTCGGATTTACAGCGGTGTTTCTGCCTTTTGCGGTGATGCTCGGATTTCGCAGAGAAGAATTGATCGCGATTCTCGTCATGCTTGGATCGGCGACAACAGTAAGCTGCTATGTTATGGCAAAAAATATGGGACATGAAGGCACGCTGACGTCAGGCGTCGTCATGCTGACTACAGTATTCAGTGCGTTTACATTAACAGGGTGGCTGTTCATTTTAAAAAGTATGAATTTGGTATGAATAAGAATGGTTTCCTTATAAAGTGAAACTTCGTATCCGCTTCTCTTTGGAAAACCTGAAGTTGGTCTCATACAGTATAAAATTATCTGTGTGAGATTAGGAGCGCATTGCATCAGTTGTGTTTTGTGTACAAAACTCACATAAAACAAACGAAAATAGGCACATATTATTACGGGAAATCATAAAAAATTCCGTTTTTACTCTAATCTATAAGGAAAAATGCATAAAAAACTTTAAAAAAAATTAATTTATGATAGAATATAAACAATACTGGTCTTTCGTGGGAGGAGAAAAACCAAAAGACAGTTTAGCAATAGCAGAAAAAACAGTATCGTAGAATGGAGAAAAAGTATGAAAAAGAAAATGTGGAGGACGGGGTTGTGCGGATTGACAGCGTGCAGCATGTTGTTCACTATGCCGGCGTTGGCATGGGCGGCAGATGAACCCCAAAACACGAACATTGATAACGGACTCATTGCGTATTATGACTTTGAGAATGTGAATGAGAAGAAAGTTCCGAACGTAAAAGATCAGTCAAAATATGAGGGTGAATTGAAAGGTTCAAATGTTTCGATTGCATCAGATACGATTTTTGGGAAATCCCTGAAATTTACAGAGGGAACTGAAGGTACTATGGAAATCCCTCAGATTATGAAGACGTCTCAGAACAGTTATTCGATTTCTTTGTGGTTCAAATATGATACGAATACAAATAGAGAAGGGAAAAATACAGTTCTGCTTCAGCAGAGCGGACAGGGGCGTACATTTTTACAGTTTACGAAAGATAATAAGTATGCGACTTATGTAAATGCGACGAATGTATATAGCGATAAGACGGTTGATCTTAGCCAGTGGCAGCATGTAATGGCTACATACAATAAAGATACAAAGAAAATTGCGTTTTATATAAACGGAGAAAAGGATAGCGAGAAAGATGCAGGTAATCAGGTTGTTAATGAGTTGACAAACCTTTTGATCGGGCGTCATAAAAATGCAGGAAATGACCCGCTTTCTATGAGAGGTCTTGTGGACGAAATCCGTGTATATGATAAAGTTCTCACAGCAGAAGAGGCAAAAGCTGTTTATGAATCAAAAGCAGGAGCAATGCTCTTCCCGCAGTTACAAGAAACGCTTAAAGAAGCAAAAGAGTTAGATGCATTAGGAAGTTTGGACACAGAAGCAGAAGAGGCAAAAGTGCTGAAAGAGGCGATTGCAGAAGCGGAAAAATTAACTGCCGAAAGTCAGTTGTCTGAAATTTCAGAGACAATTAAAGAACTGGAAGAGGCAATGAAGAATTACCGTGCGGCAATCGGAGTTGTACTTACAGTTTCACCTACGAAAGAAGAACGTTCGATTGAAAAGTCGACGATAGGTATTAACCATCGATATGCTTTCAACGGATATGGCTCTTTTGACAGTACAAAGATGGAAATGAAAGAAGAGTTCACGGATCTCTACAAAGAAGCAGGATTCGGATCTATCCGTTATCCGGGAGGAACGATCTCGAACCTGTTCCGTTGGAAAGAATCAATAGGACCAAAGGAAGAACGTGTAAATCAGATTCACGGATTCTACAATAATCCGGGACAAGGGGGAATTGCTCCGAACTTCGGTTTGACAGAAGTTGCCGATTTCGCGTACCGTGATGACATTCAGTCAGAAATCGTTTATGTATACGGTTTCGGACGTGGTTCTGCGCAGGATGCGGCAGATCTTGTAGAGTATCTGAACGCTCCGGCAGGAAGTAATCCGGGCGGTGGTGTTGCATGGGCAGATATCCGAAAAGAAAACGGACATGCAGAGCCGTACAACGTACGTTACTTTGAGATTGGAAATGAAAATAATCAACCGGGTACTGATGGAACAACATCTCAGCAGTATTGGATGATAGGAACGCAGGATGCCGAAAAAGCGTATGTAGAAGGTGGAGTTGCAAGCTTTACAAAACAGTATGCGGTGAAAAAAGATGACTGGAATAAGGCAGCATCTGTCAGTGACGGAACTGCAAATCAGGTTCGTTACATGCGTTATGCAAACCCGAATCCGATGACAGGAAAAGATGGAAAGACATTGGTTGAGAACTTTGAAGCTGTTCAAAAAGGAAGCGTTGAAGTATGGGTAGGCACTGACGGTGAAGGAAACAATCATAAATGGGAGGTTGTAGAAAGTCTTGACAACGCAGGAGCGAATGACCAGAAAGTGACAATCGACTACAGAGACGGATCAATCCACTTCGGAGACGGAACACATGGTAAAATCCCGGCGAAGGGACAACAAATCTATGTAACATATAAAGTTAAAAGAGACGGATTTGTAGCTGTTTCTAAAGCGATGAAAGATATGACGGCAGAGATTAACGAAATCAATGCTAAAAGCGGAAGTGCAGAAAAGGCATCCTGCTATGTATACTCCAGTTGGGAAACAAAAGGTTTTATTGATAAGATGGCAGCAGGTAACTGGAACGATTATTATGATGGTCTGACAATTCATCCATATTGTGGAGATCCGGGTGCGGATCAGGACAAAGGTGCGTTTTATGACTCGGCAATGCGTCTTGCGGAAAATGTAGGTATTCAGAAAGTTAAAAATTATGTAAACATGCTTCCGCAAGGAAAAGTTCCGGTTATATCTGAGTATGGTATTTTCAGATCTACATCGCCGCTTCTTCGTTCTCAGACACATGCAGTATATATTGCAAAAGTGCTTATGGAGTATGTTCGTCTCGGTAGTCCGTACATCCAGAAACACTGTCTTGTAGACTGGTATAGTAGTGGTGCAGACTCACTTGGACCTACACAGCAGGCGGTTATCCAGGCAGTACCGCAGACGGGCGCTAATCAGGGAACAGGAGAAGGGAACTTCCGTTTCTTCTCAACACCTTCAGCAAAAGTGTTCGAGTTATTCTCTAACTCATTTGCAAAAGGAACGAAAGTAGTCGGAACAGAGTTTGAACACGTAGAAACATTGGCAAACGGAACAAAAGCATATTCCGCAATCGCAAGTAAAGGTGATGACGGAACATTATATGTAACTGTAGTAAATACAGATCGTGAGAATGATAAGAAACTTCGTGTGAAAGTAGAAGGCGTAGACCTGACAGGCAAAACAGTAGAAGTACAGACGCTCGCGGGTGAAAGCTTCGTTGATGAAAACAGCTTGGCAGAGCCGGATAAAGTAACGATTGAAAACTCAACAGTTACGGCAGAAGGCACAGATCTTGAGCTGACGGCAAAAGCACACTCCGTAATGTCAATTACAGTGAAAGAAAAAGTGGATCCGCCTGCACCGGAGACATATACAGTAACAGCAAAAGCAAATAATAATGATATGGGAACTGTAACGATTGACCCTGTAAAAGATAAATACAATGCAGGCGAAAAAGTAACAGCAACAGCGACAGCAAAAGAAGGCTATGAGTTTGTAAACTGGACAGTAGACGGTCAAGAAGTTTCTACAAAAACTACATATGAACTTACAGTAGAAAAGAACACAGAACTGACAGCTAACTTTAAAGCAAAAGCTCCGGTAGAAGAGAAGTTTACAGTAACAGCAAAAGTAAATGACTCTAAGATGGGAACAGTAAAACTTGATCCTGACAAAGCAGAATATGCTAAGGGAGAGAAAGTAACGGCAACAGCAACGGCAAAAGAAGGCTATGAGTTTGTGAACTGGACAGTAGCTGGTAAAGCAGTTTCAACAGAAGCTACATATGAATTTACAGTAGATAAGAACGTGGAACTGACAGCGAATTTCAAAGAGACAGAAAAACCGGTAGAGAAGTTTACAGTAACAGCAAAAGTAAATGACTCTAAGATGGGAACAGTAAAACTTGATCCTGACAAAGCAGAATATGCTAAGGGAGAGAAAGTAACGGCAACAGCAACGGCAAAAGAAGGCTATGAGTTTGTGAACTGGACAGTAGCTGGTAAAGCGGTTTCTACAGAAGCTACATATGAATTTACAGTAGATAAGAACGTAGAACTGACAGCGAACTTCAAAGAGACAGAAAAGCCGGTAGAGAAGTTTACAGTAACAGCAAAAGTAAATGACTCTAAGATGGGAACAGTAAAACTTGATCCTGACAAAGCAGAATATGCTAAGGGAGAGAAAGTAACGGCAACAGCAACGGCAAAAGAAGGCTATGAGTTTGTGAACTGGACAGTAGAAGGGAAAGCGGTTTCTACAGAAACTACATATGAATTCTTAGTAGATAAGAACGTAGAACTGACAGCGAACTTTAAAAAGACAGAAAAACCGGTAGAGAAGGTTACAATAACAGTAAAAGCAAACGACTCTAAGATGGGAACGGTAAAACTTGATCCTGCAAAAGAAAGCTATGAAAACGGCGAAATTGTAACAGCGATTGCGACAGCAAAAGAAGGATACAAGTTTGTGAACTGGACAGTAGCCGGCAAAGTAGTTTCTGATAAAGCAGAGTACAAGTTTAAGGTTGACAGAGCAGCGGAGCTGCAAGCAAACTTTGTAAAAGTGTCAGAAGATCCGAAACCGGAGAATCCGAAGGATGAGGATAAAGCAGTTCAGACAGGAGACAACGGCGTATCACCGATCATTCCGCTTGCAGGGTTGATGTTAGCGGCAGGAGCGGCAGTCGTAGCTCTTCGCAAAAAAGAAGACTAATCTGAATATTTGAACAGTCTGAAAAACAGATCGGATAGCATAAAGATTGTCTTGATAAAAAGCAAAAAATGAAACAAAACCAGAGGCGCCGCGCTATGCGGCGTCTCTTTCTGTATAACGAATGGCGCGGGCTGAACTGCTACATATTTATAATCAGGTATCAAATAAAGATAGGAAAAGAAATAAAAATCGGTTATAATAAGTATAAGAAGGTTGACTGGTGGAGCAAATAAAAATGGATAGATATTTGAAATGAATGCTTATGAACGATTGATTTCGTGGAATAAAGGATAATGTTCATAAAATACAAATTTAAGGTATTGGAAAGTATGATTTTTAATAATAGAGAGTTGGTAAAAGAGGTGGTATATCTATGACAACAAGAGAGTTAGTGAGTCAATATGTTGAAGTGCTCTGTAAAATATACGGAAAACATTTGAAAACAGTTATTCTGTATGGTTCTTATGCAAGGGGCGATTATACAAAGGACTCGGATATAGATATTATGGTGCTTTTGGATTTAAGTGATATAGACATTAAAAAGTATCGTCATGAGTTATCTGGTGCAACCTATGATTTTAATATGGATTATGATGTAGATATTAAGCCGATAGCAAAGAATCAAGAGCATTTTAATAAGTGGGTAGAAGTGTATCCGTTTTATTCAAATGTGGCAAGTGAGGGGGTAAAGTTATTTGACGCAGCATAATGAAAAAGGCACAAGGCGAGATTTGGTTCTATATAGGTTGGAAGTTGCTAAAAGTGATATAAAATCAGCAAAAATTCTTTTAGATGCAGGAGAATGCAGGGGAGCGAATAACAGAGCCTATTATGGAATTTATCATGCTATTTCAGCTATTCATGCTTTAGATGGAAACGCATATAAGAGGCATAAGGATGCCCTTGCAAATTTTAATAAAAATTATATCAAGACAGAAATCTTCCCAAGAATTTTGGGAAGGAAAATTGCTGAGGCTGAAGAAATACGACATGCCAGCGATTATGATGACTTCTATATAGCGACTAGAGAAGAAGCTGAGGAACAAATTGACACAGCAGTAGAATTGGTTGAAAAAATAGAAGAATACGTCTTGAAAGAGATGGGATAATCGTTTTTGTATCATTCATGAAATATCTATGGAGATTTTTGAAGAGCAAAATGCATTGTGGGTATTAGAAGATACTGATATATATAAATATAGACTTATAGAATTGTGACAAAATAATATATTATTATCCTACACAGAAAGTGATATCGTTTGCATAAGCGCGGAGGTATCACTTTTTCGTTTGTGTTATAATCTGATATATAAAAATAAGAATAAAGAAAAGGAGACTGTTGCTATGAGATACATAGAAGAAAGGTGTTTTGATATGAAAGAAAACAAACGAACAATTTCTGTAGATTAACTTCTTTTTTGTAAAGATTGTGAAAATGAAACACTGTTTCTACATACGAAAAGACTCTATGCAGACAACGAAGAATATCTCTGTTATCCTCTAAACATTCTATTGTGAAATTACAGTGCAAATTGTCCGTAAAATGTGTTACACTTCTAATACAGCAAAAAATAGCTTTTGATTTATCACCGCAGGCTGATCGGTTTCTATAATGGCAGAACGATGAGCGCGGCGGAGCTGATAGGCTGATTTTTGTATGCTGTGTTGATATAGGAGGGAACGACTGTGGAAGCGTATACAAGTTTTGCGTATGTTTATGATACATTTATGGATAATGTTCCTTATGGCGAATGGGCGAGGCACATCCGCGAGAAGCTTTGCGAACATGGCGTGACAGACGGGATCGTGCTCGACCTCGGATGCGGAACAGGAACGATGACGGAACGGCTTGCCGGATATGGATACGATATGATAGGGGTCGATAATTCGGAGGAAATGTTAGAACTTGCGATGGAAAAGAAAACGGAGTCAGGATATGATATCCTCTATCTGCTTCAGGATATGCGCGGGTTTGAGCTGTACGGAACCGTTCGGGCGGTCGTAAGCGTCTGCGATTCCGTTAACTATATAACAGAACCAGACGAACTGGAAGAAGTCTTCCGACTTGTAAACAATTACCTTGATCCGAAAGGGATTTTTTTATTTGACTTCAATACTGTTCACAAATACCGCGATGTGATCGGTGACAGTACGATCGCGGAAGACCGCGGCGTGTGCAGCTTTATTTGGGATAACAGATACTATGAGAAAGAACAGATCAACGAGTACGATCTGACGCTGTTTATCGCGGAAGATTTTAACCCTATGGAAAATGCATATGTTTCAGAAAGAACGGCAGATTCGGAAGATGCTCTGCTTTCAGAAGAAGGAGCGGGTGACTTGGAAGATACTATGTTTTCAGAAGAAGAGGGTGGCGAAAACGGAAGTTTATATCGGAGATATACGGAGACGCATTATCAAAGAGGGTATACGCTTGCCGAGATACAAGAACTTCTGGAACGTGCAGGTCTTGTATTTATAGAGGCTTACGATGCGGATACGAAAGAGACGCCGAACGATACGAGCGAGAGAATATGCGTGATCGCCCGTGAAAACGGAAAATAAACAGAATGAGTAATAATAAAATAACGATAAATTCATGATAAATAAACAGAGCAAGCGACAAAAAGAAAATAGAATGAAGTAATGATAAAATAAAACAGAACAGGAGAAAGATTGATGAAAGATTATATTGTAAGAGCATCTGCGGCGAATGCACAGATCCGCGCATTTGCGGCAGTGACAACAGAACTGACAGAGGAGGCTCGCAAGCGTCATGAGACAAGTCCTGTCGCAACGGCGGCTCTCGGAAGACTGCTCACAGGCGGAGCAATGATGGGAAGCATGATGAAAAATGACACAGATATGCTGACGATACAGATCAAATGTTCCGGTCCGATCGGAGGTCTTACAGTGACAGCGGACAGCAAAGGGAATGTCAAAGGTTATGTGCATGAACCGAATGTGATTCTTCCTCCGAAAAACGGAAAACTCGATGTAGGCGGAGCGCTCGGACAGGGCGTAATGACGGTGATAAAAGACATGGGGCTTAAAGAGCCGTATTCAGGACAGACGATTCTTCAGACAGGGGAAATCGCGGAAGATCTGACGTATTATTTCGCTACGTCAGAACAGGTTCCGTCTTCCGTAGGGTTGGGCGTTCTCATGGAAAAAGACAATACGGTGCGCTGTGCAGGCGGATTCATTGTGCAGGTAATGCCGTTTATCGAAGATGAAGTGTTGAACAAACTGGAAGAAAATATTCAGAACATCCGATCTGTAACTTCTATGCTCGATCATGGACATACGCCGGAAGAAATGCTTGCGCAAGTATTAGAAGGACTTGATCTTGAGATTACAGATACGATGCCTGCAAAATTTTATTGCAACTGTTCAAAGAAGCGGATCGAAAAGGCAATTATCAGCATCGGTAAAAAAGATATTCAGTCAATGATCGATGATGGAAAAGATATCGAAGTAAAATGTCATTTCTGTAATGAAGCATATAATTACACTGTAGACGAGCTGAAAGAATTACTGAAAAAAAGCAGATAAGGCAGAAAATCAGGCAAAACAGTTATTACGGATGAAGATAGAAAATAGAGTAAGACGGCTTGTGCCGATGATGGGGAAACCAGAAAAGCCGGGAGCGGAAAGGTGGAGTTAAAGATGAGACATGGTTTTGTGAAAGTAGCGGCTGCCACGCCTGATATTCGAGTGGCAGATGTGGAATATAATACAGAACAGATATGCAGGGCGATCGATCAGGCATATGAAAAAGGGGCGAAGATCGTCGCATTTCCCGAATTATGCGTAACAGGATATACATGCGGAGATCTTTTTACGCAGAACGTTTTGCTGAACGCGGCATACGGCGCAGTGAAAAAGATTGCAGGGCATACAAAAGGCAAAAACATTCTGGCGTTTGTGGGAATGCCGCTTACAGAAGGCGGGAAGCTTTATAACACGGCGGCGGCAGTCAACGATGGAAAAGTGATCGGATTTACAACGAAAACATTTCTTCCCAATTACGGAGAGTTTTACGAGATGCGTCAATTCACTCCGGGACCGGACAGTGTGAGGTGGATTCAGTTTGACGGAGAAAAGGTTCCTTTCGGGCCGAAGATCCTGTTTCAGGATGATGAGACGGCGGATCTTATAGTAGGCGCGGAAATATGCGAAGACGTCTGGTCTCCTGTTCCTCCGAGTATTGAGGAGGCTTTGGCAGGAGCGACGATCATTGTCAACTGTTCTGCAAGTGACGAAACGGTCGGAAAAGGAAGTTACAGAACCCGTCTGATCGCAGGTCAGTCCGCGCGCCTGATCGCGGGATATGTCTATGCGAACGCGGGAGAAGGAGAGTCAACGACGGATCTCGTTTTCGGAGGACATAATATCATTGCGGAAGACGGAACGATCCTCCGGCAGTCAGAACGTTATAAAAACGAGATCATTTATTCAGAGATCGATCTTGAAAAAATTGTAGGAGAGAGACGTAAAAATACGACGTTTTCACCGGAAAAGCTAAATTGCGGTTGTCCGGTAGTTGTGCCGTTTCATGTGGGAATATGCGATACTGTTCTTACGAGAAACTTTTCACAGCATCCGTTCGTGCCGTCTGACGAGGCGGCGCGAGCGCATATTTGTGACGAAATCTTGACAATTCAGGCAATGGGTCTGAAAAAAAGGTTGTCGCATACGAATGCAAAATCAGCGGTTGTCGGCATTTCGGGCGGTCTGGATTCTACATTGGCTCTGCTTGTCACGGCAAAGGCGTTCGATATGCTGGGACGGGATAAAAAAGAGATTATTGCGGTTACGATGCCGTGCTTTGGGACAACAGACCGCACATATAATAATGCGTGTGAGATGACGAGACAGACCGGAGCGACGTTGATTGAAGTGCCGATCGGAGAAGCGGTGAACGTTCATTTCAGAGATATCGGACATGATCCCGATGTGCATGATGTAACTTATGAAAATGCACAGGCAAGAGAGCGGACTCAGGTGCTTATGGATATTGCGAATCGGGAAGCCGGTATGGTGATCGGAACAGGCGATATGTCGGAGCTTGCTTTAGGGTGGGCGACATATAACGGAGATCACATGTCTATGTACGGCGTCAATGCGTCTGTACCGAAAACGCTTGTGCGTCATCTTGTTCAGCATGCGGCGGATACAACAGAAAATGAATCATTAAGACAGGTGCTTTATGATGTGCTTGATACGCCTGTAAGTCCTGAACTTCTTCCGCCGAAAGACGGAGACATAGCACAGAAAACAGAAGATCTTGTCGGACCGTACGAACTGCATGACTTTTACCTTTATTATATGCTCCGCTTCGGTTTCTCACCGGAGAAAATTTTTACTTTGGCGGTGAATGCGTTTGCAGGCGTTTATGAAAAAGAGACGATTTTGAAATGGCTGAAAATATTTTATCGTAGATTTTTCTCGCAGCAGTTCAAACGTTCTTGTCTGCCGGACGGACCGAAAGTCGGAAGCGTAGCTCTTTCGCCGCGAGGCGACTGGAGAATGCCAAGCGACGCATGCGCGGCGTTATGGCTGAAAGAGTTGGAACAACTGCAATAACTGTAAATAACAGGAATAACCGGAAACAACAAGGATAGATAGAAACAACAGGAATCATCGGAACATCTCTTTGGGAAACGAGGTGTTGACGGAACTGTTATATAAAATGAGTGGGAAAGTGTGAGAATATATGAAACTGATCAAGACAGAAGAAGCGGTCGGAAGTGTACTCTGCCATGACATTACACAAATCATTCCCGGCGTTGTAAAAGACGCAGTTTTCCGAAAAGGGCATGTGGTAACGCAAGAGGATATTCCGGTACTGCTCTCGGTTGGAAAAGAGCATCTGTATGTATGGGAGAAACAAGAAGGAATGCTTCATGAAAACGAGGCGGCGGAAGTTTTAAGACGAGTATGTCAGGGGAGATTTCTGAAAGCGTCAAAGCCGAAAGAAGGGAAGATTGAGCTGACGGCGGAAACAGACGGACTGCTTAAAGTTGATAAAGAAAAACTGAACGCGGTAAATGGGTTAGGACAAATCGTGATCGCATCACGCCACGGGAATTTTCCTGTGAAAAAAGGAGACAAGGTCGCAGGAATGCGTGTCGTACCTCTCGTGATCGAAGAAGAAAAGATGGAACAGGTTAACCGGATGTGCGGAAACGAACCGATTTTTACGATTCTGCCGTTTTGTCAGATGAAAGCGGCGGTCGTGACAACCGGAAGCGAAGTGTATCACGGAAGGATCGAAGATAAATTTACTCCTGTTGTAAAAGAAAAACTAAGAGAGTGCGGTATGGAAGTAATCGGCGATACTCTTTGCAGTGACGATGCCGATATGGTTACAGAAGCTGTGAAAAAGTGGATCGAACAGGGGGCGGAACTGGTTGTCTGCACCGGAGGAATGAGCGTTGATCCTGATGATCGTACACCTCTTGCAATCCGAAATGCGGCAGATGAAGTGATCACTTATGGAGCTCCGGTTTTACCCGGCGCGATGTTTATGCTCGCATATGCAGGAAAAGTTCCGATCATGGGACTCCCGGGATGCGTAATGTATGCAAAACGGACGATATTCGATCTGATACTGCCGAGAATTGCGGCGGGGGAACGGCTGAAAGCAGAAGATTTTACCGCGCTCGGAGAAGGCGGTTTGTGTTTGAACTGTCCGGTGTGTACTTTCCCGAACTGCAGTTTCGGAAAATAGGAAGAAAAATAAATCATAAAAGGAATGAGAGGAAAATTTTCGGAGGTAGTAAAATGAGAACCGGTATACAGGAAGAATTAGAATTGTATATGAGTAAATCTGTGGCGCAGGCATCAAACAGAGAGATTTATGAAGCGTTGCTTTTGTTTGTGCAGAAACTGGCGGCAGGAAAAGAAAGAGCTGCAGGGAAAAAGAAGCTTTATTACATTTCGGCAGAGTTTTTGATCGGAAAACTGTTGTCAAACAATATGATCAATCTCGGTATTTATGATGAAGTAAAAGAAATGCTCTTTCAAAACGGAAAAGATATATGTCAGATCGAGGAGGTTGAGCCGGAGCCATCTCTTGGAAACGGAGGGCTTGGGAGACTGGCGGCATGTTTTCTTGATTCGATCGCAACACTCGGACTGCCCGGAGACGGGATCGGACTGAATTATCACCTCGGCCTGTTCAAACAGGAGTTTAAAGACCATCTTCAAAAAGAGCTTCCGAATCCGTGGATTGAGAAACAGTCATGGCTGACAAAAACGGATGTTGTCTATCCGGTTTCTTTCAGAGGATTGAAAGTTAATGCAAGAATGTACGATATCGCAGTGACGGGATATCATGATCAGACAAACAAACTGCACCTTTTTGACATCGATTCTGTTGATGAGGGAATCGTGGAAGACGGAATTCATTTTGATAAAGAAGATATCGCAAAAAATCTGACGTTGTTTTTATATCCTGATGACAGCGATGAAAAAGGAAGGCTTCTGCGCATTTATCAGCAGTATTTCATGGTAAGCAGCGCCGCACAGATGATCTTGGATGAATGTGTGCAAAAAGGAAGTACATTGTATGATCTGCCGGATTATGCTGTCATCCAGATCAACGACACTCATCCTACAATGGTCATTCCCGAACTGATCCGGCTTCTTGTGGAAAGAGGGCTTGATATCGATGAAGCGATCGATGTCGTATCCCGTACATGCGCGTATACGAATCATACGATTTTGGCAGAAGCGCTTGAAAAATGGCCGATCGGATATTTAAAAAAGGTTGTGCCGCAGCTCGTTCCGATCATTGAGATACTTGATGATAAAGTTCGCAGAAGATTCAGCGATGAATCAACAGCCATCATAGACAGAAACGATACTGTTCATATGGCGCATATCGACATTCATTACGGATTCAGCGTTAACGGAGTGGCGGCGCTTCATACGGACATCTTAAAACAATCGGAACTGAATCATTTTTATAAAATCTATCCTGATAAATTCAATAATAAAACAAACGGGATTACGTTCCGCAGATGGCTTCTTCACTGCAACCCGCGTCTTACGGCGCTGCTTGATGAAACAATCAAAGACGAGTATAAAGAAGATGCCTCTAAACTTGTCAAACTGCTTGAATACAAAGACGACGAGACTGTTTTGAAACGCCTTTTAGAGATTAAAAAAGAAAATAAAAAAGATCTTGCCGCGTATCTGAAAGAGACACAGGCAATAGAGATAGACGCAGATACGATTTTCGATATTCAGGTAAAAAGACTTCACGAGTATAAACGGCAGCAGTTAAATGCACTGTATATTATTGATAAATATTTGGAGATCAAGGAGGGGATTCTTCCGAAAACTCCGATCACAGCGATCTTCGGGGCGAAAGCGGCTCCGGCATATGTGATCGCAAAGGATATCATTCATCTTATACTTTGCCTGCAGGAGATCATTAATAATGATCCGGAAGTAAGTCCTTATCTGAAAGTTGTCATGGTAGAGAATTATAATGTGACAAAGGCTGAAAAACTGATTCCTGCATGTGATATATCCGAGCAGATCTCTCTTGCGTCAAAAGAGGCAAGCGGCACGGGGAATATGAAGTTTATGTTAAACGGTGCAGTCACTCTCGGTACAGAGGACGGGGCAAACGTAGAGATACATGAACTTGTAGGAGACGATAATATTTTCGTGTTCGGAGCGTCAAGCGACGAAGTAATCGAACATTATAAAAAAGCGGATTATTCGGCAAAAGATTATTATAAAAAGAATCCGAAGATCAAAGCGGCGGTTGATTTCATTACAGAAAAACAGATGATGAAGATCGGATGCAAAGAAAGTCTGGAGCGTCTGCAAAAAGAGCTGATAGGAAAAGACTGGTTTATGACATTTCTTGATTTTGATGCGTACAAAAAGGCAAAAGACAAGGCGCTGGCGGCGTATACAGATCAAAAGGAATGGGCGAAAAAGATGCTTGTCAATATTGCCGAAGCAGGCTACTTCTCATCAGACAGAACGATTGAACAGTATAATAGAGATATTTGGAAATTAACAAGATCATAAGATTAAAGAAAAATATTAGTAAAACGGTATATTGATGAAAAGGGGGATGGTTATGGAACGGGCAAGCGGCGTGCTGCTTCCGATATTTTCACTGCCGTCAAAATATGGAATCGGATGTTTTTCAAAAGAAGCCTATCAATTTATTGACAGGCTTAAGGCGGCAGGGCAAAGTTACTGGCAGATTCTTCCGTTAGGGCCGACCGGATACGGAGATTCTCCGTATCAGTCTTTTTCTACATTTGCAGGCAATCCGTATTTTATCGATCTTGAAACGCTTACAGGAGAAGGTTTGTTGACAGCGCAGGAGTGCGAATACGGATGTGAGAGAATACGGGAAGATAAGATAGATTATGAAAAAATATATAAGATACGGTTTCAAATACTTGAGAAAGCGTTTTCGCGTTTTGGAGAAAATGACGAATACCGCGCATTTGTTTCGGAAAATCAATTTTGGCTGGAAGATTATAGCCTCTATATGGCGATCAAAGACCGAAACGGCGGCGTGAGTTGGAATGAATGGGAAGAACCGCTTAAAAACAAAGAGTCACAGGCGATTGAAAATGCAAAAGCAGAGCTGTCGCGTCAGATTGCCTTTTACAAATTTCAGCAATATGAATTTGACAGACAGTGGAAACGCCTTCGCTCTTATGCGAACGAAAACGGCATAGAGATTATCGGAGATATTCCGATCTATGTTGCGTTTGACAGCGCGGATACATGGTCGGCGCCGGAGATGTTCCGTTTTAATGACGCTCTTGAACCGATCGATGTTGCGGGATGTCCGCCGGATGGATTTTCGCAGACAGGACAGTTGTGGGGGAATCCGCTCTACGATTGGGAATATCATAAAAAAACAGGGTACGACTGGTGGATTCGCAGGATCGAACACTGTTTCCGGCTGTATGATGTCGTGCGGATCGATCATTTCCGCGGTTTTGATGAATATTATGCTGTTCCGTACGGAGAAAAAACGGCAGTACACGGAAAGTGGATGCCGGGACCGGGGATAGAGCTGTTCCGGACGCTGGAAGAAAAGATCGGCAGAAAAAGGATTATTGCCGAAGATCTCGGCTTTTTAACTCCGAGTGTGATACAGCTTTTAAAAGAAAGTGGATTTCCGGGGATGAAAGTGCTTCAGTTTGCATTCGATTCAAGGGAAGATTCAAACTATCTCCCGCATACATATACAAGAAACTGCGTTGTATATACGGGAACTCACGATAATGATACGACAAAAGGATGGTATCACACGGCGGCAGGATCAACACGGCAGTTTGCAAAAGAATACATGTATAAGCCCCGTCTTGATGAAGATACGCTTGCGGGAGATTTTATTGCTATGGCAATGGGAAGCGCGGCGGATCTGTGCATCGTTCCGATGCAGGATTATCTGGGACTTGGAAGCGATGCACGAATTAATACGCCGTCCACACTTGGCGGGAATTGGGAATGGCGTATGAAACCGGGAGAGCCGGATGAAGGGACAGTTCGGGAGATGGAGCGAATGACAAAAATATACGGACGGCTGCGTTTTACTTAAATAAAGTTCCGAACCAGTAGATCAGTCCCAGTCCCCAGCTTGTGAAAATACCGTACAGGATAACAGGACCGGCGATCGTAAAAATTTTACATCCGATGCCGAATACCTGACCTTCTTTTTTGTATTCGATGGCAGGGGCAGCTACTGAATTTGCGAATCCGGTGATCGGCACGAGCGCTCCGGCGCCTCCCCAGGCTGCAAGTTTCTGGTAAATTCCGGTTCCGGTGAACAAAACGCTTAAAAGGATGAGCGACAGAGACATCCAGCGGCTGCACTCATCGGGAGAAAGATTTCGTAATTCAAAATAATGATAAATAACTTGTCCGAGCAGGCAGATCAGCCCGCCGAGGAAAAACGCTTTGCACATATTCAGAAAAAGATTATGTCGGGGCGTTTTTTCTTTTACATATTGTTCATATTGTTTTTCTTGTTTCAGTTTTTGTATCTTATCCATAGATGAAACACACTCCTTGCATTTCGCGCAACACGCGCGTTTTTAATTTCTTTTCTGTTAGTATCTGAAATAATTTTCCGAATATGTATATAAATTCATAATAATTTTTCGCAAATATGCCGACAATAAAAATAATAAAAATAAAACTGTAACAGTTCAGCCCACGCCATGTGTAAAACGCAATGTGTGCGTAACATGGCTGATGGAAGACGGAGTCAGGGAAAGGAAGGATTATGGATCAGATAAAAGGGGCGCAAAGCATTATGTTTCGGGAAGCGCCGTATCTTATCAGCGCTGCGTCTGTCGCAGGCAGCAAAGAGGCGGATGGACCAATCGGGAAATTATTTGACGTGACAGATAAAGACGACCTGTTCGGAGCACAGACATGGGAAGAAGCGGAGAGTAACATGCAGAAAGAAGCGTGTGTTCTTGCGGCAGGAAAGGCACATGTGGACTTGAAAAAGATCCGATATCTTTTTGGAGGGGATCTTTTGCGGCAGGGAATAGCAACTTCAATGGGGGTAGAGGCTTTGCAGATTCCGATGTTCGGCCTCTACGGAGCATGTTCTACATCAGGAGAAGCGCTTGCGCTTGCATCTATGAGCGCTGCCGCAGGATACGGAGGAACGATGATCGCCGTCACATCAAGTCATTTTGGAAGTGCGGAAAAAGAGTTTCGCTTTCCGTTAGGATATGCGAATCAGAGACCTCTTTCTTCACATTGGACAGTGACGGGAAGCGGCGCGTTTCTTGTGCAGTCGGCAGAGGAATACAGAAAACAAAATACAAAGTCGTACTTTTCTAATATTCGCATTACAGGAGTAACTGTCGGAAAGATCGTAGATTATGGCTTGAAGGATTCTCAAAATATGGGCGCGTGTATGGCTCCGGCGGCCATGGATACGATTGTACAGAACTTTCAGGATATGGAAAGAAAAGAAAAAGATTACGACAGGATTATTACAGGAGATTTAGGAAGCATCGGAAGAACGATTTTATTCGATCTTATCAGAGAAAAAGGGTACGATATATGCGAAAAACATATGGATTGCGGAATGACGATTTTTGATAAAGAACGGCAGGATACGCATGCCGGTGGAAGCGGATGCGGCTGCGCCGCCGTAACGCTGGCATCGTATGTACTTCCTAAATTAGAAAAAGGAGAATGGAAGCGGGTGTTGTTTGTTCCTACAGGGGCGCTTATGTCTACCGTCAGTTTCAACGAGGGGGCGAGCGTACCGGGGATCGCTCACGGAATTGTTCTGGAAAGCGATGCATAGCATAAGGAAATTAAAAAGCAAGAAGATAGAAGGCAAAATGATAAAAGCAAGAAGAATGAGCAGAGTAGAAAAGAGAAAGGGTGAAACAAAATGGATTATGTAAAAGCGTTTATCGTAGGAGGTCTTATATGCGCGGCTGTGCAGATTTTATTAGACAGGACAAAGCTGATGCCGGGAAGGGTTATGGTGCTTTTAGTATGTGGCGGAGCTTTGCTTGGATTTTGCGGACTGTACGATCCGTTTCAGAAACTTGCCGGGGCAGGGGCAGGCGTTCCCCTTCCGGGATTCGGCAATGTGCTTTGGCAGGGCGTGAAAGAAGCTGTTGACAAATATGGATTTATGGGTGTGTTCATGGGTGGATTTCAGGCGAGTGCCGTCGGTATTTCCGCAGCGCTGATCTTCGGTTATATTGCGTCCTTTATCTTTGAACCGAAAATGAAAAAATAGATTTTTATGAAAATGTGTACAGAAATCAAGAAAAATAAAATAAAGAAGATTTCTGTACACACTGTGTCTGCAGAGAATTATAATTGTTTTTCTCTATATAAGTCGCTTCGGTTATTGGGGTATTTCAAGATGAAACTGTTCGATCAGGCGTCCGATATTTTCTTCCGTATCTTCAAGCTCGTCTGCAATCTGGGAAAGAGTTTTTCCTTTCTCGAGTTTTTTCTGAATGAGATTGCAAGTTTTCCCTTTTTCGCCCTTCCGAATACCTTCTTTAAGTCCTTCCTTTTTTCCGTCTTCCCAGGCGTAACTGCGTTCCAGCCGGATATGTTCTTCTTCGTCATATTCGTAAATGCACACGTTTTTCACCTCCGCTCGATTTTTCTCAAGAAATGATTTTAAAATCCCTTCGTGGATACATTCTGTGATGGCATGTTCAACCGCATCTTCAAGCGACATTGTTTTTGTGTACCGACGAACCCGGTCTGTATACTCTGCGTATTGATGCAGCATCGTACATGCATTCATTAAGGCTGGATTATGTCCGAGATTAATGTTGAGCATGACAGCTTCTAATTCTAATTTGCAGTGTTGATCCCGTATGGAATATAAATCGGATAATCGTAAGATCCGGCGGTCCGGCTGATCCTGGATCCCATTATAAAAGATGACGAATTCCGGCGGCGGAATCAAAATTTTTCGTGAACCGTATAATTTGTTTTTGTCGATCATACCCGAGTATAAGTCCGAAATATAAAACAGATATCTCAGCGGTAAATTAGGATTAAAAGTTGACTGATGTTCGTATAAAGACAGCCGAAGTCCGATCATGAATGAAACATCGTTCTGCATTGCCATATAGATCGCGTTTTCTAAGGTGTTGATTTCCAACAGTTCTGGATCGGTATAATGCTTTATCGACATCATAGCATGAAAGTGTAGAAAACGCCAGTTTTTTATGTGTATATTACATCCACAAAACGTCTGTGAAAATTGCGCTAAGAAAATGCAAAGATTTTGTTGTTTTTTGACGCTGATAATGGTATCGTAAGAATGCAGGGTTGCACACTTTTGCAGCTCTGCATAAATTATGTGAAAAAAGTGAATGAAAAAACTCTTATAGCTACGGAGGAAAGAGTAGAATTATGAACTATGCATCTATTATCATCCCGTTTGTGGGTGGCTTGGGAATGTTTATCTACGGAATGCAGATCATGGCGCAAGGTTTGGAGAATGCCGCGGGCAGCAGGATGAAGTCTCTATTGGAAGCGCTGACGAAAAATAAACTTTTTGGAGTGATGCTCGGCGCATTTATTACGGCAGTGATCCAGAGTTCGTCGGCAACGACAGTTATGGTCGTAGGGTTTGTAAACGCAGGTATCATGAATCTGTCTCAGGCGATGGGCGTCATCATGGGAGCAAATATCGGAACGACGGTAACGGGCTGGCTCGTGTCGAGTGTGGAATGGGCGAAGTTTTTAAGTCCTGCCAATCTCGCGCCGATTGCGATTATTATCGGTGTGATCATCATGCTGACGGGCAAGAGACGTTCATCAAAAGATATTTCCAGCATTATCGTAGGGTTCGGTATCCTTTTCGTCGGAATTACAACGATGTCGTCGGCGGTTGCGCCGCTTCAGGAATCAGAAGCATTCTGCAGCATTTTCGTGAAGCTTGGACACAATCCGTTCCTTGGTATTCTTGCAGGTGCGCTTGTGACGGCGATCATCCAGAGTTCGTCTGCATCGGTCGGCATCTTGCAGAGTCTCGCGGCAGCAGGACTTGTACCGTTTAATGCGGCGGTATATATTATCATGGGGCAGAATATCGGAACATGTGTGACGGCGATCATGTCAAGTATCGGAGCGAAAAAGACAGCAAAGACAGCGGCGATCATGCATCTTTTGTTCAATGTGATCGGAACAATCATATTCAGTGTTGCGGCGATCTTTTTCTTCAAAGTGCTCAACCCGGGTATGGGCGCGGGTATGATTACGCAGACAGAGATCAGTACGGTACATACAATTTTCAACATCGGAACGACACTGCTGCTCTTCCCGGTATCCGACTGGATCATCAAACTGGCAAGAAAACTCCAGAAAGAGGAAGACGGAGTAGTAGATGAAAGCCGTGTGCTCCTTGATGAAAGGATGTTAGAGACTCCGAGTATTGCGATTCAGTCTGTTGTAAGCGAAGTATGCCGGATGGGATATATTGTAAAAGGAACGATGGACAAGACTCGCCGAGTATTATTTACTCAGGATGAAGAGACGATGAACGAGATCCGAGAGGAAGAAAGTATCGCGGACCGGCTCTGCAAGGGAATTACAGATTATCTGATACGGATCAGCTCTCTGGCGATTAATGAAAAAGAGCATCAGCACGTGGCAAGCCTTCTTCAGATTGTTTCAGACATCGAAAGAATCAGCGACTATTGTGAAAATATTTCCGAGTATGCAGAAAACCTTGCGAACCAGAAAAAGAAGTTCTCGGGTGTCGGGGCAGCAGAAATGAAAGAGATGCTGGAAGTCTGTTCAGACAGTTTCACTTATGCGGTTGAAGCATTTGAAGAGAACAGTGCGGAGAAGGCGCTGAAAGTGATTGAAAAAGAAAGAAGCGCCGATGATCTGGAGATCCGCCTTCGGGCAGATCATATGCAGCGTCTTGCAAATAAGCAGTGCGATACGGAGGCGGGAATCGTATTTCTTGACGCGCTTGTCGGCTTAGAGAGGATTTCCGATCACTCAAGAAATATTGCGGAAGAAGTGCTTTCGGCAAGTAATAAATAAAAACTTATTCCGGCTGCATGGCAGTGAAAGCTGCGGTGCAGCCGTATTCTTTATCGTATACTGACGTTAGAGTGCAGATCCTTGTAATAAAATATCATTGTTCCTGATTTGTAAATATGTTATGATAAATCCACTCACAGAAATTCTTTCTGTGAAAAGCGCCGGCAGTCTCGTCTGTCCGCGGAGAATGCTGACAGTATCGTCAGTCCGAGGAATTCCCTCAAAGTTACCCGATTAACAAAATTATTTTTGCATGGAGAGTCTTGTAGAGCACCGCTTTTTTTCGTATACTGATTCTTAAGAAAGAAAATAAAGTTTATTGTGAAAACTTTTCTCTTAGTTCATAGGACTCGTTCATGTGCATGAAAGGAGAAGCCTATGACAGGAAAAGAAAACAGAGAAATCAAAAACAGCGTCTTCGTAGATCTGTTCTATGAAGACGAATCAGCAGAAGCAAATGAAATCGCGCTCTTTAACGCCATCCACGACGAGCCCCTCCCGGAAGGAACGAAGATCCGGAAATTCCGCGTAGACAATACGATCTATATGAATTTTCAAAACGACATTTCTTTCGATGCAGGTGGGAAAGTGATCGTATTCGGCGAGCATCAGTCTACGATCAACGAAAACATGCCCCTTCGCAGTCTGTTGTACATCGGACGGGCATATGAAAGGCTCGTGCCGCCGAGAAGCCGATATAAAAAGAAACTCGTTCCCCTTCCGACGCCGGAATTTTACACATTTTATAACGGAAAAGAAAAATGGGAGAAGGAAAAAGAGCTCCGTCTGTCAGACGCCTATATTGTAAAAGACGGTGAACCGAGTCTGGAATTAAAAGTAAAGGTCATCAATATCCGACCGGAAGAGCATCATGAGATCCTGGAGAAATGTCAGGTGCTGAAAGAATACAGCCAGTTTATGGAAACGGTACAGAACTATCAGATCTCCGGCGTGGAAGAACCGTATAAAAAGGCAATTAAAGAGTGCGTTGAAAAAGGAATTCTTGCTGATTATTTAATGCGAAAAGGAAGCGAGGTTGTCAATATGCTGTTGGATGAATATGATTATGAAACAGATATCGAAGTGCAGAGAGAAGAAGCAAGAGAGCAAGGGCGAGCAGAAGGCAGAGAGGAAGGACGAGAACAAGGACGAGCAGAGGGAAGAAAGCAAGGGAAGGAAGAAGGCAGAGAAGAAGGTCGAAAAGAAGAAAAAAGAGCTCTCGTTCAGAAAAAACTTGAAAAGGGGAAAACAATTTCTCAAATCGCAGATGATCTTGAAGATACAGAAGAAAATATTGCTCACCTGATCGAAGAGTTTCATCTTCGGGTGTAGAGCGGCGGCAGTTTATCAAGAGATCGGATAGCGCCCATATGCAGACAGATTTTCCCGAAACAGCAAAAGAAATAAAAACAAAAGCAAAAAAAATAAAAAAAATTCGTTTGTTCTATTGACATTTCATAAAAAGTGGTGGTACTATTATGCACAAAATTTTTATGTATAAATACAGGCATCAAAGGAGGATGTGGAACAATGTGTGGAATTGTAGGATTCATCGGAGAACAGCCGGCAGCGCCGATTCTTTTGGAAGGGCTTTCAAAGCTGGAGTACAGAGGGTATGATTCGGCGGGAATCGCGGTTCGTAATGAAAAGACGGATAAGATCGCGATAGTAAAGGCAAAGGGGCGTTTGAAGATCCTTGCAGAAAAAACAGATAACGGGAAAAGTGTGCGAGGCACATGCGGGATCGGTCATACACGATGGGCCACTCACGGCGAACCTTCCGAGAATAATGCACATCCTCACTGCACGGATGATAAATCCGTTGTTCTTGTGCATAACGGGATTATCGAAAACTATCAAGAATTAAAGACAAAGCTTCAGAAAACGGGATATACGTTTTATTCACAGACAGACACGGAAATCGCGGTAAAACTGATAGATTATTATTATAAGAAGACCGGAACACCTCTTGAGGCGCTTACAAGGGCTATGCTTAGAATAAGAGGATCATATGCTTTCGGAGTGATGTTCCGCGATTGTCCGGGCAGATTGTTTGCGGCCAGAAAAGACAGCCCGCTTATTATCGGAAAGAGTAAAAAAGGCTGCCTGATCGCGTCAGACGTTCCGGCGATTCTGGATCGTACAAGAAACGTATATTATATAGGCAATCTTGAAATAGCGGAGATGACTTCGGAGGAAGTGCATTTTTATAATATTGACCGGGAAGAGATACAAAAAGAAATGACAGAGATCAAGTGGGATGCCGAGTCAGCCGAAAAAGGCGGGTATGAACACTTTATGTTAAAAGAGATACATGAGCAGCCGAAAGCCGTTCAGGATACGCTGGGCGCTTATATAAAAGACAGTGCGATTGACTTTTCGGAAGCAGGTCTGACAGACGAGCAACTAAAAAGCATTGAGAGGATCTATGTTGCGGCATGCGGATCGGCGTATCATGTCGGAGTTGTCGGAAAATATGTGACGGAAAGTCTGGCAGGTATTCCGGTAGAAGTGGATCTCGCATCTGAATTCCGTTATCGCAACCCGATTCTTGCGCCGAATTCGGCGTTGATCGTCGTATCACAGTCAGGAGAGACGGCAGACAGTCTTGCCGCCTTGCGTCTTGCAAAAGAGAAAGGAATTCCGGTTATCGGGATCGTCAATGTAGTCGGCTCAAGCATTGCAAGAGAAAGCGATCATGTCTTATACACATATGCAGGCCCCGAGATCTCGGTTGCGACGACAAAGGCGTACAGCGCACAGTTGGCGGCAATGTACCTTCTCGCCGTACAGATGGCAAAAGTAAAAGGCAGAATAGATGAGAAACGGCATGGAGAATTGCTCGAGGAACTGTGCAGAATTCCCGATAAGATTCAGAAAGCGCTTGACGATAAAGAGCGGATACAGTGGTTTGCAAGTAAATATGCGAATGCAAAAGATGTATTTTTTATCGGGCGCGGCATCGATTATGCAATCAGTCTGGAAGGAAGCCTCAAGATGAAGGAGATCAGTTATATCCATTCAGAAGCATATGCGGCAGGAGAGCTGAAGCATGGAACAATCAGTCTCATCGAAGACGGAATTCTTGTCGTGGGAGTCTTAACTCAGAACGATCTGTTTGAGAAAACATTGAGCAATATGGTCGAGGTAAAAAGCAGAGGCGCATATTTGATGGGACTTACGACATATGGAAACTACAGCGTGGAAGATACGGCGGACTTTTCCGTTTATGTGCCGAAAACAGAAGAATATTTTTCCGCAAGTCTTGCGATCGTGCCGCTTCAGCTTATGGGATATTACGTCAGTGTCGCAAAAGGTTTGGATGTTGACAAACCGCGGAATCTGGCAAAATCCGTAACAGTAGAATAATTTTTACATCGTGTGAAGAAATTATACTTTTAATATCTGAATAAAAATGCATATTCTCTCTTTTTAATATATTTATAAGAGAAAATATGCATTTTGTATTTGAAAATATACATTTTGGAGAGTTGACAAGGAACAGATGTTAGCCTATTATTAAAAATGTATCGTGAAAATTATGATAAAAGTAATGTTTGTTTATAGTGAATTTAAACAGCGGTCTATAAAAGGCAGCATATCTATCTAATGTGTTTTATTGAAAGTTGATAAATGACATAGGGATATGCTGTTTTGGCGTGTCATGAAAAAACTTAAACACATTAATGCGTTATCGCAATGATAGAATGAAGCGCCGTGAAAATGTTGAAACTAGGTATTGGAATTCAAAGTTAAGGAGCGGCGCACAAAATGGCAAAAATAATTGATACACACAGTCATATATTACCCGGGATCGATGACGGGGCTGGTTCATGGAAAGAAGCGCTTTGCATGTTGAAAACAGCGCAGGCTCAGGGAATCAGAAGAGTGATCGCAACTCCTCACTGGGGAGGACCTTTCGGTTATACCGATCCGGTGCAGATCAGAGAACTCTGTTTTACATTACAGGAAAAAGCAAGACGTCACAATATCAGTGTGAAAATTTATCAGGGGCAGGAAGTGATGTACACCGAGGAAGCGGCGGACAGGATTGCAAACGGCGAGATCCTTACATTGGCGGACAGCCGGTATGTACTGGCTGAATTTTATCAGGGAATCGGGTATTCGGGAATTTTTCGGGCAGTACAGCGCTTTACACAGTCGGGATACAGTCCGATCATCGCTCATGCAGAGAGATATGAAGCGCTGAAAGATATCGGGCGTCTGGAAGAACTACGAAAGCAGGGAGCATATATACAGTTGAATTTCAGGGCGATCGGGGGAAAGTGGCATGATTTTACAACACGTTGGTGCAGGAAAGCTCTGAAAGAAGGATTTGTTCATTTTGTCGGAACGGATATGCATAATATGAGAACGAGAAAACCGGAGACAGAATCCGCAGTAGTGTGGATGGAGAAGCATCTGGAGCCGGATTATGTAAAAAAACTGTTTTTAAAAAATCCCGAGAAGATTTTAAGAAACGAGCGTTTGTAAGAAAAACATTGTAAAACATAGTCAATTTATGTAAAAAAGACGCATTGTAAAATGAGAAACAGGGAAAAAGTGAAGAAAATACTGGTAAATGGAATTAATTTATTTCCTTATAGAAAAATATGATATATAATTAGAAGGATTAATATATTACGAACAGAGAGACGGATAATAGAGGAAGTGATAAAATATGGAAAAAACACATGATGAAGAAATGGCAATCGACCTGTGGGAGTTAATTTCCGCACTGAAAAAGCGGGCGCTGATTATTTTGGCGGCGTGTCTGCTTGGCGGTGTTGTGGCAGGTGTATATACAAAACTTTGCATCACCCCGATGTATACGGCGACATCATCGATGCTTGTGACAACACAGGAAACAACGCTTACGTCTATTGTGGACCTTCAGCTTGGAAGCGCTCTTACGGGAGATTACAGTATTCTTGCGACAAGCCGGAGCGTTCTTGAAGAGGTGATCGAAGATCTGGGTCTGAACATGAATCATCACCAACTGAGAGGAAGTATTACGATCACCAATCCGGAAGGAACGCATATTATGGAAGTGACGGCCAGAAGTTCCGATCCCGAGACCGCAAAAAAGATTGCGGACACTATGGCGGTTGTTTCAGCGCAGTATATAAAAGAAAAAATGGAGGTGGCTCCTCCTAAGATCATCGAAGAGGCGGAAGTTCCGTCATCCCCGGTCAGCCCGAGTATGAATAAAAACGTTATGATGGGCGCGCTGGCAGGATTTGCTCTTGCGGCGGCGATCGTGATTTTGTTTGCGATCATGAATGATTCGATCAAAACAGAGGATGATATCGAAAGAGCGCTCGGCATTCCGACACTTGCCGTGATTCCGGACAGAAAAGATTATATAGATGATCATGGCGGCAGTAAAAAGAAGAAAGGCAAAAGAAGGAGGCAGAGTAAATGGCGGAACAAAAGGTGATAATGACAGATCCGAGACAAGAGGATTATTTTTATCAGGAAGCAATTAAGACGCTGCGAACGAATATCCAGTTTGCCGGGATGGATGTAAAGACAATTCTGTTTACAAGCTGCTATCCGAACGAAGGAAAGAGCGATATTACGTTCCAACTTTCGCAGGAGATCGGAAAATTAGGGAAAAAGGTACTTCTTCTCGACGCCGATATCCGCAAGTCGATACTCGCATCCCGGTACGGAGTGGGAAAACAGGTTCAGGGATTATCAAATTACTTGAGCGGTCAGGCTTCTATCGCGGAGATTATTTATCGTACGAACTATGAGAATATGGATATCATTTTTTCAGGTTCATTTGCGCCGAATCCGTCAGAACTGCTTGGGCAGGAAGCGTTTGGAACGCTTTTGGGAGCGGTGAGAGAACATTATGATTATATCATTGTAGATACGCCGCCGATCGGAAGTATTATCGATGCGGCGATCGTCGCAAAACAGTGCGACGGGGCGGTGCTCGTATTTGAAAGCGAACTTGTGAGCAGTAAGGAGGCGGCTCGAGTCAAAGAACAGCTTCTGATGACAGGGTGCAGACTGATCGGAGCCGTGCTTAATAAGGTAGATGTAAAGAAGAATAAATACTATCACAGATATGACTATTACTATCATGGATATCAGGAAAAAAAGGAAGTTACAAAGAAAAATAAAGAAAAATAAAACGGTACTCAGATAATGGGAGGGGATCGGAAAGAAACAGATGAAAAAGAAAAAATATTTGAAATGGTGGATCGCGGCGGTATCAGCGGTTTTCATTGTAGGAGCGGGAATATTTGTATATACGCAGTATAAGGCGGCACAGACGTCGGGAGACGTCGCCACGAAAGACGGAACATCCGCCTCGGCATCGGATATTACATGGAACGGCAAGACATACAGTTACAATGAACATTTGAGTAACTTTTTGTTCCTCGGTATTGATACAAAAGAAAAGGCAGAGACAAAAACAGGTCAGGCAGACGCCGGGCAGGCGGACGCGTTGTATCTTCTGTCATGGAATCGGCTGGAAGGAGATATTACAGTGATCAGCATTCCGAGAGATACGATGACTCAGATCGAAACGTTCGGTCCGGGCGGAAAAAGTCTCGGAAAGAGCAAAGATCATATCAGTTTATCTTATGCATACGGTGACGGCGGATATGAAAGCTGTGAGCTGGCGGAAAATGCAGTTTCCGAATTGCTTTACGGACTGCCGATAGACGGGTACTGTGCTTTGAATATGGATGGACTTCCTGTTTTGACAGACAGCGTCGGAGGCGTAACAGTAACCGTGCCGAACGACAGTCTGGCGGAAGTTGACCCCGGATATGCAAAAGGAGCGGTGGTCACTTTGAAAGGTGAAGATACAGAACAGTTTGTTCGATACAGAAATACGGAGATCAGCCAGAGCGCGATCGCACGTATGGAGCGCCAGCAGGAATATATCAGAGCATTCGGCGAAGCTTTAAAAAAGGCATCTGCAGATAAAGCGCTTGTTACCGATCTGTACAAGGCGATTGAACCGTATATGGTAACGAATATGGGGAAAAGTCGTTTTGTTGATCTGACGGAAAGTGTATCAGAAGGCAAAAAGGTGAACCGATGGACGATTCCGGGAGAAGGAATTCAAGGTAAAGAATATGATGAATACGTCGTAGATGATGATGCTTTGTATGAAAAGACAGTTGAGACATTTTATGTAGAGAAAAAATAAAGTGCAGAAAGAACAGAGACGGCATATGAAAAAGATATCTAAGATAATAGGAAGCGTTCTTATCACAGCCGCAGCAGTTTGCCTTGGCATCGGAGTTTATCAATTTACGAAAGAACAAAACGCCGGAAAAGGGTATCAGGATCTTTCGGAAGAAGTGAAAAAAGAACCGGAAGATGAAGGTTCAAAATCAAAAGTTGATATCCCGATCGATTTTGCGGCGCTAAAGGAAAAGAATCCCGATGTGTATGCGTGGATCAGTATACCGGGAACGGCGATAGACTATCCGGTTCTCCAAAGGGAGAATGACAACACATACTATTTGGATCACACGATCGATCATGAAGAAAAGACCGAAGGAGCGATTTTTACGGAGAATTACAACAATACTGATTTTGAAGATCCGAATACGGTCATTTACGGGCATGACATGAGAAACGGTTCGATGTTTAAAGGACTGCTCGACTATCGGGATAAAACATTTTTTGATCAAAACAAAGAAGTGCTGATCTATACGCCGGATGCAATACGACATTATAAAATATTCGCTGCGTATCCGTATGACAGCAGACATTTGCTTAGAAGTTTTGACTTTACAGATAAAGAAGTGTATCAGCAGTATTTATACCGTATCTTTGCAATCCGCGATATGAATGCGAGCATTGATACAACAGCGCAGGTGGGGACGGACGATAAGATCCTGACCTTATCAACATGCTATGCAAACCAGCCGGATATGAGGTTTCTTGTTCAGGCAGTGTTGGTTTCCATAGAACAATAAGGCAAAAGAAAATCATTTATCAGAGAAAGGAAGAGTGAACAATATGAAAAAGAAAATCATGGGTGTAATTTTGGCGGCAACGCTTATCGTATCACAGGCAGTAACGGCGTTTGCAGGAAGTAAAACGTCAGAAGTTGTGCTTCCGAATGATTTTGCGGCTTATTATACCGTAACGGAAGGAACAAGAGAGGCATTTGCAGAGGCAGAGGCAGTTTCCCCACAGACAGTTGACGCGATCATAGAAGTAAATAACGGAAGCATGACTCTTGCACAGCTTGTTGCAGATATGAAAGAACTGCTCAAAGCAGAAGGCGCAGCAGGACTGAAGATGACAGAAGAACAGGTCGACGCTCTGGCGGCAGATCTGGGTTCCAGAACGTTTGTCACAAAGTTTTTTGACCTTGAGCCTGTAAACGGCGGGATTAAAGATGACAACGGAGACTACCTTGTAACATTAAGCGTGCCGGCAATTTCCACAGCTATGACAGAAGTAGCGTTTCTTCACTTCAGCACAGACCGCGCGGCATGGGAAGTTGTGGAAGCGTCAGACGTAGATTATACAAACAAAGAGATCACTGCGTCCTTTAAAGATCTTTCGCCGGTTGCCGTGATCGCAAAAGTAGATACGTCCGCAGACAATGCGATCGGAACGTCTCCGCAGACAGGAAGATTCCCTGTTTCCGTACTTTGGATCGGTGCAGCAGTAATCCTTGGTGCGACAGGCGTTATTGTGTTAAGAAAACGCAAAGAAAAATAAATATTGAATGTGCCTTGAAAGGCTGACGGTAAGGAATGGCTCGATGATAAGAAATATTTTCGGGCTATTTTCTTGCAAAAATCAGGGGAAAAACGGCTATTTTCCGGTAATGTATAGTAACAAAAGAACCGGATACGCAAAAGACAAAAATTTACGAAACAGTAAAAAGAAAAAGAAAGAAATAGCAGTTAAAGAAGTATGAAAGATAAACTAGAGGGACAGCAGTTAAAAACATCAAAACATGAAAGATGGATTTGGAGAGATAACAGAGGAAATTACAGATGAGAGGAAAGACTACATTTCATATAAGATGGAAATTATTTTTTTACGATGTGATCGTATTTGCAGTGACGTCTGTATTTCTGCTTGTATTATATGAAGGACCGGTAAAATTGACGCAGAGAGGGGAATTGCAGCAGATGCTTCTTGCATTTGTATGCGTATTTGCCTGCCGGCTGGTCGGAAAGATATATGGGCAGATATGGAGATACGGGGGAATTCAATGCTACATGCGTTTAGTTTGTACGGATTGTGTGGCATTTTTAATATATGTGATTTTGGAATCTGTTCTTCCGGTCGCTCATATCTCATTTCCGCGCCTTCTGGTGTTGAGTACGGTAAACACCATGGGAGCGCTGATCATGAGAATGTCTTACCGTTATGCGTATAAGTGCAGCAACCTGGAAACTTTTTCAGGTAAAATTTTAGCCGCACTGCTGAAAATATTTGCCGGAATTGAAGTGGGGGAAACAAGAGACGATCAGAAGATCAAAGTGGCGATCATAGGGGCAGGAAATGTCGGAGTTACTCTGGCAGGGGAACTGTTGGCAAACAAGATGGCATCCTATGTGCCGAAATGTTTTGTGGATATCGATAAATCAAAAGGCGGACGAGAGATACAGGGACTTCCCGTATTATCTGAAAACGAGGCGACGTTTCAGAAACTGAAAAAATACGGAATACAGGAAATTATCTTTGCGCTGCCGTCTATGGCGGATGAAAGAAGAACAGAGCGATATCTTTATTATAAAAATGCCGGATATAAAGTGAAGATGTACGATTATCCTAAGATGCAGATGGCAGGCGGAAAGAGATCGCTTCGAGAATTTGATATAGAAGAACTGCTATTTAGAGCTCCGAGAAAGCTTACGAACGAAAAGACAGATGCTTATTATAATGATAAAGTAATCCTCGTCACAGGAGGAGGCGGGTCGATCGGATCGGAACTGTGCAGACAGATTGTAAAAATGGGGCCGAAAAAATTGATCATCCTTGACGTTTATGAAAACGGAGCTTACGATCTTCAACAGGAGTTAAGAATCGCATATGGCAACGAACCGGGCATCAGTGTGGAAATCGCTTCGATTACAGATTCAAAAGCAATGGAGCGTGTATTTTCAAAATATCATCCCCAGATCGTTATTAATGCGGCTGCCCATAAACATGTTCCACTTATGGAAAATAACTGCATCGAAGCGATCAATAACAACGTGTTCGGAACGGCGGTTGTCGTTGAGATGTGCGAGAAATACGGCGCAGAACGCTTTATGATGGTTTCGACAGATAAAGCGGTTAATCCGACTAACGTGATGGGTGCAACGAAGAGAATGTGCGAAATGATCGTGCAAAGCGCCAGCATTAACGGAAAAGTAAAATACAGCGCGACAAGATTCGGAAACGTATTAGGAAGCGCAGGAAGTGTAATTCCTCTGTTTAAACGTCAGATCCAAAACGGTGGACCGATCACACTTACAGATAAAAGGATCATCCGCTACTTTATGACGATTCCGGAGGCGTCTCAGCTCGTGTTGGAGAGCGGCGTGATTGCTCACAATGGCGAACTGCTTGTTCTCGACATGGGAAAACCGATCAAGATACTGGATCTTGCAGAAAATATGATCCATCTGTCAGGAGCAAATAATATTAAGATCGTAGAGACAGGACTCCGTCCGGGAGAAAAGCTGTATGAAGAACTTCTTGTTAAAACAGAAGAACTTGATAAGACCGAAAACGATCTCATCTTCAGAGAAAAAGATAAGCCATTGCCGACAGAAGCAATCCGTGAAAAATTAAGAATGCTCAAAGACGTCTGCGAAAACGGAGACGATGAGCAGGCAAGAGAAATGCTGCGCAAAGTTGTGCCGACATTTAAAAGACCGGAAGAAGTGAACCGGGAAGTAGGCGATGAAGTAGAGCCGGAGGATAACAGCTTCCTTCGGTGAAGAATGAAAGCCTGAAATTCTTGGATAAGGTGAAGAGATACGATGAAAAGTGCGGATCGGCATTGGCAGATAAAGTGTGCGGCAGGAGTAATCAAAAGGAAAATAATATAATAAACATAAGTAAAAAGAAAGAATCTACAGGAGAGAGAAAATGAAGAGGAAAGCTTATGACGGGATTTATAATAAGTTTATTAAAAGAGGGTTGGATATTGTTATCACCGGTTTAGCGCTTCTTATCCTTTGGCCGCTTTATTTGATTTTATCATTAGTTATTGTAGTTGAAGATGGATTTCCGGTTTTTTATAAGGCCGATCGAGGGGGCTATAAAAACAAGACTTTTCAGATATGTAAATTTAGAACGATGATTAAGAATGCGGATAAAGTGGGTGGTGGAACGACTGCTTTGAATGATCCGAGGATAACGAAAGTAGGAAATGTTTTAAGAAAAACAAAATTGGATGAAATTCCCCAATTAGGTCAGGTGTTTATCGGAAAGATGAGTCTGATTGGTCCAAGACCGGAATTAGTAAGATATACGAATCAGTATGAGGGAGAAGAAAAGGATATTTTGAAAGTTCGTCCGGGGATTACAGATTTCAGCTCTGTGGAATTTATTAATTTAGATGAAATCGTAGGCGGTGAGAATGCGGATGAGATGTATGAAAAATATGTGTTAAAAAAGAAAAATCAATTACGCATTAAATATGCTCATGAAGTATCGTTTAAGACGGATGTTTCTATATTATTCAGAACATTAGGAGCAGTGTTACATAAGAGTTTTGGCTTTTTGTTTAGAAATGAGCATAGATAGAGGAGTGTTTGTTTATGGAATATACAATGCTTAGAAATTCAGATTTAAAAGTTTCCAGACTTTGCATGGGAGGATGCCCTATGGGAGGTTATGGATGGGGAGATACCCAGGAAAACGAGCTGATAGAAGCAGTACATACGGCGGTAGATCAAGGGGTTAATTTTTTTGATACCGCAGATACATACGGACTTGGTCAGTCAGAAAAAACTTTAGGAAAAGCGTTGGGAAGTCATCGGAAAGATGTAGTGATTGCGTCTAAGTTTGGAGTGCGTATAGAGAATGGAAAAACCTTTTACGATAATAGTTCATCATGGATAAAAAAAGCTGTGGAAGGAAGTCTTCGCAGATTAGGAACAGATTATATTGATTTATATCAAATTCATTACCGTGACGGGAAAACGCCTATAGGTGAAGTGATAGAAACATTAGAAGAAATGAAAAAAAAGGGATATATACGATATTATGGTCTTTCAAACATTCATGAAGATGATATAGAAGAAATAAAGCCGTTCCGCGGAAAATTTGTTAGTTTTCAGGATGAATACAGTTTGGCCTGCAGAAAAAATGAAAGTGATATGAAATCTATTGCTCAAGATTTGGAAATGACAATTTTGACATGGGGAAGTTTAGGTCAGGGAATTCTAACCGGAAAATATACAAAAGAAAATGTGAATTTTGGAAATGACGATAGAAGAAGCAGGGATATTTATGTGAATTTTCATGGCGAAAAGCTTTTGAAAAATTTAGAGATCGTTGAAGTCATGAGAACGATAGCTGATAAATATGAAAAACCGGTTGCAGCAGTTGCAATTAGATATATTTTAGATTTTCTTTCGGATTCTGTCGTACTTTGTGGAGCAAAAAGACCTTCTCAGATATTAGGAAATATAGAAGGACTTGGTTGGAATCTGGAAAGGGAAGATATAAAACGATTGGATGAGGTTTCCAAATGAATTTATCAAAAAGATACCCTAAGATAGATATTTTATATACAATCGGGATTTTACTGGTTCTTTTTGGACATTCGCATTCTAGTGATTGGAGTACTTTTGAAGGCACTATTTTACAAAGTGCAATAGAGTTTGTATATACTTTTCATATGCCTTTGTTTTTCTTTATTGCCGGTTATTTGTTTATTAACTCTAAATCTATAGAGAGAGTGGGGTACGGAAAGTGGATAAAAGAGAAAAGTATGAAGTTATTAACTCCGTATCTTGTACTTTCGATTGCAGCATTGGTACCTAAGTACTATGTAGAGTATCATACTTTTGTGAAAATAGACTATGTAATAGAAGCAATATTTAATCCTAGAGCAGGTGTATGGGGGCATTTTTGGTTTATTCCGGTTTTATTATTGTGCTACGCGCTGTTTGGAATATGGCGGGTATTTGTGACAGAAAATAATAAATATGTAATGATCTTTATAGTTACGGTGTTGTCAATTATAGGGTATTTCCTTCCTGTTTCAATTCAGTGGCTGGGTATTAAAGATCTTCTTAATTCTTGTGTATTCTTTTGTGTTGGTATGATAGTTAAGACATTGGATTTCAAGAAAAGAAGAGTTCCCTATGTGATAAAATGTGGAATAGGGATTGTTGTATCAATTATTATTTTCCAAAATGTTCCTAAAAATAAGAGTACTTTATTATTAATTGCATTGATAATGATATACTCTTGTTGGCAGTTGGCGGGAAAGATTGGTAAAAGTAAATTTGCCTTATGGATTGGTATGCATAATTTTACTATTTATATTTATTCATGGCCATTTCAGGCGATTATGATGGCGGTTTGTGATAAGATTCAAATGAAGTGGTATGTAACAAGTTTTTTGATGTCTGTAATAGGTTTGTTTGGGCCGATTTGTTTAGTATATACATATGAAAAATTTGATCGGATACATAATAAGGTGTTTGATCTTATATTAGGCATGAAATAAGTAGGAGGGAAGACATATGACAAGTGAACAACTGGCATGGAAGATAAGAAGACACGGAATTGAAATGACACATTTATCAGGAGGTAGTCACATAGGGGCAATTTTATCTGTAGCAGATATTATTGCAGTTTTGTATAGCGGGGTTATGAATATAGATCCCGGCAATCCTAAGAAAGATAGCAGAGATCGATTTATTTTAAGTAAAGGGCATGCGGGCGCTTCAATTTATGCCGCATTAGCGGAAAATGGATTTTTTGAGGTAGAAGAGTTAAAAACACATTATCAGAATGGAAGCAGATTGTCAGGGCATGTTTCCCATCACGTTCCGGGAGTTGATTTTTCTACGGGATCGCTTGGACATGGACTTTCAGCTGGAACAGGTATGGCTTATGCAGCGAAAAAAGATGGGAAAGATCATAAGGTTTATGTGGTTTTAGGAGATGGAGAATGTGATGAGGGATCTGTGTGGGAAGCGGCTCTATTTGCAAATCATTTCCGTTTGAGTAATTTGATAGCAATCGTAGACCACAATCATATGCAGAGTATGGATTTCCAAGAGAATACACTTGAAATAGAAGATTTTGGGGAAAAATGGAAAGCATTTGGTTGGAATGTAATTGAAATAGATGGAAATAATCATCAAGAATTAAGAACAGCATTTGAACAGGCAGAAAAGAACAGTAAAGCAGAAGCGCATAAACCAACTGTGATTATTGCAAATACAATTAAAGGGTGTGGAGTATCTTTTATGCAAAATGATATTTTGTGGCATTATCGTTTTCCGCATGAGGGTTGGGAATATGATTGTGCGGTGGCGGAACTGCATAGGCATAAACCGGAAGGAATAGAAGATCCATATACACCAAATGGAATTGAAAATCCGGTGCAGCCTGATGAAAAAGATGATATTGGAAATGATCATACGTTTTCTTATACATGGAACACAACTTATCCGGAGAAAATGCGTCGTGTAGAGGCAAAATCAGGAAGCAGTGAAAGAGAACACAGAGTATAAGGAGACCAGCTATGAAAAGTCAACCATAAATTAGCAAAAAATTTCTTTTTCATATCGGTGGTAAAAAAGGGTAACTTTAATAGAGCTCCCTTAGGGTGCTTTTTCAAAATCTATCGATATAGGTATACAGATCTCTTACTCGAGGTTAAATTCTACTTCGTCAGTGAGCATCTTCCAGATGACTCTGACAAGCTTGCCGGCACAGTGCCCAAGTGCATTGTAGTGAGACCGGCCTTCAGCCCTCTTGGCATCATAATAAGCCTTGAAGGTTGCGTTGTTCCTGACAACGTTCCAAGCTGCATTTACAAGAGCATATCGTAAAACACGAGAGCCACGTTTGGACATCCTTGTTGTCTTAGCCTGAAAGTTACCAGACTGATAAACAGAAGGATCCAGGCCTGCAAAAGCAAGCAGCTTGTTTGGATTGGAGAAACGGTGAATATCGCCTATTTCACCAAGGATCATTCCACCATTGATATAACCGATACCAGGAATGGTCATGATGACAGAATCGTTAAATTTCATGATATCCGTCATCTCAGCTTCAATCTTTTCTAATTGGCTATCCAGTAACTCGATTTGTTGAATGGTTTGAGTTATCTGAATAGATATAGCGCTGTCGTTGGCACCGACAGACTTCTGTGCGAGAATTCTTAATTCTTTGGCCTGCTCTTTAGTAAAATGTCCGTGCGAGTTCACTTTGAGCAGATTTGCCAGATGAGTCATATGCATGGAAGCAATCTCTTTTGGAGAAGGTGCTTCTTTTAAAAGAGCATAGACAGCATTCTGATGCAGACCGGATTTGAAAAAGTATTGAATCTCCGGGAATACTTGATCAACATAGGTTGTCAGTTGGATTTTCAATCGGGTGCGTTGCTTAATGGTTTTCTGCCGAAAGCGCCCCAAGGCCTTAAGATCCATCATATCGAGATCAAAGAAGGTAATAAATCTTAGGTCATCCTGCATCATAAGAGTTTTAGCAATAACAAATGTGTCGACCTTATCTGTCTTTGTTTTACGAACATTGTTCTTACGCATCTGACAGGTTTTGATGGGGTTCAACACACACACTTGGTAGAACTCAGCAACAAGGTATCGAACAAGGTTGTCACCGTAGTGTGCCGTCGACTCAAGACCGATGATGATGCTGTTCTTATCGAATGATTCGAGCTTAGAGACCAGCAGTTGGAAGCCATCAGCGTCGTTTGTGAATTTGAACGGCTCAATGAGTATTTCACCGTCCGAAGAAATCGCAGCGGCGAAATGGTTGAGTTTGGCAATATCAATGCCTACAAAAATTTTCATGAGGTTGTACCTCCCTTTCATAAAGTCTGATACCATGATGTCCACCATCGATTATCATCGTAGACTTGATAGAAATAAGTACTCTGAGTGAAAAACACTCCGGCAACATCCAGCTAATAAACAATTCAGATAAAGGTAGCGGCAATACACTCCAGTCGAGTAGTCAAGGCTACAGGGAAAAATCAAAAGTCCATAGTATCTGAATTGTATTGAACCACGATATTAAAAGAAAGGAAACGTGTGATAATTAACTTCCTAATTATCATACAAGAGAAAAAATGAGAGATACATTTGTCAAAACGTTGGTTGACTTAGCAAAAGAAGATAAAAATATTGAATTGGTTACAGGAGATCTTGGATTTGGCGTATTAAAGCCTTTTTGGGAAACTGTTCCGGATCAATTTACAAATGCCGGTATAGCGGAGCAGAATATGACAACTGTAGCGGCTGGTATGGCATTAGAAGGAAAGATAGTGTTTACATATTCAATAGGTAATTTTCCGACATTAAGATGTTTAGAGCAGATAAGAAATGACTGTGCTTATCATAATGCTAATGTAAAGGTTGTTTGTATTGGCGGAGGATTTGTATATGGATCGCTTGGAATGAGTCATCAGGCGACAGAGGATTTGGCAATTCTTAGGGCATTGCCGGATGTTGTTGTTATGGCACCTGCAGATTTGGTTGAAGCAGAAGAATGTACGAAAGCATTGGCAGCATATCCAGGAACAGCGTATCTTCGACTTGGCAGAGGCGGAGAAAAAAGAATTCATGATCACATAGAAAATTTCCAGATCGGGAAAGCAATTAAAGTAAAATCAGGGGAAAAAATTGCAATCTTTTCTACAGGAGCTATTTTTGAAGAGGTGAATGCAGCATATGACATACTTGTGTCTAAAGGATATAGTCCTGCAGTTTATACATTTCCGACAGTAAAACCGATAGATAAAGAAGTGATTGAAGATTGCGCCAAAGAATTTGAAGTTATAGTGACTTGTGAAGAGCATAATATCGTAGGTGGATTTGGAAGCGCTGTTGCAGAAGTAATGGCAGAGATGCAGGCTAAAAAAGCGTATTTGTTAAGAATAGGATTAAATGATGAATATTCTGTTAAAGTAGGAAATCAAGAATATTTAAGAGAACAATATGGTATGGATAGCAAAGCTATAGCAAGAAAAATAGAGGAAACTGTGAATGAGTAAAAAAATTCTTGTTACATCGACAGATCTAATGATGGTTCAGTTTTTACTGCCCCACATTAGGAACTTGTTTGAAAACGGATATGTTGTAGAAGTCGCCTGTTCGGATGTGGGCGGACGGATGGATGAAATTCATGAAAAAATCAGAGACTGTGTAAGAAAAATTCATACGGTAGATTTACATAGAAGTCCGGCTGCACCGGGGAATTTCAAAGGGTATCGGCAAATGAAAGCAATCATTGAAAAAGGGCATTATGATATTATTTGGACAAATGAACCGGTAATGGGGGTTGTTACGAGATTAGCAGCGCGGCGAGTGAGAAAATCAGGAACGAAAGTGCTTTATATGGTTCATGGTTTTCACTTTTATAAGGGCGCGCCCCGTGTAAACTGGATGATTTATTATCCGATTGAAAAAATCATGGCATCTAAAGCAGATGTGATTTGTACGGTGAATCGTGAAGATTATAAAAGGACGCAAAAATTTAACGTTGAGCAAGTTCGATATATCCATGGGATAGGAATAAACACTGCGCGTTTGACTCCCGGAAAAAAGCAAAATGATATCCGGCTTGAACTTGGATTAAATAAGGATGATTTTATTGTACTGTCTGTTGGTGAATTGAATGAAAACAAGAATCAAAAAGTGATTATAGAGGCATTATCTGTTCTTAATGATAAGAAAATACATTATTTACTTTGTGGCAAAGGAAATCAGGCAGACGCATTGAGAAAACTTGTGGCAGAGCGACACTTAGAGCAGAATGTTCATTTTCTTGGGTATAGAAAAGATGTAGTTGATATTTGCAGTCAGTCTGATGTATATGTAATGCCGTCCAAACGAGAAGGATTACCGGTAGCTTCATTGGAAGCAATGTATTGTGGACTTCCGTTAGTGACATCGAATATAAGAGGATTGACTGATGTGATGGAAAATGGAAAGTCAGGGTATATGTGCCGGCCAGAAGATATAAAAGGATTTGCCCAGGGAATTAAAAAACTAAAAGAGAATCCGTCAATGCGTGAAAACATGGGGGAACATAATAAAGAAACAGTGAAACCGTATTGTATTGAAGAAACAAAGAAGGAAATAATTAATCTTATCAATAGAGTATAGGGTGACATAAAAGAAAAGGAAGCAAACATGATTATATATATATCTATGATAATGGTAGTGTTTTTTGGGTATTGTATACAAAAACTGAAAACAAATAAGACTATTGCACAAGTAAAAACTATGAAATTAATGGTTTTTGTAACATTTGGATATATTATTTTTTGGGCAGGGATACGAAATGCGTTTGTGGATACAGCTGCGTATATTTCTAAGTTTTTAGGATGCAGTTTGGTGGACTTGAAATTTTTGGACATATCCTTTGATAGTGGATGGGGATTTGATCTGCTGATGATTCTTTTTAAGACATTTATTTCACAAAATTACCATGTGTGGTTAATGTTTATAGCAATTATAAGCGGGACTTGCTTAGCTGTAGTATTTTGGAAGTATTCAGTAAATTATTATTATACGGTGTTTCTTTTTCTGTCAATGATAGGTTTTACATGGTTGATGAATGGTATTCGTCAATTTTTAGCAGTAGCGATTATTTTTGCATGTACGCCATTAATAGAGAAAAAAAAGTGGCTTCCTTACTGTATTGTTGTACTTTTATGCACAACGATACACGCCACATGCATAATAATGATACCGATCTATTTTGTTGTACAAGGAAAGCCGTGGTCAAGAAAGACATTATTGTTAATAACTGCGACAATACTAGTTTTAGTTTTCACAACTCAATTTACAAATTTAATGGATACAATGTTGGCGGATACAAAATGGGCTACTGTGAGCACGAATGAAGAATTTCTAAATGATGATGGAGTAAATCCATTAAGAGTATTAGTTTTTTCTGTTCCTACAATTTTGGCATTTGTTGGAAGGCGGTATTTAAAAAATGATGCAGATGCAAAAATCAATATATTTATTAATATGTCAATTTTAACAACATGCTTATATGTGGTAGGAATGGTTACAACAGGAGTTTTAGTTGGAAGACTTCCTATATATATAGAAATGTATGGATATATACTATTGCCATATGTAATTGAAAGATGTTTTACAGTAAGAAGTAAAAAGTTATTATATGCAGTAAGTATAGTTTGTTATTTATTTTATTTTTATTTAATGACTCGAGGAATGTATTATTCGTCTGATTTTACAGGACGCATATATTGAAACTGGGGATAGATGATAGAATCAGACGTTATGCGAGGAGATAAAAGGATGACAGTGAGGGTATTACATGTTGTAACCGATATGCGGCGCGGTGGATTAGAAACAATGTTGATGAACTATTATCGCAAAATAGATCGAAATAAAGTTCAGTTTGATTTTTTGGAACATAGACAAGAAGAAAGTGACTACGATCGGGAAATAAAAAAAATGGGTGGGAAGATTCACAGAATTCCAAGATTAAATCCATTTAGTATTCATTATAAATCAGCGCTTTATGAATTTTTTAAAGACCATCCGGAATATCAGATTGTTCATGTACATCAGGATTGTTTGAGCTCTATTATATTAAAAGCTGCTCAAAAATGTGGTGTTAAAGTGAGAATTGCACATAGTCATAGTAGCAATCAAGATAAAAATTTAAAATATTTATTGAAGTTGTATTATATGAAAAAAATTCCGCAATATGCTACGCAACTGTTTGCATGTTCTGAAGAAGCTGGTAAGTGGATGTTTTGTGGGGCTGATTTTGATGTGTTGAATAATGCGATTGATGCCAAAAGATATATTTATTCGTCGGAAGTTAGGGCAAAACGACGAAAAGAATTTGGAATTGAAGAGGATACGATAGTTGTAGGCCATGTAGGGCGTTTTTGGTATCCTAAAAATCATATGTTCTTACTTGATATATTTCAAAAGATAGCTGATAAGACCGATGCTAAATTATTATTGGTGGGGGATGGACGTTTAAGGGCAGACATTGAAAAGAAAATTCAACAACTTCATTTAGAGGATAAGGTGATTTTGACCGGAGTAAGGAACGATGTAGCGGAATTATTGCAAGCAATGGACGTCTTTGTTTTTCCATCTATATATGAGGGGTTACCGGTAACTATTATAGAGGCACAGGCAGCAGGACTTTCCTGTCTGATTTCAGATAAAGTTCCGATTGAATGTAAAAAAACAGATTTGGTGACGCAGATAGATTTGGATAAGCCGGCAGAGCATTGGGCAGAAAATGCGATACAAGTATCAGAAACAGAAAGAAAAGATATGTATGAAGAAATAGAAAAAAGTGGATATGATATCGAAAAAAATGCAGAAGAATTGGTAGATTTTTATTTGAAAATGGGAAGGGATTAATGAGAGAAATAGTAAAAGAGCGTTGTGGTATGAGTGAGAATAAAGCAAAAGAAACTCAAGTATATACCGGAATTGATGTATTCAAATTGATTGCAGCAGTATTAGTTGTATTGTTACATACTGTAGAAACATCTAATTACTATGCATGTGCTATAAAAGAAGTGTTTACACGTTTGGCAGTTCCATTCTTTTTTATAGCTTCTGGATTTTTTTTCCAGAAAGGGTTGGAAAAAGCTCAAAGTAAGGTAAGCTATATTAAAAAATATGAAAAGAATATTTTAAAGATCTTTTTTGTATGGGCAGTAGTTATGTATTCGCCATTTGTTGTTTATTCCTATATTACAAATAACGTAGGTGAGTCAAGTTTAAGAATAGTAGGAATGTTGATTCGTAGAATCTTTATTATTGGTTCCGGTTGCATATTGGTACTTAGTAACATTATTTTGGTCTTCGTTGTTTATTTATTTTTGTTATGTAAAAAAGAAAGAAAATTTCTTGTTTATAGCTATAATGGTTGGATTTTGCATGCAGATTTTATATTCTTGTTTCAGAGGGGCGTTTTCAAAAATATTTATTTTTGAGATGTTTTTTAAGGTGATTTATGGAATTTTTTCATGGGAATATAATTTCTTAATGTATGGTATTCCGTTTATGGGAATAGGATATTTTTTTAGTAAAAAGAAAATTCATATGAGTAAAAAAAAGGCTTCGATATTACTTATTATTGCAACGTTGTTTAGTATGGTAGAATATAGTTTGCCTAGAATTATTCCAAGTGCTTTTTGGATAAATAATAGAATTTTTCTTGCGTTTATTGTACAGGCAATCGCGTATTTCCTAATAGCGGAAAGCATGGCTTTTAAAATTAGTAAGAAAAGATCGTTGTCGATAAGACAATTAAGTTCGTTTATATATTTTTCACATGTAATTTTACTTTATGAAATATTAAATCGAATTTTAGATAATTTTACAACACTTCCAACATATGAGCCGATTATGATTCTTCCTAAATTTTTAATAATTATAGGTGCATGCATAGTATTGTTCTTGCCTATTAAGAAAATAAATAATAAGCATTTAAACATTTTAATTAATGGATAAAAGGGATGGGGAACGAATGAAAACAATAACAGTATTTACACCTGCGTATAATCGTGCACAAACACTTCCACGCACATATGAATCACTTGTGAAACAAAAGTGTAAAGATTTCAAATGGCTTATTGTGGATGATGGTTCATCAGATAATACAAGGGAAATTGTGCAAGAATGGCAGAAAAAGGATAATGGTTTTGAAATTCAATACATATATAAAGAAAATGGCGGAATGCATACAGCACATAATGTAGCATATGAAAATATAAATACAGAATTAAATGTATGTATTGATTCTGATGATGCGTTGGCAGATGATGCTATAGAGAAGATATTGGAAAAGTGGAATCAAGTAAAGGGGAAAGGTTATGCAGGACTTATTGGGTTAGATGCTGATTTTTCAGGTAATATTATTGGAAAGGGTTTTTCAAAAGATATGACCGAGACCACTTTAGTAGGATACTATGCAAATGGTGGAAGTGGAGATAAAAAATTAGTATATCGAACAGATATTATAAAGAAATATCCCTCTTATCCTGTATTTGAAGGAGAAAAGTATGTTGCCTTAGGATATAAGTATCGTTTGATTGATCAAGAATATAAGCTGGCAGTGTTAGATGAGATTCTCTGTAATGTGGAGTATCAGCCGGACGGTTCGTCGAATAGTATGCTTCGACAATATATTAAAAATCCAAAGGGCTTTGCGTTTTGGCGAAAGATATGCATGCAGTTTCCCGAATCTGAACAAAGAGTATTTCAAGATTGTATACATTATGTTTCAAGTAGTTTGTTAAGCCGAAACTGGCATTTTATTAAAGAATCGCCTAGAAAAGGCAAAACTGTTTTAGCTATTCCAGCAGGCATATTGTTGACACTTTATATTAAATCGAAGGTTAAAGGATAGGGGAGAAATGAGTAAAGGAAGAAATGGGGAAATATATTTTGTGACATGGTTACGCGCGGTAGCTGTTGCTTTAATTTTATCGTGTCATTTGGCTTCATGGAGCGAAAATAGAATATTGTTGATTATGTCTCAAATTTTAAATGTAGGTGTGCCTATATTCTTTATATTATCAGGCTTCCTATTTGGAATTGGGGGGGCAAAATAAAAATCCGGTACAGTGGTATATAAAACGGATCAAAAGAATTTTTATTCCATATGAAATTTTTATGGTAGTTTTGTTAGTCTTACATATTATGACTAAACAAGAAATAAAGGTGATTCAGTGGGTAAGAACTATTTTGGGAATTCAGGGTTTTTCAGGTGTAAGAGGTGCAGAGCAGACATGGTTTATTACTGCAATATTAATATGCTATTTAGTAACACCGGGAATTGCATATTTCTCAGATCTTTTGTGTAAAAAAACCAAAATAATTCAAAAAGTAATTTTGACATTGGTTTTATTTCTTCCAGCTCTAATACCATTTATTATAGGAGAAGCGGCATCATTTGTTACTCCGATTGTGTGGTATTTTTTAGCATATTTTTGTGGAAAAAATTGGAATAAAATTAAATATGCTATAAATAAGTCAAAAATGATAGGTGCGATGCTAATTATAGCGGTGATGTTTTTGCTACGAATCATAGGGCGCTTTATATTGGATGGGACAATTTTATATGATTATGTAATTGTAGTATACGAACATAATATTGTGGCATTTTGTATTGCAGTGATTTTCATTTATTACTTTTCCAATAAAAAACCTACAAGAATTGTAAAAACAGTTAGTAATATTAGTTTTGAGATATATTTGTATCATTGTATGTTTGGAGTACTAACCAATAAAAATTTCTGATTTAACAAGATTTTATTCTTTAAATTGTGTGATTATTATTTTACTCTCTGCGGTCATTGCATATATAATGAATAAATTTAGTGACATGGTATTGAAAAAGATATGAAGGATATATTGAAATGAATAAGATGTTTAAAGAAGATTATTACAGAATGACTGGAACGGAATATAAGTTTGGAATCAAAAGCCTGATACAATGGTTCGTATCCCATCAGATCAGATATGTATATTGGTTGAGAAAAGCGCAAGATAAACCGTCAGTATTGAAAAAGTTTATTTTAAAGAAATATTCTAAAAAATATGGATTAGAAATCTCAATAAATGCGGAAATCGGCAGAGGACTTTATCTGGGACATCCCTATAATATTACCGTGGGTGGAGGAGTGCGGTTTGGGGATAATGTGAATTTACATAAAGGCTGTACGATCGGAAGAGAGAACCGTGGAAAGAGAGAAGGTGTTCCATCAATAGGTGATAATGTCGCAGTGGGAATTAACGCTACTGTGATTGGAAATATTCATATAGGAAATGATGTTATGATAGCGCCGAATAGTTTTGTGAATTTTGACGTTCCGGATCACTCAATCGTAATAGGTAATCCGGGAGTGATACATCATAAAGATGATGCAACGAAAGGATATGTAAGTTTTTGTGTAGAGTAGTTATAGAAAAATAGGGGGAGTTATATGATACCAAAGAAAATACATTATTGTTGGTTTGGTATGGCTGAAAAGCCGAAACTGGCAAAAAAATGCATAGAAAGTTGGAAAAAATATTGCTCAGATTATGAAATTATTGAGTGGAATGAAAAAACATTTGATGTGAATGTAAATCAGTATACGAAATATTGCTATGAACATAAAAAATGGGCATATTTAAGCGACTATGTTCGGTTAGCAGTTGTTGCAGAGCATGGAGGAATTTATTTTGATACAGATGTAGAAGTAGTGAGATCATTTGATGATTTATTAGAATATGAAGCATTTTATGGCTTTGAAAATGATCAGTATGTAGCTTCGGGGTTGGGATTTGGCGCAGAAGCTCAACATAAAACTATTTTAGCAATGTTAGAGGAATATCATCTGTTGAATTTTGATGAGAATGGGGATTTGGCATTTATAGGATGTCCTATTTTGAATACGAAGGCTTTGGTGAAATTGGGACTAAAAGAGAACGGAAAATTGCAAAATGTAGCTGGTGCAGAAATTTTACCAATTCGTTTTTTTAATCCATATGAAAATTCTACCGGAAAATTAAATGTTCAAAAGGACACGTATTCAATTCACTGGTATGCTAAAAGTGCGCTTGATTGGAAGGCGAAAGTAAGATCGAAAATTACCCAGCCGATACATAGGATATTCGGAGAAGATTGTTTTAAAAGATTTCGCAGATAGATAAGAAGTGTCAACAGGAGGAGAACAATGTTAAAAGAAACAAGCCTGTATGCAGAAAGTTGGAATGTAGCATGGAGGCAAAAGTCGAGAGGAAGTATCTTAAGTGATAAAAAAACAGAGTTTAATGTGATAAAAAATGCTTTTAGATATTGGGCGGCAGATCCTTTTGTATTTGAACATGGGGAAAAAACATATATATTTGCAGAACTTTATGATTATGTTAAATGTAAAGGTTGCTTGGGATATTATGAATTGAGCAGTTCATCTCCGAAATGGGTATCGGTTATTGAAGAAGATTACCATTTATCATATCCTTACATATTTGAAAACAAAGAAGGTATTTTTATAATGCCGGAATCAGGAGCGAATAAGGAGCTGACATTGTATAAAGCAGTTTCATTTCCTGATAAATGGGAAAAAGTCGATGTGTTACGAAAAAATGTTCAATACGGCGATACAACTCCGTTTGAATGGGAAGGTCATAAATATGCATTGACATATGATGTGGAAAACGTAAATTACAAATTAGTTTTATTAGATTTAGAGAATGAAGATAAAGACAGAGAAATTTCTTGTCAGAATATAAATTGCCGAAGACCTGCGGGAGCTGTTTTCTTATTAGAAGGAAAATGGATCAGACCGGCACAAGACTGTGAAAAAGGTTATGGAAAAGGGTTGTATTTTTATGAATTTCAAATGGATGAACATGGAGAATATTCAGAAAAAACGTGTGAAATGCTCTCACCGGAACAGTTGAGTCTATCATATAAATTGTATCGGGATGGGATGCATACTTATAATGGATCTTCAAACTATGAAGTGATAGATATTAAAACGAGAAGATTTAATATCCTGAATTTTTTGTTTCGGATATTGGGAAAAGTTCGGCGGAAAGGATAGTCAGTTATGAAAAGGATCTTTATGGTGGGGTATAGTACGGATAAGGGCGGCGTAGAAGCCTATATTGTAAATTTATGCAGTCAGTTGCCAAAAGAGAAATATGAAGTGATTTATGATTGGCCGACAATGAAAATAGATGGGAAAACATGGATTCGTCCGAAAAATAGACATAATTATCTTGCTTATAGGAATTTTTGGAAACAGTTTTTCAGAGAGAATCATTTCGATGTTCTGTATTATAATACTTGCGATATTGTAAGTATTGATTTATTGAAGTTCGCAAAAAAAGCAGGGATTTCGGTTAGAATTATTCATTCTCACAATACTGGAAATCAGTTGGGAATAGATAAGCAAATGAGCTTGCCGCATAGGATGATGGAAAGGTCGAATCGTAAAAATATTAATAAGTATGCGACTTATCTGTTAGCGTGTTCAAAATCAGCAGGAGATTGGATGTTCGGCGGACATCAATATCAAATAATTCATAATGGAATTGATCTTTTTAAATATAAATATGATTTAAAAAGACGAGATGCCTCGTGATGAACACGGAATAAGATCGGAAAGAGTAATAGGATGCATCGGAAGATTAGACCCTCAAAAGAATCCGATATATGCGGAAAAAATAGCTGAATCTATTCTGAAAAAAGATTCGCAAGCAAAATTTGTGTTTATCGGTGATGGTGAGCTGTCAGATGAAGTGAAAAGCATCGTGAAAGCAAATAAATTGGAAGAAAAGATTCTCTTTGCTGGTGCAGTTGACAATGTAAATGAGTGGATGTCAGCGATTGACTGTCTCATAATGCCGTCGTTGTTTGAAGGATTGCCTTTTGTTTTAGTTGAAGCACAGGCTGCAGGTTTGCCGTGTGTTGTTTCTTCTACAGTATCAAAAGAAGCTGATTTTACAGGGGTGCTTCAGTTCATTGATTTAGATGTAGGTGAAGATGCTTGGGCAGAAGCAGCGCTTTCTGCGTGTGACAATGCAAGGAAAGATTATTTGCAAAATTTGATTGATGCAGGATATTCTATTGAAAATACAGCGGCAGAGGTATGTGAAATTATAGAAAGTGTGGAAAAGTAAAGTGATACATAGAATTGTAAGAAAAATTAAACTTCTTATATGGAAGAAATATCGTCTAAAGATTGATAAAAGAGATCGAAAACGGCTTACAGACAAAATAAAAACTACTTCTATTATTTCAATGAACTGTACAGGTGGAATTATCTCTCATAATTTAGGTCTTCAATTTCTGTCACCGACTGTGAATTTATATATGAATGCAGAGGATTTTATGAAATTTTGTGAAAATCTAAAATATTATATGAGTATTGAGAAGATGCGGGAATGTACAGATCAGAATGTGATAGGTGGGAGAGATTATCCGATAGCATATTTGGGCGATTTAACCTTATATTTGGTCCATTATTCATCTGTAGAAGAAGCAGAAAAGAAGTGGAATGAAAGAAAACAGCGCATCAACTGGGATAATATTGCGATTTTTAATACAGATAGAGAAGGGATGACAGAAGAATTAAAGGATCGTTTTGAGAAGCTTCCGTATAGAAAAGTAATGTTTGTGAACAAACCGGATAAGAAACATACGAGTTGTTTTTATCTGAAGGGGTTTGAAGAGGAAAAGAGCGTAGGGATTATTACTGATCCAGAAGGTTGGAAAGGGTTGAGACCGATTGATCAGTTTGATTATGTGAATTTTTTAGATGGAAAGGATTGCATTTAAGAGGAGAGGGATGGGAAAATTTGAGAGCAGAGCAACGAATTTTGAAATTTTAAGGATTATTAGTATGTTATTGATTGTGACTGGACATTCGATAACACATGGCGGTTTCACCGAAATTCCATTGACTATTAATGGAATGATGGCTGTTGTTCTTACGCAGGGGGCGAGAATAGGCGTTGATATATTTATACTTCTTTCAGGTTATTTTTCTGTGAAAAAAACAGCATCAAATAGAAAAATAAAAAAATTATATATACAGATATGGACATATTCGGTATTAGTTACTGGGAGTATGATGGTGTTTGGGATTATTCCGGTGGGATTGAAAACGGTTATTTCCATGGTATTACCGATATCAACATCGCAGTATTGGTTTGCAACATGTTATATGTTGTTGATTTTAATGAGTCCGTGTTTTCAGGCGTGTATGGAGAAGTTATCGCGAAAGCAGTTGCAAGGTATTTTAATTGTGTTTGGAATATTGTGGTCGGTTATACCTACACTACTGATCGGATCACCAGGATATAGTAATTTAGGGTGGCTTGCATATGTGTATTTGTTAGGCGCGTATATACGGGTTTATGAACCTCCTATATGCAAGAAGATAAAAGTATGGCATGGTATAGTATGGCTGATAGGAATATGTATTTTGGCGGTAGGAACATATTGCTTTGGATATTCATCAATGTTTTTTAGAAGTAATGCAGTCTATCTATTTGCAGAGATGAATAAGTTGCCTGCAATCATTTGTGCAGTATTATTATTTCTTGGATTTAAAAATTGGGATAGAAAGCAAAATTTATTTATTAATAAAGTTGCTGCATGTACTTTTGGAGTATATTTATTGCACGACAATCCACAAATTAGGACTTTTTTGTGGGAAAAATTACTAGATAATAAGAAGTACATTGCAGATATATCGTTTCCAGTACATATAGTAGGTAGTATTGTACTAGTTTTTACAGTCGGAATTATTATTGAATGGGTTAGACAGTATTTGGAGAAAAATATTCATATTTTAGTAGGGAGAAAATAAATGGTTAGTATTATCATACCTGTTTATAAGGTGGAAAAATATTTATCAAAATGTATTGAAAGTATTTTCAAGCAAACATACTTTGATCTTGAATTAATTCTTGTTGATGATGGTTCACCGGATAAGTGCCCGGAAATTTGTGATACATATGCAAGTAAAGATGAAAGAGTTGTTGTAATTCACCAAAAGAATGCAGGGGTGTCGGCTGCGAGAAATGCAGGACTTGAAAAAGCAAAAGGTGAGTATATTGGATTTGTTGATCCAGATGATTGGATTGCGCCTGAAATGTATAAAAAAATGATTTCAGAACTTGAAAGTTCAGAATCAGATTTGGCAATTTGCGGATATGAGTATTATGATGAAGACTATCATGTTGATGAACAGAGACGATATAAAGTACGTTTCAATGAGGTGGTGGATCAAAAGGAGATAATGAATCGTTTTTCTGATATGCCGCCATCTATACGTCATGTTGTTTGGAATAAAGTGTTTAGAAAAGATTTATTAGATAAACAAAAATTCAAAGTGGGACTGCATTCATCAGAAGATGTATATTTTTTAAATGAGTATGTGCAAAAAATACAAAGAGCTGTAATTGTACATCAACCATATTATAAGAACTTGGTAAGACAGGGAAGCGCAACACATGGGGGATTAAGTATACAGAGTTTAGCTGAATCTTTTGAAGCACATGAACAGATGTACAAAGATGCAGTTAAGAAATATCCAGATTTGAAAAATCACAGTCAGGCATTTTTGTTAGATGTGTGTACATTAAAATATAATGAGGCAAAAAGAAAAATGAGTAGTCTTTCAAATGATGAACAAGAACAGATGCAAAAAAATTTGCAGGAGATGAAACAGTTTATTAAAGCGTATGCGAGAAAAGCAATATTTAATAAAGAGATCTATTGGAAGACGAGGATTTATTATTTGTTGAATAAATGATAGAGATATAAGGGAGTGAGCATATGGAGAATTATAAAATTGATTTTGTCATTCCGTGGGTTGATGGAAGTGACATAAATTGGTTGAAAGAGAAGGAAAAGTATTGGGTTTCAGAGGGAAATACTCCTTTTCTTGATGGAAATGAGAGTGCAAGATTCAGAGATTGGGACATTTTAAGATATTGGTTTCGAGCTGTTGAAAAATTTACTCCGTGGGTCAATCAGATTTTTTTTGTTACATGGGAGCATGTTCCTGAATGGTTGAATGTTCATCATCCCAAGTTGAAGATAGTAAATCATAGGGATTATATAGATTCTCAATATTTGCCGACGTTTAGTGCAAATCCAATTGAAATAAATTTTCATAATATTAAAGATTTGTCGGAACATTTTGTATATTTCAATGACGATATGTTTGTAATTCGTTCAATGGAAAAATCAGATTTTTTCGTAAATGGACTTCCAAGAGAAATGGCTACAATGTATTTGTTAGCTAATAATGGGGCGGAAGATACTTTTCAGTATATGTTATTTCGGATGATGGGGGAAGTGAATAAACATTTTGATTTGCATGATGCGATTAGAAAAAATAAATCAAAATGGTTTAATTTAAAGTATAAGAAATATCTTCTAAATAATTTTTTGTTGTATCGATTTCATAATGTTTCAGGCTTATATACACCGCATGTTCCAAGTTCATTGAGAAAATCAACAATGAAAGAAGTATGGGATACAATTCCTCAGGCGATGACAGAAACTTGCCAACATAGATTTAGAAATCAAAGGGATATTACACAGTATATATTTAGATATTGGGAAATTATGAAAGGAACTTTTGAACCAACTAATATTATGGAATATGGAAAAGAATTTTTTGTTACAGATTCCGACAATGAAGAATTGTGTAGTACAATCGAGCAGCAGAAAGCTAAGTTAATCTGTATTAATGATAGTATTCAATTAAAAGAGTTTGAAAAAGTAAAGCAAAGCATTGTAGAAAGCTTTGAAAAGGTTTTACCCGTAAAGTCAAAATATGAGTTATAAGGAAATTACAAGATGAAAGATAATGATGTTTTAGTTAGTGTGTGTTGCACAGTTTATAATCATGAAAAGTACTTGAGGAATTGTTTAGAGAGTATTGTTATGCAAAAAACAAATTTTGAATTTGAAGTTTTAGTTCATGATGATGCATCTACAGATTGTTCTGCTGATATTATTCGAGAATATGAAAAGAGATATCCGAAAGTTATAAAACCTATTTACCAAGTAGAGAATCAGTATTCTAAAGGCGTAGGGATATCTAAAACCTATTTGTACCCCAATGCAAAAGGAAAATATATTGCTTTTTGTGAGGGGGATGATTTTTGGACGGATGATCAAAAATTGCAGTTGCAAGTGAATGCTTTAGAGGCGGATGAGGAAAGGGTATTCTCTATGCATAAAGTGAAAGGAGCAAATGAAAACGGAGAAGAAAATGGGATAGAATTACCGCCTATTGATATTTCATCTAAAGAATATGATTCTGATGAATTTATGAGATTGCTGATAGGAAAAAAAGGAGTACGATTTCAGACGAGTTCCTTTCTTGTACGAAAAAATATAGTACATAACTTGTTTAAAGAAAATCCGGCTTTCTTGCAAAAAGCAAGGGTTGGGGATTTAGTTTTACAAATGTACTCTGCGCTTCAAGGGAAGTTATATTATATAGATAAAGAAATGTCAGCTTATAGAATGTTTTCAATAAATAGTTTTTCCTCTAATAATGTTTGTGATGAAAAGAAATATATCTTATTAAAGCAGAACTTTAAAGAATGGTTTCAGTTGTTTGATGTATATTCAAATTATAAATTTCATGATTGTATTAAATATGAAATAGGGAAGATAGAAAAAGATATATTTCAATTAAAGGCAGTTATTGTAAGAAAAGAAATGGAAAGTATAGCAGATAAATCAGCTAAAACACAGAAATTGATGTTATATAAAAAATTACTGTATTACATTTTTATATTAAGAGGAGGTGGATTGAAAAATATATGGATAAAAATGAAGAGATGGTACAGTCCAGATAACAATAAAAAAAGTTTATAGTTTCAAAAGTATTATATAGATAAGGGATGTGTGATTTTGGAAGACATAAAAGGGAAAGTGCTTTCTAATTTTATATGGCGATTTCTTGAGCGATCTGGTGCTCAAATAGTTCAGTTAGTAGTTTCGATTGTTCTTGCGCGATTGCTTGCGCCAACGGATTACGGAACAATCGCGTTAATGAATGTTTTTATTTCCGTATTAGGAATTTTTGTACATTGTGGTTTGACAAGTGCTCTCATTCAAAAAAAGGATGCAGACGATACGGATTTTTCTACGGTGTTTTATGCGCAGATGCTATTTTGTATAGTGATATATATAATATTATTTATAAGCGCTCCATATATTGCACAATTTTATAATGATCCTCAAATGACATGGATGATTCGTGTGTTAGGTTTAACATTGATTATTGCAGGCGTTAAGAGTATACAAACAGCATATGTTTCTCGCAATATGCAGTTTAAGCGTTTCTTTTTTGCAACGCTTGGCGGAACGATAGGGGCAGCTTTTGTAGGAATTGGACTTGCGGTTGCCGGATTTGGGGCATGGGCTTTGATTGGACAGAGTTTATTCAATAATACAGTAGATACAATTATTTTGTGGGTTACGGTGAAGTGGAAACCCAAAAGAGTATTTTCTTTTCAACGATTGAAAGGACTGTTCTCTTATAGTTGGAAGTTGTTGTTTTCTTCTTTGTTGGATACGGTTTATAACAATTTAAGATCCTTAATTATCGGAAAAGTCTACTCGTCAAAAGATTTGGCATTTTATAATAGAGGACAAAGTTGGCCTAACCTGATTATTGAAAATGTTAATTCCTCAATAGATAGTGTGCTGTTTCCGAGTATGTCAGCGTCACAGAGCGATAGAGAGCGTGTGAAAATGATGACTCGAAGGGCGATAAAGACAAGTACATATGTAATAGCCCCGTTGATGATGGGTCTCGCATTTTGTGGAACACCTCTTGTACGGCTAGTACTGACTGAAAAATGGTTGTTTTGTGTTCCTTTTCAGGTGATTTTCTGTATTACATATATGTTCTATCCGATACATACGGCAAACTTAAATGCAATTAAAGCAATGGGGCGAAGCGATTTGTTCCTAAAGTTAGAGATTATAAAGAAGATTGTCGGTTTGATTGCTTTAGCTATTACTGTTCCGATCAGTGTAATGGCAATGGGATACAGCTTATTAGTGACAAGTGTTTTGGGGCAAATTATTAACTCATGGCCGAATAAAAGATTGCTTAATTATGGGTATTTGGAACAGGTGAAAGATATTTTACCGGGGATAGCATTGGCAGTTGGAATGGGGATTTGTATATATCCAATTCAATATTTGGGATTGCCGGATATTATTACATTAGTAACACAGGTAGTTGCAGGAGCAATTATATATATAGGCGGTTCGGCGTTATTTAAGTTAGAGAGTTTTTTATATTTGCTGAATATGGTAAAAGGGATTAGAAAAAAGACTAAAAGTTTAGAATGATGATTGTGGGATGGAATGGAGAGTAGTATGAGTCAGAAGAAGTTACTAATATTTGATGCAAATGATACAGTTATAGATATTATAAAGTATGCAAAGGAAGCAGGGTATTATGCCATAACTTGTGACAATAATCCTCAGCATGAAGGACATAAATATGCTGATAAAAATGTTTTTATTAGTACATATGATGTTGAGTCTTTAAAAAAACATTTTGGGAAAGAAGAAATAGCAGGAATTATATATTTCACATCAGAACATGGGTTATATGCCGCGAGTCAATTAGATGAGTTCTTAGGGGTGCAAGGTATTACTGTGGATACCTACAGCAAAATATCAGATAAAGGAAACTTTAGAATACTATTAGAAGAAAATGGCATGAATTATCCTAAATATCAGATCATAACGAAATATGAACAACTAGATTTTAAGAAAATTGAATTTCCGGTTATTGTAAAACCAGTTGATGGTATTGGTGGAAATGTGGGAGTAAGTAAAGCAAGTGATGTGAAAGAGTTGGACTTAGCAGTTAAGTCAGCTTTTGAAAATTCACGGACAAGCCGCGCGATTATTGAGGAATTTATTGAATCTGATTTTCAGATTAATGGGGATTGTATTGTTGTAAATGGAGAGCTGAAAGGAAGTTTTTTAGGTAAACATGTATATGAGGTTGAACAGAGTATAATTCCGTATGCAACAATTTTTTCGGAAGAGGTAATTGGTGAAAAGCTAAAACAAGAAATTGATAATGAAATAAGGAAAGTGATAAAGGCGTCTAATGTTTGTACTGGAATATTAAATGTAGAGCTTCGTGTAAAAGCTAATGGAGAGATTTATTTCATTGAAATTAATCCAAGACATAGCGGGAATAGAATTTATGAGTTAATGTCAAAATGCGCGAGTATTTCAATGAGTAAGTTGGCTGTTAATTTAGCATTGAATAAAAATATACCAATGAATTTGGACATGAACATGAAAGAGAAGGCGTATGCTTATGGTATTTTATATTCAAAAGAAAATGGGATATTGAAGAAATTGACATTATCAGAGGAACTGGAAAAATATGTTGTAGATAAGTTGATATTTAAAGAAGTTGGAGATGAAATATCTGAGTTTCAACACTTGAGAGATCGTTTAGGTTTACTCTTATTGGAATTTCCTACGGATGAAGTAATGATGCGGGTTATGGAAAACTTTTATCATTATTATACTGTGGAGGTGAAATGAAAATGAGCGGGTTTTATTCAAAAGAAGAATTGGAAGCAATGCATTTTAAATCTCTAGGTAAGAATGTTTCTATCAGTAGAAAGGCAAGTTTATATCATACAGAAGAAATGGAAATCGGAAATAATGTAAGAATTGAAGATTTCTGTGTTTTAAATGGTAATATTACAATAGGTAATAATGTGATGATTTGTGTATTTTGTTTATTAGATGGAAATTGTGGAATTGTGATAGAAGACAATGTGACGATAGCAGCAAGAGTATCCATTCATTCAGGAACAGATGATTATAGTGGGAGAAGTTTATTTGGATGTTTTGCGCCAATGGAATATAGAATATATAGGTATGCTGAACAGGTTACAATAAAGCGTCATGTATTGATAGGAGACGGAGCGGTAATTATGCCGGGAGTTGTCATAAGTGAAGGTACATCGATAGGAGCTATGAGTTTCGTAAAAGATGATACAGAAGAATGGAGCGTTTGTGCAGGAGTTCCTGCAAAGAAGATAAAAAATCGTTATCGAGATGTGGCAAGATTGTATGAACAAGTAAAGCAAGAGTTATAAAGGAGAATAAGAATAATGAAAAAATTATTACTTTTGGGTGGATCAAGATATTTAGTTCCGATTATTGAAGCTGCTCATAAATTAGGAGTGTATGTTATTACATGTGATTATTTGCCGGATAACGATGCTCATAAATTATCTGATGAATATCGAAATATTAGTATTATTGATAAAGATGCCGTATTAGCCGCTGCTGAAGAAATGCAGATTAATGGAATTATGTCTTTTGCGTGTGATCCGGGAGTTGTGACGGCTGCATATGTTGCAGAAAAGATGAATCTGCCATTCCAATGCTCTTATGAGGCTGCATCTATCTTACAGGATAAAGGATTATTTCGCAAATTTTTGGCGGATAATCACTTTAATTGTCCACATGCAAAGCGATACGAAGATAAAAAAGCACCTTTTGCTGACGTTGAGTTCTTCCAGTGGCCTGTGATTGTTAAACCAACAGATTCGGCAGGAAGTAAAGGGGTCACTCGAGTAGAAAGACCGGAGGATTTGGAAGAAGCGATTGAAATAGCACTAGACGGAGCGCATAATGGAGCATTTATTATAGAAGACTTTTTGACATTTGAAGGATATCACTCCAGCGCTGATCCGTTTACTGTTGATGGAGAATTGAAATTTGTAACATATTCAGATCAGTTGTTTGATCCTGCGGCGGACAATCCGTATACTCCTGCTTATATTATATGGCCGTCATCGATGAAAGAGGAGCATCAGAAAGTACTGACAGATGAAACTCAGAGGCTTGTAAAATTATTAGGAATGCAGACAGGAATCTATAATATAGAAACGTGTGTTGCAAATGGAAAACCATATATTATGGAAGTTTCTCCTCGGGGAGGGGGCTGTAAGATTGCAGAATTACAGAGATTAGCTTTTGGTGTTGATTTGATTGAGAATGAGGTGCGAAAGGCAGTTGGGCTTCCGGTTGAAGCTGTAAAACAAACAGAATGTGATGGTCATTGGTGTGAAATGGTAGTACATGCCAGACCGGGAGAGAGTGGTGTTTTGAAAAAGATTTGGGTCGATCCCGAGGTAGAAAAAAAGTATTTGAAAGTAGTAGATCTTTCAGCAAAAGAAGGTGATTATGTAAAACCCTTTACAGGAGCCAATATGGCTCTCGGAGATATGTTTTTCCGTTTTGATACGCGAGAAGAATTAGATGCAGTAATGGCGAAAGCGCATGAGTGGCTGCACATCGAGTTAGAATAAAATTTAAGGCTTTATTTTGAGGAATAAAGGAGAAGAGTGATGAGCAAAGAAAGTGCTAGAAAATTAGGGGCGTGACTCAAATTTTGAATTGTTCAGAATTATATTTATGCTTTTGATTATTGCTCATCATTTTATTGAAACTAGAAATTATCAAAAACAGAAATAAATTATTTTGAAAGAAGTGAAAAAGATGGAAAAAATACTGGTGACAAGATCATCTATGCCTCCGTTTGAGGAATATGTGGATGAGATTAAAGAATTGTGGGACAGCCATTGGCTGACAAATATGGGAGCAAAACACAAGGAGTTAGAAGCAAGATTGCAGGACTATCTTGGAGTGGAAGGCGTTTCTTTATTTACGAATGGACATATGGCGTTAGAACTTGCGATTCAGGCAATGAATTTATCAGGAGAGGTAATTACAACTCCGTTTACATTTGCATCGACAACTCACGCGATTGTGAGAAATGGTCTTACACCGGTATTTTGTGATATTGATCCGGAAGATTATACAATCGATGTGAAACAGTTGGAAAGTTTGATCACGGATCGGACATCTGCAATTATTCCTGTTCATGTTTATGGAAACGTATGTAATGTTGAGGAAATTGAAAGAATTGCAAAAAAATATGGTTTGAAAGTGATTTATGACGCGGCTCATACATTTGGCGTGAGATATAAAGGAAGAGGAATCGGATCTTACGGAGATGCGTCTATGTTTAGTTTTCATGCGACGAAAGTTTATAATTCGATCGAAGGCGGAGCGATTACGTTTCATGATCAGGAGTTTGGCTTGGATTTGTATCGCCTTAAGAATTTCGGTATACGCGGAGAAGAAGTGATAGACAGTATCGGTGCAAACGCAAAGATGAATGAATTTCAGGCGGCAATGGGACTTTGTAATTTGAGACATGTAGATGAGGAGATCGAAAAGCGGAAAAAAGTATTTGAGAAATATATGGAATTGTTGTCGGGAGTGGACGGAATTCAGTTATTAAAACCGCAGAAAGATGTACAGCCGAATTATGCGTATTTTCCGGTTGTATTTCATGAAAAAGAGTTTGGCTCATCTCGAAATGAAGTGTGTGAAGCATTGAAAGCGCAGCAGATTTTTGCCCGTAAATATTTTTATCCGCTGACAAACACGTTTGATTGTTTTAATGGAATGTATGATGTGAATGAGACACCGACAGCGCTTCATATTTCCAAGAGAGTGCTGACGCTTCCGATGTATGCAGATTTAAAAGAGGAAGATGTGGAACGAATCTGCGGTATTATATTGGAGCAGAAAAGATAAGGGAGAATGTGAAACGAGGGAAGCAGCAGTAAGCTGAAAGAGCAGGAGGAATGCAGAATGAGAACTTATTTAGTGACAGGCGGGGCAGGATTTATCGGATCGAATTATATTCATTATATGTTTAAAAAGTATGGAGATGAAATTCGTATTATCAATGTAGATAAACTGACCTATGCAGGAAATTTGGAAAATTTGAAATCCATAGAAGACAGAGAGAATTATGCCTTTGTGAAAGCGGATATTTGTGATTCGGAAGCGATTCATAAGATTTTTCAGGAAAATGAAATTGATCGTGTCGTACATTTTGCGGCAGAAAGCCATGTAGACCGAAGCATTCGTGATCCGGAAGTATTTGTGAAGACAAATGTGTTAGGAACGCTTGTAATGCTGAATGCGGCAAAAGCTGCATGGGAGCTTCCTGACGGAACATTCAAGCCGGATAAGAAGTTCCTTCATGTGTCTACAGATGAAGTGTATGGTTCATTGGAAGATGACGGAACATATTTTTATGAGACAACACCGTATGATCCGCACAGTCCGTATTCTGCAAGCAAGGCTTCATCAGATATGTTAGTGAAGTCTTATATGGATACTTATAAATTCCCAGCGAATATTACGAATTGCAGCAACAATTATGGACCGTATCAGTTCCCTGAAAAGCTGATTCCGTTGATTATTAATAATGCATTGCAAGGAAAAAAACTTCCGGTTTACGGAGATGGAAAAAATGTGAGAGACTGGCTGTATGTGGAAGATCATGCAAAAGGAATTGATATGGTTCAGGAAAAAGGGCGACTCTTTGAGACATATAATATCGGCGGTCATAACGAGAAGCAAAATATTGAGATCATCCACATTATTTTGGATACGCTTCAAGAGATGCTTCCGGCAGGAGATTCGAGAAAAGAGTTAGTAAGTGAACAGTTGATTACATATGTGGAAGACAGAAAAGGTCATGACCGCAGATATGCAATCGCGCCGGATAAGATAAAAGAAGAAGTAGGTTGGGTTCCGGATACGATGTTTGAAGAAGGGATCAGACTTACGATCAAATGGTTTTTTGAAAATGAAGAATGGATGAAAAATGTGACAAGCGGCGATTATCAGAAATATTATGAAGAAATGTACAAATAAGAAGTGACCGCATGAAGCGGAGAATCCTTCTTGAACGATAGTTTAAGAAGGTTGCGCATTTGTCAAAAGTGGAATTTATTGTCAGGTTTAACAAAGGAGAAGAGAGTATATGAAAGGTATTGTATTGGCGGGCGGTTCAGGAACAAGATTATATCCATTAACAAAAGCAATTTCAAAACAAATTATGCCGGTATATGATAAACCAATGATTTATTATCCGTTATCTGTATTGATGCTTGCGGGGATCAATGAGATCTTGATTATATCAACTCCCAGAGACCTTCCGGTGTTTCAGGAACTTCTCGGAAGCGGAGAGCAGATAGGGCTAAAACTTTCCTATGCGTTGCAGGAACAACCGAGAGGACTTGCTGAAGCATTTATTATCGGGGAAGAATTTATCGGAGACGATCGTGTGGCGCTTGTTCTCGGAGATAATATCTTTTATGGACAGAGCTTTTCATCGACTCTGAAGAAAGTTGTTGAAAGAGAAGAAGGAGCAACTGTATTCGGTTATTATGTGAAGAATCCGGAAGAGTACGGTGTTGCTGAATTCGATGCGGAGATGAATGTAATTTCAATCGAAGAGAAACCGGAACATCCGAAGTCTAACTATGCAATTCCGGGGTTATACTTCTATGATAATGATGTTATAGAAATTGCAAAGACGATTACTCCGTCCGCAAGAGGCGAATTGGAAATTACAAGTGTTAATAATGAATATTTGAAGCGCGGAAAATTGAAGATGCAGCTTCTTGGCCGTGGTTTTGCATGGCTGGATACAGGAAATCCGGATGCTTTGATGGAAGCCGCTAATTATATTGCGACAATTCAGAAAAGACAGGGATTGTACGTGTCTTGTATCGAAGAGATCGCCTATAAACGAGGATTTATTAATAGAGAGCAGTTGAAAAAAGTGGCACAGGATTTGTTGAAGACGCCTTACGGAGAATACTTGATGGAAATTGCAGAAGGAAAGTAAAAAATATGTTGTTTTTTAAGAGATTATATCATGTATAAAAAAGAAGTTCATGTGACGCCGGAAAGCAGTGTAAAAGCATCCCTGTGCCTGATTACGTAGAAGAGAATGTATCCACAAAGGTAGTAAAGATTATTCAAAGTTATACCGGTATTGTGAATAAAATGGTTTGGAGAAAAATAAATTAGATGGATTTATATCAGATATTTATTACACATAATCGTTTATGGTCGGCTCGGGAGATTATAATATTTCTTGTGCTGCTGTTTTTGATCACGGGGGTATTGTTGATACAACTAAAGCGTGGAAAATTGAAAAAAATTCAGTTTTTTGCGGGGGTTGCATTGTATATTTTCTTGAGTATCGTTTTTGCATCCACAGTATTTACACGGACTCCCGGAAAAAGAATGTATGAATTACTTCCGTTTTGGTCGTGGAGAAGGGTGATTTTTGAGCATGATTTTATGCTTCTAGAGGAAAATCTGTTGAATATACTTTTATTTTTTCCTATAGGAGGGTTATTAAAGCTTTGTTCAAAGAAAATTAAATGGAAGCATGCAGCAGCTATAGGATTAGGAATATCTGCTGTAATCGAATTGAGCCAGTTGATTTTATGCCGGGGCTGGTTTGAGTGGGATGATATGATTCATAATATGTTAGGATGTGTGTGCGGTTATCTGATTGTGAAAAGGTTGTATGGTTTAAAATGTAAATTTGAAGATTATTAAATATATGTGGATCATATTTGAACAAGCTTTTTAAATCAGTTATAAGTTTAGAGGTGAAAGAATTAGAGCTAACCATATAAAGTCAATAATATTTTTTAACATGCAGGAGAAGATGATTTCGTGAAATTTCAAGTAACGAATAAGGGAGATGAAGGATGAAACTTACTTTGGATACAATTTTAGTTATAGTTTCCGGTATTGCATCTTGGTTAACAGCTTTAACCGGGTTAATATTTGGATATAAAAGTTGGAAAACGTCAAAAGTAGATGCGGCGAAACAATTTATGGAGGCGGAAAATTCAGAAGAACTTTTTAAAGCAAGACATGCAATTTATTCATGTAAAGATATTTTTAAAGTTAAGGAAATATATCTTACGCAAGTTGCTTCGCACTATCATTTTTGGGGCTTGATGGTGAAAAAAGGTTTTCTACCTAAGTGGATTTTTCAAGGAGAGCCAGGGGAATCGGCGCTTCAGCTATATGATCGTTTAAAACCATATATTGATAAAAGAAGAGTAGATAAAAAGTAAGCGCTTAATTTTTAGGTATGATAGAAAAAATCCCCGACTACTTTTCAGTAGCCGGAGCACCTTGACAGTTCACATATAATTGATTTGATTCGTTTACACGATGTTCGATTTCAGCTTTGACAGTTTCGTTCCATGGAGCCAGAAGTTCTAATTCATCATCGCTCATCCTATCATTAGGCACTTTTTCCAGCAGATAAGTAAGATAGTGATAGACGTTTACTCCATTGGCTTTTGCCATTTCTACCATAGTGTACACAACAGCACTGGCCTGGGCTCCATTTGGTGTGTCACAGAACAACCAGTTTTTACGGCCTACTGTAAATGGACGGATCGCATTTTCGCTGAGATTATTAGAAAAACTGCAGCGGCCATCTTCTAGATAGGTGGACAGATAGGAGCGGCGGTTCTGAATGTAGGTGACAGCTTTATCCATTCTGCTTCCACGGGTAGGGTTCTGCTGATCAAGCCACGACAAAAAGCCTTCTACTACCGGCTTTTCTTTTTCAAGACGCGCCTTTTTGATAGCATCGAAGGAAGAATACTTTGATCTGATCACATCTTCCAGATGGAAGAGCTGGTTAATGTACAGCATTCCCTGTACGGATGGCAGGGTATAATCCAAAGCTTTTCCTTTGGGAATGGCATCTGCCAGATATCTTCTGATGTGTGCCCAGCAAGCTGTGCGTTTGGCATCTGGAACTTTATTGTACCCACTATAGCCATCGCACATCAGATAACCCTTGAAGCCGTGAAGAAAATCCACAGCATTGTCTCCGGCCCGGGTCTCCGAATATTTATAGAGGATAATAGGTATTCCTCCGTCTTCACCGCTGCGGAACAGCCACATATATGACTTTGTCTGAGCGCGGCGTTCCGGTTCATGCAGAACCTGAAGTGGCGTTTCATCTGCCATCGCGAATCCACGTTCCAGAAGTTTCCTGTGGAAGTATTCGTACATAGGAAGAAAAAACGCTTCGGAATTCCGGATCACCCAGTTTGCCATAGTAGCTCTGGTGATCTCTACGCCATACTGTTTCCAGTCCTTTTCCTGACGGTAGTATGGAAGACCATTACAAAACTTCTGGTACATTACCCAGGCAACTGTTCCGGCAGAAGCCATTCCATAAAGCATATGGGCTCTGCCATCTTTTCCTTTTTTAATGACCGGAATATCCTGAAGTTTGCACTGCGGACACTCATAGTTCTTACTATAGTATTCATATACTTTCAGTTTTGCCGGTACAAAAACCAGCTCCCGGCGGACAAACTCTTCCCCGATTTCTTTCAGTGGAGTACCACAGGAAGGGCAGAGTTTCTCTTCCTCAGAAAGTTCCAGATACTTTTTCTCAACAGGAACTCCCTTAAACCGTTCAGCGTCTGTAGCTCTTGCTTTTCGTTTTTTTGCTGTTTTTTCCGGAAGAAGTGCTTCAAGATCCTCTGCTTTTACAGCTTCTGGATTCTGTTCCAGTTCCGCTTCATTGAAAAAGTTTAACTGGCCTGGAATATCGATGGTTCTTTTTTCGCTGGAGGTGCCAAACAGTTTTTTACGGAGAAGGTCTATCTCTTCTTTCAGGTTATCCCGTTCCTGGGTAAGAGACTCTTCCCGTTTATTGGCAGCATCGACAGTTGCCTGAAGTGTTTTTATCATCTTTTTGAGATCGTTTATCATGTCCTTCAGCTCATGGAGCTGGATATCTTTAGAACTGTCTGCCACTGCTTTTTCCTCCTGTTTCTGATATTTCCATTATACCAGAAAACAGGGACTTTTCCCAGCAAAACAGCGGATTTACCAAGACTTGAAAGTGCTGAAAATACAGCAAAAAATGCGAGTTTTATGTGCATCTTTTTCATGTTGACTTAATCGCTTTTGGCTGCTCAATATCAAGGCCAGACATCAGCCAGTCGAACTCCCGCCATGTAAGATTCCGGACTTCAGATTTATTTCTGGGCCACCGGTAAGAACCTTGGGCAGTCAGTCTTTTGTAGATCATAACGATTCCATCCGGTTCTTTTAAAATAGCTTTGATGCGGTCACATTTACGTCCACAAAAAAGAAAAAGTGCATGGTCGATCTCCATCGAAAACTGTTCCTGGATGATCGCACACAATCCATCAATGGACTTGCGCATATCGGTTCTGCCACAGACGATATAGATTGCATCAACACTTGAGATATCCGCTAACATAGTGACTCCTTCAGCGTATCCATAAGCATCTTCAGAAGTACCGGTTTGATCTCATTACTCATTCGTATAAGCAATCCGTCTGCTTCGATTTCAATCGTATGTGAATTGTCAAGGTGCATAGGACTGTTTCCATTATCTGGAATCAGTCCTGCCGGAGAAGACTCCGGTTCTATAGCGATCTGGACTACATCCTGTTTATGGGACGTAAGGTCAAGAGTGCTAGCTTTTCCAACTGGATCCGGTATCTGGCAGGCTTTTTTGCGGAGACGGGTAACTGCATTGTAAAAACAGCTGGGAGATATCCCGTGTTCATTACACCATGCAGCATCTGTCAGGCCACTTTGTCTGCATTCGGTTACCAGTTCCATCCATTCATCCAAGGAACGTCCTGGAGCACGTTTATTACTCATAATGAAACCTCCAAATGTAGTAAATTTCTATCTCCTATCAAGGGGAGTGTAGAAAAAATCTATTTACTATCATTATGAGTTTAAAAACGTAGACAGTAAAGCTACCCAAGATTTAAGCGCTTACGAATCACTTAATGCATGTTCTTTATGATTAAACACTTTAAATGGGAAATAGTGATCCCACGCTTCTCCTACCTTTGCATTTCTTAATTCAGGAACGTCTTGCTGAGATCGAAATAATTTATCAACAACTTCAAACAAACCTGATGTTCTGTAATGCTGATAGGTGGTTCGCCATTCCAATAAAACACAATTATCGTTTAATTTATTATTCATGTTATGTAACCCCATCTGATCAAAAATATCAGGACGAATCAATAATATAATCTTAAGTTTTTTTAATGATTTTTTACTTTGAAAAGTAGAGGTATTTAACACCCATACAGCTTGTGCCAACCCTTTTATACACTCTAAATATTCATTATAATTTATATTGTCAGGTCTAACATCAATACCATCGATAAAAATTATATGCTTCTTAGATACCTTAATACCTTCTAATGCACTAATAAATTGCTTTTCAAGAAACATTAAATTACTTTGAAATCTAGTGTCACTAAATTTAATTTCTTTAGAATCTCCCATTTCTCCACGCAAATGTTCAAAAACCATTGTCGCAGAATCTTTTGCCTGTTCTACAAATTCAATCGCCGATTTTATTTCTGGTTTAAAAGCACAATAATAAAAATCATCAATCGCTTCTTTTAACTTGCTAAATGATTTACCATTAAAAATACTGCGATCTTCTGTTTTATATATCTTATCTGACATAAGAAGAAGTAATATCACTCTCCACACATCCGTATAATCGCTCAAAATTAAATCCCTTTGTTCTTTTAATCTCACAAACTTTCCATATTCTGTTTCACCCATATAAACAATAGAAGCATATGTATCATCTACAATATTATTAGACAAATAAACAGAATATGCCGTTTTTCCAGTACCTTTATCGCCTAATACAAAATACTTGTTATTTTCCAAGATTTGATCCACTCTATTATCACGATAAAAAATACGATTAAATAAATCTCTACTTGAACTATCGCGATAGTTAGTAGCATCATATTCTCCAAAATTTATATCCGTAATTTTTTTATATCCACTATCCATTTTTCACTCTTATATGATGTTTATAAAGAACCAAACAACATAATCCTTTCATTTTTCTTAAACAGTACTTTAATATCTCGACCTATTTTTCTTATAATCCCAATATTTAACCAAAGCATATTATTGCTCTTTTCCTCTAAATTATTTTATTTGCTTCACTGCTCAGTGTAAGTCTAATACGTTTTTATACTTACAAAATACATTTTGCAAACAAACAATTTACATATTGGTTCAAAACACAAAAACAGGTAATAAAATACCTTTTTTACTAAAATAAGATAATTATTACCTGTTCATATATTACACCACGAATTAATTATAGCACAATATATTGATTAATCAATATATTGCTTCCTCGAATTTACACCAAAATCACCTTTCCCCTCCACTCTACTTTTCTAAGAAAGTATGTGAATTCTACAATAAAAATCCTCTTTGTACCACCTAACAGATATGTGTATGGAGAAGTATTGTTCACTTTATATTTTCTCCAATTCTTTCAATGCTAAACTTATAACAGATGTGACATACTCCCACCATCTAAAGATGGGGATTCTCGCTCAAGCACTCTGGCGAGTGCAGTATCAGATAGCGAAAAATGACTAATCTATATCATAAAATCGCACGATTCTGTTGATAAAATCGTGCGATTTTCATATAATATAATTGTAGTAAATTTTTACATCTAATTTTCGATTATCCTCATAAATAATATATAAGGAGTGTATCTTAATTAGAAATATAAGAGTTAATCTCTAATGGATTTTTTATTCAGTTTCGTTTTCTGCTTCTAATAATCTCAGAAATTCCAAGGGTTCACATACCTTAATAGATGATTTCGTATAGTCTTTCACATTTCTGGTAACAATACAATCCATCTCTGAACGGATAGCGGTTTCTACCATAATAGCATCCTCATAATCATTTATTTCAGAAGATATTGCTTTTCGACAGTCCAAAGAAGCAGTATCCAACAAATGAAACAATGTAAAAAGTTTGCTCAAAATTTTGCGTGTTTCCACATCGCTATGAGTTAACCGATGTGTCAGATAGTATATATCTGTAACTGACTTTGCTGTGAGATATCCTTCAAAATGCTTATTTGCAGAATGTATAAAAATCTTTTGTGCAGCTTCTGCAAACGGAACGCGAGATTGCAAGGCGTCAATGATAATACAGGTATCAACTAAGACTTTCATATTGTATTCAACCTTTCTTCTTGTGCTTCCTCTAAAGTCATATCTGCAGGAAGAATTCCGAACAGCGACTTAGCAACCTCCACTCTGTCCTGATATGGATTAGATAGTTTTGCTACGACTTTTCCGTTGCGGGTTATATAAATATCCTCTGTTTCTGCAAGTGACAGATATTTGCCAAGGTTAACTTTTAATTCAGTTGCGGTAATTGACATATCGTCATCCCCTTTCCATTGAAATATTCATAATCATCATTTGAAACATACAATTCTTTGTTTCAATTATATTATATGAAAATCGCACGATTTTATCAACAGAATCGTGTGATTTTATAATATCGATTAGCCATTTTTCGCTATCTTAGAAAATACATGACTGTATTATTTATCCGTGATATAATTGTCGATGAAGAAAAATAATAAATCGGAATATTATACCGGAGGAGAAACGAAAATGATATCAGAAAGTTATATTAAAGACCTTCTCTTATCAATGGGTTACATAAAGAAAAATCATATTTATGAAAAATTTTTCCCATCTGTCGATTGTTATATTAAAGTGGATTTGAAAAACAGAACAATAATCTATCCTGAAGATCGGGGAATGACGATTTCTAATAGAACGACGTGCAATTTTTCCGCTCCTGAAAATTTTGTCGTATTGGAATGTGTGACAAGGCTGTTTGACAAGGGGTATCGCCCGGAGCATTTAAATTTAGAAAAAGAGTGGACGCTGGGGCATGAGTCGAAAGGCGGACGGGCTGATATTTGCGTATCTGATCAGGAAGGGAATACGCTGTTTATTGTTGAGTGTAAAACTTACGGCAGAGAATATGAAAAGGAATATAAAAATATAGTAAATGATGGTGGCCAGTTATTCTCATATTGGCAGCAGGAAAGAAGCTGTAAGTTTCTCGTTCTTTATGCGTCGAAATATGAAGGCAAGCAGATAAAATGGGATACGGAAAGTATTGATTGTTCTGACGATGCGAATATTGTTGCTTTATCCCAAAAAGATGACTCTATTAAATTATTTAAAAATGCACATACAGTTTCGGAATTATATTCGGTGTGGGATGAAACGTATGAAAAGCGATTTTCGGGAGATGTAATTTTCAGAGATGATTCAAGCGCATATCAAATCGGGGTAAAACCGCTTAGAAAAGCGGATCTGAAAGATTTTGCGGACAATAATAAAATTGTAAATAAGTTTGAAGAGATTTTACGTCATAATAATGTTTCGGATAAGGAAAATGCATTTAACCGTTTAGTGGCTCTGTTTATTTGTAAATTAGTCGATGAGATTCAAAAAGATATGGAGGAGATCGTAGATTTTCAGTACAAAGTCGGCACGGATACTTACGAAAGTTTGCAGGACAGGCTTCAGCGTCTACATAAAGAAGGCATGGAAAAATTTATGAAAGAAGAAATTTTTTATGTGCCTGATGACTATGCCGAAAATTTAGTTCGTCAATATACCGGACAAGAGAGAAAAAATATGATCGCTCATCTGAAACATACGCTGCGTATATTGAAATTTTATACAAACAATGATTTTGCGTTCAAAGACGTTCACAACGAACAATTATTTTTACAAAACGGTAAAATATTAGTAGAAGTTGTTCAGTTGTTTGAAAAATTCAGAATAATAGGATCTGAAAATCTTCAGATGTTAGGAGATTTGTTTGAACAACTGCTCAGCAAAGGCTTTAAGCAGAATGAAGGTCAGTTTTTTACTCCTGTTCCGATCACAAGATTTATATGGAACAGTCTGCCCGTCGAGAAAATACTTAAAACCGAAGAAGGTGCGGGCTTGCCGAAGATCATCGATTATGCCTGCGGAGCCGGACATTTTTTGACGGAAGGGTTTGAAGCTGTCTCAGCATGTGTTAAGGCAAATGATAGTTTAAGAGAGCTTGACCGATCTTTTGCCGAGAACAATATTTTCGGGATTGAGAAAGATTACAGATTAGCCCGCGTATCTAAGATCTCGCTGTTTATGCATGGTGCAGGCGAGGGAAATATTATATTCGGAGACGGTCTGGAAAACTATCCTGACAAAAATATAAAACCGAATACATTTGACATTTTAGTAGCGAATCCTCCGTATTCTGTATCTGCGTTTAAGCCCCATTTAAAGCTTAAAAATAATTCGTTTTCTATATTAGATACTATTTCAAATAACGGATCTGAAATAGAAACATTATTTGTCGAGAGGATTTCCCAGCTTTTGAAACCGAACGCAGTGGCGGCGGTTATTTTGCCGAGCAGTATATTGAATAAGGAAAATGAAAGTTTTATCTGCGCAAGGGAATCTATATTAAAGAATTTCAAGATAAGGGCGATCGTTCTTATGGGAAATAAGACGTTTGGCGCGACAGGAACGAATACGGTTGTGTTGTTTCTGGAAAAATATAATGAACCGCCGAAAAAAGCCGATTTGATCGAAGACAGCATCGACGCTGTTTTTAACGGATGTAATTTGGACGGATGGGAAGACAAAGCGATATTGGAACAGTATTTGAAAAAGATCGACGTAAGTTCTGAAGTCTATGAACGGTTCTTATCAGAAGCGGTTGATATCGGCGATATAGAAGATAAATATTTTTTAAAGTATAAAGAAGCTTTTTTGGCATTATCAAAAACGAAAGAAAAGCAGAAACAAAAGACGTTCGGTAAATTATCAGAAAAAGAGCAGAAAAAACTGCTGACAAAGCAGTATTATCAATATGTAAAAAAGATAGAACGGGAAAAAATGAAATATTTCTCTTTTGTTTATGATCAAAGGACATTGATCGTGGCAGCTCCGGATGATAACAAAGGTCAGGAGAAGTTTTTAGGTTATAAATGGAGCAATCGAAAGGGGCAGGAAGGAATACAGATCATAGATGAAGGCGGGATGCTGTATGATGCGGAAAACAGGATGTCTGATCGTACGATTGCAAGTCTGATCCGAAAAATGTTTAACGGAGAGGAAGTGTCTTTAGATGATCTGGAAGAGTATTATTATTATCTTCATACGAAAGATATGATCAGTTTTAGCGAGGTGTATTTTAACAAAGCTATAAAAACTACGAAGACGCGGCTTCTGAAAGATGATCCGGGCCTGACGGTATATTCCCTTTCTGATGAAAAGACGTTTGATATAACGATCGGAGACCGGGTTTTGTCGGAAGAGATCGTTTCCGGAGGAAGAGTGCCTGTTTACAGCGCGAATGTGTATGAAGAGTTTGGCAGGATCGACAAAGAAAATATGAAAGATTACAGCCGTCCTTCGGTGATATGGGGAATCGACGGTGATTGGATGGTGAATATCATTCCGGCCGGTGTGCCTTTTTATCCTACGGATCATTGCGGCGTGTTAAGGATCAAAACCGAAAAAATCCTTCCCGAATATATGATGTATGCGCTTCAGGCTGAAGGTGAATATGAAAGGTTTTCCAGAAACAACAGAGCTTCCGCACAAAGGATCAGATCGTTGGTTGTTCAGGCGCCGGAAACAAAGATCCAGAAGAATATAATCGATGAGCTTAAAGCGTTAGATGATAAGATAAACGGACAAAATGCTGAAATTGAAAAATACGAGAATAGTATCAGGACAAAATTTGATCAAATATTTCATTTGGAGGAGTTTATTTCCGATGGAGTATTTTCAAAGTATGAAGGGTATTCCGTAGAGGATTTATGTATTGACGGGAGAGGCAGAGTGATCAATCAGCAGTATATAGAAAATCATAAAGGTCCATATCCGGTATATTCTTCTCAGACAACAAACGACGGTATATTCGGATCTATTGATACGTTTGATTTTGACGGAGAGTATATTACGTGGACGACTGACGGCGCGAAAGCAGGAACTGTTTTTTACAGAAACGGAAAATTCAACTGTACAAATGTATGTGGAACACTGAAAGCAAAAAACGATAAGGTAAATATGAGATATCTGGCATATTTGTTGAATCGGATCGCTTATAAGTTTGTAAGTCGTGTGGGAAATAATAAGCTGATGAATGACGCTATGAAGAAAATCGTAGTACCTGTTCCGACAAGACAACTGCAGGACGAGTTTGCTGATTTTGTGCAGTCCGTTGAGAAATCGAAGTTTGAATGTATCGGTAAAAAGGAAAAGTTTGAAATTGAAAAGGATGCTTTTGTCCATAAATATTTCAGGTGAATATATTTTTGACTGCCGCAAAGGAGATTGTTTTGAAGAAAGAAGAAAAAAGATTAATTGAAATCATCAGAGATGTACTGGCGGGGAAAAACAAGTCCGAGTGGTCGATGCAGATTTCAAAAGAGGAAATCGAACGTGTGATAAAGTGTGCAAGAGTACACGGAGTCTTACCGTTTTTGCAGGAATGTCCTGTATTTATGGAGGAACCGTATCGGGAAAAACTGTTTTTTTATTTGAAAGATTATGCATACAAAGACGCGCAGCAGGCGTATGCGGCAGAGACGTTGTTTGAGTTGTTTGAAAAAAACGGGATTTATTGTATGCCATTGAAAGGAATACGGACAAAGCAGTTTTATCCGTACCCGGAATTTCGTACGATGGGAGATCTGGATATTTTATATAAAGAAGATCAGACAAAGAAATTAAAACAGGTTATGCAGGATGCCGGATACAAGTTCGGGGGATATAACATCAAGCATGACGAATATGAAAAAGACGGCGTGACGATTGAAATGCACAGAGATGTTCTGTTCAGACTGACCAATGCATACGACTATTTTGCTGATATTTGGGAGCGGGCAATTCATGCAAAAGGGAAACAGTATATATATGAAATGAGTTTGGAAGATCATTACTTGCATTCGGTGTGCCATCTTGCCGAGCATTTTGTGAGAGGCGGCATCGGAATCCGAATGGTTCTTGATATTTATATTTTGTCGGAAACGCCACGAATGGATAAAGCATATGTGCAGCGGCAGCTCAAAGCTTTGAAACTTCAGAAGTTTGAGGAGAATATCAGGTCTTTGGCACAGCTTTGGTTTTCGGATGATGAGAAAACTGTGAGAACGGAAGTATCGGATGAACTGGAAAACTATGCTTTGTCAGGCGGTATTTTCGGCAGCAGGGAAACAGCGCGCAGGAACGGAACTGTGCTGTATGAATCAAAGAACAAGTTTGTAAAACAGTTGGTCTTTCCGTCTTATGAGGTGATGAAGACATCTTGTCCGTGGCTGAAAACACCGATTTTGCTTCCGGCTGCGTGGTTGGTTAGATATAAAAGAGCATTGACAGCAAGCAGGGGAAATATAGGATATCATATTGAAAGAGCAAAAACTTTTGACCGTGTTGAAGATCAGGAGCAAAAAGAACGGTGTCAGTTTTTTGAAAGATGCGGTTTAGAAGACGTTTCGGAGAATTTTTGATAAAATACAAAATGAGATTTTAGACACAGTGATAACAGGATTACTTAAGGAGCGTTATGAGAAATAAGAAAATACAGATTTTGCTCGTATTTGTTTTGGCAATCGGACTTTTCGGTCTGCTTTTCTATTGGAGATACGGGGAAAAAAAGCAGATGGAGAGCTTAAACGGGTTGCAGGAAACGTACAAGGAGTATGATAAAAAGATCCGAGAGATACGCAATGACATGGAAAATAAAAAAGCAGAAGTGAATGATATTGAGAAACCGGCGAACGTAATTCTTGCATTTTCAGAGGAAGATCAGGAACTGATGGATCGGATCGTTCCGGCTCTTGAAGGCAGAGGGATACAGGCCACTCTTGTTTTGAAAAACACAGCGGAGCATCATCAGGAAACAGTGACGTATTTAGGACAGCAAGGCTGGGATTTCGCTTTTGGAGGTGAGATCGGGGAGGAGAAAGACGCTTATATAGAAATGCTGAAAAGTACTGTCAAACAATACGAAGAAAGTACGGGAAAGATTGCGGGCGCCTATTTTTTTAACGGTAAGGAATATGGAAGAGGAAGCAAGATTTTATATCCGAATTTTAAAGAAATGGATTTTAAGATCGGGGTGGCTTTTGCGAAAGATGCATCTTCTTTGAAGCATGGAAAAAATACAGATTACAATATGGAGATAGAAGAATGCCAGAATATTTCCATGCGTGAAGATATGGAAACGATCGAAAATATTTTGGATCAGGTCATAGAAGCGAGAAGCGTAGTTGTTTTATCGGATTTTAGTTTGGAACGGCAGATGGAGATTGCAGGCGAGGCTTCGCTGGAGCATTTTGAGGAAATACTTGATCTGCTCTTACAAAAACAAAGTGAAAGTGATCTTGTAGTCGGAAGCGTTACATGTTATGAAGGAACTTTAGAAGACAGAGCGAACAGAATAGAACAGCGTCGTCAGAAATATTCGGAATACGAACAGAAGTGTCTGGAAGAAATCGAACAGTTAACAAAACAGCGTGATGAAGCGCTTGAAAAACAAGAAGTGAAAAAATAGAGGGAGTTTTCTCGGAAAAAGGACAGATTAGATTTGTGATTCGGGAGGAAGTACAGTGGGGATTTATGAATTTGCAGGATGTGTTGTATCTTATGAACCGCTTTACGGTCTGCTTCGGCGGCGTATGGAGACGTATCGGTCGGATACAGAGAGGCAGCCTGATATAACGCTTGACGGTACGAAAGAAGATTATGAAAAACTGAGAAAGCAATATCCGCACCTGTCTATAGAAGAGTGTGAATATAGTTGTGCCGGAGCTGAATTTTATATGAAACTGTTAAAACATCAAGGGTTTATGATCCATGCTTCGGCAGTAGAAAAAGAGGGAAAAGCCTATCTTTTTTCGGCTCCGAGCGGAACAGGGAAATCTACGCATGCGCAGCTTTGGCGGCAGACGTTCAAAGGAGAACCGATTCGGATCATTAACGATGACAAGCCCGCAGTTTGTCTGCAAAACGGCGTATTTTATGCATGCGGGACTCCGTTCAGCGGGAAAACCGATAAAAATGAGAATCGCAAAGCGCCGATACAAGGACTTTGTATGCTGCATAGAGGAAAAACAAATAAAATACAGAAGATTACTTCGGGGGAAGCTCTTCCTCTGATATTGCCGCAGACATTATTTTACGGAGATGAAGAAGAGACGAATTTGCTGCTCTCTTTTTTAGATCGTTTTTTACAGTCTGTTCCGGTTTACAAAATGGAGTGTACTATGGAAGAAGAAGCGGCTAAGACGGCATATTTTTTAGGTAATTGCGAAACAAGTCCGCAATCCTGACTGAAAACAGGCGAAGGCTCCTGTCATGCAGGATTCTTGGGATAGGAAGTGAAAATCGTTCATTTCTTGGCACAACAAATAAACCTCATGGGCTTATGAAGTTGGTAAGTCCTATGCTATGAGTGGTTTTAAACTTCGTATGTATTGATGCTGGTGAATTTTATCAGCAACCATGACAGTTATTAACTGAGAAATTCCTGCAAGCAACAAATCTGCATGTAGTGTTTTCTCATTTTGGGTTTTACGACCGGCAATACAGAAACTGTCTTTAAAATGGTTGATTGATTTTTCAACGTTTACACGGATTTTATAGGTCTCATCCCATTCTACGGAACCACGTTCCACACCGGGATAGGCACGCAGATTCTTTTCGGGGTAAATGTAAATCATTCTTCCACAGGAAGATGTGGTACAGGGGTTCTCACAGCGGCAGACACGGCGTTTCGTTTTGGTTTCACGGTTGTATTCCCATTTCATTTTAGGGCATACAAACTTCATGCTGGGAAGTTTGCTTCTCAGATGAGATTTACTCCCTTCCCGTTTCATAGGAAGTGTGGAATCATGCGGACAGCAAGGAACACCATTTTCGTTGAAGGTGTAGCCATTTTCTTCCATTGATAGTTTTGTCCGGAGTGGAATAAATGCTTTTTCAAAGCCAAGATCATCCAAAAGGGCTTTGTAGATTTCAATGGTATCAAAAGCGGCATCGCCTAGAAAAGTTTTAGGGTTGATCAAAGGATGCTTCTGAAAGAAATCAATCAAAACAGGGAGCAGTGCCTTAGAGTCCGCAAGTGATTTATCTTCATCTGGTGAATCGGATTTCTTTTCAACAATGATATTAGGATGAGCATTTAGGAAATCTTTATTGTAGAAGGTAATATCGCGAACAATACCAAGACCATTAGTGACAATACCAAACTTATAGGCATAGCAGAAATGTCCGTTGATGTACATCTGTTGGATAGCTGGGTTAGCAGTAGCGTGTGCAGGCATTGAGCCGTAAGCAGCTTTGTAAGGATCAAAGTTTTTATCAAAGTTGTGAGCCTTTGCAAAGGCCTTTAACTGTTTTATGATACGGTTTGCGTATTTCGGATTATTTTCTGTTACCCATGCCTCAATTCCAGAAGTATCAAAGATACTCATGGAAGCAAGGTTAGAATCAATACGTTGGCAGATCGGTTCAGTGATATCAACTAAGTGATCGAACATCGATTGTAAGTCCATAAGAAAGTCCTGTTTAAAGCGGGTAAATTTTGAGGCATCAGGAACAACACGGAAGCCACAGAAATCCCGTAGTTCCTGAGAATATTTTAAAAATATAATCAGAAGAGTATCTGTCGGGATTGAGAAAATGCGCTGAATAAGGAGAGCCTTAATCATAGGATAAAGTGGATGCTTACGAGGTCTTCCTGTAGAAGCGTGAAAATGAGTAACAAAAGAAACAGGAACAATTTCATCAAGATTAATGGTTTGGTCAAGTAGAGAAAGAAACTGATATTTGTCATTATCGAATTTATTTTGGCAATCTTCAAAAACTTCTGCCAAAGCGAGCTGCTTATATGGTATCATATAGGTACATCTCCTTTCGGGTGGTTGGTTTATAGTTTCTAGGCAACTCTATTTTACCACAATCCGTTGAGGAGATGTTTTGTTTTATAAAAGTTAAAATGCCGTATTTATGCGGCTTGTGGCGTTTCGCAAACACCTATAGCATATTTTTGTATGAAAGGAGAAGAAAAATGAAGATAAAAATAAAAGAAGGTTTTTTGCTTCGCAAGGTGGCAGGAGATCATGTCGTAGTTCCGGTCGGTGAAGCGGGAAAAGTATTTCACGGGATGATCCGGTTAAATGATACAGGCGCATTTTTGTGGGAACAGTGCCGAAAGGAAACGACGAAGGAACAGGTTTTACAGGCAATGGCAGAAAAATACGAAGTTGATGAAAGCGTTGCGGCCGATGATTTGGACCGCTTTTTACAACAACTGCGAAATGCGGAAATATTGGAAGAAACAAATGAGTGAATTTAAAACAGAAAAATGTGAGGATAGTAAAAAAGAAGATAAACAGGAAAGTAAACAAGAGGGTAAAAAGGAAGAAGGCAGGGAAGATAAGAATTTGAAAAGCCGTGGATTAGAAGAAATCCTGAAAGAGCAGGGGAAGCTGGTTCTTACGGCTGAGGGAAACAGCATGCTGCCATGTATCCGCCCGAAAAAGGACGTATTGATCTTAGAACCTGTAAAAGAAGAGGTTTGTCGTCATCAAGTAATCTTGTATCGAAGAGAGAACGGCGCTTATGTATTGCACAGAGTGATGGAAAATTCGGATCATAATAGTTACGTTCTTTGCGGAGATAATCAGTATCGGAAAGAATATGGCGTGCAGCCGGAGCAGATTCTGGCTGCGCTGACCGGATTTTACAGAGGGAATCAGTATATAGATTGTGAAAAAAATAAAAAATATAAACAATACGTAAAGTTATGGTGCAGTCCGCTGTTTCCGAGACGGTGTGCCGTATGGGCAGTAAAAGCGGTGATGAAAATACGAAGCCGGGCAAGCAAAAGATGAGTCGGCGCGGCACAATAATGAGTTGGAACAGGCGGATGCCTACTCCAGAATCTCTTTTGCATTTTCAGCGGTAATGCCGCATATTTCGGCAATGGATTTATAAGATTCTCCGCGGGAAGCAAGGCGGAAGTATCGAATATTATATCTCGTCTTCTTTTCCGTCGATGAGATAATCGTATGAAACGTGGAAAATCTCAGAGAGTGCTTTTAGCTCCACATCTGTGACATAGCGTTTATTTGTTTCGATTCTTGTAATGACGTTTTTATCCATATCATAGCCGTTTAATTGAAGCTGATAAGCTAAAAGCCGCTGCGACATATTATGCTTCTCTCGAAGTTTGATGAGTCTTTTACTGATCAGATTTTTTTCTCCGGTAGATGTTCTTGGTTTCGGCATAAGTATATTCCTTTCTGAGAACGGTGCGCTTGAAAATGTCTCATTTTCTGCACTTTTTATTGATTTTACAAGGGAAAAGATCTGCGCGGGGTTGTAAAAGTGATACAAAATATCGGATATCGAACGAGAAGTTTGCAAAAATTTAACATATCAAACGGAGTGTAATTCTGGATTTTTTGTCTTGAATATGTGATAATAAAATTAAAAGAAAAAGTACGTGAAAAGAGGAAGATTTATGCCTACGACATATGCACATTACAAATTTGGAAAAGAAGTGATCAGCGCGCTTCCGAGGCCGCTTCGCAGCACAGTTGAGAATCACAGAGAATTATTTGATATCGGACTTCATGGTCCTGATATTCTTTTTTATTATCATCCGATGAAGAGAAATACAGTGAACGGTCAGGGATATGACCTTCATGATAAGCCGGCGGATCTGTTTTTCCGCCACGCTGCGGAAACTGTGAAAAAAGCGGAAGATCCGGCAGCGGCAAGAGCATATATTTACGGTGTCATCTGTCATTTTGCTTTAGACAGTGAGTGCCATCCGTATGTTGAGAAGATGATCCATGAAAGCGGAATCAGCCATTCGGAGATCGAGATGGAGTTTGACCGGCTTCTCTTAAAGGAAGATTATATTAATCCTGTGCGTTATCTTGCCACAAAGCATATCCGTCCGACGAAGGAGAACGGGGCGGTCATAGCGCCGTTTTTTGAAGATCTGACAGCAGAGACGGTACAAAAAGCTTTGAAAGGGATGATTATGTATCATAAGCTTTTGCTGGCGCCCGGCGCGGTAAAAAGGAAGATCCTTTTCGGCGGAATGCGGCTATCAGGGCAGTATGATTCTCTGCATGGGATGGTTATGAGTCTTGAACCGAATCCGGCGTGTAAAGAGTACTGCCGTCTTTTAAAAAGGCTGTTTGCCGGGGCAGTTCCGCTGGCGGCGGGACTGATCATCCGTTACCAGAAAGTTTTGTTTGAGGGAGACGAAATTCCGGAACGTTTTACAAGAACGTTCGGCGCAGGTGAGGGATGGAAAGATCTGCCTTTATAAACAGGCGATAAGCTAAAGCAAAACATGAGCCGAAGACCGGGCAGATGTGGAAAGGATGCGGTACAGCCGTCATGCGGTTCGGGGCTGGCGATGGCAGAATGAGGGAAAGGGAGACAAGGCGATGAAATTTAAACTGACTTCTTTGGAAAAAAAGTGGGTTCTTTATGATGTGGGAAATTCGGCGTTTACAATGATGGTATCGACCATATTTCCGATTTATTTTAATTATCTTGCGGGAAACGCCGGTATATCGGACGTAGATTATCTGGCGTACTGGGGATATGCAACTTCTGTGTGCACGCTTCTTGTGGCGGTTTTAGGGCCGACGCTCGGAGCGATTGCGGATACGAAAAATTTTAAGAAAACAGTGTTTTTTGTTGCGATGGGAGTAGGTGTTTTCGGATGTATTTTGTTAGGGTTTCTGTCATCGTGGATTTGGTTTTTAGGTATTTTTGTACTGGCAAAGACCGGATATTCGGCAAGTCTGATTTTTTATGACGCGATGCTTACTGATGTGACCGACCCGGAACGGATGGACGCAGTTTCGTCTCACGGCTATGCGTGGGGATATATCGGAAGCTGTATTCCGTTTGTGGCATGTCTCGGCGTTGTGCTCGGAGCAAAACCGTTGGGGATCGGAATGCAGACTGCGATGATCATTGCGTTTATTATTACTGCGCTTTGGTGGCTGTTATCGTCTGTACCGCTTCTTCGCTCTTACAGACAGAAATATTTTGCCGAAGTAAACGGACATGTTGTAAAAGACAGTTTTAAGCGGCTTGGGAAAACTTTTGCGGAGTTGGTTAAGGAAAAGCATATTTTTGTATTTTTACTTGCGTTTTTCTTTTATATTGACGGTGTGTATACCGTTATTGATATGGCGACAGCGTACGGACAGGCTCTTGGATTGGACAGCACGGGACTTTTGCTCGCCCTTCTTGTGACACAGATCGTTGCGTTTCCGTCTGTACTTATTTTCGGAAGGATCGTAAAGAAAGTTTCTCCGGAGAAGATCATTACTGTCTGTATCATGGCATATTTTGGAATTGCAGTGTATGCATATTGGCTGGATACTCAGTTTGATTTCTGGATGCTCGCAGTTCTTGTGGGAATGTTCCAGGGAACGATACAGGCGCTTTCAAGATCATATTTTGCGAAGATCATACCGGCGGAGAAGTCGGGAGAATATTTCGGCATTTATGACATTTGCGGCAAAGGCGCATCGGTTATCGGAACGGCGCTCGTATCTTTTATCAGTCAGATGACGGGGAGCATCAATATTGCTGTCAGCGCACTTTCCGTGATGTTTTTAGTTGGGCTTGTATTATTTAGATATTCGGCAAAATTAAATAGCGTGCGATGAAAATCGAATGAGGAAAACATATGGGATGAAAGAGGTGACAGGATGGAGGAATTTGTCAAATTAAAGGATATCACGAAAGTTTATCATATGGGAGAAGTGGAGATCCGGGCAGCAGACAATATTAATTTCTCTATCAAAAAAGGAGAGTTTGTTGTAATTGTCGGACCAAGCGGCGCGGGAAAAACGACGGTGCTTAATATTTTAGGCGGCATGGATACCGCGACAGGCGGAACGCTGACAGTGGACGGAAAAGATATTACGGCGTATGATTCCCGACAGTTGACCGGATACCGCAGGGATGATATCGGATTCGTATTTCAGTTTTACAATCTGATCCCGAATCTGACCGCGCTTGAAAATGTAGAGCTTGCGCTTCAGATATGTAAAGATCCTCTTGATGCAAAAAAGGTATTGGAAGATGTAGGGCTTGGCGACAGATTGGATAATTTTCCGGCGCAGCTTTCCGGAGGCGAGCAGCAGCGTGTTTCGATTGCCCGCGCTCTTGCGAAGAACCCGAAGTTGCTCCTTTGCGACGAGCCGACAGGAGCGCTTGATTATAATACGGGAAAGGCAATTTTGAAGCTTTTACAAAACATGTGCCGGGAACGGGGGATGACAGTGATCGTGATTACCCATAATCAGGCTCTTGCACCTATGGCAGACAGATTGATTCATATTAAGAACGGGCAGGTGTCTCATATGGAAACAAATGAAAACCCGATGTCGATCGATGAGATCGAGTGGTAGTTCGGATAAAAATAAGAAATGGAAATGGCAGGCGGTGTGAATGAAAAAACGTGCGCTGAGAAAAGATTTTTATATGGAGATCAGACGCAGCCTCGGGCGTTTCCTTTCCATCTTTTTCATCGTTGCGATCGGATGTGCCTTCTTTTCGGGAATACGTGCCTCGGAGCCGGATATGCGTTATTCGGGAGACGCGTATTTTGATAATAAGAATATGATGGATCTTAGGATCATCAGTACGATGGGATTGACGGAAGATGACGTAAAGGCGGCTTCAAAAGCAGAAGGGATCGGGCATGTGGAAGGCCGGTATTCTGTGGACGCTCTTTTGGCAGACGGTGATAATCAAATCGTTGTTCATGTCATGTCTATGCTTCCGACGATGAATGAGATACAGCTTGAGGACGGCAGGCTTCCGAATAAGGAAAATGAATGTGTCGTTGATGTGGATTACATGGAAAAAAGCAAACTGAAGATCGGAGATACGATCACGTTTTCAAGCGGTACGGATGCCGAGGTTACAGATTCTTTGAAAACGGATACGTTTCGGATCACAGGTACAGTGAGCAGTCCGGAGTATATTGCTTTTCAGCGGGGCAGTACGACAATCGGAAACGGAAGTGTGCGGGCGTTTGTATATGTACAGGAAGAAAGCTTTGCAATGGACGTCTATACAGAGATTTGTATTCAGGCGGCAGGAGCAAAAGAATTGACGGCATTTACTTCGGAATATGAAGATACGGTCGCGAAAGCAAAAGAAAATATTGAGAAGATCAAGGAGCAGAGACAAAAAGCCCGGTATACGGAAATTGTCGATGAGGCGAACGGGAAAATTGCGGAGGCGGAAGCCGAAGTAACAGATGCACAGACGAAGCTGGAAAACGGGAAAGCGGAAGCGGCGGCAAAGCTGGCGGATGCAAGGCAGAAACTGGAAAACGCGCAGGCACAGATCGATAGTGGGAAAGTGCAGTTGGAGAACTCCAAAGCGGAGGTTGCCGCAACAGAGCAGACCTTGGCACAGAAGCAGACAGAAGTTCAGAACGGAACAGCGGCGCTTGATCAGGGAATTGTGCAGTTGAATCAGCAGATTGAACAATTAAATGCGGTGAAAGCGCAGTATGAGGCTTTGAAAGAAAGCGGAATGACAGACGAAGAAACGCTTGCGGCGTTGGAGCAGATGAGCATGCAGATCCAGATCGGAGACGCAGCTGTGGTCGAGGCACAGGCGCAGATCGATCAGACGAGAGCTCAGCTTCAATATGCGCAAGGGCAGATTGATAACGGGTATGCACAGCTTGAGGCGGCAAGGCAGCAGATCGCAGGCGCGGAAGCCGGGATCATATCCGGCGAGCAGGAGATTGCTTCCGGATGGGAAGAGTATTATGCAGGTGAAGCAGAGGCAAACGCCGAGATCGCCGAAGGCGAGCAAAAGATAGCGGAAGCGCAGGCAGAGCTGGCTGATGCGAAAGCGGAAGTTGCAGAACTGGAAAAGCCGAAATGGTACATTTATGACCGAAATGACCTTCCGGATTATTCGGGATACGGTGATAATGCGGACCGAATGAAAGCGATCGGCGAAGTGTTCCCGGTGATATTTTTCCTAGTGGCGGCACTGATCAGTCTTACGACGATGACCCGTATGGTAGAAGAGCAGAGGACTCAGATCGGAACATTAAAAGCGCTTGGATACGCGAGACATTCGATAGCGGGGAAATATTTGGGATATGCGTTTCTGGCGACCCTTCTTGGAAGCGCGGCCGGTATCTTTACCGGGGAGAAGATATTTCCGTATATTATCATCAATGCATACGGGATAATGTATAAACACATGAATGAACTGCTCATACCGTATAATGTGATGTACGGGATAGGAGCGGCGGGAACGGCGCTGTTTTGTACATTGGCGGCGACGATACTGGCATGTTATAAGGAACTGCGCGAACAGGCGGCTCAACTGATGCGTCCGCCGACGCCGAAGCAGGGTCAGAGAGTCGTTTTTGAGAAGATTACATTTTTGTGGAAGCGGCTGAATTTTTCCTGGAAAGCAAGCGTGCGTAATCTTGTCAGATATAAGAAACGGTTTTTTATGACGATTTTCGGCATCGGAGGATGTATGGGACTGATGATCGTAGGGTTCGGTTTGAAAGATTCGATCTTTGCGGTTGTCGATATTCAGTACGGCGAGATTCAGCGATATGACGGAACGGTCATTATGGCGGAAGGCGCTTCGGAAAAAGAAAAAGGTGAAGTCGCGCAGATGCTTGGAAAAGAAACAGAAGTAGACGATGCGATGGAAGGCATACTGACTCAGATTACAATCGGAAACGGAAGTAAATGGCACGATGTCTATCTGGATGTGCCGAAAGATAAAAAGCAATTCCCGGAGTTTGTGACTTTGAAAGAAAGGACGACGGATAGAAGATATTCTCTGGATGAAAAAGAAGTTGTTTTGACAGAAAAAATCGCGAAGGAACTGGAAGTACAGGCAGGAGACATGATTACGATCCGTGATGAAGAGAAAGGAGATCTCAAGGTCAAGATCAAAGCTGTCTGCGAAAATTATATGGGACATTACCTGTACATGACGGCAGATGCGTATGAGGCTGTTTATAACGAAAAACCGGAGTACAATGCCGTTTTCTATAAGACGGTTTCAGGAACGACAAAAGAAGCGCAAAGTGTCGGCGAAGATATTCTTCAGCTTCCGGGAGCGTTGAGTGTGAGCTATACGACTGATTTGAAACAACAGGTAGACGATATGTTGGGAGCGCTTGACATTGTGATCGTTGTTCTGACAATATCGGCAGGAATGCTGGCATTTGTCGTTTTGTATAATCTGAACAACATTAATATTACAGAGCGAAAGAGAGAACTGGCAACGCTGAAAGTTTTAGGATTTTATCCGAATGAAGTTTCGGCGTATGTATATCGGGAAAATATCGTACTTACGGTTTTAGGCGCTCTTTTCGGCGTCGCTCTCGGAAAGATACTTCATCGCTTTATCATTGTCACTGTCGAGATAGATACGGTTATGTTTGGCAGAAATATCGATATGAGCAGTTTTGTATACAGTTTTCTTTTGACGGTTGCGTTCTCTATGATCGTAAACGGAGCGATGTATTTTAAACTTAAAAAGATCAATATGGTCGAATCACTGAAAAGTGTGGAATAAAAACCTAAAAAGCATTTTGTCAAGGCTGTGCGTTGAAGCGATTCCGGATCGTCCTCACCGCGCAGCTTTATATTATCGGCAATGAGCGGTCTGTTAAGGCAGCGTTAAGAAAGTGTTAGGAAAATGTAGGGAAAGGGTAAAATGGAATTGACATACCGGTTGGCGGATGTTAATTTAAAAAAGCGCGTCGAAGCAGACGTGTGTATAAAGAAAAACAGAATATAGAAAAAATAAGACGATTTACAAAAGGAGAAAAATGGAATGGGAATAACAGACGTACTTGCTTTGCTCGGCGGTCTTGCATTGTTTTTATACGGAATGCAGATGATGAGCACGGGATTGGAAGCAGCAGCCGGCAACCGGATGAAGTCGATCCTTGAAAAACTGACATCGAACCGTATAAAAGGTGTGCTTGTCGGAGCAGCCATCACAGCGGTCATTCAGTCGTCTTCTGCAACGACGGTCATGGTAGTAGGGTTTGTAAATTCAGGATTGATGACATTAAAACAGGCGGTATGGGTGATCATGGGAGCCAATATCGGAACGACGATTACAGGTCAGCTCATTGCTCTTGATATCGGAGCGATCGCTCCGCTTTTTGCGATCGCAGGCGTAGGAGCGATCATGTTTATCAAAAGTGAAAAGGTACATCATATCAGCAGTATTTTTGCCGGACTTGGTATTCTTTTTATGGGAATGGATATGATGGGGGCGGCAATGTCGCCTTTGAAAGAGTCGGAAGCGTTTATCAGTCTGATGACGAAGTTCGACAATCCGCTTCTCGGTATTTTGGTAGGCGCGCTTTTTACGGCAGTGATCCAGTCATCTTCTGCATCGGTCGGTATTTTGCAGGCGCTTGCGTCTACCGGTATGATCCCGCTCTCAAGCGCGGTGTTCGTTTTGTTCGGACAAAACATCGGAACATGTATCACGGCAGTTTTGGCATCGATCGGAATGAAGGTAAATGCAAAGCGTACGACGGTTATCCATCTGTTATTTAATATAATCGGCACGGTATTATTTACGGTGATCTGTCTTGTGACGCCGTATGTGACATGGATCGAAGCGATGACGCCCGGAGATCCGGTGGCGCAGATCGCAAATGCCCATACAGTCTTTAATATCGTGACGACACTGCTGCTTCTTCCGTTTGGAACACATATGGCGAATATAGCGGTTCGCATTCTTCCGGACAGCAAAAAGGCAGACGATGAAGACCTTCGCCTGAAATATATCCGTCCGTTTGAATCTTCCTATGCGATCGGCCACAGCGCGGTGGCAGTGTCACAGGTTCGTGATGAAGTTAACAGAATGAGAGATATGGTGGCGAAAAATATAAGCGACTCGTTTGACTCGCTTGTTCAATATGATGAGAAACTTCGCAAAAAAGTGTCTGAGAGAGAAGAATATATTGATTTCCTCAATAAAGGCATATCCGAATATATCGTTTCACTTATGGCAAGCGAGATGAATATGTCAGATTCGAGAAAGATCAACGGATATTATGCGATTATAAGCAATCTGGAACGGATCGGAGATCATGCTGTCAATCTTGCAGAATATGGCGACGATATGAGAAAATGGGAGATTGATTTTTCAGATACGGTTAAAGAAGAACTCAATGAGATGAAAGCGCAGTGTATTGCGGTGCTTGATAATCTGAAAGAAGTAACTTCCGAAAATGTAGAACGGATACTAAGTCAGGCAGTTATCATAGAGCAGAAAACGGACGATATGCGGGATAAGTATTTTAAAAAGCAGATGCAGCGTCTGAAAAAAGGAAAATGTAAGCCGCAAAGCGGTATCGTCTTTTCTGAAATACTGACAGATTTTGAAAGAATGGGCGATCACGCATTGAATATCGCACAGCAGTACAGAGAAATGGAATAGAATAGAAGAGAAGACATCTCACAGGAAGTGGGGTGTCTTTTTTATATGTGAAAATCATCTGTTATAAAAATGTCTCATATTTTCAACCGATTTTCTTGATTCCGGCAAAAACAGATTATATAATCGGTTGTAAAAGTGATACAAATATTGACGAAAAAGACAGGTGATGCAAAGTGAAGCGAAAAAGAGATCAGAGAAGATGCAGGGGTGCGGCAGGAAAAATTCCGGCGTTGATTTTTTGCGCGGCGGCAGTTTTGTGTATTGTGATATGGGTGATGCGTCACGCGCAGATGCAGGAGGGAAACGAACCGGATGTTGTGGCGAGCCGATGTGAAAATAATGTGTATGATCTGACCGTTGCGGCGAATTGTGATGAAATCAAAGATGCAGAAGCATTTGCGGAAAAAGTTGTTCAAAAATACGAAGAAAACTCATTTCGCACAACGAAGTTTTCGGTAGATTTAGGAGAAGATATTGATTTGGTTCGCTTTCATGTTTATTTAAGAAGGGAAGAGATAGGGGAAAAAGAAGAATTGTTTCAGATTCGCTATCAAGACGGAGATATAATACTGGACGGAATCAACGGAAAGAGGTAAAATCATATTATGAATTTAAACAGGACGTTTCCGCAGAGCAAATAGCCGGACAGGATCTGTAAGAACACGGCGCGTCTGATATGCGGGAATAGTGAGGAGGTTAGTATGGGAAGTATATGGCATGATATCAGTGAGGAAAGGATTTTTCCGACAGATTTTATCTCGGTGATCGAGATTTCAAAAGGAAGCAAGAAAAAATACGAATTAGATAAAGAAACAGGGTATATCATCCTTGACCGAATCTTGTATACGTCAACGCATTATCCGATGAATTACGGATTTATCCCGAGAACCCTCGGAGACGACGGCGATCCGCTCGATGTGCTCGTGATGTGTTCAGAGCCGCTTGAGCCTTTGACTCTTGTAAGATGTTATCCGATCGGCGTTATGAAGATGACAGACGGAGGAGCGGGAGATGAGAAGATCATAGCGATTCCGTGGGCAGATCCTACATATGAGGCGTATACGGATATTTCCGAGCTTCCAAAACATATTTTTGAAGAGATCAAACATTTCTTTACCGTATACAAAGATCTGGAAGGTAAGAGAACGGCGGTGGACGAGTTTGAAGGCGCGCTTGGCGCAGTAAAGATCATCGAAGAATGCATCGACCGCTATAAAGAGAAATACGGTTCGGGCGAGTCTGATAAAACAACAGAATAATAAGAATAATAAGAAGAATAAAAAGATAGAGTAAGGCAGAACAATAAACGTAGTATCAAAGCACAGAGGCGTACGAAATGTAGGCCGGCTGAAAGGAGCTGAAGGCTATTATGGATAAACTCAGTGATAATTTGAAAAAGATCTTTCTGGCAGGGATCGGAGCAGTTGCCGTTACTGCCGAAAAGTCAAAAGATCTTCTTGATGAAATGGTAGAAAAGGGAGAACTGACAGTAGAGCAGGGAAAAGTGCTGAATGAAGAGTTAAAGCACAATGTGAAAAAGACAGTAAAAGAGAAGGTGAATGCGCTGAAACCGGCATCGGCAGAGGAACTTTCGGATCTTCTTGATAAGATGACGCCGGAGCAGATTGCCGCTTTGAAAGAGCAGATCCTGAAAAAAGAAGAAGCGAGCGAAACTGCGCCGGATGAAGCATAATTATGAGCAGTATAGAACCGATGGAATATAATTCAAGGCTGAAGGAAATTGTGGCTGTGCTCCGCAAACATAGTATTACAAAGGGAGTGACGCCTTTAAAGCTTCGGGAAATCATAGAAGATCTCGGACCGACATTTATTAAACTCGGTCAGATCATGGCGATGCATTCTGATATTTTACCGAAGCGTTATTGCGATGAGCTGATGCAGCTTTGTTCAGATGTAAAACCGATGCCGTTTGAGGAAGTTTTATCGGTCATAGAAGAATCTTACGGGCGGTCGTGGAGAAGAGTTTTCTCCCATATAGATGAATCCTGTCAGGGGGCGGCGTCGATCGCGCAGGTGCATCGCGCCACGTTAAAAAGCGGAGAAGAAGTTGTCGTAAAAGTCCAGCGCAGGGGAATTTATGAAAAGATGGCAAGGGATATTGAGCTTCTTCGCAAAGCGATCAAATTAATGCCGCCTGTCAGTTTGAAAAATATGGCTGATTTTGATCTCGTTTTAGACGAATTGTGGACTGTGACAAGAGACGAGATGAACTTTCTTACAGAAGCATCTAATATGGAAGAATTCGCAAGGAGAAACAAAGACGTTCATTTTGTCGGAACACCGAAATTATATCAGCAGTATACGACTGTCCATGTACTTGTTATGGAATACATCGATGGATGTGCGGTAGACGATAAGGAGCGGCTGAAGGAAGAGGGATATGACCTTAAGGAGATCGGCAGCAAACTTGTCGATAACTACATTAAACAGGTGATGGACGACGGATTTTTTCATGCAGATCCTCATTCGGGAAATGTAAAGATACGAGACGGCAAGATCGTATGGATCGATATGGGAATGATGGGGCGGCTTACGGAGCGTGACAGAGAGATGCTTGGCAAGGCAATCGAAGGGATCGCTTTAAACGATATCGGTTTGATCCGGCAGGCAGTGCTCGGTCTGGGAGAATTTAAAGAGCGTCCGGATCAGAGAAAATTATACGAAGGTATCGAAGGACTGATGTTGAAGTACGGTCATGAAGATATGGGCAAGATCAATGTCGGGGAAGTTACGGTTGATCTGATGGATGTGATGAAAGTCAATAAGATCAGAATGCCTCACGGGCTGACGCTTTTGGCGAGAGGCCTGACCCATATGGAAGGAGTTCTGGCAGCGATCGCGCCTGATATTAATATGGCGGAAATTGCCGCCGCCCGTATTTCGGGAGATTTTTTCCGTAATTTTGACTGGAAAAAAGAATTGAAAAGCAGCGGAAAAAGCGCAGTGAAATCGATGCGAAAGGCGTTGGATATCCCGTCGATGGTGTCTGATATGATGGCGGGATATTTAAAAGGACAGGCAAAGGTGAATCTTGATCTGCGGGCATCGGATGATCTTGCCTTTCTGCTGCGCAGACTTGTAAGAAACATTGTTATGGGTTTGTGGGTCATGGCGCTTCTGATCAGTTCAAGTATTATCTGTACGACAGATATGAGTCCGAAAATACTCGGCATTCCGGCGCTTGGGGCGATCGGATATATTCTTGCGTTTTTGATCGTACTATACGTATTTATCAAACATATTTTTTCGAGAAAATAAAATCAGGTACAAAGTAATGGAAAAAAACAGAAACGAAAACAACAGAAAAAATCCTCTGAATAAAAGTTTTGGGTATGCTTTTGAAGGAATCCGGACCGGAATCCGTAAAGAAAGAAATATGAAGATCCACTGTCTGGCAGTGATTGCGGTAACCGTTGCCGGAACTTTTCTTCATATTAAACCTGTCGAGTGGTGCATCTGTTTGCTGTTGTTTGGTCTGATCCTGTCGCTGGAGCTTGTGAATACGGCGTTGGAAGCGGTGGTAGATCTTGTGACTAAGGAGAAAAAACCATTGGCGAAGATCGCGAAAGATACAGCGGCAGGGGCGGTTCTTGTATCGGCGATCGCCGCAGCGATCATCGGATGCATTATTTTTGTTCCATATTTGTTAGAATTGATAAAATCAAAGAGATAGTGTATTATTATTGACAGACACTCAAAATGCATCAGGACAGACAAAGGTGAGAGAAGACAGGAAAGGAAAAGCTGAAAATGAGCGAGAAAGAAACAAAAGTGACAAAACAGGAGACATTGGCGGCTCTGCGCAATCCGGGTGAATTATATGTTATTATGTCGGCAGCGACAAAGATGCCGTTTGTAAAATGTGACGAGGAGACATTTGACGATGAGATCTTCCTTTATTATCAGATGGAAGATGCAAAAGACAAGGCGCGTAAGCTTCTTGATGAAAAATATGTAAGCGCTGTGGCAAAGCTTGCGAAAGAGCAGCTGCTTCCTTTTTTCACAAGTCTTTATATAATGGGAGTAAACGCACTGGCGGTCAACAGCGGAACAGATATGGAAATTACAGTTCAGCTTTCAGATCTGGTAACGAGAAATATACCGAAGGAACTTCCGGAAGGAAAGCAGATCGTGGAAAACCCGGCGCTCCATCTGACGGCGGCTTATTTTATGCAGGAACTTAGAAAACAGGAGCAGCCGCAGATGACGGAAGAATTAAAAGAACTTCAGGAAGAACTTTTGGCTCATTACGGAAAGGGAACGTTTTTGATTCCTGTTGAAGAGAACGGTCAGATTCCGATACTGAAGCAAAAAGACGGTTCGCTGTATCAGCCTGTTTTTACGGATGTGCTGGAATTTCAGAAGTTCACGAAAGGAAGACCGGTCAGATCGGCAGTTGTTCCGGGGGAAAAGATCGCAGAATTGCTGATGGAAGATGTAAAAGGCGTTGTGCTGAATCCTCTCGGAGTGAATGTGCAGCTTCAGGTGGCACGAAGAAAGAGAGAGTAAATGGAAGAATTAGTAGTGTATTTGAGAAAAGAATATTTCAGGGCAGTCGATCTTACAGATAAGAGCGGACATATATTGGAGTTTAAATATATGCCGAAAACGGTCGACGTGTACGAGAAAGGATTGTCCGTATTTCATATGGAATACGTGATGGAAAACAGGACGAAAGTAAGAGTCATTGAATTTTACCTGACAGATTTCGGACTGCGTGGGAAAGGCTATGGAACGGCATGTATGAATGAGATCGTGACAGAGCTTGGCAAAAAAGGGATTACTTTAATCTATGCTCCGACAGGTTATGATCTTGCTCCGCTTGGTTATACAGGTCCGGCGCAGTACAAGGAACTGATGGCGGGATTTTATGAGAAAACAGGATTTACGACAAGCGGAGACGGAGATCTGATGATGAAGATCCTTGACTGAAAAAAGACGAATAAAGGGAGCGGCGGCATGTATAAAATACTGATTATTGAAGACGATTTGACAATGGCGCAGGCAATCCAAAAAGAGATGAAGATGTGGGGAAACGACGCGCAGTACGTTCAGGATTTTAAAAACGTACTTGAAACTTTTGCGGAATTTGACCCGCATCTTGTTCTTATGGACATTACTCTGCCATTTTACAACGGGTACCACTGGTGCAGCGAGATTAGGAAAATATCGAACGTACCGGTAATTTTTATTTCTTCGGCGGCTGATAATATGAACATTATCATGGCTGTGAATATGGGAGGAGATGATTTTGTTCCGAAGCCGTTCGATCTCAGTGTGCTGACGGCGAAGGTCCAGGCGGTACTTCGCAGAACATACGACCTGTCCGGAAAAGTACCGGTTCTTGAGCATCAGGGAGCAATACTGAACTTGAATGACGCGTCGCTTACTTATAATGGGGAGAAGATCGATCTTACGAAAAATGAATTTCGTATTCTTCAGACACTGATGGAAAATAAAGGCCGTCTCGTAAGCAGAGATACTTTGATGACCCGGCTGTGGGAGACGGATAATTATATTGAAGAAAATACGTTGACGGTCAATATCGCCAGACTGCGCAGAAAACTGGACAAAGCGGGACTTACGGATTTTATTTCCACAAAAGTCGGAGAAGGTTATATTATCAGACAGGAACGGCAGGTGAGCGAATGAAACGATTTTTAGGCTATCTGTATGACTGCCGTTATATGTGGATTTGGTTTATTTTGAGCGGGGGCGCTTTCGTACTCTGTTTTGCGTTGTACGAAGTGGAGCTTAAAGCGGCGGTATATCCCGTGCTTTTAAGCGCGGTGTTTGGGATTCTGTTTTTCGTTTTAGGGTATCTGAGACGGGAGAAAAAGTACAAACGTCTTTTTCAGATCAGTGAGACCGGCGGTATCGTATCGGAAAGTCTGCCAAAACCGGACTGTATGACGGAAAGAGAATATCAGAAGATATTGCTTAGATCCGAAGAAGAGTACAGAAAGCAGAGGGAAGAATGGCAGGCAGCCAGAAAAGATATGAATGATTATTATGCGACATGGGTACATCAGATCAAAGCTCCGATCGCAGTGATGCGGGTTTTGCTTCAACAGGAAGATACTCCGATCAACAGAGAGCTTACAGGAGAATTGTTCCGGGTAGAACAGTATGTGGAAATGGCGCTTTGTTACGTGCGTTTAGGAGAAGGTGCGTCCGATCTTGTGATCAAAGAATATCCTCTGGATGATATGATCCGAAAAGCGATCCGAAAGTATGCGGGACAGTTGATCAGAAGGAAACTTAGGGTCATATACGAAGGAACGGATATCTGCGTTCTCACAGATGAAAAATGGCTTGTGTTTATTATTGAGCAGCTTTTGTCGAACGCAGTAAAATATACGGTAAGCGGAAATGTGACGATCACGGTAGACAGAGAGAAAAAGCAGCTTAGTATCAGCGATACGGGAATCGGTATTTCACCTGAAGATCTTCCCCGTATTTTTGAAAAAGGTTATACCGGATATAACGGAAGGCTGGATAAAAAATCTACAGGAATAGGACTTTACCTTTGCCGGACGGCGGCGGATAAGCTGGGACATAAGCTGACGGCGCAGTCAACTGTAGGAAAGGGAAGCAGCTTTACGATCGATCTGTCGTCCTATCCGTTAGAAGTTGAATAAAGGCTGCATGGAAATGCCTTACAAATTTGTCACATAGGCGGGCCGGAATGTCACCAAATTCGATGTTGGCATTCCGGCTCTTTTGTTATACTTTCACTATCAAGTAAAAAAGAGGAGGATGTATGAAATGGCAGTTTTAGATGTCAAAAATTTGAAGAAAATATACAGACCGCGTTTCGGCGGCAATCAGGTGCAGGCATTATCCTGTGTAAACTTTTCTGTGGAAGAAGGAGAATATGTGGCGATCATGGGAGAGAGCGGCTCAGGTAAGACGACGCTTCTTAATATTATGGCGGCTTTGGATAAACCGACGGAAGGAACAGTCCTTCTTGACGGCAAACCGTTGTCTTCTATAAAAGACAAAGATATCGCACAGTTTCGGTGCGACAATCTTGGATTTGTTTTTCAGGAATTTAACTTGTTGGATACGTTTAATGTGAAGGACAATATCTTGCTCCCTCTTGTGTTGAAAGGTGAAAATTATAAGCATATGGATTCAAAGCTGCAGCCGATTGCAAAGGAACTTGGTATTTCGGCGCTTCTTGAAAAATATCCGTATGAAATTTCCGGAGGTCAGAAACAAAGAGCCGCTGTTGCAAGGGCGCTGATCACAGAACCGCGGCTGATCCTGGCAGATGAGCCGACAGGAGCGCTTGATTCTCGTTCAACAGACGAACTGCTCGGATTGTTTGCGCGGATCAACGCAGGAGGTCAGACGATCCTTATGGTAACTCATTCAGTGAAAGCGGCGAGCAAAGCCGGACGCGTTTTGTTTATCCGTGACGGAGAAGTGTTCCATCAGGTATACAGAGGTCAGATGACGGACGAACAACTTTATCAGAAGATTTCGGATACGCTGACGATGCTTGCGACAGGTGGTGACAGACGATGAAAAAAGGATTTTATATCAGGCTGGCAGGGGAAGGCATTTCAAAAAACAGAAAATTGTATTTTCCGTATATTTTGACATGTATCTGTATGATCATGATGTACTATATCGTTTCTTTTCTGTCGATAAGTAAAGAACTGGCGTCTATCCGGGGCGGGGAAATGCTTCAGGGACTGCTCTCTATGGGAGTGTTTGTAGTTGCGGTATTCGCATTGATCTTTCTGTATTATACGAACTCGTTTCTTATAAGGAAAAGGAAGAAAGAACTTGGATTATATAATATTCTCGGGATGGGCAAACGTAATCTGGTAAGAATTCTTTTGTGGGAAAATATACTGACTGCCGTGATTTCTCTGGTTATCGGAATCGTGTTCGGAATTCTGTTCTCAAAACTTGCGGAACTTCTGGCAATTAAGCTTCTTGACGGGGCGACCGGATTCGGAGTTCATATAGAAATGAAGCCGATCCTTATGACAGTCGGTCTGTTTCTTGCGATCTTTCTGCTTATTATGATCCGCATGCTTGTGTCGGTATATAAACTTCGTCCGATTGAGATGCTCAGAAGTGAGAATGTCGGCGAAAAACCGCCGAAGGCAAACTGGCTCTTTGCATTTGCGGGAGCGGTGATCCTTGCCGGAGCATATTATCTGGCTGTGAAGATCATCGATCCGACAACTGCGATGCTTGTATTCTTTCTCGCGGTTGTTATGGTGATCATTGCCACATACCTTCTGTTTATTGCAGGTTCGGTCGCTCTTTGCAAGCTGCTGCAAAAGAGCAAAAAGTATTATTATAAGACGAGACACTTTGTATCTTTGTCACAGATGGTTTACCGAATGAAGAGAAACGGAGCGGGTCTGGCGTCGATCTGTATTTTATCTACGATGGTGCTTGTGACGATCTCGTCTACGATGTGTATTTATGCAGATACGGAATCGTCGATCAGAAACCGTTATCCACATGACATCACGATCGAGTGGAGCGGGAAAACATCCCTTCCGCAAAATGAGGACGGAACAGATACAGAATTAAAAGACAGCGTAGTGCAGCGTTTGACGCCGGAGATGACCATGACGTATAAAGAGGCTGTGGAAAAGGTGCTTGAATCTCATAAAGTAAAGGCTGAGAACTTGGAAAATTATAATCTTTACTCTCTTTCCGGAGTACAGTCAGACGATGTTTTAAGTATTGATTTTGAAAAGATGAAAGGGGAGATTTCCTCGATTAATGCAGGGATGTCAGGATCTGTGAAGACGATGTATTTTACAACAATGGATGATTACAACAAACTGAAAGGCACAGACAAGACTTTGGCTGAAGATGAGATGATGCTCTACTCATATAAAACAGATTATGAGTATGATTCCTTTACGATCGACGGCGTCGGAACATGGAAAGTAGAGACAATGAAAGAACCTCCGATAGGGGTAGGCAACGCCATGGCGAATATGCAGGGGTCATATCAGGTTGTTGTAAAAGATTTGTCTGTGATCGAAAAAATAGCGACTGCGTACGAAACGATCAATGCAAAACCTTTGCAGGACGGAACATTGTACCTGCTTTCCCTGAAAGAATGTTATGACTTTGATCTGAAATGTGATGAAGAAAAACAGATAGAGATTTACAAGGATATTTTGGAATCTTTTGAGCATATATCCGAAGCGGCAGATGAACAGGGCAATCGGATGGGAGATTCGCTGGCAAATTATTATGCGGACAGTAAAGCGTACGGTAAAGGAGATTTCATTGCGCTCAACGGCGGATTGTTTTTCCTCGGAGTGCTTCTCGGAGCGGTATTCCTGTTCGGTACTGTGCTGATTATGTACTACAAGCAGATTTCCGAAGGATATGAAGATCAGGATCGCTTTAATATTCTTATGAAAGTGGGAATGACAAAGAAAGAAGTGAAGCAGACGATCAACTCTCAGGTGCTTACTGTATTTTTCATGCCTCTGATCATGGCGGGAATTCATCTTGCGTTTGCATTTCCGATGATTCAGAAAATACTGATGCTTATGTCAGGCGTGGAAGCGAAAGTATTTGTGATCGTGACGATCGGATGTTATCTCGTGTTTGCACTCTTCTATGTACTTGTTTATGTCGTAACGTCAAAAAGCTATTATACGATCATAAGCAGTAAGGAAAAATAGAAAAAATCAATAAATTTCTATTCATACCCGGGAAACAATGTTATACTTGAGTATATCAATACAGCGATCCGCAGAGAGGAGTGGCACATATGATGAAACACACGATTATCACGATCGGAAGGCAATTCGGAAGCGGCGGGCATGAAGTAGGAAATCGATTGGCAGAACGGCTTGACATTCCGCTTTACGATCATAATCTGATCCGCATGGCGGCGCAGGAGCTTCGGATCAGCAGTGAAGATGCGACGCAGGTAGACGAGACGATTCTCGGAAGATTTCTCACGGCATATATAGTCAGTACAGGAAACTATACTGCATTTATGAGCGGAGACGAGTCGGGAGAACCTCTAAGTGATCTCGTCTTTAACAGGCAGTCGGCGATCATAAGGAAACTTGCGGAGAAAGGTCCGGGAATTTTTGTCGGAAGATGTGCGGATTATATCCTCGGAGATTATTCAAACTGCATCAATACGTTTATTTATGCATATAAGGACGATCGTATCCGCAGAATCATGAAGCTTTATGAACTAAACGAAAAGCAGGCGGCAGATAAGATCAAAAAGACAGACCGCGAAAGGAAGCTTTATTATGAGGCAAGGACCGGCCGCGAATGGGGTGGAATCGAGTCGAACAGCATGATGTTTAATACGAGTCTTTTAGGGATCGACGGAGCGGTGGATGCTCTCGAAGCTATTTACCGCAAATGGGATGCCGGGAGAGACGTCGAGTCATAAAATGCCGGCATATATGTAAAATGAATGACACGTCATGCAGGGGAGTTTTTATTTCGGAAGAAAAAGCCGGATAGATACAAAATAAAGCAGTTAAAAACGGGTACGTGAAAAAAACCGAGCGTACTCGTTTTTTCTTATTGATAATCCTATATTTTTTGTGGTATAATCCTTATTAATCATGATAAACAGAGAAGAGATCGTTTATCGGAACAATAAGAGAAATGAAAGGGAATGAGACATGAGTTTTATATCGTATTTGATTAATGGAATCAGTCTTGGAAGTGTCTATGCGATCATAGCGCTTGGGTATACGATGGTTTATGGGATTGCGAAGATGCTGAACTTCGCCCATGGCGACGTTATTATGATCGGTGCGTATATGGCGCTGATCACGATGATGAAGGCGGGGATGTCGCCGATCCTTGCGATCGTTGCCGCTGTAATCGTGTGTACGGTACTCGGAATCTTGATCGAACGTATCGCGTACAAACCGCTGCGTAACGCATCGTCTTCACTTGCCGTATTGATCACGGCGATCGGCGTAAGCTACCTTCTCCAGAATACGGCGCTTCTCGTATTCGGGGCGAACGCACAGACGTTTCCGTCGGTTATTAAGTGGAAAGGTTTGTCTTTGGCAGGCGGCAAGCTGAACATTTCAGGGGAGACGATCGTGACGATCGCGGCATGTGTAGTGATCATGATCGTACTGATGCTGTTCGTGCAGAAATCAAAGCCGGGTCAGGCAATGCGCGCTGTATCGGAAGATAAAGGCGCGGCTCAGCTTATGGGAATCAATGTAAACGGAACGATCGCTCTTACGTTTGCAATCGGGTCGGCGCTGGCGGCTGTTGCAGGTGTGCTTTTGTGTTCGGCATATCCGAGCCTGACGCCGTATACAGGAGCGATGCCGGGTATTAAGGCGTTCGTAGCGGCTGTATTTGGAGGAATAGGTTCGATACCGGGAGCGTTTATCGGAGGAATTCTGCTCGGTGTGATCGAGATTTTCGGAAAAGCATACATTTCGTCACAGATGGCGGATGCGATCGTATTCGCGGTACTTATCATTGTGCTTCTTGTGAAACCTACAGGTTTGTTAGGTAAGAAAATTCAAGAGAAAGTGTAGGTGATCAGAGCGATGGATAAATTAAAAAATATGAAAAAAACTACAAAAAATAATATCATCACATATGCTCTTGTTATCGCGGCATTTGTGATCATGCAGTCACTGATCAACGCCGGAAGTATTTCCAGCCTTCTTGAAGGATTGATGGTTCCGCTTTGTATTTATATTATTATGGCTGTGTCGCTGAACCTCGTAGTCGGCGTACTTGGAGAATTGAGCCTCGGACATGCGGGCTTTATGTGTGTCGGCGCGTTTGCAAGTGCATTCTTTTCAAAATGCATGAGAGATACGATCGAATCGGCTTCACTGCGCTTCTTTCTGGCTCTTTTGATCGGAATTGCGGCTGCTGCGATCTTCGGCATTCTGATCGGAATTCCGGTTCTGCGTCTGAAAGGCGACTATCTGGCGATCGTGACATTGGCATTCGGAGAGATCATTAAAAACCTCGTAAACGTATTGTATATAGGTAAAGATTCCAACGGTTTTCATTTTTCGACAAAAGATGTGATGGCGCTGAATATGGAACCGGACGGAAAGGTTATCATTAACGGTCCGCAGGGGATTACGGGAACGCCGAAAGATGCGACGTTTTTTATCGGATTTATACTGATTCTGATTACGTTGTTTATCGTGCTTAATCTGATCCATTCAAGAGACGGACGCGCGATCATGGCGATCCGTGACAACCGTATCGCGGCGGAATCAGTCGGTATTAATATTACAAAATATAAACTGATGGCGTTTACGATATCTGCGGCGATGGCAGGAGCGGCAGGCGTGCTTTACGCTCACAATCTGTCTACGCTGACGGCGAATACAAACAACTTCGGTTATAATATGTCGATCATGATCCTTGTCTTTGTCGTTTTGGGCGGTATCGGAAATATCAGAGGTTCGATCATAGCGGCAGTGATCCTGACACTTCTTCCGGAGATGCTCCGTGGATTGTCAGATTACCGTATGCTGATCTATGCGATCGTTCTCATTGTCATGATGCTCTTTAACTGGGCGCCGAAAGCGATCGAGTGGAGAGAAAAATATCTTTCTTTCGGAAAGAAGAAAAAGGAGGCTGTAAAATAATGGCGTTACTGGAAGTTAAAAATCTCGGGATTTCATTTGGCGGTCTCCGTGCGGTAAACGGGTTTGACATTTCGATTGAAAAAGAAGCTCTGTACGGACTGATCGGTCCGAACGGCGCGGGAAAGACGACTGTATTCAACCTTCTTACAGGAGTATATAAGCCGGACAGCGGAAAAGTGCTGCTGGACGGAACGGATATTACAGGGAAAAACACGATTGAGATCAATAAGGCGGGAATCGCCCGTACATTTCAGAATATCCGGCTGTTTAAGCAGTTAAGTGTTCTTGATAACGTGAAAGTAGGACTTCACAATAAACATCATTATTCTACTCTTTCGGGAGTCTTAAGACTTCCCGGTTACAGAAAAGTGGAAAAAGAGATGGATGAGCAGGCAATGGAACTTTTGAAAGTGTTCAATCTGGAAGATGTGGCGCATGTTGCCGCCTCTAATCTTCCGTACGGACAGCAAAGAAGGCTTGAGATCGCCAGAGCGATGGCGACAGAACCGAAGCTTTTGCTGCTCGACGAGCCCGCTGCGGGCATGAACCCGAACGAGACGGGGGAATTGATGGACATGATCCGTTTTGTGAGAGAAAAATTCCATATGACGATCCTTTTGATCGAACATGATATGAAACTGGTAAGCGGCATTTGCGAGAAGTTGACGGTGCTCAACTTCGGAGAGGTGCTCTGTGAAGGTAAAACGTCGGATGTTTTGAACGATCCGCAGGTTGTTACCGCATATCTTGGAGAATAGGGGGAATCGTTATGGCAATGCTCGAAGTAAAAGATTTACAAGTATATTATGGTATGATCCAGGCGATCAAAGGCATTTCTTTTGAAGTAAATCAAGGAGAGGTCATCGCTTTGATCGGAGCAAACGGCGCGGGAAAGACGACGACGCTGCATACAGTTACAGGTCTGATCTCCCCGAAGAGCGGACAGGTGCTGTTTGAAGGAAAAGATATTACAAAAACTCCGGCTCATAAGATCGTCTCTATGGGGATGGCGCATGTACCGGAAGGAAGAAGAGTGTTCGCAGAATTAAGCGTTTATGAGAATTTGAGAATGGGCGCTTATACACGAAAAGATAAGGCGGAGATTGAAGAAACATTAAAAAGTGTCTATAAGCGTTTTCCGCGTTTGCAGGAACGTAAAAACCAGATGGCGGGAACATTAAGCGGCGGCGAACAGCAGATGCTCGCTATGGGGCGCGCGCTTATGTCCAAACCGAGGATTATTTTAATGGATGAACCGTCGATGGGACTTTCTCCGATCATGGTAAATGAAATCTTTGATATTATCCGTGCGGTGAGCGAAAGCGGAACGACAGTCCTTCTTGTAGAACAGAATGCGAAGAAAGCTCTTTCGATCGCCGACAGAGCATATGTGTTGGAGACAGGAAAGATCGTCCTTTCGGGAGATGCAAAAGAACTTCTGGAAGATGATTCGATTAAAAAGGCTTATCTCGGAGAGTAAAGGAGGCGTGTTTTAATGAGAAATATCGTCATCACAATTTCAAGACAGTACGGAAGCGGAGGGAAAACGATCGGGGCGATGCTTGCAAAAGAACTTGGCATCAACTGCTACAGCAGAGAGATCCTTCGTATGGCTTCCGAGGACAGCGGAATCAATGAAAAACTGTTTGGTATGTCGGACGAAAAGGTGCGCAGGGCAGGATGGTTTAAGCTTTTGAGCCGTCCGTATGAGGGCGGATTGATCCCGCCGGAAGACAGAGAGTTTACTTCGGACGATAACCTGTTCAATTATCAGGCAAAGGTGATCAAAGAGCTTGCGGCAAAAGAGTCGTGCGTTATTGTCGGAAGATGCGCAGATTATGTTTTAAAAGATTATCCGAATGTAGTCAGCGTATTCGTGCATGCAGACAGAAAGTTCTGTCTGGATCGTTCAATGGAACGTCACAGCATGACGGAAAAAGAGATGCAGAAATATATTGAGAAAACAGATCAGTACAGAGGTGATTTTTACAGATACCATACAGGTCATGAATGGGTCGATGCAAGAAATTACGATCTGTGTCTGAACAGTGGAAAACTCGGATTTGAGAAATGCGTAGAAGAGATCAAAGCGTATATAAAAGTACGGTTTGGCGAAGCGTAGATTTTGCCGGGCAATAAGTGGATAAGACATAAGTTAAAAAGAACAAAATAGAAAAAGCCGCAAAAGACAGATGCTGAAAATGATAGTATCAAATCTTTTGCGGCTCTTTTTTATTTTTGGAATGCAAGCCGTTCTCCGCCATCATCTACATAGATGCGTCCGCAGTAAGTGAATCCGTTTTTCTTCAGCAGATTCTGCATGACAACATTGTTTTCATGGGTGTCGATCTTTAAATTTCCACATTGTGAGAATGCCCAGTCAAGACAAAAAGAGGCTGCGCCCTTTACTTTGCCGGATGAAGTGATCCGGTGGACAACGCCGTAGGGAGCATCGTTTTTCCATTGTCCGTCATAAATTTTCAGATAGGTTGGATCTATGCCTTCTTTATAGAAGAAAACCGCCTCGATCGCATCGTCTTCGGTACAGACGTATAAATCTCCGGAGCAGATATCTGCTTCAATCATATTTTGAGGAGGATACGCTGTTCCCCATTGATCGGGGTTTCCGTGTTCGCGCATGAATATGCGGGCGTTTTCATATAACTTCATAATAGAATGTAAATCTTGTTGTGCTGCTTTTCGGATGTGCATAATAAAAGTCCTTTCTGCTGTATTGTGATCGTCATTCGTTCTTTAACGATGAAGATATTATGATTTGAAATATATTATGCCATAATGCTTTTTGTTTCTCAACAGGAAGAAAGCCGGTGTCCTATCCGATTTTCAGATACTTTAACAGAATCGGAAAACTGTATATTGACAATGCTTTTTTAAGAAATATAATATATTTATATATGCGTTTATCTTTTTTGAAAAGCGGTTGAACTGTTCTTGATAGTGAAAGTTACGAAACTGTAACAGTCGGTTTTCAACCTTAAAGAAACTGACTGTTGTATTGTAACGAAAGGAAATAAGGAAAAGGAGTTGACAGTTGTGAGGGAAAGAATTACGCTTGTGACAGACAGACAGACAGACAGACAGACAGACAGACAGACAGACAGACAGACAGACAGACAGACAGACAGACAGACAGATGAGGGTAAAAGCTGTCTTTTTTTAATGAATAAAACGATAAAAGGCATTATGAGCTTTTTAGTGGTTTCTATGATTTTTAATATATACAATAAAGCGATAAAAGGGAAAGGGGAAACAGGAAAAATGAAACGGAAAAAAATAGAAAAAGCGGTGAGTTGTTTATTGCTTGCTGCGGCGATGACGGTTTCTACATTTCCGCAATTCGGTACACCGGTATTTGCGGAAGAGAAAGCGGTAGAAAGAGCAGATGGGCAAGAAATGATGGACAGGATAATGTGGATGACACCGGAAGATATAAAGTCGTATAAACCTGAGAATCCTAACGACGAAAGCGACTATCTGCCTTTTCGCTGTGGACGTGCTCACAGTAAGTCGTCGCAGAGCTGGAGGATTTTAGGAAGTCGCGGTGATAATTTGATATTATGGGCTGAGGGGATTATGCTAAGTGTTGAAGACAACGCTGACATGGCGTATAAGCAAATATTTGATGAACCTTCTGAAAATGAGACAAAACCATATGATGAGGAGTGGGGGTGTACTTATCAGGGAGAAACGCCAACAGAGGTTGCTGTAAACCATTATGGAGGGTCTCGGATAAGAAAAGTTTTGAAAAAAATAGAAAAGACTAATTTTACAGAAGAAGAAAGAAAACACCTGAGACCGACAACGATTTATACAGAGGATATGAAAAACAATACTGTGTATTCTACAACCGATATATTATATCTTCCTTATGGCATGTTTGGAGAGAAGTCTATTACAATAGGAGCAAATAGTCCGGAGGATTTAAATAGCGGTATTAGTTTCTTCCCTGATGGCTATAGTATGTGGCTTCGTGCGCCGCATCAAAGACATAATAATTGGGGGCTTTATTGGGGTGTAGCTGAAAGGGTGAAAGAGTCGGATGTGGCTAGTCTTAACGGCGCGGGACGCATACGCCCAGCTTGTGAATACGATATATCAGATCTTCTCTTTGCATGCAATACGCCACAACCGTTTAAAGATGAGGACCCTTATCTTGGGCATGACGGCTGTCTCATACCCAGATTTCGTGCAAAAGAGGATTTGGGTTCGGCACAAGTATCTTATGATAAAACGGAGATTACGGTAAAAAATGTCCCGAAAAACAGGCCTGTATATTTAATGGTGGGGTATGATAGCGGATATCTTTATACAGCTGCAAAAAGAATAAGCGAGGACACTGTTGTTTCGGTAGACGATATGATACCTAACTCGTGTCCTTTGGTAGACGGTAAAGTGTGGTTAGAAAGCATCCCCGAGGGGGGGTGGAATGCTTAGTTATGCAGAAATGGCAGAATGGGAGCAAGGGCATGATGTAAATATTGCGGCTGACGAAGGTAAAAGTTTAATTATTGTGGATGAAAACGGCAGCCAAAAAGTTGGACTGGGCAAGGCAATACAGGATATTACAGTAGAAGTGGCAGATGGCTTTTACCTACCTGAAGGATATATCAACAGTATTCAAGGTTTGAAAGATAGTGGTTTGACGGTCGTTTTAAATGAAACAAAAGGCGGGTTTACAATTTCAGGTACACCGACAAGAAATGTAAATGTGACTCTTCCGTCAGCGGCTCCTTTTCCAAAGGCGGAAACTCCGGCAGTGGAGTTGAAAAAGGTCACATCTACTTCCGTTGAGGTAAATGTTACGAATCATAAAGATGAGTATGGTAAAATCGAATACAAATGGGGAGACGGAAACTGGGAAGAAAATAAGAGCGCAGTATCCAATCTGACGCCGGATACAACGTATGATCTGGCTGTTCGTTTTACGGGAAACGGTTTTTATCTGATGTCTGAGGAAGCCGATCTTCAAGTTAAGACAATGAAAGAAGGAAGCGTTACTGTACCGAAGGAATTGAAAGTCACATATAAAGAAGGACTGAAATTGTCTGATGCGGATTTGTCTTCAACCGGTTGGACATGGGCAGATGGAGATGCCGCTTTGACAGTGGGAACGGGTGAATATCCGGCATATTTCGATACATCGGGTTTAGAAAATACACATGATTTCTCGGCTGTAGAAGGATACGATAAAGACAATCACAGAGTAGAACGCAAGATTTCGGTAATCGTAGAAAAAGGAACAAGTACCGTTACGATCATAACAAAAACTCTTGACAAACCATATGACGGAGGTGCGGTGAGCGCTCCTGAGTATACGACATCGGGAAGCAAAGGAAAGAAAACGATCACATGGCAGGAAAATAAAGGTACGGTTGACGCGCCTAAGTGGGAAAATATCGATAGCGCGCCGAGCGAAGTTGGAAATTATCGTGTGGTTGTGACTCTTGCGGAAGATAACAATTATAAATCTGCCGAAGCGGCGTTAAAGTTTGTGATTTCAAAGGCGGAAAATGTATGGACAGAGGAACTTTCGATTGAAGGCTGGACATACGGAAGTTATGATGAGACAAAAAATGTTCCAAGTGCAGAAGCGAAATTCGGAGACGTTGTATTTACATACAGCGATAAACAAGACGGAACATACAAAAACGAAGCGCCGGAAAATGCAGGAACATGGTATGTCAAGGCGGCTGTAGCAGGAACAGAAAATTATACGGGATTAGAAGCTGTTCAAGAGTTTGTTATTAAGAAGGCAATCCCGACACCGGATGAAGTGACAGGTCTTATCATCGTGCAGGGACATCCGTTAAGTGAACTTGAACTGCCGGAACAGTTTCGATGGGAAGATGAAACGCAGATAGCCGAAGAACTCGGAACACATCCGTTTAAGGCAATTTATACTCCGGAAGATATAGTGAATTACGAGACTGTAGAAACAAAGATTGACGTACAAGTTGTTCCCGCGCTGTCTGTCATCAATCATGTGCCGACAATCAGCGCAAGCGATAAAACGATCAAGTTTGGAGAAAAGTTTGATCCATTGAAAGATGTGACTGCAAAAGATAAAGAAGACGGCGATCTTACATCTGAAATTAATGTAGTAAAAAATACAGTCGATACGGGAAAAGCGGGAACGTACGAAGTAGTTTATCAGGTGGCAGACAGTCAGAATGCTTCTGTTAGAAAGACGATCAAAATCCATGTAAAAGCAGAAGAAAAACCGGAAGATCCGAATACGCCGGATAAAGACGATATACCGGATAAGGGGGATATGCCGGACAAGGGAAATACGCCTGATCAGAATGGGGCGGACAAAGAAAATGCAGATGCAAATAAAAGCGTACAAACCGGAGACAGAACAAACGTCCTTCTTTGGGTGATGCTGCTTGGCGTTTCAAGCGTTGGACTTTTGTGCGGTCTGTATCGTAAAAAACGATAAACGATCCGTCAATAAACAGAATATTGACCGGGTTTATGAGAAAACGTTCGGAATGAAATCAGACTTAAGGATTTTTAACAGCTAAAAAATTGGCATAGTCGTTAATAGCGGCTATGCCGTTTTTATTGTGGCGCGCCCGGTGGTGCGCTCATTTCATTTGGGAAGCCGATTGAAATTTTCAGAGATTCTGCTTGACCTGAATCCGAAACTGGATTACAATAAAACAATCCGATATCGGATTATATTAAATATATAACCCCGGATATTGAAAAGGAAAATAATAAAGAAAAAAGATGTGTAAGGATAAATGAAAGAAAATAGGAAGCGAGGTTTGGCATGAATTATACGCAGTCGAGAGAATTAAAAGAGAACAACAGGATCTATCGGGAGATGGAGAGTATCTACCATGAAATATGTGTAAAAGCGGGAATATCGGACACTGACTTTATTGTGCTGTATAGTATCGTAGAGTTTGAAGACGGTTGCTGCCAGAGGGAAATCGCAAAACAGTATTCTATCAGTCGGCAGACAGTGAATTCTTCGGTGAAAAAATTAGTGCAAAACGGCTGCGTTGTATTGGAAAGCGGCAAAGGGCATGACAAGCAGATTGTTTTGACCGAAAAAGGAAAAGCGATGGCAAAACAAAAGATCATTCCCGTGATGGAGGCAGAGGCAGGCGTTTTTATGCATATGACAGAAGAGGAGAGAAAGAAACTTTTACGTTTGAATGCAAAATATATGGAAATTTTCAGACAAAAGGTAGGAGAATTAAGATTATGAACATACAGCTTTCGGATCACTTTACATACCGCAGACTGATTCGCTTTACAATATCAACAGTTCTTATGCTTATCTGTACGTCGATGTACAGTATTGTAGACGGACTTTTTGTGTCAAACTATGTCGGGAAAATGCCATTTGCGGCGACAAATCTGATCTGGCCGGTATCTATGGGAATCGCAGCAATCGGATTTATGCTCGGAACAGGCGGAAGCGCCATCGTAGCAAAAACGCTTGGGGAAGGTAAGAAGGAAAAAGCGAATCAATATTTTTCGATGATTCTTTATTTCGGTATTATCGTCAGCGTTATTTTTTCGGTTATCTGTTTTATCTTTACGCCGCAAATTGCCCGGATGCTCAAAGCGGATGGCGAACTTTTGGAACATTGCATCGTATACGGAAGAATTCTTTTTGCGACGCAGACGGCGTTTATTTTGCAGAATATGTTTCAAAGCTTTCTCGTTGCCGCGGAAGAGCCGGTTTTGAGCCTGAAGATCAATATTGCGGCCGGACTGACGAACGTTGTGTTTGATTACTTGTTTATCGCAGTATTTGAGTGGGGAGTGGCAGGAGCTGCGATCGCTACAGGAATGGGACAGATCGTAGGAGGGATCGCGCCGTTTTTCTTTTTTGCGAAAGGAAGCCGCAATGGGCTGCGGATCACTTGGAGAACGAAACTGTATAAAGATATTCTTCTGAAAACATGCATGAACGGTTCGTCGGAAATGGTGACGAATTTGTCGACGTCTCTTGTGAATATTCTTTATAACTTTCAGTTGATGAAACTTGCAGGTGCAGACGGTGTGGCTGCGTTTGGAGTCATTATGTATGTGAATTTTATCTTCGTTGCGGTTTTTATGGGATATTCGGTCGGAAGCGCTCCGATTGTAAGTTATCATTACGGAGCGGGGAATGACGCAGAGCTTCATAATTTATACAGGAAAAGTAAAAATATTTTGATTGTAGCGGGAATTGTACTGACGATAGCGGCGGAGATACTTTCAATGCCTCTTGTCAGGATTTTTGTAAATTATGATAAAGAGCTTCTTTTGATGACCGTTCGCGGATTCCGCCTGTTTTCTTTTTCGTTCTTGATTATGGGAATCAACATATGGGCGTCTTCTTTCTTTACGGCATTGAATAACGGATTTGTGTCGGCGGCTATTTCGTTTTTGAGAACGTTTTTGTTTCAGGTGGCGGCAGTATGTTTCCTTCCTCTGATTATCGGTATCGACGGAGTGTGGACGTCCGTTTTGGCTGCAGAAACGATGGCTTTGGCGGTGACAATTATATTTTTAATAAAGGAGAAGAAAAAGTACCGCTACTGAAAGTATGATAATGATTTAACAAACACAATATATAGTAAATATAAGAGCGTATACAGGCAAAATTGTACTAAATCAAGAACAAAGGCGTTTTTGAGAAGGATTCTCGTTATAATGGTTGTTTTTTCCTTCGGGTGATGTTATACTAGCGCATGTGGCAATGAGATACAAATTACGATATCATTTGGACTGTTTAACCGCTCATTGCATGAACCGAAAGCGCAGATGATGTGCTTCGGTATGAAACGAATAAATTTATTAAGATTTCAGAGGAGGCTTTCAAATTATGGCACAATTTGATCAGTGGGCAGGATTTTCCGGAAAGAACTGGAAAAATTCTGTAGATGTACGCGATTTCATTCAGGAGAACTACACACCGTATGACGGAGACGAATCATTCCTGGAAGGACCTACAGAGGCAACAGATAAACTGTGGGGAAGACTTCAGGAGCTGCAGAAAGAGGAACGTGCAAAAGGCGGCGTTCTTGACATGGAGACAGAAGTTGTATCCGGTCTTACAGCATACGGCCCGGGATATATCGACGAGAGCATGAAAGACCTGGAGAAAGTTGTCGGACTTCAGACAGACAAACCGCTTAAGAGAGCGTTTATGCCTTACGGTGGTATTAACATGGCAGTAAAGGCTTGTACAACTTACGGTTATGAGCCGAATGAAAGATTGAAAGAGATCTTTACAAAATATCATAAAACACATAACCAGGGAGTATTCGACATCTACACACCGGAGATGAAGAAAGCCCGTCACAACAAGATCATCACAGGACTTCCGGATACATACGGACGCGGACGTATCGTAGGCGACTACCGTCGTGTTGCTCTGTACGGTATTGATTTCCTGATCGAGAAAAAACAGTACGACTTCGAGCGTTATGCAAGACACGGCATGAAAGGAACAGACTTCCGTCTTCGTGAAGAGATCGCAGATCAGATTCGCGCACTTCAGCAGATGAAAGAGATGGCAGCAATCTACGGATATGATATTTCACAGCCGGCAAAAGATGCAAAAGAAGCAGTACAGTGGCTGTATTTCGGATACCTTGCGGCGATCAAGACACAGAACGGAGCTGCAATGAGTGTCGGACGTATCTCTACATTCCTTGATATTTATATTGAAAGAGATATGAAGAACGGTGTTCTGACAGAGAGCGAAGCTCAGGAATTGATCGACCACATGGTTATGAAGTTCCGTATGGTTAAATTCGCAAGAATCCCGTCATACAACGAGCTGTTCTCAGGAGACCCGGTATGGGCAACACTTGAAATGGGTGGTCTCGGACAGGACGGACGTTCTATGGTAACAAAGAACGACTTCCGTTTCCTTCACACACTTGAGAACATGGGACCGTCTCCGGAGCCGAACCTGACAGTTCTTTACTCAGAAAGACTTCCGGAAAACTTCAAGAAATATACATCTTTGATTTCTGTAAAGACAAGTTCCGTACAGTACGAAAACGATGATGTTATGCGTCCGGTTTGGGGCGATGACTACAGCATCTGCTGCTGTGTATCCGCAACTCAGACAGGTAAAGAGATCCAGTTCTTCGGAGCAAGAGCAAACCTTGCAAAATGCCTGCTTTACGCGATCAACGGCGGTGTTGACGAGAAAACAAAAGTACAAGTAGCTCCGGCTTACAGACCAATCACATCAGAGTATCTTGATTACGATGAAGTAATGGAGAAATATGACGAGATGATGGAGTGGCTGTCCAAACTGTATGTTGATACATTGAACATGATCCACTACATGCATGACAAATACTACTATGAAGCAGCAGAGATGGCTCTTATCGATACAGATGTAAGACGTACATTTGCAACAGGTATCGCAGGATTCTCACATGTAGTAGACTCCTTAAGCGCAATCAAATATGCGAAAGTAAAAGTAATTCGTGACGAAGACGGTCTTGCAACAGACTTTGAGATCGAGGGAGACTTCCCGAGATACGGTAACGATGACGACCGTGCAGACGATATTGCGATCTGGCTGCTCAAGACATTTATGCACAAATTGAGCAAATGCCACACATACAGAGATTCTGAGCCTACAACATCGATCCTGACAATTACATCAAACGTAGTTTACGGAAAAGCAACAGGAACTCTTCCGGATGGAAGAAAAGCAGGCGAGCCGCTGTCACCGGGAGCAAACCCGTCTTACGGCGCAGAGAAGAACGGTCTTCTTGCTTCCCTGAACTCTGTAGCAAAACTTCCGTACGAGCTGGCTCTTGACGGAATCTCTAATACACAGACGATCAGCCCGAATGCACTCGGACATGATGATGACGAGCGTAAAGTAAATCTTGCCCGCGTAATGGACGGATACTTCCATCAGGGAGCACACCACCTGAACGTAAACGTATTCGGTACAGATAAACTGATCGACGCTATGGAGCACCCGGAAAAACCGGAATATGCAAACTTTACAATCCGTGTATCAGGATATGCCGTTAAGTTTATCGACCTGACAAGAGAGCAGCAGTTAGACGTAATCGCAAGAACTTGCCACGAGTCTATGTAATAAATAGTAACAGTTCAGTCCGCGCCATTCGTAAAACTGCACTGTATGGCTGAACTGTTACAATAAATAAAGGTCTGCAGATTTCTTTAGAAAGAAAAATGTGACTATAAGATGAAGAAAGTCCGGTTCTTTTGCTTGAGATATGATCTTTGGCAGAAGAACCGGTTTCTTTATAAATCTTTATAAAATGAAAAGGAGACGCCGGAATGGAACAGGCAAACGAAATAAAAGGATACGTTCATTCACTTGAAAGTTTTGGATCAGTAGACGGACCGGGAGTACGATACGTGATCTTTTTGACAGGATGCGCTATGCGCTGTCAGTTCTGTCATAACCCGGATACATGGAATCTTAAGAAAGGAACGCTGTATACGGCAGATGAGCTTCTGAAAACAGCTCTGCGCTATCGCACTTACTGGGGAGATAAAGGCGGGATCACGGTAAGCGGAGGAGAGCCTCTTCTTCAGATTGACTTCTTGATTGAATTGTTCCGCAAAGCGAAGGAAGCCGGAGTCCATACAACGCTTGATACAAGTGGAAATCCGTTTACGAGAGAAGAACCGTTTTTCGGGAAAGTACAGGAACTGATGAAATATACAGATCTTGTGATGCTCGATATAAAACATATCGATGATGAGCAGCATAAGATATTAACAGGATGTACGAATGAAAATATTCTTGATTTCGCTAAATATTTGGATGAGATTAAAAAACCTGTCTGGATTCGTCATGTCCTTGTTCCGCAGAGGAGCGACGATGACGGAGCGCTTGGAAAACTCCGTGAATTCATTGACGGACTAAGTAATGTGGAAAAAGTCGAAGTCCTTCCGTATCATACGCTCGGAGCATATAAATGGAAAGAACTCGGATATGAGTATCCGTTGGAGGGGATTGATCCTCCGACAAAAGAGCGGATTGAAAATGCAAATAAAATACTGCGTACAGCGGAATGTAAGTAAAAACGAAAGTATCGGGATACAGAAGATGAATTTTGTATCCCGATACTTTTTGATACGCCTGAAAGAGTGGGCGTTTTATGTTGACTGTACTATTTGAGTGTGTGTGCCGCGAAAAAGAAACAGGAATGAAAACAGGCATACAATCGCTTCGGTGACAGGAACGGTAAGCCAGATCCCTGTCAATCCAAATAATGACGACAAAATCCATGCGGCAGGAATGATCAGTATAAAGCCTCTTAAAACAGAGATGACAAATGCAAGTTTTGGTTTGTCGCATGAACATAAAAATGCAGATGCTATAATGTTCACTCCGGCAAAAAATAAGTTGATAAAATAAATTCTCATGCCTCCGGAAGCGATAGTTGTCAACAGAGGATCATCCGCCTTGTTGAATGCTTCGGCGATAGGAACAGAAAAAAGACTGATCGTTATGTAGGAAACAAGCGAAAGGAGAAGGCTTGTGATCAGCGCATATTTTCGTATACTGTTTTGTACATGCTTTCCTTTTGCATCGGCATGTCTGCTGACGATAGGCTGTATGCCCTGCGCGATCCCTGTAAAAACAGAAGTGAGGACAAGGGCGATATTTGCAAGGATTCCGTAGGCGGCAACACCTGTATTTCCGTTCAACTTAAGGATCAGGAAATTGAATACGATAATAACGATTCCAGAGGAAAGCTCCAGTACAAGAGAGGAAACTCCCAGGAAACAAATATCAGCGGCGCGTTTTAATGACAGCCGTATTTTTGTAATATGAAACCGGTTGTTTTTCTTTATAAAATGGACAGACATGATGAGCATACTGATCACAGGAGCAGTTGCAGTCGCAGTGGCGGCTCCTGCCATTTCCATGCCAAGCGGATAGATAAAAATATAGTCCAGTACAATGTTGGCAAGACTTCCGATAAGCATTCCCGCCATAGAAAGTCTGGGAGCTCCGTCGTTTCTCACAAAACAAAGAAGAAGATTGTTTCCGAGAAAGAGCGGGGAGAAGAGAAGCAGTATGCGGATGTAGTCGGAGGCGTAACCGATCGTGTCGTGATCGGCGCCGAGTATGGCGGAAATCTCTTCTGAACAAAATGCTCCCGCAAAGGAGAAGAAAAGTGCGCAGAGAGCGGCCAAAAGCAGAGCATGTGTAAAAGCAGTGCGGTGTGTATCGCTGTCCGGGCGTGTCGATGAAAGCGAGTAGCGGGCGGCTCCGCCCATACCGATCATCAGACCGATCCCGTTCATAAGGTTGTATGCAGGGAGCGTCAGATTGAGCGCCGCGAGGGCGTCTGCGCCGATTCCCCTTGCAATGAAAAAAACGTCGGCCAGAATATAGCAGGAAAATCCGATCATGCCGAGGACGTTTGATGATACATATTTAAAAAAAGTATGGAAGATCGATTGTTCGTTTTGTCTTGCAGCGTTCATAAAAGTTCCTTCCGTAAAAAAGGCATCTGACGATGCATTTTCTCTGAAAATATTTCAAGAAAGAGTGCGAAGCCAAATGCGTTGAAATGTAAGCTTTCTATCAAAAGTCTATTTTGTATGGTCTTATTGTTTGCGACGCTATCGTACCATAGAACAAAGGGAAAATCAAATCTTTTTTAATTCCCCGATCAGGTGTATGATATAATAGATCGGCGCAAACGGAAATAGCGCCGGAAAATGAGCAAAACGGAAGCAGATGCGAAAGAAACAGATGCGATGAAAGCAGGCGCGAAAGAAACAGACAGAAGAATGACGGAAAGGGGTTTATAATATGAATAAGAAGGAAATATTAGAGATAAGAAAGCAGTTTACTCCGGCAAATTGTGCGATTACACGTATATGCGGGTGTTATGTAGATCATGAGAAAGAAAAGAAGATGGAATCAAAAGAAGCTTTTTTGTCATTGCCGGAAGAAGAGGCGTTTAAATATTTTGACATTTTTAAAAAGACGCTTTCCGGTACGGTCGGGAAAAATATATTGAATATGGAATTTCCGATCGATGCGGAGATGCCCGGGGGAACGCAGGAGTTTCTTTTGAAGCTTCGCAGCAGCAAGCTTCAGGATGATATGCTTTTGGAAGAGTTTTATGATAAAGTCATCGAGGCATACGACTGTGCCGAGAATTATTACATTATTTTGATCCATGCGATGTATGATGTTCCGGGAAAATCTTCCGACGGGATCGAAATGTTCGACGCGTCTGACGAAGTGTATGAATATTTGCTTATGAGTCTCTGCCCGGTGTCTTTGTCGAAAGCAGGATTGAGTTATAATGCGGAAAGCAACTGCATTCAGGATCGGATAAGAGACTGGATCGTAGATATGCCCGATAAAGGATTTTTGTTCCCTGCCTTTAATGACCGAAGCACGGATTTACATAGTATGCTATATTATACGAAGAAATCAGAAGATTTACAGCCCGGAATGATCGATCAGCTTTTCGGAACGAAGATGCCGATGTCTGCCGATACGCAGAAAGAAACGTTTAAAATGTTGATCGAAGACACGCTTGGTGAGGACGGAGATTATGAGACCGTCAGAAATATTCATGAAACGCTGAATCAGTTGATAGAAGAACATAAGGAAGAACCGGAACCGCTGGCGCTTGATCTGACAGATATGAAGAAAGTGTTTGAGCAAAGCGGTGTAGAGGCGGAAAAGATGGAAAGTTTCGACCGCAATTTCACGGAAAATGCAGGAGAAAAAACATCGCTTTTAGCATCTAATATTGCAGAGACGAGAAAGTTTCAGATTGAAACTCCGGACATCGTTATTAAGGTAAATCCGGAAAGAGCGGATCTCGTTGAGACGAGGATCATTGACGGACGCCGCTGTCTTGTGATACCGGTGGACGATCATATAGAAGTAAACGGAATCAATGTGCAGACGATCAAAATGAAAGAACGGGAAGAAAATCAGGAGACATATAATTAACCTACTAAATAAAATTAGTCAAAAAGTATGAAAAAAATGTGAAGTCAACATGTATATGTTGACTTTTTTGTGTTATATTACTAATATATTATTTAGTTATCTAACTAATAAATAAAAAGTAAGAGGGAGGCATAACATGTTTCAATGTGATATAAACGATGCTCCGGTGATCGGGATATTGGGAATTGTGTCGCACCGGGCGAAAGTTGCGGCAAAAGATATGTACAGTGTATTTGATCTAAACAGAAGTCAGGCAAGTATTTTACTTACGCTTCATCACTGTGAGTCTATGTCGCAGAAGGATCTGGCAAAGCAGTTGAATATTACCGCTCCGTCGATTACATCATCGATCCGTAAAATGGAACAGTTTGGATATATTGCAAGACAGACAGATCCTGCGGATCAGAGAGTTATGCGGTTGGCGCTTACAGAGAAAGGACGTTCGTGCATTCAATCTATAAAAGACGTGACGGATAAAATGGAGGAGATCCTGCTTAAAGGAATGAGCGTAGAAGAAAAAATATTGTTTCGCAGGCTTTTAGTTCATGTAAACAATAATATTGATCAATATGAAAGGAAAGAAAAGATATGAAAAACTTATTTAAGTATGCGTCCGAGCACTGGAAAGCGCTTCTTGCGATCGTGGCCATTTTGATCGTGCAGGCGTATTGTGATCTGTCTTTGCCTGCATATACTTCGGACATCGTCAATGTGGGAATCCAACAAGGCGGAGTTGAAGATCATATACCGGATGCGATTTCCGCGGAAGATATGGAGACACTTTTGCTTTTTACTTCTGAAAAAGACGGAAAAACTGTTTTGTCGGCATATGAAAAGGATGACAAAACATATGAAGAACAGGCTTATGTCTTAAAAGATACTGTAAAAGAAGATACGGATAGGACGGAAAAATTAAGCGGTATTCTGGCAGCGCCTATGATGATGGCGGCAGGATTTGAATCAGGAAGCGATATGACCGCAGATATCGAAGAACAGTTGAAAGCACAGCTTCCTCCGGAAATGATATCGGAAGATATGACGGTTTTGGATATTTTGAAAATGATGCCGCAGGAGCAGAAACAGGCATTTGTATCGGAGATAGAAAAAAAGACGGAAGAACTTCCTGATACGATCACAGAGCAGGCTGCCGTAAATTATGTAAAAGAAGCTTATGCAGATCTCGGTATCGATATGGATGAATTGCAGTTTCGCTATCTGTTTTCAACAGGAGCAAAAATGATCGGTCTTGCATTTCTCGGAATGGTGGCAAGCGTTCTTGTCGGATTTCTTGCATCCCGCGTCGGAGCGGCGGCAGGACGCGATCTAAGAGGAAGAGTGTTTAAGAAAGTCGTAGGATATTCAAGCAATGAGTTCGATCATTTTTCCACGGCGTCTTTGATCACGAGAAGTACAAACGATATCCAACAAGTACAGTTTATTATCGTGATGCTGCTTAGAATTGTACTTTATGCGCCGATTCTTGCGATCGGAGGCATTGTGCAGGTATTTCAGACAAATGTTTCAATGTCCTGGATCATCGGTCTGGCAGTTGTTTTGATCGCTTTAGTCGTTTTGGTTTTGTTTGCGGTTGCAATGCCGAAATTTAAGAGCCTGCAGAAATTAGTTGATAAAGTGAACCTTGTTATGAGAGAAATATTGACCGGACTTCCTGTGATCAGGGCGTTTAGTACAGAGAAGCATGAGGAAAAGCGGTTTGACAAAGCAAATATGGATCTGATGAAAACAAATCTGTTCGTAAATCGCGCGATGACGTTTATGATGCCGATCATGATGCTTATTATGAACGGGATCTCGGTTTTGATCATGTGGTCCGGTGCAAAAGGAATCAACGACGGACAGATGCAGGTCGGAGATATGATGGCGTTTATCCAGTATACGATGCAGATTATTATGGGATTCCTTATGATATGCATGTTGTCGGTTATGCTTCCAAGAGCGGCTGTTGCGGCAGATCGTGTGGATGAGGTTCTGTCCAGCAGGACGGTGATCCATGATCCGAAAACACCGAAAAAATTTGAAGAAAAACAAAAAGGTGTGCTCACATTCGACCATGTTTCTTTCAAATATCCGGGTGCGGATGAAAATGTTCTTGAAGATATTACATTTACGGCAAAACCGGGAGAAACGACAGCGATTATCGGAAGTACCGGAAGCGGAAAATCAACGCTTGTCAATCTGATCCCCCGTTTTTATGATGTGACGGACGGAAGTATCCGTTTGGATGGAACAGATATTCGTGAAGTGACACAGCATGATTTGAGAGATAAACTTGGGTATGTTCCTCAGAAAGGACTGTTGTTCTCAGGTGATATCGCATCGAATATTATGTTCGGGAATCCGGAAGGCGGCGGGCAGGAGATGAAAGAAGCTGCGCAGATAGCGCAGGCAACAGAGTTTATCGAAGCAAAGCCGAACAAATATGAAAGTCCTATTTCGCAGGGCGGATCGAATGTGTCCGGAGGCCAGAAACAGAGACTTTCAATCGCAAGGGCGATCGCAAAACGACCGGAAGTGTTTATTTTTGACGACAGTTTTTCGGCGCTTGACTTCAAGACAGACGTTGCTCTACGGAAAGCTTTGAAAAAGCGGACGAAAGAAAGTACGGTGCTGATCGTGGCACAGCGAATCAGTACGATTTTAAATGCAGAACAGATCATTGTACTTGATGATGGAAAGATTGCAGGAATCGGTACACATAAAGAGCTTCTTAGAAACTGTGAAGTTTACAAACAGATTGCGGCATCCCAGTTGTCTGAAAAAGAACTTCAAGATGGAATGCAAAGTGAAGACAGAAAAACGGAAGATATAAAAAGTGAAACGATAAAAACAGAAGAAAGAAAAGAAGCAATCAGTGCAAAAACAGCGGAACAGGAGGTGAGAAGCGATGTCTAGGCACGGAATGAAAGGTGCTCATGGAGGAATGCGAGGAGGAGCAAAAGCAAAGGATTTTAAAGGCTCGCTTAAAAAACTTGTAAAATATATGAGCGTATATAAAGTGCAGATGCTTTTTGTCGCTGTTTTCGCAGTATGCGGAACGGTATTTAACATTGTCGGACCGAAAATATTAGGTAAGGCTACAACAGAGATTTTTAACGGGCTTGTCAGTAAAGTATCGGGCGGATCGGGAATGGATTTCGGAAAAATCGGACAGATCCTTCTTATTACTCTCGGTCTGTATGTAGTCAGCGCGCTTTGTTCCTTTATTCAGGGAATGATTATGACCGGAATCTCACAGAAAACGACGTACCGATTGAGAAAAGATATTACGGAAAAGGTCAATCGGATGCCGATGGATTATTTTGATACGAAGCCTGTCGGAGAGGTGCTCTCCCGTGTGACAAATGATGTAGATACTCTCGGACAGAGTTTGAACCAAAGCGCGACGCAGCTTATTACTTCTGTGACGACTCTGATAGGAGTTCTCGTTATGATGCTTTCGATCAGTCCGCTTATGACGGTTGTGGCGCTGTTGATCCTGCCGATTTCCGTTGGCCTGATCTCATTCGTTATGAAACATTCGCAGAAATATTTCAGCGGACAGCAGGAATATCTCGGAAATGTAAACGGTCAGGTCGAGGAAGTGTACAGCGGACACAACGTGATCAAGGCATTTAACAAAGAAGACGATGTGATCCGTGAATTTGACCGGACAAATGATAAATTGTATGAATCTGCATGGAAATCCCAGTTTTTCTCTGGAATGATGATGCCGGTCATGCAGTTTGTAGGGAACTTAGGTTATGTAGGAGTAGCGATACTCGGAGGTTTTCTGGCGATTAAAAAGACAATAGAAGTCGGAGATATCCAGTCATTTATTCAGTATGTGAGAAACTTTACACAGCCGATCCAACAAGTTGCTCAGGTGACAAACATGCTTCAGCTTGCGGCGGCATCATCGGAGCGGGTGTTTGAATTCCTCGAAGAAAAGGAAGAAGATCAGACGGTTGAACACCCTGTTTCGGTAGAAGGACTTCACGGAAATGTACAGTTTGAAAATGTTCATTTCGGATACAATCCGGAAAAGATCATCATTAACGATTTCTCTGCAAATGTAAAAGAAGGTCAGAAAATCGCAATCGTCGGTCCTACAGGAGCCGGAAAAACAACGATGATCAAACTGCTCATGCGCTTTTATGATGTAAACAGCGGTTCGATCAAGATCGACGGCCATGACGTAAGAGACTTCAACAGAAGCGAACTAAGAGAAATGTTCGGAATGGTACTTCAAGATACATGGCTCTTCCACGGAACGATCATGGATAACATCCGTTACGGAAAACTCGACGCAACAGAGGAAGAAGTTATACAGGCAGCAAAAGCAGCACATGTTCACCGTTTCGTCCAGACACTTCCGGGAGGCTATCAGATGGAAATCAATGAAGAAGCAACAAACATCTCACAAGGACAAAAACAGCTTCTTACGATCGCAAGAGCAATACTTGCAGATCCGAAGATCCTCATTCTTGACGAAGCGACAAGTTCCGTCGATACAAGAACAGAAGTAAGAATCCAAAAAGCAATGGATAATTTGATGAAAGGCAGAACAAGTTTCGTTATCGCCCATAGATTATCGACAATCCGAGACGCAGATCTCATTCTCGTTATGAAAGACGGCGATATCATCGAACAAGGAACACACACACAACTCCTCGCCCAAAACGGCTTCTACGCCGAACTATACAATTCACAGTTTGAATCAACAGATCAGACCTGCGCATAAAAAAGAGGACTCCGCAGCGTAAGCTTGCTTACAAGGTGCGGAGTCCTCTTTTTTAAGCATAGGGCGGACGCCCATCAGTGAGATGAAGAGTGAAGCGATGAAATCGAACTGGGGTCTGATCGGACGGTGGAGTTGAGTTCTGATCGGATGCAAATGATTTTTGTATGTGGTATGATGGGAGTTGAACTGCACTGAGTTTTTACAACCGAAGCTTGAGTGCAAGATCTTTCGCACATATAACACGAAAGAATACTAAAAAGGAAAGCAGTTTAAAGAACGAGTATTCTCAGGAACAGGTGAGGTGGCAACATGTTAAAAAAGAGTTTTTATTTTTTTATGTCAGTTGTAGAAACAGGAAGCTTTTCGCAGGCGGCGAAAAAGCACTATTTGTCGCAGGCTGCCATTAGCCAGCAGATTTCTAAACTGGAAGAAGAAGTCGGAGTTCGTTTATTTGACAGGAGTAAATACCGCCCTGAATTGACGGAAGCCGGTAAATATTATTATCAGAAGATCAAACAGTTATCTGAGGAATATGAGAAAATCGAGAAACAGACGCGTTATATTCAAAAAAAGAATTCGCAGAAAATAGTAGTGGGGATTACAGGTCCGTTTGAAAATAAATATCTTCCCCGTATTATCAATGAATATAAAGAAGGGCATGAAACGCATTTTGATGTTCGTGTTTATACATTTGAAGAGGGGAAAAAGCTGTTGGAGGCAGGAGATATTGATATTGCTTTTGGTCTGTCATCAGAGTTTTCTGTAAACCCGGATATTTCTTATGAAACGATTCATCAGTCGGAAACGTGTATTGTATGCAGCAGAAAAAACAGATTAAGTCAGTATAAAAGCATCAACCCCATTTTAGTAAAAGACGAGCCGATGATCACGTTATCTTCGCAGATGGGCAGAAAGTTTTATGATGATTTTATGAAGGCGTTTATATTGGATGGGTTTGAACCGAATATTGTAAAAGAAGTGAATTCTCTTTCGGAGTATTTTATATCTATAAAACTGGATGAAGGAATAGGATATACAGGCAGAGAGGTTGTGCCGGAAGAGGAAGATCTGTGCACTGTAAAAATAGTAGGAAGTCATCATCATGCAGATTTTGCGGTGGCTTATTTAAAAGAAAATAAAAAACAAAGTGTTGTTCAGTTTTATGAATATATTGTAGCATATTTTAAAGATTATAAGAAAAACTTATAGTCTTTATAGAAAAGCAGGTAGTTTCTTTTTGCTTGTTAAAATATTATCATTACAGTATGAAAAGCAAAGGAGAAATGAAACGATGGGTAAATTATTATTGACAGGTGTTGACGGAAATTTAGGTGAAACTGCCGCTGAAATTTTGCTTACTTTAGAACCGAAAGAGAATCTGATCTTTTGTGGTTATAGTGAAGAGGCGCTCAAAAAATATGCAGATATGGGAGTCGAGACTCGTCAGACAAACTTTAACAACGCAGATGGATTGTCGGAGGCATTCAAAGGAGCAGATGCGCTGGCTCTTATTTCGATGCCGTTTGTAGGAGCGAAAAGGCAGAAAGCTCATAAAAATGCGATAGATGCGGCAAAAGCGGCAGGAGTAAAACAGATTATTTATACTTCGTTAGTGAATGCAGACGATGAGACAAATCCTAGTGTTGAAAAGAAAGACCACATTTATACAGAAAATTATATAAAAGAGGTCGGCTTAGATTATCAGTTTATGAGAAATTCACAGTATGCAGAGGCGATGGTCACAAATTACTTTACTTATGTAAAAATGGGAACTCCGCTTACAAATTCACAAGGTGATGGATTAATGGCTTATATTTCAAGAAAAGACTGTGCGAAAGCTGTAGCGTACGCGCTTCACAGATCAGGTGAGTTTACACAGAAAGTCTGGGATATTAACGGACCGGAGCTGATGACGATTACTCAGTTTATTGAGATTGGAAATGAATCCACAGGAAACAATCTGACGTTCCAGAATGTAACGGATGAAGAAAATTATCAGATATGGGATGCTATGGGAGTGCCAAGAACGACGGACGGCGTATTCCTGGAAGACAGTGAAGCTCCGTTTTCAAGCGATGGAATGGTGACGTTTGCGCAGGCGATCAGAGAAGGAAAAATGGATATCTTTACTGATGATTTCAAAAAACTGACAGGGGATGATCCAATCACCGTGAAATATATGTTCGATCATAACGAAGATTTTCAGATCGGTGCAAGACATTCAAAAGATGATTAAATACTTTTGAAAGGAACATCGGAAAATGAATGAACAGAAAATGAACTACGAACATGTTTTAAGTCCTATCAAAATCGGCCCCATGACATTGAAAAACAGAGTTTCTTTCACTCCTGTATGGCCGTCCTTTGCGACGGCGGACGGTCATGTAAACCGTGAATTGATTGAATGGGTAAGGGATATCGTAAAAGGCGGAGCGGCATGTATTAATATCGGATGTGGCTGCGTCAATCGAAATCTCCCTCCATTTGTCACTCATCTGCTGCGAATGAGCGAAGAAAGTGTCGTAAATGAAATGACGATCTTATCAGATCTTGTCCATATGTATCAGTGCAAGATCGGAATAGAACTTTTTGCCATTAATATGTATGGCGGAAACTTCGCAGACAGAGATCACAACGGCGATAAGCCGGCGGTAGAGCTTGACCCTACTTATATGACGAAAGAACAGATCAAGGAATATATTGAAGATTTTGCGTTGGCGGCAGAGCGCGCGGTAAGATGCGGAGTTGACAGTCTTGTGATCCATGGAGCTCACGGGCAGCTTCCGGGATGCTTTTTGAACAAGAGGATCAATGAAAGAACAGATGAATATGGCGCGGATACGATTGAAAATGCATCAAGATTTACGGTGGAACTGCTCGCTGCGGTTCGTGAGAAGATCAAAGATCGTCTGGCTATCGAATATCGGATCAATGCAAATGATATGATCGAGGGTTCGCCTTCCCTGGATGAAGTTATCGCATTTGTAAAACGGATTGAGCCGTATATCGATCTTCTTCATGTATCCAGAGGGATGCATTCCGAGCAAAAACTTGCTCCTTATATGAATCAGCCGATCTATTACGATCATGGAATCAACATCGAAGACGCGGCAAAAATCAGGAAAGAGATTTCTGTTCCGGTGACGGTAGTCGGGTCGGTTACATTAGAGCAGGCGGAACAGTATATTGCGGAAGGAAAGGCCGATATGGTTTCTATGGCGCGAGGACTGATGGCAGATCCGATGGTGGTTAAGAACGCCAAAAGCGGATGCCCTGAGAATACAAGACCATGCGTCAGATGCAATTATTGTATTAACCGGACGCATTATGATCTTGCTCCGGTGAGGTGTTCTGTAAACGCAGAACTTGGGATGGAAACATTGTATATGAATCTGGGGAACACTTTGCCTAAGAGGATTGCCGTGATAGGCGGAGGACCTGCGGGAATCGAGGCGGCGAGAACGGCGGCGCAAAGAGGGCATACAGTAGATCTTTATGAAAAAGAAGATCATTTAGGCGGAGTCCTCACAATGGCAGGCGCTCCGAAATTCAAGCAAGATATCAAAAAATATGTAGAATGGACGATTCATTCTATTTCCGGTCAAGAGAGGGTTTCTGTTCATTTGAACAGTGAAGTTCGGGCGGAAGATCTGAAGGGAAAAGACTATGACGCGGTGATCGTGGCAGTCGGAGCAGAGCCTGTTATTCCGAAGTTTGCGAAAGGCAGAGAGGATGTCGTATGGGTCGGAGATGTGGAGCTTGGGAAAGTTTCTGCAAAGAAGCAAGTTGTGATCGTAGGCGCAGGACTTACCGGATGCGAAGCAGCGCTGTCTTTGGCAAAAGCGGGAAAAGAAGTTACTTTGGTTGACATGATCGATGTCTGTGATTTTGGAAGAGGAGGCGCCAAATTTAATCAAATTGCCCTGCGCGGACTGTTGGAAGCAGAACAGGTCAAGATGATCGGCGGTGTCAAAATGAACATTGAGGGCGACCGCATCGTATTTGTAAAAAATGAAAAAACGATAGAACTTTCATATGAACAGATCATCCTTTCGCTGGGGGTAAAAGCAAATGAAGAGAAAGTACAGGCATTTGCGGATGCGGGGAGAGAAGTTGTTTTCGTCGGAGACTGTAATACGAAAATAGGAACATTATATCATGCGGTTCATACCGCTCATGAAGCGGCGTCTGTTTTATAAATGTAAATATACGAAAGAAGATTCAAAAAGAGTGCTTTGTACTGCAACACGGTACAGGGCATTCTTTTTTTACAATCTTGTCGTCGAAAAATTTATGAAACTGTGGTAGAATAAAAAATGATTTGGAAAAATGTAAGAGAACGGAAAGGACTCTATATGGGATTAACACATTTTGACGAAAACGGAAAAGCGGTCATGGTCGATGTGACCGACAAAAAAGAGACGGCACGAGAGGCTGTGGCAGAAGGGAAGATTCTTGTAAACCGGGATGTTTTTCAGGCTGTGAAAGCAGGGACAGTCGGTAAAGGCGACGTTTTGGCTGTTGCGGCAACGGCGGGTATTGCAGGGGCGAAGCGGACCTCAGATCTGATTCCTATGTGTCATATATTGCCGCTTACGAATTGTAAGGTGGATTTTCGTATGAATGAGAAAGAATGTGCGATCTTCTGTACCTGTACAGTGAAAGTGACAGGAAAGACCGGAGTTGAGATGGAGGCTTTGACAGGAGTGAGCGCCGCGCTTCTTACGATTTACGATATGTGTAAAGCATTGGATAAGAAGATGGAGATTACCGATATCCGTCTTTTGAAAAAGACCGGAGGCAAAAGCGGAGATATATGGAACGATTTTGACCGGTGTGCCGGACTTGTCGGTGAAAATCTGTCGGCAGAAAACAGATCTGCGGGAAATGCAGAGGCAGAAGATGTGGAGAACGTGTGCCGCAAAAAAGAGAAACGGACGCGCAGATGGAAAGCTGCGGTCGTTACGATGAGTGATAAAGGATTTGCGGGAGAACGAGAAGATAAGAGCGGCCCGTTGATCTGTGAGATGATCGCGGATCAGGGATACGATGTTGTGAGAACGGAACTTCTCCCGGATGAGCAAAAAGAAATTGAAAAGTGTCTATGTACACTTTGTGATGATGAAAAGGTTGATATCGTATTTACGACAGGAGGTACAGGGTTTTCTTTGCGTGATTGTACTCCTGAGGCTACAATGGCAGTTGCACATCGGAATGTTCCGGGGATCGCAGAGGCGATGAGAGCAGCTTCGGCGGAAGTGACGCCGAGGGCAATGTTGAGCAGAGCTGTTTCCGCGATCCGAAATCATACGTTGATCGTGAATCTTCCGGGCAGTCCGAAAGCGGTAAAAGAAAATCTGGAAGCAGTTCTTCCGGTAGTGGAACATGGACTTGAAATATTGACAGGACAGGCGGGAGAGTGCGGACGATGAACGATCAGTACGGCAGGCGGATTGATTACATGCGGGTATCCGTAACAGACAGGTGTAATCTGCGGTGTGTTTATTGTATGCCGGGAGAGGGCTTTTCCTTTCTTCCGCATGAAGACATCCTTTCTTTTGAAGAGATTGAAAGAGTGTGCAGGATTGGGGTAAGACTTGGCATTACGAAAATCAAGCTGACAGGCGGAGAGCCGCTTGTGCGGCGGGGAATACCGGATCTTGTCGGGAAGTTAAAGGGTATTCCGGGTATAGATGAAGTGACGTTGACAACAAACGGGATATTATTAAAAGAACAAATAAACGAATTAGTTTCAAACGGGCTTGCTTCTGTTAATATAAGCATTGATACGCTTGACGAAAGACGTTATTTTCGGATGACGCGGGGCGGTGATATAAAAAAGGCGTTGGAAGGCATGGAATCTGCGTTAAAATATCCTGATCTGAAAGTGAAAGTAAATTGTGTGCCTTTCTGTGAAGAAGATTGCATTTCTCTTGCGCTTTTGGCGAAAAAAAGGAAAATAGATGTCAGATTCATTGAGATGATGCCTATTGGAAATGGGAAAAATTTCAACGGAAAAATGTCTGAAGAAATATATAAATTGCTTCACAACGAATTCGGCGATTATGAAATATATAAAAAAAGAGTAGGAAACGGACCGGCAGAGTATATTCGTTTTCATAATTTTGATGGGAGAATCGGATTTATCAGCGCCCTTTCGCATAAATTTTGTTATAAATGTAATCGGATCAGACTCACTTCGGAAGGATTTTTAAAGCCGTGTCTGCAATACGGAAACGGCACAGACGTTCGGGAAATGTTAAGAAACGGGGCGGATGACAGTTTGATCGAGGAGAAGATGAGAGAAGCGGTGTTTTTTAAACCTGACGGTCATGAGTTCGGAAGATCTGGAAAAGGCGAAGAAATCGAAACAAAAAAGATGTCTCAGATCGGCGGTTGACAGGAAAAAGAAATCAGAACAAAAAATCAGAGCAATAAGATAAAGAAGATAAAACAAAGATAGCGGGGAGTGTGAGAAAAATGTCAGAAAAAGCAGAAAGCGGAACAGTGCTCGCAGTCTGTGTAAGCAGAGAAAAAGGAACGCAGAAGCAAAATGTGGGCAGCGCACATTTTATAGAAGATTTTGGGATAGAAGGCGACGCTCATGCCGGAAAATGGCATCGGCAGGTGAGTCTTCTTTCTCATGATAAGATCGAAGCGTTTCGGGCAAAAGGAGCAGAAGTGATCGACGGCGCTTTCGGAGAGAATCTTGTAGTAACAAACTTGGATTTTCGCTCTTTTCCGGTCGGAACACGGCTTATATGCCGCGATGTGATCTTAGAGATGACGCAGATCGGAAAAGAGTGTCATCACGGGTGTCTTATTTTTCAGAAGATGGGAGAGTGCATTATGCCGAGAGAAGGTGTTTTTGCAAAAGTGATCCGAGGCGGAGAAATCAAAATCGGAGATATTATGTTCGCAGAGAGAGCGGAAAGTTTCAAGTAAGCGGTCATTTAAAGGATGAGAAGGGGCGGGAGTGAAGAAGCGCGTATATAGATGAATCGGAAAGAAAGAGGCGTATCTATGGACAGATTCAAAAAGAAGACAGATGAAAACGGGGAGAGGACGAGTCTGAAAATAAAAATCAGTATGAGAAAAACGGCAAAGATGATTGCGGTTGTAAGCTGTACGATTCTTATGCTGGCAGCCTGTTCTCCGAAAAAAGAGGTGATTTCGCAGTCTGTAACAGGAAATGAGGATAAAACATACGATTCGGGAGAGTGGATTGTTCAGAAGAACGGTTCTCTCATACAAAATGCAGGCGGCAATCAGGACGGGGAAAAGAAGCGATACTGTTTTCAAGATGTGGAAGAGAACCGTTATGAAGCGCCGCTGCTTTCGGATGTTCCGAAATGTACTTACGATTTTTCCGATTTAAAGACAGATGAGCAGACAGGTTATAAAAGCTATCAGGACCCGGAAACAGGTGCAAAGGCAAAACTTGGGATCGACGTATCTGAATTTCAAGGAGAAGTGATCGACTGGAAGCAGGTGAAAGAATCCGGTGTCGAATTTGTTATGGTTCGTCTCGGGTATCGGGCTTACGGAGAGAGCGGCTCTCTTGTATTGGATGCGATGTACGAGCAAAACGTGAAGAACGCTCTGGAAGCAGGGCTGCAGGTAGGCGTGTATTTTTTTTCACAGGCAGTTTCTCCGGCTGAGGCAGTGGAGGAAGCGGAATTTGTGCTTGAGCATTTGAAGCATTATAATATTACGGGTCCTGTTGTTTTTGATACAGAAGAGATCAAGTGGGACAGCGCGAGAACAGATGGAAATACGCGGCAGGATTTTACGAATTATTGCAAAGTGTTTTGTGATACGATCGAACATGCGGGATACGATCCGATGATTTACGCAAATTTAAAATGGATGACTTTTACGCTTGATATGGAGCAGCTTACAGAGTATGATTTCTGGTATGCGGATTATCATGAGACGCCGCAGTGTCCGTATGAATATAAAATATGGCAGTACAGTGAAACGGGCGCAGTTCCCGGTATCACGGGAAATGTAGATTTGAATTTATGGTTTCAGGAGGATTAAAAAATGAAATGGAATAAATTTCGGTTAAAGACGACGACGGAAGCAGAAGATATTGTAAGCAGTATGCTTATGGATCTCGGAATTCAGGGAGTGGAGATCGAGGATAAAATTCCTCTTACTCAGTCGGACAAGGAGCAGATGTTTGTAGATATCCTTCCGCAGACAGAAGCGGATGACGGCGTGGCGTATCTGAGTTTTTACTTGGAACCGGAAGAAGACAAAGAGAAGATCCTGTCGGATGTAAGAAAAGAACTGGAGGAAATGTCGGCTTATGTAAACGTCGGAGAGTGTCTGATCGAAGAGTCGGAAACGGAAGATGTGGACTGGGTGAACAACTGGAAGCAGTATTTTCACCAGTTTTATGTAGACGATGTTTTGATCATTCCGTCATGGGAAGAGGTAAAGCCGGAAGACGAAGATAAAATGATCATCCATATCGATCCGGGTACGGCGTTCGGAACGGGAATGCATGAGACAACTCAGCTTTGCATCCGCCAGATCCGCAAATATGTAACGGAGAATACGAAGATTCTTGACGTAGGGTGCGGAAGCGGGATCCTCGGGATGCTTGCGTTGAAATTCGGTGCAAAATATTCGGTCGGAACAGACTTAGATCCTTGTGCTATCGATGCAACTCATGAAAATATGGAAGTGAACGGAATCTCAAAAGACCGTTATGAGGTGATGATCGGAAACATTATCGATGACAAAGAAGTACAGGATAAAGTCGGATATGAGTGTTATGACATTGTTGCGGCCAATATTTTAGCGGACGTTCTTGTAGCGCTGACTCCGGTTGTCGTGAATCAGATAAAAAAGGGCGGAATCTATATTACAAGCGGTATTATCGATGATAAAGAAGAAACGGTTGTGGAAGCTGTGAAAAAAGCAGGTCTGGAAGTGCTTGACATTACATATCAAGGCGAGTGGGTCTGTGTGACAGCCCGAAAAAATTAAAACGGTAAGGAGAAGAGGAATGCAGCAGTTTTTTGCAGAGCCGTCATGGATCACAGAAAGTGAAATTTTGATCAGGGGCGCGGATCTCAACCATATGAAAAATGTACTTCGCATGAAAGTGGGAGAAGATGTAAGGATCAATGACGGTCAGGGGACGACTTATCTTTGCTGCCTGAATCGGTATGAGAAAGATCAGGCAGTGCTCGATGTGTTCCGAAAGCTGGATACCGAGACGGAACTTCCATCGGAAATTATTTTGTTTCAGGGACTTCCGAAAGGCGATAAGATGGAATGGATCGTACAAAAGTCGGTAGAACTGGGCGCTCACAAAATCGTTCCGTTTTCGGCAAAACGTTCGGTCGTAAAGTTAGATGAGAAGAAAGCGGTGAAAAAGCAGGAACGCTGGCAGCTAATCGCAAAAGGAGCGGCAGAGCAGTCGGGAAGAGGCGTGATTCCGGAAGTTTGCGGAGTATGTTCTTTTACGGAAGCATTAGAACAGGCAGAAAGTCTTGACGTCGTTCTTATCCCGTATGAACTGGAAGAAGGTATGGCCGAGACTGTGAGAGTGATCGAACAAATAGAACCGGGACAGTCGGTCGGAATATTTATCGGTCCTGAAGGAGGTTTTGAAGAAGCGGAAGTGCTCAGGGCAAAAGAGAAAGGGGCGCGGCCGGTCACGCTTGGAAAGCGGATTTTAAGGACAGAGACTGCGGGTCTTACGACACTTTCGATCTTGATGTATCATATAGAAAGCCGCGCTGTGTCACCGAAAAGAGAAGAGTCATAATTTAATAGTAAGAAATCAGTAAAGGAAAGGAATCATGGAAGTTTATCTTGATAATTCAGCTACAACGATGTGTTATCCGGAAGTGGGAGAGCTTGTCTATCATATCATGTGTCGGGATTACGGGAATCCGTCGGCAATGTATCGGAAGGGAATGGAAGCTGAAAGATATATAAAAGAAGCAAAAGAAACGATTTCCAAGCTTTTAAAAGTAAATGCTAAAGAAATTATTTTCACCTCCGGAGGTACGGAAAGTGATAATCAGGCGCTGATAGGATGTGCGCGGGCCAATCGAAGGAACGGAAATCATCTGATCACTTCTTGTGTGGAACATCCTGCCATTTTGAATACAATGCATTATCTGGAAGAGGAAGAAGGATTTCGCGTCACGTATCTTCCTGTTGACGAATGCGGAAGAATTCGGCTTGACGCGCTGAAAGAAGCGCTTTGTCCGGAGACGATCCTTGTATCGGTCATGTATGTCAATAACGAGATCGGAACGGTACAGCCCGTTGCTGAGGCAGCCCGGATCGTGAAGCAGTATAAACAGTCAATCTTATTTCATACGGATGCGGTTCAAGGATTCGGAAAGTATAAGATCTATCCGAAAAGACTTGGAGTCGATATGCTTTCGGCCAGCGGACATAAGATTCACGGACCGAAAGGGGCGGGATTTCTTTATGTGGACAGCCGTGTGAAGATAAAACCGATCATTTTCGGAGGCGGTCAGCAAAAAGATATGCGCTCAGGAACGGAAAACGTACCTGGAATCGCAGGATTGGCATTGGCGTCAAAAATGATCTATCAGGATCTTGAGCTGAAAACGGAGCATATGCGGGAACTGAAAACGCATTTTATAGACTGTATTTCACAGATTGGCAATGTGAAAGTGCATGGACTTACAGATGAAGGAAGCGCTCCGCACATTGTCAGCGCGGGATTTGCCGGAGTGAGGAGCGAAGTCCTGCTCCATACGCTGGAAGATCGTGGAATCTGTGTGTCGGCAGGCTCGGCATGTGCATCTAATCATCCGGCGATAAGCGGTGTTCTTCAGGCGATAGGAACGCCGAGAGAATATCTTGATTCGACGCTGCGGTTCAGTTTGTCGGAGTTTACGACAAAAGAAGAAATTGACTATACGTTGGAAACACTATATAATTGTATTCCGATGCTTCGGAAATATACACGGCGCTGATTTCACATGACAGAAAGATATGGCGCAAAGAAGGAGAAGAAGATGGAGTTTCATTCATTTTTGATTAAATATGGAGAAATAGGGATCAAGGGAAAGAATCGTTATATATTTGAAGATGCGCTTGTGCGTCAGATCAGGTATGCTCTTCAGAGCGTAGACGGAGAATTCCTTGTTCATAAATGTCACGGAAGAGTCTATGTGGACTGCGAGGGTGAATATGATTATGAGGAGACGGTTGAAAGTCTCAAAAAAGTATTCGGCATTGTAGGGATCTGTCCGGTTGTCCGCAAAGAAGTGAAAGATCCGGAAGGATTGAAAAAAGACGTGACTGCTTATGTAGGCGAGATGTATCCTCAGGCAGACAAGACGTTTAAAGTAGAAGCGCGACGCGCGAATAAACGCTATCCGATGAATTCGATGGAATTAAACTGTGCGCTTGGCGAGGCGGTTCTTGATGCATATCCTGAGATGAAAGTTGATGTGCACGATCCGGAAGTACGTCTGAATGTAGAGATAAGAGAAGAAGTTTATATTTATTCCGAGATCATTCCGGGTCCGGGAGGAATGCCTGTCGGAACAAACGGCAGTGCGATGCTTCTGCTGTCGGGAGGGATCGACAGTCCGGTAGCCGGTTATATGGTTGCGAAACGCGGCGTTGAGCTGGAGGCGGTTTATTTTCACGCACCGCCGTATACAAGTGAGAGAGCGAAAGAAAAAGTGATAGATCTTGCAAGACTCGTATCTGCTTATTCAGGTCCGATCAAGCTTCACATTGTTAATTTTACCGATATTCAGCTTGCCATTTATGAAAAATGTCCGCACGATGAGCTGACGATCATCATGCGTCGGTATATGATGCGGATCGCAGAACATTTTGCGAAGAAAAACGGCTGTCTCGGTCTTGTTACGGGAGAGAGCATCGGACAGGTGGCGAGTCAGACGATGCAGAGTCTTGCGGCGACAAACGCTGTCTGCACACTGCCGGTATACCGTCCGCTTATCGGATTTGATAAGAAAGAGATTGTGGAAATATCTGAAAAGATCGACACATACGAAGTTTCAATCCAGCCGTTTGAAGACTGCTGCACGATTTTCGTGGCAAAGCATCCGGTGACAAAGCCGAATGTAGAAAGAATCGAAAAGTCGGAGATCAATCTGGCAGATTGTATCGATGATCTGATGAAGACGGCGCTTGAAACTGCAGAAGTGATCACCGTAGGGGCATAGAATCACCGAAAGTGCCAAAAGGCATGTTCAGGGATTGTAAGCGGCTGCCGAAGTTTTGGTATATCCCGGGCTTTGGCTCGTCGCCATTACAAAAAAGCTGTCTCAAAAGAGACAGCTTTTTGCATTGTGCATTTACGCATAAATATGTTTGACTGTTATTATTTGATGATATACGGGTCAAGTGCAGCGAGGATTGCATCAACGTCGCCGTCTGCGTGAATGTTAAGATCAATCGGTTTGGAGAGATCAAGACTGAAAATTCCCATAATGGATTTGGCGTCTATAACGTATCTTCCAGATACTAAATCGAAGTCGTTGTCGTATTTTGTGATCTCATTTACGAAAGATTTTACTTTGTCGATTGAATTTAATGAAATCTGTACAGTTTTCATTTTGCTACCTCCTTGAAATATGTGATAAAATAGGGTCAAAACCCTATGAATATTCTACGGGATAGGGAACTAAAAGTCAAGGAACAATGATAGAAAGAATAGGAAAAAGAGGTAAACTTATGAAAAAAGCGGCACTTCATAATCTTGGATGTAAAGTAAACGCATATGAGACGGAAGCAATGCAGGAAATGCTTGAACAGGCAGGTTATGAGATCGTTCCCTTTAAAGAAGGGGCGGATGTTTATATTATCAATACATGCACGGTGACAAATATAGCAGACAGGAAATCTCGGCAGATGCTGCACCGAGCAAGAAAATTAAACCCGGACGCGGTCGTTGTGGCGGCGGGGTGTTATGTACAGGCGCAGGAGGGTAAGGAGATCGATCCGTGTATTGATATTGTGATCGGAAATAATCATAAAAAAGATCTGCCGGAATTATTGAAACAATATGAAATGGAAAAAAGCGGTCATACAGAATATGCGATGGAAGATATCAACCGTACGAAAGAGTATGAAGAACTGCATTTGACAAAACCGGGAGATCATACGAGAGCGTATATTAAAGTGCAGGACGGATGTAATCAATTTTGTACGTATTGTATCATCCCTTATGCGAGGGGCAGAGTGCGGAGCAGGCAGACAAAGGACGTGCTGGAAGAAGTGAGAGATCTTGCCGGAAACGGATATAAAGAAGTTGTTCTTACGGGAATCCATCTGAGTTCTTACGGTATCGATTTTGACGGGCAGAGACATCTGCTTGACCTTATAAAAGAAGTACACAAAGTCGAAGGGATCGAACGGATCCGTCTCGGTTCTCTTGAGCCGGGGATTATTACGGAAGAGTTTGCAAAAGAGCTTTCCGAGATGCCGAAAGTGTGTCCGCATTTTCATCTTTCTCTTCAAAGCGGATGTGACGCGACGCTGAAGCGGATGAACAGAAAGTATACAAGCGGAGAATATTATGACAGGTGTCAGATATTGAGAAAATATTTTGATCATCCGGCTCTTACGACAGATGTGATCGTCGGATTTCCGGGGGAGACAGAGGAAGAGTTTGAAGCTTCCTATGCGTTTGTCGACCGGGTTGATTTTTATGAAACGCATATTTTCAAATACTCGAAGAGAGAAGGGACAAAAGCGGCAGTGATGGACGGCCAGATTGATGAGAAGATCAAAGGGGAAAGAAGCGCCCGTATGATCGCCCTCGGCGAACGGAAGAAAAAGGCATACGAGGACAGCTTTATCGGAAAAGAAGTGGAAGTTCTTTTTGAAGAACGCGCGCAGATCGAGGGAAAGGCTGTTATGACAGGACATACAAAAGAGTATATGAAAATTGCACTAGAAACCGAAAAAAATATTTCTAATTGTATCGTAAAAGTGAGAATTGAAAATCATTCACAAATTATACGTTGAATTTTGAATGGGAGTATATTAGAATTGTAGGTAGTGATTTCGGAGTTTCCGAAAATGAAAAATGAGGAATAGAATTCTTATACAAAAAGACAGAAGGTAAGGAGGAACAGCAAGATGAGTGATCTCAGCAATACACAATTCTTTCAGGTAGAACCGGGACCGCAGATTTCGGCCGGAGACATTTTGGAGATCGTGTTTAAGGCGCTGAAAGAAAAGGGATATAATCCGGTGAATCAGATCGTCGGATATATCATGTCGGGAGATCCGACATATGTTACAAGTTTTAACGGAGCGAGAAGCCTGATCATGAAAGTAGAGAGAGATGAGTTGGTCGAGGAGCTGTTAAAAGCGTATATCGAACATCATTCGTGGGAATAATCAGATATGAGAATTATGGGACTTGATTATGGGTCGAAAACGGTAGGCGTTGCGATCAGCGACGCTCTTCGTCTTACGGCTCAGGCAGTGGAGACGATCGAGAGAAAAGAAGAAAATAAACTTCGGCGGACTTGCGCGAGGATAGAGGAACTGATCAAAAAGTATGATGTGGAGAAGATCGTCCTCGGCTTTCCGAAACATATGAATAACGATATCGGAGAGCGTGCGCAGCAGTCTATGGAATTCGGAGAGATGCTCAAACGCAGAACCGGGTTAGAGGTCATTTTGTGGGATGAGAGACTGACGACCGTAGAGGCAGAACGTACTCTGATCGAGAGCAACGTGCGCCGTGAAAACAGAAAGAAACATATAGATCAGATCGCCGCAGTGTTTATTTTGCAGGGTTATCTTGATCTGATGCATATGAAAAAACAGGCAGAATGAATGAAGTCTGTCATTTTTGTATAGGCAATGAGCCAAAGTTCGGGATATGCTAAGACCTTGGCGGCTGCTTACAATCCCGGGATGTGTCTTTTGGCGCTTTCGGTGATTTTGTGCAGGATATCAGGATAGAAAAATAAAAGATGTAAGGGGTTCGGATATGGAAAAAGTAAAGTTTGCATTTGCGGATGGAAACGGTGAGGACGAATTTTTTATACTTGAAGAAACAAAGATCAACGGGAGCGCGTATATTCTTGTTGCGGAGTCGGAGGATGACGATGCGGAATGTCTGATATTAAAAGACGTTCGTGATGAAGAATCAGGCGAGAGCGTTTATGAGATCGTTGAAAATGAGAAAGAGTTACAGGCGGTCTCCAAGGTGTTTGAGGAACTTCTTGAAGATGTCAGTATTGAACTCTGATCTAAGAAGAAAATTACATTGTATGCTATGGGAACTTCTGAGAGTTTCCACGGGAAATCGGACAGTGATATATAAGATATGACAGTATGGCAAAATGCGTGAAATCGCAGTGAAAAATGTCTTTTGGATGTTTCGGGTGAGGATAGAATGAAAAAGAACAGGACAGAAGAACTGCTCAAAGAAAAATTAAGAGAAAAAGGGTTGAAAGTTACGAATCAGAGAATTTTGATCCTTTCTGTCTTGGAGCAGAATAAAGGCAGGCATTTGACTGCGGAAGATATTTATGAGCTGGTGACGCAGGAGCATCCGGAAATCGGACTTGCAACTGTGTACCGTACGATCCAGCTTTTATGGGATATGCAGCTCATAGACAAGATTAATTTGGATGAGGGATGTGTGCGTTACGAGATCGGACATCTGCTGGACGGCGGATCGAAACATAACCACCATCATCTTATATGCAGAACTTGCAATAAAATCATTCCTTTCGATGATGACCTTCTGGAAGAAGCGGAACGTCACATTGAACGTACGATTGGACTTCATGTTCTTGATCATGAAGTAAAGTTTTACGGAATATGCAGAGAATGCATGAAAAAGGGGAAATAGTGGAGGTGTTTATTTTTTGAAAAAACAGAATAACGGAAAATTGCGTATCATACCGCTTGGAGGATTAGAGCAGATCGGTATGAATATTACTGCCTTTGAGTATGAAGACAGTATTGTTGTCGTGGACTGCGGTCTGGCATTCCCGGAGGATGATATGCTTGGGATCGATCTTGTGATCCCTGATGTAACATACTTGAAAGACAATGCATCGAAAGTGAAAGGGTTTGTTATCACACATGGTCACGAGGATCACATCGGCGCGCTTCCGTATGTGCTCAAAGAGATCAATCTGCCGATCTATACGACGAAACTTACGATGGGCATTATTGAAAACAAACTAAAGGAGCATAATCTTCTTCGGACGACGAAGCGAAAAGTTGTCCGCCACGGACAGTCGATCAATCTTGGAAAATTCAGGATTGAATTTATTAAAACGAACCACAGTATTCAGGATGCGTCTGCCCTTGCGATCTATTCGCCTGCCGGTGTCGTAATCCATACAGGAGATTTTAAAGTCGATTATACGCCGGTGTTCGGAGATGCGATCGATCTACAGCGGTTTGCGGAGATCGGAAAAAAGGGTGTGCTTGCTCTGATGTCAGACAGTACGAATGCGGAGCGGCGAGGATTTACCCAGTCGGAAAAGACGGTCGGTATTACGTTTGATCATATTTTTGCGGAACATCAGAATACAAGGCTGATCATCGCTACGTTTGCTTCTAACGTGGATCGTGTGCAGCAGATTATCAATTCGGCATATAAGTATGGAAGAAAAGTAGTTGTGGAAGGGCGCAGCATGGTGAATATCATTGCGACAGCGTCAGAATTGGGATATTTGGATGTGCCGGAAAACACATTGATCGAGATCGATCAGATGAAGAATTATCCGCCGGAGAAAATGGTTCTTATCACAACCGGAAGTCAGGGAGAGTCTATGGCGGCTCTGTCGAGAATGGCGGCGGACGTGCACAGAAAAGTGACGATACAGCCAAACGATACGATTATCTTCAGTTCTAATCCGATTCCGGGAAATGAGAAGTCTGTTTCCCGTGTGATCAACGAACTTTCTTCCAAAGGGGCGGAAGTTATTTTCCAGGATGCCCATGTATCGGGACATGCCTGTCAGGAAGAACTGAAATTGATCTATTCTCTTGTGAAGCCGAAATATGCCATTCCGGTCCACGGAGAATACCGTCATTTGAAAGCAAATGCGGAAGTGGCAAAATCACTTGGAATTCCGAAGGAAAATGTATTTATCATTCAGTCCGGAGATGTGCTGGAACTGTGCGATGACAGTGCGGAAGTAGTAGATAAAGTACACACGGGAGCGATTCTTGTAGACGGACTCGGGGTAGGAGACGTAGGAAACATCGTGCTTCGGGACAGACAGCATTTGGCAGAGGACGGTATTATCATTGTTGTGCTTACGCTTGAGAGAAGAACGAACCGCCTGCTTGCAGGTCCGGATATCGTATCGCGAGGCTTCGTTTATGTAAGAGAATCAGAAGAACTGATGGATGATGCGAGAAGAGCGGTATCCGAGGCGGTGGATAAGTGTCTCTCGGGACGTCATACAGACTGGAATAAGATCAAACTTGTGATCCGCGATTCCATGAACGACTATATTTGGAAAAAGACAAAGAGAAAACCGATGGTGATTCCGATCATCATGGATGTGGATGTGTAAATTATGATAGTAGATGAACGTATTATTACATTCATCAATTCGCTGGATACGAAAAACAGTGAAATATTAGAGGACATCGAGAGAGAGGCTCTGGCTGATAACGTGCCTATAATACGCCGTGAGATGCAGAGCTTCTTAAAGGTGCTCCTTATGGTAAAAAAACCTATGCGCGTTCTGGAAGTCGGAACTGCCGTAGGTTTCTCTGCGTTATTGATGAGTGAATATGTACCGGAAGAATGTGCGATCACAACGATTGAAAATTATGAGAAGAGAATACCGATCGCAAGACAAAATTTTGTCCGTGCAGGAAAAGAGAAGAAAATCACTTTGCTGGAAGGCGATGCGATGGATGTGCTGAAAACATTGGAAGGACCGTATGATTTTATTTTTATGGATGCGGCGAAAGGTCAGTACATTCATTATCTGCCGGAGATACTGCGTCTGCTTGCAAAGGGCGGTATCCTTGTCTCGGATAATGTGATGCAGGACGGTGATGTGATCGAGTCACGTTTCGCGGTAGAACGGCGGGATCGTACGATTCATGCGCGGATGCGGGAATATCTGTACGAATTAAAACATAACGATGCGCTTGTAACATCGATCATTCCTTTAGGAGACGGGGTGGCGCTGAGTGTGAAAAAGGAAGTCGGAACGGACATTGCGCAGTAAAGCGCAAAATTATAAGCCGCCATAAAAACAGAAAAAGAAGAAGTAGGAGAATGAAGAGAAAGATGAGCAGACATCCTGAGTTATTAATTCCGGCGAGCAGTCTGGAAGTGTTGAAAACGGCAGTTATTTTCGGAGCTGATGCGGTCTATATCGGAGGAGAAGCTTTCGGTCTTAGAGCAAAAGCGAAGAATTTTTCAACGGAAGAGATGCGAAAAGGAATTCAATTTGCCCATGAGCATGGTGTGAAAGTATATGTGACCGCTAATATTCTGGCGCACAACGATGACCTTGCCGGGGTGCGTGAGTATTTTGAAGAGTTAAAGGAAATCAAACCGGATGCACTGATCATTGCAGATCCGGGAGTATTTGAGATTGCCAAAGAGATATGCCCCGAGATAGAAAGGCATATAAGCACTCAGGCAAATAATACAAATTATGCAACCTATAATTTCTGGTATAAACAGGGGGCGAGTCGAGTCGTATCTGCCAGAGAGCTGTCGATGGAAGAGCTAAAAGAACTTCGGGCAAATATTCCGGAAGATTTGGAAATCGAGACGTTTATTCACGGGGCGATGTGTATCTCTTATTCGGGAAGATGTCTTTTGAGTAATTATTTTACGGGAAGAGATGCGAACAGAGGAGCATGTACTCATCCGTGCCGCTGGAAATATGCGGTCGTGGAAGAAAAAAGACCGGGAGAGTACCTTCCTGTTTATGAAAATGAAAGAGGAACTTACATTTTTAACTCAAAAGACCTGTGTATGATCGAACATATACCGGAGCTGATCGATGCGGGGATCGACAGTCTGAAAATCGAAGGCAGAATGAAAACCGCTCTGTATGTGGCGACAGTGGCAAGGACGTACCGAAAAGCAATCGATGACTATAAGAAAGATCCGAAGTTATATGAACAGAACATGCCCTGGTATAAAGAACAGATCTCAAATTGTACTTACCGCCAGTTTACGACCGGATTTTTCTTTGGGAAACCGGATGAGACGACACAGATCTATGACAGCAACACATACAATAAAGAGTATACTTATCTTGGCATTGTCGGGGAGATCAAAGACGGATTGTGCAGGATAGAGCAGAGAAACAAATTTTCTGTCGGGGAAACGATTGAAATTATGAAGCCGGACGGCAGAAACATAGAAGCGGAAGTGCTGCGCATCCTGAATGAAGAGGGAAAAGAGCAGGAAAGTGCGCCCCACTCGAAACAGCTGCTCTATGTTGAACTAAGTGAAATCCCGGACGTATATGATATTTTGCGAAGAAAAGAAGAGGAATCAAAATAGAAGAAAATATAAATAGAAACGGCATAGACAAAGGCGTTTATCGTATCTTTGGCTATGCCGTTTTGTAATGGAGGAAATAAGAGAGCGAAACTGTTCAAAAAGACGGTGAAATGACAAAATGATTGATAGAAAAGGAAGTAAATATGATGAAAATAGATGAAAAAAACAAAAAAAGTACATCGTAAATGAGTAAAAAATGATATAATGATAGATGGTAGTATCCTGATAATATTATGAGAAAAGGAAGGAAAAGGTTTATGGCAGGAAGAGTGATCAAAAGACTGCTCGCAGGGGTTCTTACAGTCGCCGTTGTGATACCGGGCAATTTTGTTCCGGCGCAGGCAGCGGAAGAACCGCAAGAAGACTACCTCATTTATCCGAATCCACATAAGGTGGAGTATCAGGAAGGAGATTACATTCTCGGAAAAGAATTGAATGTAATCTATGACAAAGGAATCGATGAGGCGACAAAGAACCGTCTGCAAGAGGCGGCAGACCTCAAAGGAATCGAGGTAAACGAAGCAGAGCAGCCAAAAGAAGGCGCAACCAATGTATATGTCGGTGTACATGGACAGGACGGAACGGCAGAAGATTATATTACAGAAGAATATCAGCCGGAAGACTCTTTGTTTGGAAAGACGGATTCTTACTTTCTGGCAAGTGATGAGAATGTAATATCCGTACTTGGAAAAGATGCAGATTCTGCATTTTATGGATTGACTACGCTGTATCATGTTTTTGCACAGATGGACAGCCTGACAATCAGAAACTTTGAGATCGAGGACTATGCGGACGTAGTAAGCCGTGGTTTTATTGAAGGCTATTATGGAAATCCGTGGTCTACAGAAGATCGTGTAAACTTGATGAAATGGGGTGGATATTACAAATTAAACGCGTATTTCTATGCGCCGAAAGACGACCCGAAACATCGTACACAGTGGGATCAGCTTTATACGGAAGAAGAGCTGGCAAATAAGATCAGACCGCTTGCAGAGGCGGGAAATGAATCAAAATGCCGATTTGTTTATGCCCTTCATCCGTTCCCGCAGGGCAATCATCTTCGTTTTGATGATAATTATGAAGCTGATTTGGCGAAACTTCAGGCAAAATTCAAACAGGTGATCGATCAGGGCGTACGTCAGATCGCAATCCTTGCAGACGACTTTTGGAATCCGGGCGGACCGAATGGAGTACGTCTGTTAAACGATATGACTGCATGGCTTGAAGAGGTGAAAAAGCAGTATCCTGATATGAAGATGACGATCCCTTATGTTCCGTATGACTATATGGGCAACGGAAGCAGCGCAGAACTTCAGGAGTTGAAAAAGGCTCCGGCTAATGTTCAGATCGTTATGACCGGCGGAAGAGTATGGGGAGAAGTAACAAATAACTTTACTTCTACGTTTACAAATAACGTTGGACGCGGACCGTTTATGTGGATCAACTGGCCGTGTACGGATAACTCTAAGAAACATTTGATCATGGGCGGTTATGATACGTTCCTTCATCCGGGAGTAGAGCCGTCTAAAATCCAGGGAATCATGCTTAACCCGATGCAGCAGTCGGAACCGAGCAAGGTTGCTATTTTCGGTAATGCAGATTATGCATGGAATATTTGGGAGACAAAGGAAGAGGCAGACAAGTCATGGAATGATGCATTTTCCTTTGTAGATCATAATTCGGCAATTATGAATGATGCGAGCGACGCCCTGCGTGAATTATCAAAGCATATGATCAATCAGGCGATGGATACGCGTGTAACACCTTTGCAGGAATCTGTTGTACTGAAAGAGAAGTTAAATGCATTTAAAGAAAAACTGGAAGCAGAGACTCTCACGGCGGAAGAAGTAGATGCGGTAATCGCAGAGTTTGAAGTGCTTCAAAAAGCTTCAAAGACATATCGTGCAGGCGGAAACGAGGCGATCAAAGGTCAGATCGTATATTGGCTGAACTGCTGGGATGACACGACAGAAGCGGCGATCGCATACTTAAACGGCGTAAAGAGCGCTCTGGCAGGAGACGTATCTTCTGTGATCAGCTATAATACAGCAGGAAAGACGGCGTTCGACCGTTCAAAAACATATGACTTTTTATATGTGGATCATCAGGAATATGCCGAGGTCGGCGTACAGCACATTGTTCCGTTTATCAATACATTGGCAGAGTATGTATCTGCAAAAGCGGAAACAGCGGTCAATCCCGACAAAGTGATCCCAAAATTCATTACAAGCAGAAAAGACGCGCCGACAGGTTCTAAAGAAAATATTTTTGACGGCGACGAGTCTACAAGTGCAGTTTACAAAACGCCGAATTCATTGTCGAAAGATGATTATATCGGTGTAGAATACAACAAAGTAATCGATATTGACAGCATTCGTTTCCTTCTCGGAGGCGGAAAAGATCATTTTGAACATGCAAAACTGCAGTATATGACAGAAGAAGGAACATGGGAAGATCTGACGTTGACAGGCATGGAAAACAATTTTGCCGGAGAATTCGGTAAAGTTCAGGACATCAATGTAAAAGAAGCAAATCTTCCGAGTGATCTGAAAGCAAAAGGAATCCGCCTCATTGCGACAGCGGCAAATGTAAATGACTGCTGGCTTGAGGTACGCGAAATCCAGATCAACAAAAAAGAAGAAGTTTCCGAAGATACAGAGCGTTACACAGGAGATGTGACGTTCAGCGGTATTTCCACACAGGGAAATGATCATACGGCGGCAAAAATGTTTGACGGAGATCTGTCTACAGAAATGTGGATCGCTAAAGGACCGTACAGCGGCGAAGGAAAAGATACGATCGCGGCAGACGCTTATATCCAGATTACCTTCCCGGAAGCGAAGCAGATCGGAAGCATAAGAATGACACAGGGCAAAACTTCTTCTGCGGATGTGTTTAAAAAAGTAGAAATACAGTATAGCACAGACGGACAGAGCGGTTGGAAAAAGGCAGGAGAGTTTACGAACGCGAAAGATCAGACAGTAAACATTAACGTAACTGACAAGATCAAAGGAATCCGTCTTGTGAATAAAGAGCAGACGGCAGGCTGGGTACGCATCGGTGAATTAGATATCCGCGCGCCGAAGAATATGACGACTCCGATCACATACAAAGTGATCAAGACGGAGCGTTGGAAAGTAGCGCAAGGGAAAGAAACGAGTCTTTATGACGGAGATGACAATACATTCGTATGGTACGATCCTGATGGAGACGGAAATTCAACAAGTGACTCTGTTCTGAAAGATGATTTCTTAGGATATGACCTCGGAACAGAAGCTGTATTGGAAAGCGCTCATATCGTAGTCGGACATACAGGCGGAGACAAGCTTGTAAAATATGCGGTTGAGACGTCTGTAGATAACAGCACATGGACTCCGGCAGAAGGATATGCAGAGTATACTGGAGCGGCAGAAGGAAAAGACGTACTGAACATTGATCTGAAAGGTGTGACGGCGCGTTACATCCGTATCCGCAATCTGGAGAAGAAACCTACGTGGGCAAAATTCTCTGAGTTTACTGTAAAACAGAAAGTTGATCAGACAGGAACAACAGAGAATATTTATACAAATGTAAAGGATCACGGAATGCTCGGAACGACAGAAGCAGGTATGTCTTCTTTGCAGCCGGGAACGATCAGTCTGAAAAAAGATCAGTATATCGGTGTTGACTTAAAGAACATCAAAGCGATCGAAAACATTGCAGTGAACGCAGGAGAAAATGCGAATGTGAAACTGCAAAGCTCTATGAACGGAGTGATCTGGACTGATGTTAATGCAGGAGCATTGGAAGATGCAAGATATGTAAGACTTTACAATGCGGGAAATGAGACACAAAATGTTTCGGTTCAAGAATTCAAAGTGACGTATGCGTTTATCGGAGAGAAAACGGTAGAAAGTGATTTTGCTCAGAAAGATTCGGCAAACGATATGCGAAGCAACGGACAAGTCGGAAATGTATTCGACGGAAAGCTTAATACGCTTGGCAAGATCACAGGAACACAGGATGCAGGGAAAAAGATCGTATTCGATCTCGGACAGACTGTGAATTTTGAATCGTTCAGATACTATGTAAAAGAGACATGTCTTGACTTCTTAAGACATGCAAAATTTGAAGTAGCTGACAGGAAAGATGCCACAGACGATCAGTGGACAAAGATCCTTGAAGTCGGAAACGCAGAGGCTGTGCAGATGTCGGCTAATGCGACAGCGAAAGATGCAGACTATCTGCTTCATGATACTACAAATCCGGGAAATATGTATGCAGAGGCAACCGGATTGAATGTGTCGGGACGTTACTTAAGAATCGTACCGCTTACAACATATACAGAGAGATGGGTTGAGCTGTACGAGCTTCAGATCAACGGCGGAGCTTATATGACGACAGAGTCAAACCGCGACATCATATCAGAAACAGCGGAAGAAGCGGGCAAGATCCCGTCTAATGTATTTGACGGAAACTTTGCGACAACATACAAACCATCTGCGGCAAACGGTTCGTTTACATATCGCATCAGTGAGCCGGATCAGAGAACGATCCGTATCATACAGAACGGAAAGGCGTCGAATGCAGATGTACAGGCAGTTCTCTATAAAGACGGAGCAAAACAAGAAGCAGCTGCGATCGGAAAGCTGAATCAGACGATCAATGAATTTGCGGTTGGAAAAGACAGTCAGATTCTGGAAGTTATCGTGACATGGGCAGAAGACATTCCGGAGATTTCTATTATAAAGACAAGTGAAAAGGAAAAAGCAGCGGTCAATAAAGATGCGCTGAATGAGGCAATCAAAAAGCCGATCGACGATAAGTGGACTGCAGACAGCAAACGGGCGGCAGAAGAAGCAAAAGCAGCGGCAGAAGAGATCGCGGCAAATGAGTACGTGACTCAGGAAGTTGTAGATCTGGCAGAAAAAGCGCTTCTTGCCGCACACAAAAACGCGGTTGTCAAAGGCGATGTTACTGCATTGGAAAACGCTTTGAACAACATGAAAGCAGGCAAAGAAAACGTCGGAGCAGAGGAAGCTCCTGTTTATGTAGAGATCTATTCGGCGAGAACTTATGCGGCATATGAGTCGGTGATGAATGAGATCAGAGAGGCGTTAAAGGATAAAGAAAATGTTTCGGAGAAAGAAGCGCAAGATCTGACGGCAAAACTTGAAAAAGCCGAAAAAGCACTAGTATATTCATCGATCCAGAGAGAGCTGGCAGAAACAGAGTTAGAAAACGCAGTAAAATATAATAAAGACGACTATACAACTGTTTCTTACAAAGCATATACAGACGCGAAATCAGCATTAGATGCGATTGTGAAAGCAGATAAGACAGAGCGGAAGAACCCGAAAGAAGTCTATACTGCACGAAATACTTTTGCGCAGACAGAAGAAGGTCTTGTCAATGTAGCCGCATTGAAAGCAAAACTTGCAGAAGTTGGAAAACTGGATGAGAATCTTTATACGAAAGACAGTTGGAAAGAGCTTCAAGATGCAGTGAAGAATGCAGAGGCTTATCTGGAAAACGGAACAAAAGATCAGGTAGATAAAGCGGTTTCCGATCTGGAAAATGCAGTGAATGGTCTGGTAGAAAAAACAGAAGTAACTGTAGATGATGTCATTGCAGAAATGGAAAAAATAAACGGCAAAGATTACACTGAAGTAAGTTTCGGCGCACTTCAGGATGCGATCAGCAAAGCAAAAGCAGATAAAGATCAGAACGATCCGGCATTAGATCAGGCGAATATCACTGCAATGAAAGAAGCGAAAGCGGCGCTTGTAAGTATCGTAGATTTGAAGGCTGCTCTTAATGAAGCTGCTCAGCATAAAGCAGGTACTTATACGGTAAGTTCTTATAAGCTTTTGAAAGATGCTGTGACAAATGCAGAGCCGTTGAAAGTAAACGGTACAAAAGAAGAGGTTGCCAATGCGGCGGCTGCAATCCGTGCGGCGATCAAGGGTCTGGACAAACGTGCAGTTGGTTTGGATGAGTACAGAGACTCTATCGTATTGAAGAAACCGGAAGGTTATACAGAAGAAAGCTATGCGGCATATAAAAATGCATATGATGCGCTGATGGCTCTGGATTCAAAGGAGACAACGGCAGAAATGTTTGCAAATGCGAAGTCTGCATTTGAAGCTGCACAGGCAGGTCTTGTACAGAAACCGGGAAGCAACGGAACAGGAAGTTCTTCAAACGGAACTGTTTCAAACGGAGCAGTTGCAACCGGAGATACAGTGAATGTTTCAGCATTAGCCGGATTATTCCTGTCACTCTTGATGATAGCGGCGTTTATGAAACGTAAAACTTTTCTGGGATTTTTTGAAAAAGATGAATAAGATTTAAAACAGGTTCACATGATAATATTAAAAGATATAAGATGACCTGGAGTTAAGAATCGCCGGATCCGGCAGTAAAGCCGGATTCGGCGATTCTTTTGCGAAGGCGGTAAGCCAAAGGGCGGGAAAGCCCGGAAACTTGACGACCGATCGATATCTGTTTATATATTTTTGAACCGCTGTTTTGAATAACAGATGACGGTGTAGCTTAAAGAAATATCTCGGCCTTTTTATCGCTCTGACAGACCTTTGTTAATTTCTTTGCTGCCATATTCAACTTAAAAGCGCTGACATATCTGGCTTTCTGTTTGCAGAAGCGGACACATTTCATACATCCGATACATTTATCGTGATCTGTCTTTTTCGGATTATCAAGAGAGATTGCTCCTGCCGGACAGATCTTTGCGCAGGCGCTGCATTCTGTACAAAGCGAAACGTCGGCTTTCGGAAAAAGTACGTTTTTTCCGTATTTTCTGTAAGGAGTATTTCCCGGTACTTTCAGATCGAAAGAAGCGAAAGAATCTTCTTTTTTAATGATCCGATTCAGTGAAATTCCGTATTCGGAAGCTTCTTTTAAATCCGCCTTGTTCGGACGTCTTGCGCCGATAGAGTTCACGATAGAGTGTTCTGCCGGAAATGCGGCAGCTCCGATTACTTTGAATCCTCTTTTTTCTACTTCGGTCTTTAATTCTAAAAGTGCATCCTCGTATTCGCGGCATCCGTATGTAGCGACAAGAGCGGCAGGTGTTCCGTTTCCGGAAAAGAGATCAAGATATTTGAGAAAGAGCGCCGGAACACGACCGTAGTATACGGGGATCGCAAACAGGGCAAAATCGTTTGGCGCAAATTTTGCGACAGGTTTCAGATCTTTTTTGATCGTAAGGTCAAAAGAGACTGATTTTAAATCGATACTTCTTGCCGTTTCCATAACGACTTTATGGGTCGTTCCTGTAGGGCTGAAATAAATAAGTTTTAATTCGTTCATTTTCATAAATCAACAGACTCCTTTGTAAGTAATATTACAATGATATCATAATACGGATAAAAATGCACGAAGAAATAAATATAGAATATCGAACAAAAGCAATAGTTCAGTCCCCGCCATTCGTAAATTTTGTTTGACCGGAAGGATGGAAAAATATACTATAAATATAGCAGCAGTTATTTATAAGGAGGGACACGATTATGAGATGTCAATATTGCGGAAGAAAAATTCCTGATGATTCTGCATTTTGTCCGGAATGTGGACAGCGTCAGGAAGAGCTATCGTTTCATGCAGAGTCAAGTTTTGATTCAACACAGGAATCAAAGCCGGAAGTTTGCCCGGTATGCGGCACTGTGATGGAAGAGGGAACTTTGTTTTGCCCTGAATGTGGTACGCCTTATGCACGGTCAGAGCAGCAGAGTGGTACGCGGTTTGAGGATACTGAGGAAATGCCGTATATATCGTCTCCGGAAGACTCTGAAGAGTTGTTAAAGGTGCGGGATGAAGAAGAGTTTGAAGAGTTCGGATCACAAAGAGACGGTCGGGGTGACATGGGCAATCAAGGAAATGTGCCGGATATGCGGCAGTCTTTGGATGAGTCTTATGGGAAGAAAAAGAGCAAAGCGCCGATTATAATCGGTGTGGTCATCGGAGGAATTGTTTTAGTTGCTATAGTGATTGCTGTGTTGTTTTTCGTTTTGAAAAAAGAAGATCCGAAACCGTCTTCTGATTCCGTCAACACGGATATTACAGAACCGTCGGAAAATGAGATTTTGAATGATGTAGATTATAACCTGCTTGATGAAGATGAGTTATTCTTTGAAGGCTTTATTAAAAAGACAGAAAATGGCGATTATGTTCTGCGCTTGGAAGAAGAATATACTTTTTACGGAGAAGATTTTTACGGTGAAAAAGTTTTGCTGGAAGATGCGAGAAACGTATATATCGATCAATCTGTTCTTCCGGAAGGAATGCTCGACAGCATTAAATCTAATCAGACGATAGAGATAGAAGGACAATTTTATTTTGACAACGATAAGCTTTATATAACACCGTTTGTAATTTGGGATGAATATGGGGAAAACCTGATAGAAGATTTTGAAAAATCAAAAGAGGAGGATGAAGTTTTAAATAAAGATTATATTCTTCCACAGAGCGCTTCTTATCTTTTAACTGAAAGCGATATTGAAGGCTTGGATATCCGCGAGATTAATTATGCCAAAAATGAAATCTATGCGAGGCATGGCCGGCTTTTCCAATCGGCTGAACTGCAGAATTATTTTAATAGTAAGAAATGGTATCACGGTACGGTCAGTCCGGAAGAATTTAACAATTCGATGCTTTCTGAAATTGAACGGAAAAATGCAGATTTTCTGGCTCAGGTCGAGTTTGGTATGGATCCGAAAGGATATCAGTTGGATGCAGAGTAATTGTTAAAGGATCATAATTATGAAAAAAGGGGTTACATTTTTTGTATTTATCTGTCTTCTTGTTTTCGGTGTTTCGGCGTGCGGCAGGGAAAATGTTTCCGATCCTTCAGAAGGAAAGAAAGCTTCGGCTGAGAATCCCAAAACTACTGATCGGTCATCAGAAGAATCAGAACAAACATCGGAACAAACGGAGGCGTCTGTGAGCGCAGAGGAACATTCAGGACAAACTGACATACAAAAACCGGTAAAAAAAGATATTTTGATCGCGATAGATCCCGGGCATCAAAGCCCGGATATAGATATGAGCGGGCAAGAGCCAAATGCTCCTGGGTCAGGTGATTTTAAACAAAAATCTGCCGGCGGTACTGTCGGCAGATTCACCGGGATACCGGAATATGAACTTAATCTTGAAATCGCATTGATGCTTCGAGATCGTCTGACGGAACAAGGGTATGATGTAATCCTGACGCGGGAAAATAACGAAACAGCTATAAGCAATGCGGAACGAGCCTGTCTTGCAAATGATGCAGGGGCGGAGTTTTCTTTGAGAATTCATGCAAATGGAAGTGAAGATCCATCGGTAAACGGTGCGATGGCTCTGATCGGTTCTGCTGAAAATCCTTATGTAGGCGGAGTTTACGAAGAGAGTTATCGTTTGGCGGAAACGATTTTAAATTGTTATTGCAGTGCGAGTGGAATGCAGAATCTCGGGATTCGGTGTAATGATACGATGACAGGGATCAACTGGAGTCAGATACCGGTTGTGATATTAGAAATGGGATTTATGACGAATCAACAAGATGATACAAACATGTCGGATGCCACCTATCGGGAGTTGATGGTCGATGGGATTGTAGATGGGATCAATGCATATTACGGGTTTTGAGTTCTTTAGATATTTTTATGTGACGGAGTAAAAATAAGTATGAGGCGAAAAGTTTTCAGATACAGTTTCTTATGCGCGCTCTTGTTTGTTTTTGTGACGGCGGTTTTTATGTTCACTGCCTGCGGCAAGGAAGAAACTGTAAAAGAAAAGGAAGAGAACAAAAAAGAAAACAAAAAAGAAAACAAGGAAGAGATTGTGATTAAAAAAGATGATATTGAAGATACAGAAGAAGTCGGATCATCCGATCCGGAACTAGAAGAGGAAGCCGCGTTTCCTATTTTAAATGACTTAATTGATCGGATACAGTTGACGGCGGCGCCGCTTGAAAGTACAGGAGCTTCGGTTTCTGTATATGCAGAAAATCTTTCTGACGGAGCGAGGGCATCGATCAACAGCAGTCAGATGCCAGCGGCAAGTTTGATCAAGCTTTATATTGCGGGATGTGTATACGAACAGATGGATTTTGTGAAAGAACAGGAGGTTTACGCAGGAGAAACAGAAGAACTTTTGCGTTTGATGATTACGGTAAGCGACAATGACGCGGCAAATGAGCTTGTTCGTAAGCTTGGTTTTGGGGATGCTTCGGCGGGAATGGAAGTTGTGAATGAGTTTTGTCGGTTGCACGGTTTTGCAGATACTCATATGGGAAGGCTGCTTCTTGCACCGAATGATATGGATGATAATTATACTTCTGTCAACGACTGCGGAAAGTTTCTGCGGGAAATGAACGGAAATGTGCTGGTTGGATCAGAAAAACTTCTTGATCTGATGCGGCAGCAGGAACGTACGGGGAAGATCCCGGCAGGAGTGCCGGAAAATATTGAGACTGCAAATAAGACGGGGGAACTTTCCGATGTGGAAAATGACGCGGCAATTATATTTGGGGAAAACGGAGCATATACAGTTTGTGTGATGATGAGCGGTTTATCTGATACTTCTGCCGCAAGATCTGTTATCCGAGAGATTTCGGCGCAGATTTATGAGTATATGTGTCCGTGACAGGAATATTTTGATTTTGACTGCGGGATATTATTTTCGGATATATATTAGGAAATGGTAAAAAGAGATTGTAAAGAGATTGTGAAAAGATCATAGGAGAAATAAAAAAAGGTTCTGACCGAATTTTATGTTTGACTTGTATCTGAAGTTTCAGGATGCAGATCGTTCGGGCAGAACCTTTTATTATAATGTTAAATGATTAAATTAATCCGTTGTAACGATTGTATGCCATACAGATGCTGTTTGTATTTTTAATAATGATATTCATTGCAATAAACGGTCCGATGAAACAGAGGAAAGAGCCAAAGAGAAGCCATAATAAAATAGTAGTACCGTTTTCTGTAAATGACAGACCGTAACGAGGTGCGTTTGCTGCAAGGCGGTTTCCGAGAGAATACTGCCACCACCAACTGTAAATTCCGCAAGTGAGGATGGAAAGCAGGATGAACTGTACTAATCCGCCTGTTGATTTTCCGTCTCCGGCACAAGCAGTATTAACATCGCGGGCAACTGTGTATATAAAGTAATAACTGTAAATTCCGCATGTAAGAATCGAAAGAACGATATAACCGAGCAGTCCGCGGTCGGTTTTCAGTGGCGTAACACCCGGTCCTGAATAGTTCGGACCGGAACTTTGATAGTTGTAATTTGGTCCCTGGTTATTATAGTTTGTACCTTGGTTGTTGTAGTTTGTACCCTGGTTATTATAGTTTGTACCTTGATTGTTGTAGTTTGTACCCATGTTCTGCCCCTCATAGTTTGTACTGCCGGCTTGTGATTCGCAGTTTGTCTTGCTGTTTTGATTCATATGATCTGTTCCGGCGTTTTGATAGTTGGTTTCTTTATTTGTATTGCCCTGTGCTGTTTCGGATGTCTGACTGCTGCGGGCAGATCCGCCGATGACTCCTGTGATATTTGATAAATCCGGTGTCGATCCTGAGAGATGCAGGAGCGTATAAGTGATGCCGACAACCGCCGCCATAATGGTTAACGTTAATAATAAAGAAGATAAGATCCAGAAAAATGTATCAAAAGAAAAATAATATCTGAAGCTTCGGAACATAGATGTAATAAATTCAATGATTCCGCACAGCGCTATGATTGCCGCTAATCCGCTTAAGATTACGAAAAATGTTTTGATCCTCTGTTTTTCTTTTGAAAGTGCGATCATTACCAATACTGCCGCTATTCCTGCATAACATACCATGTTAAGAAGATTTCCCAGACCTTGCATGATGAGGCTGTAAGAAAAATTCTGAATGCCTGAGAGTAGATTGCGGAAAGCCATAACGAAGCAGAGTGCTGCTAAAATGAAAAAGCCGATCTGTAAAAATTTCTTCGTCTCATCTAAGTCGCCTGCTGATGCTGTTTGAAAGCGGTCTTCTGTATTGTTTTTAAAAGTTTCTCTGTCTGTTTCTGGTGTTTTGCTTGTTTTTGTACCGTAAGCTGTTTCTGAGTTTTTGTTTGCTTCTGTACCGTAAGCTGTTTCTGAGTTTTTGTTTGCTTCTGTACCGTAAGCTGTTTCCGCATTTTTGTTTGTTTCTGTACCGTAAGCTGTTTCGGCGTTTGTGTTCGCAGTGGTTTCATAAGCTGTTTCTGCTGTTTTGTTTTCAGCAGAATTATGCGGCGGCTCAGTTTTGCTGCCGCAATACGGACAAAACTTTGCGGTGTCTGAGATTTCTCTTCCGCATGTCTTGCATTGCATATAAAAGCCCTCCTCGTTTCCTTTATTTTTTTGTAAAGAGTTGAGAAATCAATGAAAAAATCGCTCCCTTTTCCGGCTGAAAGACAACGATGGAATCGGCCGTATCCAACATTCGTAAGATGTATACTGCCCCAAATAGTACACAGGCAGTTATAAGTAAGATCTTCTGTATCTTTTTTGGTATCTTATCCCAAAAGAGAAACAGCATAATTCCTATCGGTAATATCCAAAAAAGCGGATGGTATCGGAAAGCTCCGGTGAAGTCCATACGGAGTACACAAAACCATGCTCTCGACATTCCGCAGCCGGCACAGGAAATTCCGGTCAGGAAAAGAATCGGACAGGTAATTCCAAATACCGATTCTAAAATAAGATAAAACACTGCGATTGTAAAAAGTGCGCTTATATTCTGCCGTTTTTTCATATTGGTTTCTCCCTTATTTTTCTAGTTTACAATAGGTGAAAAATATTGTCAATCTGTGTACATAATTGTGGACGCACAATCAGGATATGGCTTTGGAAGAAGTTGATTTTCCTCATATTTTGTATTATTGTAGATAATACAAAATAAAGTATGAGATCGTATCAAAAAAAGGGAAGATCTTGCCGGTTTGTATGATCGGAACTTTGCAGGAACGGAGGGATGACAGATGATGATGTTTGTTATTTTTTTGATCGTGAATGTAGGTACAATCGGTATTTTTTACGGTGTTTACGGAACGAAACGTAAGTATGAGGAAGGGATGCTTATGGGAGTGCATTTGCCGGGTTCGGCGGCTGAAAGCGAAGAAGTAAAAATGCTTATGAAAAAATACCGTACATGGACAAAATGGTTTTATACTTTGAACTTGCTGGCAGGAATTGCGGTATGCGGATTTTGCTTCTGGTATATTTCGGTCTTTATGATCGTGTGGAGTATATGGCTTGTGGAGGTGTGCATCGGAGCGATTCTTCTATTATATAGAACGCACAGAAAACTGTATGATCTGAAGATGAAAAACGGTTGGATCGGGAGTAATGGAAGCAAGATTATGACTGCGGATTCGGCAGTTGATGCAACAGTGTCTGCACAATCGGAGAAAATGGGAATGTCTCCGTTGTGGCATATTTTGTTTTGCGGATTGATCGTCCTGCCATGTTTATTACCGCAAGTGAGACTATATTTAAAAGAGTCGGAAGATGGATGGATCTTATTTTTGTGCGGATTTGCAGTTAATCTTGTGTTTGCTGCTGTACATGCGGTTATATTGCGAACGCGCAATACGGTGTACAGTGAAGATGTTAAGATGAATCTGGCGGTGAACCGGTTGCAGAAAAATGTTTGGTCATGGTCACTGATAGCCGGAAGTCTTTTTAATACCGGAGCGTATCTTTGGGTAACATATTTTATGGATGAGAAGATGTGGATCGGATCAGAAGTATATATTGTATACATTATACTTGAAAGTGTTCCGATTTTCATTTTTATGAGCGGAGTATTTTATATAAAGAAAAAAAGAAACCGGATTCTGCAGAATAATGAAACTTTGCATTATGTTGATGATGATATTTATTGGAAAAACGGATGGTACAGTAATCCGAATGATAAACGGCTGATCGTGCAGGATTGGGCGTGTTCTTTTAACTATACGACGAATATGGCGCGTCCGGCAGGGAAAATTTCGTTTGCGGCAGGGATAGTCATTACGATAGTATGTCTTCTGTGGGTGTGTGTGCTGATGTTTCGGATTGATTTTACTCCGATAAAAGTTTCTGTCGGATCTGATAAAATCGAGATTACATCCGGCTATTCCGATATGGAAATTGATATTGATGAAGTGCAAAGCGCAGAACTTTTACCAAAGCTTCCGAATGATGAATACAAACGAGTAAATGGATCTGATGATGGTCAAAAGAAAATCGGGAAATTCAGAGGAAAGAAGACTGGAAAATGCAGAATGTATATTTATGTAGAGTGTACACCGATTTTGCAGATAAATACTTCAGATGAAATCATATTTATTAATAGTAAAGAAAAGGGCGCGGCAGAGAAATGGTATGAGAAGATTGTACAAGAAAAAAACAGAGTGCACTCTTGATTTTTAAAAACGGCGGTATTATAATGTCTTAAAGAAAGAAGTGATTGTTTTCTAAAATGGAGGAATGGAGGCGCTTTATTATGGAAAAGAAAAATCTTGACTGGGCAAATATAGGATTTGAATATGTACAGACAGATAAGAGATATGTTGCAAATTATAAAGACGGAAAATGGGATGAGGGAACGCTTACAGAGGATGCTAACATTGTAATGAATGAATGTGCCGGAGTGCTTCAATATGCACAGACTGTATTTGAGGGAATGAAAGCGTATACGACAGAAGATGGACGTATCGTTACCTTTCGCCCGGATCTGAATGCGGCGCGCATGGTGGATTCGGCAAAACGTTTGGAAATGCCGGTCTTTCCGGAAGACCGATTTGTTGATGCAATCGTGCAGACGGTTCAGGCAAATGCCGCTTATGTTCCGCCTTATGGTTCAGGCGCTTCATTATATATCAGACCATATATGTTTGGGATTAATCCTGTAATCGGAGTAAAGCCTGCAGATGAATATCAGTTCAGAGTGTTTACAACACCTGTAGGTCCGTATTTTAAAGGTGGTGCAAAACCGATTACGATCTGTGTATCTGATTTTGACCGGGCAGCTCCTCACGGAACGGGGCATATTAAGGCGGGGCTTAATTATGCAATGAGTCTTCATGCGATTGTTACGGCTCATGCAAACGGATTTGATGAAAACATGTATCTTGATTCGGCAACGAGAACAAAAGTGGAAGAAACGGGAGGCGCAAACTTTATTTTCGTAACAAAAGATAATAAAATTGTAACACCTCATTCAGATACGATTCTTCCGTCTATTACAAGAAGATCTATTATGTATGTAGCAGAACATTATCTTGGTCTTGAAGTGGAAGAAAGAGACGTTTATTTTGATGAAGTAAAAGATTTTGCAGAGTGTGGTCTGTGCGGAACGGCAGCAGTAATTTCGCCTGTCGGAAAAGTGGTAGATCATGGTAACGAAATCTGTTTCCCAAGCGGAATGGAGAAAATGGGAGCAATCACACAGAAATTGTATGAGACGTTGACAGGAATCCAGATGGGACATATCGAGGCACCGGAAGGATGGCTGAAAGTAATCGAATGACAGAAAGTGCAGTATAAAAAGCAATTTGAAAATAGTATAGAAGACAGTATAAAGAAAAGTAATATAAGTAATGATTGAAATATAAAAACAGTTCCGCGACCGGGAATCCCTGAAGCGGGCTGTTTTTATGCTATAGGAAATTTCGATTTCCTACAGAACAAAACCCTCCGGGCTCGTCCGAGAACTTGGTAACTGCTTATAATTCCAGAAGATGCCTTTTGGCACTTCCGGTGATTCGCTTGTTTTTAGGGCAGCAGCTATGACTGAAAAGAAGCGGTAAAAAGGGTAATTGTTTGAATTATCTGAAATAAATAAAAAACAAGAAAAACATTGACAATTACTTCCATACATGATAGGATATCACTTGTCGCTGATGACGGCTATACGAAATACAGGAACAGACTTTTGGAGACGCGGAGGCGGAACAGCCAAAGAATGGGAACTGTAAACGATCGGATAGCGGGAGACAACAGAAAAACTTATCTGAAGACGCGGAGGCGGAAGATCAGAAAGTGAAAAAAGTTGTTGACAATATCACAGCGATGTGGTAATCTATTAAAGCTGTCGCTTGAACGGTCAGCAAAAAAATAAAAAGTTCTTGACAAATGATAAAGCTTTTGATAGAATATAAAAACTGTCGCTTGAGACAGAACAGAGAAAGAACCTTGATAACTGAACAATAGACAACAACCCTTGAAAATTTCTTTAAAGAGAAAAATTTTTAAGAACTACATTGATACAAGATGAGGTTCGGCTTTCACACTAAATTCGTGAGAGACTCATTAAGTGTTCAATGCCAAAACAGTAAAGAGGGAAAGAATTGCTAGTAGTGATTCTTGACCAAGACAAACACTTTTAACGAGAGTTTGATCCTGGCTCAGGATGAACGCTGGCGGCGTGCCTAACACATGCAAGTCGAGCGAAGCACTTTGCTTAGATTCTTCGGATGAAGAGGATTGTGACTGAGCGGCGGACGGGTGAGTAACGCGTGGGTAACCTGCCTCATACAGGGGGATAACAGTTAGAAATGACTGCTAATACCGCATAAGACCACAGCACCGCATGGTGCGGGGGTAAAAACTCCGGTGGTATGAGATGGACCCGCGTCTGATTAGCTAGTTGGTAAGGTAACGGCTTACCAAGGCGACGATCAGTAGCCGACCTGAGAGGGTGACCGGCCACATTGGGACTGAGACACAGGCCCAACTCCTACGGGAGGCAGCAGTGGGGAATATTGCACAATGGGGGAAACCCTGATGCAGCGACGCCGCGTGAGCGAAGAAGTATTTCGGTATGTAAAGCTCTATCAGCAGGGAAGAAAATGACGGTACCTGACTAAGAAGCACCGGCTAAATACGTGCCAGCAGCCGCGGTAATACGTATGGTGCAAGCGTTATCCGGATTTACTGGGTGTAAAGGGAGCGTAGACGGATGGGCAAGTCTGATGTGAAAACCCGGGGCTCAACCCCGGGACTGCATTGGAAACTGTTCATCTAGAGTGCTGGAGAGGTAAGTGGAATTCCTAGTGTAGCGGTGAAATGCGTAGATATTAGGAGGAACACCAGTGGCGAAGGCGGCTTACTGGACAGTAACTGACGTTGAGGCTCGAAAGCGTGGGGAGCAAACAGGATTAGATACCCTGGTAGTCCACGCCGTAAACGATGACTACTAGGTGTCGGGTGGCAAAGCCATTCGGTGCCGCAGCAAACGCAATAAGTAGTCCACCTGGGGAGTACGTTCGCAAGAATGAAACTCAAAGGAATTGACGGGGACCCGCACAAGCGGTGGAGCATGTGGTTTAATTCGAAGCAACGCGAAGAACCTTACCTGCTCTTGACATCCCGCTGACCGGACGGTAATGCGTCCTTCCCTTCGGGGCAGCGGAGACAGGTGGTGCATGGTTGTCGTCAGCTCGTGTCGTGAGATGTTGGGTTAAGTCCCGCAACGAGCGCAACCCCTATCTTTAGTAGCCAGCGGCCAGGCCGGGCACTCTAGAGAGACTGCCGGGGATAACCCGGAGGAAGGTGGGGATGACGTCAAATCATCATGCCCCTTATGAGCAGGGCTACACACGTGCTACAATGGCGTAAACAAAGGGAAGCGAGACCGCGAGGTGGAGCAAATCCCAAAAATAACGTCTCAGTTCGGATTGTAGTCTGCAACTCGACTACATGAAGCTGGAATCGCTAGTAATCGCGAATCAGAATGTCGCGGTGAATACGTTCCCGGGTCTTGTACACACCGCCCGTCACACCATGGGAGTCAGTAACGCCCGAAGTCAGTGACCCAACCGTAAGGAGGGAGCTGCCGAAGGCGGGACCGATAACTGGGGTGAAGTCGTAACAAGGTAGCCGTATCGGAAGGTGCGGCTGGATCACCTCCTTTCTAAGGAAGAAATAACTTCTTTCGTCTGGAACAATCCAACTAAAACGGAAGAAATAACTTCTTTCGTCTGGAACAATCCAACTAAAACGGAAGAAATAACTTCTTTCGTCTGGAACAATCCAACTAAAACGGAAGAAGAAGTAGAGTGAGTCGTTGTCTATTGTTTAGTCATCAAGGATGACAAAACTTTTTGGTGGCGATGCGTTCAGGGGTAACACCCGTTCCCATCCCGAACACGATGGTTAAGACCTGAACGGCCGATGGTACTGCACTGGAGACGGTGTGGGAGAGTAGGTGGCCGCCAAATCAAAAAAAGAAAAAACGAAGACAGAAACGCTGTCGAAGTTTAGAATAAATACAGGCAGGGATGAGCAACAACTTATCAAAGCCAACCCAATCAGCAGGGCAGTGCTGTTGGAATAACTGGGTTCACCAGTGATTAGAGTTTAAAAGAGATTTTAAGTTCTAATGACTGATGAACAGTCAGTCAGGATGCGAAGCTCAAAAACCTTTGGTTTTATCGCTCATGGCATTACATGCCAATGCATCAAAAATCAAGATCGCTTAGGAAAATGAATTTTCCACGCGATACCGATTTTTGTTACGCTCGCATCTTTATGTACCTTGAAAACTGCATACAGAGAAAATCAATGATAAGATAAAATATCTAATCAAGACATCCGAGGTAATGTTATTTAACAATTACTATAAAGTTTGAAGAAAACAAACTAAAAATAAATTGGCCTAGAACCAACACATGTAACGCTATACATGTGTGGATAGAAGTTCATTCCCGTGAACAACTATCGTTTGGTTATGCTGATAAGAGCGTATGGTGGATGCCTTGGCACTAAGAGCCGATGAAAGACGTGATAAGCTGCGAAAAGCTTCGGGGAGGGGCAAATACCCATCGATCCGGAGATTTCTGAATGGGGAAACCTAACTGAGCAAACCTCAGTTATCCTGACGCCAATCCATAACGTCAGGAAGGGAACCCGGTGAACTGAAACATCTAAGTAGCCGGAGGAAGAGAAAACAACATGTGATTCTGTGAGTAGCGGCGAGCGAAAACGGAAGAGCCCAAACCGGGATGCGTGCATCCCGGGGTTCGGACCGCGGAATTGATTCAACAAGTTTAGCAGAACAGTTTTGGGAAAGCTGACCAAAGAGGGTGAAAGTCCCGTAAGCGAAAGGCGAGTTGACATGGCGGTATCCAGAGTAGGTCGAGACACGTGGAACCTTGACTGAATATGCGGGGACCACCCCGTAAGGCTAAATACTCCTTAGTGACCGATAGCGCATAGTACTGTGAAGGAAAGGTGAAAAGGACCCGGGAGGGGAGTGAAAAAGAACCTGAAACCATATGTTTACAAGCTGTGGAACATCTTTATATGATGAACCGCGTACTTTTTGTAGAACGGTCCGGCGAGTTACGCTGGCTGGCGAGGTTAAGCACTGAAGGTGCGGAGCCGAAGGGAAACCAAGTCTGAATAGGGCGAAAGTCAGTCGGAGTAGACCCGAAACCGGGTGATCTATCCATGTCCAGGTTGAAGTTGCCGTAAAAGGCAATGGAGGACCGAACCCACATCCGTTGAAAAGGGTGGGGATGAGGTGTGGATAGGGGAGAAATTCCAATCGAACCCGGAGATAGCTGGTTCTCCTCGAAATAGCTTTAGGGCTAGCCTCATACAAGTCTTGCGGAGGTAGAGCACTGAATTCCTACGGGGGCGTCAAAGCTTACCAAGGGATATCAAACTCCGAATGCCGTGTAGATGATGTATGGGAGTCAGACTATCCGAGATAAGTTGGGTAGTCGAAAGGGAAAGAGCCCAGACCTGCAGCTAAGGCCCCAAAATGTGTGTTAAGTGGAAAAGGATGTGGGATTTCGAAGACAACTAGGATGTTGGCTTAGAAGCAGCCATCCATTAAAAGAGTGCGTAATAGCTCACTAGTCGAGAGGTCCTGCGCCGAAAATGTCCGGGGCTGAAACACACTGCCGAAGCTCAGGGATGAACAGTGATCAATACAGATCAATGCAAGAGGAAAGCTTCTTGATGAAATCAAGAAGATTCCAAAACAGATGAAACAGACTGCTGTTGGTCTGCGTTGATCACTGTTCATCGGTAGAGGAGCATTCTTAAAGAGACGAAGCTGTACCGAAAGGAGCAGTGGATTTTTAAGAAGAGAGAATGCCGGAATGAGTAGCGAGAAAGAGGTGAGAATCCTCTTGGCCGAATATCTAAGGTTTCCAGGGTAAAGCTGATCTGCCCTGGGTAAGTCGGGGCCTAAGGCGAGGTCGAAAGACGTAGTCGATGGATAACAGGTTGAAATTCCTGTACTATCCTGTAACAGAACTGTGGGGACGCAGACAGAGAGCACAAGCCGGGAATGGAAAGACCGGTGCAAGCGAGGTAGGAGTACATCAGGCAAATCCGGTGTGCAATCCGAAGACGTGATGCGGATCGAAAAGAAGTAGAGAAGTGTGTGAGCTGGCTGCCAAGAAAAGCCGCTATTGTTTACAGGATACCCGTACCGTAAACCGACACAGGTGGATGAGGAGAGAATCCTAAGGCCGACGGGAGAAGCATTGTTAAGGAACTCGGCAAAATGACTCCGTAACTTCGGGAGAAGGAGTGCCATGCGAATGGCCGCAGAGAATTGGCCCAAGCAACTGTTTAGCAAAAACACAGGTCTATGCGAAACCGAAAGGTGAGGTATATGGGCTGACGCCTGCCCGGTGCTGGAAGGTTAAGGGGAGAGGTTAGCGCAAGCGAAGCTTTGAACTTAAGCCCCAGTAAACGGCGGCCGTAACTATAACGGTCCTAAGGTAGCGAAATTCCTTGTCGGGTAAGTTCCGACCCGCACGAAAGGCGTAATGATTTGGGCACTGTCTCAACAATGCACCCGGTGAAATTGAAATACCAGTGAAGATGCTGGTTACCTGCGCCAGGACGGAAAGACCCCATGGAGCTTTACTCTAGCTTGATACTGGGATTCGATATTGCATGTACAGGATAGGTGGGAGACTAGGAAGTGGTGACGCCAGTTGCCATGGAGTCAATGTTGGGATACCACCCTTGCAGTATTGGGTTTCTAACCAGCAGCCGTGATCCGGCTGGGGGACAATGTCAGGTGGGGAGTTTGACTGGGGCGGTCGCCTCCGAAAGGGTATCGGAGGCGCTCAAAGGTTCCCTCAGAATGGTTGGAAACCATTCGAAGAGTGCAAAGGCAGAAGGGAGCTTGACTGCGACACCGACGGGTGGAGCAGGTACGAAAGTAGGACTTAGTGATCCGGTGGTATAAAGTGGGATTGCCATCGCTCAACGGATAAAAGCTACCCTGGGGATAACAGGCTTATCACTCCCAAGAGTTCACATCGACGGAGTGGTTTGGCACCTCGATGTCGGCTCATCGCATCCTGGGGCTGTAGTCGGTCCCAAGGGTTGGGCTGTTCGCCCATTAAAGCGGTACGCGAGCTGGGTTCAGAACGTCGTGAGACAGTTCGGTCCCTATCCGGCGTGGGCGTAGGATATTTGAGAGGAGCTGCCCTTAGTACGAGAGTAACGGGGTGGACTGGCCGCTGGTGTATCTGTTGTATTACCAAGTGCATAGCAGAGTAGCCAAGCCGGGAAGGGATAAACGCTGAAGGCATCTAAGCGTGAAGCCCCCCTCAAGATGAGATATCCCATAACGTCAAGTTAGTAAGACCCCTTGAAGACGACGAGGTAGATAGGGCAGAGGTGGAAGTGTGGCAACACATGGAGCTGACTGTTACTAATAGGTCGAGGGCATAACCAAAGCGGAGATAGGCACATGTCGTTGGTTAGCATCTGTGTTTTAGATGCTTATCAAAGACGGTACCCGTAAGGGTAGGATGAAAAAGATTCTTTGTATGTAGTTTTGAAGGTATATGTAAACGAGATATAAATAAGAAGAGAATATTTTCCAAACGGAATGAGAGAAGGCAGCGTCTGAAAAGGCGTTGTCTTTTTTTGCGGCAGAGGCAAGCTAAAGTCGGGCTTGTCAGAAATATTCTAATAATTATATGTGCCGGTTAAATATTTAAGGAAACACTGATTAATGATTTGATTTTCTTCAAGAATGGACATTGTATAATGATCAGTTCTGATTTTTTAAAAACAAGTGTCGTTTTTGTATTCCTGCCGGAGAAACGCATAAAAACCTTAGTTTTACAGATACTACCTTTATTGACAGAAATATGATAAAGATAGAAATTTGCAAAACGGAGGATTTTTTATGAAAGCAACAGGAATCGTAAGAAGAATTGATGATCTCGGCAGAGTTGTAATTCCGAAAGAAATCAGAAGAACGCTTCGTATACGCGAGGGAGATCCTTTGGAAATATTTACTGACAGAGAAGGCGAAATTATTTTGAAAAAGTATTCTCCGATCGGTGAATTTGGAATGCCTGTAAAATTGTATGCGGAAAGTTTATCTCAGACAATGGGGTGTACAGTGTGTATTACAGATACAGATCAGGTTATCGCTGTTTCGGGAGCAGGTAAAAAAGATTTAGAAGAAAGATTTGTAAGAAAAGAGTTTCTTCAGGTTTTGGGAGACAGAGAAGTTTTAACGGCGTGTCAAGGAGATGACAGATATGTAAAAGTGACGGAAGAAATGAATGAATATGAGGATGAAGTTATATCTCCTATTATCAGCGCGGGAGATATAATCGGGGCAGTCGTTTTATTAAACAAAGATAAGAAAAAACATTTTGGCGAAGTAGAACAAAGAGTTGCCGTCAGCGCAGCGGATTTTTTGGGAAGACAAATGGAATAACAGCAAGAACAGCTTGGTAAATATGAGGGAAATAAGTATTTTCACCAGTCATAAATCTTTCGGGACAAACATATGCTTTATTAGTGATGATACGAAACGGGAGGTTTGTGATGGAAGCAAAAGAATATGGAAATGTTGGGAAAAAGGCGATCTGGTTCGTGAAATCACTTTTGTGTGGTTATATTGTGACAGGATTCTTACTTTTGATACTGGCGCTGATGCTTTATAAGCTTGGTTTGAGTGAACAAAATGTCAATGCCGGAATTGTTTTAATTTATGTGATTTCAACATTTTCCGCGGGTTTTGTACTTGGGAAGTTGGCGGGAAAAAGAAAATTCTTATGGGGGCTGTTTGCCGGAATAACATATTTTGTCCTGCTTATGCTGATTACTTTGGGAGTATACCATGCGTTTCAAGGGAATGTGACAAATATTGCTGTGACATTTTTGCTGTGCGCCGGAGGGGGAATGCTCGGAGGAATGATTGCCTGAAAACAGTTCATATCTCAATCATTTCTCAATCTTGCAGAGCAGTTAAAAAACTCTTTAAAAATGGCGCATACTGTGCTATAATTTTATGAGCGTAATAATGTTATAAGATTAGGAGGACAGGACATGAAACATATTAAAACATTAAATACACAGACATTGAATCACACAGTAAAAAAAGGCGGATGCGGCGAGTGCCAGACATCATGCCAGTCAGCATGTAAGACATCTTGTACTGTTGGAAACCAGACTTGCGAGCAGAAGAAATAATTAAAATATCGTAAGAATACGGGGCAATAGGGTGAAGAAGGCAGCGGTCTTTAAAAGCCGCTGCCTTATGCTTGTTTGAACGAAATGAAAGAGAGGTATTTTTCGTGATACATTTGTATCAGAATAACGGATATAATATAGTGTTGGATGTCAACAGCGGTGCAGTGCATGTCGTAGATAAGGCAGCGTACGATGTGATCGGCGCGTTAGAAGAGCAAAATGAATTACATACGGCAGAAACATTGAAAACACCGGAAACTTTTGAGTTCTTAAGATCAAAACTCGGAAGTACATACGCAGAAGAAGATATAAGAGATATTTTGGAAGCTGTCGCAACGATTACGCAAGAGGGAAGACTTTTTACGAGAGATGTTTATGAAGACTACATTGATGAAGTGAAGCAGAGAAAAACAGTTGTCAAGGCGCTTTGCCTGCACATCGCACATGACTGTAATCTGGCCTGCAGATACTGCTTCGCAGAAGAAGGGGAATATCATGGACGCCGGGCGCTTATGTCTTATGAAGTAGGAAAAAAAGCGCTTGATTTCCTTATTGCGAATTCGGGAAAAAGAAGAAATCTGGAAGTAGACTTTTTCGGCGGAGAACCGCTTATGAACTGGCAGGTTGTAAAAGATCTTGTCGCTTACGGGCGAGAGCAGGAAAAAATCCACGATAAGCATTTCCGTTTTACAGTGACGACAAACGGAGTGCTTCTAAATGATGAGATCCAGGAATTTGTCAATAAAGAGATGGATAACGTCGTACTTAGTTTGGATGGCAGAAAAGAGGTTAACGACAAAATGCGTCCGTTTAGAAACGGAAAGGGAAGTTATGATCTCATTGTGCCGAAATTTCAGAAACTTGCAGAGAGCCGGAATCAGGAGAAGTATTACATAAGAGGAACATTTACGAGAAATAACCTGGATTTCTCCAACGACGTACTTCATTTTGCGGATCTTGGATTTGAGCAGATTTCAATCGAGCCGGTCGTAGGAGAAGATACAGATCCTTATGCGATCAGAAAGGAAGATCTTCCGAAGATTTTTGAAGAATATGACAAGTTGGCAAAGATCATGGTAGAGCGTGAAAGAAGCGGACGGGGCTTTACATTTTTCCATTTTATGATCGATTTGGAAGGCGGGCCGTGCGTTTCAAAACGTCTGTCGGGATGTGGATCGGGAACAGAATATCTTGCAGTAACTCCGTGGGGAGATTTGTATCCATGTCATCAATTTGTCGGACAGGAAGAATTCCTTATGGGAAATGTGGACGAAGGTATTACGCATACGGAGATTGCGGATGAATTCAGAGGATGCAGCGTATATTCAAAAGAAAGCTGCAAAAATTGTTTCGCAAGATTTTATTGCAGCGGCGGCTGTATGGCGAACTCTTATAAGTTCAATCATTCGATCAATGATACATATGAAGTAAGTTGCGAGATGGAGAGAAAACGTGTTGAATGTGCGATCATGATCAAAGCTGCATTGGCCGACGCCGACGCACAGTAACGGAAAAGCGCATAGAGCATAAAGAAAGGTACATGAGCGGACGGAATAAAACGTCTGCATAAATGTAGATAAAAAAGAAAAGTAAGAAAGGAAAAGAAGTCATGAAAAAGAGCAGAGGTATATTAAGCCTTATTCTCGTGGCAGCACTTTCAGTCCTGCTCGGTGTGACTACGATCCGCGGATTGGATTCCGAAGGAATGGGCGCAGCGAAAAATATTAATTTGGGACTGGATCTTGAGGGTGGAGTCAGCATTACATATCAGGTAAAAGGCGACAAACCGTCACAGGAAGACATGGATGACACTGTATATAAAATGCAGCGTCGTGTAGAGCAGTACAGTACAGAGGCACAGGCATATCAGGAAGGTGACAACCGGATCAGCATCGAGATCCCGGGCGTAGAAGACGCGAATGCAATCCTTGAAGAATTAGGACAGCCGGGATCACTGTATTTCATTAAGCACAAAGATGCTGATGGAAATGAGAACTACACACTTGGAGCAGAAGGTTATGTATTGAATAAAACGATCGATGAACTGAAAGCGAACGGTTCTATCGTTTTAACAGGATCGGAAGTGAAATCCGCTACGGCAGGCGCATGGGACGATCAGAAGACAGGTAAGAAAATGTATGGGGTAGATCTTACGCTGAATGCAGAAGGAACAGATGCGTTTGCGGCAGCTACAACAGAAGCATACAACAACGGAAACGATACGATCGCAATCTATTATGACGGAGAATTGATCAGTGTTCCGAGTGTAAATGCAATCATTGAAAACGGACAGGCACAGATCACAGGCTCTGCATCATACGAAGAAGCGGATAATATCGCATCTACGATCCGTATCGGAGGTCTGAATCTGGAACTGGAAGAGATCAGTTCAAAAGTAGTCGGCGCACAGCTCGGTGAAGAAGCGATCAGTACAAGTCTTAAGGCAGGAGCGATCGGTCTTGCAGCCGTATGTCTGTTTATGATCTTTGTGTACCTGCTTCCGGGATTTGCATCAAGTATCGCGCTTGTCATTTATGTCGGCTTGATCTTACTTCTGTTAAATGCGTTTGACATCACGCTTACACTTCCTGGTATCGCAGGTATTATCCTCGGTATCGGTATGGCAGTAGACGCGAACGTTATCATTTTTGCTCGTGTGAAAGAAGAATTGTCAGCAGGAGCGTCTGTTCATTCAGCGCTTCGGGCAGGATTTCATAAAGCGATGTCGGCAATCCTTGACGGAAATATTACAACATTGATCGCGGCTGCAGTATTGTGGCTTAGAGGAAGCGGTCCGGTAAAAGGATTTGCACAGACATTGGCTCTTGGTATCGTCGTTTCGATGTTTACGGCGCTTGTTGTAACAAGACTGCTCGTATATTCTTTCTATGCTATCGGCATCCGCAATCCGAAAGTATACGGCAGAGTAAAAGAAGAGAGAAAACCGATCGATTTTCTCGGAAAGAAAAAAGTGTTCTTTGTCGTTTCTATCGCACTTTGCCTGAGCGGATTTGTTGTTATGGGAATCAATTCCGCAAGGGACGTGGGAGCGCTGAATTACAGCCTTGATTTTGTCGGCGGTACGGCGACAACGGTAACGTTTGACAAAGAGTATACATTAGAAGAAGTTGACAGTCAGATGGTGCCTGAACTTGAAAAGATCACAGGCGATAAAAACGTACAGGTACAGACTGTAAAGGGAACAAATCAGGTAGTGTTTAAAACACAGACTCTTGACCTTGAAAAGAGAGAAGCTTTTGAATCTTATATGCAGAACGAGTTTGGCGTAAAAGAAGAGATTGCCACAGAAAATATCAGTTCTACGGTAAGTTCCGAAATGAGAATGGATGCGGTGATCGCAGTTATTATCGCGACGATCTTCATGCTTTTGTATATCTGGTTCAGATTTAAAGATATTCGTTTTGCTACGAGCGCGGTAGTGGCGCTTCTGCACGACGTGCTTGTCGTACTTGCATTTTATGCGATCGCCCGTGTTTCCGTGGGAAATACATTTATCGCATGTATGCTGACAATCGTCGGATACTCTATTAATGCGACAATCGTTATTTTCGACCGTATCCGTGAGGAGATGAAGAACAGTTCCAGAAACACAGATCTGAAAGATCTTGTAAATCGCTGTATCACACAGACGCTGACAAGAAGTATTTATACATCGCTGACAACATTTGTCATGGTGGCGGTTCTGTATGTGATGGGTGTAAGTTCGATCAAAGAATTCGCACTTCCGCTTATGGCGGGAATCGTTTGCGGAGCTTATTCATCTGTATGTATCACAGGCGCGCTCTGGTATGTTATGAAGACCGGGAAGAATGCAAAAGTTCAGGCTGCTTCCGTACCGGCGAAACAGGTTGAAAGTGTAAAGACAGAGTCGTCAGAAGAAAGCTCATCGGACGGAAATGTTCAAAAAGCAGCAAAATCAAAAACAAAAAAGAAAAAAAAGAGAAGATAAATTTTCGTTAAAAGATTGTTTGAAACGAAAATGAAAAGACCGGTCGTGAAGCGGAAACGTTTTACGGCCGGTTTTCTCTATGGTGATATTTTGAAAATTATGATACTATAATACAAAAATGTACGTGATATACTTGGAGGAACAAACGATGGAACGCTGGTATGTAATGATGAAGAAAGCTGATTTCAGCAGTATCGGAGCGAAATATAATATTTCGCCGGTCATTGCCCGCCTGATCAGAAACAGAGATATTATAGAAGATGAAGAGATTAATCTTTATTTGAACGGAACGATTGCCGACCTGTATGACGGAATGTTAATGAAGGACATGGATAAGGCGGTTGAGATCTTATCGGAGAAGATCAGGGAAGAAAAACCCGTAAGGGTGATCGGAGATTATGATATTGACGGTGTGAATGCAGCTTATATTTTGAAAGAAGGTCTGGAAGGACTCGGAGCAGATGTTGATACAGATATTCCCGACAGGATTAAAGACGGATACGGATTAAATAAAATGCTGATCGACCGGGCGTTAGATGATGGGATCGATACGATTATTACATGTGATAACGGGATTGCGGCTGCGGAAGAAATCACTTACGGAAGAAAAAACGGTCTTACGGTGATCGTGACAGACCATCATCAAGTTCCTTTTGTAGAAATAAACAAAGAACGGGAATATCTCCTGCCGCAGGCTGATGCGGTTGTAGATCCAAGGCGTCCGGATTGTGAGTATCCTTTTAAAAATCTGTGCGGGGCAGCGGTCGCATATAAGTTAGTAGAGGCATTGTATAATGTTATGCTCCGAGATCCGGAAGACGTTGATTATCTTATGGAAAATGTGGCGATTGCAACAGTAGGTGATGTGATGGCGCTAAAGGGAGAAAATCGTATTTTTGTGAAACAGGGACTTGAGATGCTCAAGCGCACAAAAAATGAAGGGTTAAAAGCGCTTATAGAATGTACGGGAATCAATCCCGAATATTTGAATACATACGATCTCGGGTTTGTTCTTGGACCATGTATTAATGCGAGCGGGAGACTGGACACCGCAAAAAGAGCATTGGAACTGCTGAGTACACGGACGAGGCGGGATGCGGTCATGTTGGCGGAAGATTTAAAGGCGTTAAATGACAGCCGTAAGGAAATGACGGAACGAGGAATTAAAGAAGCGGCAGAGATGATAGAAACTACCTCGCTGAAAGAGGACAAAGTATTTGTGATCTATCTGCCGGACTGTCATGAAAGTATTGCGGGAATTATCGCAGGAAAGATCAGAGACAGATATTATAGGCCTACGATCATCTTAACAAAGGCAGAAGACGGAGTGAAAGGATCGGGACGGTCTACGGAAGAGTATGACATGTTTACAGAATTGTGTAAATGTCAGGCGCTGTTTACAAAATTCGGCGGCCACAGGCAGGCGGCAGGCGTGTCCCTGAAAGAGGAGAATGTTCAGCGATTCAGAGAAACGATCAATTCTCTTTGTACATTGACAGAAGAAGACCTTCAAATGAAAGTATATATCGATATGCAAGTTCCTTTTCCGTATTTAACAGAAGATTTGATCGAGCAGTTTCAGGTGATGGAACCTTTCGGAAAAGGAAATAAAAGACCGCTGTTTGCGGAGAAAGATCTGAAGGTGATTCAACCTAAAATTGTAGGGAAAAACGAGAATGTTTTGCAGTGTATATTGGAAGATAAGCAGGGAAATCGTATGAAAGCGGTTTATTTCGGCGATGTAAAGACTTGCCTGAAAGAGATGCTGGCAGGAAAAGTCACCGCGGTTACTTATTTTCCGTCAATTAACGAATATATGGGCAGACGAAGCATACAGCTTACGATTGTAAATTATCAAAAGAAATGATATAATTAAACGATCTTATAACTTTGTTGAATGAGCTGCATGAGAGAAGGGGACTTTACTATGGCAGGAACGGCAGAATATGAAGAATTGAATAAAAATCTGGAGATCGTGGACGGTCATGCAGTAAAAGCGCCGGAGGATTATCAAGATCCGGAGCAGCTTTATCATGTTCTTATTGAAAGAGTGAGAAAGTATCATCCGTCTGCGGATATTACCATGATCGAAAAAGCTTATCGTATAGGGAAAGAAGCGCATCGTGATCAGGTGAGAAAATCAGGAGAGCCGTATATTATCCACCCTCTCTGGGTCGGTATTATTTTGGCGGATCTTGAGATGGACAAAGAGACGATCGTGGCAGGAATGCTCCACGACGCAGTAGAAGATACGGATATGACGCTTGACGATGTGGCAGGTGAGTTCGGAGAAGAAGTCGCTCTTCTTGTGGACGGCGTTACAAAGCTTGGCCAGTTGAATTATTCACAGGACAAATTAGAAGTTCAGGCAGAGAACCTCAGGAAAATGTTTCTTGCGATGGCGAAGGACATCCGGGTTATTATTATTAAACTGGCAGACCGACTGCATAATATGCGTACGCTTGAATTTATGACTCCGACAAAGCAGCAGGAAAAAGCGAGAGAGACGATGGATATTTATGCTCCCATCGCGCAGAGACTCGGAATTTCCAAGATTAAGACAGAATTAGATGATTTGTCTTTAAAATACTGGAAACCGGAAGTTTATTATAATCTCGTGAGGGATCTGAACCGAAGGAAAACAGAACGCGAGGAATTTGTGCAGCAGATAGTAGCCGAAGTTTCGAAACATATGAAAAATGCGCATATAGAGGCGAAAGTATATGGACGTGTAAAGCATTTTTTCAGTATTTATAAGAAAATGGTGAATCAAAATAAGACGCTGGATCAGGTATACGATCTGTTTGCGGTGCGGATAATTGTTGATTCTGTAAAAGATTGTTATGCGGCGCTTGGAGTAATCCACGAGATGTACACGCCGATTCCCGGAAGGTTTAAAGATTATATTGCGATGCCGAAACCGAATATGTATCAGTCTCTTCACACAACGCTGATGGGACCGTCAGGACAGCCGTTTGAGATCCAGATCAGAACAGAAGAGATGCATAAGACGGCTGAATACGGTATTGCGGCTCACTGGAAATATAAAGAAGGCGGAGATTCAGCGAAGAGTATGGAATCTCAGGAGGCTAAGCTGAACTGGCTGCGTCAGATTTTGGAATGGCAAAGAGACATGTCGGATAACCGGGAGTTTTTAAGCCTGTTAAAAGGCGACCTTGATCTGTTTGCTGAAGACGTTTACTGTTTTACGCCAAACGGTGACGTGAAGAATTTGCCGAACGGTTCCACACCGGTTGACTTTGCGTATGCGATACACAGCGCCGTGGGAAATAAGATGGTCGGTGCACGTGTAAACGGAAAACTTGTCAATATAGATTATAAAATACAAAACGGCGACAGGATCGAGATTCTTACGTCGCAGAATTCAAAAGGACCGAGCCGCGACTGGCTGAATATCGTTAAGAGTACACAGGCAAAAAATAAAATTAACCAGTGGTTCAAAAAAGAGTTTAAGGAAGATAATATTATCCGGGGAAAAGAATTGATCGTTTCCTATTGCAGGGGGAAATCAATTAATCTCCAAAATATACTGAAACCGAAGTATCAGCAGGTTGTTCAGAAAAAGTACGGCTTCAGGGATTGGGACGCTGTTTTGGCGGCGATCGGTCATGGCGGTTTAAAGGAAGGACAGGTTGTAAACAGACTTTTTGAGGAGTACGAAAAAGAACATAAGAAAGAAATTACAGACGAGACGATTCTTGAGAGAATCTCAGAAGCAAACTCTCAAAAAGTTCACATTGCAAAGTCAAAGAGCGGTATTGTTGTAAAAGGAATTAATGATATGGCAGTGCGTTTTTCAAAATGCTGCAATCCGGTTCCCGGAGACGAGATCGTCGGATTTGTCACGAGAGGACGGGGAATGTCAATCCATCGGACGGACTGTATTAATATGCTCCACCTTTCTGATGTAGAGAGGGCGCGTTTGATCGACGCGGAGTGGGAAGATACGTCCGAGACAGAGGGCGGCGGAAAATATCTGGCAGAGCTTAAGATGTACGCAAACGACAGACAAGGATTCCTTATGGATATCTCAAAAGTATTTACAGAAGCGAAAATAGATGTGAAGTCTATGAATGTTCGCACAAGCAAAAAGGGAACAGCAACGATCGATATGGGATTTATTGTAAACGGAAGAGAGGAACTCCATGCGATCATAGAGAAACTGCGTCAGCTTCAGGGAGTTCTTGATATTGAGAGAACGACGGGTTGATCTTATATGAAGCCTTTCAAGTAAGAAGCAATAGCGTTCCCGTTGCGGAGGCGGCGGGAGTAAAATGACAGTTTGAACAAAGTCAGAGTTGATAAAAAGGAGAGACAGTTCATGCGCATTGAGAAATTTGTATTCGGACCTGTAGGAACGAATTGTTATATCGTAATAAACGAGATGACTTCGGAATGTTTTGCCGTAGATATGGCGGATTGTCCTCAGGAATTCGTAAAGCATATAAAAGATGCAGGACTTTGCGTAAAAGCGCTGCTTTTGACGCATGGTCACTTTGATCATATTATGGGAGCGGAACGCTTTGCGGAAATCTTCGGATGTCCGGTTTATGCATATGAAGGGGAAGAAAATATTTTATGCGATCCGGTGCTGAATGCATCGGCGACGATGCTCGGACAGTCATATGTGTTTACAAAAGCAGAGTATGTAAAAGCGGATACGCAGATAGAAACCGCAGGCTTTCAGGTGGAGATTATTCCGACTCCGGGACATACAGAGGGCGGATGCTGTTATTATATCGGAGAAGAACATGTATTGTTCAGCGGAGATACCCTTTTTCATAATTCTATCGGAAGAACGGATCTTCCTACGGGAAGCGGAAGTGAGCTTGTCCGTTCGGTAAGAGAAAAACTTCTGGTTTTGCCGGAAGATACGAGAGTATATCCCGGACATATGGAAGAGACAACGATTTCGCATGAAAAGAAATATAATCCTTTCATATAAAGTTAATAAGTGAACGGGAATGATTGGAATATAGGAATGGATATAACAGGTGGCGATGGAATAGGCTTCGCAGAGATAATAGGAAATGGGAAGAGACGATGATTAAAGTATCAAGTAAGAAAAATAAATATACATACAATGTATATCATCTTGTAAAAGCCTTTTTCCCCAATGAAGAGATCATACAGAATGTAGATGAAAAGCAGGAATCTCTTGTGGCATTAAATCTGCCCGGAGGGTCTTGCTTTTCCATTGCGCTTGAGGAAGTGGAAGCGGCAGCAGGTGATCTTTCGGAAATGGAGACAGAAGAGGCGAAAGAACAGGCAATAAAAAAAGAACTGACTCGTTTGTTGTACCGATATCTCGAACAACAGACAAGGACAACGCTTGCATGGGGAACACTTACAGGAGTGCGGCCGACAAAACTTGCCATGACAAAATTGGAACAATATGAATCGATGACGGAAGCGGAAGCAGTCCGCAGGACAGTCGGAGCGTTTCGTGATGAATTTTTTGTCAGTGAAGAGAAAGCGCAGCTTGCATGTGAGATTGCTGTGAGGGAAAAGAAACTTTTGTCCAAATTGGATTATAAGGATGGGTTTAGTTTATATGTAGGGATTCCGTTTTGCCCAAGCGTATGCTCTTACTGTTCGTTTAGTTCTTCGCCGATCGCAGAGTGGAAAGATAAGGTGGAAAGTTACCTTTTTGCTTTGTTGAAAGAAATCCGGGCAATCGGGAAAATGTCGGAAGGGCACAGACCGGACAGCGTGTATATCGGAGGAGGAACGCCGACGACTTTGGAGGCAGAGCAGATGGATCGTTTATTAAAGACGATCACGGAGAATTTCGACTTGTCAAACGTACTTGAATTTACAGTGGAGGCAGGAAGACCGGATAGCATTACGGAAGAAAAGCTTGCGGTGATCAGAAAATACCCGGTGACTCGTATTTCAATAAATCCTCAGACAATGCAGCAAAAGACATTAGATCTGGTCGGAAGAAATCATACGGTGGCACAGACAAAAGATGCATTCTATCTGGCGAGGAAACTGGGATTTGACAATATTAATATGGATCTTATCGCCGGGCTTCCGGGAGAGGATGCTTCTGATATGGAAGATACGCTTCGGCAGGTGGAAGAAATGCATCCTGACAGTCTGACGGTTCATGCGCTGGCGATCAAAAGAGCGGCGAGATACGGACAGGAGGGAAGAAAACAGGATCTTCATTCTGAGATTTCGCAGATGATAATGTCGGCAGCTGATTGTGCCAAGCGGATTGGACTGCAGCCGTATTATTTATACAGGCAGAAAAATATTGCGGGAAATTTTGAAAATGTCGGTTATGCAGAACTTGACAAAGCCGGAATATACAATATACTGATTATGGAAGAAAAACAGACGATACTGGCAGCCGGAGCGGGAGCGTCGACGAAGATATTACTCAAAGATCCGATCCGGACAGATAGCGGGAAAGAGATTAATCTGGTTCGCTGTGAAAACGTGAAAAATATTATGGAATATATCGACAGGGTCGATGAAATGATAGAACGAAAAGGAGAATGGTTATGGCGCTGAAAAAGAAACCGGTTACAGGCATGAAAGACATGATGCCGGCGGAAATGGAAGTTCGGGATTATGTTATCGGTCTTATCAAAGAGACATATAAAACATTTGGGTTTTCCTCTATGGAAACTCCGTGTGTGGAACATATCGAGAACTTATGCAGTAAGCAGGGCGGAGATAATGAAAAACTTATTTTTAAGATTTTAAAAAGAGGGGAGAAGCTAAAACTTGATACAGCGAAAGAAGAGGCAGATCTCGTGGACGGAGGACTTCGTTACGACCTGACTGTTCCTCTCTCAAGATACTATGCAAATCATGCGAATGAACTGCCGTCTCCGTTTAAGGCACTTCAGATGGGAAATGTGTGGAGAGCGGATCGTCCGCAGAGAGGACGCTTTCGTCAGTTTATGCAGTGCGATATAGACATCCTCGGAGAACCGTCGAATCTGGCAGAGATTGAATTGATTCTTGCCACAACAGCGCTGCTTGGAAAGTTAGATTTTAAGAATTTTACAATCCGTATCAACGACCGGCGTTTTCTGAAAGCAATGGCTGCGTACAGCGGATTCAAAGAGGAAGATTATGACAGTGTGTTTATTACGCTCGATAAGATGGACAAGATCGGATTGGACGGCGTGGCGGCAGAGCTGAAAGGAAACGGATATGCGGAAGAATCGGTGGAAAAATACCTCTCGCTTTTTGAAGAGATTACGAATGATGTGGAAGGCGTCCGTCTCTGCAAAGAAAAATTACAGGGCTATCTTGCGCCTGAGGCGGCGGATTCACTGGAAATGATCATCACGAGTGTGGAGAGTCAGAAAGAAGCTGAATTTAAGATGAGTTTTGACCCGACGCTTGTGCGGGGAATGTCTTATTATACAGGAACAATCTTTGAGATTTCCATGGATGAATTCGGCGGAAGCGTCGGCGGAGGCGGACGTTATGATAAGATGATCGGAAAATTTACGGGACAGGATACGCCGGCAGTTGGATTTTCCATCGGGTTTGAGCGGATCGTCATGCTGCTGTTGGAACGGGGATACGAAGTGCCGACGAGCAAACCGAAAAAAGCGTTTCTGATCGAGAAAAAACTTCCGCAGGAGAAACTTCTGGAGGTGCTTGAAGAAGCGCGCAAAGAGCGGGAAGCAGGCAGACAGGTTATGATAGTAAATATGAAGAAAAACAAGAAGTTCCAAAAGGAACAGCTTGCAGAACAGGGATATACAGATATTACGGAGGTGTACAATGGCTGAATCAATGCAGGGACTTAAGAGAACTCACAGATGTGGAGAATTATCTGCGGCAAACGCAGGTGAAAAAGTGACCATTATGGGATGGGTTCAAAAGAACAGAAATAAAGGCGGGCTTGTGTTTGTAGATGTGCGTGATCGTTCGGGAATCATTCAGGTCGTATGTGAAGAAGGCAAGACAGATGCGGCGCTGATCGAGAAGGCAGCAGGACTTCGTTCCGAATATGTCGTTGCGATCGTCGGAGAGGTGGCAATGCGTTCCGGCGCTGTAAACGATAAGATTGCGACAGGGGAGATCGAGGTTATCCCAAGTGAACTCAGAATTCTTTCAGAGGCTTTGACACCGCCGTTTCCGATTGAGGAAAACTCTAAGACAAAAGAAGAAGTTCGTTTGAAATATCGCTATCTTGACCTTAGAAGAGCCGATCTTCAGAGAAATCTGATGATGAAAAGTCAAGTGATGACATTGACAAGACAGTTTTTCTCAGAGGAAGGATTTCTTGAGGTAGAGACGCCGGTACTCGGAAAAAGTACGCCGGAAGGCGCGAGAGATTATTTAGTGCCAAGCCGCGTGCATCCGGGAAGTTTTTACGGACTTCCGCAGTCGCCGCAGCTTTATAAACAACTTTTGATGTGTTCGGGATTTGACCGGTATATTCAGATTGCAAGATGTTTTCGTGACGAAGATCTCCGTGCGGACAGACAGCCGGAATTTACACAGATCGACATGGAACTTTCTTTTGTCGATGTAGATGAAGTGATCGATGTAAATGAACGTTATCTTGCGAGAGTATTTAAAGAAGTTCTCGGCGTAGATGTACCGCTTCCGATCCAGAGAATGACATGGCAGGAAGCGATGGATCGTTTCGGTTCGGATAAGCCCGATCTTCGTTTTGGCATGGAACTTACAGATGTGACAGACGTCGTGAAAAACTGCGGCTTTTCCGTATTTACCGGAGCAGTCGAAAATGGCGGAAGTGTACGCGGTATCAACGCGAAAGGTCAGGGCGGGATGCCGAGAAAGAAGATTGATAAACTGACGGCATTTGTGAAAGATTACGGCGCAAAAGGACTCGCTTATATTGCGATCCAGGAAGACGGAAGTATAAAATCTTCCTTTGCAAAATTTATGATGGAAGAAGAGATGGATGCGCTGATCAAGGCGATGGGAGCAGAAGCCGGTGATTTACTGCTTTTTGCGGCAGATAAGAACAAGGTTGTGTGGGACAGCCTCGGAGCGCTTCGTGTGGAACTGGCAAAACAGCTTGAACTGCTTGATAAAAATGAATTCCGATTTGTATGGATCACAGAGTTCCCTCTTCTTGAGTGGAGTGAAGAGCAGAACCGCTATGTGGCAATGCATCATCCGTTTACGATGCCGATGGAGGAAGATCTTCCGCTGATCGACAGCGATCCGGGAAAAGTGCGCGCAAAAGCATATGATATCGTTTTGAACGGAAATGAGATCGGAGGAGGAAGCGTCCGAATCTTCCAGGATGATATTCAGGAGAAGATGTTTGAAGTGCTCGGCTTTACAAAAGAGCAGGCATACAGCCAGTTTGGATTCCTTCTTGATGCGTTTAAATATGGAGTTCCGCCTCATGCAGGACTTGCTTACGGTTTGGATCGTCTCGTTATGCTTATGGCAAAACAGGACAGCATTCGTGATGTGATCGCATTCCCGAAAGTGAAAGATGCGTCTTGCCTTATGACGGAAGCGCCAAGTGTCGTTGATGTAAAACAGCTGAATGAACTTGGTCTTGAAACAACAGCCGAAACAGAAAAATAAGAATAAAAACCTCACTGCCTTAACTGTACTGCTTTGAAAAAGTCAGATCAAAGCCCGGTACGTTTTTGCAGTGAGGTTTTATTTTATTATAGCTAAACGAATTTCAGCGTATATCGCCGGATGCGTCTTTATTCATCCCAGCCTTCATAGAACCGGATGTTTACCGAGATATTCCGAACGATATCGCCCGCCTCTGTTTCAATATCATTGATATCTGAAATATATGGGAAGACAGGATTTTCTTCTTCAAATTCTACCATGATCCAGTTGCGGGCGGCTTCATTTGCATTGTCGATTGCATCGTCGAGAGTATCTCCCGATGCTTCGCAGCATTCAAGATCCGGGAAATATGCATCGTACCCGCCGCTTTCGTTTTTGCGGAAGACCGCAGGATATATAAATTTCATAATGATAGGACTCCTTTCTGAGTAATACAAATACATAAAAAGTATAGCATCGAAGTGGGTGAGGTGCAATGCGAAAATATATGGAGCTGAAAACTCTTTAAAAGTAATGAGAAAATAAAAAAGTTTTGAGAATTTTTGGAATACAATCCATGAATGCAATTTATGATAAAAAAATAAAAAAAGGTGTTGACATTTCTCTTTGTGCGTAGTATAGTATGTATTGTTCCGGTCAACGGAACGGAGAAAATGCGACAGTGGCTCAGCTGGTAGAGTACGACCTTGCCAAGGTCGGGGTCGCGGGTTCGAACCCCGTCTGTCGCTCTTAAAAAGCACTTGATATCTCAGATGAGATGCGAGTGCTTTTTATTTTATACTATATAATAGATGATATACGTTAAAAAGTCTTTTACAATTTGTTTTTTTCAAAGTATAATAAATAACATGTATCTCAGAGATTAGATTTATAAAAGAACGGAAAGAAAAGGTGAGGTTTCGATATGCGTAAAATACAAGTAGGACTTCTCGGACTTGGAACTGTCGGAATGGGTGTGTACAAGCTTCTTCGTAAGAGGGCGGAGACGATGGATAAGACGATCGGTGCGCAGCTTGAGATTAAAAAGATTCTTGTCCATAATAAGAATAAGAAAAGAGAAGGAGTCGATGAGACGCTTCTTACAGATGATTGGAAAGAAATTATAGAAGATGATGAGATTCAGATCGTAATTGAGGTAATCGGCGGTATCGAACCGGCGAAAACGATGATACTGGAGGCTTTAAAAGCAGGGAAAAACGTTGTGTCTGCAAATAAAGATCTGATTGCGGAAGAAGGAAAAGAGATTTTTGACACGGCACAGGCAGCGGGAAAAGATTTTCTGTTTGAGGCGGCAGTGGCAGGTGGTATTCCGATCATCCGACCACTGAAACAGTGTCTTGCGGGCAACGACCTGACAGACATACTCGGAATCGTGAACGGTACGACGAACTATATTTTAACGAAGATGTTTGAGGATGGAATGGAATTTTCGGATGCTTTGAAAAAAGCGCAGGAACTCGGCTATGCGGAAGCAGATCCGACGGCGGACGTAGAAGGTCTTGACGCCGGAAGGAAGATGGCGATCATGGCTTCTATTGCATTTCATTCAAGAGTCGTGTTTGCGGATGTGTATACGGAAGGAATTACAAAAATTACGGCGGCAGATATCGCCTATGCCAAAGAGTTTGACAGCGTGATCAAGCTGCTTGGTGTGGCGAGAAATACGCCGGAAGGAATCGAGGTCGGAGTTTACCCGGTCATGATCGCGAGAGATCATCCGCTGGCATCTGTAAGAGATTCTTTTAACGCTGTATTTATTCACGGAGATGCAGTGGACGATGCGATGTTCTACGGAAGAGGCGCAGGAGAGATGCCGACGGCAAGCGCGGTTGTAGGGGATGTGATCGACGAGGCGAGAAATATTGAATACGGATGCAGCGGACGGATAAGCTGTACATGTTATCAGCAGCTTGCCGTAAAAGATTTCGGAGATGTGAAAAATAAATTCTTCCTTAGGATGCAGGTTGAAAACTGCCCGGGTGTTCTGGCGCAGATCGCGAAGGTGTTCGGGGAACATAAGGTGAGTATTGCAAGAGTCGTACAGAAAAACGCCAAGACGGACAGAGCGGAGCTTGTGATCGTAACGGAGAAAGTGAAAGAAAAACATATGGGAAGCGCGCTTTGTGAGTTGAAGGAAATGAAAAGTATTTTTGAAGTGAGCAGCATGATCAGAGAGTATTGATAGAAACTGCCGCCGGATTTTAGATGCCGGGCGGGAGCAGTTGAATTTTCAAAAAGTCCGAATAAGGAGTGCAGATGGAAAATCGGAGTTTGCCGATCGGTTTTATCATAAAACAGGTCAATAATGTATATGAAAAAGATCTTAATGAACGATTGAAAAAAATAGGAATCACATCATCCCAGTGCGCGGTGCTCGATTATTTGTTTCATACGAGTAAAGATGAAGTGAGTCAGAGAGATGTGGAGAAAAATCTGAATCTGAAAAATCCGACTGTGACCGGAATACTGAAGCGCTTAGATGAAAAAGGATATATTTTCTGTGTACCGAATGCAAACGACAGAAGAAAAAAGATAATTTATCTTACGGAAAAAGCTTATGATATTAGAAGAAAAATGGAAGCTGACAGGCGCAAGCTGGACAGAGAACTGACGAGAGGGATGACAAAGAGGGAAACAGAAGCTCTTAGAAAGAATTTGGATAAGATATTGAATAATATTGCAGATCCGTGAGAGCAGGCGGAAGTAAATGAGCCGGAAGAGCGGAAAAGGAATTGATAAAAGGAGAAGATATATGAGTTACGCAGATAAAGTGTTTATCGATATGTGCCGTGATATTATTGACAACGGTACGAGCACAGAAGGAGAAAAAGTGCGTCCGGTCTGGGAAGACGGAACGTCTGCATATACGATCAAACGATTCGGCGTTGTGAACCGATATGATTTATCGAAAGAATTTCCGGCGTTGACACTGCGCCGTACAGCGATAAAAAGCTGTGTGGACGAGCTGCTTTGGATCTGGCAGAAAAAATCAAATAATGTAAATGAATTAAAAAGCCACATTTGGGACAGTTGGGCGGATGAGACAGGGTCGATCGGAAAAGCCTACGGCTATCAAATGGGAGTGAAGCATCAGTATAAAGAAGGCCGGATGGATCAGACGGACCGTGTCATATTTGATCTGAAAAATAATCCGTACAGCAGACGTATCATGACGAACATTTATGTTCATAATGACCTGCATGAGATGCATCTTTATCCGTGTGCATATAGTATGACGTTCAATGTGACAAAAGAAAAAGACAGTGAGAAATTGACGCTGAATGCTATTTTAAATCAAAGATCTCAGGACGTTCTTGCGGCAAATAACTGGAATGTGTGTCAGTATGCGGTTCTCGTTCATATGCTTGCACAAGTATGCGGAATGAAAGCAGGAGAGTTTGTGCATGTGATCGCAGATGCGCACATTTATGACAGGCATGTTCCGATGATCGAGGAACTGATTTCCAGAGAACCGCTTCCGGCGCCGACGTTCTGGCTGAATCCTGAGATTACAGACTTTTATGATTTTACACCGGATGACGTCAGACTGGATCGCTATGAGACGCATCCGCAGATTAAAAATATTCCGATTGCTGTTTGAGTAGAGAAAGGAGTGTGCGGAGTATGAGAGCAATCGTATGTGCCGATAAAAACTGGGGAATCGGATACAAGAACAGGCTTCTTGTGAGTATTCCGTCTGATATGAAGTTTTTTAGAGAAACAACGACAGGTAAAGTTATCGTAATGGGTCGAAAGACACTGGAAAGTTTCCCGAATGGGATGCCGCTTAAAAACAGGATCAATATTGTGCTTACAAGAGACAGAAACTATGAAGCAAAAGGTGCGGTGATCGTTCACGATGAAGAAGAATTGATGAATGAACTCGGAAAGTATGATACGGAACAAATCTACATTATCGGAGGAGAGAGCGTCTACAAGATGATGCTTTCGCATTGTGATAAAATTTATGTGACAAAAGTGGATCGTGCATTTCAGGCAGACACTTATTTCCCGAATTTGGATGAGATGAGCGAGTGGAAGATGACGCAGGAAAGTGAGGAGCAGACTTGTTTTGATCTGGAATTTTGTTTTACAACATATGAAAGATGTTAAGAAAAAAATATGGCGCAGACGGGGACCGGCGGTTCTCGTTCTGTGCCTTGCTGTTATTGTGCAGGGATGTGCGGGGTACCCGGCTGATAAAGACGGGGGGCATAGAGAACAAAACAAAACAAATGAAAATGGGCGGCTGAGTGTTGTGACGACAATTTTTCCTCCGTATGATTTTGTAAGGGAGATCGCCGGAGACTGCGTAGACTTAAAAATGCTTTTAAAACCCGGGGAGGAAAGTCATTCTTATGAGCCGACGCCGCAAGATATGATCGCTATTGAAAACAGTGACGTGTTCATTTATGTCGGCGGGGAAAATGATGTGTGGGTTGAAGATATTTTAAGTTCCATGCCGGATAAAGACCGGGTTTCGATAAGACTTCTCGATTGTGTTGAAACGGAGGAAGAAGAACATGTAGAAGGAATGAAAGAACCGGCAGGAGACTCTCACCATGAAATGCACGGTGAAGAGAAACATGAGGGATCTGTCCATGAAATTGACGAACATGTATGGACGTCTCCTGTCAATGCATCTGTGATCGTGGAGAAGATCAAAGAAGTTCTCATTCAAAAAGACTCTGAAAATAAAGCGGCGTATGAGGAAAACGCAGATAGATATCAGACAGAGCTTGCACAATTGGATAAGCGGTTTCGAGAAGTTGTGAGACAGTCAAAAAGAAATTTATTAATATTCGGAGATCGTTTTCCGTTTCTTTATTTTGCAAAAGAGTATGGATTGGAATATTATGCGGCATTTCCGGGATGCGCAGGTGATACAGAGCCGAGCGCGGCGACAATGGTATTTTTGATTGAAAAGGCAAAAGACGAGAACGTTCCGGCAGTGCTTAAAATGGAGTTAAGCAATGCAGACATTGCAAATGCGGTAGCCGAAGCTTCCGGTACGGAAGTGAGAATATTTTATAGCTGCCATAACCTTTCGGCAGAAGATTTTGAAAAAGGCGAGACATATCTTACGATGATGCAAAAGAACGCAGATACGTTAAAGGAGGTTTTGAACTGATGGCGCTGATAACGTGTGAAAATGTTTCCATCGGTTACGAAGGACAAACGGTTGTAAAAGAATTGAATTTTTCTATTGAAAGGGGAGATTACCTCTGCATTGTCGGAGAGAATGGATCAGGTAAAAGCACCCTTGTCAAAAGCCTGCTCGGACTAAAAGGCGCAGACCGGGGGAAAATCATATACGGAGACGGACTGAAGAAAAATGAGATCGGATATCTGCCGCAGAAAAATGAAGAGCAAAAAGGATTTCCTGCCAGCGTTTATGAAGTCGTTTTGTCGGGAAGATTAAACGGCCGTGGGTGGAAGCCGTTTTATAGGAAAGAAGATAAAGAAGCTGCGGCAGAAAAGATGGAAATGTTAGGAATCACAGATTTGGCGCGCCAATGCTTTCGGGATCTTTCGGGCGGACAGCAGCAAAGAGCGCTTCTTGCAAGGGCGCTTTGTGCGACGAAAAGCCTACTTTTACTTGATGAACCTGTGACGGGACTTGATCCGATCGTAACAGGAGAATTTTATGATCTGATCCGAAAGATCAATCAGGAATCAAATATCGCGGTTGTGATGGTCTCTCATGATATAGAAACTGCAGTGGAAAATGCAAGTCATATTCTTCATTTGCAGGAGACGGTCCGATTTTTCGGAACGGCAGAAGACTATCGTAAAAGCCGGATCGGAAAGAAATTCCTCGGAGGTGAAGAGCATGATTGATACGATTGTGGAAATGTTTTCTTATCCGTTTATGGTACGGGCGTTTGCGGTAGGTTCATTAGTTGCCCTTTGCGCCGCGCTGCTTGGCGTCAGTCTTGTGCTGAAACAATATTCGATGATAGGAGACGGCTTGTCTCATGTTGGTTTTGGCGCTCTTGCGGTGGCAACTGCGTTTCAGGCAGCTCCGCTTTCTGTTGCGATCCCGGTTGTTGTACTTGCTGCTGTTTTGATTTTAAGGATAAAGGGAAACGGCAAGATCAAAGGTGATGCGGCAATCGCGCTTATTTCGACAACCTCTCTTGCCCTTGGAGTCATGGTGATTTCCATGACGACAGGAATGAATACAGATGTGTACAATTATATGTTCGGCAGTATTTTGGCTATGAGCGCCGAAGATGTTCGGCTGAGTGTTATTTTGGCGGGAATCGTTCTCGTTTTGTATCTTCTTTTTTATAATAAAATATTTGCGGTCACATTCGATGAAACATTTGCGCAGGCAACGGGAGTAAAAGCCAATCTGTACAATACGCTGATCGCTGTGCTGACAGCCGTGACAATCGTGCTTGGGATGCGGATGATGGGAGCTCTTTTGATCTCCAGTCTGATCATCTTTCCGGCGCTGACGTCGATGCGTGTATGCAGAACATTTCGGTCTGTCATTATAAATTCCGCCGTAATATCTGTTTTATGTCTTGTGATCGGGATTGCGATTTCTTATGTATGGGCAACTCCCGCAGGAGCAAGTGTTGTCATCGTAAATGCTGCGGCTCTAGCGGTGTATTCTATTGTCGGAATGATACGATGCAGAAAGTAACAGTTCCGACTGCGTCATTCGTAAAACCGCACGGGTGCTTCTTGTGGCCGGTGCTGCTGTTTTACTCATGAACGGGCGGACGTCTGTATGGCTGAACTGCTGCCATAGATAAAAAAGATCAAGGATAGGAAATTGACAAGATACCGGATACAAAGTATCATATTGCTTAAGATGCCGGAAGAGAAAATTTGGATTCGGAGTTGTTGTTTTTTCAGGCAATGAGAGTATGAGAGACAGACCCTTAGTTTGAGGAGGTAAGATTTTGAGACAGATTACGGGAAATAAGCTGCTCGTAAGAGCGTTAAAAGAAGAAGGAGTCGATACGATTTTCGGATATCCGGGAGCGTGTACGATTGATATTAGCGATGAGTTATACAGACAAGATGAGATCAAAGTGATCTTGCCAAGACATGAACAGGCGCTTGTACATGCGGCAGATGCATATGCGCGGACAACGGGGAAAGTCGGCGTGTGCCTTGTGACAAGCGGTCCGGGAGCGACGAATCTTGTTACCGGGTTGGCAACGGCGAATTATGACAGTGTGCCGTTAGTTTGTTTTACAGGTCAGGTGGCCCGCCATCTGATCGGAAACGATGCGTTTCAGGAAGTGGATATCGTAGGAATCACACGAAGTATTACAAAGTACGGTGTGACCGTGAGTAAAAGAGAAGATCTTGGAAGGATCATTAAAGAGGCGTTTTATATTGCGCGGACAGGGAGACCGGGACCAGTGCTGATCGACCTTCCGAAAGATGTGATGAGTGAGCTTGGAAGCCCGGAATATCCGGAAACGGTAAATCTTCGTGGATATAAGCCGAATACGAGCGTTCATATGGGGCAGCTTAAACGCGCGCTTAAGATGCTCAATAAGGCGAAAAAACCGCTGTTTCTTGCAGGAGGCGGAGTGAATATCGCAAGAGCGAATAAAGAGTTTACGGAAGTAGTCAATATAACAAACGTTCCTGTAGTGACGACGATCATGGGACGAGGCGCGGTTCCGACAGATCATCCGCTGTTTATCGGAAACCTGGGAATGCATGGGGCGTATGCCGCGAACATGGCAGTGAGCGAATGCGATCTGTTGTTTTCTATCGGTACTCGTTTTAATGATCGGATTACAGGGAAACTTCATGAATTTGCACCGAATGCACAGATTGTACATATAGATATTGATACAGCGTCGATATCAAGAAATATTCATGTGCATGTGCCTATTGTTGCCGATGCGAAAGAAGCTGTGGCGAAGATGAGAGAATATGTGGAACCATGTGAGACAAAAGAGTGGTTAGAACGTATCGCGCAGTGGAATGCAGAACATCCGCTTACAATGAAAGTTCACGGTTCGATAGGACCAAGAGATATTATCGAAGAGATGAACAGACAGTTTGACGATGCTATTATTACAACGGATGTAGGACAGCATCAGATGTTTGTGACGCAGTATGCAGAAATAACGGAAAAGAAGCAGCTCGTTACATCAGGCGGACTCGGAACTATGGGATATGGATTCCCCGCTGCGATCGGAGCGAAGATAGGCAATCCGGACAGAACCGTGATCGCGATTTCCGGTGATGGCGGAATGCAGATGAATATACAGGAGTTTGCGACTGCTGTTTTGGAGGAACTTCCGTTGATTCTGTGCGTCTTTAATAATGAATATCTCGGTATGGTCCGTCAGTGGCAGAAACTGTTTTATGGAAAACGCTACGGGATGACGAATCTGCGTTCCGGGGCGTTGTTCCGAAGAACAAATGGGGAAGAAATGCCGGAATATACACCGGATTTTGTGCGTCTGGCAGAAAGTTACGGCGCAAAGGGAATCCGCGTGACAAAGAAAGAAGAGATAAAGGAGGCTTTTGAAGAAGCCGGAAAAAATACAACTGTGCCAACTTTGATCGAGTTTATCATTGATCCGGAAGAGATGGTTTATCCGATGATAAAACCGGGCGGAACACTGGAAGAAATGATTGTGGAATGTTAGAAGGGAGCGCGTGAATATGGAAAATAAAATGAAAAAAAGATGGATTTCCCTTTATGTTGAAAATCAAGTCGGCGTACTTTCAAAAATTACAGGACTTTTTTCCGGAAAGACATATAATCTGGACAGTCTGACAGTAGGAACAACGGAAGACCCGACAGTATCAAGAATGACGATCGCTACAGTGAGCGATGATGAAACTTTTGAGCAGATCAAAAAACAGCTGAACCGAATGGTAGAAGTGATCAAAGTGATTGATTTTACAAATATCTTTGTGCGTATGAAAGAAATTTTATATGTGAAAGTGTTTAAATGCACACCTGAGGATAAAGTTGAAGTGTTTCAGATTGCGGAAACGTTTAAGGCGAAAGTGATCGATTACGGAAAAGACAGTGTGCTTGTGGAGTTTGTTCAGACTGCTACGAAAAACGACGCGGTCGTAAAATTAATGAAGGAAGAATTTAAAACAATAGAAGTTGTCCGGGGAGGAAGCGTAGGAATAGAGTCTATCAGTATGATGGAACGATAGTCCGAAGCGCCGGGACGGTTAGTATAGCGGGATCGATTGTTGAAAAAACAGTCGATCCCGCTTTTTGTAACGGAAATGTGCCTTCTGATATTTCTGGGTTAATGTAAGAAAATGGATTTGCATTTTGGAAAAGTTATGATGAACTTTCAAATAAACAGTATATAACAGTTGACAAACAGTTATATACTGTTATATACTGTTTGACGAAAGGAGGAAGTATATGAAGATTATAATCAACAGTTCGTCGATGGTACCGATTTATGAACAAATTATGGATCAGATCAAATCACTTATTACAGGCGGAGATCTGAAGCAAAATGATGCTCTTCCTTCAGTCCGAACTCTTGCAAAAGAGTTGAAGATCAGTGCGCTGACTGTAAAGAAAGCGTATGATAATCTTGAACAGGAAGGATTTACAGTGACGATTCACGGAAAGGGAACTTATGTCGCGGCTTCAAATAAAGAGCGGATATTAGAGGAATTGAAAAGAGAGATAGAAAGCGATCTGGAAAAAGTAGTTCAAAAGGCAAGAGGATGTGGTCTGGATGACAGTCAGATTAGGGAAATGTTAGAGTTGATCATGGAGGACTAAAAGATGTTGGAAATAAATAAATTGCAAAAAAAATATGAAAATTTCGAGCTGAATTGTTCGATGAAGGTGGAAAAAGGGTATATTACGGCGCTCGTAGGTGAAAACGGAGCAGGAAAAAGTACAACATTTAAAGCGCTTCTCGGCCTTATAAAGCCGGATGGAGGAGAAATCACTATCTTCGGGAAAAAACCTTTGGAGCTAACAGCGAAAGACAGAGCGAAGATGGGAATTGTTTTGACAGATTCGGGATTCAGCGGATATTTAAAAGTAAAAGATATCATACCGGTGATGGAGTCGCTATATACCGAATTTGAGAAGTCGCGTTTTCTGGATTTGTGTAATAAGTTGGATATTCCTCTTAATAAATCGATTAAAGAGTTTTCAACCGGAATGAAAGCAAAGTTGAAAGTGCTTTGCGCGCTGACGCATAAAGCGAAGTTTCTGCTTCTTGATGAACCGACAGCAGGTCTGGATGTGATGGCGAGAGAAAGTATTTTGAATCTGTTCAGAGAATATATGGAGGAAGACGGGGAGAGAACAATTTTGATCAGTTCCCATATTTCTTCTGATCTGGAAGGTTTGTGCGACGATATTTATATGATTCATGAAGGAAGGATTATCTTTCATGAAGATACGGATGTACTTCTGAATCAATACGGATTGCTGAAAGTAGATGAAAAGCAGTTTGAGGAACTTGACAAGAGGTATTTGCTGAAAAAAAGGAAAGAACATTATGGATATGCCTGTCTGACAAAAGAGAAACAATATTATATCGAAAATTATCCGGATATTGTAGTGGAAAAAGGCACTGTAGACGAATTGATTGCGATGATGATAGGAGGGAACGAACTGTGAAAGGACTTTTGATCAAAGATTTGAAATTAATGAAAAATAATGGGAAAAATCTGCTGCTGGTCTTTTTGATCATCGGAACGATGATGGGGATCATGACGAAAGAACTTTATGCGGCAGTTGGATATGTCACTTTTATTTTTACTTTGTTTACGGTAAGTACGATCAGTTATGATGAATATGATAACGGTTATCCGTTTTTGTTTACTCTGCCGATTACAAGAAGACAGTATGTAAATGAAAAGTACGTGTTTGTTTTGATCATGACAGCGATTTCGTTTTTGGTCGGCATAATCTCAGTCGTTGTACAGTTTTTCTTACTTACTCCGAAAGAAAGCTTGACTGAACTTATCTTGATGTACGGAGTTTATACAATCACCGTATTGATTTTAAACGATATTATGATTCCTTTGAAATTAAGATTTGAAAGCGAGAAGGGCCGCTTGGTTATTCCTATTGTATTCGGAGGAGCAATGGTGATTGCCCTGATTGCTGCAAAATTAGCAGGAATGCTGTCGGAAACTTTAAAAGAGAAGTTTCTTCTGGCTGCTTTCAATATAGGAGAATATGGGATTGCAGCGATTGTCATAGTGGCGGCAGTTATTGTTACGATTGCTTCGTGGTTTTGGAGTCAGCGGATTTTAGAAAAAAAAGAGTTTTAAATCAGCGGTTTGATTTTATCGGTGAAAAAGCTTGAGGGAAAAAACAGAGTACAATCTGTTTTTTCTCTTGACAAAACTGCTTCTGCAAGTTACCATAGTAACACAGTAAGTTAGCAAGGAGGAGTTTTAGTTATGAAAATGTGGAAGAAAGCAGCAAGTATCGCGCTTGTATCAGCTCTGACAGTATCAATGGCGGCTTGCGGAAACGGCGGCGGAAGTGACAAGGGTTCGGCAGACGCGGATACATTTAAGATCGGAGGTATCGGACCTACAACAGGAGATGCGGCGATTTATGGTACGGCAGTACAAAACGGTATCCAGCTTGCGATTGACGAGATCAATGAAGCTGGCGGTATCAACGGATATCAGATCGAATTTAAATTTGAGGATGACCAGTCTGATTCCGAAAAGTCGGTTAATGCGTACAATACGCTGAAAGACTGGGGAATGCAGATGTTAGTCGGAACGACGACATCAACACCGTGTACGGCAGTTGTAGAAGAGACACATGCAGATAATATGTTCCAGCTCACACCGTCGGCAACGGCTGTAGAAAGTATTCAGTATGACAATGCATTCCGTATGTGCTTCTCAGATCCGGATCAGGGAAAAGCATCGGCTGATTATATCTCAGAGAATAATCTGGCGAAAAAGATAGCGGTTATTTACAACAGTTCCGACACATATTCATCGGGAGTTTATCAGAAATTCGCAGAGCAGGCGAAAACACTCGGACTTGATATTGTAGCGGCAGAAGCGTTTACGGCAGACAGTAAGACAGACTTTTCCGTTCAGCTTCAGAAAGCGAAAGACGCAGGCGCAGAACTTGTTTTCCTGCCGATTTATTATCAGGAGGCATCTTTGATTCTTGCTCAGGCAAACAAAATGGGATTTGCACCGAAGTGGTTCGGATGTGACGGAATGGACGGACTGCTTGCATTAGACGGATTTGATGCAGCGTTGGCTGAGAATTTAATGTTCCTTACACCGTTTACGGCAGATGCGGAAGATGAAGCGACACAGAAATTTGTATCCGATTTTGAAGCTGCTTTCAAGGGAACTCCGAATCAGTTTGCAGCGGATGCTTATGACTGCGTATATGTGATCAAAGAGGCAGCAGAAAAGGCTGAACTTACACCTGATATGAGCGTTTCCGATATGAGTGATGCTTTGAAAAAAGCGATGACAGAGATCAAAGTTGACAGAATGACAGGAAAATCAATTACATGGAGTGAAGACGGAGAACCGACAAAAGATCCGACAGTTGTAATTGTTCAGGGCGGAGTTTATAAAATCCTTCATGCAGAATAAAAAGAAAAACAGAAGCAGAACGGTTATGTTATGTGAAAGTGCTTCTTATATGTGAGAAAAAGATCCTGCGTTAAGCGGGATCTTTTTGTATAGGACAGTTTGTTTTGATAGTTTTAAATGATGCATAGAATACGATAAACAGCGAAAACCCGCTAACCTTCCGGCTAACGGGTTTCGTTGTTTTATAGTTATCTAAAGGAATGAGAGTTAAAGTAGAGTGCTTTTGACACTTCAACTTTATGAGGGGAAGATAGTTGCTTATCAACTATCTAACTCAGATTATAAAGAACAAATATGTCAAAAGTATGTTTAAACTATAAAAGAATACGAAAAATTATAAACAGGGAATTAAGAAAGTATATAATCATTTCTGTGTCTTTTGTATTGCGCTTGATAGTTTCGGTCCGATGATTGCTGCGAGAGCGATCTTGACAGCATCTCCGGGAAGATAAGGGATGACTCCGATCATAAGGGCAGCTTTGAAAGTAAGGCTCATATGTAGTGCAAGCCATATCGTTCCGAATAGATAACAGGCAATCATGCCGAGAGTCATGCCGATGATTGAAGCAAACGTTTTTTTATGAAATCTCAGCATAAAAAATCCATGGATGAGTGCAAGGAAGATGAAACCGAACAAATATCCCCCGGTCGGTCCGGCTAGCTTCCCAAGACCGCCGCTGAACGACGAAAAGACAGGAAGTCCGATTGTACCGAGAGCAAGGTAAATGAGCAGACTGATCGTTCCGTATTTCATTCCGAGTATATAAATAGAAAGAAAAACCGCAAAGTTTGTCAGAGTGATCGGCACAGGACTAAATGGAAGCGGGAGGGAAAGAGGTCCGAGAATGCATGTTACAGCTGTCATAAGTCCGATCATTGTGATTTTTTTTGTTTTTTCTGCCTGTGAGGCAGTGAGGCGCTGGTTCATAAGATTACTCCTTTACGTAAAATGTATGGTTTGATAAAAAAGAACGAAAGCACATAAAAACTGTTATGAAAAAGAACACGGTTTTATTGGTGTATCCGAGCGTAGTATAATAGAAAATGAAACAAAAGTCAACCTAAAATAAAAACAGGTTTACAATTAGAATCTGACGTTGAAAATACTTTATAAAACATTGTAAAGGCTATTTATAGTTAATATCAGCAAGCTGTGTAACAGTACACAGTTATAATTCACCGTATTTTTATAAACAGCAGGCCGAATGCGTGTTATAATGCGATAAGAATGTGACGGAAAATATTGTTTTACAATGAAAGCATGTCAAAGCAAGACAATGTAGAAAATGAAGAAGTGTTTGAGGAGAAGAGTGATGTTTGGGTATGTGACGGTATGTGAACCGGAATTAAAGGTGAAAGATTTAAAAAAATATAAGGCATATTATTGCGGTTTGTGTCATGTATTAAAAGAAGAGTATGGGTTTATAGGTCAGATGACACTTACATATGATATGACATTTGCAATTATTTTGTTATCTTCGCTATATGAAAGTGACACGAGAGCAGATATGCATTGCTGCAAAGTGCATCCGGTAAAAAAGCAGATAATGTTGACAAACGAGATTACGTCATATGGTGCGGCCATGAACGTGTTGATGGCATATTATCATATGGAAGATGATTGGCAGGATGAAAGGAAAGTTTCAAGCCTGACTGTAAAAACGATGCTTCGAGGTAAAGTAAAAAAAATCATGGAACAATATCCGAGGCAGAGCAGGGCAATCGAATCGGCTCTGAATGAATTGTCTGTTTGCGAAAGAGAAGGAAGTACAGATTTGGATAAAACGGCAGGATGTTTCGGGAAACTGATGGAAGAGCTGTTTTTATATAAAAAAGACCGGTGGGAAGAAACTCTTCGGAAGATGGGATTTTTTATGGGAAAGTTTATTTATCTTATGGACGCATATGAAGATCTGCCGAATGATCTGGAAAAAGGATGCTATAACCCGTTGAAGAAGATTGCCGAAGAAGAAGGATATGAAGAGCGGATCAAACAGATCTTATGCATGATGATAGCAGAGAGTACGGCAGAATTTGAGAAGCTTCCATGCCTTTCGGATATAGACATTTTGCGGAATATATTGTATGATGGAGTGTGGAATTGTTATAATAAGATACAGAGAAAGAAAAGTGAGGAACAGAAAAAATGATAAATAACCCGTATGAAGTGCTCGGCGTTTCTCCAAGCGCGTCAGATGATGAGATAAAAAAAGCATATCGTGATCTTACAAGAAAGTATCATCCGGATGCGAATGTTGATAATCCTCTTGCAGATCTTGCAGAAGAAAAGTTTAAAGAAGTACAGGAAGCTTATGATATGATCATGAAAGAGAGAGCTTCGGGCGGCGGATATTCTTATGGTTACGGGTCGTCCTCGGGCAGTTCTTCTTATGGTGCGGGCGGTAATTATCAGAACGCACAGCAGGATCCGAGGCTTCAGGCGGCTGTGAATTATATTAACAGCAGAAGATTTCGCGAAGCGCTCAACACGCTTGATCAGATTAACGAACGATCTGCAATCTGGTATTATTTAAGCAGCTGTGCGAATGCGGGACTTGGCAATAATGTTCTGGCAAGAGACCATGCGGCTCAGGCTGTGAATATGGAGCCGAACAATATGCAGTACAGACAGCTTTTGAATCAGTTGAATTATGCGAGCAGCCGTTATCAGAACAGCTCTTATGGCAATGGATACAGCAGCGGTACTACACCGTGCGGTACAGGCAATATGTGTTGTGATCTGTTTGTTGCGGATTCGTTGTGCGAATGTATGGGAGGCGACTTGTGTTCATGCATGTAAAGGCAAAAACAATGGCGTTTAGCGGACTTCTTCTTGCGCTGACTGTGATCTTTATGGTGTTGGGCAGTGTGATCGAGACGAGCACATTATTTCTGCTGGCGGCGGCATCTTTTTTTGTCGGGATCATTATCCGGGAGTTCGGACTTAGGATAGGAGCGGCATTTTATGCGGCAGGAGTGATACTTGGATTTATTACAGCGCCGAATAAGTTTTATGTGTTTACATTTGCGGCGATGGGATTATACATATGGGGGAGAGAAGCTGCATGGAGATGGATCGTGCGGCATGTGCGGGAAGAAAAGAGCAGGACGGCGTTTCTTCTTTTTAAATACGGAATCTTTAATCTTGTATATATCCCGATCGTTGTTATTTTCAGAGAAATGTTATTTGCAAAAGCAGTATCGACCCCGATTCTTGTCGGTGTTATGATAGCCGGACAGATAGGAATACTTATCTATGATAAGGCATATGATTATGTTCAGGTTCGCCTTTGGGGAAAGATGCGCGGAAGAGTGATGTCATAAAGAACGATATAAAAAGGATGAGCCACATTTCTGCGGCTCATGGGGGAAAAAGTTTATGAAAAAGTGTTCTCATCTGAGAACACTTTTAGTATACACAGAAAATGTGTAAAAAATGTGAGGAACTTTTGAACCAAATATGAAAAAATTTGAACCAAATATGAAAAAAACGGATAAAGAGGAATCTTTGACGGAGAAATCAAGGCATCAGAAAGAAAAATGATATTATTACAATATTTATATACATGAAAAAGTGATAAAAGAAATAAAAAGATGATAAAGTAAATTAAAAAAGTGACTACCCATAAGAAAATTTGTTTTTTTGGAGGATTTGTGCTTGTGAAAATGTGAAAATAGAGGTTAAAAAGAAAACAAAGTCCTTGAAAATAGAGAACTATAGATTTATAATGAATAGAGTAAATGGAATACGATCTTCGGGGTAGGGTGCAAGTCCCAACCGGCGGTATAGTCCGCGACCCGCAGCGATGCGGTGGAATCGGTGACTTTCTTAAACAGAAAGAATTCCGATACCGACAGTATAGTCTGGATGAGAGAAGATAGTGCCGCTTATTGCTCAGGAAAGGGCGGTAAGTTACACAGGTGCAGTTTATCCCGAACATGATATATGTTCGGGATTTTTTGTATCAAGAAAACCACGCGATAGTCGCGTGGTTCCGTGAAAGCTTTAGCGGTGTATTCAGAAATAAAAACTCCTAATGTGTATAATAAAAACGTGACCTGCCAGTTACGTAAATAAAAACACATTAGGAGGACCGTATAATGTCAGAACAAAATACAGACGTAAAAAGCTTAGCACATACAAAATGGAATTGCAAATATCATGTAGTGTTTGCACCTAAATATCGAAGGAAAGTATTTTATAACGAAAAGAAAGAAGCAATTCGTGAAATAATCCGAACACTGTGCCAATGGAAAGGTGTTGAAATCATCGAAGGAGAAGTATGTCCGGATCATATTCATTTACTTCTGAGTATCCCGCCCAAAATGAGCGTTTCGGGATTCATGGGATACTTAAAAGGAAAGAGTAGCCTAATGATATTTCAGAGATTCGGAAATATGAAATTTGCATACCGAAACCGCGAGTTTTGGTGTAAGGGATACTATGTTGATACAGTAGGGAAGAACACGGCAGCAATAAAAAGTTACATAGCCAACCAGCTAAAACAAGATAAGGAAATGGATCAGATTAGTCTATTCGATCCGCGAGACCCGTTTACGGGTAGCAAGTAATCCTGCGCGTGGCTGGCAGGCCAATAAAAGACGCACTTGTGCGTGGCTAGTAATATTAGGGCTATGCCCGAAAATGAAAAACCACCCGCTAGGCGGGTGGATGTTTATTTATAAAATTGCAGAAACGAAAAAAAGGAGAAGAAAAAATGGAAGAGGAAACAGGAACGGTAAAAATGGTGATGAGTAAGAAGAAAACAGTGAAAATGGTAAAAATGGGAGTGATGGTAGCCATATCGGTAGCGATGGTATATCTTGTTCATTTTCCGATTTTTCCGGCAGTGCCGTTTTTAGAGTATGATCCGGCGGATATTTCTATTCTGATCGGAACATTTGCCTTCGGACCGGAGGCTGGGCTTGTTTTGACAGTTGTGACGGCGGTTGTTCAGGGACTGACAGTGAGTGCGGGGAGCGGACTGTATGGGATATTGATGCATATGATCGCTACGGGTGTTCTTGTCCTCGTATCTGGAATGATCTACAACAGAAAAAAGACAAAGGCAACGGCTGTTTTTGGATTGACGGCGGGAATGGCTGCAATGGCAGTTGTTATGGTCGGGGCAAATTTATTGATTACTCCGATGTTTATGGGAGTATCAAAAGATGTCGTATGGAAATTAATGCCGTTTATTATCGGCTTCAATGTGATAAAAGCGGGAATAAACGGGGCGGTTACATTTCTTTTGTATAAGCGGATCGCAATGTTTTTGCGTAAATGATCAAGTAGATGAAAGTCTTATCTGTATCTTTGTTTTGAAAAGATGCGGATAGGACTGTTTTTTTGCGGCAGAAAAAGATGCAGCAAAAAATGAGAAAGAAAAAAGTTGACAACTTCTTTTCTTTGTAGTACAATCCCAGTCGTAACATTTTTGTAATATCTGTAATAAATATGAAAACAACACATATATTTTAAAAGGGGATTATTAAAAATATATTGTGAAGATATTGCAAATGTTTACGAGGAGGAGTATATGAATTATAATAAAAAAAGAATGATTGTGGCGCTGCATCTTACAGTGTCAAGTGTTATGCTGCTTTCGGGATTTACAAGTCCCGGGACAAAGATGAATACCGCCGGAGATCTCCGTTATGCGGGAGGTGAAATAGCCGTTCAGATCGGGGATTCAGTTGTGGACGGTACGATTAGTATGATCAAAGGAACGAAACAGGTTTCGCAAAGCGTTCAAACGGCAGGAGACGTATGGAAAACAGAGGCTGTCCGTATTGAAGAAATGATTCGGGCAGAGGAAGAAAGAGCCGCAGAAGAAGCAAGAATTGCCGAAGAACAAGCAGCACAGGCAGCGGCTTTGGAAGCGACACAGTTGGAAGCGGCGAATGTTATGGCAGGGGAGCAGGAACTTCTTGCCGCTCTTATCTATTGCGAAGCGGGAAATCAGCCATATGAAGGTCAGGTTGCAGTCGGAGCAGTTGTAATGAATCGTGTGAGAAGCGGTTCTTATCCGAATACGATCAGTGAAGTGATCTATCAGTCTGGGCAGTTCGGACCGGCGATGACAGGGTGGCTTGATTCGGTTCTTTCGTCGGGAGGCTATACAGAGACAGCGATGCAGGCAGCGGCAGACGCTCTTGCGGGAAGTAATCCGATTGGCGATTGCCTTTCCTTCGGAAACGGAAACTGGGGAATCCAGATCGGGGATCATTTTTTTCATTAAATCATAGATACGAAAGAAGGAAATAGTGTGGATATTAAGATCAGACAGTATGCGGAAGAGGATGTAAAAGAAACGATTGCCATCTGGAACGAAGTTGTAAAAGAAGGGATCGCATTTCCACAGAAAGAGACTCTTACAGAGTCGACAGGAGATCTGTTTTTTAAAGAGCAGACATTTACGGGGATCGCTTATGACGAAGAGAAAAAAGAAATTGTCGGAATGTACATTTTGCATCCGAATAATATCGGAAGATGCGGTCACATATGTAATGCAAGTTATGCTGTCCGAAAAGATATGCGGGGACTTCATATCGGGGAAATGCTTGTAAAACATTGCATGAAAATGGGAAAAAAATTCGGCTTTCGCATTTTACAGTTTAATGCGGTTGTGAAAAGCAATGCAGGAGCTTTGAAACTTTATGAAAAGCTTGGTTTTGTCCGTTTAGGAACGATTCCAAAAGGGTTTGAAATGAATGACGGACATTATGAAGATATTATTCCGCATTATCATGAATTATAATTAATGATATGTATTGTAAGGAGGCTGTAATTCTGACAAGAATTTAATTGTTAGAATTACAGCCTCCTGTTGTAACGGCGACGAGACAAAGTCCGGGTTTTCCTAAGGCTTTGCCAGCCGCTTATGATTTTGGAATGCTTTTTTGCGCGTTTTGTGATTTATACGCTGTGAAAGCCTTTTCCGATGATCTCGCTTGTGTTTGAGATAAGGATGAAAGCTTCTTTATCATTTTCACGGATAAAGTTGCGAAGATGCACAGCCTGCATTCTGTTTAAAGCAGTGAGGATGATGTATTTATCATTTCCTGAATACGCTCCCTTGGCGAGACACACGCTGGCGCTTCGTCCGAGCGTATGTACGATGTAATCACAGATCGGCTCAGGGTTATCGCATACGACGTTAAAATATTTCGACAGGTTAAAGCTTTCGATAAATGTGTCGATCATGAAAGAACGAATAGAAAGTCCGAGCAGGGAAAACAGTCCGGTTTCTATATCGAAAATAAAAAATCCGGATGCCGTTATCAATGCATCTGAAATCAATAATGCCTTGCCGATGTCGAAGCTGGAATATTTTTTCAGGATCATTGCGATGATATCTGTTCCGCCGCTGGAAGAACCGATGTTAAAAAGAATCGCCGATCCAAGCGCCGGAAGAGCTATGGCAAAACATAATTCAAGCATCGGTTCATCGGTAAAAGGAGAGTGCATAGGAAAGAGCCGTTCCAGCACCGAGAGCGAAACGGAGAGAAGGATGCTGCAGTAGGCGGTAGTTGCGGCGAATTTTTTCCCGAGGATGAACATTCCGATGATGAGCAGAATCATGCTTGCGATAAAGTTAAAGTCACCTGCCGAAATGAGTCCGGTTTTAGCGATAAGAACGGCAAGACCGGTAATTCCGCCAAAAGTGAAATTATTCGTAAATTTAAAAAAGTATGTTCCGAATGCAATAAGAAGCGTGCTGAATGTAAGCATAAAGAAATGTTTTAATTTATTCATTTTATTTTCTCCAAAGTATGAAATTAAAAACTCTACTCGAATTGTAATCTTCTAAAAATAAAAAGTCAACGCATTAAGTATAAAAATGAGGAGATAATGTATTAATAAAAGAATAGAAAGAAAGAAAATAAATAAGGAGACAGTATATGGATAAAGAGATGTTGATTCGGGATATATTTGCAAGGGAAATATTAGATTCACGGGGAAATCCTACGATTGAGGCTGAAGTTCTCGCAGGGGAAAATATCGTCGGCAGAGCCGCAGTTCCATCCGGCGCTTCAACAGGAAAATATGAGGCTGTGGAGCTTCGGGATCAGGAAGAGCGTTACGGAGGAAAAGGAGTGGAGCGGGCAGTTGAAAATGTGAACAGTTGTCTGGCAAAAGCGGTGATAGGAATGAACGTGTTCGATCAAAAGGAGATCGACCGTGCTCTTTGTAAAGCGGACGGAACAGAAAATAAAAGCAACCTCGGTGCAAACGCGATTTTAGGAGTGTCCATGGCGGCGGCAAGAGCGGCGGCGAAAGGACTGAATATTCCTTTATACAGATATTTGGGAGGGGTTCAGGCGAAGAAGATGCCGGTTCCGATGATGAATATTTTAAATGGCGGAGTACATGCCGATAACCCGTTAGACATACAGGAGTTTATGATCGTTCCGGTAAGAGAGACTTCTTTTCGGGAGAGACTTCGTATTTGTGCGGAAATCTATCATATGCTAAGAGCGGTTCTGAAAGGAAAAGGTCTTCAGACAGGAGTTGGGGATGAAGGCGGATTTGCGCCTGAACTTGCAGATACGAAAGAAGCGCTTCGGACGATAAGGGATGCGGCAGAAAGGGCAGGATACCGTATGGGGCGGGATATTATGATCGCGCTTGATGTGGCGGCGTCTGAGCTGTATATTGAAGAAAAAGGCGGATATATTTTCGCGGGAGAAGGGAAAAAAGGAGAACCTGTCGTGCGGACGACAGAAGAGATGATCTCTTATTATGAGGAACTTGTTGAAGAATTTCCGATTTTTTCGATCGAAGATCCGCTTGATGAAGAAGATTGGGACGGGTGGAAAAAGCTTACGAAAAAGATTGGAAACAGAGTCCAGCTTGTAGGAGATGATCTTTTTGTCACAAATGCGCAGAGATTGAGAAAAGGGATCGAACTTGGAGCCGCTAATGCGATACTCATAAAAGTTAATCAGATCGGTACTTTAAGTGAAACGTTCGAGACGATAAAAACAGCTCAGGAAGCAGGTTATAATGTAATTGTATCGCATCGTTCCGGAGAAACAGAAGATACGATCATCGCTGATATCGCCGTGGCGTTTAATACCGGGCAGATCAAAACAGGAGCGCCATGCCGGTCTGAGAGAGTGGCAAAATACAACAGACTCTTACGGATCGAAGAACAGATCGGTGAGAAAGAAAAGATGTAGGAACGATATGCAGCGAGCGGCGGAAGAAGCGTAAGAGACGTGTAGTGAGGGCTGTGCAGGTGAAGATACGGGAATGGTTGCATATCTTTTCTTCACCTGTTATACTTTTACGCGGAAGCCATCTGGCAAAACGCCGTTTTGATCTGATATTTTATTGGGAGGATGACGCAGGCTATGGCGATAAACAAAGTTGGAAATGAGTTTGAAAAGAACAAGATAAGATAAAAAAGGAGAAACGGATGAGTATGGAAATCAATGAAATGCAAGAAATGAATGAAAGAGCAAAGAAAGCTTTGGAATATCATAAGAAAGGATATAATTGCTCACAAGCAGTGGCATGTTCTTTTTGTGAGGAGTTTGGAGTGGATGAAGAAACGATGTTTCGTATTGCTGAAGGTTTTGGTTTCGGTATGGGCATGATGGACATATGCGGTGCGGTTACTGGTATGTTTATGGTGATGGGACTGGATAATAGCGTTGGAAATCCTGACAACGGAAAACTTACAAAAGCAGATACATATAAGAAAGTAAAAGAATACGCCAATCGGTTTAAAGAGAAAAACGGAACATATTACTGCCGTGAACTCAAAAGCGTTGTGGACGGAAAGCAAAGAGTAAGCTGCGACCAATGCATTTTAGATGCGGTTGCGCTGACGGAAAGCTACCTGGCAAACAGAGGATAGATTTTCAGATCCGGTGAACCGTTCCTTTCGGAAAAGTGATCTGTAATATGGTATATTCTTTTTCTTCGGATGCAATATCTAATTTTAGTCCCAGACGAAAGGAAAGTTTTCGGGCGAGATATAACCCTACGCCTGTTGAGTTCGATTTGCTCCGGTCAGATCCGGTAAACCCTTTTTCAAATACTCTTGACAGGTCGGAAGAGGAGATGCCGCAGCCGTTGTCCTTGATCGAAAGGATAATATTTGTGTCGTTATCCTGACCGGTTATCGTAAGTTTATTTTCTTGTTTGTCAAAGTATTTGATCGAATTTTGTATGATCTGTGACAGTATGAAAGTCAGCCATTTCTCATCTGTGTAGACGATCTGGTCAATCGCATGAGTTTCTATTATGACTTTGTGATCGATCAGATCATGGCGGAACTTTAAAATGACGTTGTGTATGACTTCTTCTAAGTTCAGTTTTTTTACAAAATAATCTTTTTCTGTACTTTCGCTTCGCGCATAATAAAGCATCTGTTCTGTAAGGCGATAGAGTTTGTCGGTTTCTTTTTTCAGCGCATAGTTTTTTGTGTTGTCAAAAGTCAAAGATAACGCGCCGATCGGAATTTTGATCTCATGCGCGAAGCTTTCTACATATTCTTCGTATTCTTGTTTTTCTTTTTCGATTTGTGAGATTTTGTCATTCATAGCTTTGCACGCTTTTTTTAACGCATAATAGTAGGCTTTGTTCTGAGGGTCGCCCGGCTTTGGCAAAATATCTGAGATATAATAGCTCTCTTGAAGCTCATCTGCAAGATTAATAATGCGTTGTGAATCTTTTTGTTTCTTTTGAAATGAAAACCATAGAAAAGAGATTTGCGCCGAAAGAAAAAGGACTGCCGATAAAATAATAAATGATGAATCTACATCGTAGAAAATCAAGAGAAATACAATGCCTGAAAGAAAGAAAATTTGAAATAATAATTCGGATATTTTCCCTTCTAAAAATGTCAAAAAGCTCACAACTTCCACCCCTTTCCTCTTATATTTTCTAATAGATGAATAATTCCGATTTCTTTCATTTTCTTTTTTAACCGGGTCATATTAACAAGCAGTACGTTTTCATCTAAATAATATTTATCGTTCCATAGTTTTTCTAATAGCTCTTCTTTACTGATGATCTTATCTTCGTTCATGAAAAAATAATATAAAATGCGAAATTCGTTCCTTGTCAGCTCGATACTTTTTCCTTCGTATTTTAATACGGACAAATGAAGATCGAGAGTGCAGTCTTTTTTTGTAAGTTCCCGGAAATTATTCGGATTTGATAATTGAAGTGCCCGTTTGATTTTCTCCAGGAGAATAAGTGTGTCATATGGTTTCGTGATAAAATCGATCCCTCCTGCCTGAATACTTAGCAGTTCGTCGGCGCTTGTGTCCCTGCTTGTCACAAAAATAATCGGTACAGACATGAGCTTTTTCATCTTCCTGCATATTTCATATCCGTTTTCGTATGGAAGATTAATATCCAGTAAGATCAGATCGAAAGAATATTTTTTTGATTCTTCTGATAAATTCTCGAAATCTGTTAATAAAACAGTTTCATATCCGTGCGAGTTCAGTAATTTGGAAAGTTCGAGACGGGTGATTTTGTCATCTTCTATAATTGCAATTTTCATTTTCCGTACCTCTTGATTTGCTTTTTGTAATTGCGGTGATCCTTTTGCTTAGTATTCCTGATTTATTATTATAATAAAATTACGGCGGGAGAGCCAGAAAAATCTAACTCTCCTCATTGATATTTCGTTTAAAGCCGATGTAAGCCGTGATCCAGTAAATACCGTATATGAAAAAGAAAATCGCTAATCCGCTTATAAAATAGAGCAGGTAAGTATATCTGCTTTCCAGCATGATATGATAAACATTATTCATAGAAGCTAACATACAAAATCCGGCAATCACAGGACAAATGACAGGTACAAAGAAAAAGATAAGTAATTGTCTGCGGATCGTCCGAAAAATAGAAGAATCGTTTACGCCGAGCCTTTGCAGTGTCGTGTAGCGGTATTTATATTTTGCAGAGTCGCTCAACGATTGTATCGCAAGAATTGTACCTACTGCAGAGATCAGGATGAAAGCAATATACAGGCAGAGGCTTGCGATCATTGCAGTCATTGTATTTTGTTCCTCGACAGCAGTACCTCTTACATTGACTCTGTAATATTCGCGGATTGTCTCGTTGTCATCATTTTTTGTGACGAGCAGATGGTTTAAATCCGTTTTTATTTTTTCTTCCAATTTAGATGTTGTATCTTCTTTCGTGTCTGCGATCAGATGCTTTTCGCTTATTTCTAATCCGCTGACATATTTGTCGGGAACAATTACCGTAAATCTGCCTGTATTATTCATAGTATACCAAAAGGAGTTTGTATCGATTCCTTTTAAATGCAGCTTTTGATCTGCGAACCGGATATTTTGGATCTCGTTGTTACCTTCCACTTTATATAACAACTGGCGGTCGGTGACAAGGAAATATTCGTCGCTTTTTAGCTCGATCGGAGTTAAGCTGCGCATTTTTAATAATTTATTATAGTCGCTTAATTTCATTACCGGATCAAAATTATAAAATTGAACATCGTAGTAATTTTGTATTTGATGGGCAGGATCTTTGTAAATATTAAATTCGATTGATTCGTTTATCGTATAATCTTCATCTATCACACGAAGATATTCGTTAAAATCGTCAAAAGGCTGTTCATAATCGAAAATATCAACGTCGTAAGGAGCTGTTAATTCAATACTTCTATGATAGACTCCTTTGCATATGCTTGAATAATTTAAACATAATAAAGAAAGCAGGATCAGCATAGAAAGAGTTCCGAACGTAAAACTCATTGTCCGCGCCTTTGACGCAAACGTTCTGGCTGTAAAAAGGTAATCTTTTTTGTATTTTATTTTTTTGCTTTTCAATAAAGCGGACAATAACATGTCTGCGCATGTGGCACAAATGCCGTACATACTTACGATCAGTATCGACATACTGATAATTAAATAAGTGAGCGTTTCCTGTGCTCCGTTTTTTTCCAGTGTCCACCGGGAAGCCCAAAGGGCAAGAGCGGCAATTCCGAGTATGATACTCAATAGAAATAAAATGTTTCGTTTTCTGTTTCCGTGAAACATTTTCGTTTCATTTTGCTTTTCAAAGTAAAGAAAATCGTGTACAGTCATTTTCCTTATTCGTCTTAACAGATTTAGAAGAACTAAAAGGTAGATCAGCAGAAAGTAAACAGCCAGCATTCCGATAGACACAAAGTTTACAAAGATGAAGATTGTTTTCGGTATTTTGAGCAGTTTTACGATGATTACAGATATAAACTGACTGAATACAAAGCCGATAGGGATTGCCAAAATAAATGCAAAGATTCCTACTAATATATTTTCCGTTACAAGCAGACGGGCGATTGATGTTTTTTTGATACCGAGCAGCATATATGTTCCGAATTCTTTGCTTCTTTTTTCAAACATAAATTTCGTCGTGTAGTTGATTAAAAAACATACTACAAATACGATGACGATATTTACGAAGATCAATACATTTTTAAATGTGCTCATTCCGGATGACAGCGCTGCAACCTCATCAGAACTTGCCACAAGATTAAACGCAAGTATTAAAGAAAAAGAAAGTGTTATTGTAATCAGATAGATCAAATAATCTTTGATACTTCTTTTTGCGTTTCGATAAGCCAGTTTACCTAACATTTCCCAATTCACCTCCGAGCAAGGTCAATATATCCAATATTTCATTGAAAAATTCTTTTCTGCTTTTTTCTCCTTTGAATATTTCGTTGAATAATTTTCCGTCTTTTAAAAACAGGATACGCTCGCAAAAAGAGGCGCTGAACGGATCATGAGTTACCATTAAAATTGTCGTATGCATTTTCCGGTTAATATCAGACATTGTTTCCAGTAATAATCTCGATGAACGGGAATCTAAAGCACCGGTAGGTTCATCGGCTAAGATTAGATTCGGTTCGTTGATCAATGCTCTTGCGCAGGCACAGCGCTGCTTCTGACCGCCGGAAACTTCGTAAGGAAATTTCGATAAAATATCGCGGATACCTAATTTGTCGGCAATCGCATGGACACGCCGCTCGATCGAAGACGGGTTCGCTTTATTGATGATGAGCGAGAGAGAAATATTTTCTTCTATAGTTAATGTGTCTAAAAGGTTAAAGTCCTGAAAGATAAATCCCAGATTCTTTCGTCGGAATGAGGCAAAGTCTTTTTCTTTGATTTTTGTAATATCCTGATGATTGACAGTAATGTGTCCTGCGGTTACGGTGTCGATCGTGGAAATACAGTTTAGAAGCGTTGTTTTGCCTGATCCGCTTGCACCCATGATCGCAGTAAATTCTCCTTTGTTTACTTCCATGGAAATGCCGTCTACCGCTTTCGTAATATTTCCGGCAGCTCCGCCGTAATATTTTTTGACTTGTTCCAGTTTTAATATATGTTCCATAAGAATACTCCTTTCGGCTTCTGTCTGTTTAGATTATAACAATCAACGGCGCGTTATACACTTACAGTTTTGAAAGTAAGAGATCAGAAATACTCACAAAATATTCAAAAAAATGGCATTGAAAACTTATCTTGACGATTGTATAATAGCAAAGTGATAGTTTGAAAAACGTGAGTTGTCACGGGAAGGGCTATGCGAAAAATATTCAAAAAGGAGAGTGCAGACAATGAGTATTCGAGTTGGTATTTTGGGATATGGTAACTTAGGCAGAGGTGTAGAATGTGCAGTAAAACAAAATGATGATATGGAACTTGCGGCAGTATTTACAAGAAGAGATCCTTCAGGCGTGACAATTTTGACAGAAGGAGTTCCGGTATGCAGTGTGGATGACACCGCAGACTGGAAAGATAAGATCGACGTATTGATTCTTTGCGGAGGAAGCGCGACAGATCTTCCGAAACAGACGCCGGAGTTTGCAAAGCTGTTTAATGTAATTGACAGTTTTGACACACATGCCCGCATTCCGGAGCATTTTGCGAATGTGGATGCTGCGGCGAAGGAGAGTGGAAAAGTCGGAATTATTTCCGTAGGCTGGGATCCGGGTATGTTCTCTTTAAACAGATTGTATGCAAACGCGATCCTTCCTGACGGAAAAGATTATACATTCTGGGGAAAAGGAGTAAGCCAGGGTCATTCAGATGCGATCAGAAGAGTAGAAGGCGTAAAAGACGGAAAACAGTATACGATTCCGTCAGAAGCAGCTCTTGAGGCAGTGCGAAACGGAGAAAACCCGGAACTTACGACACGTCAGAAACATACAAGAGAGTGTTTTGTTGTCCTTGAAGAGGGCGCGGACGCGGCAAAAGTAGAAGCGGAGATCAAATCGATGCCGAACTATTTTGTCGATTATGATACGACGGTTCATTTTATAAGTGAAGAAGAATTAAAACGCGATCACAGCGGAATCCCGCACGGCGGTTTCGTACTTAGAAGCGGAAAGACAGGCTGGGACGGAGAAAACAGCCATTTGATCGAGTACAGCTTAAAATTAGACTCTAATCCTGAGTTTACATCGTCCGTGATCGTTGCATATGCCCGCGCAGCTTACAGACTTGCTGCGGAAGGTCAGAGCGGATGCAAGACAGTGTTCGATATCGCTCCGGCATATTTAAGCGCAAAAAGCGGAGAAGAATTAAGAAAAGAGATGCTGTAAAAAGCAATCGTCTGAAGTGCCAAAAGGCACATTTCGCGATTGTAAACAGTCGCTGAGGTCCGGGGTTGCCCGGACCTTAGTTTATTGCCGTCACAAAAAAGAGACATCGATGATCTTACTGTTTGAGACTATGAAGAAAAGTCTGTAAATATGATCTTCTATGATAAGAATGGGCGATAGGCTTAAACAAAATCAGCTTTTCGCCCTTGCTTTATATATAACAGTTACAAAATTGCATGTCAACAGCAGGCGGGTAATCCGCCTGTTTTTCTGCTTTTTTTATTACTCTGGCAAGCGACCTTCATACATGATACTTAACTCTCCATAAACCTGAGCCCAGTTCCGGATTGTTGCAGTCCATTTTTTTGTAGCTTCAAAGGTAGCCAGATAAAGGGCTTTTAAAAGGGCTGTATCGCTTGGAAAGACGCTTCTCTGACGGTTCAGCTTCCGATAAGTGGAATTCAGAGATTCAATGGCATTTGTTGTATAAATGACCTTTCTAACCGCTGCTGAAAACTTGAAGATTGGGGAAATAGCATCCCAGTTATCCTTCCAGCGTTTCATGGAATTCGGATATTTTGCAGTCCATTTTTCCATTACCCGATCCAAAGCTGCCAAAGCTTTCTTTTCATCCGCTGCCTGATATATCGTTTTCAAATCTGTGGCAAATGCTTTTCTGTCTTTATCTGGAACATATTTCAAGGTATTTCGCACTTGATGAACGATACATCTTTGATATTCTGTCTTAGGAAATGCTGCCGCAATCGCTTCTTTGATACCTGTGAGTCCATCTGCACAAATGATCAGGATATCTTTTACACCACGATTTTTTAATTCGTTTAAGACGGAGAGCCAATACTTGGAACTTTCATTTTCTCCAATACTGATAGTAAGCACTTCTTTCTTACCTTCCGCATTAATCCCAAGAATGACATACGCAGCAAGCTTCCGGATCACTCCATTATCACGGACGGAATAGTGAATCGCATCAATATACAGGATTGGATAAACTTCATCTAATGGCCGATTCTGCCAGTCTTCAATTTGTGGGAGAATCTTGTCTGTAACATCTGATATAAAACCTTCGGATGTTTCAAAACCATAAATATCTTCGATTGTTTCTGAAATCTGCCGGGTTGTCATACCTTTTGCATACATAGAAATAATCTTCTGATCGATATCTGAAATGTCTTTCTGACGTTTCTTTACTACTTGAGGTTCAAAAGTTGATTTTCTGTCTTGTGGAACTTCAATCTCCATAGAACCATAACGACTATTCACTCTTTTTCGCTTATAACCATTGCGATAATCACCGCTATCAGAACGTTGTGATTTTTCATATCCCAAGTGGTCATCCATTTCCGCTTCCATCATCTCTTTGATGGTTCCACCAAGAAGATCTTTCAGCGCATCCTGGATATCTTCTGCTGATTGGATATCGTATTCTTTCAAGAGCTGGTGAATGATGTTACGTTTTCCTTCTGTCATTTGTACTTTGTGTACAGGTTTCTTTTCTCTTGCCATAATAAAAGGCCTCCTTATGATAAAATATTTTACCATAGAAGACCTTCTAAAACATTATTTACAGAAAAAGTTTCACATTCTCTACTGTTTCTGATCGAATGAAAACAGTGCGATCGATGAATGTCTCTTTTAAAATGCTATTTTTTATCTTTTTTACCTTTCCAATCTTTTTTAAGTTCCAAACAAACGTCGACAAATATAATAATTAAATCCCCGATAAAGAAAAATAGAAAAATTTTATCTATTTTATTGTCTATCAAAGAAAATATAATAAGAGATATAAGTGATATGAATAGGGCGATAAGCTGCTTCTTTTCTTTTTTTATTAGCTTTTTAATCATAAATTGTACCCTCCTTTTTCTATTAAGAAACTGATATTATTCAATTCCAATATAGCAAAAACGTGATTTTTACCATTGAAAATAAGGAAGTTAAATAACTTTTTTGAAGTTATATGAATTCGGATACGATTATAATAATTGTTCAAATGTATCATAAAAAGTAGGATACGATACGTCCACACATTTACTGTCAAGGATTTTCGTTGTTCCGTCAGCGACAAGAGCCGCGATGCTGAACGCCATTGCAATCCTGTGATCGAGAAGGGTGTGGATCGAAGCGCCGTGAAGTGTTCCGCCTGTGATGATCATTCCGTCTTCTGTGGGGGTGACGTTACATCCCATCGCTTTTAAATTATCTGTCACAGTTTCGATGCGGTCAGTTTCTTTTACTTTCAGTTCAGCGGCGTCTTTGATGACAGTTGTTCCGTCTGCGACGGCAGCCATGACTGCGATGATCGGAATTTCGTCGATCAATGTCGGGATAATATCGCCTTCGATCGTAATTCCGTGCAGACTGCTCGTGCGGACGAGGATGTCGGCAATTTTTTCGCCGGCCTCACATCGTTCGTTAAGAAGTGTGATATCGCCGCCCATATCTTCGCATACTTTCAAAATACCGGATCTGGTCGGGTTGATCCCCACATGTTCGATCAATATTTCCGAATCGGGAACGATCAGTCCTGCTGCGATAAAATATGCCGCAGAAGAAATATCTCCCGGAACAACGATTTTTTGACCGTATAGTTTTGGGTACGGTTTAATATATGCGGTTGCTTCTGTTCCTGACAGCGAGTGAAGAGTCCGTATGTCAGCGCCGAATTCTTTCAGCATCAGTTCAGTGTGGTTCCTGGAAAGCGACGGTTCTGTAACCGAAGTTTCTCCTTCTGCGTACAATCCGGCAAGCAGGATACATGATTTCACCTGTGCGGAAGAGACGGGGGAATCGTAGTGGATTCCGTGCAGATTTCCCGGAGCGATGTACAGCGGAGCGCATCCGTTTCTGAGAATACTTGAAATATTTGCGCCCATCATTGTAAGCGGTTCGATGATCCGTTTCATAGGGCGGGAGTTTAAAGACTCGTCTCCCGAAAGTTTTGATTCAAACTTCTGTCCCGCGAGAATGCCAGACAAAAGGCGGGTTGTAGTGCCGCTGTTTCCGACGTCGAGGATATTTAAGGGAGCGGATAGTCCGTGTAATCCTTTCCCGTGGACCGTGATCGTATGATCTGTTTCTTCTATATTAATGCCCATAGACTGAAAGCAGCGGATCGTGGCAAGACAGTCCGCGCCTTTCAGAAAATTGTGGATTTCCGTCGTTCCGTTTGCAATCGATCCGAACATGATGCATCGGTGGGAAATTGATTTATCTCCGGGAACGGAAACTGTTCCCTTTAATCCTTGAATACCGGCTAATTCCATTGCTTTTTCCTCCTGTTTAAATTATTGTTTCTTTCTTAGACTTCGTATACGATATATCGGTATTTTTTCAGCAGCGCAGAAGCTTTGGAAGAGGAGGATTCATCATAAAATTCGATTCGGAGTACGCCTTCTTCAAATTCGCGGTTGTGGATAATGCCGATATTTTTAATACTGATATTATTGCTTGCCAATATAGTTGCGATCGTCGCGATTCCTCCGGTTTCATCAATAATATCACAGTATACGGCAAACTGTTTTTTGATCGGCCCTGCCGAGGTGTTAGGCATAGAATTACGATAATCGCGGGAAGATTCAAATAAAGTATAAAGCGCATTTTCATCTTCCGTATCTATAGAAAGTTTAGCTTGTATGAGTGCTTCGATATACTGTCCTAAAATATGCGAGATATTTTTTCCGTTTTTCAGACAGATTTGCTGCCACATAACCGGGGACGAGGATGCGATCCTCGTAATGTCTTTGAAACCGCCGGCGGCAAGCGCTTTCATCAGTTCTTCTTTCGTATCGGTATCCCGGACGAAGTTTACAAGTGTAGAAGCAATGATGTGAGGCAGATGGCTGATCGTTCCGGTTATGCAGTCGTGCTGCCTGTAGTCGAGGACAATAGGCAGCGCTTTTAAAGAAGAAACAAAGTTCCGGTAAGCATTGATTTTTTCTTCGGATACTTTAGCTGAAGGGGTGAGAATATAGTAAGCGTTCTCGATCAAATGAGCTTTTGAGTTGGCGAATCCGTTTTTCTCCGAACCTGCCATCGGATGACCGCCTATAAAATTTTCTTCCATACCAAGCGAGATTATTTCTTCGTGGATTGAAGTTTTAACGCTTCCTACATCTGTTAAAATACAGTCTGGATCGATCAGAGATTTTAGCTGGGTAAGGCAGGCGGTGTTGTATGAAACGGGGGCGCATAAGAAAATATAGCTGCAGCCTTTAAAATTGTCATCGATCGCAGAACAGGAAGTGTCGATGATGTTTTCCTGGACTGCGAGAGCGAGAGTTTCTTTATTTTTATCGAATGCAATCAGCTCATAATCGGGGAAGTATGTGCGGATCGCCTTTGCGACAGAACCGCCGATAAGTCCGAGCCCGATAAAGCCGATTTTTGCAGGAGTGATGTCTGAAAACATAAAAGTAAAATCCTTTCCTTATTATAATATAGAGGTATTTTAACACGCTGACTTGTAAAAGTAAACAAAGTAATGGTAATAGTTAAGCCGATCCGGTTCGTAAAACCGCACCGTATGCTTATCGTGTATGACGACACTGTTTTCCTCAGAAACAGGAAGAGAACTGCAATGTTGAACTGCACAAGAAATATGTGAAAAATATATAAAATAGTTGTAATTTATAAAAAAATTTAGTACAATATACCTATGATGTGCATGGCGAGAGGAAAGAAATACATGCAAAATAACTACATATCAAGGAGGCGGCAGCATGAAAGTTTACAGAACAGACGAAATTAGAAATGTGGTATTGCTCGGACACGGCGGAAGCGGAAAGACGAGTCTTGTTGAAGCGATGCTGTATGTATCAGGCGTTACGAACCGAATGGGGAAAGTGACAGAATCTAACACGGTCAGTGATTTTGATAAAGAAGAACAGAAACGTGGTTTTTCGATCAGCACAAGTCTTGTTCCGATCGAATGGGAAAAGGCGAAGATCAACATTCTTGATACACCGGGATATTTTGATTTTGTGGGAGAAGTGGAAGAAGCGGTAAGCGCGGCGGACGCAGCGGTCATCGTTGTTTCCGGCAAAGCGGGAGTTCAGGTAGGCACGGAGAAAGCCTGGGAGCTGTGTGATAAGTATAACCTTCCGCGAATGATCTATGTGACAGAGATGGACGTTGACGATGCAAGTTTCCGTCAGGTAGTAGAAGATCTGACTACCCGTTACGGCAAAAAGATCGCGCCGCATTTCCAGCCGATCCGCGAGAACGAAAAACTTGTCGGATATATCAATGTTATTAAAAATGCAGGAAGAAGATATACGGAGATCGGGCAAAGAGAAGAGTGCGAGATTCCTGATTACTGTAAACCGAATCTTGAGATTTTGAGAGACTCTCTTATGGAAGCTGTCGCAGAGACAAGTGAAGAGTTTATGGAGCGTTATTTCAACGGCGAAGAATTTTCGGTAGAAGAGATACGCTCTGCAATGCGTACGGAAGTGATGGACGGAGATATCGTTCCTGTCGCTATGGGATCAAACGTGCAGGCGCAAGGCGTTGCGAATCTGCTTTCTGACATTGTAAGATTCTTCCCGAGTCCGGATAAAAGAAAATGCGCAGGTATTAATCGCAGAACAAACGAGATTTTTGAAGGCAATTATGAATTCTCAAAAGCAAAGACCGCATATGTATTTAAGACGATGGTCGATCCGTTCATTGGAAAATATTCATTCGTAAAAGTATGCTCCGGAGTGTTGAAAGGCGATGATATTTTATATAATGCAGACGCAGACGCAGAAGAGAAACCCGGAAAGATTTACACAATGTGCGGAAATAAACCGGCGGAAGTTTCCGAACTGTTTGCAGGAGATATCGGGGCTATCGCAAAACTCGGCAGTACACGCACGGGCGATACGCTTTCTACAAAGGCAAATCCGGTATCTTATGCGAAAACAGATTATTCTGTTCCTTACACATATATGAAGTATACGGTGAAAACAAAGGGCGATGAAGATAAGGTTTCACAGGCGCTTGCAAAAATGACGGCAGAGGATGTTACTCTGAAGTCGGTAAATGACAGTGAGAACCGTCAGACGCTTCTCTATGGAATGGGAGATCAGCATCTCGAGATCGCAGCAAGCAAACTTGCGGCGAGATATAAAGTGGAGATCACGCTTGAGACACCGAAAGTTGCATTCCGCGAAACGATCCGCAAAAATTCGGATGTAGATATGAAATATAAGAAACAGACCGGCGGCCACGGACAGTACGGACACGTTAAGATGAAATTTGAACCGTCTCACGATCTTGATACACCGTATGTATTTGAAGAGTGCGTAGTCGGCGGAGCAGTTCCGAAAAACTATTTCCCGGCTGTAGAAAAAGGATTGCAGGAATCGGTTCTTAAAGGGCCTCTTGCCGGATATCCGGTGGTCGGTGTAAAAGCGACTTTGTATGACGGATCTTATCATCCGGTAGATTCTTCGGAAATGGCGTTCAAAACAGCTACAACCCAGGCGTTTAAGAAAGGATTTCTTGAGGCATCTCCGGTACTTCTTGAGCCGATCGCTTCTTTGAAAGTGACTGTTCCGGACGATTATACGGGAGATGTGATGGGAGATCTGAATAAGAGACGCGGACGAGTGCTTGGCATGACTCCGATCGCAGGTGGAAAGCAAGTGATCGAAGCGGACATTCCGATGACAGGATTGTTCGGGTATTGTACGGTGCTTCGCTCCATGACAGGCGGAAGAGGAACATACGCATATGAATTTGCAAGATATGAGCAGGCTCCGTCTGATGTACAGGAGAAAGAGATCGCAGCAAGAGCGGAAGAGTAAAACAGAAAAAAAAGAACAGAAAAGAACGGTATGCTCAGTTTGCGGACCGGCAGGTATTTCTGTTATAAAAAGGATCAAATACCGCGCATCTTTTATGGTGTGCGGTATTCTGCTTTTCTTATGACGGCGGTTCGTTAAGAATTTGCAAAGATCATTGTACTTTATGTGTAAAGGTGCTATAATTGCTCTACTGTCAAGAAATACAGACATAAAATTTAAAATTATAAAATGATATTTAAGAGAATCAGTTAGAGGGAAAGAGAATGAAGATTGTGATTATAGGTGATGGGAAAGTCGGATATAAACTGGCCCGTCAGCTTTCGGCGGATGATTATGACATTGTGATGATCGACAGTAACGAGAGAAAACTTCGGTTTGCTATCGACAGACTTGATATTTTCTGCGTCCACGGAAACGGGGTGGATGCCGACGTGCAAAAAGCGGCGGATGTGCCGCATGCAGATCTGGTGATCGCATGTACATCGGCAGATGAATGTAATATGTTGAGCTGTCTTATTGCAAGAAAGCTCGGAGCTCGTCATACGATCGCCCGCGTGCGTAATCCGATTTATTTTAAACAGATCGGTCTTTTAAAAGAAGAGCTTCATCTTAGTATGGCGGTGAATCCGGAATTGATCGTGGCGAATGATATCAGTCGTCTGCTTCTGTTTCCGGTTGCGAGTAAGATTGAGACGTTTGTAAAAGGAAGAGTTGAATTGATAGAGTTTACTGTTTCGGAGGACAATCGTCTTGTAGGAATGTCTCTTGCGGCAATCTATAAAAAGTTTCAGATCAAAATCCTTGTTTGCGCGGTAGAACATGAGGGAAAAGTATTTATACCGGATGGGGAATATGTACTTCAGGCAGGGGATAAACTTCATATTACCGGTGCGCATGAGGCGATGGAAGCGTTTTTCAAAATGCATGGAAAACGTCAGCTTCAGACAAAGATCAAGAAAGTTCTTATTTGCGGAGGAGGCCGGGTGGCCTATTATCTGGCGGCGAGACTTTGTAAGATCGGAATGCATGTAAAGATCATCGAAAAAGACGAAAATCGGTGTGAAGAATTATGCGATTGTCTTCCGAAAGTAACAGTGATCCACGGAGATGCGACAGATCATGATCTTTTAAGTGAAGAAGGCGTGGAGAATGTAGATGCATTTGTTGCGCTGACAGGAATCGATGAAGAAAACATTATTCTTTCGCTTTATGCGAAAAGCCAGGGCGCGGGAAAGATTATTGCCAAAGTGAATGAAGACAGAAGGGCGAGAATGGTAGCGGATTTCGGTATCGACAGTATCGTTTCGGCGAAAACGGCAACGGCAGATGCGATTTTAAGTTACGTCAGAGCGAGAAAGAACTCCCAAAAGAGCGCAAATGTAGAGACGATGTACCAACTTGTGGACGAAAAAGTAGAAGCATTGGAGTTCATTGTGAAAAATGAAACGAATTATACAGGTATAACGTTGAAAGATTTGAAAGTGAAACCGAATAATCTGATCGCATGTATCGTAAGAAAGCGTCAGATTATCATACCGAATGGAAATGACAGCATAGAGGCAGGAGACAGCGTGATTGTTGTTACGATGGAAAAACATCTGGAAGATCTTTCGGATATTATAGCGCAGGTACAGTAAGATGAATAAAAAGATGATAGTGTATATACTGGGGAAAATGCTTGGTACGGAAGGGCTTTTGCTTCTTATACCGGCGGTGGTGTCTCTCCTTTACAAAGAAAAAACGGGAGTTTATTTTCTTGTAGTGGCGGCGGTATTATTTGCTCTTTATCTTGGATTGGGAAGGAAAAAGCCGGAGAACAAACAGATCTACGGGAAGGAAGGCTTTGTGATCGTCGGACTTGCGTGGATTTTATGGTCGTTGTTCGGAGCGCTTCCGTTCTTTTTGTCGGATTGTATTCCGAATTATATTGATGCGGTTTTTGAAACGGTTTCCGGTTTTACGACGACCGGATCTACTATTTTGCAGAATATAGAGGCTCTTCCGAAAGGAATGAATTTCTGGCGGTGCTTTACACATTGGATCGGCGGAATGGGAGTGCTCGTTTTTGTGATGATGATCACTTCTCTTGATACGGATAATTCTATGTCGCTTATGCGGGCCGAAGTGCCGGGACCGGAGATGGATAAACTCGTTCCGAAAGTTCGTCATACGGCAAAACTGTTGTATCAGATGTATTTTGTTCTGACGATCGCGGAAGTGATCTTCCTTATGTTTGGCGGAATGAATTTGTATGATGCTGTCGTTCATTCGTTCAGTACGGCGGGAACAGGAGGATTCTCCAACAGAAATGCGAGCGTTGCATTTTATGACAGCGCATATATTGACGGCGTGATCACCGTGTTTATGATCTTGTTCGGAATCAACTTTAATCTCTACTTTCTGCTGTTGCTTAAAGACTGGAAGAGCGTGTTGAAAAATGAAGAGCTTAGAGTGTATCTCGGAGTAGTTGCCGCGGCGATCGTAACGATTACGATCAATATATTGAGTATGTATGAAACAGTGGCGCACGCGTTTCGCTATGCCTCGTTCCAGGTAGGGGCGATCATTACGACAACGGGATTTTATACGGCCGATTTTGAACAGTGGCCCGAGTTATCTAAAACGATACTGATGATGCTTATGGTGATCGGAGCATGCGGGGGATCAACGGGAGGCGGTATTAAAGTAAGTCGTTTTATGATCCTTTGCAAATCGATCCGTCAGGAAATTCATAAGATGCTTCATCCGAATGCGGTGACGATGGTTAGGATGAACGGAAAGAAAGTAGGCGCAGATACGATGCGCAGCATTAATATTTATTTTTCGGCATATGTATTTATCATTATTGTGTCAGTGCTGCTTGTTTCGCTTGATAATTTTGATTTTGCCACATCATTCAGCGGAGTTTTGACAACAATAAACAACGTAGGACCGGGAATTTCACAAGTAGGCCCTACCGATAATTTCCATGCGTTTTCTGCGCTGTCGAAGATTGTGTTTAGTTTTGATATGCTATTCGGAAGATTGGAAATATTCCCTTATCTTCTGATACTGTCACCTGATCTTTGGCGAAAGAGGTTTTAGAGAGAAGCTTTAAAATGGGATTCCAGAAAGGTAAGAAAAGTATATGAAAAAAATAGGTGGAAAGATAGCGGTTGTACTGGCGGTGATCGCGTTGCTTGGTGTTTACTATTACGTAGCTCTTCCTGCAGTTAACATTCATGCGACAGAATTTTGGATCTTCCTTGTGATTCTTGTTGTTTTGGCAGCGCTGATCTATGTCAGGAAGAAAAAGTTAAACAGATACGAGATGAAGGAATCGAAAGGATTAAAAGCGATTCTTACGGTTCTTGTAGTGATCGTAGCGGTATATCTGTTGGGATCTCTTCTTTCCTCTCCGATAGTGAACGCAAAGAAATATCAAAAGCTTATGAAAGTGGAGACCGGAGAGTTTACAAAGGATATAGAGGAACTTTCTTTTGATCAGATTCCGCTTCTTGACCGTGATTCTGCGACGCTTCTGGGTAACAGAAAGATGGGAAGTATGGTTGATATGGTTTCTCAGTTTGAAGTGGATGAGCTCTATTCACAGATCAATTACCAGGATCGTCCTGTACGTGTTTCTCCGCTGAAATACGCAAGCGTCATCAAATGGTTTACGAATCAGTCAGATGGAATACCGGCGTATATCAAGATTGATATGGCAACACAGAATACGGAGCTTGTGAAACTTGAAAAAGGGATGAAATATACGACAAGCGATCATTTTAACAGAAATATTTATCGTCATTTGAGATTTAAGTATCCGACATATATTTTTAATGATTTAAGCTTTGAAGTAGACGAAGAAGGTACGCCGTATTGGGTTTGCCCTGTGAAAAAATATAATATCGGTCTTTTCGGCGGTGTGACAGTGGATCGGGTTGTGCTTTGCAACGCAGTTACCGGAGAAACGGTAGATTATAAAGTCAAAGACGTTCCGCAGTGGGTAGATCGCGTATATTCGGCAGATCTTCTTGTTCAATTATACGATTATTACGGAACATTGAAGCATGGATATTTTAACAGCGTGCTCGGACAGAAAGACTGTCTTGCCACAACGGACGGATATAATTATCTGGCGATCAACGATGATGTATGGGTTTATACAGGAGTTACTTCGATCACAGGCGATCAGTCGAATGTCGGGTTTGTTCTGATGAATCAGCGTACGATGGAAACTAAATTTTACGAAGTTGAAGGTGCGACAGAGGCGTCTGCGATGTCTTCTGCAGAAGGACAGGTACAGAACTTGAAATATGTTGCGACGTTTCCTTTACTGTTAAATATTTCAGGAGAACCGACATATTTTATTGCACTTAAAGATGATGCGGGACTTGTGAAAAAGTATGCGATGGTAAATGTTCAGAAATATCAGATCGTTGCGATCGGCGATACTGTAAGCGAGTGTGAAAGCGTTTATACAGATTTAATGTATGAAAACGGTATTAAAGAAGAAGAGGAAGACGTAAGGGAAGTACAGACGATTACGGCTCCGATTACGAAAATTGCTCAGGGAGTAGTGGAAGGAAACTCACATTACTATATTATGGTGGAAGGATCTGACGATATATTTGATGTGTCGGTTGTTGATTTTATTGACATTATCCGCTATAACGTGGGAGATCAGGTGACGATAGAATATAAAGAAGGCGAAAAGAGCAATACGGTTCTGTCGCTTACCGAAGTGAAAACAATACAATAAAAGAATTAAAAAACGGTTCACAGTCAATAGCGCTGTGAACCGTTTTGCTGTACAGGTGACTGTCGATAAAATATAGATGCAGCAGTTAGCTGACAACTGTACAATCAGATGAATCGATTCCGGGAATATCTTTTTTATCCGCGCTGATGCTGAGATAAAAATCAATATTGTTTTCTGTTGAAATCTTGTTTAATTTGTGAAGGAAAGCGGCAAGACTTTCAAGAGTGATGTTAGCCTGTTTTAAAACACTGTCAATAAAGACTGCTTCGATATCATGGTTTCCGGCTGCCATACCGTAAAGGAAACCTACGAATTCTTCGAGCGTTAGAACGTCCGGATAATCAGCCATGCGGATTACACGGATATTGAAGTCAACCGTGTAAGTATCTTTATGGCTTTTTTTGATAAATACTACATTACCGTTAGATGTTTTTACTTTTTCGTTAGCAAGATCGATCATCTGCTGAGTTTTTCCGCTGCCTCTCGGGCCTGTTACTAAATATACCATGGCGAATCTCTCCTTTATGTAAGTATTGTTTGAGAATATCACCTCTCAAATGTGTTAAACTTATTATACACTAATTCTATGTGTGAAACAACTAAAAAAAGGATAAAAAAATAAAAAAAATTAAACAATATTACTATAAAGAAGAGCGTTGAAAAAGACGAAATGAGAATAGATATCAAAATAATTGCAATATGCAGAAACGTATGATATGATCCGATATATGAATTATGAATATATGTGTCAGAGTTTTGGGCATATGCATAGGATAAAGTATCGGTGTAATTCTATATTACAGTCGGCGGTGGATATGGTGAAGAAGATTGTCCGCGGCAGTATAAAAATCGGAGGAATAGAGATGAACAGTAATATTTTATTAGGAATAATGATTCCGTTTATCGGAACGACACTTGGTTCGGCAATGGTATTTTTTATGAAAAAGGAAATGAATGTCCGCCTGCAGAAAATGCTTCTCGGATTTGCGTCGGGAGTAATGATCGCGGCGTCGGTCTGGTCGCTTCTTATTCCGGCCATTGACATGTCAGAGCAGGCGGGAGGAATTTCATGGATGCCTCCGGCAGTCGGCTTTTTATTTGGAATGGGTTTTCTTCTTGTTTTGGATACATTGATCCCACACCTCCACTTTACGGAAGAGAAGCCGGAAGGAGTTCCGTCTCAGTTAAAAAAAACGACGATGCTTGTCCTTGCGGTAACGCTTCATAACATTCCGGAAGGGATGGCGGTCGGAGTGACGTTTGCGGGAGTAATGACAGAAAATTCGGTAATCTCTCTTGCCGGCGCGCTGGCGCTTTCGATTGGGATTGCAATTCAAAACTTTCCGGAAGGGGCAATTATATCCATGCCTCTGCAAAGTCATGGATTGTCAAAAGGAAAGGCATTTTTATACGGGGCAATGTCCGGCATTGTAGAACCGATTGCGGCGGTGATCACCATTTTTCTGACCGGAATCGCCGTGCCTCTCCTTCCTTATCTTTTGTCTTTTGCGGCAGGAGCCATGATCTATGTCGTTGTAGAAGAACTCATTCCCGAATCTCAGGCCGGAGAACATTCCAATATCGGAACGATCGGAGTGGCGGCAGGCTTTGTTCTGATGATGATACTTGATGTGGCGCTTGGATAAGCGAAAACTTAAGGAAGTTGGGTTAAAGGCTTGATCTGATAACCCATTTCTTTCCATTTTGTCAGTAATTCATCTAAGATGTCGGCGTTTGTTTTTGATGTGCTGTGGAGCAGGACGATCGCGCCTGGGTGGATGCGTTTGAGCAGTTTATCAAACGCTTCTGCTTTTGTAGGCTGATCTGTATCGTACCAGTCGACATAGGCAAGACTCCAGAAAAAAGTTTTGTATCCGAGATCTTGAGCCATTTTTAAGTTTTCTTTGCTGTATTTTCCTTGCGGAGGACGATAGAAACGAACCATATCTTTTCCGGTGGTTTCTTTATATATTTTCTCTACATCCGTTAATTCTTTTTGAAATGATTCAAGAGTTGACATTTGCGACATATCAGGATGATGCCATGTATGGTTTCCTACGATGTGTCCGTCCTTGCACATCCTCTTGACGAGTTCGGGATTTGACTCGATATATGTTCCGACAACGAAAAAAGCAGCGGATACGTGATGCTTTTTTAATACGTCTAAAATTTTTTCTGTGTTTCCGTTTTCGTATCCTGCATCAAATGTAAGATAGAGTATTTTTTCATCTGTATCTTGCATATAATAAGCGTCATACTGTGCAAGTTCATCTGTGGAAGCATTAGCTGTCGGCGGTGTGTTTTCTTCATGAAAACTTAATCCCCAGTTTCCTTCGGCAGCGGCAGAGGTGAGGCTTCCGGCTCCGGCTCCGATCACATAGGATGAGAGAAAAAGAGCGGGAAGTAAGAAAAAAGTTTTTTTAGATATGTTTGAAAACATAGTAGATAAACCTCTTAAGTTTTGTCATATTTATATGAAAAGGCAGGGAAAAGTATGAACAAAACAGAGGTAGACATTTCGAGAAAAGGGGAGTAAAATAAGGCAAATATTATTGTGCGAGGTGATGAGAATGAAAATTTTTGTATATAATTACAGAGAGTTTGACGAGGCGGAATATTTTGAAAAATTTTCAAAAGAGTATCATGTGGAGCTTGGTATCTGCAAAGAGGCGCCATCGCTTGAAAATGCATATCTTGTAAAAGGGTATGAATATGTAAGCATTATCACAACGAAGATCGACCGACCTCTTTTGGAAAAGTTCCGTGAGTTCGGGGTGAAGATGATATCGACAAGGACAGTCGGATACGATCACATTGACCTGGAGGCGGCGCGGCAGCTCGGAATACGCGTGAGCAACGTATCCTATTCGCCGGAATGTGTGGCGGATTATACGATGATGCTTATTTTGATGTCGATCCGAAAAATGAAACGGATCATGCAGAGGGCGGAGATCAATGATTTTTCATTGCCGGGGATTCAAGGACGTGAGCTTCCTAATTTTACAATAGGAGTTCTCGGTACGGGGAGGATCGGACAAGCGGTGATCCGGGATCTGCACGGTTTCGGGTGTAAGATTTATGCGTACGATAAATATGAGAATGAAGCGGTAAAACAGTTCGCGGAGTATGCGGATCTTTCGGTGATTTATGAAAAGTGTGATCTGATTACTTTGCATATGCCGCTTTCGGAAGATAATTTCCATATTATCGATGCGTCTGCGATGAAAAATATGAAAGACGGTGTCGTTATTATCAATACAGCGAGGGGAAGTCTGATCGACACAAAGGCATTGATCGAAGCTTTGGAATCCGAGAAAGTCGGCGCAGCCGGTCTGGATGTGATCGAAGATGAACTTGGAATGTATTATTACAACAGGAAATCAGATATATTGTCCAAAAGAGATCTGTATGTTCTGCGTGGTTTCCCGAATGTGATCGTCACGCCGCATATGGCGTTTTATACCGATCAGGCTGTGAGCGATATGGTAAAACATTCGATAGAAAGCTGTATTCTCCGTGAAGCCGGAAAGAAAGACCCGTGGGAGGTTGTTTAAGAAAAGGGGATTCAGATGATCTGCGTGAAAGAACTTGTGAAAAATTTTGATGATGTATGTGCGGTCAATAATATTACTTTAAATATTCCGGAAGGAGAGATGCTCGGCCTGCTCGGAACGAACGGAGCGGGGAAGACAACGCTCCTCCGTATGATTGCGGGAGTGCTGGAAGCCGATGGCGGCAGCATTGTCGTTGACGGTGCAAATATCACATCCGGAGACGTATCTGAAGAGATTTTTTATTTGCCGGATGATCCTTATTTTTTTCCGAACGCCTCTATGGAAGAAATGATTTTGTTTTATAAGAAATATTATCCTCGCATGGATGCTGAGGCGGCGGCTTATATGGCGGGGAAATTGAATCTGGAAACGAAGCGCCCACTTCGTACATTTTCAAAAGGTATGAAACGTCAGGCATTTCTTATCCTTGCCCTTTGTGCCGGAACAAAATACCTTCTCTGTGATGAAGTGTTCGACGGTCTTGATCCGATCGTGACGGAAGTGATGAAAAACCTGTTTCGTCAGGAAATGAAAGAACGGAAGTTTACGGTGGTAGTGGCATCTCATAAACTTCGGGAACTTGAGGATATATGCCACAGTATCGCGATCCTTCATAAAGGAGGAGTCCTGACCTCGAAAGATATGAGGCATCAGGCCGGAAATATATGCAAATATCAGTGTGTATTTTCGGAACAGACCGATCTTGAAGAAGTAAAAAAGGCGGTCGATCTTATTCGTTTTCATGCGGATGGATATTTTGTGACGCTTATCGTTCGTATGCAGCCGGAAACAATGGCCCGGCTGAACAGTTTTTCGCCTGTGTTTATGAAAGAAGTGCCGATGACGTTAGAAGAGATTTTTATTGCCGAAATGGAGGGAAAAGAGTATGACATCCGTAAAGTGCTTCGGTAGTTGGCTGAAAGAAGCCGGAAGAGGACACCTTACCGCGTTGTTTGGATGGACAACATTTTTTATATATACTGTCCTTCTTGTAATGCGTTTAAGTCTTGATACTTCCTATACGTTTTTCGGGATTGGAAATACAGTTCTGCTTTGGCTGAGTATGGGACTGGGCGTCCTGTTTTCTTTTCTGGAGTTCTTTTATTTGCTGCAGCAGAAGAAACAGGATTTTTATTACAGTCTTCCGGTGAAAAAAGGAATGATCTTTTGGTCTAGATATACGCATGGGGTGATCCATTTCTTTCTTCCGTTTTTGCTCATGATTTCCGTATGTGGAATATGGCAGGCGATGGTCGATCCGGAATTTGCTCCTTTTGTCGGAAGTTATACCGCGAAAAGTATTCTTGCGTTTGGATTTGCTTTTTTAATCTTCTATCATATAGGGATTTTGTGTGTTTCGGTATGCGGCAATTTTATATGTGCAGTCTCACTCTGTGTTTCGATCATTGCGTATTCTTCTTTATTTATTGAAAATGTCATCAAAGTGTTTGCAAAACATTATTTTGTTACTTATTACAAAATTGAATTGCTTGAAAAACTAAATAATATACTATCTCCGTTTGGATTGGCAAAACGGCTGGCGGGACTTGGAATATATGAGAAGAGGATAGCTCTGCAGTATCCGGTTCCGGCGCCTTACATAATCGCTGCTGTTGTATGGGCGGCTGTTCTGTTCGTTTTGTTTTCTGCTGCTCAGAAGAAAAGAAAACCGGAATATGTAGGAACACCGTTTATGTTTCGCAATGTGCAAAGACTGACAGAAATATTGCTTTCCGTTTTGGCAGGAGCGTGGTTTGCGGCATTTGCAGCGGAATTGACGAAAACAGACAGTTTACTTTTCGGGTTTGTGGAAGCGCTGTGTGGGGCGGCGGCAGCTTTTTTTGTACAGTACCTGATAGAACTGGCTGTGAAGAAGCAGGGGGTTAGTCTTCTGCGGAGGAAGGGGCAGTTTGCGGCAGTAAGTATTGCCGCCGCCTGTATAGGCCCTGCTATGATGTTTGGCGCACGTTTTTATGACGGATATTTTCCGAAAGAAGCGGAAGCGGTAAGCGTTGTGATCGAGGGAGTGGGAATGAGCCGCGATGAATATGAAATGCTCGACGGACAGGAAAATACGGTGACAGAAAAGTATTTATATCGCTTCCGTATGACGGGAGAAGGTAAAAAAATGACGCTTCAATGGGCAAAAGATTTGGCGGTTGCTGTGAACGGCAGAGATGCGGAAGAACAAAAATCGGTGACGAAAGCGACTGTTTGTTATGAAACAGAAGGCGGGAGCAGACATTATCGGACTTATCCGGTGACAGAAGAAAGTCTGCGCAAGTTTTCCTCCGTTTATGAAACAAAAGAGTATAAGACGCTTGCTTATGAAGGAGTTTCGCTTGAGGAAGTGGGACAAGATAAGTTTAGTTGGAAAGACGGCGTTTTCTCGCAGACTATGAAAATAGAAGCTGAGGAAAAAGAGGAGCTTTTAAAGCGGTACAAAGAAGACGTGTTCCGATTTCAGATGGAGCAGCTTACGAAAGCCTGTCCATGCGGAATTCTTGAAATCTCGTCTCCGGCAGACGGAGAAGAAACCGAGCTTATCGTATATCCGTTTTTTGAAAAAACATGCGATTTCCTTGAAAGCCGGGGGATTGATCCGGAAAAACAGATAAAAGATTATCCTGTTGAATCTGTAGAAATAAAGAAAACTTCTGCGGTTTTGCCGAATGTAAGCGGCGGAAGTTATGTGCATTTTTATGAAGAACCTGAGGAAGTAGATCAATGGAAAGAAAAGCTGATCCCGAAAGCATTTGATGTGCAGCAGATTCTCTATCCGACAGATCACACCCAAAACGCAGAGGCGGTAGTGACAGATGAGGAGACGGCTTCTTATGTGAGAGTGAAGTGTATATTGAAATAATAAAGTGATGGATAATAGAAAGAAGAATTTTGTCTATATGACAGAGTTCTTCTTTTTTTTTATTTGGAAGATGTTATACTGTGGCGAAATGACAGGAGGGAAAAGTATGAATAAAAAGGGTTGTAACTTAAAGAAAATATTGATAGGTGTTTCTGTGGGGGTTATGATTCTGGCCTCTGTAGTTGGCGTTTATCTGTATGTGAACAGGTTTGATGCATCAAAGTATGTGCAGGCTGTGCTTGATGTGTCTTATAAAAATAAGACAACCTTGTATCAGGAAGTGGCAGATGTGTCTGAAAAGGAGGCAAAAGCAGTATTTGAAAAGAATCTGGATGCGACGATGCAGGGGTTTGATGCATCTGATATGCCGGATTCGTTAAAAGGAAAATACAGAGAACTCTTCGGTGAAATTGCAAAAAAAGTAAATTATACAGTAGGGGAGGCGCAAAAGGAAAAAGACGGAACATATATCGTTTCGGTGAAAGTAAAACCGATCACACTTTTTACTGATACATATGATCTGTTTTTGAGTCGTGCAGAGCAGTATGCGAAAGAAGTTACAGATCATGTGACGAAAGGCGCGCAGATGCCTACGGATGAAGAAATGCAGGAAAAGATTTATCAGATTTATTATGAGGTGCTAAAAGAACAGGCAGAGGTGGGAATGCTTTATGGAAGAGCGGAAGATGTTGTACTGCATATAGAAAAAGAAGGGCGCGGGAATTACGAAATCCGTCAGAAAGACATGAAAAAACTGGATGGACTTCTGATTGAAGAAGTCCATCCGATTGAGTGAGATCTGCTTAAGCGGGATTTGATCAGAGGAATTTGATTTTGTTGAGAGGCCAGTACCGTAGGAAAGCTTTTCCGACGATTTCATCATCCGTAACAAAAGTATGTTCCCAGTAGCGGGAGTCTTTTGAGTTGTTTCGGTTATCCCCCATGACGAAATAACAGTTGTCAGGTACAGTATAAGGACCGAAAGAACCTTGCATAAATTCTTTTGTCGTTACATCTTTAAGAGGGGTTTTCGAGCCGTCGATGAAGATCTGTCCGTCATGGATTTCCACTGTTTCACCGGGAAGTCCGATGATGCGTTTAATAAAAAGCTGCTTTTCGTCATCCGGGTATCGGAAGATAATGATATCGAACCGTTTCGGTTCGCCGAATATATAAGCAAGCCGGTTTCCGAAAACACGGTCTCCGGTCATGATCGTATTCTCCATAGAACCGGAAGGAATTTCCGCATTTACAAGGACAAAACGGTTGACGCAAAGGGCAATGATAACTGCGATTGCGAGTGTCAGTATCCAGTGGAAGAGTTCGTTTTTGTCGGAAGGTTCTTGTTCCGGTTCGAGTGATTCTTGTTTTTGGTCAAAACATTGATTTGCCATAGTGTATTCCTGCTTTCCGTAAATTTTATGTACTTCAATAATAACGAGTGTATGAAAAATTTGCAAGATGCAGTATTGTCATGATCTGATTTTGCAGAAAAGAATCTTCTGTGATACAATGATTTTTCATAAATAAGATTTCGTATAAACGAAGAAGAACAGCCGGCAGATAAAACAGGTATTGCAAAAAATATATCTGATCGGGAAAAATGGGAGTATCAAAGATGGCAAAGAGAAAAAAAGGGATTATTATTACGAGTACATGTGCGCTGTTAGCAGGAGCGGCAGTCATTGCCGAACTGGCGCTTGGCGGCGGTACAGGCGGTAACGGGGTTGGCAGGCAGCAGGGATGGCAGAATCTTCAGAAAGAAATTTTTGATTCTGCATATAGTGAAGAAAGTTATGATTCTGCTGTTGAAGTGCCGGAATATGAAGGAGAACCATACGTGATATTGGACGGAAACGAGCCGGCGTTTACAGAGGACGAGATGACGACGACAGTTTATGAGCAGTACAGTCCTTTGGACAGCTACGGGAGATGTCAGACGGCAGAAGCGTGCGTGGGAGAAGAACTGATGCCTGATGAAAAGCGCGGTGATATCAGCAGTGTAAAGCCGACGGGATGGCAGTCTGTTCGGTATGAAAATGTGGAGGGAGGATCGCTGTATAATCGCTGCCATTTGATCGCGTATCAGTTGTCCGGAGAAAATGCAAATGAAGAAAATCTGATTACCGGAACACGGTATATGAATACAGAGGGAATGCTCCCTTTTGAAAATCTTGTGGCAGAATATGTGCATGAAACAGATAATCATGTGATGTATCGTGTAACGCCTATATTTGAAAATGAAAATCTTGTTGCTTCAGGAGTACAGATGGAAGCGGAATCTGTAGAAGATGGCGGAAAGGGAATCAAGTTTAATGTTTATGTGTACAATATACAGCCGGATATTATCATTGACTATAAAACAGGAGATAACAGAGCAGAAGATGACGATGAAAAAGAGGCGGCGGGGACATCCGGCGCCGGAAAAGTGTCTGTAGAGAGCGAGTATATTTTAAATACGAGTACACATAAATTCCACAGGCCGGATTGTGCGGGGGTGAAAGATATGAAAGAGAAAAACAAGAAACCATATAAAGGAAAAAGATCTAAGCTGCTTGAGGATGGGTACAGCCCCTGTAAAAGCTGTAATCCCTGAAAGGTTACACTTTTGAAATGTTAAGGCGGGAAGTTGGATCGGCTTGCGAGGAAATACGCAGAGCCGGTCAATACTTCCCGTTTCTTTTTAATGTCTCTTCCAGGTATTCATAATTCTCGGTAAGAAAATCAATCGTTATCAGTTTTTTACCGCTGGCGTATAAAAGTAGTTGGTTCTTTTTCCCGATTTCCACACGTTCAATTTCACTTATCTGTAAAACTATACTTTTCCGAAATAAACGTTGTATCTCCATCTGATTTCCGTTTACCGCGATCTTCCATTTGCTTGCCCGGATTATGCCAAGAAGACCGATTGCCATTACCCCCAAACACATCCATAGGTGTCCGTTTGTTACAGTTGGATTATTCTGTAGTTTAAATACAAAAAAGATGCAAAACATGCATAATCCTAAAATGAAGAAAGCCATGCATGTATATTTTAATGCTCCGGGGATTTTAAGCACATAATGGAATTCATTCCGGCCGGCATTGTCAGTGATACTTTTTCGGTTATATAAAGAATTGATCACGAGCTCTATGGCGCACATAGAAATAGCATATATAAGAAATTTTATTATCTCTCCCATCCCATGTTCCTCCTTGCTAAGCGCTGTTCGCTGTTTTTTTATCTATTGTTTGTCTTTGCTTTAAATTAGATTTGATTTATCGAAAACGAATGATTTAATATCATTGCATTGAATCTAAGCACTGTGTCAATAAATAGTTTGATTTTTCTTTTTATTTCATTCCTTATAGGAATTTTCCGGAAAATGAAAAATGCCGGATACCTTGAAAAAATCAAGGCTTCCGGCGTTTCTGAAAGCAGGGGATGAGAGAATCGAACTCCCACCAAAGGTTTTGGAGACCCCTATCATACCATTTGACCAATCCCCTATGTATGTTTGACTTCTTATCGCAAGTCACTTGTATATAATACCTATTCATATCGGATTTGTCAAGAAAAATATAGTTATTTTTTGAAAAAATTTGAAAAGTTTCGATAAAAACGGAACATAACTTAAATGGATTTCAGGAGAGGTCATGAAACAGGCGTTTTGAGATAGAATGGTTAATTGTTGTAAATAAAGTCGGAATTTACTGAAAATATATTGAAGAAGCAGAAAAAGCATCGTATTATTAAAGAAAAAACACTTAATGCATGACGATTATGTATGGTGGGAAAGGAGAGTAAGATGAAAAACAAATTTATTAGGAAATGGCTGGTTATTTTAACTGTGGCGGCTATGATGATCCCGGCTGGAATTCCGGCAAATGCAGAAACAGTGGAAGAAGGCGAAAATATCGCGCCGACAGCGGGAATATCAGCAGAAACGCCGAATGTGACAGCAGAAACACAAAAGGAAGAAATATCAGCAGAAATGCCGGATATGACGGCAGAAACACAGAATGAAGAAAAATCGGATGTGCAGGCAGAAGGACAAAATCAGGCAAAACAGGGTGTTTTGGAAGCGGTACGGCAGAATACAGAAAAAGCCGAAGAAGCTTCAGATGCAGTCGATGTACAGGCGGAGGAAAGGACGGCAGGGGAAGTTCAGATCGGAGAGCAGATATATCCGACTCTTACCGAAGCATTTGCAGCGGCAAAAGACGGGGACGTACTGCGGCTTTTAGAAAATGCAGAAGTTTCACAACCGATCTTGCTGACAAAGAATGTGACGTTAGATACAAATGGATTTACTGTATCGGCGGCAGCAGGATTCAAAGGCAATTTTATGTTTACGAATCGGGGAACATTCAATATTGTCGGAAGCGGAAAGATTGATGGCAGTGTGGGAACGTACCCGCTGATCATGATCAATAATACCGGCGGCGCGGTTTTAAATATCCAAAGCAGTGAGATCACCGGTCAGGGAGTTGTGCAGAATGTAGGCGGAATCGTGAACATCACAGGCGGTACGTTGACGGCATCAGCAAGAAATACGGTTCTTTCACAGTTCGGCGAAGTGCATATAGGCGCATCGGCCCATCTTATGGCAGCAGGAGAAGGGAAATCTGCGGTTCAGTTGATCGGAGCAAAGATGACTCTTTCGGGGGATGCGGTGCTGTCAGGAAACGGCGGGATCGATGTGTTTAACAGCAACAGAAACGAAGAAGGTACTGTATCGGCGCAAGTAGAGATTACAGGCGGTAGGATCGAGACAAAAGATTTTCCGGTTTCGGGAAACAATCAGGAGTCGGCAGGAGCGGAAGTTGCGATCACAGGCGGAAGCCTGAAAAATATATCGGGCGGAACAGCTATTTACTGGCCGATGGAAGGACAACTTACGATCGGCGGCAATGCGGTGATCGAAGGAGGAACCGGGATCGAAGCAAAAATGGGAACAATTACGATCAAGGATAATGCGGTCATCACAGGAAGCGGCGAATGGAAAGAAGAAAAGCCGCAAAACGGTGGGGCAAATCCTGAAGGTTCAGCGTTTCTTGGATCGGCGCAGATGTACGACGGCTGCATCAATGATTCTTCTCTTGTCGTTAATATTCTCGGTGGAACGCTTAAAAGCGTAAACGGTAATGCGGTCACGATCTATAATACAGAAGAAAAATCAGATGTGAGAGCAGATATTTCTGTGACAGGCGGATCTTTGCAGCCGGCAGCAGGAAAAGGTGCGGTCAAAGTAATTACAAGCGGAGATAATACGACCCGTTTTGATCCGGATAAAAAGACTCTTGACACAATGAAATCCAATACTACCGTAAAAGTTGCAAAGGATGTAGCTGCTGCGGCAACGGACAGAGACGGAAAGACAACATATTATAATACAGTAGAAGAAGCGCTTGGATCGAATACGGAAGACGGAAATATTCACATATATATTAACGAAAACTCTTCTGTAAAACAGGAAGCTTTGGAAGGAGAAAACGTAATATTGACAGTTGCTCCCGGAGTCGTTTTGGAAGTGACATCCGGAATTGACGGAATGATCGTAAAAGAAACTGTTCATGAAGACGGATCTAAAACATATGAACTTGTTAATGCAGAAGAACTTTCAGCACCGAAAAATGTAACCGTTACGGCAGACTGCAAGACTGTACACATCGGCAAAAAGATCCGGCTGAAAGCTTCGGCAGAACACGATACAAAGCAGGTGAATTATCTTTATCGGTGGTACAAAGACGGAGCGTTGTTAAATGGAGCTGTTTCTGCGGAATTGGAAGTTACAGAAAGCGGAAACTACGCTGTTGAAGTATTTGCGGTTCTGGAAAAAGACGGAACAACGTTAACTTCTTTAGGCGCGAAGAGCGATCCTGTTAAATGTACGGTGACGCCGCATGAATATGAAGAAAAATGGAGTTCGGACGGAAAGGTTCACTGGCACGAATGTACGATCTGTAAAAATAAAACTGATGTGGCAGAGCATACATTCGGAGAATGGAAAGTGACAGAGAAAGCGACAGAGAAAAAGGACGGAAGAAAAGAGCGGAGCTGTACTGTATGTGGTCATAAAGAAACGGCGGTGATAAAAGCAGCAGGCAAAACAGAAGAGCCGCGGAAAGAATCAGACAAAACGGCTTCTGTGAAAACCGGTGACAAAACAGATCCGGCAGTTTATATTTTCTTTGTCATTTTGACAGGCGGGATGATCGCAATCTTATCGGCAGGGAACAGAAAGAACAGAAGAAAATAGAATAGATGAAAATAGAATAAAAGAAAATCGAACAGAAGAAAATCGAAACAATGAAAAAGCAAGAGGTCCGTTCCACTAAGTGGAGCAGACCTCTTTAATGATTAATTATAGCAGAATATATGCAGTAAAAAGATTCAAAACAGAAAATTTTACAGCAGACCGAATTCAGTCATTGCTTTTTTCAGCAGTTCTTTGTGAGGCTCTTCTAATTCTGTAAGAGGAGCTCTAAGAGAACCGACTTCTTTGCCCATCATGTTCATAGCGGCTTTTACAGGGATCGGATTGACTTCGCAGAAAAGAGCGTCGCAGATCGGAAGCGCGTCTAACTGCATTTTGCAGCTTCCTGCCGTATCGCCTGAAAGATATTTTGTTACCATGTCGTGAACGTAAGTCGGAGCTACGTTGGAAAGTACGGAGATAACACCGATTCCGCCAAGGGAAAGAAGAGGTACTACCTGATCATCGTTCCCTGAGTAAAGGTCGATGTTTCCGTCGCACAGATGCATGATCTTTGCACCGACCGAAATATCGCCGGAAGCTTCTTTGATGCCGACGATGTTATCTACATTTTTTACAAGATGAGCTACAGTTGTAGGCTGGATCGCACATCCTGTACGGCTCGGCACATTATAAAGGATCGCCGGGATATCGACGGAGTTACAAATCTGTGTATAGTGTGCGATCAAACCGTTTTGCGTCGCTTTGTTGTAGTACGGTGTGACAAGAAGAAGTCCGTCTGCACCGTCTTTGGCTGCTTCCTGAGAAAGCTGGATCGCTGTGCGTGTAGAGTTGGATCCTGTGCCTGCGATCACCGGGATACGGTGGTTTACACGTTCAATGGCAAAACGGATCACTTTGCTGTGTTCCTCTTCGGACATTGTTGCAGATTCTCCGGTCGTTCCGCAGATGATGATCGCATCTGTTTTTCCTGCAATCTGTTCTTCGAGTAGTTCCGCAAGTTTATCGTAATTGACTTCAAGATCTGATTTCATAGGAGTAACGATCGCTACGCCTGCGCCTTTGAAAATTGACATAATTAAATCCTCCTTAAATGTTTGCGTTCGTTTGATAGTGCTTTGCGTAAATAAAAGAAACGGCAGGATGCGCCGTCTCAAAATATACTTTACGGTATACTTCGATAGCTCTCCATCTTGCGATGACAGTCATGGCGCTGTTGACGACATGCCCAAGGAAAAGGGTTCAAGTCTCCATATCCTTTCGGCATCTTCCCCTTTCTGATGAGTTCTTCTGCTCTTGAATACATCCGTCATCGTACTTATGAAAAATGCGACCTCTATCTCGTTCCTTTATTAGTTATTATATGAAAAAAATTGTTTTGCGAACCTGAAATGAGTTATACAAAACGCTTCATCTAATATAAAAAAATCATAACACCCACGTGGAATGATGTCAACTGTTTTGCTCTTTGACAAGCAAATTATTTCATGGTAAAATATATACATCTGCAGTGTGAATGACAAGATTTTCATTTGCACTTTTTTTATGCTGTAGCAAATTTTAATTTCTTACAGCATAAAACCCTCCGGGAGGATGTGTATGCCGCATCGAGGAAGTCTGCCGCTCTGCGGCGCGCAAAGGCCAAGCCCTTTATGAGTAAGGGAAGGAGGGCGTTGAGGTATGTTAGCTCACTTTGTTATGTATGTATCAGGAAAGGAGAACGATTGTGCTTACGATTGGAAATTATGTAAAGGCGAAAACGCCGGAAGAAGCATATGAATTAAATCAGGCGCGCAGCAGCAGGATCATGGGCGGAATGATGTGGATGCGCCTTTCAAATGCAAGAGTGAAAACATTGATCGATATTTCAGGTTTAGGATTGGATCAAATAGAAGAAACGGAAGATGAGATACGAATCGGAGCAATGTGTACGCTGCGTCAGATCGAGCAAAGCGAAGCAGTTAAAAAATTATGCGGAGACGGAATAGAGGAGGCTGTGCGTCACATTGTCGGAGTTCAATTTCGGAATCAGGCGACGGTTGGAGGAAGCATTTACGGAAGATTCGGTTTTTCAGACGTATTAACTGCATTTTTGGCACTGGATACATATGTAGAACTTTATGACGGAGGAAGAATCTGCTTAGCTGAATTTGCAAAGAAAAAACCGGATAATGATCTGCTTCTTTTCATAGTTGTTAAGAAGAAGAAAAGACAGTTCCGTTATGATTCCATCCGTCAGACGAAGACGGATTTCCCTGTGATCGCCTGTTCAGTGTCAAGAGAGAAAGCGAACGGGCAGGAGACATGGTATTTTGCGGTAGGCGCAAGACCGATGAAGGCAGATATGATCGAAAAGAAATGGTCTGTCGCAAAAGATGCGTCTTTAGAGAAAATCGAGGAATATGCGGCTTTGGCAGCGGCAGAATTTAAGTACGGTACAAATATGCGCGGAAGCGCCGGGTACAGACAGCATTTGGCAAAGGTCCTTATCAAGAGAGAAATAATGTCGATTTTATCGGAGGAAATATAATGGAGATACAGTTCGTTTTAAATGACAAACAGGTAAAAGCAGAAGTTGGCGCAGATACGATTTTGTTAAATGTGTTGAGAGATCTCGGATGTAAGAGCGTAAAGTGCGGCTGCGAGACGACAAACTGTGGATTGTGTACAGTCTGGATCAACGGAAAATCCCGCCTTTCCTGCTCGGTTCTTGCCGCAAGTATCGAGGGAGAGAGCGTTACGACTTTGGAAGGCGTTGAAAAAGAGGCTGCGCAGTTCGGAGAATTTTTGGCAGATGAAGGAGCGGAGCAGTGCGGTTTCTGTTCTCCGGGATTTATTATGAACGTGCTCGCAATGGCAAGAGAACTTCAGAACCCGACATTGGACGAGATCAAAGAATACCTTGCGGGAAATCTTTGCCGCTGCACGGGATATATGGGACAGCTTCGCGCGATTAAAAAATATATAGAAGTAAAAAATGCAGAGAAAAAAGGCGGAAAGGAGGAGTAGACATGGCAGAAGGACAGAATGTGTGCAGTGAGAACAAGGAAATAAGAGAAACGATGCGGCAGATGCGTGTTGTAAATAAAGGAATCCGGAAAGTTGACGCAAAAGCGCTCGTGACAGGACGCGCCGTATATACAAATGATATCGCATCTTCAGACAGCTTAATCGTAAAGCTTGTAAGAAGCCCTCATGCTCATGCGCTGATCAAAGAGATTAATACTACACGTGCGGAGGCGCTCCCGGGAATTGAATGTGTGCTTACATATAAAGACTGTCCGAATAAACGTTTCACGCTGGCAGGTCAGACATATCCTGAGCCAAGTCCGTACGACCGGCTTATTCTTGATCAGAGAATCCGGTTCGTAGGAGATGCGGTCGCAATCGTCGCTGGAACTTCGGAAGCGGTTGTAAAGCAGGCTATGAGGCTGATCAAAGTAAAATACGAAGTATTGGAGCCGGTTTTAGATTTCAGAACGGCAAAAGATCATCCGATCCTCGTTCATCCGGAAGAAAACTGGAGAAGTCTTTGTCCTGTCGGAGCGGATAACAAACGTAATTTGTGTGCTCATGACGTAAGTGAGAGCGGAGATGTAGATGCAGTCCTTGCATCTTGCGACCATGTGATCGATCGGGTATACCATACAAAAGCAAATCAGCAGGCGATGATGGAAACATTTCGTACATATACATATATGGATGCATACGGAAGGCTGAATATTGTATCTTCTACCCAAGTGCCTTTCCATGTCCGCCGCATTCTCGGAAATGCGCTTGATATTCCGAAGCATAAAATCCGTGTTATAAAGCCGCGTATTGGCGGCGGATTCGGGGCAAAACAGACGTCGGTTTCGGAGATTTATCCGGCGCTTGTTACATGGAAAACAGGAAAACCGGCAAAGATTATTTACACAAGAGAAGAGTCTCTGATCGCTTCGTCACCTCGCCACGAAATGGAAATCCATGTTCGTTTAGGAGCGGATAAAGAGGGAAATATCAAAGGGATTGATCTGTATACATTGTCAAATACAGGCGCGTTCGGTGAACACGGCCCCACAACGGTCGGGTTATCCGGGCATAAATCGATTCCTCTTTACGGAAGCGCAGAAGCGTTTCGGTTCAGTTATGACGTAGTGTATACAAATGTTATGTCTGCGGGAGCTTATAGGGGATATGGGGCGACACAAGGTATTTTTGCCTTAGAGTCTGCGGTAAATGAACTGGCACAGACACTTCATATGGATCCGACCGTTCTCAGAGCGAAAAATATGGTGCGGGAAGGTCAGATGATGCCTGCCTACTATGGGGAGACGACGAGAAGCTGTGCTCTCGACAGATGTCTTGAACGTGCGAAAGAAATGATAGGATGGGATGAAAAATATCCCTGTTATGACTGTGGAAACGGAAAAGTCCGCGGTGTCGGCGTTGCTATGGCGATGCAGGGATCGGGAATTTCGGGAGTAGATACAGGCGCGGTTGAAATTAAAGTAAACGATGACGGATTTTACAGTTTAATGATCGGGGCGACCGATATGGGAACGGGCTGCGATACGATACTGACACAGATGGCTGCAGAATGTCTTGAGTGTGAGATGGAAGATATTGTCGTGCATGGAGTAGATACAGATAATTCCCCGTATGACTGCGGATCTTACGCATCCAGTACGACATATGTTACGGGAATGGCAGTTGTGAAAACGTGTGAGACACTTCGGAAAAAGATATGCGAAAGAGGGGCGGAATATCTCGGATGCAGTCCTGATGATGTGGAGTTTGACGGAGAAAAAGTTGTCAATCTGAAAACAAAAGAAGAGATAACGAGAAAAGAAATAGGAAACAAAGTAATGTGCAGCAGCAACGCGCCGCTGTCCGCAACAGAAGCCTTTTCTTCTCCTGTATCTCCGCCGCCGTTCATGGTCGGTATTGCAGAAGTGGAGATCGATAAAGAGACGGGAGTTGTTGAACCAATCGATTATGCCGCTGTTGTAGACTGCGGAACGGTCGTTAATCCGAATCTTGCAAGAGTGCAGACTGAAGGGGGAATCGCCCAGGGAATCGGAATGGCGCTTTATGAGGATATCATTTACAGCGAAAAAGGAAAGAACTACAGTAATTCCTTTATGCAGTATAAAATACCGAGCCGTCTTGATGTCGGAGAGATCCGTGTGGAATTCGAGAGCAGTTATGAACCGACAGGACCTTTCGGCGCAAAATCCATTGGAGAGATCGTTATCAATACTCCGTCTCCTGCAATTTCAAATGCAGTTCAAAATGCAGTCGGAGTAATTGTGAGGGAGCTTCCGATCACGGCGGAGAAAGTGTATAAAGGAATGGCGGAAAAAGAATAAAAGCAAGTATGTAAAAGCAAGTATATAAAATGGAGATATTAAAAAAATATTAAAAACAAAGATATAAAAAATAAAGATATAAAAGATATAAAAATAGAGGAGATGCGCTGTTGATTTGCGGCATCTCCTGCTTTATTTTTGTCGTTATGTAAAAGTTTATTCGTTTATGAAGACTATAGGTACAACATTCTCACATAAATGTGTTCAACTCGTTTTCAAAAAAACCGATTTTTGTAGGATAAATATAACTGTCGCCGATTTCTTTTAAAAGGACGAGGTTTAAGTGTCCGTTTAAGTTTTTCTTATCAAGGGAGATCGCTTTGATCAGTTCGGAAACAGTCAATTTGCAGCTTGTCGGAAGATTGTAGATATCTAAAGCTTTCCGAATCTTTTCAGCGCATCCCTTTGCGGTAAGGCCGCGTTTTTCTGACATTTTCGTAAGCTGATACATGCCGATTCCGACGGCTTCTCCATGGCTTTCCCGCTCATATTGATAATATTGTTCAATCGTATGGGCCAGTGTATGACCGAAATTTAAAAGCATCCGCTCTCCGGTATCAAACTGGTCTGCTTCTACAACGATCCGTTTGATATCAACACATCTGGCAATGATCTTTGGCAGATCCGGTTTGAGATCTTCAAATGAAGAATGAGAAAGGAGAAGATCAAACAACCCGGAGTCTTTGATGCAGCCATATTTGATCACTTCGCCCATGCCGTCATGGATGAAATGATCAGGCAGTGTGTTCAGTACAAGAGGATCGATCAGCACCATTTTCGGGTGGAAGAACGCGCCTACAAGATTTTTCCCCTGAGGAAGGTCTACGGCGGTTTTGCCGCCGACGGATGAGTCTACCTGTGCCAAAAGAGAAGTCGGTATTTGCACACATTTGATTCCTCGCAAGTAGGTAGATGCCGCAAATCCGGTCAGATCCCCGATCACTCCGCCTCCGAGAGCGATCACAAGATCGCTTCGGGTCAGTTTTGCGTCAAGCATTGCGGAGTAGACTTTCGGAAGTGTGTCGAAACTTTTTGTCGGTTCTCCATGAGGGAGGACGAGAGAATGACACTCGTAGCCAGAAAGGGAATCGCATAATTGTTTTCCGTACAGTGGAAATACATTGTCATCGGAGACGATCATAATACGCTGTCCGTGAAACAGATCGGCGATGTATTCTCCCGCGCGATTTAAAATCCCGTTTTCAATATAGATCGGATAAGAGTTTTCCTTCAGATTGACTGTTAGTTTCATAGAATCTCCTTTTATAGCTGTTTTCCGACAACCTCGGCAATTAGTTTTATTTCTTTGAGAAGTGTGTCATATTTTTCCGGTTTCAGTGACTGTGCTCCGTCGCAAAGAGCACACTCCGGATTATTGTGAACTTCGATCATCAGACCGTCTGCGCCTGCCGCTACGGCAGCTTTTGCCATCGGTTCTACAAGCCACCATTTTCCTCCTGCATGACTAGGATCGATTACAACAGGAAGATGTGTCTTTTTGCGAAGTACAGGAATGCTCTGTAAGTCAAGAGTGTTTCTTGTATATGTTTCAAATGTACGGATACCACGCTCGCACAGGATAACGTTTTCATTTCCTGAAGCCATAATATATTCGGCTGACATGATCCATTCTTCGTAGGTAGCGTTCAAACCGCGTTTTAATAAGATCGGACGGTCTACCTGACCGAGCTGTTTTAATAAATCAAAATTCTGCATATTGCGGGCTCCGATCTGAATAAGATCTACTTTCTCATTGAAAACATCGAGGTATTCAGGAGACATCAGCTCTGTTACGATCGGAAGACCGACTTCTTGTTTGACCTGACAGAGAATCTCCAGTCCGTCAAGACCTAACCCTTGAAATGAGTACGGGCTTGTTCTCGGTTTAAATGCTCCTCCGCGCAGAAGATTAGCTCCGGCGGCTTTTGCGGCTTTTGCGATCTCGAGCACTTGATCAAAAGATTCTACAGAACAAGGACCTGCGATCAATCCCATATGTCCTCCGCCGATTTTGACTCCTGAGACGTCGATCACGGAGTCTTCGGGATGAAACGCGCGGTTGGCAAGTTTGTAAGGTTCCTGAACATGCATAACTTTATCTACGGAACTGTCAACTTCAAAGAGTCGTGGGTCGATCAGCGTTGTATCTCCGATACATCCGATGATCGTCATCTCTGTACCGCGGACGATGTGTGTGTCGAGTCCCCGGTTTTTGACCATATTTTCTACACGTGTAATAGTTTCTTCTGTTGAATGTGGTTTCAGTACGATAATCATAAAAATGCCTCCCTGTATTATGAAAAATATTTTCGGCAGCGAAGGGAAGAACAAAAGCGTTCAACTTCATACTGCAAAATTTTAACTGTTTAAAGTGCGAAACTAATAGTATCATAGAATACAAAAAAAAGAATGTCAATGATTTTTTTTGCATATTTCTTTTATTTCTATCTCTTTTTTCGCCTTTTAATGTGCAGATAAATGATATATGAACAGATTTAAAGAATAGCGCCCGACATTGACAGTCTTGCAAAGACAGTGGTATTTTAGTAGAGTTAATGATAGGCGATCAAGAACAATTAAGGAGTTGATGCAATGAAAATCATTAGACAGATCGGGATCATTTTTACAGTATGCTGGCTTAGCCTTGTGATAGAGAAACTGCTTCCTTTTACCTTTCCGGCAAGTGTGATCGGAATGATACTTCTTTTTTTATGCCTGTTTACCGGAGTTTTAAAGATAGAACATATTCAGGAAAAGGCGGATTTTCTTCTCGGAAATATGGCGTTCTTTTTTGTTCCTGCGGGCGTAAGTATTATGAATTATTTTGATGTGCTGAAACATTCGATTGTACAGTTAGTTTTTGTTTGTATTATTTCTACAATTATTACATTTGCAGTGACTGCATGGAGCGTGAAATTGACACTCCGTTTGATGAAAAGCAGGAAACCAGAAAATCTACAGTCAGGAGGCGGAGAAAAATGAGAGAATTGTGTTCTTCACCGTATTTTGGAATTGCGCTAAGCGTTCTAGCCTTCGGAATCGGGGTGAAATTAAATGAAAAGTTAAAAACACCTGTCTGTAATCCATTGGTGATTGCCATTGTTCTTATTGTCGGGGTTCTTCTTATTTTTAAAATACCCTATGAAGATTATAATGCGGGAGGAAAGATTATTAATATGTTCCTCGCTCCGGCAACTGCCTGCCTTGCAGTGGCAATCTATACAAAAATACAGATACTCAAACAGTACTGGCTTCCGATTCTTGTCGGCTGCACGGCCGGATCTTTGGCATCTATGGGAAGTGTTTACGGACTGTGCCGGTTATTCGGACTGGATAAAAGTCTGACAGTTTCTTTGCTGCCGAAATCCGTAACAACCCCGATTGCCGTGAGCATATCAGAACCGGCAGGCGGCGTCGTTCCGATTACGGTTGCCGCCGTTATCGGAACAGGAATACTAGGGGGGATATTTGCGCCCCTTCTTATAAAATTATTTAAGGTATCTGATCCGGTTGCGGCAGGACTTGCCATAGGGGCATCCAGCCATGCGGTAGGAACATCGAAAGCGATTGAGATCGGGGAAGTGGAAGGCGCGATGAGCGGACTTGCAATCGGTATATGCGGTATTGTCACTGTGATTGTGTCTATATTTCTGGTGTGAAATATTTTCGGGAAGATCTTCGATGATCTTTACGGCTTTTTGTCGGAACTGTAGAAAAAAGGAATGGAAGAAATGAGGATAAAATGAAAAGAAATACATCGCATACAATAAAAAGAGCGCAGCGTTTTCCTGTTATATTGATCGGGGAAGGACTTCTCGTAGGAGCTGTCGGAGGGTTGATCGTGCTCCTTTACAGAATCGCGCTTACTTGTGCGGGAAAATGGCTTGGTGAAGCGCTGGCGTTTATAAAAGGAAATCCACTGCGGATTGCGGGATGGTTTGCTGTTTTGATGCTGCTTGCAGTGCTTGTCGGGAAACTGATAAAATGGGAACCGATGATATCGGGGAGCGGAATACCGCAGGTTGAAGGTGAAATACTTGGAAAATTGAATCAAAACTGGCTTAAAGTTCTGCCCGCTAAGTTTGCGGGAGGATTTCTTTGTCTGTTCGGCGGACTGTCTCTTGGCAGGGAAGGTCCGTCTATACAGCTTGGAGTGATGAGCGGACAGGGAATATCACGGATTTTAAGCAGAGGGAAAACAGAAGAACGGTATTTGATGACGTGTGGGGCGAGCGCCGGACTGGCTGCGGCATTTCACGCTCCTTTGGCAGGCGTTATGTTTGCGTTGGAAGAACTGCACAAAGGGTTTTCGACAAGTCTGCTTATTTCGGTTATGACAGCTTCGGTTACGGCAGATTATATATCGTCTCATATTATGGGGCTTGATCCGGTGTTCCGATTTCAGTTGGAACAGACGCTTCCCCAGAATTATTATTGGATGATCCTTGTGTTGGGAGTGATTTTAGGTCTGATGGGAGCGCTCTATAATAAGGTAATGCTAAAAGCGCAGGAACTTTATAAAAGACCGAAATTTTTAAACGAGACGACTCGTCTTATGATCGCGTTTTCGGCGGCGGGAGTGCTTGGACTTTGCATGCCTTCGGTACTTGGAAGCGGAGGGGATCTGATCGTTGCTTTGACGGATAAAGAGATGGTGTTGAAAGTTGCGATCATTACGTTTCTTGTGAAATTTCTGTTTTCGGCAGTCAGTTTCGGATCCGGCGCTCCTGGCGGAATTTTTTTTCCGCTTCTGATATTAGGCGCAATGGTCGGCGGAATCTTCTCTATGACAGGAACGGAAATCTTCGGTTTAGATCCGATGTATATGAATAATTTCGTTTTACTGGCAATGGCCGGATTTTTCACGGCGATCGTTCGTGCGCCGATCACAGGGATCATACTTCTGTTTGAGATGTCCGGCTCGGTAAGTCAGATGCTTTCTCTTGCACTTGTTTCGGTGACTGCATATGTCACTGCAACTTTGGTAAGATCTGAACCGATTTATGAAAGCCTTCTGGCAAATCTGCTGCAAAGAGAAAAAGAGGAAGAACAGCCGGTTTATGCGGGCGGGCAGAAAGTGCTGAGCGAGTTTGTGATCATGGGAGGTTCTGCTCTTGAAAACCGCACCGTCATGGAAATAGATCTGCCGGACAACTGCCTTCTTGTCGCGGTAGACAGAGGCGGAAAAGAGTTTATTCCGAAAGGAAAAACATGCCTTATGGCAGGCGATAAACTGACGGTTATGGCAGATGAACGAGATGCGGGATATGTACATGACAAAATGAAAAACTTATGTTATACTTCATTTTAGGTCAGCATTGATTTTAAATAGTTAATGTGAAGAAAACAAAGGAGAGTACGATATGAAAAGAGTACTGTTAAAGCTGAGCGGAGAAGCGCTCGCGGGAGATAAAAAAACAGGTTTTGACGAGGCAACCTGTATTAAAGTTGCAGAGCAGGTAAAGAAACTGACTGAGGATGGCATTCAGGTGGCGATCGTGACCGGAGGAGGCAACTTCTGGAGGGGAAGGACGAGCGAGACGATCGACCGGACAAAAGCAGATCAGATCGGAATGCTGGCAACGGTGATGAACTGTATTTATGTATCTGATATTTTCCGTTATGTCGGGATGAAAACAGAAGTGTTTACGCCGTTTGTATGCGGTTCGTTTACGTCATTATTCTCAAAAGATGCGGCAGTAGCGGCGCTGGAAGAAGGAAAAGTGATCTTTTTCGCAGGAGGAACGGGACATCCGTATTTTTCAACAGATACAGGGGCGGTATTAAGAGCGATCGAGATTGAAGCGGACGCGATGCTGCTTGCAAAGGCGATAGACGGTATTTATGACAGCGATCCGAAAGTGAATCCGGAAGCGGTCAAATATGACGAGATATCCATACAGGAAGTGATCGATCAGAAACTTGCCGCGGTGGATCTTACAGCATCGATTCTCTGCCTTGAAAATAAGATGCCGATGCTTGTATTCGGTTTGAACGAGGAAAACAGTATTGTGGAAACGATGAGCGGAAACTTTACGGGAACGAAAGTGACTGTATAAGCGTTATAAAAAATTTGCAGGAGGATATAAATATGAATGAAAGATTGACGACATATGATTCAAAGATGACAAAAACGATCAATAATCTTGACGGAGAATTAGCTACGATCAGAGCCGGTCGCGCAAATCCACATGTTCTTGATAAATTGACAGTTGATTATTACGGATCGCCGACACCGATCCAACAGGTGGCAAACGTATCTGTCCCGGAAGCAAGGATGATTCAGATCCAGCCGTGGGAAAAGAGCATGCTCAAAGAGATTGAGAAAGCGATCCTTATGTCAGATCTCGGCATCAATCCGACTAATGACGGTTCGACGGTTCGCCTCGTATTCCCTGAACTTACGGAGGATCGGAGAAAAGAACTGGCAAAAGATGTGAAGAAAAAAGGAGAGGCTGCGAAAGTGGCTGTCAGAAATATCCGTCGTGACGGAAATGTAGCGTTTAAGAAGTTAAAAGGAACGGAAGTTTCGGAAGATGAGATCAAAGATCTGGAAGACGATCTTCAGAAGATTACGGATAAATATATCGAAAAGATTGATAAGATGGTCGAGGTAAAGACAAAAGAGATTATGACTGTGTAATCGGATTCTTAACGCCGTTACAAAAACTGGGGGCTTTGATTGTAAGCCCCCTTTCGTATAGAGAGGAAGAAAAGATGAACGTACCGCAGCATATAGCAATTATTTTAGACGGAAATGGCAGATGGGCGAAAGCAAAGGGGATGCCGCGAAACTACGGACACGCACAGGGAAGCAAAAATGTGGAGAAAATCTGTGAAGAGGCATGGCGTATGGGAATTAAATATCTGACGGTTTATGCATTTTCAACAGAAAATTGGAGCCGCCCGGAAAATGAAGTTGCGGCTCTTATGAAACTGCTTCGTAATTATATGAAAACATGCTTGAAAACAGCGGCCAAGAATGATATGAAGATCCGTGTGATCGGAGATATTGAGCCGTTGGATGACGATATCAAAAGCAGGATTCGCGAGCTAGAAGCTGCTACCACAGACAACGGCGGTCTGAATTTTACGATTGCCTTGAATTACGGAAGCAGAGATGAGCTGACACGGGCAGCGCAAAAAATGGCGAAAGACTGTGCAGAAGGAAAGATAAAAGCAGAAGAGATTGATGAATCGGTGTTTGAGACATATTTAGATACTCATGGGATTCCGGATCCAGATATGATGATCCGAACGAGTGGGGAGCAGAGATTGTCGAATTATCTTCTTTGGCAGCTTGCATATTCGGAATTTTATTTTACGGATGTGCCCTGGCCGGATTTTACAAAAGAAGAACTTGTAAAAGCAATCGAAGAATATAACCACAGACACAGAAGATTCGGCAAAGTTGAGGAGGCGTAATCTATGTTTAAAACACGGTTGTTGAGCGGCATTATGCTGATGATCATTGCATTGACGACAGTGATTGCCGGAGGGCAAGTTTTATTTACGGTTCTTTTCGCGATCAGCCTGATCGGAATGTCAGAACTTTATAAAGTGTTTGGCATTGAGAAAAAAGCGCCGGGAATTGTCGGTTATATTTTTGCTTTCGGGTATTATGCGCTTATTTATATGGAAGAATATCTCCCGGGAGAAAAACATACATGGTTTATGCTGCTTTTTATGGCGTATTTGATCTGCCAGATGGCAGTGCTTGTATTTTCTTATCCGAAATATAATACACAGCAGATCATGGCGGCATTTTTCGGAGTATTTTATGTAGCGGTAATGCTGTCTTACATTTACCTTACAAGAATGCTTCCGGGAGGAGTGTTTACCGTATGGCTTGTGTTTATCTGTTCGTGGGGATGCGATACATGTGCATACTGTGTAGGCATGCTCATCGGAAAGCATAAGATGGCTCCGGTTCTGAGTCCGAAAAAATCCGTAGAAGGCGGGATAGGAGGAATTGCAGGCGCAGCCCTGATTGGTGTGCTTTATGCATTAGCTGTGAACCACTGGGGAAATGCAGGGGCGAGTATCGTTTCTTATGCAGTGATCGGTGCAGTCGGCGGCGCAATTTCCCAGATCGGCGATCTGGCGGCATCGGCGATCAAACGTTATCATAATATTAAAGATTACGGGAAACTGATTCCGGGTCATGGAGGAATTCTGGATCGTTTTGACAGTGTCATTTTTACTGCTCCGATCATATATTATCTTGCGGTTTTATTGTAAGACATAAGGGCATTATGAAGCCGGAAGATAAGTTTACGGGCGATATGTTACAGGACAGATGCAGAAGTGAGGTACAAAGATATGAAAAGAATCGCTGTCTTAGGGTCTACCGGCTCGATCGGAACCCAGACGCTTGAAATTGTAAGAACAAACAAAGATATAAAAATCACGGCGCTTGCTGCGGGAAATAACATTGAACTTCTGGAAAAACAGATCCGGGAATTCAAACCGTCGATTGCCGCAGTGTGGAATGAGGAAAAAGCCGCAGAGCTGAAAATAAAGACTGCGGATCTGGATGTGGAGATCTTATCCGGGATGGACGGATTGCTTGCCGCTGCATCTTGGAAAGATTCACAGATTGTTGTAACTGCGATTGTAGGTATGATCGGAATCCTGCCGACGATCGAGGCGATCAAAGCCGGAAAGGATATTGCGCTGGCAAATAAAGAAACACTTGTGACGGCAGGGCATATTATCATGCCGCTGGCGGAACAATATAAAGTGTCGATCCTTCCTGTAGACAGTGAACACAGCGCGATTTTTCAGTCGCTTCAGGGGGGACAGCGCAAAGCTCTCCATAAAATATTATTGACTGCTTCGGGCGGACCGTTCCGCGGGAAAAAAAGAGAAGAACTTACCGGTATACAAGTTGAAGATGCTTTGAAACATCCAAACTGGGAGATGGGACAGAAGATTACGATCGATTCTTCTACAATGGTGAATAAAGGTCTTGAAGTGATAGAAGCCAAATGGCTTTTTGACGTTTCGGTCGATCAGATCCAAGTTGTCGTACAGCCTCAAAGCATTATTCATTCTATGGTAGAATATGAGGACGGTGCGGTGATCGCTCAACTTGGAACACCGGACATGAAACTGCCGATCCAATATGCGCTTTATTATCCGGAGAGAAGGTATCTTCCGGGAGATCGTCTTGATTTTTCCACACTTTCGCAGATTACTTTTGAGAAGCCGGATATGGAGACGTTTTACGGACTGAAGCTTGCGTATGAAGCCGGGAGAAAAGGCGGTTCTCTTCCGACTGTGTTTAATGCGGCAAACGAGCGTGCTGTTGCAATGTTTCTCGGAAGACAGATCGCATATCTTGAGATTCCGGAGATTATTTCGGCGTGTATGGAAAATCATAAAAATATTGCAGATCCGACAGTGGAAGAGATACTAAAGACTGAGCGGGAAACATATGAATTTATAAAAAACAGGTGGTAGCGAATGGGAATCATTATTGCAGTTTTATTATTTAGTTTTATTATCATCTTTCATGAATTGGGACATTTTCTTCTTGCAAAGAAAAACGGAATTCGGGTAGATGAATTTTCTTTAGGACTTGGACCTACGTTATTAGGAAAACAGATCGGAGAGACAAAATTTTCTCTGAAACTGCTTCCTTTCGGCGGCGCGTGTATGATGGGCGAAGATGATGCCGACGATCTGTCGGAAGGAAGTTTCAACAGTAAATCCGTGTGGGCGAGAATGTCAGTTGTTGCGGCGGGACCGATCTTCAATCTCATTCTTGCGTGTGTTTTCTGTTTTATATTGATTATGATAACCGGTTACAGAAGTCCGGAAATAACAGGAGTGCTGGACGGCTATTCCGCGCAGGAAGAGGGACTTCAAGCCGGAGACGTTATCACAGAGATCAACGGGCGGAACGTGCATATATGGGATGATGTCAGTCTGTATACAATGACACATGCCGATGAAGCGCCTTTCAAAGTAGAGTATGAACGTGACGGCAAGAAATATACGGCAAAACTGGAGCCTCGACAGTTGGAAGGCGATGCCGCACCGCTGCTTGGGGTGACAAGCGGAGATATAGTAAAACCGGGGATTTTCAAATCTGTTGAATACAGTATTTACAAAGTAAAGTACTGGATGAATTATACAGTAGACAGTTTGCGCATGCTTGTGACAGGTCAGGCAGGACTTAAAGATCTTTCAGGTCCGGTAGGAATTGTAAATGCCGTAGACGACATGTATCAGGAAGCAGCTCCGGCAGGGTTCGGCGTTGTGATGCTCAGTATGATGAACTTCGGTGTTCTGCTGACAACAAATCTCGGAATTTTAAATCTGCTTCCGCTCCCTGCATTGGACGGAGGACGACTTGTTTTTCTTATAATAGAAGCGATCCGTAAAAAACGTGTTCCGCCGGAAAAAGAAGGAATGGTACATTTTGCGGGATTCGCATTGCTTATGGTACTGATGGCCGTTGTGATGTATAACGATATCATGAAGTTGTTTTGATTATCATATGCTCTTGCAGAGACTCCGAATACGAAAGTTGTTCTAAACGAAAGCTTCCGCATATATATTTAGAGAGAATAAATCTGATGAAGGAGAACGTATGCGGGAAACAGAAAACAATAAGAGGTATAAAGCTGCAATGCAAGGAGTCGGGATGCAGAATGTGAAAATGCAGCAGGAGGCGGCAGATAAAGGATCATTACAGGTGAATGTAACTTCATCGGTGAATTCATATCCGATTTCGGAAGCTCGCATTTCGATTTCGTATACCGGTGTTCCGGAAAATACATTAGAACAGTTGGTGACTGATTCCTCGGGGCAGACGGATATGATTGAGCTGGATGCGCCGCCGGAAGAGTGGAGTCTGGACCCTGAAAACGAACGGCAGCCTTATTCGGAATATACATTGAATGTAAGCGCTCCGGGGTTTGAGCCTGTGAGCATTGCGGGAACAGAAATTCTGGCAAATACAAAAGCAATTCAAAATATCAGGATGAGACCGACAGATACGGGCAGGGAAGAGGAAGAAATTTTCGTCATCCCTGCTCATACTTTATATGCAGAATATCCTCCTAAAATAGCGGAAGATGAGATCAAGCCTGTAAATGAAAGCGGAGAGATCGTTTTAAGCCGTGTTGTTGTTCCTGAATACATTGTTGTTCATGACGGTTCTCCGAGAGATTCGACTGCAAAAAACTATTATGTGAAGTATAAAGATTATATCAAAAATGTGGCGTCCAGCGAAATTTATGCCACCTGGCCCGCAAATACGATTCGGGCAAACGTTCTTGCGATTATGTCTTTTACGCTCAATCGCGTTTATACCGAATGGTATAGAAACAAAGGGTATGATTTTACGATCACTTCATCTACAGCATTCGATCATAAGTGGATACCGGAAAGAAATGTATATGAAAGCATTTCCGTGATCGTAGATGAATTGTTTGCAAATTATCTTTCAAGACCGAACGTGCGGCAGCCGATATTGACACAGTATTGTGACGGGAAAATGGTGAGCTGTCCGAATTGGATGACACAATGGGGGTCGAAGGAACTTGGAGATAAAGGTTTGACACCGATCGAGATTCTTCGTTATTTTTACGGAGATGACATGTATATTAATATTGCGCCGGAAATATCAGGTATTCCATCTTCGTGGCCGGGATATGTATTGGAGATCGGGTCAAGCGGAGAAAAGGTGAGGCAGATACAGGAGCAGTTGAATGTAATTGCGGGAGCGTATCCTGCGATACCTAAAATTACGGCAGACGGTATTTACGGTTCAAAAACGGCGGAATCGGTCAGAAAATTTCAGGAAGTGTTTCAACTGCCGCAAACGGGGAAAGTCGACTACAGTACATGGTATAAAATATCCGAAATTTATGTCGGCGTATCCAGAATCGCAGAGTTGACGTAACTTTGAAAAATCGAAAGTGATAGCGGAATCGGCATAGTTCCGGTGAAAATACCTTGACTTATTTTAATGACATATTTATAATGAATAAGGATATTGCAAAAACATGGAAGAGGAATAGTAGGAGTGTATCGTATTCAGAGAACTGCCGGTCGGTGCGAGGCAGAAACGTAAACTGTGAACTCACCTCGGAGTTCTTTCGTTGAACTTCAAGTAGACGAAAGCGGGAATTCCCGTTATAGAATGAATGAGTGCATTTGGTCGGATGAGGATACAGGAACAAAAAAGTTTTCCCGGTCCGGTCGGATGAACAAGAGTGGTACCACGGAAATAAGCCTTTTCGTCTCTTGAGTTTTCAGGAACGGGAGGCTTTCTTTTATGCGTAATATAACGATGAATGAAGGAGAGAAACATATGGGTACAAAGATAATGTATAATCACAAAGCGATTGAAAAAAAGTGGCGTGAAAAATGGGCGGAAAATTCGGTAAATCCAAGAGTGGATGATAACGGAAATAAAAAACAGAAGTATTACTGTCTTGACATGTTTCCGTATCCGTCAGGAAACGGTCTTCATGTCGGACATTGGAGAGGGTATGTAATTTCTGACGTATGGAGCCGTTATAAACTTCAGCAGGGATATTATATTGTACATCCGATGGGATGGGATGCATTCGGTCTGCCTGCTGAAAACTATGCGATCAAGATGGGAGTACATCCGGCGAAATCAACGGCGGAAAATGTGGCGAATATTAAACGTCAGATCAATGAGATCGCAGCGCTCTATGATTGGGATATGGAAGTTAACACGACAGATCCGAATTTTTATAAATGGACGCAGTGGATTTTTGTGAAGATGTTTAAAGAAGGACTTGCATATGAAAAAGAATTTCCGATCAACTGGTGTCCGTCCTGTAAGACCGGTTTGGCAAATGAAGAAGTTGTAAATGGCAAATGCGAGCGCTGCGGAGCGGAAGTCACGAAGAAAAATCTTCGTCAGTGGATGTTGAAGATCACAGCATATGCAGATCGGCTGTTAAATGATCTCGATAAGCTGGACTGGCCGGAAAAAGTAAAGAAGATGCAGGCTGACTGGATCGGAAAATCCTACGGAGCAGAAGTGGAGTTCCCTGTTGACGGAAGAGATGAGAAGATCACTGTTTATACGACAAGACCTGATACGCTTTACGGCGCGACATTTATGGTGCTTGCTCCTGAACATGAGATGGCGGCATCTCTTGCGACAGATGAGACAAGAGAAGCAGTGGAAAAATATATTTACGATGCGTCAATGAAATCAAACGTAGATCGTCTTCAGGACAAAGAGAAGACAGGCGTATTTACGGGAAGCTATGCAATCAATCCGCTTAGCGGAGTGAAGACACCGATCTGGCTGTCTGATTATGTATTGGCTGATTACGGTACAGGAGCGATTATGTGTGTTCCTGCTCATGATGATCGTGACTTTGAGTTTGCAAAAAAATTCAATATTCCTATTATTCAGGTAATTGCAAAAGACGGAAAAGAAATCGAAAATATGACAGAAGCTTATACAGAAGCTTCGGGAACGATGATCAACTCGGGCGAGTGGAATGGAATGGAATCGTCAGTGCTTAAAAAAGAAGCTCCGCACATTATAGAAGAGCGCGGATTCGGAAAAGCAACAGTCAACTTTAAACTGCGTGACTGGGTATTTTCACGTCAGCGTTACTGGGGAGAACCGATTCCGATCATTCACTGTCCTGACTGCGGTAATGTTCCGGTACCGGAAGAAGAACTGCCGCTTACGCTTCCTGACGTAGAATCTTATGAACCGACAGGAACAGGAGAATCACCGCTTGCAGGAATTGAAGAATGGGTAAATTGTACATGTCCGGTATGTGGAAAACCTGCAAAGCGTGAGACAAATACGATGCCTCAATGGGCAGGATCTTCATGGTATTTCTTGCGTTATGTAGACAGTAAAAACGATAAAGAATTAGTGTCCAGAGAAAAAGCAGACGAGATGCTGCCGGTAGATATGTATATCGGAGGCGTAGAACATGCCGTGCTTCACCTTCTGTATTCTCGGTTTTATACAAAATTTTTGTATGATATCGGAGTAGTAGATTTTGACGAACCGTTCCACAAATTGTTCAATCAGGGAATGATCACCGGAAAGAACGGAATTAAGATGAGTAAATCAAAAGGAAATGTCGTTTCGCCGGATGCTCTTGTGAATGATTATGGATGCGACTCGTTAAGAATGTACGAGCTTTTTGTAGGACCGCCGGAGTTGGATGCGGAATGGGACGACAGAGGAATCGACGGAGTAAACCGTTTCCTGAAACGTCTTTGGAATCTGCTTATGGACAGTAAAGAAGCAGACGTTCAGCCGACAAAAGAGATGATAAAACTTCGCCATAAAATGGTTTATGATATTACAAATCGTCTGGAAAGTTTCAGTTTGAATACTGTAATTTCGGGATTTATGGAGTATAACAACAAGTTTATTGAAATGGCGAAAAAGGAAGGCGGAATTGATAAAGAAACATTAGAAACAATCGCGGTTCTTCTTTCTCCGTTTGCACCGCATTTTGCCGAAGAAATGTGGGAGCAGCTTGGCCATGGAGAAACAATTTTTAAAGCAGGATGGCCGTCATATGACGAAAGTACAATGAAAGATGACGAGATTGAAGTGCCGGTACAGATTAACGGAAAGACAAGAGCTGTTATCAGTATTTCTGCCGATGCATCAAAAGATGAGGCAATCGCCGCCGGAAAAGAAGCGGTAGCCGATAAACTGACAGGTACGATCGTCAAAGAAATTTATGTACCGAAAAAAATAATCAATATCGTTCAGAAATAATTGAGAAGAAATTCTCACAACAGAATAAAGTGCTTGGAAATATTGAAAAGTTCGCTTAAAACCAAGGTTTACAGACATTTTTCTTCAAAGAAAAGGTATCATAGAATACCGCAAAATATCGTAACAGATTTTTAAAATGGAGTAAATTTGGAGTAAAGATTGAAAGAAAATGGAGTAAATATTTCAAGTCAAAATGGACGCAGGTAGTGGAAATACTTCCTGCGTCTATTTGATATAATTGATAAAAAATAAGGCTATTTTGCATTATAGTTATAAAAAGTAACATCCATCTAGGATTTCTAAATCCTTTACAATATATAACTCTTGAAATAATTTGAAATCATCACTGGTTAATATTAGGGTTGGTTTTGATTTTACTATGTTACCATTCTTGTCTAAATATTGTGAGTAATATTTCTTAGACTTAGAATCGTAAATGTCAGATGTAGTTAAAGCTTTGTTAAAAGGGTAAAGAAAACTTGTTTTATTCATGACAAAAGGTTCTTTTCCTTTTTTTAGGTTGAAACAAGCTTTAAATCTTACTATATATGAAAGATTCTTTTGGGTGATAATGGAAGGAAGAGCATTGCCACTCCAAAAAATAGGTTCTTTTTCATATATTGATTCATCAATTATTTTAGGAGGAAATGCTACGGACATATAATTTTTTTTGCTTGAATATCCATAAATTTTTTTATCTAAATAGTCATCAGAATCATTTGCGTTTGGAGAACTTTTTTGAATAGGAGTTTTAAAGAAATTCTTTTTAAGTTCATCCAACTGTGCTGTATGTAATTCTTTTAATTCTTCACTTGATATTCCATAACCTATAACATCACGTGATACGGTATCTATTATAGATTGAGATATAGCGTCTAATTTAATGATGTATGTAATAGGAATCGAAGTTGAACCAAAAAGGCTGACAGAAGCAAATCCAAGACCGATCAGAAGAGCGCTTACGAGAAAAAGCGATACGATAGGGCGAATGACAAATATATGGGAAGTAAATTATATCAGATCTGAAAACGGAGTGTTTGCAGGAGGAGAGACGACAGATACTCAGACTGCGCATAATGGAATTATTTATCTTGATAAACCGCTGAATAAAATTCTTGAAGAAATCGGAGATGAAAATCTGACAAACGAACGGCTCTTTTACAGAATTTATTTGACAAGCGTTCAAGATAAAGGAGCTATTGTTCCGGGCATTGCTTCTACAGGATTTTTCAAAATTAACGGTCTGGATATCCAGATCGAAACGATAGAATCTAGCGGCAATGAAAAATGGTTTAAGCATGCGGCTGTTGAAGGCAGATATGTAAGAAGTGATAAGTTTAAAAATCCTGGCGGAGCGATTAATCAAAACGGAGCTATCGTCGTAGATCATAAGATATCGAAGAATACTAACTTTGCTTATATAAGCGCAAAGAACAAACCGTGGACTCTTGAGTATGGAGTCGATCCGAGATTGGTAAAATATATTGGAGGTATCGAGCTTTATTACATGGATGCAGCTGATTATGTGAATCCGGATTATTCTCTAAAAAACAAAGCAAATCGCAAAGTTCGAGATTTGTCGATCGTAAGAACAGCAGGTCATAAAAAATATGGTTATGGTGATATTACAGAGAATCAGTTTACGCAAATAGTAGATGTTCATGGAGGACGACCCGAACCGATCACGATAAGATATGTCTATAAGCTTAATAAGCCAATCAATGAAATTTTGGAGGAATTAAGAAGAGAAGCCGGAGTAGAAGAAGGAGAAGCGTTTGGTAAAGATTTTATATTCAGCGCATGGATTACAGATAAAACAAAAGATGCTCTGATAACGAATACATACGGTACAGGCTACTATAGAATTCAGGATATTGACGGTGATGGAAAGCTTGATGAGGAGGAAGCAAATAATGAGCAAAGTCCTTATATCGGCGTTCCGAAAATTACAGCTCCTTATGAAGGTGATAATAAAGTAAAAGCTGTTGTGCATTTAAATGAAAATGCCGGAAAGGGAAATAAAGCTCAGCTGATCAATAAAAACGGAGTTGTCGTTGCTACAATTAATAATGTAGATGCAGAGGAAAACGGCATACCAAAAACAATAGATAGAGAACTTGAATTTACGGTTACTGATTCAAGTGTATTAGGTAAAGCAGGAGATAAACTTACCGTTAAGATCATTCCTTCAGATGAAAGGTATGAGAAAGCGGAAGAAGCAGAAACAAAGGTAAAAGAAGCGCCAAAAGCAGTCAAAGATCCTCTCAGAGTTGTCAAAGGAAAGGATTTAACAGAAGATACGGTATTAGCGAAAAAAGGAGTAGAAAATTCAAATAAAATGCCGGGAGGAACAACATATCGGTGGAAAACTGCTCCGAATACAAGTCAGGCAGGAAATACGACTGGGATAGTGTCAGTAACTGTTCCTGACAGAGAAGAAGCTTTTGAAGTAACTGTTCCTATTGAAGTGTTTTTAGCGGATGCAGATAAATATACTCCGCAGACAACGTCGATTATTAAAGAGTATGGAACATCAACGACAGAAGAGGAAATTATAGGCGCGGTAACAGTGCCGGGATATCCGGAAGATACAGTGGATGAACTGGAAATAGCACTTGATAATGCAACTCAGATTCCGGATGGGAATACAGCAGGGGATTATCCTGTAGATGTAACAGTTACTTATCCGGATGGAAGTGAAGATAAAGTACAAGTAACAGTTACAGTAAAAGAACAAAAAGATAATGAGAAGTATATTCCGGAATTCGATCAGATTAATAAAAACTACGGCGAAGCAACAACGGAAGAGGAGATCAAAGGTGCGCTGAAGGAAGAAAGCGTACCGGAGAACATGGAAGTCACAGTGAAGAATCCGGAAAACCTTCCGGACGGAATGACAGAGGGAACATTCGAAATAGAAGTGACGGTAGAGTACCCGGACGGAACAAGCGAAGATACGACAGTGCAGGTAGTGGTGACGGATAACCGCACGGATGCAGAGAAGTATACGCCGGAATTCGATCAGATCGAGAAAAACTACGGCGAGGCAACAACGGAAGAAGAGATCAAAGGTGCGCTGAAGGAAGAAAGCGTACCGGAGAATACGGAAGTCACAGTGAAGAATCCGGAAAGCCTGCCGGATGGAATGACAGAAGGAACATTCGAGATAGAAGTGACGGTAGAATATCCGGACGGAACAAGCGAAGATACGACAGTGCAGGTAGTGGTAACGGACAACCGCACAGATGCAGAGAAGTATACGCCGGAATTCAATCAGATTGAGAAGAATCATGGGGAAGCTACAACGGAAGAAGAGATCAAAGGTGCACTGAAAGAAGAAAGCGTACCGGAGAACACGGAAGTCACAGTGAAGAATCCGGAAAACCTTCCGGACGGAATGACAGAGGGAACATTCGAAATAGAAGTGACGGTAGAGTACCCGGACGGAACAAGCGAAGATACGACAGTGCAGGTAGTGGTAACGGATAACCGCACGGATGCAGAGAAGTATACGCCGGAATTCAATCAGATTGAGAAGAATCATGGGGAAGCTACAACGGAAGAAGAAATCAAAGGTGCACTGAAAGAAGAAAGCGTACCGGAGAACACGGAAGTCACAGTGAAGAATCCGGAAAGCCTGCCGGATGGAATGACAGAAGGAACATTCGAGATAGAAGTGACGGTAGAGTACCCGGACGGAACAAGCGAAGATACGACAGTGCAGGTAGTGGTGACGGATAACCGCACGGATGCAGAGAAGTATACGCCGGAATTCGATCAGATCGAGAAAAACTACGGCGAGGCAACAACGGAAGAAGAGATCAAAGGTGCACTGAAAGAAGAAAGCGTACCGGAGAATACGGAAGTCACGGTGAAGAATCCGGAAAGCCTGCCGGATGGAATGACAGAAGGAACATTCGAGATAGAAGTGACGGTAGAATATCCGGACGGAACAAGCGAAGATACGACAGTGCAGGTAGTGGTGACGGATAACTTTTTAGTTGTCACTAAAAATCCGCCAAAACAAATTGATGGACAGAGAGTAGCTGAAAATACAAATGTAATTACAGCAAATCTGACATTTACTGTAGAAGGTGTACATGATGAAGGATTAAATTCAGGTCTTTCCATTGATGAAAATGGAAATTTGACAGGAACGCCAAAACTTAATTGGGGTGACAAGAATTCCGACACTTATGAAGAACAGACAGTAGTTCTTCATGCAATAGCAACAGCGGAAAGTGGTAGTAAAAAACCTGTAACAATATCGGTAGTAGTTCAAAGAGATACGGACGGAGACGGAGAGCCGGATATCACGGATACAGACGATGATGGAGATGGATTTACGGATATAGAAGAGGAAGAAAAAGGTACTGATCCAAAAGATCCAGACTCAGTTCCGCAGGTTGATCCGATTGTTGCGCCGACTATAGGAGAAATAGAAGATCAGACTGTTGTAGAAGGAAATGCGATTACGCCGGTAACTCCGGAGGTGACGGAAGGATCGAATGTAACAGTGGAGGGTCTGCCGGAAGGAGTGATGTTTGAGAACGGAACGATTCAGGGAACGCCGAAAGTGACATGGAACGGATCGGAAGAAAGCAGAGCAATTACAGTGACAGTAAAGGCGGAGAAAGACGGAGCGACTGCCAGAGAGACTTTCGTGATCACAGTTCAAAGAGATACGGACGGAGACGGAGAGCCGGATATCACGGATACAGACGATGATGGAGATGGATTTACGGATATAGAAGAGGAAGAAAAAGGTACTGATCCAAAAGATCCAGACTCAGTTCCGCAGGTTGATCCGATTGTTGCGCCGACTATAGGAGAAATAGAAGATCAGACTGTTGTAGAAGGAAATGCGATTACGCCGGTAACTCCGGAGGTGACGGAAGGATCGAATGTAACAGTGGAGGGTCTGCCGGAAGGAGTGATGTTTGAGAACGGAACGATTCAGGGAACGCCGAAAGTGACATGGAACGGATCGGAAGAAAGCAGAGCAATTACAGTGACAGTAAAGGCGGAGAAAGACGGAGCAACTGGCAGAGAGACTTTCGTGATCACAGTTCAAAGAGATACGGACGGAGACGGAGAGCCGGATATCACGGATACAGACGATGACGGAGATGGATTTACGGATATAGAAGAGGAAGAAAAAGGTACTGATCCAAAAGATCCAAACTCAGTTCCGCAGGTTGATCCGAAGCCGGTCAAACCGGATCAAAAGCAAGATCCTGAAATTTCTCAAAATAAAGTAGTGAACAATGTGGTTAATAATTCTTATAAAAAGCCGATTTCCAATGCACCAAAAACAGGGGATTTTGGCAATGGAACAGGATATACAGGTTTAGCTGCATTGGCTGCGGGATTGATGCTTCTTCTTGGAATAAAGAAAAAAAGAAAAGAGGAAGACGGTGAAGAATAAGATCTGATATGATCACATTAAAACGGTGTAGCAATTTGCTATGCCGTTTTATTGTGACAGCTATGAACCAAATCTCAGGTTAGCCAGATACATTGGTGATCGAAATTAAGCCATTATGGCTGCCAATCGAAATCAAGAATTATGATTGACAAAATTGCATAAATAGAGTAAAGTTTAGTTAGTTAAAACTAACTAAAAGGCGAAGAAGATTATTATTTTGAGGAAACGATTTGCTTTTTGGAAAATGTTTAAGGAGAAATCAAAGAGACTATGTCAGAAGAAATGCTTGTAAGTTATTGCTCGCCCACTTTATCGGGGCTTAAAACAGGAAGTCTTTTTTCGTGTCCATGTGATTCTAAAAAAAAGATGTCCGGAGAAATAAGTAATTTTAATCAGAAGTTGTCAAAAAAAGGAATCCGAATTCTTCCGGTACGCATATCAGGCAGGAGAGCTTTGATTTATGTTTATCGTCCGGAAAAATTAAAGCAGGATTTTTTTGATGAGAAAGTGCAGACGATTTTAGCACATAAAGGGTATGACTGCACAAACCAAAATCGTTGTGTCTGCAGATTGGTTGAAAAACTGCGGAAGGATTCAGAATTTCCACATGAGATTGGTTTATTTTTAGGATATCCGGCGGAAGATGTCAAAGGATTTATAGAAAATAAGGCGGCTAGCAGCAAGTGCTCGGGATGTTGGAAAGTATATGGGGATGAACAAACAGCAATGAATCTCTTTGAAGAATACAGGAAGTGTACAGAAATCTGCTATAGAAAATGGAAAAACGGCGCAGATGTTGAACAGCTTACGGTTTCTATATAATCATGAATTCAGAAGAGCCGATAGAGAATGAAAAAATCCGCTTTAATAAGTTGAAAAAATTCATATGGATTTCATATGGAAAATATGTAATAATTTGCTTATTAATTGAAAAAACAAAAAAGAAAGGGGAAAAGTATGATTATTACGACAACACCTTCTATTGAGGGAAGAAGAATTGTAGATTACAGAGGAATTGTTTTTGGCGAGGTTGTCTCAGGTGTGGATTTTGTCAGAGATCTGGCGGCGTCTTTCACGAATTTTTTTGGCGGAAGATCAGGCGGATACGAGGAAGAACTTGTGACGGCAAGACAGAATGCGCTTAACGAGATGGCTCAGCGGGCGGCATCGGCAGGAGCGAATGCTGTTGTGGGAGTTGACGTTGATTATGAAGTTCTCGGGGCTGACGGAAATATGCTGATGGTGACAGTGAGCGGAACGGCAGTGGTTGTAGAGTAAATCAATTTTTACAAGGCAGCAGGGTCAGAAAAAGATCAGGAATAGGATTTGGGAAAAGGATCATGGAGAAGCGTCTGCATGGTCTTTTTTGCTTTCCGCTAAGAAATATAAAATCCCGGATATACAGAAGAGAGAATATGATGTAATATAGTATGGATATAGACTAAAGAAAAAGATAAAGGTGATTTTGTGAGAATCGGTAAAAAAAGTTCAAAAAGAGAGAAAAAGGCAATGTCTGTTTCGCTGTATGCGAACTTGATGTTTGTCGTAGTGGAGCTTGTAATGGCGATAGTGACAGGTTCACAGGCTGTTTTGCTGGATGGTGTATATGACGGAATCGAATTCGTTATGCTTCTTCCGTCTATCTTTTTAATACCGCTTTTATATAAGCCGAGTAACGAGAAATATCCGTTTGGGCATATGCAGATGGAGACTGTGTTTATCGTTGTAAAAGGAATAACAATGATCACTGTTACAGTCGGTTTGATCACGAACAGTATCAATATATTATTTCACGGCGGGCGGACAGTTGATTTTGGAGTTGTAGCGTGGTTTGAGCTGTTTGCTTGTGTTCTTGGCATAATAGTGACATTTTATCTGAAGAGGAAAAACAAAGCGATGAATTCCCCTCTTATTACAGTAGAGATGCAGGGGTGGAAGATGGATAGTATGCTTTCCCTCGGAATGACAGCCGTATTTTTCCTTCCGGTTTTCCTTCCGTTTAAAGGAGTAGGTCAATTAACTCCGTATTTGGACCCGTTTATCACGATCGTGCTGTCTATGATCATGCTTCCGATCCCGGTTAAAACGGTGTTTACCGGAATCAGGGATCTGTTGTTGATCTCTCCCGAGGAGGAAACAGTATCAGAGATCAAGCAGACGGTGGAACCGATCATACAGGAAAGTAATTGTGTGGATATTTATTATGACATTGTCAGAACGGGAAGAAAATTATGGATCAGCGCGTATATTAAATTGAACAAGGATGAGCTTTCCGTAAGGAAGTTTAAGATGCTGCAGACGAGATGCATTGCCGCCTTAAGTGAAAAATATACGGATTTTTATTTTGAGCTTCTTCCTGAAATCGAGCTTGATATGGAAGAACTGGAAGAACTGCAGGAAAAGCAGGAAAAACAACAAATGGAAAATAAAAACGGGCGGGAGGATAAATAATTGAAGAAAAAGAGAGGAATTCTATTCGGAGTCGTTTTTATTTGCGTATTGTTTTTTGTAATCGTATTTTTTGTGAGGAACAAAGAATCTGCCGAACCCGTCAGCAAAAGTGATTTTAAATTGAATACTGTTGTGACTGTTACAATTTATGATTTAGAAGAAAAAGAGAAAAAGCCGGATGACAAAGATAAAAGAAATGAAAAGGGAATACATAGAGAAGAAAAGGATGCGGAAGAGATTATAGATAAAGCGTTAAAGCTTTGTGACAAATATGAAAAGATATTCAGCCGTACGCTTCCTGAAAGTGAGATTTATGCGTTGAATCACGGAACGCTTCCGATGGAAGACGGATATTATCTTTTATCCGAAGAGTGCGCGGCGTTGATCGAAAAGGGGTTGTATTATAGTGAACTTTCCGGTGGAGCGTTTGATATTACGATCGAACCTGTTTCTTCTTTATGGGATTTTACTTCAGGGGAAAAGATCGTGCCGGATGCAGAGACAATCGCGGAAAAGCAGGCATGTGTAGGCTATGAAGATGTGGAGCTTAAAGGAAATAAACTACGTTTTAAAAAAGAGGGAATGGGAATTGAGCTTGGAGCTGTCGCAAAAGGATATATTGCAGATAAAGTGAAAGAATATCTTGTATCGGAAGGTGTGAAAAGCGCAGTTATCGATCTTGGAGGAAATGTGTTATGTGTCGGAGAAAAACCGGATGGGAAGCCGTTTAAAATCGGAATCCAGAAGCCGTTTGCCGATCGGAGCGAAACAGTGTCAGCCGTAGAAATTGCAGGTACGTCTGTTGTTTCCTCAGGCATATATGAAAGATATTTTGAAAAAGACGGGAAACTGTATCACCATATATTAGATCCGGCAACCGGATATCCGTATGAAAACGGACTCGTGTCCGTAACTGTTTTATCTGAAGAGTCGGCGGACGGTGACGGATTAAGTACGGCATGTTTTGCGCTAGGATTAGAAAAAGGATTAGAACTGATCGAACAGACACCGGATACAGAAGCGATGTTTATAACAGAGGATGGAGAAATGCATTTTAGCAAAGGTTTTGTTTATTGTGGCTAACGCTACTGTTTCACTTATAACCGGGCGCTCATCTCATACAGATGTCCGCCTGCATAAAAGAAAAAGAGATATGAAGGAGAGAAAAAAATGAGTATATGTGATTTAAAGTCTTATGAAATTGTACAAAGCAGAGATTTATCTGATCTGAGTTCAAAAGGAACGCTTCTGCGTCATAAGAAGAGCGGAGCAAGAGTTCTTCTTATGGAAAATGATGATGAAAATAAAGTGTTTGCCATCGGTTTTCGTACACCGCCGTCAGACAGTACAGGAGTACCTCATATTATGGAGCATTCTGTATTGTGCGGATCAAGAGAGTTTCCGGTAAAAGATCCTTTTGTAGAGCTTGTAAAAGGATCGCTTAATACATTTTTAAATGCGATGACTTATCCTGACAAGACAGTTTATCCTGTAGCAAGCTGCAATGATAAAGACTTTCAGAATCTTATGCATGTCTACATGGACGCGGTATTTTATCCGAATATTTACGAGCAGGATAAAACGTTTCGTCAGGAAGGATGGAGCTATAAACTGGATGCACCGGATGAGGAACTGCAGCTGTCGGGAGTTGTATACAATGAGATGAAAGGTGCGTTTTCTTCACCTGAAGGGGTGCTTGACCGTGTGATTTTGAATTCTCTGTTTCCGGATACATCGTATGCAAATGAATCCGGCGGCGATCCGGAAGTGATTCCTGATCTGACGTATGAACAGTTTCTTGATTTCCACAGGAAATATTATCATCCGTCAAACAGCTATATTTATCTGTATGGCGATATGGATATGGAAGAAAAACTGAACTGGCTTGATGAAAAGTATTTGTCTGATTTTGATGAGATTGAGGTTGATTCGGAGATTAAATATCAGAAGCCGTTTTCACAAATGCAGGAGATTGTTCAGGAATATTCTATAGCAAGCGATGAAAGCGAAGAGGATAACACTTATCTTTCTTATAATAAAGTGATTGGAACTTCCTTAGATGAAAAGCTCTATCTTGCATTTCAGATTTTAGACTATGCGCTTTTGTCTGCTCCGGGAGCGCCGCTGAAAAAAGCGCTTCTTGATGCGGGAATCGGAAAAGATATTATGGGATCATATGATAATGGAGTTTATCAGCCGATTTTTTCTGTTATTTCTAAAAATGCAAATATGGAGCAGAAGGAAGCGTTTGTGGAAGTGATTGAAAATACGCTGCGAAATATTGCAGAAGGCGGAATTGATAAAAAAGCATTGCAGGCTGGACTGAATTATTATGAGTTCCGTTTCAGAGAGGCGGACTTCGGAAGTTATCCGAGAGGATTGATGTACGGACTTCAGTTGTTCGATAGCTGGCTTTATGATGAAGAAAAACCGTTTATTCATATGGAGGCGATTCCGACATTTGAGTTTTTGAAAAGTCAGATCGAAACAGGTTATTTTGAGCAGTTGATCCGAGAGTATCTTTTGGAGAATCCGCACGGGGCAATAGTAATTATCCGACCGGAGAAGGGAAGGACTGCGAGAATGGATCGGGAGCTTGCAGAGAAACTGCAGGCGTATAAAGAAAGTCTGTCCGAAGAAGAGATTGAGAAACTTGTGCAGGATACAAAAGATCTGGAAGCGTATCAGGAAGAAGAATCTGCGCCGGAAGATCTGGCGAAGATTCCGGTGCTTAGAAGAGAAGATATTTCCCCGGAAATTGCGCCTGTCTATAATACAGAGATGGAGATCGACTCAGTGAAAACGATCTATCATAATGTTGAGACAAACGGAATCGGGTATGTAACGCTTATGTTCGATCTTTCTGCGGTCAAGGAAGAAGATCTTCCGTATGTCGGCATTTTGCAAAGTGTCCTCGGCATTATCGATACAGAAAATTACGAGTATGGAGAGTTGTTTAATGAGATCAATATCCATACAGGCGGAATTGGAACATCGCTTGAATTATATGCAGATGCGCAGAAAGTAAAGGAAAAGGAATTCAAAGCGACATTTGAAATGAAAGGAAAATCACTGTATCCGAAGATGGACGTTCTTTTCTCTATGATGCGGGAAATACTGACTTGTTCTAAGCTTGACGATGAGAAACGCTTAAAAGAGATTCTTGCGATGCTCAAATCACGCCTTAGTATGTCGTTCTTGTCATCGGGACATACGACTGCCGCTTTGCGTGCGTTGTCATATACATCGCCGCTTGCAAAATTTAAAGACGATACAGACGGAATCGGATTTTACGAAGTAGTAAAGGAAATCGAAGAAAACTTTGACGACCATAAAGAAGAATTGATCTGTCGGTTAAAAGCAATTTCAAAACAGATCTTTTGCGCAGATAATATGATGGTCAGCTATACTTCGGCAAAAGAAGGACTTGCCTATATGGAAAATGCATTTGCGGCTGTATCAAAACAGCTAAACGACGCAGATGAGGTACAGGCAGAAGCGAAAGAAAACAGATGCATCATTCATTGTAAAAAAAGAAACGAAGGATTTAAAACATCTTCAAAAGTACAGTACGTTGCAAGAGTCGGCAATTTCATTGACGGCGGAGAAGAATATACAGGAGCGCTTCAGATCTTGAAAGTGATTTTAAGCTACGATTATTTGTGGCAAAACGTCCGTGTGAAAGGCGGAGCTTATGGATGCATGAGTAATTTTAACCGGATCGGAGAAGGTTATCTGATTTCGTACCGCGATCCGAATCTTGAGAAAACGATGGAGATTTACGAAGGCGTTGTAGATTATCTCGAAAATTTTAATGTAGACGACAGAGATATGAATAAATTTATTATCGGAACGATCAGTAATATCGACCGCCCGATGAATCCCGCCGCAAAAGGAAGCCGTTCTATGAACCTGTATATGAGCCGCGTGACAGAGGAAATGATCCGCCGGGAAAGAGAGCAGATCCTTTCGGCAGATCAAAAAGATATCCGAGCGCTTGCAAAAATATTAAAAGCGGTGCTTGACGCAGATCAGATCTGCGTGATCGGAAGCGAGGAAAAGATCGAAGAACAAAAAGAGATGTTTATGGAGATCAGAACATTAAGCTAAGAAGTATGACAGAACAGCGAAAAAGAGAATGATGAAGCGGTCGGATGACCGGATAAAGGAAATACAAGGAAAACGAAGAAGATAAGATTAAAAACAATAAGGAAGATAAAGAGAAGCGCAGAAGGCTTGCAGTGAGAATAAAAAGATAGGATGAGAAAGAGTAAGCGCGGGAAAGGATATTGATATGAGAGAAGATTTTAAATCAGGGTTTGTAACTTTGATCGGAAGACCGAACGTAGGAAAGTCAACATTAATGAATCATTTGATCGGACAAAAGATCGCGATTACATCGAATAAACCGCAGACGACGAGAAATCGTATCCAGACGGTTTTAACGACAGAGGAAGGCCAGATTGTTTTTGTGGATACTCCGGGTATCCACAAAGCAAAAAATAAGCTTGGAGAATATATGGTAAATATTGCAGAGCGTTCTTTGAACGAAGTTGACGTTGTGCTTTGGCTTGTCGAGCCGTCTGCTTTTATCGGGGCAGGAGACCGTCATATTATCGAACAGCTTAAGAAAGTGAAAACTCCGGTTATTCTTGTTATTAATAAGATTGATATGGTGAAAAAAGAAGAGATACTGACATTTATCGATGCATACAGAAAAGAATATGATTTTGCAGAGATCGTGCCTGTATCGGCAAGATCGGGAGATAATACAGATGAGCTTATAAAAGTGATTTTAAAATATCTGCCGTACGGACCGCAGTTTTACGATGAAGATACTGTCACAGATCAGCCGGAACGTCAGATCGTGGCAGAACTGATCAGGGAAAAAGCGCTTCACTGTCTGAATGAAGAAATTCCTCACGGAATCGCGGTGGCGATCGATCGGATGAAGGCAGAACGAAGAGTAATGCATATCGACGCGACGATCATATGTGAAAGAGATTCTCATAAAGGAATTATTATCGGAAAACAGGGAAGTATGCTGAAAAAGATCGGCAGTACCGCGCGTTACGAGATCGAGAGAATGCTCGGATGTAAAGTGAATTTGAAACTGTGGGTAAAAGTACAGAAAAACTGGCGCGACAGCGATTATCTTATGAAAAATTTCGGATACAGAGAGGACGAGTAATATCAACGCAGCGGTGATCGCATCGAAAAATTTTCTATAACAAAAATTTTCTACAACAAAAATTTCACATGAATAAAAATGGTATTTTTTATACAGTATGACCTTCTTTTCTGTCGGGGAAACTATTCTTAAAGATCACGGAAGAAGAGGTGGAACAGATGAAAGAAGAATACTGGGAATTATTTATGACATCAGGAAAGATCGATGATTATTTGAATTATAAAAACAGCCGGAAAGCAGATGGAAGCTCCGGCAGAAAGGAACGGCGTGAATCAGATTATACTGACAGGGATAGTACTCTCTACGATGCCGGTCGGCGAGTATGACCGGCGTGTTGTAATACTTACAAAAGAACAGGGAAAGATCTCGGCGTTTGCACGGGGGGCAAGACGCCCGAACAGTCCGCTTGTCGGTGCGCTCAACCCGTTTTCTTTCGGAACGTTTACGATGTATGAGGGGAGGACGTCTTACACGATACAGTCGGCAAGTATTTCTAATTATTTTGCCGAGCTGAGAGGCGACATTATCGGAGCATATTACGGTTTTTATTTTCTGGAATTTACAGATTACTATACGAAAGAATTCAATGATGAGCGGGAAATGTTAAAACTTCTTTATCAGACGCTTCGGGCGCTGACAAATCCGCATATTCCAAACATGCTTATCCGTTACATATTTGAATTGAAAGCGTTGACGATCAACGGACAGGCGCCGCAGGTATTTCAGTGTATGACTTGCGGAAATAAAGAAAGACATGCCGTGTTCAGCGCGGTGAAAGGCGGACTTGTGTGCAGCGAATGTATGAAAGACGTGCGGGACGGGATGAGTCTGGATCCTTCGACTTTGTATAGTATGCAATATATAGAAACAAGTACGATTGAGAAATTATATACGTTTAATGTGACAGAAAAAGTATTGACAGAACTTGGAAATGTGATGAGCCGGATGACGGATATATATGTCGGAAAGCATTTTAAATCACTGGAAATATTAGAGACTCTTATTTGATGTGGTGTATTTCAGGACAGGGATTGTGCTTAGATTTCAGAAGTCTGAGACAAAAACGTGAAAGAAAATAATAAAGGAAGAGAAGAAAGCGTAAGGTCAAATGAGAATAGCGATATGTGAAGATGAAGAATTTATACAAAATTCGATTGAAAAAAATGTAGAGAAGTGTTTAGAAATAACAGGGATGGCAGGAAAATGTGAATGCTTCGTGTCTGCCGAAGAATTGCTTGAGAAAGGAAATATGCCATATGCACTGTATATTCTTGACGTTGAGATGAAGAAGCTGAGCGGACTGGAACTGGCAGAACATATCCGAACAGAGGATAGAAATGCAGTGATCATTTTTATGACAAATCATAGTGAGATGATGCAGAAAGCATTCGACGTGCAGGCGTTTCAGTATCTGGTGAAACCGATCGATTCTGATACTGCGCACAATGTGATTATGCGCGCTCTGCGGATCATCCGGGAAAAAAGAAATTATATCCGCTTTACAAACAAATTGAAAGATATGATTTTTTATTATGATGAGGTTGAGTGCATCGAAAGCCGCAGAAGAAAAATCATCGTACATACAGAAAAAAGAGATTATGAGTTTTACGGAAGTTTGAGTCAGATTGAAGAAGATATAAAAGGATCTATGTTTGTGAGAGTACATAATTCATATCTTGTTAATTTGGAAAAATTAAGGGAAGTGGAGCGTGAATCAGTTACCCTTCGTTCGGGATTGAAAGTGCCGATTACAAGGACTTATAAGTAGGAGTTCAACAAAGCATATCAAAAATTTATTCTGATGAGCAAAGGGGGAAGAGAATAGATGATGGAATATGTATGGAGTACAATCGATTTTTTAGTAATGTATTTGTTTGCTTTGTGCTTTTTCAAACCGAGGAGACGGATAGGAAAGCGAATTGATTTCATAATATTAATTGTAGTGGCGGTAATGGCATCTTTTATCAATGATTATTTTGCCAATTCGGATATTAATTTAGTGGTGACAATTATTTTTATCGTAGTTGTACTTGGATTTTTTGAAGGAAATTGGAAGAGGAAATTATTTGTAGGAAGTTCTTTTTTTGCATTTATAATTACGATTGAAGGAATTGTTGCATTGAGTATAGGATATTTTTTTCATATTGAGGCATCCGAAATGCCGAAATTGGACAGTGATATTACGCAGTTTTTCCAACGCTTTCTTACAGAACTGCGACTGATCCTCGTGCTTGTCCTATATTTTTTCAGCAGGCGCAAGAAAAATGCGCCGGAGAGAAAGGTACAGAAAAGCTTTTTGATTATTCCGATATTAAGCGCTGTTTTGATTATTTATCTTCATGAGGCGCAGATTATGAGGGATTCGATTGATCTGATTTTTAGTTGGATAGTGACAATTATCGTCATCGTGATCAATATTATCACTTATATTCTTTTCCGAAAACAGGAGCAATATCATATCGCAGAAGGGGAGATGAAAAATCAGTTAAAAGAATATGAATATCAAAAGCTTCATTACGAACAGGTCGAGCAGCATCAGCAGGAAATCCGAAAGATTCGGCATGATATGAAAAATCAGATCGCAGGAATATACGGATATCTTGAAAAAGGAGAAATTGAAGAGGGAAAGCGGGAAGTTTGCAGTATCTTGAATCAATTAGAAAAGGCAGAGCAGAAATTATTTACTGCGAACGCAGTTGTGAACGGAATCTTGAATATGAAGTATGTAGAGATTGAAGCAAAGCAGATTGAAGCAAAGTTAGATGTAAAATTGCCGGAGATACTGGGAATTACAGGAACGGATTTAGGAGTGTTGTTCGGAAATATATTGGATAATGCAATCGAAGCATATGGTATCTTTATCAAGAAGAAATTCCGAAAGATGCAGTGAAATTGAAAAAATGAAAAACAAAAGAGAAGATCGGTTTGAAGCAATCGTCGATCAGTTTGTAAAAAATGATCTGATTGCACAAGAGGAGTATTCTTATTATTTATATGGGGTGAAACATTTAGAAGTTTTAATCATGACAACAGGCGGAGTATTATTGAGTGGCATATTGTTAAAGGAGATATTGTTTACAGTCGTATTTCTAATTACATTTTCACTATTAAGAATCGGATGGCAAGGGATACATGCGAAAACGAAAATAAGATGTTTCTGTTATTCGTTACTGTTATTTTTAAGTGGAATCTATGTAAAAAAACAGGTAGTTCGTTCGATTGATCTTTTTAGTCAGGCAGTGTTTATGGGAAGTATGTTGATAATTTTGCTTTTGACTGCATTGTGGAAGTATAAAATCGACGGGAAATTAAATGAGTTAAAAAGATGTTTTTGGATATTAGGCGGTGTCAGTTTAGCGATAGTGCTTGACATTTTTGTAAAAAGTGAGGCTGTTATGTGTGGGATTGGATATTCTTGTTTCGCAATGATTTTGCTTTGGTTTATTAGTATGGTGAGGACAAAGGAATGAAAAAGAGAAGAATTATAATAGCAGTTATAAGTATTATTGTAGTTGCGGCGATGGTGTTATTCGATATGTTGTATATGAAAAAGGATAAAAAAGAGGAATTGCCACAAGAAGAAAAGAAAGTTGAGGAAATTGTGTGGATTACAGAGTCTTCTATTGAGGGAGTACAAAGTGAGATGGAAGAGGCGTTGAATGCGTTGTTGAAAAAACGTGGATGTGAATATAAAGTACGATTCGTATGCTTTCCAATGGAAACATATGAGGAAGATGTTGCAGAATATTTAGAGAACAATTCTGCTGATATTATTTACAGCAATTTGCGCGTCGTAGGAGATGACAGTAATCAGTATTATTCATTCTATAAAAACGGATATTTGCAAAATTTAGAAAAAATCAGAGAAGATGAAAAATTTTATGATGCGTATTCGGAAAAAACATGGGAGCATATGGAAATTAACGGCGAAATCTATGGGATTCCATCATATAGTTATGAGGGAAACGGTTTGTATTATGTGTTTAATCAACAATATTTGGATAAATATAATGTAGACATATCGCAGGTTACAGGAGATTTGCAGACATTGTATCCGATTTTGACGGAACTGTCGGAAAAAGAAAAAGATAACAAAGCGTTCGTGCCGCTACATTCTTATGAATATATGATTTATGCTCCTGAATATACAGAGATTTTAGATACAATCAGGGTAAAAGAAGGTATGGAAAAACCGATTGCAGAGAATTTACTGAATAATGAACAGGTGAAAGAATCCGTGTTGCTTCTTAACGAATTTCATAAAAATGGATTGCTGAAGGAGGGATCGGCAAATACGTTGGCAAATGGTAATTTCTTCGTGATGCTTATGTATGCAGATGATCCAGAGTTACTTCAAGAATATTTTGATACAATCTGCGAGGAAAATAATAAAAAACCACTCTCCTTAAAGTATGTAAAGATAGGAGAGCATTATCCCCCGCATAGAACAGGCGGAATGAACAGTGTGTTAAAAGGTGGAAACACAGAGAAAGCAATCGACCTTTTGAAAAGGACAGTTACAGATGAAGAAATCAGTAATCTTTTGAAATATGGAACAGAAGAGATGGAAGAAACACCGGCGATGCTTCAATGGATGTTTGGGAACGATCAGTGGAGCAAGGAGAAAAATGCAGTGAAAGAATCTTTAATCGCAGGAATTCAATTCGATGGAAGAGTTTACAAAGAACAGATAGATCAGCTTTCACAAATATATTACAGCTATTCAGAATTGTTCCGAGGTCTGTCAGAAAATCCGCAGGAAGATTATGAAAAAATGATGCAGGAAATGGAAGCGGCAGGAATTAACGCGATAACAGAAGAAGTAAATAATCAGTTGGATCAGTGGTATAACACGGTTCGATAAGAGGATTTGAAATTATTTTCGGGGCGTACGACCGAAAATGATCATAAATGAACAAAAAGAAAAAGATTAAAAAGGAGGACAAGAACATGACTAAGAGAATGAAACGAATTGCGGCATTGTTGACATGCGGGTTGGTGTTGGCAAGTGGAACAAGTGTGTATGCGGGAAATGCAGAAGGAACGCTTTTAGGGTATCCGATTTCACTAGAAGTATCAGTTAGAAAAGCGTCTGCGATGACGGCTGGAAGTTATCCGAAAACAACTATTTATCCTTATCGTTATGCTACAGGTGGAAGTGCAAACCAACTGATTCCAATGACAGCGGTTTCTGGGGGCGGTACGGCGAGCGTTTATGCTCCTGATGGATGGGATATTGGAAAGGCAGAAAGTTTGCATGAAAATGGTGGTGTCAAAGCATATTTAGTAGCATATCCATAAATTAAATTTAAAAATTTTTAGGCACAGGTATTTAGGCGCAGCTCTTAATATATAGTTGGGTATAAAAAATGATTAAAAATTAAATATTCAGGCTGTTTTATAGTAAAATGCATAGCTTTGATTTATAATTAACAGAGAGATCTGGTTAAAAGACTTAAGGTGAAAAAGACTATAAAACAGCCTTACAATTAATAATATGGGATGTTCGCGAAGATGGAATTCTATTTCATTTAGTGGATGAAAAAGAGGGGGACGTGTTTTGGAAAGAATCAAAAAGTGGAGAAATAAAAAGACTTTACTTGGAAGAAAATTTGCCGAAAAAGAATTCTAGATTGAATAGTTTTATGTTTGGAACGGAAGACGGAATTGGTTTTTCTTATTTGCAATCTTTAGATTCGGATAATATCGAATGGTATGGATATATTAGCTGGGAAGATTTACTAGCCGGAAAGAATAATATAAAGACACTCGTTGAAACAAAATTTACGGGTGGGGGAAAACCGCTTGATGAGGAGGGAAATGTGATCGGAGAATAATATAAAAGTATTTATTGAACCCAAGTTGCCAGATTTAGGTTATCTATTGGATGAAAAGGAAGGAGAGAACAAAGTCATGAAGAAGAAGCATTTATTAGGAGTAATTCTATTTTTCTGTGTTGTTTTAGCTACGATAATTTTTGCTTTAGATCGCATGGATGTTATATCCGAAGGAGTGGCGCTTTTTATTAATGTATCACTCATGGCATTGTATTGGTGTATTGCAAGCATCCTAAACAAGGACCCAAAATAGTAATCAGGGGGGAAATACCATTATGAAAAGAAGACATTTTATATCATTTGTATTCGTACTAATTTTATGTATTGGTATGATCGGATGTGGGAAAGAAAAGAAAACTACCGCATCTGATAAGTTTCAATCTGATTATATGGAAATAGGAGTTGGCACGACAGTAGAGAAAGGATATTTTGGCGTTATAAACGGATTATTGTATTATGTGGATTTTGAAACAATGAATGCAGTACCGATCTGCAACAAGCCGGATTGTCGTCATATATCGTGGATGGAGGATCGTAATACGAAGTGCAATGCGGCAAATACTGATATTTGGAACTTATTTCCTTATAAAGGAAAACTATACGGTTTTCGGTCTCTTGCTGATGGCGGAAGTGAATTGGTTGTATCTGATTTGGACGGAAGCAACTGGAAATCAAAAGGAATGTTTATTAAGGCAGAAGAAAGTTTTCACGAAGGTGTTGTAGTGAAAGATCAGATGTTTTATCTGAAAGATGTGGCGTTAAGAGAGGAAGAGGCGGCAGAACCGGAGTTGGAAACGGTAATGTGTATGTTGGATTTAGATACAATGAAGTCAAGAGAGATTTGCAGAGAACGAGGCACTTTTTCTATTCAATTTCTAGGAGGAACGAAAGATTATCAGATTTATTCAGTAAAAGGGGAGGATGGGGTTACCTGTTATCAGTTTGATTACAAGAAAGAGGTATCGAAAGAAATTTCTCTGTACGATATCCCCGGAAGGATTATAGGGGCAGATGAAACGGGATTTTATTATAATAGTGGGATCGATTATCCGTCAGCTGTGTATAGGTATCATTTTGAAACAGGAGAAAATGAGGTTTTCGTAAGCAAAGAGGAAGCGAAAGCTGCATATGGAAAAGATGTATTTTCTCTTAGTCTGTGGGATGTCCGTGAAGAAGGAATTTTGTTTAAGATATGGTACGGAGAAGATCAAAGATTGTTTTTGAAGGAAGCAGACAGTGGAAAGTTGAGACAACTTTCGCTGTCAGAAGAATTATTAAAAGAAGACTTTGTTTTAAACGGAATGTTGTTTAAAAACGAGGAAGGACTGGGATTTGAGTATACGCAGTATTTAGATATGGATCAGATTAACTGGTATGGATACATCAGTTGGGAAGATTTGCTAAGCGATGAGAACAATGTAAAAGTACTTATCGAACCGAGGATGACAAGCCGAGGTTATCCGCTGGATGAGGATGGAAATGTGATCGGGGCACAAGAATGAGAATGTGAGAATTAACTGTTAAGCGTTAAGCGTGTGAGCAGGGGAGAACGGATATGAAAAAGAAACTATTAGCAGGAACAGTCTTGAGTATTTGTCTTTTATCGTCAGGGTTGTCGGCTTGTTCATCAGAGGATAAGACGGAAAAACCATCTTCCGAGAATCAGCTTCAATCTGATTACATGGAAGTAGACGGTATTCTGACGAAAACGGAGAAGGGGAGTTTTTCGGTACATGACGGATTGATGTATTTTACGGATTATGAGACACAGACAAGTATACCGGTATGCGGAAAGCCGAACTGCCGCCATTTATCAGTATATGAAGATGAAAAGACGACATGCAATGCAGTTTGTTCTTCTTCGTATATGTTTCCGTATAAAGAGAAACTATATCGGATCGAGAGTGTAGATAATCGAGAAGGTAAGTTGATCGCTTCACATATGGATGGGAGTAACCCGAAAACAGTCGGTACGTTTTCTTCGGGAGATATGTTAGAATCGGCAGTGATTTTAAATGAGAATATGTACTATACCTACTGTGAATTACAAAATAAAATCCTGGCGGAACAGGAAGACGGACAGGCGCAAAGCGGACAGGCAATGGGATCAAATTGTTCGTTGAATCGTCTGAATCTTGACACGTTGGAGCAGACGGAAATTGTAAAGCTGGAAGATGTAAGCCATATTCTTATGCTTGGAGGAACGAAAGAGTATCAAGTGTGTGCTGTAGTGAAAGATGACGGAGTACAATATAACTTATTTGATTATGAGAGCGGAACATTGACTGAAATCTCGTTGAATACCGTTGATTATCAGCGTGTTGAAGTGACGCAGGATGGGAAGGGTTTCTATTATATCGGTGATGAAGGAAAGTCTCTCTATTGCTATCATATTGATTCAAAGGAAAATGAAAAAATTGTTCAGGCGGAAGAAGTTGGCGCTGAAAAAGTCACTGTAGAAGGTGTAAGTGAAGAAGGAATTTTGTTTCGGGCATTTCCGGAAAATGAATTATATGTAAAAAATGAGGAAGGAATCAGTAATCTGAAGCTGTCAGACCGACTTCCGACAGATCAGGCGTGGCTTAGTGGAATTAACGATATAACGAAAGACGGAGTTTATTTTACATATCAGGAAAAATATATCGGCGAAAAAGAAATTGAAGGAGATCTTCTCATGTACGACGCCTATATTGAGAAAGAAGATCTGTTTGGGAAAACAGGTGAAATGAAAGTGATTTATACGCCGAGAGTTTCTTCGGCGGGGAATATTGTAACTGAAGAGTAAGAGAAACAAAAAAACCTTGCCGGAGGGGAGGGATCGGATGAAATCTGTAATGTATGAATGGAAAAAGTTTCGTGCATTCCGCTATTTTTGGTTTTTGTGCTCGGTGTTTTTTCTTTTTAATATTTGGACGCTGTCTGAAAAAATGAAGATGGAGATGTACGATGCAGGAGCGGTGAAACAGATTTACGCAGATTTGAAGGCACAGCCGGAAGAAAAGCGTAAAGAGTGGATCGAGAAGCTTCCGGAAAAGAAAGTTCCTGTTTATACGGGGAATGAATATGCAGAAGAGATGTTGTACAACAAAATCTTTCAGGAGTACAGACAGGTCAACCGATACGACAAATATCTTGAGGAGATCAAGGAAAAAAGCGCGAGTATGTCCAGCGCTATTTTCTCGAATGAAGGAACGTTTGCTTATCGAAATGCACAGATTACCCCGGATGCGTATGAGAAACTGAAAGGACTGAAACTAAAGAGTGATGTATCGGACGGAGTGATCTTTGCCACAGAAGCAGAATTTACAGATCTTTGCATCGTTTTTATGCTTGCGGTGACAGTGTATTTTCTTGTGTTGGATGAAAAGAAAAATAAACTATATCCTTTGCTGAGATCCTGTTATCGAGGGAGAGGCTCTGTGATCGGGGCAAAGCTGACAGTGGCGGCATGTGTGACGGCGCTGCTCGTTCTTCTGTTTTACGGAGTCGATTATCTTTATGCGTGGCAGAAATATGGCTTTGGTGACCTCTCTCGTCCGATCCAGTCGGTAACTACGATGTACGAAAGTCCGTATATGATGTCCGTAGGAATGTTTTTATTTTTATATCTGATCGTCAAGATGGCAGTCTGCTATGTGATCATATTAGGAATGATATGGATTGCTCAAAAATCAGAGACACCGTCCGGCGCAATGATCGGAATCGGAGCGGTCGGAATTGCAGAGTATATGCTGTCTGCATTTCTTCCGTCGGTGTCTTATGCGGACGTGTTCAAATACGTTAATCTGGCGGAATATATGAAAGTGTATCCGCTGTTTTCTAAATACCATAATTTAGACTTTTTTGACAATCCGGTCAATGCGATGACTGTATTTCGGATTGTTCTTCCGGTAGTACTTGTTCTTTTTGTTTTGGGAAATGTGCGGAGGTTTTTCCGATGTGCCAAAACAAAGAGAAGATGGAGAAGGGAGAGAAAAAACAGCAGTCGGATCGGTTTTATTTCGGATAAATTATATTTTTACGAAAGTGTGAAATGTCTTTTCTCAAACCGTGCGATATGGGTATGTATCGCGGTCATGTACGGCGCCGTTCTTGTCGGGAATTCTATTCCGACATACAGGGATATCAAGGAAGAATACTATAAGTTTTATATGACCGATCAGCAGGGAAAGATGACAGAAGAAAAAGTGGAATACTTCAATGAGGAGCGCAAACGATTTGAAGAGATCTATTCTATGACTCCGGAAAATTCAGATCTGACTGCCGTTGAGATTGTTCAGAAGCAGGAAGAAAACAAGTATGCTCATGAAGGATTTTCCGAGGCGTACAGTCAGGTGATGTACATTATGTCAAATAATCAGGGAAAGGGAGTCAATGAACAGGAGTTGGTTTATGAAAAAGGCTATCAGCTTTTGTTCGGAGATAAGGCGGTGAAGGAACGTCTGATCGGGATTCTTTTATGTGTGATCGCTGCGGTGTACAGCGCATCCGGCGTTCTCGGAACGGAATATGATCTGAAAGTAATGAACCTGCTTCGCAGTACGAAGCGGGGGCGGAAAGAATTATTTTTAAAAAAGCTTGGCGTGTCATTCGGAATTACAGCGGTGATCTTTGTTTTAGTCAAGATTCCGGCGATATTAAAAGTTGTCGGGGAGTATCCGCTGGAATGTTGGGGCGCAAAGGTGCGTTCGATGATGTTTGCGGGACAGTCGGTTATAAATTGTTCGATCTTCGGATACGTTTTGATGCTGATGATTATGCAGCTTGTGACATTGTTTGTCATTGTATTTAGTACGATGGCATTGTCCGTCGTTTTGAAAGACTCTACGATGACGATGATACTTTCGCTTCTTTTGTTCGGCGGTCCGCTGCTCATTGAATGGGGCGGAGTTCCGATCGTACATTATCTTAGTCTGAACAGTCTTTTGGACGGGCATCAGATTTTACAAGGAAACTGGCTTGTACTTATTTTGGAAATCGTGATCTTTTGGGGAGCGCTTTCATTTGCGGCAGGATATGTTTTATATCGTGCTTATGAGAACAGGAGGTAGCAGGGATGGAAATTAAGATTCGGGAATTATGTAAAAGCTATGGGAAGAAAAAAGCCCTGCAAAATTTTGACGCGACGTTTGAAAACGGAATTTATGGCATACTCGGACCAAACGGGGCAGGGAAGAGCACGCTGATGAATATATTGACAGATAACCTCCTTCGGGATTCGGGGAGAATATTGTGCGGCGGAAAAGATATTTTGAAATGGGGCGCGGCTTACAGAAAATCGCTCGGATATATGCCACAGCAGCAACAGTTGTACGAAACGTTTACAGTGACTGAATTTCTCGCTTATATGGGAACGCTGAAAGGAATGAAGAAAAAGGAAATCCGCGCTCGGATGGAGCTTTTATTTCCTTTGTTAAATCTTGACAAGGTGAAACGTAAAAAGATCAAGGAACTGTCAGGAGGAATGAAACAGAGAGTGCTTCTTTTGCAGGCGCTTTTAAACGATCCGAAGATATTGATCCTCGATGAGCCGACGGCGGGATTAGACCCGAAAGAACGTATCCGCATCCGTAATCTTATTTCGGATTTGAGTCAGGATCGGATCGTTTTGATCGCAACTCATGTTGTATCAGATATCGAATTCATTTCCAAAGAAATTCTTCTGATGAAAAACGGACGGCTGATCGATAAGGCAAGTCCCGAACAATTACAGGCAAAGATTCAGGGAAAAGTGTTTGAAATGAGTGTAGGGCAGCAGGAGCTGGAAGAAGTGAAAGAAAAGTTTGAAATAAGTAATCTGTTCCGAAAAGACGGACAGATTATCGTTCGCGTAGTGACACAGAAGCGTCCGGAAGGGTATGATGAGATCAGGGAAGCCGCTCCGACATTGGAGGACGTTTACTTGTATGAATTTGAGGTGAAGGGAGCTATGCACAATAATGCTGTTAGAAAAATTGCAGGAACATAAAAATTTTACGGCTCATGAAAAAGATGTAGCGGAGTATATTTTAAGTCATTTAGATCAGATTTCGGAACTGTCGGCAGGAGAACTGGCGAAAGCGTCTTACACGAGTAAGGCAACAGTCGTGAGGCTGAGTCAAAAGCTTGGGTTAAATGGTTTTCAAGATTTGAAAATTACTCTTACTGCCGAGATCAATCAAAAAAAGCGGATCGATCAACTGCTTGCAAACGAGCCGGTGACTGCCGAAAGTACATATGACGATATCGTAAAAACACTTCCGGCGCTCTATGATAAAGCGGTGACGAATACAAGACTTTCTTTAGATAAAAACAGTATGAAACGGATCAGTCAAGTATTGCAAAAAGCAGAGTGCATCGATATTTACGGAACAGGGATCAGTTATATACTTGCACAGTCGGCGGCGTTTAAAATCAGTACGCTCGGGTTGGAATGCTCGGCATACGAAAGTATTAATTCTCACTATCTGGCGGCGCGTAAGCACAAGAAAAACATTGCTTTTTTGATCAGTCTGACAGGATCAAATCATACGGTGATCTGTATGGCAAAATATTTAAGGGAGGCGACAGAAACTTATGTGGTCGGAATTGCAGGTCCTTATCATACAGAACTTAAGAAATGGTGTCATGAGATTGTGGAGATTCCGAACAGGGACGCGCTGCTAAGCCTGGATGTGATTACTTCTTTTTCGGGAGCGACTTATATTCTTGATATTTTTTTCGCGCTTCTGTTGTCAAAGCGATATGAAGAACATGCAAGATCCTCTATGGAAATGTTGAATCATTTAAGTCTGCTTTGGGATGAAACGTATCATACAAAAGAGAAAAATGAGTAAATTTGGACCGCTGTTTCAAAAAGCAGCGGTTCTTTTTCATGATTTTTGAAACGCTGAAACAATCCGGCTTGTGCGAATTGTATGAAAGAAAGACATATGTTATTTTCTAACTATCAAAAAACAGTTATAGGAGGAAAAGAAATGGGAAAGTATGAGACGCTGGCAAAAGATATCGTAAAAAATGTCGGCGGAAAAGAAAACGTAACAGGACTTGTTCACTGTATCACAAGACTTCGATTTACGTTAAAGGATGAAAGTATCGCAAAAGACGATGTTCTGAAAAAGATGGACGGGGTTGTGACTGTAATGAAAAGCGGCGGTCAGTATCAGGTTGTGATCGGAAATCATGTGCCGGAAGTATTTGAAGATGTGATGGCGCTGCTCGATTTGAACGAGAATAAAGCGTCTGCGGAAACAAAGAAATCAGGGAAGCTCCTGGATCGTGCCATCGATGTAGTGTCCGGTATTTTTCAGCCTATTTTAGGGATCATGGCTGCCTGCGGAATGCTGAAAGGTCTGAACACATTATTCGTTACACTTGGATTGTATTCTGCCGATTGCGGAGGATATATGATTATCAATGCGGCAGGCGATGCGTTGTTTACCTTTTTGCCGCTGTTCCTTGGATATACAGCAGCTAAGAAATTTCAGTTAAAACCGATGCTCGGTCTTGCAATCGGAGCGGCAATGTGCTATCCGGGTATCCAGTTATCTGCATTGTCGGCAGGAGCAGAGGCTGTAACGACCGTTTTGGAAGGAACGCTGTTCCAATCTCCGGTATATATAGACTTTTTCGGAATTCCGGTCATTTCGGTAGATTATACGGGAACGGTGATCCCGGTCATACTGACTGTATGGTTTGCGTCGAAGTGTGAAAAATTATTTAATCGGTTTGTGCCGGATCTTGTAAAGTTTTTCTTTGTGCCGATGCTGACTTTACTTGTAACTCTTCCGGTTGCAATGATCTTCCTCGGACCGGTCGCAACCTTTGGATCTACGCTGATCTCTGAATTTACGCTTATGATCAGGGAATTTAGTCCGCTTCTTGCAGGCGCGGTCGTAGGATTTACATGGCAGATTTTGGTAATCTTCGGAATGCACTGGGGATTTATTCCGGTTTATATTAATAATGTGCAGACGTTGGGATACGACAATGTTATGATGCCGTTTTTCGCCTGTACATTCGCTACATCGGCAGTAGTGCTTGCGATGTTTTTCAAAACAAAAGATAAAAAGATAAAAGAGATGGCGATTCCGAATTTTATTTCCGGTATTTTCGGTGTAACAGAACCGGCGATCTACGGTATGCTTCTTCCGCTAAAAAAACCGTTTATCATAAGCTGTATTGCAGGAGGAATCGGCGGAGCATTTTACGGACATTTTAATTTCCGTAAATTCATTCTCGGTGGCATGGGAATTTTTGAACTTCCGAATATGATCAATCCTGACGGAACAAACGGAAATATTATCGTAGCATTTATCGGAATTGCAATATCCATGGTTGTCGGTTTTGTTCTCACGATGATCTTTTACCACGATGAGAAGACCGGAAAAACGGGCGAAATTGATATGAAAAAGAATAGAGAGAAAGAAGATAAGATCGGTAAGATTGAGAAGTTTGATAAGAATGAATCGGATAAGATTGACAGGAAAGAAAGGAAAACAGAGAAAATAAGCAGTCCGTTGAAGGGAGAAGTTATAGCGCTTTCAGATGTTCAGGACGAAGCTTTTTCATCGGGAGCGCTTGGACTTGGAGCGGCAGTTGACCCGAAAGAAGGAGTTTTGTATGCACCGGCAGACGGAACAATCTCTGTGTTTTTTCCGACAGGTCATGCAATCGGGATGACAACGGACGACGGAGTGGAATTGCTGATCCATGTCGGAATGGATACGGTACAGTTGGAAGGAAAGGGATTCCGTCCATTCGCCAAAGAAGGAGATCGCGTAACGAAAGGACAGAAGCTTTTAGAATTTGATATGGAACTGATTTGTAAGGAAGGGTACTCTCTTGTCACTCCGGTTCTTATTACAAATACAGATGAATTTTCAGATATTTCAATTACAAGTGAATGTCATATAGATCCGCAATCGATCTTGATGACAGTTACTCGATAGGAAAGGATTGTTGCGTATGAAAGAACAGTTTTTGTGGGGCGGAGCAACAGCGGCAAATCAGTTTGAAGGAAGCTGGGATAAAGATGGAAGAGGGACTGCACTCGTTGATGTGATCCCTCACGGAGAGAATCGTCAGGCTGTCATGGATGGAACGTTCGATTATAGGAAACTTCCGAAGGAATCTTATTTTCCGGGAAGAAAAGCGGTCAACGGTTTTGAAAATTATAAAGAAGACATTGCGCTTTTAAAAGAACTGGGATGTAAATGTTACCGTTTCTCAATTTCATGGTCGAGGATTTTTCCGACCGGAGAGGAATCACAGCCGAATGAGAATGGATTGAATCATTATGAGAATGTGATCGATGAGCTGAATAAGTATGGAATTGAACCGATCATAACAATCTGTCATTTTGATATTCCGCTGGCTCTTATAGAGAAGTATGGTTCATGGAAAAGCCGCGAAGTGATCGATTGTTATCTTCGTTACTGTGAAGCTTTGTTTCACCGTTTCGGGAAAAAAGTCCGGTATTGGATTACATTTAATGAAATTAATATGCTGATGCATCTGCCGTTTATGGGAGCAGGTATTCGTCTGGAAGAAGATGAGAATCCAATGGAAGTAAAATATCAGGCAGCTCATCATGAACTTGTTGCTTCTGCACTGGCTGTGAAAATGGCGCATGAGATATGCCCGGGCTCACAGGTCGGATGTATGCTTGCGGCGGGAGACGTCTATCCGTATAGCTGTGATCCGAAAGACGTATGGGCAAGCGTGGAAAAGAACAGAGAAAATTACTTTTTTACAGACATACAAGTCAGGGGAAATTATCCTTCTTATGCTGAAAAATTATTTGAACGGGAAAATATTCGGCTGAAGATGAAGGAGAATGATCTTGAAATCTTAAAAGAGAATACGGTTGATTTTGTTTCGCTTTCGTATTATAACAGCCGCTGTGTGAGAGCGGACGGAAAAGGCGAAGCCGCAGGGGGAAACGTGTTTGCTTCTGCGAAAAACCCGCATCTTACCAACAGTCAGTGGGGATGGCCGATCGATCCTCTCGGACTGAGGATTACGTTAAACACGCTGTACGACAGATATCAAAAACCATTGTTTATTGTGGAAAACGGACTTGGAGCGAAAGATACGCCGGATGAGAACGGGTTTGTTGATGATGATTATAGAATAGAATATCTTTCTTCCCATGTGAAAGCAATGATGGATGCAGTGGAAAAGGACGGTGTAGATCTGATCGGGTATACTGCATGGGGGTGGATCGATCTGGTCAGTGCAACGACCGGAGAGATGTCGAAAAGATATGGGATGGTTTATGTGGACCTGGACGACTTCGGAAAAGGAACGGGAAAACGGATTCCGAAAAAATCGTTTTATTGGTATAAAAATGTGATAGAGAGCAATGGAGATTGTCTGCGCGATGATGCTTGAAAAATAAGGTCGCACAAGTTATAATGAATACCATCGAGAATAAAAAGTAATAGTTCAGCCTGCGCCATTCGTAAAACCGCACTGCGTGCTTACTGTAGCTGCCGCTACTGTTTTACTCATAAAAAGGCGTTAAGCACATACAGATGTCCGCTTGCAAAAACATGCAGGCATGTTTTCTGCTTCCCGTACATCTGTATGGCTGAACTGTTACAATAAAAAATGTGAGGAGCATAAAAATGGTTGAAAAGACAATGGATAAAATCGTGGCGCTTGCAAAATCAAGAGGATTCGTATATCCGGGATCAGAGATTTACGGCGGTCTGGCGAATACATGGGATTACGGCAATCTCGGTGTAGAACTGAAAAACAATGTAAAAAAAGCATGGTGGAAGAAGTTTGTACAGGAGAACCCATACAATGTCGGTGTCGACTGCGCGATCCTTATGAACCCGCAGACTTGGGTGGCTTCCGGTCATCTCGGAGGTTTCAGCGATCCGCTTATGGATTGTAAAGAATGTCATGAGCGTTTCCGCGCGGATAAATTGATCGAAGATTTCTGCGAAGAAAAAGGAATTGAACTGGAAGGTTCTGTGGACGGATGGTCTCAGGAAGAGATGACGGCATTTATCGAAGAGCATCAGATTCCGTGTCCGACATGCGGAAAACATAATTTTACAGATATCCGTCAGTTCAACCTGATGTTCAAAACATTCCAGGGAGTTACAGAAGATGCGAAGAATACGGTTTATCTCAGACCGGAGACGGCGCAGGGAATTTTCGTAAACTTTAAAAACGTACAGCGTACATCAAGAAAGAAACTTCCGTTTGGTATCGCTCAGATCGGAAAATCTTTCAGAAACGAGATCACACCGGGTAACTTTACATTCCGTACGAGAGAGTTTGAGCAGATGGAGCTTGAGTTCTTCTGCAAACCGGATACAGATTTGGAATGGTTTGATTATTGGAAAAACTTCTGTCTGAACTGGCTGTCTGAACTCGGACTGAAAGAAGACGAAGTACGTTACCGTGACCATGATGCGGAAGAGTTGTCTTTCTACAGTAAAGCGACGACAGACGTAGAGTTCTTGTTCCCGTTTGGATGGGGAGAACTTTGGGGAATCGCAGACCGTACAGACTATGACCTGACACAGCATCAGAATGTATCGGGACAGGATCTTACTTATTTTGACGATGAAGCGAAAGAAAAGTACATTCCGTATGTAATTGAGCCGTCACTTGGCGCAGACCGTATGGTATTGGCGTTCCTTTGCAGTGCATATGACGAAGAGAATATCGGAACAGAAGAGAAACCGGATATGCGTACCGTTCTTCATTTCCATCCGGCGCTTGCTCCGGTTAAGATCGGCGTTCTTCCGCTGTCTAAGAAATTGAATGAAGGCGCGGAGAAAGTATTTGCACAGTTGAGCAAATATTATAACTGCGAGTTTGACGATCGTGGAAATATCGGAAAGAGATATCGCCGTCAGGATGAGATCGGTACTCCGTTCTGTGTAACATATGACTTTGATTCGGAAGAAGACGGAGCTGTTACAGTGCGTGATCGTGATACGATGGAGCAGGAGAGAGTGAAGATCGAAGATTTGAAAGCATACTTCGAGAAAAAATTTGAGTGGTAAGAAGGAAGCAAAGGAACAATGAAACCATCAGAAGAAATCGTCCGTTTTTTTGAGAAAGATCGGTTTGCGGCAGAGACCGGGGCGGTGATAGACGAGATAGACGACCGCTATGCGAGATGCAGTCTGACATTAGAGGCAAAACATAAGAATGCGCTTGGGGCAGTAATGGGAGGCGTTTATTTTACACTTGCCGATTTTGCGTTTGCAGTTGCTTCAAACTGGCAGGGCGATACAATGGTATCATTGAACTCACAGATTGCTTATCTTGGAGCGGCAAAAGGGAATATGTTGATTGCAGAAGCAGTCTGTTTAAAAGACGGCAGGACAACGGCGTATTATGAGATTCGTATCAAGGATGAACTCGGGAATACGGCGGCAGTCGTGAGCACGACAGGTTACAAGCTTACGAAATTGTGAAGAACAGCCGTCGGGTAAAACTTTTTAAAGAATAAAGAGAAAAAATAAAAATTTCCGCGTGGAGAAGATCCATGCGGAAATTTTTGCATTCAGATAAGTTTTGTGCTTTCGAGCTTCTCCGTAAATGCATCATTCAGACGTATGACAGGTTTCCGAAGGAGCAGACCGAGCAATAGTGCGGGGATGAGAAAAAGAGCTAATGTTCCGAGTTCTTTCCAATAAACTGTGCTGTAAAAGCCGGCAATACATTCTCTCATGGCATTCATGCTGTGCGTAAACGGCAGAAGGGGATAGACTTTTTGGAAAAAGTCAGGCGCTACCTCAATAGGGAATGTTCCGCCGCTTCCGGCTACCTGCATAACAAGTAAGACGACGCAGACGGCTTTTCCGATATCGCCGAATGAAACGGTGAGCGCATAAATGATACTTACATACACGATGCTTGTAAACCATCCGGCGAAAAGGAAGTAAACCGGATGTTGACACTGGATGTTTAAATAAAACAAATCGCCCAGACAGATGAGGCTGCTTTGCAAAAGGCCGATCGCTATAAAAAGTAGACTTCTTCCGATATATGTTTCATGAGGTTTCGGATTAAAAACTCCTGTCAAAGCTTTTCCTGAAACATTGACTTTCAGCATGGCGGCAAGCACAACGCCGCCAACCCACATGGCGAGTGTAGAATAAAAAGGAGCCATTGCCGATCCGTAATTTTCGATCGGGTAGACCGGATGCTCGGAAAGACTGACCGGAGACGCAAGAAAGGCGGCGATTGCTTCCGGTTTTTGCGCCAACAAGTCGGTCAACACGGAAAGTCCGTCACGGTTTGGGTTTAAGAGCGCTTCAGACGCGGATGAAAGTTGTTCAGATACATTACTTAGCAAAGTTGAGGAATCTGAAAGCAAAGTATGGATAAGGGCAAGGTCATCGGAAGCGCTGTTTGTAATATCTGTCAAGTCAGAGGCGCCTTCATTTAATTGTGTTAAAAGAGCGGATACAGAAGATCCGGTGCTGCCTAGACTGCCTGCCAAATTTTCCAGTTGATTTTTAACAGTTGCTTCATAGCTGTCTTTCACTTCCGAAGTGGAAGTCAGGCTCTCTTTAATAAGTCCGTCGATTTCTGTTTTTAAAGAATCCGCATTTTGAACGGCGCCGGTAATTTTTATTCCGGCATTATCAAGCTCGGCTTTTAAATTTGTCTGATGCTCGACGGCAGTCGAAATCTGCTTCAGAATCGGATCGATCACAAGACTAAGGTTTGGGTTTGCGTTTTTTATAGCAGTTAAAGAGTCCGCAAGAGATGTATATCCGTCGATGACAGTTTGTATCCTGTTTGAGACTGCATTAAGGGAAGCGAAAGCGGCATCCGCATCTGTACTGTAGGCGTCAAGTGCGGTTTGGATCGTGGAAGAGACGGATGAATAATAAGTTTCTCCGTCAGATAATGCCTGACTGACTGCGTCAGTTGTGCCGGATAAAGCGGAAGAAAGAGAAGCAATCCCGTTTCCTGCATCTGTCAAGGCGCCAAGGCTTGTCTTTGTTCCGTCTCCGGTATGGGAAAAGATAACAGAAGTCGTATCTAGCATCAAAGAAGCGGCGTCTGTCATATCAGAAAATGCCTGTACAGTTCCGGAAGCAGAATCAAGATCGGCAGAGATTTCTGCAAGCGAAGCAGATAAATTTTCTGCAAGAGATGCATCCCCTTTTTCTGCGGAAACGTCAGCAACAAAACGAAATGCGTCCAGAGCTGTTTTGGAAATTGTCTCTGTGAAGGTTTCGTTAATTTCCTGACGGATTGCATCTGCGCCTTTTTCTGTTACTTTTGGGGCGATGGCGTTCTCCTTTTCGTTGATGCAGTAAGTAATTGTCGGATGTGTCGTTTCAGAAGAAAACAGACTCATCATATCTTTGCTGAATGTTTCAGAAATGACAACAGAAGCATAATATTTTCCGGAACGTACACCGTTAGAAGCGTCCTTGGCATCTGTAAATATCCAGTGAAGCTGTGTGTTTTCACGCAGTGAAGAAATAATGTCATTTCCGAGATTGAGCCGGACCGGAAGCAGTTCGCCGTCATATCCTTTATCAAGACTTGCGACGGCTACTTTTAAATTTCCGGTATTTTTGTACGGATCCCAACTTGCGGCAATATTAAACCATGCATAGAGAGAGGGAACGATAGTAATGCCGAAAATAACGATCAGCGCGATTACGTTTTTTCGGATATTGTGGATGTCGTTTCGCGCAATGCGTATGATATTTTTCATAGTCAGTTTTCCTCCATTTTTCTGAATAATTTCAACATTTCTTCAAATGACATACCGGACAGTTCCTGTTGAGCTGCAAGTTCGTTATGTATGTATTCCACTGTGATCAGCCATGTGGCGATTAAAATAATAGATAAGATCCAAAGAATGAGGAATACAATTTTAGATTCAAGGCTGAACATAAGGATCAGGAAAATGAGCGGAATAGTTAAAATCGCAAAAAATCCAAAACGGATCATTTTGTGATAATTTTTTTCAAAACGCTGTGCTTTCTCGGCAGTTTGGATCTGAAGTTCTTCTTGTGATAAAGAAGCTTTTAGTAAAAGAGAAAGCTGTGCGCTGCGTCTGATATTTCTGTCGGGTGTTTCACCAAGCATTAAATCGGTTTCTGCAAGTTTAATGTCAAAAAGCCGGTTCAGACCTGAAAGCAGAGGTCTGATCCCAAGTCCGATCAGTAAGGAAACGGGAACGAAAAGGAGCAGGATGAGCAGATTGTGTATATAAGTGCTTCCGTACATTCCGGCAATACATTCTCTCATTGCGGAAATACCGTAAGTAAAGGGTAGGAACGGATGGACGTTTTGGAAAAACGCGGGTGTCATTTCTACAGGATATGTGCCGGACGATCCGGGAATCTGAAGGATGACGAGGAGAACACATAATGCTTTCCCGATGTGTTTAAATGAGATTGACAGTGCATAAATAATATTGACATACACAAACGAACAGATCACTCCGGTAAAGATAAGAGCGGCTGGATGCGCGCATTCAATCCCTTTTAGAAAAACATCTCCGATACAGACAATGAATCCTTGTACCATTCCGACCGTGATATACAAAAGCCAGCGTCCGAAATAGAGAGAGGCAGAAGAATATCGAAGCATAGAGCTGTCTTTATCTACTTCTAATTTAAAAATCGCGATGAGGACGATGCCGCCGACCCAAATTGCAAGGTTTGTGTAAAAAGGCGTCATTGCCGAGCCGTAATTAGCTATTTTATAAAAACTCTTTGTTTCTATTTTCACAGGTGAGGACATAAATGCCGATACCGATTGCTTGTCGATTCCTTCTAATGAGAGAAGAGTTTCGTAGATGTCAGAACCGGAAAGGGCATTTAAGTCTGTTTGAATCGCACCGAGATGTTCCTGAACATTTGACAGGGCGGTTTTTGTGCCTTCAAGAGCCGTTACAGTATTTGAAAGTCCGGCGCTCATTTGGTCTAACAGGTTGTCGATCTGATCGGCGGAGGAAGGAACTGTTGTTAGAAGATCGTTCATTTCTCCTGTCAAAGAAGAGAAAGCATCTAATGTCTTGTTTAGCTGCGGCAGAACGTTTTTGTCCAAAACAGCGCGGAGGTCGTGCAGACTGCCGATGTTTGCGGATGTAATTGTGTAAAGCTGTTCCCGGGTAGAAGCGGTTGTGTTGATGGCATTTTGTATTCCTGCATTTCCGGCGCTTAAAGAGAGGATCAGTTCCTGATTATTTGTGTTTTGAGCCTGCAGTCCGGCGATGGCAGAATCCAAATCAGATCCGGGAATGAGTGAGGCGAGCTCTCCTAACTCTTTTAAAATATTTCCGTTTAAGACGGCAGTGGAATTGGCAAAATCCAGTGCGTTTCCGATCGATCCGTTTACCGAGCGGGCGGCAGTTTCAAGATCGGTAAGTCCTGCTGATGCGATATTGTGCGCCTGACCGAGCAAAATTTCTCCTTGTGTCAAAGATGAAGATAGGGATGAAGAAAAGTTTCCTGCGGCAGTACGGGTTTCAGAGAGGATGCGGGAAGATTCGCTTAGAGCCGAAGAACCCGACGAGGCGGCGGATTTTAAAGATGAAGCAGTTGATTTTGCGCGTGTGATCAGGGGGGCAGATTTTTCTGCGGCTGCATTGAAGTTTTCGAGAAGTTGTTTGTAGGCGGCAATGTTTGCATCAGCTTTTTCAAGTGTTTTAGTAATATCGGAATTGACAGATCCAAGTGTTGACGACAAGTCTGACGCAGACTGCTTTAATATGCCGGAAACGGATTCAGAAGCAACCGAAGAGAAGGTGCTGTTGATCTGTTCCTGAATTGCGGCTGCGCCTGTGCCTGTGATTTTGGGAGCAATGGCATTGGCTTTTTCATTTATGTAATAGTCAAGTTTCGGCGTCTGTAAGTCGCCGGATAAAATACTGATCAAAGAGCGGCTGAAATCTTCGGGAATAACAATAGAAGCATAATATTTTCCTGATTTTACTCCGTTGAGAGCCTCTTTTTCCGAAGTGAACGTCCATCCGAGCTGTTTGTTTTCTTTTAGATTTTTGACAATTTCTTTTCCTGCATTGATAGAAAGATTTTCGGAAGATGCTTCTTTATCTAAACAGGCAATAGCGACTTTAATCTTAGACGTATTTCCGTATGGGTCTAAATTGGCTGCGATATTAAACCATGCGTATAGAGAAGGCAGCAGGCATACGCCGATCAGAACAAGAATCGCCGCTTTATTGTGTAAAAGGCGGGAGAGGTCACGCTGAAAAATGTGAAATGATTTTTTCATAATATCAGAACTCCTTATATATTAATAGATACAATGTTGATTTTCTTGATAAAGAGTATTATATTAAGGTAGAAATAGATTTACAACCATTAATAGAAGTGTGAAATGTCGGATAAACGACAATATAACGAAATGTGTTGACACATGTGAAGAGATATTATGACGAGGAGAAAGCGATATGGAAAAAAAGACAGACCGCAGGGTGAGAAAAACTAAAAACCAGCTTCGTACGGGACTAGCCCGTCTTATGAAGAAAAAAAATATCGGACAGATTACCGTAAAAGAACTTGTAGATGATGTGGATATTAACCGTTCGACATTTTATCTGCATTATTCGGATATTCCGTCTCTTCTAAAAGAGATAGAAGATGATATGATTGAGGAAATAGAAAGAGCGATTCTGGAGCATCCGATTAAAATCGAGAAAGACACTACATACTTGTTTATAGAAGATTTGTTTCGGGTGTTAAGCGATAACAGAGAGATCGGATGCGCGCTTCTTGGTCCATACGGTGATATTACGTTTATCAGGAGAATTGAAAAATTTTTGGAAGAAAACAGTCGTGATCTTTTGGCGGAACGCTTTCCCGAAAAGTTTGCGGAAATGAAATATTTCTATTCATTTTGTTTTAACGGATGTCTTGGATTTATTAGAACATGGCTTGAAAACGGGGAAAATATGCCGCCTGAATATGCGGCTCGTCTTACATTTCAAATGGTTGTAAGTTCGCTTGATGCTTTTTATGAAGATGCGAAAGAAAATAAATAAATATTTTGTAAATAATGGTGGAAAAAAAGTGTGTATATATGGTACATTAATATCTGTACAGTTGTAACACTGTACAGTATTAAAATGGTATATAAGGAAGAGAGGAAATTTTATGAAGAGAGAAAAATTCGGCTCCCGCCTTGGATTCATTCTGATTTCGGCAGGGTGTGCGATCGGTCTTGGAAATGTATGGAGGTTTCCTTACATTACCGGGCAGTACGGAGGAGCGGCATTCGTATTGATCTATTTGCTGTTTCTTCTGATACTTGGATTGCCGATCATGGTAATGGAGTTTTCGGTTGGAAGGGCATCAAGAAGCAGCGTTGCGTTATCATTTGACAGATTAGAGCCGCTTGGTACAAAATGGCACTGGTATAAATGGTTCGGCATGGCAGGAAATTATCTGCTTATGATGTTTTACACAACGATCGGCGGATGGCTGCTTTTGTATTTTGTAAAAATGGCAGCGGGAAATTTTAAAGGCTTGGATGCGTCGGGAATCAAAAACGAGTTTGGCGAGCTGATGCAGCAGCCGGGAATTATGATCGTATGTATGATCATTGTTGTGGTAGCCTGCTTTGCGATTTGCAGCATCGGGCTGCAGAAAGGCGTAGAAAAAATCACAAAAGTGATGATGCTTATGCTTCTTGCGCTTATGATCATTCTGGCGGTACGTTCCGTTACTCTTTCAGGGGCAGGCGAAGGACTGGCGTTTTATCTTGTTCCTGACTTTGCCAAAGTAAAAGAAGCGGGACTGATGGAAGTTGTATTTGCGGCAATGGGGCAATCGTTCTTTACATTGAGCCTTGGAATCGGCGCGATCGCGATTTTCGGAAGCTACATAGACCGCTCCAGAAGTCTGACAGGAGAAGCAGTATGCGTAACCGTTCTTGATACATGTGTAGCGCTGCTCTCGGGATTTATTATTTTCCCGGCATGTTTTGCTTTCGGAGTGAACCCGGACAGCGGTCCGAATCTTATTTTTATTACGTTGCCGAATATATTTAATTCTATGGCAGGAGGCAGAATTTGGGGAAGTATCTTTTTCCTCTGTATGCTTTTTGCGGCGGCGTCAACGATTATTGCGGTATTTGAAAATATCATTTCATTTGCGATGGATCTGACCGGATGCTCGAGAGGCAAGGCAGTGGCAGTGAATCTGGTTGTGATTATCCTGCTTTCACTTCCATGTGTGTTTGGATTTAACCTGCTGAGCGGATTCCAGCCGCTCGGAGCGGGAAGCACGATCCTTGATCTGGAAGATTTTATCGTCAGCAATAACCTTCTTCCGCTTGGAAGTCTTGTATATCTTCTGTTTTGTACAAGCCGTTATGGCTGGGGATGGAAGAACTTCCGCAAGGAAGCTAATGCGGGAACGGGAATTAAATTCCCAAAATGGTCACGGATCTATGTGTCATATATCCTTCCGCTGATCGTGTTATTTATCTTCGTACAGGGATATTGGTCTAAGTTCTTCGGATAGGGAGGTATCTATGTTACCATCGGTAGTGAAAAATAAAATAGAGCAGATATGGCTGGATGTGATTGCGGGAGGAGTTTCTCAACCGACAGAAGTAATAGAACAGTTGACGTATCTGATGTTTGCAAAGCAGATTGATGAAAGAGAAGCAGATATTGAAATGGCGGAATTGCTTTCGGGAGAAAAACAGAGTCATATTTTCGGAGAATCAAGAGAAGAACAGGCTCTTCGCTGGAGAAACTTTAAAGGAATGGAAGCTCGTGCGCTTCACAAGCATTTCGTTGATAGAGTATTTATTTTTTTGATCAATCTGAATTCAAATGAAAATTCAGCTTTTTCAAGATATTTAAAACATGCAACATTTAAGATAAATGAACCGTTAGCGTTACAGAAAGTTGTTGCCGGTTTAGAAGATTTGTTTGAAAATGATATTAAAGATTTAGATATGCAGGGCGATCTGTATGAATATATGCTTGGAAAATTGAATTCAGCCGGACGCTTGGGAGCATTTAGAACGCCGAAGCATATCCGGGATATGATGGTAAAACTTATGATGCCGACACCGGATATGAAGATTTGTGATCCGGCTTGCGGAACTGCCGGATTCCTTATTTCTAGCGCCGAATATATAAGAAGTGAATATGGAAACAAGATGACTGCCGAACAATGGGAAAAATATGGTTCAGAAACATTTACAGGTTTTGATACAGATGAAACAATGTGCCGTTTATCATGTATGAATCTGATGCTGCATTCTGTTATAAATCCACAGTTAAATAAACAGGATAGTGTTTCTAAAGATTATCAGGTGAAAGATGCCTATGATTTGATTTTGGCAAATCCACCGTTTAAAGGAACGATTAATAAGGAGAATATCAATGAATCCTTATTGGCAATTACAAATACAACAAAGACAGAGTTGTTGTTTGTTGCATTGTTTATCAGATTGCTGCGTGTAGGTGGAAGATGTGCATGTATTGTGCCTGACGGCGTTCTTTTCGGTTCGTCAAAAGCACATAAAAACTTACGGAAAGAGTTGATTGAGAATCAGTACTTAGAAGCTGTAATATCGATGCCTTCGGGAGTATTTAAACCATATGCGGGAGTATCAACGGCAATTTTGATATTTACAAAAACAAATGGGACAGGAACGGATAAAGTTTGGTTTTATGATATGAAAGCAGATGGTTATTCGTTAGATGATAAACGTCAACCTGTTCAAGAAAACGATATTCCTGATATTATTGAAAGATTTCATAAGAAAGAAAACGAAGAGGATAGAGAGCGGACAGAACAAAGTTTTATGGTTGATAAGCAGGAGATTATAGATAATGGATATGATCTGTCAATCAATAAATACAAAAAAATAGAATATGTTCCTGTAGAATATCCACCGACAGAAGAAATTCTTGCTGAAATTGAAAAGTTAAACGAGGAAATTACGAAGGAAACGGCAGAATTGAGAGCATTGCTTAGAAAATAAAATAGAGAAGACGAAAGTTGATAAGAAAGACATTTGTTATTTTATTGAATCGGACTTTCAAACGTTGGATTTATGGTCTGACTTTTGAGGGGGCAAAATAATAGGTGTCTTTTTTGATTTCGCATGTTCGTGATGCGACTGGCATTTTCTTTCATTATAGTTATAATTGTTGTGATTTTATTACTATATTTGAAAACTTATGTAATGGGTATTTGATTGAGTGGATAAATCTTGTATAATGAGGAGGACAATAAATTAAGATTTGTAGGGATGATAGAATGACAAGAATAAGAGTGCCATTAGGGAAATTCATAAAGGAATACTCGGAGCGAAATAAAGGGAACGAAGATATTCCAGTGTACAGCGTGACAAATAGTCAGGGATTTTGTACAGAATACTTTGGCAAAGAGGTTGCTAGCCAAGACAAAACCACATATAAGATTGTTCCGCAAGGTTATTTTGCATATAATCCTTCGCGGATAAATGTCGGCTCTGTTGATTGGCAGAGGTATGAAAAACGTGTTATCGTAAGTCCTCTCTATAATGTATTTTCAGTATCAGAAGGGATTGACCGTCAGTATCTATACTATTTTCTTAGAAGTGATTTGGGCAGACAGATGATAAAGGCTAAGGCATCTGGAAGTGTTAGAGATAATTTAAAACTGGATATGCTGAAAGAAATGACTATTCCAGATATTTCTGTAGAGCAACAGAAGTTTTGTTCTTCTGTGTTGGATAAGCTTCATAAGTTGATTCAGATGCGCCAACAGGAATTACAAAAACTTGACGAATTTATCAAAGCCCGATTTGTCGAGATGTTTGGAGATGTAATCCACAACAGCAAGAAATGGCAAGTTTGTTTATTTGCAGAGATCACTTCTTCACGATTGGGGAAAATGCTAGATGCAAAACAGCAAACTGGAAGAAATAGTTATCCTTACTTAGCCAATTTCAATGTTCAGTGGTTTCGGTTCAATCTTGAAAATCTAAATAAAATGGATTTTGATGAAAAAGACCGTGCAGAGTTTGAGCTGCGTGAAGGAGATCTTTTGGTTTGTGAGGGTGGCGAAATTGGACGGTGTGCTGTGTGGCATAATGAGTTACAGCCATGTTTTTTCCAAAAGGCGTTGCATCGAGTGAGATGTAATCACCAGATAATTTTACCAGATTATCTGGCGTGGTGGTTTAGATATAATTGCGATTATGGAGGTTTTTCTGCATTAGCCGGTGCAAAAGCTACTATTGCACATTTGCCTGGTGCAAAATTAAAGCAGTTACAGGTCGCCGTACCTCCAATGGAATTACAAGAGCAATTTGCTGTCTTCGTCGCTCAAACCGACAAATCAAAATTTGTGGAGAGATTTCCTGAGTTTTCCTTATTTTACAGGCTTTTTAGCCCCTTAGATAGTGAAATGATATGTATTTTCCCTTATTTTTACCCTTGTGAGGAATCCGCAAGGGAAATAAGGGAAATTTTTATTTAAGCGTTGCTCGCTACTTTATCAAGAAGTCTTGCGGAATCCCGCTTTGCTTTTCTTGTTGAGTGAGCGTAAATGTTCATTGTGGTACTGACATCGGAATGTCCTAACAGTTCCTGTACATCTTTCGGAGCAGCTCCATTCGAGAGCAGGTTGCTGGTGTAGGTATGTCGTAACTGGTGAAAGTGAAAATCTTCAAATCCTTCCAGCTTTTTTGATACTGACCTGCAAGCAATGCCGAGTGTACTCGGCAGTTCCAGACTGCCATCCGGTCTGAGGCAGACAAAGGATATTTCTTTATAATCTGCCGGGACTTCCTGTGTTCCGTCAAGGTGATAGTATTCATAATACACCCTGTTTTTCACATGCACCTCTTTGTAGTAGTTGCGGTGGTAAAGTTCCCCGTACTGCATCCGGCTTTTCAGTTGTTCCCGTCTTGCTGCTTTCAATATTTCAGTCAGCGTATCTCCAAAATCAACAATCCTTACTTTCTTTCGCTTGGTCGTTCCAATCACATTTTTATGCTTTGCACCGTCGTAACGGATACTTCTTTTAATGGTCAGGCATTGATCTTCAAGGTTGATGTCCTGCCATGTAAGACCACAGGTTTCACCGATGCGAAGTCCTGCATAATATGCAATCTGAATCGGCAGGATCGCAGGTGGATTTTTCTTTTCCAGATACTTGATAAGTCGCTCATAATCCTCATGTGAAATCGGCTGTGTGCCATCTTCGACTTCATCATCGGAAAAGAGGTCAACTTCCTCTGCCTGTTTTTTCAGCTTAATATACTGCATCGGATTGAAACTGATTAACTGTTTTGGAAATACTGCAAAACGGAATGACTGCTGCAACACTGCGGAAAAAGAATGGATATAATCTTTACTGTATCCTTTTCTCACTTTTCCGTCTGGAAATTCGCCACCGAATGTAAGCAGATCAAGAAATGCCTGTAAATGTTCGGCAGTAACTGTTTTCAGTTTACGGTCTGCAATCGGGTGTTTCTTAGTGCAACGGATTGCACTGAGATAATTTTCCACTGTGCCATTACTGAGTGTTCCGGTTTTCAGTTCTTCTTCTGCCCACATGTCCAGAAGTTCACCTACGGTAAGGTTATCTGCTTTTGCAACAAATTTCTTATCTTCGTAATCTTCCAGTGCCTTGCGGAGAAGTTTTTCTGTCTCACTTTTGCTTTCGGTTCCGGCATATTCTTTCTGAACCATTTTGCCGCTTGCGTCCTCTACATAGAAGCGGTAGTACCATTTCTTTCCTTTCTTTCTAACAGATCCTTTTGCCATAATCGTATGTCTCCTTTCGATATCAGACAATCGGAACTGCTGAAATGCTTCTTGCGTGTAAGTATATCATAACTCCGATTATCTTACTATACCGATTCAGAATCCTCGTACATAACTTCGGATAAAAGATTTGCAAGCCGTTGTTCTGCTGTTTCCGGTTTCTTGGAATAGAGCCTTACAATATCTGCCATGTCATTCAATGCGTTGACAGTATGGGTGATCTCCCTGAGAAACATGATCTCGTTATATTCATCATTCGATTCAAACCCCATTACTTTTGCAATGTCCGCTTCTTTGGTATTGCCTTTGTAATTCTTGCAGGCGAACTGGAACGAATCCAAAAACAGTTCATATTGTTTCAACATTAACAGCAGTAGGTCTTTGGAAAAAGCATCTTCTGTTTTCGTAAGGTCAAGAGGTAACTGTTTGAGAATATCCGTCATGGCATCACGAATCTGTAATTCTCTTTTATCCGTAATGTCGGTTTCATATTCGTCCGTTTCCCCTCTGAGCCATTCCACAGATACATGGAGAGCTTCTGAAAGACCTTCCAGCACCATTTTCTTTGTATTGTCAATCGTTCCGGCTTCATATCTCTGAATCGTAGATGCAGTCACACCCATCTTTTCAGCGATATAAGGCTGTGTCAGATTCAATTCTGTACGGCGCTGTTTTGCCCTGCTACCGATCAGCTTGCGTAATTCTTTATCTTTCATGCTGATGTGCCTCCTTTTTCGGTATGTCATTACTATACCACATAACAAACAATATTGCAATATGCAATTAAACAATAAATAATATAATTTCGTAATGCTTGACAAGATGATATAAACACGCTATACTGACAGCACAAAAGAAATTGCATAATGCAATTTATAAGGAGGTGGTCACATGACGCAAAGAAAGATTGCCTTATCTATTGAGGAAGCTGCGGATTATACGGGAATCGGCAGGAACACCCTGAGAAAACTGGTGGAGTGGAAGAAACTTCCGGTATTAAAGGTCGGGAGGAAAGTCCTGATTAAAACGGATATGCTGGAACTTTTCATGGAAGCCAATGAGGGCAGGGACTTAAGGGATAAAGGAAATGTGAAAGCCGTCACAAGAAACGGTTCCACTTAAAAAGGCGGTTCCCGAAGAAACCGCCAAAGGTTTTATCAGACCGAAGCCATGATATACCTACACGCAAGCAGATTATACCATGTACTTCGTCTGACAGACAACAGGAAACTTATGTTTGGTAGAAAAAAGAAAGGACGATGATATTTATGGCAAGATCAACAAAGAGTTATGAGGAGCGTCTGCTCCAGTTGGAAAAAAGAGAACAGGAAAGCCTTGAAAAAGCGAAACAGTACGCAGCACAGAAACGGGAACTGAAGAAACGTCAGAAAGATGTGGAAACAAAAAAACGAACCCACAGGCTCTGTCAGATTGGCGGTGCGGTGGAATCAGTGATTGGTTCTGCGATTGAGGAAGAAGATATTCCGAAGCTGGTCGGCTTCTTAAAAAGGCAGGAAGCAAATGGGAAATTCTTCTCAAAGGCAATGCAAAAAGAGCCAGTTGCGAATACGGAGGAAGTGTAATGCCGGAGGGAGTGGAGTTTCCATTCCCTTCATTGCTTTTTTATGAAGGGCGCACTTATGGACAACCAGAGGTCGTCCGTATAAGTTTGCCACAGGTGGCAACCGGTCTGCGCTAACGCTTGCCGGGCTCGTTCCGTCGGCGGGCATTTCATGCAGACCTGCTCATGTCGCAGGAGGCACTCTTCGCCAGAGGGGCGCATTCCATGCAGGCTGTTATGCACAGAGCACTCTTACGCAGAGGGCGTTCCGGCAGATACCATTCTCTTTTACAGGAAATGTTAACTGCCGGAAATCAATGCCGGGTACGGCAGAAAGGGGGGAAACGGATCATGGCGATCTTTCATTATACGGTAAAGATTGTCGGACGCAGCAAAGGGAAATCCATCATATCAGCGTCTGCCTATCTCAATGGTGATGTAATGAAAAATGAAGAAACAGGCAGGATCAGTTACTACACTTCCAAAAGAGAAGTTGTTTATACCAGTTTGATGATGTGTGAAAATGCACCGCAGGAATGGCAGAATGTACCTGCCGAAAATATCAAACGGTTTCAGAAATCTGTCCGGTATAAAAGGGCAGACAACAAAGAAGTTGTACTGGAGAAATTCAAACTTACTTTTCAGAAACAGTGCTTATGGAATGAAGTTTTGAAGATTGAGAAAAGTTCAGACGCACAGCTTGGCAGATCGTTTGAGTTCTCACTTCCAAAAGAATGGAATCGACAGGAACAAATTGAATATACAACAGATTATATTCAGAAAAACTTTGTGGACAACTGTTATATATAAAGCAAGGGCGAAAAGCTGATTTTGTTTAAGCCTATCGCCCATTCTTATCATAGAAGATCATATTTACAGACTTTTCTTCATAGTCTCAAAAGTATCTTTATAATCAATTTTAACCAAAAGAATATGTTCTTAGAGGAGGTGTCTCCCGAAAGAACATATTCTTCTATTATGGGTAATTATAAATATAGAACATGCTTTTCTTGTGCTACAATTTCTTCACTATGAGTTACAACAATAACTGTTTTTCCCTGTTCACTTAACTCATGCAATATATTCATAACAATCTCACTATTTTTTTTGTCTAAGGAACCAGTTGGTTCGTCTGCTAATACAATCGAACATTTCTTTAGCATTAAACGAGCTAACGCAACTCTCTGCTGTTCGCCACCAGATAATTGATAGACTTTTTTGTTAATTACTTTCTGTAAACCAACTTTTTCAAGAGCTTCATTTATTGAAATATCCGTTCTACCTGATTTTTTTATTATTTCTAGATTTTCTTTTACTGTTTTGTTTTCCAAAAGGGCAAAATTTTGAAATAAAAATCCAACAACTTCTTTGAAATATTTCTGCTTTTTTCCTTTTTTTGCCACATCAAAACCATTCACAATAATAGAACCTTTGTCAGGAGTTTCAATACCTCCAATCATATTAAGTAAAGTACTTTTTCCGCATCCACTTTCGCCACTAATTACCAAAAAACGGCTATCTGGAATTTCCAAATGAAAATTTTTGAACAAAATTTTATCATTATATGCTTTGCATAGATTTTCAATTGTTATCATAAGCAACCTCCTTTTAATGATTTCGGTATGTTTGTTTTTTCAACAATTGTGATATTAAAGAAAATAATTGTAAATTCTATTAGTGCCATAAATGAACTAACAAGAATGCTAATTCCTACTTCAGTCTGTACCGATAATAAAGAATAGATAAGCATACCTACTAATATCACAAAATTTTCCACTACAATCATTTTAAGAAGTGTTTTGTGCCGTTCAAATAAACTATATCCAAAGATTTTCATCAAGGAAATTTTCATTGCATTTTCTCGGAACTCTAGTCTACTTACTGTAACAATAATCATAATATTTAAAAGCAATACAATCGTACAAAGAGAACTTAAAAATCCCACGAGTTTTATTAAAAATGTGTGATTATATAAATACTGTTCATGTACGTTTGTAATTACTAGCTGATAATTTCCAAGCATATCTTCATACTTTTTGCTGATATTTCTTAGCTGTTTTTCATCACATTGAAATAAAACTGCTCCTGCTTTATAGCTTTCAAGATACCCACCATTGACTGCTAAATCTTTGTTTGCCTGATAAATAATTATCGGATTTTTGCTTTTTTCGATACCATTTATTCTACTTGTATCTAAATAGGAAAAGTATTCTGTTTCGCTATACTCTATGTACTGAATATTTAATTGTTGTAAATTATCATGATTTAAAACATGGCTCAAGGAGTCATAGGCTAATTGCTTGTTTTTAGCAAAATATCTATTCTTTGGAATGAAAATAATCAAATCAGAAGATTCATTCTCTACTGCATTTATCTGCTTCGTAAAACCTTGTAACATATCTTTTGCATGATTATTTACATATATCACATCATTTTTATCATTTAAAATATTCAAGCATATTACAGGCTTTAATGTGTTATATTCATTCTTGTATAGTTTATTCCAAAAAGCTTCTTCTTTTTCAGCATTAAAATCAGTAGTCTTTACGGTAAAATAATTTGCATCATAATATTCTTCTAACAAATGTTCATTTGTAAATAGGTTATTATGAATACTACTAATATTAGTGGTAATTGTAAAAACAGCGGCTACCCCTGCTATAAATTTTAACGAATAAATTAAAAAATCCACTCCTCTTTTGTGTGTTGCATTTGCGAATGCCTTTCTAATATCAAAAAAGCAAAAAGAACAATATGGAATAGTGGAAAGAATAATTCCAATGGAATATAAAATTGTGACGAGTCTATTCTCATATGCTCCCGATATATAATTTGACAGCAATATTTTTGCAACAATAAATAATGCAATGTCAAAAGTTACATCGAATAAAGCAGCCTTAAATGCTATGAAACCAGCACTTTCTCCTAAGGAAACTCGTACAACAACCTCTTTTTTTCGCCTAACCACTTCAATTACATTTAGAACAATCATCAATGCAATAATCATACCCCATATAATAAAAATCATGTCCTTTTCCGTAGAATTCCAATATTCTGGATAAGTTAAGCTATATTTTTCTGATAATTTCTGATATGCAGAGATAATATTGTCCTCATTTCCTATGTATGAGATAAAGTTTTCATAACCCACAGAGGTACTTTGCAATTCTGAGAGATTATGAAATTTTACTTTCGTAATTCCGGAAACTAAAGCGGTATATTCTGATTCTTCTATGTTTGCAGTATTTTTTAATGTTTGTCTGATTACTTTATCATCGCCATAAATATGAAGTGTTGAAAGGTATTTATTATTGATTTCATTGTACTGAGAAAAAATATGTACATCATTCTCCGTTGCAGTTTCTGATACATCTTTCAGAAACTGCGACATATCTTCACTAGCAACTTCATAGCGTGATGACGTAAAATATGCTGTAGAAAAGTTCCAAAGCTGATCTTGAAATATTTCAGATTGCATAAGTATTCCAAAAATCAGGAAACAAAACAAACATAAGTTTTTAATTGCTTTCATTTATTTCAACCCCAGATTCCATACTTTATTTGCTTTTTCAAATATCGTAGTCAATATTGTGCTATTTTCATCAACAATCCATTGATCTTCTTGATCTTCAGCTTTTTTGCTACTTGACAACATAATTTGAGTATTCAAATCCTTATAGTCATTAAATAGCACGCCTTGACTTATTCCTTGGTGAAATGGTTTTATCCAAATAATTAGTGCATATCGAACATCTGACTCAGCTATCGCAAGATTTCCATTCCAAAGCAAATAATCAGGGACAGACACACTATACTGGAATCCATCTTTATCTGTGTAAATTTTTACTCCAGATTCTTCTATTTCAGGGAAGTCTTTCTGAAATTCGTTATATGGTTTATAACTCCCGAAGTACCAAAATAAATTATAGCAACAGAACAAAATAACCAAAACAATTCCTATATATTTTATTTTTTTCTTCATTTATATACACTCCACAAAAAAGAGTGGTTGGAATTCCAACCACTCAGCCATTATCCCGAACCTTTGTTTAGTAGCTATTACCGTAGGTAATACTATTTCCTTTATGAGCAACCTCAATTTTAGACCAATTACCTTTACCAACATTTGAACCCGAAAAAGAACCATTTCCATTCTTGACATATGCGTAATGATCTTTAGTTGAATGATATGCGTGTGCATAATCTTCATTAATAGCAAGAGTATTATAACCATAAGTCAAAACACCTTTTCCGCCATCAGATGTAGTGCTCAATTCCCACTTTTTATCAAATGTCTTATTCCCGTTTGTAACAGAAAATGCCATTACTGGAATTGATGAAGAAATTAACATTGCACTAATAGCTACCCCTACAATCACTTTCTTTGCTCTCATAAGTTTTAGCTCCTTTGATCTGCTGTATTTCTATTTATATTTTATCAAATATTTTGTATCCAGTCAATCAGTATCTTGACTTATATAGCGTCGAATTGTAAGATATATTCCTTGTAAAATTAACCAAAAGAACAACAGATTTATTGATAATGCTTTTTTAATTACTTCTCCAAAATAAATGATGACAGCCGCACTTGTCAGTATCATCAGTAGGGTAATAACATCCCAACAGTTTTTCTTATATAATTCTATAACCTTTATTTCTATCAGTATTGCCAGTATCCCTGTCCCTGCCACACATATTCCAACAACCAATATCATCAATAACCAATATATGATTCCGGCTATAATCTCATTTGGAATTTTTGTGCTGATTTGTGCCACAGATTGCCCGGCATCAATCGTCCAACCGATAAAAGTTTGTATGAATGATGCTGCATCATGGAAGAATGATTTGCAATCGGAAAGGAACACATCTGACTGTACTGCCTGAAAAAGAGTGGTTGTCAGCGAATACCATGCAAGAAGGAACAAGGTTGTTTGGAACATTACCGTTTTTGCTTTATATTGTCCTGCAAGTTGCTCTTTTTGTGTTTCGTATCTTGCTTTTGCATTCTGATAGGCTGTCCGGTCACAGGCTTCGCATTTTTTATAGAGTACCGGCTTTTCTACCGGTATCTCTACGATTTTCTGATGTGTCCGGGCATAATCCCGTTGTTGTGTTAAGCATCGTATTTTATCTTGACATTCCTCTATCGTGACGTTTGCGCTTCGCAGCTTCTCTTTCTCGCTCCGCAATGCTCTGTCTGCCAGCTTCAAGTCGTTCTTTAATGCTTGAATATTCCCGGCTCTGTTCTCTTTGTTTAATTTCTCGTTCAAGGTCAGAGATTCGTTGAGCTGCGTCTTCAGTTCCACGATAAGCTGGTCTTTCTGTTCCAACTCTTCTTGTATCTCCTCGGTCAAGAGCAGAAGTTCTTCCAACTGTTCGGCGTTCTTTAATTCTCTGGATTCGTTCATCTATATCACGTCCTTTCTCTACCTGCTGTTCCAGTTCAGCAATTCGGTGTTCTGTTTCAGTAATAAACTGTTTTCGCTGTTCAGCTTCTGTGCCAATATCTGCCATTGCTGATTTTCGTTTTCCAAAAGTTCTATCTTCGTTTTCTGTTCTTCCATCTTGGAAAGTAGTTCCTCGGTATTTGGCAAAATGTTGAGCAGCTCGGATAACTCGCTGTTTAATTTTTGCAATTTCTGATTCTGTTCCTGCATAAGAGAGAGTTGGGTGTCCCGGTTCTGCATTTCCAGAAGCATTTCTGCCATTAAGGTCTGCTGTTCTTCGATTTGCCCAATCATGGACTCCATTAAGGGTATAATTTCCCGGCTTTCTTCTAATGTCATTTAATCGCTCCTTCCATAATGATAATGCACCTGATACTTTCCCAAAGGTGTCCAGTATCTTTTGCAATAACGTGTTTTGTTGTTTTATGATTTGATTTTCCGCTACTTTCCACGAACCTTTTATTTCCTGCCCGGCAAGAAACTTTTGTTCAATCTTTCTTGCGTCAGCACCTTCATGGATGGTAGGAATCTGGAGTTTTCCCTGCTTTTCGTAAGAACGGTGATCGACCTGATTATGCAAAGGCAGATGTTCATTACACACCTTTGCCCACTCGCTCCGCCACAGTTCACAGTTTTTTGGATTGTTCCATCCCGTAGCATCGGTCAGTACCCGTTTCCATTGCAGGCGGTTTCTTGCACCAATCTTCTGGATTCCGTTTTCATCTAATACAGGGATACGGATTCCATGACGGTCAGGGTTTTTCTTATCCTGCCACCAGTTCGGATGGGATTCATCAATCACGATATTTCCGCTTTTATCTCTGACAAAATCCCAATCTTTGACTTCTTTCTTCCCCCAAGAATGATCCGGGTTAAAAGGGCGCATTGTCAGAAGCAGATGGACATGAGGATTGCCATCCCCTTTGTCGTGGATACTCCAATCAGCACACATTCCCTTATCCACAAATGTTTTTTTGATATAGTCGGCTGTATATTGAATCTGTTCCTGTCTGCTCCATTCTTTGGGGAGGGCAAATTCAAATGACCTGCCAAGTTGGGCATCTGCACTTTTTTCAATCTTCAATACCTCATTCCATAACCGTTGTTTCTGAAATGTGATTTTAAATTTTTCTAAAGCAGCTTCTTTATCTTCTGACCTTTTGTATCGGACAGATTTTTGAAAGCGTTTTATATTTTCTTCTGGTACTATCTGCCATTCAGGAGGTGCGTTTTCGCACATCATCAGACTGGTGTAGACCACTTCTTTTTTAGAAGTGTAATAACTGATTCGCCCGGTTTCCTCGTTTTTCATCACATCCCCATTGAGATATGCGGAAGCGGAGATAACAGATTTCCCTTTACTTCGTCCGACTATTTTGATTGTGTAATGAAAAATCGCCATGTCTGGATTCCCCCTTTCTGCACATCCGGCATAGATTTCCGGCAACATTGCTTTCAGTTTTAGAAAAAGCAGTATTGCCGGAACGCCCTCTGCGTAAGAGTGCCCTGCGCATAGCAGCCTGCATGGAATGCGCCCCTCTGGCGAAGAGTGCCTCCTGCGGCATGAGCAGGTCTGGCTGAAAGCCCCGCCGACGGAACGAGCCCGGCAAGCGTGAGCGAAGACCGGTTGCCACTTGTGGCAAACTTATTGGGACGACCTCTGGTTGTCCATAAGTGCGCCCTTCATGAAAAAGCAATGAAGGGAATGAAAAACTCATCCCCCCCGCCATTACACTTCCTCCATATCGGTATGTGTTTCTTTCTGCATTGCCTTTGAAAAAAATTTCCCATTGGCTTCCTGCTTTTTCAGAAAACCAATCAGCTTTGGGATGTCCTCTTCCTCGATAGGCGCACCGAGAACGGATTCCACCGCACCGCCAACCTGACAGAGCCTATGGGTTCGTTTTTTACTTTCTTCGGCTTTCTTTCGTTTCAGAAGTTCTTTCTTCTGTGCTGCATATCGTTTTGCTTTTTCAAGGCTTTCCTGTTCCTTCTTTTCCATTTCAAGCATTCGTTCTTCATAACTTTTTGTTGATTTTGCCATGATTACATTCCCCTTTCTTTTACAAACATAAGTTCTCGGTTGCGTATCAGAAGAAGCACATGGTATAATCTTCTTGCGTGTAGGTATATCATGGCTTCGGTCTGATAGAACCTTTGGCGGTTTCTTTGGAAGCCGCCTTTTTAATTTGCCGCAGTTCTTGTTACGGCTTTTACATTTCCTCTATCCCTCAAATCACGACCTTCATTCGCTTCCATAAACATTTCCAGAATATCGGTTTTAATCAGGACTTTGCGACCAACCTTTAATACTGGAAGTTTCTTCCATTCTACAAGCTGTCTTAAGGTGTTTCTGCCGATTCCCGTATAGTCAGCAGCTTCTTCGATGGATAATGCAATTTTTCTTTGCGTCATATAATCACCTCCTTATAAATTGCATTATGCAATTCTTGTGATGTAAGTATATCCTTTTCATATCTTTTTGTCAAGCGTTACGAAATATTAAAAATAATTTTTAAGTTGCATATTGCAATTACAGAAAAACAATGCTATAATTCATACATACCGAAAAAGGAGGCAGTCAGCATGAAAGATAAAGAACTACGCAAGCTGATAGGCAGCAGAGTAAAACAGCGCCGTCTGGAATTGAATCTGACACAGCCTTATGTCGCAGAAAAGATGGGTGTTACCGCTTCTACAATCCTGCGTTATGAGAATGGTTCGATTGACAATACGAAAAAAATGGTGCTGGAAGGTCTTTCGGAAGCACTCCATGTATCTGTGGAATGGCTCAAAGGGGAAACAGATGAATATGAAACCGACATTACGGATAAGAGAGAGTTACAGATTCGTGATGCGATGGGAGATATTCTGGAACAGTTACCGCTTGCCCTTACCAAAGAAGAAGATGCTTTTTCAAAAGATTTATTACTGCTGATGTTAAAACAATATGGTCTGTTTTTGGATTCCTTCCAGTTCGCCTGCAAAAACTTCAAGGGGAATGCTGGTCAGACGGATATTGCCAAAACAATAGGGTTTGAATCGAATGATGAATATAATGAGATTATGTTCTTAAGGGAAATCACTCACACCATCAATGCTTTTAATGAGATGGCAGACGTTGTAAGGCTCTATTCCAAGAAACCAAAAACAGCAGAACAAAGGCTTGCAAATCTTTTATCAGAAGTCTTATACGAAGATTCCGAATCGGTATAGTAAGACAACCGGAGTTATGATATACTTACACGCACGAAGCATTTCATCAGTTCCGATTGTCTAATATCGAAAGGAGACATACGATTATGGCAAAAGGATCTGTAAGAAAAAAAGGAAAGAAATGGTACTACCGCTTCTATGTAGAGGACGCAAGCGGCAATCTTGTTCAGAAAGAATGCGTTGGAACAGAAAGCAAAAGTGAAACTGAAAAGCTGCTCCGTCAGGCAATGGATGATTATGAGAAAAAGAAATTTGTTGCCAAAGCGGAAAATCTCACAGTCGGACAGCTTTTGGATGTGTGGGCAGAGGAGGAATTAAAAACAGGTACGCTCAGCAATGGTACGGTGGAGAATTACCTCGGAACAATCCGAAATATCAAGAAACACCCATTGGCAGAACGGAAACTGAAAAATGTAACCTCTGAACATTTGCAATCCTTCTTCGATTTGCTTTCCTTCGGGGGAGTTCATCCCGACGGAAAAGAGAGAAAGGGTTACAGCAAAGATTATATCCATTCTTTTTCCGCAGTCATGCAGCAGTCCTTCCGTTTTGCAGTATTTCCAAAGCAGTATATTACGTTCAATCCCATGCAGTATATTAAACTGCGGTATCAGACGGATGAAGTGGATTTGTTTTCCGATGAGGATATGGACGGAAATGTCCAACCAATTTCACGAGAAGATTATGAAAGATTGCTTGCTTATCTGCAAAAAAAGAACCCAGCCGCAATACTTCCAATCCAGATAGCCTATTATGCCGGGCTTCGTATTGGAGAAGCCTGCGGTTTGGCATGGCAGGACGTAAATCTGGAAGAACAATGCCTTACCATAAGACGCAGCATCCGATATGATGGCTCAAAGCGCAAATATATCATCGGACCAACCAAGCGGAAAAAAGTAAGGGTTGTTGATTTTGGAGATACACTGGTAGAGATTTTCCGTAATGCCCGGAAAGAGCAGTTAAAAAATCGAATGCAGTACGGAGAACTTTATCACACGAACTACTACAAAGAGGTCAAAGAGAAAAACAGAGTGTACTACGAATATTATTGTTTAGACAGAACAGAGGAAGTCCCGACAGATTATAAAGAAATTTCTTTCGTCTGTTTAAGACCGGATGGTTGTTTGGAACTTCCAACTACTTTGGGGACTGTTTGCAGAAAGGTGGCAAAAACATTAGAGGGATTTGAAGGCTTTCATTTCCACCAGTTACGTCACACCTATACAAGCAACCTTTTAGCAAATGGAGCTGCCCCAAAAGATGTGCAGGAATTGTTGGGACACTCAGATGTCAGTACCACAATGAACGTCTATGCTCACTCCACAAGAGATGCGAAACGAAAATCAGTTCGGCTTCTTGATAAAGTGGTGGGCAATGACTAAAAAATTTCCCTTATTTCCCTTGTGATTATCTCATAAGGGCAAAAATAAGGGAAACTACATATCATTTCACTAATGGACAGGCGGGAAAGCCTATAAAATGGGGAAAGTTAGAGGAATAATTATATAAATTTCAGTTTGTAGAATTAAGAAAATCGAAACTTACACAATTCTTGAACTCAACACAAACTGCCGTCAGTGTTGTTCCGTTACTCGTTCTTTGCTGGTATCATAGAACCATCAAATGAAGGAGGCAACAAGCCATGAATACAGATAAAATCTATGCAGAACAACTCGCAAACGAATATGCACCCAAGGACACCTCCAAGGTGGTCGCTCTTCGCAAGCTGGATGCAAAAGCCAAGCTTCCCGCAAACGTTTTTACCTACACCTTCGGTATTATCACAGCGTTGGTAGCCGGTGTCGGGATGTGCCTTTCCATGAAGGTTATCGGCAACGGTAGTACTGCTATGTTTGTTCTCGGCGTGATTGTCGGCATTATCGGGCTGCTGGGTATGGGCGTTAATTACCCCATCTACAAAAAATTGCTGGCTCAGGGCAAGCAGAAATACGCTTTTGAAATCATGGAACTGGCAAAAGAAATCAGTGAGAAGTAAACAAAAACACGAAAGAAGGTGGGAATGATTGAATAGATCAGAAAGCAGATATTTTGCTACTGCAGCCAGAATGGACGAAGCCTTTCTGACACTTCTGGCAAAAAAAGATTTTGAGTATATTACAGTCAAAGAAATCTGTGAAGTAGCAGAGGTCAATCGTTCCACCTTCTATCTTCACTATGAAACGATGTCAGACTTCCATTACATATGTTACAGGTGTGATTCAGCAGTGTGTAAAAATGCCACAAAGCGAAACAATGAACGCTGTTTGATAACTTCAAGTTTGTTGAATTAAAAATCAGAAGAAAGTCCTTACAAACGGCGTCCAACACAAAAGAGGACCTGGATGACAGTGCCGGAAATGGGAAAGCTGCTGGGATTAAAAAAGACAGATCGATACTGGCTGGTGCATAAAAATGTTTTTGAATCAAAAGAGATTGCCGGAAAGATACGAATCAATATTGCCAGCTTTGAAAAATGGTACGCCAATCAGATTAAATATCATAAAGTTACCGGAGAAGAATCAGGGAAAGAATTAAAATCCTGGTCCTATTCCGTTAAGGAAGTCGCAGATCTGCTGGGGGTTGATGATTATCTTGTTTATGAATTACTCAAGAAAAATCAAATAGAACAGGTACATATCTGGATACCGTAGCAGCATCCACAGATCAGGCAGAACTGAAAACAGTACAGGACTTTCTGGATCGTATTGAGAATCAGGAATTGTATCATGTGCTGATCACCGTGGACAGGCTTACCCTTCAGATCGTTCTGATGAAGATCCAGGGGTATAGCACTCATGAAATAGCCAGGTATCTGAAGATTACCGAAAAGGCGGTTTACAGGCATATGGACAGGCTGAAAGAAAAAGTGAAGAAGATCTTCGAGTAGTTCATGATAATCACAAAGCAGGGTGTGAGAACAAACTCCACCCTGCTTATCATTTATTAGAAAAAATGAAACTTTTGTCAAAACCAGTATTTGAAAATTTTATCAGTAATAAAGTGCAGAATGCTGTTTGGATTGCTATTTTTATGCAACTATTTCTTGTTGCTCTTGACAAAATAATTTTTAGAGATTAAACTTATAACAGTGTTATATATCACTGTTATATAGGAGGTGTGCAAAATAAACGGAAATGGAACGACTTTAGAAAATATCCACCGGGCAGCGAAAGCAGAATTTTTAGAAAAAGGATATAAAGACGCTTCCCTGCGGAATATTGTGAAATCCGTGGGAATGACTACCGGAGCCTTTTACGGATATTATAAAAGTAAAGAAGAACTTTTTGAAGCCATCGTTGGTGAGCATTACGAATATATTCTCAAACGTTTTATAAAGGCACAGCAGGAGTTTGCCGAACTACCAGCTGCCCAGCAGCCGGAAGTCATGAGTGACATTTCGGGGCTTTGTATGTACGATATGCTCCATTATGCGTACGAACATTTAGAGGAATGTAAACTGATCCTCTGCTGTTCGGAAGGAACAAAATTTGCCAGGCTAATTGATGAAATGGTGGAGATTGAAGTGGAAGGGACTCATGCCTATCAGGAGGTTTTAAGGAAGCTTGGAAGGCCCTCTCCGCATATCGATCCTTCGCTGGAGCATATTCTGATCACCGGAATGTTTCATACCTTTTTTGAATTGATCATCCACGAAATGCCGCTCAAAGATGCCGAAAACTACGTCAGAGAAATGCGCGCCTTTTATACAGCGGGATGGATGAAAATTATGGGGCAGTAATGCCTTATAATTTTTACTTGGTAGTTAGCTAAAACTAATCTAAATTCGGATATTGTAAGAACATAGACGTGTTCTCTTTATCATAAATACAAAGAAAAGGAGGAATTTTTTTGAAAAAGCAATCCAATTTATCACGCCTGCTGGAAACTGCAGGCAGCCATAAGTACCTGACCTATACTTCCTGGGTGCTTTCTGCGATCAGTGCCCTGATTGCTCTGGTACCATTCTATTACATCTGGAAAATGATCAAGGAAGTATTGGAGGTGGCACCGAATTTTGACCAGGCACAGAACCTGACCGGTAATGGCTGGATGGCAGTATTGTTTGCGGTTATAGCGGTGCTTGTCTACATAGCAGGGCTGATGTGTTCCCATTTGGGAGCATTTCGTATTGCCACAAACCTGCGTATCCAGACCATGGAGCATATTGTTAAGTTGCCTCTTGGGTTTGCCGAGAGTTTTGGCAGCGGAAAACTGCGCAAGATTGTCAACGAATCCAGCGCAGCCACCGAAACCTATCTCGCCCATCAGCTTCCCGACAGAGCCAATGCCATTGCAACCCCCTGCGGTCTTTTGGTGCTGTTGTTCGTGTTTGACTGGAGACTGGGACTATTGAGTCTTGTTCCGGTTGTGCTGGGGTTTCTGATCATGATGGCAATGACCGGAAAGCAGATGCAGGAAAAGATGAAAGAATACCAGAATGCGCTGGATGATATGTCCAATGAAGCGGTAGAGTATGTCCGTGGGATTCCGGTGGTAAAAACCTTTGGCCAGACGATCTTTTCCTTTAAGAAGTTTAAAGACTCCATTGACCGGTATAAAGTATGGGTGATTGCTTATACCAGGCAGCTTCGGACACCGATGATGTTCTATACAGCTGCGATCAACGGCGTTTTTGCCACACTGATTGCCGGAGGACTGTTGCTTACGCAAGACGGTGTGACTTCCGGTTTCTTACTGGATCTTATTTTCTATATCATCATTACACCGGTTATTTCTGTCACACTGACACGCATTATGTTCCAAAGTGAAAACGCCATGATCGTAGACGACGCTTTACAGAGAATTGACAGCGTTTTGCATTTGAAGCCTCTGGAGGAAACGAAACATTCAAAGCATCCTCAAAACGCTTCCGTGGAGCTGAAATCGGTTCATTTCAGCTATGATGGAGAAAAAGAAGTATTAAAAGATATTTCACTGACCATTCCTGCAGGACAGACGGTAGCTTTTGTAGGTCCATCCGGCGGTGGAAAAACAACCCTTGCCAACCTGATTTCCCGATTCTTTGATCCCCAGAGCGGAATGGTAAAAATCGGTGGTGTTAATGTGAAAGACATCCCGAAAGAGGAACTCATGAACACGGTGTCTTTCGTATTTCAGAACAGCCGTCTGATCAAGGCATCCATTCTGGAAAATGTGCGTATGGGAAAACCGGAAGCTGCCCGTGAGGAAGTTCTGACTGCCCTTCATCACGCGCAATGCGATGATATTCTGGAAAAACTCCCACAGGGTGTGGATACGGTCATCGGTACAAAGGGTGTCTATCTTTCCGGCGGCGAGCAGCAACGAATTGCCATTGCCCGTGTGATGCTGAAAAATGCTCCGATTATCATTCTGGATGAAGCCACTGCCTTTGCTGACCCGGATAACGAAAGCCGCGTACAGGCTGCTTTCTCAAGACTTTCCGAGGGTAAGACCGTGATTATGATTGCCCACAGGCTTTCTACCGTAACAAATGTGGATCAGATTTTTGTCATTTGCGACGGACGGGTTGCCGAGTGCGGAAACAGTCGCGAATTGCTTGCAAAAGACGGTATATTCAGCCGTATGTGGAAAAATTACCAGACTTCCGTGCAATGGAAGGTAACAAAGGAGGTGCAGTGATATGATCAAAAAACTGCAGAAAAAATATGCCCTGTCTGAACAGGGAGCAAAAGACCTGATCAAAGGCTGCCTGGCCTGTGTCCTTCAGAATCTGTCTTTTATGTTTCCGGTGGGACTTTTATATTACCTGGTCAGCGATCTGATGAACGGGGGTGTTCCCGGTGGGAAAATTCCATTTTATGTGGCAGGCTGCGTGGTGTGTATCGGCTTGATTCTGCTGACCACTTTCTTTCAATACAATGCGACCTATTTTGCCACTTACAAAGAAAGCGGTATCCGCCGCATTACCCTGGCAGAGCATCTGCGCAAAATCCCCCTTTCCTTTTTCGGGAAAAAGGATTTAGCCGATCTTACCAGTACCATTATGGCGGATTGCACCTTCCTGGAGCAGAGTTTTTCGCATTTTATCCCTGAGCTTGCGGGTTCGATCATTTCTACAGTTCTGATTTCCATTGGTCTGCTCTTTACGGACTGGAGAATGGCACTGGCTGCCTTATGGGTTCTGCCGGTTGCCTTTGCGATTGTGGGATTTTCCGCAAAGATTCAGGAAAATCTGAATCAGAAAGCCATGGATGTAAAGATGGCCTGCGCAGACGGGATACAGGAGTGCATTGAAACGGTTCGTGACCTGAAAGCGAACAATGCGGAACAGGCATATTTAAAAGGTCTGGAAAAGAAGATCCGTGCCGTGGAGCATCGTTCCATCCTCAATGAATTCGGCCTTGCTGTTTTTGTGGTTTCCGCATCGCTGGTGCTGAAGCTTGGTATTGCAACGGTTGCGCTGGTGGGAGCTGTTTTGCTCATGCAAGGAAGCCTCTCCGTGCTTACATTCTTTATGTTCCTTCTGGTAGTATCCCGTTTATATGACCCTCTGCAGGGCGCACTCCAGAATCTTGCGGCAGTCATCAGTACACGAACCAACATTGCCCGTATGAATGAAATTCTCGATCATCCGATCCAGCAGGGCAGCGACAGGCTTTCCAATCAGGGGTATGATATTGTCTTTGACCATGTTGGGTTTGCCTACAATACCGGAGAAACCGTATTGAAAGATGTTTCCTTTACGGCAAAACAGGGAGAGGTTACGGCTTTGGTCGGCCCATCTGGCGGCGGAAAAACAACCGTATCCCGGCTGGCAGCAAGGTTCTGGGATATTAACAGAGGAAAGATTACCGTGGGAGGCATGGATGTATCCCGAATTGACCCGGAAACACTGCTTTCTCTGTATTCCATCGTATTCCAGGATGTTACACTGTTTGACAATACGATTCTGGAAAATATCCGAATCGGAAACAAAGACGCCACAGATGAACAAGTCATTGCTGCTGCGAAACTTGCCAATGTGGATGAATTTGCGGAAAAACTGCCGGATGGATGGCATACCAATATCGGGGAAAATGGCTGTGAACTTTCCGGCGGAGAGCGCCAGCGTATCTCTATTGCCCGTGCATTTCTGAAAAATGCGCCGATCATTCTTTTAGATGAAGCTACTGCTTCCCTGGATGTGGAGAATGAAACTCTGATACAGACAGCCCTTTCCCGTCTGATCGCAGATAAAACGGTTCTGGTCATCGCCCACAGGATGCGTACCGTAGCAGGAGCAGATAAAATTGTTGTCCTTTCTGATGGCACCGTGGCAGAAGAAGGATCACCAAAGGATCTGGAAGAAAAGAATGGTGTATATGCCCATATGGTAAAACTGCAGACAGAAAGCCAGAATTGGAAACTTGCATAAAGAAAAAGGAGGGCTGGTTATGCAAACATTAGGCGTTGTGGAGGATACCCTGTTTGTCCCTATGCTGGGCAGAATCTATGCCAGTGAGCATTACCCGCAAATTTTATATGATAAAAAAGCATTGGAATTGAAAAAGAAGCTACCTTCAGACTTGATTAAACAGAATATGCAGAGCCAGTATACCCTTTTGGCCTCTGCTTCCCGGTCTGCTAATATGGATCGGATTATTCGGACTTTTCTGGAACGCAGACCGGACGGTGTGATTGTCCAGTTGGGCTGTGGTCTGGAGACAACCTATCACCGATGTGATAACGGAAAGACACACTGGTATGCCATGGATCTGCCTCATGTAATCGAATACCGGCGGGGACTTCTTCCCGAACCAGAGAGGGAATTATATATTTCCGGGGATGCCTTTGCAAAGGATTGGATCAAAAAAGTTCGCAATGATGTACTTGATGCTCCTATTCTCGTTACTGCAGGCGGGTTATTTCATTATTTTGAGGAACATAAGGTCATTGCCCTTCTGCGTATGATTGGGCAATTTGGAAATATGGAAGTTGTTTTTGATACGGTGAACAAAAGAGGAATGACCATGATGAAGAAAAAATATATGAAACAGGTCGGCCATGCCGATGCACAAATGTTTTTTTATGTGGATTCAGCGGAAGAACTGGCAGCAAAGATCGGGGGTAATGTGAAGGTGATTGCGGAGGAACCATACTATCGTTACATCCCTAAAAATGGCTTAAAGCTATCCACAAAGGTCAGTATGACAGTTTCTGATCAATTCAAGATGGTAAAGATGATACATCTAAAACTATAGTGGATATACAATATCAGAGAGATAGAACTTTATCATTTTTTCGGACGCACTGATGAAACACCATCAAAAGCCGCCTTCTATCACCAGCGTGCAAAATTAAAAGATAATGCACTATGGGAACTTTTGCAAATCTTTAACCAGAAGCTTCAACCAACTCTATACAGAAACCGTTATCGTTTGGTTGCTTGTGACGGTTCTGTTGCTGATGAAGTTGATCCGGAACTTCTGGCAAAAGTATTGGCTAATCCAGAGATGTGGGCATTGCTCAATTCACTGGCGAAAACGATGAAGTAATGAAAAATAGTGAAAAAATAGTGTGATTTTAGTGAAAAAACAATTCATAAAACGATATAATATATGGATAAAATGAGGATATTTATTGTGTATATGGATATTCTATCTCCATCAGTAAACTAAGTAAAATAAAAATTCTGCTTTACAAATAACAGATAAAGTATTAAAATAAACAAAAAGATATCTTCAGGGCAGGGTGAGATTCCCTACCGGCGGTAAAGCCCGCGAGCCGAGAGGCATGATCCGGTGAGATTCCGGGGCCGACAGTACAGTCTGGATGGAAGAAGATGATAGTACAGTTGATTTTTTGTATGAATGAATGTAGTATCAGAGCTCTGAGATGGTGATCCATTTCAGAGCTTTTTATATAGGAAAATCAGACATTCATTTATCAATCATATGTAACAGATCAATTCCACCCTGCAGATATTTCTGCAGGCTTTTTTTGTATCTGGTACATCGTTTTCGAAATAACTATACCATTCACTTGTCTGTGAATCCGATTGCACATGTTTAAAAGCCTCGGCGTAGCCCAGGCAAAGAACAGGAATAAGAAAGAAGGAATAGAAATGACGGATCAGGAATATATGCTTCGGGCTATTCAACTGGCCAAAAAAGGAGAAGGCTGGACGAATCCCAATCCTATGGTAGGGGCAGTGATCGTAAAAGACGGAAAGATCATCGGGGAAGGCTATCATAAAAAGTATGGAGAACTTCACGCGGAACGTAATGCAATTGCTTCTCTTACAGAATCAGCAGAAGGTGCGGTGATTTATGTCACGTTGGAGCCTTGCTGTCATCATGGTAAAACACCTCCATGTACGGAAGCGATCATTGAACAGAAGATCAGAAAAGTGGTGATCGGTTCCAGAGATCCGAATCCGAAAGTGGCAGGAAAAGGTGTACAGATGTTAAGGGAAGCCGGTGTAACAGTAGTTGAAGATTTTATGAGAGAAGAATGTGATCAGCTGAACCCGGTGTTTTTCCATTATATTACTACGAAGACTCCTTATGTGGTAATGAAGTATGCCATGACACTGGATGGGAAGATCGCAACGAAAACAGGAGCATCAAAATGGATCACCGGAGAATCTGCACGAAAAGAAGTACAGCATATGCGGCATCAGTACATGGGAATCATGGCTGGTATTGGAACTGTGCTTGCAGATGATCCGATGTTAAACGTCCGGGTAGAAGGCTGGAAAAGTCCTGTCAGGATTGTGTGTGACAGTAAGCTCAGGATCCCGCCGGGCAGTCAGATTGTAAAAAGTGCGGAAAAGTACCGGACGATCGTGGCTTATGCAGAACAGAAAAATGCAAAAGAGAAAATAAAAATATTACATACCATGGGAGTTGAAACCATTTACTGTCCCGACGAAAAGAATCAGATAGACCTTAAGAAGCTGATGGCAGATCTTGGAAACAGAGGCATTGACAGCATCCTCCTGGAGGGAGGAGGTACGTTAAATGACAGTGCACTGCGAGTTGGAATTGTAAAGGAAGTACAGGCTTTTGTGGCACCAAAGCTGTTTGGCGGTGTGGCTGGGAAGACACCGGTAGAGGGTATTGGAGTTGAACTGCCGTCTGAAGCAGTGGAACTGAAATATACAGATATCTGCCAGATCGGTGAGGATATCCGGATAAAATGTCAGGTGTGTGATAAAAAACAGGAGGAATCATGTTTACAGGAATCGTAGAAGAGAAAGGAAAAGTCCGTTATATACAGCTGACAGGGGAATCAGGGATCCTGGCAGTGAAAGCCCGGAAAGTCCTGGAAGGGACAAGGATCGGTGACAGTATCGCTGTGAATGGTGTGTGTCTGACAGTTACGTCGATTCAGCCGGACGGATTTACTGCCGATGTGATGGCAGAGACGATCAGAAGAAGCAGTCTTGGCAGCTGCAAGGCCGGAAGCCAGGTAAACCTGGAACGTGCAATGGCTGCAGACGGCAGGTTCGGGGGACACATAGTAAGCGGCCATATTGATGGGACTGGCGTGATACGTTCCATGCTCCGGGAAGAAAATGCCATCTGGGTATCAATTGAGACATCGCCACAGATTTTGCATCTGATTGTGGAAAAAGGATCCGTCTGTATTGATGGGATCAGCCTGACAGTTGCAAGGGTTGATGAAGCTGGTTTTCAGGTGTCGGTCATTCCACATACAGGAGAAGAAACCACTCTTTTGGAAAAGGTGCCGGGGGATCTGGTTAATCTGGAAAATGATGTGATCGGAAAATACGTAGAAAAACTGCTTGGCATCAGAAAAAACGAAGAAGAGAAAAAAGAATCCGGAATTACGATGGAGTTTCTTGAAGAATTCGGGTTTTAGAACAGGAGGATATACACTATGTCACAAAATTATCAGTACAACACAATTGAAGAAGCACTTAGGGATCTTAAGGAAGGAAAAATAGTTCTGGTCACAGATGATCCGGACAGAGAAAATGAGGGAGATCTGATATGTGCGGCAGAGTTTGCGACCAGAGAAAATATTAATTTCATGGCGACCTATGCAAAGGGTCTTATCTGTACACCGATGAGTGCAGAAATTGCGGTGAGATTGAACTTTCCGCCGATGGTTGCGGAGAATACGGACAATCACAGTACAGCATTTACCGTGGCAGTAGATCACGCAGATACAACCACAGGTATCTCTGCGGAAGAGCGCTCCTATACTATCATGAAGTGTGTGGATGATCAGTCAAAACCGGAGGATTTCAGAAGACCGGGACATGTGTTTCCGCTTATTTCCAGAAAAGGCGGGGTTTTGGTACGAAATGGCCATACAGAGGCAACAACAGATCTTATGAGACTTGCCGGACTGAAAGAATGCGGCGTGTGCTGTGAAGTTATGAAAGAAGATGGAACTATGATGCGTACATCACAGCTATGGGAAATGGCAAAAGAGCATAACCTTACATTTATTACGATCCGTGATCTGCAGGATTATATAAGAATACATGAAAAGCATGTAAAGGAGGAAGCCGTTGCAAACCTCCCAACGCAGTACGGTGATTTTAAAATGTATGGTTATATCAATGATATTACAGGAGAGCATCATCTGGCACTGGTAAAAGGTGATCTGGGAGATGGTGAGGATGTGCTTTGCCGGGTACATTCGGAGTGTCTGACAGGGGATGCATTCGGATCGCTCAGATGTGACTGTGGCCTGCAGCTGCAGACAGCGATGCGCCAGGTAGAAGCAGAAGGCCGAGGAATCATTCTGTATATGAGACAAGAAGGCCGAGGAATCGGACTGATCAATAAGATCAAAGCATATGCGCTTCAGGAGCAGGGATACGATACTGTGGAGGCTAATGTGAAGTTAGGGTTTGCACCGGATCTCAGAGAGTACTGGGTCGGGGCACAGATACTGTCAGACCTTGGTGTGAAATCATTAAGATTACTGACAAATAATCCGGATAAAGTCTATGGACTTGGCGAATTCGGACTGAAGATCAATGAGAGAGTACCTCTGGAGATTCCGGCACAAAAGTATGACCGGAAGTATATGAAGACGAAGCAGGAAAAGATGGGTCATATTTTTAAAGAAATAAATTTATAAAAAACAGCAAATATCAGGAGGAAGAAAAAATGAGACAGATCAATTTAGTAGAAGGAAAAGTAGTAGCACCGGAGGGAATGAAGGTTGGTATCGTGGCAGCGAGATTCAATGAAATTATTGTGAATAAATTATTGGGAGGGGCAGTCGACGGACTGGTAAGACATGGAGTAGAAGAAGAGAACATTACTGCAGCATGGGTACCGGGAGCATTTGAGATTCCGATTACAGCACAGAAGATGGCACAGTCAGGAAAATATGATGCAATTATCTGCGTTGGAGCTGTCATCCGTGGAGATACTTCACATTATGATCTGGTGTGTAATGAATCTGCCAAGGGAATCGCACAGGTTGAACTTGCAACAGGAATCCCGGTTTTATTCGGAGTGATCACGACTGAAAATATCGAGCAGGCTATTGCGCGTGCAGGAAGCAAAGCGGGAAATAAAGGCTATGATTGTGCATTATCTGCGATTGAGATGGTCAATCTGATGAAGCAGCTCTAAAAGACAGGAAAATAAATGATGACAAAAACGATCATATTCGATTATGATGGAACGATCCATCATACCCTTGGAATCTATGAACCGGCATTTCGTGAAACCTATCAGTGGCTGACAGAACAGAAGGTTACCGAAGAACGGGAGATAGGCTCGGTGGAAATTGCCGGCTGGCTGGGACTTAACAGTAAGGAGATGTGGAATACATTTTTGCCGGAACTGGATCAGAGCTATAAAGAGCAGGCAAGCAGGATGGTAGGAGATCTGATGGTAAGACAGATCAGGAAACATAAGGCAGTGTGGTATCCGGGAGCAGAGGAGATGCTAACAGCTTTGAAGAACCGGGGATATCACCTTGTGATCTTAAGTAACTGTAAAGCTTCATATCGTGAGGCACACTGGAAGGAATTTGGGATGGAACGATGGTTTGATCGTTTTTATGACTGTGAATCATACAGATTCCGTCCAAAGACAGAAATTGTGCAGGAAATCATCCGGGAATATAGTGGCCCTTATCTGGTAGTCGGAGACAGGAGACAGGATCTGGAATGTGCCAGGTCCTGCAAAAGCCCTTTTATAGGATGCCTGTATGGATATGGTGAGAAAGGGGAACTGAATGGGGCTGATTATTATGCAGAACATATAGAGGATATACTGCAGATGGTGATATGATTTTTGCAATATAAAAATCTGAAGGAAAAAAGTTAAAAATAAGTACTTCTGTAAAATAAAAGGATATAGAAAATTTGCAACAATTTGTTGCAAATTCTGAGGCGGGGATGATTTTAGGATAGTCATAGTGATAGAGGTAATCCACTTTCCTAACCCCATCTGTACAGTAAAGTTCTCAAGTCCAGTTGTACAAAGCGCTACTGCACGAGGAACCAGATGGAATGCATCTCCACTTCCTAAAAGAACTGCCATAATTCCAAACATGGTAAACTGTCGGTTTCCTTTGCCTTTGCGGATTATTTATAGATTTTACTGTGGAAGATTTTGCATAAAGTGTTTTCCGTGCTTGTGTGTACCATTATCTGATATCAAAGCAGTACAGGGTGATTCCGGCCATGCACAGGTCAATATGATTACGGATGCGTACTCTCATATTCCGGATGATGACCAAAGGAAAAATGCAGAGCTTTTTAAAGAAGCATTTTATGAGAAAAAGAATCTGAATCCAGAGAGGCGGGCGTTGCTCAATTCGTTGGCGAAAACGATGAAGTAATGAAAAATAGTGAAAAAATAGTGTAATTTTAGTGAAAAAAACAATTCGTAAAACGATATAATATATGGATGAAATGAGGATATTTATTGTGTATACGGATATTCTATCTCCATCAAATCTATCGAGATCTCCATCATTTGATGATAGAATGATGGAGATAAATCTGAAATGAAGGAGATTCCTATGAGAGACTTTGATTTTATTGTAAGTCCTGCAAAGTTGTTAACACCTGAAATTGTTCAGATGGTTAGCAGCATCCATGAACATAAAGGCAAACAGGAATTATTTCTCGAAGCCAATGTAGATGAATTGAAAACACTCTTAGAAGTTGCATTGATTCAGAGTACGGGAGCATCCAACCGAATCGAAGGTATATTTACAAGCGATAAGCGTTTGGAAGAATTGGTAAGTCAAAAAGCAGAACCCCGCAACCGATCTGAGCAGGAAATTGCTGGTTATCGTGAAGTACTTTCCACAATTTACGAAGGTTATGAATATATCAACCCAAGACCGAACATTATTTTGCAGTTACATTGAGATCTGTACTCCTATTCACAGGGGGCTGCTGGTGGAAGTTATAAGAATTCCGATAATGTAATTGCAGAAACAGATGCCGAGGGTCATCAGAAGGCACGTTTTATTCCAGTTCCCGCATTTCAGACTGATGAAGCAATGGAAGAACTTTGCGCTCGCTTCCTTGAAGCATGGGAAGCTGACCGCATTGATAAACTGGTTTTGATTCCCATGTTCATTCTGGACTTTCTGTGTATCCATCCTTTCAATGATGGAAAGGTAACATTGAGATACCAGCAAAATGTGGCATAACAGCGGCAAACTTGCTTTGTATATAAAATTTAATAGTGTATAAGCCAAAGGGCGTTTCACTTTTATAGGTGGGCGCCCTTTTTTCATACCTATTTTCAAGAGAAAGGAGATCCCCATGGAATTAAACGAAATGGAAAAAAAGCTGCTCTTTCAGGTGGAGAGCGATTATCAGACAAAGATCCTGAATGAACTTTATATGACCGTGAGGTATTCAAATAATTCCGAGCAGCGGGAGGCGGCAGAAGGTCTTATGGCAAAACTTCGTGTTCTGTCAAATGCAGAGTGCATGGACTTGGTAAAAGATATTCAGAAGAATTACCGTCTGCCCTATCCAGCCCGGACGATTGGAGAAAAGATCGCCGAGGCCAGACAGCAATCAGGTGCAGAAAAATTGAAGGGGCATGACATCATGGCGCTTGAACGCTTTGACCCGGAGGTAAGGCACATGATCGTTTTTGATGTATTGTCTTACGATTCCCCTGTTGGCGACAAAGGCGATAAGATGCGCTTGTTCCTTACAGATACCGGCTATCAGAAATTTTTAGAGAGTCAGGAACGGGGCGAAGTGAAACTGAAAAACCATGCGAAGGTCTCTGGCGGCCATCTCCATTATGACCACAGGGATCATGTCTTGTAACGGAATAGTCGAAGAAAGGAGGCGATACAATGGCAGTATTCCGTGTAGAGAAAACAAAGGACTTTACGATAATGAGCAATCACCATCTGCGCAATACGGAGTTGTCCTTAAAGGCAAAGGGGCTTTTATCACTTATGTTGTCGCTGCCGGAAGATTGGGATTATACCACAAAGGGACTCGCCCATATCTGCAAGGATGGTGTGGATTCTATCACTACTGCCCTGAAGGAACTGGAGCGGCATGGTTATCTCACCAGACAGCGCCTCCGCTATGATAACGGGCAGTTGGGAGACATTGAATATACGATCCATGAGCAGCCTGTAAGTACCGAAAACACAGGGCTTTCACCTAAACGGGAAAATCCAAGACAGGTAAAACCTGAACAGGCAAAACCTAAACAGGCGGAACCTGAACAGGAAAATCCGGCACAATTAAATACTAATCCATTAAAAACAAAAAAATCAAAAAAAGATAAATCAATAACTTATCCATCAATCTATCCAGCAGAGCCGGAAGCGGCAAGCCGCACGGATGGGATGGATCGGATAGAGCTGATAGAAGCCTATCGTGAAATCATCAAAGAAAATATCGAATATGACTTACTGGTCTTACGGTATGGCAGGGAACGTCTGGACGAAGCCCTTGAACTTATGCTTGAAGTGATTTTGTCTAAACGCCCTTACATTCGCATTGCCGGAGATGATTTTCCGAGGGAGATCGTCAAGAGCCGGTTCCTGAAGATCAATTCCGGTCACTTAGAGTATGTCTTTGACTGTATCGACAAGAACACGACGAAGGTTGGAAACATCAAAGCCTACCTGTTGGCGGCGCTGTATAATGCCCCGGCTACAATGGACAGCTATTACCGTGCCGAGGTCAATCACGACCTGTACGGCTGTTAGACACCTTTGGGTGTCTTTTTTCATTTCATCACAGGAAGGAGGCAAAGCACAATGAAAAGAAACACTGTGCCGGTACTATGCCCGGCGTAACCAAAGAACAGATTCAGGCAGCGCGGGAAGCTGACTTGTTTACTTACCTGCAATTCCATGAACCCGGCGTGCTGAAACGGGATGGACCTAATTTCCGGCATAAGGAGCATGACAGTCTGGTATATGTGACCGGGAAAAGGTACTGGTACTGGAACAGCCGTGGACGGAGTATCAATGCGCTGGACTACCTGATCCAGATTCGGGGATATGGTCTTGTGGATGCGGTTCATGCTCTGGTAGGTGGAGAAATCCGGCAGGAACCGGCCTACCGAAGTACGGCAGAAATACAGGTATCAAAGGAGCCGGAAAAGAAAGCATTCTCTCTCCCCTGGGCCAGACGTTGCGCGACCGCTGCGGTCTCCTATTTGCAGAAACGGGGGATCAGCTCAGAAGTCATTCGCCAGTGTTTACAAGCCGGGATTTTTTACGAAGCCCGGTATCATGGAGAACCGGTTTGTGTGTTTGTAGGGAAAGATGATTCCGGGAAAGCGAAGTTCGCCTGTATGCGCAGTATCGGCGGCAATCTCAAAAAGGATGTCTATGGCAGCGACAAAGGATATAACTTTTGTTATCCCCCGCAAAGTCCGGGCAGCCGGCATGTGGCAGTTTTTGAAGCTCCTATTGATGCGCTTTCCCATGCAACACTTCAAGAGTTGGAGGGATGGAAATGGAATGGTTATCGCTTGTCTTTGGGAGGTACTTCCCATGTGGCGCTGACTTCTTTCCTGGAACGCCACCCGGAGATCCGGCGTGTTACCCTTTATATGGACCGCGACCTTGCCGGATTTGTCAATGCTCGGAAAATCAAGACCATGCTCCACGAGGATAAACGTTTCCGTCATATCCGGGTAAGTGTCAACCCTCCCCGGATGGGAAAAGATTACAATGAGAAATTGCTGCAGGTTCGGGAACAACTGCAAACCAGCCAGCACCAACGCCGCCCAAAAGAGGCGGCTGTTTCAATTTAGGGAGGATTTCAACATGAATGGATCTCAACAGATCTGCTTTACAGACAGTGCCGGAAAAGCGCTGTTTTCCATTCCTGACAATGGTTTACTTTGTCTGTTCTATGGAAACGGGGACAGACACTTTGCTGTTTGCCATCGTCTGGATGATACCCATGCAGAAATTGACGGGGTAAATTATTCGCTGCCGGACTTTGCCAAAAGGATGAAACACAACCAGATCAGCTTTGCCCCGGCATAAGGCTGGAAAACAAATAACAGGAGGATTTGAAAATGAAAAAAATTGAAAATACCGCTTTGCAGATGATTGCCGAGGCTTCCCGGTGTCCAGACTACAGCCCCGATATGGTTAAATCGCTGATGAAAAAGCTGGACATGAACGAAAAGGGCTTTGCGCTTTTGATGAATGTTGCCCCATCCACAGTGCGTCTTTGGACCAGCGGAGCTGCACAGCCCTGCGGCACAGCAAAACGCCTCATGCAGATTTATGAAACCGGTCCGGAGATTGTCGGCAAGATTGCCGGCGGGCCGCTACCGGCAGATGGGAGGGATTGATGAATGACGGAGACAGATAGCCAGCCGATTGCGGAAAATGAGCAGGTCAAAGAACTGCTTGCTCTCCTAAAAGACAACAACACACCGGGATATGAAGAATTTTCCAAGCTGATCGAGCATGTGACCGGGATGGAGCAGCGTCTTTTGGAGGCAACCGAGGAATTAAAGGCAGTGCGTCAGGAAATGCAGGGATTACAGAACCATTCTCTGAAAGATGCTCTCCAAAAGAGCTATACAGCTATGGAGGCGAATATTTCCGTTATGCGTCACCGTCTTTCCGAACTCAAAGGCCAGATCATAAACGGGTGCAGGAATATCCTTGCCGATTTCAGGGAACGCGGTACTGTCGCTTTGAATGGGATCACACAGTTTTTACATGTCAGACCGGTGTTGGAGTCCATTCAAAGTGCAGCAGAAAAAAGTATGCAGGCCAGCAACAGGGCTGTTGCCAGAATTGATGCTTTCAGTACGGAATACCACGAAATGGGGCGGCATTTCAAAAATATGGGCCGTACCCTTCAAGGAAAACCTGCGGAGACAGACGCAAAAGAAAATGGGAAGATTGCCAGAGTGTTCAAAGGTGCTTTCAAAGTGGAGGGCGCCCTTATATCCTCCATTAACCGTAATGCGGAGTGGGCACTTAATACCCTTGCCCGGTTGGAACAGACTACGGAAAGGCGCCCTTCTGTTTTGGAAGCAATGCGGGAACAGGTAGCAAAAACGGAACCGGCAAAAAAGCAGCCGGCACCTTCCCATGATAAGGAAAGCCGGTAATTGTCAGGTTCACATGAAAGGAGGAATTTGATTGAATCAGGAACCACTACCGCAGATTCATTTGATCCGTGATACAGACTTATCCGTCTTTGCGTATGAGCTCCATATTTTTGCCGGAGATTTTCTTAGGGAATGCGAATTTAATATGCGTTCTCTGGTGACAAATACCGGGGCTGATTCCATTGCTATCATGGGGAAAAATCACATGTGGCTTTCCGACACCTTGTTTGCTTATTGTTCTACGGCGGACCTTCATCAAATGATCTCAACAACGGAGTTCATCGGAGCGAGGGCTTTCCTGTTTCATACGGATCGCAGCGAGGGCGGTCACTTGTACGGGGATGTCCTGATGATGGATTTAGACACGCTACGGCAGGATATAAAAAGAAATATCCTCTATCCTTGCGGCGTCAATATCGAACGCAAAGATGGTTCAGCGGCCACGGTCAGCCTGAAAGAATGGACTGAAATGGAGCTTTACGAAAAAGATGCTCTGAAAAGCTGGGGATTTTCTTATGCCACGAATCAAGTTACGGAATGGCAGTACCACTATTCCACGATGTTCAGACAGTGGATGGATCAGGCATTTCGTTATATGCCCCAGAATTTAGAAGAACGCCTGAATATGCAATATATGGAGGCAGCCCAGAACCCGGATATGGATAAGTACCGCATACCACAGGGAACGGCAAAACAGATGCTTCTTTATGACGAAGCCCCTGTGTATCGGCTTCTTCCAGCCGGTTCGGAGAAAATTGCGCCCATCGCAGCAGTCTCTACGGGCTTGTGGTATGAAAATTACCGGGAGTTTGCCATTGCACCGAAGGATTTAGGCGCTTTGGACAAACTGATCCGCAGGGAAACCGACCGGCTCACAGGAAACCTCCCACAACTTCACAAAGACGAAGAACGCCGCCCTGCCCCGGAACGATAAGAATTTTACACTGACTGGAGGTGATGAAGATTGGCAGGAGTGCATGAAGATTTCGGTGAAAAGATCGGCGGTGCGAAAAAAGACCTGTGGAAAGACCGCGGGCTGTATGCGGATGATCTGGAAGCCATGAATGAGCGCGAAGCCGAAAAATTTGTGAAAAAGGATAATGTCTGGAAAAAGCCGGACTATGCAGTCATGCTGGAGGAAGGGATTCCTCTTGGCGTGGTCTATTTTATCAAAAAAGCGAGGGACGGCTTAAACGCTTCCCCTCAGTATTACCGCACGGATGACACCCCGGAAAAACGGACCGCGAGACAAAAGGAATATATAAAAACAGTCCGGGAATTGCAGACAGTGCTTTCAGATGTCCGTACTGTGGAGGATGCTGCGAAAGCCTATGACCGCTTTTTCGTTGACAATGGATATTTAGAAAAAGTACAGGGCTGGGGCTGGGGAAGCGGAATCCACTACCGGGCAACGAAAAAGGGTCAGGACAATCCCGTGATCACAAACAAATTGTCCAATACCATGCTGATTCGCTCGGCTGAATATTTTGAGCGCAACTTTACTCAGAAAGCAAAAAAGGAACAGTTTTGTGTTTACAAAGAGCAGAAAATACCGAAAGGTTATGCGATCCACTTCAACGACGGGAAACATACCTATTCTAAAAATGAGGACTGGAACCCCGGTACCTACTATGTGACAAAAGGCTATTCGATCCTGCGGACCAATTTTGAGACCAAAGAAGCTGCCCTGAAATGGGTGCAGGAACTTGCCAAAGGCAGGAACAAAAACGGAAAGATCCGGTTTGTCCCTCCCCAGCTCGCCCATGTCAAACGTACCGGGCCGGATTACCGGAATGGTGTGGAGATCACCGGACAGCATTATCTTGATACATTTGGGTTCCGCGGCGGCGAGTTTGGAAACTGGATGAACCAGAACGACCGTCAGACCTCCCTTAACATGGGATTTGAAGCACTAAAGGATCTGGCGTCAGCCCTTAAGATCAGCGATAAAGATATTGCTTATCAGGGTACGCTTGCTATCGCTTTTGGTGCAAGAGGCAGCGGCAATGCTGCGGCTCATTATGAACCTTTGCGTACAGTCATCAATCTTACGAAAATGCACGGGGCCGGTTCCCTGGCACATGAATGGTGGCATGGACTTGACGATTATCTTGGTACAAAGATGGGCACAAAAGGGATGCTGTCAGAACAGCCCCGCCTCTATGCGCCGTTCCAAAAACTCATTGACACCATGAAGTATAAACCGGAAACACCGGAACAGGCAGCAAAGCGCACGGAAGCACAAACAGAACGCACCCGGAAAAATGCGGCAAGCTGGCTGGATTCCTCGGTTCTTGCCTCTCTGAAACGGTATGGCAATAAGGAACAGATGGAAACCTACGCAATCTTGCGGGAAGCATTTTTGTCCGGCGAACCCGGCTCTGTGGAACAGATCAGCGCATTTAAGAAGAATGTTACCGGCCGGGTAATTCCCAAAAGTGAACGGGAACGGCTGGAAATTTTTGAGCGTATGCTTTCCGGGATGCAGGCGCAGGAAGCTCCGCAGATTGGACGGACGGAAACTGATTTTTACCGTAATTCGGTACGCATGGGAAAAGAATGTGAAAAAGACGGCGGTTATTGGGACAGCAATGTGGAAATGACAGCCAGAGCCTTTGCCTGTTATATCAAGGACAAACTGCCCTACACATCGGATTATCTGGCAGGCCATGCCGACTGTGCCCTTACCCTGGTTTCCGGTAAAGACGGAGAAATGGAGGTATTGAAAGCCTTCCCTGTGGGGGAAGAACGCCGTGCGATCAACGCTGTTTTTGACGAGATCATTCAGGATTTGAAACGGGAACAGCTATTGACCCATGCCGATGTAACGTTTCCCCTCTCTGTTTCTGAACTTCGTGAGGCAGCGGACGGTCAGCTATCCATGTTCGGCGTCGGCCGTCCTTCCGTGATGGATCAGCTTGCGGCAAACAGACCGGCAGATAAAAAATCACCGGCACAGACGGTTTCCAGAAAAAACCATGAGCCGGAAATATAGCAGGAGGTGAACAGCATTTTGGAAGAAAACAGGGATTACCATGCCTACCGGTATGGCGACCACTTGACGCCGGGATCAGAGCTTAAAATTGAGCACAGCGTAGTTTGTGAAAATGTGGATATTTCTACACTGATCACAATGGGAACAGATAGCCTGGAAGCCATGCGCCAGGGAAGTATCGACGGGGAGCAGAAAGCCTATGAAATCGTGGTGGCTGCCGCAAAACAGTGGGAACAGCAGGCAGCGGCAACACAGACGATCAACCGGGCTTTGGAATATCTTCGTACACCGGAGATCGAACATACAGGCAACCAGTGGAAAGACACCGATAACTGGAGGGCAGATCAGAAAATCAGCAACCGGGTCTATCAGATGACCTGCAGTATTTGGGAAGATACGAAATATGACCGGGAAACCAAACAGAGTGTTCCGATTGCCTGGTATGTGACATGGGAAGTCCGTATTCATTCCCCGAAGCAGGGATATGGAGCAAAGATTGCCGGACAAAACCAGAAACGATATACAGATAAGAACGCAGCCATAAAATATCTGGACGGGCGAAAGAAAGCCTATTCCCATTTATTCACGGAAATTTCCCCGCCGATCCCGAAAGAATATGAGCACCATTTTATGGTTCACGGCACTCTTTTACCTGGCTATACGGTTGAAGGACTGGAACAGGCCAAAACGGAACATGCCGCCGCCGAGGTTTCGGAGGGCGGTATTTTTACACCCAAAAACCGGGAGAAGCCTTCCGTCCTGGGGAAGCTCTCTGTGGCAAAAACTCAGGAAAAAACGCCAACCGCTCCCGGTACGGCAATGAAAAAGAAGGAGGATATACAATTATGAAAGTGTTAATGGTAGAGCCGGGCAAGTCCCCTTATGCTGCGGAGATCGAAAGTGGTCTGAAATCCTTGCAGGCGGCAGTGGGCGGAGATATTCAAGCGGTCTATCCGTATGAGGACCCGGTGGCTCTGATCTGTAATGAAGAAGGCAAGCTGATGGGGCTGCCTCTGAACCGAGCTCTCTTTGACGATGACGGCCACATCTATGATATTGTGTCCGGGAATTTTCTGATCGTTGGTCTTGGTGAGGAAGATTTTACAGACCTTTCCCCGGACTTGATGGAGAAATACGGGGAGCAGTTCAAGTACCCTGAAAAATTTGCAAGGATTGCCGGCGAGATCATTGCAGTCAAGCAGCCTGCAACCAATGAACACCGGGAAAAACCGATGATGCACCATTCCGGCCCGGATTTGTAGAAAGAAAGGAGCCAATTATGTTAATGGCAGTAAATGAACCTTATGCCCTTATGGTGCAGCCGGACGATATTCTGATCTCTCCCCGTGAGGTAGATGAACATTTTGGGACGATGGTATGCTTCCATCCCCGCTATGCGCTGGGCGACCATCACAACTATATGGACAAAGACGACTTCCTGCGGGAAATGTATTTAGATACCGTAGGACATGATGAAGCTGGCATGAAACGCTATGAACGGATGGTAAACATTGTAAGCAGCCGTTTCCGGCATGGACCAAAGACAGAGGAACGGGCGATCGATGAAGCAATGCAGAAAGTAATTTCGGAAAAGTATCTGATGCTCCCCCTCTATCTCTACGACCACTCCGGTCTTGCCATGAGTACAGAAAGTTTCTCAGGCAGGGCTCCTCATGCAGAATGTGACAGCGGACAGGTCGGCTGGATCTATGTTTCCAAAGAATATGCCCTAAAGGAATTTGACGCTGACAAGATGACCGGTGCTATCCGTCAGAAAGCAGACGCACTGATGCGCAGCGAAGTCGCTGCTTACGATTCCTATCTGCGCGGCGAATGTTATGGGTTTGAGCTTTATAAAAACGGGGAGCTGTCGGATAGCTGCTGGGGCTTTATGGGTAACTTTTCCGATGTGTTGAAAGATATGGCTGAATACCTCCCGGATGAGTGCAAAGGGATGGTCGATCATCTGGAGGAACAGGAACGCCCGGCTACGATCATCAAGACGCTTTTGAAACACGCTAAAATTCAGGTCGATCAGGCAGCAAAAGCCTTTGAACACGCTTCCCGACAGCAGGTTCTTGGGGAAAGCCGGTAAAAAGTTATTTCCATATTATAAATACCGATTTTATCAGAAAGGAGGATGCTCTTGCAGGAAGATCTCGAACAACGAACGGTTTCTGTTTCTATACAGGCAGCAAAACTGTCAGGGCGGGTACTGCGTGCGGCTATTGCTGCGGTACTCCAAAAGATGGAACAGGAACGTACAATGCCAAGAGTCGGACGCAACAGTATGAAGCGGCTGACTTATAAAGACCCCGGAGCTAATACCATTGAAGTTTCAGGACGAATCCGCTCTTTTGAACGGTATGCCAGGAAACATCAGGTACGCTACCATATAGAAAAGGAACTTGGGACCGATCCCCCAAAATGGACGGTATATTTCAAGGCAAACCAGGCGGATGCACTGACGGCAGCATTTAAGGAATATACAAAGAAAGACCTTACACGCAGCACCAGACCGTCGCTGCTTACACAGCTTCATAAGTTCAAAGAACTGGCGCAGTCGCTTGGCCGTGACCGTGTAAAGAACAAAGAACACGGAGGACCGGAACGATGAAGATCGATGCAGAAACAATGAAAAAACAGGTCATTCTCCATCTGCCTTATGTTCTGTTCCTTCTGGTATTTGCCAAGCTGGGCGAGGCGGTGCGTCTGGCTCCCGGAGCGGACGCTTCCCAAAAGCTGTTAGGACTGTCCGAAGGCTTTGCCCTTGCGTTTCAGAGTATGTGGCCGGGGGCGGCAATGGACTGGCTGATCGGTTTATGCGGTGCAGCCATTATGCGGCTGGCAGTCTATCTTAGAGGGAAAGACGCTAAGAAATACCGCAAAAATGTGGAATACGGTTCAGCTCGTTGGGGAAATAAAGCCGATATTGCCCCGTTTATGGACCCAAAGCCGGAAAACAATATCATTCTTACCCAAAGTGAAGGACTGATGTTAAACGGAAGGCCCAAAAATCCGGCCAATGCAAGAAATAAAAATGTACTGGTAGTCGGAGGATCAGGTTCGGGAAAAACGCGCTTTTTCATCAAGCCCAATCTGATGCAAATGCACAGTTCCTACGTCGTCACCGATCCGAAAGGTACAGTCCTTGTGGAATGCGGAAAGATGTTACAGCGAGGCACGCCAAAGCTGGACAAGGACGGAAAGCCTGTGCGGAATGAAAAAGGAAAGATCATCTATGAGCCCTATAAAATACGGGTATTCAATACGATCAATTTTCAGAAAAGTATGCACTTTAACCCATTCGCCTACATTCATTCCGAGAAAGATATTTTGAAAATCGTCACGACTCTGATCTCCAATACCAAAGGCGAAGGAAAAGCCGGAGACGATTTCTGGGTCAAAGCAGAAACCCTGCTCTATACGGCACTGATCGGATATATCTACTATGAAGCCCCGGCAAACGAACAGAATTTTGCCACACTGGTAGAAATGCTGAACGCAATGGAGGTCCGTGAGGATGATGAATCGTTCAAAAATGCCGTTGACCTTCTCTTTGACGCGCTGGAACAAAAAGACCCGGATCATTTTGCCCTGCGTCAATATAAGAAATATAAGCTCGCTGCCGGAAAAACAGCAAAGTCGATCCTTATTTCCTGTGCTTCCAGACTGGCTCCTTTTGACATTAAAGAAGTCAGGGAAATTACCATGTATGACGAACTGGATCTGGATATGCTGGGGGATGAACGGACTGCTCTTTTCCTTATTATGAGTGATACGGACGGGACCTTTGCATTTTTGATCAGTCTGATCTATTCCATTTTGTTTAACCGCTTGTGCGAACGGGCAGATGATATATATGGCGGAAGGCTTCCCATCCATGTACGCTGCCTGATCGACGAGGCGGCAAATATCGGGCAGATCCCGAACCTGGAGCGTCTTATGGCGACCATCCGAAGCCGTGAGATCTCTGCCTGCCTGGTGCTGCAGGCGCAAAGCCAGCTCAAAGCCCTGTATAAAGACAACATGGACACCGTCATCGGTAACTGTGACGCCTCTCTTTTCTTAGGAGGCAAAGAAGAAACCACCTTAAAAAGCTGGAACTCCCTATTGGGGAAAGAGACCATCGACCTGTATAACACCAGTGTCACAAAGGGCAATCAGGAATCCTACGGACAAAATTTTCAAAAGCTGGGAAAGGATCTGATGTCGGTGGATGAACTGGCAGTTATGGACGGGGGCAAATGTCTGCTGCAGATCAGGGGTGTGCGGCCGTTCCTCTCCCGGAAATACGATATAACCAAACACCCAAATTACAAACTGCTTTCCGATTTTAATGAGAAGAACGCTTTTAATATCGAAAAGTTTCTTTCTACCCGGATGCCGATGCGTCCCGGTGAACGATACCGCAATTATGAAGTCACAGCCGAAGATCTGGCTTCCCAGACTTTATAGAGTTGTTCCTGCCTGTCAAAGCATGATGCCCCGGCAGGCTTTGTTTTTGTCACGATGAAAGGAGGATTTTTTGAGGATTCGTGATTCTCCCTGAAAAGTAAATAACCGCAGGATTCTTCCTGCCCCATGCCGCCGTGCTGTTTGAAACAGATTTTTTTCTAAAAACAGTGCGGCGACTTTTTTTGTTTCCGGCCTGATACGGCCATATCACAAATTAAAATTTCTGAAATTAAAGGAGGAACATTATGGCATTTTTTGCAAGCGCGATTGATACTTTGAAGATCCTTGTGATCGCCCTGGGCGCAGGTCTGGGCGCATGGGGTGTTGTAAACCTTCTCGAAGGTTACGGAAATGATAACCCAGGTGCAAAATCCCAGGGGATCAAGCAGCTTATGGCAGGCGGAGGTATCGCTCTGGTTGGTGCAACGCTGATTCCGCTGCTTTCCGGCCTGTTCGGTTAAGGGCTGATTTATGGGCAGTCTGTTTGAACGGATAACAGACTGGATTAAAGAGGGCTTGATCGATGCGATCACCGGACAGTACACCAGCATTTTCAACTCCGTCAACAATCAGGTTGCGGATGTGGCAAATCAAGTAGGACAGACCCCGCAGGGCTGGAATGGCGGCGTATTTTCCATGATCCAAAATCTTTCGGAAACTGTCGTCATTCCCATTGCGGGCATGATCCTGACCTTTGTTCTGGTGTATGAACTGATCCAGATGATTCTCGAAAAGAACAACATGCACGAATTCGATACATTCAACATCTTCAAGTGGATTTTCAAGACTTTTGTTGCCACTTACCTGCTCACCAACTGTTTTACGATTGTGATGGCGGTCTTTGATGTGGCCCAAAATGTGGTGTCGCAAAGTGCCGGTGTCATAAACGGGAACCTGGATGTGCAGGCGGCGTTGTCTGATCTGGAAACCCAGCTTGAAGCAATGGGAATGTGGGAACTGATTGGACTGTGGCTGGAAACCAACATCATCAATCTGTGTATGTGGGTACTGTCCATCGTGATCTTTGTCATTGTATATGGCCGTATGATCGAGATTTATTTAACCGTGAGCCTTGCACCGATCCCGTTTTCCACAATGGCAAACCGGGAATGGGGACAAATGGGAACCGGGTATCTGCGTTCCCTTTTTGCCCTGGGTTTTCAGGGTTTTTTGATTCTGATCTGTGTTGCCATTTATGCAGTGCTGGTCCAGTCTATCCCATCGTCCGGCGACGTGCACGGCGCGATCTGGGGAACGGCGGGTTATACGGTACTGCTGGCCTTTGCCCTGTTTAAGACAGGTTCGTTATCCAAATCCATATTTAATGCAAGATAGCATGAACAAAACCAATTCTAAAAAGGAGGATTTTATATATGAGTAAAACCAATACAGAAAAAATGGCGCCGGAGACACAGACGCCGGAAATGACAAACGGCATGAAGCTGGATGTCCGCGTGCGTCCGATCGCCCCAATGGGAAACCTGCTGGCGTTTGCCAATGTTACGATTGGCGGATGCTTTAAGATTGACGGCTTCCGTATCTGTTCCAGTGAAAAGGGGCTGTATGTCAATATGCCCGCAACCCAGGATAAGGGAGGCAACTGGAAAGATGTCTGCTGGCCGGTTACGGCAGAGTTCCGCAAACAGCTTAATGACGCTCTGATCGATGGATATGGGCAGGCTATTGAAAATTTGCAAGCAACTCTTGAAGCAACAAAGGGAGCTGCGGAAAAACCTTCCCTGACCGGTGCATTGAAGGAAAATGCCGGTAAGGTCAAAGAACAGCCGGCCAAACCTGCCCCATCTAAGAATGAGCAGGCTCGCTAATGCCGGAAACGAAACAGTACGGCATTATCTATGCCGATCCGCCCTGGCGCTATGATAGGAAACATGGAAGCGGCGTTGCGGAGAACCATTACCCCACAATGAGCATTGAAGAAATCTGTGCCCTGCCGGTATCGGAACTTGCCGCAAAAGACAGCACCCTTTTTCTGTGGGCGACCTTCCCGCAGCTCAATGAAGCCTTCCGGGTGATCGATGCCTGGGGATTCAAATATAAAACGCTGGCTTTTCTATGGCTCAAACAGAACCGGAAAGCGGATAGCTGGTTTTATGGCATGGGCTTTTGGACCCAATCTAATGCGGAGGTCTGCCTGCTGGCAACCAGAGGCCGACCGAAACGCCAGTGTGCGGGAATCCATCAGTTTGTAATCTCCCATATTGAGCAGCACAGCAAGAAACCGGACGAGGTGCGGGATAAGATCGTAAAACTCATGGGCGATCAGCCCAGAGTGGAACTGTTTGCAAGACAAAAGACACCCGGCTGGGATGTGTGGGGCAATGAAGTGAACTGTACGCTGACTATGCCGGAGCGAAAGGGGTGATTTTGATAGAACAAGATGCAAAGCGGCTGCTTATGGAACGGCTGGACGAGTGTTTGAAGGTTCATGCGGATATGCTGGATGCACAGAATATCGGTAGTATTTACGAGTTACAGGGACTTTCGGAACTCCACTATTATCTGAAGGTTGAACATGTATTTACCCCGGCGGAAGTAGAGGCGCTTCTTTCTTTTCAGGACCCGTTGGACGTAGCCCGATGGTGCTGGGAAGAAAATAACCATGAACATAGTTTCCCGATCTGCGATCTTCTCAAAGAAATTGATGCAGAGCAAAAATTTGAACATTTCACAAGCGAAGCTTCCGCACAGGACAAATATACACTCCTGATGAAACGGCTGGGACAGAATTACTTTGCTTACCGGGAAAGCCTTATGTCAAGAGATAAGGAATCCTTAATTGAAAAAGCTGCTGAAATTACAGCCATGCAGGAGGCGTATTCCTATCTGACAACAAAGTTTGAGTTCGGGGATGAAATGTTGGATGATGTGCTGGCGCTTGAGAATCCTTTGAAATACTTTGCAGACCGTTGGCTTTTACCGGTTTCGGATGTGTTCGACGTGGATATGGATATTCGGGAAAATATTGCCGGAATCCGAGATAGCCAGGAATACCTGTGTCAGAGAGGACCGGCTGTTTCTGTCCTGGCACGGCTGCAAAATGCGGCTCAGGAAGTGCGGGAATGTCCGGCTTCGGAGAAACCGGTACGCGAATTCGGTGCACGGTAATGGGCCGGAAACTATATTACGATGGGAGGTGTATAGATGCCTTATGTACCTGTACCAAAGGATTTAACCAAAGTTAAAACCAAGCTGGCCTTCAATCTGACGAAGCGCCAGCTTATTTGTTTCAGTCTTGCCGGGCTTGTCGGCCTTCCGGTGTATTTCTTTACCCGCGGGGCGATCGGCAATTCGGCGGCTGTACTTTTGATGATCGGGCTGATGATGCCCTTTTTCTTCTTCGCCATGTATGAGCGTGACGGACAGCCGGCAGAAAAGATCTTGAAGAACCGGCTCCGTTATAAGCTCTGGCCGAAGAACCGTCCATACAGGACGGATAACCTGTATAAATCTATGTCAAAGAAGGAGGTTACAAAGATTGCCAAAAAACAAGCAGCAGGAAGCTCAGGAAAAGCGTCTGCAAAAAAATATCAGGCAGGCCAAAAAGACCAGATCCGATGCAAAGCAGGGCAAAACTAAGTCTGCCCGTTCCAAGCCGTCTAAAAAAGGCGGCTTTTTTGCCGGGCTGAAAGCAGATGCCCCGCAGACGGTCCAGCAGAGCATTCCCTACCGTGAAATGTACCGGGATGGGATCTGCCGGTTGACCGATACCCTTTACACCAAAACGGTACAGTTTTTTGATATTAACTATCAGCTTGCACAGGCAGATGATAAAGCACAGATCTTCGAGGGTTACTGCGATTTCTTAAATTACTTCGATGCTTCGATCCATGTGCAGCTTACCTTTATCAACCAGCGGGCCAATATGCAGGATTTTACCAGAAGCATTGAAATCCCTCCCCGCGGCGACGAGTATGACGGAATCCGCAAGGAATACGGGGATATGTTAAAGAACCAGTTGCAGAAAGGAAATAACGGTCTCACCAAACGCAAATACATTACCTTTGGGATCGAGGCAGATGACCTGCGTACTGCGAAAATGCGTCTGGAACGCATTGAAACGGATGTGCTGGCAAATTTCAAAACCCTTGGAGTCCAGTCAAGATCCTTAAACGGACTGGAACGTCTGGAACTTCTTCACGGCCAGCTTCACCCGGACGGTCAGGAAAAGTTTCATTTCCAGTGGTCGGATCTGCCTAAGACCGGTCTTTCTACCAAAGACTTCATTTCCCCATCCGGGCTGTCTTTTTCAAAGGATGGAAAGACATTCCGGGTAGGCGACCATTCCGGTGCCGTCTCCTTTTTGCAGATTTTGGCGCCGGAGCTTACTGACCGGCTTTTAGCGGATCTTCTTGACTTAAACGACGCCGTGACTGTCAACTTGCATATTCAGTCTATCGACCAGGCACAGGCAATCCGAAACATCAAGCGTAAAATGTCGGACCTGCAGAAAATGACCATTGAGGAACAAAAGAAAGCGGTCCGATCCGGGTATGATATGGACATCATTCCCACCGACCTTGCCACCTATGGAGAGGAAGCAAAAAATCTTTTGCAGGATTTACAGAGCCGCAATGAGCGCATGTTCCTTGTGACGGTACTGGTGGAAAATATCGCTGCCAAACGCCAAAAGCTGTTCAATGATATTTTTGCCGCTTCGGGTGTGGCACAGAAATACAACTGTGCCTTAAAACGGCTGGATTACCAGCAGGAACAGGGGCTTATGTCCTCGCTTGCTCTTGGTACGAACCAGATTGAAATTGAGCGCGGGCTTACGACCAGCAGCACAGCGATCTTTGTACCGTTTACCACCTGTGAATTGTTCCAGGAGGGCGAGGCGTTGTATTACGGCCTGAACGCCCTTTCCAATAACTTGATCATGGCGAACAGAAAAACGCTGAAAAACCCCAATGGGCTGTTTCTCGGTACCCCAGGAAGCGGTAAATCTTTCTCTGCCAAGCGTGAGATCGTCAATGTGTTCCTTCTGACGGAGGACGACATCATTATCGCTGACCCGGAAAATGAGTATGGGCCGCTGGTGCAGCAGTTCGGTTCCCAGGGGCAGGTCATTGATATTTCCCCTACTTCCACAAACTACATTAACCCTATGGACATCAATCTGGACTATTCCGATGATGAAAACCCAATTACTTTGAAAAGTGATTTTATCCTGTCGCTGTGCGACCTTATCATCGGCGGCAAAGAAGGGCTTTCCCCTATTGAAAGGACGATCATCGACCGTTGTACCAGACTGGTGTACCGGGAATACCTGCAGAACCCATGCCCGGAAAATATGCCGATCTTAGGCGATCTTTACGAGCTGCTTTTGAAACAGTCTGAACCGGAAGCACAGAATATCGCAACGGCACTGGAAATCTATGTCAATGGTTCCCTTAACGTGTTCAACCACCGTTCCAATATCCAGATGGATCAACACCGGGTACTGTGTTTCCAGCTTAAGTCACTGGGAAAAGCCTTAAAGGAAATCGGGCTTTTGATCATGCAGGATGCGGTGTGGAACCGTGTCACGGCCAATCGCTCCAAACATAAAACAACCTGGTTCTATATCGACGAATTCCATCTTCTTTTGAAAGGGCAGACAGGAAGTTTCAGCGTGGAGATCTGGAAACGCTTCCGTAAATGGGGCGGAATCCCATCAGGTTTAACGCAGAATGTCAAGGACCTTCTGGCTTCCCGTGAGATCGAAAATATTTTTGAGAACTCGGACTTTATCTATATGCTCAACCAGGCCCAGGGAGACCGTCAGATTTTGGCAAAGCAGCTGGGAATCTCCCCGCACCAACTTTCGTATGTGACCCATTCCGGTCCCGGCGAGGGGCTTTTGTTCTTTGGAAATGTGATCATCCCCTTTGTGGACCACTTCCCGAAGGACACACTCTTGTACAGCGTGCTTACCACAAGACCGGATGAAGTGGCGGGGACCAAAGCATGAGGCAAAAATTAAAATGGATCGGAGGTGAGAACAATGGCACACGACAGGGAATTTCAAAGGAAGCGTAAAGATACCCGGATGCCGGTGCGTGATTCCCACGGGGAGGATCAGCCGGCAGCCAGGCAGACCGAACAGGATTTTGACCTGCGCAGGGCACGGGACACCCCTTCTTCTGTCAACGGCAAGACACACAGGCAGGACATCCCTGTACAGACGGAATTTTCCCATCTGTCACCGGAAACACCGGAGTCCTTGTTGGAACAGGGCGAAGCGTATGCAACCGCTTTGGATGGTTTTTCGGAACACTTTGAGACACCGGATGCTGCCAGGACAGCGCCCCCGATACAGGACAACGTGCGAAGCAATTTCCGGCAGGAGGCTTCCAGACGTTTTCTTGTAACAGAGAATGCGACAGACCATGATACCGGAAAATATGCTCCTTCTTCCGAAGGCTCAGCCACACCGGACAGCACAGACAGATCCAGTCAGGAACACCGTTACCGGACACATCAGCATGGGAACAAATATCAACAGCGTTTTCAGGAAGCGGCACAGGCGGAGGAACAGGCAGCGCAGAAGGAAAAGGGTGTGGATAGCGAACCGCCAAAAACATCCAAGCTGGAATTTACTGCGGATGAACTGCCGCCGCAGACAGAGGATAAAAAGCTCACCCATGCAAGGCGGAAGGCCGAACGTACTGCACAAAAAGCAGAGCAGGCACAAAATCGTCTGCCGGCCCGGAAGAAACTGCGCATGGAGACGGTTTCCGACCCGGAGACCGGAAAAGCCAAAAAACACTTAAAATTTGAAAAGGAGGTCAAATCCCAAAAGGCCCATGTAAAAGGGCCTGTACCACTGCGTCCGGTCAAGGCGGGCGCCAATACTGCCATTGGTTACGCCCATAAAAAGATTTATGAGGCAGAGGATGAAAATGTGGGGATCAAGGCATCCCACCGCTCTGAACTTGTGGGCGAGGCAGGGCTTCGCACGGCATATCACCGGCATAAAACTGCCCCCTACCGAAAGGCAGCGAAATTACAGCAAAAATCAGCAAAGGCCAACGCAAGACTTGCTTACCGGCAGGCTCTTAGCGACCACCCGGAGCTGAAGAAACATGCGATTGCCCGGATATGGCAGAAACAAAAACTGAAAAGGCAGTATGCCAAGGCTGCCCGTGAAGCCGGGAAACAGGCAAAAAATGCCGCAGTCGCAACAGAGAGGGTCAGCGTCGGTATTGTCCATGCGGTCAAACGGCACCCTGTAATCTGCCTTGTCCTCCTGCTTCTCCTTTTGGTAATTTTCCTGATCACATCCCTGTTTTCCACGTTCTCCAATATCGGGACCGGCGGTTTGGGAAGTCTGGCTGCTTCTACCTATCTTGCAGATGATCAGGACATCAACCAGGCGGAGCTTACCTATACCGAATGGGAAACGGATCTGCAAATGGAAATAGACCGGGTGGAATCAGACCGCCCCGGCTATGACGAATACCAGTATAACCTGGGCGCAATCGAGCATGACCCGTATGTGCTGATGGGGTATCTGACTTCTGCTTATCAGGGATTTACTTACGATGAAGTGGAAAGCGTGCTGCGGCAGCTTTTCCAGGAACAATATACCCTGTCCTTTTCAGAAGAAACCGAGATCCGTTACCGCACCGAAACTTCCGTTGATCCGGAAACCGGGGAAGAAACCCAGGAGGAAGTGCCTTATGAATGGCGCATCTTAAATGTCAAGCTCACAGTCACACCTCTAGAAAACCTGGTCGTTTCCCGGATGAACGCAGACCAGAAAGAGATCTGCGAGATCCTGCTGCAGACAAAAGGAAACCGCCAGTATGTCAAAAATGTCTTTGGCACCAACTGGCTCCCTTATGTGACCAGTTATTACGGCTACCGGGTACATCCCATCAGTGGGGAAAAGAACTATCACACCGGTGTGGACATCGGGATGCCGGAGGGCACAGAGATCCTTGCCGGGCATGACGGAACGGTCACCCTTGCGGGAAATGTCGGCGGTTATGGCTTGTGTGTCGCTATTGAAGGCGAGGCATACGAAGGACATACCCTGACGACCAAATACGGGCACTGTTCCCAGATCCTTGTTTCTGCCGGGCAGGAGGTCAAAGCCGGGGATGTGATTGCAAAGGTCGGGAATACCGGAAATTCTACCGGGGCCCACCTGCACTTAGAAGTCCTGGTTGACGGCCAGTATTTGAATCCCCTGTATTTTGCCGATACCGGCGATACCAGCGAACGGCACCTGCCGGAAGTTGGTTCAGGCGGCACAGGAAACTACTTCGATTATGACATTCCACCGGAAGCCCTTGCGGATGAACAGTTTGCCGCAATGATGGCCGAGGCGGAAAAATATCTTGGCTATCCGTATGTATGGGGAGGCGCAAGCCCTTCCACTTCCTTTGACTGTTCCGGCTATGTGTCCTGGGTGATCAACAACTGCGGCGTTGGCTGGAATTTCGGAAGGCTGACCGCGGATGGTCTTTTAGGTGTATGTACGCCGGTATCAAGTGCGGATGCAAAACCGGGCGACCTGATCTTCTTCCAGGGGACCTACAACACCAGCGGCGCAAGCCATGTAGGGATCTATGTGGGAAATGGAATGATGATCCACTGTGGAGACCCGATTTCTTATGCAAACATCAATACAAGCTACTGGCAGCAGCATTTTTATACATTTGGGCGTCTGCCTTAACAGATTGGAGGTAATAAATTGAATCCTAAAATTGAAAAACTGGAAAAGGAAATTGAAAAGACCAAAACAAAGATTGCGGAAATGCAGGCAAAGCTCCATAAGCTGGAGGAACAGAAAACAGAACTGGAAAATACCGATTATGTGGCGGTGGCGCGCAGTTTCAAACTGACGCCCCAGCAGCTTGCGGATTTTTTGAAATCACAGCAGGCAGCCCCTTCGGAAACTGTTTTACCGCAGGAGAAGGAGGATGTGCATGAGGCTTAAAAAACTTTCCCTGCTGCTGGCGCTTACGCTTCTTGTAAGTGTCAGCGCATTACCTGTAACGGCTCATGCCGGCGGTTCCAAAGACACCACACCGCCAACGCTGACTGCTTCCCTGGAGGGCGATGCCCTGAAAATAGAAAGCAGTGACGATCTATCCGGCGTGGAGGCGGTCTTTGTTGATGAAAACCGTATCAACTCCCTCACCGATGGGAAAGCGTCGGTTGCACTAAAAGATTATGCAGGAACAGAAAAACAGGTAAGCATATACGCAAAAGATTATGCCGGCAACCGTTCTGATGTGGTAAAGCTGGATAATCCGTATTACAAAGAACCGGCTCCTGAAAAGAAACCTGCTGCGGCAGCACCCCAGAGTCCGTCCGGTACACAGACAAAACCGCCTAAGGAAGAAAAACCTTCCGGCTCAAACGCTGCAACCCCTTCCGGTGGCGGAAATTCTTCCGGTTCAGATAACAGTACCGGACAGCAGGAAAATACTTCTGCGATCCCGGAAGGTGCATTTACCCCGGAAGGCACCGGAACGGTACAGGACAACATCAGCGGTACGGATGGGGAAAAACAGTTTTACACCATCACTACGGACGCGGGCAATGTCTTTTATCTGGTGATCGACGGGAAACGGGAAGATAACAATGTCTACTTCTTAAACGGCGTCACAGAGTCCGACCTGATGGCGCTTGCAGAAAAGAACAATGGCAGCATGAGCATGATTCCCCAGGAAGAAAGCTGCAACTGCACCGAAAAATGTGAGGCAGGAAAAGTCAATACCGGCTGTCCGGTCTGCAAAAATGACTTGAGTGGCTGCAAAGGAAAAGAAAAGCCGACGGAAACCGAAAAACCGGCTGAACCGGAAAAGCCGAAGAAAGAGACCGGCAGTGTCGGCACGATCCTGTTTATCCTTGCTGCCTTACTTGCGGTCGGCGGGATCGGTTACTATGTAAAAATCGTGCGTCCGAAACAGCAGGCCGAGGACGATGCGGAATTTGAGGATGACGGTTATGGAGAAGGCTTTGACCCGGATGAGGCATACGGGGAACCGGAATATCTTTCCGAGGATGATTTTGACGACAAGGACAGCAAATAAGGCTGTCCTTTTAGATTTTATGAAAGTGAGGATTTTTTCATGGAACATATCATAACCAGGCGCCGCGGCTTTCGCAAGCTGTTGGCGTTTTTGCTTTGTATGGCAAGCATTTTGGGGCTTCTTCCGGCTCAGGCTTTTGCCATGTCTGTCGGACAAACGGCAAGCTCCTGGCTGGGCGACCAGTATGTGGGCTCTGATGGAAACCACTACCGCGCCCCGGCACCTTACACCTATCTTGCCTACCATGCAGACGGAACCATCGACGTACACACCAGTTCCGGGGGCAATGCTTACCGGCACTATATGCTGACGGATTCTGACGGGATCAGCCATCAGGTTTACTGTGTGGAGAGCGGGATTCCTTACCATACTTCGGAAAACACCTATGTTTCAGAAAGCGGGACCAACAGCCAATACCTGAACCTGCTTCCTGCCGAGGCAAGGAGGGGGATCACCCTGACTGCGATCTATGGCTGGAAACCCGGTGCGACGCTCCCTGTTTCCGGGATCAACGAGGATGACTATAAGATGGCAACCCAGATCATCCTTTGGGAATACCAGCAGCAGCTTAGAAGCGATCCGTACAACCGCCACGGAAACGGCCACGCAGATGGTGACCAGTATTTCAGCGTGATCGCCGGACGACCGGCTGAAAAAGCCTATGACTGGATTCTGGCACAGGTCGCTTCCCATTCCACAGTCCCTTCCTTTACTTCTTCTAAGAAAAGCGAAGCACCGGAACTGGAACTGAAATGGGATGTAGAAAAAAAGGTCTATACCCTGACGGTCACAGATACCAACAACTTGAAGATCGACCTGGAGGCTTTGAAAGGCAGCGGCGTTTCTGTGACAAGAAACGGAAATGAATACACCTTTACCAGCAGGCAGATGATGATGGACCCGGTGCTGTTTGAATTCCGAAAGAATATCCCGGTGGCAAATGACATGCTGATCTGGGGCAGACCAGGCTACCAGACCATGATGACCGGCGCCAGCGATCCGGTTTCCTTCTTTGTAAAGATCAAAACGGAAACTTACGGTACTGCAAAACTTGTCAAGACCAGTGAGGACGGCATTGTTTCCGGTATCACCTTCCATATTTCCGGTACGGACATTTTGGGAAATGAAGTCAATGAGGAAGTCACGACCGGAGAAAACGGCCAGATTGAAAAGAAGCTCCTGCCGGGAACCTATCTGGTAAAAGAGCTGCCGGTGGACCGCTATGTGACCCCTTCCGCACAGTACGTGACCATTGAAAGCGGGCAAACTTCTTCGGTACATTTCAGCAATATCCTGAAGAAGTTCCGCGTCCATGTGGTAAAGAGCGACGCTGATACCGGAAATGCCCAGGGGGACGCCACGCTTGCAGGGGCGACCTATGGGATCTTCCGTGATGGCGAACTGATCGACACTTATACTACCGGGCCGGATGGCAGCTTTATGACTCGCTATTATGTGTGCGGGGATAACTGGACGATCCGGGAGATCGAACCGAGCACCGGGTATCTTCTGAATGAAACCGTTTATGAAGTGGGTGCATCCCCTTCCCTGTATGAAGTGGAACTCAATACCACAGAAAATCAGGTGACGGAAACGGTTATTTACGGAAATATCCAGCTTGTCAAGCACACCGATGACCTGGACCCGGATGTGCCTGAGGGCGAAAATACCGACGATCCCAATGCCGGTATCATCGAACGCCCGGAAGCAGGCGCAGTCTTTGAAATTTACTTAAAGGCAGCCGGAAGCTATGACGCGGCAAAGGAAAGTGAACGCGACCTTCTTACCACGGATGCGGATGGTTTTGCTTCCAGTAAACCGCTTCCGTATGGGCATTATACGGTCCATCAAATCGCAGGCGAGGAAGGCAAAGCCTTTGTCCCGGACTTTACGGTATTCATTTCCTCTGACGGAAAGACTTACAGCTATATCCTGAACAACCGCACCATCACAGCCCGTCTGAAAGTTGAAAAATGTGACGCAGAGACCGGAAAGATTATCCCTGTGACCGGAACCGGTTTTCAGATCAAGGATCTTTCCACCGGGGAATTTATCACCCAGACCGTCTACTATCCGAACCCGGAAACACTGAATACCTTCTATGTTTCTGACGAGGGCTGGCTGATGCTGCCGGAGCCTTTGGCCGCCGGGGATTATGAACTTTATGAGGTAGCTGCTCCTTACGGCTATGTGCTTTCCGACCAGCCGGTACCGTTTACCATTGACGGCAGCGAGGCGGTTGTGACGGTCACGCAGTACAATATGCCGCAGAAAGGCCAGCTTACCATCACAAAGACCGGAGAAGTATTTGCTTCTGTCCAGGAAAACGACGGACTGTACCAACCGGTATATGAGGTTGCCGGACTTCCTGGAGCGGTCTATGATGTGATCGCAGATGAAGATATTTATACCGGTGACGGTACCTTGCGGGCAGAAAAAGATACGGTTGTGGAAACACTTACGACCGGCGAGGACGGCACAGCGAAAAGCGGGTCTCTCTATCTTGGCCGTTATCGTCTGGAGGAACGTCAGGCGCCTTCCGGCTGTGTGTTGAATCCTCAACCGGAATATGTGGAACTGACCTATGCAGGTGAGACCATAGAGGTTACACAGACAGCGGCCGGTCTTTATGACGAACGCCAGAAAGTGGATGTCACACTTTTCAAGGCAATGGAGACCGATGACCTGTTCGGTCTTGGCATGAACGAGGAATATAAGGATATTTCCTTTGGACTTTATGCTTCCGCAGACCTGACGGCGGCAGATGGCAGCGTAATCCCGGCAGGTGGACTTCTGGAAGTGGTCTCTGTTTCGTCTGAGGAATCCGGCGGTTACAGCGCTTCCTTCGCTTCCGACCTGCCTTTTGGCAGCTATTATGTCAAGGAACGCACAACCAACGGCGCCTATATCCTTTCGGATCAGGAATATCCGGTTGTCTTTGAGTATGCTGGTCAGGAAACCGCCCTGGTACAGATCCTTGTCAATGAAGGCGAGGCTGTTTCCAATGAACTTCTCCGTGGGCGTGTAGACGGTGTAAAAGTCGGGGAAAACCCGGAAGGCGGCGAGGATGTCACGCTTGCCGGTGCGCTCATGGGTCTGTTTAGACCTGATACCGAAGAATTTACTGAAGAAAATGCGCTGCTTACTGCTATTACCGGAAAAGACGGCAGTTTTTCCTTTGAGAACATTCCTTACGGACACTGGATCGTCAAGGAGATCTCTGCCCCTGACCTTTATACGGTAAGCCCGCAGCAGCACCATGTATATATCGGTGCAGACGGACAGCATATCGAGATCCGTGTGGAAAACACCCTGATCCGCGGCAGTGTGCAGGTAACTAAAACCGAAGCTGTGGAGGAACCGTCCCCTGTGGAAAAGGAGGATAAGAAAGACAAGAATTCTTTCCTGCGCTTCCTGCCCGGTGCAGTGTTCGACCTGTATGCGGATTCCAACGCCAACCAGGAATATGATCCTGACGATCAAAAGATCGGTACGCTGAAAGAAACCGATGCAGGCTATCATACGGCGGAAAACCTTCTGGCTGGCGGCTACTTTATCAAAGAAAGCAAAGCGCCGGAGGGCTATCAGCCTGACTCAAACGCTTACTATTTTTCCATCACAGAAGATGGACAGGTCGCAGTTGTGGAAAATGGAGAAGCCGGGCACGGGTTTACCAATGAGGCTTACCGCGGCAACTTAAAGATCACAAAGGATTCCAGCGACGGGCGCAAAGATGGTTTTGCCATCGAGGTCAAGAGCGCGGACGGCTCCTACTGCGAGACATTCACCACTCCAAAATCCGGCGTGATTGAAGTTAAGGGCCTTCGTGTCGGTATTTATACCGTAACAGAAGTTGCAAACCGGGCAAGCAAGGATTACATCATTCCTGATGCCGCTACGGTGGAGATCAAGGCAGATCAGACATCTACAGTCCAGTTCTTTAATGAAAAACCGGAAAAGCCGGATAACCCAAAGAACCCGGAAAAGCCTTCTGTTCCCTCCAATCCTTCCACCCCTCAAAAGCCGGTACCGCAGACCGGGGATGATCCGTATATTTTCCTGTATGGCGGACTGCTGGCAGCCGTACTGATCGGTGGCAGCGTATTTGCTGTGTATTATTTCAAAAAGGGAAAATACAGCAGGACTTCCCCGAAAAGAACGGCTGTCGGGGTTTCTGTCCTTTCACTCTGCGTTCTGGTGGCTCTTGGCAGCGGTTTTTTGGTGTTCCGTGACTTGAACCAGTATGCTGAGAGTAAAGATGCCTATCGAGATCTTGCCGGATATGTGGAAGTACCGGAGCAGACAGCTTCCCCGGAGTCGGCACCCGATCCGACAGAACCAAAACGGGACGATGCCGATATTGTCCTGCCTTCGGTAGACTTTGAAACGCTCCGTGAAAATGGACCGGACATCATCGGATGGCTTTCTCTTCCTGATACGGTGCTCAATTATCCGGTGACGCATACCGACAACAACGAGTATTACCTGAACCATCTTTATGACGGGACCTATAACAAGGTTGGCTGCCTGTTTGCCGACTATGAAAACCGGGCAGATTTTTCAGACCGCAATACGATCATTTACGGTCATAATATGCGGGATGGTTCCATGTTTGCCTTGCTGAACCGGTACGATGAACAAAGTTACTTTGATACTCACAGGCAGATGTATCTCGTTACTCCGAAGGGGGGTTATGTCATGGAGATCTTTACGGCATTTGCAGCAAAACCGGAAGAATCCGGCAGTAAAACTTCTCCCTGGCAGCTTTCCTGGAAGGATGACGGTGCTTATACTACCTGGCTTACAGCTATGAAGGAACGTTCTGCGGTGGAAAGTGATGTGACTGTGACCTGCAGCGATAAGGTACTGACCCTTTCTACCTGTACGCCGGGCGGCACAGGACGCTTTCTTGTCATGGGAAAACTCGTGAAAGTAGATAACGAAATATAGATTTTAGACGGTGCGGGGGCAAAAGCTCCCGCACCTGCTGTTTACAAGGAGGATTTTATTTTATGGTAAATACCATGATTTCCATTCCCGGCTATGTCCATCTTTACCGCTCGCTTTTGCGGTTTTACGACATGCCGGAAAATGAAGTCCGGGAAATGCTCTATCTTCTGAATACGGCAAACCTGGACTGCTATGAGTATTATCACCCGGACCGCAGTGTGATCCAGAGCGGACCGGTCGCTTTTTGCGGATGGCTGGAAACGAAAGACTGCCGCCCTTACCGCACAGAGGTACAGCTTTACAAATCGCTGCTGTTTTTGAAGCGCAGCATTGACCGTGACCTGATCGTATCAGCTCAAAGGGAGGCTCTGCAAACCCTGCGCTGTATTATCTCCAATCTGGAATACCGCTTTTATAAAGCCTATGGCATGGAGATCGAGGACAAACGCACGGTCTATGGGGAATGTACCTACCGTCTGGTTCCCAGGGAGGATGAACCCAGCGTGTGCCTGATGCACGACTGGATCTACCTGCCAACTGCCTGATGTCACGAATAATATATAAAATATGTGACATATATGAAAACTGTACTGCCTTGCAAAATTTTTGATTTTTGATGTATAAATCAGATTTTTAATGGGAACACTCAAAATAAGAGGAATAGGACCTATTGCAATCATGTCACGAATAATATATAATATTCGTGACATGAAGGGAGGCGGTATTGTGGACAACGGATATACAAAACGAATACGAGAGCGTGTTCTTTCTCTTGAAGATGGAACTGTTTTTGTGATGTCTGATTTTGCGGATATTGCAGATACATCCACTATTCGTCAAAGTTTAAGTCGTTTAGTGCAATCAGGAACATTGCGCCGTATTTTGAAAGGAGTTTATGAAAAACCAAAATATAGCAAACTTCTGGATGAATATGTGGCGGCAGACCCGGAAGCGGTGGCGAACGCATTGGCGCGAAGTTATCACTGGACGATTGCCCCATGTGGGAATACAGCATTGAACCTGTTAGGTCTTTCAACACAGGTAACAGCAGTATGGTCCTATATCAGCGATGGTCCATATAAGACCTACGAGTGGAACTCTACAAAGCTGGAATTTAAGCACCGGACCAATAAGGAGATTACCGGATTGTCCTATATGACAAGTTTGGTTATACAGGCATTAAAAACGCTTGGCAAATCGAATGTTACGCCAGAAGTCATACAGATGCTTTCCGAAAAACTGACAGACAAGGATAAACAGGCTTGTTTGAAGGAAGCAACAGAGTCTACGGATTGGGTTTACGATACGATACGGCAGATTTGTGGAGGTGAAAAGGTACAATGAGAAATATAGCAAGGCTTTCAGATAACGACCGCAGGGAGCTGTTCAGAAATACAGCAGATAAAATGGGACTGAATGATGCCATCGTGGAAAAAGACTTTTGGGTATGTTTTACGCTGGATTATTTATTTCACCGCTCACCATGGAAAGAGTCCATCACCTTTAAGGGCGGTACCAGCCTTTCAAAAGCCTTTCACCTGATCAGCCGGTTTTCAGAAGATATTGATTTGATTCTGGACTGGCGTGTATTGGGATATGGCAAAGATGAACCATGGGAGAAACGTTCCAATACAAAACAGGATGCTTTTAACAAAGAAGCCAATGCGCGTGCGGAGGTATTTCTGTCCGAAACATTCTGCCCGGCAGTCAAATCCGGCTTATCTCAGGAAATCGGTTGTGAAGCAAATGTCTACATAGATGAAAAGGATAAACAGACGGTCATTTTCGCCTATCCGCACCTTTTTACAAATACGGCGACCTTACAGGTGATCCGTTTAGAGATTGGTGCGCTGGCAGCGTGGACTCCTGCAAAAACAGCGCAGATCGAACCATACGCGGCAAAATATTATCCGAAGATTTTTGAGCAAAAAGAAACTGCAATCCTTACCGTTGCCCCGGAACGGACCTTCTGGGAAAAAGCCACAATCCTGCACCATGAAGCGAACAGACCGGAACATTTGGAAATGCCGCAGCGGTATTCCAGACATTATTATGATCTCTACCGCATGGCTGCAACACCGGTCAAAGAAGCTGCTTTTTCCAGGCTGGATCTCCTGAAGAAAGTTGTAGATTTCAAAATGAAATTCTATCCCAGGGCATGGGCGAAGTACCCGGAGGCTGTGCCGGGCACATTAAAATTACTCCCGCCGGAATATCGGTTTGCAGCATTGGAAGCGGACTATAACTCTATGCAGGATATGTTGTATGGGGATGTTCCGACATTTGAGACAGTCATAGCAGCGGTCCGGGAACTGGAAAAAGAGATCAATACACTATAAACAATTACATATCCATTTATTTGCCGGCTATTCTAAGATGCTTTAGAATAGCCGGTTTCTTGTTTTCAAAGGAGGGATGCTATATTACGCAAAATGAAGTCAATGCCGTTTTTGACGAACAGGTACGGCTTTGCGCTGATACCTTGAAACGGAAAACCAAAGAATACACCGGGGATGACCCAGACCGGCTGGGTGCATTTAAGGCAGCGGCAGCTTTACAGCATACAACGCCCCAGCGTGCCCTTGCCGGTATGCTGGCAAAGCATATTGTTTCTCTGTACGATATGTGCTTTGACGAGGAAGCGGTTTACCCGATGGACACATGGAATGAAAAGATCACAGACAGTCTTAACTATCTGTTCTTACTGAAAGCGATTGTAAAGGAGGGACATACCAATTAAACGAATCGAAGTAAAAATTTTGAACTGCCAGGCGGTGGCGGAAGCAGAAAAAAACATGGTCTTTGCGGCAAGGCTTACCCAGCAGGGACATAAGATTGCCTCAATGGATGACCTGATGGAGCTCTACGAAAAATCATTCAGCGTTCAGACAGTAGCAGCTATGGGGGCGCTTCCCCATCCTACCATCCAGAAATTTGCGGTGATCACGGTAGCCATTGTCGGCGCCAGCAGGCGTTTTCTGGCGCAGATTACCCGCCACCAGAACGAAGTAAAATTTATGAGTGCATCGCTGCAGTACAGCAACTATACGGGACAGGCGGATTTCGCTGTCCCGTATTCTATTATGACGGCTCCGGCAGTGGTACGGGAATTGTACTTAAAAAGCTGTAATGAAAGCATGAAATGTTATGAAGCCCTGTGCACTGCCGGAAGCGGGCACGATGCGGCCGGCTATGCCACGCCCCAGGGATTACGGAATGTACTGCTCATCAGCGCCACCCCTTATCAGTGGAAACATATCATCAGCCAGCGGGTATGCCGGAGAAATACAGATGAAACAAGGATCGTGCTGCTAAAGGTCTGGAAAGAACTTTATGACCTAAGCCCTGCTTTGTTTGCCCCGTCACTGACCGGGCCTTTTTGTCAGATGGATCGATGTCTGGAGGGTAAAATGACCTGCGGACGAAAACTGCAGGCAGATATGACGCCAGAGGATATTTTAGCAAAAGACTATCCTGCTCTTTGGGAAGGAGGCTGCCGATGAAAATAAAACTGATCGACTTTGGCGTACCGGAGCACCAGCGTCCTTACCGTCCGCATGGCAATGATGCCGGAGCGGATGTTTATCTACCCTATGACTGTACCTTACAGCCCGGAGAAGTCGCCAAAATTCCTCTTGGTTTTGGACTGGAAATACCGGATGGATATGCGGGATATATCTTTCCCCGTACCAGCATGGCGGTAAAAGGTCTGGTCTGTGAACTGCCGCCTGTGGATTCCGGTTACCGTGGAGAGATCCATGCGATCATCAGCAATGTAAGCAATCAGGCGCAGTCTCTTTTTAAGGGAGCCCGTATCGGCCAACTTGTGATCACGCCGATCGTCATTGCGGATTTTGTAACAGATCTGGGAACAGAACGGGGAACCGGCAGTTTTGGCAGTACCGGCGAATAGAAAAAGGCTGTTTGGGGAACAGTTTTTGAATACTTATCGGTATAGGGAGCGGACATTTCGAGAACATTATAAACTATAATAAAGAAGGTCACGAAAAAAGCGGCCGTTACCATGACCGCTTACTTTCTGCTATTGAGTTCTTTCATAATACCGAGGATATACTGCATGGATTGAGGATCAAGCTGTCTTGCCTCTGCAATGAATTCCTTCAAGGTTTCCGGATAAGTATTTCCTTCGTCAAAGAATTCCTGCGGTGTCACACCCAGATATTCGCAGATGTAGAAAAAAGACTGCATAGCGGGAAGTGACTTTTTATTCTCAATATTATTGATGTAGTTGTTTGCCTGACCTAACGATAAAGACATATCGCGTGCGGAAACTCCTTTTTGTGTCCGCAGCTTCGCTAATCGTTCCGGGACAAAATCTTCATACATCGCCTTCACCTCCCATTCTGTAATAGATTGTACCTTACACCCCTTTATTATCCGCAAAGGGAAAAAGGGTATTATCGTTGACTTGCTAAATAAAATCTATTACTATATGAAAAGTGAAGAATTTTACCTATCAGATGGAGGGATGACCGATGAAAGGAAAGACTTGCTGTGTTACCGGACACAGGGATTTACCGCAGAATGAGATCAACAAAGTAAAAGCCGCTTTGGAACATGAGATCGATGCAGCCGTTACGGATGGATTCACTTGTTTTATGAGTGGCTTTGCAGATGGCGCAGACCAGTATTTTGCAGAGCTGGTGTTGGAAAGAAAGCAGACCAATCCGGCGCTGGAGCTGATCGCAGTGATCCCTTACCGCAAACGTCTGGACAGCCTGAATAAGAAAACAAGAACCCGTGAACTGCTGGAGGCTTGTGCGGATGTTGTTGTCATACAGGAAAAATATCTCCCAAGCGTCTACTCCCACAGAAACCGCTATATGGTAGAGCACTCCGACCGAGTGATCGCTATATATGACGGACGGGAAACCGGCGGTACGGCAAAGACGATCCGCTTCACCCACCGGATGAAAAAGGAACTGCGGGAAATCCCGGTTGGAGAGATCGTCCTGCCGGATCACTTGAAACCAAAAACAAAATAGATACCTGTTGATGCGCTCACTTTGAAGTGGGCGTTTTTCTTTACCCATTTTTAGGAGGAATGCTTATGTGGAACCTGATTTCACATTTCCTTACCTTTGCCGGAGGAATGGCTTCCGGCGTTATGCTGATGTGTCTTATACAAACCGGAAAACTTGCGGATAAAGAATTTGAAACTATGAAGGAGGAATAAAAATTGAAACTTGTGATTGCAGAAAAGCCCTCTGTTGCTATGTCACTGGCAGCAGTATTAGGCGCAACGGAAAGAAAAGACGGTTATCTCGAAGGTTCCGGCTATCTGGTGAGCTGGTGCGTGGGACATCTTTTGGAACTGGCACAGCCGGAGGCTTACAAAGAACAGTACGCCAAATGGCGGTATGAGGATCTTCCAATCCTACCGGAAAACTGGAAATATGAAGTTCCAAAGGATAAGAAAACGCAGCTTGCCCTTTTGTGCCGGCTGATGAAGGACAAACGTGTTGATTCCGTGGTATGCGCTACGGACGCCGGGCGTGAAGGAGAACTGATCTTCCGTCTGGTCTATGAATATGCCGGATGTAATAAGCCTATGGAACGCCTTTGGATTTCCAGTATGGAGGATGCGGCGATCCGGGAGGGCTTTGACCGTCTCCGTCCCGGCAGTGATTACGATAAGCTCTATGATGCGGCAGTATGCCGGGCAGGAGCCGACTGGCTGATCGGGATCAATGCCACCCGGCTTTTTTCAGTCCTGTATGGTGTCACACTAAATGTCGGCCGTGTTATGTCACCGACGCTGGCACTTTTGGTACAGCGTGAGTCGGATATTGAATCCTTCATCAGCAAGCCTTTTTATGTGCCGGAAATCACCTGCGGAGGTTTTACTGCTTCCGGCGAAAAAATGACGGAACGATCCGAGGCTGAAAAAATCCGTATGGATTGTGACCACAACTCCGCTTTTGTGCGTTCTGTGGAAAAGCAGGTAAAAACCATACAGCCTCCCCGCCTTTATGACCTTACAACTCTGCAAAGGGAATGTAACCGTATTTATGGCTATACGGCTCAACAGACTCTTGATTATGTGCAATCTCTCTATGAAAAGAAGCTGGCAACCTATCCGAGAACGGACAGCCAGTATTTGACGAAGGACATGCAGGCAACCGCCGCTTCCCTGATCCTATGGCTGCGTGACAATATGCCCTTTGGAAAAGGCTGCGCCGGAGAGCCGGACATTGACCGGGTAACAGACGACAGCAAAGTGACCGACCACCATGCTATCATCCCAACTGTTGAAATTGCACGAACAGACTTGACCGAGCTTCCTTCCGGGGAGCGGGATGTGCTTACCCTGCTTGCCGTCAGGCTGCTTTGTGCCACAACGCAGGCACACCGGTTTGAAACGGTCACCGCTATGCTGGACTGTCAGAGACATACTTTTACGGCAAAAGGAAAGACCATCTTACAGTCCGGCTGGAAAGAGGTGGAACGGATTCACCGTATGAGTATCAGGCAAAGTGAAACGGAACATAGAGAAAACGAAGATGCCGCTCTCCCTGTGCTGAAGGAAGGACAGACTTTTGAAACTGTGTCAGCAAGTCTCCGTGAAGGGAAAACTTCACCGCCAAAACACTATACGGAGGACACGCTGCTGTCCGCTATGGAAAATGCCGGTGCGGAAGATATGCCGGACGATGCCGAGCGTAAAGGATTGGGTACTCCGGCTACCCGTGCGGCAACACTGGAAAAGCTGGTTTCTGCCGGATTTGTACAGAGAAAGAAAAAGCAGCTCATTCCGACGGAAAAAGGAAGGAACCTGATTGCAGTCCTGCCGGACAATATCAAATCTCCCATCTTAACTGCAGAATGGGAATCCATGCTGAAACAAGTGGAACATGGCGAACTGTCGGCAACATCTTTTATGGATCAGATTGCAGATATGAGCCGGACGCTGGTAAAAGAACATACTGCCCCGGAGGAACGTTTTGCGGATCTGTTTCCTTCTTCCAAAGGAACTGTGCATGAAGCCGTAGGGGTATGTCCTCGCTGCGGCGCCCCGGTATATGAAGGAAAGAAAGGTTTTTTCTGCGACAACAGGGAATGTTCTTTTGCTCTTTGGAAAGATAACCGTTTCTTTTCCAGCAAGAAAAAATCCATCACAAAGTCTGTGGCAGCGGCTCTTTTGAAAGAGGGCCGTATTTCTATGTCCGGGCTTTACAGTGAAAAAACAGGAAAGACCTATGATGCGGAAGTGATCCTGGATGATACCGGCGGTAAATATGTGAATTTCAAGCTGGAATTTCCCGTAAAGAAAGGCAGGCGTAAATGAGTGATCGAAAAACCTTTGAATATGGCGGTTATCACTTCACGCCCATACGAAAATTTCACAAAAAAGAAGGTGACTTTTTCGCCATATCGAAACGACTGGCAAGTGACCCCAACTTAGGGATGTGTACCTATCAGGAGCGGCAAAAGGTGCCCTATGATTACAAGGGGTTTTATGCCATCTCAACCGACAAAGAATGTGATGTTTTCCGGTGCGAAGAAAATGGCTTATTGTATGTGCCTGGAAAAAACGAACTTTTTATTTACCATGAACCGAAACAGAAAAAGCGGAACTCTATCGCCGATGCCCTTTCACAGCCCAGGAATGTTACTGACACAACTGGAATTTCCAGTGGCCGGCAAAGCAGTGCCCCGGAAAGGTAGGCGTTATGGCAGAGAGAGAATTGAACCGCTCGGAACGGGCTGCGATCCGAAAGCTGGTTACAGAGCTGTGCGCCAACTATGACTCTCAGGATAAGATCTGCCTTCCTTTGGACAGCTCTTGCTATATGCTGAATAAATGGTGGACCGGCGCTTATTGCAGGTACTTTGAAAAAGCGGTGCTGCCGGTGGATGCAGCACTGGAATCAGCCATTACCGGCGAGGACACCTCCATGAGACAGAAAATATGCCCTGTGTGTGGAAAGGCGTATCTTCCTACGACCAGTCAGGCATATTGTTCTGATGCCTGCCGGATCTATGCAAGACGGAAATCCGAGCGGGAACGCAAACGTAGGAAGCGGCAAAACCAACCATGATATGTCCGCAATTTAGCCTTAAAAGTCCTTGATTTTCAAGGGTTTTTTGCACCTGTTTTTAAGGGAGCTATATAAGAATACTCCGGTGCTTTGAAATGAGGTTAAGTTGCGGACAAAACATATATTTTAACAAAAACGATAGGAGGCGATTTTTTGAATATCAACACGATTACCGCAGAGGATCTTCGTCGTATGACCGATAAGGAAGGACTGATTTTACAGGGCTGTGGCGGGGATCTGACAGAATGGGTGGATGGGATCAATGAAATGCTGACAAATGCAGGCATATTGAAAGATGGCAGTCAGTTTGAGAATGTGGCCACTTTTCAGCACGGCGAACTGACCTGTCTGCTTTACCCGTTTGATGATGTGAAACTGGATATAGGAAAACTTGCCCTGTGGCGTTTACAGACTCATGAAGTCTATGGTGGCACATGGCTGTCGGACTTTGTGCCGAATTATTTAGGCGGATTTATAGAAACACCGGGAGCGTTGGCAGATAAACCGGATTGTCCACTGATCGGAGCAGATGGGAACATTTTTAATCTGCTGGGTATTGCTTCTCGTACTTTGCGGGAGCATGGTCTGAAAGAACAGGCAAAAGAAATGTCTGATCGGGTATTTGCTTCCGGCAGTTATGGAGAAGCGCTCTGTATCATTGGCGAATATGTCAACATCACAGATTCCGAACCGGAGCATAAGAATTCTCTCCGTCAGCAGCTAAAAGCAACAAAACCGGCAGACCCGGTAAAAAAGCAACAAACTTCCAAACAGCAGGAACGATAAGGAGGGATGCGGAATGGAAAAGAAACTGACCTATGGTGTATGGGCGGTACGAAGCAGCACTTCTATTTTCGGACCGGCACAAAGCTGGTGCAAGGAAAATGGAAAACCGTTGGAATTTGATAGCAAAGCCGATGCTGAAAACTATGCAAAGGAAGCCAACGAGCATACGACAGCAAATGTCCGATACTATGTGAAAGAAAAAGAACCGGAACCCGGTGCTGTTCGGAAAGGAACGTCTCAACCGGAGCTGGATGCACGCAGCCATGAAGAAGTGACACCAAGAAATGATACAGCGGAAAAACAAAATGAGATTCCGGGCAGACAGATTCCTTCTCAAACAGATCCGCTGGTAGAAATCCGATCTGCGGTCCATAGTAATTACGCAGGCATGGTCGCTATGCTGGGTGCGGACAACCGTGTATATTTGGGGCGTGAGGAACGCTGCCATTATCAGGATATGCAGCCATCTTACTATGACAATCAGGACGGCTCCCTGTGTTTTGTCTGTGATCAGCCAGACATGTATTATTTTCTTTATGGAGAAGGCTGGGCGCATACCCAGGCGGAAATGCTGGAACGAGGGCTTACCCTGTGTCAGTATGAAGAATTTGCGAGACTGCAAAATGGCGTCCTTGCACAGTTTACCACCCAAAAAGAAATTCTGTTTGCCGGACAGCCGTTTCAGGCGCCGGAAAGTTATCTTCGCAATGCGGAGCTTTATGAGGAAGGCCAGACCGGCAACTACAATATGCTGGATGGCAGGCTGAACAACGAACCTCCTGTGCGTCCGGATCTGACAGATGGACAGACAGATGAAGAAATCCGGGAGCTGATGCCGGAAGCAAAGCCGTCTTTGATGGACCGTCTGAAAGCAGACAAACCGGAGCATGAAGCAAGGCAGATGATCCCTCCTGTACCGGAAAGGGAACGCTGATGGCTGGGGTAAGATTTGAGGATGTAGAGCTTCTGGGTGCTCTTTCCCGTATCGTAGATCTTCATACCCAACATTATAAAGAGGACTTTGACCTGGATAAAGAACTGATCTCAAAACTGGCTGTGTCAGACCGTTCAGAGGATAAACAGCTTCTTTGGATGTCACGCCCCTGCGGAACCTATACCCTGCGTGAACGGGAAGTTTATCTGGAGGGCAGCCATGAAAACAAAGTGTGGCGGTTTTACCAGGAACAGACAAATGATCCCGTTTTGGCTTATGCCATCTCTTTGAAAGAAGTCAGGGACGGAAAAATATTTGGCAATCTCTATCCGCTAAATTATAGAGAACATGTGGAACGGATGAAAAAGCTGACCTGTCCAATCGGAAATGTAGCCGTTGCATTTGCGGATGGAAATGTTATCACGATTCCCTATCAGGAACGGAGACAGCTTATGAACCGGTTTATGCCAGAGCATGGAGCCCCTAAAACAATGACTTATCTGCCGGAAAATGAGCCGGAGCTGATGATGATTCTAAAACGGGAACGCTTCAAACGCAGCTATCATGCGACAGCCGGAAATCTGGAGGAATATCTTGATAAGCTGGAAAAGACCACCCTGCGGGAAAAACTCAAAAGAGCAAAGACGGTGGTTTCAACACAGGAGGTCTCATCTCATAAAAGAGGGTTGGAACGATGAAGGGCGGGCATAACAAAAAATCCGTCCGCGTCGAATTTGTCATGTCCGAACCGGAGGCCGAACTGGTAAAAGAACGCATGGCGGAACTTGGCATTACCAACCTGTCGGCATATCTGCGAAAGATGGCCGTAGACGGTTACATCATTCACCTTGATATGGGAGATATTCAGGAAATGATCCGGCTTCTCCGCATTTGTTCCAATAACTTAAACCAATATACCAGACGGGCCAATGAGACCGGCAATATTTATGCCGCAGATATAGATGACATCCGCACCCGTCTGGACAGCCTTTGGGATGGCATGGACAAACTGATCCGGGGATTTGCAAATCTTTCATAATATTAAACTAATTTTGAAATGGCATCTTGATATGGGTTCATTTATTCTTAACAGTTTTTTATCGACGATATTATTATGTGGATAACGATAAGTTCCTATGATAAAATAATTTGGCATGGAGGTAAATAAAAATGTGTAAAATTGTTATTATTGAAGATGATATAGATATTTGCAATATGATTAAAAAATTCTTGGAAAATAATAAATATAGTGTTCAATATGCTTTAAATGGTATAGAAGGAATAAATTTGTGCAAATCTTTTGTTCCGGACTTGATAATACTTGACATTATGTTGCCAGGGCTGAATGGGGATGATGTATTACAGAAATTGCGAAAATTTACAAACGCTCCTGTTATTGTTGTATCAGCAAAAACAATGGTTCAGACCAAAATAGAATTATTAAAAATAGGGGCAGATGACTACATGACAAAACCATTTGATTTGTATGAGCTTCTTGCACGTATTGAGGCAAATTTAAAACGGACTGTCGATAATCCTTATCAAAATAATAATACTTTGATATACAAAAATATAAAGATCAATAACTCTTTGGTTTATATAAACGGAGTATTAGTACCATTTACATCAACAGAATTGAGCATTTTAGAATTGCTATTGCAATACCCACAGAAAATATTTTCAAAACAAAATTTATATGAATCCATTTGGAATGAACCTTATGCGTATGATGACGATACAATCAATACTCATATTAGTCATATTCGTAAGAAAATTAAATCAATTACAAATGAAGATTATATACAAACTATTTGGGGGATTGGATATAAAATGAAATAATCTTTAGATTTTCTTTAGAGTTATCATATATAGTGGCATGGAAAGGAGTTGTTTAGGATGACAAAATTTATATGCGAAACAAAAAACCTGAGCAAAAAATATAAAGATTTCTATGCTTTAAAAAATGTAAACTTAACTATTCCAAAAGGCGAAATATATGGACTTGTGGGCGAAAATGGAGCAGGAAAAACAACGCTAATCAGATTATTGACAGGTCTTAATTTTAAAAGTGAAGGAGAAATTATTCTATTTGGGCATAATGATAATCTGCAATATGAACGATCAAAAATCGGGTGTACGATTGAAATGCCGGCACTATATAAAGATATGACTGCTTCACAAAATCTGGAAGTGCAAAGAATACAGAGAGGTATTCCGAATAAAAGCTGCATTGCTGATACTTTAGAATTGATTGGCTTATCGAACGCAGGTAAAAAAAGAGTAGCGAATTTTTCATTAGGGATGAAACAGCGGCTTGCACTGGGCGTTGCATTATTAGGTGAGCCAGAATTTTTAATATTGGATGAACCTGTCAATGGACTTGATCCTACGGGAATTATCGAATTACGGGAACTTCTTAAAAAATTAGTGAAAGAACGGGAAACCACCATTTTAATATCCAGCCATATATTAAGCGAATTGCACCAGCTCGCCACTTGTTATGGCTTTCTTCATAAGGGAGAACTTTTAAAACAAATTTCTGCTGAAAAATTGAATGAAGAATGTAAACGGCATATTTGTTTGAAAACAGATAATATACAGAAAACCACTCTCATATTAGAACAAAAAGCTAATATTAAAAACTATTCCGTTTATCCAGACAATTCTATTCGGATTTATGATTGTTTAGATAATGTAAGAATGATTTCCAAATTACTAACCGACAATGAAATCATCATTGATGAAATCTCTGTTCAGGGAGAAGATTTGGAAACATACTTTGAAAATCTAATAGGGGGTAGAAAAAATGTATAATCAAATACGGGCAGAATTTTATAAATTATTTCATACAAAGGCGTTATATCTAACATTTGCATTGATTTTAGCTGTTTTTGGTATCTTTTCCATAGGAGGTCAGCAACAATTTGTAGTATCTAGTTCCAGCGTAGATGAAACATGGAAGATAGGAGAAACCGTAGGATTTCTTGCTCGTGCATATAGTGATCAGGTACATCCAATGATTGAAGAAATTATAAGGACTGCCACGTCTTATACGGTATTTTTCTGGCTGATTGTTCTTATATTTTCTGTTGTTTTCTTTTCCAGAGAATATACAGATTCAACGATTAAAATTGCGATTGCAAGTGGACAAAGCCGACTAAAATTCTTTATTGCAAAGTATATCGTGATTACTGTTACCAGCATCATTTTATATTTTTCATTTATTATGGTTGCATTTATAATTGAATGTACAAAATACAATGTGCCGATACAATTACTTCCAATGTTGAAAATTGCAGGGCTAAATTGCATGGTTATGGGAGCCTTTATCGGTATTACACTCATGCTGTGTGTGATATTTAAGCATACAGCTATTGTGGTAGGAACTATGTCATTATTTACTTTTAGCGGACCTCTTATTTATATGATGACATGGGATAATATGTCTGCTCAATCGTGGCGAGTTCTAACGTACTTAAAAATCAATCCGATGTATTATTGGATGAATACGTGTTCTTATAATATGGTAAATCATTTGGAAATCAATATCTTACTTTATTTTGTAGGAACTGTAATTATTACATTCCTGGTGTCAGCATTGATATTGAGAAAACAAGAAATACACTAATTACAACAGAAAGGGGAAATGCGGATATGTTCTATTTTTTATTGATATGTTCTATATTCATATTAGCATGTTCCCTTTTTTCTATTACTAGAACAATTCGCAATATAAATAAGCAGATAAAGGAAAAACGAAAAATAAGAGTATCTTTATCAAATAGAGATATTGAAGAGTTAGCTTATGCGATCAATCAAAAAGATACCCTGCATAAGAAACTGCAAGTTCAAATTAAGCAAGAAGAAGATCAGTTAAAGCAATCTATATCTAATATAAGCCATGATCTAAGAACCCCATTAACATCTATACAGGGTTATCTAACACTTTTACAAGAATGTGAAGATAAACAGGAGCAAGACCAATATATTGAAATCATTAAAGCAAAAACAGATTATCTCACAGATCTGGTGCAAGAATTTTATGATTTATCTGTGGTGGAAAATGAGCAGTTTGATGTTGAATGTGAGAAGGTTGATATAAATAGAATTGTTACAGATTGCTTAATTGAAAAGTATTATGAATTTGGGGAAATCCAGCCGATTATTCAAACAGAAAAATCTCCGGTGTGGATATATGGCAATAACCTTATTTGTAAACGTATTATTGAAAATCTAATTACAAATGCAATCCGTTATTCTGATAACTATATTGAAGTGTCCATTAACCAGGAAGGCGTGTTCATGATTAAAAATTCAACGCAATCCCTTGATGAGATGGATATAAATTTATTATTCAGCAAGTTTTACACCGTTGATAAATCACGCACCAAAGGTGGTTCCGGTTTGGGATTGTATATTGTAAAAGAATTACTAAAGAAAATAGATGGAAAAATCGGAAATATAGAATATAATAAGCCAATTTTATCTATAACACTTTTTTTTCGATTGTTTAAATAGCCTTTAAGATGGCATGGATAAACTGATCCGGGGATTTGCAAACATTTCATAAACAGCCGGAAAGCCGTTGCTTTCTTTTTGCCGTCACGGTAAAATTTTTATAAGGGCAGATGCCCTTCTGAAAGGAGGCAAAGCGTATGCGTTTGATAGGTAAATTACTGGCACTTCCCTTTATGCTGGTTACGGGGATTCTTTATCTGGTATGTAAATTTTTAGTGGTTCTTTCCGGTGCGGTACTTGGGATTCTTTCTGGGATCATCTTTCTGGCGGCATTGGTGCTGTTCTTTGTCGCAGGATTTTTGCCGGGTCTTGCATGGCTTATGATCGCCTTTCTTATCAGTCCATACGGTCTGCCTCTGGCGGCTGCATGGCTGGTAGGGATCATTGGCGGGGCAAACAGTGCCTTAAAGGATTTTATATTTGGTTAAGCAGATTTGGCGGGGCGCATAGGCAGCCCCGCTCTTTTTCTGCAATTATAACTTCTCTGATTGGAATTAAGTTAAGGAGGTGACGAAAATAGCGACCACAAGACTGATGCCTCTGCATGTAGGAAAAGGTCGGAATATCTCTACTGCGATCTCAGATATTATTGATTATGTAGAAAATCCGCAGAAAACCGATTTTGGAAAATTCATTTATGGCTATGAGTGTGATACCCGGCTTGCTGATGCAGAGTTTCTTCTTTCCAAACGACAGTATGCAAATCTGACCGGCAGAAATCAGGGTGCAGATGATGTGATCGCCTACCATCTCCGTCAGGCATTTAAGCCCGGCGAAGTTACGCCAGAAGAAGCTAATCAGATCGGCAGGGAGCTGGCACTGAAGCTCACAAAAGGAAACCATGCCTTTGTTGTCTGCACCCATGTGGATAAGCACCATGTCCATAATCACATCATTATCAACTCTACTACACTGGACTGTCAGAAAAAATTTCGCAACTTCTGGGGTTCTACCTGGGCAATCCGGCGAATGAATGACAAGCTGTGTTTGGAGCATGGACTTTCGATTGTAGAAAATCCGAAACCCAGCCGGGAGCATTATGGCACATGGCTGGGAAATAAAAAGCAGCTTTCCTTTCAGGAGCAGATACGCATTGCTATTGATGCTGCATTAGAGGAAAAGCCAAAAGATTTTGAGGAACTTCTACAGAAGCTGGAAACTGCTGGGCTGGAAGTCAACCGTGAAAGAAAACATCTTCGGTTCCGAGTTCCGGGACAAGAAAATTATACCCGATGCGATACGCTCAAAGGCGATTATACAGAACAGGCCATCAAAGAACGGATTGCCGGTACACGGACAGTAAAACCCCGCCATGCCTTTTCTAAAAAAACGGTTTCCAAAGTTGGATTGCTGGTTGATATTGAAGCTGCAATCCGTTCCGGCAAGGGCCCTGGTTATGAGCGCTGGGCAAAAGTGTTCAACCTAAAGCAGCTTTCTCAGGCAGTGCTCTACTTAAAAGAACATGGCGATATGGGTTATGAGGATCTTCTGGAAAAAGCCAACGCCACTACCACTAATTTCAATACCTTATCCGTTCAGATCAAAGATCTGGAGTCAAAAATGAACGCCAATGCCGAGCTGCAAAAACAGATCGTAAACTATGCGAAAACGCGGGCTGTCTATGTAGAATATCGCAAAGCCGGGTACAGCAAAAAATTCCAAACAGAACATGAAGCTGAAATTCTGCTGCACCAGGCGGCAAAGAATCATTTTGACGAGCTGGGAATCAAAAAGCTCCCCTCTGTCAAATCTCTCCGGGAGGAATACACCGATCTTCTGGAACAAAAACGGAAAGCCTATTCTGCCTATAAGCAGGCCAAAAATGATATGAAAGAACTTCATAATGTTCGGGCCAATGTGGAATACCTATTAGAGATTTCTTCCCCACCACAACCGCAGCGCAGCACAGAAAAATCCCGTCAATAAGGTTTGCTAACTTGAATTCTATAGACCTTGACTTTCCGGGACTTCTTAACTATAATAATACTCAAGCAGGGGGACTACCTTGTAGTTGAGAAGGTTAAAACCTGACCCTTTGAACCTGTTGGCTAATACCAACGCAGGGAGCTGAAGAATACAGATTCGTATTTTTTGGACATTCTCTGTTTTGGGAATGTCCTTTTTTAATTGAATAAGATATGATATGTGTTTGCGAGGGAACTGAACAAGTTGAAAAAGGTAAGACCTGACCTCTGGACCTGTCGGCTAATACCGGCGTAGGGAAGCAATTTCTTACGCTCGTATTGCGTCTGAAAGAGCTTCTAATTGTTTTAGAGGCTCTATTTTTTTATCTTAGGAGGATCAAACATGGCATTTATGAAAGACATCTTAACCCACAACATCCCCATTTGGGAAGAATGTGCAGCTACCCCATTTGTGCAGGAAGTGCAAACTGGAAAGCTACCTCTTGAAAAATTCAAGAGATATATGATTCAGGATAGTATCTATCTGAAAAACTATGCCCGCATATACGGAAAGGCAATTTTTCATGCTGCTACATTAAGAGAAATTCAGCTTTACTACTCCATGCTGAACTTTGTAAATGATACGGAATCGGAAGTGCGGCTGGATTATCTAAAGCAATTTTGCATAACAGATGATGATGCTTTCTACACCAGAATGTATGAAAGCGGTGGCAAAGAAACTATTACAATATAAGCCCCAAAATGTTGTAATCGACCCGGTTATGTATGCCAAAAATGGCTGCCCATTGATGAATCCTACGGCGGTTTCCACCTTGATAGACACAGTAATTCCACTTGCCGATGTACTTACTCCGAATATTCCAGAGGCAGAGAAAATAGCGGATATGCAGATTTCCACAGTTTCAGATATGGAGGCTGCCGCAAGAAAAATATATGCCATGGGTTGTAAGGCGATTGTTGTCAAGGGTGGACATCATATAGGAAATGCTGTTGATGTCCTATTTGATGGAGAAAATTTCTACCATTTTGAAACATCCCGCATTGATACGAAAAATACTCATGGGACAGGCTGTACCTTTTCTTCTGCAATCGCTTCCCAGCTTGCAAAGGGAAAAAGTGTTCCGCTTGCAGTCGAATCTGCAAAGGCATATGTCACAATGGCAATCGAACACTCTCTTGCGATTGGGAAAGGCTGTGGCCCGACGCACCATTTCTACGAATTGTATCAGCATGGTTTATCTAAAGAATAGGCAGGTGCAAAATGAACTTTGATTATACACTTTATCTTGTTACTGATCGTCAACTAATGAGCTGCGATAGCCTGACAGAAGCGGTGGAACAGGCAATTTTAGGAGGCTGCACAATGATACAACTCCGAGAAAAAGAATTGTCCTCATTAGAATTTTACAATCAGGCTGTTGCCGTGAAACAGGTTACGGATAAATACCATATTCCCCTTATCATAAACGACCGGATAGATATTGCAATGGCTGTGCAGGCTACGGGGGTACATATTGGACAGCATGATTTACCTGCGGCTGCCGTCCGCAAAGTAATTGGGGAAAATATGCTGTTGGGAGTATCCGCATCTTCCATTGCAGAAGCAATACAGGCACAACAGGATGGTGCAGATTATTTGGGAGTTGGCGCAATGTTCCCTACTGGAACTAAAACCGACGCTGATTCTGTATCAATGGAAGAATTACAGAAAATCCGCGCAGCCGTTTCTTTGCCGATAGTTGTTATTGGCGGTATCAATAAGGGAAATGCAGGGCGTTTCAAGCCCATGGGAATTGACGGGCTGGCTGTTGTATCTGCCATCATAGCGCAGTCTGATATAAAAGCTGCTGCTGCGGAACTGAAAGATTTATTTTGCGGAAAGGAAAAGAAAAATGGATTTTAATGCGGCAATCTTTGATTTAGATGGAACAATTCTGGATTCAATGGATGTATGGGAGCATATAGATATTCAGTTTTTGAAAAAGAGAAATCTTCCCGTCCCGGAAAATTATGTAACTGAAATATGTGCAAGGAGTTTTGAGGAAGCCGCACAATATACCATTGATCTTTTTGGATTGCAGGAAACGGTAGAGGGAATTATTGAGGAATGGAATAATATGGCGGTCGAGGAATACAGCAACCATGTCGGTCTGCTGCCCTATGCCCTTGATTATCTTCTGTGCTTAAAAGAACATGGAATAAAACTTGCAGTTGCTACGGGGTTGCCGGAAAAGCTCTATATTCCATGCTTAAAGAACAATTCTATTTTAGAATTATTTGGCGCTCTATGTTCAACAGATGAGGTTCAGCGGGGAAAAGAATATTCGGATGTCTTTGAATTGGCCGCAAGAAAATTAGGGGTTGCACCTGAACACTGTATTGTGTTTGATGATGTGCTTCCAGCAATTAAAAGCGCAAAGGCAGCCCGTATGTTAGCAGGCGGGATTTATGATAAGTATTCCGCAGATCAGCGTACAGAAATAGAAAGGATTGCGGATATTTACTTACTTGATTTTCGGCAAGCACCGATCCCACACAAAGAGGTATGAAAATGGAAAAATGGGATTTATATAATGCAAAACGGGAAAAGTCTGGAATAACAGTGTGCCGTGGAGAAATCATACCCAAAGGGCTGTATCATTTATCTGTGAGTGTATGGATCGTCAACCAGCAGGGGCAGTATCTTTTATCACAGCGGCATCCGAAAAAGCAATACCCTCTTTATTGGGAATGTACGGGTGGTTCTGTACTTTCCGGGGAAACCAGTTTACAAGGAGCAATCCGAGAGGTAAAAGAAGAATTAGGAATACTGCTTACTCCCGGAAGTGAAAAATTGATTTATCAGAGCAGACGGGAAAATGTGCAGGATTTTTACGATGTTTGGCTATTTCATAAGAATATAAAGATTGAAGAAATGCGTTTACAGGAAACAGAAGTTGTGGATGTTCAATGGGTAAATCCAGATAAGTTATTTGAGATGTTTCGCCTGAAACATCTGCACCCTCTAATTACCTATGTAGATCAGCTAATAGGCTGAAAAAGCGCCGGGCGCAGAGGTATCAAAGCCTCTGCATCCGGCGCTTCTTTTTTGTCCTTTTTCCCGCATTTAGAACCCCGTTTTGCGGGGAACAGGATAACTTTATCCACCTGCCTGCCGGCCATGCGGAAAAACCCTTGATTTCCGTGGACTTTTAACGCCCTAAATGCGTAGACAGGAGGTATCTTTTCCGCTGGCGCTCAGCCTTTTAATTCCGTGTTGCACATGAGGCGGAAATCTTACTGCACCAGACAGCGAAGAATCATTTTGACGAACTGGGAATCAAAAAGCTCCCCTCTGTCAAATCTCTCCGAGAGGAATACACCGATCTTCTGGAACAAAAACGGAAAGCCTATTCTGCCTATAAGCAGGCCAAAAATGATATGAAAGAACTTCATAATGTTCGGGCCAATGTGGAATATCTATTAGAGATTTCTTCCCCACCACAACCGCAGCGCAGCACAGAAAAATCCCGTCAATAAGATTTGTCTGCTTTTGGTTTTCAGCGTTCCAACGGAACGCGCAGCCATTGCCACCGGCAATGATCTCAGGGGTTTGGGGATATGTCACCAACAAGCATTAGCAGGAATTCCGGAAACGGGATTTCTGCTAAATACGCAATCTTACGTAAGATTGCATTGCTTGCCAGTAGTTTTAAGAGTCTTTGGCAGAGAATCTGTTTACAGTTGCCGCATTGATAAACCTTTGATAACTGCCTATAATAGAGTTATTATTTTGAACTGCTATAACAGAGAAATGCAAAAAAATAAAATTTTTTGTCCGCTGTAACATTTCGCGGACATTTGGGGTTTACAATGGCCTTATCAAATATGGAGGTGATACAACTATGACATGGCCTTTTGAGAATGACACCAGCGCCATTGTAAAAAAATTAGCAGACCGAAGCATGAAAGCGGATAAAAGACGCAATGCGTTTATTATCATAACGATTGCTTTTGCAGTTAGTTTGATGATGGTATTAGCACTATATAATCTCGGAACAGACCGTGAAAATAGGCTTTATCTGCAAGGACGCTATCAGGGCAGCTTTATTAACAGTACCAGTACCGTCTTTGAAAAACTGGAACATAACAACCAGATTGAAGCAGTCGGCAAAGAGGCTGCAATGGGAACGAGCCGTATCAATGACTATACTTTGGATGTGTATTACAGAGATCAAAATGCACTTGAACTAAAAGGCGTTACTGACTTGCTGGGAAAAATGCCGGAGGCAGAAAATGAAATCATTGTGGAACAGTCCTATTTGGAGCATTTAGGGTTGCCGGTTCAACTGGATCAAACCGTTACACTGGATATGCCTTTTGGAAAAAATCAGACATATCATGTTTGCGGCATTATTCAAAGCAGTAATGCGTCCCGTATTTATCAAGTCATTGTATCGGATGGCTTATATAGCCGGTATGAAAAAGCAAACTGTTACGATCTTTTGGTTCGCGTGAAAAATACCGAAAATATGGACAGCGAAACTTTGAAACTGCTGATAAACGAAATTGCGGAACAAAGCGGTGTACCTGAACAGTATGTTATGTATAGCTCTACCTACTTTGGATTGGCAGAAGAAAAATCCACGCTGGAGCTATTGGTGATTATCGGAGCAAGCAGTTTAATTGTACTGGCCTGTTCTTTGGTTATTTACAGCCTGTTCTACATTTCTGTTATCGGGAAAACACATGAATATGGCAGACTGCGTGTGCTGGGGGCTACATCGGTTCAGATCAAGCGTATCGTGCGAAAAGAAAGTTTTTTGTTATCCTGTGCTGCAATTCCTATCGGTGTTGTATTGGGAAGTGTTTTGGGCTATTGTTTCGTCCCGGACGGCTGGCATTGGATGACTACACTGGAATGTGCCGTTGTGATTGCCCTTGTTACAGAAATTGCCTTGAAAATTGCTGTCCATACCCCTGTAAAGAAAGCCTCTATGGTATCGCCTATTGAGGCGCTGCGAATCAATACGACTGATACACCGGCGACAGAAAAAACGCGGATCGAACATCGAAAAATTACGCCATCTTCGCTTGCCCGAATGAGCTTTGCCCGGAACAAGAAAAAAGCTATACTAACCGTATTGTCTTTGGGATTTGCCGGAGTTTTACTGATGTGTGCCGCCACCTACCTTAATTCAACTGATGTAGAAAGCATGGCAAAACAGCAATTTGCAAATGGCGACATTGTACTTTCCCTTGATCCCGCCAACACAAATGCGGAAGATCGCCCCGCCGGGATCAATGCACTTCAAACGAAAAATCCATTGGATGAAGTTTTGGAAGAAACGATTTCAGATATGGATGGCGTAAAGAATATTGAATTTATACAGGGCTGTGTTTCAAATATGGAATTTCCCACTCCTTTCAAGGATGGTAACAGCCATTTCTTTACCCAAATTGGAATCCCCGAAAATCAGTACGAGGCCTTTTCACAAGGACTAATTGAGGGAACCGCAGACCGCCAGAAACTTATCAACGGAAAAGGAGTTATCGTAGATAATTCCGCCAAGCTGTTAAGCGACTATTATAATTACACTCCTCAAATTGGCGATATAGTCAAAGTGGAAACAGCGGATGGACAATGGGAAGAATTTACTGTAATGGGGATTGGGAAAGCTCCTAATCTCGGTGGGGATTCAGCTTCTTTCTATTTTCCGCAGGAACTCTTACCTATGATGAAAGAAAATGTTTCCAACTTCAACATAACCTGCATTGTAGATGTGGAAAGAGATCAGCTTACAGAAGTTGAGAATAAGATTTTCCAGTTGGCGGAAAATCGTGGAGGTATAGAAGTTTTCAGTATCAGCGATATTATTACTTATCTGCAAGAGGAAATGGATAACATAAAAATGCCGTTATACGGATTGGTATTTTTCATTGCTGTTTTTGGGCTAATCAGCCTTATCAACACGCTAATGACAAACATTATATCAAGACAGCAGGAATTTGGTATTTTACAGTCTGTGGGATTGAGCAGTAAGCAATTCTCCAAAATGCTGCAAACAGAATGTTTCTATTATGTTTCTGGTACGGCTATTTTAACCTTAACGATTGGAACTTTAACAGGATTTGTACTTTGCAAAGTTTTCAATCAGGTTGGGACATTCGGGACATTGACTTATCATTTTCCAGTTTTAGAAATAAGCATATATTTTGTAGCGCTTTTCTTCATACTGGCCGCTTACTCCGTTTTCTCTGTACGATATAGCAAAAGACATCCTGTGATCGAGCGCATTAAAACAATGGAGTAAATTTTCCTTTATCAGAAAATTGTGTTTTCTGCAACAAAGGACATTTGCCTGTTATACTATCTGCAAAAAGCAAAGGAAGTGAGGATATGAAGCAGATTTTAATTGTCGAGGACGACAGTTTTTTGAATAAGATGGTGGCCTATAACCTGACCGCAGACGGCTATGGCGTGACTTCTGCCCTAAATGCCAAAACCGCAGCCGACGCCATCCGCCAGCGGGAATTTAATTTAGTGCTGCTGGACATCAACCTGCCGGACGGGAACGGTTTTGAACTGTGCAAGCTGATAAAGCCCCAGCACCCGGATACCATCGTGATTTTCCTGACCGCCAACGATCAGGAGAGCGACCAGATACGGGGCTATGAGGTGGGCGCGGTGGACTACATCACAAAGCCCTTTGTGATCGGGGCCTTGCAGCGAAAAATCAAAGCCATGTTCGCCATGCTGGAACACCACAAACCGGCCAAGGACATTTACGACGACGGGCGGCTGTTTCTGGACTTCTCGGAGCAGACGGCTTCCTTAAACGGCAAGCCCCTGACCCTATCCCCGATGGAGTACAAAATGCTGAACCTGTTCCGTAAAAATCCCCGGCAAGTGCTGACCCGTGGGCAGCTTTTGGAAAAGCTGTGGGATATAGACGAGAAGTTTGTGGACGAACACACCCTGACAACCTCCATCAGCCGGATTCGGAGTAAGATCGAATCCGACGGCGGCGCGCCCTACATCAAAACTGTTTACGGCATGGGCTATCAATGGACGGGAGGCGAGGCAAAATGAAGTTGCAAAACCTCTCGGTAAAGCGGCTGTTTGGCCGGGTAGCAATGGGGCTTGTCCTTTCCATGTCCGGGATCACCATAGCCCTGTTTCTTGTGACAAAACAGACGGCGGTGCTGCTGACGGGCGGGGCGCTGCTGCTGTGCGCCCTTGTGGGGATTTTTGTACTGACGCAGGCGTTTGGAAAGCGGCTGTCGCAGTTTACCGCTGACCTATGCCAGACTTTAGACCACATGATCGCCGGAAATGAAGCGCCCCAGCGGCCAGAGGACAGCGAAACCCAGCTTGCCAGAATTGGACACCGGCTGGCAAGGCTCTATCAGATCATGCAGGAGAACCGCCGCCGGGTGGACGAGGAACGGCAGGAGTTACAGACCCTTGTATCGGATATTTCCCATCAAGTGAAAACGCCGGTAAGCAATCTGAAAATGGCGACGGACACGCTGCTGGAAAAGCCTATGACCAAGGCGGAGCGCACCGACTTTATCCGGGGAATCCGCAGCCAGACGGATAAGCTGGACTTTCTCTTTCAGGCCCTTGTGAAAACTTCCCGGCTGGAAACGGGCGTGATCCAGTTGGATAAGAAACCGGGCCGCCTCTTTGATACCGTGGCACAGGCCATGAGTGGAATTGTGTATGCAGCAGAGAAAAAGGAAATCGTCGTGTCCGTGGACTGCCCGGAGGATTTGACCGTTTTCCATGACAGCAAGTGGACATCCGAAGCCCTTTTTAACCTGCTGGACAATGCGGTGAAGTACACCCCGGCAGGCGGGAAAATCGCTGTGTCGGTGGTGCTGTGGGAAATGTATGTGGAAATCAAAGTAGCCGACACCGGCAAGGGCATTTCCGAAAGCAATCAGGCCGCCATCTTCCGGCGCTTCTATCGTGAGGAAGAAGTACACGAACAGCAGGGCGTGGGCATTGGCCTGTATCTGGCCCGCGAGATCGTAACACGGCAGGGCGGCTATATCAAAGTGGTTTCGGAGCCGGGCAAGGGTTCGGAATTTTCCATTATGTTGCCGACTAAATAAAGCACACTTATAACAGGAGAAAACACCATGAAAAAAATCAATTTTTGCAAAGCAACAACAATCATCTTAATAATCAATGTTATTTTATCTATTGTTTTATTTTTCGTTGTTCCTGATAATATAGCAATTCAATGGGTAGGTACAACCCCCAGCAATGCAGTAGATTCTTACTATATATTTTTGGTGCCGATATTGTCAGTACTCTTTGCTTTTGCTGGAAAACCTATTTTTACAATGTTCCTGTTTAGATTGTGGAATAGAACTAACGAGCATTTAGTGACATACTTAAATTTGTGTCTGCAAGTTGTATTTCTTACTTGTGAAATCTATATCGGATTATATAACCTATGTAATTTTAATTTTGCCATTAGTATAATTCTCATTGTGGAACTTATGATAGATGTGGTGATTGGATTGAAATTATTTCACAATCAATCTATCTAAAAGATCGTGTAGTATGTTTCGGCGGACGGCCATTTCCGGCTGCCCGCCGTAAATTTTTTTGAAATGTCCGAGCGTTGTAACATTTCACCCCGATTTTCAATGAAATTTTTTGGCCGCTGTAACATTTCACGGACATTTGGGTTTTACAATACCCTTATCAAATATGGAGGTGATACAACTATGACATGGCCTTTTGAGAATGACACCAGCGCCATTGTAAAGAAATTAGCAAAACGCAATGTATCTTCAAATCGTATTTTTTGCTTTTTTAATGTTTTGACCATTGCGCTGGCAATTAGTTTGATTGTGGGAATCTCCTTATTCCAACAAGGCAGCAAAATTAGTGAACAAAAGATTTTGAATCAAATGCAGCAAGCTACCATCGGGGGGCTTACAGCAGAACAGATAGAAGTTCTGAAAAAAGAACCTGATCTTGAAGATATTGTACCCTATAAGCATAGTGATAGTTTTCTGATGGATGGGATCAAATTTGAAGCGGTTTATATGCCGACTGGTTTTGGAATTATAAAATCCTATGAATTAGTCAGTGGAACCTGTCCAGAACAGTACAATGAAATTGTAATTGATAAAAATGTTCAATTAGAGCTGGGGTATCAGCTAAATATAGGAGATACCATCACTTTACCAACGGCGGGGAGTAAAACAGAGGATTTCATCATTACTGGTTTTACTGATAATGTGGAAACAGGAACATTTTACTTTTATGTCTCCCCAGCGTATGCAGAACAGGGTGTGTTATTATCGGATATTCCATATAGTGCCTTGATTCGTGTAAATGGTGCCACGGAAATGGGACTTATTGATTTTGAGAATACAGTATATCGTCTGGCTTTATCCCAAGACATAAGCAGGAACCAACTTTATTTTAATAGCAAATTCTGTTCCTCACTTATTAGTGGATCAGGAATGGGAGGTGTTCTTTTAGCTACTCTTTTTATTGCATTTTCAAGCGGAATTGTCATATACAGTGTGTTCTACCTTTCGGTATCAAATCAAGTATCGCAGATTGGACAGCTCAAAACTATTGGCATGACAGAAAAACAAATTAAGCGGATGATTCGTAAAGAAGGGTATCGTTTCTGCCTGTTCGGAATACCTGCCGGTATTACAGTAGGTATCATATTTGCATATTTGTTAGAGCCGAATGGAATAACGATTATCAATGCCATAGCCACAAGTATTTTAGCAATAATATTAGGCATTATCATCGTACAAATTTCCGTATACAAGCCCGCACAAATAGCTTCAAATATTTCCCCTATTGAAGCAACAAAATATGTTGGAAACGATCCAGAACTAAAAGAAAGTAGAGTGCAGAATAGGAAAAATCATATTCGGCTCTCACCGTATTCTTTAGCCGTATTGAGCGAAAAGCAGAATCGAAAAAAACACAATCTGACGATTGCCTCGCTTGCAATCGGCGGGATTTTATTTATGGTTGGAGCCACTTTTATATCATCATGGAATCCAGATTCCTTTGCAAGAATGGGGAATTTGGAAGATGGAGAATATTATATTACGATTAACCACAATACATTAGTCAACCCGAAACCGTATGGTATTTCGGAGTATCAAGTTAATACGCCTTTTTCACAAGAACTCATGGAAGAATTGCAACAAATCCCGGAAGTTAAAGAGATTTATGCTACGGAGAGAACCGCAGCCATTATTGAGTATCACGATGAACAATTAGAAATTCCCATTATTCCGATTACGCCTGATAATCAGGAGGAAATTTTGAAAACGCTTCCTGTTGATTGGACATACGAAACATTGGTGAAACAAGACGCTATGGTTATATTAGGAACAAGCGTACAGAAAGAAGTCTATCATGCTTGCCCGTCAATAGGAGAAAAAGTGACATTACGATGGTTTGATGGGGCTGAACACAGCATAGATATTTTGATTGCCGGTACTTCCGAAAAAAGTATGAATGAGGGCTTTTATCTCCCCAAAGAAACCATAGAAAAGTTGTGGGGCGATATGGATTTAACAGCTTCCTTAACTTTGTCCGTACCTGAATATGAAAAAGTGGGTAAATCAGTAGAAAGCAAATTAAATAATATACTGTCCCGACACCCTGATTTGGTAATGGAAACCTTACAAGAGGTAAAAGCATCTTCGGCAAATACGATTCATAATACCAGCGTACAAGTTTATGGGGTATCTGCCTTTGTCATTATGTTTAGCATTTTTAATCTGACAAACACCTTGATTAGTCGTATCAGTACAAGGAGAAAAGAATTTGGAATATTGGAATCTATCGGTATGACAAAAAAACAGATAAAGAAAATGCTGCTGCATGAAAGTGTCTTACTGATTATTCCATGCTTGATTATTACGGTTGTGGCAGGAACCTTGATGGGTTATTTGTTAGTACGGATATTGTCTGCGAATGGATTAACTTATTTTCAATATACTTTTCCTTTTATTCCATTACTGATTTACGGTGTCTGCTTAATAATAACACCTATTATAATTTCTGCTATCTGTCTAAAAATTCAATGCAGAAATTCGTTGGTGGAACGGATCAAAATGGCAGACTGATTTTGAAATGTCCGAGCGTTGTAACATTTCACCCCGATTTTCAATGAAATTTTTTGGCCGCTGTAACATTTCGCGGACATTTGGGTTTTACAATACCCTTATCAACAAAAGTGAGGAGGCGACGCAATGGAACTGACCCCGACATTGATTTTGAATCTGGCGCTGCTGATCGTCCCGCCCGTTGCCCTTGTGCTGGTGTTCCGGCAATGGCTGGCCCGGCACATCCGCTGGACGGTTGCCTTGACTGCTCTCTGTGATGTTCTCCTATTTTGGGATGAACTGTTCTACTATGAGAGCTTCGGCCTGTTCGCTGTGCTGATTCTGGTGCAGTTGGCGGCCACCGGCGCAGCAGCGTTCCGCATTTACAACAAACAAAAAAAGGATTGAATTTTATGAGCATTTTACAGACTATCGACCTGAAAAAGTATTACGGCACAGAGCCGAACATCACCCGCGCCCTTGACGGTGTGAACTTCTCCGTGGAGGACGGCGAATTTGTGGCCGTTGTGGGAACCTCCGGCAGCGGCAAGTCTACCCTGCTTCACATGATGGGCGGGCTGGACACCCCTACTTCTGGCAATGTGATTGTCCGGGACAAAGAACTGTCGAAGATGAACGACGAACAGCTTACCATCTTTCGCCGCCGCAACATCGGCTTTATCTTCCAGAACTATAACCTTGTTCCGATCCTGAATGTGTATGAGAACATCGTCCTGCCGGTGGAGCTGGACGGGGACACGGTGGATCAGAAGTTTTTGGACGAGATCGTTCACCTGCTGGGACTGGAAGATAAACTGAAAAATATGCCGAACAATCTTTCTGGCGGACAGCAGCAGCGTGTGGCTATCGCCCGGGCCTTGATCACCAAACCGGCTATTGTGCTGGCCGACGAGCCCACCGGCAACCTTGACAGCAAGACCAGCGCCGAGGTGCTGGGGCTGATCAAGCGTACCAGTGCGGAGTTCCGACAAACCGTTGTGATGATCACCCACAACAACGACATTGCCCGCCTTGCCGATCGGATCGTCCGCATTGAGGACGGTAAGATCGTGGAGTAAGGAGGTGGCAGGCTATGACATGGCCTTTTGAAAATGATACCAGCGGCATTGTAAAGCGCATATCAAACCGCAGTATATCGGCAAATCGAAAAAGAAATATCTTTATTGTTTTGACGATTGTACTTGCCAGCGCATTGCTATCTGCTATTGTACTCTATGGCTTTGGGGTTATGCAGGAAACGCAAAACCGCAACCAAAAAACAGCGCAGATTATGTATCATGCGATTTCTGAACAACAGGGACAGGAACTATACAAGCAAGAAGAAATTGCGTGGGTTGGAGAATTTTTCAACGCATTTTCTGAACAGGTAAACCATTCAACCGTGAACTTTACTTATGCAAATGCAGATATGCTAACATCCCAAAGTATGCCCTATTCGGGAGATTTACCAGCTTCGGAGAATGAAATTGTAGTGCAGGAATCCTTTTTGGATAGTTTGGGCTATTCAAATGAATTGGGACAGACAATTCAAATCCCCTTTTCTGACGGCACTACCCATGATTTCAAATTGACGGGAATCTTAGATGTGAAAACCGGCGATATTGGGCGCTATACAGCCATTATATCGAAAGAATTAGTAAGACAGCAGTATGGCGACGGAGGCATGATTGATTATTACATTGGGCTGAAAGGCGTTCAAAACATGAGCGAGGAAGAAGCCACCAACTATGCAAACACTCTGGCGCAGCAATTAAAAATTTCCGATGATAATGTGATTGTCCGTTCCACATATTTTAACTTAAAGGACGAAAATCACGGAAGCGATATGCTGTTCTATTTCTTGATCGGTTTTGTAACTTTCATTGGTTCCGGCATTGTGATCTATTCGATTTTTTATATTTCAGTAGCAAGCAGTATCCGTAACTATGGACAGCTTCGCACAATCGGAACTACAAAACGACAGATCAAAAAGATGGTTTACCGCGAGGGGAAATTACTTGCTGCCATTGCTATCCCGATTGGTCTGGTTATTGGAAATGTGATTGGGTACTTCCTGATTCCTGCCGGTTGGTACTGGCTGACTACTTTATGTGTGACGGTCGGGGTTGGCCTTTTTGCATTTATTATTGTGATGATTGCCATTCATACTCCTGTAAAAAGAGCTGCGGCAGTATCTCCGCTGGAAGCATTGCGATATTCCGATTATCAGGGGAAAATGAAAGAAAGTTCCGTGTTGCACCGTAAAATAACGCCTGCTTCACTTGCTAAAATGAATCTGTCCAGACAAAAGGCAAAGTCCACTTTAACAATACTTTCTCTTTCACTCGGCGGAGTATTGGTTGTATTGATTTCGACAATGTTAGTTTCCTATGATGGCGTTGCAGAGGCAAGAGGCAGGGCTTTCCCTGTCGGTGAATTTAACATTCAGCTCAACGCAAATCAATCGTGGGACACTGCTGGTATTTCTTTGTCTGGATTGCAGCAAAAGAATTTTCTAAATGCCGATTTTATAAATGCAGTAGAATCTATTGATGGCGTTACAGGAATCAAGCACTGGTATTACACGGACGCAGAATATCGTGTAAATGGTAATTCTGGAAAATGGATTCAGGGCTTTTGCCGAGATGAACAGCAGAATTTGGAGAAAGAGCGAATTGCGGGAACGACTGATTATGATGAACTGGTGGCAGGCAATGGAATTGTCTTGCTTCAAGAGCGTGCCGATCTCTATGATATTGAGGCTGCGTTGGGTGATACCGTCGAAGTGGACTATAAAACCGAATCCGGCCAAATTCGCACAAAGGCCTATACCGTCATGGGCATTGTAAACGAATATTCTTACTCCGGCTTCTCAAAATGCTTTGCGCTTCCGGAGCAGTTTATGAATGAAGCGACCGGGATAGATTGCACAGGTACGATTTCCGTAATTACCGATATGAAAAAATATGATACGGTAGAAGCTGCATTAAATCAACTGATAGACGGAAATAGCGATTTGGTTATGGAAACCATAAAAGAAAGTATCACTTATTATAGCGGACTTCAACAACTTTCTTTCGGGGTATTGTTGATCGTGGCTGTTATTGTTGTGTGCTTTTCTTTAATCAACCTTGTCAATACGACAATCACAAACTTCTTATCCCGTAGGCAGGAAATTGGAATGTTACAGGCGATTGGTTTGAGTAAAAAGCAGCTTATCAAAATGCTGTGCTATGAGGGGTTAATGTATTCAGTTTTTGCTACGCTGGTAACATTGGTTTTGGGGACTGGACTGGGCTTCCTATCCGTACAGGTCGTTGTGAAAACGATGAATCCATACTTTTACTATTCATTTCCGTGGCTGATCGTATTGATATATTTAGCAATCCTGCTGATTGTGCAATTCACCTTGATTTCTTACACAACTGGAAATCTGAAAAAGCAATCTCTTGTTGAGCAAATCAGGACGATGGAATAGCCGTATGGGATCGGCGGGGCGGCGTGTGCTGCCCCGCTTTTTTCGCCATTTCTCAAAGAAATTTTTGAAATGTCCGAGCGTTGTAACAATTCAGCCTGTTTTTCTGTCGAAATCAAAGGCACCTCGGACATTTGTGTAACATTTGTAGTTTATGCTTGTGGTAAATCAATATTGGGGGTGAGGACACATGAAAAAGATACTGCTGATCGACGACAGCGACACCTATACATGGTGCCTGCAAAAATACTTACAGCACCGGGGCTACCCGGTAAAAACGGCTTGTACGCTGAAAGAAGCGCGGACCGCCATCCAAGAGGAAATGCCGCTGGTGGTCTGCTGTGATCTCGACCTGCCGGACGGTTCCGGCATGGACTTTCTGGACGAGGTGCGGGCCGCAGACAAGGAGCTGCCTTTTATTCTGGCGTCCTGTCATGACAAGGACGACTACGAACAGGAAGCTATGCGCCGGGGCGCGACGCTGTGCATGGACAAAATGAAAGGACTGCTACTACAAGATAAGCTGGTGGAATACGCCTACCGGCAGTTATCCGGCGAAAAGGCCCCGACTTTTCACAAGCTGCTCTTTGTCTATGCAGAAGATACCAGCGCCGAAGTGCTGCGGGCTGCTATGCTACAAAAGGGCTTTGACCTGATTCTGGTTTCCTCGATTTGGGAAGCCAAGCGCCGGATTTTTGAGGATAAGGAAATAGAACTGATCTTGTGCGATCTGGAACTGCCGGACGGCACAGCAATGGAGCTGTTTCATACGCTACGGCGGGTGGCGGGGATGTTCCAAATGAAGAATCCCCCTGTCCGGCTTCTGCCGTTCTTTATCCTCACCGAGAACAACGACCCTGCCACGGAATATGAATACCGGCATGAGGGCGTGAACGACTATATCACCGCCCCGGTCAATATCCCGGAGCTGATCCGGCAGGTTTTGTTCTTTGTGGAGTAATTGAAAAATTTTATGGAGGTGATGATGTGATGGGACATTAGCTGTTTTTGATATAGAAGAATCCGGCAAACAGATTGGCGAAAAGTTATTTCTGCTTCTTAACGAGGAACAAAAGAATGCTCTAATGCAATATATTTTGGAGCAAGGAGTCTGTCATGGAACAGTATTCAATTCCTGTCACACTTCTTCCACAGCAGAGAAAAATCCTCTGACAGAAATACAAGAAGGCGAGCTTTATCTATGCCTGGAACACCGCACTGTCAGGGTTCGTGAACGGATTATCAACCTGACAAGTAAGGAGTTTGATATACTGGCATTACTCATTGCCAATCCCAAACGTGTTTTTACTTACGAACTGATTACCGATTTGGTTTGGAAAGAGGATTGTGATTTCTATTCGAGAAAAGCGATTCATAATCATATAAGTAAGCTGCGTAAGAAGTTGCGCTTTGAACCGGATCTTCCAAACTATATTGAGAGTGTCGCCGGGATCGGCTATAAATTTGAACATCTATAACATGAGCCCACAAGGTGTTGTTTCCCCTTGTGGGCTTGCTTTTTGCAGCATATATTCTAAGAGCGGAATATGTAGAAAATTGCGAATATAAAGAGTAAAAAGCGAATATCTGCGGACTGATAAAGGAAACATAACCGATATAATTTTCTCCCAAGGAGGTATCAAGCAGCCGATTCAGGTTCCTCCTTGATGGGAGGAAATGTCTATGCGTCTATGCAACACAGATCTGCAGATAAACTGCTTTACATTCAGTCACCTATACGTCGTAGTCCAGCTCGTATGGATTGCGGCGTTTTTGGTTTCGACAAAGTTTGAGCATTTTCGCTGTCAACCTCCCGGAAAAATTTTATACTGCTGCTTTGGCGCGCCTGTTCTTTGTACGGGCGCGCTTTTTTGTACCCTTTTTTTAATCAGAAAGAGACTTAGACCTTATCGCTGCCGCAGCCCACCCTCTGATTTCGATTTTTGCCATCAACTCAAACATCGAAATTGGAGGAAATTACTATGAAGAAAATCAATCTTCGGGATTATTACCCGTATTATACACAGGACATGATCGTTGAGGTGCCGGATGAAGTTGCTTTGTTGCTTCGGGAATATATGTTGTTGGAAGAAGCCTATCGGATTCGTACATACCGCTATAAAGCATTTTACTCTCTGGATCGAGACGAAGGTATTGAGCGTGAGATATTGCAAAAGCCTCTTAACCCGGCAGAAATTTGGGAACAGCGCCAAATGACGGAGTTGATTTATAAAGGTCTTTCCAAACTTCCGGTAAAGCAGCGCCAACGAATCTATGCACACTTTTTTCTTGGCATGAGCAAAGCAGATATTGCCAAAGCGGAAGGAACACACAAAAGCCGGATCACCCGTTCTATCGAAGCCGGATTGCGTAGTCTGGAAAAATATTTCAAAGAAATTTTATAACAGACGGCAACTTTGCCCCTAAAAATGTACTGAATAGTAGAGGGACATATTCGGCGGGACAAGCTGGACGGGTGTGGTAAGGAAGCATATACATCCTCCCACCCCAACTGCAATATCAATTTGTCTGCCATGCCCCTTGCTTGTTCCTTGACAACCGAATATACGCTGTTACAGGTACTTCATTCTGTGTTCCGAGCGGCAGATGGGGCGGCGCGGTGACAGGCGGCCTAAGGAGGTGATGGATCCAGGCTGTCCGAGCGATAAACGCAACCTACGAAACCGGCTGTGGCAGGCCGGACGCGATAACGACGCAGATCATAATGGTACTTCTTCACAGCTTCCTAAAGACTTGGGGAGAGTTCCTGCGGCGTTTGCTTGCTCTGGCAAAGCGGCGGCGTATGTGGGACTATGATGCGGTGACGCTATCCGCAGCCTGTAACAGCCCCGTCCTTATAACAGAAGGACTTGCCGGGGTGCGTGGCAAATACGGCAGTAAAATCGAAATCAGATATAATGGGCCGGATTTATGTGTGCAATAACCATAGATCCGACCTATTCATGTGGTTTTGATGATAAGATATAAAAATGTGGGAAGAAAGTGATCTATACTACAGGTGGAAAACATAGCGGCGGAAACTGCTGAAAGTATTGTTGCTGTGTGTTATAATCAATCAAGATGCAAATGCTTAAAGGATATAAGGAGTGAGATACAGCATGAAAATACTTTATGTTACAGACCTGCATGGAGATAAAAATAAATACAGAAAATCATTAGAAATAGCTATGAAACAAGAGATCAGAGTTATTGTGAATGGTGGAGATATGCTTCCAAAATTGGGAGAAAGACATACAGAACAACCGTTATTTATCAAAGGATTTCTAAGTAATTACTTTTCCATATTGCAAGAACATAACATTACATACCTTAATATGCTGGGGAATGACGATTTGCTATCTGTGGATAATCTTTTTGAACAGACTTGTGGGGGATTCGCAAATGTTCATAATATAGCAGGTAAAAAAATCCGCATTGACGAATATGAATTTATTGGAATGAATCAGATTTTGGATCATCCCTTTGGATGTAAGGATCGAGTTGTTACAGAGACAGATTATATTCCCCAAAGACAACTTAGCTTTTTTGCCGGTATATCGAATGAATATGGTTATGACAGAATTTTTGACTGGTTGGAGTATTCCAAAACAGAACTTCCATTGATGTGTGGAATTTTGAAAGAACTGCCTGAACCGGAGAGTCCGAAGAAAACGGTATATGTTATGCACATGCCTCCTGCCGGATTGCGTTTGGGACAGCTTCTATATCAGGATTTGGATATAGGATCAGTAGATATTTATGAGTTCCTTAAAGCCAAACAGCCGTTACTTTCTCTGCACGGGCATATTCACGAAAGTCCTGATACAGAAAAAGGATCATGGATGAATCAGATAGGTACTACAACCTGTATTCAGCCAGGGCAGACAGAGTTTGGCGATAGTAGTATGGTTTATGCAGAGATAGATTTAAAAAGCGGAGTATATGCACGAAGAATTGTAAATATATAGGAGCAAAAAAACACCAGTGATGGTGTTTTTTTGTTGCCTGGAAATGAGGTGAGCACATGGAAAATCCTAAACAGGAGAATGCAGTCCAAATTGGGAATACAACGTTTTATGTAACTTCCGTTTTTTCCGGTACGGTTCAGTTGGAGTATTTAATTAAACGACTGATCCAGAAAGAAATTGAGCAGGAAAACAATACCCGTTGATTGAAAAAAACAGTAGAGCAAATTGCTGAAAAGAGTGCTTAAACGTGTTATAATTATAAAGTACAAAGCAGTTTGTTTGCTGTTGGAAAGGAGCAGAAATGTTAAAACAGCAGACAAAACTAAGAGTTAGATTATATGCACGTTTATCGAAAGACGATGGGGATGCGGATAAGGAAAGCAACAGCATTACCAATCAGTTGCAGATGTTAAGGTACAATGCTAAGGAAAAAGGATTTGAAGTGATAGGCGAATATGTGGACGATGGTTATTCTGGAACCACCTTCAACCGGCCGGATCTGAACCGTATGATTAAAGATGCTATGGACGATCCGGAACCGAGCGGTATCATGGTAAAGGATATGTCACGTTTTGGACGTAACAATGCCATGTTCATGTATTATGTGGAAGAAATCTTTCCTAATAATGATATTTTGTTTATTGCTTTGAATGATGATGTCGATACAAGATTTGATGAAAACGAGATGATGCCGTTTAAATCTATTATGAATGAGTATTATGCTCGTGATACATCAAAGAAAATCCGAAGCGTAAAAAAGACAACAGCATTGAGTGGTGGGTTCTGCGGTTCATTTGCACCTTATGGTTATGTGGTGGACCCAGAGAACAAAAGAAAGCTATTGGTTGATCCTGATACAGCACCTATTGTCAAACGAATTTTTGAATTATCGAAACAGGGCAACAGCGTTCATCAGATTGCGAGAACCTTGTGCGAGGATGGTGTTCTGATTCCGAGAGCATACAGGGCAATGAAGAACGGCACTCTGGAAACAAGTACAGGATTTAAGTTTCCAACGGATTGGGTAGCAAAGAATGTGAAGATGATTTTGGAGAATCAAGTGTACCTGGGACATATGGTTTCTCATAAGACACAGACCAAATCATTTAAGAATAAGAAGCCGGTTGCAGTTCCGAAAGAAGAATGGATCATAGTACGGAACACCCACGAAGCGATCATTGATGAAGAAACCTTTGAACTGGTGCAGAAATTCATCAGTGTAAAAAAACAGCCGAATAAAACAGGACGTCCTAATATATTTGTGGGTCTTGTGAAATGCCCGGATTGTGGTCGCAACATGGCGTTTTCTAATCCAAATGGAAGGGAGCCTCGCTTTCGCTGCAGAACTTATGTAAGGAATAGCAATCTTTGTACAACCCATGCCATTTCTTATGAGGCGTTGCAACAGATTGTTATGAGTGATATTCAAAAGCATATTAAGAATATGGAAGCCTTAGGAGATCAGTTTATACAGGAAATGCACGAATTGAGCGAAAAAGGCGGCAGTAAGAAAATCAAACAGTTCGAGAAAGACTTGGAAGTAGCAGAAAAACGGATTGCAGAAATTGATAGTGTGATTATGAAGCTCTTTGAGCAGAATGCACTCGGTAAGATTTCTGATGAACGCTTTGAAAAGATGTCCTCAGCTTATGAAAGTGAGCAGAAAGAACTTGCTCAAAAAAGAGACGAATTAAGAACTAAAATCAGAGCGGAAGAAAAGAAAACACAGAGTACCAATCAATTTTTGGAAACAATTCGTAAGTATGAAACAGTAACAGAACTGAACCGTTCTATGCTGGTGGAGCTGATTGATAGTATTTATGTATATCAGGCAGAGGGAACCGGCAAAGATCGTAAGCAAAGAGTGGAAATTAACTATCGTTTTCTTGCGGGGTCTCAATGTGGTATCGCCTGACGGAAATGGTAGGATGAGCCGTTTGCTCACTTTATTGCTTTTTTATAAGGCGGGATACATCGTTGGAAAATATATCAGTATGGAAATGTTGATTGAAAAGACAAAGGAAACATATTATGAAGCCCTTCAAGCAAGTTCTACTGGCTGGCATGAGGGAGAAAACAGCTATGAGCCTTTTGTTAAATATTATCTGGGTATCATGTTGAAAGCATACAATGAATTCGAAAGCCGTGTAGAGCATTTGAAGCATCGGAGTCTTTCTAAGCCTGATAGAATTAAAGCGGTTATTGATAACAAGGTTGGCAAAATTACAAAGAAAGAAATCATGGAGCTTTGTCCTGATATAAGCAAAATTACCGTGGAAAGGACTTTGACGAATCTGGTTAAGAGTGGGTATATCGCAAAAGTTGGTGCAGGTCCATCTACTGGTTATGTCCGTGTTTAAAAATATGAAAGCAGCTTATAAATTTAAAGTGTCCTTGACAAAGGGTACACTTTACAGGTGAAATCTAAATCGAAGTTTGTCTTGCTGTGTTCAAATCACAAAAAGGTCATCGTTTCACGATTATGGTAAAACGATGATCTTTTTTATTTCTTCCAATAACAGATTAGCAACAGGAGTGAATATTTGATATTTTTTCCATATAACATACATTTTTGTGTGGAGAGGTGGTGTGATCGGACGGAAGCATAAATCACTTTCTGCATTTGTTTCTACTAACTTTTCAAAGGTAAGCTCAACCCCCAGCCCTTCACGGACAAAAACGGCACCGTTATTGCAGAGATTAAATGTCGCTAATATATTAAGTCGGTCAAGGTTATCGGAACACCAACGGGGTAAATCCATTTTAGCAGACTGTTCCGAACAAAAAATAGGAATATCCAATAAATCATCAAAGGCAATAGCCTCTTTTGCGGCTAATGGATTGTCCTTTCTCATCAGAACACCCCATGTATCGTATTCAGGCACTTCAAGATAATTGTATTTTGATAAATCGGGCGGTTCTACTATAAATGCCATATCCAGAAGTCCACGGTCTAATCGTTCTGTTACCTGTTCGGTATCACCGCTGGTAACATGATAATGGATATTGGGATAAATGCTGCTTAACTTTTTTACAGCACGGGCAAGATATTTTACAAGATAGGATTCTGCACAGCCAATATAAATATCACCTCCTGTGATATCATCCATTGCCTGAAATTCGTTTGTGATTTTGTCAGCCATGGCCAGTAAATCTTCTGCTCTTTTTCGCAGAAGCATACCCTCATCAGTAAGACTGACGCTTGTGCTGCCACGCTTAAATAGTTTTTTGCCAAGCTCTTGTTCCAGATCTTTCATCTGTTTAGACAGCGTTGGCTGTGTAACATGAAGTCTTTCAGCAGCCCTTGACATATTTCCTTCACGTGCAATTTCAAGAAAATAACGAAGTACACGAATTTCCATAGTACACCTCCAACCTTTTTTATTATCCTATACTCAAATGATATTCCTGTCAAGAATATCGTGATATGAATTATAAGTATTAGATATATCGTTTGAAGCATGTATAATTTAAGCAGGAGGTGCAGACAGATGGCAGAAGCAAATGACAAATATGGAATAATTTATCAGAATCTTGTGGACGCAGGCTGTAATCAGAAAACAATCCAGTGTTGCATGAAACTGGCACAAGAAAACAATGTAGAAGCGCTGTTATCACAGTTATGTATGTATAGAAAACATTTAATGGAACAGACACATATTTATCAGGATAACATAGATTGCCTGGATTATTTGATCTACTCGTTAAAGAAATCTAATGAAAATAGATAAGGAGAATGTAAATGACAGATTATAAAATTATTCAAACAATTAACGGACCGGAAGATGTAAAAAAATTGTCTATGGAGCAGCTGGAGGAACTTGCTTCGGAAATCAGAGAGGCATTGTTTAACCGGCTGACTAAAATCGGCGGTCACTTTGGTCCAAATTTCGGTATGGTGGAGGCAGAGATTGCCATGCATTATGTTTTCTCTTCGCCTAAGGATAAGTTTATATTTGATGTATCTCATCAGAGCTATCCTCATAAGATTTTGACCGGAAGAAAGAATGGATATATTTCCGATGAGCACTTTTCAGAGGATTCCGGTTATACAAATCCGGAAGAAAGTGAACATGACTTCTTCAATGTAGGTCACACTTCGACCTCAGTTTCTTTAGCTACGGGTCTGGCTAAGGCGAGAGATATAAAAGGAGATAAAGAAAATATTATTGCAATTATTGGTGATGGCTCCCTCTCAGGCGGTGAAGCACTAGAGGGATTGAATGTAGCTGGATCAGAGATTAACTCCAATTTAATTATTATAGTAAATGATAATGAGCAGTCGATTGCCGAAGTACATGGCGGAATGTATAAAAATCTTGCCGAATTAAGAGAGACAGGCGGAACTGCTTCCAATAATCTCTTCAAAGCGTTTGGATTAGATTATATATATGAGGAAAACGGCAATGACATAGCATCACTGATTTCCTTATTCCGCAAGGTGAAAGATACGGATCATCCAATCGTAGTCCATATCCATACACAAAAAGGAAAGGGATATGAGATTGCTGAAAAAGACAAAGAGGGATGGCATTGGTGTATGCCATTTGACCGTGAAACAGGCAAACCAACAATCTCTTTTGGCGATGGAGAAGATTATACATCTATCACTGCTGAGTATATTATGCGAAAAGCAAAAAGTGATTCTGAGCTTCTTGTGATTACTCCTGCTATGCCGGGCAGTGCAGGCTTAAATCAGGAACAGCGAAAGGAGCTTGGATTGCAGTATGTGGATGTAGGGATTGCGGAAGAACAGGCGGTTGCCATGGCATCTGGTGCTGCAAAAAACGGTGCGAAGCCGCTTGTGGTTACAAACACAACCTTTATTCAAAGAGCGTATGACCAGATTTCCCATGATGTATGTATTAACAATAGTTTCTGGATTATCTTGGACTTGAAAACATGGGTGTGTTTACAGCACATGGGTCTGAAAACAAGAGCGAGAAAAAGAGAGAAGAACTAAGGGCGTTCGGGGCATCGCTGCGTTAGGTAAATTCCATTTGGCGAGATGTCGATAGACCATAAAATTGTTTTTTTCTAAAGCAGACTATTGATTGTATTTATATTAAGTTTTCAACAACAATGTAACCATTGAAATTACATCTGTTTTTTGATATGATTACTGTCAAAGAGAGGTGTTTATAATGCAGATTTCAAGCAGATTTACAATGGCAATCCATATGTTTGCCTGTATAGATACATTTTCAGATCAGAAGATGACTAGTGATTTTATGGCAGCAAGCATTGGAACTAATCCGGTGATTGTTCGTAAAATATTGCAACAATTAAAGGCTGCTGGTCTTATTGAAGTTGCAAGAGGGACAGGCGGTGTGACAATTACCAGACCATTGGAGCAGATTACATTCCTTGATGTGTATAAAGCAGTGGAATGTGCACCAGATGAAGAACTGTTTCATTTTCATGAGAATCCCAATCAGAAATGTCCGGTAGGAAAGAATATTCACCATGTTCTTGATAAGAGACTGTTAGAAGTACAGAAGGCAATGGAGGAAAAACTTTCAGAAATGACACTTGCTGATGTGAAAAAAGATATTGCAGTGTATACAGAGGAAGAGTAGCCTACAGAAGGCTTCGGATGAGTGATTATACCATCACAATTTCCGGAGCCTTTTTGTTTTTCATAATCAATGTAAAATCTTCAAAAGGAGTTGTAACAAAAAAAGTTACAAAAAGCTTGATGTAACTATTGACATTACATTAAACGAATGATATTGTATAGCTACAAGATGTAATAATCATTGTTACAACATATCAAGGAGGTAATTTAAAATGCAGAAAGTAGTAGAATTTTTACAGAAAAACCCGGTTCAGTATTTAGCAACCGTCGGAAGAGATGGAAAGGCAAAATGCCGTCCATTCATGTTCTGTTTTGAGCAGGACGGAAAGCTTTGGTTCTGTACTAACAACACAAAGGATGTTTACAAGGATATGTTAGCAAATCCTGAAGTAGAAGTATCAGTATCTTCCCCTGAATACGCATGGATTCGCCTTCATGGCAAAGCAGTATTTGAGGACAACAAGAGTGTAAAGGAAGGATGCATGAACAATCCTATCGTTAAGGGACAGTATCAGACAGCAGATAATCCTATTTTTGAGGTATTCTATCTTGAAAATCCGCATGGTTTAATCGCAGATTTCTCTGGAAATCCACCTTATGAATTTTAAAGATAATTAACAGAAAAAATTACAGTCTTCGGGGCAAGGTGTAATTCCTGACCGGCAGTATAGTCTGCGAGCAAAAGCTGATATGGTGCAATTCCATAACCGACGGTAAAGTCCGGATGAGAGAAGATATGATAAAACAAGTCCCGCAGGGAATCCCGTCCTGCGGGCTGTTTTAAATTCAGGCATATCTCACAAAAAGGAGATTTATGAGTAACAATACAGCAACTATTAAAACAAGAAAAAATTTAGTTTCTACAAGAACGATAACAATGACAGCTCTACTGGCAGCTATATCATATGTGTTGGCATTTTTAGAGTTTCCGGTTCCTTTGAGTCCATCATTTGCACGAATGGATCTGTCAGATTTACCTGCACTGATTGGGACGTTTGCGTTTGGACCGGTTACAGGAGTGATGATAGAATTGATAAAAAATATATTACAGCTTCTGTCAACATCAACAGGAGGAATTGGTGAACTTGCCAATTTCCTAATGGGGGCATCCTATGTACTGGCTGCCGGTTTTATATACAAATACAAAAAGACTAAGAAAATGGCGAGGTGGGCATGTGTTATTTCAAGTGTGGTTATGGGAATAGCGGCAGCGATTGCAAATTATTTTATTCTACTTTCACTGTTTGAAACATTTATGCCTCTGGAGCAGCTGATTGCATCATTTGGCGAATTTCTGCCATTTATTAAGACTAAGCTGGACGTTGTTCTATTCAATGCATTGCCGTTTAATATCTTAAAAGGCTTGGTAATTGGAGCAATTACCATGATGATATATAAAAAACTTACACCGATACTGAAAGGAGAGACTTTGAAATGACAAAAATGGATTATCTTGAACTTCTGGTGGATGAAATTCATTCAACAACAGTTGCAACGATAGGTTCAGATGGACATCCTCAGACAAGAATCATAGATATGATGTACTATGATGAAGAAGGTGTGTATTTCCTTACAGCAACGGGAAAAACATTTTATGACCAGTTAATGGAGCAGCAGTATGTGGCAATATCCGCAACAAAAGACAAAATTGCGGTGTCTCTGCGTGGAAAAATAAAGAACATCGGAAAAAAGAATCTTGATATTATGTTTGAAAAAAATCCATATATGAAGAAAATCTATCCGGGAGATACGAAAGACGCAATCGAAGTGTTTCGGCTGTATGAGGCACAGGGAGAGTATTTTGATATCAGCAATCCATCAAATATTGTGAGGGATACTATAACAATTGGAAAAACCGAGGCAGTTCAGACAGGGTATTTTATTGGAAAAGAATGTATTGGATGCAAACTGTGTTACTCTGTATGTCCGCAAAAATGCATTGATATATCTTCAGTTCCGGTTACTATCAACCAGAATCATTGTCTGCATTGCGGAAGATGTGCAGAAATTTGTCCGAAGCAGTGTATTGAGAAAAGAGGTTCATTATGATTTTTAAGAAAATCAGAAAAGGGTATGCTGACTGGAGAAACTTTTTATGTAGTACTCCGGCAAGGGATTATGTATTCCAAAAGGATGCATATGAAGACCAGATTGACAGGGCAGCAAAGAATATAAGAAATACAGACTGTGTTATAATCGGGGCAGGAGCCGGGGCATCGACAGCTGCGGGAATCCTAAAATGGAGTACAGTTTATAGTAGTGTATAGCGTGTACCAAGTTATAATTATGGGGTTGAAAATAACAGTATACACAGATAATGTGGAAAAATGTGTATGACGTTTATATAGAAAATAACATTGAAAAAGAAATTCAAGAATGGGTAAATTCATTAAATTTAAAATAGAATAATAATTACATGAGTGACAGAAGATAAGAATCTGAATTCCCTGTCACTTTTATATTATTTGATAAGAAAAAAGAACTGGTTTATATCCGATAAGAATATAGACTGGTTCTTATTTTTAATATGCTATTATATACACAGGGAGTCGGGGAATGTCGAACTATAGCAAGCCGGAAAAGAAAGCATTGATATCGGTATGAAAGAGTTTTGCAAGTGCAACTAATTCAGATGCCTTAATGTTCATGCGATTTGTTTCCAGTTTGGCATAGGTACTTTTGGTGATGGAGATACCCATAAGATTTAATTTTGCAACTACTTGGTCTTGAGTCATATTGTTTTTATATCGAATTGCTTGGATATTTTTACCAATATCCATATCTGGTCTAATCTTTTGCATAATGATGAACTCCCCTTATAAAATAAAAAGTTTCGTAATACAGAAACATATATATTGATTCTAAAGAATTTAAATTTTATAATGTTTCGTAATAAGGAATTATTTTTAACAGGAAGAGGTAAAAGTATAATGGATGTGGAGATGGAAAAGAGAAAATTTTTAAATCTATGTGGCAAAAGAGATCGAGCATTATTGTCAGGTGAAAAAAGAATGACATTGGGGGATATGGAACGATTGACATATCTGACAGAATTTTTTGAACTGGAGAACTATGGAATCGCCTTATGGAAAGAATTTGGTGATGATGTAAAAGAGCCATTTGAAGCGATGATGAAAATGTTAGATGAGCCGGAGTGCATAGAAGATCGATGGCTTGATGACGAAGCAAAAGGGGAAAAGTGGTTGTTAGAATTTCAGGAACTGGCATTAACGGAAGAATACAGGGAATGGATTCGAAATTATATCGATAAAAAATATGAAGAAAGAGGATTACCATATCCGACAGGAGCAGACTTCGATTAAGAGGTCTGCTTTTTTCTGGTCTTTTGGGAGGTGATAAGAGGTGGAAGTAAGTATTTATGAACTCTTGGCGGCAGCAAGAGAATCGGCTAAATCTGATTATATAAAAGGGGACAGCATTTTGTGTGAGAAGAGATTTCATCCAGATACCCATTACATGGTAGAAATAGAACTGCTGAAAAATGATAACAAGCTGGGAAAAAAGGGCAATTATATACGGAAGTTTTTGACAGAACCGGAGTATCTTCCCATTTTACAAAAGCAGGAAAAACATCTCATAAAAATAAAAAGACAGGCAATTGTTCAAAAAGGAAACTTGCGATATATCCCTCCCCCGGACAGGCTGGACCGCCGCCGGGAGAGGGATCTTTTATAACCGGCTGGGAAGGAACAGTAGTGTTCCTCTGGCGATAGTGGTATAAAAAAGCCAGATTTTCCGCAGGTTTTGGGACGCTGGAACATAGAAAAGTGTTCACGAATGGCACTTTTGCAACGATCCGTTGCAGCAGTGACAACATTTTTGACCTTACGTTAAACAGAAAAAATGAAAGGATGTGATTGCGATAATCATAGGAATTGATCATGGCTATTATGCCATTAAAACAAGACAAGTGTCTTTCCCAAGTGGAATTATTGGGTATGATTACGAGCCGTATACCATGCAGAATGTTCTGCAATATCAAGGAAAGTATTATGTCTGCGGTACGGGAAGACAGACGCTGGTAAAAAATAAAACGTCAAATGATAATTATTATCTGCTGACGTTGGCAGCCATTGCAGAAGAAATCAAGCATCGGAAAGCGGAACGAAAGACAGAGGTAATTCTGGCTGTTGGACTTCCGCTTTCAAGTTTTGGAAGAGAGAAACAGGGATTCAGGGAGTATCTGTTGCGGAAAGAGCAGCCAGTGCGATTTTTATATGAAAGTGAGTTATATGAGATAACAATAAAAGATGTGAAACTGTTCCCACAGGGATACTCTGCGCTTGCTCTGCATCCAGAGTATCTGAAGAATGAACCGTCTGTTCTGCTTGTTGATATTGGTGGCTGGACCGTTGACCTTATGAGGCTGGACAATGCTGTTCCGAATGCAGCAACGTGCAGAAGTCTGGAACTTGGAGTAATCCGATGTATTGATGAGACAGCAGAACAAGTGCGTAGAAATACCGGACTGTCTGTGACAGAAACTCAAATTGAGCGTGTGCTTCGGGGAGAATCTTGCAGTATGGCAGAAGAGGCCAGACGGATCATACAGGAAAACGGACGGAAATATATAGAAAGAATACTGTCTGCGGTGACAGAATCCGGGTTTGATCTCCGGGCAGTACCCACCGTATTTATGGGGGGAGGCTCTGCAATTTTAAAACGCCACGTGACCACACAGGACGCGATTTGCCGCCCCGTTTTTATAGAGGACGTCCATGCCAACGCAACAGGGTATGAACGGATTGTAGAGCAGATGTGGACGAGATGACACGCCCGGTATATTCGTTCCGCCCGAACCTGAAAAATCCAGAACACCAGAGGGCATGGGAGAAATTTCAAAGTGTTCCAGAAGGGCAGAAAAGCCAGTATCTGGTTCAGGCAATTCTGGAAAAAGAGGATCGGAAATGGATGGAAGAAGTCATTCAAAAGACGATAAAAGAAAGTGTTCGAGAATTAGGAATATGTGGCACTACGGAACAATCGACAACGAACCCATCATCGGAAGAAATACCAGATCAGATGATGGATTTTCTATCTCAAATGGAAAATTTGTAAAGGGGGTGAGGCCTATGATTGCACGATACATACATTGTTGGATCTGCTAGGGGTAAGGCATAAAATGCATCGTTATCTTTGGTGGGTATTGTGAATAGCTTTCCATGCGGCTTTGGAGTATGTTGTGTGTAGCGAAAGAGAAAGGAGAAAGGTTATGGCAGAAATGAAAAATATCTGCGGAAAGATCCCGATGGACTTACATGAGAAAGTAAGAGAAGAGATTGAACTCACAGAAAGCAGCACACAAAAATTTTTACAACAGGTCATTGAAGAACATTTCAACAGACTGGAAGGAAAAGGAGAAATAAGCATGGGAGCAGTAAGAACAGTAGCAGTACAGGTATCAGAGGAATTATTCCAGAGATTAAAAGTAGTCATCGGAAAGAAACACATGAAACAGAAAGACTTCTTAATTCAGATTATAGAAGAAGCACTGGAAAAGGCAGAGGCCGAATGGCAAAGCAAAGATCAGCCTGAAGAATCCGAACAGACAATTGGAGAATTGGGAACAGAAGAAACACAACCGGAAGAAAGCACTGAGCCGGAAAGGGACAGCGAACCAGAAGAGGAAAGCGAACCAGATGGAGAGAGCGAACCGAAAGAGGAAAACGAACCAGAAGGGGAGAGTGAACCGAAAGAGGAAAACGAACCAGAAGGGGACAGCGAACCGGAAGAGGAAACTGAACCAGAAAGAGAAACTGATCTGGAAGAAGAAACCAAAACAGAAGAACCAACAGAATGGTAACCAATTGATACAGAATAACGAAGGGCGGTATGAGAAATCATGCCGCCTGTTTTTATCAGCAAAAAGGAGGTTGATAGCCGCAACCATTCAATTTTTTGATCTCTTTAGCGGAATCGGGGGATTCCGTGAAGGCTTAAGACGGGCAGGAAACTTTGTCTGTGTCGGACATTGCGAGGTGGATACTTATGCGGATAAGAACTACCGATTGCTGTTTGACACAGAAGGGGAGTGGTATTGTAGTGATGCAAGAACAATTGAACCAGAACGAATGCCAGATTTTGATTTACTCTGTGCAGGATTTCCTTGCCAGGCATTCTCTATCGCCGGAAAGCGAGAAGGATTTGCTGACGCAAGAGGAACTCTCTTTTTTGAAATTGCCCGGATTCTTGAAGCTAAAAGACCATCGTATTTTATCCTTGAAAATGTTCCCGGTTTGTTATCGCATGACAAAGGCCGGACGTTTTGCACCATCCTCAGTACGCTTTCTGAACTGGGGTATCATGTCGAATGGAAAGTGCTTAACAGCAAGGATTTCGGAGTCCCCCAAGCAAGAAAGCGGGTGTATATTGTCGGATATCTTGATTTCCGATGTGCCGGAAAAGTATTACCTGAACCAGAAACAAATGGAGCAGCTCTTGTTCAAATCCGGGCAGGAAGTCAGGGAAAAAGAGTCTACAGTCCCAAAGGATTAAGCTGTACCCTGACATCACAAGCCGGAGGAATGGGTGGAAAGACAGGATTATATGATGTGGGTGTTCCAATTAAAGAAAATACAAAGCTCGGCTACAAACTTGCAAGAGAGGGTGACAGCATCGATTTAGGCTATGCGAATCTCAACAGCAGGAGAGGAAGAGTCGGACACCAGATCGCACATACCCTGACAACAGGTGTTCAACAGGGAACGCTGCACTTTGTCGATCTTTCACCTCCGCCGGTGGTAACGGAAGAATGCAGAAGCCTGAATACCAGACAATGCGGTGTCCACAAATACAAAGGAGAATGTTCTGGTGTATTAGCAGAGGATGGAGCAAGAGCAGTCTTAACACCAGCAAAAGAGAATGTTCGTCAGAACGGCAGACGTATGAAAGAACCCGAAGAACCGATGTTTACAATTACTGCAACCGATCGTCATGGCATCTTGTATCACGGCAGAATAAGAAGGTTAGTTCCGAGGGAATGTCTGCGACTGCAGGGTTATTACGACTGGCAGATTGATAAGATCATAGACAGCACTTCTGACGCACAGCTTTATAAACAGGCTGGAAACGGAGTAACTGTCAATGTTATCGAGGCAATTGGCAGATTGTTACAAAAGGCAGACTCCGAACTCAACACACAGGAAGTGTCTGAGAAAGGAATCCATTAGGCATGATCGGTATAAAAGACCAATACTTTGGCACAGAAATCGAGATGACAGGAATTACCAGACAACGTGCTGCAGAAGTTGTTGCTGAAATGTTTGGAACAGAAGCATATTATGACGGCACTACTTATGGAGTCTGGTCAGTGATAGATTTGGAAGGAAAAAAGTGGAAATTTATGTCTGATGGGAGCATTTATACACAACGAAAAGTATACGGTCGAATTGTAGACGCAGGTGGAGAATATTCAACAGAAATGGTATCTCCGAAATTATCCTATGATGAAATGGGTAAGTTACAGGAAGTAGTACGATGTCTGCGACAGCATGGCGGTTTTGTAAATGAGTCCTGTGGTCAGCATGTTCATGTAGATGCATCGAATCATACACCGCAGAGTCTGAAAAATGCACTGACAATTATGTATGCAAAGGAAGATATTCTGTTCAAAGCACTGAAAGTGCAGGAGAGAAGAGCAAATAGTTATTGTCAGAGGGTGCGACCGGAGGTATTGGAGAAAATCCGAAAAATACCAAATAAATCAATCACAATCTAACCGAGTAAGAAATGTCTGGTATGGAGGCAGGGATGGAAGTCATACCCATTATGATCATACCCGTTATTATGCTCTGAATCTTCATGCTGTGTTTTCAAAAGGAACTTTGGAATGGCGCTGTTTTGAAAGCACACTTCATGCAGGAAAGGTAAGAGCAAATATTACTCTGGCATTAGCCATTTCCGCACAGGCGATCAATCAGAGATCGACACAGATGAAAAAGACACTGATATCAGAAAATCCAGCATTTACATTTCGTACATTTTTATTGAGACTTGGGTTAATTGGAGACGAATATAAAAATGTCCGAAAACATTTGCTGGCAAATCTGGATGGTGATCTTGCGTGGAGATATGATAAAAGCACGTATGAGTGTTTGAAGAAAAATCAAAGGACAGAAGGAGTCAGATAGAGGTGAGAAAAAATGGAAGATAGATATTACTTCGCTTATGGCAGCAACATGAATCTGGAGCAGATGAAGTACAGGTGTCCGGCTGCGGAAGTTGTGGAAAATGTCCGGCTTGAAGATTATCGGCTGGCATTTCGAGGAAAGGCTCCGGGTAACGGAGTAGCAACGGTACTGCCGGAAAAGGGAAGCTGTGTCGAAGGAGTTTTATGGAAAATCACAGAAGCGTGTGAGAAGAGTCTGGATTTCTATGAAGGATTCCCAAGTTTTTATGGGAAAGAATCGATTCAGGTAAAAAATCAGGATGGAGTGGAGAAAGAGGTGTTTGTATATATGATGAACGCTCCGCACAAAGATGTTCCGGCAAGACCATCGAAGTTTTATCTGGATGGAATTCTGGAAGGATATAAGGATAACCAGATTCCAACAGATTCTGTCATGAAAGCGGTGAAGCGTACCAGACAGGAAGTGAAAAAAGAAAAAAATCGATATACAAGATAAAACGTACCGCAGAGGAAACATCTTCTGCGGTATTTAATTAAAAAAATCTATTTATAATTAGGAAGGAAAAGCACATGAAGGTTAGAAAATTAAAGACCAGAATAGCTGCTTTTGGACTGGCTGTCCTGATGGGCATCAGTACCTTGAGCAGTGTAAATGCGTTTGCGGTCGAACAGACAGGCTCGGAACAGCAGACGGAAGTACAGGCGGTAACAAGCCAGAAAGATACATCGGTTACAGCAGATGATATCACAAAAGCGGTTTCGGATGAAACATTTGCGGTGGAAACCTGTATGGAAGGAATCCATTATGATGCAGAAAAAGAAGATGTTACGCTTGTAAGTATCAAAGATGAGAATGGTGGAGAGTATCATTCTGACAAAGCAGGAACATATATTGCCACTTATATGGTCGTTCCAAAAGATAAGAGTGACAGCTATACCATCACCCGGAAAGTGACTCTGACGGATACAGAAGGTCAGGCACATTCTGAAGAAAATGGTGGAGAGAAACAGAAGTCAGATACAGAATCTGAAGATGATTCGGATTCGCCTGTGCAGAACTACACAGATGTAGAAATTGAAACATCCGAAGAAGATGCATCTGCACAGGCAGTCAAAGAACTGAAAGAGGACATCGAAGAGGGAAATGTGATGGTATTGTCTGCGGCTGAAAGAGCTACAAGCAGCGGTTCCACAGTTACATTGACAAAGGGGAGAACTATTTATTATCCAAGTTATATTGGAAATTATCTTACTTGCCTGTTTACAGTCAATGGGAAAATTGCATACTGCCTTCAGTCCCAGAAAGCATCCCCACCGAGTGGAAGTTATGTAGCACAGGTACTGGACAGCAATAAAAATCTACAGAAAGTCCTTTATTATGGTTATGGCGGGGCAGGAGATCTGACAGGAAGTTATCTGTCTGGAAAAACGGAAGATGAAAAGTATGTGTATACACACATTGCAGCCAGCTACGCTTATGCAGGAGAAGCCGGATTTACAGGGTGTAATTATAATGACCTTGTAAATGCAGGGGTTATCGCATATATCAATTATCTGTTTGGACAGGAAGAACCGCCAAAAGGTGAACTGAGCCTTTCAAGCACAAAGCTGAATGCAGTACGGGATGGAAACATCCAGAAAACACCAAATATCACACTGTCTGGAGATCACAGAAACTATGTGACATTGAGTGTACCGGAAAATGTGACAGCACATAATCTTTCCAAAGGAACAAGTGTTACAAATGGAAAAATCCAGATTTATGGTGGAGATACATTCTATCTGTCTGCGGATTTATTACTGACAGGCAGTTATGCTTCCGGCAACTTATATGGTTCTGTCGGAAAGACATGGAGAACACTGGTGCTGACAACCGGAAATTCCAAGCAGGATATCGGTGTATTTGAAAGTGAAACAGCAGCTCCGGTAAGTTTTAGTGTACAGTGGCTGAATATGACACGCATTGAACTTATGAAGAAAGATGTCAATACACAGAATCTACTGTCAGGAGCAGTTTATGGTATTTATACTGATAAGAAGTGTGAAAACCTGCTGATGACAATGTCAGCAACCGGAAGAGATGGAAAAGCAGTCAGCGATTATTTTGATTCTGCACTGAAAACTGTGTATGTAAAAGAGATCACTGCTCCGACAGGATATAAACTGAATACAGAAGTATATAAAGTAGATGTTGCAGCCGGAAAGACATTGAATGTAACAGCAACAGATGAGAGAGTCACCGGAAAAGTAAAAATCGCAAAGATCGATAAAGAAACACTTGCATTTAAAGCGCAGGGGGACAGTGCTCTTCGTGGTGCGGTGTATGGTCTTTATGCCAAAGAGGACATCGTGCATCCGGATGGCACAACAGGAGTTCTGTATAAACAGGACAGCCTGATTGCACAGGGAGTCATCGGAGATGACGGAACACTGGAATTTTCAGAATTATACCTTGGAGAAATGTATCTAAAAGAAATCACTCCACCGGAAGGATATACACTGGATACTACCAAATATGAGGTATCAGTAACTTATGAAGGTCAGGATGTTGCCGAAGTGACAAGAGACCTTACGGTAAAAGAGCAGGTAAAGAAACAGGCATTCCAGTTAATCAAAATCAGTGAAGATGGAGAGCAGACAGAAACTGGACCTGGTTGCAGGAGCAAGATTTAAGGTATATCTGATCAGCGACCTGACACAGGTGAAAAATGGGAAACTGAAACCGTCCAATGGAGAAAGCTATACAGCAAGTGATTTCAAGAATTATGACTTCAGCAAAGAGCAGGTTGCAGTTACTTATGAGAATGGAACCGCCGTACCAGTACCGGAACTGATCACTGATACCAAAGGATATGCAGTCAGCCCGGAACTGCCGTATGGAAGTTATGTTGTAGTGGAAAGCACTACCCCGGAGAATCTGAAAACCATTGATCCATTTGTTGTAAATGTGGAAAATGACAGCAGAGAACCAATGCAGTGGAGAGTATTTGATGACCGTCCGTTTGAATTTTTGTTGAAAATCGTAAAGAAGGATGCACAGACTGGAAATACGGTTTTAAAGGCCGGAGCCTCTTATAAGATTTACGATGTGACAAATAAGAAATATGTGGAACAGGTTGTTCAGTATCCGAAGAAAGAAAAGATCAGTGTATTCAAAACAAATGAGGAAGGATATCTGATCACACCGCAGGAACTGAAGTGCGCTACCTATCGAATCGAAGAAGTAAAAGCACCGGAAGGATTTGTAAGACAGGGAAGCGAAGAGTCCCTGTATGATGGAACAACGATTATTTCACCATTAGAGCAGACTACAAAAGGAACATATAAAGAAAATCCACAGAATGGTATTGTAATTACAGTATCCTCAAACACTGCACATCAGATTGATCCGGATACAGGAGCTGCGATTGTAGAAGTAGAACAGAAAAATGACGAACAGGTAGGAAGCCTGCTCCTGACGAAAAAGGGAGAACAGCTTACCGAAGTAACCGGAGATTCTGTTCTGGCAAAAGTAAAAGCACTGGTTTCTAAAGTAAGAAATACCGTATCTGGTAAAGAAGAAACAGGTATTTATAAAGGCTTTAAATATGAAGAAACCGGAGTAGAAGGTGCTGAATTCGAAGTATATGCCAAAGATACCATCTATTCACCGGACGGAGCAAAGGACGAAGAAGGAAATCCAGTTGTTCGTTATGAGAAAGATGATCTGGTAGCCAAACTGACTACAGATGAAAATGGAACAGCAGTTATCAACAATCTGCCACTGGGAACGTATTATCTGAAAGAGGTTGTAGCAGGAGAGAATTTTGTCCTGAATACAGAACAGAAAGAATTTACCCTGACAGCAGAGGATGATACACAGGCAGTCGTTTATGAAGGCGTTACCTATAAAAATGAAAGACAGAAAGTTTCCGTATCGGTAGAAAAGAAGGATTCTGTCACAGGAGAAAAGCTGGAAGGTGTTATTTTTGGACTGTATGCTGCGGAAGATATTCTTTCTAATCAGGGAGAGGTTCTCGTAGAGAAAGATACCCTGCTGGAAAAGAAAGCAACAGATACAAAGGGAACACTTACTTTCGACAGTGATCTTCCACATGGAAAATACTATGTCAAAGAGGAAGTCAGAAAAGCCGGATATCTTCCAAATGAAGAAGTATGGAATGTAGATGCAACCTATGAAAATCAGAATCTTGCAAAGATTGAACTGAACAAAGAAGTTGAGAATCAGCCGACAGAAACACGTATTACCAAAACAGATGCAACAACCGGAAATGAGCTGGAAGGAGCAAAACTGCAGGTCATTGATAAAGACGGAACTGTTGTGGAAGAGTGGATTAGTACGAAGGAAGAACATGTCATTTACGGACTGCCGGAAGGAAGTTATACCTTACATGAGGAACTGGCTCCTTATGAAGATGGCTATGTGTCTGCCAGCGATGTGACGTTTGAAGTCAAAGAAGATGGAAGTGTGACAAAGGTTGAGATGAAAGACGAATATTCCAAAGTGGAAATTTCAAAAACAGACCTAACAACCGGAAAAGAACTGGAAGGGGCAAAGCTTCAGATCATCCGCAAAGATGGAACTGTTTTGGAAGAGTGGATTACGGATGGAAAGCCACATTCCGTTGCAAAGCTCCCGGTCAATGAAGAACTTACTCTGCGTGAGATCACAGCGCCGGATGGTTACGAGATTGCGGAAGATGTTACATTCACATTGAAAGATACAATGGAAGTCCAGAAAGTAGAAATGAAAGATGCCAGAACACCGGAGAAAACAACAGAAAAAACAAATGCACCAAAAACAGGTGATAACCAGAAAGTATGGCCGTTTGTTCTGCTTGCACTGGCATCTGCCGGAACAGCTACAGGAGTGACTGTATACCGCAGAAAGAAGTCAAAAATGACAGACAACAAAGAAGAAACAGAAGTAAAATAAAATAAAAATTACAGGATAAACCAATCTGACAGGGCAGGAGATGTTCATAAGGCAGCGCCTGCCCTGTCTGTAGATAAGGAGAAGAAAGATGAGACGTTTTTATACAGCAGAATCAGTAACAGAAGGACACCCGGATAAAGTATGCGATCAGATAGCAGATGCAATCTTAGATGAATGTCTGCGTTACGATCCATCTTCGAGAGTGGCGTGTGAAGTCCTTGCTACAAGAGGAAATGTGTTTGTAGCAGGAGAAATCACCAGCGGATATGAACCACCAGTGTTTGATGTGATCCGAAAAGTTTTAGAAGAGTGTGGATATTGTACAGATGGGATAGAAATGGATACGTTTGTACACCAGCAGAGTCCAGATATTGCGAAAGCAGTGAGTGTGTCGAAAGAATTTCGGGATAATATCGGCGCAAAATTAAGAGATAGAAGCAGGGGAGCTGGAGATCAGGGTGTTATGGTCGGATATGCGTGTGATGATACTCCGCAGCTTATGCCAATGCCGACTGTTCTGGCACACCGGATCACACGTGAACTTTCGGCTTGCAGAAGAAGCGGATATATCAAAGATATCTTTTCGGATGGAAAAGCACAGGTAACCGTAGAATATGAAGATGGAAAACCAGTGAGACTGGAAAGTGTTGTTGTTTCCTGCCAGCATGGTGCAGAAAAGAACCTGAAGAAGTTAGATGCCGAGATCAGAGAGAAAGTGCTTCGCTCAGCACTCAGATTACTGCCGCCGGATGAGGATACGAAGATTCTGATCAATCCGTCAGGAAAATTTGTGTGCGGAGGATTTGATGCAGATACCGGACTGACCGGAAGAAAGCTGATGGTGGATACTTATGGCAGTATGGTTCCGCATGGCGGCGGTGCATTTTCGGGAAAAGACTGTTCGAAAGTAGACCGTTCGGCAGCTTATATGGCAAGGTATATCGCCAAAAATATAGTAGCTGCTGAGTTTGCAAGCAAGTGTCAGGTGTCTTTGGCTTATGCAATCGGAGTAGCAGAGCCGGTTATGATTGAGGTAGACACCTTTGGTACAGGAAAAGTGTGTGCGGATGATTGTCTGGCGGCAGCAATCCCTCTGGTGTTTGGAGTGACACCTGTCCAGATCATGGAATCTCTCCGGCTGAACCGTCCGATTTTCCGTCAGACCGCAGTTTTTGGACACTTTGGAAGAAAGGAGTTTCCTTGGGAGCGAACCGATAAGGTACTGGCTCTTCAGGATACCATTCTGTAATGCCCTGGGTAACGGAAGAAGAGATTCAGGCAGCAAAGAATATGACTGCGTATGAGTATTTGCGAACGCATCAGGCACAGAGACTGCAAAAGACAAGGACCAGAAATGAATGGCAGTTGACGGATCATGACAGTTTTAAAATCAATGAACTGTCCAGCAAATGGCATTGGAAATCCAGAGATATCGGTGGCGTGTCCGCACTGCGGTTCCTGATTGAAGTAGATGGAATGAAATTTACAGATGCCGTAAAACTGTTGTGCGAAGAGAGTCCGTCTTTTATTCCGACACAGTCTGCGAAAAAGGAAAAACCACCCTTTAAGCTGCCGGAGAGATATTGTAATTGCAGACGAATCAGGGCTTATTTAAACCACAGAGGAATCAGCGATGAAGTGATCACGTATTGCATTTCGCATGAAATCCTTTATGAAAGTGTCCCGTACCATAACGCTGTTTTTGTTGGAAAAGATGAATCCGGAAAAGCAAGATATGCATTCCTGCGAGGAATCTATGAAAAAAACGGGAAAGGATTCAAGATGGAGCAGACCGGGAGTGAAAAAAAGTACAGCTTTTGCATTCCACCGGAAAGAGAAACAAAACGAGTTGTCGTATATGAAGCGTGTATTGATGCACTGGCCCACATGACACTGGAAGAAGGAAAGAGGGATAAATATCGTCTTTCCCTTGGAGGAATCGCTGCTCCGAAAGAAAACACACAGATACAGAGTGAACGTTTTAAAAAGCTGCCGGATGCACTGGAAGAGTTTCTGAAGAACCATCCGGAAATCAAAGAAATTGAAATCTGCACCGATAATGACTTTGCCGGGAGATGGGCGAAAGAACAGATGAAAAAACATTACGAGGGAACGTATCAGATTATTTGCAATCTGCCGGAAAAAGAAGGGGCAGATTATGCAGACCTTGCGAAAGAAAAAAAGCAGACAAATAAATGCAGGGACAGACCATTAGAAAGAAGGTGATAGAGAATGGAAGAAAAAGGAACGATGCACGTACATCTGTTGACGGAGCTGACTGGAAATCTTTATTCAGAAGAATCCGAATGGGAAGAAGAGTGGTCGGAGAGTGATGAATATGGAATGCCATTAGATGGAACAGAACTTGCCGATTATGAAGAAGTCATCCGAGAAGAACTGGAACGCTATGGGGAAGATGATCTCATGCAGTATTTTGACGGAAGTGAGTCCATTCAGGAAAAGATACAAAGTGCAGTTGTTACGATAGAAAACAAAGACGGAATCCTGTACGGCTGTACCAAACTGGAATTAAATGAATTTTTAAGTCAGGAAGAACTACAGGAATTCACCGAATACATTACAGGGCAGTACAGTGACGGGTGGGGTGAAGGATTTGAACAGAGGGATATCAAGGTAGATGGTGGAACGATGAATGTGCATTTTTGGCATCCTAATATGGAACAGCCGAAAATGTATGAAAAGAAAACAGAGCAGATTCCGACAAAGCCTGAGAAACAACGTCCCAAGTTACAGCTCCTTGGACATGATGGGAATATTTTTTCCATTATGGGCGATGCCTCAACTCTTTTGAAAAAGAATAAACAGACAGCAGAAGCAAAAGAAATGCGTAAAAGGGTATTGGAAAGTGGGGACTATTACAAAGCACTTTTGATTATCAGCGAATATGTAGAAACTGAGTTGAGTCCGCCGCCCAAAGAAAATAAAAAGACAAAGAAGAAAAATCAGCCGGAACGCTGAGAAAAGAAAGGATGATGCCTATGACAAATGGCCTGAGTTTGGAAGAACTTATGAAAGAGGGAACATACCCGGAGGAATATACTGAAGGGGAAAACTGGAAAATATTACATGGAGATACATTAAAACTGGTCAAAGCATTCCAGCCGGGAATCTTTGATGCAGTTATTACCGATCCGCCGTATGCATCCGGTGGAACAAAACAGAATGAAAGAAATCGTACTACAAATCAGAAATACAGCAGTATGAGTGCTGCCAATGCACTTCCGGATTTCGATGGGGATAACAAAGACCAGAGATCTTGGACGCACTGGATGGCTGAATGGCTCTATGATGTGCGGAAAGCCTGCAAGAAAGGTGCTCCGATCTGTCTGTTCATTGACTGGCGTCAGTATCCATCGATTACCGATGCATTGCAGTGGGCAGGATGGATCTGGCGAGGAACAGCGGTGTGGGATAAGGGAAACTCCCGTCCACAGAAAGGCCGTTTCCGCCAGCAGGCTGAATATATTGTGTGGGGCAGTAACGGACCGATGCCGATCAACCGTCCGGTATCTTGTCTGCCGGGCGTCTTCCGATATGGCAATCCGCAGAACCGGATTCATGTGACAGAGAAACCGTTGCAGCTTATGAAAGATGTTATCCAGATTTGTGAACCGAGAGGGCTGATCCTGGACCCGTTTGTCGGAGCAGGAACAACTGTCCTTGCAGCGGTTATGACAGGTTATCGTGCAGTGGGAATTGAGGTAACAGATGCCTACTACAAACTGGGAAGTGACAGAGTGAAAATTGCATTAGAAGCAGAGCAGAAAGAGGATGAAAAGTAGCCGGGATGTCCAATTGGACATCTTGTTTTTTATAGAGAAAATGAGTGGCATCCAACTGGATGCAGGAAGGAGATGGAGCGTATGGAACAGGCGCTGGCTTATGTGTGCTGTTCAGCAGAAGAAAGCCGGGTAAAAGTGCAGAAATATTGCAGAAAAATCTATGAACTTGGGTATGTACCAATCTGTCCGAGATTTGTATTCTCACCATTCTTGGAAGAGTCTGATGCAGAAGATATGCAGGGATATGGAAGAATGTCCCATATCCTTTTACGGAGATGCCGGATGGTAGTCGTATGTGGGAAAGAAGTGACAGGAACAATGAATACCGAAATCAGTATGGCAGACAGACTCCATATCATTTGTACGACACTTGATGGACTGGTACAGATAAAAGAATCAAAATAAATCAGAATCGAGTCAATCCGGTGCTACAGAAACTGGCGGTACTCGTTTTGCAAGCATAGCGTTTGGATATCCAAACGCACTTTGGGGAGAACCCCAATCCCCCGGACACAGACGGAAATGGAAAGGAAGGATCAAGTCATGTTAAGAAATGGAGTAATGATTGTAATCGCATTGATGAGCGGAGGATTTATAGGAGTGATAGTGACCTGTTGCATGGTTGCAGCGAAAAAATCCGATGAGGATCTTGGCGGTATGATGAAAGAGGAAGAGAAAAAAGAAGGGACGGTGATGCAATGCGAAAACGAAACCATGTGATCCCGGTACGGCTTAATGCAAGGGAAGTCAGGGAACTGAATGAGCAGGTCGAAAGAAGCGGTCTGAGCCGGGAAGAGTTTATGCGTTCGTTGATTTTAGGAGCGCAGGTTCATGCAAAACCCTGTGAGCATCATCCCGAATTGCTCCGAAAGATTGCAGGCTTATGCAACAATGCCAATCAGCTTGCACATGTTGCCAATGCTTCTGGTATGGCAAGCGAGCAGAGTATTCAGGAAATGCTGCGGCTTACCAAAGAAACATGGCATCTGGTAAAGGAAGAGTGGTAATGCCGGATGGCTTATACAAGTGTTATCCCCGTCCACCGCCTGACCGTTCTATCGAATATGTGAAAGATAAAGAAAAAACCACACAGAAAGCGGACTCTCTGGAGGCTGCCATCGATTATGCCATGAATTGGACCAAGACGGAACAGGCGGTCTTCGAAGATACCATCGGATGTACCAATGAAAATGCGTATGAAGATATGCTGGCAACGAAAAAGAGATTCCATAAGATGGGCGGTGTAGAAGGATACCATCTGGTACAGAGTTTTGCAGAAGGTGAAGTGACACCGGAACTGGCACATCTCATCGGGCAGGAATTGGCAGACCGGCTCTTAAAAGGACAATTTGAAGTCGTCATAACAACACATCTTAATACCAGACACTATCACAATCATATTGTCTGGAATTCTGTAAGCATGGTGGACGGACATAAGTACCATAGTAATGCCAAGAGTTATTATACGGAGATCCGTAAGATTTCCGATGACCTGTGCAGAAAATATGGTCTGTCTATCATTGAATCCAATCAGAAAAAATCAATCCCTTATGTACAGTGGAAAGCAGAACAGGAAGGAAAGCCGACATGGAGAACGGCGATCCGTTTGGATATCAGGGAATCGGTACAGGAAAGCTACTCCTGGTCACAATTCCTAAAAGAGATGGAAAAGCGGGGTTATACATGGAAACTGAACAGGAAATACATTTCTTTAAAAGCTCCGGGAATGGAGCGGTATATTCGTCTGCGTTCCCTTGGAAAAAATTATTCTGAAGAGGAAATACGTGGGCAGATACTACAGCCCAAGGTGAAACGAGTCTATCAAAAGGCAGTACAGATTCATCCCAAAAAGAAACTGACCGGGATTCAGGCACTGTATTATTCCTATTTATATCAAATGGGGGTACTGCCAAAAAGACCGAAAAGGAGTCCATACGCTGTCAGAGAGGATATCCGGAAACTGGACCGCAGGATTGAACAGATTGAATTTCTAATGAAACATGACATCATAACCAGAGAGCAGCTTGCCGCATACCGAGAGCCATTGCAAAAGCAGATTGCGGAACTTATGAAAGAACGCAGAAGATTGTATCGGAATGGGGGCAGCAAGACGGGGGAAGAACGATTGTCCGAAATCAATGAGGAATTGAAGCGACTCCGTAAGGAAGTTCGTATGACCGTTCAGATTGAGAAACATTCCTTGGAAATCGAAGCGAAACTTCAGAAAGCAGAAGAACAGAGCCAGAATGAAAAACGTGTGGAAGATAAAGAAAGAATGCAGAAGAGTCAGGAGGTGAGATAAGTATGAATTATGGAGCAGAACCGGCTGATCAGGTGGTGCGGTACAGTCTGGAAGGAATGGAATACTCTTTGAAGATTACCGGAAATGTGGCAAAGCACGTGGCAATCTTTATTGCGGCCGCATTAAAGGATCAGAAAAAGACAAGAGGGAAAACAAGGCTTACCAGAATGTTAAAGGAACAGCGCCCGATGAAATTTTTTACCGTTCCGGGTGACCGTTTAAAAGAATTTGCAAAAGAAGCCAAGGCGAGAGGTATCTTATATGTAGTCATCAAAGATAAGGTGAATCCTGGACCAGACAGAGGTCATGGTATTTGCAGATGATGCCGCGAAGATGAACCGGGTATTAGACCGGATGAATCTGGATTTTGTAAAAGCAGAATCAGGTTCTATGGTTACAGAAGCAGTGGAAAAAGAGACTGCACCGGAAAAGACAGAAAACCAGATGGAAAAAGAATCAAGGGAGAATGTACGGACAGAGACCGTTGTCCTGCCGGAAGGCAAGATAGAATTTGAACTGGACGATGCGGAAGAAATGTTCCAGATCGGGGATGAGGCTTTCCCGGAAGGAAATTTTACACAGGCGCAGGAAGGGGAAGAAAAGAATCCATCCGAACCTTTCTCGCGCAACAGAAATACTTCTTCCGATCGGGAAACTAGCTGGAAAGAAAAGAATGAAAAACCATCTGTGCGGAAAGAACTCGGAGATATCCGCAAGGAGCAGGAAGAGAAACGTAAACGGCCGGACAGACGGAAAAATGCCAGAGAGAGCAGGAAGAAACGCAAGAATATGAAAACGAAAGGCAGGTAATGTATATGGATTTAACAGATATGATTTCAGGTGGAACGGAAGAACAGCCGATTCCTGAACAGAAATTGACGAAAGAAGAATATGCAGCCAAAAAACAGCAGGAAAGAGAAGAGGTATGGGCTGAAGTAGATTCACAGGCACAGGGAGTTTTTCAGGATGGAGAAAAACTGAAAGGTTTTCTGGATTTTATGGCAGAGTGTAATACACAGAGAACACCGAATCTGCTTTTGATCTATGGACAGCATCCGGATTTTAAGGTGGTAAGGTCTTATGAACGCTGGAGAGAAGAACACCGTTCGGTAAAAGCAGGGGAGCATGGCATTACTTATATGATTTCCACTGAATATGAAAAAGATGGAGAAATGCGGAGAGGGTATACGATCGGAAAAGGATTTGACATCAGCCAGATGACAGGGAAGCCATTGGAAGAACGCCCTCAGCGAAGCCTGACAGAACTGGTAGGAGCTGCCTTAAAAGACCAGTCGGTACGTGTGCAGATTGAGGATAATCTGCCAGACAAAGTGCAGGCCCAGTACAATCCAAGATATCGTACCATCTATATCCGCAACGGAATGAGTGAAGTAACGACATTCCATGCACTGAACAGAGAACTGGCGTGTGCAGCGATGGATCAGCATACCGGAACCTACAGCCGACAGAAAGTCAGCGCACAGGCTTATTGTGCTGCCTATGTGATTGCGAAACGTTATGGTGTAGATGTTACCGGATTCAATCTGGAGTATATTGCACAGAGGAATGAATGTGGAAAGAAAGATCCGCAGGAACTGAGAGACTTTTTAAATGATGTCCGTCAGGCTTCCTACAGTATCCGAAACCATATCGAACGCAATTTTGGTGCAAAGGAACAGGAGTATGTAACCGATGAGTTCGCAATCGGAGACCCTGTAAAAACACCGGAAACCAAGGATGAAAAAGCATCCGGAAAAGAGAAAAAAGCAAAGAACCAGCCGGAACGATAAAAGTGAAAAAGTTGGACGGTTGGAGTAGCTATTACGGAGGTCTTGTGATATGGTTGGTGTAACAAAAAAAGGAGGTCAGCCAGATGACAAAATACTATTTGAAGATGGATAACATTATGAAAAATATGTTCGTGGTGGCACTGAATGATGAGCTGCAGGCACAGAATGAGCAGGACGAATGTTTGGAAGAAACGAAAGCTCTTCTGAAAAAAGTAAGTGAATACGACCTCGCCCAGAAACGGCTGCAGATTACAGCCGGGGAACAGAGGCAGATCCGTAAGGCACTGAACAGACTCAGAAGTAAATATCTTGCAGCCGGAAGATACAGTGACGGAATAGATAAAGTCATCCTTCAGGTTGCAAAACCGAATACCACCAGACACATGTTCTGGTAGAGAAAGGAGTGGTTGATTGGTCATTTATTCAAGAGAAAAAGTGGCACGACTTAGAGAACAGTATCCGGCAGGAACAAGAATCTGTCTGGATTCGATGGACGGAGAAGCGGATATGCCGCAGGGACTGGAAGGAACTGTGCAGTATGTGGATGATGCGGGTCAGCTCGGCATCAGTTGGGACAACGGCAGAAGTCTCTCACTGATACCGGGAGTGGATTCCTTTCATAAGAAAGAAGGACAGGGACATCCAGAAGAAAAGCCACGAAAGAAAAGAGAATCTGACTTGCAGAGATAAGTACAAAAAAGCAGGACTGGGTTCTGTATCTTGTCTTTCTGCCATTTGTCTGGTGGGCGGCAGCGATTACCGCTTGTGCCATTGCACCGGATAAGAATTTTATTCAAATCTTAGAAATGCTGAGCGAAAAACTCGAACAGCCGTTTTTTATCACGTATACACCGTATACGTTCAAATGTATTCTGATATTCACAGCAGCCTATTTCTTAGGCATTGGTATTTATGAATCCCAAAAAAGAAATTATAGAAGAGGTGTGGAACATGGTTCCGCAAAATGGGGCAACGTGTCCGAAATCTGCAGACGTTACTGCGAAAAACAATACACGCAGAATCTGCTTTTAACACAGCATTTCCGTATGGGACTGGACGGCTATAAGCACAAACGAAACCTAAATGTGCTGGTAGTCGGAGGTTCAGGAGCTGGAAAGAGCCGGACGTATGCAATCCCAAACATCATGCAGTGCAACTGTTCGATGGTGATTACTGATCCCAAGGCAGAACTTTTGCGTAAAACCGGAGGTGTTCTGGAACGGAATGGATATGAAGTCCGGGTTTTTGATTTGATCAATCCGGAGACTTCCTGGTGTTATAATCCGTTTGCGTATGTCCGGGATGATAAGGATGTACTGAAGCTGATCAATAACCTGATCCGCAACACAACACCGAAGGGAGCGCAGAGTTCAGACCCGTTCTGGGAGAAGTCCGAGACTGCACTTTTACAGGCACTTATGCTGTATTTGCTGCATGAGGCTCCACCGGAAGAACAGAACTTTCCGATGATCATGGAAATGCTTGGAAGCGCTCAGGTCAAAGAAGATGATGAGGATTACCAGTCCCCATTGGACATTTTGTTTGAAAGACTGGAAATGCGGGACCCGGAGAGTATTGCGGTCAAGCAGTATGCCATTTATAAGCAGGCGGCCGGCAAGACTGCGAAATCTATTTTGATTTCTGTTGGTGTCCGTCTGGCAGCGTTCAATCTGAAACAGATCGCCAATCTGACCTGTACAGACGAACTGGACTTATACAGTATCGGGGAGAAAAAAGTGGCACTGTTTTGCTGTATTCCAGATGCGGACACCAGTATGAATTATCTGGTCGGCATGATTTACAGCAATCTGTTTCAGACACTGTATTATGTGGCAGACCGGAAGTACGGAGGAAGGCTTCCGATTCCGGTACACTGTATTATGGATGAATGGCCAAACGTAGCCTTGCCGGATGATTTTGACAAGATTCTGGCAACCATGCGTTCCAGAGGGATTTCCTGCAGTATCATCATCCAGAACATCGCACAGATGAAAGCCTTGTTTAAAGACTCGTATGAGAGCCTTATCGGTAACTGCGATGAATTTTTATATCTGGGTGGAAATGAAAAAGAAGGACATAAGTATGTCTCGGAATTATTGGGAAAAGAGACATTGGATACCAATACCTACGGACAGACAAAAGGGCGTAGCGGCAGCTATTCGGTGAATTATCAGCAGACTGGAAGGGAACTTTTAACACCGGATGAAATACGGCTTTTAGATAACCGCAAAGCGATTTTGTTTATTCGTGGGGAGCGTCCGATCATGGACGATAAATATGATTTAAAAAAGCATGTGAATTTCAGATACACAGAGGACGGTGGTGCATCGCCTTATGATTATGCGAAAATACCACTGGCTCACGACGACCTAAAGATTGACATTAACAGATTAGACGACTACGAACTGCTGTCTACCGAGGACATTCTTGGTGAATAGCAGTTTTTTGATGGATGGGAGTGATGTGTATTGAAGAAATTTCTCACAGGAGAAAAGAATAGAACAAAAAAGAATACAACTGAAAAAATGACAACCCCGATGCCGATGGGGAGAAAACAGAAAAAGTGGATGAGTCTTTATATGGCACTGGTACTGACCGTAACGGTCGGAGCAACGACCGCATTCGCAGCCGGAGATCCGCTGTCCGTTATCAATAACCTGTCTACTTTTATTTTTTCCCTGATTCGTGCGATCGGTTTGATTTTGCTTGGATTTGGTGTTGTGCAGGTTGGTCTGTCTTTAAAAAGCCATGATCCAAGCCAGAGGGCAAATGGATTTCTGACACTGGCCGGAGGGGTAATTATTACGTTCGCCAAAGAAATCCTGGATCTGATTATGGCGTAAGCCTCTTTGAAAAAGTATATCAGGAGACAGCAGGAGTGCCGGAAGGTACTCCTGCATTCAAAAATATGTTCAGGGAGGTGAGAGTTTTTGAGTGATAACTGGATTGTACAGAATCTAAACTCAGCACTATCCACATGGAGTGAAAAGATGGCAGAACTGTGGACTCTGCTGACTGAAAATCCGGCAACTTTTAAGGGTGGCGGCATCTGGCGGATTATGACCAATATCAATGATACACTGACAGCCATTGCCTATGGATTACTGGTGTTATTTTTTGCAGCCGGAATCATAAAAACGTGTGGCAGTTTTACAGATCTGAAAAAGCCGGAACATGTGCTAAAAGCATTTATCCGGTTTGCACTTGCTCAGGGAGCAATTACATACGGGATGGAACTTATGCAGGCACTGTTTTCCATTGTGCAGGGAATCGTGACAACCGTAATGAGTGGCTCCAGTATGGCAGGAAGCGTGACGGAACTGCCAACGGAGATTGTAGATAAGATTGAGAGCGTGGGAATGCTGGAATCCATTCCGTTGTGGATTGTCACACTGCTTGGCAGTCTGCTGATTACTGTATTGTCATTTGTAATGATTCTGACAGTGTATGGCAGAATGTTCAAAATCTATATGTATACAGCAATCGCCCCGATTCCGATTTCCTCGTTTGCAGGAGAACCCACGCAGTCCATCGGAAAGAACTTTATCCGTTCATATATAGGCGTGTGTCTGGAAGGGGCAATTATTGCACTGGCGTGTATTATCTTTTCTGCTTATGCGGCAAGTCCTCCGGCAGTCGGAGATACGGAGCTGAGTGCAGTTACAATCGTGTGGAACTATGTAGGAGAGCTGGTATTCAATTTACTGGTGCTGGTTGGAGCAATTAAGGCATCTGACCGTATTGTCAGAGAAATGATGGGACTTGGAGGTTAAAAATATGGATACAAAGAAAACATTAAGATATAACTGGGAATTCGGACGTGAGACAGTAGCGATACGAGTGAGCTCTTATCGGAACAATGGAAATTTATATGTAGGACTCTGCCATAAGGAAGGGAGAGACTGGGAAGATTTTGGAGATGTAACCATTAATCTGCCCTATCAGTTCTTAGAGCCAAATGAGGCTTTTATAACAGGAGATTTTACCAAGGATATGCTTCATTTTATCAAGGAACATAAACTTGGAAAAGTGTTGAATGAAACAGGAAGATCAGGATATGCAACCTATACTTATAATGAGCAGAATAAGCTGACCAGTGCAACTGGATATAACGGAGCAACGGTTACTTACAGTTATGACGGTAATGGAAATATGGTCACATCTACAAAACCGGATGGAACAGCCATTACCTATACTTACGATGACAAACATCGTATGGTATCCCAGACAGACGGCAGAGGTGTCACAACAACGTATTCGTATGACCGGGACCGAACATGACCGGATATGTGGATGGAAATGGAGCAGCATGGGGATTCACGTATGACGCGATGAATCGTGCAGTTACCATGACAGATCCACTTGGAAATGTAACCTCGAACAGTTACGATGCGAATGGCAATCTGACTTCCAAGACAGCAGCCGATGGCGGTGTGACCGCTTATACGCTGGATGGTGTGGGAAATATTACAGCAAGTACTGACGCACTGGGGAATACCACCACTTATACTTATGATAAGATGTACAACATGACCAGTGGTACAGATCCGAAAGGAAATCAGATCAGCTACGTTTATGATAAGAATTATCAGCAGGTCAAAGCAACCGATGCAATGCGTATCGTGATTTCACTGATAGCAGTATTGCTTGCAAGTATTTCCACAGCAGTAGCCGGAGTGATTAGTTTCTTAGGACTGATTGTTCCGCATATCGGAAGAATTTTAGTAGGAAGCGACCACAAGGCATTAGTTCCATTTAGTGCTTTGTTCGGAGCGTTTACGTTCCTGCTGGCAGATACCATCGGAAGAACGATAGCTGCTCCGTATGAGGTATCCGCATCCATCATTATGAGTGTGGTCGGAGGCCCATTCTTCATCATTCTGTTAAGGAGGTCTAAGAAGTATGCGAAGTAAAGAAAAGAATATGGATTTGACTTCTACAGAGAATGAAGCAGCAAAGAAAGTGAAAAAAGCGGATAAGTGGGCAGACAAGCCTGCGATGGAAGTTAGAGATCTGCACTTTTCCTATGGAAAAAATAAAGTCTTAAAGGGCGTATCCCTGAAGATTGAAGAAGGTAAAATCACAACGATTATGGGAGCAAACGGATGTGGAAAATCTACATTGTTTTCCCTGATGACGAAAAACTTATATCCGAGAAAAGGAAATATTTTCCTCAAAGGAAAGAATATCCAGAACCTGAATTTAAAAGAATTTGCCAGAAAGGTTGCGATTGTTCAGCAGTATAACAGTGCATCAGACGATATCACCGTTGAGAATCTGGTGGCATTCGGAAGAACCCCACATAAGAAAATGATGCAGGGAGACAGTGCCGAAGATGAGCGTATGATTCAGTGGGCATTGGAAGTAACCAATCTGACAGAATATCGTGACAGAGAAGTGTCAAGACTTTCCGGTGGACAGCGTCAGCGTGTATGGATTGCAATGGCACTTTGTCAGGGAACAAAGACGCTGTTCCTCGATGAGCCGACTACCTATTTGGATATCCGGTATCAGATTGAGATCCTGCAACTGGTGAAAAAACTCAATCAGGAATTTGGAATAACCATCATCATGGTACTGCACGACATCAATCAGGCAATCGCATATTCAGATAATGTCATCGGCATGAAAGATGGAAAAGTGCTGGTGGAAGGTGATCCGGAAGAAGTGATTACGGAAGAGAGCATCCGGGAACTGTATGGCATTGAGCTTGGTGTGACAAGGGTTGATGGACGGAAGTTTGTGCTGGCGGTGTAAGAAGAAAATAGTAGTAGAACGACAAGAAATAAAGGGGAGGAAAACTCCCACAGGAGAACAGAAAGAAGATGAAAAATCCTTTAAAAGTAGTATGGATCGTGCTTGGATTTCTTTGCCTGGGACTTGGTACGATAGGAATTGTACTTCCTATCCTGCCAACCGTTCCGTTTTATATGGCAACACTGTTTTGCTTTGCAAAGAGTTCTAAGAAACTGCACGACTGGTTCGTAGGAACGAATCTTTATAAGAAACATCTGGACAGTTTTGTTCAGAAAAGAGCCATGACAATAGGAACAAAATGCAAGATTATCGGAATGGTAACGGTAGTCATGGCAATCGGCTTTATCTGCATGAAGAATGTACCAATCGGAAGAATCTGTATCGCAGTGGTTTGGGTATGCCACCTGTTATACTTCTTCCTTCGAGTGAAAACTTTAAAAGTGAGAGAAGAATTACCGGAAGGTGCAGAAGTGGAATAATATGATGGATAAAGTAGAAAAGAAACGACAGAAGGAACAGCATGTCGTGGAAGAGATGATCCGGCTGTATTGCCGGAAAAAACATCCGAAAGAAGACAGGCAGGCAGGGCAGATTTGTCCTGTCTGTCAGGAACTTTTGGATTATGCAAGACTTCGAAGTGAAAAGTGTCCTTTTATGAAAGAAAAGACATTTTGCGCAAACTGTAAAGTGCATTGCTATAAGCCAGAGGTGAGAGAACAGATCAGGCAGGTTATGCGTTTTTCACTAACCAAGGATGTTATTATACCATCCAGTTCTTGCAGTATGGCATCTGGTATGCAGTAAAAAAGAATCGAAGAAAGAAACAAAAGGGTAAGATTTTTATGATTAAAACAAGACTGGTGGGGCTGTTGTCCCACGCAAAAAAGTATATCGTGTATACGATTTTGTGGCAGTGGGCAGCCCTCCTGTCGCAAGTGTTGGCAGTCTTTTCTATCGCAGATTTACTGGAACGGGTAGTGTACCGGGCAGTAACCGTACCGATCATTGAGCGGACAATACTGATTTTAGTTCTGGTTGTGGTGATTCGATTTATCTGTGAACGGATGGGAGCAAGGTCTTCCTATCTGGCGTGTGTGGATGTAAAGCGGATTCTGCGTGAAAAGATTTATGAGAAAATGTTAAAGTTGGGAGCTTCCTACAGTGAGCAGGTATCCTCTTCGGAGGTCGTACAGGTGTCAACTGAGGGTGTGGAGCAGTTGGAAACATACTTGGAAAATATCTTCCACAATTATTTTACAGCCTGATTGCACCACTGACATTATTTATCATTCTTTGCAGAGTGAGCCTGAAAGCGAGTGTGATCCTGCTGATCTGTGTACCACTGATCCCGATTTCTATCGTGGTGGTACAGAAAGTGGCGAAGAGATTATTAAATAACTATTGGAGCATCTATACTGGACTGGGAGATTCGTTCCTTGAAAATTTACAGGGACTTACCACACTGAAGATTTATCAGGCAGACCAGCAGAAAGCAGATGAGATAGATGTGGAATCCCAGAATTTCCGTAAGATTACGATGAAGGTGCTGACCATGCAGCTCAATTCCACAAGCATGATGGATATTGTTGCCTATGGTGGAGCTGCGATCGGTATGGCAGTCGCGGTGTCCGAATTCTTAAAAGGAAATATCAGTGTAGCAGGAACGTTATGTATTGTTCTGCTTGCCAGCGAGTTTTTCCTGCCACTCAGACTGCTTGGTTCATTCTTCCATATCGCAATGAATGGTATGGCAGCGAGTGATAAGATTTTCAAGATTTTAGATCTGCCGGAACCACAGGCTGGAGAAAAAACACTGCCGGAGGTCGCGTTAGATGTTACATTAAAAGATGTGCACTTTTCTTATGAAGAGGACAGAGAGATTTTAAAAGGAATCAACTTAAATCTTCCGGCAGGAAGTTTTGTATCACTGGTTGGTGAATCCGGATGTGGTAAGAGTACGATTGCCGGAATCCTTGCAGCAAAGAACCGGGGATATAACGGAGAAATTACCATCGGTGGCGTACCGCTTAATGAAGTGAATGAAACCAATCTGATGCAGAGGGTTGTTCTGGTTCGCCATAACAGCTACCTGTTCAAAGGTACAGTAGAAGAAAATCTGAAGATGGCAAAACCGGACGCAACGAAAGAAGAGATGGAAGCTGTCCTTCAGAAAGTGAATCTCTTAGGGTTCTTACAGACACAGGATGGCTTGCAGACACAGTTGCTGGAAAAAGCAAGTAACCTGTCCGGCGGTCAGTGTCAGAGACTGGTGATTGCCAGAGCGTTGCTTCGGACAGACAGTGCGGTTTATATTTTTGATGAAGCCGCATCCAATATCGATGTAGAAAGTGAAGAACTGATCATGAATGTGATTCACGAACTGGCAAAGACAAAGACGGTGCTTCTGATCTCTCACAGACTGGCAAATGTTGTGAAGTCTGACAAGATTTATTTCTTAAAAGACGGAGAAATCAAAGAAAGCGGAAAGCATGACGAACTGATGAGCCGGAATGGTGCGTACAGACATCTGTATGAAAGCCAGATGGCATTGGAAAACTATGGAAAAGGAGGAGTGGCATAATGAGTGAAAATACGAATACAACAAAACGCAGAAGTGCCCTCCAGATCATGGGAAGTCTGATTGGTCTGGTAAAACCCCTGCTCCATATCATGCTGGCAGCAATCATCCTTGGAACATTGGGTTATTTATGTGCAATCTTCCTGACGATACTGGCAGGACAGGTCATCGTGCATGGTCTTCTGACAGGAGTAGCCGGAATGATTGTTCCGGTGGACAATATGTGGCTGGTATTTACTCCAGTAAAAACGATTATCACAGTCATGATCGTAATTGCAGTGCTTCGTGGAATCCTGCATTATGTGGAACAGTATTGTAATCATTTTATCGCATTTAAGCTGTTGGCAATCATCCGCCATAAAGTGTTTGCAGCACTGAGAAAACTCTGCCCGGCAAAACTGGAAGGACGGGACAAGGGAAATCTGATCTCGATTATTACAACCGATATCGAATTACTGGAAGTGTTCTATGCACATACCATTTCCCCGATTGCGATTGCAACACTGACCTCAATTATTATGGTGATTTTTATCGGAAGATATCACTGGTTAGCAGGCGTGCTTGCACTGGCAGCTTATCTGATTGTCGGAGTAGCCATCCCGATGTGGAATGGAAAACGTGGCAGCCAGAAGGGAATGGAATTTCGGACAAACTTCGGAGAACTGAACAGCTTTGTTCTGGACTCTTTACGAGGATTGGACGAGACCATCCAGTACGGACAGGGTGAAAAGAGAAAAGAGCAGATGTCTGAGCGTTCCAAAAATCTTGCAGGAATGCAGGAGTCATTAAGCAAAATGGAAGGCTCACAGCGTTCATTTACGAACATGGTTATCCTGCTTGCATCCTTTGGAATGCTGGCACTGACAATCTGGCTGTACGACAAAGGTGCGATGGGATTCGAGGGAATCTTAACCTGTACCATCGCAATGATGGGTTCTTTCCGAACCGGTAGTAGCATTATCAAGCCTTTCCAACAACCTGAACCAGACATTGGCAAGTGGTGAACGTGTTCTCTCCCTTCTGGAAGAGACGCCGCTTGTGGAAGAAATTCCGGGGGATGTGGAAACTTCCGGTGTAGAGAGCATGGAATATGAATTTAAAGGAGCAGAGGCAGAGAACGTAACATTTGCTTATGGTGAAGAAGTTATTTTAGATAACTATTCACTGAAATTACAGCCGGGTAAAATCACAGGGATTCATGGTGCGAGCGGTTCCGGAAAATCTACACTCTTAAAACTGTTGATGCGGTTCTGGGATGTGCAGGATGGAAGTGTATCGGTAGACGGTACAGATGTCCGCAAGATTCCAACCAAGCATTTAAGAGATATGGAAAGTTATGTTACGCAGGAAACACACCTGTTCCATGATTCCATTGCAAACAACATTGCCATCGCAAAGCCGGGAGCATCCAGAGAAGAGATTATGGAAGCCGCAAAGAAAGCATCTATCCATGATTTCATTATGACACTTCCGAAAGGATATGATACAGAAGTCGGAGAACTGGGTGATACGCTGTCCGGTGGTGAAAAACAGAGAATCGGAATTGCAAGAGCATTTCTCCATGAATGCCCCCTCATTCTACTCGATGAGCCTACATCGAACCTCGACTCTTTAAATGAGGGAATTATCTTAAAATCATTGAAAGAATCGGCCAAGAAGAAAACAGTTGTCTTGGTATCCCACAGAGTATCCACAATGAATGTGGCAGATGTGGTATATGAAATGGAGAATGGCAGAATTTCTTAACAGCAGGAATGCAGAAGAAATACTTTCCAAAAAGGGGATAAAGTAGTATATGAAAATTGGAGAATCCAAAGAAGATTATCTGGAAGCGGCGTATGTATTGAAACGTCAGAAAGGATATGTTCGTAATTCTATGCTTAGTGATTATCTGAACTATTCCAAAGCGAGTGTTTCAGTTGCAGTACGTGGACTGCTGGCAGATGGATATGTAATAAAAGACCGATATGGCAGCATTGAACTGACAGAAGAAGGAAGAAAGATTGCAAAAAAAATCTATGCAAGGCATGTGCTTTTAGAAGAATTTTTACGACGAATAGGAGTATCTTCGGAAACTGCAAATCATGATGCGTGTCGGATGGAACATACAATCAGCGAAGAATCTTATAAAAAGATTCAAGAATTGGTACGGAAGATGAAGGAAGAGAATACGTTAAACGAAGAAATGAAATTAACGAATTAAATCAAAAACAGGAAAGGCGGTGGAGAGATTTCACTGTCTTTTCTGCTTTAAAAATGAAGTAACATAAGAAAAGGGATACAAATGAAAAAAGTATTGATTGCTGCGGATGAGGTAGATAAGTGGAGTCAACTTTGTGAAGGGTTAAAAAATGAGTGGGAATGTACGACCGTTAATCTGGATGTGTTTGAAAAATTCCATACCATAGCGGTCTATGACGCAGTATTGATGCTTGTGAGAAATGATAACGGAAAGCTGGGCAGGCTGATTTGGGAAGTCCGGCAGTACAGCAGGGCTCCGATTATTGTAGTGATACCGGGGATTCAGGCGGTAAAAAAGTATATCGAATGGGGTGCAGACCTAGTATTTCCACATCCTTCGGTCAGCTTGATCAACACGTACCTGTATGCATTACTCAGACGTTCCGATATCACATGGAACACTGGAAGAAAAAGAGAAAAGCAGGAGATCATAAGGAAAGGAAAACTTCTAATTGACTGCCGTTATCATACTGTTTACTGGGGGAAGCATGAGCTTGCAACCCTAAATGAGCGAGAAAAGGCATTCCTGTATCTGTTGGCAGATGCCTCCAGACAGGTAGTTACCCATGAGATTATCTTTGAACAGTTATGGAAAGAACCATATGGAGATGACTCTGCCAACATGATCTGGTGTTTTGTACGCAGACTCCGCAAAAAAATGGAAAAGACAGAACCGGAGGCTGCAAAGATAATTCAGAGTATACGAAAGGTGGGATATTATTTAGATATAGACAGACATTGAGCAAAATGTAGAAAAATGTCGAATTATGCGAAAAGTGACTGGCAGATGACTGTTACATTACACAGTTCTGACAGTCTTTTTCTATATACTTCTTTTTGTGGTGTTTTAGTAAGGCATGACAAGGAGAAGAGTTATATTTGCATCAATGGAAGTCCTTAAAAAAACAAAAGAGTAAGGGAAAAAGAAGTGCTGTAATCGAAGAGGTTGCAGCATTTTTTTATTCGACATTTTTCGAACATTATAACGTACATATCCGGTCACCGCCATGCTCCGATTTGATTTCTATACCAAAAATCAGATCGGAGGAAAGCTAAATGGCTTATAACAAGACAAGTGAAGAACGAAAGTGGAATTATTGGAAAGAACAGGAAGAAAAGAAACTGCGTGAACTGGGAATGGAAGAAGAGAAGATCCAAAAGTTGCGCCAGATGGACAGGGAAGATTTTCTGGAAGAGCGCAGATTCCGGGAACATCTGGATGAAATGATGCAGGATATGGATTCCATAAAACAAAGGGACAGAGGACGGTTTGCACAGGATATCCGAGAACTTTTAGACAACATTGGAGACCGACGGATCTATGAATTATTAAAGGGCACAGAACATCAGACATTAGAGATACTTTTGCTTAGTACATGGGGATATTCAGGAAGAGAGATTGCCAAAATTATGGGAATGGCAGAACAGACCGTTTATACCAAAAGAAACCGTTTAAGAAAAAAATTAAATAATTTGTCGAAAATTGAATAATAACAGCATTTTTCATCGGCTATTTAATAGGCAGGTAAATTTTGCCAGTGTACTTTGACAATCCTATACCAGCATTACAGGTACGTTCCCGTAAGTAGAAGCGTGTTAGGAAGGCGCGAGGACAAATGAAAATGACAGGAAAGAATATAAAAAATTCTTTGCTGGTGTTTTTGTTTCGAGCGAATTACCTTTAACTGAAACAGGACCGTGGCGGTCTTTTGCGAGGATCACTTACGAGGGGATAATGATACATAGGAACTGCCAGTGAGCAGAGGATGGACTTTGGGTTGTAATCAGCAAGACCTTTAGAAAATCCATGAGTGGTGCAATGCCAAGCATCCGCCTGTAATGTTCCCGTAAGGCAATGGGGGAGTCGAGGACAAATACAACGCCAAAAAACAAAAGTATAAGAAATCAAGGAAGAATGTGTCGTTGATATCAGATACATGCGGCTGTAGGGAGAAATCCTTTACAGCCGTATTGATGTGGTATCAGCACGCATATTAGGTAACAAATTATGTATTACACAAAAGAATATTTAAAAAGAGCGCATCGTGAAATTGATACAATCTTTCGTGTGCTGTTTCCAGAACATGGAATGGCAGTAAGGGAAGAACAGATTATGTTATGCCACGAAATGCTGGATAACCTGCTGGGAAGAAACATAGCACTGTGTGATGCGGGTGTCGGTATCGGCAAGACGTATGCCTATCTGGTGGCCTGTGTTCTGATGAGAAAATATTCTCTCCTTGCAGAAGGATGTTCCCCTTATGAGCAGCGTCCGATCGTGATATCTACTTCCAGCATTACACTCCAGAAAGCAATTCTTACAGAATATATCCCTTTTCTCTCCCGGATTCTTCAGGAGAACGGGACGATTCAGGCCCCTATTAAAGCTGTGATACGAAAAGGGAAAGAGCATTTTGTCTGCGATGAGAGGTTGGAGCAACGAATCGTTGCAATCGAAGAAAAAAACAAAAATGCGTTGCAGAAAGAAGCTCTGCTGTCGTTGAAAGAACATTATGATATGGACGAAGTGTCCAACTTAAGTGGGTTTGACAGAAGGATGGTGAGTGTACCGAAGTTCTGTTCGGGAGACTGCCCGAAAAGAGGCTCATGCAGGTATCAGCAGTATCTGGAGCGTTCCAGAGATCATGAAATGTTCATTCAGATCTGTAATCACAATTATCTGCTGGCTGATGGTTATCACAGGCTGCAGGATTACCGCCCGTTATTAAAAGACTACCGGGCATTGATTGTCGATGAAGCACATAAGCTGCCGGATGCGGCAAAGCAGATGTTCGGGAAGAGCCTCTGTTATGACGATATCCGGGAAATCTGCTTTTATCTTGGGAAAGAGTACCAAGGCCCGGAGATAAGAAAACTGTCTGGGACGATCCGTATGGTGCTGGACATCATAGGAGAAAACCACAGAACCAGATATGGGATAAAAGAAGAATTCCACATGACAGAAGAGTGTGCAATGTATTTATGTGAGGGGATACAGACCATGAATAAGATCATAGAAAAATTAGAAAAGAAGATTCCGAAGTGGATCAGAAACAAGCTGGAAGAAACCAGAAGTGTGTTGGAATACTTTTTCCATCAGGATAAGAAGTATGTACTGCATCTGAAGCACTAACCATGATCACAGGATTATATTGTGTGCATCCAGCAGGCGGATTCCACAGTATCTGGACCAGATGTTATGGAGCAGAGGAATGGGAGCGATTCTTACAAGCGGAACTTTAAAAACCGGACAGGGATTTTCCCACATTCGGAAAATGACAGGATTACAGAGAGTGCGGAGAGTCCGGGAATATGTGGCAGACTCCCCGTTTGAATATCAGAAGAACTGTCTTTTATATCTGCCTAAGAATTTGAAAAAATCCAGAAGAGGAAGTCAGGAAGAGGCGGAGATGATAGCAGGCCATATCCATTCACTGATCTGTTCGACTTACGGGCATACGCTGGTGCTGTTCACATCTTATCATTTGATGGGAAACGTTTACCAGATGTTAAGGGATGAAATTCCGTTCCCGATGATAGAGGTGTGGAGACATTCACCGGAAGAGATCACAAGATTTAAACAGATGGACAATGCTGTCCTTTTTGCAGCCGGCTCCTGTTGGGAAGGAGTAGACTTCCCTGGAGATATGGTATCTTCGCTGATTATAGTAAAACTGCCCTTTGCTGTTCCTGATCCCATCAGCGAAGCACAGAAGAAGGAATATGCCAGCCTGAAAGATTATATTCAGGCAGTGATTGTTCCAGACATGCAGAAAAAACTAAGACAGGGATTCGGACGGGCACTCCGCACCGAGACAGATACTTGTGTCGTGTCCATTTTAGACGAGCGTGCAGGAGAAGGCGGCAGGTATCATGAGGAAGTGATGTGTGCGCTTCCAAGCTGCAAGATGGCAAAAGACATCAAGGATATCCAGCACTTTATCCGAAACCGGAAAGGCGTGGAATACTACCTGTAACCGTTCGTGGTTCTGCTACAGAAATAGCAGATTTAGCACGAAAAGTTTGGTCGTATTTCAAGGGCGTTTTCGGTGGGATTGTTGGTATTGATGAATAGCTATTTCGGCATGAAGTGGGTATACTGTGTATAGCGTTAGAGGAAAGGAGGCAGCTTATGATATACAAGGTGGAAACGATAAAAGATGGAACAGAAAAATATTTTTTCATCAGAAATCTGGAAACAATGAGTATTGAAGAACTGCCAAGTAAATATCTAATGCATAAGATTAAATGTAAACGTTCACCAAATACAGTGAAACGCACAGCATTTTCAATCTGCTATTATATGAAATATATGGCAGAGAAAGAAATGGAACTCACAGAAGTCTATCAGTTAGATTATGAAAAACAGACAGAACACTTTGTGGAATTTTTATACTGGCTTAAAGCCGGAAACCATACAGAGCAAACGGCTGGAGAAAAGAAGTGTCCGAATGAAGGAACCTGCAACGCATACTTAAAAGATGTGTTCAGGTTCTATTTATTTATAGAGGCAGAATATGAACAGTACGGAAGTCTCAAAACCTTATCGTATAACCAGATTATAGCGGTTAATCAGGTGGGAGTAAAAAAGGTACTGCGGAATCATTCTTTTAAAGCCTATCTGAAGGAAGAGGAACATCGTGGGAGAACAGCAAAAGAAAATCAGATTATTACAATTTTACAGGCCTGTACGAACCGAAGAGATCAGCTTCTGTTACTTATGTTAGCAGAAACCGGATACAGAATTGGGGAACTACTGGGAGTAAAATATGTCAAAGATATTGATTATAGGAATCACATGATAAGGGTATGCTTCCGGGAAGATAATGAAAATGAAGCGAGAGCCAAAAATGCGGAATACAGAAGTGCCAAGATAAGTAATGATACGTTTGAATTTCTCATGGATTATCTGGCAAAATATCGGAAAATCCTGCAACATCAGGATTACCTGTTTGTGAATATCATGGGTGAGAACATTGGAAAGCCATTAAGAGTGGACAGTGTATATGATATGTTGGACCGAATGGAAAAGAAAACCGGAGTTAAAATCACACCCCACATGTTACGTCACTATTTTGCAAATATGCGAAAGCAGGCAGGATGGGAACTGGAAATGATCAGTCAGGCATTGGGGCATAAACATTTGGATACGACTATAAAGTATCTGGACTGGCTGGATGATGAACTGATAGAAGCAAGTAATGAGTTTTATGCACAACACACTGCTATTTATGGGGCGGAACGTCTGCTGGAGTAGGGAGGTGTGAGAAATACCTATATATTTATTGCAACAGGCAGAACACATAACAGAATCTGAAGTAGATATTGAGAAGAAAAAGCAGGAACTATATTCAGAAATTGATGCACTTGGAATAAAAAGCGATTCAAGAATTAACAAATTGAAAAAGTTCTTGGCAGATAGAAAAATCTGGCATCTGGAAGAAATGGATTATCCTTTGCGAAATTCGTATGAACAATATTTAAGAGGACAGATACGATCACAAATTGTATCTTTCTATTTGAAAATATATGATACGGTAAAACAACAACATATCTATCAACAAATGCAGACGCTAAATGGAAAGCGGATATATGAATGGAAATATCAAAATAAAATTTATTTTCTGAAGTATTATCCGGAAAAGGAAATAGCTGAGACCTTTGAAACTTCTTATAAAACAAACCTATTGGTGTGGGATTTTACACAAAATTGTTCAGAAGTTTTAAAGAAACAAATTTTTTATACGTTGAGTCGTATCATTGCCAATACTTCAATGTCTAAGGCTTATAGAAATGTCAGGTTAAAATCCTTAAAACTTCTTTATGATTCTTGTGTTCAGTTAAATATTACGGATATTGGATTGCTGGAAATGGAACAAGTGGAAACTATTTTAAAGAATTTTCCCGAAACGAGTCAACGAAGTATTTTAGGTGAATGCAGAAGAGATGCGTTTATGCAGCAGGAACAGATCCAATGGGAAGCAAATGTATGGTATCTGGAACGATTACATCTTGGAAAACATCGGATAGACGAAAGTAAATCCTTAATTAGCATTTCTTTTATGGAAGTCAAGGAAATACAGAATCGAGAAATTTTACAGGCATACATGAAATATGAACTGGGAATTACTGGACAGGCAGTCAGCACGATTGTACGAAGATTTGTATGTATTAGAAATTTTATTGAACTGCTGGAACAAGAAAAGATACTGGCGATTCATGCAACTGTCGCAGAAGTAAAAAAGTATGCAGACGGCTTGCGAGAACGGGGAATACAGGCAAAGGGATTTAATGAAAGAATTTTCGGTATCGGTCATTTTTATAAATTCATGGAAGTTAAACAGTATATTACAAGAATGCCATTCCGAATTGAATATTTCCAACAAAAAGAAGTAATAGTACATCATGATCGTAGCGTTGAGGAAACAGTATATATGGAAATTTTGAAAAAATTATATCTTTTTCCAGAGCGATTACGATGTATGTTCCTACATCTGTGGTGTCTAGGATTACGGGCGAGTGAAGTGTGTACATTGAAAGGAAATGCTTATTATCAGCAGGGCGAGGATTATTGGATTCAGGTGTATCAGGTCAAAATGAAGAATTATAAAAGGATTCCAATCCCACAGGCACTTTATCAGATTATGAAAGTATACTTGAAAAAACATGAAATTCAGCCTGAAGAATTCATTTTTAAAAACAGCAGAGGTGGTGCTTGTCTATATGGTACATTCCGAACTCAGATGATAGAAGCGTGCCGGGAAAATAAGATTGCAAATGGAGAATATTTATTTCAATCACACGATTATCGACATACAGTAGCAACTATGTTTTATGACAGTCATGTATCACTGCAAAGTATCAGGGATTATCTTGGACATACTTATGAAGAGATGACAAGACAGTATATTGATTATATGCCGCAAAGGATTGCAAAAGCAAATGATGAGTTCTTTGAAATGCAAGGAAGTAGTTTAGCATCATGGCTAAAGAAAGAGGAAAAAGATGGAAAATGATATTATATACTTCAGCGATTTCCCCAATTTACAAGAAACAGGGACACGTAAGGATAATGGAAAATTTGATTTAACGTTGCTTCCAACGCAAGAATTAAAGGAAGAGTTTCGAGGTTATATTATGTATCGCTGCAAAAACGGAACGTTTAGAGCATTGATTCAGGATCGAACAGCTTATAATCATATTGCAAAGTTTTTGAACAGCAGAATAAATCGGAGAATCAAAAGCCTTGGAGATAGAAATCCAGAAAAATGGATATCACTTTTAAAAGGCTGGATGTTAGAACAGGGAATAACTATTGTAAAAGAAAAGAAGAGTGTGTATGGTACAGTAAGCTATGGCGAAGCAGTGACGATATTATATTTCAGAAACGTACTGAAATTTTTAGGGCCAGAAGATTTACGGGATGAGATAGAAAAAGATGTTTGGGAACTAAAAAATCTGGATATTAAAATCAGATCCAATCCAATTTATAATGTAAAAACACTGGATTTCAGAAAAATATATCAGCCAGATATCAGGGAAGAATGTAAGAAAGCTGTTTATATGAATCTGCAGTATGAAGCAATAGGAACTGTACAGGGAGAATTGACAATAATGAGGATATTCTCAGAATATCTCCAAAAAGAGTATTCCAAAATAAAAAGCTGCAGTGAAATAGACAGAGAAGTGTTGGAAGAATTTTTGATACATCTGTCAACAAAAGATACTTCCCATAGTGCGAATAGTTCTTATGTAATTTCATTAAGACGACAGTTAGAGACAATCGGAAAAATTTACAGCTATGAAAGATTGGAGCATTTATTTATTAATACGGATATTCCACCGGAAGTAAATGCAGAATTTAGAGTGTATTCTGATGATGAAATGAAACGACTGAATGCGGAAATTACACAGATGGATGTACAGATTGCAAGATGTCTTCTGATACATCAGATGCTTGGAACTAGGATATCAGATACCCTTACACTGAGACCAGATTGTCTGACGAGAGAAAATGGCCAAGATATGATTGAAATATATCAAGTTAAAACTAAAAGATATAAAAAACCGATCAGTAAAGAACTTGCAAAACTGTTACAGAGTTCTATTGAATATACACAGGAAAAGTTCGGTGATACAGAATACATATTTGTTAATGAAAAAGAACCTGACCGCCCGATGCAGTATATGGCTATAAAAACAAAAGTCATGTCCATGATACAGGAAAAGCAGTTGAAAGATGATCATGGCGAATTATTCGGGTTTGGAACGCACATGTTCCGGCACTACTATGGCGTCAAACTTACAGAAATGCATCTGGATGACTGGACGATAGCGAGACTATTGGGGCATAAAAGACTGAATAATGTACAGCATTACCGGAAAATGAGCAATCAAAGAATGGCAGACGAAACCAGAGAAGTAAGACAGAGGATGAGTGACATCATATATATGAGTCTGGCAAGATGGGGTGAAGAATATGAGCAAATACGACAAGATGATTGAGGAAAATCAGAGAAAAAGTAAAGAGAAAATTGAACTGGCATTGCAAGCAATACAAGATATGCTGGCAAATAAAGAACGTATCAGCGTTCCAAAGCTGATGAAGAAAACTGGATTGTCGAGAGGATTCTTTTATAAAAATCCAACCGTCCGGGATACATTGAACCAAGCAGTAGAGCAACAGGCCGGAATGATAGATCCAAGAAGAGAAATTCTGAACATGGCGATGGAAAAACAGATTGAACTGTTGAACCAGAAGGTGGCAGCTCTGAGCAGAGAAAATAAGGAACTGAAGAGAAAGAACGAAAAGTTACAGAAGGCATTACGGAAACAGGATTTGAATTTTATTAAGAACTTATAACATTGAAAATAATAAGATGGAAGAGATGTGTGCAGACACATCTTTTCATCGTTGAGGATAAAATATATAGAATGAGAATGGGATTGTTTTATGGTATACTAAAAGTGAAATGCTAACTTTGATATGAGGTATAAAACAATATGACAGAAATACAAATTAAAAATTTAATTAAAGAATATGAAAAAGAATATATTGAGTTTATGGAAATTGAGAAATTACCACAGTATAAGATAGATTTTTTTGAAATTAATGTTGAGGAAAGCGATGCAGCAGGATTCGCTTCAGCCGCCCAAGCTTACTATAATACGAAAACAGATGAACATATATTAAGGATATGCAAAAGTTCGGAAATACCAAGGTATATTGTGTTTCATGAATTTACGCATATTTTAGATACGGAAATGTATGCAAAGCAAGATTCTTGGAAATATATGGCTTTGTCTGGTTATACAGAATATCATGCAGCACAAGTTGAATTGATGATAATGTTAGGAGCAGATAGTATACAAACTCAAGATTTTTCATTTACAGTTGATGTTGAAATAGGTAATAGTACAGTTAGGAATTACCTAAACTCAAGACATCAATTAGTAGTGAATATGATGAATAGAACAGATTTTCCAAGAGATATTGAAGCATTAAAAACAACGGTAGGTGTGCTATATAATTATTTTGGAGTGCGTTCTATATGTAAAATGTATGCGAAAGATTATACTGAAGAAGTGGATAACACAATTATTATTCAGAAACTTTCAAAAGTATTATTTGAAGAGATAAATAGCTTTATGGTTGGATGGTTTAATGAAGCACAAGTAGAGCTGAGCTTTGTGTCATATATGAAAATAATGTGGCCTATGCTTCAAAGCTATTTTGGAAAAGAATGAAAGATAGTAACAGTAAACACAGTTTTGTATACAGTTAAACCCAGTAAAATCAACGCATGAGGGGAACTGGCTACATTTTAGAATCCAAACTGGTGGGCTGTAGAAGACACGAGCGGACCGCGTCAGGATCTTGATTATGTGAAATGTGTGACGGATCACTACCGTGCGTTTTGGGAGTGTGGCTTGGACGTTGATTTTGTAAGTATGGACGATGATTTTTCGGGATATCGGCTTCTGGCGGCGCCACTTAATTATATGTATAAAAAGGGATATTCCGAAAAGGTCAGAGCGTTCGTGGAAGCGGGCGGAACTTATGTGACAACGTATTTCAGCGGGATTGTAAATGAAACCGATCTTTGTTTTATAGGACGGCATCCGTTGGAAGATGTACTCGGGGTGGTTTCTGAAGAAATGGACGCGCCGTCAAAGGAGTTTGAGAATTGTTTTGATTATAACGGAAAAGAATATCCGGCGTATACGATGTGTGATATCGTTCATGCAAAAGCTAAGACGGAAATTTACTCTGTTTATAAAAAAGACTTTTATAAAGGATGTCCGGTAGTAACTGAAAATGCATATGGAAGCGGAAGGGCGTATTATCTTTCGGCAGAATCGGATCAGAGGTTTCTAAGTGCATTTTATAAAGATGTGTTTATAAAGGCGGGATTGTTGAAAGAAGCATCATCTGCCGACCGCATATTAAAACGACTTCCCCATGGCGTGACGGCTGCAAAAAGAGAGGATGAGACAGGAAGAAAAGGTCTTGTTTTTGTGATGAATTTTAATGACAGGCAGGTTCGTTTGGAAGGCATTGGAAAGCAGATTGATGCAGAAAGTGGAGAAGTATATGAAAATGTGTTGGAAATGGCCCCGTTTTCATGTACGATTTTAAAGTTGAAGTAAAGCGTCAGTATGAATATTGTCAGGCAGTGAAATCAGAACATTAAGATAACGGCAGACAGAGTAAAAGAACGTAAAACGTAAGCCGATGCGCGGCGCGGGAAAATAGTGGAAGAAAGGAATCGAGAAAATGCAGTCAGCAGCAGATTTGAGAAGTTTATTGAACAGGATCGATCATCGTGGATATCCTGCTTATAAAGATACGAAAGGAACATATCGGTTTCCGGGATATGTGTTGTCTATAGATCATGTACAGGGAGATCCGTTTGCGTCTCCGTCAAAGGTGAGCATACATGTAGAAGGAAAGGCAGCGGCATTTCCGAGTGATCTTTACTGTGGGAAAGATCAGCGGATCGCGCTTCAGGATGAATTGACGCGTCAGTTTGCAAAAAAGGCGGATCAGTTTGCTTTTCAGGCAAAAGGTTCGGGAAAAAGTGGGATGATCGCTGTAAGCCGCTGCGGGCAGGAAGTTTTGGAACGTACGGCCTGCAGACTTGATCCGAACAGTGGAGATATCATTTTGCGGATGGAAATCGGTTTTCCCGCAAACGGAAGAACGATCAATGCGCGGGAGCTTGAGAAGATCCTGTTTCAGTTTGTGCCGGAATGTGTAAAGGCCTCTTTGTTTTATAAAAATGCAGATGCGGCCCGTCTGCGTAAAATTATAGATCTTGCGGAAGATCAGAGGTATATAAGAGATCAGCTTCCGAAACTCGGACTTTGCGCTTTTGTGGCAAACGGAAGCATTCTTCCGAGAGAGTCCGGCGTTTCGTCTAAGCCGATGCGCGACGCAGTAAAGTTTCAGTCTCCAAAGGAGCAGGAAGTGACGATTACACTTCCGCATGCGGGAGTCATAAGCGGAATGGGGATCAAAAGAGGGATCACGCTTATTGTGGGCGGGGGATACCACGGAAAATCTACGCTGTTAAAGGCGTTGGAAACAGGAGTTTATCCGCATGTTGCAGGTGACGGACGGGAGTATGTGATCACCGACGATACGGCGGTAAAGATTCGCGCCGAGGACGGGCGGAGTATTAAAAAGACGGATATTTCTATGTTTATCAACGATCTTCCAAATGGAAAGGACACGGTTTTATTTTGTACGGAAGATGCCAGTGGAAGTACGTCTCAGGCGGCAAATGTAATCGAAAGCATGGAAGCCGGAACTTCTCTTTTTTTGATCGATGAGGACACAAGCGCTACGAATTTTATGATACGGGATGAACTGATGCAAAGAGTGATTCATCGGGAGATGGAGCCGATCACGCCGTTTATCGAGCGGATAAGAGAATTGTATGAAAAACAGGGGATTTCCACCGTGATCGTAGCGGGAAGTTCAGGAGCTTATTTCCATATTGCAGATACGATCCTTCAGATGGATCGATACGAGCCGAAAGATATTACCGGATATGCGAAAAAGGAAGCGGAAGCATTTCCTGCGATCAGTCTTTCTCAAGAGCCGGCGCGGCAGCCTGATTTTAAGAGATGTCCGATCGCAAATGCAGATTTAAAGGGGAATGACCGGATCAAGATGAAGACGATGGGAAAAGAAGCTGTCATGATCAACAAAGAAATGATCGATCTTCGCTATGTGGAACAGATTGTTGACAGCGAACAGGTGACAGCGCTCGGATATTGTATGCGATATGCTCAAAAACATCTTATGAACGGAAAGAAAGATCTTCGTCAAGTGATCGCAGAGATGGAAAAAGTTATAGAAAAAGAGTCGCTTGATGCGCTCTGTGAGAGCAGATCAAGTATCGCATGTATGGCGATGCCAAGAGCGCAGGAAATTTTTGCCTGCTTTGACAGATACAGAAAACTGAAACTTTAATAAGCGTGTTTTCGCAGAAAAAGAAAACGATCAGGATGAAGCGGAAAGGAACAGTAAAATGAAATTTATACATTTATCGGATCTGCATATCGGAAAACATCTTTATCATTACAATATGAAAGAAGATCAGGAACACATTTTGGAGGAAGTGATCGGATATACAGAGAAGCTTCGGCCGGATGCGGTTGTGATCGCGGGAGATATTTATGATAAATCTGTTCCGTCGGCAGAGGCGGTCGCAGTGTTTGACGATTTTCTGACACGGCTTTCATCGGTAAGCCCTCAGGTGTCGATTTTGATCATCGCGGGGAATCATGATTCGGCGCAAAGACTTGATTATGCCAGCCGTCTGCTTGGAAGCCGCGGCATCTATATTGCGGGGAAAGCGCCTGAGACGGAAAAAGAACATTTGAAAAAAGTTGTATTAAAAGATGAGTATGGCCCGGTGAATTTTTATCTGCTTCCTTTTTTGAAGCCGGGATATGTAAGGTTGTTGTGTGAAAACGAGACGCCGGGCAGTTATACAGAGGCTCTCGATGCGGTTTTAAGGAGAGAGGATATCGACTTTTCGGAGCGAAACGTACTTGTATCTCATCAGTTTTATACAGGAAACGGCGAGACTCCGGAAACGTGTGATTCAGAACTTTTCAGTGTCGGCGGAATTGATAATGTAGACATTTCCGCAATCAGCCGATTTGATTATGCGGCGCTTGGACATTTGCACAAGGCACAGAGAGTGGGGGCGGAACATATTCGATATTGCGGGACGCTTTTGAAATATTCGGTCAGTGAAGCGGACTTAGAAAAGTCTCTTCATCTTGTGACGATAGGGCAGAAAAAAGAGGCGGTCACAATCGAAAAATTTCCGCTTCATCCGCTGCGGGACGTACAGAAAGTGCGGGGATGTCTTTCTGGAATCTTAAGTTCGGCAGATCCGAAAAAGCGGGATGATTATGTGAGCGTGACGCTTACAGACGAAATCGATCCTTATAGACCGAAAGAACAGTTGGAAAAAGTGTACAGCCGTATTTTAGAAGTGCGGACGGATAATGAACGGACGCGTAAAAAACTTGAGTTTAAGGATGAGGATATCCGCATGGAAAATCCACTGGAAACATTTTCGGATTTCTATGAAGAAATGCATGGAAGAAAGATGTCTTTAGAAGAGGCGGAAATGATGACGCAGATTTTTGATGATGTGAAAGGAGAAGAAAGATGAGACCGATCAAACTTACGATGTCTGCGTTTGGTTCTTATTCCGGTATGGAAACGATTGACTTTACGAAAATTCAAGGCGGGCTGTTTCTCGTTACCGGCGATACCGGAGCCGGAAAAACAACGATCTTCGATGCGGTGACATATGCTCTTTACGACAGGACAAGCGGCGGACGGCGCGACGGAAATATGATGAGAAGCCAGTATGCCGACGACGAGGCGGAAACATTCGTGGAATATACGTTTGCATATCGGGACGGGCAGTATACGATCCGAAGAAACCCGGAATATATGCGCGCGGGAAAGCGGAAAAATGCAGACGGAAAGATCCGCCTTGTAAAGGAAACGTCAAAAGTCAGCCTGATCATGCCCGACGGGAAGGAGTTTCAGGGGAAAAAGCGTGAAGTTGATCAGAAAATAGAGCAGATCATCGGATTAGACGCCGGGCAGTTTACGCAGATCGCTATGATAGCGCAGGGAGACTTCCTGCGGCTGCTGCATGCGGAATCAAAAGAGCGAAAGAAGATATTTTCCAAGATTTTTCAGACGCAGATATACAGAGACGTCCAGGAACAATTAAAAGAGCAAGGAAAAGCATTGTATATACAGTTAAAAGAAAATGAAGCCGATATTCGGCGTGAGATGGAGCGCGTCGATGCAGACGGATCGAAGGTGCAAAAGGTGTGGGAAGATTTGATTTCCCAGGAAATGCCCTCGGCAGAGGCTGTAACAGAAACGCTCGGCCGGATATTAAAAGAAGGAAAAGAAGCGTACGAAACGATGGAAGCCGAAGAAACGGCGCTTCGGAAAGAATCGGAGCAGCTCCATCTTATGATCGGGAAGAAAGAGGAGATCAACAGGATCTTCGGTCTGTTAGAGCGAACAGAATCGGAATATAAAAGACTGCAGGAACAAAGCGCGGAATATGAGCTTTTGAAAAATCACGCGCTGTTGGGAGAACGTTCGGAACAGGCGAGAAGATTGGAAGTGCAGGCGCTTCGTACAAAGGAAGATGCACGGAGGATCAAAGAAGAAATCGTTACTCTGAATGAGTGGATGGAAGAGCACAGTAAGCGGGAGAACAGGCTGAAAGAAGATGCGGAGCAGGCGGAGAGTGAGATGGATCGGATCGAACCGAAGCTTCGAGAACAGATCGTGCGTTTGCGTGAGATTCTTCCCAGATATGCAAAAGTACGGAAATTAAAAGCAGAGTATGAGAAACAGACAGTTCAGATGACACGCTGCATAGATCAGTGTAAAGCGGCGTCGGAAGATTATGAAGAAAAATACAGAATCTTTTTCGGCGAACAGGCGGGGATTCTTGCACAAGAACTTAAGGAAGGTTCTCCGTGTCCTGTGTGCGGGTCGGTGCATCATCCGCATAAGGCGAAAATTTCCGAAGGCGGAGTCGATGAAAAGACAGTAGAAGAGGCGAAAAAGATCCGTGATGAAGCGGAGCGAAAGAGAGCGGCGGCACAGGAAAAATATCAGGAAGTTCGCGCACAATTTGAAACAGAAGAAAAAGCGCTTTTTGGAGAAAGGTATTCTCGGGAAGATGAAAAACAGGCGGAAGACCGGCTTGCAGAATATGAGAGCCTGCTTGCGCAAAAAAGATCGAATTTGAAAAAGCTTCAGGACGCATACAGAAAAACTGCAGAAGAAAACCAACGTCAGGCAGGGCGGGCGGAAAATCTGGTTTTACAGAAAACGGAACTGGAAGAGCGGTTCGAGCAGGAACAGGAAATGTTTCGTCAGGAGATACGAAAGCAGCGGTTTGCGGATCAGGAGGAATACCGGGAGGCGAAAAAATGGATCGAAGGCTGGAGGCAGATGAACGATCAAGTAAAGACGTATGAAAGTCTGGTCGTTCAAAAGAAAAGCAGTGTTGAGACATTGAAAGGTCAGTTAAACGGTAAAAGGCGGCAGGAGACGGAAAGTGACGTCAGAAAGAAAAATGAGACAGATATGCTTTTGAAAGAAAAGAATGTGCGAAAACTGGAGATTCACGGGAAAAATATTACCCATCAAAGCGCCTGTGACAGCCTTAAAAAGTATTTTGCGGCAGAGGAGGAACTTCGGGAAAAGTATGAAGTTGTCGGTAATCTGAGCAGGACGGCGAACGGAAGTTTGACAGGCAGTGTGAAGCTTGATTTTGAGACGTATGTTCAGAGAAAGTATTTCCGGCAGATCATACAAGCGGCGAACCGAAGGCTTGCCAAAATGACTTCCGGAGGATTTATCCTGCAGTGTCGGGAATTGAAAGATTTAAGCAGTCAGGGGCAGGCCGGATTAGATCTGGATGTGTACGATCTGGTGACAGATTCTGTCCGCGACGTAAAATCTCTGTCAGGCGGAGAATCATTTATGGCGGCGTTGTCAATGGCGTTAGGACTTGCGGATATCATTCAGAACACAGCCGGAGCGGTGAGTTTGGAGACGATGTTCGTAGACGAAGGATTCGGTTCTTTGGATGATCAGTCGCGGGAGAGGGCGATCCGTATCTTGAAAGAACTTGCAGGAGAAAAAGGACTTGTAGGTATCATTTCTCATGTCAATGAATTGAAAGAGCAGATCGACTGGAAGCTGACTGTGACAAAAAGCGGCCATGGAAGCCATGCCCGCTGGATCATATAAGACTTTTATAAAGCTCTTTTTAAATACCGGATGCTGTATGCGGGCAGGACGAGCTGTCCGTTAAGTTCCTGTACGGAAGTGTCCTTGCCGCTTGTGATCGTTTCGTTTTCAAAGGAAAGGATCTGTTCATATGTGCCGTTTAACTCATGGTGTCCGGCTGTGAATTCACAGTCGGATGCGTTGACGGCAACAAGGAATTGCTCTTTTTCTGTTTTGCGCTCGAAAATAAGCTGATGATTTGTAATAACGATATTTCGATAAGAACCGCTGCACAGCGCATCGCTTTCTCTGCGAAGAGCGATCAGGCGGCGGATCAGATCGGTGAGATCGTTTGGCTTAGGCGCATCGAAACAAGGCCTTAAGGCATAATCATTATCAGGTGATTTCGTTCCTTCCTCTCCCCATTCGCTTCCGTAATAAATACAGGGAATACCCGGCATACCGAACAAAAGTCCGTAAGCAAGGGGGATATGCCGCTTGTTTGTCAATATGGAAGCAAGCCGCGTGACGTCATGGTTATCTGCAAAAGTCATGAGATGCTTTCCTCTGTAAATGCACCACTGCTCCGGTCCGTATTGGCGGTTTAATGAGTGGGCGATCTCGAACAAGTTCATGCTGTTAAAGCTGGAATATAATCCTTTGTAACATTCGTAGTTCGTGCAGCTGTGAAGCATTTCGTTGTTGACGATCAGGTTGTAGTCTCCGAATAAAACTTCTCCTACAAGAGCGAATCCCGGCTTAATCTCTTCGCAGAAAGAGCGGAGGCGGCGCATGAAGTTATGATCGAGAGAATAAGCGACATCAAGGCGCAGTCCGTCAATGCCGAAAGTTTCGATCCACATTTTTATGCAGCTAAGCAGATGGTCTGTGACGGCAGGATTTTGCAGGTTTAACTTCACAAGTTCGTAGTGTCCTTCCCAGCCTTCATACCAGAAGCCGTCGTTATATGCGCTGTTGCCGTCAAAATTAATATAAAACCAGTCTTTATACGGAGAATCCCATTTCTTCTCTAACACATCCTGAAATGCCCAAAAACCTCTGCCGACGTGATTGAATACCCCGTCGAGCATGATCTTGATATTGTGCGAATGAAGCGTTTCACATACTGTTTGGAAATCTTCGTTCGTTCCGAGGCGACAGTCGATCTTCGTAAGATCTCTTGTGTCATAGCCGTGATTATCTGATTCAAAAATCGGATTTAGAATGATCGATCCGATCCCGAGCTCTTCGAGATATCCGGCCCAGTCTGCAATTTTCAAAATCCGGTGCATTGTCACGCCGTCATTGTGCGTCGGCGCGCCGCAGAAGCCGATCGGATAAATCTGATAAAAAGTTTCATTGTAAGCCCACATAATTTCAGTCCTTTCAGTTATTATATTTTTGCTGTGATCAGATATATGTTTCCTCGTAAACGGACATCTGTACAGCCAACTGTTGATAGGTAGATTGTAACATATCAAGGCAGAATTGACATTAAAAAGTGTAGTAGATATACTGAATAAAGGCACAAAAACAAAGATAAAGGAAGTAAAAACGGTAAAAAATGAGTTTGATGGAAAGGATCCCCAAAGATTTTTATAAATTATTTTCAAGTAAATATACGGATTACTATATGCTGTTTCTCACGGCAATCTATGAGGAAATGAGTCTGTCTTATTCCGTGCTTGGATTGACGGAAAAAGAGTGCAGGGCAGTTATGAATGAAAAGATCGCGGCAGCGGCTCTTCTGTGGGATGAGGAAAATTATGATGAAGAGGGAGAGTTTCTTACACGTTCTAATATGGCGTCCGTGTGTCTGAAACATTTTCAGGAGTGGGGATGGCTGAAACAGGACTATGACGAGGCTTTGAACAGTTACGTTGTGACATTTCCTGAATATAGTCAGATGTATGTGGAGTTGTTTAGGAGTCTGCTTGATGAACAAGAGAGCGAAGAGCGGGAAAGCGTTATGACGATATACAGCCATCTGTATACATATAGTTCCGATAAAGAAAAAAATAATGAGATTTTAAAAAGCGCCCTTCGTGTTTCCAAAAAGCTTGTGCAGATGCTTGTAAATATGCAGGACGGTATGAGAGGGTATTTTGATGAACTGTCCCGTCAGAAAGATTTTCGGGGAATACAGGACGTCCTTGTAAAGGAGATCAATAACAGTGACAGCCGAAAATATGCGATCTTGACGACAACGGACAGTTTTTATCGATATAAAGAAGCTGTTAAAGAACTGCTTGACAGAAATTTACAGGAAAATGATATGAGCAGGCTGAAACTGTTGCGGGAACTGGAAGAGGTCCGTCAAAAGAAGATGAAAGACGAAGAAAACGCGGGAAAAGTTAAAGATCCGAAAAAAACAGATGAGGCGGAGAAAATAAAAGAACTGCGGCTGGAACGGGCGGCGGCAATGTGCGAGGAAGCGGCAGATACGCTGATACGAATCGAAAGGCAGTTTGATGCGATCGAAAGAAGATATAATAAACTGATCGAACAGAAGACGATTTTTGCGTCCAGGGCGGCTGCGAGAATACGGTACGTTCTTCAGGAAGGAGCAGAAGAAGACCGTACGGTTGCGCTTGTAGATCTGTTGAATAAAAGCAGGAGAAAAGAAGAAATATCGGAAAAACTGGCGGAGCGTATCCGCCTTAGCAGACCTCACAGAGCGTTGACGGATGAAAGTCTGTACAAACGGAAAGAAAAAGGGAGAGAAGCGTTTGTTCCGGCTACTGTTTCGGAAGGCGGACAGGCGGAAGAAAATTTGGAGTCGTTTGTCTTAAAACCGCTTTATACAAGGAAAGAGCTGCAGGAGTTCAAAGAAAGAAACAGTGTCGGAAACGTATTTAGAACTACGCGGCAGACGGTTCGGTCGGCTGAAGATTTGGAAAAATTGTTTTTTATATGGCAGGAAGCGACGGAAAATGCGTTTGGCAGTGGGGAGATCACCGTAGGAGAGGAAGAAGAAACCGAACAGGGAATGCGTTTTTCAACGCTGGAAATAAGAGAGGACTAAGTCATGTTTGAGTATTTGGAAAGTATTTCTATCACAGAAGGGGAACAGATAAAAAAGACGATACAGGCGTTGTTTCGCCAGACATGTATTTTGCAGGTGAAATATGATCCGGCAACACTTGTGCCGAAAGATAATGTACAGTATGAAATCTGTGTCCGGCACAGACATTTTATAGAAGACTATCTTTCGGTACTTGGATGTGAGCTTACGCATGATGCACAAGAGCATATTTTCTGTTTGACAGGCGACGGAGCTGCAAGGGAAAAACTGAATATGACAGAAACGGTGATCCTTCTTATCATAAAACTGATCTATAAAGATAAAATTATGGGAGAAGGGTTAAACGCTCCTGTGACAACGCTGAAAGAAATGCGCGAATACGGAAAGAATACGAACCTGATCGTAAGAAAATTGAAGGCAGATGAATGGAAAGCTTCTCTTTATCTGATGCGGCTTCATCAGATCATCGACGTGCCGGGAGCGGTGAGGGACGTAGAAGACGATACGCCGATCTATATTTACAGTACGATCAATCTGTATGTGACGGCGAAAGATATGAATGATTTGATTGAAGAATATAGAGAGGAGGCAGACGGATATGAAACAGCCGAAGAAAATTTTTACAAGAATGCTGATCAATAACTGGGGCGGCATCAGCCATAAAATGTTGGAATTCCACGAGTATGTGAATCTTTTCAGCGGAAAGAGCGGATCGGGGAAATCGACGGTTATGGATGCGATACAGGTTGTTCTGTATGGGAGTGTGTCTGCTAATTTTCTGAATAAAGCGGCAGATGATTCTAAAAACAAGAGAAGCGTTTTAAGCTATCTTAGAGGAGCGCAAAAAGACGGAACGGCAAACAGGGGAGACGTTGATTTTTGTTCACAGATTGTTCTTGAGATTGAAGATACCGCCACTCATATTGTGACTTGTGTCGGGGCGGCGTTCGAGGTGGCAAAAGGGGATACGGATCTGAAAAAATATACTTATTTCAGTCATTCGGGAAGAATTCCAAAGGATGAATATTTGGAAAATAACGTACCTTATTCGATCGCACAGATTAGAAAACTTACGGAAGAAAGAAGCAGAAGCGCCGATAACAGAGGCCGGGGTGAAGTAAATAAAGTGTATCCGTCGAAAGAAGCTTATCTTTATACGCTGTACGGGGAAATCTTCGGTCAGGTAGAACAAGGTCGTATGATCACGATGGAAAAAAGCGCCATTGCTCTGAAAATGACGAGTGGAACAGGTCAGTTTATAAGAGATTATATGTTTCCGAAAACGAAAGAAGATACGGTGGCGACGATCAGTGAACAGCTTGGCGCGTACAGAGAGATCAAAGAACGGGTGGAAGATCTGGAAAAACGGATCGAAATGCTGGATAAGATCCAAGTATATGACAGAGAACTGACGAATGTGCGTGCGGAGAAAGTACGAACGGAAACAGTGCTCAAATGCATTGATATCGAGGAAAATATAATTCGACTCAAAGGACGGGAAAGTGAGTTGGAATCCGTTGAAAAAGAAGCGGACGAGGCGAAAAAAGAACAGAAGATACTTCAGGACGAACTGCAGACGATACGGGATGAAAGAGCCCGGGTACAGGCAGAATTAAATAACAGCGATTATGGAAAGAAAGAACAGGAACTAAAAGATTTAGAATACAGAATTGCTCTTCTGGCGGATAATTCGGCACAGTGGCGGCAGATCGTGAAAGGATTGAAACGATGGGAAGAAGAGGATGTTGTCACTGATTATGTGAGCAACAGAGCTCTTCAGCTTATTCAGGAAATACGAGGCGGAGCGCTTACGGAAAAGTTATGTAAAGAACTGAGGACACATCTTGACTTGGCCCTTGATAATATTACAAATGAATTGTCGGAACTTCGTATTTCGATCCATGAAACGGAAAAAGACATCAAAGAAAAACAAGATGCTGTCGAAGATCTCCAAAACGACAGAAAACCGTATCCGTTGGAATTGAAAAAGGCGAGACAGGAACTGCAGCGTGCGTTGAGCGACAGGTACGGAAGGAAAATCGAAGTTCATATTTTCGCGGATTTGTTTGATATTACGGATGAAAAATGGAAAAATGCGATCGAAGGACGGCTTGGCAGGATTAAAAAAAGTATGATTACAGAACCGGCATACGCTCTTGATGCAGCGAAAATATTTCGCAGGATGCAGCAGTTTGAAGAAGTTGATCTGATCAATAGTGAGGCGGTTCAAAAGGATTCTCCGGAAGCGGACGAAAACTCGCTATATGAAGCGGTACACGCAGAAAGCGGATATGTTGACCGGTGCTTGAAACGTTATCTTGGAAGAATACAAAAATGTGAGACGGTGGAAGAGTTAAGTACGGTAAAAGACGGAGTCACACCGGATTGTTATTCGTACAGCGGATATATGTTCCGCCATCTGCGCAGGAAGGATTATACGAAAAATGCATGTATCGGTACAAAAGTATCGAAGGCAAAGCTAAGAGAGCTGCAGGAGGAAATTATAGATCTTCAAAGTTCGCTGATCGCAGATCGTCAGACGGAAGAGTCGTTGAAAGAAGCCCGGCAATTTGAACGGTTCGGTCAGGAACCGGAACATTTGATGCGTCTTGCGGGTGCGGCAGACGAACTGGCCGATCATTACCGCCGCCAAGACCGGCTCAAAGAAGAAATCAAAGAACTGAAAAACGGAACTTTGGCAGCAGAACTGCAGGCTAAAACGAAAGAACTTACAAGCCGGATTGAAGAAAAAGAACAGGCGGCAGGAAGATTAAGAGAAAAAGAAATCGAAACAGGGAAGAAAAAGGGCAAACTGGAAGAGAAAATTAAAGCGCTGAAAGAAAGACTCGATTTTTTGATGAAGGGATATGTTCCGAATGATGAGATATTTGCCGAAGTGAGGTCGGCTTTGGAAACGAAGAGCGAAGCGGCTTATAAAAAAGAGATGACAGTGATGGCGGAGAGGCTTTTTGAGAAAGAAACAAAACTTCAGGATGAGCGGATAAAATCAAGAAATGCATTTAACAATACATATCCCGCATATGGATTTTCAGGTGTAGAACATGACAATGAAGTTTACGACAAAGTTTTGGAGCGATGCAGAAAAGATTTTGAGCCGAAATATAAAGAAGAATTTGAAAAACAATACGAGCTCGTGTACCATTCTCTGCGCGATAACGTGATCGCAACGATACACGGGGAAATCAAGTCGGCATACAGACATCGGCGTCAGATCAATAAAATGCTGTCGCAGATCCGTTTTTCGGACAGCATTTATCAGATTGATATCTCTCCGGCAAAAAATGAAAACGGACAGTTTTATGAGATGCTTATGGCAGAAGAACTGGACAGCAAAGTAATAGATCATAGTGGGTTTGACGGTCAGATGAGTTTGATGGAAGATGAATTTTTCAGAAAATATGAAAGGAAGATCGGACTTCTTACCGAGAAATTCATGCCGTCCAGAGAGGAAGACGGGGCAGGGCGTGAAAAGCACAAAAATGAAATGGAACGCTTTGCTGACTACAGAAACTATTTGGACTTTAATATGTATGAACAATCTATCGATGAAAACGGGATCGAGAAGAAAAATTATGTGGACGACATGGCGGGCGTCGATTCCGGAGGAGAGGGACAGAACCCGAAATATGTGGCGCTTCTTGCAGGATTCGCAATGCTCTATATGCAGCAGAGTAATCGGGATTCAAAGATTCGCCTTGTTCTTCTTGATGAGGCATTTTCAAAAATGGATAAGGAGCGAAGCGAAGTCTGCTTAAAATACGCAAGAGAATTGGAACTTCAGTTGATTGTCTGCGTGCCGGATGAAAGACTTCAGTCTCTGATCCGAAATGTGGACAGCGTATACGGCTTCCGCAGGTTTAGAAATCAGGTTACGATGATGCATATTGACAAAGGAAATTATCTCGATATGATCGCAGGGGAAAGCAGATCGGAAGAGGTGTAGAAATGTTTTTGGATGATGGAGCAATAGTTAAAAGTTGATAAAAAGGAAGGAAAATGTTGAATCGCATATGAGCGGCAATTTGTTGGCAAAGTGGATTATTGGGAAAGCGGAAAAAAGTGAAGCTTATCGGGCGGGAACGCTGACAGGCATGAAACATCCGAAACCGGACAGAGAAATGATCAAGGCAGCAGGTGGCTTGCCTGAGCTGATCAGACAGGCTGATGAGTTGGAGAAAAGCGGATATATCCGGACAGAAAAAAGCAATCTGGGCGCGGATATGAAAAAAATCTATTATTCCATAGATGTCATTCCAAAGCTGTGCGAAAAAGAAGGAATTGAAGATCCAAGAAAGCAGCAGCTTCGTTATATAAAACAAATAGAACAACTGCGCGCTGAGGTACAAGGCAGTTTTTTGGAAGGTTATTATGATGAGATCATAAGACGGTTGGAACTTGGGGAGATCGTAAAATCACCCGATATGGAGGACGTTGATTTTTTCCGATGTTTGAATGCAGTTGTGAATTTGAAAAAATCTCTGTGGATGCGCGTATTCAGTGCTGCTGTGCTTAATGACTCTAAGCGTTTTAAAAAAGATTATGAGAAAAAAGTGGTGAAAGTACTGGTCAGATCACCTTTGTATGAAGAGGGGATGACTGACGATGAGATATTAAGCGTTCATGGAATTCTCAGTTATGCACAGGTGATGGAATGGAAAGGTCCGCTTCTGTATAAATTAAAGGGCGGACAGGAGTATATAGAAGATAAGGCGAGGGAAAAGGAATATGAAATAGATACATCTCAAAATCAATACGGAACAGTGATTAATTCGCAGACATTGGAACGTGCCTTTCCCGTTTCTATAAAAGGAGTCCAAAGAATTGTAACGATTGAAAATAAGGCAAATTATGAAGAAATGAAATACAGAGAGGATACGCTTTATCTGTTCTGTCATGGATTTTATTCTCCGAAAGAACGGATTTTTTTGAAAAGATTAATGGAAGTGGCGGAAGGAGAGATACAGTATTTTCATTGGGGAGATATGGATATGGGAGGCATTCGTATTTTCCGGTTTAATAAGAAAAATATTTTTCCGAAATTGAAGCCGTATAAAATGGATCGAGAAGCATTTCAAGAAGCGCTTGAAAGAGGAGCGGGCATTCCTCTGGAAGAGAAAAAGAAAGAAAAATTGGAAAAGCTTAATGCGGGAGAATTAGAAGAGCTTAAAAAGTGTATTTTGGAAAAAGGAGTAGAAATCGAACAGGAAATTTTATTGGCGGAAAATGCGATAGCGGAAAATTGAAAAAAGTGCTGAGAAATGCAGGGGAAACGATAAGATTTGTAAATAGTATGATAGATTTTGTGAAAATAAGGAAAGAGGTTTTATAAAATAAGGGAAGAGGTTTTACAAAAAAGCTTGACATGTGTGAGAGCAGGGATTATAATATTACAGCATGACTAAAGGAGAAACAGTATACGCCATAGCCCCGGAGTGTGCTGATTTCACATATACAGGCAAGTAAATGTTATCTGATGATTTTATAGGAGGAACACCCATGAAAACTTATATGGCTAACCCTGACAAGATTGAAAGAAAATGGTATGTGGTTGACGCTGAGGGATGTACACTCGGACGTCTCGCATCTGAGGTTGCTAAAGTGCTCAGAGGAAAAAATAAACCGGAGTACACACCGCACATTGATACAGGAGATTATGTGATCGTTGTCAATGCAGCGAAAGTAAAAGTAACAGGAAAGAAACTTCAGCAGAAGATCTACTACAATCACTCTGATTATGTAGGCGGAATGAGAGAGACTACGCTGGCAGAGATGATGGCTAAGAAACCTGAGAAAGTGATCGAGCTGGCTGTTAAAGGAATGCTTCCGAAAGGACCTATGGGAAGAGACATGATCAAGAAGCTTCATGTTTATGCCGGAGCAGAACATGCAAATCAGGCTCAGAAGCCGGAAGTTCTGACATTTTAGGTAAAGGTTGAAAGGAGGATATAACAGTGGCTAACGCAAAATATTACGGAACAGGAAGAAGAAAAAAATCAATCGCAAGAGTATATCTTGTACCGGGAACAGGTAAAATCACGATCAACAAAAGAGATATCGACGAGTATCTTGGTCTTGAAACATTGAAAGTTGTTGTTCGCCAGCCGCTCGTGGCAACAGGAACAGCAGATAAATTCGATGTGATTGTTAATGTATGCGGCGGTGGTTATACAGGACAGGCAGGAGCAATCCGTCATGGAATTTCAAGAGCACTCCTTGAGGCTGACGCTGATTACAGACCGGTGCTTAAGAGCGCAGGTTACTTAACTCGTGATCCGAGAATGAAAGAACGTAAGAAATACGGTCTTAAAGCAGCTCGTAGAGCTCCGCAGTTCTCCAAACGTTAATCATACGTTTCGGGACGTACAATTTCAAAAAGATTTTACAAACCTCTCAGGGAATGCTCCTTGGGAGGTTTATATTTTTGAAAAATTATAGAATTATATTGATTTTTTAGGGAGAATTGCATATACTTATTATAGACAAAGAATTGTCTTAGGTGAGTTTCTACCATAAAGTGGAAACTTAAAAAAGCAGGTGAGTCTCCACCATAAAGAGAGAACCTAAAAAAGCGGTGAGTCTCCACCATAAAGAGAGAACCTGAAAAAGAGGCGAGTGAAGTCGTCTCTTTTTTTGACAGATGAGGAAAAATGAAATTTTATAATATCAAAGATGAATACATTAATTATTTGAAAAAATATGATGCAAAAGTTGTAGATAATAAAAAGGGAAAGCGGCCGTATGTAGGCGTGGTGCTTGAGATTGATGGAATAAAATATTATACACCATTTACATCGCCCAAAGAAAAGCATCGTAAAATGAAGAACACAAAAGATTTTAGGAAAATTAATCAGGGAATATATGGTGCAATCAACTTTAATAATATGATACCGGTTGTGGAATCGGCATTACTTCTTATTGATATTGATGCAATGGAAGATTCAAAATATCAGCGTTTGCTTCAAAATCAATATAAGTGTATTAAAGCTGATCGGGAACAAATTCAGTTGACAGCAAAAAGATTAAGAGATACTCTTTTTAAGAAAGATGAAGAATTGAATGGCAATGACAAGAAAATAAAGGAAAGATGTTGTGATTTGCCATTGCTGGAGGAGGTTGTGAAACATTATGGCAACCATTAGTAAAAAAGAAGTACATAAATTTTTAGATAAACACCCAGATATACCTTTCTCGGCAGCTGAATTTGAATATAGTTCATATCTTGAGTCTGAAGCTGTTGAATATGCCAATGCGATTTCAGCGAAAGCCTTTATCAGGAGGGAACTGAAGCAGATTAAGAGGAAAATTACTGGAATACGAAATAGTGCTGATGCCATGGATAAAAGAAAAAACTATGAAAAACGGGCAGGATATCTTTAGAGAAAATACGCTTTATTTTTTCTTGTACTGTGAAGAAAACTGTTGCAATTGGCTTATGAAAGAATACTCTAATATTTGGAATGAATATTTCAAATCTATGTTGTGCTTAGTAATTGGATTTCGAGGAGATGTAGAAATGCTTTCTTTTTTGACGAAAGAAACAGAACGTCTGGAAAGAATGTATCTCCAAGAAACATATGCACAAGGTCCAATACTTGCTATTCAGGAACTTGCTGTCAGATTTCTTAATTGAAGTCTATGAGGTGCTCTGAGGAGTAATGAGAAGCCCTGCGTTTGTAACGTGTTTGCAACACCACATTCCAAGAACCCAGTAAAATCAAGTGTTCCCAGTTACCTAAACGTTAATCATACGTTTTTGGAACGTACAATTTCAAAAGAATTTACAACTCCTCAGGACTCCGGTTCTGGGGAGTTTTTAAAAATGAGTTATTATTAAGGAAAATTATAAATAAAATCTTCGATTTTATTCTCGTCTTTGATATAATACATATATGGTAGCACGCTGATAACTAAGGCGCAGTGAATCATCATATTTCAAAGGAGCACGACAAGTTATGAGAATACAGGAGACGGTGAGGAAGCCGATGACGGAAGCAAAATATCTGAATGTGGATAATACAGACAGGTATCGTCCGATCATCCGGCTTTTTTATTTGAAATATGAAAAGCTGAAGTATTGGCTGTATCAGGAAGAGGTATATGAAGAATTAAAGGAAGATGCATACTTTAGAGAATATACGCCTGAGCAGTGTCAGCAGGACTTGGCGGCTTTGACTGCATGGGGGAATCTGGTAACAATTCAGGATACGAGAAAGGTTGCGACTATCGAGGAGTTTAAGAATAAAAAGTTCCGGTATCAGTTGTCTGAAGCTACGGTAGAAATTGAGCGAATGGTTATCCGGGTAGAGAATCTGTTTATTGAAAGTTCTTCGTTGGAACCTACATTATTGGAGAGACTTCGCATCAATCTGCGCAAGATTTCTGAGATTACAGAAGCAGATCAGGAGCATATCTATGCATGGTGGAATGATTTGAATAATGATTTTATACGATTGAATCAGAATTATCAGGATTATATGCGGGAGTTGAACAGTGTAAAAGCGGAAGAAATGATGAAAACGACAGAGTTTCTTGTGTTCAAAGACCGTTTGATCGAGTATTTGAGAAGTTTCGTGAGGAGTCTGCAGGTCAATGCCGCATTTATAGAACAATGTCTGAAGAATACGGACAGGCAGGTTTTGAGGTGTTTGCTGGAAAAAATTATACAGTATGAATTGTTGATTCCGAGAATCGATGTGGAAGTGAAGGAAGATTTGATTGCAGATAAAGTATATGGCCGTTGGCAGAGTCTGGAGGAATGGTTTACCGGAACAGACGGAAAGGATTCTGAGGCGGCAAAGGTATTTGACACAACGAATGAGATCATACGAAAGATTACAAGGTATGCGGCAAGAATCAGTGAAATGAGCAATGCGGGGGCGAATCGGCGGGAAGAGTATCATAAGGTTGCGGTGATGTTTTCAAAATGTAAGAATATTTTTGAGGCGCACAGATTGGCCGCTGTTGTATTTGGCATTGAAAAGCCGCTGCATTTAAAAGGGCTTCCGTGGCGTCAGACCGAGAGTATCAACAGCGGCGTGTTCGAGGAAGAACCGTATATCGTGACTGTGACGCCGAGGATTCGTACATATAAAGAAAAAGCAAAACGAAGCGGGATTGTTGATCGCTCGAAAGAAAAAGAAGAAATGCGGCTTGCTACGATTCAGCGATTAGAGGAAGAACGCAGGCTCTTGAAAAGTTATATTCAGGATAATCGTCTGGAGTTTGCAAAGCTTCCCGAGATAGAGCCGCATGTAAGAGATGTATTTCTGACATGGCTTTCCAAAGCATTGGAGAATAAAAGTCTTCAGGGGAAAACAGAGGATGGGCAGGTTTATCGTGTGGAAAAGTCGGATACAGAGGAAATCTGCATTTTGAAATCATCGGACGGTAATCTGCAAATGCCGGCATATGTGATTGTATTCGAGAAAAATGAGTGAAGGGAATTTAAAAAGAAGTCATGAGAGCATTGGAAATTCTGCTGGAACGGCGTTGGATTTTGAAGAGTCGGGAAAAAGAATTATATTATCAGATAAAGGATGAATTAGGAACGGTTAAGAAATTCTTGATGGAAAAGCTGGGGTATCAGGTAATCGTGAATCCTTATCTTGTAAAAGTGGAAAAGATGCCGGCGACACCGGAGAACTGGATGGGAATTCAAGAATTTACCCGGAAAATAGAATATGTTTTTTTCTGTATGATTTTAATGTTTCTGGAAGAAAAAGAAGCCGAAGAGCAATTTGTACTTTCAGAGCTGACAGAATATATACAGGGGCAGTACAGGGAGGAGCAGATTGACTGGACAGTATATCAGTATCGAAGACATTTGATCAAGGTGATCAAGTATTGTGTGAACTGTGGAATCCTGAATTTGAATGATGGAAGTGAAGAGAATTTTGCGAGGGATGATACGAGTGAAGTACTCTATGAAAATACAGGTGTCTCCAGATATTTTATGAAAAATTTCACACAGGATATTATGGGATATACGACGCCGGAAGATCAGGCGGAAAAGGAATCATTGTCTGACAGCGATACGGTCAAATTAAAGCAGAGGGAAGTTGAAATTAAAAGTCAACTAGAAGGATTAAAAAAGAATATTACAGGAAAACAGAGGCAGGAAGAGGAGAAAAAAGAAAAATATCAGGAAACAGAGCAGAAAATACAACTTCAATTTCAGAAAAATGAAATGCTTTGGGAAGAAATTGAAAACAGTCTGGAGTATATGGAAGAAGAGATGGCGGGGGTTCCTTTCGATGAATTTGCATTTATGAAGAAAGAGCTGACAGAGCAGAAAGGAGAGCAGTATTCTTTTCAGGCTCATTCAGAATTATTAAAGGATTATATGACAAAGGTCCGTCTTGGAAAAACGACGCTGGAAGAAGAAAAGGGTTGTCAGGAAAGATACAGTAGATTTTTGCAGGAATTGGATTCCTATCAGGAAGAAAAGAACAAAGCGGAACGAGAAGTCCTTCAATATGAAAATCAGTTTCATGAAGTAAAACAGGAGACAATAGAATCGGTATATCGTTGGGAAAAGGAGAATGCGGAGCTGCATCTGCAGTCAGATCTATTGCAGGAAATGGCAAGGGAAATTGAGAAGTATACAACGGAAACCGATTATTGGAATATCCGCGGATTGGCAAATGGTGAATTTGAGCGGAAAAGTCAGGAACTTTCGGGAAAAGTATTACAGCAGAGCAGAGAATTGTCCGACAGACGATTGGAGAAAGACGGAATTTGCGAAGAACTGGAACAGTGGAAGAATCAAAAGGAGCCGGAGCCGGAACGCAGTGAAGCAGTGGAAAAGAATCGACGGCTTTTGAAAGAAAAAGGAATTCCATATTTGCAGTTATATAAAGTAATTGATTTTGACGGAAAATTGGATGAAACACAGCGGGCATATCTGGAAGAAGCGCTATTGCATATGGGCATACTGGATGCGCTGATTGTGCCTGAAGAATATAGAGAACAGGCGCTGGCGTTGGATGCGGGGGTATGTGACCGTTATATTTTCAGTGATGCCGCATATGTAAGAAATAACATTATGGATTTTCTGGATGTAGACAACGAAGAGGGAGATATTCTTCTGTACCAGAATGTTTCCCGTATATTAACAGCAATCGGCTGGAAGGAACAGGACGAAGAGACGATAAGTGAGTCTATAGAAAAAAACAGGACATGGATCGATAAAAGAGGAAATTATGGAATCGGAATCATAGAAGGAACGGTTACGAAAAATTATACGCCATGTTTTATAGGAGCTTATGCAAGAGAGCAGTATCGCATAAAGAAGATACAGGAACTAGAAGCAGAGTGTCGGAGGCTGGAAGATACCATTCAAATAGCGGAAGACGAAATTACACAATTAAAGCAAAGGAAAAGCTGTCTGGAAACAGAGTGGAAATCATTTCCGAAAGAACAGGATCTGAAAGTGGCAGCAAAAGAATTAGAAAAGAAAACGAATATTCTGGAAGAAATAGAGTGTAAAGTACAGATCCAGAAAGGTATTGTAGAAAAAGAACGAAAAAGTCTGGATGCAGTTCGGCTGCGGGTGCAGGAAGTATGTCAGAAGTGTTATCTGCCCCCGCGTCTGGATGTGTTTACGGAAGCAGAAGAATCCTTGACCGAGTATAAAGAAGAGTTGATGAAAGTACAGATTTCCTATGGAAATTATAGGAATGGAATTAGTTCTGCAAAGGTGCAGAAGGAATATTTGGAAGGAATTGACGCCGATTTGGATGATATCCGCTACGATTTGAATCATATGATACGAAATGAACGGGAAAAGCGGGGAAGTCTGAATTCAGTGATGGAACAGCTTGCTTTGACGGATTATGAGGAAATCAGGGAGCGATTGGAACATTGCATAGAGCGATTGGAGAAACTGCCGTCAGAGATTGAGGCGAGTGTTACACAAAGCTCTCATTTGGAAACAAAAGAAAAACAATTTATAGAAAAACTGGGAGATATAGAAGTTTCAGTTGGAAAGTACAGACAGCAGAAAGACAGATTTTGCACTGCTTTTGAAATGGAATATCAGCTTGGATATGTAGAGTGTCCGTTTGCGGTAAGCGACGATGCGGAAGAACGGGCGGAGAAGATATGCAGGATGTTTATGGGGAGATTCGGAAATAAAAGGCACAGTGAGATTTTGGAGAATCTGCAAAATGTATATCATATGAATAGGGGATATCTGTTGGAATATCAGGTTACGCTGCAGTCATTATTTGAAGAACTGGATGAGGAGAGCGGAGTTTTCGACACAAGTATGAGACGAATCGATATTTCTGCTAAGTATAGAGGAATCACGATCAAGTTTAAAGAACTGATTGCCAGAATGAAAGAAGATGCAGAGGTACAGCGTCGGCTTTTGAGTGATAAGGACAGAGAGTTATTTGAAGATATTCTTGCCAATACGATCAGTAAGAAAATTCGCGGAAAAATTCAGGCCAGTAAGCGATGGGTTGAGAAAATGAACACATTGATGGAGTCTATGAAGACTTCCAGCGGACTTACGCTGAGTCTGCGTTGGAAAAATAAGCGGGCGGAGAAAGAAGAACAGCTGGATACGAGGGAACTTGTAGAACTTCTGCAAAAAGATGCCGAAATTATGCGTCCGGAAGAGGCGCAGCAGTTATCCGGACATTTTCGATCTAAGATCGAAGAGGCAAGAAAATCTGCAAATGATCTGGGAAATGTGCAGTCTTTTCATGCGATTATGAGAAATGTGCTGGATTATCGTCAATGGTTTGAGTTTCAATTGGAATGTCAAAAAACAGGAGAGAAGAAAAGGGAACTGACAGACCGCGTATTCTTTACTTTTAGCGGCGGAGAAAAGGCGATGTCGATGTACGTGCCGCTATTTTCGGCAGTAGTAGCAAAATATGCAGGGGCAAGACAGGATGCTCCGTATTTGATTTCCTTGGACGAGGCATTCGCGGGAGTAGATGAAATGAATATTCGGGACATGTTCCGGCTGATGGTGAAGTTTGACTTTAATTTTATGATCAACTCACAGATTCTCTGGGGAGATTATGATACGGTTCCGGCTTTGGCAATCTATCAGCTTGTCCGCCCGGAGAATGCGAAATATGTTACGGTTATTCGGTATGTCTGGAATGGAAATATAAAAAGTATGGTAACAGAAAAGGACTTGAGTCATGGATAAAACAGAAACAAACGATCTGTTAGAAGAATGCATGCTGTATTTCAAGGCGCGTCCGGTATATAAAAAACTATTTCTGAAAATGCGGGATAAATATGCCGGTCTTGGCCACTTTGGGGGAACGGCGATGCTTACGTCGCTGAGCAGAGAAGAGAAAAGTCAATTAGGAGGATTTTTTCAAAGGGATTATACAAGTAATAAGACAATAACAATTTCTGCGGATTTAATGAAAAAATGTTTGGAATCCAGTAAATTTGCGGGATTAACCTGGGAATTGATTCTGGAAACTTATTTTGGAGAGCCGCTGCAGGTAAAAAAGGAAATCGAACTGGCAGAGTCGAAAAGGCGAGAAGATTATTTTGCGGAGATACTGGAAAGTATTTCGGATGAAAGCGGACGAGAATGGCTGCGCAGCATATTGGAGGAAAAGAAAGAGGGATATTTGCTTATTACGCAGTTATACAAAGAAAGCCCGGAGGAATTGAGGAGCATTCTAACGTATGTAACGACAGGGATTGCAAAATTGAAAGTGTTTCAAGATAAAAAGCAGAAAGAATTGTTAGCTGTGTTTTCGGCAAATGTCACAGGAAATCCCCATTATTTTGATGAAGGGAAGACAGGGGAAAAACTACTCTTTAATTATCTTGGAGAAAGGAATTTCGATTTAAAACAAGAAGGACTTTCCAGAGCAGAGTATAAAAACAGAATCTATTATGAGGCAGGGATTTTGAAAGATGAAGTATCGAATGATGCGCTGGCATATGGGATTCACGGATGGAAACCGGACGGCGGTTTACATGAAGGCATTGAAGGTTTTCTTGAGAATAGAGAGCCTGTAAAATTGACGTTACAGACGATTGGAAGATTAGAGAAGGTCTGTGGACAGAGTAGTCAGGTATACGTTGTGGAAAATCCGGCAGTATTTTCTGTATTGATAAGGGAGTATCCGCAGCGGACTGTGATCTGCGGGAATGGGCAATTACGTCTGGCGGTACTTATTCTTATGGATAAATTTTCGTGCGACACTGTTTTTTGGTATGCGGGGGATTTTGATCCGGAGGGGCTTTTGATCGCACAGAAATTAAAGGTCCGATATGGAGAGCGGCTGAAACTTTGGAAGTATGAGGCGGATTTGTATGAAACATATTTATCGGAAGTAGAACTAAGCGACAGGCGGATGAAAAAGCTGGAGCAGGTGTCTGTTCAAGAACTGCAGGAAATAAGGGAAGCGATGTATAAGAAACGAAGATCGGCATATCAGGAAAGCATGATGGAAGCACTGAGGAAGTAATTGCCGTTTGGGATCATCTGACGCTAAAGGATTATAATATAAAATGCGATCAGGAGTGATCGAAGAAAACCAGATCTGAAAAAAGAAACGGTGAGGAAATCAAAATGTGGTATCAGAAGGATTGGTTTACAGGAAGTGATTACTATAATTTAAAAGAAAAACAGATTCATGCAGAAGAGATCGAGATTAAAAAGCCGCTCGAACAAAAATTTCATGAAAGGACAGAGATATATTATGTTAAGAGCGGTGACGCCGATATTTGGATCAACGGAGATAAATATCAAATGAAAGAGGGCGTTTTCTGCTGCCTTTACATGCATCATTTTTATAGAATCGAACAGATCAGAAAACCTTTGCGCTGCGTAAAGGTTTCTTTTCATATCGGTCTGTTTATGTTTTTGTGTTTTGAACAGCACAAAGAAAATGAAAATGAGGTGCTGATGTATGGCGTTCCCCCTTTATTTGTTTTGAATGCGCAAGAAAAACAGAGGGTTCTTCGTGTTTTAGACGACTTGTTGGCTGAAGAGCAGGAAGAAAAATTTCTGCTGTATAATATGAATATCTACCTTGCCATGCAGTTACATGCATTGTACTGCAGATACGCTATGGAGAGAAAGAAAAAAGAGGATTCCGAAAAAGACTGTGTATGGGATGTTATTCAAAGGGTGCTGTTGGGTACAAGCAAAACAGTACCAATGGAAGAGTATGCCAAAGCGGCAGGGATGACAACGGTAACATTGAATCGTAAAATTGTGCGGCGGTGTGGTTATACTTTTTTTCAGCTTCAGAAAATGGGAAAGATATTTAATGCCTGTGCCCTTCTGCATTTTCCGGATTTGAATATCCAATACATCAGTGATTATCTCGGATTTACTAATATCGAAGATTTTTACAGAGTATTTAAACGTTATATGAACGTGAGCGTCAGAGAATACCAGAAACAAAATGTAGGAAACGGTATGCAAATGCATTCGGAGGAAGAGGCACTGCAGATTTTGGTTTATCTTATACTTAATTTTCATGATCCGTTTCAGATGAAAGAAATGGAGAAAGTGTTGAAAAAGAATGCGCATTTGCTTGAAAGAAGAGCGCGGGAGGTGTTTGGACGAAGTGTTTTGGAATTGTTGGAGGAAGTAAGAATTCAGATTTCCTGCAGTTATCTTGTTGCTACAGACCGGACTGTTACACAGATCAGCAGTGACGTTGGATTTGGAAGTATTTCATCTTTTCAGCGCAGTTTTTTTAAATATATGAATCAAACGCCAAGTCAATTCAGATGTAGTATGAAAAGTAAATAATTGATAATAATTTTAAAATATCTGAATATCTATTTTCTGTACTTCGCCTTATAATGAAATCAAAATACCGGAGGTGACAGAAAGATGTTTGAACATTTATTTGCTCCAATTAAGATTCGTGATATGGAGCTGAAAAACAGAATTATTTTGCCGGCTATGGGAACGAGAATGGCGGCGGAAAACGGGGCAGTGACAGATAAATTGATTGCTTACCACGCTGCAAGAGCAAAAGGCGGATGCGCACTGAATATTGTAGAAGTAGCCGCCGTACATACGCCAAGTGCGCCGGCGCATTTTGTATCTATCAGTGAAGATTACTTGATTGAAGGACATAAAAAACTGACAGATGCAATCCATGAAAACGGCGGGAAAGCAGGAATTCAGCTTTGGCAGGGATCTATTGCCGCATGCATGGATCCGAAGGCGCAGATGCTGGTTGTTTCGGATATGAATTTTGGCGCTTATATGATCAAAGCCATTACAAAAGAACAGATTCAGGAAGTAATCGCATGCTATGGAAAAGCGGCTGCCAGAGCGGTAGAAGCCGGATATGACTGCTTGGAATTTCATCTGGCGCACAATTACCTTCCTCATTCATTTCTGAGTGCGGGCTTCAATCACAGGGAAGATGAATATGGAGGAAGTTTTGAGAACAGATGTCGATTCCCGTTGGAAGTAATTGATGAAATTCGCAAAAATATGCCGGAAGGGATGCCGTTGTTTATCAGGATTGACGCTCAGGACGACATGTTGGAAAACGGTCTTACGATTGAAGATGTGATTCGATTTTGTAAGATTGCAAAAGAGCATGGCGTTGATGTTCTAGATGTATCCAGAGGAAATATCATTACGGCGGCGTCTATGTATGAAGTTCCGCCTATTGATGTGCCAAATGGATTTAATATTGACAATGCGGCGAGAATCCGAAAAGAGACAGGGATGTTGACTGTCGGAGTAGGAAGGATCAATACGGCGGCGCTGGCAGAAGAGATCATATCTCAGGACAAAGTAGATATGGTTGTTATGGGAAGGGCGCAGCTTGCAGATCCGGAATTCGCGAATAAGGCGCACGAAGGCAGAATCGGCGATATTGTACATTGCGTAGGATGTAATCAGGGCTGCTATGATGGCTTTACCGATGTTGCAAACCGTCCTCATATTACTTGTATGAGAAATCCGATGATCGGTCATGAATCAGAGTACGATTTAAGTAAAACGGAAACTCCGAAGAAAGTATGGGTTGTCGGCGGAGGTGTTGCCGGAATGGAGGCTGCGAAGATCCTGCACGAAAGAGGACATGAAGTTTCGCTGTTTGAAGCTTCTGACACATTAGGAGGAGAATTTCTTCTTGCCGGAGAAGCGCCGGGCAAGGCTGAGATGAAGGCGGCGGCGTTTGAGATGGCCGAACAGGTAGAAAAACTTGTAAAGGTATATAAGAATACAAAAGTAGATGCACAAATGTTGAAGGATGCAGATGTGGACGCTGTTATTTTGGCAATCGGTTCTTCTCCGATTACGATTAAGTTAGAAGGTATGGATAAGTTGCAGCATGCATCAGCACCGGAAGTTCTCAGGCATGAAGTGTGTCCGAAAGGAAAAGTCGCTGTTATCGGAGGCGGTCTGGTAGGACTGGAAACAGCGGATACTCTTGCGACAGACGGATGTGATGTAACTGTTTTGGAAATGAAAGATGAGATCGGAAGCGATCTGGGCAGCCTTCGTAAGATTGCCGTTATGATGAAATTGCAGCAGATGCAGGTGAAAATGCTTCCAAACAGCAAAGTGTGTAAATTTACGGAAGAAGGAATTGTGCTGGAAGATGAAACTCTTGTGCCGTGTAATTGCGCGGTATTTGCTGTTGGATTTGCTTCAAATGATTCACATTTACTTGTGGAAGAATGTGAAAAAAGGCAGATTCCGTGCCGCGTGATCGGAGACGCAAAATCCGCAAGACGTGCTCTGGATGCGATCGCGGAAGGATTTGAAGCGGCAAGAACACTGTAGAAATATAGGAGGATAAAGCGTATGAGAACAATGTTTACCCCGCTTAAGATTGCGGGAATGGAAGTGAAAAACAGAACTTTTATGGCTCCGATGTCGCTGGGATATGAAAGTCAGGATGGTACTGTGAATGAGAAAATGGAAGCTTACTGGCTCAGGCGTGCGCAAGGCGGTGTGGGATGTATCATCGTAGACGCTACAAGTGTTGATCCGAATGTTCCGTATCTTGGAAATACACTTTGTTTTCGGGATGAAGAAAGTATCAAAAAATACAAAAGCTTTACAGACAAAGTTCATTCTTATGGCTGTAAGATCATTCCGCAGATTACGCATCCGGGTCCGGAAAGTATCAGTGCATTTTTCGGAGTAGCGCCAGTAGCCAGCAGTTCATATCCGAACTCTATGGGGCAGATGACAAGAGAGCTGGCAAAAGAAGAACTTCCGGGTATTGTCGCTCTTTATGCCAAAGCGTCTAAAAATGCGAAAGAGGCTGGATTTGACGGAATCGAACTGCATTGTGCCCATGCATATATGCTGCTCGGATCGTTCTTGTCACCTTTACGCAACAAACGTACAGATGAATACGGCGGAAGTTTGCTGAATCGCGCCCGTTTGTTGTTTGAAGTATTGGATGCGATCAAAGAAACCTGCGGAGAAGATTTCCCGATCGTTTTAAGAATGTCCGGAAGTGAAAGAGATCCGCAGGGAAATACGTTAGAAGATATGAAACGTTTGATCCCTTACTTGGAAAAACATGGCGTTGATTGTTTTGAAATCAGCGGCGGAACACAATATGAGCGTTGTAATAAGATTATTCCGTGTCATGGAGAAGAAGAATTTACGAACTTAAAAGAAGCTCGGGCAATTAAAGAAATAACAACAAAACCGGTGATCACGGTCGGAAAAATCCTGGATGCACAGTTAGCGGAAGATGTGCTTGAAGCAAATGAAGTGGATGGAGTTGTACTTGGCCGAGCTCTTTTGGCAGATCCGGATTTTGTGGAGAAAGCAGAAGAAAAACGTTATGATGAGATTGCTCCTTGTGCAGGCTGCGGAGTTGGATGTGTAGGTGAGCAGACGAAAAGACGTCCGGCATCTTGCGTGATCAATCCACTGGCAGGAAGAGAACTGGAGTTTGAAGAAAAACCGACAGCAGAAGAAAAGAATATTTTAGTCGTCGGAGCAGGAATCGGAGGACTTGCAGCAGCAAGGATTCTTGCAAAACGCGGACATCATGTAGTCGTATTTGAGAAAGAGAAAAAAGCAGGCGGTCAGTTGAATCTGGCATGCCGCGCTCCGTTTAAACAAGAAATTTCAAAATGGATCGTATATCTTTTGCAGGAATGTGACAGATATGGTGCGGAGATTCGCTATGAGACAGAAGCAAATGCAGATGTGATCAAAGCGGAGAATCCGGATGTCGTAATTCTTGCAACAGGAGCAGAACCTATCGTACTTCCGGTAGAAGGCAAGGAAACTATGATTCAGGCAAATGACGTATTGAGCGGAAAAGTTCCGATTCTCGGCGGAAATGCAGCGATTATCGGAGGAGGAATGGTTGGAATAGAAACGGCGGAATATGTGCTTCATCATTCCAGAGGAGCGGCAAGAGCAGCTCTTATCGAGATGACAGACAGCATAGGTCAGGGAATGGTTCCGAATAATCTTGTGCCGACTATGGCTCGTCTCAGACAGGAAAATGTACAGATGATTACAGGCGCAAGAGTAAAAAAGATTGATGCGGGAACAATTATCGCAGATACAAAAAAAGGTGAGATGAAATATCCGGGATTTACACATGTGATATGCGCGGTTGGCTCAAAGGCATGGAATCCGTTGTATGAAGAAATCAAAGACACTTATGAAACATATGTGATCGGAGATGCAAAAGAAGTGGCGCAGGCGCTGGAAGCTGTGCGTGGAGCATATGAACTTGGATATCGGTTATGATATCCAACATGGGAAACGACTATCGTTTACAGCGTTTACAATATAAGTAACAGCAAGGAAGAAAGAGGTGGAAATGCAGATGAAAAAAGTGAATTTCGGAAGTACGGGAAAACAGGTTCCGGCTATTGTCATGGGATGTATGCGCATGAAAGAACTGACCGTAAAAGAAGCGGCGAAGCTGGTTGATGCGGCAATGGCAGAGGGGGTCGATTTTTTTGATCATGCGGATATTTACGGAGGGGGAGTCTGCGAAGAGCGTTTTAAAGAGGCGGCGGAAGAAGCGAAAATAAGCCGTGAAGATATGTGGATTCAAAGCAAATGCGGAATTGTGCCGGGGGTGATGTACGATTTTTCTAAAGAGCACATCATAAAATCAGCAGAAGATTCTCTGCAAAGACTCGGAACAGATTATCTGGATTCTCTTCTTCTTCACAGACCGGATGCGCTCATGGAACCAGAAGAGGTAGCGGCGGCTTTTGAGGAGCTGCATACGTCGGGGAAAGTGAGATATTTCGGCGTATCGAATCAGAATACGATGCAGATGGAGCTTCTAAGCAGATATGTGAGTGAGCCGCTTATGGCGGATCAGCTCCAGTTTGGCGCTGCTCATGCGTCCATGATCGCGAGCGGAGTGGAAGTAAATATGACGACGCCTGGAAGCGTTGACCGGGATGGAAGCGTATTAGATTATTGCCGGCTGCATGACATTACGATTCAGGCATGGTCGCCATTTCAGTACGGAATGATCGAAGGAGTGTTTTTAAACAGCGACAAGTTTGCGGTTCTAAACGAAAAAATCCGCGAGATTGCAGGAAAGTACGGGGTCAGCGATACAACGATCGCCACCGCGTGGATTTTAAGACATCCCGCGCACATGCAGGTTCTTTCCGGCACAATGAATCTGCAGAGGCTTAGGGAGATCTGTAAGGCATGCGAGATCACTCTTACACGGGAAGAATGGTATGCGATCTATATGGCGGCAGGTCATATGCTTCCATAAACTGCGGCTTTCTCTGGACAACGAATATGAAGTTAAAGCGTGTGTGTAAAAAGGCGAATGCAAAAATACCGGGCGTCAACTTGCTAAAATGATAGGCGCATGATATACTTCTCCTGAAAATAATTTATTTCAGGAGGAGTATTTTTTATGGACGCAGACCCTGCGGGGAATTCTATTTTGTTTAACTTGCTGTTGTTGTTATTTTTCACTTTGCTGAACGCTTTTTTTGCCGGGGCGGAGATGGCGGTCGTATCGGTGAATAAGAACCGGATTCGAAGTATGGCGGATGAAGGAAATAAAAAGGCAAAAGTGATCGAAGGTTTATTTGAGGATTCGACGAAGTTTCTTTCGACGATTCAGGTTGCGATCACATTTGCGGGATTTTATTCGTCGGCATCGGCAGCGTCGGGGATTTCGCCTGTTCTGGCGCAGTCACTTGAGGCTGCAGGCGTTCCGTACAGTTCGCAGATTGCTTACAATGGGGTGACGCTTGTGCTGATGTTTTTTAACCTTGTGTTCGGCGAGCTTGTTCCGAAGAGGATCGCGCTGCAGAAAGCGGAAGCGTTTTGTATGTTTACGGTAATGCCGGTACACTATATATCGATCATACTGTCTCCGTTTATCAAACTTCTTTCCATGTCTACGAAGTTTGTGTTAAAGCTTCTTGGGATGAAAACGGAAGATGAGGAAGAAGCGGTGACGGAAGAGGAAGTGAAAGCGCTTTTAAAAATGGGAAATGAAAGCGGTACATTTGACGATGACGAAAAAGAGATGATCGATTCGGTGTTTAAGTTTGACAGAAGGACTGCAAGAGAGATCATGGTTCCGAGGCGAGAAGTGATAGCATTTGATATTGACGATCCGTTTGAGGAGATGATCGATGAGATCCTTGAGACAAGACATAATCGGATTCCGGTATATGAAGAAAACATTGATAATATTATCGGTGTGCTTCATGTAAAAGATATGATGATCGAGATGCGAAAACATCCGTTGAAGAAAGGAGATGTCAGGCAGATGCTTCGTCAACCGTTCTTTATTCCGGAAACAAAGGAAGCGGATGAACTGTTTCGGATTATGCAGGAGACACGGCATCATATGGCGCTTTTGGTCGATGAGTACGGTGGCTTTTCGGGAATTGTAACGATCGAAAATCTCGTTGAAGAGATCATGGGTGATATTAACGAAGAGTATGAGGAAGTAGTTCCTGAGATAGAGTGTGTCAGAGAAGATGAATACAAGATTGACGGAGGAGTTCTCATTGATGATTTGAACGATGAACTCGGACTGAAGCTTGAAACGGAAAATTATGATACACTGTCGGGATATCTTATTGAAAAACTGGGGCATATTCCCGCAAAAGAAGATCGGGATATCATAGAAACGGATGGTCTGATATTTAAAATCGAAGAAGTGAAAGACAACCGTATCACGCAAGTCCGTCTGCGGATGAAAGACTTGAAATAAAAACCTGTCTGAGTCAGACGATGGGAAAGTTTACAAGAAGACGAAAATTTGAACAGAGAGATGAAAGGAGATACAGTGTAATGAAGATGCTGTCTATTGAAGAAGAGCTGAAGAACAATTCTTATCCGGGGAGAGGGGTCGTTATCGGGAAAACACAGGACGGAACGAAGGCTGTGACGGCTTACTTTATCATGGGAAGAAGTGAGAACAGCAGAAACCGTGTGTTTGTGGAAGAAGGAGAAGGAATCCGTACACAGGCGTTTGATCCGGCAAAACTGGAAGATCCGAGCCTTATTATTTATGCGCCGGTGCGTGTCCTCGGTAATAAAACGATTGTTACAAACGGAGATCAGACAGATACTATCTATGAAGGGATGGATAAGCAGATGACATTCGAGCAGTCACTTCGCTCCCGCGAGTTTGAACCTGACGGTCCGAATTATACGCCGCGTATCTCCGGAGTAATGCATATAGAAAACGGAACGTACAACTATGCAATGTCTATTTTGAAAAGTAATAACGGGAATCCGGAAAGCTGCTGCAGATATACATTTGCATATGAGAATCCGGTTGCGGGAGAGGGACATTTTATCCATACTTATATGTGTGACGGGAATCCTTTGCCGAGTTTTGAAGGAGAACCGAAATTGATCGGAATCCCGAACGATATGGACGAGTTCACCGAGACGTTATGGCACAGCCTGAATGAAGATAATAAAGTATCTCTTTTCGTGCGTTATATCGATATAGAGACAGGAAAGTATGAGACGAAAATCGTAAATAAAAATCATAAATAAAGATTACGAAATAAGGATTACGAATAAGGATCACGAATAAAGATCGCAAATAAAGATTATAAGGAGCGGATAAGAAGATGAAAGAATTAGAATTAAAATATGGATGCAACCCAAATCAGAAACCGTCCAGAATTTATATGAGTGACGGACGTGAACTGCCGATCAAAGTGCTTTGCGGACGTCCGGGGTATATTAATTTTCTTGATGCATTTAATGGATGGCAGCTTGTGTCCGAGTTGAAAAAAGCAACAGGACTTCCGGCGGCAACATCGTTTAAACACGTATCTCCGGCAGGGGCGGCAGTCGGACTTCCGCTTTCTGATACGCTTGCGAAAATTTACTGGGTAGATGATCTCGGGGAGTTGTCTCCGCTGGCCTGCGCATATGCAAGGGCGAGAGGCGCAGACAGAATGTCTTCGTTCGGAGATTTTATTTCGTTGTCTGATGTGTGTGATGTGGATACCGCAAAATTGATCAAGAGAGAAGTTTCCGACGGCGTGATCGCACCGGGATATGAACCGGAGGCTCTTGAAATATTAAAACAAAAGAAAAAAGGAAATTATAATATTATCGAGATCGATCCTGATTATGTTCCGGCAGCGCTTGAGCATAAGGAAGTATTCGGCATCACATTTGAACAGGGAAGAAATGAACTGAATATTGATAAGGACTTCTTCTCTGATGTTGTTACAGAAAACAAAGAGATACCGGAACAGGCGAAGATAGATCTTGCTATTTCCATGATCACTTTGAAATATACACAGTCAAATTCTGTATGTTATGTAAAAGACGGACAGGCGATCGGTATCGGAGCGGGGCAGCAGTCAAGAATACATTGTACACGTCTTGCCGGACAGAAGGCAGACAACTGGTGGCTGCGTCAAAGCCCGAAAGTGCTCGGACTTCAGTTTAAGGACGGTATCGGACGCGCGGACCGTGATAACGCGATCGATCTGTATATCGGCGATGAGTATATGGATCTGCTTGCGGACGGCGTGTGGGAAAATACATTTGCAGTAAAACCTGAAGTGTTTACAAGAGAAGAAAAGAGAGAATGGCTTGATAAAATGACAGATGTTGCTCTTGGATCGGATGCCTTTTTCCCGTTTGGTGACAACATTGAACGCGCGCATAAGAGCGGCGTGAAATATATTGCGCAGCCGGGCGGTTCTGTAAGAGACGATAATGTGATCGCTACATGTAATAAATACGGAATGGCAATGGCATTTACCGGAATTCGCTTATTCCATCATTAAGAAGAGGCGCTGTAACATGATTTTAGAAACGAATAGTCCTCAGGAAACGTTTTCGGCAGGGCGACAGCTTGGAGAAAAAGCATTTCCGGGGCAGGTGATTACTTTGACAGGAGATCTCGGAGTCGGAAAAACTGTTTTTACACAGGGACTTGCCAAAGGACTTGGCATCGAAGAACCGGTAAACAGTCCGACCTTTACGATCGTGCAGGTGTATGACGAAGGAAGACTGCCGCTGTATCATTTTGATGTGTACCGGATCGGGGATATCGAAGAGATGGATGAAGTGGGATTTGAAGAATATGTTATGGGCGACGGTGTTTCGCTGATCGAATGGGCGAATCTGATCGAAGAGATTCTTCCGGAAAACCGGACGGAAGTTATCATAGAAAAAGACTTGGAAAAAGGGTTTGACTATCGGAAGATCATAATCAATGAGATGAAGTGAGGTTCGATCGGATAAGACCGGATAAGACGGTATAAAGTTTGGCGGCAGTGAACTGCGGTTATGAATGAAGAATGGCGGACGAATGCCGGAAGAAAGCGAAAAGGAAAGCAGGATGTAAAGCATGAGAGTTTTGGCAATAGATAGTTCGGGTCTGACAGCTACGGTTGCAATAGTAGAGGACGACACGACGATTGCGGAATTTACAATAAATTATAAAAAGACACATTCACAGACACTTCTGCCGATGATTGATGAAATGGTGAAAATGGTAGAAGCGGATTTGAACACGATTGATGCGATCGCAGTTGCGGGAGGACCGGGATCGTTTACAGGACTTCGGATCGGATCTGCAACAGCAAAAGGTTTGGGGCTTGCGTTAGGCAAGCCCTTGATCCATATACCGACAGCAGATGCGATGGCATACAGTATCTACGGATGCGAGGATATTATATGTCCGATCATGGATGCAAGAAGAAATCAGGTTTATACAGGAATCTACTCTTTTGTTCCGAAAAAGGAGAGTGAAGATTCCGAACACGGACAGATGAAATATGCATTTCAGGTAATACGTGTACAGATGGCGGTTTCAGTGGAAGATTTGATACGAAGGCTGAATATCTATGGACGCAGAGTCGTATTCTTGGGCGATGGAGTACCTGTATATCGCAAGATGCTGGAAAAGGGTCTGAAAGTTCCGTATTTTTTTGCGCCGTCATATTTAAACAGACAGCGTGCGGCAGTGGTAGGAGCGCTTGGTATCCGCTATTTTAAGATGGGACGTTATGAAACGGCGGCAGAACATAAACCGGATTATCTGCGCGTTTCTCAGGCGGAGCGGGAAAGAGCGGCAAAAGAAAAAAATGCGGCTCCGGAAATCCGCCGTATGGTCATGGAAGACGGAGCGGCAATCGCGGAACTGGAGTATAGTTTGTTCCGTGATGCATGGAGTGAAAAATCAATTCTTGAAACGCTGAAACAGCCGAATGCGATTTGTCTGATCGCAGAAAAAGCAGACCGCACGGCGGGATATCTTTTGGCATATACGGCTGCGGAAGAAATGGAAATTGCGCGTATAGGCGTTGTGAAAGAGATGCGGAGGCAAGGGGTTGCCCGGGAACTTTTAGGCGCGCTTGAAAAGATAGGGAAACAGTCGGGAATTGAAAAAATATTGTTGGATGTGCGGTCAGGAAACGAAGCGGCACACAAATTATATACAAGCGAAGGATTTACGGAAGACGGGATCAGAAAGCATTTTTATTCTGACCCTGATGAAGATGCGGTTTTGATGAGCAAAACAGTTAAATAAAATTAATAATGCCAAAAACCGACAAAAACGGAATCGGTTTCCGATAGAAATTTGAAAAAAATTCAGATATACTTTGGGCATAGCGGAAACGTAAATTTCTATTTACAGGAGGATAAGATATGCGCCGATATTATTTGAAAGAAAGAGAAATGATAAAAGAAACCGAGGCGATTATCTGCAATCGGTGCGGAAAAGAAATTGTTGTCAGAAACGGGGAACCCCGGGAAGGCGTATTTAGTGCAGACTGCGAATGGGGGTATTTTTCGGAGAAGGACGGAGAAAGGCATCATTTTGATCTGTGCGAATCTTGTTATGATGATCTTGTGAGTTCTTTTAAAATACCCGTTGACGCAGAGTGAAAAATTAAAACAAAAAGAATGGACAGAAAAATAAATGTTAGATGTATGTTTGTTGGGATGCGGCGGGATGATGCCGCTTCCTTATCGTTATCTGACGGCGCTTATGACGCGGTTTAATGGAAGTAGTATGCTTATAGACTGCGGAGAAGGAACGCAGGTTGCGATTAAAGAAAAAGGATGGAGTTTTAAACCGATTGATGTGATTTGTTTTACACATTATCACGGAGATCATATAAGCGGTCTTCCGGGACTGCTCCTTACGATGGGAAATGCAGACCGTACAGAGCCGCTTACATTGATCGGACCAAAAGGACTTGAGCGGGTGGTGAGCTGCCTTAGAGTGATTGCGCCCGAGCTTCCGTTTCCGATCGTTTTTAAGGAGATAGAAGGCGCTGAACAGACATTCGAGATAAACGGATACAGACTGAAAGCTTTCCGTGTAAATCATAACGTACTTTGTTACGGATATACGATGGAAATTGACCGCGCCGGAAAATTCGATGCTCAGAGGGCAAAAGAACAGGGAATTCCGCTTCCGTATTGGAGCCGGCTTCAAAATGGCGAGACGATTGAGACAGAGGATAAAGTCTATACCCCTGATCTTGTGCTTGGCCCTCCGCGAAAAGGGATAAAACTGACGTACACGACAGACACCCGGCCTACGGACTCGATCAAAGAAAATGCGGCCGGTTCTGATCTGTTTATTTGTGAAGGAATGTACGGAGAACAAGAAAAAGCGGCAAAAGCAGTAGAATACAAGCATATGACGTTCTATGAGGCGGCGGCACTTGCCAAGGAAGCCGAAGTAGAGGAGATGTGGCTGACGCATTACAGTCCGTCGCTGACAAAACCGCAGTATTATATGGATGAGGTGCGCCGTATTTTTCCGAGGGCAAAAGCGGGAAATGACGGCATGACTGCGGAGTTGATGTTTGAAGATTGAGAGGCGTGAAATGAAAGAGATAAGAAACATTAATATTTTGGCGATTGAAAGTTCGTGTGATGAGACTGCGGCTGCAGTTGTCCACAATGGAAGAAAAGTTCTTTCAAACATTATTTCATCGCAGATCGATCTGCACAAATTATATGGCGGAGTTGTTCCGGAAATTGCATCGCGGAAACATATTGAAAAAATCAATCAGGTGATTGAAGAAGCGCTGAAAGAGGCGGAGGTAACATTGAAAGATATTGATGCGGTCGCGGTTACGTACGGCCCGGGACTTGTAGGGGCGCTGCTTGTCGGAGTGGCAGAAGCAAAGGCGATTGCTTATGCGGCGGGGCTTCCGCTTGTCGGCGTGCATCATATAGAAGGGCATATTTCGGCAAATTATATCGAGCATCCCGAATTAGAACCGCCCTTTTTGTGCCTTGTTGCATCCGGGGGGCACACTCATCTTGTATGTGTGAAAGATTACGGAAAGTATGAAATACTTGGAAGAACAAGGGATGATGCGGCAGGAGAAGCTTATGATAAAGTAGCGCGTGCGATCGGATTGGGATATCCGGGAGGACCGAAGATCGACAGAATTGCAAGAGAGGGAAACCCTGATGCAATAAAATTTCCGAAAGCAAATGTAGACGGTGCAAAATATGATTTTAGTTTCAGCGGTTTGAAGTCGGCGGTTCTCAATTATATAAACGGCTGCAAGATGAAAGGTGAAAGTTTTGATCCTGCGGATATTGCCGCATCTTTTCAGAAAGCGGTTGTGGAAGTATTGGTAGAGAAGTCTATGCAGGCGGCGGAAGATTACAGTATGCGCAAATTTGCGATCGCAGGCGGCGTTGCATCTAACACGGCGTTAAGAACGGCTATGGAAGCGGCGTGTGCAAAGCGGGGCATTCAATTCTATCATCCGTCTCCGATTTATTGCACAGATAATGCGGCAATGATAGGCGCAGCAGGATTCTATGAATATCTTGCAGGTACGCGTCATGGATGGGATCTGAATGCGGTGCCGAATTTAAAACTCGGTGAACGATAGAAAAATCAGAAAATATCAAAGATAGAGAATACCAAAGAGATGAGATGTTAAAGACGCAGAGAGTTTAAAAACAGAGAATGACAAAAAGATAGAATGTTAAAGAGCAGAGAGTTTTAAAACAGAGAATGCCAAAAAGATAGAATGTTAAAGACGCGGAGAGTTTTAAAACAGAGAATATCAAAAAGATAGGATGTTAGAGGCAAAGAGTGTTAAAGCCGAAGAATGTCATAGACAGAGAAGATAAAGGTGAGATTGTGGAAGCGGAAGGGGGTGGAACTATGACGAAAGTATATTGTACAGCAATCGTGCTTGCGGCAGGCAGCGGAAAGAGAATGGGAACAAAAGTTCATAAGCAATATTTGCAGTTGTGTGAAAAGCCGGTACTTGCGTATTCCCTGCAGGCATTCCAACAATCCGACCTTATAGATGAGATCATTCTTGTTGTCGGAAAAGGGGAAGAAGAGTTTTGCCGCACAGAGATTGTGGAGAAATATGGCTTTTTTAAAGTACAGAAAATCATATGCGGAGGCGAACAGAGATATCATTCGGTTTGGAACGGTTTAAAAGAGACAAAGGCGGGATATGTATACATCCATGACGGCGCCCGCCCGTTTGTGAATGAAAATATTATTCGCAGGGGATATGAATGTGTGGTGCGGGAACATGCCTGCGCGGCAGGGATGCCTGTAAAAGATACAGTTAAAATCGTAGACGACAATAATATTGTATCCCAGACCCCGGAAAGAAAATATGTGTGGATTGTTCAGACGCCCCAGGTGTTTGATACGGAGTTGATAAAACGTGCATACCGGCTGTTGGAAAAAGAAGGAGAAAGCGCTGTAACGGATGATGCTATGGTTGTGGAAACGATGTTGGGTGAATCGGTCAAATTGTATGAGGGATCTTATGAGAATATAAAAATCACAACTCCCGAAGATTTAAAGGTGGCAGAAGCGTTTGTCGGCAAATAAGTATACTCTTCAAAAATAGAAACAGAGAGTCATAGACAAATTTTGCGCCAGACACCGGCTGTATTGCGGATTTTTCCGAGAAACAGCCGGTATTTTATATCATATAAAGTAGAAAAAACAGTTTAGCAGAAAAATACGCTCTGCAATTATGGAAAAAAGCAAAAAAATCTGTAAAATATAAAATAAGGTCTTGACATAGGAAATGTACATGTGATATCATAACGTACGTTGCACAGGGGAAGTTCAATAAGCCGATTTTCACTGTTGTAAATATGGAGAGGTATCGAAGTGGTCATAACGAGGCGGTCTTGAAAACCGTTTGTCCGAAAGGGCGCGTGGGTTCGAATCCCACCCTCTCCGTTTTTGGAGAAGTACCCAAGTTGGCTGAAGGGGCTCCCCTGGAAAGGGAGTAGGTCGTTAGTAGCGGCGCGAGGGTTCAAATCCCTCCTTCTCCGCTTGATGCGCGAAAAATCTTGTCGAATATTCGGTGAGAATTGCAAACCGTAGTTCGGGAAGCAGGAAAATAGCGTATCAAAATAATATCAGAAAAGTTTTTGAAAAAAGTCAAAAAAGTTCTTGACAAAAACTGACACAAATGATATTATATATGAGCTGACTCGTTGAGAGAAAGCTTCACAAAAAAGAAAATGAAAAAAGTTAAAAAAGTTCTTGACAAATGATAAAGCTTTTGATAAAATGTAAAAGTTGTCACTTGAGAAAGAACAGAGAAAGAACCTTGATAACTGAACAATAGACAACAACCCTTGAAAATTTCTTTAAAGAGAAAAATTTTTAAGAACGGTTTGAAAACAAACCAAAACAGTAAAGAGGGAAAGAATTGCTAGTAGTGATTCTTGACCAAGACAAACACTTTTAACGAGAGTTTGATCCTGGCTCAGGATGAACGCTGGCGGCGTGCCTAACACATGCAAGTCGAGCGAAGCACTTTGCTTAGATTCTTCGGATGAAGAGGATTGTGACTGAGCGGCGGACGGGTGAGTAACGCGTGGGTAACCTGCCTCATACAGGGGGATAACAGTTAGAAATGACTGCTAATACCGCATAAGACCACAGCACCGCATGGTGCGGGGGTAAAAACTCCGGTGGTATGAGATGGACCCGCGTCTGATTAGCTAGTTGGTAAGGTAACGGCTTACCAAGGCGACGATCAGTAGCCGACCTGAGAGGGTGACCGGCCACATTGGGACTGAGACACGGCCCAAACTCCTACGGGAGGCAGCAGTGGGGAATATTGCACAATGGGGGAAACCCTGATGCAGCGACGCCGCGTGAGCGAAGAAGTATTTCGGTATGTAAAGCTCTATCAGCAGGGAAGAAAATGACGGTACCTGACTAAGAAGCACCGGCTAAATACGTGCCAGCAGCCGCGGTAATACGTATGGTGCAAGCGTTATCCGGATTTACTGGGTGTAAAGGGAGCGTAGACGGATGGGCAAGTCTGATGTGAAAACCCGGGGCTCAACCCCGGGACTGCATTGGAAACTGTTCATCTAGAGTGCTGGAGAGGTAAGTGGAATTCCTAGTGTAGCGGTGAAATGCGTAGATATTAGGAGGAACACCAGTGGCGAAGGCGGCTTACTGGACAGTAACTGACGTTGAGGCTCGAAAGCGTGGGGAGCAAACAGGATTAGATACCCTGGTAGTCCACGCCGTAAACGATGACTACTAGGTGTCGGGTGGCAAAGCCATTCGGTGCCGCAGCAAACGCAATAAGTAGTCCACCTGGGGAGTACGTTCGCAAGAATGAAACTCAAAGGAATTGACGGGGACCCGCACAAGCGGTGGAGCATGTGGTTTAATTCGAAGCAACGCGAAGAACCTTACCTGCTCTTGACATCCCGCTGACCGGACGGTAATGCGTCCTTCCCTTCGGGGCAGCGGAGACAGGTGGTGCATGGTTGTCGTCAGCTCGTGTCGTGAGATGTTGGGTTAAGTCCCGCAACGAGCGCAACCCCTATCTTTAGTAGCCAGCGGCCAGGCCGGGCACTCTAGAGAGACTGCCGGGGATAACCCGGAGGAAGGTGGGGATGACGTCAAATCATCATGCCCCTTATGAGCAGGGCTACACACGTGCTACAATGGCGTAAACAAAGGGAAGCGAGACCGCGAGGTGGAGCAAATCCCAAAAATAACGTCTCAGTTCGGATTGTAGTCTGCAACTCGACTACATGAAGCTGGAATCGCTAGTAATCGCGAATCAGAATGTCGCGGTGAATACGTTCCCGGGTCTTGTACACACCGCCCGTCACACCATGGGAGTCAGTAACGCCCGAAGTCAGTGACCCAACCGTAAGGAGGGAGCTGCCGAAGGCGGGACCGATAACTGGGGTGAAGTCGTAACAAGGTAGCCGTATCGGAAGGTGCGGCTGGATCACCTCCTTTCTAAGGAAGAAATAACTTCTTTCGTCTGGAACAATCCAACTAAAACGGAAGAAGAAGTAAAGTGAGTCGTTGTCTATTGTTTAGTCATCAAGGATGACAAAACTTTTTGGTGGCGATGCGTTCAGGGGTAACACCCGTTCCCATCCCGAACACGATGGTTAAGACCTGAACGGCCGATGGTACTGCACTGGAGACGGTGTGGGAGAGTAGGTGGCCGCCAAATCAAAAAAAGAAAAAACGAAGACAGAAACGCTGTCGAAGTTTAGAATAAATACAGGCAGGGATGAGCAACACCTCGTCAAGCCAACCCAATCAGCAGGGCAGTGCTGTTGGAATAACTGGGTTCACCAGTGATTAGAGTTTAAAAGAGATTTTAAGTTCTAATGACTGATGAAAGATCAGTCAAGATGTGTACCTTGAAAACTGCATACAGAGAAAATCAATGATAAGATAAAATATCTAATCAAGACATCCGAGGTAATGTTATTTAACAATTACTATAAAGTTTGAAGAAAACAAACTAAAAATAAATTGGCCTAGAACCAACACATGTAACGCTATACATGTGTGGATAGAAGTTCATTCCCGTGAACAACTATCGTTTGGTTATGCTGATAAGAGCGTATGGTGGATGCCTTGGCACTAAGAGCCGATGAAAGACGTGATAAGCTGCGAAAAGCTTCGGGGAGGGGCAAATACCCATCGATCCGGAGATTTCTGAATGGGGAAACCTAACTGAGCAAACCTCAGTTATCCTGACGCCAATCCATAACGTCAGGAAGGGAACCCGGTGAACTGAAACATCTAAGTAGCCGGAGGAAGAGAAAACAACATGTGATTCTGTGAGTAGCGGCGAGCGAAAACGGAAGAGCCCAAACCGGGATGCGTGCATCCCGGGGTTCGGACCGCGGAATTGATTCAACAAGTTTAGCAGAACAGTTTTGGGAAAGCTGACCAAAGAGGGTGAAAGTCCCGTAAGCGAAAGGCGAGTTGACATGGCGGTATCCAGAGTAGGTCGAGACACGTGGAACCTTGACTGAATATGCGGGGACCACCCCGTAAGGCTAAATACTCCTTAGTGACCGATAGCGCATAGTACTGTGAAGGAAAGGTGAAAAGGACCCCGGGAGGGGAGTGAAAAAGAACCTGAAACCATATGTTTACAAGCTGTGGAACATCTTTATATGATGAACCGCGTACTTTTTGTAGAACGGTCCGGCGAGTTACGCTGGCTGGCGAGGTTAAGCACTGAAGGTGCGGAGCCGAAGGGAAACCAAGTCTGAACAGGGCGAAAGTCAGTCGGAGTAGACCCGAAACCGGGTGATCTATCCATGTCCAGGTTGAAGTTGCCGTAAAAGGCAATGGAGGCCGAACCCACATCCGTTGAAAAGGGTGGGGATGAGGTGTGGATAGGGGAGAAATTCCAATCGAACCCGGAGATAGCTGGTTCTCCTCGAAATAGCTTTAGGGCTAGCCTCATACAAGTCTTGCGGAGGTAGAGCACTGAATTCCTACGGGGGCGTCAAAGCTTACCAAGGGATATCAAACTCCGAATGCCGTGTAGATGATGTATGGGAGTCAGACTATCCGAGATAAGTTGGGTAGTCGAAAGGGAAAGAGCCCAGACCTGCAGCTAAGGCCCCAAAATGTGTGTTAAGTGGAAAAGGATGTGGGATTTCGAAGACAACTAGGATGTTGGCTTAGAAGCAGCCATCCATTAAAAGAGTGCGTAATAGCTCACTAGTCGAGAGTCTGCGCCGAAAATGTCCGGGGCTGAAACACACTGCCGAAGCTCAGGAATCTGCGAATGCAGGTTGGTAGAGGAGCATTCTTAAAGAGACGAAGCTGTACCGAAAGGAGCAGTGGATTTTTAAGAAGAGAGAATGCCGGAATGAGTAGCGAGAAAGAGGTGAGAATCCTCTTGGCCGAATATCTAAGGTTTCCAGGGTAAAGCTGATCTGCCCTGGGTAAGTCGGGGCCTAAGGCGAGGTCGAAAGACGTAGTCGATGGATAACAGGTTGAAATTCCTGTACTATCCTGTAACAGAACTGTGGGGACGCAGACAGAGAGCACAAGCCGGGAATGGAAAGACCGGTGCAAGCGAGGTAGGAGTACATCAGGCAAATCCGGTGTGCAATCCGAAGACGTGATGCGGATCGAAAAGAAGTAGAGAAGTGTGTGAGCTGGCTGCCAAGAAAAGCCGCTATTGTTTACAGGATACCCGTACCGTAAACCGACACAGGTGGATGAGGAGAGAATCCTAAGGCCGACGGGAGAAGCATTGTTAAGGAACTCGGCAAAATGACTCCGTAACTTCGGGAGAAGGAGTGCCATGCGAATGGCCGCAGAGAATTGGCCCAAGCAACTGTTTAGCAAAAACACAGGTCTATGCGAAACCGAAAGGTGAGGTATATGGGCTGACGCCTGCCCGGTGCTGGAAGGTTAAGGGGAGAGGTTAGCGCAAGCGAAGCTTTGAACTTAAGCCCCAGTAAACGGCGGCCGTAACTATAACGGTCCTAAGGTAGCGAAATTCCTTGTCGGGTAAGTTCCGACCCGCACGAAAGGCGTAATGATTTGGGCACTGTCTCAACAATGCACCCGGTGAAATTGAAATACCAGTGAAGATGCTGGTTACCTGCGCCAGGACGGAAAGACCCCATGGAGCTTTACTCTAGCTTGATACTGGGATTCGATATTGCATGTACAGGATAGGTGGGAGACTAGGAAGTGGTGACGCCAGTTGCCATGGAGTCAATGTTGGGATACCACCCTTGCAGTATTGGGTTTCTAACCAGCAGCCGTGATCCGGCTGGGGGACAATGTCAGGTGGGGAGTTTGACTGGGGCGGTCGCCTCCGAAAGGGTATCGGAGGCGCTCAAAGGTTCCCTCAGAATGGTTGGAAACCATTCGAAGAGTGCAAAGGCAGAAGGGAGCTTGACTGCGACACCGACGGGTGGAGCAGGTACGAAAGTAGGACTTAGTGATCCGGTGGTATAAAGTGGGATTGCCATCGCTCAACGGATAAAAGCTACCCTGGGGATAACAGGCTTATCACTCCCAAGAGTTCACATCGACGGAGTGGTTTGGCACCTCGATGTCGGCTCATCGCATCCTGGGGCTGTAGTCGGGCCCAAGGGTTGGGCTGTTCGCCCATTAAAGCGGTACGCGAGCTGGGTTCAGAACGTCGTGAGACAGTTCGGTCCCTATCCGGCGTGGGCGTAGGATATTTGAGAGGAGCTGCCCTTAGTACGAGATAACCGGGGTGGACTGGCCGCTGGTGTATCTGTTGTATTACCAAGTGCATAGCAGAGTAGCCAAGCCGGGAAGGGATAAACGCTGAAGGCATCTAAGCGTGAAGCCCCCCTCAAGATGAGATATCCCATAACGTCAAGTTAGTAAGACCCCTTGAAGACGACGAGGTAGATAGGGCAGAGGTGGAAGTGTGGTAACACATGGAGCTGACTGTTACTAATAGGTCGAGGGCATAACCAAAGCGGAGATAGGCACATGTCGTTGGTTAGCATCTGTGTTTTAGATGCTTATCAAAGACGGTACCCGTAAGGGTAGGATGAAAAAAGATTCTTTGTATGTAGTTTTGAAGGTACACAAAACAAAATATTCCTCCTTAGCTCAGTCGGTAGAGCATTCGGCTGTTAACCGAAGTGTCGTTGGTTCAAGTCCAACAGGGGGAGCTTAGAAAGCCTTATATTACATGTGTAGTATGAGGCTTTTTAGTTCAACAGCCTTGTTTATTATCTGTTTGCAATTTTCCTCTTATTTTTGGAGAAAATATCTTGCAAAATAAACATATATATGATAATATATAAATCGCTGTTAAGGAAAACAGTAAAGTATGGCCCCGTGGTCAAGCGGTTAAGACATCGCCCTTTCACGGCGGTAACACGGGTTCGATTCCCGTCGGGGTCATTTGCAGATTTTTGCAATATGTAAGTATTATGCCGATGTGGCTCAATTGGCAGAGCAGCTGATTTGTAATCAGCAGGTTATCGGTTCAAGTCCGATCATCGGCTTTGTTCCTAAGGGAACAGACATCATTATGGACCTTTAGCTCAGTTGGTTAGAGCAACCGGCTCATAACCGGTCGGTCCTGGGTTCGAGTCCCCGAAGGTCCATTTATGGCCCAGTGGCTCAGTTGGTTAGAGCGCCGCCCTGTCACGGCGGAGGTCGAGAGTTCGAGTCTCTTCTGGGTCGTTTCTCTTATTGATTACCAATAGGAGAAAACAATTTGATAGTTGCCGCAGTGGCGGAACAGGCAGACGCCCGGGACTTAAAATCCCGTGGGTAGTGATACCCGTACCGGTTCGATTCCGGTCTGCGGCATTAAGTAAAAAGTAGGAGAAACGTTGAATTTACAGCGTTTCTCTTATTTTTTTGTTTTAAAATGTTTGAACACCTTTGAACACTTTATGATGAAATACCAAGATTCTGAAAAGCAAGCCTGTCATTCTTCCTCTTATTGACATTCCGCAAGTAATGCAATGTTGTAGCTGTCTCACTATGTCCCATTAAATAACTAAGGGTTGTAAGATTATTTCCGTCAAAAGCTGTTGAAGCATTGTAAAAGCGGATTTTATGACTGGAATGATAAGGAACACAGGCTTCTTTGCAATATTTCTTCAAACGGCGGTTAAAGCTGTCTGTTGTCATAATCTCGCCGTTGGGTTCAAAGACATATATTCCATTTGGATTTAATTCCTTTGCTTTGTGAAGAATTTTAAGTGCTTCGTCTGTAAGGAACTGTTTACGGAATCCATGAGAAGTATTTCCTTTCATTTGATTTACTACTTTTACTTTTCGGCTTGAGAATGTTAAATCATCATTCAATGTACGTTCACAGGTCGCCTGTCTGTGAAGATATACAAGCCTGTTATTGTAGTCAATATCTTCCCAACGGATAGCTTTTGTTTCTCCAACACGGATAAACAGATAGAAAGATAACTGTATTGCAAGAGAATATGGCTCTATGATACACCGAAGATAATTTAATAACTTATGCGTATCATCACGGGAAAATACATTGTCACTTTGTATTTCTACTGGTTTATAGGTAAACTGTTTGAAATTCACATCAGAGACAGGATTATGTGATATAATTTCTTCTTCGATCGCATAACTCATGATTCCATTCAAAACAGAACGGGCATTACTGACTCGCTTGTGCGTGAACTGTCGGTCTTTTGTAGCTTCTCTGAAAAAGCGGATAAGCGTGATTGGTTTGATTTCGCCTATCTTCATTTTAACAAGTTCTGTATCTTTGAAAAATCTATTCCATTCAGATACATATTCTTGAATTGTTTTTGCTTTTACGGAAGTATAATCTCTTTTATACAAAAGCCATTCAGCATATAATTCTTCTAGTGTGACATTCTGACGGTTTTCAGCTTTCTGCTTTTCGATATAAAATCTGATGATTTCTTTTTCAAGGTTCTCTTTACTCTTCCTCTTAACAGGACGGCGTTTGTTAGGTTTGGTTTCATCGGGTAAATAAGTACGCCAGCTTTTTTCTGATTCCGAGTAATAAATTTCATATTTGTGATTCTCCAAGATTTTTTTATTTGCCATAATTTTAAAATCTTTGAAGACTTCATCTGTGGTCATGTTAGCACAGGTGGCTAACGTATTCAATAATGTTATATCTGAAAACGTAACGGGATTATCCATAAGATTCCCCCTTTACGCAAGGATTTTCTTTTTTAATTTTGATGTAGATAACACTGCTGTCCTTTAAGCATGAACCAGTAGATAAGAAAGCGTTGGTATCGTAAATTTGCCTTGTGTATTCTTTCTGAAAGACGATATTTTCTTTTTGTAAGTCATGTAAAATGTCTTCGGTCAGCATGACTTTTGTTTCGTGTGGAACTTTCAGATTTTGAGATTTAAAAAAGGCTTTTTTCTTATGTTCTTTCAAATCAAGGTCTTTTCCAAAATACTTGCTAAGATAACGACCTCTGTTTTCTTTGCTGTCTACATCAATGCGATTGATTTTAATAAATCCATGTGACCATAAATTCTGTAATTTTTCTTTTGCTATATACGGAAAATCAAAGAAAATAACATGATAATGGATTGCTCCACGCTTCTGTTTCTCCCACGTTGCAAGGTATTTTAATAACTGGGTTTTGGTATGGTACAAATAATAATTTAATCGCTGGATAAAATACTTAAATTCTCGGTTAGTTATCAGGATTTCCTGAATGTTTTCTTTAAATGTCAGCGTTACAAATTTTGTTTTGTTATCAAAGTTGCAGTCAACAATACGGGCAATATCCCAACGAGCCTGTTCGTAATGCTTCTGCTTGCGTTTTAAACTGTCATATTGCTTATGAGCTGACATTTCATCAAATTTTTTTCGGTTACTTGTGTCTGTTAAATCTGCCTTTTCTTTCGAGTGAATAAAAATAGGGTTTTCGTAAATATATACTTCTTTTGTAGTAGGAGTTTCAATGATTTTCATATTGTATGCAAAACACTCTTTTGTTTTGCTCACGAATCTCACCTCATATCCCAATTTTTGTAATGAATGTTCCGATTATTTTCGGAAGATGTTGTTTTATATATCAAGTATAGAGGTCAGCCAGTTCAGCACCTATGACGTTGTCCGGCACTGACTGGCTGACATAGTAGGGAAATTATTTCATTCCCACTTTTCTGATATTAGAAGCTTCTGCTTTGACAGAAAGACGTCCATTATAGAGACTAGCCCAAGTATGTAATCCATCAAATGAGACTGGAATCTGCCCTTTTTGTTCAAGTTCTTCGTTGGTAACAATCGCTGTGTTAGCTTTAATGCCTACTTTGACTTTTTCAAACTTTAATTTTGGGAGAAGAACTGTATAGTAGAATCCTAATTTTTCTTTTGTAGAAAAGTCTACCCAGTCAGAAACTTCTACTAACTGAAATTCCTCTTGCAGTTTGTCTGGATTTAAAATAAAGTCATTTCCTCTAATCATCGTTTCACCTCCTTATAGATATCTGATTATCAGATATTAAGATAATCTTATGATAAAACAAGCATTACAGAATGTCAATAGAAAATATCTGAATATCCGATAAAAAGATTGACAGAGAAAATTTGATGAAATATAATGTGCTTATAAAGGAGGTTCGCTATGAATAAAATAAAAGAATTGCGGAAAGAAAAGAATATAACCGTTGCGGAACTTGCAAAGGAATTAGGCATTTCACAAAGTATGCTTACGAACTATGAAAATGGAAACGGAACGCCGAGAGATGAATCTATATGGGAAAAATTATCACAGATATTCGGCGTGAGTAAAAGCCACGTTATGGGATTGACTACGGATATTGAAACGGCAAATAAGAAAAAGCCGTTGAAAGTCGTGGTGGATATGTCACAGCCTGTTTCTATCCAGCCGAAGAACCAGACCGACCTTGACGTGCTGATGAAACTGGATTTAATAGACAGTGATGATATGGAAGAAGTGTCGGAGTTCCTCGACAAACTCTTAGAAAAAGAGAAATATGAGGGGCGGAGAGAATTAAACATGAAGTATGTTGCAGGATAGGAATGATTTTTAAGCCGTCCGCTTGCCCAGCCGACCCGTCGCCCTGTTAGGAACCGTCGCTCTGGGCATCCTGCGGAACGCTGGTTAGCGGAAAAACACGAACAAGGGAATATGGACGGTAGACTATGCTTAGAGTCGGTACAGTGTGGAAAAGGGTATGTAGAGATATCAGAGTCTTACATACTTTTTTCTTGTGCGCTTCACATATTTAGATTATACTGAATAGTAGTTAAGCAAACTTGAAGTTGTGAACTTCGAATTAGAGGTGTTGAAAATGAAAATAATAATTATATTTATTGATTTACTGATGGCAACTGTTCTCTTTTTTGTTGGAAGATTTTTTATCAAATCAAGGAATACAGAAAGAAGTGTGCTGTTTTTATCAGGAGATTATACTGGATTAAACACAGAGAAAATATGCAGAGTTACTGGAAAACGGATTAAGACATGGGCAATGCTCTTTTGTCTTGGCGGTATAATTGATTTTATCAAGCTGGGCGCAGGAATAATAATAGTTTCCGTTTTTTTTATTATCTTACTTGTAGTTCATTTGGTTGATATGACTATAAATCGAGACAAGTACCGGGTATAAATCCCTGTTTGTAAGAGATAAACATTTGAACACTTTTTGAACACCGCAACCGTGATGAAGTCTTCAAAGCCCCTTTCTATCAGTATTTGAGATTAAGTAAAACGGTTCGATTCCGGTCTGCGGCATTGATTAAAAGCAGGAGGAACGCTGAATTTACAGCGTTTCTCTTATTTTTTTACTTCAAAAAGTTTGAAACACCTTTGAACACTTTTTCTTGTGTCTTAAATTTATTTAAACTATACGGGATAGGAGTTAAGTTAATTGAATATATATAACGGAATTTTGTATTAAGAGCAGACAACACAAAATATTTCGTATAAGTATTTAATCTAGAATATGAGCAATGGAGGAACCTATAGTATCTATGTTGATCCGAATCCCACAATTTAACCTTTCAATAAGATTGACAATATAGAACAGAAAATCATTACCGGTAAAATGGAAATATCTAAAGCAGATTTTCCTTGCCTGCAGAGGATAGAAAACATAAATACAGTATGCTAAAATGAAAGTAACAAACCAGAAACTGAGGAGATAAAGAATGTTTGTCAGAGGATATCAGATGTCGGACTGTAAAGAAATTACAGAGCTGTTTTATAATACGGTTCATACAATAAATGCGAAAGATTATACAAAAGAACAATTAGATGTGTGGGCAACAGGTCAAGCGGATTTAGAAAAATGGAATCAGTCACTTCAAGAGCACTATAGTATAGTTGCTATAGATAACAAAATCATCGTAGGCTTTGGCGACATAGATAAAGACGGTTATCTTGACCGCTTGTTTGTTCATTCTAATTATCAAGGAAAAGGGGTTGCAACAGCTATTTGTAACCAACTGGAACAAGCGGTTGATGGAAAAATTACAACTTATGCTTCTATTACAGCAAAACCATTTTTTGAAAAACGAGGGTATAAAGTTGTAAAGGAACGACAGGTAGAACGACAAGGAATTTTTCTTACAAATTATGTGATGATAAAGGAACAATAAATCTTGAATTTATAAATCGAAAAGGGAATTTATGAAAAAAATTAGTTTATTTATTGCAATGAGCCTTGACGGATATATTGCAGACAGCAAAGGCAGTGTTGAGTGGCTGACTGGACAGGGCAATGATGAGGATAATATTGATTCATATTCTGAATTTGTGAAAGACATAGATACCGTTGTAATGGGTTGGAATACTTATCATCAAATTGTTACAGAGCTTTCACCAGAAGATTGGGTTTATGACGATTTTACAACCTATGTTGTGACACACAAGCAAAAAAAGTCTTCCGACAAAATCCATTTTGTCAACAAAAACCCAGTTGAACTGATAAAAGAGCTACGAAAAGAAAACGGAAACGGAATTTGGATATGTGGCGGTGCAAACTTAATCCAACAGTTGGTTAGAGCAGATATAATAGATTGTTATTATATAACCGTCATTCCAACAATTTTAGGATCAGGTATTCGACTTTTTGAAAAAGCTGACCATGAAATTAAGTTGAGGCTGCTAAAAACACAGTCATATAATGGCATGATGGATTTAATCTATGCAAAAAGATAAATCCCAGTTTGCGAGGTAAAGCGTATGGAAAAATTGATAGCAATGGTGATCTGTACAATTCTTGTAGTTGCATTGGTTGGCTGTAGTACTTCAAAGGATGGGAATTATCCTGCAACAATAATGGTAAATGGAACAAATTTCTATTCAACCAACAATGCGGTTGCTGTTGAAGTGGATGATAGTGTTATTCAATACACAACTTCCTATGCGGAGAATGGTGTTCCTAAAAAGGATGGAGAAGCAAATTTTAATAAAGATACCGGAACGCCATACGCAATTCTTGAAGATGGTATGGTAGTAGTGCTTATTGATAATGAATGGATAGAGTTCAAAACAAAGTAAGCAGAAAAGTTCTAGTTTAATTGAAAAAATTTGAATGTGAGAGGTGCATATAAGTGAAACCGAAGAAAGCCAGAAAACTCATTTATTTTCTGTACATTATTGGATTTATTTTAATACTACTTAGCTACAAGCGTATAATGTTTTTGCCAATTGGTGTGATTGTAGCAGGTTCGTCTGTTGTGCCTAATTTACTTTTTTACAAGTGTCCGCATTGCGGAAAACATCTTGGAAGTAATGGTGGTGATTTTTGTCAATACTGCGGAAAGAGTATTGATAATTAAAGTCCAGTTAGTGTTGAGATGAAAAGAGCTATCTAAACAGGTTTGGAGTTAGGAGATGATGTCAAGCAATTCCCTATATTACTTCCGGGGCAAGTGAAACTATTAAGCTTGAAAAGGGTAAGTGGTATCGTGTTGAAACAGGAAAAGATCTTACAATGAGTATAGTAAATGTTCGTATAGAATAATAAATGTCAATAGAAATTCGTTCTTCGGTTTTTTATATTGTATATTATATAAAATTGCATTATATTACTATAGTAATCAAGTAAATTAGATTTTAAGGAGCGATAACTTTTTATAACAGGTAGGTTGTGAATGGAGGAAATCTGTATGATTATCGAAGGTAATGAAAAAGAAATAGAGGCAATGGAACAATTTCACAAAGGAAACCGACAGGAAGGACTGCGGTTACAAGAAGAATTCGCAGCTGCATTCAGAGAGGAATATAAAGATAAAGATCATTGTCCTTGCAAGAAAGCCTGCCGCTATCATGGAAATTGTAAAGAGTGTGTTGCGATACATAGAGCACATCAAGAACATGTACCAAATTGTATGAGACCTATTATTAATGCAAAGATAAAGCTGTTATCTGAATTAACAGAGCATACGATCGCAGAGGAAATCGAAGCTCCGCATGAGATACTTTTTTCAGATTTAGGGTAACAGATTTTATAACAGTAGCGGGTGAAGCAAATCCCCCTGCTTTAGCTGTGGGGAGTGTCAAAACAGCAGTGAGAGAAAATAGAAGTTGCTTTATAATAGCAGCGAGAGAAAACAGAAGTTGCTAGGGGGAAGAATAATGAAGATTGAACATATCGCAATGTATGTAAATGATTTAGAAAGTGTTAGAGATTTTTTCGTTAAATACTTTGGCGCTGTATGTAATGACGGTTATTATAACTCAAAAACAGGTTTTCGATCGTACTTTCTTTTGTTTGATGATGGAGCAAGGCTTGAGATCATGAACAAACCTCAGATGGAGGACGAAGTAAAATCGCCGGTGAGGACAGGATATATTCATATAGCATTTAGTGTTGGAAGTAAAGAGAAAGTGGATTTTCTGACACGGCAAATGCAAGAAGATGGATATGAGGTTGTGAGTGGTCCAAGAACAACAGGAGATGGGTATTACGAAAGCTGTATTATAGGGATAGAAGGGAATCAAATTGAAATTACAGTTTGACAAAATATTTTTAAAGCGTTGAAAAAAATTATTGAGGTAAATTTTTATTTATCTCAAATACTATATAAAATTATAGAAAGGGAAACTGCTATGATATTAGAAAATAAACTCGGCATTACCGATTCTGTAGAATTAGCCAAAGCTGAAGAAAAAATCAGCAAAAAAAGAGCAATAGAACTTTTTGAAAGCGGCTATTTGAATTATCTTAAGCCGGGAACTTTTAAATCACTTGCTGAAATACACAAATATTTATTTGGTCCGATTTATGGTTTTGCCGGACAGATAAGAACTGTTAATATTTCAAAAGGTAATTTTCGTTTTGCTCCGATTATGTATTTAGAAGCAGCTCTTGAAAATATCGAAAAAATGCCTCAATCAACATATGATGAAATTATAGAAAAATATGTGGAAATGAATATTGCACATCCTTTTCGTGAGGGAAACGGCAGAAGTACAAGAATTTGGCTTGATTTGATTTTAAAAAAAGAATTAGGTCAGGTAATCGATTGGAGCCGTGTAGATAAAGAGGACTATCTTTCTGCCATGGAACGCAGTCCTGTTAAAGATATTGAAATCAAACATATATTAAAGCAGGCGCTGACGAACAGAATCAATGACCGTGAGGTTTATATGAAAGGTATCGATCACAGTTATTATTACGAAGGCTATTCCACATTTAAGATAAGTGATTTGTAATTAAAATATTTCTATCAATGGCAGAAGTTAATATAAAGAACTGCCGTTGCAAGTCGTTCTCTAAGTAAAATTCAAAGGAGAATCGATTGTGAAGAGAGTGGCAAGCGAAAGAAACCTATTTGCAAAGATAGCCTGAGCTTGCTGCTCTAAATTATTGTTTACGGATTGAACGGAAAGATTATGAAAAAAAACAGTTGACAAATTATTTTTTAGTGTTATACTTTGAAAGTCAAAATATTTAAGAATCAAATAAAATATGACGGAGAAGAAAAATGATAGGAAGAGTTTGTGGAACGGGATCGTATTTACCGATTCGGACAGTAAGCAATGATGAACTATCGCATGTCATGGAGACGTCGGATGAATGGATACGAGAACGAACCGGAATCAGATTCCGGCATGTGGCATTAGAAGAGACAACATCAGACATGGCGGCGGAGGCTGCGGCCCGGGCGTTGAAAAACGGAGAAGTAAATGCGGATGAGATCGAATTGATCTTAACTGCGACATCTTCTTCGGATGTGATTTATCCATCGGCTGCGTGTATTGTTCAAAAGAGAATCGGCGCCCAGAACGCGTTGGCATTTGATCTGAACGGAGCTTGTTCGGGATTTGTGATTGCTTTCAATACAGCGCAGGCATATATTCGCGCAGGAATCTATAAAACGATTCTTGTAGTCGGCGCAGAAAGCATGAGTCGCCTTGTGGATTGGAGTGACAGGAGCACATCTGTATTATTCGGCGACGGCGCAGGCGCGCTGATACTGAAAGCGGAAGAAGGTGATCATTATTGGCAGACAGGTCATTCTGACGGCACGAAAGATTTTGTGCTGACATTAAGATCAAAAAGTCTGTTTGAAGAACAGGATGATAATCCAAAAGATGTCTTATCAAAAAGTGATGAAGGATCGTCAGTGGAAGAACACGATGACGTAAGTAAAAATGCAGAAGATATCAGCCGGAAAAAGAAAAGTCATAAAACAGGAATTTGCATGGATGGGCAGGAAGTATTTAAATTTGCGGTCAGAAAAGTACCGGAGCTGACAGAAGAGCTTTTAGAAAAGTCGGGACTGAAAATTGCAGATATTGATTTTTTTATTTTGCATCAGGCGAATGAAAGGATTGTGAAAGCGGCGGCAAAGAAATTAAAAGTCGATATGAGCCGTTTTCCGATAAATATGGAAAATTATGCAAATACATCTGCCGCATCGATTCCGATCCTTTTGGATGAACTTGTTCAAACGGGAAGATTGAGAAAAGGTCAAAAAATATTGCTTGCCGGATTTGGTGCAGGGCTGACATGGGCTGGAAGTATTTTAGAATGGTAAATCTCTTTGAGAGATCAAACGAAAACAAATTGTGGATAAAAAATAAAGTAAAAGAGAAAAGAAAGGAAGAAATTATCATGACAGAGAGAATGAAAGAAATCGTAGCAGAGGCATTGAATGTAGAAATCGAAACTTTAAAAGAGGACACATCATTTAAAGAAGATTTGGGGGCAGATTCACTTGATCTTTTTGAATTGGTGATGGCGTTTGAGGAAGAATTCGGAGTAGAGATTCCTTCCGAAGATCTGGAAAAGATCACAACGATCAAAGATGCGGCGGCATATATGGAGGCTCACAAAGAGTAAAAAATAAAAAACCGGATATAAAAAATGAAAATAGAAACAAAGAGGCCGATAATAAAAAAGAAAAAAGTATCAGGAGAAAGTATTGTCAAAATGAAAACAGAAATAACGGAACTTTTGGGAATTGAATATCCGATCATTCAGGGCGGGATGGCATGGGTTGCAGAATATCATCTGGCAGCGGCAGTATCCGAGGCAGGCGGTCTGGGAATTATCGGAGCGGCAAGCGCTCCTCCTGAATGGGTGAGAGATCAGATACAAAAGGCAAAGAAGATGACAGATAAACCTTTCGGAGTCAACATTATGCTTATGAGTCCGTATGCAGATGAAATTGCAAAGGTAATTGTGGAAGAAAAGGTAAAAGTTGTTACAACAGGAGCCGGTTCTCCGGAAAAATATATGCAGATGTGGAAAGAAGCGGATGTAAAAGTGATTCCGGTTGTTGCGTCTGTTGCACTTGCAAAGAGAATGGAACGCTGTCATGCCGATGCGGTTGTCGCAGAAGGAACGGAAGCAGGAGGGCATATCGGAGAGGCATCAACAATGACTCTTGTACCGCAAGTTGTCGATGCGGTAAAGATTCCTGTCATTGCGGCAGGAGGAATTGCAGACGGAAGAGGGATTGCGGCTGCATTTATGCTCGGAGCAAAAGGAGTTCAGATGGGAACGGCATTTATCGTAACAGAGGAATGTCAGGTTCATGAGAATTATAAAAATGAAATTATAAGGGCAAGAGATATCGATTCAAAAGTTACCGGAAGATCATGCGGACATCCGGTGCGGACGCTTAGAAATCAGATGACGAAACTGTATCTGCAAAAAGAAAAAGAGGGCGCGTCTTTTGAAGAGCTGGAAGCATTGACACTTGGCGGTTTAAAAAAAGCAGTCGTTGAAGGTGACGTAAAAAACGGAAGCCTGATGGCAGGACAGTCGGCAGGACTTGTCACAGAGAAGATGACATGTGAAATGCTGATCCGAAAGTTAGTAAAAGGAACAGAAAAACAAATCAGAGGAAGTGTATTTTATGAGTAAGACTGCATTTATTTTTCCGGGTCAGGGCGCACAGACAGCCGGAATGGGAAAAGATTTCTATGAGAACAGCAGGAAGGCAAAAGACATATTTGATATGGCGTCTGAATTATTGTCGCTTGATATGCGGAAGTTGTGTTTTGAGAAAAATGATCTTCTTGATAAGACAGAATATACACAGGCGGCTTTGGTAACTGTCAGTATGGCAGCAGAGCATGTATTAAGAGAATGGGGGATGACTGCGGACGTTACAGCGGGATTGAGCTTAGGCGAATATTGCGCGGCAGCATCGGCAGGAGCATTTTCTACAGAAGACGCAGTTCTGATGGTGAGAAAACGCGGGATTTTTATGGAAGAAGCCGTTCCCGCAAACAAAGGGGCGATGGCGGCTGTAATCGGACTTACAGGCGCTCGGACAGAAGAAGTATTGGAAAAGATTCCGAATGTATGGATCGCAAATTATAACTGTCCCGGTCAGTTGGTGATCACAGGAGAAAAAAGCGCAGTGGAAACAGCGGGAAGTAGCCTGAAAGAAGCAGGAACAAAGAGAGTTATTTTATTGAATGTGAGCGGTCCGTTTCATTCTCCGATGATGGAAACTGCAGGACAACAGCTTGCGCGTGTTTTGGAGAATGTCAGGCTGAATCAACCGGTCATTCCTTATGTATCGAATGTGACTGCGGATTTTGTGGGAGAAACAGGAGAGATTAAGGATCTTTTGATACGGCAGGTATCATCTCCTGTGAGATGGCAGCAAAGTGTGGAAAAACTGATCGCCGCAGGGGTAGATACATTTGTGGAGATCGGACCGGGAAAGACATTGTCTGGATTTATACGGCGGATTGACAGAAATGTAAAATGTTTCAATGTCGGTACATGGGAAGAAGCAGAAAAAGCGGCAGAACAGTTATGTTAAAGCGACAGAAAGTGGAAGGAAAATGATGTTAAAAGGGAAAATTGCAGTTGTAACCGGGGCATCCCGGGGGATCGGCAGAGCGATCGCGGTGAAACTTGCGGCAGAAGGCGCAGTCGTGATCATTAATTATAATAGGTCGAAAGACGAAGCTGAAAAAGTAAAAGAGCAGATTGAAGCGTCGGGAGGACAGGTAAAACTGATTCAGTGTAACGTAGCTTCTTTTGAATCATGCGAAAAGATGTTTGAAGAGGTTATGAAAGAGTTTGGAAGAATTGATATTCTTGTCAACAATGCGGGAATTACAAAAGACGGTTTGCTTATGAAGATGTCGGAAGATGATTTTGATGCGGTCGTAGATACAAACTTAAAGGGGGCGTTTCACTGTATACGCTTTGTTTCAAGAGCAATGATACGTCAAAGAAGCGGAAGGATCATTAATATCTCTTCGGTGTCCGGGGTACTTGGAAATGCAGGTCAGGCAAATTATGCCGCATCTAAGGCAGGGGTGATCGGTCTGACAAAATCAGCGGCGAGAGAACTTGCAGGAAGGAAAATTACAGTAAATGCAGTCGCGCCCGGATTTATCCGGACGGAAATGACAGCGGTTCTTTCGGAAAAAGTGAAAGAAAAGGCAGTTCTGCAAATTCCGATGGAGCGATTCGGAGAGGCGGAAGATGTGGCGCAGGCTGTTGCGTTTCTTGCATCAGAGCAGGCCGGATACATTACCGGGCAGGTGCTTTGCGTAGACGGAGGCATGGCGATGTAATTATAATCGCTCCGCTTGAAAAGGAGGAAGTATGAAGAGAAGAGTTGTTGTAACCGGTCTTGGAGCTGTTACTCCGATCGGAAATACAGTGGATGTTTTTTGGGATGAGATTAAAAAAGGAACTGTCGGAATCGGACCGATCACTCAATTTGACGTTTCTGATTATAAAGTGAAGATCGCAGCGCAGGTAAAAGGATTTGATGCAAGAGAACGGCTTGATTTTAAATCTGCAAAACGAATGGAATTGTTTACACAATACGCGGCGGCAGCAGCGAAAGAGGCGTTTGAAGATGCCGGAATCGACATGGAAAAGGAAGATCCTTACAGGGCAGGCGTGATCGTCGGATCCGGTGTGGGAAGCTTAAAATGTGTGGAAGATAATTATGAGACGATCCTAAAGAAAGGGCCGAACAGAGTTCATCCGCTGATGGTTCCGCTGATGATTTCAAATATGGCGGCGGGAAATATTTCGATCCGGCTTGGACTTCGGGGAAAATGCACAAATGTCGCGACGGCATGCGCCTCCGGTTCACATTGTATCGGAGATGCTTTTCGGGCAATTCAGTATGGTGATGCAGATATCATGGTTGCAGGAGGAGCGGAGAGCGCGATCTCTCCGACAGGTCTGGCAGGATTCACGGCGCTTACGGCGCTTTCTACATCAGAAGATCCGACTTGTGCATCAAGACCGTTTGACAAAGACAGAGATGGATTTGTCTTGGGAGAAGGAGCAGGCATTATTGTTTTGGAAGAACTGGAACATGCGAAGGCAAGGGGCGCAAAAATATACGCAGAGCTTGCAGGGTACGGAGCAACGGCGGACGCATGGCACATCACATCACCGGCAGAAGACGGAGAGGGCGCCGCAATGGCGATGAAGCTTGCAATGCGGGAAGCAGGCGTACGGGCAGAGCAGATCGACTATATTAATGCACATGGAACAAGCACGCATCACAACGATCTGTTTGAGACAAGAGCAATACGCAGCGCACTTGGAAGCGCGGCAGATCAGGTTGTCGTTAACTCAACGAAATCGATGATCGGTCATCTTCTCGGAGCGGCAGGCGGAGTTGAGTTTATCGTATGTGTAAAAAGCATTCAGGACGGATACATTCATCAGACAATGGGAACAAAAAATGTCGATCCCGAATGTGATCTAAATTATGCGGTAGGCTCACCGGTCAAGAAGGATGTAAACTATGTATTGACAAACTCACTGGGATTCGGAGGTCATAACGCTTCTCTTCTCGTGAAAAAATATGAAGATTAAGGCGGGGTGCAAAAATGAAGACAGAACAGATCCTTCAGTTGGTAGAAGCTGTGTCGGGATTCGGATTGGACGAATTTGAATACGAAGAAGACGGAGTAAAGCTGAAGTTGAAAAAAGGCGGAAACGTCTGCACATCAGTATCGGCAGAAACGGCAGGAAGAACAAAGACAGAAGCGGAGATTGCAAGAACAGAAGAAAATGCGGAAGTCTTATTAGAAGGCAAAATAGTGAAAGCTCCGCTTGTCGGAATTTTCTATGCGTCGCCGGAAGAAGGAGGAACTCCTTTCGTGCAGGCAGGAGACAAAGTAGAAAAGGGAACGGTTCTCGGGATCGTGGAAGCGATGAAGCTTATGAATGAGATCGAAAGTGATTTTGAGGGAACGATAGAAGAGGTTCTTGTCGAAAACGGAGCGGCGGTAGAATACGGACAGCCTCTTTTTGTCATCAAATAAAGAACGATACAAAAACGGCATAGTAAAAATATCAGGGAGGCAGAGTACGGAGATGGAAAGAGAGACAAAGAAAAGCTTAAATATAGAACAGATCCAGCAGATCATCCCGCACAGGCATCCGTTTTGCCTGATCGACAGGATCGAAGATTATGAACCGGGGGAATTTGCCATAGGCTATAAAGCGGTAACATATACGGAAGAATTTTTTAAAGGCCATTTCCCGAATAAACCGGTTATGCCGGGGGTACTTATTGTAGAAGCGCTTGCACAAACAGGAGCAGTGGCGATTTTAAGTACGCCGGAAAATAAAGGAAAGATTGCATTTTTCGGAGGAATACAAAACTGCCGGTTTAAAGGAATGGTATTTCCTGGCGACGTGTTGAGATTAGAGACAAAGATTATTCGTCAAAAAGGTCCGGTAGGAATCGGAAAAGCGGTTGCAAGTGTGGACGGTAAAGTAGTAGTAAGCGCAGAATTGACGTTTATGGCAGGAGAATAGATTTATGATCGAAAAAATATTGATCGCAAACCGTGGCGAGATTGCGGTTCGGATTATTCGGGCATGCAGAGAAATGGGAATTGAAACTGTGGCAGTCTATTCGGAGGCTGACAAGGAGGCTCTTCATACCCAGCTTGCGGATGAAGCAGTCTGTATCGGTCCGGCGCAGGCATCGGAAAGTTATCTGAATATGCAGAATTTGATCAGCGCAGCGCTCGTTTCGGGAGCAGATGCGATTCATCCCGGATTCGGATTTTTATCGGAAAATGCAAAATTTGCAGAACTTTGCGAACAGTGCGAGATTACCTTTATCGGTCCTGATTCTAAAGTGATCGGTAAGATGGGAAATAAAACAGAAGCAAGAGCAACAATGATCGCGGCAGGGATTCCGGTTATCCGGGGGACAAACGGAGCGGTTTTAGATCTGGAAGAAGGGAAAAAAGAAGCGGCGCGCATCGGATATCCTGTGATCATTAAAGCCGCCTTGGGAGGCGGAGGAAAAGGGATGCGGACAGCGCAAAGTGAAGAAGAGTTTGAAAGTTGTTTTGTGACGGCGCGCAAAGAGGCGGAAAAGGCATTCGGAGACGGAACAATGTATATCGAGCATTTTGTGGAGCATCCTCGTCATATTGAATTTCAAATCATTGCAGATTCATATGGAAATATAGTTCATCTCGGAGAACGGGATTGTTCGATACAGAGAAATCATCAGAAGATGATCGAAGAGTGTCCATGCGCCGCGTTGTCAGATGAACTTCGTAAAAAAATGGGCGAAACGGCGGTAAAGGCCGCAAGGGCCGCAGGCTATACAAACGCCGGAACAGTAGAGTTTCTGTTGGAAAAAGACGGTACATTTTATTTTATGGAAATGAACACAAGGATACAGGTGGAACATCCGGTAACGGAGTGCGTAACCGGGATCGATCTGATCAAAGAGCAGATACGGATCGCAAACGGCGGGGAACTTACTTTCAGGCAGGAAGATATCAGGATGACAGGTCATGCGATCGAATGTCGGATCAATGCGGAGATACCGGAGCGCAATTTTACGCCGTCAGCCGGAAGAATCACAGATCTGCATCTTCCGGGAGGAAACGGGATCCGTGTAGATACGGCTGTTTACAGCGGATGCGAGGTGCTGCCTTATTATGATTCCATGTTGGCGAAACTGATCGTTCACGGGAAAGACCGTCGAGAGGCGGTAGATAAGATGAGGAGCGCTCTGGGAGAAATTATTATAGAAGGAATCGGAACGAATGTCGATTACCAGTATGAGATTTCGGAAAACGAGGATTTTATATCAGGAAAGACAGATGTGGATTTTATTCGGAGGCTGAGTAGTGAAACTGCATAATATGTTTAAAAAGACCGTAGGGAAAGAACATGGAACATCGAAAAATACAAAAGTAAGAAATGTTCCCGAAGGATTGCTGAAAAAGTGCAATAAGTGCGGCGCGGCTATTTTGGCAGAGGATGCCGTAAATAACAATTATATTTGTCCGAAGTGTCACGGATATTTCAGGATGCATGCAGGACGGCGGATCGAGATGATCGCAGATCCCGGAACTTTTGAAGAATGGGATGCAAAGATGAAGTTTGAAAATCCTCTGGAATTTAGCGGTTATGAGGAAAAAGTACGAAGATTAAGGGAACAGACCGGACTTGACGAAGCGGTCGTTACAGGGAAAGTTATGGTCGCGGGCCATCCGGCGGTGATCGGAGTATGTGACGGACGTTTTATGATGGCGAGCATGGGCGAAGTGGTCGGTGAGAAGATCACAAGAGCGATAGAACGGGCTACGAAAGAAAATCTTCCGGTTATTTTGTTCGCATGTTCTGGAGGCGCAAGGATGCAGGAAGGGATCGTTTCTCTTATGCAGATGGCGAAAACGGCGGCTGCGCTGAAACGGCACAGTGAAAAAGGGCTTCTGTATGTGAGCGTTTTAACAGACCCGACGACAGGAGGAGTAACGGCAAGCTTTGCCATGCTTGGAGATATTATTCTGGCAGAGCCGAATGCGCTGATCGGGTTTGCAGGACCGAGGGTGATCGAGCAGACGATCGGAAAGAAGCTGCCGAAAGGATTTCAGAGGTCGGAGTTTTTGCTCGAACATGGATTTGTAGATCGGATCGTAGAGCGGTCGGAAATGAAAAGCGTTCTTGCGCGTATTTTGCATATGCATGACCGTACAAAAGAAAAAACAGAAGAAAGTACCGGGGAAACCGAAAAGATTGAAAGCACTACACAAGAAGATACTATGCCAAAACAGGTGCGGTCAAAAGGCGGAATAAGCGCGTGGGAAAGAGTTCTTCTTTCAAGAAAAACAGACCGTCCGGTCGGAACAGACTATGTGAATATGCTGTTTTCTGATTTTATGGAATTTCATGGCGACAGGCTTTTTAGAGACGATCCTGCAGTGGCAGGAGGAATTGCAATGTTCGGGAACATTCCGGTCACGGTGATCGCTCAGGTGAAGGGAAAGACGACGAAAGAAAATGTGACACGCAATTTTGCGATGATGTCTCCGGAAGGATATCGGAAAACATTACGATTGATCCGGCAGGCAGAAAAGTTCGGACGTCCGGTGATCTGTATCGTAGATACTCCGGGAGCATTTTGCGGACAGGAAGCAGAAGAGCACGGACAGGGAGAAGCGATCGCTTCAAACTTATATGAACTGTCCTCGATAAAAGTTCCGATCGTTTCGGTACTGATCGGGGAAGGCGGAAGCGGAGGAGCACTGGCTCTGGCTGTGGCAGATGAAGTGTGGATTCTGGAAAACTCTGTCTATTCGGTTCTTTCTCCGGAAGGATTTGCAAGTATACTCTGGAAAGACAGCAAGCGTGCGTCAGAAGCGGCGGAAGTGATGAAACTGACGGCGGATGATCTGAAATGCTTAGGGATAGTGGAACAGGTGATCAGAGAACCGAAGTCGTATACGTCACAGACAATGGCTGGGGTATGTGAAGAATTAAAAAACATGCTCAGCGTTTTTTTGAAAAAATACGGATCTATGGATGAAAGACAACTGCTGAATCATCGATATGACAGATTTCGTAAAATGTAAAAAGTGCTTCTTTTCCGAACAAAGTGTGTGCTATAATATAGGTTACGAAAATGCAGGCGCAAGAAGCGTCGGTTATGGAACACAATATATGGAAAAGGAGGAGGTCCGATGGATGCGTACAGAACAATTAATGATACGCTTGTAAATCTGTTTAATGAAATATGGGAATTAGAAAAAGAAGCGATCATAACCGAAGAATTTAAAGACATTACAAATAATGATATGCATATCATAGAAGCAATCGGATTATCCGGTGAAAATACAATGTCATCCGTAGCTAAAAAGCTGAAGATCACGGCGGGGTCTCTCACAACTGCGGTCAATGCGCTTGTCAGAAAGGCATATGTGAAGAGGGAAAGAAGTGAAGAGGACAGACGGGTCGTATATATAGCGCTTACGGAAAAAGGAGAGAAAGCTTTTTATCATCACGAGCAGTTCCATCGTCAGATGACCAACGCCGTGATAGAAAAGCTGGATGACGAAGAAATTGACGCACTTGTAAAAATGCTTAAAGATATTTCTGCATTTTTCAGAAGTTATCAGTCATAACACAGGAAAACGGAAATCTGATAAGGCGGGATTTGTGGTATGGATGAATTTATTTTTATTTTGGAATTGATCGGAACAGTAGCGTTTGCTTCTTCGGGAGCAATGATCGCCATAGAAAAAAAGATGGATATTTTCGGGGTAAATGTGCTCGGGGCGACAACTGCGGTAGGTGGCGGGATCATGCGGGATATCATACTCGGATTGACGCCGCCGGGGGCGTTTTCGCATCCGGTCTATGTTCTTGTGGCGGCGCTGACATCGACGATTCTTTTTGTGATCGCATATGCGAAACCGACGGCTTTTGAGTCTCGGGTAAAGACAGATTATTATGATAAGCTGATGTTCTGGTGCGATACGGCAGGACTTGGAATATTTACAGTAGTGGGGATACAGGCGGCGGTGCGGGCCGTCGGCGGGGAAAATGTGTTTTTCTTTGTATTTATCGGAACGCTTACAGGAGTAGGAGGAGGGGTGCTTCGTGATATTATGGCAGGCGAGACTCCGTATATTCTTGTAAAGCATATTTACGCATGCGCTGCGATTGCGGGAGGAATCGTCTGTGTAGTCGGAAGAACGGCATTCGGAGAAGCTTACGGTACGATATTAGGACTGGCGGCAACGGTGCTGCTCCGTTTTTTGGCAGCTCATTTCAGGTGGAATCTGATGCGTGTATCATAAGGTTTTTCATCTCGGAAAATAGCCGGATGATAAGAAAATTACAGTGAAGGCGGACTGAAATTACAGCAAGAATGATAAAAATTTGACGTTTTCTGAAAAATGAGGTACAATCCCCTATGAAACTTTTTGATTTGGGTTGAATAAGTGATACTGAACAGGATTAGAGAGCGGTATCGGAAATACTTGGTTGTATTATTTTAGGAGGGAACAAGTATGGCAGTAAAGAAAACAACTTCGACATCAAGGGCAGCGGCTAAAATAGCAAATGCGATCAAAGCGGAGCCTGCAAAGGCGGCTAAAACAGCGGCGAAAGCAGTAAAGGAAGAAGAGAAAACAGCTGTGAAGGCAGAGGAAAAGGCAGAAGTGAAAGCTTCTGAAAAAGCTCCTGTAAAAGCAGAGCCGGAAAAGAAAGAAGCAGCGAAAGCGATTGAGACCAAGAAAGACACAACGAAAAAGCTTGAGACAAAAGCGGCAGTTTTGGTAGATACACCGGAGACAGAAGAGAAGGCAGCTGTAAAAAAATCAGTAAAAGCTCCGGCAAAGGCAGAGAAAAAAGCGCCGGTGAAAAAGGCGGCATCTAAGAAAGCGGAACTGAAAACAGAGATGTTTCTTCAGTTTGCGGGAAAAGAATATACAGACAAAGAGATTTTTGACAAAATAAAATATGTTTGGTCAAAAGTTTTGAAAAATAAAGTCGGCGATATGAAAGATGTTAAGATCTATCTGAAGCCGGAAGAGTCAGCAGCTTATTATGTAATTAACGGCGATACGACAGGTAAAGTCGATCTGTAAAAGTCTGCTATCCTCTCTGTAGCGGGATTGCCCCGGCAGGGAGGTTTTTTATTTATATGAGGAGAAAGGAAGGCGTATGGCATGAGCGAAAATACGAAAAGTAAGATGACGGAGAAGAAAGAACAAAGGAAACGGCTTGAACAGCAGATCCGTTTTATTATTGAAGCGGACAAAGTGAAAAGCGTTTTTCGGCAGACATATCTTGCCGACGGAAGCCGGAAAGAAAACGATGCGGAACATTCATGGCATCTGGCATTGTCTGCGATACTTTTGAAAGAGCATATGGACGCGCCTGTTGATCTGATGAAAGTGATCGTCATGGTACTGATCCATGATCTTGTCGAGATAGATGCGGGTGATACTTATGCATACGATTCCGAGGGCGCCAAGTCAAAAAGAGAGAGGGAGTTAAAAGCGGCAGAGCGTATTTTCGGTATTCTTCCAAAAGATCAGGGAACGTATTTCAGAAGTTTGTGGGATGAATTTGAAGAATATAGTACAGAGGATGCAAAATTCGCTCATTTGCTCGATAATTTCCAGCCGCTTTTATTAAATGACGCATCAGACGGGAAAAGCTGGGCAGAGCATGGAGTGCATAAGGCTCAGGTGTGTAAGCGAAATGAGCGGATTGCGGATACGTCGGATATCGTATGGGAAAAAATGCTTGAAATTATGGATAAACATGTTGAGAAAGGAAATTTGAAAAATGTATGAGCGGGAAACAGAGCGGCTGCAAAAGATGATTGAAGAAAGTGAAAGTATCGTTTTCTTCGGCGGAGCGGGAGTTTCGACAGAAAGCGGAATACCGGATTTTAGAAGTGCGGATGGGATTTATCATCAGAAGTATCGTTTTTCACCTGAACAGGTTGTAAGTCATACGTTTTTTATGAGGTATCCTGAAGCATTTTATGAATTTTATAAAGAAAAAATGATGATTCTTGATGCAAAGCCGAATGCGGCTCACCTGAAATTGGCAGAACTGGAACGGGCGGGAAAACTTACGGCTGTCGTTACGCAGAATATAGACGGTCTGCATCAGTTGGCAGGAAGTAAGCGAGTGTATGAACTGCATGGCAGCATTCACAGAAATTATTGTATGAACTGCGGGAAATTTTATGATGCACAATATGTCAAAAAAAGCGAAGGTGTTCCGAAATGCTCCTGCGGGGGCGTCGTGAAACCAGATGTTGTCCTTTATGAAGAAGGTCTTGATGAGGAGACGATCCGGGGCGCTGTGGAGGCGATCGCGTCTGCAGATATGCTGCTTATCGGAGGCACGTCTCTCGTAGTTTATCCGGCAGCAGGATTTATCGATTATTTCAGAGGAAGCCGTCTTGCGGTGATCAATAAATCAGAAACGGCAAAAAATATCCGATCAGAACTGACGATTTCAGCTCCGATCGGAGAAATATTAAGCCGGATAAAAGTGTGATCAGTCAGATTCCCATCGTCCGGATGCGCCGCATGGGAGGACAAGTCCCGAATCAGTGACAGGAAGTCCGATTTCCTGCGACTCTACATGGCCGTTCCATGGCTTTAGTTCTGTCGAGATCATATACGTAAGTACAGCGGGTGCAAGCCCTGTCGTATAGGAATTGACAAGGAAAAAAAGGGCGTCTTTAGACAAGATCTTTGTGCAAAGTTTGATGAGCGGGTGGATCATATCTTCGATCTTCCATATTTCGCCTTTCGGACCGCGGCCATAAGACGGAGGATCCATGATGATCGCGTCATAAGTATTGCCGCGGCGGATCTCCCGTTCGACAAATTTTACACAATCATCGACAAGCCAGCGGATCGGAGCGTCTTTCAGCCCGGAAGACACTGCGTTTTCTTTCGCCCAGCCGACCATGCCTTTTGAGGCGTCCACATGGGTGACATGCGCTCCGGCGGCCGCTGCCGCAAGAGTTGCGCCGCCTGTATAGGCAAAAAGATTCAAAACTTTTACCGGGCGTCCCGCGTTTCGGATCTTTTCCGAAAACCAATCCCAGTTTGTCGCCTGTTCGGGAAAGAGTCCGGTATGTTTAAAACTAAATGGTTTCAAATTAAATGTAAGAGATCCATAGTGAATCTGCCACTGCTGAGGCAGACTGAAAAATTCCCATTCCCCGCCGCCTTTTTTACTGCGGTGGTAATGGCCGTTCATCTGTTTCCATCCTTTATGATTCTTTTTCGTGTTCCAGATTACCTGAGGATCGGGGCGAACAAGAAGATAATCTCCCCATCGTTCCAGTTTTTCTCCGTTAGAACAATCTATAACTTCATAATCTTTCCAGTTGTCTGCAATCCACATAATAATATCCTTTCTCCATACAGTGTGTGCGAATATAGCTATAGTTTACCACAAGCATGTACAACAGGAAAGCATAAAACAATCTAAATTGTAACAGTTCAGCCATGCAGCGCGGTTTTACGAATGCACAGGCTGAGCTTTTACTGTCTGTGGATTTCGTCAACTTGAATTTTCAAAGTGAAATACGGCATGATTCATGATACAATATAAAATAAGAAATAAAATTTTGAGGGAGATGTCTTATGGTGAAAATGACAGTAGATGCAATGGGAGATCACTGTCCGATTCCGGTAGTGAAAACAAAAAAAGCGCTTGGAAAATTACAGGGAGCAGGACAGATAGAAGTGCTTGTAGATAACGAGACGGCAATGAAAAATGTCATGAAGATGGCAAAAAGCAGCGGCGCGTCAGCGGAATCGGAAAAGATCAGCGACCGGGAATACAAAGTGATGATTACGGTAGAAGAGAAGAACGCGGCTGTATCAGAAAGCGATCAAAAAGGACAGACCGCAGGAAAAGAAAGCCGGGCGCAGGCAGAAGGTGGGGGGAAAGAAGCAGGCGAATCGGATCACAATCCGGCAGCAGAAAATGGAAGTAACAGTAGTGCGCAGGGGATGAACAAAGTGCAGTTATCATCTGCGGGATGCGCGACATGTATCGGAACGGTCGTTGCGGTTTCTTCTGATAAAATGGGAAGCGGAAATGATGAGCTGGGCGCAGTTTTAATGAAGAGTTTCTTTTTTGCGGAGACGCAGCTTGATACGCTTCCGGATAAAATCCTTTTTTACAACGGAGGCGCGAAACTTACGGTGGAAGGTTCGGACTGCCTAGAAGATATCAGGATTTTGGAAAAAGAAGGCGTCGAGATACTGACGTGTGGCACATGTCTTGACTTTTACGGATTAAAGGAAAAACTGGCAGTCGGAGCAGTGACAAATATGTATACGATTGCAGAAATTCTTCAAAACGCAGTCAGCGTTGTTTCTCCGTAACGACAGGAGAAGGACATAAGGAAAAATATTTATTATGGGTGAAAAAGAAAGAATGGCAAAAAGTATAAACGGATAGATAAAAGTGTAAGGACAGTATTGCAAAAGTTTGATACAATACGATAACAGCTCATAGGAAAGCGGCATGTTTTGTCCCGAAATGCAGCTTTTGAGTTGAGTAAGTTTACATGGGGAAAAGGAAAACAAAAATACAGATATCCCCTACATAATGAGGAGGTATTAAGACAAATGAAAAAGACCAAAAAACTGGTAATGTCATGGCTGCTTGCCTTTTGCTGTGTCATCACTTTGGTTGCGCCGTCTGTCGTAAATGCGGCAGCAGATGATTTCGAGATCATCGATGATACAGACGCACGTTTTGTATATTCAGACGGTAATGCAAATAACGGCGGATGGGAATCGGCGGGAGCGGGCGACGCTTCCGTTACAGAGCACTGGAGCAACACGGCAGGCGCGACATTGGACATTACATTCAACGGAACAAAACTGGAGCTTTACGGTAAAAAAGCTGCAAATCATGCAATGTTCAGCGTGAGCATTGACGGAAGCGAGGCAGTAGAATGCGACGCCTATGCCGCAGTGACAGAACCGGAGGCAAAATTGTTTGAAAGCAAAACGCTTGCGGCAGGAAATCATACAGCTCATATCACAGTTTTAGAAAAAAGAAATGAAGCTTCTACAGGGACAGGAAGCATTTATGGCGTACAGTTTGTGTATGCAAAAGCATTTGAGGCAGAGATTGCCGAGCCGGAATTTCCGGGATATACAGAAGTTGACGATGCTGTTTTTACAACAAATCATGAGCCCTTCAAGATCCAGTACGAGCCGGCAGGCGCTTGGACTGCGGGAAGCGGCAACGGAAATTTGTTTTATAACGGAACAGAGCATTACAGCGCAAAAGGCGTTGATGTGTCTTATGAGATGATCTTTACTGGAACCGGAGTAGAGATCCATGCCAGCAAAAATACAGTTCATATGAACTGCGACGTTTATATCGACGATGTGAAAGTCGGAGAACTGGCGGCACAAAATGCCGGAGCAATGCACAAACAGAAATTATTTGAGAAAAAAGATCTTGCGAATACAAAGCATACGCTTCGTGTCGTTCCGAAAGAGGGAGAAAGCATTGAAGGCAAAGTAATACAGCTTGATAAGATCGTTGTTTTTCACGATGAAATTACTGTGCCTGATTCGATCGTATTGAACCGGACGGAGCTGACGATGACACCCGGCGCTTCATCAGAGCTTACGGCGTCTGTCATTCCGTGGAATGCAAATGCGAAGCTTGTGTGGACAAGCAGCGACAGCAGTGTTGTAGAAGTAAACGATGGAAAACTGACCGCAAAAGAGATCGATGTGAAAAAGACAGTTACTGTCACAGCGGCAAGCGCTGAAGACAACAGTGTTTTAGCAGAAGCTAAGATTACAGTCGATCCGGCTCTGGCATTTATGAACGCATATGTAGGCAATGAAAAACTCTTAGAGACAGAGCTTGATTATGATAAGCTGAAAGCAGGAAACGGAAGCGTTTATAACGGAACAGCCTGGTTGAATGATGAACTGAATTCTAAAATTGTCGTGACGACAGAAAAAGACGTTCACAATGTTCAGGTTACAGCAAGCGATTTCAAGAATGAAAAGGGACAGGTTTTGTCAAAAGACAATATTGATATTAAATGGCTCAAAGAAATTGCGGCAAAAGAAGGACGTAACGCACAGGGGCAGACAAAAAATTATCCGGATGTGATCTACAAAGGCGGGAAGAAAGATATCGATGCACAAGATGTACAGTTTGCATGGGTAAATATCGCGATTCCGAAAGATACAGCGGCAGGAAATTATACAGGTACGATTACGGTTTCGGCGGACGAATTAGACAAGCCGTTCGAGCTTACGTACAACATCGAAGTGCTGAACCTTGTACAGCCGGCGCCGGAGGCAACAGAACTGCAAGTTTGGCAGCATCCGTTTTCAGTTGCGAATTATTATTTAGGTTTAGGTGAAAATCCGTCGGGCGGCATCACAAACGAGGTGCGGGAAGATTTCTATTTTACAGAAAAACATTTTAATTTGATGAGAGACTCGATCAAAGAGTATGTTTCGATCGGAGGTCATGACGTAGTTGCCAATGTCGTAGAAGAGGCATGGAATCATCAGTCATATTATAACGATCTTTCGATGGTAAAATGGACGAAGAAAGCGGACGGAACATGGGAATTTGATTATGATTGGTATGATGCATGGATCAATTTCATGATCGAGTGCAAAGTTTTAGATCCTGCAAACGGAATCGGACAGATCAAGTGTTACAGTATCGTTCCGTGGAACAATCAGATCGCTTACTATGATGAAGCGCAGGGCAAAGTAGTGAAAGAATCACACAATCCGGGAACTGCAAAGTGGAAAGAGATGTGGGAACCGTTCTTAAAAGATTTTATGGAACATTCCAAAAAAATGGGATGGTTTGACATCACTTATATTTCAATGGACGAAAGAGGGCTCGATCAGCTTGAACCAGCGGTTGAGATGATCGAATCAGTGAAAGACGAAGATGGAAACCACTTTAAGATCTCTTCGGCGCTGAACTATGCAGCTCCGGAATATTATGAGTTTACAGACCGTATCGATGATATTTCGATCAATCTCGGAAACACAGGAAACGTACAGCAGATGAACGATCTGTCAGATCACCGCAGAGACTTAGGTCTGACGACAACGATGTACACATGTACGGGAGATTATCCGAGTAACTTTATGATCAGTGATCCGGGCGACAACTATTGGGATATCTGGTACACGATGACATTAGGAACAGACGGCTATATGCGTTGGGCATGGGATAACTATGTATACGATATGCACGGCGATGCAACTTACCGTTACTGGGAGCCGGGCGACGGATGGTTCATTTATCCGATGGAAAGAGAAGCGGTAGGAGAGGACTTTAACGCTTCCTTCTACAGCACACCGCGTTATGAATTGTTCAAACAAGGTATCCGTGATGTGGCAAAAGCAAAATATCTGTTGAACAGTGAAAGCGCGACAGCAGAAGAAAAAACAGAATTGACAGATGTTGTAGAGCATTTGGCAAAACCGCAGAAAGGAACATATCAAGGTTCTGCGGTGGCGGCATCCGAAAAAGACCGTATGCTCGTTCATTCTGAAACAGAGCGCGCTTTAGATGCGACAAACGCGCTGGCAAGAAACGTTGCGGAGAGGGAGAACCCGAATCCGAAGCCGGAAAGCGCAGATAAAACAGCGCTTAATGCGGCGATTAAAGATGCAGAAGCTTTGAAAAAAGAAGATTACACAGCAGAAAGTTGGAAAGCGTTTGAGACGGCGTTGAATGCGGCAAAAGAAACAGCGGCTGATAAAGATGCAGCTCAGACAGAAGTAGACAACGCATTAAACGTATTGAATGCGGCAGTTGCTAAACTTGAGAAGGTGAAAGATCCGAATCAGCAGCAGCCGGTTCAACCACAGCCGGAGCAGACAAAACCGGATAAGACGACTCCTCAGACAGGAGATCGGACAAACGCAGCGCTTCTGTTTGGATGCGCAGTTCTTTCGGGAGCAGGTGTGTTCTTTGCATATCGCAGACGCAGAACAATAAAATAATCGTTTTCTAAAGTAGATTTCGGAAAACAGAGGAAAAGAACGAAAGAGTCGGAGACGGATCTTTCGTTCTTTTTGTAACGGTGGAGGGATGAAGTCCGAAAGATTCTTTTTTGGTCTGCTTTAGAAATCTACAAAACAGTTGTTAAACAGGTAGATTTGAGTCATAATAAAAACGACTATTATGGATTTTTTCGGAGGAAGAAGAGATGAGGAAGATGGAGAAGATTCATTTAACACAATTTGCAAAACACGGCGGCTGTGCTGCAAAAATCGGTCCTGATACGCTTGGGAAAGTGCTTGGGAGGCTTCCGAAGTTTCATGAGGACAACCTGCTTGTCGGTTTTGAAACTTCGGATGACGCGGCCGTATATAAGCTTTCGGACGATACGGCAGTGATACAGACACTGGATTTTTTTACGCCTGTAGTAGACGATCCCTATACGTTCGGACAGATTGCGGCTGCGAATGCGCTAAGCGACGTATATGCGATGGGAGGAGAACCGAAGATCGCGTTGAATATCGTCTGTTTTCCCGGGGAACTGGATCCGGATTATTTAGGGGAAATTCTGCAAGGAGGCGCGGAAAAGGTTCTTGAATCGGGAGCTGTCCTTGTTGGAGGACATTCGATACAAGATGACGTTCCGAAATACGGACTGTCGGTTATGGGACTTGTTCATCCGAATCGCATCTATAAAAACTTCGGATGTAAAAAAGGAGATGTTCTGATCCTTACGAAACAACTGGGAAGCGGAATCGTCAATACGGCGGTCAAAGCACAGATGGCTTCGGAAGCTGCCGGGAAAGAAGCGGTTGCCGTGATGACGCAGTTAAACAAAAAGGCAAGGGAAATACTGGACAAGTTTACGATCCATGCATGTACAGACGTTACCGGGTTCGGGCTTCTCGGACATTGCGGGGAAATGGCTTCGGCGAGCAGAGCGAAGATAGAGCTTTGGCCAAAAGATATCGCCTATATTGAAGGGGCAAAGGAATATGCGCAGATGGGACTTATTCCCGGGGGAGCATATCGCAACAGAAATCATGTCGCACAGCTTCTTGAAGCGGGAAATACCGATGAGATGTATGTAGATCTGCTCAGTGACCCGCAGACTTCCGGCGGTTTGCTGGCGGCAGTTCCGGAAGAAGAAAAAGATGCGATTTTGGAAGAATTTGATAAAGCACAGATGGAAACAAAAGTGTCGGTTGTCGGAAAAGTAATAGACTCCGAATGTGAAGAAGCAAAAATATATATCCGTTAATATAGGAGGAGAGACAAAATGATTTATCTGGATAATGCCGCTACGACTTTGCACAAACCAAAGGAAGTACAGGAAGCTGTTATAGCGGCGTTTGGGCAGATGGGAAATTCCGGAAGAGGGGCATCGGAGCCGGCGCTTAAGGCATTGGGAACAGTCTACGATGCAAGAGAAGCGCTGGCACGGCTTTTTCATGCCGAAAATGCGAGTGAGATTGTGTTTACCGCAAATTCTACAGAGGCGCTGAATATTGCAATCAAGGGAATACTTGATCCGGGAGATCATGTCATCACAACGGTGCTGGAACATAATTCCGTGCTGCGCCCGCTGTATGAATGCCGCAGGAAAGGTGTGGAGATGACAATTCTTACATGCGACGAATATGCTAACATTTCATATGAAGAGATGGAAAAGGCAGTCAGAAAAAATACACGGGCGATCATATGTACTCATGCGTCAAATATGACCGGAAATATGATCTCTTTGGAGAGTGTCGGAAAGATTGCGGCAAAGTATGGTATTCTCTTTATTGTTGACGCTTCCCAAACCGCGGGAGTATGGGAGATCGATGTACAAAAATATGGGATTTCCGTCCTTTGTTTTACCGGACATAAAGGACTGATGGGACCGCAGGGAACAGGTGGTATGTATGTAAAAAGCGGGGTAAAGATCCGTCCGCTTTTGTCAGGCGGCAGCGGGATAGATTCTTATAATATGCATCATCCGTCGCAGATGCCGGAAGCGCTTGAAGCCGGGACGCTGAACGGTCACGGGATCGCGGGACTTCGGGCGGCATTGTCATTTTTGGAAAGAGAAGGGATGGAACGCCTGCGGAAAAGAGAACTGGAGCTGATGCGCCGTTTTTATAACGGAGTCGCTGAAATTCCGAATGTGAAAGTGTACGGAGACTTTCGGACGGACAGAAGGGCAGCCATCGTTTCTTTGAATATCGGCGATTATGATTCGGCAGAGATAAGCGATGAATTAAGCGGCAGATATGGGATCGTTACGCGGTCCGGAGCGCATTGTGCGCCGTTGATGCATGAAGCGCTTGGAACAAAGATACAGGGTGCGGTCAGATTCAGTTTTTCCCATTATAATACGGAAGAGGAAATTGACGAGGCAATCCGCGCCGTAAAAGAGCTTGCTGAGGAATAAGAAGAACAGGCGCGGGGCAAGGTGTTATGGAATCATAAGAAACGGGGGAGAAGATGAAAAAACGAGAGAAAAAAATTGTGATCACTTTTCATACGACAACGGATGCGATGGCAATGGAACGGTACTGTAAAAAGAGAAAAGAACCGGGCAGACTGATTCCTGTTCCGGGTACGATCTCGGCCGGATGCGGACTTGCATGGTGCGTTCTGCCGCAAGAGAGGGAACATCTTTTGAAAGTGATGGAGGAGGGGGATATAACTCCGCAGGCTGTGCATGAATGTATGTTATAAAATATCACAGTTCTACCACAAAAGATTCACATAGGTTTGATATCGTCTTAAACAAATATATTGTATGAAATATGTGGAAATAAGATTAAAGTATATTGAAAAAGTATATGTCACAGATAGAGGGGAGTGCAGAAATCCACAGAAAGAATACAAAGTTAGGAGGATATCATTTTGATAGAAGTAAAAAATTTGGTAAAAAAATATGGAAATCATTTAGCCGTAGATCACCTGGACTTTCAGATTAAGCCGGGAATGGTTTACGGTTTTTTGGGTCCCAACGGAGCAGGAAAATCTACTACAATGAACATTATGACAGGATGCATGGGGGCAACTCAGGGGGAAGTGCTGATTAATGGATATGACATCTTGAAAGAACCTGAAAAAGCCAAAAGATATATCGGATATTTGCCGGAACATCCACCTCTTTATATGGATATGACTGTGCGGGAATATTTGGATTTTGCAGCAGAGCTGAAAGGAATTAGAAAATCTCAACGAAGAGAAGCTGTTGATGAAGCAGAAAAAATGGTAAAGGTTCAGGATGTGGAACATCGCTTGATTCGAAATCTTTCAAAAGGCTATCGTCAGAGAGTAGGGCTGGCACAGGCAATTTTAGGATTTCCGGATATGATTATTCTTGATGAACCAAGCGTTGGATTGGATCCGAAACAGATTATAGAGATGAGAGATTTAATCCGTAAGTTGGCTGAGAACCATACGGTTATTTTAAGCTCGCATATATTGACGGAGATCAGAGAAGTATGTGATTATATTCTGATTATTTCTAAAGGAAAGCTGGTAGCACAGGATACGCTGGAAAACTTGGAGAAGATGATAGGGTTTCACGATGTGATTGAATTAGAAACATCGGCTTCGGAGGAGGAAATTCATAGAATACTGGGGAGGATTCCCGGAGTTTGTGCGATGCAGATGCGTGTGAAAGGAGAAAAGTGTACTTATGTACAGGTAAAAGTGACTGGAGATAAAAGCAGTCAGAATAACAGAAAAGTAAGAGAAGAGATTTTCTGTGAATTTGCGAAAGAGAAAAAAACATTATATTCATTGTCGGCGCCTGAAACGAGTTTGGAAGAAGCGTTTATGAAATTGACACAGAACGATAATATAGAAAGAAATATGCAAATCGAAGAATCGCTTGTGAAAGATAGACAGGTAAAGGACGGACGGGTGAAAGAAAGCCGACCGGGAGAGAAACAGATAGGAGTGGAAACCAGAAAATGTGAGATGAATACAGAGGGAGGAAAAGAGGATGAAGGCGGTTTATAAAAAAGAATTAAAAGCGTATTTTCAGTCTATAATAGGGTGTGTATTTATTGCCTTTCTTATTGCATTTACTGGAATTTATTTCATGGCGTATAATATGACAACAGGATATCCGTATTTTTCTTATACACTTTCAGGATCGTTGATCGTATTTATTGTAGGGATTCCTTTGATTACGATGCGTTCATTTGCAGAAGAGAGAAAGAATAAAACAGATCAGATTCTGTTGACAGCGCCAGTGAGTTTGTGGAAAGTTGTGGTTGGAAAATACCTGGCGATGGTGACGGTAATTGCAATCCCGAATCTTATATTTTGTATTTTCCCTCTTATCATTAAATTGCAGGGGACGGCGTATTTGACAGTTGATTATATTTCGATTTTGATGTTCTTCCTGCTCGGCTGTGTTTTTGCAGCTATAGGAATGCTTTTATCAGCGCTTACAGAAAGTCAAATTATTGCGTATATAGGGACGTTTGGTATTTTTCTGATTCTATATTTATGGGATGGTATCTTATCTCTGTTTCCAAATACGGCGATGAGCGGACTTGTGTTTATAATTTTGCTTATTTTGCTGGCAGCTTTCTACATATGGAGAATGACGAACAGTTTTTCGATTGCGGGAGGAGTGGGCTGTGTCGGAGTGGCAGTAGCGATAGCAGTGTATTTTCTGAAAGAGACGCTTTATGAAAATCTGTTTACAGAGTCTTTGGGCGGGTTCGCTCTGACAAATATTTTTACCGATATTACACAAAATAGTATTGTAGATGTGAGCGGAATTGTATTGTACTTGTCGATGATCACATTATTTTTATTTTTGACAGTTCAGTCGATTAGAAGACGACTTTGGGAAAGTGCGGCAAAAAAACATGGAGCGTATAGCGTGACGATGACAGCGGTTTTTCTTGCAATTACAGTTGTCATAAACTTGATTGCATGCCAGATACCGGAAAAATTCCGAAAGATAGATGTGAGTAATACAAAAATTTACGAGATTTCAGATACGACAGAAGATTTCCTGAAAGAAATGGATAAAGAAATATCGATGAAGATAATTGCCGTAAAAGAAAATACAGATGAACGAATCGTTACATTTTTGAGTAAATATGCGGCTTTATCGAATAAAATACATATGGAGTGGATAGATCCTGTTCTTCATCCGTCGGTTTTGTCAGAATATGAAACTACAGAAAATACGATTGTGATTTCCTGTGAAGAAACAGGAAAAAATACGACGGTTTCTTTTGATGATATTTTGGTGATGGATCAATATTCCTACTATTATTATGGAAGTACATCGTATACATCATTTGACGGAGAAGGACAGCTCACAAGTGCACTGAATTATGTGACAGGCGAGGAGACAAAGAAAGTTTATTTGTCAACAGGACATGGGGAACAAGAGCTTGCTGAAACGATAACGGAATTGATGAATAAAAATGGATATGAGTTGTCGGAAGTTAATTTACTTATGTCAACATCTGTACCGGATGATTGTGATCTTCTTATTGTGAACGCAGTAACTTCTGATCTGACAGAAGATGAGAAAACAATGTTGCAGCTGTATTTGCAGCAAGGGGGAAAGGTGACCGTCCTATTAGGAGAAACAGAAGGGGAAAAGCTCCCGAACCTGATAAGTATTTTGTCTGAATATGGCATGACGATGGAAGGCGGTTACATTGCAGATATGACGAGATGTTATCAAAATAATCCTTATTGCATTTTCCCCAAATTATCTGTAAGCGGTGATTTGGCAGAACAGATTAAGTCAGAAATGACACTTGTTATGAATACCCATGGGATGACAGTGAACGATCCGGCAAGGGATACGATTACAACGGTTCCGTTTATGTCAACGTCTGATCAGGCATTTGCAGTGACGGAGCAAGACCAAAAGCAGGGAGAATATATTCTTGGAGCATATGCGACAGAAACAGTAAGCGAGATCTCCGCAGAGACAGAAGAAACAGAAATTTCAGAAGAAAATGCAGAAGCGTCGGAAGAAATTACGGAAGATACAGAGAAGGAAAGTAGATTGACGGTGATTGCTGCAGGAAGTCTGATAGATGAGCAGATTATAGATACCTTTACGGAATTGGAAAATACACAGTTGTTTATGAACATAATGGCAGTAAATTTTGAAAATGTGAAAAATGTCTCAATCGAAGCCAAAAGCCTTAGTGTAGAATATAATGCTGTTCAGCATGCCGGATTATTCGGAACACTGATGATTTTTGGAATACCTGCAGTGATTTTAATCAGTGGTTTTGTTGTTTGGTACAGGAGGAGAAAAGCATGACACAAAAAAGGAAAATAGGTTTGCTCATAATTGTTTTCGTGGCGCTTATATGTATATATATGTGGGTTCGCGCGTGGAATCAAAGCGAACAGGCACAGGCAAATACAATGATACGAATTACAGATACAGAAGGAGATAAGATTAAAAAGATCGCTTTAAATATAGAAAATGGAGAGTTGAACTTTGAAAAAGAAAATGGTGTGTGGTATGATGCTTTAGATCATGATATTCCGATTAATCAAAGCATTATGAATGAAATTGCAGATACGGTTGGCAGTATTTCTGCAAATCGGAAGTTGAAAAATGCAGATGAAGCAAAAGACTATGGTTTGGATGTTCCTATTTATACGATCGAGTATACAGATGATAATGATGATGTCATTTCTGTTTATTTCGGAAATAATACAGGGGACAATATTTATGCAACATTAGAAGGGGAAAAATCTATTTATACTGTTTCGAGTCAGGTCATTGAAGATTTAAATTATACAGAAGAAGATCTGATACAACTTGACGACTATCCATCGATTGGAAGTGGCAATCTTGAGAAGGCAGTTATTACGAAAAATAAAAATTCTGTTGTATATGACAGTGCAGACGAGACGCAGACGGAACAAATAATCGCAATAGCCGGAGGCCTTGGAGCTGTGCAGCTGTCCACAACGGCAGATTATTGTGCAGAAGAAAAAGAATTATCAGAATACGGTTTGGATGAAGATTTAAGGGCTGCGGTAGAAGTGACTTATCAGGAAGATGAAAAAGAAAAGAAACTGACATTATATATAGGAAACCGGGTCGGGGATGACAGATATGTGATGTTAAATGATTCAAAGATTGTGTATCTGGTTTCTGATGCAATATGTGGAAATATATTAAATGAAGAAGAATAAAAACAGGTTATAAGCAGTAAGATTTTATATTCTTTTAATTGACTTTGCAGGAGAAACGAGAGAGAATGTTATTCATATCAAAAAGGCATTAATGCAGAAGGATGGATGGAAATGAAAGAAAAATTAATACGTTTTATGCAGGGCAGATACGGTATCGATCAATTATCGAAGTTTCTTCTGATCACGGGATTGGCGGTAGTTCTTTTATCGGCGTTTTTCGGAGAAACCGCGGTGAGCATGCTTTTATATATTTTCGGCTGGGGAGTCGTGATCTACTGTTATTTTCGGATATTTTCAAGAAATGTACAGAAGCGGTACGCAGAAAATCAGGCATATCTTATGAAAACATACAAGATAAGAAATTGGTTTCAGAATCAAAAAAACATCTGGCAGCAGAGAAAAGTGTACCACATTTATACATGTCCGTCATGTAAACAAAAAATCCGCATCCCGAAGGGCAAAGGGAAAATTGAAGTAAGATGTCCGAAGTGCGGTACGACTTTTATAAAGAAAAGTTAAGCTGTGCAGACAACGAAAATATAGAACTGAAAAGTAAGAAATCCCCGTAACAATGAACTGCTCCAAAAAGTCTGACTTTTTTGGAAGAGTTCGTTGTTACGGGGATTTTGTTTTCGGTTTCAATAACGATATCTTTACCAGCTAGGGAAGAAAAGGTTATTTCCGATGTTGACTCCCGGTCGGTTTGTAGATCCTGCATAGAGGAAATAATAACAGTCTGCCACTGCCGCAAGTCTTGCGCCGTTGATCGCATCTTGCGCAACCTGCATAGATAAAGAGGTCGGACCTTTCTTCAGAACAGCGTCAAGACGACCTGTCCATACCGGTTCAAACTGTCCGCTTGCATAGATAACTCCTCTGATCGTATTCGGAAAACGAGGACTTTCCACACGGTTTAATATTACAGTTGCGACAGCAAGCAGAGAATCATAGTTCTGATGAGCTTCACACTGCAGGATCGCCGCAAGAAGTGTGACGTCATCCGCAGAAGCGTCGATCTGTCCGCCGTTGTTTGTAATAGTATCGTCGTAGCCGCCGTTTTGCTGGAGCTGCTCCAGTCGCTCTGCCTCAAGGCGGGCAGCCTCTTCAGCCTTTGCTTTTTCTAATTTGGCTTGTACTTCCGTAAGATTTGTTGAAGTCGCCTTTGCTTTTTCCTGGAGTTCCGTCTGTTTTTTCTTAAGTTCATCTTTCAGATCAAGAAGTGAATCCTGCTGAGTTTCTAATGTGTTTTTCTGATCTTCGATATTTTTATAAATATTTTTCAGATCGTCAAGGGCAGTTTTGTCATATTCGCTCAGATTTTCGATAAAATCAGCTTTGTTTATAAAATCTGCCATGTTTTCCGCCGAAAAGAGCATCTCAAGCAGTGTTGCGTTCCCGTGTTCGTACATATATTTAATACGGGATTTCATATTTTCATACTGCTCATTTTCGTTTTCTTCAGCTTCGACAAGTGCATCGGAAGTACGGGCAATCTCACCGTTTAAGATCTCAACCTGCATTTCTGTTGCAGAGATCTCTTCGCTCAAAGAGAGAATATCTTTGTTGATACCGTCTAATTCACTTTCGAGTGCAGAAGTCTGTCCTTTTAAATTGTCAATGTTGTCATCTGCAAATGAAGGAAAAACTGAAAGTACAATTCCGAGAGAACTGATCAGGATGATGCCTGATTGTATCCACCGTTTTTTGTAGAATTTCATAGCTTTAAATTCCTTTCTTGAAGCATTTTTTAAGTGCTGAATAATCATTATACTACAAATTGCGTTATTTGGCAAACTTTGATATGATAAAGGCTGAGAAGGCCGCTTTTAAAAGCAGCGAAAGACAGAACGGAAAAGAAAGAGGTATATCTATGACGCATAAGATAAAAATGATCGGACTTGACCTGGACGGAACATTGCTGACGGATAAAAAAGAACTGACTGTGCGGACAAGAGAAGTTCTTGCAAAGGCGATCAGAAGCGGAATCGTCGTACTTGTAGCTACGGGGCGTCCGTGGATGGGAGTTCCGGAAGAATTGAGAGAATTTCCGGGTATGGATTATGCGCTGACGTCTAATGGAGCAAGGATTATCGACACTCGTACGGGAAATGTAATAGAAGAACATCTGTTGTCTGTCAAATCAGCGAAAAAGGCGTTGGAAATTTGTCGAAAATATGATACTCTACAAGAGGTATATTTTGATGGACAGGGATATGCTCCGGCAGAAAAAATGGAGTTTGTGGAACGATATCACAAAAATCCGAATATGTGGGAATATATGCGTAAAACCCGTATTCCGGTGGATGATATTTTTGAACTGGTAGACAGAGAAAACAGAGGTCTCGATAAAACGCAGGCATTATTTGCGGATATGTCCGAGAGAAAACGTGCGTGGGAAGAACTTGCCCGTCATGAGGATTTGGAACTGGTCGGATCTCTTCGTTATAATATAGAAGTGAACGCGGCGGGAGTCAATAAAGGAACAGGACTTGTCAATCTCGGAAGCAGGCTTGGTATTAAGCGGGAAGAGATCATGGCGTTCGGAGACGGAGATAACGATACCGTGATGCTGAAAGAAGTCGGTTTCGGCGTCGCAATGGCAAACGGAGAGCCGCAGGTGAAAGAAGCTGCAGATTATATCACACTGTCAAATGAAGAGGACGGCGTTGCGCAAGCGATTGAAAGATTTGTTCTCGGAGGAGGAGAAGCAAGATGTTAGAAGCATTAAAAGTAATTATATTCGGTATTGTGGAGGGAATCACGGAATGGCTGCCGATCAGCAGCACGGGGCATCTGATCTTGTTGGAAGAATTACTGCATTTGAAACAAAATCAGGCGTTTCTTGACATGTTTTATGTTGTGATCCAGCTTGGAGCGATACTGGCGGTTGTCGTTATGTATTTCCATAAGCTGAATCCGTTTTCACCGAAGAAAACCCAGAAACAGAAGATGTTGACGATCCAGTTGTGGGTCAAAGTGATCATAGGTTCGATTCCGGCAATGCTGATCGGGCTTCCGTTCAATGATTTTATAGAAGAAAAGTTCAACAATTCATATGTTGTTGCCGCGACATTGATCATCTACGGTATTCTGTTTATCGTAATCGAAAACTATCAGAAAGATAAGCAGCCGAAAGTGGAAAAACTTTCTCAGCTTACGATACAGACGGTTTTGATCATCGGCGTATTTCAGGCATTGGCGCTGATCCCCGGAACATCCCGTTCGGGAGCGACGATCGTGGGAGCGCTTCTCATAGGAGTATCAAGAGGAGTTGCGGCGGAATTTACATTTTTCCTTGCAATTCCGGCGATGTTCGGCGCAAGTTTTTTGAAACTGATTAAATTCGGATTAAATTTCACGGGTATGCAGGTATTTCTGCTTTTGTTGGGAACGGTCGTTTCGTTTGCGGTTTCCATCCTTGCGATCAAGTTCCTCATGCAGTATATCAGAAAACATGATTTTAAAGTGTTTGGTTACTACAGAATCGTACTGGGAGTCATTGTGCTTCTTTACTTCGGTATTAAGACGCTGCTTGCATAAGAATTGTTTCGGCGAAAATGTGTATTTTGCAAAAAACCTGTATAAAGAATGAAGATTTATGCATAAAGTAACGCATAATATACATAAAAACTGAAACAGAATGCATAAAATTAAAAAAAGAGCTTGATTTTTATGCAGAACGTGTTAGAATGTAGTGCATGGAATGCATGGTTATTCAGCATTGAGCAATGGAATTATAAACGGAGGGTGCGAAAATGAAAAATACGAAAATGAAAAAGTTTTTAGCAGTAGTTTTAAGTGCGGCGCTTGTTGCCGGACTGGCAGCAGGTTGCGGAAGCAAAGAAGACGGTAAAGAAGAAGATAAAGGAAGCAGCGCGAAAACGGCGAAAGTGATCGACGTTGATCTTACAAATGAAGAGTATGCGTTCGGTATTGATAAAGATCAGCCGGAACTTGTTGAACAGGTAAACGCATTTATAAAAGAAGTAAAAGAAGACGGAACGCTGGATGAGATCTGTGACAAGTATTTCGGCGGCGGAGAGCCGGCAGCAGTAGAATCCGCAAAACTTGACGAGTCGAAAGATCAGCTTGTAGTTGCCACAAATGCAGCGTTTGAGCCGTTTGAGTATACAAAAGGCGATAAATATGTCGGAATCGACATGGAACTGGCAGCTCTTCTTGCGGAAAAGCTTGGAAAAGAACTTGTAATCCAGAATATGGATTTTGATGCGGTATGTCTTTCTGTAGGACAGCACAAATGTGATATCGCTATCGCAGGACTTACAGTCAATGATGAAAGAAAACAATATGTGACATTCTCAGATACATATTATCAGGCGTCACAGCGTTTGATCGTTCCGAGCGATGACGATACATTCGACGATCTGAAAGATGCAGATGCAGTTGCGGCAAAACTTGGCGAACTGAAAAAAGAAGATAAGATCGGCGTACAGCAGGGAACGACAGCGCAAAGCTACATCGAAGGAGACGAAGCTTTCGGATTTGAAGGACTTCCGGCTACATGCCAGCCGTATAAGAGCGGATCACTTGCGGTTCAGGATATGCTGAACGGAAACATCAAATATGTGATCATCGATGCAGCTCCGGCTACAGCGATCACAGAAGCGATTAATGCAATGCAATAAGTTCTCGGAAGCAGAATGAGCAATCGGCGCAATACAGAAGAGGATTTCAAAACAGTATGAAATGAAACGGACGATTGAGCGGATGATTTCGGACTGAGAGTTTTGCAAAAAGAATAGAAAACAGTATTAAATCAGAAAGGGAAATACAGGTATGTTCCGAAAACGGAAAATATCGGCGTTTTCCTTTCTTTGGACGTTTGAGAGAAGAAAGCAAAGAGGAAAGTAATGGGTAATTTTAGTGCAAAAGTAGATAAGTTTATAGAAATATTTATCGATCAAAACGGCTATGTAAAAGTGGTGCAAGGTTTGCAGAACACAGTCCTTATTGCGATTGTCGGTCTGGTCATCGGTATTTTGATCGGGACTGTTATCGCGACGGCAAGGGTGCTGCCGAAATATAAAGTGCTCCCAAGAGTTTTGAACGGTATATGCAGCGTTTATGTGGCGATGTTCAGAGGAACGCCGATGGTTGTGCAGCTTCTTGTATTTTATTATGTACTTCTTCCGATCATCGGATGGAACATAACGGGAGTTCAGGTCGCGATGCTTGTGTTCGGATTGAACAGCGGCGCATATATTTCGGAAATTATGCGAAGCGGAATCCAATCGGTAGACGCAGGACAGATGGAAGCGGGACGTGCAGTCGGATTAAGTTTCGGGGCGAGTATGATGAAGATTGTCATTCCGCAGGCTGTCAAGAATATTCTTCCGACTCTCGGAAACGAATTTATCGCGCTTATCAAAGAAACATCGGTTGTAAGTTTCGTAGGCGCGGCGGATCTGTATGTGGCGTTTAACTATATCGGAACAAACAGTTATGAATTCATGGTTCCGTATCTCGTGATGGCGCTTATTTATATTGCATTGATCCTTGTTGTGACACTGCTTGTAAAATTATTGGAAAGGAGCCTGAAGAAGAGTGATAGACGTAATTAATCTTAGAAAAAGCTTTGGTGATCTTGAAATCTTAAAAGGCATCAATATCACGATCAATAAAGGCGACATTGTCGCGGTGCTCGGACCGTCAGGTTCCGGAAAAAGTACGTTTCTGCGCTGCTTAAATTGTATGGAAGATCCGACATCCGGAAGCATTGTTTTTAAAGGAGTCGATATCGCGGATATGAAAGTCGATATCAACGTGCATCGCCGCCATATGGGTATGGTATTTCAACATTTTAATTTGTTCAATAATAAAACAGTTCTTCAAAACGTAATGATGGCTCCGGCATATTTGCAGTGCAAGGATCTGAAAAAAGCAAAAAATAAAAACAGAATGATCCGGTTTAAAAATATATTCCGAAGCAAAAAAGAAGAACTTATCCCAATTACAACGACAAAAGAACAGATCAAAAGCGAGACGAAAAAGCAGGCTCTTGAACTGCTCGGAAGAATCGGACTTGAAGACAAAGCGGACGTTTACCCGTCTACATTGTCGGGAGGTCAGAAGCAAAGAGTTGCGATCATTCGTTCTCTTGCAATGAATCCGGATGTGATCCTGTTTGACGAGCCGACATCGGCGCTTGATCCGGAGATGGTCGGAGAAGTTCTTGAGTTGATGAAGAAGCTGGCTCAGGAAGGAATGACGATGGTTGTAGTCACTCATGAGATGGGATTTGCGAAAGAGGTTGCGTCCAGAGTGATCTTCATGGATGACGGGCAGATTGTTGAGGAAGCTGAACCGGAAGAATTTTTCGGCAATCCGAAGAATCCGAGACTGAAAGAATTTTTGTCGAAGATTTTGTAAAAAGAATCTGTAAGTTGAAAAACGTGTACATGTCTGTGCACAGAAGAACATATGAAAAGCAGGGTGGATGAGAAACTCTGCTTTTTGTTTTTGAAAGAATGAAAAGTCCGAAGCAGACTTTTTGCTTTTATTTAAAGCGAGGTGGAAAATGAGATACGATCGAATTTATAAGGCGAAGTTTATAGAACGTCCGAACCGGTTTATTGCCTATGCAGAATTAAACGGGAAAAAGGAAACGGTTCATGTGAAAAATACAGGAAGATGCGCCGAGCTTCTTCGGCCGGGAGCAGATATTTATATTCAGGAAAGCGATAATCCGTCCAGAAAGACAAGGTGGGACTTGATTGCCGTAAAAAAGGGCAGTCGAATGATCAATATGGACTCTCAGATTCCGAATAAGGTTGTAAAAGAATGGATTGAACAGGGAAATCTTTTTGGAAATGTGACTTTGATCCGGCCTGAAACCGTATACAAAAATTCTCGTTTTGACCTGTATGTGGAAGCGGAAGATCAAAACGGGGGAATCCGAAAGATTTTTATTGAGATCAAAGGTGTGACATTAGAAGAAAACGGAGTGTGCCGCTTCCCGGATGCGCCAAGCGAACGAGCCGTAAAACATCTGGAAGAGCTTTCCGATGCAAAGAAGAATGGATATGAGGCATATGTGTTTTTTGTGATCCAGATGAAAGGCGTGCGTTATTTCACGCCGAATACAGAGACACATCCTCAATTTGCCGAAGCGCTTCAAAAGACGGCAAAGGAAGGTGTAAAAGTGCTTGCCTATGACTGTGATGTGACAAGCGATGCGATCGAGCTGAGCGATGCGGTAGACGTCGTTCTAGGCAATCCGATCTTAAAAGAATCTGTCCGGCCTCTTGTAGAGTGGTTTCGTGAGAATAAGCGTGATCTTCCGTGGAGAAAGAGGATTAACGCATACAGAGTGTGGATTTCGGAGATTATGCTTCAGCAGACGAGGGTGGAGGCGGTAAAGCCTTATTATGAGCGCTTTTTAAGTGAACTTCCCGATGTGAGCGCACTTGCATCTGTCGAGGAAGACAGGTTATTGAAACTGTGGGAAGGATTGGGGTATTATAACCGGGCCCGCAATTTAAAAGCTGCGGCGTGTCAGATTATGGAACAATACGGAGGAAGGTTTCCTTCATCATATGAAGAAATACGTTCGCTGAAGGGAATCGGAAATTATACTGCGGGAGCGATCGGATCATTTGTTTATCACATTCCGAAACCCGCAGTAGACGGAAATGTTCTGCGCGTAGTATCGAGGCTTGCGGCAGATGAGGGTGATATCAAAACGGCGGCTGTAAGATCAAAAGTAGAAGAATTGATCGAAGAAATCATCCCGAAAGATGCGCCGGGTGATTTTAATCAGGGGTTGATTGAGTTGGGAGCGATCGTCTGTGTTCCGAACGGAGAGCCGAAATGCGCCGCCTGTCCGCTTGAAGCGCTGTGCAAAGCACATAAGGAAGGACGGGAAATGGATTTCCCGGTGAAGAAAAAGGCGAAAGCAAGAAGAATAGAAAAGAGGACGGTGTTTATTTTTCGGGATAATGAAAAAGTGGCAATCAGGAAACGGCCTCAAAAAGGACTCCTTGCCGGAATGTATGAATTTCCGAATGTGGAAGGGCACCTCAGGACAGAGGAAGTGATCGGGTATGCGCAGACGGCAGGGCTGACTCCGGTACGTGTAAAACGGATTGGAACGGCAAAACATATTTTCAGCCATGTAGAATGGCATATGACAGGATATGAACTGCTGGTCGATGAACTGGAAAAAACGTCGGCGCCAAACGTCGGTCAAATGTGTGCGGAAAACGGAGCGGATAGATCGGAAAATATATTTGTAAAGATAAAACAATTAGAGGAAGAGTATGCGATGCCGTCTGCATTTGATAAGTTTGTAGAGCACACTCGGTTTTCTTGAAATGTATGAGATACTGTGGTAAACTGTTGCTGTATGTATTGAATGAAGTCAGAACAGACAGGAGTGTACTTGGATGAAAGAAAAAGAACAGATCTCAAGACAGCAGCAAAAATCCCGGGAGACGAAAGAAAAAATATTCAAGGCAGCGAAACGCATTTTGCAGAAGGGCGGATACGAGGAACTGTCTATCAAAAATATATGTGAGGAGGCGGGTGTCTCCAATGGAAGCTTTTACCACCATTTTAAGACAAAAGATGATCTTCTTTCTTACTATATAGAAGATCAGCCTCAGATCGAACCGAATCTTTTGGAACTTCCGGACAGCGTACAAGCAGTAAAAGACGGTATTATCCAAGTGTATTTGAATTATGTAAAATACTGCCGTGAACTTGGAGTTGAGTTTATGTCCGGTTACTATGATACGAAAAACCAGGCGTTGAATGCAGATATCCGTACAGAACGTCCGTATCCGATCGTGACAGTAAGAGCTTATGTCGAAAAGGCAGTGCAGGCAGGCGTCGCAGTATTGAATGAGCCGATCGAAGAATTTACGACAGATATCAGGATGATCGTAATCGGGAATGTGTTTGAGTGGTGCATTAAGCATGGAAAGGCTGATTTTGAAGGAAATATGAGCCGGTCGCTTAGATGTTATCTCGACGGGGCGCTTCGCGAAGCGGTTCGCTGACGAAAGACAAACAAAACAGAACATAAAAAGCGGACGGAGCTTATAAAAGGAACAATAGATAAGAGATAATAAAAATGGAAAAAGAATATGATTTTATTATAAACCCGAAAGCACGTTCAGGAATGGGAATGAAAGCATGGCAGAAAATAGAATCAGAATTGAAGGCACGACATATAAATTACCGTGTATATCTGACAAAAAGAAGAGGTCATGCCGCTAAGACGGCGGCGTTTATCACGGCAGATGATAAACGGCATACGATTGTTGTTTTAGGCGGAGACGGCACAGTTAATGAAGTCGTAAACGGGATAAAACGTCCGGATCTGATAACATTTGGGTATATCCCTATAGGGTCGAGCAATGATTTCGCGCGGGGATTAAAACTTCCGAAAGATCCGATGAAAGCACTTCAATCTGTATTATCTCCGAAGAAAGTGATTTCTGCCGATGTAGGACAGATTTCAAGAGAAGGAAAAAGCCGGAGATTTATTGTAAGCGCAGGGATGGGGTTCGACGCAGGAGTCTGTCATGAAGTGTGCGTGTCACAATGGAAAAAGCGGCTGAATAAAATAGGGCTGGGTAAACTAAGTTACGCAGTAGTTGCCCTTGACCGTCTGAAAAAAGACCGGCCGACAAAGTTGACGGTAACGCTGCCTGACGGGAGAAAACAGATGTTTGAAAAAACTCTTTTTGTGGCTTTTATGAATCTTCCATATGAAGGCGGCGGTTTTCGATTTGCCCCGGAGGCGTCCGTGACGGATGGCTGCATCGATATCGTGATAGCGCACCATATGTCTCCTTTGAAGGCGGTGTGGCTGTTGCCGAGAGCGTTTTTTGGGAAACATACGGGAGCAAAAGAAATTACGATCATTCGGAGTCCTTCGGTATCGGTTGAGGCGCAGCGAAGCCTTCCGATCCATACAGACGGAGAGGCGGCGTTTTCCCGATATAAGGCATCGGTGGAGATACTGGAAGAAAAATTGCATATCATTGCAGGATAACAGCCGGAAAATTTAATAAATGTTTCCTAAATGTTTTATGAAGAAGGTTGTTGTACATTTTAAATCGTGCTATAATCGTTGCAATCGCAAAGATTAAAAGATTGCATATGAAAAGGGGCAGTCGTGTAATGGGCAAAAAAGAAAGTGGTAAATTCGGAAGCTGGCTGAAAAAGTATAAACATGCGTGGGTATTTTTGTATATTTTTATCTACATGCCGTGGTTTTTGCTTTTGGAAAAGCGTGTAACGACAAACTATCATGTGATCCAGACGCAGTTTGATATGTGGATTCCGTTTGTTGAATATTTTATTATTCCGTATTTGATGTGGTTTGCGTTTATCGCGGCTGCATTTGTGTATTTTTTCTTTACGGACGTACCGGGATTTTATAAAATGGCGAAGTTTATGTTTACCGGTATGACAATATTCTTGATCATATCGACGATATTTCCGAATGGGCAGGATCTTCGTCCGGTCGTATTTGAGAGAGATAATGTATTTGTGGATATGGTGCGGATGCTGTATCGTGCGGATACATGTACGAATGTATTCCCGAGTCTGCATGTATTTAATACGCTGAGCGTGTGTATCGCTGTCCATGAGAGTGAAAAACTGAAAAAACACAAAGCTGTCTGCAATGCGGCGTACATATTGGCGGCGCTGATCATTCTTGCAACGATGTTTTTGAAACAACATTCTGTTCTGGACGTATTCGGAGCGGTGATTATGGCGTATGTACTTTATAAAGTCGTCTATGAGCCGGAAAAGAAGATGATACCTCAGCTCTCAAAACAAAAATTTTCAAAGCAGAAGCGGATTGCCGCTCATAATAAATAAAAGAGCAGCGGTAAAGATAAACAGGATAAAGATAGATTAATTTTAACAGGAACATTTTCGACAGGAGCGAAAATGGGAAATGAGAGGGAATGAACATTATGAGAAAAGTTATGCTTACAGGTGACCGTCCGACAGGAAGACTTCATGTGGGACACTATGTAGGATCGTTAAGAAGACGTGTGGAGCTTCAGAATACGGGAGAGTTCGACGATATTTTTATTATGATCGCAGATGCTCAGGCGCTGACGGATAATGCGGATAATCCGGAAAAGGTGCGCAGCAATATTATTGAAGTCGCTTTGGATTATCTTGCGTGCGGACTTGATCCGGAAAAATCGACGCTTTTTATCCAGTCGCAGATTCCGCAGTTATGTGAACTGTCGTTTTATTATATGAATCTTGTGACGGTGTCAAGACTTCAGAGAAACCCTACTGTAAAAACAGAGATTAAAATGCGTAATTTCGAGACGAGTATTCCGGTAGGATTTTTCACATATCCGATCAGTCAGGCGGCGGATATTACGGCGTTTAAGGCGACGACTGTTCCGGTCGGCGAAGATCAGATGCCGATGATCGAACAGACAAAAGAGATCGTTCATAAGTTTAATTCCGTATATGGGGATACACTTATAGATCCGAAGATCCTTCTCCCTGAAAATCAGGCATGTCTGCGGCTTCCGGGAATTGACGGAAAAGCGAAAATGAGCAAATCGCTCGGGAACTGTATCTATCTGTCGGAAGAGCCGGAGGAGATTAAGAAGAAAGTGTTCAGTATGTTTACCGATCCGACTCATATCCGGGTGGAAGATCCGGGAAAACTGGAAGGAAACACAGTATTTACTTATCTTGATGCATTTTGCAGACCGGAATATTTTGCAGAGTTTTTGCCGGAATATTCGGATCTGGACGAGCTGAAAGCACATTATCAGCGCGGCGGACTCGGAGATATGAAAGTGAAACGTTTTCTGAATAATGTACTTCAGGCCGAGTTAGAGCCGATCAGGAACCGCAGAAAAGAATTCAGTAAAGATATTCCGGCGGTTTATGAGATGCTTAAAAAGGGAAGCGAGAAAGCGGAAGCGGTTGCGGCACAGACACTTGCAGAAGTAAAAGCTGCAATGAAGATCAATTACTTTGACGATACAGAACTGATTAAAGCGCAGTCAGAACAGTTTGCAGAATAAGAAATGATATCAAAAAACTCAGGAGAAAGTTCTTCTGAGTTTTTTTGTCGGCGACGGGGAAAATCCGAGCCTGATCAAGAATTATTTTACAATAAAAAAGATGCTGCATAAGCAACATCTCTTTTCGTACGTGCGATAGAAGATTCGAACTCCCGACCTTCTGGTCCGTAGCCAGACGCTCTATCCAGCTGAGCTAATCGCACATTTGCTGTTTCGTTCACAGCGAAATTTATTATATTATAGGTTTTGAAATATGTCAACCCTTTTTGGAATAAAAAATGAATAATTTTAAAGAATGATTTTCAAGGGGTTCTCAGGCAAACAATCTTGCCATGTCTTCGGGCAGATCGGCGGTAAATGTCATTTGTCTTCCGGTTATCGGATGGAGAAAGCGAAGACAGTGAGAGTGAAGCGCCTGCCGGTCGATCAGTTCCATATCCGGATTGTACAGATAATCTCCGATCAAAGGAAATCCGAGGTGTTTCATATGGACTCGGATCTGATGTGTGCGGCCTGTTTCTAAAATAAGAGAAACGAGTGAAAGCCCGTTTTTTTCAAAAACTGTGTGGTAATGGGTAATTGCATGTTCGCCGTTTTCAAAATCGATCTTCCGTTCGATGAGAGAACTTCCGGTTCGTCCGATCGGAGCATTTATCGTTCCTTCAAAAGGAGTGACGTGTCCGCGTACAATGGCGAGATATTCCCGTTCGATCTGATGCCGGGCGGTCATGGAAGATAAGATATTAGAGCTGACCATATGCTTCGCAACGACAGTCAGACCGGAAGTGTCCCGGTCAAGACGGTTTGTACAGCGGAAAATAAAAGGTTTGTTTTGTTGTTCATAATACCACATCAGCGCGTTTGCAAGAGAGTTTCGATAGTTGTTAAGAGAAGGGTGGATCGGCATTCCGGCAGCTTTGTTTATCACTATGATATCTTCATCTTCATAGACAATATCGATCGGCAGATTGACAGCGGGAATATTCGGAGAGGAAGTTTCTTCCTGAATGCGGACAGTCAGAATATCTCCTGCCTGAAGTGTTGTTTGCATATAAGACCATTCTCCGTTTTTTAAAATGCTTTCGGGCATTTTTTTAAGAAGTGTCAGATTTTGCATGGAATATCCGTGCTTTCGGAGAAAACTGTCAATACGGATGTTTTGTCCGCTGTCGGTTATTTTATATGTGATCGTACGTTCCATAACTTCTCCATTTCGTTTCGGCGCGCAAAACGAGGCGGCAATTTTTATATGCCGGGTTTCGCATGTCTGTTTTTGTATTGCGTCAGTTCAGTCATATATTATAACAAAGACAGACAAGACCGGTCAATAATGTAAAGCAGTCGTGTAAAGTTCGCGGGAAAAGGTGGAATGGAATGTACGTGTGTGGTAAACTATGTATAATGCTGTTTGTGAATTAATTTAGAGAGAGGATTTTTATAAATGGATATCAATCAAAAACTGACAGAAGAACTTGATGTGAACCGCTGGCAGATTGACGCGGCGGTAACTTTGATCGATGAAGGGAATACGATCCCGTTTATATCGAGATATAGAAAAGAAGCGACCGGGTCACTCAACGACGAGCAGCTTAGGAAGCTTCATGAAAGACTTCTCTATCTGAGAAATCTGGAAGAGAAGAAAGAGCAGGTGATCTCGAGCATTGAAGAGCAGGGAAAGATGACAGAAGAACTCAAAGAGAAGATCCTTTTAGCTGAGACGCTCGTGACAGTGGAAGATCTGTATCGGCCATATCGTCCGAAGCGGCGGACGAGGGCAACGATCGCGAAAGAAAAAGGATTAGAGCCTTTGGCAGCGTATATGATGCTGCAGCAGGCAAAAGAACCTTTGGAAGAAACCGCAAAGCAATATATTTCGGAAGAAAAAGAAGTAAAGACAGAGGAAGAAGCAATCGCCGGAGCAAAAGACATTATTGCGGAAATCATTTCCGATAATGCGGATTATCGTACATGGATCAGAAAAACGACGATGAAAAAAGGAAAAGTCGTTTCTACAGCAAAAGATCCGGAGACAGAATCTGTTTACGAGATGTATTACGAATTTGAAGAATCGGTTGAAAAGCTTGCCGGACATCGGATTCTTGCGCTGAACCGCGGTGAGAAAGAAAAAATACTGACGGTCAAAGTAGAGGCTCCGGAGGAAGATATTCTGAGATATTTAGAGAAAAAGACGATTGTAAATGATAATCCGTATACGACTTCGGTCTTAAAAGAAGTTGTCGAGGACAGTTATAAACGTCTGATCGAGCCTGCGATCGAAAGGGAGATAAGAAATGAACTGACGGAGAAAGCGGAAGACGGAGCAATCGACGTATTCGGGAAAAATCTGCATCAGCTTCTCATGCAGCCGCCGATCGCGGGGAAAGTAGTGCTTGGATGGGATCCGGCGTTTCGTACGGGATGTAAACTGGCAGTTGTCGATCCGACGGGAAAGGTGATCGGAACTACGGTCATTTATCCGACGGCTCCGACGACTCCGCAGAAGATCAAGGCAAGTAAGGACTTGCTAAAGAAGATCATTCCGAAATATCATATTTCACTTATTTCGCTTGGAAACGGAACTGCTTCCCGTGAATCAGAACAGTTTATCGTGGAACTTTTGAAAGAGATACCTGAGCAGGTTCAGTATGTGATCGTCAATGAAGCGGGAGCTTCTGTCTACTCGGCAAGTAAGCTTGCAAGTGAGGAATTTCCGAAGTTTGATGTAGGTCAAAGAAGCGCGGCGTCCATCGCGAGAAGACTTCAAGATCCATTGGCCGAACTTGTGAAGATCGATCCGAAGTCGATAGGCGTCGGACAATATCAGCATGATATGAATCAGAAGAAACTGGGAGAAAAGCTTGGGGGAGTCGTAGAGGACTGCGTTAATAAAGTCGGCGTTGATTTGAATACGGCGTCTGCGCCGCTTTTATCGTACATTTCGGGAATCAGTTCGGCGATTTCTAAAAATATTGTAGCCTACAGAGAGGAGCACGGAAAGTTTACGAGCAGAAGAGAACTTCTGAAAGTGCCGAAACTTGGGCCGAAAGCGTTTGAACAATGTGCGGGATTTATGAGAATCCGCGACGGAGAGAATCCGCTTGACGGTACGGGCGTCCATCCTGAATCATATGAAGCGGCAAAAGGCCTTTTGCAAAAGCAGGGGTATTCACCGGAAGATGTGGCGGCTCATAATCTGGCGGGATTATCTCTTACGATAAAAGACTATAAAGCGACGGCAGAAGAATTAGGAATCGGCGAGATCACCCTGCACGATATCGTAAAAGAGTTGGAAAAGCCTGCGCGCGACCCGCGTGACGAGATGCCAAAACCGATTCTTAGAACGGACGTACTGGAAATGAAAGATTTAAAAGAAGGAATGATATTGAAAGGAACGGTGCGAAACGTCATTGATTTCGGCGTGTTTGTGGATATCGGAGTTCATCAGGACGGTCTCGTACATATTTCCCAGATTACAGACCGTTATATCAAACATCCCCTTGAGGCAGTGAGCGTCGGAGACGTTGTGGATGTAAAGGTGATGAGCGTGGATATGAAAAAGAAGAGGATACAGCTTACGATGAGAGGAATTTCCTGAAAAACGAAAAAAGAAAGAAGAAAAAAGATTTGAGAAGACAGCGGGAGGTATAGGAATGGCAAAATACAGACATATTGTCTTTGACGTGGACGGAACACTGATCGATACGAGAGACTGCATATTATATTCATTGCAGGAGATGCTCATGACGGTAAAAGGAGAGCGGTACGAGATAGAAGATCTGAAGTTTGTGCTGGCTAATACATCTGTGAAAAATATGCATCTTCTCGGGGTGGAAGAAGAAAAAATCCCGGGCGCAGTCGAAATGTGGGTGGCAAATGAAGAGAAGAACATCGATATGATCCGCATTTTTGACGGAATAGAAGAACTTCTGGAAAAACTGGAGAAAAAAGGAAGTACGCTTGGTGTCGTAACATCAAGAACACGCGAGGAACTGGAGCTTGTTCTTGATCAGCTTCCGATACGAAAATATTTTTCGATATGCATATGTGCCGATGACACGAAAGAGCATAAACCGTCGGCACAGCCGCTGCTGAAATATATGGAACTGTCAGGAGCGCGGAAAGAAGAAACCGTCTATATCGGAGACAGCGCTTCAGATATGGCATGCGCCCTCAATGCGGGAGTGGATTGTGTTCATGCGGTATGGGGCGAACCGGAAACAGAAGCGGATGCGACTTATCGCGCCGGGAAACCGGAACAACTTGAGGAAATATTTTTATAAAAATTGTTTGACAGAACCGGCTTTCTAAAGAGCGTTTTGTAAATTAGGTTTATTGAATCACAGCGCCGGATTTGTTATGATGATAGAGAAATCAATTTTATTGTAAAGAAGCATGTAAATAAAATAAAGTGGAAAAGAAAAGGAGAAGAATATGAAGATCGGAATCGGAAATGACCATTCAGCATTAGAATTAAAGGCGGAAATCATTAGTTTCCTGAAAGAAAAAGGACATGAAGTAGTAGATTACGGAACAAATTCAAGCGAGAGCTGTGATTATCCGGTCTACGGGGAAATCGTGGCAAGAGCAGTGGCAGCAGGCGAGGTTGAACAGGGAATCCTGATCTGCGGAACAGGTCTTGGAATTTCTCTTGCGGCAAATAAAGTAAAAGGAATCCGCGCCGCGGTTTGCAGCGAGCCGTTTACGGCAAAGATGGCAAGAGTGCACAATAACTGTAATATCCTGGCGTTCGGAGCTCGTGTGGTAGGAGCGGAGCTTGCGAAAATGATCGTAGAGACATGGCTTGACGCTGAGTTTGAAGGAGGACGTCATCAAAGAAGAGTTGACCTGATTACAGCGATTGAGGAGAAATAAACATGCAGTCATATCATCTGACACAATGGGTATTGTTCTTTTTCATTTACAGTTTTATCGGCTGGGTATGGGAATGCTGCTTTGTTTCTGTGCGGAAACGCCGCTGGGTAAACCGCGGATTTATGTACGGGCCGATGCTGCCGATCTATGGATTCGGAGCGCTTGCGGTCTTGATCAGTACGATCAGAGTCAGAGACAGTATTCCGTTGATCTTTTTATTCGGCATGGTTGGAGCAACGCTGTTGGAATACGTTACAGGGGCGGTTATGGAGAGACTTTTCAATGTGAAATACTGGGATTACAGCAATCAGAAATTTAATCTGAACGGATATATTTGTCTTACCTCGTCTTTGGGGTGGGGATTGTTTTCCGTTTTACTTGTTAAGTTTGTTCATGTACCGATCGAGGGAGCGGTGCTGAAGATTCCGACGATTATTGCGGAGGGTATCGCATTTGTGCTGACTGTTGCGGCGGCGGTCGATGTGACGCAGTCGTTTAATGATGCGATGGATCTGAAGCGGATTCTTGCACAGCTTGAAGAAAGCAAAAAACAGATCAGGAAGATACAGGAGAAATTAAAAGTCGCTTCTGAAGAATTTGTGGAAGATTATCGACAGCGCGCAGGTGAGTTTGTGGAAGATTATCGACAGCGCGCAGGTGAGTTTGTAGAAGATTATCGCAGGCGTGTAGAAGAACATGTAGAGGATTACCGCGGACGTGCGGAAGAAATGGCGGAAGATTACAAAAAACTGGCAGAAGAGCATATGGACAGTTACCGTCAGCGCGCAGAAGAAATGGTAGAGGGATACAAAGAAGAGATCAAAGTTCAAAAGAAGAAACGCCGCGAACAAATCAATTCACGCAAAGAAGAATATCTGGCGCGTGTTCATGCAAGGCGCGAAGAGAGACAGCGTCTTCTTGCAAGATTGTCGGAGAGGGCGGAACTGTTGATGAAGGAAGAATTTACATCAAAGGTTGACGAATTGATCGGCGAAGATAAACGGGAAGAATATGCGAAGATCAAGAAAAATATTTCCCGGGAGATGACGAAGATGCACGACAGAACAGACAGAAGCTATATCCGTGCAGCAAGACATTTGAAAGGCAATCCGACGGCTGTGTCAAAAAGATTTTCAGAAGCTCTTGCCGAACTGAGAAAACATATGGATGAGAAGTGATAGCGGAGGGATACCAAAGATGACAAAAAAGCAGCGTGCGTTACAGGTGATCGAGCGGCTGAAAAAAGAATATCCGTCCGCCGGCTGTACGCTTGATTATGATCAGGCATGGAAACTGCTTGTCAGTGTGCGGCTTGCGGCACAGTGTACAGATGCCCGTGTCAATGTAGTGGTGGAAGGGTTATATGAAAAATATCCGACAGTGGAAGCTTTGGCGGAAGCGGATGTAGATGAGATTGAGAAAATTGTGCGTCCGTGCGGTCTTGGCAGAAGCAAGGCGCGCGATATCAGCGGCTGTATGAAGATGATCCGGGATGAGTATGAAGGGAAAGTGCCGGATGATTTTGACGCGCTGATGAAACTTCCGGGAGTCGGAAGAAAAAGCGCAAACCTTATCATGGGCGATGTGTTCGGGAAACCTGCGATTGTGACAGATACGCATTGTATCCGGCTTGTAAACCGGATCGGACTCGTAGATGGGATAAAAGAACCGAAAAAGGTCGAGATGGCATTGTGGAAGATCATTCCTCCTCAGGAGGGAAGCGATTTCTGTCACAGGCTTGTCTTCCACGGGCGGGATGTGTGTACGGCAAGGACAAAGCCGTACTGCGAGAAGTGCTGTCTGGCGGATATTTGCAAGAAAAACGGAGTTTCATAAAAAAGAAAAAGAGGAGGCAGAAAATGAAAAGTTTGAAATTAAGAGATGATTTTTATTGGACAGGTATTATTGACGATCAACTCAGAGTATTTGATATTATCATGTATACGGAATTCGGTACAACTTATAATTCTTATGTGATGAAGGCGGGGGACAAAACAGTTCTTTTCGAGACTGCAAAAGCGAAGTTTTTTGACGAATATTTGGAACATCTTCAAGAAGTGATCGACATTCGGAAAATCGATTATCTTGTTGTAAGTCATACAGAGCCGGATCATGCCGGAAGCGTAGAACGCCTTCTCGATTATAGTCCGCAGATGAAGGTGATCGCTACGGGATGTGCACTCGGTTTCCTGAAAGAGATCGTAAACCGGGATTTTGTCGGCATTCCGGCAAGGGATAAAGAGAAGATGACGATCGGAAATAAGACGCTTGAGTTTTTGTTTGTTCCGAATCTTCATTGGCCGGATACGATGTACACTTTTATTGAGGAAGAACAGATTCTTGTAACATGTGATTCTTTCGGTGCACATTACTGCCTCCCGGAAGTCGTATCAAGTGAGATTAAAAATGAGGCGGATTATCAAAGTGCTTTGAAATATTATTATGACTGCATTATCGGACCGTTCAAACCTTTTATGCTTAAAGCTCTCGACCGTGTTGAAACAATGGATATTTCCATGATCTGTACGGGGCATGGACCGGTTCTCGTAGGAGATCGGATCAGACAGGTTATGAAGCAATACAGAGAATGGTCGACAGTGGTCAATCCGAATGAGAAAAAAACAGTTATTATCCCGTATGTGAGCGCATATGGCTACACGAAGATGCTTGCGGAAAAAATCGCGGAAGGAGTCAAAGACAGCGGCGATATCGACGTCAGGTCTTATGACATGGTTGAGGCAGACGCAGAGAAAGTGAACGAAGAACTTTTGTTTGCGGACGGAATATTGCTTGGAACTCCTACGATTGTCGGAGAAGCGCTCAAGCCGATATGGGATCTTACACTTGCAATGTTTCCGGCTACTCACGGAGGAAAATATGCCGGCGCATTCGGAAGCTACGGTTGGAGCGGAGAAGGAGTGCCGAATATTACGCAGCGTCTGAAACAACTGAAAATGAAAGTATCGGAAGGATTCCGCGTTCGGTTTAAACCATCGGAAGCGGATCTTGTGAGCGCTTATGAGTACGGATATCAGTTCGGGTGCATCGTGCAGAACAAAGAACCTGTAAAGCCGAAGAAAAAAGGCGCCAGAACGCTTGTGAAATGTCTTGTCTGCGGAGAAATTTTCGATTCTTCGATCGAGATATGTCCGGTGTGCGGAGTCGGAAAAGAGAATTTTATAGAAGTTGAAGCAGAAGAAAGCGCCGTTTTGAATAATACAGAAGAATATTATGTTATCCTCGGAAACGGAACGGCAGGATTTAACGCTGCCAAGGCGATAAGGGAACGTGATAAAACGGGAGCTGTTACGATCATTTCCGATGAAGAGTATCCGGCATACAACCGTCCGATGCTGACAAAGTCGATCGTGGCAGGATTGAGCGCGGATCAGATCGCGATCGTAGATCCGTCATGGTATGAAGAAAACAAAGTGTTCCAAATGTTAGGAAAGAAAGTGGCGTCTGTCGATGTAAATGAAAAAGAAGTGATTCTTGAAAGCGGAGAGAAAGTGCATTTCACGAGACTGATCTATGCACTTGGAAGCGAGTGCTTTATACCTCCGATCGAAGGAAGTTCTTTGCCGGAAGTAGTTGCGATCCGCCGCCTTGCAGATGTGGAAAAACTGGAAAAAATGATGGAACATGCGGCGAAAGCAGTTGTGATCGGAGGCGGTGTGCTTGGTCTGGAAGCTGCCTGGGAACTGAAAAAAGCGGGGGTTGATGTACAAGTGTTAGAAGCTGCTCCGATTCTTATGGGACGTCAGCTTGACGAGAACGCTTCGGACATTTTGAGGATGTTCGCCGAAAAGAGCGGTGTGAAGATCAGTACGGGCGTTTCCGTGGAAGCAGTGGAAGGAGACGGACATGTATCGGGAGTCCGCTTGTCTGACGGTCAGGTGATTCCTGCGGAAGTTGTCGTTGTATCGGCGGGAGTGCGTGCAAATACAGCATTGGCTAAGGAGATCGGACTTGATGCGGACCGTGCCGTTAAAGTGAACGAACGGATGGAAACGAGTGTTCCGAACGTATATGCATGCGGTGACTGTGCGGAATTTAACGGGGCAAACTATGCTGTTTGGCCGGAGGCTTCCGAACAGGGACGTATCGCGGGCGCAAATGCGGCAGGGGATCAGATTGAGTATGCGGCGACAGCTCCGACATTGACATTCCATGGGATGAACACGGCTCTTTTCGCAGCCGGAGATAACGGGAAAAATCCGAATCTGCTTTATAAGACGGCAGAATTTAAAGATATGGGAAAAGGAAGATACAGTAAATATTACTTTTTAAACAACCGCCTTGCAGGCGTTATCATGATCGGAGATCTGTCCGATATGGTCAAAATCACGGAGGCATTGGAAAAACATGCCCTGTATAAAGATGTGCTCGGATAGAAAAGAACGCATCACATAAAGCGGCGCCTCCCGGGCAGGAGTGAGAGTCTCGTATAAAACCGTGTCCGGGGGGATTATTTTTATCGAAGGTGCATCTGAAACTGCGTCTTTGCAAAAAAGATGTGCGGGAAAGGAATTCAAAAGAGAAAATATGGTAAACACAATATATGAACTGGCATGGATCTTTTTTATTTATTCATTTATCGGATGGTGCGGCGAGGTCATCGTTGCGGCGGTTAACAGGCACAAGTTTGTCAACAGGGGATTTATCGCGGGACCGCTCTGCCCGATCTACGGAACGGGAGCGGTGGCGGTGGCGGTGTTTTTGCCGGAATTAAAAGAAAATCTGATCTTTCTTTTTATCGGCGGAATGATCGTTACTTCGTTCGTAGAATATATTACGGGAAGGCTGATGGAAAAGATACTGCATAAAAAGTGGTGGGATTATTCAGATCAGAAATTTCATCTGGACGGTTACATTTGTCTGCGGGTATCTGCTTTATGGGGCGTGTGCAGTGTACTGATGATCTACTTCCTGAATCCGTTTTTTTGCGGTCTTGTCAATATGATACCCCGTTTGATCGGAGAAGTGATCTTATGGGTGCTTTTAGGCCTGCTTATTGCGGATGGTCTCGGTTCGGGAATTGCGGTTCTTGAATTGAAAAGAAAGAAAGGTCGGATCGAGCAGATTACGGAAGAGCTGCAGAAAACGTCTAAATTTCTTGAAAACGCTCTGACAAAACGGATCCAGAAAAGACTGGTAAAGGCATTTCCGAATATTGAGACTGAAAAAGATGCTGAACAGGAAGAAAAATTTGCGGAAGGATGCGGATTTTTTAAACTGGCGAGTCTGTTTATCATCGGAGCATTTATCGGGGATATAGTAGAGACGATATTCTGCCTTATTACAACCGGGCGTCTTATGAGCCGCAGCAGTCTTGTGTTTGGTCAGTTCAGTATCGTGTGGGGAATTGCATGTGCGCTTCTGACATGGATTTTATATAGATACCGTGATAAGAGTAATTGGTTTATATTCCTTTTCGGAACAATACTCGGGGGCGCATATGAATACATATGCAGTGTTTTTACGGAGATTGCCTTTGGAACAGTGTTCTGGGATTATAGTAAGATCCCGTTTAATCTGGGAGGAAGAATTAACCTGTTGTATTGTTTCTTCTGGGGATTTGCCGCCGTTATCTGGATGAAAGCGGTTTACCCGTTTTTGTCAAGACAGATCGAACGATTGCCGAAAAAGGCGGGACGTATCATCTGCTCCTTGCTGCTTGTTGTTCTGACGGCGGATATGGCGCTGTCATTTGCCGCTTTGGCGCGTTACGGAGAACGTCAGGAAGGAAAAGAAGGAAACGGGGTTATCGCTGAAAAGTTAGATGAGTATTTCCCGGATCAGTTTATCGAGAAACGGTATGAAAATCTGAAAATAGCGAAATAAATAAAACAGATAAAACAAAAAACCGGAATGTGCCTTTTGGCGCTTCCGGTTTTTGCTGATGTGCGGCCCTTCGCCGGGAAATTATGATTTGGAATTCAGAGACTGCAGTTCGCGAAGAAAGTCCAGATCATCTTGCCTCAATTTTATGTTTGTAACATAATTTTTATCGGAAGGCGATGTGACGCTGATTTCGATCACTGTGCCTTCTTCCAAAGCGTTATGAGACACCGCGTTCAAAAAAGAAGGAAATTTCGGGTGATTTTTACGAAAAGTTTCCAGATGTTTTTTTAAAGCTTGTAAACGTGCGATTTGTGATAAATTCAAGTAACACAACTCCTTTTTGGTTATTCGGAATATTTTCCTTTATATGATTTCGATTTGTGAAAATCTATTTAATCTTATAACAAAGATTCAATAAAAAAGCAAATAAAAAAATAAAATAAAAAAAGTAAAAAAGTTCTTGCAATTATCTTTATCATGTGGTAGTATACTACTTGTGTCAGAGATGACGCGGGTGTAGTTCAATGGTAGAACACCAGCCTTCCAAGCTGGATACGTGGGTTCGATTCCCATCACCCGCTCTATTTTTTTATCGTAACAGTTCAGCCGGTTTCAGCCGTTGTGGTTGGACTGTTTTTTTGTAACGGCGAAGAGCCGAATCCCGGACTTGCCTGGGAACTTGACGGCTGCTTGCGATTCCGGAACGCATCTTTTATCGCTTCCGGTGATTATCCGAAAGAAGATGTGAAAAGCCTGTGCTATACAGGCTTTTCTGTGCTATACTGTAGTTTACAATAGAAAAAACGGGAGGCGGATCATGCGGGATGATGTTACTGACAGCGGTATTATGCGTGTGCTTTCAAAGATTTGCGATATCGTGTGTCTGAATGTTTTGTGGCTTGTTTGCTCACTGCCGATCATTACGATCGGAGCATCGACAACAGCGTTGTATACAGTAATGCTGAAACTTGTAAAAAATGAAGAAGGTTATATATTTAAAGGGTTTCTTCATGCATTTAAGTTGAATTTTAAGCAAAGTACAATCATATGGCTTATATTGCTTTTGTGCGGAGGCGTTTGTTTTGTTGATTACAGAATATCGGAAATGATGCCGGGGACACTGGGAATGGTGTTTAAAAGTGTTTTTTTACTGCTTGCATTTTTTTTGATTTCAGTAACGATTTATTCATTTGCGCTGACTGCAAGATATGAAAATACGATAGGGGCTACGCTGAAAAATGCGCTCCTTTTAACGGTGGCAAAATTACCTTATACAATTTTGATGACAGCGCTGACAGTCGGAGCGGTTGTTTTGTCGTGGTGGAATACGGGAATCCTTATGCTTACGATCCCGGTCTGGATCTTGGCGGGAACAGGTATTCTTGCTTTTATTAATTCCTGTATATTAAGAAGAGTGTTCCGTGTATTTGATGAAAAGGCGGAAGGCGGCGACGAAGAAGAAAGAACCGATATGGAAGAATAAGATGGAAAAATAATCTGCACAGGCAGGAAAACGAGAGGAGCAGAAGATGAATTTTTTAGAAGAACGCATTGTAAAAGACGGGGTTGTGAAAGAAGGAAACGTATTGAAAGTAGACAGCTTCCTGAATCATCAGATGGACATTAAGCTGTTGGATCAGATGGGGGCTGAATTTAAGAGACGTTTTGCGAAAAAGCCGATTAATAAAATTTTAACGATCGAAGCGTCGGGGATCGGTATTGCCTGCGTGGCGGCACAGCATTTTGATGTGCCGGTTGTGTTTGCAAAGAAATCGCAGAGTATCAATCTTGACGGAGAAATGTATGTAGCGGAAGTGGAGTCATTTACACACAAATGCAGAAATCATGTGATCGTATCTCAAAAATTCCTGACGCCGGAAGATCATGTTCTTATTATCGACGATTTTCTTGCGAACGGATGCGCTCTTCAGGGATTGATCCAGATCGTTCAGTCCGCAGGCGCGACAGTAGAAGGAATCGGGATCGCGATTGAAAAAGGCTTTCAGTCGGGAGGAAGGATCATCCGCAACCTCGGTTTTCAGCTTGAGTCTCTGGCAATCGTTGACGGAATGGATGCTGCGGCGGGAACGGTGACGTTTCGCAGCCAGGAAGAGCAAAAAGAGGCGGAGCAGCCCGCAGAAAAATGTGAACAGTGCAGGAGTGCGACTCTTGATTAAGAAAAAACCGGTCTCTGTGAAGGGGCTGGTTTTTGACATGGACGGACTTCTTCTTGACTCGGAAAAAGTTGTAAAACGGTCTTGGGATTATGCGGGAAAAGAACTTGGATATGAAAACTTCGGAGATCACATCTATAATACAGTCGGATTTAACTTGAAGAGGCGGACAGAATATTTCAAGACGAACGTTGATTTGGATTTTCCGATGGATCGATTTGCGCAAATGACACGGGAATATTATTATAAGATTGCGGATAAAGAAGGAATAGCGGTGAAAAAAGGCGCTCCGGAATTGCTGAATGCCGCAAAAAGTCATGGATGTATGATCGGACTTGCAACGTCTTCGCGGCAGATACACGCAGAGCAGTCTTTGAAAAGAGCGGGATTGTACGATTATTTTGACGGCAAAGTGTTCGGGGATACAGTGAAGGAAGGAAAGCCTTCGCCGGAGATTTATCTGAAAGCGTGTAAAAGTATCGGGATTGAGCCGGAAGATGCGGTCGCTTTGGAAGACGCGCCTTCAGGAGCAATATCGGCACATGCGGCAGGTATGCGCGTGATCGTTGTTCCCGATCTTGTGCAGCCTCCGGAAGAAGTAAAACAATTCCTATGGAAACAAGCGGAAGATCTTGAGCGGGTGATAGAGATGATATGGGGATGATTCGTTATATTGCACATAAGCCGGAGAAAAGTTTCTTGAAAAAATTATGAAAACAAAAGAAATGTTTAAATAATGTACAAAAAATAAAATGATGTGTCGATCATCTTTTAAGTGAACTGAATTTGTGATAAAATTGCATAATCATGTAAAGTGTTTTACAGGCAGACGGAAAAAGATGGAAGAAGTTTATGGAGGCGGAAAATGAAAAAGGAAGTACGAGGCGGGGTCAGTCTTGTTCTTGCATCGGCAATGCTTGTGGCATCGCCGATGGCGGCAGGAATGACGGAAACAGTTCAGGCAGAGGAACTTACAGTAGATAGTAAAGTTGCTCAGATTCAAGGAGAGAGCATCATTCCGAGAGCGGATCAAGTTCCCGGAAACGAGGAGTTGTTTGCTCAGTATGTAGAACAGACATTTTACGGTGAAGAGAGCGAAAGCTATCGTACGCCTGCAGTTTACGGCAATATCGGGCAGAATGTTTTAACCGGAGCGGACAAATATGTATATAATGAACTGAAAAAAATAGCCGCTAATATCGCGGACGGAAAAGCGGCGGACGGAAGCGAACCGTCAGGACAGTATGTATCTACGAAATTTACGCTTTCCGTTGCGGGGCAGGGGATTACATATGAAGGCGGCGCATTTAAAGGATTTAGTTTAAGTAAAGTGATTGCGGCGCTTCTTGCGGACTGTCCGTATGATTTGTACTGGTATAATAAAACGGCGTCCACATGGTTTAACGGCAGAATTTCGGGACGGGAAGTTGTGGAGATTGATATAAATTTCCCGGCTGCGGATGCTTATGCGGGACCGGAAATCGAACAGCAATACAAGACGAAGTGTACGGTTGACAGCAAGAAGACAGGGGCAGCCAGTTCGGCGGCGGAGAATGCGCGAAAAATCATAGAGAAGCATAAAGCCGAAAAAGATTATGAGAAGATGGAATCTTATAAAGAAGAAATCTGTGATCTGACATCGTATAATTATGATGCTGTGAAACCGGGTGTCGCTTACGGAGATCCGTGGCAGATGATCTATGTATTTGACGGAGATGAAAGTACGAATGTTGTATGCGAGGGATATGCAAAAGCATTTCAGTATTTATGCGATATGAGCGATTTTCTTGATCCGGGATATAATTGCTGCAGCGTAACCGGCATGATGAGAGGCGGTACGGGAGAAGGACCGCATATGTGGAATATCGTGACGATCGGAGACGGAAATTATCTTGTGGATGTGACGAACAGCGATGACGGGACAGCGGGAGAGCGCGGCGGACTGTTCATGGCATGGGATAAGAACAACGGAAGCGTTGAAAACGGTTATGTATTTAATACTGTTTATTATGATGATGCTATTACTTTTGCCTATGACGGACGGACGAAAGATTTGTATGGAACAGGAGATAACTCTGTTTTGAAGATCGCTTCAGCAGAGTATGAAGAGCCGAAGGGGACAGCTCCGGTTATTGAGGGAGTGGAAAACGGTGGAAATTATTACGCTACACAAAAGATAACGGTAAGAGACGCTGACAACGATCTTGCATCTGTGACTGTAAACGGGAAACAAGAAGCAGGAACGGAAATTTCTCTTTCCGCAGATAATCAAAATAATCGGAAGAAAGAGTACACGATCATAGCAGAGGATCGCAGAGGAAACAGTACAAGCTGCAAAATAACGATCAATCCTTGTTCCGACCTTCAGAAAAGGATCTCGCATCTGTCTGTGGACACAGTAAAGGTTACAGACAGAGCGTTAGTGCAAAACACATTGAAAGACGCGGTAACAGCAGTTGAAAATGCAGCGGAAGAAGAGAAGACAATTCTTGCAGAAGTAAAAACAAAGTGTGAAACACTTCTTGCAAAAATCGATGAGATGACTCAGCCGCAGGACTATATCAGAGGCGATGTGGATGCCAACAGTAAAGTCGATGTCGGAGACGTCCGCACTGCGTTGAGATATATCTGTAAAAAGACCAATTTGACGGAAACACAGATGAAAGCCGGAGATGTGACAGGAGACGAAAAAGTAACGATCGAAGACTTGAGAAAGATCTTAAGATATGTATGCAAGAAAATAACAGAGTTATAAAATAAGAAAGCAACGATATAAATAAAAAGTGTTCAATATTCAAAAACCGGGAAAGTCAGATCGACTGTCCCGGTTTCTCTTTAATTCCAAAAATCTGTTTTGTCTTTTAACTGGATATCGGCAGCTTTAAAGACTGGATCTTTTCCGGCTTTTTTCTGCTTTGTATAGTCGTTCATAGCCTGAATTGCCGGTTTGCATAAGATGAGGATGACAGGAAGGTTGATTAAAGCCATCAATCCCATCAGTACGTCCGCTGTGTTCCATACGATGCTGAATTCCATTGTCGCGCCTGCAAGTACGATGGCGGCGGCGATAATACGAAATGTATTGATCACTGCTTTCGGCGGTTTTCTGCCGCAGAGGAATTTCAGCCCCATTTCCGCATAGTAGAAGTTTCCGATCAGCGTTGTAAAGGCAAACAGGCAAAGTGCGATCGTAATAAAGATCGTACCGAAACCGCCAAGCGAGCTGGAAGCCGCTGCCTGAACCCACGGCATTCCTGCCAATTTAGAAGTCGGCTCTACGCCGGAACAAAGAAGCATGAACGCTGTTGCGGAGCAGATCAGGATAGTGTCGATGAATACAGAAAGCATCTGCACAAGTCCTTGTTTTACCGGATGGGAAACTGCCGCGCTTGCCGCTGCATTCGGAGCAGAACCGACACCGGCTTCGTTGGAGAACAGTCCTCTTTTGATACCGTGCATAACGCAGGATCCGGCAAACCCTCCGAAGATGGCCTGTACGTCAAATGCATTATTGAAAATGCTTGTGAACATTACAGGAACAAGCTGATAATGTTTCAGGATGATGAATAAAGAAACTGCAAGGTAAAAGATACCCATAATCGGAACAAGCACTTCCGTAATCTGTGAGATCTTTTTACTTCCTCCGAATACAGCCAAAGCAAATACAACCGCAAGGATCGCTCCGACAATGAGCGGAGTCCATTCCGGATTGAAGAAAGAATAGACACGGAAGGAATCCGCAATATTAAATGAAGCTACAAGGTTGAATCCGCCCATATAAGTCAGGATCAAAACAACTGCGAAAAGGACGCCGATCCAACGCTTCTTCAAAGCGGCCTGAATATAATATGCAGGTCCTCCGTAAGAACTTCCGTCCTTTGCTTTGTGTTTGTAAATTTGAGCAAGCGTACTTTCGATAAATGCAGATGCGCTTCCGAGAATAGCCGTAAGCCACATCCAGAACACTGCGCCTGATCCGCCAAGACAGATCGCTGTTGAGATTCCGGCGATGTTTCCTGTTCCGACTCTGGAAGCGGTTGATACCATAAGAGCCTGAAAGGAAGAAAGTCCGTTCTTATCGCTGCCCGGCTGTGCGACAACGCGGAGAGATTCGATAAACATACGGATCTGTACGAATTTTGTTTTGATCGTAAAGAAGATTCCCGCTCCGAGAAGCAGTATGATCAAAATGTGGCTGTAGAGCAGCTCGCTCAGCGAGTTGATCATGTTTGTAATAAAATCTGTGAACAATAGTTTTCCCTCTCTTTCCTAAAGTCATGTTTGCTGTGTCAATATCGCTTATATGATTGACGATCGCGTACTGCGAATGCAGACAGTTTAGATACATTTCGGTGTGAGAACGACAAAGCGGGACTGATGTCACCGAAAATGCACACATACCGGTTAATTATATAGTAAAAACGTTTGTTTTGCAACAAAACGCTTCTTGTGTTATTCTATAAAGGTGTCAAAAGGTCGATTTTCAAAAGGAAAATAAAATCGGGAGGGCTGAGTATGAAATTAAGCAAATTATTAGAACGGTTAGAATATGAGGTTGTTCAAGGCAGTGTCGAAACAGAAGTGACAACGCTTGCAAATGACTCGAGAAAAGTAGAAAGCGGATCTGTTTTTGTCTGTATCAGCGGAGCGGTTTTTGACGGGCATCAATATGTTTCGGATGTGGCAAAAAAAGGCGCGGCGGCGATTATAGCAGAACGGGATATCGAGGCACCGAAAGGGGTGACGGTGATCAAAGCGGAAAATACGAGATATGCGCTGGCGCTGATGTCTGCGGCGTATTTCGGATATCCGGCAGAGAAGCTGAAAGTGATCGGAATTACCGGAACGAAAGGAAAGACGACGACAACATATCTGATCCGGTCTATCTTAGAAGGTGTCGGACATAAAGTAGGACTTATCGGTACGATCGAAGCGATCATCGGAGATCGGAAGATCCCTGCGGCAAATACGACGCCGGAATCGTTTACGATCCAGCAGTACTTTGCACAGATGGTTGAAGAAGGCTGCGACAGTGTTGTTATGGAAGTTTCCTCTCAGGGACTTATGCTTCACAGAACGGCGGGAATTCCGTTTGAGATCGGTATTTTTACGAATCTCGGAAAAGATCATATCGGTCCGAATGAACATAAAGACTTTGAAGATTATAAACGGTGCAAAGCAATGCTGTTTCAACAGTGCAAACTTGGCATTGCCAATATAGACGATCCTTATTATGCAGATATTTTCCGCGGCGCGACATGTAAAGTGGAAACTTTCGGTTTTTCGCCGAAAGCGGATCTGAGAGCGGAGAATGTAAATCTCGTATCGAAGCCGGGATATTTAGGCGTTTCGTATCATGTGGCGGGGAAGGCTGATTTTGATGTGGAGATCGATATCCCCGGAAAATTCAGCGTGTATAATTCGCTGACTGCGATCGCGGTGTGCCGTCATTTCGGTGTTCCGTCTGAGAAAATAACAGAAGCGCTTAAAACAGCGCATGTCAAAGGGCGTATTGAGATGATAAAAGTATCGGATGATTTTACGCTGATGATCGATTATGCACATAATGCGATGAGTCTGGAGAGCCTGCTGACAACACTGAAAGAATATGAACCGAAACGTCTTGTATGTGTGTTCGGATGTGGCGGAAACCGTTCAAAAGACAGAAGATATGAGATGGGCGAAGTGTCGGGACGTCTGGCGGATCTTACGATCATTACTTCGGATAATCCGCGTTTTGAAGAACCACAGGAGATTATCAATGATATCAAAGTCGGAATCGCAAAGACTGACGGGGCATATGTGGAGATCTGCGACAGAAAAGAAGCGATCAAATATGCCATCGAACATGGTCAGTCGGGAGATGTGATCGTATTGGCCGGAAAAGGTCATGAAGATTATCAGGAGATCAAAGGAGTCAAATACCCGATGGATGAAAGAACGCTGATCGCAGAGGTACTTGAGGAAATCAGGGAAAATTAGGAAAGACAAGGGGACAGAGATTGTTTGCGGATGTAATCATAGATATTCAACATGAAAAACTGGATAAGATCTTTCAATACCGGATCCCCGAGCGGCTGGAACATGAAGTGGAAGCGGGGATGGCGGTGGTCGTACCTTTCGGAAAAGGAAACCGTAAGACAAAAGGATATGTAACCGCATTGTCAAAGACATGTGATTATGATATTTCAAAAGTGAAAGAGATCGCTGATATATCGCGAAGCGGCGTGGAAATCGAGGCGAAGCTGATCGCGCTGGCGGCATGGATGAAGTCGAATTATGGCGGAACGATGCTGCAGTCTTTGAAAACGGTTCTTCCTATCAAAGAAAAAGAAAATATAAAGGTGAAAAAGCGGCTCAGACTGCTGATCGACCGGGAGACGGGGGAAAAACAGCTTCATTATTATCTGGAAAAGAATCAGAAAGCGAGGGCGCGTCTGATGGCGGCGCTTCTTGACGATCCGCTTTTAGATTATGAACTTGTCAGAAAGAAGCTTAATATTACTGCCACGGTGATACGCGCGTTGGAAGAACAGCATGTTCTCGCCGTAGAATCAGAGCAGGTGTATCGTAATCCGGTTCATGCGGAAAATATTCAAAAGAAGGAGATTATTTATACGCAGGAGCAGAAACGTGCGATTATGCGTTTCTGTAAGGATTATGAAAACGGAATCCGAAAAACATATTTGCTCCATGGAGTTACGGGCAGCGGAAAAACAGAAGTTTATATGGAAATGATACAGTCTGTTGTAGATAAGGGGAAGCAGGCAATCGTTCTGATTCCCGAGATCGCGTTAACTTACCAGACTGTGATGAGATTTTACAGAAGATTTAAAGACCGGGTATCTGTTATGAATTCCCGGCTGTCCGCAGGAGAACGATATGATCAGATGATGAGGGCGAAAGCCGGGGAAGTGGATGTGATGATCGGACCGAGATCGGCGCTTTTTACTCCTTTTCCGAATCTGGGACTGATCGTGATCGATGAAGAACATGAGCCGACTTATAAAAGTGAACAGACGCCGAGGTATCACGCGCGGGAAACGGCGCTAAGAAGAGCGCAGACAGAAGGCGCGAGCGTTGTTCTGGGAAGCGCGACTCCGTCGATGGAAGCCATGTATCGGGCAAAAAACGGCGAGTATGTTCTGATGGAAATGAAGAACCGTTCTAAAATGCAGGATCCGGCAGAGGTTTATACGGTGGATATGCGGAAAGAATTGAAGAACGGAAATCGTTCGATACTCAGCGAACAACTGCAAAGACTGATGAAAGAGCGGCTTGAAAAGAAAGAACAGACGATGCTTTTTTTGAACCGGAGAGGGTATTCCGGGTTTGTTTCGTGCCGGGAATGCGGGCATGTTATAAAGTGTCCGCATTGCGATGTGTCGCTTTCGGTCCATCGGGACGGAAAGATGAGATGTCATTACTGCGGATACGAACAGACGCATGTGAAAATATGTCCTGAATGCGGCTCGGACCATATCGGAGAATTCAGGGCGGGAACACAGCAGATCGAAGAGATTGTGAAGACGGTATTTCCGCAGGCAAGAGTGCTGCGGATGGATATGGATACGACACGACAGAAAGATTCCCATGAGAAAATACTGTCTGCATTTGCAAATGAAGAGGCGGACGTACTTGTCGGTACGCAGATGATCGTAAAAGGTCATGATTTCCCAAATGTAACATTAGTCGGAATTCTGGCTGCGGATATGTCGTTGTATACAGATGATTACAGATCGGGCGAGAGAACGTTCCAGCTTTTGACTCAGGCGGTCGGAAGAGCGGGGCGCGGAGATAAAAAAGGAGAAGCGGTGATTCAGACATACAGTCCCGATCATTATGCGATCGCAACGTCTGCGGCGCAGGATTATGAGGCGTTCTATGAGGAAGAGATCCGATACAGAACGATGATGGGGTATCCCCCGGCAGAAAATCTTCTGGCAGTGTTTATATCAAGCGCCGATGAGGCGTTATTGGAAACAGGCTGCCGTTATTTGAAAGAATATATGATAAAAGCGAAGAAGGATATCGAAGCGTCCGTGATCGGCCCGGCAAGTCCGGGGATCGAAAAGATCAACGATGTTTATCGGAAAGTGATCTATGTAAAAACCGCGGACTATCATGATCTTGTCGTGCTGAAAGACCGGACGGAAAAATATATTGAGATTAATTCGGGATTTGATAAAATGAGAATACAATTTGATTTTAATCCGATGTAGCGGATAGAAAGAAGGAGAAAAATGGCAATCAGAGTAATTAGAGAAATAGGAGACGATATATTAGAAAAACAGTGTAAAGCAGTGCCGAAGATGACGCTTCGCACGAAAATACTGATCGGAGATATGCTTGAGACAATGTATGAAAGCAACGGTGTCGGTCTTGCGGCTCCGCAGGTCGGCGTTTTGAAAAGAATCGTAGTGATCGATGTAGGGGAAGGTCCGATTGTTTTGATCAATCCGCAGATCATCGAATCTTCAGGCGAACAGACAGGAGAAGAAGGATGTCTAAGCGTACCGGGAAAATTCGGAATCGTTACAAGACCGGACCGTGTAAAAGTGCGGGCGTTTGATGAAAATATGAACGAGTTCGAAATGGAAGGCGAAGGCTTGCTTGCAAGGGCGTTTTGTCATGAACTTGATCATTTGGACGGAAAACTGTATGTTGAACTGGCAGAAGACGGACTTCATGAAGTGTCTTATGATGAAGAAGATCAAGACGATGCGCAAGGAGGGGAAGAATGAGAATCATATTTATGGGAACACCCGATTTTTCAGTCGGAACACTGGAAGCGCTTGTGGAAGCGGGGCATGATGTGTGTCTCGCCGTCACACAGCCTGATAAGCCAAAAGGCAGAGGAAAAGAAATGCAGTTTACGCCTGTAAAGGAAGCGGCGGTTAAGCATGGGATTTTGGTGTATCAGCCGAAAAGAGTGCGCGATCCTGAGTGTGTGGAAGAATTGAGAAAATACAATGCCGACGTGATGGTCGTTGTTGCTTTCGGTCAGATCCTTCCGAAGGAGATTCTTGAGATGACGCCTTACGGATGTATTAATGTCCATGCATCTCTTCTTCCGAAATATCGTGGGGCTGCACCGATCCAGTGGGCGATCATAGAAGGAGAGAGCGTGACGGGCGTTACAACGATGCAGATGGATGAAGGACTTGATACAGGAGATATGATTTTAAAGACCGAGATCCCGATCGCAGAAGACGAGACAGGAGAGTCGCTTCATGACAAACTGGCAGAAGCAGGCGCCGCTCTCTGCGTAAAAACATTGCATGCAATAGAAAATAAAACAGCAGTGTTTGAAAAGCAGCCGGAAAGCCCGACTGCTTATGCGAAAATGCTCACGAAAGATCTTGGCAATATCGACTGGGCGAAATCGGCAGTGCAGATCGAGCGTCTCGTGCGTGGATTGAATTCATGGCCAAGCGCATATACACACCGGGACGGAAAAGTGATGAAGATATGGAAAGCGTTGGCAAAGCCACAGGAAGAATGTGCAGAGCAAACCGAACTGGGAAGCGAGGAACATACAGCGCAGAAAACCGGGAAGAACGCCATGCCGGGAACGGTAGTGTCCGTAGCAAAAGATTCGTTTTGCATACAGACGGGAGACGGCGTGCTTCGTATTTTAGAAGTACAGATGCCCGGCAAGAAACGAATGGATACAGGCTCGTTTCTGCGCGGATATAAAGTGGAAGAAGGAATGGTGTTTGGGAGAGAATAATGGCAAAGGCGATCAATGAAAGAGAAATCGTAGCCGCAATCCTTATGGAAGTAACGGAAAACGGCAGATACAGTCATATTGTATTAAGAGAAGTTTTGACAAAATATCAATATCTTGAGAAAAGGGAAAGAGCATTTATCACCCGCGTTACGGAAGGAACGCTGGAACATATGACAGAGATCGATTATATTCTGGATTGTTTCTCCAAAGTAAAAGTAAAAAAGATGAAGCCGTTAATTCGGGCAATTTTAAGAAGCGCGGTCTATCAGATAAAATATATGGATAGTATTCCCGATCATGCAGTTTGCAGTGAATCGGTAAAACTGGCAGTGAAGAAAGGGTTTTCCGGTCTGAGAGGCTATGTCAACGGCGTGCTGAGAAGTGTTGTCAAAGGAATCGATGAGGTGGAGTATCCGTCAGATCCGATCAAACGGCTTTCGGTACGATATTCCTGTCCGGAATGGATCATCCGATTATGGAAAGAAACGTATGATCTTTCTTTGATCGAAACGATGCTGAAAGATTTCCAGACAGAAAAGCCGACAACGATCAGATGCTGCAGAAGCCGGATTACGACGGAGCAGCTGAAAAAGCGGCTTGAGGAAGAACATGTTTTAGTGGAAAATCATCCGTATTTAAAGGATGCGCTTCTCATTTCAAAATATGATTATTTAGAGTCTCTGGAAACATTTCGGGAAGGTCTGTTCGTCGTGCAGGATATCAGTTCGATGCTTGTAGGAGAACTGGCGCATGTGCAGGCGGGAGCGCAGGTGATCGATCTGTGTGCGGCGCCGGGCGGAAAGGCGCTTGATGTGGCGGAACGCATTTTGATGGAAGGTCAAGCCGGATGTTCCGGTCATGTGGAAGCCCGTGATCTGACAGAATATAAAGTGTCTTTGATCGAGGAAAATATAGAACGTATGGGACTTTGCAATGTAACTGCGGTTTGTCAGGATGCGTCTGTGTATGATGAAAAATCAGCGGGTAAAGCGGATATTGTGATCGCCGATCTGCCTTGTTCCGGTCTGGGAGTGCTTGGGAAGAAAACAGATCTGAAATATAAAGCGTCGCCGGAAGGAATCGTAAGTCTCGTAAAGCTTCAGCGAAAAATCCTTTCCTGCGCGGCTTCTTATGTGAAGCCGGGAGGAGAACTTCTGTACAGTACGTGTACTGTGAACCCGAAAGAAAATATCGAAAACGTACATTGGTTTTTGAAAGAATTTCCTGAATTTTACGCAGACGATATAAGGGAAGATCTTTGCCTTGAATTGAGGGAAAGCGTGACAGAGAACGGCTGTATCCAGCTTCTTCCGGGAGTTCATAAAAGCGACGGATTTTTTATTGCGCGATTGCGGAAAAAAGAAGTCTGAAAATGCCGGAACGCCGAAAAAGGATGAAATGGCAGGACGCGCAAAAGGGTGAAATGGCAGGATACGAAAAATGAAAAAGGAAAGTATGAGAATGAAGAAAGATATTCGGGCATATGAATATGAAGAATTACAAAAAGAGCTGGAACGTCTCGGAGAAAAACCGTTTCGGGCAAAACAGATATATGAATGGCTGCATGTGAAGCTTGCAGATCGTTTCGACGAGATGACGAACCTGTCTGTGAAACTTCGGGAAAAGCTTGCGGAAGAATATGATATCTTTCCGGTACAGATGGCAGAGCGGCAGCAGTCGAAACTGGACGGAACGAACAAGTTTTTGTTCCGTCTGTATGACGGAAACATGGTGGAAAGCGTTCTTATGCGGTATAAGCACGGTAATTCGGTATGTATTTCCTCGCAGGCGGGATGCCGCATGGGATGTGTATTCTGCGCTTCGACGATCGGGGGATTAAAACGGAATCTGTCTGCATCCGAAATGCTCGGTCAGATCTACCAGATCCAGAAAATTATCGGAGAGAGGGTTTCCAACGTCGTTATCATGGGAACAGGAGAGCCGCTTGATAATTATAATAATTTTCTGAAATTCATTCACATACTGACAGATGAACACGGACTGAATATCAGTCAGCGGAACGTGACTGTTTCTACATGCGGGATCGTACCGAAAATACTGGAACTGGCAGAGGAACGTCTGCAGATCACACTGGCGCTTTCTCTTCACGGATCTACGCAGGAAAAGAGAAGGAAACTGATGCCTGTCGCAAATAAGTACGAATTAGGCGAGGTACTTTCCGCCTGCGATACTTATTTTAAAAAGACAGGACGCAGAGTGACGTTTGAGTATAGTCTTGTACATGAGGTGAACGATACGGACGAGGATGCAAAGGAGCTTTCCGAGCTTCTCGCGCCGCGTAACTGTCATCTGAACCTGATTCCGGTAAATCCGGTAAAGGAGCGTTCTTTTCAGCGTCCAAGCCGCAAAAGTGCTTTGAATTTCAAAAATAAACTTGAAAAAAGCGGAATTAATGTTACTATAAGAAGAGAAATGGGCTCGGATATCGACGGGGCGTGCGGTCAGCTTAGACGGCGCTACGAGGAAGAGACAATGAATGAGAATTAAGGAGAAGCATATGAGAACATTTTCGATAACAGATGTAGGAATGGTAAGACAAGTAAATCAGGATTATGTTTATGTGACTGACAGACCTCTCGGAATTCTTCAGAACCTCTTTGTGGTGGCAGACGGTATGGGAGGTCACCAGGCGGGAGATTATGCTTCCAAGTATACGGTTGAAGTGCTCAACAGGGAATTGGCGCTAAGCGAAGGCGAAGATATTGAAAGATGTCTTGTAGGCGCTATAAAAACGGCAAACAGGGAGATCATAAAAGAAGCTTCAAGAGACGAACATCTCAAAGGAATGGGAACGACGGTTGTTGCGGCGACGATCTCAAATCAGATGATGTATTTCGCGAATGTAGGAGACAGCCGTTTGTATTTGATCAATCAGGGCATTCAGCAGCTTACGAAAGATCATTCCCTGGTAGAAGAGATGGTAAGGCTTGGCGGGATAAAACCGGAAGAAGCAAAACATCATCCGGATAAAAATATTATTACGAGAGCGATCGGCGCGAAAGCGGATGTAGAGGTAGACTTTTACGAGCACCGTCTGAAAAGGGGAGACATCATATTGATGTGTACGGACGGTTTGAGCAATATGGTAGAAGATGAGGAACTTTTTCATATTGTTCAGGGAGGAAGAGATATCGTAGAGTCCGGTCAGGCTCTTATAGAAGCGGCAAAAGAAAACGGCGGTACAGATAATATAGGGGTTGTCCTTATAGAACCGTTTGCAGATGAGGTGAGTGTATTATGATTAAAGAGGGAGTTTGCTTAGGAAAAAGATATGAGATACTCGGACGGATCGGATCGGGTGGTATGGCGGATGTTTACAAGGGAAAGGATCGTAAATTAAACCGCTATGTCGCGATCAAAGTATTAAAAAGCGATTATCGTTCGGATCAGGTATTTATAAAGAAATTTTTGAGTGAGGCGCAGGCTGCGGCAGGACTGATGCATCCGAACGTTGTCAATGTGTATGACGTCGGTCAGGACAGAGGTCTGTACTATATGGTAATGGAGCTTGTCGAAGGGATCACTCTGAAAGATTATATAAAGAAAAAGGGAAGACTTTCGGCAAAAGAGACGATCAGTATTTCCATTCAGATGGTGACAGGGCTTCAGGCGGCGCACAATCATCATATTATCCACAGAGATATTAAGCCTCAGAATATTATCATTTCAAAAGACGGAAAAGTAAAAGTGACGGATTTCGGCATTGCCCGTGCGACCACGTCTACACAGACGATCAGCACAAGCGTTATGGGATCGGTTCATTACACATCTCCGGAGCAGGCGAGGGGCGGAGTCGTAGATCAGAAGAGCGATCTTTATTCCATCGGTATTACGATGTACGAGATGATCACCGGGCACGTACCGTTCGACGGAGATTCCACGGTGTCGGTCGCGTTGAAGCATCTCCAGGAAGAGATTACGTCTCCGGCAGAAGAAGTTCCGAATATCCCGTACAGTCTTGAGTGCATTATCATGAAGTGTACACAGAAAAATCCGGGACGCCGTTATCCGGACTGTGCGTCTCTTCTTATGGATCTGAAAAGATCGCTTGTAGAGCCGGACGGCGATTTTGTTGTTTTGGGAGCGGGAACAGGAGCGGAGACAGACCGCACGATGGTTATGTCGACAGAAGAACTGGAACGGATTCAGGGCAGTCGTTATGATGATGATGAGTACGATGACGATGATGAGTACGATGATGACGACGATTATGACTACGACGACGATAATGATTATGATAACAGAAGGCGCAGTCAAAAAGACAGGCGGAAGAAGAATGATGTAAATCCCGATACGAAGCGGATCATGAAAATACTGATGATCGTGTCGGGAGTCGTGATCGCGCTGCTGATTCTGTTTCTTGTCGGAAATGCGGCGGGATTTTTCAAAGGAGCCGGTCTTTCTTCAAAGACAGAAAAGATGGTAACAGTACCGGATGTGCGCGGAATGACATTTGAAGACGCACAGGCAGAACTTAAGAAAAAAGATCTCGGTATTAAAAAAGCGGATAAAGAAGAAGCTTCCAATGAATACGAAAAAGGCGAGATTAAGAGCCAGAATCCGGGAAAAGGAAAGAAAGTAAAGAAAAATTCTACGGTTACGGTTGTGATCAGCAGCGGAGAAGCTGCGAAAAAAGTAACTGTGCCGAATGTTGTGAACAGATCGGAGGCGGAAGCAGAGAGAATGCTTCAGGATGCCGGTCTGAAAGTGACAAAAGGCGAGGCAGTTTATGATGATACGATCGAGATGGGAAATGTAGTCAGCTCTACTCCAGGTTCGGGAGAGCAGGTAGACGAGGGCACAAGCGTTCAGCTTATTATCAGTAAAGGAAAAGATCCCGAAAAAGATAAAGTAGAAGTGCCGTCGCTTCTGAATATGACGGCGGATCAGGCTGCCGCCGCCTTAGAAGAACTTGGACTGAAAGGAAGTCCTAAGGAAGAATATGCCGGCGGAACGGCAGGAACGGTTGTCACACAGGAAACAGAAGCGGGAACTAAAGTAAAGAAAGGCACAACAATAAAATATACGGTAACGCTTGGATCAAAAACAGAATGGTCTACTATTCCGAGTGATGTGATCGGAATGGAGAAAAACACGGCGGTTAAAGTGCTGACTGAGGCAGGGTTTGTTCCGGTATACGGCGGTGAAGACTACAGTGATACTCCGGTCGGAACGATTTACAGTGTGACTCCGTCGGCAGGTACAAAAGTGGAAAAAGGGACACAAGTATATTATTTTGTCAGCAAAGGATCATCGTCAGGACAGACCGATCCGGAAAACGGCGGAGACAATGAATAGGCGGTACCGACAGGGAATTTATAAAATATGCAAGGTAAAATTGTAAAAGGGATTGCCGGATTCTACTACGTTCATGTAGTAGAATCCGGTGTTTATGAATGTAAAGCAAAAGGGATCTTCCGAAAAGACGGTGTGAAGCCTCTTGTAGGAGATAATGTAGAGATAGAAGTTTTAGATGAAGAGGAAAAAAAGGGAAATATCAGGGAAATCCTTACGAGAAAGAACGAACTGATCCGTCCGGCGGTGGCGAATATCGATCAGGCGCTCGTTGTATTTGCGGTGACGAAGCCTAAACCTCATTTTAATCTTCTTGATCGTTTTCTTGTGATGATGGAGCAAAAGAAGATCCCGGTAATCTTATGTTTTAACAAATCTGACATTGCAAAAGAAAGCGATATTTCCAAGATGGAAGAAATATACAGATCATGCGGGTATCCGGTCTTTTTTACGAGTGCGAAAGAAGGATGGAAGATCGAAGAAGTGAAAAAGATTCTGCACGGGAAAACGACTGTTCTTGCAGGCCCGTCGGGTGTAGGGAAGTCGTCGCTTATCAATCTTCTGCAGTCGGAAGTAATGATGGAAACAGGGAGTATCAGCAGGAAGATCGACAGAGGAAAGCATACGACGAGACATTCCGAACTTTTAGTTTTGGAAGAAGATGAAAAGGTGGAAGACTGCGGCTCATATATTGTAGATACTCCGGGATTTAGTTCCCTTTATGTCAATGATTTTGAAAAAGAACAATTAAAATATTATTTCCCGGAATTCGGTCCGTATGAAGGATTGTGCCGTTTTTCGGGGTGCGATCATGTGCATGAGCCGGACTGTGCGGTGAAGCAGGCGGCAGAAGAAGGAAAGATACATGAGATCCGGTACAACGATTATGTTGCGATGTACCGTGAATTACAGGAAAAAAGGAGATATTGAAGATGGAAAATATTCTTGCCCCGTCGATTCTTTCGGCTGATTTTAAAATTCTGGGAGAACAGATCGAACAGACAGAAAAAGCAGGCGCAAAATATATACATTTTGATGTGATGGACGGAATTTTCGTACCGAGCATTTCGTTTGGCATGCCGGTATTGTCCGCGTTAAAAGGCGCGGTAAAACAGGCGCTTGACGTACATCTTATGGTGACTGAGCCGATCAGGTATGTGAAAGAGTTCGCAAAATGCGGAGCGGATATCATTACTGTTCACTTAGAGGCGTGTGAAGATGTAAAGGCGACAGTGGATGAAATAAAGGCAAGCGGAGTGAAAGCAGGCATCACGATCAAACCGGCAACTCCTGTGAAAGAATTGATCCCGTATCTGGAGCTTGCGGATATGTTTCTCATCATGAGCGTTGAGCCGGGATTCGGCGGACAGGCGTTCATTCCGGAATCGCTTGACAAGATAAAAGAACTTCGCACCCTGCTTGACGAGAGAGGTCTTAAGACGGATATCGAAGTTGACGGCGGAATTTATTGTGAAAATGTGGAAGCGGTATTGGATGCGGGAGCGAATATTATTGTTTCCGGTTCGGGAGTTTTCAAAGGCAATATTACAGAAAATACAAAGAGATTTATGGAGATATTGAAACGTCATGAGTAAGCAGACTGTGATCGTGAGCGGCGGGATGGTGGAAAAAGATTTTGCTCTCTCGATTTTAAAAAGCGAAGAAACTGAATTTGTTATCGGGGTAGACAGAGGTCTTGTGTTTTTGTATGACAACGAGATAAAACCCGATTATATCGTGGGAGATTTTGACAGCGTTCCGAGGAAGCTCGTTGAATATTACAGAGAAGAACTTGATGTGCCCGTGAGAGAATTTAATCCGGTAAAAGATGCATCAGACACAGAGATCGCTTTGCGCCTTTGCCTTGGTCTGAATCGCAAAAAGATCGTCATCCTGGGGGCAACCGGCAACCGGATCGATCACCTGTGGGCAAATGTGCAATGTTTACAAATTGCGCTGGAAGCAGGAGCGGACGCTTGCATTATGGACGCTCACAATAAGATACGGCTTCTCGATAAAACTGTTACATTGAAAAAAGAAGAGGCATTCGGACCGTACTTTTCATTGTTTCCATTAGAACAGCCTGTAGATGCGTTCAACATTACAGGGGCAAAATATCCGCTGACAAATCATTTCCTTAAGCCGAGCGACAGCCTGTGCGTAAGTAATGAATTTGTTGAAGATGAAGTGGAAATATCGTTCGTGTACGGTAAGGTGATCTTGATGGAGACGAGAGATTAGATTTCGATAAGTTTTTGAAAGATGGTTCACTTTGTGCCCCACTAATTCCCGGATGTTTTTCTCAAAGTCCCGGTATAGTAAATGAGAAAGCATATCAGGATTTTATGAGAAAAGAGAAAATTTTTTGTAAGGCGTTGAAAAAAGGTAACTTGCTGAGGCAGGTTACCTTTTAGTTATATTCTATGATACAGTTTAACAATACGTAGATATATGCTTTGCAGAAAATTCCGTAGAAATAAAAGCTTTTGTCTGATAGAATGATTATAATTATAGTATACTGAAAAAACACATTAGAATCTGTAAAGGAGATCGACTATGGGAGAAAATTATTTGGACATGGTTCCTGTTATAGTGATATTTTTTGCTCTCGGCATTTTATTATCAAGGCTGGGAGGAGTTGGAGGAATTGTTGTAAGAATTAAAAGAAATTTTATATCTAATTTTTGATTATCCGTATAAACACTATACTTTCAAATATTTTGAAGTATAGAAAAGCACTCATTTTACCACGAATTTACCATAATTAAACGAGCCTTGATATGACTATAAATAACACTAAAAAGACCTCACACCTAAACGGTGTCTTTTTTAAAAGCAGTCAATCATAAGACCAACTGCTTTGTAAATATAGATATTAAATTGTTAAGCTGAGATTTTACTTAGATTTATCTTTCACTGGTTTGCTATTTTCATCATTTTCTCCTTCAAGCCATGCCATTATGCCAAAGTTACAAAATGGATAAATTATTACTTCTTTATAAACTTCTTGCTCACAACGAGGGCAGATGACATATTCTTCACCTTTTACATTTTTTAATTACCGAAATGCCCTTTTTTATTTGCAAATTACATGTCTTATAGCTTACCATGTTTTTCGTATCTTGCGACTCTTGATATTTTGTTATCCTCATCTACAAATACTACTTTAGGTGGATTTTTCTTTACCTCTTCTGGAGTCATCTGTGCATAGCACATTATGATTATCTTATCACCTGTCTGAACACATCTTGCAGCAGCTCCATTGAGACATATCATTCCGCTGCCTCTTTCTCCTGCAATTGTGTATGTCTCAAATCTGTTCCCATTATTTATATCTACGATACTTACCTTTTCATACTCCAAAATTCCGGCACTGTCAAGTAAGTCTTCGTCTACAGTGATGCTTCCTACATAATCAAGTTCTGCTTGAACTACTGTAGCTCTGTGTATCTTCCCCTTTAACATTTCAAATGTCATATTTAACCCCCGTTTAACCTTCGTAAATAAAGTTGTCAATCAATCTGGTTTTGCCGATATAAACTGCCATGGCAACTAGTACTGGTGCTGTCATCTCCTTGACCGGTTTAACTGAAACAGCGTCTACAGCCTGAACATAATCTATTTTCGCCATAGGCTCAGTTTCAATAAGCTTAATCATTTCTGATACAATTTTATCTGTATCTTTTTCTCCTGCTTTTGCCATATCTTCTCCGAGCTTAACTGCTTTGCTTAAAATTAGTGCCGCCTTTCTCTCATCTTTGCTTAGATATGTATTTCTTGAACTCTTTGCAAGACCATCCTCTTCTCTAACTATAGGGCAGCCCACAATTTCGATATCAAAGTTCAAATCTCTAACCATTCTTTTTATAATCGCAAGCTGCTGTGCATCCTTTTGACCAAAGTAAGCTCTGTCGGGATTTACAATATTAAAAAGTTTAGATACTACTGTGCCTACACCCCTGAAATGTATTGGTCGTGATTTTCCACAAAGTTCCTCTGAAAGACTTTCTATGTTTACATATGTTGAAAAATCGTCAAAATACATATTTTCCGGCTCAGGATTAAATATTAAATTAGCACCTGCCTCCTCACATAGCATAGTATCCCTTTCCAAATCCCTCGGATAGCTTTCCAAATCTTCCCCTACTCCAAATTGAGTCGGATTTACAAAATCACTGACAACAACTCTATCGTTTTCTGAAACAGCCCTTGTAATTAAACTCTTATGTCCTTCGTGCAAAAATCCCATAGTAGGAACAAGACCTACTGTAAGACCTTCTTTCTTCCATTCTTTGACTATAACTCTCACTTCATCTACGGTTTTTACTATTTTCATCGTTCTATCTCCTAATATAACTTGTTAATTACATCTTCTGAAATTTTAAATGTGTGTTCAGGTGCTGGAAAGCTTCCCTGTTTAGTTTCTTCTATATATGCAGCAAAGGCTTCTTTCATTACATCTCCTACCTTTGCGAATTGTTTTACGAATTTAGGTGTAAAGTCAGAGACCATTCCAAGCATGTCCTGATAAACGAGAATCTGTCCATCGCAGCCAGATCCTGCACCTATTCCTATTGTAGGAATATTAATGCTTTCAGAAATAATTTCCGCTAATTTTGCAGGTACGCATTCCAAAACAATCGCAAATGCTCCTGCTTCTTCAACAGCTTTTGCCTCTTCAATGAGTTTCTTTGCTCCCTCTTCACTTTTTCCCTGAACTTTAAAGCCTCCAAAAACGTTCACTGACTGAGGTGTAAGTCCAATATGTGCCATAACAGGAATTGAAGCAGCTGTAATAGCTTTAATCTGTGGACAAACAGAGGCTCCACCTTCTAGCTTTACTGCTTGACATCTTCCTTCTTTCATAAGTCTTCCTGCGTTATACATGGCCTCTTCAACTGAAACTTGATATGACATAAACGGCATATCTCCAACTACTAAGGCATCTTTGGCACCTCTTGTAACTGCTCTTGTATGGTGAATCATATCTTCCATTGTTACCGGCAAAGTATTTTCGTATCCGAGCATAACCATGCCAAGAGAATCTCCAACGAGAATACCGTTAATACCTGACTGATCCATCAATTTAGCTGTCGAATAGTCATAGGCTGTCAGCATTGTAATCTTATCGCCCTTAACCTTCTGTTCTTTAAAAGTGGATACTGTGTTTTTCATTTTTAATTACCTCCGTCATCTTCAAATAGTCACTGTCTAAATGTTTTTCCTGTGCAATACTGAGAAGCTTTTCTGAAAGCAAAAGATATATCATCTCATATCCCACCTTTTCCTCAGACTCGTTTATCCATGCTGCCTTAATAGCTTCAATGTGTTTTGTGATAGTCGACAAATCATTTCGCTCAACAGGACCTGTGAGGGCAGCCGCAACCCCTTTTTCTGCCAATGTGTCGGCATTTCCAGTAAACAAAGGCACTAAGGCTTTCTTTGCATCTTTTTTATCAAAGCCGCATTTTACAAGCATTTCAGCCCCCACTTGAAAAAGTCCGTTTACGAGATTGCTTACAACTACTGCACCGCAGTGGTAAAGAGATTTATTTTCCGCTCCCATTGCGATTACCTTATTTCCTGCTCGCTCAAAGATACTCTTAATCTCATCTAGATTCTCTGCCGAACCCTCCACAGTAAAATAAGCCTTATTCAAGTGTTTCCATGATTCGCACTTATCACTTATTGCATATAGGGGATGTACCGAATAGATATTTGCACCGAGGTTTTCACCATCAAAAAAAACGGTTGATGAAATCGAACCGCTGCAATGACAAATATTTTTATTTTTAATATCCAGATTCTTCATATAATCCCATACTTTGCTTATCTGTCCATCAGGCACAGTAATAAACAGGGTATCACTGTCACTTAAGATATTCTCTATACTCTTATATAGTTTTGTGTTAGTAAAATCTGCTGCTGATTTAGCTGATTCCGGTGATTTGCTGAAGTAACCCGTAATCTCTACGCCGTTTTCCTTCAGGTATTTTCCAAGGGAAAATCCTACTTTCCCCGCTCCGATAAATCCTGCTCTCATATCGATCACTCCTTTCTGGGAAGTGACAATCATGAAAATCTGCATGGATGAGGTCTCGTTCAAACTGATATAATCCTCATGGTTTAAAAATAAAAAATATGTGGTATAGTTTCTGTTCGAATACTATCTACCCATTACTATAGCACCTATTTAAGTGATTGTACAGAGAAAAAAATAAGGCACCACTCTAACTAATTTATCATTAAAGTGATGCTAATATAAATCGTGTTATTTAGCTTTTCTGTATTTAATCATTTTCACAATCTGAATTATCAAAGTCGGGATAAAAATATAAAGCATGACAAAACACTTCTTCATTTTTCGCTTGATTACCCACCACAGAAAAGAAAGAACCCTGTAAAGAGCCTTACCACCATTGGTGGTGCTTTGCACTCTTGATTGGGCTTTTTGTTTGCTGTATCTTTCATGCAAGAGGAAAATTAAAGTCCTCTATTCCATTTCTCTTTTAGATAATCTTCATAGTCCGTTTCATTAAAATCTAATTGTGGCGAAGTGTTGGGAATGTTGTTTCTGTTGTCTATATCTGCAAGCTGACGGAATATCCAATCATCATAAGGGTCGTGATATTTATACTCTTTGGGCTGTTCTCTGTATCGGTCTAACCCTCGCATTTCCTTATGTACTTTCATCATGCGTTCCAATTTCTGACGCTGTATCAACTGCTTGATTTCCATAAGTTCTTCCAACTCTACTACCTCACTAGAAAGATAATTGCTAATGTATCTAATCAATGTAGTTTCCATGTAAAATCTACATTCTTTTTCGTCATTGAAAAATTCATTTTCAGACAAATAATCTAAGGAAACATTAAAATCCTGTTCTCGTTTGATAACGTCCATGATATATGGCTCGGTGTGGTCAATATATTTCCATTCCCCCGACAATAATTCATTCGGTGTTACTCCCAGCACGTCCATTATCTTTTCCAATGTATCAAAGGTAGGATAATTCACACCTCGTTCAATCTTGGAAAGGCTCTGCATATTGATACCGATTTTATTGGCAAGTTCCTGTTGTTTCATTCCCCTGTGTTTTCTTATGATTTGTATGTTTTCTCCTAAGAAACTGATTTTCTTTTCATAATACTCCATAACTTAGTATAACCGCTCCTTTCGTTGCTTTTATTGTCATTTATAAGCATATCATACTTAATATATATCGAAAAGTCAATCGAAACTTCTTGACAAGTAATTCTAGTGGCGTTATTATCTTATCAGACAGAGTGATTAAGCACGCTAGGGTCAATCACACACTTGAGTAAGCATATATAAGAGATGTTTTCACTTTGATAGCATGAATGAGCATGGACTATCAGACTAAAAATAGGGTTTCTGACTGGGGCTGTTTCGTTTAGCCACGAGCCTCTCAAGGCTCGTGAGCGTTAAGAACGGAACAGACACAGGAAGAAAGGGAACGCCTTTAGGCGCTCGTAAAGGGCGTATATGTAACACCGCCCTGCGTATACATGTCATAGTACCTAGAAACTGTGATAAATAAAGGAAAAACACGATTTTTACCCCGCAAAAAACGGGGCATACGAAAGGAGAAATGCACTATAACTACACACAAAAATTTATCCGTTAAGATTGATTACATCAGCATTGTATTTGAAACGGCAACCGCTGAAGATGTAATCATGCACATTTTAGGTTTACCGACTGACATTTTCAATGTTTATCCAGCAACGATAAAATTCAAGACTTATCAAGCACGCTGGCAGGTTGGAGATATTTATGTATCGGGAGACGCAAGAAAGACAGAGGATAACCCACAGGGGCTAGGCTGTTATCTTGTTATGACTGGCAGAGGTTGTGATGATATTTTCCGTATTCTCAACAATAGGAATTATACCTTTGGGGATATGTTCCGACGCTGTGAGCGAAGATACGGACTGGATAACTTCCATTTCACAAGACTTGATATTGCCATTGATGATAAAAACGAAAAACCATTCTTTACCATAGAGCAGATAAAGAAGAAATGCGAAAAAGAGGAATTTATCTCGAATAGTGAGGGCTACCACTTTGACGAAAGCAAGTTTGATGATTTCGACACCGCAAAGACTGTTTATATCGGTGCTGGTAAATCGGGATTGTCCTACCGTTTTTATGATAAAGATAAGGAAGTCTGTTCAAAGCATAATAAGACACTTGATGAAGTCGGCAGTTGGAAACGGACAGAAATGCAACTGCGTGATGATAAGGCTCATGCTTTTGCCATGACATTCAAAGACAGACCGCTGGAACTTGGGGAACTGGCTTTCGGTCTATTGGCAAACAACCTACGCTTTGTCGTGCCAAACAGAAATGAAAGTAATAAGAGCAGATGGAAAACGTGTCGGTTTTGGGAACGCTTTTTAGGGGCTGTGGAAGTCTTAAAACTGCAAGTACCGAAACTACATAATTCTCTTGAGGAAACACAGCAATGGCTCACAGAAGGTGGCGTGATTTCCGCTGTGAAAAGTTTTTACTTCTTGGAAGAACATGACGCATTAGGTGGACTGGAAAAAGTGGGAACTATGCTTGATAAGGCAAGATACAGCAATTCCCTTTCCAGCAAACTAACCGCCCACTTACAGAGGATAGACCGCACCGACCTTATCCCCTATATCCAGTATGACACGAAACATGGGAAAGGGGGTATCTGATGAATAACAACGATATTCCTGTATGGGAAAAATACACCCTTACCATTGAAGAAGCGTCAAAGTATTTCCGTATCGGAGAAAACAAGTTAAGACGCTTGGCAGAGGAAAACAAGGACGCTGGCTGGCTCATTATGAATGGCAACCGCATACAGATTAAACGCCGACAGTTTGAAAAGGTCATTGACAAATTGGACGCAATCTAATGCAAATGAGCCTTGTATGTGTTATGATAAACACAAGTCATATCAAGGCTCTTTCCAATAAGGAAAGGAGCAGACACCATGAAAGAAAAAAGACGGGATAGCAAAGGACGTATCTTGCATACTGGAGAGAGCCAACGAACAGACGGAAAATACTTATATAAATATGTGGACGCATTTGGAAACACAAAATATGTGTATGCTTGGAGATTGACACCCACAGACCCGACACCAAAGGGAAAACGGGAAAAACCCTCACTTCGTGAACTGGAACAGCAGATAAGACGGGATATTGAGGACGGTATCGACAGCACAGGCAAGAAAATGACGCTTTGCCAACTCTACGCCAAACAGAACGCACAGAGGGCAAACGTGAAGAAAAGCACACAGAAACAACGGGAACAGCTCATGCGGTTATTGAAAGAGGACAAGTTAGGTGCTAGGAGCATTGATACGATAAAACCCTCTGACGCTAAGGAATGGGCGTTACGCATGAAAGACAAAGGCTTTTCCTATAACACCATTAACAACCATAAACGCTCGTTAAAAGCGTCATTCTATATCGCCATACAAGACGATTGTGTAAGGAAAAACCCTTTTGATTTCAAGTTGAGTGAAGTCCTAGAAAATGATACCAAAGAGAAAGTCGCATTGACAGAGGAACAGGAACTAGCCCTACTCTCATTCATCAAGACGGACAATGTGTATCACAAGTATTATGATGATGTGCTGATACTGTTAAAGACAGGACTTCGTATCTCGGAACTGTGCGGACTGACAATCATGGACGTTGATTTTATCCATGAGGTTGTAGTTATCGACCACCAGTTACTAAAGAGCAAGGAACAAGGTTATTATATTGAAACGCCTAAGACAAAAAGCGGAACAAGGCAAGTGCCATTAAGCAAGGAAACGATACAAGCATTTCAACGGGTTATGAAGAAACGCCCAAAGGCAGAACCATTTGTGATAGATGGACGGGGCAACTTCCTATTTGTCAATCAGAAAGGCAAGCCCAAAGTTGCGATTGATTACAATATGCTTTTTGTCCGTATGGTAAAGAAATACAACAAGCACCATAAGGATAACCCTTTGCCACATATCACACCGCATACGCTACGCCATACATTCTGCACAAGATTGGCAAGCAAGAACATGAACCCGAAAGATTTACAGTATATCATGGGACATTCAAATATCAGTATCACAATGAACTGGTATGCTCATGCGTCCATAGATACTGCAAAATCAGAGGTTCAGCGTTTAATCGCATAGAAGTATTTACCACGATTTTAACCACGCTTGATAGCGAAAATATAAGAAGATAGACCTAGATATGTGAGGTTTACCACAAAAGCAAAATGCCCGTAGAGCCGATAAAATAAGGCTTTGCGGACATTTAAGAAGATATAAAAAGATAGTTAAAAAGATATATATAATTTATAGAAATGATTTGTAAGCTAATAGGACATAGAGATTGAGAGAAATTCAACTAGAATTTTGAGAGATGAAAACATTGAATTTTACAGATGAAAAATTTCGCTCTTATTTTCAATACATTTTAAGGGAAAGGAGAGGAGGTAATTAAAATGTCCAATAAAGCATGGCGCATTGTTGCATTGTTATTCATTGTTGTACCGATTATCATTTGTATCATAATAAGCTTTATAATTACATATTTTCCGACATCTGATGTTTCGTTGATATTAGCATCGGATTTCTTACCTATTGCAATAAAAATACAAGGGGTGGGAATTCTTATTGCAATTCTCGTTTCGATATTTAAAATCAAGAAAGATTAAGATGAAAAAGATGGACAAGTATATCGATCAATCTTAGGTTGTTAAGATAAAAAAGTTTAAGTAAAATTGTAAGTTGTGGGGTAGATATTTTGAGAACATACAAGGACAAAGAAGAATTAAAAAATGAGATAAATAAAAGTTTTGAAAAGTATATTTCTGAATTTGATAATATTCCTGAATCTTTAAAAGATAAGAGAATAATCGAAGTAGATAGAACACCAGCAGAAAATCTTGCTTATCAAGTTGGATGGACGACATTAGTTTTGAAATGGGAAGACGATGAGAAACAAGGAATTGAAGTGAAAACACCATCGGATATGTTTAAGTGGAATCAACTAGGTGAATTATATCAATGGTTTACAGATACTTACTCATATTTATCGTTAGCAGAACTGAAAGATAGACTAAAAGAAAATATTACATCTATCCATACAATGATTGATTCAATGAGTGATGAAGAATTATTTCAACCACATATGAGAAAGTGGGCTGATGATGCTACAAAAACAGCGATATGGGAAGTTTACAAGTTTATTCACATTAATACTGTTGCTCCTTTCGGAACTTTTAGAACTAAGATTAGAAAATGGAAAAGGGTAGCATTGTAAATCTCAGTCTGTCGAGCTACAAAATATGATTTGATTAGTTTGTAGAGAGGTTTATATGGACAAAAAGCGGATGAAGCGAATGATTGGAATAGCAATTCCTAGGGCTCTTATTATCACCAGTATTAGCTATAACGGATATATCAGAACGCACACTTTTACGCTTTCTGGGGGAGTTGTGAAAAATGAGCTGATACAGCCTATCAATAATAAGATTAAAGTTTCTGGAAATGCTGATACGGATGTTATTTTTACGGATATTGAAAGTCGAAAACAATATACTATAGGTTACATTACACATGGCATGTCAGAAACAATTCAACTCGAAAAAGGAAAGTGGTATAGCGTAGAAGGTGCTGGAGAACTTACAATAAGACCAGTTAATGTTCGTATTGAATAATTATTTCTGTTTGCACTAAAATAATTTCCCAAGGGGTAATAAACAGGCAGAAAATAATCACATTGACAAATTTCAGTTATTCCGTAAATTTGAAGTTATCGAGTTGAAAAAAGGAGGGAAATTTAATGGAAAAAGTGAAAAAAATCATTAACAGTATTTCTTGGGTAATTGTGGCGCTAACGGGTATTCTTTTGATTGTGAAGTGGAATGACATACCGGCATTAGTTATTACGCATATTGGAATGGGAATATCCTATGGCAGTAAAAATATCTTGCCTATGCTCTTTTGTATTGAGCTTGTAGTAACTTTTCTGTTTACATTGCGCTACGACATTCCCTTTATCCGAGAGATGAGAAAATCGAAAGTGTCACGCAAATTTCTAGATATTATGGCGATTATCATTCAAATGGTTGGTGTGGTTATACTGTCACTATTTGTTCTATTAGCGGTTGTTCAATGAGGCTGTAAATCCCAGCTTAGTTTTACATCTAATTTACCTAATTCATTAAAATTATCAGAAAGTGTAATAGATGGACTGGTAGGCAGTCAACTTATCTCCTCCATTCTTGCTGTTTCGTGTGTAACGGTTGCTTTTTGTTCTAATTTTTTAATGGTGCAAGATAAAGCAAATGGTACGATAAGAGATTTAAGAATATCTCCTGTGAAGTCAGCTACACTTTCGCTGAGTTATTATACTGCAACCTTGTTTTCAACACTTATTATTTGCTTTGCTGCAACGGGTATCTGTCTTACTTATGTGGCTATTGTCGGTTGGAATATGTTACTCGCAGATATATTCTTTTTGTTTCTTGATATTTTACTACTTGTTTTGTTTGGAACAGCATTATCTTCGATTATTAATTTTTTCTTATCAACACAAGGACAAATTTCAGCGGTAGGCACAATCATCAGTGCGGGATATGGTTTCATTTGTGGTGCATATATGCCTATTTCTTCATTTGGAAAAGGGCTGCAAAAAATAATCTCATTTTTGCCAGGCACTTATGGTACATCACTTATCCGAAATCATACAATGCAAGGGGCGCTTGCCGAAATACAAAATCAAGGTATTCCAATAGTGATTATTGAAAAACTAAAAGATTCCCTTGATTGCAATCTTTATTTTTTCGGAAGTCAAGTAAATATTGGAACGATGTATATGATACTTGGCATCACTATTTTGGTATTGATTGGAATTTATATTTTGTTAAACAAATCGAAAAAATATAACCGTTAATTTAGTAGCTGCAAATGATTATGTATGCCGCCGCTATAGATAAAATTATGCCGGCGGTTTTTAATGTCTATCAGCTATCTCTGTTAATGGATTTTTTACGCTGTCTTTGCGGTGTTTTCTGCCTGTTGCGTTCCTGACAAGAGAAGCTAAACGAGTAAAATCAGCAATTAGTTATATGCCGATAGTTTCATGTGAATTACCCTATGAGGGAGCAAAAGAGATGTTGTTGGTAGATGAAGTCGATAATAAGGAATTTTTGACAGGCTTGTTTCATGCAATGTATGATGAACTGCCAACTCCAAAACCGAAAAAGAAGAAATAAACAACTTACAGTTTATGCCATTGTCATTTTGTAAAAGGAAAAATTTAACTCCTATTTTACATATGCAACAAAATACCTTAACAAAAGACCATTACAATCCTATCGTTACTTGAATTCAATGGGTTAACGGAGGAAACGATATGAGAGTAAAACGGAGAAAAACAATGGCGCTTTTAGCAGCTGTTTCGATCGTATGCGCTCAAAGTACAGTAAGTGATGTCTTTGCAGCGGGAGCAGAGGAGGTGGCAGCACAGGAAAACAATGCAGTTTCAATCGAATACCTTACTTTACAACCAGGTGAAAGAGACGATTCGGTAAACCTGAACTGGTATGCCCCGGAAGGTACTCAAAATGCGATTGTCCGTATGGGGGATAAGACAGTAGAAGCATCTGTAAGAGCTCTTCATACTCCTACAAAAGTAGTTGAAGGAAAATATACAGATACCGGGAAAATAGTATGTCAGGCTACTGTATCAGGACTTTCAAAAGGCACAGAATATAGTTATCAGATTTCATATGATAATGGAAATACTTGGTCAAAGAAGTATTCTTATGAAACACCAAATGCAGGTGAATTTCGATTTGGTTTTACAAGCGATCCCCAGATTAAAGAAAACGGAGAAACAAATAACGGGGGATGGAATCCTTCTGACGGAAAAAATCAGACCGGATGGGCAGTTATGCTGGACAAGATGAAAGAGGAAGATGTGAACCTCATTGTTTCCGCGGGAGACCAGGTGGAGGATCAAAGCTGGGGAAAATCCAGTGAGTATGCGGCATTTTTTGCTCCGGAAGAAATGACATCTCTTCTGTATGCCCCGGCAGTAGGAAATCATGATCGTCATTACATGTTTGATGATCATTTTAATCTTCCGAATGAAATGAGTGTAGATGGAAACGCAGCGTCTCTTAATCAGGTAAAGACAACATTCCGCGGACAGAACAGTGGAACGAGTCAAAGCCATGGCAACTATATTCAGGCAACTGCGGATGAAATCGCACAATCTGCAGAGTCAAATGGTGTTACACCGAATAAAGACGGGCAATATGATTTTGTGGAACGAAGAGAAATGGAGACAAAAGGAAACTATTACTATTTATATAATAACGTTCTCTTCGTAACATTAAACACAGGAGCTTATCCGGGCGGAAACGATAATGAAAATGCGGGAAATGTAAATGTTCCAAGCGCTTCAAAGGACAATTCCGAAGCGGAAGCCATCGTTTCTAACTTCAGAACAACTTTAAATGCGGCGACGGCAGAATATTCAGGTCAGTATCAATGGTTAGTTGTTACACATCATAAATCTACGCAGACAGTGGCAAAGCATGCTGCCGATTCGGATATTGAGAACTATGTAGATGCAGGATTTGAGCAGGTGATGGATGAATTTGACGTTGACTTTGTATTAGGCGGTCACGATCATGTGTATTCTCGAAGCTATGTGCTGAAAAACGGTCAGAGAAATGCAGAAAGACTGGATGATTTCCATGATCCTGACGGAGTGATTTATCTGACGGGTAATTGCTGTTCTGACATGCAATACTATACTCCTTTTGAGAAAGTAGACAAGACCAATAATGCAGATTATCCGGTGCTGGCAAACGGACAAACCGGTTCTGAGGCATATTTGGCGGGAAATCTTCCAATTGGAAATCAGGAATGGAACCAGGAGTACAGTCCAAGTTACGCTGTCTTTGACGTGGCGGATAATAAAATCTCTGTCAACGTATATAACCTTTCGGGAGACAGCAATGCCCCGGAAAGTAAATTAATTGATTCATTCAGTGTTACCAAAAATGCGAACGGCGGAGAGCTGAAAAACGGATTAGAGAATAAAAAGTCTTCTATTGCCATGACACAGACTGCTCAATATAATTCCGGCATGCAAAACCCGGACGGCGGCGTTATGGAAATTATAGATTACAATACAGTTACAGGCTGGGCGTATGCTGTGAATGGTGTAACCGGGAACTTAACGGCAATTCCGATGAAAAATAAAAATGCAGTTGATAAGATCGCTTTGTTAGATGGAAAGAATATAAATATCAAAGAAATCGTTGAGAACAATTACAAAGGTTTCTCCTACGGTGATATGACTTCTGTTGCCGTTTCTCCAAATGGAGAAAAGCTTGCAGTGGCAATCCAGTCATCTGATTATTCGGTTGCCGGATGCCTCGCAGTATTCCTTTGCGGCGCAGATGGGACATTGTCATTTGATCAGATTTATGAGGCAGGTGTACAGCCGGATATGGTGACATTTACACCCGATAGTAAAAAAATTCTTTCGGCAGATGAAGGCGAACCAAGAAACGGCTATGAAGCGGGAAGTATTGACCCTAAGGGAACGGTCACTGTAATTGATCTGACAAATCAGAATGTATCACATCTTGACTTTACCGTTTTTGACAGTGAAGCGAAAAGAGCGGAGCTTGTACAAAATGGAGTGATTTTGAAAAAAGGAACGGCTCCGTCTGTTGATTTAGAACCGGAGTATATTGCAGCAAATGATAAAACAGCCTATGTTACACTTCAGGAAGCAAACGCCATTGCCATCGTAGATCTGCAAACACTTTCTATAGAAAATATCTGTTCCGCAGGATATGAAGAGTAAGCGCTTAATTTTTAGGTATGATAGAAAAAATCCCCGACTACTTTTCAGTAGCCGGAGCACCTTGACAGTTCACATATAATTGATTTGATTCGTTTACACGATGTTCGATTTCAGCTTTGACAGTTTCGTTCCATGGAGCCAGAAGTTCTAATTCATCATCGCTCATCCTATCATTAGGCACTTTTTCCAGCAGATAAGTAAGATAGTGATAGACGTTTACTCCATTGGCTTTTGCCATTTCTACCATAGTGTACACAACAGCACTGGCCTGGGCTCCATTTGGTGTGTCACAGAACAACCAGTTTTTACGGCCTACTGTAAATGGACGGATCGCATTTTCGCTGAGATTATTAGAAAAACTGCAGCGGCCATCTTCTAGATAGGTGGACAGATAGGAGCGGCGGTTCTGAATGTAGGTGACAGCTTTATCCATTCTGCTTCCACGGGTAGGGTTCTGCTGATCAAGCCACGACAAAAAGCCTTCTACTACCGGCTTTTCTTTTTCAAGACGCGCCTTTTTGATAGCATCGAAGGAAGAATACTTTGATCTGATCACATCTTCCAGATGGAAGAGCTGGTTAATGTACAGCATTCCCTGTACGGATGGCAGGGTATAATCCAAAGCTTTTCCTTTGGGAATGGCATCTGCCAGATATCTTCTGATGTGTGCCCAGCAAGCTGTGCGTTTGGCATCTGGAACTTTATTGTACCCACTATAGCCATCGCACATCAGATAACCCTTGAAGCCGTGAAGAAAATCCACAGCATTGTCTCCGGCCCGGGTCTCCGAATATTTATAGAGGATAATAGGTATTCCTCCGTCTTCACCGCTGCGGAACAGCCACATATATGACTTTGTCTGAGCGCGGCGTTCCGGTTCATGCAGAACCTGAAGTGGCGTTTCATCTGCCATCGCGAATCCACGTTCCAGAAGTTTCCTGTGGAAGTATTCGTACATAGGAAGAAAAAACGCTTCGGAATTCCGGATCACCCAGTTTGCCATAGTAGCTCTGGTGATCTCTACGCCATACTGTTTCCAGTCCTTTTCCTGACGGTAGTATGGAAGACCATTACAAAACTTCTGGTACATTACCCAGGCAACTGTTCCGGCAGAAGCCATTCCATAAAGCATATGGGCTCTGCCATCTTTTCCTTTTTTAATGACCGGAATATCCTGAAGTTTGCACTGCGGACACTCATAGTTCTTACTATAGTATTCATATACTTTCAGTTTTGCCGGTACAAAAACCAGCTCCCGGCGGACAAACTCTTCCCCGATTTCTTTCAGTGGAGTACCACAGGAAGGGCAGAGTTTCTCTTCCTCAGAAAGTTCCAGATACTTTTTCTCAACAGGAACTCCCTTAAACCGTTCAGCGTCTGTAGCTCTTGCTTTTCGTTTTTTTGCTGTTTTTTCCGGAAGAAGTGCTTCAAGATCCTCTGCTTTTACAGCTTCTGGATTCTGTTCCAGTTCCGCTTCATTGAAAAAGTTTAACTGGCCTGGAATATCGATGGTTCTTTTTTCGCTGGAGGTGCCAAACAGTTTTTTACGGAGAAGGTCTATCTCTTCTTTCAGGTTATCCCGTTCCTGGGTAAGAGACTCTTCCCGTTTATTGGCAGCATCGACAGTTGCCTGAAGTGTTTTTATCATCTTTTTGAGATCGTTTATCATGTCCTTCAGCTCATGGAGCTGGATATCTTTAGAACTGTCTGCCACTGCTTTTTCCTCCTGTTTCTGATATTTCCATTATACCAGAAAACAGGGACTTTTCCCAGCAAAACAGCGGATTTACCAAGACTTGAAAGTGCTGAAAATACAGCAAAAAATGCGAGTTTTATGTGCATCTTTTTCATGTTGACTTAATCGCTTTTGGCTGCTCAATATCAAGGCCAGACATCAGCCAGTCGAACTCCCGCCATGTAAGATTCCGGACTTCAGATTTATTTCTGGGCCACCGGTAAGAACCTTGGGCAGTCAGTCTTTTGTAGATCATAACGATTCCATCCGGTTCTTTTAAAATAGCTTTGATGCGGTCACATTTACGTCCACAAAAAAGAAAAAGTGCATGGTCGATCTCCATCGAAAACTGTTCCTGGATGATCGCACACAATCCATCAATGGACTTGCGCATATCGGTTCTGCCACAGACGATATAGATTGCATCAACACTTGAGATATCCGCTAACATAGTGACTCCTTCAGCGTATCCATAAGCATCTTCAGAAGTACCGGTTTGATCTCATTACTCATTCGTATAAGCAATCCGTCTGCTTCGATTTCAATCGTATGTGAATTGTCAAGGTGCATAGGACTGTTTCCATTATCTGGAATCAGTCCTGCCGGAGAAGACTCCGGTTCTATAGCGATCTGGACTACATCCTGTTTATGGGACGTAAGGTCAAGAGTGCTAGCTTTTCCAACTGGATCCGGTATCTGGCAGGCTTTTTTGCGGAGACGGGTAACTGCATTGTAAAAACAGCTGGGAGATATCCCGTGTTCATTACACCATGCAGCATCTGTCAGGCCACTTTGTCTGCATTCGGTTACCAGTTCCATCCATTCATCCAAGGAACGTCCTGGAGCACGTTTATTACTCATAATGAAACCTCCAAATGTAGTAAATTTCTATCTCCTATCAAGGGGAGTGTAGAAAAAATCTATTTACTATCATTATGAGTTTAAAAACGTAGACAGTAAAGCTACCCAAGATTTAAGCGCTTACTATGAAGATTACGAAAAATATCCGATCGATATTGATAAAAAAGATGCGGCATACAGGCCGGTATCTTATCCGTCGCTTCGCGGAATCCGTATGCCGGACGGAATTTCTCTGTTTGAGTCGAACGGCAAAACTTATATTGTAACTGCAAATGAGGGGGATTCCAGAGAGTGGAACGAATATCTTAATGAAGCAGAATGTAATTTTGGGAAAGGGCAAACATCACCTTCCGGGAAAATTACGGCTGAAAACAGTGGACTAACCGGAAAGGTTGTATTCTTCGATCAGAACGATTATGAAGGTTTAAATTCAGAATATGATTACCTGTTCGGAGGACGTTCCTTCACTGTTTATTGTGTAGATGGATCCGGAATGAAAGAAGTGTATACGAGCGGAAACGAGTTAGAAGCAAAAACAGCGGCATATTTCCCGCAGTACTTTAATTGTTCCAATGACTCCGCAGAAATAGATGACCGTTCAGGGAAAAAGGGCGTAGAAGCAGAAAGCGTAACAATCGGAACGGTAGGAGAGAAAACTTATGCGTTTATCGGTCTTGAGAGGATCGGAGGCGTTATGGCTTATGACATTACAAACCCTGACAAGATTCTTTTCGCAAATTATATTAACTCCCGAGATTTTAGTAAAGATATAGCAGGCGACGTATCTCCGGAAGGACTGTGCATGATTTCCGCATCTGAAAGCGCAGACGGAAATGCTTATCTGCTTGCATCCTGCGAAGTGTCAGGAACAGTTGCTGCTTACAAACTGATATCGCAAAATATTGATTCTTCGGATGACGATAACACAGATAATAATCACGATAATAATATCGATCACAACGGAAGTGGTCACGGCGGCGCCGATACGGAAGATTTAAACAATCAAGAAAGTAAGACAAATGCGCTGAAAACGGGAGATCATGCCCCGGTTATAGGAACGGGAATAGGAATGGTTCTTGCATTGTCTGCAATCATTGTAATACTGAAATATCGCAGATCTAAAAATACCATTACAAATACAAAATAATAAGCAGAGCTGATCCGGAAGCAAAAGGCGGTAAATACCGCCTTTTGTTGTCGTTTTAAGTCAGTGAAGGGAAATATGGCTTTTCCCGGGAAACTTTTAGATAATACTTTAGAGTTGTGATGTAGACATATGAGCCTTATTATAGTATTATATAGAACGACATTAAGACTCTGATACTTAAAAATATAGAGAAAGGCGAAAACCCGCAAAAATTGCAGGGTTTTTAGACAGGTAAAGATAAAAATGAAACTAGGAATCGTCGGTTTGCCGAACGTAGGGAAAAGTACATTGTTTAATTCATTGACAAAAGCAGGGGCGGAATCCGCCAATTATCCGTTCTGTACGATCGATCCGAACGTAGGAGTCGTAACAGTTCCGGACAAGCGTCTCGATGTACTCGGAGAGATGTATCATACGAAAAAAATTATTCCTGCGGCGATCGAGTTCGTTGATATTGCGGGGTTGGTAAAGGGCGCGTCAAAAGGCGAAGGTCTCGGCAACCAGTTTCTTGCAAATATAAGGGAAGTGGACGCGATCGTTCATGTTGTCCGCTGTTTTGAAAATACAAATATCGTTCATGTGGACGGAAGCATCGATCCGATCAGAGACATTGAGACGATCAATCTTGAGCTGATCTTTTCGGATCTGGAGATTCTGGAGCGGCGTATTGCGAAAACGGTTAAGCTTTCCCGCAATGACAAGGCGGCTGCAAAAGAGCTGGATCTTTTAAATCGTGTGAAAGCGCATCTGGAAGACAATAAAATGGCGAAAAGCTTTGTGACAGATGACGAGGACGAGCAGGAGTGGCTTGCAAGTTATAATCTTCTGACTGCAAAGCCTGTTATTTTTGCGGCAAATGTATCTGAAGACGACCTTGCGGACGATGGTGCGAACAATGAAGGAGTAAAGGCGGTTCGTGAGTATGCGGCAAGCGAGGACTGTGAAGTGTTCGTTGTATGTGCGGAGATAGAAGAAGAGATTTCCCAGCTTGATGATGACGAAAAGGCGATGTTCCTTGAGGAACTGGGATTGAAAGAGTCGGGTCTTGAAAAATTGATCCGCGCAAGTTATCATCTTCTCGGTCTGATCAGTTACCTGACGGCGGGAGAACCGGAAGTCCGTGCATGGACGATCAAGAGAGGAACGAAAGCGCCGCAGGCGGCAGGAAAGATCCATACGGATTTTGAACGCGGATTTATCCGTGCGGAAGTTGTCAGCTATGATGACCTTATGGCATGTGGAACACATGCGGCAGCGAAAGAAAAAGGTCTTGTAAGGCTGGAAGGAAAAGAATATGTTGTGCAGGACGGCGATATTATGCTGTTTAGATTCAACGTATAAGAATATGCAGCGATGGATACGGACGGCATGGAACCGTGCAGATACACTTCTTTGCCGGTCTGTATCCGTTTTTTACTTACATGAAAGACCTGCCTTTGTGTAAATAGAAAATTTTTAGAGGGGATACAGGGCATATGTTTGTTCTGTCAAATAAAAAATGAAAAGGAGCGGAATGATCTATGCATACAGAGATCAGTTTTCCTAATTTGGGAATTTATCTTAAAAATGTCGGAAAGAGCATCGATTTATTCGGAATAGAGATAGCGTATTACGGAATCATTATCGGAACGGCAATTTTGCTTGGTTTTTGGATTGCTGCCCGTGAAGCGAAACGGACAGGTCAGAATCCGGAAAATTATCTTGATATGGGGATTATCGGCGTCATTGCGGGAATTGTCGGGGCAAGACTTTATTATGTAATCTTTTCGTGGGATATGTATAAAGATAATTTGCTCGATATTTTTAATCTGAGAGAAGGCGGACTTGCGATTTACGGAGGGGTGATCGCAGCTGTGATCAGCGTTCTGGTGCTTGCGAAAGTAAAGCATTTATCTGCTCCTCAGATTTTCGATACGATCGCTATGGCGTTATTAAACGGGCAGATGCTTGGAAGATGGGGAAACTTTTTTAACAGGGAAGCGTTTGGGGGATATACGGACAGTCTGTTTGCGATGCGCCTGCCATTAGATGCAGTGCGCTCTTCCGATGTGACGGAGCAGATGCGCCGGCATATAGAGAGGATAGACGGAGTCAGTTATATTCAGGTGCATCCGACTTTTTTGTATGAATCGCTTTGGTGTATGGTACTGCTCATTATCCTATTTGCTTATCGTAAGCATAAAAAGTATGAGGGCGAGCTGTTTTTGATGTATCTGTTCGGATACGGACTGGGAAGATTCTGGATCGAAGGATTACGAACAGACCAGCTTCTTCTTCCCGGGGTCGGGATTGCCGTCTCCCAGCTTCTTGCAGGTGCGATCGTAGTCGGCACGGGGGCAGCAATGCTTTATCTGCGAAAAAAACATAAGAACAGTTAAGGCAGTTCATGTCACATGTGCTTAAAAATAGAAACAGTTCAGCTCGCGCCATTCGTAAAACCGCACTGCGTGCTTATTGTGGCTGATGCCACTGTTTTACTCATAACCGGGCGCTTAGCACATACAGATGTCCGCTTGCAAAAACATGCAGGCATGTTTTGTGCTTCCCGTACATCTGTATGGCTGAACTGTTGCTAAAAATAAACAAAAAACAAACTGCCCTCTATAGACTTTTGACAAGTTTGGAGATATAATGAGGACACATGTGAGAAATTTATTTTATTCAATGTAAAACTTAAGGAGGAGCAAAAAAATGGCAAGAAAAATGAAGACTATGGATGGCAATCAGGCAGCCGCTCACGTATCGTATGCGTATACAGAAGTCGCGGCAATCTACCCGATCACACCGTCATCCGTTATGCCGGAGCACGTTGACGAATGGGCGACAGAAGGCAGAGAGAACATCTTCGGAACGACTGTAGAAGTTACAGAGATGCAGTCAGAGGCAGGAGCGGCAGGAGCTGTTCACGGATCTTTGGCAGCAGGAGCTCTGACAACGACATTTACGGCATCTCAGGGATTACTTTTGATGATTCCGAATTTATATAAAGTGGCAGGCGAGCAGCTTCCGGGCGTATTTAACGTATCTGCCCGTGCGCTTGCAAGTCATGCTTTGTCTATCTTCGGAGATCATTCCGACGTTTATGCATGTCGTCAGACAGGAGCGGCTATGCTTTGTGAATCAAGCGTACAGGAAGTTATGGACCTGACACCGGTTGCTCATTGCGCAGCGCTTGAAGGAAAACTTCCGTTTATTAACTTCTTTGACGGATTCCGTACATCTCATGAGATTCAGAAGATTGAGACATGGGATTATGAAGATCTGAAAGATATGGTGAACATGGATGCGATCGATGAGTTCCGTGCTCATGCATTGAATCCGAATCATCCGTGCCTTAGAGGTTCCGCTCAGAATCCTGACATCTTCTTCCAGGCAAGAGAAGCGTGCAACCCGTATTATGACGCCCTTCCGGGAATCGTTCAGAACTATATGGACAAAGTAAACGAAAAGCTCGGAACGAACTACAAACTGTTCAATTACTACGGAGCAGAAGATGCGGAACATGTGATCGTTGCAATGGGTTCCGTATGTGATACGATTGAAGAAACGATCGATTACCTGACAGCGGCAGGAGAAAAAGTCGGCGTTGTAAAAGTTCGTCTTTACAGACCGTTCAGCGCAGAGGCGTTGATCGATGCGATTCCGGATTCTGTTAAGAAGATTTCCGTTCTTGACAGAACAAAAGAGCCGGGAGCTCTCGGTGAGCCGCTTTACCTGGATGTTGTTGCGGCGTTGAAAGGATCTAAGTTCGACGCAGTTCCGATTTACACAGGACGCTACGGACTCGGTTCTAAAGATACGACACCGGCGCAGATCGTTGCAGTATATCATAACGATGAAAAAGCAAAATTCACTCTCGGTATCGTTGACGATGTGACAAATCTTTCCCTGAAAGCAGACGAGCCGCTCGTTACAACACCGGAAGGAACGATCAACTGTAAGTTCTGGGGTCTCGGAGCTGACGGTACAGTCGGAGCAAACAAAAACTCTATCAAGATCATCGGTGATAATACAGATATGTATGCTCAGGCATATTTTGACTATGATTCTAAGAAATCAGGCGGTGTTACAATGTCTCACCTGCGTTTCGGAAAATCACCGATCAAATCGACATACCTGATCCATCAGGCAAACTTTGTAGCATGTCATAACCCGTCTTATGTGGACAAGTATAACATGGTACAGGAGCTTGTTGACGGCGGAACATTCCTTTTGAACTGTCCGTGGGATATGGAAGGTCTTGAGAAACATCTTCCGGGACAGGTAAAAGCTTATATCGCAAACCATAACATTAAGTTCTATACGATCGACGGAATTAAGATCGGTAAAGAGATCGGACTTGGCGGACGTATCAATACAGTGCTCCAGTCTGCGTTCTTTAAACTTGCGGAGATCATTCCGGAAGAGGAAGCGATCAGCCTGATGAAAGCCGCAGCGAAAGCTACATACGGCAGAAAAGGCGATAAGATCGTTCAGATGAACTATGATGCGATCGATGCAGGAGCAAAACAGGTCGTAGAGATCGAAGTTCCGGAAAGCTGGAAAGATGCGGCAGACGAAGGCCTTGCAGTACCGCACATTGACGAGAACGGAAGAAAAGATGTAATCGATTTCGTTAAAAATATTCAGACAAAAGTAAATGCTCAGGAAGGAAATTCCCTCCCGGTATCTGCATTTACAGATTATGCAGACGGATCAACTCCGTCAGGATCTTCCGCATACGAGAAACGTGGTATCGCGGTAGACATTCCGATCTGGCAGCCGGACAACTGTATCCAGTGTAACCGCTGTGCATATGTATGTCCTCATGCTGTTATCCGTCCGGTAGCTCTGACAGAAGAAGAAGCTGCTAATGCTCCGGAAGGAATGCAGTCTATTCCGATGATCGGTATGCCGGATATGAAGTTCGCTATCACAGTATCCGCTTATGACTGTACAGGATGTGGATCTTGTGCAAATGTCTGCCCGGGCAAGAAGGGTGAGAAAGCTCTTGTTATGGGCAACATGGAAGAGAATGCAGGCAAACAGACATTCTTCGATTACGGAAGAGAGATTCCGGTGAAACCGGAAGTTGTCGCTAAATACAAAGAGACGACAGTAAAAGGAAGCCAGTTCAAACAGCCGCTTCTTGAGTTCTCGGGAGCTTGTGCGGGATGTGGAGAGACACCGTACGCAAAACTGATCACACAGCTTTTCGGAGAAAGAATGTATATTGCGAATGCTACAGGATGTTCTTCTATCTGGGGCAACTCTTCTCCGTCCACACCATATACGGTAACACCGGAAGGAAAAGGACCGGCATGGAGCAACTCATTGTTTGAAGACAACGCTGAGTTCGGATATGGTATGCTTCTTGCACAGAATACGATCAGAAACAGACTGAAAGGTCTTGTAGAGAAACTTGCCGCAGATGCGGAAAATGAAGATGTTAAGGCTGCTGCACAGGAATACCTTGACACATATACATGCGGAGCGACAAACGGAACAGCTACAGATAAACTTGTGGCGGCTCTTGAAGCTTGCGGATGCGACCGCGCAGAGAAAGCGGAACTTCTGAAAAATAAAGATTTCCTCGCTAAGAAATCCCAGTGGGTATTCGGAGGAGACGGATGGGCTTACGATATCGGATACGGCGGTGTTGACCATGTTCTTGCAAGCGGTAAAGATATCAACATCATGGTATTTGATACAGAGGTTTACTCCAATACAGGCGGACAGTCATCAAAAGCAACAAAGACAGGAGCTACAGCACAGTTCGCAGCAGGCGGTAAAGAGACGAAGAAGAAAGACCTTGCGGGAATGGCAATGAGCTACGGCTATGTATATGTAGCGCAGATTGCTATGGGAGCTGACTTCAACCAGACAGTGAAAGCGATTACAGAGGCAGAGGCTTATCCGGGACCGTCACTTATTATCGCTTATGCACCGTGTATCAACCACGGAATCAAGAAAGGTATGAGCAAAGCTCAGACAGAGGAGCAGCTTGCGGTAGAATGTGGATACTGGAATAACTTCCGCTTCAATCCGGGAGCAGAAGGAGATAAATTCTTCCTCGACAGTAAAGAGCCGAAGAAAGAAGATTATCAGGCATTCCTCGACGGAGAAGTACGTTACAATGCACTTAAGAGAGCAAATCCGGAAAAGGCAGAAAAACTGTTCGCAATCAATGAGCAGGAAGCTATGGAAAGATATGCTTATCTGAAAAAACTTGTAGATGTGTACAAAGCAGAAGAGTAAAATATACACAAGATAAAAGACGATTGAAAGGCAGTTAAAAGATCGTTTTTAAATGACAGGACAGCGGCAGAAAAAGCCGCTGTCCTGTTGATTTTCATCAGTCAATGTTTTTTCAGATACTTAACCGCACAAATAATTATCAGAATACTTGCTAAGAACTCGGAAATACTCTTGATAAAATTAAAAATCATCAATATAATCGCATAATCCATCGAAACACCTCTGTTACATCTGAAAAAATTATAATTTTAAGATGATTGTAACATAATATATTTTGTGACACAATGAATGAATATTTGAGAAAACAAGGTTTGAGAAAACAATGGATGAAATGTCTTGCAAATAAGCTGTAATTGTGATAGAATAATTTTGGTTTATTTCAGGAGGTAGAAGAAATGGATATTTTAAAAACAGTATTGACGATTATTTTTGTTATAGATTGCATCGCATTAGCTTGTATTATTCTTTTACAGGAGGGTAAATCCGCAGGTCTTGGAACGATCAGCGGAGCTGCAGATACATATTGGGGACATAATAAAGGACGTTCGATGGAAGGCGCGCTTGTAAAGGCTACAAGAGTTATTGCGGTTCTGTTTATTGTATTGGCAGTTGTACTGAATCTCAATATCTTTAACTAAAAGGATAGTATAAAAAGACAGCAGAAGATAATAATGATTATGAGCACTCTATACGAATATAGGGTGCTTTTGCTTTGTAACGGCGAAGAGCCGGAGCTCGGAGACGTCTGAGAATCTGGCGGCTGTTTACAATCGGGAATGTGCCTTTTGGTACTTTCGGCGATTATTTTAGTGCGGAGGGTAAAATGCGGAAAACACACGGTAACAGAGAGAAAAAAAGAAGAATACATGATGATCGCGTCAAAGTGAATGACAGAAAAAATCCTTCAAAATCAAAAGAGGAAAGCCGTCAATTTGAAAAACGCAAAAAGGTACTTTTTGATTTTATCAACGATGATCTGTACGTACCTATGAAGATCAAAGAGATTGCCGTCGTACTTCAAATTCCGGGAGAACAGAGACAGGAACTGCGGGAAGTTCTCGATGCTCTTGTGGAAGAAGGGAAGATCACGATTTCAAAAAGGGGAAAATATACATGCGGTCATACCGAGCGTCTGAAAGGAATATTTCAGGCAAATGCAAGAGGTTTCGGTTTTGTTACGCCGGAAGATGGAACAGATGACATCTTTATTCCGGAAGAGTGTCTTGGGAATGCATTCCAAGGCGATGAAGTAGAGTATATTATAACGTCAGCTCCGGCAGGAAAGCGGCGGGAGGGAAAGATCGTCGGAATTATTTCGCACGGAGTAACGCATATTGTCGGATTGTATGAAAAATGTAAAAGTTTCGGGTTTGTCAGGCCGGATAACTGTCGGTATGTAAACGATATTTATATTCCGTCAGGGCGTGAGATGGGCGCTGTGACAGGTCATAAAGTTGTTGTGGAAATGACGTCTTACGGCGGGGAACATATGAAACCGGAAGGAAAAGTTACGCAGATCATCGGACATGTGAACGATCCGGGCACGGATATTTTGTCAATCGTAATGGATCTTGGCATTAAGACAGAGTTTCCCGAGAAAGTTTTGAATCAGGCGGTCAGAGTCGGGAAGCCTGTAAGTGAGGCGGATCGTGCCGGGAGAAAAGACCTTACGAATGTGAAAATGGTGACGATCGACAGTGAAGATGCAAAAGATCTGGATGATGCCGTATCGGTAGAGCGGGACGGAGAAAATTATGTGCTCGGCGTACACATAGCGGATGTAACGAATTATGTTCAGGAAAAAAGCGCCCTCGACAGAGAAGCGTTGGAACGCGGAACAAGCGTCTATTTGGCTGACAGGGTTATTCCGATGCTTCCGCACATTTTGTCAAACGGGGTCTGTTCGCTCAATGCGGGGGAAGAGCGTCTTGCTTTGTCCTGTATCATGACGATCTCGCCGAAAGGGGAGATGATTTCCCATGAGATTACAGAGTCGGTGATCTGTGTTGACAAGAGGATGAGTTACAACAAAGTTTCCGCTGTATTAGAGCAGGATGAGCAGGCGCTTCGTGAGTATGAAGGATTCGTTCCGATGATATGGATGATGAAAGAATTATCGGAGTTGATCAGACAGAAACGGGGAAAACGGGGCGCTATCGATTTTGACTTTCCGGAGACGAAGATTGTTTTGGATGAAGATGGAAAACCGATCGAAGTAAAGCCGTATGACAGAAATCCGGCGACAGAGATTATCGAAGATTTTATGCTTATGGCAAATGAGACAGTGGCGGAAGAGTTTTTCTGGAGGGAGATTCCGTTTCTTTACCGGACGCATGAAGCGCCGGATGAGGACCGGATCAGACAGCTTTCGGCATTTGTCAACAGCTTCGGCTATCATATCCATGTCGGAAATGAGATCCGGCCGAAAGAGATCCAGAAACTGCTTGAGAAAGTAGAGGGAAAACCGGAGGAAGATCTGATCAGCAGACTTACGCTCAGGTCGATGAAACAGGCGAGGTATACGACGGAGAATACCGGACATTTCGGACTTGCGGCAAAATATTATACTCATTTCACATCGCCCATCCGAAGGTATCCCGATCTTCAGATCCATCGTATCATCAAAGAAAACTTAAGAGGAAGATTTGATGAGAACCGGGCGGAGCATTATTCTGAACTTTTGCAGCAGGTTGCGGCACAGTGCAGTGAAAGGGAGAGAAGAGCCGAAGAAGCCGAGCGGGAAGTTGTGAAGCTGAAAAAGGCTGAGTATATGAGAGATCATATCGGGGAAGAGTTTGACGGAGTGATTTCGGGAGTGACAAAGTGGGGCGCTTATGTAGAATTGGAAAATACGGTGGAAGGACTTGCACATGTGGCGGATATGTGGGATGATCATTATGAGTTTTATGAACAAAGCTATGAACTGGTCGGAGAACATACAGGCAAGACTTATAAGCCGGGACAGAAGGTGAGAATTTGCGTCACAGATGCGGATAAACTTCAAAGGACAGTGAATTTCAGGATTCTGTAAGAAAGAGATATTTGCGTATGTAAAGCATTCGTACAAAGAGGTGTTCGGGTATGTGAAAGTATTTGGACATGATAGATTTTAGGGCAGGAGAAGAGTGGATTATGGCAAAGTCAGAAGTCAGGATGATCGCCAATAATAAGAAAGCGTATCATGACTATTTTATTCTTGAAAAATATGAAGCAGGAATTGTTCTGCACGGTACAGAGGTAAAATCTCTGAGAATGGGAAAATGCAGTATAAAAGAAGCTTTTATCAGGGTGGAGTCAGGAGAAATGTATATTTACGGGATGCACATCTCTCCGTATGAGAAAGGGAACATATTTAATAAAGATCCGCTCAGGGTGAGAAAGCTCCTTCTCCATAAAAAAGAGATAGACAAGATGTTCGGAAAGATGAAAGAACAGGGAATTACTCTTGTTCCGCTGCAGGTGTATTTTAAGGGGAGTCTTGTGAAAATGGAGATCGGAGTGGCAAAAGGAAAGAAACTGTATGATAAGCGGGACGATATTGCTAAAAAAGATCAAAAACGGGAAGCACAGAGAGAATTTAAGATCAGAAACTTATAGCGTCGCTGCAAAAGGAAAGAAAAACTGCGGCGTATGGGAAAGGAACTGCTATGATACAAGACATTGAACCGCATCACTTAGATAATCAGTACAAACCGGTTCCGCCTGATAAAGACAGTATTGCATTGTATTATGAAGATCACGCGGCGCTGATGAAAGTGTCTGAAAAGGGAATCAGTTTTCCGAGTTTTGCGGATTTGGAACATTTGAACAGGGAGATTTACAAAGAGTGTATATATTTATTTTCGGTAGATGATGAGCGTTATTATCTCGTAAATGAAATTGACAGATCGATGCTTTTAGACTTCCAAATGAAAAATACAGAGATTTTCAGAACGGCAGATCCGCAAGACCGGGCATTTGCCGGAATTACGGGATATCAGCTTTATAATTGGTATAAAGACCGGAAATATTGCGGACGGTGCGGAAAACGGCTGAAGCACGGGGAGAAGGAGCGGATGCTTGTCTGTGAAGCGTGCGGAAATACGGAATTTCCGAAGATATGCCCGGCCGTTATTGTCGGCGTGACGGATCACAACCGGATTTTGATGTCCAAATATGCAGGACGTACATATAAAAAATATGCGCTTTTAGCAGGATTTTCGGAGATCGGGGAGACTGTCGAACAGACTGTGGCGCGGGAAGTGATGGAAGAAGTCGGGCTGAAAGTGAAAAACATCCGGTATTATAAAAGTCAGCCGTGGGCGTTTAGCGATACGCTTCTTATGGGATTTTATTGCGATCTTGACGGGAATGATGCAATCACACTTGACAGAGAGGAACTGGCGGTGGCAGAATGGTTTGAAAGGGAAGACATTCCTGTAGAGCCATCACGGGATAGTCTTACAAATGAAATGATCCTGCAGTTTAAAAACGAAAGAACGGCAGTGAAAAAAGAAAAAGGAGAATGAAACGATGAGAGCAGAATTTGATGAAAGTTTGGTAACGGGAAATGAAATGATCGATACACAGCACAAAGAACTGATTGACAAGATCAATAAGCTTCTTGATAGTTGTGAGACGAGCAAAGAAAAAGTAGTGGCAGTGAAAACGCTTGATTATCTTGCAGACTATACAGAGTTTCATTTCGGGGAGGAAGAAAAACTTCAGGAATCGATCAATTATCCGGCAATAGCGGAACATAAAAAAGAACATGACAAACTGCGTGCCGTAGTAAAAGATCTTTACAATATGCTTGAAGAGGAAGAAGGACCGTCAGAGGCATTTGTAGAGCAGGTGAATAAAAATGTTATCGAGTGGCTGTACAGACATATTAAAGGTTTTGACCGTTCCGTGGCAGAATACAAATTTATGAATGAAAGCAGCGAAAGACTGTAGAAAAATAGAGTGGAAAAGTAGAAAACGTTTTACATTCGACTTATACCCCTTTCTGTGATATGATAATTTCTGTATAAAAATCACAGGAAAGGGGTATTTTCATGGAAAATACATCCGAAAAGAAAGACAAAAATTCGGTAAAAAAACCATTAAAACATATATGTATCGGTCTTGTTGCCCATGTGGACGCGGGCAAGACAACATTGTCGGAAGGAATGCTTTATTTAAGCGGACAGATTCGGAATATGGGGCGCGTCGATCACGGGGATACGTTTCTTGACAATTATGAAACGGAACGAGAACGCGGGATCACGATTTTTTCAAAACAGGCGGAATTTATATGGAATGATACGAGTATTACGATTCTTGACACTCCCGGGCATGTGGACTTTTCGGCTGAGATGGAACGAGTGCTGCAGGTGCTTGACTGCGCAGTACTTGTTGTCAGCGCTGTGGACGGGGTACAGGCGCATACGGTTACGCTTTGGAGGCTGCTGAAACAGTATAAGATTCCGACAATGATTTTTGTGAATAAAATGGATCGTCAAGAAGCAGACAGAGAAAAACTGCTGGAAGAATTAAAAAACCGATTCGGAGACGGCTGTGTGGAGATGGACATGCAGTCGGAGGAGAACAAAGAAAGTCTTGCGATGTGTGATGAGACAATGCTTGAGGAATATTTATCCGGCGGGAAGATCGAAAAGGAGACTGTGAAAAAGGCGGTTGCCGCAAGGAAAGTATTTCCGTGTTGGTTTGGTTCTGCTTTGAAAGCGCAAGGAATCGAAGCGCTGATGTCGGGATTATGTGAATATGCGCCGTCGGCAGAGCCTTTGCCTGAATTTGGGGCAAAAGTCTATAAGATCGCCCGTGATCCTCAGGGAAACAGGCTGACTTATCTGAAAGTCACAGGAGGACAGCTGCGCGTCAAAGATGTTCCTTTTGCGGCAGAACAATCATGTACAGGGAAGGTCAATCAGATCCGAAAGTATTCGGGAGAAAAATACGAACTCGTTCAAACAGTTTCCGCAGGGGAAGTATGTGCGGTGACAGGACTTGAAGGAACTTATCCGGGACAGGGGATCGGCGCGCAGAAAGAATCTTTGCTTCCTGTATTAGAACCTGTCATGACATATCGGATCGAACTTCCGGATGGGTGTGACGCTCATAAAATGTTTCAGAATCTGCGATGTCTTGAAGAAGAAGATCCGCAGCTTCATGTGATCAGAAACGAGGAAACATCAGAGATCCACATCCGTCTTATGGGAGAAGTGCAGACGGAAGTTCTGCAGAAGATGGTGAAAGACCGGTTCGGAGTTCTCATTCATTTCGGAGAAGGACGCATTGTATACAAGGAGACGATCAAAAACAGTGTGGAAGGGGCAGGTCATTTTGAACCTCTTCGACATTATGCGGAAGTGCATTTGAGATTAGAGCCGGGAGAGCGCGGATCGGGGATGCAGTTTGCGGCAGATTGTTCGGAGGATGTTTTGGATCGTAATTACCAGAGGCTGATACTTACGCATTTGGAAGAGCGGGAACATAAAGGAGTACTGACAGGTTCTGCTCTTACAGATGTCCGAATTACGCTTCTGTCGGGAAAGGCGCATAAAAAGCATACAGAAGGCGGTGATTTCAGGCAGGCGACATATCGTGCGGTACGTCAGGGACTTCGGAAGGCGGAAAGTGTTCTTCTTGAACCGTACTACGAATTTCGTATGGAACTGCCGTTGGAAAATGTCGGAAAAGCAATGACGGATATAAAACGGATGAGCGGAGAGTTTGAAGGACCTGAGACGGAAAATGGGATGGCGGTGCTTAAAGGAAGTGTTCCTGCCGCCGAGATGAATGGATATCAAAAAGAATTTACGGCGTACACAGGCGGTTACGGAAGATTGTTTTGTTCTTTGAAAGGATACGGCGAATGTCATAATACAGAAGAAGTGATCGGGCAGATCGGATACGATGCGGATGCAGATGTAGAAAATACTGCAGATTCGGTATTTTGCTCTCATGGGGCGGGAACGATCGTTCCGTGGTATGAGGCGGACGCCCATATGCATGTAGAAGGCGAGGCGGCAGAAAAATCGGAAGAAGATACACAGATGTCTGCAGCATTTCGTCCACAGAGAAGAACGATCGAGCTGACACAGGAAGAGCTGGATGCAATCTATGTCAGAACGCCCGATCCGGTGAAGAAAACGAAAAGGAGCGCGCCTGTTACTGTGACGGCAGGAAAGGCGGCAGCTTTTTGCAACGGCGACCGCTTACAATCCCGAAATGTACCTTTTGACATTTCCGGTGATTATACAAAAACGAAAAAAAAGAAAGCAGACCGGAAAGAATATTTGCTTGTAGATGGGTATAATATTATTTTTGCGTGGGATTCACTGAAAGAATTGGCGAAAATCGATCTGGCCGCCGCAAGAGGGAAGCTTGCGGATATTTTGTGTAATTATCAGGGATACAAACAATGTGAACTGATCCTCGTATTTGACGCGTATAAAGTAGAAGGAAATCCGGGAGAGATCATGAAATATCATAATATTCATGTCGTTTACACGAGGGAGGCGGAAACCGCGGATCATTATATAGAGAAGACTGTGCGAAGAATCGCAAAGGAGCATGATGTTATCGTGGCAACATCGGATGCGCTTGAACAGGTGATCATTATGGGGCAGGGAGCGCATCGGATGTCGGCGGCAGGACTGAAAGAGGAGATCGAATCGGTTATTGAACAGATGAAAGACGATTATCCGAAACAGGAGGAGCTGATCCGGAATTACTTGTTTGATTATCTTGAAAAGGATATTGCCGAAGAGATGGAGCGAGTCCGACTTGGTTCTCATAAGAAAAAGTGGACTGTATAAAAATGGGATAACTGGATGTTTCAATACGACCAGTCTGATGCTAATATACCTGTATTAAATAATGTTGAACAAAAAAGTAACAGTTCAGGAAAGCAGGTAAGTATATGACGAAAAAAAATGAAACTGTAGTTAAGATTGCCCAGACAGCTCTTATGGCTGCGCTTTGTTTTGTATCATTTCAATTTTTGCAGTTTAAAATTGTTCTTCCCGGGGGCGACGCAACGTCTTTTCATGTAGGAAATGCATTTTGCGTACTGGCGGCTCTGATCTTGGGCGGATGGTACGGCGGACTTGCGGGAGCTATCGGAATGGGATTCGCAGATATTCTCGATCCGGTCTATATTACAGGAGCGCCGAAGACGTTTGTACTGAAATTATGTATCGGACTTATCGTCGGTCTTGTGGCTCATAGAATTGCGAAGATCAATGAAAGTACAGATAAGAAATACATTTTCCGCTGGAGCATGATCGCATCTGTCGCAGGGCTTGGATTTAACGTCATTGCCGATCCGATTGTAGGATACTTCTACAAACAGTATATTATGGGGCAGCCGCAGCAGATGGCGGAAGTTCTTGCAAAGTGGAGTGCGGCTACAACTTTTGTAAATGCAGTGATTTCGGTGATCCTCGCAGGCGTTTTGTATAACGCGCTTCGCCCGGTTCTTCTGAAAACAGGGATCATTCGGCAGAAAAGGGAAGAAGCGGTGACAGCCAAGAGTATATGAAAATGTAAAAAAAGCAAAAAAATGTATTTTTTTGGTGACTTTTTTGCTCTGACAGTGGTATTATTATTGAAATGAAATAATATACAAATACTATGAGAGCGAGGTAGGAAAATGAATTGTATTAAGTGTTATCAAGAAATTCCTGACGGCGCAAAGTTTTGTCCGTATTGCGGAGCGCAGCAGTCTGATACGTCAGCGACAGACCCGGTTCGAGCAGAAGAAACAGTGACGGAGCCGGTACAGGCGGCGCAGACAGAAGAAGTTCCGACAGAGCCGGTACAGGCGGCGCAGACAGAAGAAGTTCCGACAGAGCCGGTACAGGCGGCACAGACAGAAGAAGCTTTGACAGAGCCGGTACAGCCGACCCAGACAGAAGAAGCTCCGACAGAACCGATTCAGCCGGAAGCTGCTTCAACGGATCACGTATATCAGGAAGCTCCGGCACAGGAGACATATACATCCGCACAGAACAATCCTTATTACGGAACAGGTCAGACTTATTCTGATCAGACGTCAGATCAGCAGTATGGAGGAAATCAAGGTCAGACATCTTACCAGAACCAGATGCCTTATCAGAATCAGGCGCCGCAGACGCCGATCAACTGGGTACCGTACCTTGTATTATCTATTATTTGTACGTTGTGCTGTTGTCTTCCGTTCGGTATCGTAGGTATCGTATATGCGGCAAAGATCAATTCATCTATGGCGGCAGGCAATTATGAGGAAGCGAAAAATGCGGCAAAATCCGCGAAGATCTGGATCATTGCATCTGCAGTCGTAGGTCTTATTGTAGAAGTCATCTATATCATCTTTGCTTTTATCGGCGGCGTAGGCGGATACTATTATTACTAAGATGCTATAGCAGAGGAAATACATGTTAGAATTATTGCGTAAAAAGAAAAGTTTGCGGATCTTGATCGTAGCAGGAGCCGCTATAGCGGCGCTGGCGGGAGCGGTTTACTTGTATTTTCATAATCCGCACAGCTATCCGCTGCCGTGTGTTTTTTATTCTTTGACAGGGTTTTACTGTCCGGGATGCGGCGCGGGACGCGCCAGTTATTCTCTTTTGCATGGACGGTTTTTGGATGCGTTTTGCTATAATCCGGTTATGACGGTATTGCTCCCGCTATTAGCGCTTTATGTGGCGGCAAGAGCAATCGATTGGGCGATTACGGGCGGAGATCATATCGATCAGAAGATCAGTGTAAAATTTGTCGCAGGAATATTGATTTTCGTGCTTTTGTTCGGAATCGTAAGAAATATTCCGGTATATCCGTTTAATCTGCTCGTGCCGGGCGGCCTGTTTGAACTGTTTTAAATTTGCGGCTCACAGGAAGGCCGGAAAACAAGAGGCGAAAAAAGCTATTATGTAAGCCGGATAAAGCGGAAGAACGAAAGATAAATGAGAAATGATTAAAAATATATAAGCGGATACTTAAGGAATTTCCGAGAGTGTCCGCTTATATTTTTACGGCGGCGACAGGATAAAGTCCGGATCTGCCAGGAATCTTGGCGATCATTTGCAATCTCGGAATCTTCCTTTTGGCATTTCAGGGATGAGGCAGGCAAGATTTTGGTATAGAAGTCAGTCGGATATTGTGATAAAATATAAAAGATAAAAAAGTTCTGAAAATGTGTGAGGCATCTGCTTTACACAAAAGCAAGGCAGATTTTCAGGAAAACGGAGGGTACTTGTATGATTAACAAATTAGTAGAAAAGATTAAAAAGACAAAAGCGCCGATCGTAGTAGGTCTTGATCCGATGCTTAGCTATATTCCTCAGCATGTTCAGGAAAAAGCGTTTGCAGAGTATGGGGAAACTTTGGAAGGGGCTGCAGAGGCAATCTGGCAGTTTAATAAAGAAATCGTAGATAAGACATATGATCTGATACCGGCTGTGAAGCCTCAGATTGCTATGTACGAGCAGTTCGGTGTTCCGGGAATCGCCGCATTTAAGAAAACAGTAGATTACTGTAAATCAAAAGATCTTGTTGTGATCGGAGATATTAAAAGAGGAGATATCGGTTCTACGTCAGCCGCATATGCGGTAGGACATCTCGGAAAGGTAAAAGTCGGATCAAAAGAGTATGTTCCGTTTGACGAAGATTTTGCAACAGTGAATCCGTATCTTGGATCTGACGGAGTGAATCCGTTTGCGGACGTATGCAAGGAGCAGAAAAAAGGGTTATTTATTCTTGTGAAAACATCGAATCCGTCCAGCGGAGAATTCCAAGACCGCATCATTGACGGACGTCCGCTGTATGAACATGTAGGCGAAAAAGTTGCGCAGTGGGGCGCAGAGTGTATGGGAGATGAATACAGTTATATCGGCGCCGTTGTCGGAGCGACATACCCGGAGATGGGAAAAGTCCTCAGAAAGATCATGCCGAAATCATATATTCTCGTTCCGGGGTACGGCGCGCAGGGCGGCCGCGGAAAAGATCTTGTTCATTTCTTTAATGAGGACGGACTTGGAGCGATCGTGAACTCGTCGAGAGGAATTATTGCGGCATATAAGCAGGAAGCATATGCAAAGTTCGGAGCAGAGAATTTCGGAGACGCTTCCAGAGCGGCTGTAGAAGATATGATCGCGGACATCAGCGGAGCGCTTGAATCTGCAAAATAAGTATCCGGCAGGGACAAAGACGATCTGACGGAAAAAGCAGTTGATAATTTGTAATAGAGAATTTGAAATAAAGGAGCATATGACACATATGACGAAAGAAAAAGAAAATGCGGCGATCATTTCACAGGAAGAAATCGCGCATGGCATATACAGTATGTGGATCAGAACGAAAGCGGCGGAAACGGCAGAGCCGGGGCAGTTTATCTCGATGTATACAAACGACGGAAGCAAACTTCTTCCGCGCCCGATCAGTATTTGCGAGATAGACAAAGAGAAAGGCGCACTGCGCGTTGTATACCGTGTTACAGGAGAAAATACAGGAACAGAGCTTTTTTCACAGATGGGAGAAGGCGATACGATTCCTGTGATCGGACCGTTGGGAAATGGATTCCCGCTGGAGAAAGCATTAGAAAAACGGGCGTTTCTCATAGGGGGAGGGATCGGAGTGCCTCCGATTCTGGAACTGGCAAAACAGATCGGCTGTGAGAAAAAGCAAATCATTGTCGGATACCGAAATGACGAGACGTTTTTGAAAACAGAGTTTGAACAAAACGGGGAAGTATATATTTCTACAGAGGACGGAAGTGCGGGAACGAAAGGCAATGTAATGGATGCGATCCGTGAAAACGGATTGGAAGCAGATATTATCTATGCGTGTGGACCGACACCGATGCTCCGCGCGATCAAAAACTATGCGGAGGAAAACGGGATCGAATGCTATATTTCGCTGGAAGAGCGCATGGCATGCGGTATCGGAGCATGTCTTGCATGTGTATGCAAGACGAAAGAAAAAGATCATCACAGTAATGTGCATAACAAAAGAATCTGTAAAGACGGTCCGGTATTTTTGTCAACGGAGGTGGAAATCTGATGAATACAAAAGTGACGATCGCAGGAGTGGAATGGAATAACCCGGTTACAGTTGCTTCCGGCACGTTCGGATCAGGAGCAGAGTTTACTGATTTTGTCGATCTGAACCGACTCGGAGCTGTGACGACAAAGGGCGTTGCTAATGTTCCGTGGACAGGAAATCCGACGCCGAGAGTAGCGGAAACTTACGGAGGAATGATGAACGCAGTCGGCTTGCAGAACCCGGGAATCGATGTGTTTTGCGAGAGGGATATTCCGTTTTTGAGAAAATACGACACGAAGATCATTGTAAATGTATGTGGAAGATCCACAGAAGATTATTGTGAAGTCGTAGAACGTCTGGCGAATGAAGACGTCGATATGCTGGAGATTAATATTTCCTGTCCGAATGTGAAAGAAGGCGGGATTGCCTTCGGTCAGAATCCGAACGCTGCGGAAGAGATTACAAAGGCAGTAAAAAAATATGCAAAACAGCCGATCATCATGAAATTAAGTCCGAATGTTACAAGTATTTCCGAGATGGCGAAAGCGGTGGAAGCAGGCGGCGCAGACGCCGTATCTTTGATCAATACTTTAACGGGGATGAAGATTGATGTGAATAAAAAAGCGTTTGTTTTGGCAAACAAAACAGGCGGAGTGTCAGGACCGGCGATTCATCCGATTGCTGTGCGCATGGTATATGAGGCGGCAAATGTCGTCAGTGTTCCCGTAATCGGAATGGGCGGAATTGCATCTGCGGAAGATGCGATCGAAATGATTCTTGCGGGGGCAAGCGCCGTATCGGTAGGAACAGCAAACTTTTTTGATCCTGCAGTGACAATGAAGATCGTAGACGGGATTGAATCATATATGAAACAACATGGATTTGAAAGTGTTGCGGATATGGTCGGAATTGTAAAGTAGATGAAAAGCAAACATAAGAAAAGAGAATAAGAAAACGAATATAAGAAAACGAATATAAGAAAACGAATATAAGAAAACGAGCATAAGAAAACGAGTATAAGAGGACAAAAATAACGTCCGTCAGGATCAAAAATTCTGACAGACGTTATTTTTATAATAGAAGATTCATTTAAATGCCTTTTTTATACAAATAGAAAGAATAAGCGGCAGGAATTATAGCGCCTATAGTGATCACGGACAGGATGATCCATGCGGCGGCTTCGCTTCCGAGTAAGCTGTCTATAAACGACATTAAAATCATGGCAATTCCCATAACAATATAAAGTTTGCCTCCGAGCCGATGGGTTCGATTCCAGTTTTCCTCGCTGTTTAATGTCCACGGAAGTTTGATGCCTATCGTATAGTTTTGTTGAAGTTTCGGCATATAGTTTCCGAGAACGATGAAAAAGACACCGATCAGAGCGGATATGAAGATTTCAATGCTGAAATCTACTCCTAAAGCGATCAGATAAGTCGAACAGTTAGCCAAAAGAGAAATCACAGGAACGAGCCAGAAAATAAGCGCCATAGGCTTCTTGTGGATATTCTTTTTCTTCGGGTCATTCAAAGTGACAAAAAGGCACAAAACGTGGATCGCAGTCAGGATGAGCGGCATTCCGAAGACAGAAAATGTTTTGCTGGACCATCCGTTTGCGGTTCCGTCGCTTCCCCAATGTGTTGCCAGTGTATCGGGAAGTTTGTTCCAAAGAAATAGTCCGATCACAATAGGAAGTAATGTGATCAAAGTTGTAATAATGATTGTGGTTTTATATTTTTTCATGTCTCTTTTTCTCCTTTCAAGTCTGAGATCCATACCATAATCTCCTCTAATACGGTAAGGCTCAGCTCATAGAAAATAAAATTTTTCTCCCGTGTTTCCCTGATAAGATCTGCTTTTTTCAAAATCTTCAGATGATAGGAGACAGTCGCCTGCGTCATATCAAAATGACTTGCGATCTCTCCGGCAGACATTCTGCCCTTTTTCAGAAGTTCCAGAATTTCCCGTCTTACCGGATCGGATAATGCTTTAAACGTTTCGGCAAAGCTCAAAAACATTCCCCCTTACTTTAAATAGTATTTAGAAATATTTCTAAATATATTAGAGCACTGCGGAAATAAAAAGTCAATATCTATTTAGAAAAAAATCTAAATTCTCAAAATGTTTTCTGTGAAATCCCATAGCCGCTTTCTGATGTTTGTAGAAAGAAAAATGATATGAAAAGATCAAACCATGAATGAAAAGCCTTTCAAAATTTCAAAATTATTATAAAATTCCTCCAAAAAGTGTTTTCGTAATTAAAAAAATGACGGAAAGCATTGACGAAATATCAAAAAATGTATACAATACGATACAGTGATGAAAAAATAAAACGGAGGAGTCCTGTAATGACTGCGTATAAAGATTTAAGTAAAGAAGAGCTGTTGGAATTAAAAAGCGAATTAGAAGCGCGCTTTGAAGAAGTAAAAGAAAAGGGATTAAAGCTGGATATGTCCAGAGGAAAGCCGGCTGCAGATCAGTTGAACTTATCAATGGATATGATGAAAGTGCTTGCAGGGGATGCGAATCTCATTTGCGAAGACGGAGTAGACTGCCGAAATTACGGAAACCTTGACGGTATTGATGAGGCAAAACAGCTTCTCGCAGATATGATGGAAGTGCCGAAAGATAATGTGATCATCTTCGGAAACTCAAGTCTGAATGTAATGTATGATACGGTTTCCCGTGCCATGACTCATGGAATTATGGGCAATACACCGTGGTGTAAATTAGATAAAGTGAAATTTTTATGTCCGGTTCCGGGGTATGACAGACATTTTGCGATTACGGAATTTTTCGGAATTGAGATGGTCAATATACCGATGACTCCTACAGGTCCGGATATGGATCTTGTGGAAAAACTTGTCAGTGAAGATGAGTCGGTCAAAGGAATCTGGTGTGTGCCGAAGTATTCTAATCCGCAGGGAATCACATATTCTGATGATACAGTATATCGTTTTGCTAATCTGAAACCGGCTGCAAAAGATTTCCGTATTTTTTGGGATAATGCATATTGCGTACATCATCTGTATGAAGATAAGCAGGACTATCTTCTTGAGATTTTGATGGAATGTAAAAAAGCGGGAAATCCTGATATGGTTTATAAGTTCTCTTCAACTTCCAAGATCAGCTTCCCGGGATCAGGCATCGCGGCTTTGGCGGCGTCGGAAGCAAACTTAAAAGACGTTCGTAATATGATGAAAGTTCAGACGATCGGACATGATAAAGTAAATCAGTTGCGTCATGTGAGATTTTTCAAAAATATTCACGGAATCGTAGAGCATATGAAGAAACATGCCGATATTCTCCGGCCGAAGTTTGAGGCGGTTCTGGATGTTCTGGAAAGAGAATTGGGAGGACTGGAAATCGGATCATGGATCGCGCCTCACGGCGGATACTTTATCTCTTTTGATGCAATGGAAGGCTGCGCAAAGGCGATCGTTGCAAAGGCGAAAGAGGCAGGTCTTGTAATGACCGGAGCAGGGGCGACATTCCCGTATGGAAAAGATCCTCATGACAGTAATATCCGTATTGCGCCGTCTTATCCGACTCCGGAAGAATTGTCCGTTGCGGCGGAAATTTTTGTACTGAGTGTGAAACTTGTAAGTATAGATAAATTGCTCGGAAATTTATAAAACAGACGATTTTAAATACAGTAAATAAAATGGGAGATTGCACAAAAAAGATATTTTTCTGTTGAGCAGACAGTTGAATATGAAAAAAGTGCGTCTCCCATTTTTGTTATTTGCGAAAAGAGAGGAAGGTGTATCGCATGACAGGCAGTCATTCTTTTAAAAGAATAAAAATATTTTTGGCAGTTGTGATTTTTGCTTTTTTGAGTATTTTATTGTGGAATGTATGTTTTAACAGGCATTCGATGACAGGTGTAGTAATCGAAAATAAGAATCAGATTAAAATAGAAGCTACAGAAAAAGATTTTGTGGATTCTCACGGGAAATATTTTGTGATAAGGTTTGAAAAAGGCAAGGAAAACAGAAACGATGACTTTCTTGTGGGGGATCAAGTTATTGTTAAATATGACGGTATAATATATGAGTCAAATCCGGCAGTGATAGATGCAAAGTCCGTTAAACGAAAAGAATAAGCTATGGAAAAAGAATATATCCTTTTTTCATAGCTTATTCAGGTGAATAGAAGCAGATATTTTTTATTAATGTGTCTCCCTATTTGCATCTATCATGCTGTGGTTTCATGATTATTTTGCAAATAATTTGGTTATGACCGTTCCGATCGCTGTTCCGACAACGGAAACGACAAAATACCAGACAGAATGAATAAGAGCGCTTTCGTTATAATAAATGAACACGGAAGGAATAAAAAGTATTGCTGTTATAAGCGGATAGAAATATTTGATCTTGTTAGTTGAGATGATTCCCATTAGAGCAGATAATACAAATGTCGCAGTGATAAGGAAGAGAACCATGCCTATTGCGTCAATCTGTTTTGCAAATAAAGGAAACAGATAAAAAATCAATAATTGAATTATAAATAATGTTATTTCTTTCATAAATTTTTTCATATGACAGCTCCTTTCTACTACGACAAAATTTGAGAGTAGGATTTTTTCATGCGTTACAGACTGTTTTTTGAAAACGGTATATCATCTTTTCTGAAAAAAGACTCTGTGCTGTTAGACAGGAGTTCCTACTTCGATCAAATTACCGTCCAAATCATAAAAACGGATTACCTTTTGTCCCCAGCTATGTGTCATGAGCCGATTGACATATTGGATTGACGGGTATAATTTTTCCAGCTTTTCGATAAATTTTTCTATATTTTTCTCTTCAAAATACAGTTCGCAAGAATTGCTTTTCGGAAAGATCTCTTTTTTCAAAAAGTCTCTCCATATCTTTTCATCTTGAAGGACAAGACCTTCCGTTAAAATGATATTTCCGTCATTGTCAAGTATCATGTCTAAACCAAATAAATCATGATAAAATTGTTTTGATTTTTCGATATCTTTTACAACAAGTAAAATGTTTTTTAATTTCATGTTTCTGCCTCATTATATTTTGCCTGATCATCTCCGGCAGTTTTCCTGTTAAAAACGATGTGGTTTCGGTTCTCAGATATTTATAGACAGTATACCATTTTTGGGGAAAACGGACAATTAAATTCTTTACCAAAGTCCCATCATATGCTGCATTCCAAGACTTACAAGCGATATGCCGACCCAGCAGCAAAAACCTGTGAAGATTGGTTTCGCGCCTGTTTTTACAAGGTGAACGATATTTGTATTCAGCCCGATCGCCGCCATAGCCATGACGATCAAAAATTTGCTCAGTTCCTTAAGAGGACCTGTGACTGCGGCAGGAAGGTGGAATATTGTTGTTACGACAGATGCAAGGATGAAAAAAAGCACAAAGAACGGGAAGGACTTCTTGAAGCTAAAAGAAGAGCCTTCTTCTTTTTTCTCCTTTTTTTCCCGATAAAAAGCTAGGGCTAATGTGATCGGGATAATAGCAAGCGTACGGGTCATTTTTACGATCGTTGCAGTTTCCAGAGTATGACTTGCGTGGATTCCGTCCCAGGCGGCGGCAGCCGCGGTTACGGATGATGTGTCGTTAATGGCAGTTCCGGCAAATAATCCGAAACCTTCATTGCTTAGTCCGAGGACAGCGCCCAACGTAGGAAAGATCAGTGCGGCCAGCACGTTGAATAAAAAGATAACAGAGATCGACTGAGCAACCTCTTCGTCCGTCGCGTCGATGACAGGCGCGGTTGCGGCGATCGCGCTTCCTCCGCATATGGACGATCCCACGCCGACTAAAATTGCATTGTTTGTCTTTAGTTTCAGAGCTTTATATAAAATAAATGCAATGATAAGCGATGTTGTGATCGTGGAAATTATGATCGGCAAAGACTGCTTTCCGCCTGCAAGTATTTGAGATAAATTCATTCCGAATCCAAGAAAAATAACAGCGGCCTGCAGTATTTTTTTGGAGGTATAGTTAATTCCTGCGGTAAACGGTTCTTTTTCTTTTAATATCAGTGTCAAAACCATGCCGATTAGAATGGCAAAGACAGGTCCTCCTATGACGGGAAATGATTTTCCGAGAAACCATGCCGGAATGGAGATGGCGAGACATAGCAGAAGACCGGCGCCGTTCTTTTTTAAAAAGTTCATAATAAAATCTCCTTTGCAAAATGATGTGTTGTTATTCCTGTTTCCGGAAATACAATATCATAAAAAATATATAAAATAAAATTATTAATATTTATATAATAATAAATTTATGTTATAATTAAACGCAGGGAGTAATTCTTATAGAGCTCGGGCGGGTGTTCGGTGAAAACACCGCCCGCTGCTTATAAAATATAAAAATGATATAATGAGGAAAGAGAAAGTAACAGTTCAGTCTGCGCCATTCGTAAAACCACACTGCGTGCTTATCGTGGCTGCTGCCACTGTTTTACTCATAAACGGGCGCTCACCGCATACAGATGTCCGCTCGCAAAAACATGCAGGCATGTTTTCTGCTTCACGTACACTGTATGGCTGAACTGTTGAGAAATATAACGGGGAAAGAGTATGCTTGATTTTAGAATGGAAACGTTTCTGGCGGTATGCCGGTATATGAATTTCACACGGGCAGCGGAAAAACTGAATATCACTCAGCCTGCGGTATCACAGCATATCCGTTTTCTGGAAAAGCATTATAATACGAAGCTGTTCCGCTATGAGGGGAAAAAGCTGGAGCTGACCGAAGCGGGAGAGATTTTGAAAAACGCGTCATTGACGATGATGCATGATGAAACTGCAATGCAAGATGAGATGAAAAGAGCGGGCGAATCAGAAGAACTTCGTTTCGGAGCAACGAGGACAGTGGGAGATGTGCTGGGCGGGAAAATGATTTTTAATTATCTTGAAATGTATCCGAACGCGCACATACATATGATCGTAGAAAATACACGGGAACTTTTGAAGAAACTGGATGAAGGCGAGATCGACTTTGCTTTGGTAGAAGGTTTTTTCAAGAAGAATGAATATGATTTTCAGAAATATTCAGAAGAGCCGTATATAGCGGTGTGCAGCCCTGATTATCCGTTTAAAAAGAAACCAAAACGGATAGAAGATCTTTTCGGAGAACGTATTTTGATCAGAGAGGACGGATCGGGTACGCGCGAAGTGCTGGAGAGGTATTTGGAGTCCTGTAATCTGAGCATCGGTAATTTTCGGCAGACGGTAGAGATTGGAAGTATGCATACGATCAAAGAGTTGACAAAATTAAAATGCGGTATTACATTTTTATATGAAACTGCCATATGGGAAGAGTTGGAAAGCGAAGCATTGGTCAAAATTCCATTGGAAGATTTTCATATAGTGCGAGAATTTACTTTTATCTGGAGGCGGGGCAGTTTTTATGCAGACAAGTATAGAGAAAAGTTCGGATATTTTTCAAAATGACGAAAAAGGGAGAAACTTTTATCTATTCATCAATTTTCTGCGTAAAATATAATTTTTTCTGCGCAGAGCAGAAGAAAAAATAAAAAGAGAAATAAAGAAGAAAAATAAAAAGAGAAATAAAAAAGAAAAAGGAAGTGAATTTCCGGAATGTTACAGGCAGAACATTTATCGTACAATATAACAGAAGAAGGAAGACAATCAGAGATATTAACAGATGTAAGTTTTACGGTGGAAGACGGGGAGATGCTTGTCATTACAGGTCCTAACGGGGGAGGTAAATCGACGCTTGCGAAACTTCTTATGGGGATCAATGAGGCGACAGGCGGTAAGATCATACTGGACGGGCAGGATATTACATCGTATACGATCGATAAGAGAGCGCAGGCAGGAATGGGGTTTGCATTTCAGCAGCCGCCGCGCTTTAAGGGGATGACAGTAAAAAGGCTGCTTTCTCTTGCGGCAGGCAGAGAATTAGATGATACGACATGCTGTGAGTTGTTAAGCAGTGTCGGTCTTTGCGCGAAAGAATATATTAACAGAGAAGCTGACGCGACGCTTTCGGGCGGAGAGATGAAGAGGATTGAAATTGCGACAGTTCTGGCAAAAGATCATAAGATATGTGTATTTGATGAACCGGAAGCAGGGATTGACCTGTGGAGTTTTTCGATGTTGATCAAGCGGTTTGAACAGATTCACAAAGAAAAGAAGCAGAGTCTGATCTTGATCTCACATCAAGAGCGTATTATACGCATGGCGGACAGGATCATGGTTATCGGAGACGGAAAAGTAGAAGCGGTCGGCACGGCGGATGAGATCGTTCCGATCTTGTTCGGGAAGAAACCGGAATCATGCGGATGCAGAATACAAAAAGGAGGCGAACTTTATGAGCGCTGATTTTGAAGGAAATGACAAAGACGCTGTTGTGACACAGCAAGTGCTTGATGTGATCGATTCTTATGGATTTAAAAAGGAAGGGGCATATAACCTCAGACTGAACGGTTTGGCGGTTTGTCATGGGGACAGCCGTCATATTAAGATTGTTCCGAAAGAGGACAGACAGGGAATCGATATTTATATAAGCGGTGAAGCAAAAGAAGAGCAGGTTCACATTCCTGTAGTAATGACTGAAGAAGGTGTGGATATTGTATACAATGATTTCTATATAGAAGACGGAGCAGATGTAACGATTATCGCAGGATGCGGAATCCACGGGGAAGGGTGTTCGGAAACCCGTCATGACGGAATCCATGCATTTCATGTAGGTAAAAATGCGAATGTGAAATATATAGAAAATCATTATGCTCAGGGAAACGGCTCGGGTAAGAAAACGCTCAATCCGGTGACAAAGATCTATGTCGGAGAGAATTCAGTATTTACGCTTGAGACAACGCAGATCAGCGGCGTAGACTGTACGGAGAGAGAAAATTATATTGAGCTGGCGGACAACGCGAAACTGTTTGTGACAGAAAAGCTGATGACAGATGAAGAACAGTCGGCAGTTTCCAATATGGACATTGAGTTAAACGGAACAAACAGCTCGGCAAGAATTGTTTCCAGATCGGTCGGGAAAGGAAATTCAAAACAAGTCTTTCATCCGAGAGCGATCGGCAATAACCGGTGTCATGCACATGTGCAGTGTGATTCGATTATTATGGATCAGGCAGAGATAAGCTCTATTCCGGAGATCAATGCAAAACATGTAGATGCGCAGATCGTTCATGAAGCGGCAATCGGCAGAATCAATGATGAACAGCTTGTGAAGCTTCGCACGTTCGGTATGAGCGAGGAAGAAGCGGAAGCTGTCATCATTGAAAATTTCCTGAATTGATTTTCGGCATCGGTTTTTTAAAATGATTTTTCGGAATCGTTGTTTTTCGCCCATCCGTAGGAATATTTTACAGCTTTATTCCATCCTTTGATGCGGCTAAGCCGAAGTTCTTCACAGACAGAAGGAAGGAAGATTTTATCGGTTGAGCGGTTATTTGCGATTTCTTCTTTGCTTTTCCAATAACCGGAAGCAAGTCCGGCAAGATAAGCAGCGCCCATGGCGGTCGTCTCTACAAAAGAAGGACGATTGACAGGGGCGTTTATAATATCTGCCTGTACCTGCATGAGAAAATTATTCGCGCTTGCACCTCCGTCTACATTGAGTGAAGAAAGCGCAATGCCGGAATCGGCTTTCATCGCCTCCAGCACGTCGTTTACCTGATAAGCGATCGATTCAAGAGTGGCGCGGATGATGTGATATTTGTTTACTCCGCGGGTGATACCTACGATCGTTCCCCGTGCATACTGATCCCAGTGAGGAGCGCCAAGACCTGTGAAAGCAGGAACGACGTAACATCCGTTCGTATCTTCTACTTTTGACGCCATATATTCCGAATCTTCGGCTGAATCTATAAGGCGCATTTCATCTCTGAGCCATTGTATGGCGGCTCCTGCTACGAAAATAGAGCCTTCAAGCGCATAAGTCACCTTTCCGTCCAATCCCCAGGCAATCGTTGTCACAAGTCCGTTTTCGGAAAATACAGGTTTTTCGCCTGTATTCATTAATAAAAAGCAGCCCGTTCCGTAAGTGTTTTTGGCTTCTCCGGCCTGAAAACAAGTCTGACCGAAAAGGGCGGCCTGCTGATCGCCGGCAGCTCCCGCGATAGGAATCTCTCCGCCGAAAAATGCGGGATCGGTCTTTCCGTAGATACAGCTTGACGGTTTTGGCTGAGGAAGCATACTTTTCGGAATGTCAAGTTCGGACAGGATCTCGTCGTCCCAGGAAAGGGTGTTGATGTTAAACAGCATCGTACGGGAAGCATTGGAGTAATCCGTTACATGTGCCCGTCCTTTTGTCATTTTCCAGATGAGCCATGTCTCCACTGTGCCGAAAAGAAGTTCCTGACGTTCTGCACGTTCTCTGGCTCCGGGGACATTGTCCAGTATCCATTTGATCTTTGTGGCGGAAAAATAAGCGTCGATTACAAGACCCGTTTTTTGACGAAATTTTTCCGTAAGACCTTTTTCTTTCAAAGAATCGCAGTATTCGGAAGTGCGGCGGCATTGCCAGACGATGGCGTTATAGACCGGTTCTCCTGTTTTTCGGTCCCATACGATAGCGGTTTCTCTTTGGTTTGTAATACCGATCGCCGCGATATCTTCTGCCGATGCACCGATCTTGTTCATTGCTTCTACGGCAACTCCGAGCTGACAGGCCCATATTTCGTCGGCATCGTGCTCTACCCATCCGGGATGAGGAAAATATTGGGTGAATTCTCTTTGGGCGACGCTGCACACTTGCCCCTTTTTATTGAAAAGGATGCATCGGTTGCTTGTCGTTCCGGCATCCATAGCCATGATATATTTTGACATGATAGTACCTCCTTTGTCATCACATTTTGATAGAAGTTTTTGTATATGTGAGACGAGTTTTGATAATGGTGATGTTATTAGCTATTATATCAGCATTATTCTCTTCGATAAATGCTTTTGATATAAAAGAAAGTATGGTATAATCGTAGAGAAACCGTCATGAAAAGGACGGGGATACGAAAAGAAAAAGGATTAAGAGAGATGGAGAGTGAAGTATGGACGGATCAATGTTTATCGGAACATGGTGGGCGCTTGTCCCGCCGCTGCTTGCAATCGTGCTCGCATTTATAACAAAAGAGGTGTACAGTTCTCTTTTTATCGGCGTGGCGGTAGGTGCAATGCTTTACAGCGGATTTAATCCGTGGGAGTCATTTGTCAATTTTTTTGACATTATGAAAAACAGTATGAATCTGAATATTTTGATTTTTGACGTTTTGCTTGGAATGATCATTGTTCTTATGGCAAAGTCAGGAGGTTCCGCAGCCTATGGAAGATGGGCGGGAACGAAGATCAAGTCGAAAAAGAGCGCCCTTTTGGCGACGACAGGTCTTGGTATGCTTATTTTTGTAGACGATTATTTTAACTGTCTGACTGTCGGATCGGTAATGAGACCGGTAACAGACAGGTATAAAGTGTCAAGAGCGAAACTTGCGTATATCATCGATTCGACAGCGGCTCCTGTCTGTATTATCGCGCCGATCTCCAGTTGGGCGGCTGCGGTAAATTCTTACGTGCCGGAAGATGCGGGGATCAGCGGATTTCAGCTTTTTATGAATACGATCCCGTATAACTTGTATGCGCTTTTAACACTGACGATGGTTATTTTCATTACGGTGACGGCGTTTGACTTCGGACTGATGAAAAAGCATGAGAGAAACGCGGCGAAAGGAGATCTGTTTACGACAGGAGGAGAAGAATTCGATCAGGTTGCGGAAGATGAGATCAATCCGAACGGTAAGGTGATCGACCTTGTACTTCCGGTAGCGGTTTTGATCGTATCTGCGGTTGGAGCAATGATCTATACAGGATTCCAGGGCGGAGCGACAAATCTTATTACAGCTTTTTCGGGATGCGATGCAGAGACAAGCTTGATCTTTGCGACACTCGTTACAGTATTTTTTATGTTGATTTTGTATCTTCCGAGAAAAGTCGTAACGTTTAAAGGATTTATGGACAGTCTCGCAGAAGGCTTTAAATTAATGGTTCCGGCTGTTACGATCCTTATTTTTGCATGGTCTTTGAAAGGGATGGGAGATGCTCTCGGACTGGCTGAATTTGTCGGGGGAATTGTAGGAGATAACGCTTCGGCAAGTATCTTCATTCCGGCGATTTTGTTTGTAGTAGCGATCTTTCTGTCATTTTCTACAGGAACGTCGTGGGGAACATTTGCAATTCTCGTTCCGATAGCGACAGCTCTTTTTGCAGGAGCGGATAACCTGACGATGATGACGATTTCTGTATCGGCTGTTCTTGCCGGAGCGGTTTGCGGAGATCACATTTCGCCGATTTCCGACACAACTGTTATGTCGTCTGCCGGAGCGCAGAGCAATCATATCAACCATGTGTCTACTCAGATGCAGTATGCGGCAGTTGTCGCCACGGTAAGTTTTGTCGGCTATATTCTTGCGGGAATCATACGGGTGTGGTGGATCGTACTTGGAATCAGTCTGATCCTTCTGATCGGTGTTCTTATGGGAATGCGGATGTTCTTGGAGAGAAAGCAGGTAAAGAAACATGCCGGGTGAGCAGAAAAAAGTATGTATTGATGTTCCGTATATCGATCAGAGCAAGCTGTACCCGACGGGATGCGAAAGTGTATCGACGGTAATGCTTCTTCGGTTTCTGGGCATTGATATAACGGTTGACGAATTCATAGAAAAATATTTGGAAAAGAAGTCTTTTGAAGAAAGAGACGGGCAGGTTTACGGTCCTGATCCGCATCGGTATTTTTGTGGAAGTCCGTACGATGACGAGTCGTTTGGATGCTATGCTCCGGTGATCCGGGAAGCCCTTGAGAAAATAATAGGCGCTGAATATACCGTGACGGACGAGACCGGGATGACAACTGATGAACTGGTTGAAAAATATATCGATCAGGGGATGCCGGTTATTTATTGGGCGTGTATCAATATGCGTGATCCGATCGTAGGTCCGCAGTGGAAACTCTTAGATACAGGAGAGACGTTTACGTGGATCTCCAACGAACATTGTATGTTGCTTGTCGGTTATGACGAAGATAGTTATTATTTTAATGATCCATATGAAAATAACGGCTGCATCCGATATCCGAAAACAGTTGTGGAAGATCGCCATAAAGCACAGCACATGCAGGCAGTCGGCGTAGTAAGAAAAACGGTCATTCAGTAACCGGTATATGGATGAGCTCGGTATGGTTTGGGAATATGGTGACGGCAACAGATAAAAGAGTCTGAAAAGATTTTGTCTAAGGAGATTTTGAGATATGAATAAAAAACGATTGATTCCTTTGATTTCTATATTGCTCGTATTTAGTTTTATCGGCTTATTTTTCTTTTATAAAAGAAGAAAAGGCTTCGAAAAAAATATTGGCGGATGCTGTTATAGATCTGCCTGAAAATGATCCGGCTATCGACCGCGCAGTTAAAATAATCGAAGAAAACCTCATAAAGGAAATGCCGGACTGCCATGTAACTTCTCTTCATGAAAATGATGCGGGATATGCTCCGCTCCTTCAAAAATATGAAGACAAGGGATTAGAGACACTGATCATAGATATGGATTTTTATGTTGAGGAGGATGCCGAACCGGGCGTGTTCACTCCGGGAACTTCATATGAAGGTTATAGTTGGATGTTTACACGTGAAAGTAAAGACGACACATGGACTTTAGAAGAAAACGGATTTCTTCTATGAAGAAACCATGATGTCTGAATAAAAGAGAACTGCCGCATTGAACTGATTTTTAGTTAAGTTCAGTGCGGCAGTTTTGTGCATTTTATAATAAATGGATTCCGTTTTCGGAAGCGGTTTCGACGATTGATTCCGGCCACATAGAAGAATGGACTTCTCCGATGTGAGCTTTTCTTAAATAATACATACAGATACGTGACTGGCCGATCCCGCCGCCTACAGTATAAGGGAGTTCTCCGTCAAGAAGAGATTTCTGGAAAGGCAGTTTAGCGCGGTCTTCGCATCCTGCGGTTTTTAATTGAGATTTTAATGATTCTTCATCGACACGGATGCCCATAGAAGAAAGCTCGAGAGCGATGTCAAGAACCGGATAATAAACGATGATATCGCCGTTTAACTCCCAGTCGTCATAGTCCGGCGCACGTCCGTCGTGCTTTTCGCCTGAAGCGAGCACTTTTCCGATCTGTGAGATGAATACGGCGCCTTTTGCTTTTGCAATACGCAGTTCTCGTTCTTTTGGAGTGCAGTCAGGGAACATGTCTTCCAGTTCCTGTGAAGTGATGAAGAAAATATCATCAGGAAGAAGAGGTTCGATATAGTTGTACCTTCTTGATATGTAGTCCTCGGTATCTTTTAATGCACTGTATACCTTTCTGACTGTGTATTCCAGTGTTTCCATATTCCGTTCTTCTTTGGAAATAATCTTTTCCCAATCCCACTGATCGACATAAAGGGAGTGGATGTTATCGGTATCTTCGTCACGACGGATTGCAGTCATGTCAGTGTAAAGACCTTCGCCGGAATGAAAACCGTATTTTTTTAAGGCATATCGCTTCCATTTTGCGAGGGAATGAACGATTTCCGCGCAGGCATCGTCCTGCTCTTTGATTCCGAATGATACCGGACGTTCAATTCCGTTTAGATTGTCGTTCATACCGGACTGCGGAAGAACAAACAACGGGGCAGATACACGCGTCAAATGAAGAGATTTTGCAAGCGCGCGCTCGAAATGATCCTTAACTTCTTTGATAGCGACTTCTGTTTCACGGATTGTAAGCGGAGAAGAATATCCCTCCGGTATTTTTAAATGTTCCATATATAACCACTCCTCTTTTGATGTATTGACATTTATGTTTTATTTTAATGGGGAGAAGGGGAGAAGTCAACTGTGACTTTTTTGATTATGTTACTGACAGATTTTTTCATGGAGAAAATTCATTGAGCTTTTCTTTTTGCTGCTCGTTTGCTGCCTGTATTTCAGATTATTCACAATGAGGATATAAAATAACAGATAATTTAAAATAAAATGAAAAAATATTAGAAATAATATTGACAAACACATAATAGAGTGATATTATTAAATCAACAAATAAAACAAACTAAATAATCAATCAAAACTAAATAAAAAATATTTTGTTTTGAAAGAATTTTAGTAAATGTTTTATTCATCCATCGGATATCGTGATCAGGGATCGGATGGAAAGATACAGAGAAAGATCATAATGACGAGAAAGTTATGAGAGAAGTAAAATCTGTATTTGAAAAATCCATCGGAAACTGAAGTTCGATGGAAATCTAAGAATAGGAGGTACGGACCACCGGGAACGTAAGTTGATCTATCAAAAAGAAGATAGAAAAGAGAGGTAAAAAAAGAATGATAGTAATATCACATTGAAAGTGGATGTTGATCAAGATGAGTTGATTGGCATCCACTTTCAGTTGTGCGGAAATATATTCGGTAAAATAGCGAAAGCATAAAACTTGGCAGAGGTATGTATATTGCTATGTATTGCTGTATATTGCGTAATGAGTCGGGTTTATGGCACACCTTTTCTGATAAGATTTTTTTAGAAAACTTTTTGGAAAACTTTTTGGAAAAGATGATATTTTGGAAAGGTGTGTTTTTATTATGAAGAGAAAAAGAAAGACAGCAAGAGAAATTTTTATAGTGATCTGTTTATTTTTGACAATATTTCTGGCGGTGTTGTTTGCATTTGGGAGAACAGAGATTCCGGCAGTCGTTTATATGTCTGTATGTACGGCATGTCTTTTCGGAGGGGTTGCAGCGATACAGGAGTGAGTGACCGGGTGTTTTGGATTTTATCAACTACCGTTGTCTTCTGAAATGTGAAATGTCGGTGTATAACAGTTGTAATCAACTGTTCGGATGATGTATAATAATTTCATGAATGATAGGGATAAAAAATATCAGGTGATTACACCGGAAAAGGGGGCTTGTGTATGAAAATAGATATGCATTGCCACGTGAAAGAAGGCTCGATCGACAGCAAGGTTGGAGTGGAAGAGTATATTACGATTTTAAAAAAGCATGGTTTTCAAGGGATGGTCATTACCGATCATGACACATACAACGGATACCGATATTGGAAAGAAAATATAAAAGGAAAGAAGCATACGGATTTTGTTGTATTGAAAGGGATTGAGTATGACACAAGGGATGCCGGGCATATCCTTGTTATTATGCCGGAAGGGGTGAAGATGCGTCTGCTTGAGATGCGGGGGATGCCGCTGGCGCTTTTAATCGACCTTGTGCATCGAAACGGCGGAGTCCTAGGTCCTGCTCATCCATGCGGTGAGAAGTATATGAGTTTTACGAATGCGCGGCGGTATTACTTATCTCCGGAGATTGTAAAGCGTTTTGATTTTGTAGAGGCATTTAATAGCTGTGAGCCCGTTTCGTCGAATTCAGGTGCGGAAAAACTGGCGAAAAAATATGGAAAAGTTATGACTGGCGGAAGTGATTCACATAAGCCGGACTGTGTCGGACGGGGATATACGATCCTTCCGGAACCTGTTACATGTGAGACGGAACTGATTTCGCTGATCCATAAGAAAACTCCGTTTAAAGCGGGAGGAGTGCTTTATAATAAGACTACGAAGGAAAAGATCGGAAAGATCAACAAGCTTTTGGTATATTCCTTCTGGGTTTATAATAAGAGCGGAGAATTAGTGAAAAGACATGGCAGAAATAAAAAAATGGAAGAAGAGCATCCGTTTGATCCGATCGATCCGATCGAACTGTATTATCATTCTTGATCCGATGAATGGAAAATGATCGCTGTGTGGAGCATGCGATAAGAAAAAGTTGTCTATCAGTTATTTGTTTAACTGATAGACAACTTTTTTGTCTTCTCTTATTTCTTTTATCATTTTTTGTTTCAGCATATACGGGAGAATCGAATCAAGGAAAGCATTTGGATCGGTCACTCCGATTCGCTCGCTGTTGAACGGCTGTTTTGCGGTCAGATCTTTTACAAAGGGTTCCAGTTCTTTTTTTGTCAGCGACTTATTTTTTTTGAGCGCTTTTTTGACTTTGGAGATTCCTTTTGAACAGAGCATGTTGGAGAGATCCTGTTTCTGGTGCATTGTGCGCCAAAGACCCCATCCGTAAATGATCATTGTGGCAACGGCAAACATAAGGACGTAGGGAATGTATTTTAACATTATTTTTTCTCCTCTCCTTTCCAGTAGATCAGGTTGTTGTCTTTCATGATCTCAAGAAATTTAATTAAACGGGATAATGATTTTTCCATTTTCGGAAATTCAGATTCCATTTCTTTGGAAAGCTGATGTACGTCTTTTTCATCGTCTATCGCATGCCATACGAAACTTCCGTACTTATCCATTTTAATATCGCTGACTCTCGGGCGGCGGAATATTTTCTGGGCAATTTTGTGATAGAAGCCTTTCCATTCGATAAAGACGGTGACGATTCCGTTTTCATCTGTTTCATATTCTATATCCGGATTTTTTACAGGAATAAAATCAAGATAGTTTTTTTCGTTTTTTTTACTTTTTTTACTCATCTTAATGAAGATCCTCTCTACAATATCATTACAGAATAATATCATAAAAAGAGGCAGCCTGCAAGCAGCAGACTGCCTCCGGTGAACAATCAGATCATGTATGTACTTTGTTTATACGTTGAACTGAATGTACGGTTTTATTTTTTAGCAGGTTTCGCTTTCATGCAGAGTGCGAACAATCCGCCGAGAAGAGCGATGAAGATAATCAGACTTCCAACTTGCGGAAGTGAGAATTTTAAAGCTACGTCAAGTTTCGCAACTGCAAATCCTGCAAGCAGGATACCGGTGATACCTTCTCCTGCGATAAGTCCTGATGTGAAGAGCACGCCTTTGTCTGTGCGGGCTTTCTTTTCTTCGTCCGTACCTTTGATCTTTTCAACAAGGAAACGAACAGCTCCACCGGCCATGATACCTGCGCTTAAGCTGAACGGGAGATACATACCGACTGCGAACGGCATTACCGGAACTTTTATGATCTCGACTACGATTGCGATAAACACACCGATAAGGATGAGTCCCCACGGAAGTTCTGCGTTCATGATACCTTCAACGAGCATTTTCATCATTGTAGCCTGAGCTGCCGGAAGTTCTTTTGAACCGTAAGACCAAGCTTCGTTCAGAAGGTAGAGAACTCCGCCGATAGCTGCCGCTGAAACAATGACACCGATCAATTCACCGATCTGCTGTTTCTTCGGTGTAGCTCCTACGATAAATCCGGTTTTAAGGTCCTGAGACGTATCTCCGGCGATTGCTGCGATTACACAGATGATACCGCCGATAGCGATTGCTCCGACCATACCTTTTGTACCTGTTGTACCTGTTGCTTTTAAAGCCAGTGTAGCGATGATCAATGTTGCGATCGCCATACCGGAAACAGGGTTGTTAGAAGAACCGATCAGACCTACCATACGAGAAGAAACGGTTGCAAAGAAGAAACCGAAGATTACGATGATAAGTGATCCGAGCGGACTTACAGGGAATGCCGGGATGAGCCAGATTGCAACAACGATCACAAGAAGAACTACAAGAAGGATCGGCATAGGAAGATCCTGCTGTGTACGAACGAGCGTTGTGTTGGAACGTTTTTTGGACATACTGGACATAGCCTGTTTAAATGTACGGACGATCAGCGGGAAGCTCTTGATCAGGCTGATCATACCGCCGGTAGCAACAGCTCCGGCTCCGATGTATTTGATGTAGTTGCTCCAAAGAGCAGACGGTCCGTTGGCTGCAAGCAATTCAGAGATCGGAGCTGTGCCTGGGAAGATCGTAGCGTCAGCGCCGAACAAAGCGATTGCCGGCATAAGTACGAACCAGCTCAGAGTACCTCCTGCAAGCATGTAGCTTGAAATCTTCGGTCCACAGATGAAGCCGACACCTGCAAGAGCAGGAAGAACCTGAATACCGATCTGAGATCCTGCATAGCTTTTGAAAGCATAACCGATTTCGCTTGGGAATAATTTGAATCCGTCTGCGATGAATTTGTAAGCTGCTGCGATACCGAGTCCTGCGAATACAGTACCTGCTTTTGCGCCTCCCTCTTCTCCTGCAAGAAGAACTTCTGCGCAGGCTGTTCCTTCCGGGAACGGAAGTGTGCCGTGTTCTTCAACGATCAATGCCTGACGAAGCGGCACCATGAAGCAAATTCCGAGGACACCTCCGAAAAGTGCAACGAGAAAGATCGTCATCATACTTGGGAAAGCGATTTTTCCCTCCTCAGCCCAGATAAATAATGCAGGCAGAGTGAAGATAGCACCTGCCGCTACAGACTCTCCGGCGGAACCGATTGTCTGCACAAGATTGTTTTCGAGAATGGAATCCTTACGAAGAATCACACGGATGATACCCATAGAGATAACTGCTGCCGGAATGGAAGCTGATACTGTCATACCGACGATCAGTCCGAGGTATGCGTTTGCGGCTCCGAAAACGACTGCAAGGATAATACCAATCACGATTGAAGTTACCGTAAACTCCGGAACGATTTTATCTGCCGGAATATACGGTTTGAACTCATTTTTCTTTTCCATGATGTTCATTCCTTTTCCTTTCTGTAAAATTAAAGACTTTGTAGTAAAGTCTATAACATTATACCACTTTGGCGTGATAAAAGGAAGAAGAAAAATTTGTATTTATGCAATATTCGTCAATATTTCTACAGTAATATTAATATTTATTAATATTATGACGGTTTTTTTTGACATATTCTGCGTTTTGGATAAAATTGCAGGGGAAAACGGCGAAGAAGAAATTCAGGCGGAGCGGGCGGAGAGATTTTACACTTTATATTTCAGGAAGATTCTTTTATAATAAGAGGCAGCAAGACGGAAGGTGAAAAGTGGAAATGAATGAAATTTTAGAACAGGCGCTTCCTTTTTGGGAAAGTCTGACAGATAAACAGAAAGAAGAAATCAGGAACAATATGGTAAAAACAGAATGCCAAAAGAAAACGCAGCTCCATTTCGGCGGCGGAGAATGCGCCGGAGTCCAGATCATCGGAAAAGGAAGAGTGCGGGTATTTATTACATCACCGGGCGGCGGAGATATTACATTATTCCGTTTGCTGGAAGGAGATGTCAGTATTCTGAGCGCGGCGTGTATGCTTAATGGTATGGATGTGGAGCTTGATATGGAGATGGAAACAGACTGTGAACTTTATACGATTCCAAAGTGTGTGTATCGCAAACTGTATGATGAGAGCGGAATTGTGAAAGACTATACGATGGAGATGATATCGGAAAAGTTTTCTGACATCATGTGGCTGTTTAATCAGTTCGTTTTTTCAAATGTAGCATCTCGTATCGCATCGGCTCTGCTCGACCATAAAGTGATGGAGCGCTCAGACAGTCTGGCGATTACGCACGAGGCATTGGCGCGGGATGCGGGGACAGCGAGGGAAGTAGTGACAAGGATACTGAAGCAGTTTCAGGCTGACGGACTTGTGAAACTGACCCGCGGGAAAGTGGAAATACTTAACGAGGCAGGACTGAGAAAAATCTAATCTTGAAACGGCAAAACGGCACATAGATGTTAATTGTGATTTTGTCACTGAAAAGAAAATTCATCCGGTATAATATAAAGCCATACTCAATGAAAGAAAACAAAAATCGAATCAATAAAAACAGACCGAATAAGGTCGGGAAAAGGAGAAAGAAAAATGGCAGTAGTAAAATTAACAACGGCAAATTTTGATCAGGAAGTTCTTCAGGCAGATCGCCCGGTATTGGTAGATTTCTACGCTGACTGGTGCGGACCGTGTAAGATGATGGGACCGGTAGTAGAAGAGATTTCCGGAGAATTGGACGATGTAAAAGTATGTAAGATCAATATTGACGAAGAGATGGAAGTAGCGCAGCGCTACGGTGTTATGAGCATCCCGACATTTATCGCGTTTAAAAACGGAGAGATGACAGGAAAACAGGTCGGCGCTGTTCCGAAGGGAGCGCTTGCAGATCTGGTAAAATAACAAAACATAGTAAAGGACAGATAAACCGGCTTCTTGTCAGGAATGTGCACGGGTAGTATAATCAAGAAAAATATGTTGGAAGACCTGTGGCAGGAGGCGGTTTATGTCATTACAATTTATTATGGGAAATTCCGGAAGCGGAAAATCTTACTGTTTATATGATACGGTTGTTCGGGAAGCGATTGAAAATCCTGACAAGAATTATCTTGTCATCGTTCCCGAGCAGTTTACGATGCAGACACAAAAAGATCTCTGTCTTGCGCATCCAAAAGGCGGGATCATGAATATTGATGTGTTAAGTTTCGGGCGTCTGGCGTACCGCGTTTTTGAAGAGGTGGGTCAGGATGCCCGTGTTGTGCTTGATGATGAAGGAAAAAATCTTGTTTTGCGCAAAATTGCGGGCGAGTGTGAAAAAGATCTGAAGGTCTTTAAGGGAAACCTGAAAAAACAAGGTTATATAAGCGAAGTGAAGTCTGTTCTTTCGGAATTTGCGCAGTATGGCGTAGACTTTGAACGTTTGGATGATTTTATGAAAGAAGTGCCGCCTGAAAGTTATCTGCATTATAAACTGGATGATATCCGAACTATATATGAAAAATTTGAAGAGTATTTAAGTGAAAAATACATTACAAAAGAAGAAATGCTCGATGTGCTCAGCGACGCTGTTCCGTATTCCGATATTTTAAAAGGAAGCGTGGTGGCGATGGACGGGTTTACAGGTTTTACGCCTGTACAAAACCGTTTGATCGGTGAGCTTTTTTCAGTGTGCGAAAAAGTGATGATCACAGTGATGATGGACGGAAGAGAAAATCCGTATGTATATGAACATCCGTATCAGATTTTTGCGCTCGGCAAACAGATGGTCACATCTCTTATGAAGATTGCGGGTGAGAAAAAAACAGAGATTGAAGAACCGATATGTTTGTTTGAAAGGCCGGTGTATCGTTTTCGGGATTGTTCGGAAATGGCGTTTTTGGAAACGGAACTATTCCGGTATTCAGGCGCAAAATATAACGGAAGCTGTGAGTCTGTATCGCTGCATGAAGTGCGCTCTCCGGGAAAAGAGGCAAAGTATGTAGCAGAAAGTATCAGGCGGTTAGTGAGGACAAAAGGATACCGATACAGAGACATTGCCGTGATCGCGTCAGATATGAATGTGTATGCGGATGTGTTGGAAAAAGCATGTGCTTCTTTTGACATACCTGTGTTTATGGATCATAAGAAAAGTATTCTTCTGAATTCTTTTGTAGAGTATGTCCGCAGCCTTCTGGGGATGATACAGGAAAATTTTACTTATGAAAGCGTATTTCGTTATTTAAGATCCGGATATTGTGAATTTACGGAAGATGAGATCGACCGATTGGAAAACTACTGTCTTGCGCTGGGGATAAAGGGATATAAAAAATGGCAGCAGGCATGGGCGAGGAAAACGAAAGAGGCGGATGAGGAAGAAGTGGAAAAGTTAAATCATCTGCGCGTGAAATTTGTCGAAAAGATCGATCCGCTTATGTTCGTTTCAAGACAGAAAAAAAAGACGGTGCTTGACATTACGCTTGCGGTATATGAATTTATCGCAGGAGAGCATCTTCAGGAGAAATTGGAACAACAGCAGAAATTTTTCGCAGAACAGGGAGAACTTACACTTGCAAAAGAATATGAGCAGATCTACCGGATCGTCATGGAGTTGTTTGACAAGTTTTCGGAACTGTTAGGCGACGAGCCGATTACGCTGAAAGAATACTGCGAGCTTCTTGACGCCGGATTTGAAGAGGCGAAAGTGGGAGTGATTCCTCCGAGCATTGACCAGGTTGTGATCGGAGACGTAGAGCGTACAAGAATGAAAGATATCCGCGCCTTGTTTTTTGTCGGAGCGAACGATGTGCTTTTGCCGGGCAATGCGGGAACGGGCGGCATTTTGTCTGAGCGGGACAGAGAAAAATTCAAAGAGAAAGATATCTCGTTGTCGCCCGGACCGAAGGAAAAAATCTATATACAGAAATTTTATTTATATACGGCGCTGACAAAACCGACGGAACTTCTAAGCCTGTCATGGTCAAAGGTGTCGGGGGAGGGAAAATCTCTGCGTCCGGCGTATTTGATACAGGAGCTTCGCAGGCTGTTTCCGAATCTGTCCGTTGTCGATGAAGAAAACAGAAAGCTTAGCGACAGAGAGATCACCCGAAGAGGGGGGATCGAGAAAGTGGCAAAAGGAATTTGCAGCCGCCGTCTCGGGCTGGATAATGAGTGGAAAGAGTTGTATACATGGTTTCAAAAAGACGGAAGAAATAAAAAAGAGATCGAAAGTATTTTGAATGCAGGTTTTCTGCATAAAACAGATACGAGGCTTGCACCGGAACTGACAAAAGAACTTTATAGTGATCGAAATCGCGTCAGTGTGACAAGACTGGAAAAATTTGCGTCTTGTGCATATGCTCATTTTTTAAGTTACGGACTGCGGCTTTCAGACCGGGAAGAATATGGGTTTGAGGCGCTTGATCTCGGAAATATCGCGCACAAGTCTTTGGAGACGTTTTCCAAAAAGGCGGATGCGCAGAAAATGAAATGGCAGGAAATACCGGAAGCTCTTCGTGACGAGATGATCGATGAGAGTGTGGAAGAAAGCGTAATAGATTATGGGAATACAGTTCTTTTCAGTTCGGCGCGAAATGAATATATGATCACTCGGATCAAACGTCTTATCCGAACTTCTGTGTGGGCGCTGACAAAGCAGATAGAAAAAGGAGACTTTCTTCCAAGCGGGTACGAGATGCAGTTCGGAAGCGGGAAGATTGACCGAATCGATACATGTTTTGACAATGACTGTGTTTATGTCAAAGTGACAGATTATAAAACGGGAATGAAAAGTTTTGATATTACGGCGTTGTATCATGGTCTGCAAATGCAGCTTCCGGTATATCTGAACGCGGCTTTGGATGTAGAGCAAAGAAAACATCCTCATAAAACGATCGTCCCGGCAGGAATATTTTATTATCGGATACAAGATCCGATCGTTTCGGAAGAAAAAACTCAGGATGCCGTGGAGAGAAGTATTTTAAAAGAATTAAAGCAGGATGGGCTAGTTAACGGGGATGATATGGTGATTTCGCATTTGGAGAAAGAACTTTCGGGGAATTCGCTCCTTTTTCCAATAGGAAGAAATAAAGACGGTTCATTGAGTAAAACGTCTCACGCGCTTCCGGAAGAACTGTTTCGGCTAGTACTTTCTTTTGCGAAACGAAAAGAAGAGTCGGTCAAAGACCGAATGTATGACGGAGAAGTTTCCGCCTCTCCGTATGAGATGGGAGAAACTACAGGATGTGATTACTGTCCGTACAGAGATATATGTGGGTTCGATCCGCGTCTTGAAGGATGTAGTTACCGCAGGCTGGAGAGATATTCTTCAGACGATGCGGTGAAAAAGATGCGGGAGGCTTTGGAAGAAAATGTCAGCCGGGACGCTTCGGAAAACGAGCAAAGCGGGAAAGGCAGGGAAGGATAAGAATGGGCGTGAAATGGACAGAACAGCAGCAAAAGGTCATAGATCTGCGAAATCGTAATATTCTTGTATCTGCGGCGGCAGGATCGGGAAAGACAGCCGTTCTCGTAGAACGTATTATTCAAAAGATCACAGATGAGCAAAGTCCTGTCGATGTGGACAGACTTTTGATTGTGACATTTACAGAAGCGGCGGCAGCAGAGATGAAGGACAGGATCAGAGAAGCGATCGAGAAAAAGCTGGAAGAAAATCCGGGAAACGTACATCTGGAGAGGCAGGCTACGTTAGTTCACAGTGCGCCGATCACGACGATACACAGTTTTTGTCTGTCTGTGATAAGGGAACATTTTCATGTGATCGATCTTGATCCGGGATTTCGGATCGGAGAAGACGGAGAATTAAAACTTTTAAAACAAGACGTTCTCGATGAATTGCTTGAAGAGTGTTATTCCAAAGGAGAGGAAGAGTTCCTTTCCTTTACAGAGCGGTTTGGAACAGGGAAAAATGACCGGAAGATCGAAGGGATCATTTTAAAATTATACGAATATTCCGGCAGTTATCCAAGACCGGAACAGTGGCTTGACCGTTGTGCTGCGGTATATACAGAAGAAGAGGCGGCGGAAGCGATGATACGGCGGGCAAAAGAACACGTTCTTATTCGGATCGAAGAACCGGAAAAACTGATCCGCAGAGGATTGAAAATATGTGAGGAGCCGGATGGACCGTATATGTATGCGGATATGCTGGAAGAGGATCTTCGTGGAATAGAGAAGATAAGAAAATGCAGTGATTTTGCAGAAATGTATGACGCGGCTGATCGGTTTGTATGGAAAACGCTTTCGAGAAAAAAAGATGACAGTGTATCGGCTGAAAAAAGAGAGTCCGTAAAGGCGTTGAGAGAACAGGCAAAAAAGGCGATTGCCGGGGTGAAGGAAACTTATTTTTACGCGCCGGAAAGCGTATGGAAAGAGGACATGGTTTCGGCGGGAGAGTCTGTGAAAACGCTCGTATCTTTGGTAAAGCTGTTCGCAGAAAAGTTTGCGGAAAAGAAGCGCGGCAGAAATATGATAGATTTTAACGATATGGAACGGTTTGCGCTTGATATACTGACTGAAGAAAAAAACGGAGAACTTGTTCCGTCTGCCGTAGCCGGAGAATATGCAAAACAGTTTGAAGAAATTATGATCGACGAATATCAGGACAGTAATTTTGTACAGGAGACGATCCTGACAAGCGTATCGGGACAGGCAGAAGGAAAAAATAATATTTTTATGGTAGGCGATGTAAAGCAGAGCATTTACAGCTTCCGTCTTTCAAGACCTGAACTGTTTATGCAAAAATATAACACATACAGTTTAGAAGACAGTGACAGACAGAGGATCGATCTGCATAAAAACTTCAGAAGCAGAGGAGAAGTTCTGGACAGTGTCAATTATATCTTCCGACGTATTATGAAAAAAGAAATGGGCGGAATCGAATATGATGACAGCGCGGCGCTTTATCTTGGGGCGAAGTTTCCGAAAACAGAAGAAATTGAGGCAAAACGATACATATCGTCAGAATGTGAAAGAAACACAGATCTTTTCAAGACGGAGCTTTTGATCTTAAAAGACCGCGATAAAGAAGCGGAAAACGTACGTCGGTCAGAAGCGAGGATGATCGCGCGCAGAATTAAAAGTTTGATGCGCGGCGGGGTTGTGTCGGATAAAAAAACAGGGGAATATCGTCCGGTGCAGTATAAAGATATTGTGATTTTGACAAGAAGTGTGAAAGGATGGGCAGAAGATTTTTCGGCAGTCCTTGCAGAAGAAGGGATTCCCGCATATTCTGTAAGCAGGGAAGGGTATTTTGAAACTTATGAAGTGAGCGTATTGCTTGACTATCTTAAAATACTCGATAACGGAAGGCAGGATCTCCCGCTTGCGGCGGTTCTGGCGTCGCCTTTGGGAAATCTTCTGACAGAAGATATGGCAAAGATCAGAGTCGCATATCCCGACGTACCGTTTCATGAAAGCGCGCGGATGTACGCGTCGGAAGAAGCACAGGATCCGGTCTTGAAAGATCGTCTGATGAGATTTTTCAGTCAGGTGGATCATTTCAGAAAAAAAGTGTCGTATACTCCGATTCATGATCTGTTGACGGAGATTATAGAAGAAACAGGTTTCGGTATATACATTTCGGCGATGGAAGGCGGAGTGCAAAGAGCCGCAAACGTAGAGATGCTGGTGGAAAAAGCAAAGGCGTTTGAAGGAACAAGCTACAAAGGATTGTTTCATTTTGTGCGGTATATCGAACAACTGAAAAAATATGACGTTGATTACGGAGAAGCCGGGATCATGGATGAACAGGCGGATACGGTAAGGATCATGAGTATTCATAAGAGTAAAGGTTTGGAATTTCCGGTTGTTTTTGCGGCAGGTATGGGAAAACAATTTAATACACAGGATACGAAAAGCAGCATGATCCTTCATCCTGAATGGGGCATTGGGATTGATAAGATCGATCTGAAACGGAGGACAAAAGCGCCTACATTTTTGAAAAAGCTGATTCGGGAAGAGGCAATGTATGAAATGTGGGCAGAGGAGATGCGCATTCTGTATGTAGCGTTGACAAGAGCAAAGGAAAAACTGATCATGACAGGGGTTTTGCCGGATCGTTTCATTATGCGCTCCGGCAAAGACGGAGTTATCACGGCAGGTGCAAAATCATATTTCGACTGGATCATACCGGCTCTTTGGTCTGAAGAGGAGGAGGCGGCGTTAGAAGATGCGCCTGTCTGCATTTTTCAGTATACAGGAAATGACATAGGAGCAGATATTTTACAGGTGAAGTCAGAACAGTTGGCGCTTGACGTATTGAAACACTGGGATGTGACAAAAGTGTATGATCCGGAAATACGAAAATGTCTGGATGAACAGGCAGATTACGTTTATCCGTATTATTCGGAAGGCGGTATGAAAATGAAGTTTACCGTATCGGAGCTGAAAAAAAGAAAGGCGCTGCAAGAAGAAGCGGGAGAGGAAATGTATAAAGAACCACAGACGGTTCCTCTTCTTCCCCGTTTTATAAAAGAGGAAGAAACTCTTTCCGGCGCTTCACGGGGAAGCGCATATCACAAGTTTTTAGAACTGCTTGATTTTGCAAAAGAATACGAAGCAGATGATCTGGAAGCAGAGGTGGAAAGGCTTGCGGAAGATGGACGTTTATCGAGGGAAATGGCAGAATGTATTGAGACAGAAGATATGATGCGGTTTCTTCGGACTAAGAGCGGAGTGCGGATGTTACAGGCGGCAAGGAACAGAAAACTTTATAAAGAGCAGCCTTTTGTGATCAGCGTGAATGCATCGGAGATCTATCAGGGAGATCTGTCCGGGGAAAAGATATTAGTGCAGGGGATTATCGACGTTTATTTTGAAGAAGAAGACGGACTTGTCGTGCTTGATTATAAGACGGATCAGGTGAAAAGCAGAAAAGAACTTGCGGAAAAATATCATGCGCAGCTTGAATATTATGCACATGCCCTGTCTCAGCTTACGGGAAAAACTGTAAAAGAGAAGATTATTTATTCGTTTACTTTAAAAGAGGAGATCATCGTATGAAGATTTTGATGTATTGTTTGCTCGCATTAAATGTTGGGGTATGGCTGATGTACGGTATAGATAAGTGGAAAGCAAAATCGGGAAGATGGCGGATTCCCGAAAAAGTTCTTCTGCTTGCGGCGTTTGCAGGCGGTTCGGTTGGAGCTTTAGCAGGAATGATGATGTTCAGGCATAAAACAAAGAAAGCAAAATTTGTCATCAGCGTACCGATATTTTTTGTGATCCATTGTGTGATAGCCGGATATGTGCTTTTGAATTATTAAAGAACAATGTAACAGTTCAGCCCGCGCCATTCGTAAAACCGCACTGCGTGCTTATTGTGGCTGCCGCCACTGTTTTACTCATAAAAAGGCGCTAAGCACATACAGATGTCCGCTTGCAAAAATATGCAAGCATGTTTTGTGCTTCCTGTACATCTGTATGGATGAACTGTTACGAAAAAATATGTCAGATGCTCTTGACTTTGACGTAACGTCAAGTAATATACTTGCCCTAAGCTGATAGAAAAGAAAGAAAATATCGGCTTAGGGTATTTTAACAGGAGGTGAAAACGGTGAAGTGCGGCATTAAAGAAGTATCGGAACTAACAGGAGTGAGTGCGCGCACACTTCGTTATTATGATCAGATCGGATTGCTGAAACCATCAAAGACAAGTGAAGCCGGATATCGGTACTATGGAGAGCGGGAACTGGAGATCCTGCAGCAGATTCTGTTTTACAAGGAACGGGGAATGGAACTAAAGCAGATCAAGAAGATCATCTATCAGAAAGACTTTGACATTATGGCGGCTTTGCGGGAACACCTTTTGGAACTTGAGGAAAAGAGAAACCATATGGAAGCTCTGATCCAAACAGTGGAACAGACGATACGTTCAATGAAAGGAGAATATGATATGAGTGATCAGGAAAAATTTCAGGCGTTTAAAGAAAGAGTAGTTCGGGAAAATGAAGAAAAACACGGGGCGGAAATCCGCGAAAAATATGGCGATGAAGAGATGGATGCCGCAAACAGGAAAGTTTTAGATATGACAGAGGAGGAATACGAGAGATTTCAAAATCTGGGTGAAGAAATCCGCATACAATTACAGGATGCGGTAAGAGGCGGAGCAAACCCGGAGGATGAATGCGGCAGGCGGATCGTCGCACTTCATAAAGAATGGCTTGGAAAGACATGGAAACAGTATACGAAAGAGGCGCATGCGGCAATCGGCAATCTCTATATCAGCGACGAGAGGTTTAAAATGTATTATGATAAAGAAGTGAATGGATGTGCAAAGTTTCTCGAATCTGCAATTCGATATTGGGTTGACCGGGTATAAGCGGAGCTGAACAGACGATTTACAGGGCGGCGATCAATGGTTTTTCCGGATAATATTGTATTGACAAACTATATTATACAAAATATAATATTACTCATATAATACAATGTCTTTGGCAAAAAAGGAGCTTCCTGTATAATTCAAATATAAGGAATTCCAAGAAAGAAGGTTGAGAAAAAAATACCTCAGTGTAGAATAAGATTACTGACTTTGCACGGTTAGTAACAATCTTATTGAACAGAGAGGTATCTAAAATGAAGTATAACACACAGAACGCAAAAATTAAATCTATTACGGAAAAGACATTAATTGTTGGGATTGATGTGGGAAGTGAAACGCACTTTGCAAGAGCATTCGATTGGCGTAATTACGAGTATTCAAAGAAACCGTTGGAATTCAGTAATACAGAAGCTGGATTTATGACTTTAAAAGCATGGATGGCGGATTTTGCAGAAAAATACGGTAAAAACGTTGTGATTCCGGGAATGGAACCAACAGGACACTATTGGTTCAACCTTGGAGCATACCTGCAGGACAACGGCATGAAACCGGTTCATGTAAATCCACATCATGTAAAGAAGTCAAAAGAACTGGATGACAATAATCCAAACAAAAATGACCGTAAGGATCCAAAGACAATTGCGGCGCTGGTAAATGAAGGGAGATTTTCATATCCATATATACCAACTGGTATTTATGCTGAGATTCGGAGTCTTTCAAATCTCAGATTACAAACCCAGGAAGAAATTACAAGGATCAAGAACCGTATCGCAAGATGGTTTAGCATCTATTTTCCGGAAATCAAAGACGTTTATAGAAATCCGGATTCTGTGAGTGGTCTTATGATATTAAAAGAGGCACCTTTGCCACAAGATATCGTAAAACTGGGTGTAGATGGAATCAATAAGATTTGGCGGGATGCTAAGTTGAGAGCGGCTGGACTGAAGAGGGCAAAGACCCTGGTAACGGCTGCAGAGCACAGTATTGGAAGCCAGGAAGCACCTGATAGTGCAAGAATTGAATTGAAGAATCTACTGAACGATTATGAAATCTACAAAAATAGAGAGGAAGACCTGATGAGCCTGACAGAGGAAAAGTTGTCAGAGATTCCTCATATAGATAAGTTGTTGGAAATCAAAGGAGTTGGATTGAAAACAGTGAGTGGATTTGTTGCCGAAGTAGGAGACATCACACGTTTTGATAATCCAAAGCAACTGCAAAAACTAGCTGGATATGCCATTGTAGAGTGTAGTTCGGGAAAACATAAGGGCGAGAGTCACATCAGCTACAGAGGAAGAAAACGCCTCAGATATGTACTGTATGAAGCAGCCATATCCTTGATTGCAAGGAATGAAGAATTTAAGGAAGTACACCGGTATTATCGAACTAGAAAAGAAAATCCGCTAAAGAAGATGCAGTCAGTCATAGCAGTTGCGTGTAAAGTCTTAAGAATCTTTTATACGATTTTGACTAAAGGTGTGACTTATGACGGTGCAAAGATGATGCAAGATATCAAGAGACCACAGATGCTTGCAGCATAGAGTGCAGGAAGTAACCAACCCGAAAAGGTACAAAAGCAGAATGTAATGGGGAACGTCCACTGAAAAGTGCTGTTACAGGAAGCAAGTCAGTAATAATAGGAACAAAGAATGAGCAGGTAGTTGGCAGGAATATTTTCCATAGGGCAAGACCCTGACAAGGAGCTAAGCTGACACCCGGATTATGGATAGGCAGAACGAAGGAAGTTAGGACTCACGAAGTGATGATCCTGGTAGACACGGGAGGTGCGTTGCCATAGATGGAAGGGAATACACAAGGCCATTTAAAACGAATAAAAAAGACGTTTTATTTCGTATACCCTAAACTAGCTATTTTCGTACCAGATACAGAGAAATATCCATGATTCTTGTTCATTCATCTGAGATAGAAACTTTAAAAAACCTTTATTTTAAAGGAAAAAAGACTTGATTTATTAGGGAGGAACAGATGGTATTTCATACAGGAGCTGCCCTGTTGGATGCGATCGTACTGGCAGTCGTATCTATGGAAGAAACGGGAACATATGGATACAGGATCACGCAGGATGTAAGAAAAGTGATCGACGTATCGGAATCGACATTGTATCCGGTTTTGCGAAGGCTTCAGAAAGATGAGTGTCTGGAAGTATATGATCGACAGTTTGAAGGCAGAAACAGACGGTATTATAAAGTGACCGAAAAGGGAATCGCGCAGTTGGATTTTTATAGGGAAGAGTGGAAAAATTATACATGTAAGATCAGCGATATCTTTGACGGAGCAGATCGGATGAATACGATTTGCTAAAACGGGCAATACTCCTTTGAAAGAAGAAAGGGGAAGTTGTATGTCAGGGAAAAAATCAAAGACGATCGATCCGGCAAATCTTGATCCGGATGAAAAGCTGAAATATGAGGTGGCTGAGGAAATAGGGCTTCTCGATAAAGTGATGACGGAAGGCTGGAAATCACTTACATCAAAGGAGACAGGCAGGATCGGAGGATTAGTGACACGAAAGAAGAAGCAGCGATCCGGCGGGCAGAATATTTCTTTACAAAGATAGACAAATTTGATAGAATTATACATCCGAGGGAGACGACAGGTGATGTGTATGAAAGAAAGAATAAATGTTTTGAGTACGGAAATGGACTGCATAACAGCGAAGGAAGCGATGTTAAAAGCGATTGCGTTTCTGGAAAGAGAGTCGGTTGATATTATCGAAGTTTTATCTATGAGCGCATTGATGCGCGCGCGGGATGAAGACGAGTGGATAAGATCGACATCCGGATTTGGTCTTATTCTGCCCGGAGAGACAGAAATTCTCGAAGCGGCAGGGGAAACCGACAGGATAAAACTAAGAGAAGCGGAAAATCAGACATTTATAAAAATGTTTATGAAATACCTTCAGAAGAACAGAAAAAGAGTTTTTTTGCTTGCCGAATCGGAAGAAAAGCTAAATACTGTGGAAAATGCCATGAAGTATTATGACAAAGGAATTTTTCTGACGGGACACGCGCTGATCAAAGAGGGAGAAAACCGGGAAGAAGACGTAGTCAATGAGATCAACGGAACAGAGACGGACTGTATCTTGTCCGTACTGACTTCTCCTTATCAAGAAAAGTTTATCGCGGAAAATCAAGCTCTTTTAAATGTAAAACTGTGGTTCGGATGTGGAACTCTGCTTGAAAAAAGTTATGGCGAGAGAAAGCTTTCCAAAAGGCTCTCCCGGTTTCTGCTGAAAAAGCGATTTCATCTGTTAGTAGGGAAACAACAGAAAAAATCAGACTAGACAAAAGCGGGAAAAATGTCCATATATGGAATTTGTGAACAATGTATAGACATTAAAATATGAATTTTTTGTAAAATATCTGAGGAAATGCATAAAAAATATGTATTTCCTCTTTCTTTTTTTGCTGTTTTGCATTAATATAATATACGAATCTAAGAAAGAGGAATATTTTCGCTTTTAAAGTTTGTGAAAAATGTACATGATATAAATCCAAGGAGTGGAGGAACAGGCATGATTTCAAATCAGATACTTCAGAATACGATCGACGGATTGAAAGGAATTTCCAAAGTTGACTTCTCAGTATTAGATACAGAGGGAAAGGAACTGGCATCTACATTAGACAATGCGCAGGAACGAAACAGCGCGGTAATCTCGTTTGTAGAATCGCCTGCGGACAGTCAGGTAATACAGGGATGTCAGTTTTTTAAGATTTTTGACGAGCAGAGGCTTGAGTACGTACTGCTGGCGGAAGGTGACAGCGAGACGGCGTATATGCTCGGCAAAGTTGCGGCATTCCAGATCCACAGTCTGCTGGTAGCTTATAAAGAAAGGTTCGACAAAGATAATTTTATTAAAAATCTTCTTCTGGACAACCTTCTGTTGGTAGACATTTATAACCGTGCTAAAAAATTACATATTGACACGGAGGTAAAACGTGTTATCTTTATTATTGAGACATCACACGAAAAGGATAATGCCGCGCTTGAGAATGTGAGAAATCTTCTTGGCGGAAAATCAAAAGATTTTATTACTGCGGTTGATGAGAAGAATATCATTGTAGTAAAAGAACTCACAGAAAAAGACGGGGCGAAAGAGCTTGAGAAGATGGCGAAGGAAATGCTCGACATGCTGAAGGAAGATACAAAGGACGAGCAGATCCGTATTGCATACGGTACGATCATCAGCGACATCAAGGAAGTATCCAAGTCCTATAAAGAGGCGAAGCTTGCGCTTGACGTAGGGAAAATTTTCTTTGCGGAAAAGGATATTGTTGCATTTACGACACTTGGTATCGGCCGTCTGATCTATCAGCTCCCGATTCCGTTGTGCAAGATGTTTATCAGAGAGATTTTCGAGGGGAAATCGCCGGATGATTTTGATGAGGAGACATTGACAACGATCAATAAATTTTTTGAGAACAGTCTGAATGTATCGGAAACATCCCGGCAGTTGTACATTCACAGAAATACTCTTGTATACAGACTGGATAAACTTCAGAAGAGCACGGGGCTTGATCTGCGTGTGTTTGAGGATGCGATCACGTTCAAGATCGCGCTTATGGTTGTAAAATATATGAAATATATGGAATCATTAGAGTATTAGATCTTACAGGAGTATAAATAATTAGGAGGAACTTATGATTGAATTAAGAAACGTGACGAAAGAGTACTCTAAGGGCAATTCAGCTCTTAACGGAGTCTCTGTGAAAATCGAACGGGGAGAATTCGTTTTCATCGTCGGAGACAGCGGCTCGGGAAAGTCTACCCTGATTCGTTTGATCATGAAGGAGTTGAATCCGACTGAGGGAACGATCATAGTAAACGGGCAGAACCTGAATCGTATGAAACACCGCAATATCGCGAAATACAGAAGAGGATTGGGCGTTGTGTTTCAGGACTTCCGTCTTTTGAGAGACAGAAACATTTATGAAAATATTGCGTTTGCCCTGCGCGTGACGGAAACGCCGACAAAAGTGATCAAGAAAAAAGTGCCTGCGGCGCTTTCGCTGGTCGGTCTTGCGCAAAAATATAAATCGTTTCCGAAGGAATTATCAGGCGGAGAGCAGCAGCGAGTTGCAATCGCAAGGGCAATCGTAAACGAACCCGCTATTTTGTTGGCAGACGAGCCTACGGGAAACTTAGATCCAACGAACTCATGGGAGATCATGAGCCTTTTGAAAGAGGCGAATGAAAGAGGAACGACAGTGCTTGTCGTTACGCATAACCAGGAGATTGTAAACGAGATGAACGAGCGCGTGATCACTATGAAACAAGGTGTGATCGTCAGTGATGAACAAAAAGGTGGGTATATAGATGAGGATTAGTACATTTGGATACGTCGGAAAACAAGGCGTTAAGAATATCTGGAGAAACAAGATGTTTTCGCTCGCGTCCATTGCGACAATGTCAGCTTGTATCTTCTTGTTTGGATTATTCTTTTCGATTATTGTAAATTTTCAGCATATTATAAAAACAGCGGAGGAAGGCGTTGCGATCACAGTATTCTTTGAAGAAGACGCTACAGATTCAGAGAAGAAAGCGATCGGGAAGGCGCTGGAAGCCCGCAAAGATGTGGCAGAAGTAAAGTACATATCGGCAGAAGAAGCATGGGAAGAATTCCAGAAGCAGTATTTTGCAGACAATCCGGAGCTGGCAGAAGGATTTAAAAACGATAACCCGCTGGCATCTTCGGACAACTATGAAGTATATATGAAAACAGCGGAAGACAGTAAGAGTCTTACAGCGAGAAGCCGTTCTCTTTCGGAGACGCAGAAAGAACTTGTTTCTTATGCACAAAAACTGGACGGCGTACGAGAAGTAAACAAGTCGGACGTAGTAGCGAAGATGCTTTCAAGCGTAAATACACTTGTAGCGGTTATTTCGATCGCAATTATCATTATCCTTCTCGGAGTTTCGATCTTCCTGATCAGTAATACCGTTACGATGGGTATTACCGTGCGAAAAGAAGAGATTGCGATCATGAAGTACATCGGAGCGAAAGACTTTGTCGTTCGTTCTCCGTTCGTGATCGAAGGTCTTATCATTGGTATTTTCGGCGCGGCGATTCCGCTTGTACTGCTGTACTTCCTGTATGATAAAGCAGTTCAGTACATTATGGTGAAATTCAGTATTCTTGAGAATATTATTACATTCCTTCCGGTGTCGACTGTATATCAGATCTTACTCCCGATCGGTGTGGTAATGGGAATCGGAATCGGTTTCCTCGGAAGTTTCTTTACGGTGCGCAAACATCTGAAAGTATAGGAGGTATACTCGATGAAGTGTAGAATGAAGAGGGTGGCGAGTTTATTTCTTGCGTTGGCGCTGTGTGCCGGAATGACGATGAACGTAGGGGCTGTTACCGTTCAGGAAGCGGAAAATAAAGCGGACGAGCTTGAAGGCAAAAAAGAACAGGCTGAGGCAGAGGCGAAAGATCTCACGGAAAAATTAAAAGGGATCGTTGCCGATATGGAAGAAACGCAGAAGAAACTGACAGAAAAAGAAGAGGAGATCGAACAGGTTGAAAATGAACTTGTTCAGGCTCAGATTGATGCGAATGATCAGTATGAGAGAATGAAAGTTCGTATCAAATATATGTATGAGAGTGGAAATACTCAGTTTGTAGCCGTTCTTGCCGAGAGTAAGAATATGGGAGATTTTCTGAATAAGGCAGAATATATTTCTCAAATCTCAGAGTATGACAGAGACGAACTTATAAGGTATCAGGATACGGTTGAAGAAATCGAGGTGAAAGAAGAAGAGGTTCAGGCAGAATATGAGGAACTGAATACGCTTCAGACAAAGCTTGTCGGTCAGCAGACGGAAGTTCAGAAAATGATCGATGAGAATAAAGAAAAACTTAGCAATATCCAGTCGGAGATCGATGCGAATGCTGCTGCATTGGAAAAGGCAAAAGAAGTTGAAAGAATCCAACAGGAGCAGGCAGGAAATAATTATATTCCTTCAACGGGCGGAAACGTCGTGAGCGGAAACGGATATTTTACGCACCCGTGTCCGGGTATGTCGTACCAATCCAGTTATTTTGGCGAGATCAGGCCATATGAGGTCGGCGGCCATAAAGGACATGATTATGCTGCGGCTGTAGGAACACCTACATATGCGGCTGCGGCAGGAACGGTTGTGATCGCCGGATTCAGCTACAGCGCCGGAAACTGGGTTGTTATTAATCACGGAAACGGACTTGTGACAAAATATATGCATCACAGCGCACTTGCCGTCAGAGCAGGGCAATATGTAGAGAAAGGTCAGCAGATCGGATATGTGGGAAGCACAGGGCAGTCAACCGGACCGCATCTTCATTTTCAGGTGGAGCTGAATAATGTACCTGTAAATCCTGATTTGTATATGTAAAGTGGTTATACATAGGAATAGCCGGGGGTAATGATTCAGTCAGTGAAATTTACTATATGGGAGATTTCCCGTATATGGAAGAAGAGGGGAGACAAGGCAGAGTATGATCTGTTTTGTCTTTCTTCTGTATAGACAAAAAGTTTGGCGACATTTCATAAAAGTCGAATGGGAAATAAAAACGGTTATATAATAGATAGAGGGGCGTTGGAAAGTAATGCGATGTGATGTAAGAAAATTTGCGGATGAACGAAAACAGGGGAATGAAAAACATGGATCAAACTAGTAATAATCAAAATGAGTCGGATGAAATCAAGATGAGTCGGGGCAGCGTGGATGCAAATGAAGGTTCTTTAGGCAGCGGGAAGAAAAAAAGCAGATTCGGGATTGGCGTTCTTGTAGGAATCGTGATCGGCGCAGTTATAATTACCGGAGTATGGGGAGCTGCAAAGGTGGTATCTGCCGTATTTTTCAAAGGCAATTTTGCAACGGAAAGTACATCAAGATCAGATATGGAACATAAACTTGACAGGCTTAACGCGTTGATAGAGAAGTATTATCTGTATGAAGATGAGATTGATAAAGATGCCCTTGTAGAAGGTATTTATTCAGGGTATGCAGGCGCGCTGGGAGATCCGTATACAGAATACTACGATGAACAGGAAGCGAAGGAGCTTTTTGAAACAACGAACGGTGAATTTTTCGGAATCGGAGCATCGATGTCGAAGCAGCTCGGAACAGATGAGATTACGATCGTCAATGTGTATGAAGATTCACCTGCAGACAAGGCGGGCTTGAAATCAGGCGATATCTTATATAAGGTAGACGAACATGAGACGGCGGGATATGAACTGGATACAGTCGTTTCGTGGATCAAAGGCGAAAAAGGTACGTCGGTTGTCCTCCATGTGCTAAGAGACGGAAAAGAAGTTGAAGTGACGGCTGTCAGGGATAAGATCGAAGTACAGACAGTCGCATATGAAATGAAAGAAGATCAGATTGGCTATATCGCTGTAAGCGAGTTTGACAGCGTAACTTATCATCAATTTGAAACGGCGCTGGAAGATCTTGAAAAGCAGGGAATGAAAGGGCTTGTAATTGATCTTCGTAATAATCCCGGCGGAAATTTTGATACAGTAACAGATATGCTGAAGCTGCTTCTTCCGGAAGGAGTGATCGTGTCGACAAAAGACAAAGAAGGGAATGTAGAAGAAGTTACTTGCGACGGAGCAAATGAATTTGATAAGCCGCTTGCCGTACTTGTAAATCAATACAGCGCCAGCGCGTCGGAGATTTTCAGCGGAGCTGTGCAGGATTACGGCATCGGAGAGATCGTCGGTATGACGACTTATGGAAAAGGGGTCGTTCAGCAGTTAATGGATCTTGGAGACGGAACATGCTTAAAAATGACAATCGCAGAATACTATACTCCAAACGGACGGAGCATCAACGGCAAAGGCGTAGAGCCTGACGTGGAAGTAGAGTATGAATACGATGAGAATAATCCCGAAGCAGACACCCAGTTAGAGAAAGCTTTGGAAGTAGTGAAAGATCAAAATAAATAAAACAAAAACAATATGGGCGGACAATATGGAACAGAATAAGTTTAACGGAAAAATCTGAGCAGAAAGTCTGAACATCTGAACAGAAAAAGCGGAACAGTGAACTGTCCGCTTTTTTCGTAATTATTCAAATTGTTTTTTAATAAGTTTTTAAATCGGTTTTTTGAATCGGTTTTTCGTGTGGGCTCATTTTGAATCGTTTAGTTTTGGACTTTTCGCCTTACAGATGAGCTGAGTCATTGTTCCCATCGGACAGTAAACGCACCAGCTTCTCGGTTTGAACAAGATCATTGTTGCAACCCCAAGTACGGTAGATGTCAGCATGACACTGTAAAATCCAAAAGCAAACTGTGCGACGCCCGGATGGAATAGTGTTCCGTGGTATGCCCAATCCCACGGGAACGAAAATGTCCAGAGCAGGGAGACTGCCTGTTTTAAGCTGTGGATTTCTGCAAATACAAGTCCTGTATTCCAAAGCATTTGGAAAAACATGACAAAGAAAAAGATTAGAAATCCATATCTGAACCATTTACTTTTCATCCACAGAGGCACGTCTTTTTTTCGGGAAAGACCGAAACGTCCTCCGATCAGACCGAAAAGCTGCCCTCTTCCACAATACCGGTTACAATATCCCTTTGTTCCATTTGCAAGAGAGATGATCAAAGGGATGAAAAAACAAAGAAGTCCGATCCATGCAAACAGGATGTTGAAAAATCCGAGAATCAAATAAGCGAGGGATACGATCCACAAATAGTCATACCAATGTTTTTCCATGACGGACCTCCTAAAAGTTTGTTCTATTAATATATAGCATAGAGGATGATAAGATTCTGTGATATAATCACGCAAGCAGATGACAATGTGCTTTTTGGCGCTTTTCGGTGATTCCTGAAGTATTTGTTTTTTTATACATGACGAAACAGGAAAATTTTGATATAGTATATAAGTGCGAAAAATCGGATTGTGAGGAGTTAAGAAATGGATATATTGATTGTTATGTGTATCGGGATTTTAGTAGGAAGAGTTTCAATCCTGCGCAGGGCGAAAAAGAAAAATGAATATCTTTCTTTGTTTTGTACGTTTATTTTGATTTTTTCTATGGGAGTCATGCTTGGAAAGAAAGATCATTTTTTTGAAGAATTATCATCGCTTGGTCTGACAAGCTTTCTCTTTTTCCTTATACCGACCGTGCTTTCTATCGGATTGGTTTACTGGCTGACAAGAGTTTTTATGAAGAAAGATAAATAGGCCGTTGTAAAAAATAAAGTTTTAGGAAAGAAGGGGTTTAGATGATCGTTTTTTTAACGATATTGTCCTTAGTATCAGGACTTGTCTACGGCTATTTTGATGTGGAAAGCAGTTTCATTTCCGCAATCACGCAGAATACCCATATTGTTTTATATATATTAATGTTCTCCGTCGGAATAAGCATCGGAATGTATGACGGTATTGTGCAGAAAATACGGGAATATCATATTAAGATTTTTATTATTCCGATCGGAATTATTATAGGCTCTCTTTTGGGAGGAATAATTTGTTCTATGATCGTTAAAATGCCTGTTGGTCATGGGACGGCGATCGCGAGCGGATTAGGCTGGTACAGTCTTTCAGGAGCAACGATCAGCAAGCTGGTAAGCGCAGAAGCCGGAAGTATCGCTTTTTTGAGTAATCTGATGAGAGAGATCTTTTCGTTTTTTATTATTCCGTTTTTGGCGGTACATTTTAATTATTATACGTGCATTGCACCTGCGGGAGCGACAAGTGAAGATACAACGCTTCCGGTAATGCTGAAATATACAAATGAAGAAACGGTAGTGTTATCTGTTTTAAACGGAGTGATCTGTTCATTTTGTGTGCCGATACTTATTTCGTTTTGTTTGAATATAAAGTAAAAATATATAATCGCCGGCAGACAGGAAAAGTATAAAAGAAGAAAAGGAGACGTTGAAAATGAAACTGCAGTTTAAATATCAGAAATTTCAGGCTGATGCGGCGAAGGCAGTTGCGGATGTCTTTGACGGACAGCCATATTTGGCGCCTTCTTATATGACAGGGGAAATATCGGGGAAAAATTCGTCGTCAGAAGAGAGAAAAGGAACTTTTTCAGGATGGAGCAATCAGAAGATCGTGCCCGAATTAAGCGATGAGAGAATATTAGATAATCTGCGGAAAATACAAAAGGCGAATCAGATTCCGGTTTCTTCAAAGCTGGAAGGGCGGGAAAACGGATATCATCTGACGGTTGAGATGGAGACCGGAGTTGGGAAAACGTACACTTATATTAAGACGATATACGAATTAAATAAACGATACGGATGGAGTAAGTTTCTCGTCGTCGTGCCAAGCATCGCGATTCGGGAGGGCGTATATAAGACATTTCAGATAACGAGAGAACATTTTGCAAAAGAGTATGGAAAGAAGATCCGTTTTTTTATTTATAATTCAGAGAGACTTACGGAAATCGACCGGTTTGCATCGGATAATTCTGTTCATGTAATGATCATCAATTCTCAGGCATTCAATGCAAAAGGAAAGGATGCAAGGAGAATTTATATGAATCTTGATGAGTTTCAGGGAAGGAAGCCGATCGATTTGATCGCGGGAACAAATCCGATCATAATTATTGATGAACCACAGTCGGTGGAAGGCAGGCAGACAAAAGAGAGGATGAAACAGTTTTGCCCTCTTATTACGCTTCGGTATTCTGCAACGCATAAAGCTGACAGTCTGTATAATATGGTGTATCGCCTTAGTGCGGCAGATGCTTACAGAAAATACCTTGTGAAAAAAATTGAAGTAAAAGGAATCGCAGAGACAAAAACAATGGCGTCAGACGGCTATATATATGTAGAAAGGATCTGTTGTTCTGAGTCTGATGCGGCTGCCGTTATACAGTATGATTTTAAAATGGGAAGCGGGATTCGGAAACAATATCGAAAGGTAGGAATCGGCGACGACTTATACGAAATTTCGGGAGGTTTGGAAGAATATCAAGGCGGCTTTGAAGTAAAACAGATTAACAGACAGGAAGAATCGGTTGAGTTTGTCAACGGGATGAAACTATATGCAGGCGATATCAACGGAAAAGTGGACGAGGAACAGATTCGCAGAATACAGATCAGAGAGACAATCCTGTCTCATATAGACAGGGAACGCCGGTTGTTTGGCAGAAGAATTAAAGTTTTGTCATTGTTTTTTATTGATGAAGTTGCCCGTTATAAAAAGTATGACGAAACGGGATGTCCTCAAAACGGCAGTTATGCGGACATATTTGAAGAAGAGTACCGTAACATTATAGAGAATATGAAGTATGGACCGGGAGATGAAAAGTATCGGGATTACATAGAAATGATCCCTGTCGAAAAAACTCATGCCGGATATTTTTCAATAGACAGAAAAGGGCATGTAGTCGACAGTAAAGGGAAAGGAAAAGAAATGATGTCAGACGATCAGGATGCTTATGATCTGATCATGAAAAATAAAGAACTGCTTTTGGAGTGTGACCCGAAACAGTCTCCTGTTCGATTCATTTTTTCTCATTCAGCACTTCGGGAAGGATGGGATAATCCGAATGTATTTCAGATTTGTACGTTAAAAAACGGAGGAAGCGAAGTACGAAAACGGCAGGAAGTCGGAAGAGGGCTTCGTCTGTGTGTCAATGGAGACGGACAGAGAATGGACAGAAGTTTTCTGGGGCAGGACGTTCACAGAGTGAATACGTTGACCGTGATCGCAAGCGAAAGCTATGAAAGTTTTGTGAAGGGCCTGCAAAGTGAAATTGCAGAAGATGTTTTCGGTAAACAGAGTCGGAAGGCCGACGTCTGTCGCGATATAGAAGTAATCATACCCGAGAATGCAAGAAGCCGTCGAGTAGAACTAAAAGTCGATCAGGAAAAGCTAAATGGAGAAGAATTCAGCGCATTGTGGTCAAATATTTGCCTGAAATCGACATATACCGTAAATTTTGATACGGAAAAATTAGTAGAAGATGCGGTGAAAATATTAAACAGAGAACTGCATATACAAGATATGCGATTTAAAGGCAAGAATGAGGCGGCAAAAAGCGTCGTGAAATATGATCTTGCGGGGAAACTTGCCGATATGACAGGGCTGAAAAGGAAAACAGTGATCGAAATATTGAGCAGAGTCGAAAGTTCTGTTTTTCAACAGTTTCAAGAAAGTCCGGAAGAATTTATCGCTCAGGCAGAAAGATTGATCTTAAATGTGAAAGAAACAGCGATTTCGGAAAATATCATATATCATACGTCAGACGAAAAATATACAAAAGATATTTTTACACAGCAGACGATTCAGGGAAAACAGGGAGTGGACGCAATGAAAGTCGGGAAGCATTTGTATGATTATGTGAAATACCGATCCGGCGCAGAAAAGGAATTTATCGAACGGCTGGAAGCATCAAAAGAGGTTGCGGTATATGTAAAACTTCCGGAACAATTTTATATCTCCACTCCTGCAGGACGTTATATGCCGAAATGGGCGATCGCTTTGTACCGGGAAACGAAAGGAAAACGTTTCTTTGTTGTTGGGAAAAAAGCCGGAAAAGATAAAGACTCTAATCAGTCAAAAATAGCGGAAAACATCAAGATATGCTGCGCCTCTAAGCACTTAACGGAGATCAGCGCAGGAAAGGTCGTTTTTAAAACGACGGAGGAATACACGGATTTTATGGATTTATCGCATTTCATCAAAAATTGTCAATATACAAGAAATAGTGTCAAATAACCTTATTATTCTATATTTGTATATATCAAAAGCAATATTTCGCTTTGTAAAAGAAACTTTGCTAAGATGTAAAGGAGTTTTGATAGATTTCTAACGGAAAAAATAATATAATGATGTCTGAAAGGAGGACAGATTTGAAATGAATATAGGAGAACAAATAAACAATCTGCGCAAACAACATGGTTTAAGTCAAGATGATTTTGCAAATTTATTTAATGTTTCCAGACAGACTATTTCTAATTGGGAGAATGGTAAAAGTTATCCGGATTTAGAGATGATTATAAAAGTAAGTGATTATTTCAAAATCTCTATTGATGAATTATTAAAAAATGATGTTCAGACTGTAAAAAAAATTGATAATGAAAAAAAGGCAAAAAAGAAGTATCTTATACTATTGCTAGTTTTATGTTTTTTAGGAACTGTTATTATCTGGGGATTATACAGTAAATATCAAGATAGCATAGAAGTTGATTTCACAATGGAAAAGCATGAAACTTATAAAAGCAATGAAACAAAAGAACCGTCTATGAATATTGCAAACGGATATTTTTCAGTCCCTAAAGACGAAAAACTTGATATACAAGTAAAAGGGACTGTTGACAACGGTAAACTTCATATTACCATTGCAGATAAAGACAATAAGATTTATTATCAATTAGATGGTCAAGAGTTGAATGATTTACAAACTTTATATTTTGAAAAAGGTTCCTATATTATTCAAATCGTTGCTGATGATTATACAGAAGACATTATAAGTCTTAACTATAATGTTAAAATAGAAAATTAACGGTAAATCTTAACGGGAAATCATCAGTCATAATAAAATGAAAAAAATTATTTCGGGAAGTACATTAAAAATACTGGCAATGATTTTTATGGTAATAGACCATTTTGGTCAAGTGGTGTTAAAAAATGGAATTATCCTACATGCTCCATATTCTATGTTTACAGATGAGCAGTTCGATATGTTAATGTCCACAGTTAATATTTGTCATATTTTAGGCAGAATTGCATTCCCTGTCTTCTGTTTTTTGTTAGTAGAGGGATTTTTTCATACACATAATCTCAAGAAATATATTTTAAACTTAGGAATTTTTGCACTTATTTCCGAGCCTGTTTATGATTTAGCTTGTGCAGGAACTTTATTCAGTTTGGGACAGCAAAATGTGCTATTTACGCTGTTATTAGGGTTGATCATCTTAACAATTATAAAAAGATCCCACAAAAATGTAATAATCTCTTTTGCAGCAATAGTAGTCGGGGCGTACATTTCATATATTTGCAATTTAGACGGGTGGTATTATGGAATAGCCTTAATCAGTGTATTTTATCTTTTTTATGATATGCCAGCATTAAAATATACTGCTTCTATTTTAGTTATGTATATTTGTGGATTGAATTTTACAATAAGTGGATTTATTGACCCTTATTTTTTAACTGCTGCAACATCTTTATTGTTTATTTCAATGTATAATGGTGAGCGTGGAATGAAAATGAAATATTTCTTCTATATTTTTTATCCTGGCCATTTGTTCATATTTTATCTTGTAAGTTTAATACTTTGACCATACTGATAGCGACTGGTGCTTGTGTACCGGTCGTTTTTCTGTATTCCGTTGTCGATATAAAATTAATCGTCAGTCGGTGAGTAGGTCGGCATATAGTGGCTCAGCATGGCAACTTTTGGTTCGTAGCTGACAAGGATTGAAAATGAGATTATAAGACTAGATAATATGGTGTTAAATGCTTGATACCATAAAAAGAAAAATTGGTGTCAAATTGGTGTCAAAACAGAAAAAATCACAATTTCAAAAGAAATAAGATACTGCGAACCATTGATTTTAAAGGGTTTGCAAAAAAATAACAAAAATATTAGCACTCAACCCTTGACAGTGCTAACAACAGATGCTATATTCCTAGTAGAACACGAAAATAAAGGAGGGATTAGCATGAATATAAACAGATTTACACAGAATTCCATTCAGGCGGTGCAAAATTGTGAGAAGATCGCCGCAGATAACGGAAATCAGGAATTGGCGCAGGAACATTTATTGTATGCGCTGCTTACACAAGATGACAGTCTGATCTTAAAATTGTTTGAAAAGATGAATATACAAGGTCAGCTTTTGATAAACCGGGTAGATCAGGCGATCGGAAAGCGTCCGAAAGTTCAGGGCGGTCAGCTTTTCGTAGGGCAGGATCTGAACAATGTGTTGATCCATGCCGAGGACGAGGCGAAACAGATGGGAGACGAATATGTTTCCGTAGAGCACCTTTTCCTTTCCCTGTTAAAATATGCAAGCAAAGAGATGAAACAGATTTATCGTGAATTCGGCATCAGCCGGGAAGGATTTTTACATGCGCTGTCTACTGTCAGAGGCAATCAGAGAGTGACAAGCGACCATCCGGAAGCGACTTATGATACGCTGAATAAGTACGGTCAGGATCTGGTAGAGCGGGCGAGGGATCAAAAACTTGATCCGGTGATCGGCCGTGACGAGGAAATCAGAAATGTGATCCGGATTCTTTCCCGTAAGACGAAAAACAATCCGGTGCTTATCGGTGAACCGGGAGTCGGAAAAACTGCGGTTGTAGAAGGTCTTGCGCAGAGGATCGTCAACGGTGATGTCCCCGAAGGACTGAAAGATAAAACGATATTTTCTCTTGATATGGGTGCTCTTGTCGCAGGAGCAAAGTACCGGGGCGAGTTTGAAGAACGACTGAAAGCAGTTCTCGAAGAAGTGAAAAACAGTGACGGAAAGATCATTCTGTTTATTGATGAGCTGCATACGATTGTCGGAGCGGGAAAGACAGACGGTGCTATGGATGCGGGCAATATGTTGAAACCGATGCTTGCAAGAGGAGAACTTCACTGTATCGGCGCAACGACGCTTGATGAGTACCGTCAGTACATTGAGAAAGATGCGGCTTTGGAACGCCGTTTCCAGCCGGTTTTAGTTGACGAGCCTACAGTAGAAGACGCCATTTCGATTCTGCGTGGTCTGAAAGAACGTTATGAAGTATTTCATGGAGTGAAGATTACAGACAGCGCTCTTGTCGCAGCGGCAATGTTGTCGAACAGATATATTTCGGATCGTTTTTTGCCGGACAAAGCGATAGACCTTGTAGATGAAGCTTGTGCGCTCATTAAGACAGAACTTGATTCGATGCCGACAGAGTTGGACGAATTAAGAAGAAGGATTATGCAGCTTGAGATTGAAGAAGAGGCGCTGAAAAAAGAAGAAGACAGATTAAGCCGTGAACGTCTGGAACATTTACAGGAAGAACTGGCGGGTCTGAAAGAAGAATATGCCGGTGAAAAGGTACAGTGGGAGAATGAAAAGCATTCTGTTGAGCGGGTACAGAAAATTCGTGAAGAGATCGAACATGTGAATAAGGAGATCAGCAAAGCGCAAAGAGAGTATGATCTGAATAAAGCCGCGCAGCTGCAGTATGGTGAACTGCCTCAGCTGCAAAAACAGCTTGAAGAAGAGGAAGAAAAAGTAAGAGAAAAAGAATTGTCTCTTGTTCATGAAGCGGTAACAGACGAAGAAATCGCAAGGATTGTTTCAAGATGGACGGGAATTCCCGTAGCGAAATTAAATGAAAGCGAAAGAAACAAAACACTTCATCTTGCTGATGAACTTCATAAAAGAGTCATAGGTCAGGATGAAGGAGTCGAACTTGTAACAGAGGCGATCATCCGTTCCAAAGCCGGAATCAAAGACCCGAGCAAGCCGATCGGATCGTTCCTCTTCCTCGGACCTACAGGCGTGGGAAAAACAGAACTTGCGAAGGCGTTGGCGCAGAGCCTGTTTGACGATGAGAATAATATGGTGCGGATTGATATGAGCGAATACATGGAGAAATATTCCGTGTCGAGACTGATCGGAGCGCCTCCGGGATATGTAGGATATGACGAAGGCGGTCAACTGACAGAGGCAGTCAGAAGAAAACCGTATTCAGTCGTATTATTTGACGAAGTAGAGAAGGCGCATCCGGATGTATTTAACGTGCTTTTGCAAGTGCTTGACGATGGAAGGATTACAGATTCTCAGGGCCGTACCGTTGATTTCAAAAATACGATTCTGATCATGACGTCCAATATCGGAGCAGGTTATCTTTTAGACGGTATAAAAGAAGACGGTTCGATCTCGAAAGAGGCGCAGGATATGGCGATGAATGATTTAAGAGCTCACTTCAGACCGGAATTTTTGAACCGTCTTGACGAGATCATTATGTTTAAACCATTGACGAAAGAAAATATTCGTGCCATTATTGACTTGTTAGTGGCAGATGTAAACAGACGGCTGGAGGAAAAAGAACTGACGATCGAACTGACGGAAGCGGCGAAAGACTGTATCGTAGAAGGCGGATATGATCCGATGTACGGAGCAAGACCGTTAAAGAGATATCTGCAGAAAAACGTAGAGACACTGGCTGCACGGTTGATTCTTGCCGGAAATGTCGGAAGAGAAGACACGATACTGATCGATGCGAAAGACGGCAAACTGAAAGCAGATGTGAAGCGGGTAAACAGCTTGGAAAGACAGGAAGCATAAGTAAGATATGCAAAAAAGCGAGAAGAAAAGAGTCTGCATGAAGCCGGTGTGTGAAAGGATGGCGCAAGTGACACCGATAATCTTTCATATTGATGTAAACTCAGCTTATTTGAGCTGGACGGCTGTAGAACAATTAAAAAACGGGGCGAAAGTGGATATTCGGGAGATCCCGGCAATTATCGGCGGGGATCAGACATCCCGGCACGGTGTTGTTCTCGCAAAATCCACTTTTGCCAAAAAATATGGCATCCGCACGGGAGAACCTGTTGCGAATGCCTTTCGTAAGTGTCCGAATCTCGTAATGTATCCGCCTGATCATCGGATGTACCGCGAGAAGAGCAGACAGATGATGGAATATTTAAAGACATTCACGAAAGAGATAGAGCAGGTCAGCGTAGACGAGTGTTATATGGATTTTACGAAGATCGCCGCGCGGTACAGTTCTCCGATCGACGGAGCGCTTGAGATTAAGGAAGGGATTAAAAAGAAGTTTGGATTTACGGTAAATGTCGGAATCTCAACGAATAAATTACTGGCGAAAATGGCGTCAGATTTTGAAAAGCCGGACCGGATACACACATTATTTCCGGAAGAGATTGAAGTGAAAATGTGGCCGCTTCCGATCAAAGATCTGTATATGGCAGGAAAATCCAGTGTGCAGGTATTGAAAAAACTGGAGATTAATACAATCGGAGCATTGGCGCAGGCAGATCCCGATCTGATCTCACTTCATTTGAAAAGTCATGGACGGATGTTGTGGGAGTTTGCCAACGGAATCGGTACGTCGACCGTTCAGTCTGAGCCGGAAGAAGCGAAAGGGATCGGGAATTCCACAACGCTTAGGGAAGATGCACGGACAATGGAGGAAGTTTGTCCGGTGTTTGAAGAATTGGCTCAAAGCGTCGGAAGACGTCTGAAAAAAGCCGGGAAAAAGGCAGGAATGGTAAGTGCGGAAATTAAATACTATGATTTTCGTACATTATCTCATCAGATGCAGTTGGAAAAGCCGTCAAACGAAAGCGATATAATATGCAAGGCGGCAGTCAATCTGTTTCGGGAAGTGTGGACCGGAGAACCGGTGCGTCTGCTGGGAATCAGAACGTCAAAATTGTCGGATGAAAACGAACCGGAGCAGTTGACGATCTTCGATATGAAACCGGAAGCAGAGCCGGACGAAAAACATAAACGGCTTAGAAAGGCGATGGACGAACTGAATAAAAAATACGGAGAAGGAGCAGTTATTAAAGCGAGTCTTATGCCGAAGAAAAAATAAATATCAAAATCTTGTTCAAAAAATCTTTAGAATTTCTTTTGAATCTTATGTCAGCCCCCTTTAGATTTACAGGATATCCTGTAGATAGTTAAAGGAGGCTGATTTTTTTATGAGCATATCTGAACTTACCGATTATTTTTTACGATACGGAGCATTTTTTATTTATTTGATCGTGCTTTTAGAATATTTGAATCTCCCCGGATTTCCGGCAGGAGTTATTATGCCGCTGGCGGGAATATGGGCGGCGAAAGGTGAAATAAGTTTTCCTATGGTCATGGTTCTGACTGTATTTGCGGGACTTACCGGAAGCTGGGCGCTGTATCTTCTCGGAAGATTCGGCGGCGGGAAGGTGATGGAATTTTATTTTAAGAAATTCCCGAAACATCGGCCGGTGATTGAAGAAAAAATGGCGTTTTTAAGAGAAAAAGGAGGAACAGGGGTATTTGTAAGCAAGCTTCTTCCGATGGTGCGCACGCTGATCTCTATTCCGGCAGGAATGGTAAAAATGAATTTTACAAAATATACGGTTAGCTCCGCATGCGGAATCTTCCTGTGGAATCTGGCGTTTGTAGGCGCGGGATATTTCTTCGGAGATGCGGCGATCAATTTCTTTACATAAATTTATGCATAATTTTTCACATAATTTTTTATATCATTTGAAAAATGAGAGTTTATTTAATAATTGTTATCCGAAAAAGTTATTAAAAATAAGGCGAGAGAATTCAGACAAGGGGGAAAAGACATGAGAATCGCAATGTTGACAAACAATTACAGACCATTTGTAGGAGGAGTGCCGATCTCGGTAGAGCGTCAGGCAGAAGAATTGATAAAATTAGGGCATCAGGTAACGGTGTTTGCACCGATGTACGGGGAAACACAAGAAGAAAGAGAGGCAGTTCTGGCAGCCGATGTTTCTGCTCCCGAGCAGGTTGTACGCTACGGAACGCAGAAACGTAAGATGGATAATGGGATGGTATATCCGAGTTTTTATCCGTCTGAGATCATGGAAGCATTTGAAAGAGACGAATTTGACTGTATCCATGTACATCATCCGATGTTCGTAGGACCGTGCGCTCTCTATCTGAAACGAAAATACAGACTGCCGCTTATCTATACATATCATACGAGATATGAAGATTATCTGCACTATATACCGGGACTGCGAGTTGATGAGAAGAGCTTTGTATTAAAAAAGAAGGCGATCGGACTGATCAGGACAAAGATCATACCAACTTATATGAGCTGGTTTGCAAATCAGTGCGATCTCGTACTTGCTCCGTCGGCAGGAATGCAGAAGATATTGTGGGAATATGGTATGAGAAGCAGATCCGCCGTATTTCCGACCGGACTTGAAAAGTCGTTTTTTGCGATGGATGAGCAGAAGGCAAAAGAGATCAGGAAGACGTATAAGGGAGATAAAAAACATTTATTTGTCACTGTATCCAGACTTGAGAAAGAGAAAAATTATGAATTTATCCTTCGGGGAATCGCGAAGATCAAAGAAGAAGCCGGGGATGACTTTCATGTGATGATACTTGGAGACGGAAGTCAGAAGGGAGAATTAAAAACGAAAGCCGCTCTTTTAGGGATCGGAAATCTTGTGACTTTTGTAGGAAACGTGAAGAATGAAGATGTAAAACATTATGTACATGCGGCAGATCTGTTTTTATTTGCATCAAAATCAGAGACACAGGGAATCGTTCTGGCAGAAGCGATGGCAGCAGGAACTCCGGTAGTTGCGGTTCACGCGGTCGGATCGGACGATATTGTCAAAGACGGAGTAAACGGATTTTTGACAGAAGAAGAGGAAAGCAGGTGGGCGGAGAAAGTCATTGAAGCAGCACAGCCGGAGAACCGGTTTAAAATGAAAAAAGCGGCTTTGAAAGAAGCACAAAATTATCGTTCCGACACACTTGCCTTATATGAAGAGATGCTCTACAATCAATGTATCTGCGGAAAAGCAATGGATCGGCAAAAAGACGGAAAAGGAGAATATTCTTATGAAAACGGAGAAGCTCACGGAGAAGGCGCTGCGATGGCTGTTCACAAAATATCTCACATTGCTTGAAAAGACAGTAAAAATAAACTGGCATGAAGAAAATGAATACGGTGAAAGTCAGATATTCGGATTTTGGCATGAGGACAGCTTTTTTATGAATCTCGTGCTTGAGCGTCTGGCGGATAAGACAACACCTGTAGATGTGATTGTTACAGCCGATACACGGGGAAATTATATTGAACATATGATAAAGCGATGCGGCGGAAACGCGCTTCGCGTTCCTGACGGGTATAAGGCGTTCGGGGCGTTAAAAAACATCGTCCGCGATTCTTATGAGAAGGCACATTCGATCGCCGTTGCGTTAGACGGACCGCTCGGTCCGCGGCACGAGCCGAAAAAACTGGCATTTTACTTGTCGGAACATGCAGAAGAAGCATTTGTAGGCATCAGCCTTTCTTATTCTTCATGTATCAGGCTGACTCGCAGATGGGATAAATATGTAATTCCGCTTCCGTTTACAACAGTGGACGTTGCGGTAAAAGATTATGGGATCGTTCAGAAGAAGGCGATTCCGAATCTTCCGGTCAATGCAGATGCAGCGTCGGAAGAAATATATGTTGCGCAGACAATATAAACATTTCTCTTTTGCAAAAAGAAGAGATAGGATAAAAAATACGGGGAATGACGGAAAAGGAGAGGGCATAAGCAATGGAAATCAATCATGTTTTGATCGTAGAGGATGATAAGGAAATCAGGGAAGGCGTACAGATCTATCTGCAAAGTCAGGGGTATGTCGTATTTCAGGCAGCAGATGGAATTGAAGGTTTAGAAATACTTGAAAAAGAGGAGATCCATCTGGCGATCATAGATATTATGATGCCGCGTATGGACGGGATACGCATGACGATGAAACTAAGGGAGAAATACGATTTTCCGGTTATCATGTTATCTGCCAAATCCGAGGAGGTCGATAAGATCACAGGTCTTAATATCGGGGCGGATGATTATGTGACGAAACCGTTTACTCCGATGGAACTGATGGCGCGAGTGAATTCCCAGTTACGAAGATACCGGAAGTTTCTTGAAAAATTAGCACCTCAGGAAAATACGCATGTGATCGGCGGGCTTGAGATCAATGAAGATATGGTAGAAGTGTCTATGGACGGAAATCCTGTGAAGCTGACGCCGATCGAGTACAAGATCCTTTTATTGCTTGCCAAGAATCCGGGAAGAGTTTTTTCGGCAGAAGAGATTTATGAGCGGGTTTGGCAGGAAAAAGCGATCAATACAGATACGATTATGGTGCATGTAAGAAATATTCGGGAGAAGATCGAGATCGACCCGAAAAATCCAAAATATTTGAAGGTGGTGTGGGGCGTTGGATACAAAATCGAAAAACAGCCGTAAATTTGGAATTCTTATTCTGATCTTGCTTTTGGCGGCAAGTTCCGCAGTTATGATGCTGCAATACGGAACGATCAGACGGCAGATAGAATCGGTGCAGGAGGAGGGCTCCCGATCGGGAGAAACGGCGGCGGATATGGCGAATACGCTGGCGGAAGGCAATTATCTTCTTTATAATCGGTATGTACGGGACACTGATCCGGCGGAAGTACTTTCTCTTTACGGACAGCAAAGGTTTGATCTGGCAGAAAAATATTTAGATTATGAGCTGATCGACAGTAAAGATGAGGTGATAGCTTCTGATCTGCCGGAAGAAGAACAGGAGAAGCTGCATGAAGACGGAAAAGAGTATGCCTTCCGTGTGAAATATATTTTTTCCGAAAACGGAGATTTGGAGGATATCCAGATCGGCGGAACGGCATTCGGAGCAGAAGAGGCATACAATATGGAATCGATCTATATTAACGAGGTTGAAAGCGTCGAGTCTTACGGGCAGATATCAAGCATTACAACGCTTACGGATGTTACGTTCATTTACGGGATAACAGAAGAAAATCTGGAAGCTTATGGGAATATCATTGCTTCGGAAAACGGAGAATATCTCGAGTATTACAATATCAGCTATACAACGGCTTTCAGAGATACGCTTGAAATGTTGAGCGTGCTGCTGATCGCGGCGGCGATTCTTATGCCGTTTGTAAAATGTCTCGACTTAAGCGAGATGAAAGTATTCCGTGCATCCTTTGAAGTGGCAGGTGCGGGAGCTTTATTTTTCGCTTTCGGCGGTTTTGATATAATGGCTTATGTTGTTTATCATACGGTGAAAGGAAGATCTCTTCCGGCAGGATTCGAGCCGGCTTTGCTTGTGGCGAATTTCCTGCTTTGGATGTTTATGTTCGGGATACTTTTCTGGTGCGTTACATCGCTTCGGGCAATGTTCCGCATGAAGAAAGCGTATTGGACGGAAAGGACGCTGACGGCAAAGATGTTAAGAAAGATGAAGAATAAAGGAGAAGAAAGCGGAGGAAAGATACAAAAGAAAGTGAAAAGTATCGGGAGAAAGATCAGAAACTTTTTTGCCCGGCAGTATGACGCTTTGCTTCATCTTGATTTTCAGGATAAAACGAACCGGACGATCCTTCGCGTAGTGCTGATCAACTTTGCGATTCTGTTTGTCGTATGTCTTTTTTGGTGGTACGGTACGGTCGCGTTGATCGTTTATTCGGTGATGCTGTTTATGTTTTTGAAAAAATATACGCAGGATCTTTCTGAAAAATATGCTCTTTTGCTCAAGTCAACGAATCAGCTTGCAGAAGGTCATTTGGATATTCCGATCGAAGGCGATGTCGGTCTGTTCAATCCGATCCAGGAAGAATTAAAGCGGATTCAAAAAGGATTTAAAAAAGCAGTAGATGAAGAAGTGAAAAACGAGCGGATGAAGACAGAACTCGTCACGAACGTCTCCCATGATCTTAGGACGCCGCTGACAGCGATCATCACATATACAGATCTGTTGAAAAATGAGAAAGACGAAGAAAAGAGAAAAGAATATATCAGCGTTCTGGAAAGAAAGTCTCTTCGTTTGAAAGTGTTGATCGAAGATTTATTCGAGATCAGCAAGGCGGCAAGCAAAAGTGTCGTTATGCATTTTATGAAAGTTGATATCGTAGGATTATTTAAGCAGGTTGAGCTGGAAAATGTTGAAAAAATCAAAGCGGCGAATTTGGAATTCAGAACAAAGATTCCGGAACAAAAAGTTGTCATGTGGCTTGACAGTGAGAAAACATATCGGATTTTTGAGAATCTTATCGTGAATATCACGAAGTATGCAATGCCTCATACGAGAGTTTATATTGATATGACAGAGACGGAAGACGGAGTGCATATTACAATGAAGAATGTTTCTGCGGCAGAATTGAACTTTAACGCAGATGAGATTACGGATCGGTTTGTCCGCGGAGATTCGGCAAGAAACACCGAAGGATCGGGACTTGGTCTGGCGATTGCAAAGAGCTTTGCCGAATTGCAGCACGGTTCTTTGAAGATTTCGACAGAGGCAGATCTCTTTAAAGCAGACTTGTATTTACCGAAATCAAAGGAAATGCCCGAAAAACCCGGGGGGGGGTATCCTGAAAATTTATAAATGTAACGGATATGTAAATAATGCCGGGAGAGTAGTGACTCTTCCGGTATTTTATGATAATCTGTGGATAGAAAACAGAGTCGGTATAAAGAGAGACAGAATAAGAAAAATATGCTGGCATAAAGAATGGGAAAAGGGAGGAAAAGAAGATGAAATATGAGATTAAAGGCGGAGAACTTCCGGTAGTAGTCTGCTTTATGGACGCAGGAGAAACGATGATTACAGAAAAAGGCTCTATGAGCTGGATGTCACCGAACATGAAGATGGAAACGACGTCAAACGGCGGGGTCGGAAAAGCGCTCGGAAGAATGTTCGCAGGAGAGGCGATTTTCCAGAACCGTTATACAGCGGAAGGCGGTCCGGGGATGATCGCGTTTGCATCCAGTTTTCCGGGACAGATCAGACCTTGGGAGATCGCTCCGGGAAAAGAGATAGTTGTGCAAAAAGCAGGTTTTCTGGCGGCGCAGGAAAGCGTTGAATTATCGATCTTTTTCCAGAAAAAATTAGGTTCCGGTCTGTTCGGCGGAGAAGGATTTATCATGCAGAAAATTTCGGGACATGGTCTGGCGTTTCTTGAATTTGACGGATCTGTCATAGAGTATGTACTCCAGCCGGGACAACAGATCGTAGTCGATACAGGTTACCTTGCCGCTATGGAGGCGACATGCAATATGGAGATTCGCACAGTGCCCGGAATCAAAAACATGATGTTCGGAGGCGAAGGTCTGTTTAATACGGTAATTACAGGACCGGGACGGGTATGGCTTCAGACAATGCCGATTTCAAATGTGGCAGGCGCTATCATGAAAGTTTTCCCGGCAAGATAAATATAATAGCATGCTATATAATAAAAACAGCAGTCTGGCAGGATCGGATATTGATACCGATCCTGCCAGACTGCTAAAAAAGAAGAATTTTTTTGCAGATCGTATTGCACGTCACGTTTAATCTAAAAACATCTTTGACCCCATCCATTGTCTCATATGTTCGATCATTTTCCTGTCAGGTTCGATATATACGCATGAGTTTTTCTGATCGAGAGAAATCATAATGGCATAGACGTCGGCATTTTCATTTCCTGAAGTGAAATCATATGTTTTGTCAGGATGGAAAGCGTTCAGCCGCGGAGATTTTTTCGGAGCAATGATCTCGGCAGACTGAATATCAAAACTGAGCATATGTTTTCTTTTGGACTTGTTGTAAATGGCATCGATCTGAAGATCATGGTTTAAGATCATATATTCATATTCCACATTGAGCTTTGGAAAGATAAAATAAAAAGCGATCATCAGGATCAAAACTGCGATAAGAAATGACAGAAAACCGACCAGAGGCATTCCTAAAACAGCAACAGCGACTGCAAGAACGATGATAAGTATGCTGATGAGAATGCCGGAAGTTTTTTGTTTGCGGGGTACGAGTTGTTCATATAATGCGTCATTCATAGTTATTTGTTTCCTTTCAAGTAATTTATGACCATCATAGCGATCTTAAATGTCATGGCGTCGTCAAAGAGACGAAGATCCAGACCTGTCTGTTTTTCAATCTGTTCCAGACGGTAGATAAGAGTGTTTCTGTGCATATGGAGTTGTCTGGCGGTTTCGGCAATGTTTAAGTTGTTTAAAAAGAAACGGTTGACTGTTGCCATAAGTTCGGGGTCAAGCGTTTTCGGTATAGGAGAACCGAATATTTCAGACAGAAAGTTCTCGCACAGTGAAACAGGAAGACGATAGATCAGTCTGCCGATCCCGAGTTCGTTATACGGGAAAATATTTTGTTCTGAATAAAAGAGCCTTCCGACTTTCAACGCAAGATTCGTTTCCTGAAAAGCTTTTTGAATATCGGCAAGCGTGTTCATTACAGAACTGTATGAGAGGCGGACACGGATAAGCGCCTCGGTATTGAGCGTATCAACGATCGTCTCCGCAATATGTCTCATATCTTCAAACGTCTCGTTTTGGCAAAGCGGACGTATGACTGCAAGCAGCGTTTCCGTAAGGGGAACGATATAAGTTTTTGAACGGCAGGACAGTAGATTTTTCAATATTGCGCCTGAAGTTTCATCAAAGTGTTTTCCTTCTATAAGGAAAAGAATTCGTTTTTCCTCCGGATCAATGTGAAGTCTCGATGCCCGATCGGAAATTTCATAGTGCGGGATATTCCCGGTCATCAGTCCCTGCAGAAAATCAGTGCGGTTATATTTTTCTTTGTAAGCTGTGCAAAGACAGTGGATCTGTGTCAGCGCAGGTTCGATCTGTTCAGGCGCTGCACCGGATACCTCAAGCGAGATTCCGGTAATTTTTTTTAATTCAAGCAGAGCTTTGTTTAGTTCATTCATCTGTGCTGTAGTTTCTGTTTTGCGGTTTGTAGTCTGTTCAGTATTTTCTCCCATAGATTAACCTCGTTTTGAATAAAGAGGCCGCACCTGTAATAAGTGCAGCCCCCTTTAAATTCTTATTATAAGCAGTATTGTCAGAAATGAGATCCTGATCAAACCGGGCGTTCTGACACTATGTAACTGCTGTTTTGATTTTAAATCATTAGTTTGTAATCGTCAACTCGGTTTCTTTGTCAAATACGTGAATTTTTTCCATATCAAGCGCGAATACGGCTTTATCGCCTGTACGCAGTGTCGTACGAGGATTTACACGAGCTGTCATCTGTGTTCCTTCCACGTCAAAGTAAAGGAATACTTCAGCGCCGAGCAATTCGTATACTTTGATCTCAGATTCAATAATGCTGTCCGGTGAATTGCTGATAAATGCCTGAGAATCATGTACGTCTTCAGGACGGATGCCGAGAACAACTGTTTTTCCGTCATAGTTTCCGTTGATAAGAGCCTGTTTCTTGGAAGCAGGAACTTTTAATACATGTTTTCCTACAGTCAATGTTACATCATCACCTTTTACAGAGCATACGGCATCCATAAAGTTCATCTGAGGAGATCCGATAAATCCTGCAACGAACAGGTTGCACGGTGTATTGTAAAGGTTCTGCGGTGTATCGACCTGCTGAACGACTCCGTCTTTCATAACGACGATTCTCGTTCCGAGAGTCATGGCTTCTGTCTGGTCATGTGTTACATAGATGATCGTTGCGCCGAGGTTTTCGTGAAGTTTTGAAATCTCGATACGCATCTGGACTCTCAGTTTTGCGTCAAGGTTGGAAAGAGGTTCGTCCATAAGGAATACTTTCGGATTACGAACAATGGCACGTCCCATGGCAACACGCTGTCTTTGTCCTCCCGAAAGAGCCTTCGGCTTCCGGTCGAGCAGTTTGTCAAGGTCAAGGATTCTTGCCGCTTCACGGACTTTTTTGTCGATTTCTGCTTTCGGTACTTTACGAAGTTTCAGACCAAACGCCATATTATCATATACTGTCATGTGCGGATACAATGCGTAGTTCTGGAATACCATTGCGATATCACGGTCTTTCGGTTCTACGTCGTTCATAACTTTTCCGTCGATTTTGAATACTCCGTCGGAAATATCTTCCAAACCTGCGATCATACGAAGTGTTGTAGATTTACCGCATCCGGACGGACCGACGAAGATGATGAATTCTTTATCTGCGATTTCGAGGTTGAAATCTTTTACTGCATGGAATCCGTTCGGATAAATTTTCTGAACGCCTTTAAGTGATAAACTTGCCATTTTATGTTCCTCCTAAAAATAAACTTGTTTTTCTGGATTTTTCTTATGAGATAAGTATAACCGTAAGCCAGAAACAGAACAATGTCATGAGTGACTAAAAAAAGCGGCGGAAAGTGTACATGTTGACGAAAAATGAGAAATCAGATACAATAGCACTGTTATAAGCGATGAAAACAGTAAAGAAAAGAGGAATAAAATTATGGCAAATCCAATCGTTACATTTGAGATGGAAAACGGCGATATCATGAAAGCGGAGCTTTATCCCGAGATTGCGCCGAATACGGTAAATAACTTTATTTCATTGATTAATAAAGGATTTTACGACGGTCTGATCTTTCACCGTGTGATCCGCGGATTTATGATCCAGGGCGGATGTCCGAACGGAAACGGAATGGGTGGTCCGGGATACGCGATCAAAGGCGAGTTTGCACAGAACGGTTTCCAAAACGATCTTGCACATGATCCGGGAGTTCTTTCCATGGCTCGTGCAATGCATCCTGATTCTGCGGGAAGCCAGTTTTTTATCATGCATGAAAAATCACCGCATCTGGACGGCGCTTATGCGGCGTTTGGAAAGATCACGGAAGGAATGGATATTGTAAATAAGATCGCAGAAACCGCAACAGATTACAGCGATCGTCCGCTTGAAGAGCAGAGAATGAAAAAGGTGACTGTAGAATTGTTCGGAGAAACATATGACGAACCGGAGACAGTATAAGCTGTAAAGGCAAAAAAGAAAAGTAAAGATGCTGACATATTCCCCTTAGGCAGGCAAGGAAACGAAAACCTGTTTAAGGGGATTGTTATGTCACAGTATTTACAGCCGATATTCCATAATGTAATCATCCATGAAAAAGCCGTTTCCGATATCATTTTTCTGAGCGTCGATCGTCTGAAAACCAAAGTGACGGTATACGTTCAGAGAGTGATCGTTGTGCTTATTACATGTCAGCCAAATGGCGGAACAATTTCGCTGCCGACATAAATTTTTTAGAAAATCAAACAAAAATGCGGCTAAATGTCTGCCGCGGTATTGTTTGGCAATGTACAGTTTGCTCAAAAACATCCTTCCGTCCTGATCCTGCCTGATCGCCATATATCCGCACAGTTTTCGGTTGCCGAGAAGCCGGTAGTATTCGTATCCGGTAAGAACCTGATCTTGTAAAGCCGGATAAGACTGAAAACGTGACAGCATATATTCTACCTGCTCTTTGCCGATGATCGGCGTGAAATGTTCATGCCAGATCACATCTGCCAAAGCGGCGATCTCTTGAAGATCCTCGTTAGTTTCTGCCTTGCGGATTGTAAACGGTTGATCCGTTCGATTGTCTGAAGATGTCTGATCCATGAGAAATATTCCCCCTTCTTTTTTTATCAAATATTATAGTACAAATAACATATTTTCCGCAACTTTCTAAAAATAATATTAATTATTAGCACTCAACACAAAAGAGTGCTGATTTTCTATTGACTTTTAAATATTGCCGTACTAGAATGTCTGTTAGACATAAAAAACAGATCGCATGAAGCCGATGTATATAAAGTATACCGGGAGATGCGTAAGTCATAAAATCAAAAAAAGATAAGGAGTGTTTACAATGGCAGTGAAAAAAGGAACATTATCGATCGACAGCGAAAATATATTTCCGATTATAAAGAAATGGGTGTATTCGGATCATGATATTTTTGTGAGGGAACTTATATCAAATGGCTGCGATGCGGTTACGAAGCTGAAAAAGCTTGATATGATGGGAGAATATGAACTTCCCGAAGATTATAAGGCAAAGATCGAAGTAATTGTCAATCCGGAAGAAAAGACAATGAAATTTATCGATAACGGTCTTGGTATGACAGCCGAAGAGGTAGAAGAGTACATTACGCAGATCGCATTTTCGGGAGCGACACAGTTTCTTGAAAAATATAAAGATAAAACGACAGAAGACGATATGATCGGTCATTTCGGACTTGGATTTTATTCTGCGTTTATGGTGGCGGATGAAGTTCAGATCGACACATTGTCTTATAAAGAAGGCGCATCTGCCGTACACTGGGCAAGTCAGGGAGGTACGGAATATGAGATGCAGGAAGGAAATAAAGAGACGGTCGGAACAGAGATCACACTGTTTTTAAATGAAGACAGTCTTGCGTTTGCAAATGAATACCGCGCAAGAGAAGTGATTGAAAAATATTGTTCTTTTATGCCTGTTGAAATCTTCCTTTCCAAAGCAAATGCGCAGCCGGAGTATGAAACGATCGATGAGGAGGATGTGCTTGACACAGACGAAGTCGTAGAGCATATTACGGAAGAAGTAAAAGAAGGCGAAGAAGGAGAACCGAAAAAGAAAGCGAAGATCGTGAAACGCCCTGTTTCTTTGAGCGATACTCATCCGCTGTGGAGCAAGAGTCCGAGCGAGTGCACAAAGGAAGAATACATTGATTTTTACCGCAAAGTGTTCATGGATTATAAAGAGCCTTTGTTCTGGATCCATTTGAATATGGATTACCCGTTTAACTTAAAAGGAATTTTGTATTTTCCGAAGATCAATACGGAATATGAATCTATCGAAGGAACGATCAAGCTGTACAACAATCAAGTTTTTATCGCGGACAATATCAAGGAAGTGATTCCGGAGTTCCTTATGGTTCTCAAAGGTGTGATCGACTGTCCGGATCTGCCGCTTAATGTATCAAGAAGCGCCCTGCAAAACGATGGATTCGTCAATAAAGTTGCCGATTACATTTCTAAGAAAGTGGCGGATAAGCTGACGGGAATGTTTAAGACAGACAGAGAGAATTATGAGAAATACTGGGATGACATCAGTCCGTTTATCAAATTCGGATGTCTGAAAGATGAAAAATTCGGCGAGAAGATGAAAGATTCGATGATCTACAAAAACCTGGATCACAAATATCTGACATTAGAAGATATTATAAATGAAAGTAAAGCTGCAGGAACAGAAGAAGAGACAGCCGAAGAGGCGGCAGCGGAAACAGATGTGCAGACAGATACGGACGATCAGGATAAAGAGCCTGAGAAAACGTCGGTTTACTATGTGACAGACGAAGTTCAGCAGAGCCAATACATCAATATGTTCAAGGCACAGGGACAAGACGCGATCGTACTGACACATAATATTGATTCTGCGTTTGTGACTTATCTGGAACAGAAACATGAAGACGTCAGATTTTTAAGAATCGATGCCGATGTACATGAGTCTTTGAAAGATGAAGTTGCAGAAGACGAGAAAGAATCTTTCGGAAAAATGGCAGACAGTCTCGTGGAAATCTTCCGAAAAGAACTAAATGACGATAAGCTCGATGTGAAAGTGGAAAAGCTTAAAGACGATAAAGTGGCGTCTATGGCTGTTTTGTCAGAAGAAAACCGCCGTATGGAAGAGATGATGAAGATGTACGGTATGAGCGGAATGGATTCGGCTATGTTCGGCAGCAAGGCGACACTTGTACTCAACGCAAACCATCCGCTTGTGAAGTTCCTGACAGAGAACAAAGAAAGCGAGAATGTAACTGTCATCTGTAAACAGCTTTATGATCTTGCAATGCTTGCTCATAAGCCTTTAAGCCCGGAAGAAATGACGGCGTTTGTACAAAGAAGCAACGAGATCATGCTTTTACTCACAAAATAAAATGATAATGATAAAGGCAGCCTGTATAGTTTTTTATACAGGCTGCTAAATTAAAACCGTTTTTTATTTCTGTCAATTTAGTAATTCAAAATCAATCCCTTTTTTCTTAAAGAAATTTTCAGTCATTTCATCCCATGCATGTTCTAATGTTTTATCCATCGTAAAAGTCTTGAAGGAAGTTCCGGTAATACATGTCAATGTTTCTCCGTTGTAGCGGATGTTCAGATAGAGTCCCTGCACAGCGTCCGCCTGAACGGAAAGATCGTTTTGCAAGAGGAGCGTTTCGATGTTCTTCGGAGCAAGGCTGAATACGAATTGGAAGGCAAGAGGAGTCCGTTTTCCTTTGATGAGGGAAAAGCAGAAGTTTCTTACATTTTTCCAATAAGAGTATTCGGGAAGGACGGAGTTAGAGTCAAAGAACTCTTTTTTGATAAAGCCGTCAATGTGAAATGTATTGAATGTTGTGATCTCTCCTTCGATAAATGAAAAATGATCAAATGTTTCATTTAACAGAAGGTGCGACATGAAATCTTTTATATTTGTCAATGAAAATGCGATCATGGAAAGACTCCTTATCATTGTATATTTGTTCATTTTACCTGCCATGTTTTTGATATGACAGGGTCATACTGATTGTACCACGAAACGGATGTGCCGTCATTGACTTTTTAATCTAAAAAAAGTATTATTATCTTGGGTTATTTTTATTTGTAAAATAAAATGAGTATTATAATGGGGAAACAATATAAATGAAGAAAATAAAACAGAAAACAAAAAGGAAGATCGTTCTTGCGGTATGTGTTCTTGCGGCAGCGCTTGTCATTGTGCTGATCGTGCAGGGCGTGCGGGGACTTTTTTATAAGAAAGCGGACACATCGGCAGGACTGGAATATATTCACGGAGAAGAAAAAGGAGATATTGCGGCGATTGAGAAAAAAATCGAACTGCTTGAAAAAAAAGACGGAGAAGAAGGCGCCGGGGAACGGAGTCTGAAAGAAAAGTTTACGGGCGCGGTTATCGTGGGAGACTCTATTACGGAAGGATTTACAGAATATGACATTTTGAACACATCCAGCGTTGTAGCAAAGATCGGAGTACATTTGGATGAGTTGGACGAGCAGATCAAACAGGTGAAAAAATTAAGTCCCGGGATCATATTTTTGTCTCTCGGAATGAATGATGTCGAGCATACAAACGGTGATGCGGACGAGTTTGTCAAACAATACGGAGCAGTTGTGGATGAACTGAAAAAGAGCGTGCCGGGAGCGCATATTTTTGTGAACGCAATTTTTCCGGTGCAGGAAAAGGCAGTGAAAGAAAAGCCTGTTTTTGCAGAAATAGAAAATTTCAACGAGAAACTAAAAGAGTTATGTGATAAAAAGCGGATAGCGTTTATCGACAGTTCGGATCTTATGTCTGACGAATATTATGAGCAGGACGGCATACATTTTAAGGCGTCTTTCTATCCGGTCTGGGCTGAAAAAATGGCGGAGGTGGCAGGCTTATGAGTCAGTGGAAGAAAATAACTATCCGGGTGATGCGCTATGTGACATTGCTTCTGATCGTCGGATTCGTTGCACTTCTTTTGATCTATACAAGCGGCAGCAATCGCCCTTTTGAGAAAGTGGAGAAGTCTGTGGAAGCATCTCTTGATAAGGAAAATATGAAGCGTCAGGACGGGACGGCATTAAAACGTAACTTTGGACTGAATGCGGCAGATTATGACGGCGTTATGTATTATTCGTCGGAATTTAGTATTTCATCTGAAGAAGTTCTTCTTATTAAAGCAAAAAGTGAAACGCAGACCGCGGAAATTTCAAGTGCGATCGAAGAACGGATCAAAACAAGGATGAATGATTTTGAGGGGTATGCGCCGGAATCGGTGCAGTTATTGGAAGATGCAAAGAAAAGCGTGCGCGGTAAATATGTATTTTTTGCCGCTGCGCCGGGAGCAGAAAAATATTTAGAAATATTTAACAACAGTTTATAAATCGGGAGAGGGAACAGGCGGATGTTATTTAGCAGTATCACATTTTTGTTTATGTTTCTGCCAATCGTAATGGCAGTGTATTATCTCGTTCCGAACGGGGCGAAAAATATCGTCTTGCTTTTGGCGAGTCTGTTTTTTTACGCATGGGGAGAGCCGGTCTATGTCGTGCTCATGATCTTATCCATCGTATTAAACTATTTTTGCGGACGGGATATCGAGGCAAATGCAGACAATCCGAAAAAGGCAAAGCTAAGTCTTGTGTTTGCTCTTACGGCAAATATTCTCATACTTGGATTTTTTAAATATTATGGCTTTTTGCTTGATACAGTTAATTCCTTTCTTACGACGGACATTCCTTACAGAGTGCTCCCTCTGCCGATCGGAATCTCATTCTATACGTTTCAGGCGATCTCATATGTGATCGATATCTATCGGAAAGACGCGAAGCCGCAGAAGAATATTTTATACTTTGCGCTTTATATCAGTATGTTCCCGCAGTTGATCGCAGGTCCGATCGTCCGTTACGCGGATATTGAAGAACAGTTGAAAATGCGGAAAGTCACGCTTCGTAAACTGGGGCAAGGTTCGATGTATTTTATCATCGGTCTGGCGAAAAAAGTGATCATCGCAAATTCAACGGGGGCGGTGTTTGAAGAAGTCGCCGCGATGTCAACCGGAAGTTTATCTGTCTTAACTGCATGGGTCGGCGTATTTTCTTATGCGTTCCAGATATATTTTGACTTCAGCGGATATTCGGATATGGCGATCGGCCTCGGAAAAATGTTCGGATTTGAATTTAAGAAAAATTTTGACCATCCGTATGTATCGAAAAGCGCAACGGAATTTTGGAGAAGGTGGCATATTTCTCTTGGAACGTGGTTTAGAGAGTATGTATATATTCCTCTCGGCGGCAATCGATGTTCGGTTTCGAGAAATATATTTAACCTGATGGTTGTCTGGACACTGACCGGAATGTGGCACGGGGCGGCATGGAACTTTGTCGCATGGGGCGTATATTACGGCGTGATCCTTGTGATGGAAAAGTATGTGTGGGGTGCTTCCGTCGAACAGCTTCCGAAACCGGTCCAGCATATTTATGCAGGCGCAGTCATCCTTGTAGGCTGGGTATTCTTCTTTAGTCCGAGTCTTGGGTATGCTCTGCGGTATCTTTGGGCGATGATCGGAGGAGGATCGGGAATAGCGGATGCGCAAGGCGCATTTCTTCTGTTTACTCACTGGCTTTTGTTTGTCATTGCGGCGGTGGGAAGTACAGCTTACGGAAGAAAACTGCTAAATAACGCAGTTCGTTTTTCCGCCAACCGAACAGTAAGAATGACGGTGGGAGCCGTTCTCTATATTGGAATTTTCTTCCTTTCGGTGGCATTTTTGGTGACAGATACATTTAATCCATTTTTATATTTCAGATTTTAGGGGAATACTTATGAACAGCAGGAAAAGAAAAGGTCAGCTTGAGAGTATGATCGGAAAAATCTTTGTATTAAGTCTTTTTCTCATTTTACTTGTGAATCTGATCGTTCCGAACAAAGAAAAATCAGAAGAAGAAAACAGGATGCTGGAGACGAAACCGAAAGCGTCGGCAGCTTCGATCATTTCCGGAGATTACATGGAACAATGGGAAAAGTATGTAAGCGATCAGTTTTTCGGACGGAACTTTTGGAGGAAGATAAAAGTAAACGCAGATAAGATTTCGGGAACAAAAAAAGAAAACGGCGTGTTCATCGGAAAAAGCGGACAACTATTAGAAGATATCGCAGTTCCGGATAAAGAGCAGCTTGAAGCGAATATCAATGCGGTGAAAAATTTTGCACAGACATATGAAAACATTCCGACGACGGTAATGCTTGTTCCGGATGCGGCATGTATTTTGAGCAATCGTCTTCCTGCATTTGCGACAGTGGAAGATCAGCGTCAGATGTTCGGTATGGTAGAGCGTAATCTGGGCGATACGGTCAACTGGGTAGATACTGTTTCTATTATGAATAAACATAAGTCAGAAAAGCTGTACTATAAAACGGATCATCACTGGACGACTCAGGGAGCGTTTTATATGTTCAAAGATACGGCTTCGCTGTTCGGGATCAAAGGAGACGTATCTGATGATTATGTTTCCTATACTGTGACAGATGATTTTAACGGTGTTCTTGCGTCAAAAAGCGGATGCGGTCTGGATGAAAAAGAAAAAATCGATATTTACGCGCCGACAAACGGCGATGACGATGTAATCGTAAATTATGTCAATGAAACGAAAAAGACAACTTCTCTTTATGATTCGTCCAAACTAAAGACAAGAGATAAGTACGGAGTATTTTTAGGCGGGAATACATCAGTTATCGATATAAAGACAGTGTCTACGAGCCAGAAGAGACTGCTTGTGGTGAAAGATTCATTTGCAGACTGCTTTATTCCGTTCTTAACTCCTCATTACAGAGAGATCGTTGTTGTTGATCCAAGATATTACAGCGGAACGATGCAGGATATTATGGACACATACCGCATAACAGATGCGTTGATCTTGTATAGCGGAAATACATTTTTTACAGACAATAATATAAGTGGAGTGTTTACTGGTGAGTAATCGGATCAGAGAAGAATTTTTACAGGCAAAAGAGTCGGTAAGACTGAATAAATACTTAAGCGAGGCGGGCGTTTGTTCCAGAAGGGAGGCGGACCGCCTTATTGAAAGCGGTAAAGTGACGGTAGACGGAGTGACGGCGCAGATGGGGATGCGCGTTACGGCGGGGCAGATTGTCAAAGTCGGAAAAAAAACAGTGTCAAAGCAAGATGAGATGATCGTTTTAGCTGTGAATAAGCCGAAAGGGATCGTCTGTACCGAAGATCAAAGAGAACGCGACAGTATCGTTCGTTTTTTGAACTACCCTGTGCGTGTTACTTATGCGGGCAGACTGGACAAAGATTCGCGCGGACTTCTGCTTATGACGAACAACGGAGATATCATCAATCAGATGATGCGTGCGGCAAACCGCCATGAAAAAGAATATAAAGTTACGGTTGATAAAGAGATCACGGAACAATTTATAAAAAAAATGTCGGAAGGAGTTCCGATCCTTGACACGGTCACAAGACCATGTACAGTAAAGAAGATCGGGAAATATACTTTTTCGATCATCTTGACTCAGGGGCTGAACCGCCAGATCAGAAGGATGTGTGCGGCGTTCGGATATGAGGTGAAAGATCTTGTCCGTATAAGGATTATGAATATTCGTCTCGGGAGTCTGAAAGAAGGAGCATACCGAAAACTGACGGACGAAGAACTGGAAGAATTGTATGAGATGTTGAAATGACCGGTCAAGATACCGTAAAGAAATTAATTGTTGGAGAAGAAGATGGAAAAGAAGAAGAAAACGAAACGGATGCGCGAACTTGTCGAACTTCTGAATAAAGCGCGCCGTGCTTACGAACAGGAAAACACGGAGATCATGAGCAATTTCGAGTATGACCGTCTTTATGACGAACTGTTGTCCTTAGAAAAAGAACTGGAAACAACGCTTGCCTCAAGCCCGACGGTCAATGTGGGATATGAAGTTTTGAGCGAGCTTCCGAAAGAGCGTCATGAAACGCCGATGTTGTCCCTTGATAAGACGAAAGATGTAGAACGATTGAGGGAATTTTTGGGAGATCAACAGGCGGTGATCTCATGGAAGATGGATGGTCTGACGATTGTTCTGACTTATGAAAACGGAGTTTTGAAAAAAGCGGTTACAAGGGGAAACGGGGAGATCGGAGAAGTTGTGACGAACAACGCAAAAGTATTTCGTAATGTTCCGTTATCTATTCCGTTTAAAGGGGAGCTTGTGCTTCGGGGAGAAGCTGTTATTTCTTATAAAGATTTTGAAAAGATCAATGAAGAAATCGGAGATGCCGATGCAAAATACAAGAATCCCCGTAACTTGTGCAGCGGATCGGTCCGCCAGTTAAACAATGAAGTGACGGCGAAGAGAAATGTAAGGTTTTATGCGTTCACGCTTGTGAAAGCTGACAATGTGGATTTTGAAAATTCAAGAGCATATCAACTGAAATGGCTGCAGGAACAAGGATTCGATGTTGTAGAGCATCATCTCGTTACCCGGGATACCGTCGGTGATGAAGTTGCGTGGTTTGCAGAGCATATTCGGGAAAACGAAGTGCCGTCGGACGGACTTGTTCTTATATATGATGATATTTCTTATGGGCAGTCACTTGGAACAACGGCAAAGTTTCCGCGAGATTCCTTTGCGTTTAAGTGGGAGGATGAAGTGCGAAAGACGACGATCCGTGAGATTGAATGGAGTCCGTCCAGAACAGGACTGATCAATCCTGTTGCGATCTTTGATCCTGTAGAATTAGAAGGAACAACAGTAAGCCGTGCAAGCGTTCATAATATCAGTATTATGGAGGAACTGGAACTGGGGATCGGAGATACGGTTACGGTGTATAAGGCAAATATGATCATCCCCCAGATTGCGGAAAATCTGACGCGCAGCGGAGTAAGCGAGATTCCGAAAGAATGTCCTGTCTGTAAAAAGCCGACAAAAATATCTATGGAAAATAATACGAAAACGCTGTATTGTATGAATCCGAAATGTCAGGCAAAGCATGTGAAGTCATTCAGTTTGTTTGCAAGCAGAGACGCTATGAATATCGAAGGACTGTCCGAGGCGACTTTGGAAAAATTCATCATTAACGGGTATGTCAAAGATTTTACGGATATCTTCCATCTTGACAGATATGAAGCGGAAATAAAGACGATGGAAGGATTTGGAGAAAAATCTTATGAAAATCTGCGAAAAAGGATAGAAAATGCAAGAAAGACAACGCTTCCGAGGCTGATCTACAGTCTTGGGATTCCGAACATCGGAATCTCAAACGCAAAAATGATCTGTCGTGCGCTGGGAGAAGATCCAAAACGGGTCATCCGGGCGACGGAAGAAGAATTAAGCGCGATATCGGGTGTGGGAGGAGTGATAGCAGGTACATTTGTCGAATATTTTAAAGATACGGCGCATGTAGATGTTTTTGATCGTCTCCTCAAAGAAGTAGAACTTACGAAAGAAACGTCAGAAGAAGATCAGAAGTTTGCGGGAGTTAATTTTGTCATTACAGGCAGCGTAGAGCATTTTGTAAATCGGGCACAGGTAAAAGAAGAGATTGAAAAACGAGGCGGCAAAGTGACGGGGAGCGTGACGTCAAAGACAAATTATCTGATTAACAACGATACCGGATCGGGAACGGCAAAAAACAAAAAAGCACGGGAACTTGGTATTCCGATCATTTCGGAAGAAGATTTCCTTCAAATGATGAATGAATAGAAAAAAGCGGATTCGATTTTTACAAAAACTTCATTTGTACAATGAAGTCAAGTGTACTATAATAAAAAAATACTTGTAAAAGAAAGTGGATAAACACAATGTCCATATAGATGAAAACAGTCAGAGAAAGACGAGGAGAATTATGTCAGATCAGGATTTCATTTTAGTAGATGAGGAAGAAAAAGAGTCCACAGGGGCAGACGAGGTGGACAAAGAAGAGAAAAAAGACCATTTGGCAGTAAAGAAGGAAGAGGAAAAAGAAACGGAAAAAGACAACGATGATGATGGATATGAGAAGATCTGTCTCATCTGTCACAGACCGGAAAGCGTTGCGGGAAAGATGATCGAGATGCCGAATCATATTACGGTATGCCGGGATTGTATGCAAAGAAGCTTTGATGCAATGACAGACGGCTCTGTTGATCTGAGCCGGCTTGTCAACATGCCGGGGGTACAGTTTCTTAATTTATCGGATTTGGATCATATGCAGCCTAAAGCGCAGAAGATCAAGAAGAAAAAAGAAAAGCCGAAAGAGTTCCATCAACTTGATATTAAGAAGATTCCGGCGCCTCATAAGATCAAAGCAAGACTTGACGAATATGTAGTCGGACAGGAAAAAGCGAAGAAAGCGATGGCAGTCGCCGTTTATAATCATTATAAACGGGTTGCGTCAGATACAATGGACGATATCGAGATTGAAAAGTCGAATATGCTTATGATCGGACCGACGGGAAGCGGAAAGACGTATCTTGTCAAAACATTGGCAAAACTTCTTGACGTGCCGCTCGCCATTACAGACGCTACGTCGCTGACAGAAGCAGGATATATCGGAGATGATATAGAAAGCGTTGTTTCCAAACTACTTGCCGCTGCCGACAACGATGTAGAACGGGCGGAGCAGGGAATTATTTTTATCGATGAAATCGATAAGATCGCAAAAAAACATACGTCGAATCAAAGAGATGTAAGCGGGGAATCAGTTCAGCAGGGAATGCTCAAACTTTTGGAAGGAAGCGAAGTGGAAGTTCCTGTCGGAGCGAACAGCAAGAACGCGATGGTTCCTTTGACAACGGTCAATACGAAAAATATTTTGTTTATTTGTGCCGGCGCATTTCCGGATCTGGAAGATATTATAAAAGAGCGTCTTACAAAGAAAACGTCTATGGGATTTAATGCAGAACTAAAAGATAAGTATGAGCATGACGAGGACATTTTGTCGAAAGTGACGGTGGAAGATCTGAGAAAATTCGGTATGATCCCGGAGTTCCTCGGACGTATGCCGATCATATTTACATTGAAAGGTCTTGATAAAGATATGCTTGTTAAGATCTTGAAAGAGCCGAGAAATGCGATCTTAAAACAGTATCAGAAGCTGCTTGCCCTTGATGAAGTAAGTCTGGTGTTTGATGACGGCGCTCTTGAGACGATTGCGGAAAAAGCAATGGAAAAAGATACCGGGGCGAGAGCGCTTCGGGCGATCATCGAAGAGTTTATGTTGGATATTATGTATGAAATCCCCAAAGATGACAACATCGGGGAAGTGACGATCACAAGAGAGTATATTGAAGGTACGGGAGGTCCTGTCATTAAACTGCGGGGACAGCAGTCGATCGCGATGAAAGAGGATCATTCGTAAAAGAGAGAGTAAAACCGGAAGATTTGGTCATAGATCAGAGCCTTCCGGCTTTTCTTTTGATTTTCTTTAGAAAAACTTTCAAACATATATATTGACCATTCATATTATATATTATATAATATAAATATATTAAACATATAAATAAATAAAACATATATAAAGGAGTGAGAATATGACATTACCGTTGAGTGCACCGATGCTCGATCTTCTTGTCCTCTCTGTGATTGCAGAAGAAGATGCGTATGGTTATCAGATCGGCAGGATCATTAAAAGAGCGTCGGCTACGATGAAAGATTCTGCGTTGTACCCGATATTAAAGCGGCTTCAGGAAAATCATTTTGTGGAAACGTATGATAGACAGTTTCAGGGAAGAAACAGGAAGTATTATACGATCACAGATGCCGGGAGACAGTATCTGGCAGAATTGACAGAGGAATGGGAGCGTTATCGGACGGTTGTGGATGATATTGTAAAGGGAGGGAATTTATCATGACAAAAAGTGAATATATGAAAAAATTGTCATACAGTCTCAGAAGGCTGCCGAAAGAAGATTTCAATCAGGCGATAGACTACTTTGAGGAATACTTTGCAGAGGCGGGAGAGGAGAATGAACAGCAGGCGATCGAAGATCTTGGATCGCCGGAAGATGCGGCAAAAGAATTGATTATGAATCTGGCGGAAAAGAATATGGAGCAGCCGCCGAAAACGGTAAAACACAGTTTTAAGGCAGTCTGGATCGGTATTCTCGGAATCTGCGCGGCGCCGATCGCACTTCCGATCGCACTTTCTTTGATCTGTGTGATCGCAGCCGTGATTGTTTCTGTTTTCTGTGTGTTTGCAGGCTTGTTTCTTACGGCGGTTACGCTGGCGGGAGCTGCGGTGATCGGCGTGATAGGAGGAGCGGCTCTGCTGATCCAAAGTCTCCCGGATGGATTGGCGACATTAGGATTCAGTCTTTGCTGCGGCGCAGTAGGAATTATGTCTGTATATGGAATTTTCTGTTTCTTGAAATGGCTTCTTTATAAAGTGGCTCAGCTTTTAGGAAAGATTATGAAGGGAGGAAAGAAAAATGAAAAAAATAACTAAGCGGATTTTGATTGCTTCGGCAGTGACAGCCGGAACAGGAGTTGTCTTTATGGGAGTTGGAATCGCATTAGGCGGCTGGCCCGGAGTTGTTTTTACAAAAGGCGGAATCCATTCACCGTACGAGCAGAAAACTCCTTATCGGCAGGAAAAGAAAGAGATCGAACCTTTTTCAGAACTGAGTCTCTATGTGGGAAGCGAAGCGGATGTAGTTGTTATGGCTTCAAAAGATGAGAAATATTATGTCGAATATACACTTGACGGAAATTACGGTAAACCTAAATGTGAATTAACAAATGGAAAACTTTCTATTGCTCAGCAAGATCACAACGGATATATGACAGGTATGTTCGGATTGAACCTCGGAGAAAATCTATCAGGAGAAAAATCTTACATTACAGTTTATATTCCGAAAGGAACGCTTCTTGAAACCGCAGATATATACAATGATTATGGGAATGTCAACTGGTCAAATGTCAATGGAAAAAAGTGTCGATCGAGGCGGACAGCGGAAATGTAAAAATAGAACAGTCGGAAACAACGTCAATGAAACTGACTTTGAACGACGGAGATGCATTCGCAGACAAACTGAAAGCGGAAACATTTACGCTGCAATCGGATTATGGCGACAGTACACTTTCCAATGTTTCCGGTAAGACGTTTACAGTGCAGTCAGAATGCGGAGATGTAAAAACAGAGCAGTCGGAAACAACGTCGATGGAACTGATTTTAAATGACGGAGATGTATCTGTAGATGGACTGAAAGCGGAAACGTTTGTATTACAATCGGAGTATGGCGACAGCACGATTTCCGATGTTTCCGGTAAGGTGTTTACGGTACAGTCGGAATGCGGAGAAGTGGAATTAGACCGGGTTTTGTTTGAAAAGATGAAAGTGGAAGCGCTGGATGGAGACGTATTATCGAGTGAAATTTCCTGTTCTTTTGCAGATGTGACATTAGAATACGGGGATCTTCGCTGGGATGCGCAAAAACTGGAAAATTTGACCTGCCAGGCCGAGTGCGGAGACGTAGATCTTATTCTTCCCGAAGAACTGGAAAAGTATGAAGTTGATCTGCAGATTGAATACGGAGATCTTTCTCTGCCCAAAGACACTCCCCATGATCAGTATAGAGAGGAAGACGGAGAAGTATCTTACCGCATATCGGCATCAGAGAAAAATGCAGGAAAGAAGATCTCCGTCATAAATGAGGAGGGCGATGTAAAGGTTCGCTATCGCTAAATTTAAATCGTTATAATTTTCGCATCACTTCAAATGTATGGTAAAGATTTAACTGCCCGTATCCCCATATACGATTAGGATACTCCATCGTATCGGGACGCAGAGCTCCGAGTATGAGAAGACTTCTGATTTGGAAGGAATCTATACCCGGAGCTTTTTGAATATAGAGAAGCCATTCCAACATCAACGCCACAGCGCCGGCAGTGACGGCACAGGCTGCGCAGGAGCCGGAATGTGTTTCAAATCGTCCGTTGGAAACAGGACCGCGTATATTAATCCCGGGAGCAGTTAAGTCCGGCTTGATCTGACCGGATCGTGTATATCCTCTGCCTGATGTTTGAGATACGGCGTTTGTCGTTCCGTTATAATAGGAAACGACAACGGGACTTTGAGTATTTGCGGGATTGGTTAAAGTATAATAGGGGTCAGATTCAAGAAAATACACTTCTCCGTCAATAAATTCCGTGACAGGAAGCCACATGTGAAACTGACCGTCGGTGACGGTGATCGGTTCAATGACGATTTTCCAAATGCCTGCCGCCGGGCTGTTAAAACGGAAAAATACAAGTTCGGAAGTGGTTTTTTCTACGAGGATACGGTAATCGACCGATACCTTTGTACGCTCAAAGAGAAAATCAAGCTCTGCGCTTGATCCCACATGAAAAGGGATTCGCGAGGTGTCTTCCCCGGAAGGGGATATAATGGATATGGACGATGTATTCGGAATATCTGTCCATAATTCCATGGAAAATCCCGAAACATTTTCTCCGACGCGGATTTCTACCGTTTTGTTTTTTGATCCGTTCGTTAAAGTATTGGCATAGTGATGACGCTGATCCGCCTCATTTCCGGTTCCGATGACGGCGATATGATTGGCAAGCGAACCATAATTTTCAATTAGATTCGGGAGCGGAAGCGTCCCGATATGTCCGCCCATATTAGAACCGACTGTAAAACAGATGACAAGAGGAAGATTCAGGGAATCTGCAAGAAGGTTTAAATAGCGGATTCCGAGCATAAGATCTGTTTCCTGGTAGCATTCGGCATCAGAAGGAATGAAATAATAGTCTCGGAGATATTGCTTTGCCTGTTTTAGTTTCACAACGGCGATAGAGGCTTCAGGTGCGGCACCGAGAAATTCTTCTTCAGGAACGGCGCTTCCGCATGCAAGGGCAGCGGCGTAAGTTCCGTGCCCTGTTTCATCAGTGGATGGAACAAGATCAAACGGAGAATCCGATCTAAGAGCTTCGTTGATCTGTTCTTCCGTAAATTCGCTTCCGTAAGAAAAATGTTCCGGCATTGTTCCGGTCTGCACAGTTTGATCCCAAATAGCGCGGATGCGGGTTGTATTATCTAAGTTTTGAAAAACCGGATTTGTATAGTCGATTCCGCTGTCAAGAAATCCGATCAAAATATTGCGTCCTTTAAGCTGAAGCGTAGGGTAGTTTTGAACAGGGAGGATTCCGGCTTCGTTGAGTGTCTGCATATTAAGAGGCGAATAGCAGTTCGGAATCGAAGCATATGAATATTTCGGCAGAGTGATCGGGTCGGAAATCTCCTTTGGAAGATAGAAGCATTTGTAAGAAAATCCCGCTTCCTGTTCACAGCGATGCACGTTCATGAGACTGTTGAAAAAGGGAGTTCGGACATGGTTTCCGATAAAGTCGCGGTAATCTTCGGATAAAATATGTTCACGGCATGTTTCGCGGTCAAGCATAAAATAAATTCTCCGATTTGATTTTTATATCATATGCGGAAAATCAGAACCTCATTCTTGAAAAAATGAAAAAAGAGTGTTTGATCTAAAGAACGCTTCCGAAGAATCAGAAGTGAAAAAAGTATAAATTCCAATGAGAAATGTTGAAGTTGTTTCAGAAAAGGGTATAATAATGATAACTTAAATATCAGATACGACCGATGTTTTTTGTACTTCGGACGTCCGTTTGGATAAAAGACGAAAGGAGATTGATACACATGAAAGATTTTTTTGAAAATTTCGGAAAACGGTTCGGAGAGACTGCCGAAATGGTGACGAATAAAGCAGGAGAGATGATAGAGATCCAGAGAGTTAAAAGTCAGATCAGAGATCTTGCTCGTGAAAACGCCGTTGATATGATGGAGTTGGGCAAAGCGGTGTATGAGCGTTATAAATCAGGCGAAGAACTTGACGATAGCACTGCGCAGATTTGTGATTCGATAAAAGAACGGGAAAAGGAAATTGAAAAGTACGAACGCAAGATCGCGGTTTTGAAAGGTTCTGCAGCTTGTGTTAAATGCGGCAGAATGGTTTCGGAAGATATGGCATACTGCCCGTACTGCGGAGAGAAGATGGAGGCCCGGGATATGGAAGAGGCGACGGAGGAGTATGCGGAGAAAGTAAAGAAAAAAGCAGCGGATGTTGCCGAAGCGATGGCTGATAAAGCAGAAGAAACGGCAAAAAAGATAGGAGAAGCTGCGCAGAAAGCAGCGTATAAGACAGAAGAAGTGCTTGAAAAAGCGGCAGATAAGACGACCCAGGCTGTTCATAAAGCAGCGGAAAAAACGACGGAAGCAGTTCATAAAGCGGCGGATAAAGCTGAGGAAACAGCGCATAAATCAGCGGATAAAGCAGAAGAAGCGGCGCATAGATCAGCGGAGAAAGCAGAAGATGCGGCAGATAAGACAGTGGAGAAACTCAATGAAGATTAGATGGTTTCCGATCACGGCAGCTTTGGCTGCCGCAGATCAGGCGGCAAAATGCTATGCCGAGAATAAACTTGCAAAAGGAGAAGAACGTGCGATTACAGACAAGGTTGTTTTACGGCACGTTCAAAACGAAGGAGTCTGTATGAGCCTTCTGGAAGATGAACCTGAGACTGCCCGTATTTTGGCGGGAGCGGCGTCGGGAGCTGTGCTCGGATGGCATGCCTTTACGGTTGTGACAAAGAAGAAGAGGTTTTGGAAAAAGGCAGGACTTTCATTGATGGCGGCAGGCTCGATCAGTAATATGTTCGATCGGCTCGTTCGCGGACACGTTGTAGATTATGTGGGATTTCGCTTGGAAGATAAACATTTGGAAGGGATCACATATAATTTCGCGGATTTCTTTATCGCAGCAGGAGCTGTCATTACAGTGATGACAAAACTGTTTCGACCGGGCTCGAAAAAGAAGAAAAAAGCAAAAACGAAAAGTGTCTGAAATCTGAAAAACGTAAAATCCGAAAAGAAAACGAAACAAAAAAACAGAACAGAAGAAGGTACAGCTAAAAAGCGACTGGTTTCTTGAGATCAGAAACCAATCGCTTTTTTCACATCGTCGATATTGCCGTTGAAAACAATTCCGTCCATACCAAGAGAACGCGCGGCATTGATATTTTTTTCCAGATCGTCGATAAAGAAACATTCTTTCGGATCAAGGGAAAACGTTTCAAACAAGTAACGGTAGATTGCAGGATCGGGTTTTGCCATTTTAAGAGGAGCGGAAAATACAATTCCGCTGAACTCCTTCAGAAAATCATAGTTGACGGCATATTCGGCAAAATAGGTCGGTGCATTTGATAATAGATACAACGGAATGTTACGCTCTTTTAACTCATCTATAAAGCGCAGCGTATCGTTGATCGGCGTCAGGTGACGCGGCCACTCGCGAAAAAGTGTCCGTACGGCAGATTCTAACCGGTCGGGGAGTGAAGCTGCAATATTGTCTATGTTTTGTTCATAGTCTACCGAACCATTGTCAATATCATCCCATCTTGAAAAAATTGCGGTAAAGAGAAGTTCCTGATCTTCTTCGCAGGAAGAAAAATGTTTTACAAGATCACGTCCGTTAAATTTACCTATTACATTTCCGAAATCAAAAACAATATTTTTATATTTCATAGCATTTATACCTCATATTATTACAATTATCATCATTAGTTTAGTGGCATTTTCATACTTTGTCAAATGCTTTAAAAGATAAGGAATTTAGATCATACATGTTTAAAATCTACATTTATTGCAGTAGACAGATGGTGCGTGTTATACTGGAAAAAACAAGAAAGAGGTGTTGTATGTCTATTATTCAAATTATAAAAGAACAGATGAATATGACGGAACGAGAGCGGGATATATGCAGATATATTTTGGAAAATCCGGAAAAAATAGAAGAAATGTCTTCAAGAGAATTAGGGCATGCGACTTTTACAAGCGCCGCTTCCGTAACTCGATTTTGTCAAAAGATAGGGGTAAAAGGTTTTCCTGAATTTAAAATGCAGTTTGTCCGGGAGTTGAGAACCGGGGGAATGGAAGACGTTTCCGCAGTTACGATGTCGGAGCGGGAAAATGTGGTTACTATGGTTCGGAAAGCGGAAAAGATACAAAGACAGGCGGTGGAGGAGACGAATAAAGAACTCTCTTATACTCAGTTAGTGCGGATCGGAAAGTTGATCGCAGATGCGTCTTGTGTTGATTTTTATGTATATGATATGAATATTTATTTGGCGAAATACGGATGCGCCTTGTTTTTTCATGCCGGGAAATTGTCGAGTGTTCACTCGGAAATTAATATACAAGGGCTGCATGCGGCCATGCCCGCAGACGGACATGTGGCAATTATTATCAGTCATACGGGCAAAAACGAGCAGCTGGCGGAGATTGAAAAAATGCTGCACAGGGGAGGAACGAAAATTATCGTAATCTCCGGAAACAGGAAAGGCGTGGTAGGTCAATATGCAACAGAGTTTTTATACGCGGCAGGTTCTGAAAAAGTGGAAGAATTTTGGAGTTCCACGTTTTTTGCATCGGGGAAATATCTTCTTGATATTTTATATGGAATGGAATTTAGCAGACGGTACGAAGAAAATATTGCTTTAAACAGCAGATATGAAAAGTCAGGCAAGAATCTTCTGTGGAGATTTTCCGAAAAAGAGAGTGATTAAAAATAACAGAGTAGTAAAAAGACAGAGTGAAAACTTTTCCTTTCTGAAAGATCAGATATGGAGAAGTTTTTATGCTTTATACATTTTGCACAAAATACAGGACAGATTTTTTACATCTGAAACGAAATTGCATAAAACGGAACGCGAAAGTAGTTAATTTTGAAACAGATAAACAAAAAAGTATGAATGAATTGAAAAAAATCATCAGATTATTTAAACTGACGTCAAGATCAAAAGAGAAATGTGCACAAACTCTCTTAGAATCGGAGCAATATGATGTTTGATCATCATACTCATGGAAGCAAGGTTAGAATCAATACGTTGGCAGATCGGTTCAGTGATATCAACTAAGTGATCGAACATCGATTGTAAGTCCATAAGAAAGTCCTGTTTAAAGCGGGTAAATTTTGAGGCATCAGGAACAACACGGAAGCCACAGAAATCCCGTAGTTCCTGAGAATATTTTAAAAATATAATCAGAAGAGTATCCGTCGGGATTGAGAAAATGCGCTGAATAAGGAGAACCTTAATCATAGGATAAAGTGGATGCTTGCGAGGTCTTCCTGTGGAAGCGTGAAAATGAGTAACAAAAGAAACAGGAACAATTTCATCAAGATTAATGGTTTGGTGAAGTAGAGAAAGAAACTGATATTTGTCATTATCGAATTTGTTTTGGCAATCTTCAAAAATTTCTGCCAAAGTGAGCTGCTTATATGGTATCATATAGGTACATCTCCTTTCGGGTGGTTGGTTTATAGTTTCTAGGCAACTCTATTTTACCACAATCCGTTGAGGAGATATTTTGTTTTATAAAAGTTAAAATGCCGTATTTATGCGGCTTGTGGCGTTTCGCAAACGCCTAATTGAAAATAAAATGAAAAGGAGAATTTGCAAGATGCCATTATCAAATGATTTTTTATGGGGAGGAGCAGTTGCGGCAAACCAGTTTGAAGGCGGATGGAATGAGGGCGGTAAAGGAATCAGTGTTATAGATGTGATGACAGGTGGAACACATGAGAAGATGCGGGAGATTACAAACGGAATTGAAGCAGATAAATATTACCCGAACCATAAAGCGAGTGATTTTTATCATGAATACAAGAGTGATATTGCGCTGATGGCGGAGATGGGATTCAAATGTTTTCGTACAAGTATCGCATGGACCCGCATTTTTCCAAGCGGGGATGAGACAGAACCGAATGAAGAAGGGCTGAAGTTCTATGATGATATGTTCGATGAACTTTTGAAATACGGAATCGAACCGGTCATTACGTTAAGCCATTTTGAAATGCCGTATCATCTGGCAAAAAAATACGGTGGATGGGTCAATCGTAAGGTGATTGATTTCTTTGTAAACTATGCAGTGACGGTCATGGAGAAATATAAAAATAAAGTTAAATATTGGATGACATTTAATGAGATCAATAATCAAAGTAATACATCAGCTGATATTTTCGGATGGACAAATTCGGGAGTTCTCTTTTCGGAATATACAAATAAGAAAAAGGCGATGTATCAGGCGGCGCATCATGAGCTGCTTGCAAGTGCGATCGTTGTGAAAAAAGGTCACGAGATCAATCCGGAGTTTCAGATCGGATGTATGTGTTCTTTTGTTCCGTTTTATCCGTATTCCTGCAATCCAGAAGATGTTATGACTGCGGCAGAATGTATGCATGAAAGATTTTATTTTTCAGACGTACATATGAGAGGGCATTATCCGGCTTATGCAAAAAAGGAGTGGGAGAGGGAAGGAACAAAACCACAGATGCTTCCTGAAGACGAGAAGATTTTGGCGGAAGGAAAATGCGACTATCTGGGATTTAGTTATTATATGACGAATGCGGTGAAAGCAGATGCAAAAAAAGATACGACAGAATCTCTGGACGGAAGTTCTCCGTATTCTGTACCAAACCCGTATGTGAAGGCAAGTGACTGGGGGTGGCAGATAGATCCTGTCGGATTAAGATATGCTCTGGTTACTCTTTATGAACGTTACGAAGCACCTCTGTTTATTGTAGAAAATGGATTCGGCGCGATCGATGTGTTAAAAGAAGATAAAACATGTGATGACGATTATAGGATTGCATATTTAAGAGAACATATTACCGAAATGAAAAAAGCGGTTGAACTTGACGGAGTAGATCTTATAGGATATACCCCGTGGGGATGCATTGATCTTGTATCGTTTACAACAGGCGAGATGAAAAAAAGATATGGATTTATTTATGTCGATATTGATAACGAAGGAAATGGAAGCGGAAACAGGTATAAGAAGAAGTCTTTTGACTGGTACAAGAACGTAATCCGGTCGAATGGAGAAGAACTGTAGTTTTAAAGATAAAATAAAAAGAAGAATAAGCGGAAGAAAAGAAATAATGCGCTATACCCCCTTGATTTTTGAAGCAGTATATTCTATATTATAAATGATGTAAAAATTACATCTTCTGTACAACCTGACAGACGAGGGCTTGTACTGGTTTCGACAGGGATCTTGAAGATGGAGAAGCTATCCGCAGGCTGATGTGTTAAATCGCAAACTTAAAATTAAACGCTAACGATAATTTCGAATTAGCTGCGGCCTAATTGCCGCATGTCGGCTCTGTGGCACTCACACCACGGAAATCCGGCATCAACGATGTGAGAAACGATATTGGCAAAGCTTTGAGCCGATAGGCGTATCATGAAGCTACTGAAACCGTAAGGGTGTTAGTTCCCGTGCGGCAGAGGGAATGAAAAAGAACTGACTATGATAGTAGAAGTACATGGGATAGGTTTTTGGACGCGGGTTCGATTCCCGCCAGGTCCATAAGGGGTATTAGCGCAGTTGGGAGCGCGCAACATTCGCATTGTTGAGGCCAGGGGTTCGACTCCCCTATACTCCATGGAAAAAGCGCCCACACAAAAATCATTGTTTGAAAAAACAGGATTTTTGTGTGGGCGCTTTTTGTATAGCCGGCAAGCCAAAGTCCGGAATTGTTCAAGATCCCGGCGGCTGCTTTAGAATAAATTTCATTTTACATAGATTTAACATAGCGCTGATTTTACATTTTACATTTGTTATTTATGATAGTCAATGTGCAAAGGAGCACAAAAGAAAACAGCGAAATGTGAAGTTGGTTTTAGGTGTTTTCGCTGAATAGAAAGAAATAAAAAAGAATAAAAGAAAACAAAAAAATGAAAAAGCGGAAGCAAAAAGGAGATTGTAAGACTATGAAAATGAAAAAGTTTATCGCAGTTGTATCTATGGTAGGAATGTTGGCAGCAGCTATGACAGGCTGTGGATCAGGAAGCGATGATGCAAAAGATGCGGATAAAGGCGGAGATGCAAAATATGCAGGAGACTGGGACAGCGCAAATGACATTACAGTTGTTTCCCGTGAGGATGGTTCGGGAACAAGAGGCGCGTTTATCGAATTGTTCGGCATTCAGGAAGAAGTTGACGGAGAAAAAGTCGACATGACGACAACGGAAGCGCAGATCACAAACAATACTTCGGTTATGATGACAACAGTGGAAGGAAATGAATATGCGATCGGATATATTTCTCTTGGATCTCTTGATGAGGACGCTGTAAAAGCACTTAAGATCGACGGAGCCGAAGCAACGGCAGAAAATATTGAAAACGGAAGTTACAAAGTATCCAGACCGTTTAATGTAGCAGTAAAGAAAGATCTGGACAATGAAGCGGCAAAAGATTTTATGAGTTTTATCATGAGTACGGAAGGTCAGAAAGTTGTAGAAGAAGCAGGTTACATACCGGTATCCGATGTTCAGGCATATGCAGGAACTAAGCCGGAAGGAAGCGTAGTTGTAGGAGGATCTTCTTCTGTAGCTCCGGTAATGGAGAAACTTGTAGAGGCATACAAAAAAGTGAATCCGAATGCAAATGTTGAACTTCAGTCATCCGATTCAACGACAGGTATGACATCTGCCATCGAAGGAAGCTATGATATCGGTATGGCATCAAGAGAGCTGAAAGACGAAGAAAAAGAGAAACTGGAAGGAACAGTCATTGCGACAGACGGTATCGCAGTGATCGTAAACAAAGCGAACCCGACAGAAGAGATGACATCTGATCAGGTAAAATCCATCTACCTCGGAGACGTACTTACATGGGATGAGATCGCTGAGTAAGGCTCGGCGTGTGACAGAACTGTTCGGCAAGATCAGATAAAATGAAGAGGAAATTAGTATGAAATCAAAAGCATGGACTGAAAAATTCATGCAGGGAGTGTTCTTTGTTGCCGCCTGTGCCTCGGTACTGGCGGTAGCTCTCATATGTATCTTTTTATTCGCTAACGGCATCCCTGCAATTAAAGAAATCGGATTTGTGAAATTCATTACCGGAGAAATGTGGCGTCCGAGTAATGAACTGTTCGGTATCTTTCCTATGATCATCGGAAGCTTGTATGTTACGGCGGGCGCAGTTATCATCGGTGTGCCGATCGGCATTCTTACTTCTGTATTTATGGCAATGTACTGTCCGAAAAAAATTTACAGACCTCTGAAAGCGGCAACAGAACTTCTGGCGGGAATTCCTTCTGTCGTATATGGATTTTTCGGACTTGTTGTCGTTGTTCCGATCATCCGCGATTTCGGAAGAGCATTAAAAGATGCAGGACTTATAAAAAACGCAGGTGACGGAAACAGTATTCTTACGACTTCTCTGATCCTTGCCATGATGATCCTTCCGACGATTATCGGAACAACAGAAAGCGCGATGCGGGCTGTCCCGGCTCATTACTATGAAGGAGCGCTTGCGTTGGGAGCAACAAAAGAAAGAAGTATTTTCAGAGTGATCATCCCTGCGGCAAAATCAGGTGTGATCGCAGGAATTGTTCTCGGGATCGGGCGTGCGGTCGGCGAGACGATGGCAGTGATCATGGTTGCGGGAAATCAGCCCCGTCTTGTCGGAAATCTGTTTAAAGGAATCAGAACGCTGACAGGTAATATCGTAATGGAGATGGGATACGCGACAGGACTTCACAGAGAAGCGCTGATCGCAACAGGCGTTGTTCTTTTTGTATTTATCCTGATTATTAATTTCAGCGTTGCACTGCTTAAGAGGAGGACAGATCATGAGTAATAAAATGACAGTCAAAGACAGGCTGAAAACATACAGAAAACATCCGGGATCATTTCTCGTAATGCTGCTCGTGATGTTAGGAGCGCTGCTTACGTTTTCGGTACTGTTGTTTTTGATCGCATATATTTTGATCAACGGAGTACCTCATATTAAGCTTTCGCTTTTTGAATGGAATTATACTTCGGAAAATGCTTCCGTTGTTCCGGCGCTTATCAATACGATCGTAATGACGATACTTTCTCTTTTGATCGCAGTTCCGTTCGGTATTTTTTCAGCAATCTTTCTTGTGGAATACTCGGGAAAAGGAAATAAATTCGTAGAAGTGATCCGTCTGACAACAGAGACGCTTTCGGGAATTCCGTCTATTGTATACGGATTGTTCGGAATGTTGTTTTTCGTAAATACGCTGGACTGGGGATTTTCGATTTTGGCAGGAGCGTTTACATTGTCTATTATGATCCTTCCGCTTATTATGAGAACGACGGAAGAAGCGCTTAAGTCTGTTCCGGATTCTTACAGAGAAGGCAGCTTCGGACTTGGAGCGGGAAAGCTTCGTACAGTATTTCGCATTGTGCTCCCGTCGGCTGTTCCGGGAATTCTTGCCGGAGTGATCCTTGCAATCGGAAGAATCGTCGGTGAGACGGCGGCGCTGATCTATACAGCGGGAAGCGTGGCTCAGATTCCGAAAAGTGTGATGGGATCGGGGCGTACATTGGCGGTTCATATGTATCATTTGTCAAGTGAAGGTCTTTATATGGATCAGGCATATGCAACAGCGGTTATTCTGTTGGTTTTAGTAGTAGGTATTAACACATTGTCAGGTATGATCGCGCGGAAACTGACAAAAGCATAAGGTGAATTAAGAGAGGAAACAGGTATGTCAAAGATAAGTATTAAAAATCTTGATCTGTATTATGGGGATTTTAAAGCCCTTAAAAATATAAATCTGGAAATCGAAGAAAATAAGATCACTGCGTTTATCGGACCGTCCGGCTGCGGAAAATCAACGCTGCTAAAGTCGATCAACCGAATGAATGATCTTGTAGAGGGCTGCCGTATAGAAGGCGAAATTGCGTTGGACGGACAAAATATTTTTAAAGGGATGGACGTTAATCTTCTGAGAAAGCGTGTCGGAATGGTATTTCAGAAGCCGAATCCGTTTCCGATGAGCATTTACGATAATATTGCGTTTGGACCGAGAACGCATGGAATCCGTTCCAAGTCTAAGTTGGATGATATTGTGGAGCGTTCTCTTAGAAATGCGGCGATTTGGGATGAATGTAAAGACAGGCTGAAAAAGAGCGCTCTTGGAATGTCCGGAGGACAGCAGCAAAGACTTTGCATAGCGCGAGCGCTTGCGGTTGAACCGGAAGTTCTTCTAATGGACGAAAATTATAGTACACTTAGGGCATGTGCATAGCGTGTATAGCGTAGATTTTGCTATGAATATAAGTACATGATACACGGAATATGGAAGAGTTTGGGTATCACGTTGTAATATAGAATTGACAAAAAGGAGACAGAAATGAACTCAATTATAGAAACTAAAGATCTGAAATTATGGTATGGAGATCATCAGGTGTTAAAGGGAATTACAATGGATATCCCGGAACATCAGATTACTGCATTGATTGGACCGAGTGGTTGTGGTAAATCCACGTTTTTGAAAACACTAAACCGAATGAATGACCTTGTAGAGAATGTGCGCATTACAGGAGAAGTAAAATACGATGGAAAGGATATATTTTCTTCTAATGCGAATGTAAATGAACTGCGCAAAGAGATCGGAATGGTATTTCAGAAACCGAATCCATTTCCGATGAGCATCTATGACAATGTGGCTTTTGGACCAAGAACGCATGGTATTCGTTCTAAAGTGAAACTGGATGAAATTGTGGAACGCTCTTTAAGAGATGCGGCTCTCTGGGATGAAGTGAAAGATCGGTTAAAAACATCTGCATTGGGGATGTCGGGAGGACAGCAGCAGAGACTTTGTATTGCAAGAGCGTTGGCAGTACAGCCAAAAGTAATTCTTTGTGATGAGAGTACAGCATCGCTTGATCCAATCAGTACAGGGAAAATAGAAGATTTACTTATGGAACTGAAATCAAAATATACAGTAATTATGGTCACACATAATATGCAGCAGGCAGTTCGTATCTCAGATTGCTGTGCATTTTTCCTTATGGGTGAGTTGATTGAGTTTAACTGGACAGATACATTATTTTCTACACCACAAAATAAAAAGACAGAGGATTACATTACAGGAAGATTTGGTTAATTGAATATGGGAATTTTGCATAGGTGGATATGAAAGTGGAAAACTTCTATCTGCCTTTTATTTTGTGATTATAGGGGAGGAAACAAATAAAGAGTAAAATTTAGTGGATTTGCTGAATAGCTTTTTTACGATAAGTAGGTATACTGGTGTGGTGAAGAGAAGAGGTGATGACTATGGCGTATTGCTATGATGGGAAAACATATGAAACGATAAAAGAAATGGCAGAGGAATATGGAATTGACCGTCAGAGAATATATTCCTTCCGGCGCCGAGGCTGGTCGTTAGAAGATGCAATGCAAATGTGCATCAATGATGTGCGAGGAAGAGGTCGGCTTTTTGAATACAATGGAAAGTTATATCGTTCGCCTAAAGCGTTGGCTGAAGAATATGGATTACCTTGGAATTCATTAGCACATTATATACAAAGGTGCAAAACAATAGAAGAAGCGGTAGATCGTTGCAAAGAGACACAAGAGAAGAAAATTATGCTATGGGGCAAACGATATCAGAGCAGATATGCGCTGGCAATAGCATTTGGAATTAGAGAGACTTCCATATCAGCCAGAATCCATACAAGAAACATGACATTAGAAGAAATTATTCTTGAACTATTGCAGAAAGAACCGATATGCTTCGAAGGGAAAACCTATAATACATTAGTGGAATTATGTGCGGAGTATCAAGTGCAGCCCTGTAATGTTTTTGAACGCTTGAAATATGGGAAAACATTGGAGGAAGCTATTTATTTGCCGATCAGGAATAATGGGAAAAGATATGAAATTGTGTATGAAGGGAAAGTATATCAGAACGCTGCTTTTTTATGCAGGGAATATAATATCTCCAAGCTGTTAGTATATGGACAACAGCGCTATAAACCAGAATATTCGTTTATAGAGTGCTTTCGTTTAGTAAAGCAACTGCGGGATGAATGTGGATGGCCAAACACTGAGGTATTTGCCTTTATTCCGAGATGTAAGATTCAAGGAAAATTTTATAAAAGGATATCAGATTTTGCATCGGCTGTCGGCATGACCAGAGGGCAGATAGATACCTATAAATCCAGACACCATCACAAAAATATGATTGAAGCATTACAGGAAATGCAGAAAGACCGTATTCCAGCGTATAAGACGGAATACGGTCTTTTGCCATATAGCGAAGCCAGAAAGAAAAAATACACGTCTAAGCAGTTGGAACAATTAGAATATGTTTCAAGCGCATTGCCGCGATACCCCATGCTTCAGCCATTTGATTTTACACAAGACAGTATGGATATACTTCTTCGGTATGAGGAATTATTTCAAAAGAATCCTCAGTGTAAACGGGAATGGCGAGAACGGTAGAAAATAGTACCGACGAAAAGACCATAGGCTCTGATCAGTTGTATGATTAAGGTTTCTTTATTGTGTTATTGGCAATGGACCACGAGTTCCCAGTTGTTTTGTATTTTTACAAGCAGGGAGTAAAAATCGTTGGCATCGACAGGTCTTTCCCCGGTCTCAAAGTTGGTTAAAAGCTGACAAAGCTCATTATATAATTCATCACACAGCATTTTAAGGACTCCTTTCAAATTTTTAATTGTTGGTATGTTACCTTGGGACGCTGGATTCGTCAAGTGATTAAAAAAGATATAAGAGACATGAACAATCAAAGTAGACTCTTTTAATTCTATATCTGAGATATAGCGTTTATTTGTCCAAATTCTGGTAAAATAAAAAACTTAATTTAAAAATCATACAAAAAGGGAATGGAAGATCCCGCAGCGACAGACATCGTGTAGGTGCCTGTCTTTTTTTCACTGAAAATTTGGAAAAGAGTTTTGAAGGGAGGTGATAGCAAACGTGAGTATCAGTATCCATGAGTTATTGGCAGTAGCCAGGGAGTCGGAGGGTGTGAAGGCAGTACAGAGAGATGCCATGCTATGTGAGAAACGGTTTGCACCGGATACCCGGTATATGGTGGAGTTTTTGGTGTTGAAGCAGACGGAGAAGTTTGGGGAAGCGGGAATATATCATCGTTACTTTTTAACAAAGAAAGCATATTACGAAATGGTGGAGCTGCAGAATAGGGGAATCCTCCGTTTTCAAAGATTGGCTCTTGTTTTGGAAGGAACATTGCATTATCTTCCCGTCCAGACATTTTTTCGAGACCGGGAGTAGGAAGAACAATGGGCTGGAAAGAAAAGAATGCCTGCCGGGGCGCGCCTCCGGGGAGCAAGGGTTCTTTCACTGGGAATTTTTCATAGAACAGAAAAGAAGGGAGTGGTAAGTGATGATTATCGGAATTGATCATGGATATTACGCCATTAAAACAAAGCAGGTGTGTTTCCCGACAGGGATCATCCGGTATGAATACGAACCCTATACCATGCAGAATGTCCTGCAATACCGGGGTGAGTATTATGTGTGTGGGACTGGGAGACAGACATTGGTAAAGGACAAGACCGCCAACGACAATTATTATCTTTTGACGCTGGCAGCACTGGCACAGGAGATTCGAAAGCGAAAGGGGGAAAGGACAGCGAAAGTTGTTCTTGCAGCCGGGCTTCCCCTTACCGGGTTTGGAAGGGAAAAACAGAAATTCAAGGAGTATCTGTTTCGGAAGGAACAGCCAATCCGTTTCTTATATGAAGGGGAACGCTATGAGATCCAGATTGAGGATGTGAAACTGTTCCCCCAGGGGTACTCAGCCCTGGCTCTTTATCCGGAATACTTAAAAGATGAACCCTCTGTTCTTCTTGTGGATATCGGAGGATGGACGGTGGACTTAATGCGTCTTGATAATGCGGTTCCCAATGCAGCTACCTGCCGCAGTCTGGAACTGGGGGTCATTCGTTGCATGCCAAGGACACCATTTATTCCCCGGACGGAGCAAAGGATGAGCAGGGCAATCCGGTCATCCGTTATGAAAAAGACGATCTGGTGGCAACTTTAGTGACCGATACAGAAGGAAAGGCAGTGGTAAATAATCTTCCATTGGGTTCTTATTATATGAAAGAAACCATAGCAGGCGACCATTTCGTATTGAACCCGGAACAGAAAGAATTTACCCTAACCGCAGAGGATGATACGCAGGCAGTTGTTTATGAAGGGGTTGCTTATAAAAATGAGCGACAGAAGATTTCCATTTCTGTAGAAAAGAAGGATGCAGTCACAGAAGAGAAGCTGGAAGGCGTGATTTTTGGATTGTATGCCAAAGAAGATATCCTCTCCCAGCAGGGTGAGGTTCTTGTAGAAAAGGACACTCTGCTGGAGAAGAAAGCAACGGATGAGAAGGGACAGCTTACCTTTGACAGCGACCTCTATCATGGAAAATATTATGTGAAAGAGGAAGTGAGAAAGCCGGGGTATCTTCCGAATGAAGAAATCTGGGAGATCGATGCCTCTTACATAGACCAGAACCTTGCAGAAATCAAGCTGACAAAAGAAGTGGAAAATCAGCCAACGAAAAGCCAGTTTACAAAAACCGATGCCACAACTGGGGAAGAACTGGAAGGGGCGAAGCTTCAGATCATCGACCAGGATGGCAACATCGTGGAAGAGTGGATCAGCACAAAAGAACCGCACGTAGTTTATGGACTGCCGGAAGGAACGTATACGCTCCATGAAGAGCTGCCGCCTTATGCAGAAGGGTATGTGTCTGCGGAAGATATGGAGTTTGAAGTAAAGGAAGATGGCAGTGTGACCAAAGTGGAGATGAAAGATACCTATTCCAAAGTGGAAATCTCCAAAACAGACCTCACCACCGGAAAGGAACTGGAAGGAGCCAAGCTTCAGATCTTAAATAAAGAGGGTGAAGTTTTGGAAGAGTGGGTAACAGATGGAAAACCGCATCTGGTAGAGAAACTTCCGGTAGGGGAAGAACTGATCCTGCGTGAGATCACAGCACCGGAAGGCTATGAGATCGCAGAAGATGTGAAGTTTACACTGGAAGATACCATGGAAGTCCAGAAGGTGGAGATGAAGGATGCAAGGACACCGGAAACTCCGGGTGTACCGCAGACAGGAGATGACCACTGGAAACAAATCCTTCTGTTTGCACTTTTAGGCGTGTCAGCAGCCGGACTCATGGCAACCATGCTCTATAAGAAGAGACATAAAAAAGCAGATGAAGCGAAAAAAGAAGAATAAGCTGTGGATGCTGCAGGCAGTCTTGTGTGCTGTCTGTATCCTCAGTGTGGTACTGCTTTATCAGAATTATGTGGTCATTCCCCGGCAGAATCGAGAACTGGTGGAGGAGTTAAAAACCTGCTTCCCGGAGGACATCCCTCCGGGCGGGGGCTCTCCAGGAGAGAAAGAGGAACAGGCTGGAAGAGAACCGGAAGTGTCTGCCGTTGACCTTCGATCCCTCCAGCGCCAGTATCCGGGTGTTCGTGGCTGGCTTACGATCCCGGAGGTTGGGATCGATTATCCGGTCATGCAGAGCAGCCGGGAAGATCCGGAGTATTATCTGCGGAGGGATTACCGGGGAAACTACGACATCAATGGAAGTTTGTTCCTCCAGGCAGACTGTATTTTGGGAGAATCAAAGAATCTGACTATCTACGGTCACAACATGAACAGCGGGGCGATGTTCGGGAATCTGGACAGGTACGCCTCCTATGATTACTGGAAAGCACATCCCAGGGTGTTCTTTCAGACGCCGGAAGGCATGGAAGAGTACAGGATAGCGGCAGTATTGAAAGCTGATGTGTCCATGTTCGACTTCCAACAGACATCTTTTCACAGTCCGCAGGAATTGGAGGCTTATGCAGCACAGGCGAAAGCGCTGTCGCTGTTTGAAACAGGGGTAGCTGGTGCAGGTTGTGAGACAACCCTGACGCTGGTAACTTGTTCTTATGAGTGGAAGGAGGCCCGGAACATCCTTGTGGCAGTAAAAGCAGAACCTGAAAGGTGAAAAGTGTTCAAAGGTGGGTACTTTCTTCAGCTCTCTGGATGTATCCTGCGGTGCTCTGAATCGATCTCCTGCCGGAAGTGTTCAAAAGTACCCGAAAAGTGCAGAATGTGAGACAAAACACAGATCGGGAAAAATTATAAAACCATAAAAAAAGAGGAGTTGTGTAGATTTTATATGATAAAAAAGGCATTCTATATACCATAGTTTTCTGGAAAAATCAATAGTAATTTAGAAAAAAGTGTGGTAGAATGAAGCAAGCAACAAATGAGGAGAGTGAAAGAGCATGATGAACAAAGAGGTTTATTTGAAAAATGTGGCTGAGAGTCTGGCCTTATTAAGTCGGGAAGTGTCTATCTTGAATGCGGTAAATCTCTATGATATTAACATCGTTGCAGAAGATTTCTTTCCCGGATTATTGAATCTTATCTATGGATATGAATTGAAAAATGCAAACTATTTGGAGAAAAATGCCCCGGCGATTGATTTGGTAGATCCAAAGAATAGGATAGCAGTTCAAGTCACATCAGATAATAGTAGTACAAAGATTAAGCATACGATAGAAGAATTTAATAAAAACAAAGCGTATCAGAGCTATGATAGATTGATTGTGCTGATTTTGACACAGAAGAAAAAATATTCTTCCAATTTTGATACACAGGGAATGTTTTCATTTGAAAAAGAAAGAGACATTTGGGATGTAGAAAAACTGATGCAAGATGTTCGAGAGTTGGAAACAGAACAAATAAAAGCAATCAGTAATTACCTGTCAGCAGAATTGTGTAATAAATATTATTCAGTGAAAGAAACGCAGGCCAGTGAAGTGGACACGATCATAGATTTGATAGAGTATATTTCGCAACACAGAAAAGTAAAGAAGCCTTGTGAGACAACGGTAGATCCGGAGTATAAGATTTATAAAAGGTTTCGGGATTTTGCAGATAGATTGATTGCGGAATATACGACACTTTACACCATTTATGGGGAAGCGTTGAAGATTGTAAATGAAACGCTGGGGATCGATGAGGCACAAGACATTATTATTATGTTCTATCTGCAGGATATCAGCGTACAATTTTTGGAAGAAGAGCAGGATAATCCGATTGCTGCATTGAATAAACTGGTTACATATTTTGAAACAAAATTAAGCGCGAATGGTAAAAAGTATGACCGTTCTGCAATTAAATTCTATCTTGTCAACGAAATGATTAAATGTAGGGTATTCCCAAACGAAAGGAGTGAGTATGATGCTGGCAAGTAGCAATGCACTGAAATCTTCCGCAATGTATATTGGCTATCTCATACTCAAAGAGATAAAAAAGCAGGAAGCTGGGAAGATTTCTATTTATGATGTATCTAAAGCATTGAAAAAGGCGGGGATCACAAGCAGCAGACAGTTGATTTTGGGTCTTTCCTTTTTATATTCTGTTAATATTGTCGAATTTGAGGAGGCGAATATATGGGTAAAGAAATAAGTCGTATTCGTCTCAATCGGCTCTATTCAGAAAGTAATATTTTTGAAGAGATTTCTTTTCATGACGGAGTCAATATTATATTAGGCGAGAAATACGATGATAGTTCTGTAAAAGGTCGGAAAACAAATGGTGTTGGAAAGTCTATGAGTATTGAGTTTTTAGATTTTGGTTTCTTGAATGATTATGAAAAATCAAGAATTGCAAAAATACCGAAAGAAGTATTTCCGTTAGAAGAAAACGTAATATTAGATCTGGATATAGGGGACGAAGCGATCACGATAAAAAGAAACCGGAAACAAGCGGATCAGCCTGTAATCATAAGAGAAGGGAGAACGGTATCTTTTGATAAACTTCAGGATGCAAGAGAATATCTGACAGGGCTTATTTTCCCAAAATTAAATGGGAAGAAAGTACCTAGTTTCAGAAATCTCTTTTCAATTTTGATGCGGGATGAACGTTCGGAATTCACAGATATCATCAAATGCCATGATTTGACGAAAAAGATTCCGGATGATTTGAGCGCTCATTTGTTTTTGTTGGGATTTTCTTTAGAGGCATATAAAAACACTTTAGAAACTATAAAGGAGATAGAGGCAGTCAATACCGTTATTGCAAAAGATAAAAAAGAATTGACGCAAGAAGGAAAAAAGAAAATTTCAGATGTTAAGGCAGAATTAAATGCATTGGAAGATGAATTACAAAAATTGGAAGATGCGATTGAAAGTTTTAAAACGAATGAGACTTTTGATTCTATGGAGGCAGACCTTATTGAACTGGAGGATTTGCTGGATCAGTTGCGTAAACGCCAAAAGGCTTTGCGATATGACTATGAAAAAATCAGAAAAATGCCAAAGCCGGAGCAGATTGATGACAGAGAAATCGAATTGGTCTATAACCAATTTAAGAGCGAGTTGGGAAATGCAGTAGTAAAATCTTTAAATGAGGTCGTAGGTTTTAAGAACAAGATAGAAGAATTCCAAAGAACATTGGTAAACCAAAAGGCAAAGGAATTGGAGAGCCAATTGAAAAGTATTGCGGAACAAATTCGGGTACTGGATGATGAATATTCAGAGAAACTGAAAGTCATCGATAAAAAAGGAGTGCTAAAGAATCTAAAAGTAAGTTTAAAGATTTATGAGGCGAAGAAGGATTCCATTTCTCATACGAAGTTTTTGTTTGATCAATACGAAAAGAATGAGAAAAAGAAAAGAATGCTGAATTTACAAAAAACCCAGCAACTCATGGAAATTGATAGTGAGATTGAGCAAAACAAAGAAATCATGGATGACTTTATTGATACCATTTTGGAAATCCATGAATCCATTATGGGAAATAAGGAATGTTCGTTTAGCCTCCAGACTGTTGATAAGGCACGAAAGAAAACACCAGTTGAGTTGACGCTTCGTATTTACGATGATGGAAGCCATAGTGTAGACAGAACAAAGGTGTTCATTTATGATATGGCGTTATTATTTAATCAATACACCAGAGACAGGCATCCGTTGTTTTTGGTACATGACAACATTTTCGATGTGGATCAAGATACGTTAGTTCAATGTTTAAATTATATTTATAAGCAGGAAGAGCAGTATCAGGATTTTCAATATATCCTTACGTTGAATCGGGATAAAATCGAAAATGAAGAACAGCGGAAATTAATCCAGATGGATATTGATGAACATCAGGTAGCTGTGTTTACGAAAGAAAAGAAATTTTTAGGACGGAACTATCAGGAAAAATAGTAGCGTATGTAGAAGGAATGTTTTGTTCTAAGTTTGGAGGTATTTCATGCATTTAAGAAAAGCAGCGGAAGATGTTTCAGTTTTGAAAATGCGATGTTCTATTAATGCAGATACTATGACGAAAGCAGAACTTCACCAAAAGCTGAAAACAGGATACCGAGATATTGGGAAAGGAAGAGTGAGAAACGCTTCGAAGGCTTTTGAAGAATGGCAGAGAAAATGTGAAACCAGTGAATAGTGAAAGGATGAAAATATGCAGATTGAGATTCAAATACCGAAAGCTGTTTTATTTGATGTCAAGTATACGGTAGAACAAGCAACCAATTTTGCAAAGAAAGAAGTTGCACTTGGATTCTATATGCAAAAAGGGGTGTCAGTTGCACTGTGTTCACAGATTGCAGGTATGTCGGAGAAAGAATTTCTAGTAGAAGTAAAAGATAGGAAATAGTTTTTGACAAATCTGTTAAAAAAAAGTATGATAAAAAGTAATCGCACTACAGAAACTTGCGAAGCCTGTAGTCTGGAAGGTTTCTTCGGGAACCTTTCGTTATATATGGTAAAGTCATGATTAAATTTCACAGTGAAGTAATTAAGAACTGTGAGATGTGATAAAAAATGAAGCCGTAGGACCGCAAGGTATAGCTTCTGGAGGCTCCCCAGTTTAGCTGGGGAGTTTTTCTTTATCATATTTTAAAGAAAACAGAAAATGAAAACAAAATAATAAAGAGACCAGGCAGGATATGTTCCCGTGAAAAGGAAGGTACGATGTGCGGAAAGCCTGCAAGATCGGAGCTCCTATCTGTCTTTTTATTGACTGGAGACAATACCCGTCCATTACTGATGCCCTTCAGTGGGCAGGTTGGATCTGGAGAGGTACAGCGGTGTGGGATAAAGGGAACTCTCGTCCGCAAAAAGGGCGTTTCCGCCAGCAGGCTGAATATATTGTGTGGGGCAGTAACGGACCGATGCCTATCAGCCGTCCGGTGTCCTGTCTTCCCGGTGTGTTCCGCTATGGAAATCCCCAGAACCGTATCCATGTGACAGAGAAGCCTTTGCAGCTTATGAAAGATGTGATCCAGATCTGCGAGCCAGGTGGAAGGATCTTAGACCCCTTTGCCGGAGCTGGGACAACCATCCTTGCAGCCGTAGAGGAAGGATATGAGGCAGTGGGCATCGAGGTGACGGATGCTTATTATAAGTTGGGAAGTGACCGGGTAAAGTTTGCACTGGAAGCAAAGGAAAAAGAAGAAAGCGAGAAATAACAAGGGCATCCACATGGATGTCCAAATTTATTTCAGAAGAAGAAATGTGCATCCACATGGATGCAGGAAAGGGGACTTATGGACAGAGTCTATGATGTGACCATCCGAGAAGTGCGTGAAAAGACCGTTGCGGTGAAAGCATCCAGCAAAGAAGAAGCAGAAAAAGGATGTCGTATGTATGGCCCAAGTACCAGTGAATATGACATTCAGTCCGTTCAGTATGAAGCAGTGGAACGGGAAGCGGAAAAGACATTTGAAATCGAAATCCGAAAAAGTTACACCATCCGCAAATCCATCTCAGCACATTCCAAGGAAGATGCGGTAGAACGGGCAGAGATTCTGTATGATGACGGTGGCTTTGACGAGGAATTTGATGAAAGTACAATGGATGTGAGCTTTGAAGTAAAAGCAGAAAAAGTAAAGAAAAAGGAACAAGTGCGATAGGAGGTGAGGCGATGGAACAGGCGATGGCGTATGTGTGCTGTCCGGCAGAAGAAAGCAGGGTGAAGGTGCAGAGATACTGCCGGAAGATTTATGAGCTGGGGTATGTACCGATTTGTCCGAGGTTTGGGTTTCTGCCATTTTTGGATGAAGGAGAAGCGGAGGATCAACAGGCATATAACCGGATGTCCCACTTGATCTTAAAACGATGCCGGATGGTAGTGGTCTGTGGAAAAGAAGTGACTGGAACGATGAATACGGATATCAGCACTGCTGATCGACTGCATATCATCTGTACCACATTGGATGGCTTAATCAAGATTAAAGAGGCAGAATGAGATGGAAGAAAAAGACAGACAAAGGATGGAGAAAGAATACAATCGCTTGGAACAATGGATCGTGAAGCTTGAAAGGATGAAAAATCCGGAGAACATGGAACATACCTTACGGATCAGCGGGAGCATTGCAAAGAATCTGGCGGTGCTGATCGTTGCGGTGATGAAGGATCAGAAAAAGACCAGGGGAAAGACCAATCTGCTTCGGATGTTAAAGGAACAGCGGGCAATGAAATTTTTCACCATTCCCCATGACAGGCTGCGGGAGTTTGCCGGGGAAGCCAAATCCAGGGGACTTTTGTATGTGGTCATCCGGGATAAGAAGAACCCCCAGTTTCCCGAGATCATGGTGTTTGCTGATGATGCGGCAAAGGTGAACCGGGTGCTGGATAAGATGAATCTGGACTTTGTAAAATCCGAAGCCGGGGAAGCGGTTGTGGAACAAGCGCCAGTCCGGGAAGGAGAGCGTGTGATCGATGCAGAGTTTACCGAGAAAACCGAAGCAAAAGAAGAACTTCCGGCAAAGACCGAAAAGGTGGTGCTGCCGGAAGGGACCATTGAGTTCGAACTGGATGAAGAAGAGCATCTGTTTGATGTAGGGGAAGTCTCTCCTTCGGAGGGAAATTTTACCCAGGCGGAGAAGGCAGGGAATCTGTCCGGACCTTCCTCGCACAGCAGCGGTTCTTTTTCCGGGCAGGAAACTAGCTGGAAAGGGGAGAAACCATCTGTCCGGCAGGAATTAAAAAAGATTGAAACGGAACAGAAACAGCGGCAGAAGCAACAGCAGAGCCGGAGAAAACCGAGAAATCAACAAAGAAGGGAACAGAAGAAAGTGAAAGGCAGGTAAGGCTATGGATTTAACGAACATGATCCCTGGTGGGGCAGGGGAAGAAAAAACTCCACAACAGCAGTTATCAAAAGAAGAATATGCAGCCATGAAAAAACAGCAGAGGGAAGAAGTATGGGCAGAGGTAGACGCCCAGGCACAGGCGGTGTTCCAAAACGGGGATTCTTTAAAGGGATTTTTAGATTTTATGGCACAGTGCAATACGCAGAAAACACCCAACCTTCTGTTGATCTACGGACAGAATCCAGAAGCAACGGTGGTAAAATCCTATGATTACTGGAAAAAAGAACACCGTTCTCCGAAATCCGGGGTGCATGGCTACACCTATATGGTCAGTACGGAATATGAAAAAGACGGGGAGATGCGGACAGGCTATGCCATCGGTAAAGGATTTGACATCAGCCAGATGTCTGGGAAACCGCTGGAGGAACGTCCACAGCGTTCCATGGAAGAACTGATCCATGCAGTCTTAAAGGATCAGCCAGTGCGGATGCAGATTGCAGACAATCTGCCGGAGGGCATCCAGGCACAGTATATCCCGAAACAGCGTACCGTCTATGTGCGCAACGGAATGGATGAGAATACAACATTCCATGCAGTGAACCGGGAACTGGCTTGTGCCGCCCTGGATCAGCACGATGGGAACTATGCAAGGAAGAAGGTGAATGCCCAGGCATACTGTGCTGCGTATGTGATTGGCAAGCGGTATGGGGCAGAGGTGTCCGGCTTCCAGTTTGGAAAAGTGGCAGAGATGCAGGCAAATGGACAGAAAGATCCCCAGGAACTGCGGGGATTTTTAAATGATGTCCGGCAGGCAGCCTATACTATCCGTAACCATATGGAACGAAATTTCGGGGAACAGGAGCAGACCTTTTCCAAAGATGATTTTTCTTTTGAGGAACCTCCAAAGCAGGCACCGAAGAAAGAGAAAAAAGAGAAACAGCCGGAGCGATAGGTTCTTAAAAAAGTTCCGCCGTTGGGATAGCTATTGCAGGGTTCTTGTGGTATGTTGGGTGTAACAAAGATAGGAGGGAACGGGGATGGCAGATTACTATTTAAAAACGGATAACATCATGAAAAATATGTTTACAGTGGCACTCAAAGATGAGCTGGCAGCCCAGAGCCGGATGGGAACGGTTCACCCAGAGACAGAAGCCATGCTGCAGAAAGTCCGAGCCTATGAGCTTTCCGAGAAAAGGCTTCCCATTATAAGCGAGGAACAGCGGGAACTTCGCAATGCCCTCAATCGGCTGCGGGACAAGTATCTTGCCATGGGCAGGTACAGCGACGGCATTGACAGCGTGATCTTAAAGGTCATGAAACCAAACACCAGCAGGCGCTTCTTCTGGTAACAGAAGGGAGGGATGTCTATGAGTATGTACGATCAAAAACAAGTGGAACAATTACGAAAGCGGTATCCGAAAGGAACAAGGCTCTGCCTGGACTTTATGGATGAGCCGGGGATGCCGCCGGGATTACAAGGAACGGTAGCATATATTGATGATGCCGGGCAGATTCACATGCATTGGGAGAATGGGCGAAGCCTTGCCCTGATCCCCGGAGAGGATTCTTTTCATAGGATAGACGGACCAGCAAACGAAGTGCCAAAGAGTGAAAAAGCGAAGAAGGAGAGAAGCCCGCAGAGGTAGCATGGAAACGTGCGGACCTTTGGGTGTGGCTGCTGTTTTTGCCTGTTGTCTGGTGGGCAGGCGCCATCACTGCCTGTGCCATAAAACCGGATACGAATCTGTTACAGATCTTACAAGTGCTGACCGAAAAACTGGATCAGCCTTTTTCTATTTCTTATACGCCGTACACGCTGCGGTGTGTGTTCACATTCACAATCGCCTATGTGTTAGGCATCGGTATTTATTATTCCCAGAAGAAAAATTATCGAAGAGGGGTGGAGCATGGCTCTGCCAAATGGGGCGATGCAGCTTCCATCTGCAAGCGTTACCGGGACAAGCGGTACACCCAGAATCTCATTTTAACCCAGAACTTCCGCATGGGATTGGACTGCTATAAGCACAAACGGAACTTAAATGTTTTGGTGGTGGGCGGTTCCGGTGCGGGAAAAAGCCGGGCATACGCCGTAGTCAATATCATGCAGTGTAACTGTTCCATGGTGGTCACCGATCCTAAGGGAGAGCTTCTTCGGAAAACCGGAGGACTGCTGGAGAGGGAAGGGTATGAAGTCCGGGTGTTTGATCTTATTAACCCGGAGACATCTTTTTGCTACAATCCCTTTGCCTATGTGCGGGATGACAAGGATGTGCTAAAGCTCATCAACAACCTGATCCGAAATACTACCCCGAAAGGGGCGCAGAGTTCGGACCCGTTTTGGGAGAAAAGTGAGACCGCCTTGCTGCAGGCGCTCATGCTGTACCTTCTGCATGAAGCGCCGCCGGAGGAACAGAACTTCTCCATGATCATGGAAATGTTAGGTTCTGCCCAGGTGAAAGAGGACGATGAGGAATACCAGTCTCCGCTGGATATCCTGTTTGAACGGTTGGAGATGCGAAATCCGGAAAGCATTGCAGTCAAGCAGTATGCCATTTACAAGCAGGCGGCAGGAAAGACCGCAAAGTCCATCCTGATCTCCGTAGGCGTCCGTCTGGCTGCGTTCAATTTAAAACAGATCGCCAATCTGACCTGTACCGATGAACTGGATCTTTACAGCATCGGGGAGAAAAAGGTGGCGCTGTTTTGCTGTATCCCGGATGCGGATACCAGCCTCAATTATCTGGTGGGCATGATCTACAGTAACCTCTTTCAAACCCTTTACTATGTGGCGGACCGGAAATACCATGGAAAACTTCCTATCCCGGTACACTGCATTATGGATGAGTGGCCAAACGTGGCGCTGCCGGATGATTTTGACAAGCTTCTGGCAACCATGAGGTCGCGCGCAATTTCCTGCAGCATCATCATCCAGAACATTGCGCAGATGAAAGCCTTGTTTAAGGATAGCTGGGAAAGTCTCATAGGGAATTGCGACGAATTTTTATATCTGGGCGGCAATGAAAAAGAGGGGCATAAATATGTCTCGGAACTATTGGGGAAAGAAACACTGGATACCAATACCTATGGGCAGACCAAGGGAAGGGGTGGAAGCTATTCTGTGAATTTCCAGCAGTCAGGAAGGGATGTGCCATACTTGTTCGTGAAGAGTTCAGTTGCCTTGAATTTATCATGAACAGGGACACGATCAACTGGATTCTGAAAAAATTGAATACAGGAGGTCGAACATGGAGCATTTACCAAAGAAAATCCACCACAACGGCATCGGCTACACGCTGATGGGAGACTACTACATCCCCGACCTGAAACTGCCGGAGGAAAAACGCCCCATCGGGCGGTGGGGGCGGATGCACAAGGCGTTTCTGCAAGAACACTGCCCCGGCCAGTACAATGAACTGCTTCTGTCGGGAAAACTCTGGACATATCTTGCTGACCTGAACGAGCAGGCCGATGACCGGCTGGCGTGTATCATCTCGCAGATGCAGGATGCGGAGGGCGTCACCGAGGAACTGAAAGCCTGTGACCAGCTTGCATGGGTCGGAGCCATGAACAGCATCCGCAGTCGGGCAGAGGAAATCATCCTCTCTGAGATGATTTTTGCCTGAGGGAGGTGGACGCATGATTCTGGAAGAAATGTTTAACGGCAGGTTCTATCCTTGTGAAACGGTGGTCGCTGATTCACTGAGGTTCAAGCAGGCCACCAAAGCCAGTGCAGCTCTGATGGATACTTTATCGGAACACCTGAGCAAAGAGGACTATGCTCTGGTTGAAGAACTGCGGGAGCAAATGGCAATCGCTCAGTGCGAGGAAAACGAAAGCCACTTCAAATACGGCTTTTCGGCGGGGCTACTTGTCCAAAAGGAAGCCTATGAGCAAGTGGCGCAGAGAGAAAAAGAGTAGCATCCCCATTGTAGCCGTTCTCATTTTGAGTACGGCTACTTTACTCCCATAAAGTGGTGGTGGACAAAATGACCACTCCTACTTCATTGGAGTAAAGTGGTGGTTTCCATTTTGAGAACTACCAAAATCGAAACAACATCGGCTTTTGGCTGTGCCCATTTTGGGCACAACCACCACAACAGAATACAGCTTCATAAAGGTCATTTACCGCTCAACCGGTGGATGGCCTTTTTTGCTGCCCTTACAGCCGCCAACCGTGACAAACACGCCCGGTAGCTGTACTACAAGTCACTCTGATTCCGCCGTGTCCAGACCTATACTTTTTATTGTCGGAAGCGAATACCGAGTGATGGACTATGTCTACAAGACATAGCGAACTGCGTCTGCAAGGGACTCTGGAACCGGCGTTTCTTCCGCTAAACTGGAAAATACAGACAGGGATACACATAAAGCCGATACCGGCAGACTTACTTCTGCTTGCGCCTGGCCTTGCGGTTGAGCGGGATGGGGCTGGTCTTTCCCCTCATATTGTTGGGATTTTTGAGTATCTTGGACAGGCTCAGTATCCGCAGGAACGCCGAGAAGTCCTCCGAGGAAATCTTCTCAAAGGGTATCTGCAACTTATCGCAAAATTCGTGGATCAGCATTTCTATATCGCTGCCCTGATGGATGGCCTGCTCAAATTTTTCCTTCACGTCATCCAGCGTGGGCTGCGGGTCGGCGGTGGTCTTGTCCTTGCGGTGTGCTTCCCGGATGTCCCGGACGATGCTGTCCAGATCATCGTGTATGACGTGGCTGTAATAATCGCTTTCCTGCACCTGCCCCAGTTCCAGCGTCCGCATATAGAGGTCATCTTCTCCGGGCGCATACTTGCTGAGGACGGCCTGCCGGGTGGCTTCCATCACCAGATTCATCTGCTCCACCCGCATATTGGCGATTTGGTCGATACAGATTTCCATATCCACCATCAGCCGCCGGAAGTTCGGGTGTGTAGCCAGTTCGCAGAGAAGCCGATTGTTGATTTTGCCGCTCCGTAAAAGTTCAATCATTTCATCGTTCAAATGGAGCGACTGTACATCGGCGTTGGGAACCTCTTTATTATCGGTCAGTCCCATCAGATAGTCGGCGGACACGCCGTAAAAATCCGCCAGCGTCGCAATCGCAAATGGGCTGATGTCCTTGTAGTCATCGGTTTCGTATTTCCCCAGCGCAGATTTAGACAGGCCGGTCTGCTCCGCCAGTTGTTCCAGCGTCAGGTGCTTGTCCACCACCCGCAGGTCTTTGAGCCGCTCCGGGATTGTCAGCTTTGCGTACATCCAAAGCCCCCTCTCTCGTTATGGTTTTTCAGTGATTACACCCATTATAGCACGATTCCATAAGCGTGGAAATATGCGGATTTCAAGCGTTTTTCCGACGTTTTGGATATACGGGAAAGGGCCTCTTTTTTCGGTAAACTGGTTCTTGCAGACAGGCACTGAACCTTGAAAATTGAATGACCGGCTGCAAGGGGTATGGCCTCCGGGGAAGTGACGCCACGACAGAAATCGAGCGCACCAAAGAGGCCGATACGCCGGGAGAAATTCCGGGCAGGAGCGGCTTGCAGGCAGACCGGCGGACAGAAACAAGTTTATCATGCGGGGCGCATGGCTCCGCAGCAAAGAAATGGAGGAATATCATTATGAAACTGAGCATGAAAGAAAAGAAGATTCTCTACGCTTACGGCTGTCCCAGCCACCACAATACGGTGACACGGCTGAAATGGCTGACGGCCCTGACGGTTGACCCGGAGGCCAAACGCCGGATGCTGGGGTTGGCCCGTAAGGTGGAGACGGAGGTGGACGAAAGCTGGTACGAGGATTTTTACCACCATCTGCGCATGGAGATGGACGAGTACCGCCGTCTAAAGCGCAGCCTGCGAGTGCTGAAATCTTACACTGATTATGAGGAGGATTTATATGAGGAAGCTGTCTAAATATGAGAAAGAAACCATCATCAACTGGAACGAGGCGGAGAACCTTGCCAGCGTCTACACCTTCAACGCCAGCTTGAAGCGCAGGCTGGCGGAGTTCAGCCGGAAGTACCCGCTGCTGTGCCGGTTGGAGCGCAGTACGCCGGAGGGCAGCGTGACCTATGTACTGGACAAGTCCCGGCTGTCGATCCGGTTCATCCCGCCGTACAGTGAGGAACGGAAAGCCGCCGCCAGTGCCTACGCAAAGGAGCATGGCTTTCAGGTGGTAGGGGCGGAAGAAAAAATAGCCTGAAATCGGGGAGATTACGGTCAAAATGCCGGGGCTGCACCTGATGTTTTGACCGGCAATCCCCGCAGGCGTATTCCGTATCCACTTCCAGCCGAAAGGCGTAAATGTGTGGATGTGGAGCCGGGGCGGCAGCGCACTGCTGGGGTCAAGGGGCAACGCCCATTGGGCGGGTACAGGGCGGCAGCGCCTGTGCGGAGTGTAGAGGCGGCGAGCCTTTACTCCGGTGTCCAGAGGTGGAAAACCTCGGCCCAGGGAAAGTTGATGCCTGCGTCAACTTGTACTGGGTATTACCTGACGCAGACTTTCGCAGGATTTGCGGCTTCGCCGCCCTTCCCCGGCCCCGGAACATCTTCGCAGGAAGGAGGGAAATTGTTTGAAACTGACACGACACAACGGGCGCTCCGGCAAGCATGGCACCTACAATCCCCGCCACAATGACCGCCGGTTTGATGTGGAGAACAGCGAACACATCGACGCAGAGCGGGCCAGGCAAAACATCTACTGGGACTGCTACCGGGGCTTCACCACACACGAGTTCCGGGAGAACCCGGAGCAGCCGGATTTCAGCTTTGAGGAAATCGAGCGGATGTACTACTACGAGTATTATTCTGACCATGTGGAGGCGCAGAACGCCCGGAATGAGAAAACCCGGCACACCGAGCGCAACCGCACCGTGGAGGACTTGCTGAAAAACAACAAGACCTGCCCGGAGGAAAGCATCTACCAGATCGGCACACTGGAAGAATCCGTCCCGCCGGAAACGCTCTTTCGCATCGTCAACGAGTTCTATGAGGAATTCGAGCGCCGCTTCGGTTCCCATATCCACATTTTAGATTGGGCGCTCCATCTGGACGAGGGGACGCCCCACATCCATGAGCGCCATGTGTTCGACTGTGAGAACCGCTACGGGGAACTGTGTCCCCAGCAGGAGAAGGCGCTGGAGGAACTGGGCATCCCTCTCCCGAACCCGGACAAGCCAAAAGGCAGGCACAACAATCGGAAACAGACCTTCGATGCGGTCTGCCGGACGATTTTGTTTGACATCACAAAGCGGCATGGGCTGCATCTGGATCAGGAGCCGTCCTACGGCGGACGGGAGTATCTGGAAAAGCAGGACTATATCCTGATGAAGCAGAAGGAGCAGCTGACGGCGCAGGAGCAGAAGCTGGAAGAACTGACGCTCAAAATCGAGGACGTGGAGACGCTGCTGGATGATGTTTCCGATGTGGCCTATGACAAGGCGGTGGAGGTGGTGACCGATACTGTCCGGCAGGAGACACACAAAGAAGATATTCGTTTGATTGAGGAAACAAAAAAGTGGGTACTTTCGCCGGAGCGGAAGGCCCCGCAGAAGGAGCGTGACTACGCCGCCGCCCGGCTGGATGGAGTGATTACCAAAATCAAACGTGTCATGCAGAGTGCCCTGGCAAAAATCCAGAAAACGCTTATGCAGCCGGAGGTCAAGAAGGCCGGTAAGGAGCAGATCAAGGAGAAAGCCAGAGAATCCATCCGGGATAAGCTGGCGAAAGACAAGCTGGACGCTGACCGGGATAACCGGGAACGCTGGGAACGTGAGGGGCGGATCGCTCCGACTAAGAAACACGATATGGAGTTATGAGGCATCTGATTTTCTGCGGAAACCAGGTGTCTTTTTCTCTGTCTGGAGGTGAGAAAATCGAATGTATTTGAAGCGGTGAAGGAGTCTGTCACCACAAGGCAGGCTGCGGAATATTACGGGGTGCAGGTTGGCAGGAATGGGATGGCCTGCTGTCCCTTCCACGATGACAAACATCCCAGCATGAAGGTTGACCGCCGGTTCCACTGCTTCGGCTGTCAGGCGGACGGGGATGTGATTGATTTTACCGCCCGCCTGTTTGGTCTGAGCGGTAAGGAAGCGGCTCTGAAGCTGGCGGAGGATTTCTCTGTCCGCTATGACGCCAAAGGCCATGACCCGCCCCGCAGGAGGCCGGTCAAACGGAAAATCAGCGAGGAACTGCGCTACCGGCAGGCGGAGCAGAAATGTTTCCGGGTACTGTGCGATTACCTGCATCTGCTGGAACGCTGGGAGAAGAAATACGCTCCGCAAACGCCGGAGGAAGCATGGAATCCGCTGTTTGTGGAAGCACTGCAAAAGAAAGCACACACGGAGTATCTGCTGGATGTTCTCCTGTCCGGCAGCATGGAGGAACGGGCTTCCGTTGTCGCCCAGTACGGAAAAGAGGTGAGGAAGATTGAGCAGCGAATATCAGAGTTTGCCGCCAGCCACCCGGCAGGCCGCCATGAGCGCAGCCGAAGCCTTAGCGCCGGAGCAGAGCGCCTCTGAGGTGCGGGAAAGCCTCTCCGTCACCGAGAAGGGCCAGCCCGCCAACACCATCGGCAACTGCCGGACGGTGTTCTGCCATGACCCTCTCCTGCGCGGGGCGATCCGGCTGAACCTCCTGACTGACCGGGTGGACATTGTGCGGGATTTGGGCTGGCGCAGGAATACCAGCGCCCTGACGGATACAGACGTGAAGTATCTGCTTCTCTATTTTGAGCAGAACTATGGCCTGACCAGCGAGAAAAAGATGACAGCGGCGCTCTCTATCGTGGCGAATGAAAACTGCTACCATCCCATACAGGACGTGCTGAACGGCCTTGTCTGGGACGGGACGCCCCGCATCCGCTCCTGTCTCCATCACTTCTTGGGTGCGGACGAGAGCGACTATGTGGAGGAAATGCTGAAACACTTCCTGCTGGGGGCTATCCGGCGGGTATTCCGGCCCGGCTCCAAATATGAGGAAATGCTCTGTCTGGTAGGCGGTCAGGGCGCTGGCAAATCCAGCTTCTTCCGCCTGCTGGCGATCCGGGACGAGTGGTTTTCCGATGACCTGAAAAAGCTGGATGATGACCGGGTGTTTTTGAAACTGCAAGGACACTGGATTATTGAGATGTCGGAGATGCTGGCTACCAGCAGCGCCAAAAGCATTGAAGAAATCCGCTCATTCATCAGCCGCCAGAAGGAAACCTACCGGACGCCCTATGAAGCCCAGCCCAAAGACCGGCTGCGGCAGTGTGTGTTCGGCGGTTCATCCAACACGCTGGACTTCCTGCCCCTTGACCGGGCCGGGAACCGGCGCTTTTTGCCGATCATGATTTACCCGGAGAATGCGGAGGTTCACATTTTGGAGGACGAGGACGCCTCCAGAGCCTATCTTTTGCAGGTCTGGGCGGAGGCCATGACGATTTACCGCAGCGGCCACTACTCTATGAAGTTCAGCAAGTCCATCCAGCGCCAGCTGGTGGAGGTACAGAAGGATTTCATGCCGGAGGACACGGAGGCCGGGCAGATACAGGGCTTTCTGGAACACTACACCGGCAGCATGGTCTGCTCCAAACAGCTGTTCAAGGAGGCGCTGGGCCACACCTATGACGAGCCGAAACGGTGGCAGCTGCACAATATCAACGAGATCATGAACACGGTGGTGACGGGCTGGAAGCCGTTCTCCAATCCGAGGATGTTCGCCGGGTATGGCAGGCAGAGGGGCTGGGAACGGGACGTTTCCGGCAACGAACTGCCCGGCAACGAAGATGGATTTGTGGAGCTGACCGAGGAAGAATGCCGCCAGCTGGAACTTCCCAAAGAGTGGATCGCATAAAAATAGCGGTCTGTTGCCGGGATGGTTGTCACTTGGTTGCCGGGTTCGTTGCCGGGGATTTTCCGGTCTGGATACGGAAAAAGCCTGTAAATAAGGCATTTTCTAATATCTATCTCTATCTCCGGCAACGAAAGCAACGAGATTTTTCAAGAAAATTTAGAAAGTAAGATTTGCAGGCCAGACGGTAGTTTACAGGTTTTTGGAGGTTCGTTGCCGGACTTCGTTGCCGGTGTGCTATTGTCTGGCCTGCCACTCTATGGAGGTAGCCTATGGAAAAAAGCAAGCAGCAGAAAAATAAAGTCCGTTTTATGGTGGTGCGGGAGTTCTCCGGGGAGAAATCCATGCGGGAAGCCTTTGAGCAACTGATCGAGCGCCAGACCTGCGAACACTTCGAGGAATGGCTGGAACAGCGTGAGATGGCGGAGAACGCTGCGTAAAAACGGTTGATTCAGGGACAGGGGCATGGTATGATAATGGTATCGTGTCCCTGTTCATAGAAGGAGAACGCTATGAGCAGGAAAAAACAAGTCTATGAGAAAATCACCGCTCTCTACTGCCGTATCTCTCTGGATGACGGCGGCGACAATGAGAGCATGAGCATCAGCAACCAGAAAATCATGCTTCGGGACTTTGCTGAAAAGCATGGGATGTTCCAGTATGAGTATTATGTGGATGACGGCTATACGGGCCGCAATTTTGCTGGGGTTAGATAGCGATACTTTTTACATCTACCATGTTGCGGCGGTCATGGTTGACAACTTGCGTCGGCTCCTGCTCGGTATCAACCTGTCCGACAAAGCTATAATGGATTTCGATTTTCCGGGTGTTGGTTTCCCGGTCTAATTCATGTATCAAAATACGGTCGATAAACTCATGGACGTTTTCATAGGTCAATTCCTGTATGTCGCTGTATTTCCCGACAATCTGAATAAACCTTGATATATCCCTTTTTCGCTCGGTAACGGTTGCGATCTGCTGTTGTAACTCGTCTATCCTTGCGGCAAGGGATTTCTTTTCGTCCTCATAGCCGGAAGTTAGAAACACAAACCGTTCATCTGTCAGTCTGCCTAATGCGTTGTCCTCATACAGCTTGCGGAAAAGCGTGTCAAGTTCGGTCATACGCGCCTGTGCTTTGAAAAGTTCCTTTTGCTGCTGCGCTAATGCCTTTCTCGCTTCCATGTCGCCGTACTCGGTAGCTTTACAGATAAAGTCCTGTTCGTGTTCCTTAACATACCGCAAAACCCGCCGCATATCTTCCAGCACTAAATCAAGAAGTACGTTTTTGCGGATATAATGAGAGGTACACTCGCTGCCTGTCCTTGCCCTGTTGCGCCATGCGCCGCAAGAATAGGAAAACTTGCGCGGCTCGATATTTACGCCCTGTTGGTAATACATCTTATGTCTGCAACCAGCGCAAAACAGCAAGCCGGAAAAAATATCAATCTCCGCTGCTTTTGTCGGGCGGTGGCGGGTAGCAATCCGCTTTTGCGCAAGTTCAAAGGTTTCCTCGTCAACAAGCGGCTCATGGGTGTTTGGGAAGAAATAGCGTTGTTCTTCTTCGTTCTTCCGGGTCTTTTTCGACTTGTAGGATACCTTGTGAGTTTTCGCGGTTATGGTATGCCCTAAATATTCCTGCCTTGCTAATATGTCATAGAGCGTTTTGTCCGGCCAAGTATAGGGGGCGATCATTGCCCGCTGATACCGCGCCTGTCCTGTACGCTGATAGCGCAACGCTCCAATCGTCAAGACTTTGTTTTCCGCAAGCCATTTTTGGATTTCGCACATACGCACGCCGCTAACAAACATAGCGAAAACCTGTTTGACAATCGGCGCGGTTTCCGGGTCGGGTATAAGGTGGTGGCGGTTGTTCGGGTCTGGGATATAGCCGTATGGATATTCCCCGTTGACGCGCTCGCCTTTTTGCGCCTGTGCCTGTTTAACTGCGCGGATTTTCTTGCTTGTGTCGCGGGCGTAAAACTCGTTAAACCAGTTCCGCAAGGGGGTAAACTCGTTATCCTCCCGCGCTGTGTCAACTCCGTCGTTGATCGCGATATAGCGTACTCCGTTTTCGGGAAATACAATCTCTATGAGTTCGCCCGTTTTCAGATAGTTTCTGCCAAGACGGGAAAGGTCTTTGGTAATGACCGTCGCCACTCGTCCGGCTTCCACTTCCTGCAACATCGCTTGCAGCCCCTCGCGCTCAAAACTCACGCCGGAAAATCCGTCGTCCACAAAAAACTTTGTGTTCAAAAAATGGTGTTCGTCCGCATAGCGTTGAAGTATCATTTTTTGGTGCTGTATGCTTCCGCTTTCTCCGGCTTGCATATCCTCTTGACTTAAACGGCAGTAAAGGGCGGTGATTTTATTCGACTGTAACATTAGTCCTCCTTTCCGACAGCCGAATAAACAGGTATAATGTGTTGCTATCATTATACCATATCCCGCCGCCTAATGCACTACTCGGACGCTAAAAATCCCGGATTTCCGGGCTTTTTCTGCAAATCCTTTACAATGAGTTTCTCAATCTTTTTATGGATTGTATCGGTTGCCTTTTCACTCGGCAACGCTTGAACAAGATAGGTGATTTTCCCTATTTTGCGTTCGGTTGTAATTGTCTGTTTTTTATCCATTAGAAAAACCTCCTTTTCCTGTATGGATAAACTATATTCGTCAAAAGGCAAAAACGGGCGGTTGTTAGCTGCAACCTCACGGGAGTTTCACCCCGGCCCATGCTTATGGGTGCGCCGCGCAATACTTTGAGGGTGTTCAACGCGGGAGTATCATTGTGCCGCCTTGTATGTCGTCGCCCACAAGCTGCTAAACCTGTTTTACGGCGCGGTAGTTCTCGCTCGGCTTTTCCCCTATGGGGAAAAGCTGTCATGGCGTACCCGCCGACTGGCTCGGTACAGACGGAATGTACCCGTTTGCCTGTTATGCTGCGCACCAAAGGCCGCTTTCTTTGTCAAAGAACAATAGGCTTTGTCGGCCTGCAAAAGCACATCAACAGCGGATATGCTTTTGCGGAACGACAAATAGCCCATAACGGGAAGCGTGGAAAGGGGACACGCTCCCCGCATGGGCTAAAAGATTATCCTACATGAAAAGCAAGGGTGCGGGTAATAAGGCGCACTTGCAGCCTGTTACGCATTTCCTCGTCCACATAGGAATAGGTATTGCCCGCGTCGTCTTTCAGCGTGCGGGTACAAAGTTTCGCTATGTAACCCTCGTAGTGCTTCAAGATCGCGCACATGGCGGTTGTGTCGCCGTTTGCCGCTGCGGAAATGACAGGGAACGGCAACAGATTTTCAGACTTCCTAACGGTATTCATCATCTGCTTTTCCCTCCAAATACTGTTTGATTTTCGCAAGCGCGGATTTCCTGTGCCGGAAAACCGTCGTGCGTACAACATTCAGCAGTTCGCCAATTTCCGCGTCGCTCATATCCAAGAAGTAGGACAAAAGGATAATGTCGCGTTTCCTTTCGGGCAAAGCGTTAAGGGCTTCGGCAAGCAGTTCATTTTTGACGAGTACATCAAAGCCGGACACTTGAAAACGGAAATAATCGCTTTCGTATTCGTCCGTTGTGAAAAGCTGCGCGAGTTCGCTTTCGCTCAAATCCGAAAAAGTAACTTCGCGTGCTGCGCGTTTCGCAAGAGTGCGGCGGTGGCTTTTCGCTTCGCCGACCAAAGTTTTCTTTGCTAATGCGTCGTACTGATGTTGTATTCTTTCCTTGTCGGAAGAAGATAGCTCCATAGAGTTCACCTCCTTCCCGCGTGGAGTAGAGGACGGGAGTTAAGGGCTTGTCCTCTCTGCCCCTTTCGCTCCGTACCCGTTCGGGAGATGGCTCTTGAGTGCGCTTTTCAGAAAAAAGTTGAAAAAAGCAAAATGCGCCCGTCCGCAAGACGCGGACGGGCGCAAAGGAAATGTAAGCAGTAGCTAAATGTATTGACAGTTCACATTCATAGCCGGAATATCCCGCTTGCGGAGCATAGCTTTTTTTGACCGCAAAGCATTAGGCGGGTTACAGTAAATAAAAATGGACACGGCGATACCTCCCCGATACCGCCGTATCCTTAAAAAAGGGCGACTTTAATACACTACCCGCAATCCATTCTATAATAGGGAACAGCGGCTTTTGCGCAATATTAAATAAAAAAGCCGATAACACATAGGTTTTTTGACCTAATGCGTTATCGGCTCTGCGTCTATGCGTCTGGCACTTTTAATCATTTTTTTTTGAATTTATTATATGTGTTAGCTAACTGTCCACAAGCCGCGTTAATCTCTCTGCCATGAGAAACTCTCATAGTAACTTCAAGTCCTGCTTGCTCTAATTGATGTTTGAATGCAACTATTTCCCGTTTCTGTGGTGCTTTAATTCTTGAATTGCTTGTTGGGTTGTATTGTAACACGTTAATCATAACTTTTTTGCCCCGAAACCATTTTGCAAGTTGTCTTACATCTGAGGGCCGGTCATTTATACCCGGTAAAAGCAAATACGCAAAGACAATTTTGCGATTATGCCTTTCAGAATAGGATAAGGCTTGCTTAACAACATCTTCAATAGCATATATGCGCATGTGAGGAATAATACGATTTCTTGCAGATTGTGTTGCTGCGTGTAAAGATATTGTCAACTGAATTTTAAGATGTTCCTCGCGCAATTTTTTTAATTGATCGACCGGACCAACTGTTGATATGGTAATGCCGTCGGTTGGAAAGTTGAGCCCATATCTATCTCGGAGAATATGGATTGCTTTTATCAAGTTGTCATAATTGAATAAAGGCTCTCCCATACCCATAAAAACGATACGGTTTACTTTTCGACGCAACAATATAATCTGTTGTACGATTTCTGACGATGTTAGATTACGAACAAAGCCATTTCGCCCGGACTCACAAAAAATACAACCAACAGGACAACCGACTTGTGTGCTCACGCAAACAGTTCCACCATCTCGCCGCTTGATAAAAACCGTTTCAATGTATTTGTTGTCTTTCAGTTCGTAAACATACTTTTCAGTATCACTGCTTTTGCAAATATTTTTTACCAACATTGATAGATTTTTTTTGCGTGGTAATTGCTTATATAATTCTTCATATAAGGCTTTTGCTTCATTCTCGCCAATAACTTCCGACATTTCTTTGTAAGTAAATCCGTATGGATCATTCCGTACTTCCGCAGGCGTATATTTAGGTAAACGTTTCATTTTTATATCCTTTCTTCTAAATAATAAAAGTTTGTTTTTCTGTATTTTTGATTACAATCTCTAATTTTTCTACATCAATGATATGCGTCAATTTGCATTTAGGGCAGAAAAGAGGAAAATCTTTTAATACAGTATTATGAAATACTTGAACTCTCGTCTTTCCGTTACAAATCGGACATTTTATCCAATATTTTTTAAGCATTATATTTCACTCGTCCTTTTTACACAAAAAAATGCAGGTCAATCCTCAACATGAGCATTGACCTGCATTTATAATGCACAGAGCAGTACAACAAAACTAAGGCATAGCTTGCACTATGTCTATACTATATCTATACGTCGTTAGTTTTTTGTATAGCGTCCGCAAAATAAGCATGACAAAAAAGCCCATGTTGAAAATGGGAAAATCCTTTTTTTCAATGCTTATCTAATACGCATGCTATGCAACATAAACGCCGCCTCCTTTTACATAAATTTTATTTTATCAGAAAATCAGTCTACTGTCAATACACAACAGGAAGTATTTAACCTAATGATATGAATTGTGTGGACATATCCAAAAAGAAAGGTGAACTGTAAAATGTAACAGGGTGAATGAAAATGGCAAAAAGACCCGTACCATTGTACGACTTTAAGGCTTTCGGGGCAGCTATAAAAGCCGCGAGAAATGAATACGGCGAGAGCCGCAAAAAGGTAAGCGACGAGTTATATATTTCCCCGCGCTACCTTGCGAATATCGAGAACAAGGGACAACAGCCGAGTTTACAGGTATTCTATGACCTTGTAACCCGGTATCATATTTCGGTAGATCAATTTTTCTTCCCGAACAGCAATGCGGAGAAATCCACCGGGCGGCGGCAGCTTGACGCGCTGCTGGACGGTATGAGCGATAAAGGCATACGGATTGTAACCGCAACAGCAAGGGAGATAACGGAAGTCGAAAAAGCAGAGGATTAACCTCACAATATGAGAAATCGGGAGATTGCAGCGCATGGCGGCTGCAATCTTTTTTTGCGTCCAAAATCAAAGGAACGCGCAACAAATACCGCCTTTCGGTGGGGGTATGGAGTAGATAGCAAGCACAGCAAACGAGTACCCGTTTGCGGAAAATGCTTGTTGGGATAATCCCAAACCCTTATACCGAAAGGCGGTGCGGAAATGGAAAACCGAAAGAGAAATATACAGATGAAGTTTTACGTTACGGAAGAAGAAAAGCGGCTGATCGACGAGAAGATGAAGCAGCTTCCCATAAAGCAGTATGGGGCATACTTCCGTAAAATGGCGATAGACGGGTATATTCTTGTCGTTGACCGAAGCGACACAAAAGCATATATCCGGGAACTGCAAGCGGTGAGCCGGAACATCAACCAAATTGCAAAACGCGCCAATGCGACGGGGACGGTTTACAGGCAGGATATAGAGGACATTAAAAAGGCGGTGGACGAGATATGGCGGTTACAAAGACGCACCCTATTAAATCAACCTTAAAGGCTGCGATAGACTATATCTTAAATCCCGAAAAGACAGACGGGAAGCTGCTTGCGTCCTCTTTCGGCTGCGGGCTGGAAACCGCCGATATTGAGTTTGCATGGACGCGGGAAGCTGCCGGAGATCGCGGCACACATTTAGGGCGGCACTTGATACAATCCTTTGCGGTGGGAGAAACCACACCGGAAGAAGCGCACAAAATCGGCATGGAACTTGCCGGGGCGGTATTAGGCGGCAAGTATGAGTTTGTTTTGACAACTCACGTCGATAAAGACCATCTGCATAATCACTTGATTTTCAACGCGGTTAGCTTCGTTGACTACAAAAAGTACCATTCCAACAAGCAAAGCTATCACTTTATCCGGCGCACCAGCGACAGGATATGTAAAGAGCATGGGCTATCCGTCGTCGTACCGGGACAGGACAAGGGAAAAAGCTATGCAGAATACACCGCCGAAAAGCAAGGGACAAGCTACAAAGCAAAGCTGAAAACGGCGATAGATACTCTCATTCCCCAAGTGAAAGATTTTGACGAACTGCTGCGCCGCTTGCAGGAAATGGGGTATGAAATCAAACAGGGCAAATACATTTCCTTTCGCGCTGCCGGACAGGAACGGTTTACCCGCACAAAGACGCTCGGCGCGGCCTATACGGAAGAAGCGATAAAGGAGCGTATCAAGGGCGTGTATGTTGCCAAAACAAAAACGCTGCGGGAAGATAAGAAAATCCGGCTTGTCGTCGATCTTGAAAACAGTATCAAAGCCCAACAGTCGGCGGGCTATGAACGGTGGGCAAAAATCCATAATCTGAAACAGGCTGCTAAAAGCATGAACTTCCTAACCGAAAACAAGATTGAGTATTATAGCGAACTTGAAAGCAAGATAGCCGATATTATGACCGCTCATGACGCGGCGGCAAAGGCGGTTAAGGAAGTGGAACAGCGTATGTCTGATTTGTCGCTGCTTATCAAGCACACCACCACATACCGACAGTTAAAACCGATTTACGATGAATACCGAAAATCGCCGGACAAGGAAAAGTATCTGCGGGGGCATGAAAGCGAAATTATCCTGTTTGAAGCTGCGGCAAGGGCATTAAAGGAAATGCAGATAAAGAAGCTGCCCGATCTCGCCGCGCTGCGCAAGGAGTATAGAAGCTTAAACGACAGGAAAACCAAATTGTATGAAGATTATCGGCAAGCCAAGAAGCAAATGCAGGAATACGGCGTTGTCAAAAAGAACGTCGATAGTATTCTTTACCCGTCCCAAAGCAGGGCGCGGGAGCAGGAGCGATAAGGCGCAAAACATGGGGTGGCAAGTGGAATGTTAAGGGCTGAAAACGCCTGTGTTTCTGCGGCTTCCAGCGCATGAAAACGACATAGACGATAAAGTATATTCAAACCCGCAAAAACGGCTTTCTAATTGTCCACGCAAGGACAAAAAAAGAACAGGGGCGCGGTGCCGGAAATCGGCAACCGCGCCCCTGTTCTCTATGGGCTATTCCTCGTCGGTCAAGATAAACTCCCTTTCGGAAAACTCGCTGTCCGTCATGGCTTGCAGCTTGTTCACCGCTGCGGCGGCAAGCTGGCGCATATCCTCGTCCATGTAGGGCATGGCGGCAAGGATATTTTCAAGCGTTGTTTCCCGGCTGTCCTCGGCGTAGATCGCAACAATGTTTTCTTCCTCAATGGTAAAGCGGGTATTCATGCTATCAAACCTCCAAATCCTTTTTATGCTCTTTCTGTTTATCTTTCGGCTGCTGCGCCGCCTGTTTCTTGTATTCGTCCAGCTTCTTCAAAATGGACGGTTTTTTCTGCGGCTGTTCCCGTTTCTCGGCTTTTACCGCTTTTGCAAGGTCGGTAACGGAAATCGCTTCCCCCGCCTTTGCCCGCTGCTCAAAATCTGCAACGGTGGGCGTTTGCGGCGTATTGTTGATAAGCCCGTCAAAATTGTTGTCGTTCTGCTCTATGGTGTCCTCGACGTGCTTTAAGGGATTATCCCGCTGCGGCTGCTCGGCGGCTATGGCATAAGCCTGTGTGCCATTCCCCATAATGAGATACTTCCCGTCCTCCGACGCATGGTGAAAACCAAATCCCGCCGCTTCGATCTGTTCACGGCTCATATCGGTAATATGAAAATTGCCCCTCGGCGTTCTAACGGTTTCACCCGTCAAAAGGCTGTCGGGGGTCGCTTCCGGCTGCTGCTTTTCAAGCTGCCCGTCCTTGTAGGAATATCCTTGCGCCGCGATTGCTTCAAGGGTCTTGCCCGTAACGTCGCCATAAATCCGCTTGTCTGCGTCAACCAGCATTTGCAAAGTGTCTTGTACGGTGTCGGACAAGGCTTGCTGCTGTTCGGGCGGCAGCTTGTCAAATACGGGGGTCTGCTGCTCCTGCAAAAACTCCGGCACTTGCTGAAAACCGATACTGTCTACATAGTGGGCGGTGTCCTCGTCGTTCTGATGAAGCACAACAATGTCGGAAACGGAAAGGCTATGCCCCTTAAAGTCGGCGGGGTGGTCGATATTAAACCTTTCCCAAATGTCGCCCAGCGTCATATCCTTTGTAAGCGGTGCAGTATAGACGAGTTCATAATTTACCCGGTCAATGGTAAGTCCAGCCGCTTGCAGACGGTCATAAGGCTCAAAGCGCAAGTCCCTTGTTTCGTCCCCGCGCTTTAACTGATAAATGGAAAAGGTATCGCCCTGCTCCTGCTCGGCTTGCCGCTGCTGCTGCAACTCGGTAAAATGCCCCTCAATCTCGGTAATGAGTTCCTTTGCGGTGGTCTGTATTGTTTCAAGGGACGCTTTTAACTCGGTCATTTCCTTGCCGCTGCTCCAACCAGCCACATAGCCGAAAGAGTAATCGGAAGTATCAAGGCCGAAATGCTGGCAAACCGTATAAGCGACGCTTTCCGCTTCTACCTCGCAGGTATGGCGGTCAACGCGGTTTTGCTGCTCCGGCGGGGCGTTTAAGTCTACGTCGTGCAGCTTCGCATGGGCGATTTCGTGAATGGCGGTCTTTACCGCCTGTAATTCACTCACGCCCTCTTTGATTGCAATACGCTTGTCGGTCAAACTGAAATACCCATTTGCGCCGTTTGTGATCTGCTCAAATGCAATCGGGACGGGGGACGCTTTTTCAAGGGCGGCGAAAAAATCCTCGTACTGCTCCACATCGGCAAGCAGCGGTTTAACGGAAAGGTCGGGAAACTCCTTGCCCTCGGTCTGCGAAATATCAAAGACGGTTATAACCTTAAAGGCGGGGACGGTGATTTCCTTTTCTTCCTTTACCACTTTTCCCTCGCGGTCAAGCATGGGCTTTCTCGTTTCGGGGTCGATTTTATCAACCAGCTTTTTCACCTTGTAGGGCGCGGGGGCAAAGATTTTAATGCCTTTCTCGCCTTTCTTTACATGGCGGTCAAACTCCTTTTCCCATTGACGGAAGCCCATTACCAAATTGCCGCCCTGCATAGCAATTAGGATAGTGTTATTCAAACTATAATCATGGAACTTTGACATAGCGGTTAGAAACTCTTTGTAGCGGTCGCTGTCAAAAATCGCCTGTACGCCCTGTTCCAAACGCGCGGTGATCTCCTTTACCTTTTCGGCGGGCTTTTCGGAAGTAAGGATAATGGGGACGACGGGGCGGGGCTGCTGCGGCTCTGCGGCCTGTGCGTCTGCTTGCTGCGTTTCGGCTGCGTCCATATAGGCTTTGTCCTGTTCGCCGCGCTCCGGCTGCGGGTAACTCATAATGCGGTATTCTTCCGGCACTTCGCGCCCCTCAAACTGCCGTTCCCACTCGTCGCCGCTTTCCACGATATAGCCGTACTCGGTAAACGCGCCTTTTTCCTGCGCGGCAGCGTTCCTGCCAAAAGTAGAAAGGTCAATGCCGCCTTTCCATTCTTCGGGCATTTGTACCATGCCGGATTGATTTAAGTAATAGTCGCCCAAATCGTGGTAGTTATGTACTTCGGGGATATGGACGTAAAAATCCACGTTGTAGGTGAAGTCAATTACCTGTCCAATATTTGCAAGCCCGTTTTTCTGCTGCAAAGCTGCGTTCAGCTTGCCAACCTCGGCGGGGTCAAGCTGTTCGAGCCGCGCCGCAAGAAAATTGAGTTCGTCCACGTCGGCGGCGCATACCATTTCATAAGGCAAGGCAATATGTTTCTCCGGGTCGTCGGAATAGCCGCGAATGGAAAAATCCTGCGGGTTGTCGGCGGTAATGCCGACGTTCCGCATAGCTTCGTGCAACTGCTCCTTTGTGGCGGGCATATCCAACCAATAGCCGCCGGGGTCGCCCGCGTCAAAGCGGCTGCGGTTGCCTATCATAATAGAAAACTGTTCGCTCATGTGTTCACGCTCCTTTTCCTGCCCGGTATTTTCGGGGATAGCTGCCGCCTGTTGCTGCTGCGGGGGTTCTTCGCCCTCTATGGTGTAGTCCGGCATGAGCATACCGTTTACTTTGAAATAGTCGGCGTACTCCTGCGGGATAGGCGGGGAGATTTCCGTAAACAAGCGGTCATACGCTTTGATACGCCCATTCAGATACTTTTCCATAGCTGCCTTGTCGGTGAAAACCTTTCTATCTTGTCCGGCAATCTTCGCTTGGGTTCTGCTTGGGCTGTTGGTGCGCACGCTCCATGTAAGCGTCCATGAATACGGGATAGATTTCTGCGCTTCTTTGTCGTAGCGGGTATTCTCGTAAATGTAGTAATTCATCTGATATACCCGATTGCTGCGAATATGGCGGTTATGCTCGGTGGTCTGCCACTCGTTAGCGGTGTGCTGGACGTGCGGCGTTCTCACATATTCAAGTGTTTTATCCAGCAAAAGCGTTCTTCCCGCCTGTTCTTCCCATGCGGCGGCGCGTTCTTTAAGGTCGGCAAAAATCGCCTGTTCTGCCGCCGCGCTTTCGCTGCGCATGGAAAGTAGCTGCGCAATCGGCAAGGAAGCATAAGGGGCAATCTCCCTGTCCTTTGCTTCAAAATATATCCGGCGTTCTATCCGCATGGTTTCGGCGGCTTCTAATTTGTCATGGTCGTATGAGGAATACGGCATATTCTTTCATCACGTCCTTTCTCGGTCATATAAGGGTTTGGGACTATCCCAACAAGCAAAATGCCCGCGCTCTCTATGGGAAGCGCGGGCATTTCTCGCAAACGGGTACTCGTTTGCTGTGCTTGCTATGTAGTTGTTTTTATCCGTAAACGCCTGTTTCTCTCGCTTTGGGCTTTCTGTCTGCGGCGTATCTTTGCCGCGCAATCGGGGCAGTATTTCGCCCGGTTGCTGCCCGCCGCAAACGTGCTGCCGCATACCGCGCAACGCTTCAAATCGGTTTCCCCGCTGCGGGTGATCTGTTCGCAAAGCTGCCTGTCGGCGGGTAATACCGCTTCGCGGAAATAGCGGCATAGCAGCGAATAGCTGATACTCTGCACACAAACGCAAGTTTCCCCGTCGTCCAGCAGCAGACAATTCCCGCAATCGTTGTTTGCACAAGCGGCGCGGGTCATTTTCTTTACGGCGCGGTATTGCTTTTCATCAAGCCTTATCATTTTCGGTTCTGCTCGACGCGGAAGTTTACATACTTGCCGCCTGTGTCGGCAAGCAGCACAACTCCGTCAAAGGTCTTTCCCGTCTTGGTCGAGTACATACCTTTGATTTTTACCTTTCCGTCTTTCAAAAGGGCGGCGGCAATCGCCTTTGTGAAAGCCTTTTTGCGCTGCTCAAAAAAGCGGTCATTCTTCCACATCACAAAGCTGCAAGCCCTGTCGGAGCAGTAAAAGTTTTTCTTGCCCTCGTAAACCGCCGCGCCGCAACGGGGGCAAGTGCCGATTGCTTCCCGCTGCGGGGTAAACAGCTTCGCTTTATCCTCGGAAATCGCGGAATAGGTCTTGACAAGCCCCGCTGTCATTTCCTCAATCCCGCGCATGAAGTCGGCGGGGCTGTCGCTGCCCTTTGCAATCCCGGTAAGGCGCGTTTCCCATTCTGCCGTAAGCTGCGGGGACGTAAGGCTGTCGGGCAGAATAGCGACAAGGTTATACCCGTCCTTTGTGGGGATTAGCTTTTTGCCCTTGCGCTCGGCAAAGCCCGCGCTAATGAGTTTTTCAATGATACCCGCCCGCGTCGCGGTGGTGCCTAACCCTTTGCGCTCCGCGTCCTCCGGCGTGTCCTCCTTTCCCGCACTCTCCATAGCCGAAAGTAACGTATCTTCGGTAAATGCCTTTGGGGGCTGCGTGTAACGTTCGGAGATCTCCGCTGCCGGATTGTCAAAGGTCTGCCCCTCGGCAAGCGGGGGTAAAACCGCTTCCGGCTCTGCGTCCTCGTCCTGTTCCCCGGACGCGGCGCGGGATAGTCTTTCAATCTCGCGCCAACCCTCGCAAAGCGTCGTCCTGCCCTTTGCGGTAAAGGTATAGCCGCCGCAAGTGAAAACCGCCGTAACCGCTTCATACTCATAGGGCGCGGCAACGGCGCAAAGCAGTTTTGCGCACACAAGGGTCATTAGCTTTTTCTCACTTTCGGCAAGGGAAGAAAAGCCCGTTTTCACAAACTCCGCTGTCGGCAAAATGGCGTGATGGTCGGTTACTTTGCTGTTGTCGCAAATCCTCGCAAGGTCGGCTTGCAGCTTCACGCCCTGCATAAAGGGGAGAGCAGCGCAAAGGCCGGTGATAAGTTCCTTTGTGCTGCCCTCCATATCGGAAGTGATATATTTGCTGTCGGTGCGGGGATAGGTCAAAAGCCGTTTTTCATAAAGGGCTTGCGCATAGTCAAGGGTCTGTTTCGCCGTAAACCCATACAAACGGTTTGCTTCCCGCTGCAAGGCGGTGAGGTCAAACAGTTTCGGCGGGGCTGCGGTCTTTTTCTCTTTTTTAAGGGAAGTACAAACGGCCTGCGATTTCTCGCAAGCCGCTTTCATCTGCCGCGCCGCCGCTTCGTCGTCCTGCCTTTCGGAAAGGGCGGCAACGCCGCCAACGTCCAGCCGGACGACATGATATTTCTCTTTCTTAAAGCTGCTGATTGCATAGTCGCGGTTTACCAGCATAGCAAGGGTGGGCGTTTGCACTCTGCCGACATTCAATGTTTTATGGTAGAGGATAGAGAAAAGGCGGGTCGCGTTAATGCCAATGAGCCAATCGGCCTTTGCTCTGCAAAGCGCGGATTGATAGAGGTTGTCATAGCCGCGCCCGTCTTTGAGATTTGAAAAGCCCTCGCGGATTGCACTTGCTTCCATGCTGCTAATCCAAAGGCGGGAAAAGGGCTTTTTGCAATTCGCCTGTTCATAGACAAAGCGGAAAATGAGTTCCCCCTCGCGCCCGCTGTCGCAAGCATTGATAATCTCGGTAACGTCGCTGCGGTGCATAAGGTCTTTGAGAATGGAAAACTGCTGCTCCTTGCCGCTGGCAACAATAAACTGCCACTCCTGCGGGACAATGGGAAGATCGTCGTACTTCCATTTACGGAATTGTTCATTGTAGGTCGCCGCGTCTGCAAGGCTAATCAAATGCCCGATACACCACGACACAAGGTAGCCGCCGCCCTCAAAATATCCGCTGCGCTTTTCATTCGCGCCCATAACGGCGGCAATCGCCGCCCCGACGCTCGGTTTTTCTGCAATTACAAGTTTCATAGATTATCGTCCTCCTGCTCGGTCTGTTCGGTTTCGACTACTTCCGTTTCCTCGTCGTCCTCGTCAAAATCAAGGTCGTCAAGGCTGCTGCTGCCTTTCGCCGCGTCCTTTTTGGGCTTCAAAATCTTAAAGTAGTAGAACGCGCCGCCGCCCGCTGCGGCAACAAGCAGCACGACAAGCAGAATACCCATGCCGCCGCCTTTTTCTTCTTCCGGCGGCTGCTCGGTTTCTTCCGGCTCCGGCTCGGCTTCCACACCCGCGCACTCGCTCATGTTGACGCTGCAAACCGGGCAAGCGGTGTTGACGCTTCCGGCAACGCATTTATCGGTGCAGCTACAAACGGGGGCTTCGGTCTGCCCGTCCTCCATAAGGGCGGTTAAATCCGCTTCGTCCACTTGGTTAAGGAAATGGACGGTATTTTCCCCGTCCTCGGCGCGGTCAATGATGATGTAAAAATAGTTGCCACTTTTGGTAACGACGGTGATAAACTGCTTGTCGCCGGACGCTTCACCCGTTATATCGTCCACAAGGGACATATTCCCGTCCGGGGTAAGGGGCTGCGGCTCATAGCCGCCCGTCGTTTCTTCCGGCTCGGTTTCCGGCGCGGGGGTTTCCTCGGTTACGGGGGTAGGCGTGTCGTCGCTTTCATCGCCACCGCCCGCATAAGCGGTAACAGAAAAGCCGCACATGATAACCAGTGCGGCAAGCAATACGGTAAACTTTCGGATTATCTTTTTATTCTTCATTGTCGTTGTCCTCCTGTTCGGCGGGGTAAGTGGCTTCCGGCTGCGGCAAGGTGATTTCGCCGCTGGCGTAAGCGGAGAGGAACGCGGCAAGCTGCGTCCCGTCAAGGTGTACCGCCTTTACCATTTGCACGATCTGCGCGTTTTCTTCCTCGACTTTCTGCGCTTCAAGGTCTTTCAGCTTCTTTTGCTGTTCAAGGATTTTTGCCCTCGTTTTCTCAATATCCCTTTCGATACGGTCAAGTTTCGTGTTCGCCATAGTCATTTACTCCTTTCCAAACTGTTCTTTCCATGAATAGCTGCGCCCCAATCCCTTAACGGTTTTAAGATAGGGCATAGCGTTTTCTTCCAAAGTCGCCGCCCGGTTAAATAGATCGGGATAGTGTTCTTTGAGATATAAAATCTCTTGTTTCTTCATGCTCGGACAAAAGAAACAGGACGATTTACCCGGCTGCGGCAATCCTGCCGCTTTGATTTCCCGGATACAATCGTCCCTGTTCCAGCCCCATTCTTCAATGAGGGGGTAGCGGTTATGATATTTTTTGTCGGCTTCGTTGTACTTGCGGGAATGTTCATACCGTTTCACTTCTCCCGCGTCATAGCCGATATAGCGGTTGACTTTCTCGCCGCGCTGCCATACTTCGCGGCAAGGCGCATAGTGGTTGCAAAACTTTTCCTGCGGTGCGATTTTGTGTTTCTGCGAACAACGCTTATGCCCGTAGGCAATCGACGGGAGCGTATGAGAGCGCAAGCACTCGGTTTCAAGAGATAGGCGGTTGCCGTAGCGGTCAACATACTGCACAACGGTAATCTGCGGCATACCGTGTTCCGCAAGCCATTGATTGATTATCTCGATAAATTGATAGGTATGCGGGTGTTCCGCGCCCGTATCGGCAAAGGTGATAAGGTCAATCGGGATTTTGTGCTTGTATAGGCCAATAAGTAAGGCGGCACTATTCGTGCCGCCGCCAAAAGATACAATATTCATTTTTCAACTCCTTTTAATTGTAATTTAACCGCCCGTAGGCGTAAAAGTGGGATTGCCAATAGCTGGTGTCCAGCTTTGAATACTGGATAGGGTCGCCACAATGCAGCATGACGGGGCTTCCGTCCCCGTCCTCGCCCACATAAATCCCCACATGGGAAACGCCGGGGGTGTCGTATGTACCCGTAAAGAACACCAAATCCCCCGGCTGCGGGTTAGAAACAGGGGTTGAGATGTTGTAAAGCCCTTGCGCCCCAAGTCTGCCCGTATTGTATAGGCCGCTGTTCGTCAACACATAACTCACAAAGCCGCTGCAATCAAAAGAGGTTTCCGGGGTGCTGCCGCCCCACACATAGGGAAAACCGACGTATTTATCTGCTTCCTCCATGAGCCGCGCAAACTTTTCATCGGAACCCAGCAGCGCGGCGGGTACTTCATAATCGGCGGGCGGGTTTTCATAGTATTTAGACACATAGCCGGATTGCGGGAAAAGGTCGGGTCTGTTTCCCAGCGACGACATATACATAGCGTACATGGATAGCTGTTCTTCGCCCATGATGTAAACGGGGACATGGGAGAGGTTGAAGTTTTCCAAATCCACATGAAGAATGTAATAGTTATAGGGGACTTCAACCGTATAGGGGTTGCCCTCGCTGTCCGTCCTTGTTTCGGTGCGGTAGCGTACCTGTACTTCTTCCTCGACCGTCAAGATATACTGTTTCTCAAAGAGCATTTCAAGGGTGCTTTGCACTTCATCGAGTGTAAACACGCCCTCATGCCACGCGGAAAGGATAGAAATTAGCACATAGGGGTCATGCTCGATCTCGTCCGCGTTTACCCGGTATTCGTCATAGCCGGGGTATTCGCTTTCGATATTGTCCAGCATATCTTGTAACTCGGCTTCCATAGCGGCATACGCGCTTTCCGCGCCCGTTATATCCGCGTCCTCGGAGAGATAGGACGACGCAATCAAGCCGCTGCCGCTGTTGCCGCCAAAGAGGGAGCAAGAGGACAGCCCGCCGAAAAGCAGCAGCACGATAAAGGCAATCCCGCCCACAATCAAGCAGCCTTTCCAATGCCGGACAACAAAGAACGTCGCCCGTTTGGTTTCCTGCGCGGTTTTCTTCGCCGCCTTTGCGGTGGCTTCAGCGGTTTTTTTCGCTTTGCCGCCCGCTTTCAGCGTTTTTGCATACTGCTTTTTAATGCGCTGCTTCTGCCAAAAACGGGAAATGGGGTTGGAGTGCGCAAGCGCGGGGTTATCGTGCAACGCCTTTTGATAGAGAAAATCTGCGTTTGCCTTTACCGCTTGTTTTTCCGCTGCCGCCGCTGCCCGGTAGGGTTTCAGCTTATGGCGGCGTATGCCGCCCTTAACTGCCCGCGCCGCCATGCCGCCCGCTTTCTCTCCGGCAAGTTCTACCCGGTGCCCGCTTTCCACACCGACGTTTTCTTTCTCTACCTCGTAGATTTTCCCATGTACGGTACTGTTTAACTCCTGTGCCGGACGGGATAAGGGGTTATGCCGCAACTTGCCGTTTGGGGGCTTATCCGTCTTTTCAAAGGAAAGGCGCGTCTTTGCCTTGCCTTTCGCTTCGTCAAAAACGCGCTCTTTCTTGATTTTGGTCTGCTTGGGGATAGCCGCCCGCGCTGCGTCTAAACAGTCTGCCGCCTTATCCGATTTCTTGATCGCTTTTTGAAGTTCCGGCGTTGCCCGTTCCGCTTCGGAAAACTGCAAGCGGGAAGAATGGGTTTTAGGCTGCGTCGCGTCAAGGGCTTTTTTCTCCGCGCCTTTTGCTGCGTGTCGCTCAATCTCTGCGCCGATATGCTGCACAACCTTTTCCGCTGCCACCCCTGCGGGGGCTGAATAGTTTTCTTCCTGCGGCCTTTCGCTGATACTGGACGTTTCGCCCGTCGTGAGGTTTTCCGCAACCGCACCGTCGCGGGTCATTTTTTGCGTTACCTTGTCGGGGGCTTTCAGTTCCTTGCTCAATCTTCATCACCTCCAATCCGCTGTTTTGCAAGTTCGCAATAGTCGGGGTTTAACTCAATGCCGATATAGCGGCGGTTAAGCCGTTTTGCTACCATGCCCGTCGTGCCGCTGCCGAAAAAGGGGTCAAGGACAATCCCGCCGATGGGACAGCCCGCCAAAATGCACGTTTCCGCAAGTTTCGGCGGGAACGCTGCGAAATGCCCGCCATGATAGCCGACATTGTTAATCTGCCAAACGTTGCGGCGGCTGCGGACGGGAGAAATCAACTCGTCGGCGTATGCGCCCTTTTCGCGGGGGCGGTTGATTTTCTGCGGTTGGTTTTGCCCCGGAACAGTAACGTTATACTTATTTCCTTTGCTAACTCCGCTTTTCAGCCGCCCCGCCGTTGTGGGGGCTATCGGCTCGGCTACTGCTTGCCAATCGTAATAATACTTCTTTGACTTGGTAAGCAGAAACACATATTCATAGCAGCGGGTCGGCCTGTCCCGCGTGCTTTCCGGCATGGGGTTTGTTTTGTGCCAAATGATAGAACTGCGCAAATACCAACCGTCGCCCCGCAAGGCGAGGGCTACAAGCCACGGAATACCAATTAAATCTTTGGGCTTGCAGCCGGGGGCGCGGTGGTTAAACGCCACTTGCTGCCCGTTCCTGCCTTTGGGGTATTTGGGGTCTTGGTGGTCGGCTTTGCTGCCTGTGCCGCAATAAGTGTCCGCGATATTCAGCCAACAAGTACCCTCCGGCGTAAGCACCCGCTTTACCTCATGGAATACCGCCGTAATACGGGAAACATATTCCTCCGGCGTTGCTTCCCGTCCGATCTGCCCGTCTGCGCCGTAGTCCCGCAAGGCATAGTAGGGTGGGGACGTTACGCAACAATCAACTGCATTTTCCGGCAAGGTTTGAAGCACCTGCAAGCTGTCGCCGCAATAGATTTTGTCCATTTCTATCCTCATGCCGACACCTCGCCGGGTTTGGTCGTCATTACACGATAGAGTTCCGTATCTTGCGGGAAACGGTCAATAAAGGGCAAAATCACGTTGCCATAGAAGATAAGCCCCTCGCCCGCGTCGGAATGGGTTACATAGGTCATTTGCTGCTGCGAAATGTTAAGCTGCTTTGCAAGGATTTCCCTGTCGCCCTGGGCTTGGTTGAGCATATACACAAAATCGCTGTTTTCAAAAATGTTCTCCACCTCGCGGGACGATAACAAATCTTTCACGTTTTGGGTGATACCTGTCGGAATACCGCCCCATTTTCTAAAACGCTTCCAAATCTCAACGCTGTACGCTGCGGTCTGTTCCTCTTTGAGCAGCAAATGAAACTCGTCGATATAGTACCGCGTCGCCTTGCCTTCGCTGCGGTTTATGGTAACTCTGTTCCAAACTTGATCTTGGACAATGAGCATACCGAGTTTTCGTAGCTGGGTGCCGAGTTCTTTAATATCAAAGCAGACAAGGCGGTTGTGAATGTCAACGTTTGTTTGGTGGTTAAACACGTTCAAACTGCCATTTACATAGAGTTCCAATGCCGACGCGATACGCTGCGCTTCCTTTTCCGGCTGCTTCTTGATTTCATTGTAGAGGTCGCCCAAAATCGGCATATTCTCCGGCTTCGGGTCTGCAAGGTAGCTGCGGTACACGCTGATAACGGCGCGGTCAATCAAAGTCTTTTCAACCGCTTCCAGCCCGTTTTTGCCGCCCATAATCAACTCGCAAAAGGAAAGGATAAAATCGCTCTTTAAGGCTATGGGCGTGTCGCCCTCGCTGTAATTGAGGTTTATATCCATCGGGTTAATGTACTGCGTGCTGTTCTGCGAAACCTTGATAACCTGCCCTTTCAGCCGTTCCACAAGGGGGTAATATTCCGCTTCCGGGTCGCAAATGATAATATCGTCTGCGGTAATGAGAAAAGCGTTGGTGATCTCGCGCTTTGCCGAAAAACTCTTGCCGCTGCCGGGTGTGCCGAGTATCAAGCCGTTAGGGTTCTTCAGCCTTTTCCTGTCGCACAAAATCATGTTATTCGATAATGCGTTTAAGCCGTAATACAACGCTTCGCCGCTTTGGAACAGCTCTTGTACCGTAAAGGGGACGAAAATGGCGGTGCTGGAAGTCGTCAAGCCCCGCTGGATTTGGATTAGGTTTTCGCCCAATGGGATAGAGGACATAAGCCCCTGTTCCTGCCGGTAGTCAAGGCGGGTGAGCATACAGTTGTATTTCTGTGCGATACTTGCGGCCTGAAATACGTCGTTGTCCAATTTCTGCTTTGTGTCTGCCACATTCAAAACTAACAGCGTAAGCAAAAACATTCGCTCGTTCCGGCTCTGCAAATCCCGCAAAAGGTTTTTCGCTTCGCCGCCGTAGGTGGCAAGGTCGGACGGAATTATATCCATATCGTAGCCGCTGCGGATTGCCTTTTTCTGTTCCTCGATTTTCATACGGTCAAGGTCGGTGATTTTCCGCTTGATCGTCTTGATCGCTTCGTTGTGGTCGATACTCTGAATGTGCAGATTGACGACAATCCCGTTTTCCGCTTCCATGAAGTCGGCAAGCATACGGTCTGAAAGTTCCGGCGCGGCAATCTGCAAAAAGGAAACCGCGCCAAACTTCCCGCCCATTTGAAACATTCGCCCGTCGCCAAAACGGAAAGAGGACGGGGCAATAAAGTCTTTGACGGAAAGGCCGCTTACGGGTAGCCATTCCCACGCAAAGTTGAAGCGTTCCCCGTCCGGGTGGAAAAGCCCATGCAGCACTTCAAGCCGCTGCTTCCCGTCCAATACCCGCGCCGCCGCGCCGATCACCTTAAAATGGTTGAGGGTGTCCGTTTCGATACGGGCAAGCCGCGCCCGCGCCGATTTAATATCTTTTGCTTCAATGGTAAAGGTGAGAAACTTTGTCTTGATAAGCCCGTTGTTGCCGCGTTCAAGCTGTGTTTGCAGCATTTCGGTGTATTCGGCTCTGATACTGTCAAAGTCGTCATTCTGTGGGGCAATCGTGATACTGCTCTTGAAATCCTCCTTGTTCGCATGGCGGCTGATTAAGGAAAGCTGCACACTGATAGAAGCGTCAAAAGAGTTATACATATCGCAAAGGGCTTCAAAAATGGCGGTCTTGTCGTCCGGCTGCGCAAGCTGATAGTTAATATCTTCAAACTCAATGCACTTGGAATACCGCCCGTTTGCAAGGCGGCAAATCCCGTCCTTATACATTCGTTCAAACGGTATGCTGTCCTGCGCCGTATGGGGCTTCCCGTCGCCCTTTGACTGCCGGATAAGCGCGTCGATCTGTTTCTTTTCCTGCCGCGTAAGTTTACGCTTTTTGTTTTGGGTCTTTCCCTTTTCCTTTGACAATCGCCCGTACCTCCTTATCTAATCGCTCCTGCCGCGCAAGGGCGGTATAAAAATTGTTGGTCTGATAAGGTCGCTCTTTGGGGCGAAGAAACTTCACTTCCACAAATTGCCGTATAATCACTTCCAGCGGTTGCCCGTTCTTCTCGTACATAGCGAGTAGGAACATGGGCAGCATGGCAAGCACCATGCACAAAGCCGCCGTTGTCGTTCCCGCGCTGTCCTTTGTCAAAAAGAATAGCGGTAGCCCGATAGCCACCGCCGCGCCGAAACAGAGTAATTGTCTTTTGGTAAGGTTGAACATTACCTTGCTCTTGATTTTGGTTAAATCCTTTGGGACGGTTACATACGCCATTTCAAACCTCCTTTCCGGCAAACCGTATGTCGCTTTTGATTTCATTTCCCCATACGTCCCAACCAGGGGTATGCTGCCTTGCAAACAGTTCAATACGCGGTAGGTCGCCCATAAGGGCAAGTATCTTTTCCCGCGTTATATCCGGCTTTTTGCTGTGCTGCTCAACAGGGGAAATAATAAATTGATGTACCTTGTTTGATTGTCGCTTCGGGTGTCCTTTGGTAGCAAGCAAGCAGATTTCCGCATTTCCTCGCGTCCAAAAGCCCAAGCCATAAAACCAAGTGGGCGATTTCCGATTTTGCTTTAACCATACAAAGGCAACGGATTTATAGGTAAATCCCCAAGCCTTGATTAACTGCAACGCTTCTTTAAGCTGCGGGAACGTCGCCCATAGGAATAAAATACAGTCCTTATCCGCAATTTCTTTGACGGGTAAAGCGCAAAGTTCCTCAATACTCATAGTGGGATAGTGCTTTTCCGCTGCGCCCTGTACCTTGCTTCTCGCGTATCTCCAAGGGGGATCGGCGTAAATGATTTTGTATTTCTTCATCTGCACCCCCTTAATGCGCGCTGAATACGGATTTTGCAAGGCTTCCCGTTTTGAAAAGCGTAAAACACAAGAGGACGGTATAGCCCATGCAAGACCAGATCGCGCCGGATATGTCATCGGTTGCTGCGATTGTCTGTATCAAAACCGCATAAATACCGACGCACACAAGAATTAGAAAAGCCTGAAAACCGAGGGCAAGCAAGGATTTTAAGTAGTTCTGTCCCATGCCGCCCCATTCACGATTTACCATTGTCGCAACGGGGATAGGGGCGATACTCGTTACAAGGTATATTTCAATCATGCGCCCGTACACCACCAGCATGATACAGATAGACAACGCTTTCATGGTAAGCCCCACAAAGAGTGATTGAAACCATAGCCCCAAAAGCCCGCCGACGCTCATAGCGTCCAGCTTTGCTTCTATATCGGTGATAACGGTTGCAATATCTATGCTTGTGTCGGATATGATAACGCCCGCGCTGTCGTTGACGACGCTCTGTGTAATGTCAAATACGCCCATGACGATGTTCCAAGTATTTGTTACCAGCAGCACCGCAACAAAGGTTTTGAAAATCCACTTGAAGAAAATCCAAGTGTCGAGATCGTGCAGATTGTTTTTCTCAATTACAAGCTGGATTAGTTCGTAGCACATGACAAAGGTAATGATAACGCCCGCAATCGGCACAATGACGTTTTCCGATAGGCTGCGTATCATATTGAATATGCCCGCGTTCCACCCGGCGGGGGTTGTGCCGACTTGCGTTGCGATTTCTCCAACCTCTGTATTTACGCTGTCGAACAGCCCGGAGAGATTAGAGAGTATTCCGTCTGTCAAAATGCCGCGAAACCAATCTTCAATCATCTGCCATATCAAAAGCTAATCCCTCCTTTCCCGCGCCCTCCCGCGTGAAGCGGGAGAGCGCGGCGGGTAGTGTTAGTTTGTGGCATTATCCAAACAGGCCGGAGAGCAGCGGGACAAGGGTAAGGCCGATAAGGGCAACGCCGCCGCCCGCCATCAACTGTTTCATGCCCTGCGACTTCGCGCCGGGGTTATCGTTGCCGTACCCCTCCATGAGGTTAATGCCGCCCCAAATGCCAAGTCCTGCGCCAAGCGCGATTACCAAAGTCTGCAATACGTCAACTGCGCTGTTGAAAAAATCCATATAAACCTCGCTTTCTGCCGCTAAAACGGCTCAAAAAATGTTGTTGGAAATAAAAATGCCGCCGTTTTTATTCGGCGGCTGCGTCCTCGTCGGACAAATCTATTTCGTATATGTCAAAGGGTTCGTCGGGCTTTACGATTGCCGGACGGGTGGACATATACCGTTCAACGTCAAAAGCGTTTTTCTTGTCGAAGTCGGAAAGGTATTTGTAGTTCGGGTGCTGCGTTATATCGTACTTATCGCTGAAAAAGGGGCGCACGCCGCGCAACTGCAAAATACATTTTCCTCCGTCCATAACTGCGATTTCGTCCTGTGTCATCAACTCCTTTCCCAATTTCTGATAATTGAGGCCATGAGAAACCTGCGTGCCGCGATTTTCGGAAGTGTTGAAACTGTCGATTGTTTCACGTCCCAAGTTCTCCGAAATATCCTTTGCATTTTTCCCGCGCCCTCCCAAAAACAAGGTGCTGTCGGCATTGTCAAGTATGATTTCTGCCGCGTCCTTGTAAATGGCTTTTAGCTGGCTCTGCGATTGCAGAATGATAGAAGCCGAGATTTCCCGGCTGCGGATTGTGGCAATCAATTTTTCAAACTGCGGGATTTGTCCAATGTTTGCAAACTCGTCTAACAGGCAGCGAACATGAACCGGCAGCTTGCCGCCGTATTCGTCGTCGGCCTTGTCGCACAAGAGATTAAATAACTGCGATTGCAGCATAGCGATAACAAAATTAAACGTGCTGTCCGTATCGCTCATAATCAAAAACAAAGCTGTTTTTCTGTCGCCTAACGTGTCAAGTTCTAATTCGTCGTAGGACATAAGATCGCGCAATTCCTTTATATCAAAAGGAGCGAGCCTCGCACCGCAAGAAATGAGGATTGATTTTGCGGTTTTGCCCGCCGCCAATTTATATTTTCGGTACTGCTTCACCGCGAAATGGTCGGGGTCGCGTTCTTCCAAGTCGGCAAACAGCAAATCGACGGGGCTTTGATATTCCTCGTCGTCCTCGCGGGCTTCGCTGGCGTTGATAAGTTCCAACAGGGTAATAAAGTTCATTTCCTCGGCGGGGGCTTCGTACCAGATGTAGCCCACCAACGCGCAATACAAAAGCCGTTCTGCCTTTACCCAAAAATCCTCCGCGCTTTTTTCTCCCTCACCTTTGGTATTCGCTATCAACGTATTTACCAGCTTCAAAATATCTTTCTCGCTGCGGATATACACAAAGGGGTTGTAGTGCATAGATTTTTTGAAGTTAATCGTATTCAGTACCTTAATGCGGTAGCCCGCCCGTTGCAGCAGCTTCCCGCACTCAATCAAAACCGTACCTTTCGGGTCGGTTAAGACGTAAGAGGAATGAAGCTGCATTAGATTAGGTTTGACAAAAAATCTTGTTTTTCCGCTGCCGCTGCCGCCGATCACGACGACGTTCTTATTTCTCGCGTACTTCGGCTGCTTCGGGCGGCTGTTCATGGTAAGCCGTTCCGTCTGCGTCAAAATGATGTTGTTTTGGAAATCCGGGTCTATGTAGGGCTTTATATCTTCGGCGTTTCCCCATCGGGCAGAGCCGTACTCCGCGCCCTTGCGGTATTTCTTCGCGTTTTTCCCTTTGACATAGACTATCAAGCGGATAATCACCGCACCGACAATGCCGACAAGCAAATCCAACGGGTAAACGCTCGGCAAGGCGTTTTCAAAGGCTGCGGAAAATCCTTGTGTGATATTCAGTATCTTTGCAGAAATATCCGCGCCGGGGGCAAGCCGCACCGCCTGTCCGACTTTATCAAAGAGATAGACAAAGAACACATAGGGGATATTCGGAAGTATCAGCTTTTTGTAGTTGATCTGCTTCATATCTCGCGCCCCCTGTCCATTTTCTTTACCTTGTCGCGGGCGGCGTTAAGCTGCTTCGCCTTGTCCTTTGCAGCGGCAAGGGCTTTGCGGATAGAGGGCTTTTTCTCCCGGTTCAGCTTCTTTGCGGAAAACTCTTGAAACGCTGCGGTCATAACGTCCGCGTCCCGGCCTTTGAAAAACACAAGGTAACGGGTCTGCTCGCCCTTAACCTTTTTTAGCGAAAAATCTATGTTGTATTTCTTCGCCGTACTCTCAAAGGCTTTAATATTGCTGTCGGTGATCTCGATGTTGGAAACACCCGCGTTCTGCTTCATAAGCTGCCGCATGGTCTGTTTCCCATGCGCGGGTTTGCTTTTCTGCTCCAAAAACTTTTGGATTGCTTTCTGTAACGCCTGTTCGGTAAGCCGCGCCGCGCCTTTTCCCACTTTGACGTATAGGGCAATCGTTTTTTGGGTTACTTCCTCCTGCAAGGTATCAACTCCTTTCCCGGTAAAGTGCGGCTATGCTCATTCGCCGCCGTATAAGTCGTGATTGACAAGGGCGGTATAGTAGCTGTCAATGGTACTCGGCGCGTTGAACAGCACCGCTTTTAGATACTGCTTGATGTTGCGCACTTTGGTTGTGTTCTCCCTCATGCAATCCAAAACAAACTCAATATGGCTGCTGTTCAGCTTCAAAAACTTGGATTTCACCAATTCGGCGGGGTAGTCGTCCCCGGCAATACGGATTGTCTTTCGGGCTGTGCAGACGGTTTCCAGCATAAGGTCAACAATCTCGTCCAAACGGTCTTTGTCAATTTTGCAGTTTTGAATGAGATGGTCGTATTCGATATTGTCCTTGATAATCTCCCTGTAAATCTCTACTGCGCTATTGCTTTTCGCTTCCGTTCTTTTCCTTTCCGGCGGCGTAGCCGCTTCGCCATGCGCAAAGGGCAAGGGGTTTAGGGAATGGAAAGGAATGGAATCGGTACTTGATAAATCAGTAATTGATTGTTCTTTACTTAATATATCTTTATTTAATTGCGTTGGATTTTCCAACGTAGGTTTTTCCTGCGTAGGTTTTTCCAACGTTGGATTATCCAATGTTGGATTTTCCAATGTAGGTAAATCCAATATAGGCGGCTGTCCGCCGCTGGTAGCTGCTTCCGGCTCTCGCGGCTGCGGCTGCTCGTATATGACGTAATCTGCGCCCCGCAAGCGTCCCTTTTCGTCGCGCTCCCGGCTGCGCACGATATATCCGGCTTTTTCGAGTTCCTTTACCGCTTCGCGGATTGCGTCGATCTTCTCCCGGTTGATATGGGATAAGCCCGCAAGGGTATAATCCCAATCTTCGGGCAGCGAAAGCATTTGCGACAACAAGCCCTTTGCCTTTAAGGACAATTCCTTGTTTCGCAAGTGGTGGTTGCTCATAACGGTATATCCCGTATTTCGCTCCACTCTGAAAACTGCCATATTTCCTCACTTCCTCTCTTGGTATGCGTGGACAATTAGAAAGCCGTTTTCGGCTGTTTTGGTATTGCAATATGCCCTTTGCCGTTTTCGCGTCTGCAAAGCCGCATGGCACAAGGGCTTTTGCCCGTCTATTTGTCCATGCTGGCGTGCGTTTTCCGCGTCCTTTTGCCGGGGCAATAGGGACACTCTTTGAAAACGCAAAACTCATATTTCCACCCGGGGCGGTAGAAACGGCAAGTGCCGCAATCTTCATCATCTCCGGCACAACCGGATTGATAGCGGTCAAATCCCGGCTTCTGCTGCATGAGCAATTCAAACGCCCGCTGCTTGCCCTTTGTGAAATACATTCCGGCTGCACCTCCTTTCCTGCGGGCATAAAAAAACGGCGTTACTTTCTCCCCCAAAGGGGTTAAGGTAACGCCGTTTGTGTGCGTATTCAGTTTTTAACACATTCCCTGTCTATCCGCTGTCCGCAAAACCATTGATTTTATTAGCTTTTTGCCGCTATCGCTATCACACCTCATTATTCAACCGCCCTGCCTTCCAGCGTATGATCGCTGACATTGAGGCAGGGAAGATCGGCTGCGTCATCACCAAAGACCTATCCAGACTTGGTAGGAATTATATTGAAGCTGGCAGCTATATCGAAATCTTTTTCCCCAAACACAATGTGCGCTATATCGCCATCACGGACGGCGTGGACAGCCTGACCCGTCAGGAGATGGACATTACGCCCTTCAAGAATATCCTGAACGATATGTATAGCCGGGATATTTCTAAAAAGGTGCTGGCGGGCATCACGACCCGCTCCCGGCAGGGAAAGTTCTGCGGAGGGACGCCGCCCTTCGGCCTGATGCGTGACCCGGAGGACAAAGGGCATCTTATCATTGACCCGGAGACAGCGCCGATCATCCGTAAAATCTATGACTATGCCCTTGACGGGCTGGGCTGCATGAGGATTTCCAAACGGCTGATGGAAGAAAAAATCCCCATCACCCATGTCAAGGCCAATACGGAGTTTGACGCCAACTATTACTCTTGGGGCGGCGCAAGGATCAGCCATATCCTGCGGAATCCCTTTTATAAGGGCGCACATCTGGTCTTTCGGACACACCAGAAGGGCATCCGCTCCAACACTTATGACATTATCCCCCGTGACCAGTGGGAAGTGATCGAGGGCTGCCATGAGGCGATTGTGACGCCGGAGGAATGGGAACAGGTACAAGCTATCATTGACCGCAAACCACCTATCATGAAAGGCAATGCCTGCCCCTTTTATAATCTGTTCCACGGGCTGGTCTACTGCGCTACCTGCGGGAAGTCCATGCAGGTGCGGTATGAAAAGGTCGGCAGAACCGGGAAGAACCGGTTCACCGGCGAGATGCGGGAACCGATTGACAAGGCGTACTATATCTGCCAGACTTATAACCGCATGGGATGCAAGGTCTGCTCCAGCCACAAGATCGAGGCCAGAGATTTATACAATCTGGTGCTGAAAGACATTCAGGAGCTGGCGGCGCAGGCCATGAAGGACGCCGATGCGTTCTATCAGCACCTCAGCAGCCGGATGGAGCGCCGGTATCTGGTAGACGCTTCTCAGACCGAGAAGGAACGGAAACGGCTGGAAGCCCGGAATCAGGAAATTGATGTGATGTTTTTAAGCCTGTACACGGATAAGGCAAAAGGCATCCTGACCGAACAGCGGTTTATGAAACTGACGGCGGCGCTGGAACAGGAGCAGGAATCCAACCAGAAGCGTCTGCATGACCTGGCGATGATGCAGAGCCGGGCGGACGCACAGGAAAGCGAAGTCCGTACCTTTATCAAGGAAATCCGGCGCTATTCCGCTATTGAGGAACTGGACGAGGCAATGCTGAACCGGCTTATCAGCCGGATTCTGATTGGCGAGGTCAAGAAGGTGGACGGACAGAAGGTGCAGAAAGTCAAAATCGTTTATAACTTTGTCGGGGAAATCCCGGAGATTGCAGCATAAAGACAGTACAGCCCTCCCCGTACCGGGGAGGACTTTTTGATATTTGGAAAAGATAAAAATGTATGTGTTATTTATAGCATCCTAAAAGGCCATTGTTTCCAAAATACCGGTTTTAAGATTTTGAGCAGCAGCGCTCAATGGACGTTTCCTGTCATATACCATACAAATCTGACGTTCAGGGATTGTTTCCCGCAGATGAATCTGGAAGATCTCACGTTGCTGAAGTGCTTCCTTCGCCATTGGTTCTGGAAGAAAAGCTAGCCCTAATTCCGCTTTTACCAAAGGTAAAATCTGATCTGTGGTAGCTGCTTCCGTGTCTGGTATCAACTCCAACCCGTGGGACAGGAACAATTTATGATAAAAATTCCAGGTCATAGTTTCTTTTCCGAGGCAAATCAACGGATAATTTTTTAGTTCGGCAAGTGTCAGCTCCTGGCTGCCCAGTGCCGTAAAAGTTTTGCCGCCCACAAGAATTTCACGGAAGGGCCGCAAATGCAATTCCTTCAAAGAGGTATCCACGTTGGTCGGCGTTGATACAACAGCAAAATCAACTTCACCGTTTTTAACAGAGCGGATGGCTTGCGGAGTGGAATGGTTATATATTTTCAAGCGAATACCGGGATGCTTCATGTGAAAGGGCTTCAATATATCCAGCAGGTAGATATTCAATGCGGTTTCGCTGGCTCCGATTGAAATACTTCCATGCTCCAAACCACTGTGCGCATTTAGTTCGGTTTCGGCTGTTTGTATCTGAGAAATGGCAGCTTCGACATGAGTGAACAACATTTCTCCTTCTGGGGTCAGTTGAACACCTCGATTGGTGCGTATAAATAACGTACAGTGCGTTTGCTGCTCCAGGCAGTTCATGGCGCGGGTAACGTTGGGCTGTCCGCTGCCCAGTGCATGAGCCGCTTTTGTGAAATTCTTGTATTTGGCTACATAATAAAAAACCTTGTAATATTCAAAGTTGACATCCATCCAGGCATCCTCTTTCTGATATGCTAATTGCTGATGATCACTATATCAATAATACTTTTTACATATTCCTGCCTGTCCAGTATAATAGATTTTGGTTCCAAAAACAAGTGAAGGAGTGCTTTAGTATGAGTGAAATCAAAAAAGTTGTGCTGGCATATTCCGGTGGTCTGGATACCTCCGTTATTATCCCGTGGCTGAAAGAACACTATGACAACTGTGAAGTGATCGCTGTCTGTGGAAATGTTGGACAAGACGATGAATTGGATGATTTGAAACAGCGAGCAGTGGCTTCTGGAGCCAGCAAACTTTATGTCGAGGATTTAACGGATGAGTTTGTTAATGAGTTTGTTATTCCTACTATGCAGGCGGGAGCTGATTATGAAGGGTATTTATTGGGAACCAGCCTTGCCCGCCCTATTCTGGCTAAGCGTGTCATGGAAATTGCAAAGGCAGAGGGGGCGGATGCTGTTTGCCACGGCAGCACCGGAAAGGGCAACGATCAGGTGCGATTTGAGCTGGCCATTATGCACTTTGCGCCGGAAATGAAAATCATTACACCGTGGCGGGAATGGGATATTCAAAGCCGCAATGAGGAGATTGATTACGCCGAAGCCCATCATATTCCTTTGAAAATAAATCGAGAAACCAATTACTCAAAGGATAAAAATCTTTGGCATCTTTCTCATGAGGGATTGGATTTGGAGGACCCAGGTAATGAGCCGCAGTATGAAAAAGAAGGTTTTCTGGAAATGAGCGTTTCTCCACTGAAAGCGCCGGATACTCCTACATATGTGGAGCTGGACTTTGAAAAAGGCGTACCTGTTAAGTTGAACGGCAAGGCAATGAAATCATCAGACATTATTTCTAAGCTAAACGAGATTGGCGGCTGTAATGGTATTGGCCTGTACGATGTGGTGGAAAACCGTCTGGTTGGTATGAAAAGCCGAGGAGTGTACGAGACACCGGGCGGAACCATTCTGTATAGAGCGCATGAGATATTAGAAACACTGACATTGGACAAAAAAACTGCCCATAAGAAAAAGGAATTGTCTATTTGCTTCGGTGAGTTGGTTTACGACGGACAGTGGTTTTCTCCGCTGCGCAAAGCGTTGTCTGCATTTGTGACAGAGACGCAGCAGACCGTCACCGGAAAAGTACGTCTGAAGTTATATAAGGGCAACATTATCAATTCAGGTGTGTGGTCCCCATATTCTTTGTATAGCGAGGATATTGTCACATTTAATGAAGGAGAGGGCTATCAGCAGTCCGATGCTACTGGCTTCATCCGTCTTTTGGGGCTGCCTACCCGTATACAGGCGTCTGTAAATGCCCGAAATAGAAGGGAGGCAGAAAAATGCTGACTGCGGTGACAGGTATCAAGTGGGGGGATGAAGGGAAAGGACGGGTTATTGATCTGCTGGCAGAGCGGGCGGATATTGTCGTGCGTTACCAGGGGGGAAATAATGCCGGGCATACGGTCGTAACCAAACAGGGAAAATTTATTCTGAATCTGCTACCATCCGGGATTCTTCATCCCAATGTGGTGTGTGTTCTTGCGGATGGTATGGTAGTTGATTTAGAGCATCTCTCCAATGAAATTGCCGATATTCGCGGCAAAGGGGTGTCTGTAACACCTCAAAATTTCAAACTGTCCGCTCGTGCAACCATCTCCATGCCGTGGCATCGGATACAAGATGATTTGGAGGAAGAACGTCTTGCGCAGAGCGGAGTTGCTTTCGGCTCTACTCGCAGGGGAATTGCTTATGCCTACAGCGATAAGTATCGCAAAAAAACATTGCGTTTAGGTGATCTGCTTCATTTAGATGAGCCATATATACAGGTTCGTCTAAAAACCATGCTGGAAGCAAAAAATTTGGAACTGGCAGGCTGCTATCATCAGGAGCCAATGTCTTATCCGGCCCTGCTTGCCTGGTGCCAGAAGCAGGCAAAGGAGTTTTTACCCTATATCTGTGATACCGGAAATTATTTGGATACAGCGTTATCGTCAGGAAAACAGATGGTTTTGGAAGCGCAGCTTGGCGCTATGCGTGATATTGACTATGGCATTTTCCCCTACACTTCCAGTTCTACAACGATTGCGGCCTATGGGCCGATTGGAGCGGGAATTCCTGGCGTGCAGCCTGACCATGTGGTCGGTGTGTTAAAGGCTTATTCAACGTGCGTTGGTGCAGGCCCATTTGTGGCCGAGAACGCTATGCCTGAAGAATGGAAGGAATCCCTGCGCAAGGCCGGCGGTGAATATGGCGCTGCAACAGGCCGCCCACGCCGGGTTGGGCCATTTGATGCGGTTGCAAGCCGGTACGGCCTAAAATGCCAACGCGCTGACAAAATCGCATTGACTAAGTTAGACGTACTCAGTTATATGCAGGAAATTCCCATCATTACGGGATATTTGTACAAAGGCAAAGAAACAGACACCTTTGTTCCTACGGAAAATCTGGAAGAATATCAACCGGTTATCAGCTTCATTCCCGGCTGGAAACAGGACATTTCCGCTTGCCGTCGCTGGGAGGAACTGCCGGATGCTGCAAAAAATTATATCAAAACGCTGGAAAAATTACTTGATCACGAGATCCAGTTTATCTCTGTCGGCGCAAAGCGCGAAGAATATCTGATAAAGGGGGAATGGCTGTGAGACACCTGATTGAACCAACCGATTTCAATGACGATGAAACGATGGCAGTCCTGGATTTGGCTGATCGAATTGCCGCCGCTCCGGAGATGTATGCGCATGTGGCTGACGGCAAAAAGCTGGCGACCTTATTTTATGAACCCAGTACGAGAACCCGGCTTTCTTTTGAATCTGCCATGCTAAGTCTGGGCGGGCAGACGCTCGGCTTCTCCGGAGCAGAACAGTCCAGTGCAACCAAAGGAGAAACGGTTGCTGATACAGCTCGCGTAGTCAGCTGCTATTCCAATATTATAGCTATGCGCCACCCAAAAGAAGGTGCTCCGCTTCGCGCTTCCATGTTTTCCAAAGTTCCTGTCATAAATGCTGGTGACGGAGGCCATAATCATCCTACACAAACTTTAATTGATTTGCTGACGATTCGCCAGCGCATGGGACGGTTGGATCATCTGACCGTTGGTTTTTGCGGTGATCTGAAGTTCGGCCGGACAGTGCATTCTTTGGTCAACAATCTTGTTCGTTTTTTAGGAAATCAGTTTTATTTTATCTCGCCAGAGGAACTTCGCATTCCCGAATATTTGAAGGAGGATACATTGCACCCGGCAAATTCCTTATATTGGGAGGTCAGCAGTTTGGAGGACACACTCCCTAAGCTGGATGTGTTATATATGACCAGAGTGCAGAAAGAACGTTTTTTTAATGAGGAAGATTACATTCGGCTAAAGAGCATCTACACGCTTGACCCTGAAAAAATGAAATTGGCTAGGCCGGATATGCCTGTGTTGCATCCACTGCCTCGTGTCGATGAAATTACTCGGACGGTAGATGATGATCCCCGTGCCGCTTATTTTGATCAGGTGCAGAATGGCGTTTATGTTCGCATGGCACTAATTATGGCTCTGTTGGGAATTGCCGATCCTGTGACTGGAGAGAAGGTGTTAAAATGCTGAAGGTAGAACCCATTCAAAATGGTGTGGTTATTGACCATATCCCCGCTGGGCGCGGTATGGAAATTTACCGGCTGCTCCATCTGGAGAGCAAACATCAGGCGGTTGCGCTGCTGCAATCTGTGCGCAGTGAGAAATATGGAACAAAAGATCTGATTAAGATCGAAGGTTCAAACCTTCCGGAGCGGCTGGAGATTTTAGGCTATCTGGATCGGCGAATTACACTAATCTATATCAAAGACGGAGTAGTGGAGCGAAAATGTCAGCCTGATATGCCAGAGATATTGCGAAATGTGGTTAAATGCACAAACCCACGATGTATTACCAGTATTGAGGCAGGATGCGACCATATTTTCAAACTGTCTCCTTCTGGGAAGTACCGCTGCCTTTACTGTAATCAGGAACTGCCGGTACAGAGGTGATACCATATGGATTTTTCTGCATACGAAAAAGGCAATCCTTTTATGTCTTATAACCATATTCAAATATGCAAAGTTGACCCGGATTGCTGTGTGGTAAAGGTAAACTTGGTTGCCGAATCTATGAATCTTCATGGACACGTACATGGAGGATTGTTATATGCAATGGCAGATTGCGTGGCGGGAATTTTTGCCAGAATGGATGGTAGAGATTATGTAACGCAAAGCGCACATATCAATTTCCTGCATAACGTACAGTCAGGGACAATCTTTGCAAAAGCTGAAATCATAAAGCGCGGTAAGCACATGGCTTACTTTCATATCAGCATTACCGATCAAGATGATCATCTTCTTTGTGATGGTATGGTTGATATGTATTGTATTTCAGGATGCCAAACATAGTCAGGCTTCTGCTATTTTGAGAATACATACATAGAGGTATCTTTAGTTATACATCAAGGAGTGAACACATTTGCATGGAATTATAAAATGCCAGCATCAGGGACAAATGTCCGAATCTTTCCCAACTGCCGCATTTTTGTCAATATCAGGCGGCCTGCAAGATGCCTATACCTATGTGTTCCGGGGCAAGGTGTTCGCCAATGCTCAGACCGGGAATATCGTATTACTTAGTCAAAACATCTGTGAGCGTAATTGGTTGCAGAGCGCACACTACTTTGTTCCGTTGGCAGCATTTGCAATAGGCATCATTGTTGCAGAGCAGATACGGGGAAAATATCAGAATGTGCAGAATATCCACTGGAGGCAGATTGTCCTGCTACTGGAAATGATTCTGCTGTTTTTGGTAAGCTTTCTTCCGCAAAGTCTTGATATGCTGGCTAATGCACTGGTATCTTTTTCCTGCGCTATGCAGGTGCAGACATTCCGAAAGGTGAATGGTTACGCGTTTGCCAGCACCATGTGTATCGGAAATATGCGTAGCGGCATGGAAGCACTTTCTGCATACATCAGAACACATGATAGAAATGTTTTAGGGAAAGCTTTGCGCTATTGGGAAATCATTTTCCTATTTGCTGTTGGCGCTGGAATCGGCGGTCAATTTGTTGTTCTGTTCGGAGCGCATACGATCTGGTTTTCCTGCCTGCTTCTATTGGTCAGTTTTTGCCTGATGTTTATCAGAGAAGAAATGAAAGAACACCCGGAAATTAGCGTCGAGGAAGAAACGATACAGAAAGATCTGTGGGACATTGAAAAGCAGATAAAGAATATAGGTCACCAGGTCGGGGAAGATATATCGGTTATGAAATCACCGCATAATAAAGATTCTCAATAACAAATTAAATCGCGGCGTCGAATGAATAAAACTCCGACGTCGCGATTTTTACAGAAAAATTTAGCCCCAGACTTCCTCAGCAATCTCTTTAACCAGCGCCAGTTTCGCCCATTGCTCTTCTTCAGTCAGCTTATTGCCGATCTCGCAGGAAGCAAAACCGCACTGCGGGCTGAGATACAACCTGTCAAGAGGGATGTACTTTGCAGCTTCATGGATTCGGGCAATCACGGCCTCTTTATTCTCCAACTGCGGCTGCTTTGTGGTAATCAGTCCGAGAACCACTTTCTGTCCGCTTCCGATTTTTGCAAGAGGCGCAAAGCCACCGGAGCGTTCATCATCAAACTCCAGATAATAGGCACTTACATTTTCTTCGCCGAACAAAACGTCGGCCACGGAGTCATAGGGGCCACTGCTGGCATAAGTTGAATGGTAATTGCCCCTGCAGACATGGGTGGTGATGTTCATCCCCTCTGGCGCTCCGTTAATCACCTGGTTGTTAATATCTTTATAGGCATTCTGGACGGCCAAAAGCCCTTCTTTCGTTGCGGCGTGCATTTCCTGTCCATTTTTATCCGCCAGCATTCCCCATGTGCAATCGTCAAACTGCACATTCCTGCAGCCTGCATCGTACAGCTGATGCAGTACAGCAATGTAAGCCTGTGCAATGTCGTCCATCAGCGGCTTGGCAGAACTGTAAAAGGCCTCTGTGTGTTTTCTGGCAAAGGGCATCCAGAATTGTGCCAGCGTCTGAGCAGGGGCGGGGATTGTCTGTTTTGCTATAGTCTTTTCGTCCTCCAGCGCCTTCACATACCGAAAATGATCCACAAAGGGATGCTCACCGGACAATCCGATCCTGCCGGTCACAAAAGTATCATCGATCATCGCCGCCTCTCCGTGGAAGGGAAGGCCGGTGTTCGTTTTCTTATGGCCGACGCCGTCGAATCCCCACATAAAATCCAGATGCCAGGTAGCGCGGCGGAACTCGCCGTCAGTAATAACATGGTATCCGGCCGCTTTCTGCTTCGCCACCAGTTCGGTAATGCACTGATCCTCCACAGCTTTGAGCTGATCGGCGGTAATGGCTCCTGCTTCATAATCGGCGCGGGCCTTTTTCAGTTCTGCCGGACGAAGAAAGCTGCCCACGTAGTCGTAACGGAACGGTGCGTATAAATTACTCATATCAAATGTCTCCTTTGCATTCGTTTCTTATATTTTTCGCCGCCTGGACCATATTTTTCAAACTGGCAACGGTTTCGGTTTCCCCTCTGGTTTTTAATCCGCAGTCTGGGTTGACCCATAAATGATCTGCCGGGATCTTGTCCAGCATCAGCCGGAGGGCGGCTTCAATTTCTTCTACACTCGGAATGCGGGGGGAATGGATGTCGTAGACGCCGGGACCCACCTCCGTTTCAAAATGATGCGCCATCAGGCTGTCCAGAATCGTAAGTTTGGAACGGGACGCCTCAAAGGTAATCACATCGGCGTCCATTGCGTCGATTTCCGGGATAATGTCCTCAAACTCGCTGTAGCACATATGGGTGTGAATCTGCGTTTCCGGTTTTACCTTTGCGTGGCAGAGACGGAATGCCTTGATCGCAAAGTTCAGATAGTCGCTATGCCAGTCGGCGCGGCGGAGCGGCAGCTTTTCCCGGAGCGCGGCTTCGTCAATCTGAATAATACGGACGCCTGCAGCTTCCAGTTCCAGAACCTCTTCCCGGATTGCAAGGCCGATCTGATACATCATCTCCTGCGTGGAAATATCTTCTCTGGGGAACGACCAGTTCAAAATCGTGACTGGTCCTGTCAGCATTCCCTTCACATCCTTATCCGTCAGGGAATTGGCATAACGGATATAATCGGTAGTAATGGACTTCTTGCGTTTGACGTCCCCGAACACAATCGGCGGCTTTACGCCCCGTGTACCGTAAGACTGTACCCAACCGCCTATGGTAAACACATAACCAGACAGATTTTCGCCAAAAAATTCCACCATGTCGTTGCGTTCAAATTCGCCATGCACCAAGACATCCAGACCAATGTTTTCCTGTAAAGCGATGCAATCCCGGATGAATCCCTTTGCATTATTTCGGTATTCTTCTTCGCTGATTTCGCCTTTTCGGAATTTTGTTCGGTTCTGCTTGACTTCCTTTGTCTGCGGGAAAGAGCCAATCGTTGTCGTGGGCAGCAGCGGGAGATTCAGCAGTTCTTTCTGCGTTGCCTGCCGTTCCTTTCTGGGCACCCTGCGGGTAAAATCCGATTCAGTAAGTGCCGCAACCTGTTTCTGTACCTCTGTGTCGGTTCTCAGCTCACTGGTTTGGAACAGTTCCTGATTTTGCAGATAGCGCCGGTCACAGGAATAGTCTGCAAGTTCAGCCAGGCAGCAAAGCTCACGCAGTTCATCCAGCTTTTCATACGCAAAGGAAAAATGCCGGATAATTTCGGTGGAAAGCTGCGGCTCATTCTTTACAGTATACGGCACATGGAGCAGGGAGCAGGATGTACTGAGTACAATGTGGTCACAGCAGCTTTTCAAACCGGCGATTCGCTCCAGTACGTCTTTATAATTAGTACGCCAGATGTTTTTCCCATTTACAAGTCCCGCAAACAGGATTTTATCCTTCGGGAAACCGTTTGCTGCTACAAGTGCTGCGGTCTGCTTTCCTTCCACAAAGTCAAGGCCAATGCCGTCAAAGGGCAGTTCACATAGCTGCCGGTAACAATCCCGCACATCGCCAAAATAAGTTTGGAGCAGCACCTTCACTGTGCCTTTTTGTTCCAGCAGCGTTTGGTACAGCTTGCGGAAAAGGGCAACATCCCCCATTGTTAAATCCATGACCAGATACGGCTCGTCAACTTGCAGCCATTCCACGCCGTTTTCTCCACACCGCTTCAAAATATCTGCATAGGCAAACAGAATATCATCTACAAAATCAGTGGCGGATTTATTGCCGGTACAGCGGGCCAGCTTCAAAAAGGTAAACGGTCCGGCGACCACGGGCTTTGTCTGAATGCCCAGAGAACGCGCCTGATGAAAGCCATCCAGAAAAGCATCTGAGCGGAGCTTCAACTCCATATCATCATCCAGCTCTGGTACCATGTAGTGGTAGTTCGTATTGAACCACTTTTTCATGGTAAATGCTTTGACATCTCCCTGCGCCCCCTGATACCCACGGGCCATGGCAAAGTATGTGTCTATATCGGAAAGCCTCAGATCGGCATACCGCCTTGGAATGGCGTTCAGCATATAAGCGGTGTCCAGCATCCCGTCATAAAGGGAAAAATCATTGGACGGGATAAAGCCGGCACCTGCGTCCCTCTGGCGTGTCCACTGCTCCATTCTCTGCTGAGAGACAACCCGTTTCAACTCATCGGCATCTATTTCGCTGCGAAAATACGCTTCTGTTGCGAACTTTAATTCTCGGTGGATCCCGATACGCGGAAATCCAATAATTGAATAGTCCATAATGTGTCCTCCTTGGGTATGATCGTTCTTTTTCAGTATACCTGCGGGAAAGGGTTCTGTAAAATACGGAAAAGCAGCGGTTTGCCATAGATTGAATCTATAGCAGACCGCTACTTTATGTTCTGTCATTCCTGTGCGGAAGCATATCGTTTCAGAGCTTCGATATACAGAGTTCCAAATTTACCCGGTCCGACCTTGCTGTGAGTGATGTAGCCGATTTCCATGTAATCATCCACAGCAAGGGGGACAGCAACAATATTTTTCCCATTTAGTTCTTCGTTGATAACGCCGCTGCAAATGGTGTACCCGTTCAGACCAATCAGGAGATTGAACAGCGTGGCCCGGTCAGAAACCATAATGTCTTTCTTGCTTTCCAACGTACTTAAAATTTCCTCAGAGAAGTAGAAGGAATTGTGTTCTCCCTGCTCATAGGACAATCTCGGATAGGTTGCCAGCTCATCCAATTCAACAATTTTCTTCTTTGCCAGAGGACTGAACGTACTGACAAAAACGTGAGGCTTTGCGATAAATAAACGATGAAATTTCAAATCATTTTCCCGCATGGTCTTGCGCAGGACAGCTTCATTGAAACTATTAAGGTAAAGCACACCCACCTCGCTTCGCAGCTTTGCCACATCTTCAATCAACTCATAGGTCTGCGTTTCACGGATGCGGAAGTCGTATTCTTCACCGCCATACTGTTTCAAAAGCTCAACAAATGCTTCTACCGCAAAAGAATAATGCTGCGTGGACACACAGAACTGATGCTTGACAGGGGTCTTCCCTAAGTATCGTTCTTCAATCAGATTTGTCTGTTCAATCACTTGACGGGCATATCCTAAAAATTCTTCTCCCTCCGCCGAAAGCAGGATGCCTTTATTGGTACGTTTGAAAATAGTAATTCCCAGTTCATTTTCCAGTTCCTTGATTGCGGAAGTCAGGCTGGGCTGGGCGATATAAAGCTGTTTTGCCGCCTCGCTGATCGTTCCGGCCGCAGCAACCGTCACAATGTATTTCAGTTGTAAAAGGGTCATTCGTCATCCTCCTGATCTGGATATGGAATTGCCGCAAGGATTTCTCCATAGCGTTCCGTAATTACACCATAATTCTCCCGCAGATGGGGAAACAGACAGCGGCTGCAGTCCTTGTATCCGTTGGGAAGGTAGGCAAACTTTCCGCCGCAGCGATCTCCCAATACATACAGAGGGCAATAGCAGAATAGGCAATTAAAATTTTCCGGGTCGGCACCCTTATGGCAGGGGAAATATTCACATTCCCGGTTGCAGAAATAAGCATAGTGCTTATTTTCCCAATACTGATTACGCATGAAAAGACTCCTTGCAAAAAAGGGATTTATTTTATACATAGGAACCGTAAGAAAAAAGCGCATCCAAACAGACACGCTCAACAAAGCACAGCTTCCTGCGCCTAAAAAACGTGCTTCCGGTTCCGGCAGAAGCACCATACGCTCCCACGTATCTGACTTACCTTTCCCTCAGGAAAGTTTCACAGTGATCGACTCGCCGGGACTTGCACCCGATTCCATGTTCCGTCTTTGCGGATGGAGCGATATGATGATTCAATTTTCATCTATCATTATAATCCAAACACATAACGTTGTCACGTGCTGCTTTATGCGTAAGTGCCAAATTCTCAAAGTAATTTGAATTCATCACTTGACATTGTGGCAAAGAACTTTTGACCCCCGATGAAGTACGCCTTTTGGATAACCGGAAGGCAGTGCTTCTGGTGCGTGGAGAACGCCCCATTCTGGATGAGAAATATGATCTGCATAAACATGTGAATGTGAAATATACGGAGGATGGAGGGGCGCCGCCTTATGATTATGCGAAGGCTCCCCTGTCCCATGAAGATGTAACCATTGATACCAGGAGACTGGATGATTATGAACTGCTCTCGGCTGGGGAGATCCTCGGCAGGGAGCAGTCTTTTTGATTGGAGGAATGCCATTGAAGAAAAGAAATGAAATGCCAAAGAGACAGACAGCAAACCATGCTACTGCACCGATGCCTATGGGCAGAGGACCAAAGCGTACCCTTGCCGCGTATGCAGCGCTGGTGCTTACTATGACGGTAGGTGGTATCCCGGTGCTTGCAGCCGGAGATCCCCTGTCAGTCATCAATAACCTGTCCACCTTTATCTTCTCCCTGATCCGAGCCATCGGCTTGATCTTACTGGGATTTGGTGTGGTGCAGGTAGGTTTGAGCTTAAAGAGCCATGATCCCAGCCAGAGAGCCAACGGGTTTCTGACGCTGGCAGGCGGTGTCATCATCACCTTTGCAAAAGAGATCCTGGACCTGATCGTTGGGTAGTGGGTAGAGACAGAAGCGGGCAGGGAGGACATCTTCCTGCCCCGGCAAAGGAGGTGAGACTGTTTGAGTGATAACTGGATCGTGCAGAACCTAAACTCTGCACTGAACACCTGGAATGAGAAGCTGGCAGAAATCTGGACGCTCCTTACCCAAAGCCCGGAATCCTTTAAGGGCGGGACGATCTGGAGTGTCATCACCGGGATCAACGGGGCGCTGACTGCCATTGGATATGGACTTTTGGTACTGTTTTTTGCAGCCGGGATCGTAAAGACCTGTGGCAGCTTTACAGACATGAAAAAGCCGGAACATGCCCTCAAAGCCTTTATCCGGTTTGCACTGGCACAAGGCGCCATCATGTATGGCATGGAATTGATGACCGCCCTGTTTTCCATTGTACAGGGGATCGTATCGACCATCATGGCACAGTCGGGAATGGCAGACGGGGGTGTGACAGAGCTTCCGGCAGAGATCGTGGAAAAGATCGAAGCGGTAGGGATGCTGGAATCCATCCCCTTGTGGATCGTGACGCTGCTGGGAAGCCTTTTGATCACAGTGCTGTCTTTTATCATGATCCTTACGGTATATGGAAGGATGTTCAAGCTGTATATGTATACTGCCATTGCGCCCATCCCCATTTCCACCTTTGCGGGAGAACCCTCCCAGTCGGTGGGGAAGAACTTCATCAAGTCCTATGCAGGGGTGTGTCTGGAAGGGGCGATCATTGCACTGGCCTGTATCATTTTCTCCGTCTATTCTGCCAGTCCGCCAGCCATTGGGGATACGTCCTTAAGTGCAGTGACCATTGTGTGGAACTATGTAGGGGAATTGGTATTCAACCTGCTGGTGCTGGTGGGTGCGGTGAAAGCATCTGACCGGATCGTAAAAGAGATGATGGGATTGTAGGAGGAAAGAACCATGCGTAAAGAAATATATGAAAATCAGGAAAGCAGCGATACACTGCCTTTCCATTGGGAATTTGGTAAGGAAGAGATCACCCTGAAAGTGTCCAGCTATGCCTATGGAAATGGGCTTGCGGTTTTGATGTATAGTCAAAGTGAAGGGGAGCTGGAATTATTTAGTGACTTGACGGTCAATCTTCCGGGCGGGTATGGACTGAAAACGCAGGAGGCATTTGTAAGCGGTGATTTTACCAGGGATAAGCTGGCCTTCATTCAAGAGAACAGGCTGGGAAAGGTGCTGCCAGGACAAGCCCGTTCAGGATTTGCCACCTACACCCCGGTGGCATTTGATCTTTCAAGACTCTCCCGGTATGACCGGGAAGGGGTGGAAGAATTTTGCAGACAATGGGGGTTGGACATTCCAAAAGAACAGGAAAAAGTCCAAGGGAGATCGACAGGAAAAAAGAAAAGAGAAAGAGAGAGATAGAAGTATATGGAAGTAAAAATGAACAAAGAGATCCGCAACTATCAGGAGTCCATGTTTATGGGACTGAACCTGCGCCAGTGTATTTTCTCCCTGCTTGCCATCGCTGTGGCGGTAGGGATTTATTTTGGCCTGGGAAAGTATGTGGGACAGGAGATGACCGGGTGGCTGTGCATCTTAGGGGCTGCCCCATTCGCAGCCTGTGGTTTCTTCCAGTACCATGGCATGAATGCGGAGCAGTTTGCTTGGGCGTATATCAAGTCTGAATTTTTATACCCCAAGCGCCTGCTGTTTCAAAGTGAGGACCTGTACCATGCCTGCATGGAAGAAACGCTGGCCTTGGGAGAAAAGTCTCAAGGGGATGGCGCAGCCCTTATGAAAAAAAGAGAACAGCGGGCAAAGAAGAAACGGATGAAACAGAAAAAGAAAACGGGAAGGAGTGGTGCGTTTGATTAAAACCTTACAACAGGCATTGAAAATGGACCGGGAGAAGTTCAAAGTCCCAAGGTCTGTCCAACAGGCCATCCCGATCCAGCGGATCTGGCCGGATGGGGTATTCCAGTCCGGGACAAAATTTTCCAAGACCTTCCGGTTTTCCGATATCAACTATGCCATCGCAAGCAAAGAGGATAAGACGGAAATGTTCTTGGATTACAGTGAGCTGTTAAATGCCTTAGATTCCGGCGCGGCGGCAAAGATCACTTTAAATAACAGACGGATCAATAAAGAAGAGTTTGAAGCATCCCTGCTTCTGCCGATGAAAGAGGACGGGTTGGATGAATACCGAAAGGAATACAACGAAATGCTGCTATCCAAGGTCAGCGGCACCAACAACAGCATCTATCAGGAACGGTATCTGACGGTCAGTGTCCATAAAAAGAACATCGATGAGGCAAGGACTTATTTTGCACGTGTGGGAACGGATATCATAACCCATCTGAGCAAGCTGTCTTCCATTGGGGAAGAACTGGATGCGGAACAGAGGTTACAGATCTTCCGAGATTTCTTCCGGGCAGATGAACCCCAGTGCTTTCCTTTCGATATGAAGGCATTTGCCAAAAAGGGGAGCAGCTTCAAGGATTGGATCTGTCCCCAGTCCATGGAGTTTTCCAAAGACTGCTTCAAGATCAATGAACGGTTCGGGCGGGTGCTGTATATGCAGGATTATGCCAGTTATGTCAAGGATGACATGATCTCGGAGCTGTGCGATCTAAGCCGGGACTTGATGCTGTCCATCGATATCCTCCCGGTACCCACAGACGAAGCGGTGCGTGAGATCCAGAACCGTCTGCTTGGCGTGGAGACCAATGTGACCAACTGGCAGAGACGCCAGAATGCCAACAATAACTTTTCTGCCATTGTGCCTTATGATATGGAACTGCAAAGAAAGGAAACCAAAGAGATGCTGGATGACCTGACCACCAGGGATCAGCGGATGATGTTCGGCATCCTCACCATGGTGCATATGGCAGACAGCAAGAAACAGTTGGATTCGGATACGGAGAGCATCCTGTCGGTGGCAAGAAAGCATTTATGTCAGATGGCAACCTTGAAATGGCAGCAAGTGGATGGACTCAATACGGTACTGCCTTATGGCATCCGCAAGATCAATGCCCTTCGTACCCTGACCACAGAATCCACCGCAGTGCTGATCCCCTTCCATACTCAGGAGATCATGCAGCCGGGCGGTATTTATTATGGGCAGAATGCGGTGAGCAAAAATATGCTGGTGGCAGACCGGAGGAAGTTATTGAATGGAAACTCCTTCCGATTGGGTGTCAGCGGTTCAGGAAAGAGTTTCTCAGCAAAAGAAGAGATCGTGGACCTTGCCCTGTCTACGGAAGATGACATCCTTATTTTAGATCCGGAGTCGGAATTCGGTTCTTTGGTGGAAGCGCTGAACGGGGAAGTGATCTCCATTTCTGCAACGTCCCATACCCATCTGAACGCACTGGATATGGATTCTGCCTATGGAAACGATAAGAATCCACTGATCGAGAAGTCGGAATTTATCCTGTCCCTGTTTGAACAGTTGGTGGGTGCTGGAAATCTGTCCGCCAAGGAGAAATCCATCCTGGACCGCTGTACCGCAGATGTGTACCGGGAATATATCCGAAGCGGTTACCAAAGTGAAGTGCCGACCTTGAAGGATCTGTACCGACAGCTCATGCTCCAGCCGGAAGAGGAAGCCAGGGGGCTTGCCTTGTCTTCGGAGTTGTTCATTAACGGAAGCCTGAACACCTTCGCTCAGAAAACCAATGTAAATACGAAGAATCGCATTATTGCCTATGATATCCGGGAACTGGGAGAGCAGCTCATGCCCCTGGGGATGCTGGTCACCTTGGACAGCATCTTCAACCGGGTGATCCAAAACTGGAAGAAAGGAAAGACTACCTGGATCTTTGCCGATGAGTTTTATCTGTTGTTCCGCTATCAGTACAGTGCGGACTTTTTCTACCGGCTCTACAAGAGGATCCGTAAATACCATGGATTTGTCACAGGTTTAACGCAGAATGTGGAGGAACTTTTGAAATCGGATATGGCAAGACTGATGCTGGCAAACAGTGAGTTTTTAATCCTTTTAAACCAGGCGACCACAGACCGGGACGAACTGGCCGCCCTTTTGAACATTTCCGAGAACCAGTTATCCTATATCACCAATGTAGGCGCAGGGAAAGGGCTGATCCGCTGTTCCGGAAATCTTGTGCCATTTGAGAACAGTTTCCCGAAGAACACGAAGCTGTACCGCTTGATGACGACAAAACCAGGGGAATGCTAGTAAAAAAAATATTTTTGTGTGGTGCTGCTGAACGTTTTTCGGCAGCATCCTTTTGGGAAGGAGGGAATGTAGATGGAAGAAAAAAGCGTAGAGATTCCAAAAATAAAAGGACCGCTTCGGGAGCAGGACAGTATCAGGGCGTTACTGGAGCTTTTGGAACAACAGGGCATGGAACAGGAAAAAGGGGATGTGATCCGCATGGCAGATCATATCGATTCCATGGAAATGCAGCTCGGAACCGTCTTGAAGGAACTGGGGGAGATGAAGAAGCAACTGGGCGTGATGCAGGAAAGCAAGGTTAAACTCTTTGCGGTGAATACGATCCAGAAAGTAGAACATCAGGTGCAAACACTTCGCTTTCAGGTGGGAGAATAGAAACGAAAGTTTATGGAACGGGCAGAACAGGCAGTTTTTGATTTTAAAGAAAAGGGAAAAGATGCCCTTGCCTCTGCGGTAAAAGGAATGCACCTTACCCAAGGCTTACAAAAGCTGCAGTCTTCCCTACATACGGTCATGCTGTCGATGGATCAGAAGATTGACCGTCTGGGGAGCATGGCGGAGGAACTGCACGTTGCCAAAGGGCATCTGAAAAACGCATTTTTGAAAATGAACGGAAAAGATACCGCAAAGATCACAGAGCGAAATCCGGAACAGGGGATCATCTTTCAAACCCAGAAGGTGTTATTCCAATCCATACGGAGCATCCATAAGCTGGAACAAAAAACAGAGCGATTGCAGCAGCAGATCGGGAAGCTGGAAGAGAGACAAGGAAAACAGGCATCTTTAAAAGATACCTTGCAGGAGCTTCGGCAGGAAACAGCACCCCGTCAGCTTGGGAAAAAAGAAAAACAGAAGGCAGCGATCCGATAAAGGGGAGTTTTCTGAAGGGAGGTGAGAGCCATGAAAGAAGAAACAACCATTACCTTTCTTGCTTCGGAGTGCGGGGAGTTCCATGAAATGGGAGAATGCATCGAATGCACATCTTTAAAAGAAGCGTTCCGGCATTACCAGAGATTTTGCAAGCGTTCCCCTCAGATGGTTCCGTCTTTGGAGTTTTCCCTGCACCATGCAGACGATCCGCTGTATAACGAGGGAGAATATCCATTAGCAACCAGGGAGAAGGGAAAAGAGTTATTGTCCTATGTTCCCTATTATGCCAATCATCCGTTGGTGCAGGAAGCGGTAAGGGAACTGGAAAAGCTGGAAGAACAGCAGAAGAGACAAAAGAAACAGAGTATGGAACGGTAATGTGATACAGGGAGGTGTGTGTTTGAAAGACATCAAAGAGAAGGTACGGGATAAGAACCCGAAGATCCGCAATCCTGCCTCCCGGCTTCCCAAAGAACTGGTGCGTTCTGCCATGCTGGAAACGAAAGAGAAGTCCCGGATGGTGGCAGACAAGGTAGGAAGAGAAACCGGAGAGGAATCTCCGGTGGAATACGCTGGAAACCGGATAGAACGGGCGGAACAGCGGGCTGGAAAGGAAAGCGCTTCTGTCGCCTATCATGGTGGAAAGAAGCTGGCAGTGAAAACTTATGAGAAGATAAAAGAGCAGAGGCAAAGAGAAGCCGTTATAGCCACGTTGGACAGCGAAACAGGAAGCGGTGGAACATCTGGACAGACAAGAACAAAGAAAGGGCGCACAGGAGCCGGAAGGAGCATCAAGATCAAACCAGAAGCAGAGAAAACGGTCAAGGAGGCCGGAAACCGGACAGTGAAAACAGCGCCCCGTATGGTGAAAGCTTCCCCGGTTTCTTCTCAAAAGGTGAAAACCCAGGCAATCTTGCAAAAAAAGCAGGCATTCCAATCCATGAGGGCAGCCAGGGAAGCAAAACGGGCTGCCATGCGCTCTGTCCAGACAGCCAAGCAAAGCAAAAAGACAGCACAGGCAACAGCAAAAGGGATAAAAGCTATGGCAGAAGCAGCGGCCCATGCAGTAAAGGCAGCGTTTGCAGCGTTGATGGCAGGAGGAGGTACCGTATTTGTGATCTTGATCCTCATTGTGGGGATCATTGGCGGTGCTGCGTTTATCGGGAGTTCCCAGAGCAGCGAGCCGCTGAGTGCAGAAGTCCTGGCCCATACCCCGGCGATCCAGCGGTATGCCAGGGAATTTGGAATCTCGGAATATGTCCCTGTCATCCAGGCGATCATGATGCAGGAGAGTGGCGGAAGGGGAACGGATCCCATGCAGGCCAGCGAGTGTCCGTATAATACCCAGTATCCCAATACGCCCGGTGCGATCCAGGATGCCGATTATTCTATCAAGGTGGGCGTACAGTATTATGCGGATTGTGTCCGGGAAGCCGGATGTGAAAGCCCACAGGATATGGACAAGCTAAAACTTAGTTTACAGGGCTATAATTACGGGAATGGGTATATCTCATGGGCAATCCGAAACCATGGAGGCTATAGCGAGGCCAATGCGCTGCAGTTTTCCCAGGAACAGGCAGCCGCCCATGGGTGGTCAGGTTATGGCGATCCAGAGTATGTACCCCATGTGCTTCGGTATTATTCTGGCGGGGGATTGTTTGCCGGACTTTTTGGAAATGGGCAGCTTGTGACCATTGCGAAAAGCCAGTTGGGGAACGAAGGCGGCCAGAAGTTCTGGTCGTGGTGGGGATTCACAGAGCGACAAGAATGGTGTGCCTGTTTCGTGTCCTGGTGTGCAGACCAGGCAGGACTCATTCAAAGCGGTGCGGTGCCAAAATTTTCTGTTTGTACGGACGGGAAGAACTGGTTTCAAAACCAAGGAAGATGGCAGGGGGCAGGTAGTATGCCAAGTCCCGGTGCGATCATCTTTTTTGACTGGGAGCATGATGGAACGTGCGACCATGTGGGAATCGTGGAACGCTGTGACGGAACAACCGTCTATACCATAGAAGGAAACTCCGGGGATGCGGTAAAGGAGAGAAGCTATTCGATTAGTTCCGATTCCATTATGGGATATGGAATGGTGGTTTATTAAAAACATAAAAATAGAGAGTAATCGGATTGTAGAGGATGGGGAAGAATGTTATAATCTTTTGAAAGAGGGCAGGGAAAATACCCTGCCTGTTAAGAATAGAAAATGTATTATAAAAAGTGGTTGTATGGGGGAGTGCTTGGATGAATGATTTGTATATACAGGGAGTGCATATAGATTGGAATAAAATTCCAGTAAATAGTTATTTGAGAGAAATTGATGCGATAAAAGGTTTGGAAGAACTGATTTTTCATAATTCGATTACTTTTTTTGTTGGAGAAAACGGAAGTGGAAAATCAACCTTACTGGAGGCACTTGCAGTTGCCTGTGGGTTTAACCCGGAAGGTGGGACAAAGAATTATATTTTTTCCACATATGATTCCCATTCGCAATTGCATGAAGCTATACGTGTTGTAAAGGGATACCGTCAAGCAAAATGGGGATATTTTCTGAGAGCAGAGAGTTTTTATAATGTGGCGACAAAAGAGGAAGAATATGCAGACTGGGAACACCCATCAGAAAAATACCATGAAAAATCACATGGAGAGAGTTTTCTTGCACTTGCTCAAAATTATCTGAAACCGAATGGCGTGTATTTTTTTGATGAGCCAGAGGCGGCATTATCGCCGCAAAGACAGTTGACATTGTTGATGGAAATACATGCATGTGCCAGACAAGGATCCCAGTTTATAATCGTTACACATTCTCCAATTTTGCTTGGGATTCCAGAAGCCCAGATTATAGCATTTGATGAAGAAGGGATACATGAGTATAAATATGAAGAAACAGAAAGTTATATGGTAACAGAAATGTTTATTAACAATAGAGAACAGTTGCTTCGCAGACTTCTTTCTGAATGAAAAAAAGATAAGCATGAGGAGAAAAGAAAAATGAACAATAATCGAGGCGGAGAAAGAACGATTTATGATGAATCCCTGTTCAGAATATTTCTTTGGTCAGGATTTCCAATATTTATGATTTTGCTGTTTGCCTGTGTGGCAATTAGCGGGATTGTCTTCATTTATAGGCATTCAGATCCAGAAGGAGTAAAAATTATTATTTTTTGTTTTGCGGTTTTAATTCCAGTTTCTTATGGAAGCCCATTTGTTAGTTTATTTAAGGCGTGGAAACAACAACATAAGATTGGGATTTTTTGGAAAGAGAGGACAGATCATCATCTTCCAGAATGGAAAAGAGATTGGTATTTGATTTGCGACAGAGGTGGATTTATTCTTGAACATAGAAGTTACATAAAACGGATTATTGGCTGCCGTGAGGAAACGGAAAGAGCAGATCATGCACGAGGAAAAGTTTATTATATAACATTTGAGGATATTGATGGGAAAAAACACACATTGAAATTTTCTTATGAGTCGTGGGCTTTGGAATTTCAGAAGTGGTTTGAAAAGCAGACATATGAAAAAGAAAATGTAGAACTCTAGGAATAAAAGGAGTGCTTTAAAATATAAAAATAAATAAGTATGATTAGGAAGTGAAACTGATGGATCGTAAAGATGTATTTGAATATGTAAAAAAACAATATGGAACAGTACCGGAATATCTTTGGAAAGAATCCCCAGAAAGTGCGGTACTTCGTCATAAAAACGGGAAATGGTATGCAGTGTTGATGCAGGTTAAAAAATCTAAGTTAGAACTAGAAGGAGAGGGCACGGTAGATATTATTAATGTGAAGTGTGAACCGGATATGGTTGGAGTTTTGATAGAGACCTATGGTTTTCTTCCAGGATATCATATGAATAAGGAACATTGGATTACGATGCTGATGGACGGAACTGTAAGTGAAGCGAAGATTTTAGATTTTTTGGATATGAGTTACGATTTAATTGATAGAAGCTGATAAAAAAGAAACTATTATTGTGGGATATGCCTTTTTGGAGGATGAATCTGAAGAAGAACGTGCAGCATTACAGAGACGCCTGGAAAAAACATTTGGTACAGATCATTTGCTTTATTTAGCAGGCGATAAAGAGGATGTTGAAAATGCGAAAAAAGCAGGCAAGAGTTTGGGAATTTATTTGGCGGAGCAGATATTAGCTGGAGAGAATTTCCATAAAGTGGTAAATGAAGCCACGGAAGAAGAAGTATTGGAATTGCTGGAAAAGAATCCTTGCTCTATGACAGATCAAGCATTAAAAGAAATGATTCAGCAAAAGTTATCTGATTACGAAGATGCGGATGATCTTGAAAAAGAAGAGAATGCGGATCGTGATGACGAGCAGAATGAGGATATTTTAGAACCGCAAAAAGAAAGGAATGAGGAACAAGAAGAATCTGCTTCGGGAGAGAAATTAGAAGAAGTTGGTGAGTCAAAGGAATCAGATGAGCTGGATACAATAAATGAACCAGAATCTCAAGTTGAGGAACATGAGTCAGATACACAAGATATTTCAGACGAACCAGCAGAGCCTACCGAGGAAATAGATTCATATGAAATGGAATCAGAAGATGATTCGACGGAGAGCGAAGGAGAAGAATCAGAGATTTCAGGTGAAGCAGATGAATAAGTGAATACGTGATTTTGTAAGGAAACCAAGAGCTGCAAGCTAAGAAATTAGTGAACAGCTCTTTTTTGATGCTTTGTTAGTACTCCAACAATCTCTTGGACCACTTCGGGAGCAGCATTTTCTATTTCTTATGGAATTTTAATATAAAAGGAAATATGCTTTCCCCTATTTAATATATTCTGAGGTATTCTTGATATGCAAAAGGAAATGAGGTGAATGATGTGAGTATTATAAAAGCGATTAAAAAGTGTGAATATGATTTTGAAGTTCGTGCAGAAAAATTTTTGTGGCATCATCCTGTACTTGGATTTTTTTCCATCTTTGTAGGAATGCCTTTGATCGTGTTATGTGCTGTTTGTGCGATTACAATTGTTTTTGCTTTTCCAATGTCATTGCTTTTTGGATGGATCTAATCTTTATTGTATCTTAAACTGTGGTTCGAATGATTTATGCCATATTAAGAGAAAAAGGACTATGATAATGCATGGAAAAGTTGTAAAGGATTATAGATAGAAATTACAAACAAGAAGGATGTTTATGAATTCGAAGAATTCTTTATAACATAAAATAATAGATCAAGGAGGAAGGAAGCTATGATGGATGTATTGATGATAGCAATTTTATTAGGATGTTTTGGTTTGGTGAAGGCGTTTGCAGATTTTTGCGACTGGCAGATTAAACCAAAAGAAAAATAGGAGGATGAAATCAAAATGGATATGATTGTTTTAGGTGTTATGATTGCCGGAGTTGGGATTTATCTGGTGTATGCATTGATAAATCCAGAAAAATTGTAAAGAGCTGGTGAAAATAACTAGGAGGAGAAGACATGTTACAGATTATTTTGACACTTGCGATTTTTGTGATACTGGTCATTCCGATGGGAAAATATATGTACCATATCGCAACAAAACAAAAGACTTTTGCGGATAAAGTTTTTAACCCGATTGATCGCTGCATCTATAAAGTTTGTGGAATTAAGGGCGAAGATATGGGATGGAAGAAATATGCATTGACCTTGCTCTTGGTAAATGCAGTTATGGTATTTGTAGGATATGCAATTTTAAGACTGCAAAGCATCCTGTTTTTGAATCCGAATGGGATTTCTAATATGGAACCGACACTTTCCTTTAATACGATTATCAGCTTTATGACGAATACAAACCTGCAGCACTACTCAGGAGAAAGCGGTCTTTCCTATGTGGCACAGATGTGTGTCATTATTTTTATGATGTTTACATCAGCCGCAACAGGTTATGCGGCATGTATGGCATTCTGCCGGGGACTGGCTGGAAAGAAAATTGGAAATTTTTATGAGGATATGGTAAGGATTACGACTAGAATTTTAATTCCAGCATCTTTTATAGTCGGGTTATTATTGGTAAGCCAGGGGACACCACAGACGTTACAAGGAAACTTTACAATTGAAACTTTGGAAGGAAATTTCCAGGATATTGCAGTGGGACCGGTAGCAGCTCTGGAATCCATTAAACATTTGGGAACGAATGGTGGTGGATTCTTTGGAGCAAACTCAACTACGCCGTTTGAAAACCCTACGGTAATCAGCAATATTATAGAAATGATATCTATGATGCTCTTGCCGGGTGCCTGCGTGGTTACTTTTGGACATATGCTTCATGATAAAAGAAAAGAGAAAAAAGCAGAGAAAGTTGCCATGAATGCACAGGTATTGCCGGGAACAGCCCAAAAGAAAGTGATTTTTGGACGTCAGGGTGCAGTTGTCTTTGGTGCAATGGCGATTATTTTCCTGATTGGACTTACTATTTGTTACCAATCAGAAATGGCAGGTAATCCAGTGATTCAGGAGATGGGCATAGACCAGAGCCAGGGAAGTATGGAAGGAAAAGAAGTACGTTTTGGTGTTCCACAATCAGCTTTGTTTACGACGGTAACAACTTCCTTTACAACTGGTACGGTTAATAACATGCATGATACGTTGACTCCTCTATAGTAATAGGCTTAATATTACTCTTTACTGATGCTTGGTTTATAGGAATAGTTTGTTTAGTTATGACTTTTTTGACATACCGTAGTAACCGCCAAAGCATTCGAGAAAAAGAAATAGAATACGCAAAGAAAGGGAAAGATACAACAATAGATTCATTAAATGAAGCTAAAGAAATACTTTCTGAACTAAATGAAGAAATAAAAGGTAGTTTTAGGGAGTCAGGTGAGTATATAAAGGAACATAAGAAGTAAAAGAACGGTATTTTGCAAATAAAGTTCAAAAGTTTAACAACTTCATATCTATACTTATAAAGCAGTTAGTCTTTTGATATGTGCCCAGAATTCTGGGTACATATCACTTTCGGATTAGCTGTTTTTTACTTTTATATTAAGTGAGATTGAGAGAATAAAAATGAAAAATTTAAAAAGGTGAAGAAAAATGGCATATCCTATCGGCTATATATATGAAAGGGGTAAATACCTTATGTTCTTTGACAACCGCATATCAGCATTACAGGTACGTTCCCAAAGATAGAAGCGTGACAGTATAAGCGCCAGGACGGATGGGGACAAGCACTGCAGGAGGATTATGACAAGGTCTGTACCAAGACTAGGGCGGATCATTTCGTGAGAAAACTGTCAGTGCCTGTTCTCATTCTGAGCGAGTCCTTATAGCTGTGAATGGACTTTTGCAGGTCTTTCGCCAGGATCATCTGCGGGGGATAATGATACGAATTTCTTCCCAAAAGGAAGAGGATGGACTCTAAGTTGTAATCAGCAAGACTTTCAGAAAATCTGCGAGCGATGCGAAGCGAAGCATCCGCCTGTAATGTTCCCTGCCATAGATATGGTGCGGCAGCCGGGGAGTCGAGGACAAATACGGTGCTAAAGAAAAAACGATAAGAAATCAAAAAAGAGTGTGTCGTTGATATCAGATATATGCGGCTGTGGGAAATCCCACAGCCGTATCCTTGTGGTATTAACGTCATGCGGAAAGAAGAAGCAATATGTTTTACAAAGTTGAATATCAAAAGAGGGCGCATCAGGAAGTAGAGAAGATTTTCCGGGTGCTGCTTCCGGAACAGGGATTGGCGGTCAGGGAAGAACAGATCCGCTTGTGCCATGAAATGTTAGATACCTTGCTGGGAGAAAGAATTGCACTGTGTGACGCAGGGGTAGGAATTGGCAAGACGTACGCTTATCTGGTAGCCTGCGTACTATTGCGGAAGTATTCTATGTTGACAGGAAGAGGAAATCCGTTGGAACAGCGTCCGGTGGTGGTGTCCACTTCCAGCATTGCATTGCAGAAAGCCATAGTAACAGAATATATTCCATTTTTATCCAGGGTGCTGTTGGAACAAGGCATGATCCAGTCTCCTCTTCGGGCAGTGGTGCGGAAAGGAAAGGAACACTTTGTCTGTGACAACAGGCTGGAACAACGAATCGAGGCAATCCGCCATAAACAGAAGAATGCTGCCCAAAAAGAAGCGTTGCTGTCTTTGCGGAAACATTATGATATGGATACGGTAAAAGATTTGAGTGGATTTGACAGAAGGCTGGTATGTGTGCCGAAATTCTGCCCAAGGGAATGTCCGGGCAGACAGATGTGCCGCTATCAGAGGTATCTGGAAGAAGCCAAGAAACAGGATGTATTTATTTTAATCTGCAATCACAACTATTTACTGGCAGATGCGTATCATAGAGCAGAAGGATATAAACCGTTATTGTCGGATTATCGGACATTGATTGTAGACGAAGCCCATAAGCTGCCGGAAGCGGCCAAGCAGATGTTCGGGAAAAATCTGTGTATGGATGATATCCGGGAAATGGTGTATTATCTGGAACGGGAGCATCAGAAAGAAGAGGCAAGAATCCTTCGGACAGTGATGGGCGAAGCATTGCGTGTCGTTGGAGCAGAACAACGGATCGGAAAAGGAATCAGGGAAACATTCCGTAATACAACGAATAGTGTAGTTTCGCTGTGGGAAGGTGTAGAGATGCTGGAATTCCTTTTAGAAAAATTAGAGCGAAGTGTTCCAAAGTGGATACGGAACCGTTTGGAAGAGGCGAAGGATGTGCTAGAGTGTTTTTGCAGCAGCGATGAGAAATATGTCCGTTATCTATATTTGGATAAAGAGCAGCTTCCCATTTTGTGTGCAGCCAGCCGGGAAATCCCAGAACTGCTTCAAAAGATGTTATGGGACAGGGAAGAGGAAATATCCGCAATCTTAACCAGCGGAACGCTAAAGGCAGGAGCAGACTTTTTGCGCACCCGACAGGTCACCGGGCTGGAAGCAAGGGCAGGGGTACAGGAATATGTGGCAGAGTCCCCATTTTCCTATGAGAAGAACTGTCTGTTATACTTGCCAAAGACGCTGGAGCATTGCAGGAGAGGAAGCCGGGAAGAGGCAGTGATGATAGCAAACCATATCCATTCCCTGATCTGTTCCACTTACGGACATACGCTGGTGCTGTTTACTTCTTACACGTTGATGGGAAGTGTGTACCAGATTTTAAGAGACAGCCTGCCATTTCCCATGGTGGAAGTATGGAGGCATTCCCAGGAAGAAATCCTGCGGTTTAAGACTATGGAAAACGGGGTGCTGTTCGCAGCCGGCTCCTGTTGGGAAGGGGTGGACTTTCCGGGAGATATGGTATCTTCACTGATTATCGTGAAACTGCCTTTTGCAGTGCCGGATCCTATCAGCGAGGCGGAGAAAGAAACCTATGAATCCTTGGAAGCCTATATTCAGTCCATCATTGTGCCGGATATGCAGAAACGGTTGCGACAAGGGTTTGGAAGAGCCATCCGGACAGAAACCGATACCTGCGTAGTGTCTATTTTAGATAATAGAGCAGTACAAGGTGGCAAGTATCATGAAGATGTGCTGAATGCACTTCCAACTTGTCAGATGGCAGAAGAATTGAGAGAGGTACAGGCTTTTATCCGCAGCCGGAAGGGCGTGGAATATTATCTGTAATTGTCGGAAGAAATTCGTTTGCCGGAATTGTTGGTTATGCTTAAACTGAAACAAGTTTAACAGAGAAAGTTTAGTACAGTTTTAGAACCCTTTTGCGAGGGATTGTTGGTATTGATGAATAGACGTTTTGACATGAAGTGGGTATAATGTGTATAGCGTTAGAGGAAAGGACGGTGAATGGATATGAGAGCATACGAAGTAGAAATGATCAGAGATGGAAAAGTGAAATATTTCTTCATTCGGAATATGGAAACAATGGAGATAGAACTCCTTCCGACAAGATTTTTAACACATAAGACGCGTGCTCAAGAGTCTCCAAACACCGTAGGAAGTCTGGCGAGATCCATCTGTTACTATATGAACTTCTGCGATGGCAGACAAATGGGATTTACAGATGTCTGCCAGATGGATTATGAAGCACAATTTAATCATTTCACAGATTTCCTGCAATGGCTGAAAGCGGGAAACCATACAAAAAATCTGAAGAAAACGCCAAGAAACAGAACCTGTAACACATATCTAAAAAATGTGTTCGGGTTCTTTTCCTTTTTAGAAATGGCAGAAGATCAATTTGCCTTTGCAGGTACTCTCTTATGGCACGATCCATGTTGCGAATAGTGTGGGAGTGAAGCGAAGGTTAAGGTTTCGATCCTTTGCAGGATATTTGAAAGAAGAAGAACGGGAAGTCCGGGCTGCAGAGAAAAATGAGATCGTGACTATTTTAGAAGCGTGTACAAACTGCCGGGATCAACTGCTAATACTGATGGCGTCAGAACTGGGATTTCGGATTGGTGAATTGCTGGGGATTGATTATACAAAAGATATTGATTATGAAAATCATTCCGTTCGTGTCTGCTTCCGAGATGACAATGCTAACGATGCACGTGCAAAGAATGCAGAGGAACGGAAAGGCAGGTTAAGTGCAGACACCTATGATTTCCTGCTATTTTATATTTCGGAATACTGGGACATCCTTCGGCGTCAGAATTACCTGTTTATCAATATTACAGGTGAAACAGAAGGAAAGCCGATGCAGGTGGCAAGCGTATATGATATGTTCCATCGAATGGAAAAAAAGACAGGAATTAAGATCACGCCTCACATGCTGAGAAGATATTTCGCTAACGCAAGATGGGATTCCGGCTGGCCGCTGGAACTTGTCAGCCAGTCTCTTGGACATCGACATTTAGATACAACGACCAGATATCTGAATTTAATGGATGACAAGCTAAAACAGGCAAGTACGGAATTTTATAACAAGCATTCTGCTTTATATGGAGTGCAGGAATTATTATAAAGAATCGAGGTGATATAAGATGCCAGTGCTTTCCACGCAGGCATGGAGATTATCACAGCAAAGATTGACAGAAGAAGAGCAAATCCAATTACATAAGGAGCTGGAAACCTGTATCGAGGTGGCAGGAACAATCCGGAATAGTGTGGAAAGCTACATGACAGAAAAAGCGATCCGGCACATAGAAGAGTTGGATTATCCCTATCGGCAGGAATATGAGAACTGGTTGAATTCGGAATTGACTCGTGGAACGAAGGTGAAATATCTGACAGGATTTGATTGGATCAAACGCCATGCAATCCGAGAAAAAGCAAATACATTGCTGGGAAGAAACCAGAAGATACTATATGAAAATAAAATATGGTTTCTTCTATATTATCCAGATCAGGAAATAGCTTCCAGATTTAACAAAAGTACAGATAAAAAAGCATTGATATGGGATTTTCAACAGAAAAGTCCGGAACGGATGAAAAGGCAGATTTTTCAGAGCCTGCAGAAATTGATTACCGATGATTATAGTAACGATTACAGGGTAGAAAAATTAGGACATCTGCGATATTTTTATAACTTTTGTTCTGAAAGAGGGATTGAGGATATTGAATATCTGGAAGCCGAAGAAGAGGTCGCATTTCGGCAATATCTGATAGAACGGAAGAAAAAGCCAAATCGCATCATTGATTACTGTAGAGAAGTGCTATTTACAGAAGCGAAAGAAACCAATTGGAATGCAAATGTGTGGTATCTTTCCAGATTCTGCTTTGAAAAAGAAAGAGTGAACCAGAGCAATATGGTGCGGACAGTTACTTTTCAAACGGTAAGACATTTGCAGAATAGAAGATTATTTCAAGAATATATGAAGTATGGGATTGGGTTATCTACATTGTCTCTGAGCAGTCTTCGGGAAGAAGCTCATTATATACAGAGTTTTCTGGCTTATTATAATGAAACAGAATTTGAAGATGCCAGAAAACTGACAGGAGAAAACATTGATCGTTTCTTTAAATATATAGGAGAAAAGAAGCTGCATCCCAATACGTTCAACCGCTATGTGAAAGCAGTCGATCATTTTTACCAATATCTGCTGACACGATACCAGGTTAAAAGAATTCCTTTTCATAAAGAATATTACTTAAAGACAGAAATATACAGGCATCATGACCGTTCGGTAGATGAAGTGATTTCTAAGGAAATCTTGAAGAATCTGCAATATTTTCCGGAAGATATCCGGTTGATGTACCTACATCTTTGGGCAGTGGGGATGCGAATCAGTGAAGTTTGTACGATCAAGGCAAAAGAGTATTACAGACAGGACGATGATTACTGGATGCAGATTTATCAGGTGAAAATGAGGAATTACAAACGGATTCCTATACCGGAAGTGTTATACAGGCTGATGCAGGTATATATCAAAAAGAAACGGAGAAAGCCGGAGGATTATGTATTCCAAAATAAAAAGGGCGGTGCATTTTGCAGCTCTACCTTCCGGGAACGGATGAAAAAGTTATGTGAAACATACCAAATAGGAGATGGAACGTATATATTCCAGGCACATGGGTATCGGCATACATTAGCTACCGTATTTTATGATGAGGGAGTTCCGCTTCAAAGTGTAAGGGATTATCTAGGACATGCTTACGAAGAAATGACGCAGCAATACATTGATTATATGCCACGCTGGATTGATGAAGCAAGCAAAGCATATTTTAAGGAAACAGACAATTCGCTGTCTGTTGGATTGAAAGAGAGGTGGAAGCATGGAGGAAGTCATAGACATAAGGACACTACAATGCTACCAGAAAGCAACTGAAGAACAGCGGAAAAAATGTACCAGTAAACTATCTTTTGAAATAGGAAAACTGCCAACTTTAAAACTTCAAGAAGAATGGACATTCTATATCAAGCATTGTGGAGAAGTGAAATCTCTGAGCAGCGTCCGCCAGGAAACGGTATATTTTAAACGGGTATGTGAATTTATGAATCACCTGTCGGTAGACAGTATGAAGGTTCAGACGAAAGCAGTATGGGGACAGCAGTTTGAAAGCTGGGTTAGCGCACAAGGATTGAAGGCATACCGAGAATCCAATAAAAATAAAAACTGGAGAGAACGAACACCTATCGTTTTATACTTTCTGCATATGTTGGATTTTATTGATTCAGAAATGTCAGGACAGAGAATTTACTTCAAAGACTTAGCATGTTATCAGGAAGCCAGTGAAGAGGAACGTAAAAAGTGTGGGCGAGAGCCATACTTTGATCTGAGTTTACTGCCAACGCAACAGCTTCGGAAGGAATGGGGTGCCTACATTAAAGAAAGTGCCAGAATTTATACACTGGGAACATCATTCCAGCATCGGGTGTATTACAATCAGATCTGTAGATTTTTAAATAGCAGAATTGTTTGTGTGAAAAGTATGCGGGAGCAGTCAAAAGAGAAATGGGAATATCAGTTCAAACGATGGCTGATGACAGAAGGAATTCAGATAAACAGAAAAAGCCAAAGTGTATATAGTAAGGAAGGCATTGCAAGAAATCCTAATATTTCTTATTTGCTGCGGATGGTGGATTTTACTTGTCCGAATATTTGGGAAGATGAGACAGAAAAAGATATCTGGGAGTTGGAGAAACTTCCCATAGAGATAAAAAACAATCCGATCAAGAAAGTGAAAACATTGAATTTTACAAATATCCGGCAGCCGGATATGAGGAATGAAATAAAAAAAGGAATTTATTTACTGCTTCAGAAGGAAGCAATCGCTACGGTTACAAAGGGGATTACAGCAGGGAAACGATTAACAGAATATTTACATAAGAAGCATCCCAAAATGCAATCGCTGGGAGAATTAGACAGAGACATCTTTGAGGAATACCTGATCCATCTGAAAACGGACAGAACAAGAACGAAGTCACTGCATGGGGAAATCACAAGATTGCGGGCATTGCTGGAAGCAGTTGGAAAAACTTATAAGTATCCTATTTTGGAAAATCTGATCATTAACAGAGATATTCCACCGACTGCAAGGGCAGAATTCAGAACCTATTCTGATGAAGAATTAAAAAGACTGAATGCAGAAATTGTAAAAATGAATGAGCAGATAGCCAGGCTAATGATCCTACATCAGATGCTTGGAACACGAATCTCTGACACACTTACACTTCGGACTGATTGCCTTAGAGGGCAACCGGGAGACAGAGTGGTTCATATCCGGCAGATGAAAACGCACCCATATGAAAAACCTGTCAGCGAAGAAATAGCAATACTGATTGAGCGATCCATACAATATACAAAGAAAAAATGGGGAGAGACAGAATACATTTTTGTGAGTGACTCCGATCCGTCTTTACCGGCACAATATAATAGGATACAGACACAGGTTGTGCAGATGATACGGGAGAAAGATTTACGGGATGATTATGGAAGATTATTCGGTTTCGGAACACATATGTACCGTCATTACTATGGCGTGAAGCTGACAGAAATGCATCTGGATGATTGGACAATCGCAAGACTACTGGGACACAGCAGCGTTCACAATGTAAAATATTATCGTAAAATGAGTAATCAGATCCTGGCGGATGAAACAAGGAAAGTGCGAGAAAGGTTATCGCAGCTGATTCTGGAAAATTTAGATGGATGGGGCGAGGAATATGAACAAGTACGATACGATGTTAGCTGTAAATAAGAAGAGAAATAAGAGAAAAATTGACACAGCGAAGAAAGAAATCTATAAAATGTTGGAAAATGGTGAAAAAGTCACTGTAACAAAGCTGATAGAGCAGACAGGTTTATCAAGAGGATTTTTTTACAAAAACGAAGAAGTGCGAGCTTTGTTAGACCGGGCGGTGGAACAGCAGGCAGGTATGGCGAGTCCAAAGCGTTACATAGGAAATATCGCACAAAAAAGAAAAATTGAATTATTAGAGGAACAGAATGAAAAATTGTTAAAAGAAATGGCGGCGTTGCAGGAAGAAAACAACAGGTTAAAAAAGGCGCTTGGGAAACGAGCTTTGAATACGATTAAAAATTTGTAAAATTTGTAAAGAATGTAAAATAGCAAATTGCTGGATGGCAGACGCAGATCTATGCGTCTGTTGTCCGTTCACATAAATTTTACTTTGATTTAACAAACTGGTGGTAGTCGATTTTACATGATTTTCGTACAATGGTATCACAGCAGTAAAATGTAATGTTGTGAAAAATGAAGAAAAGATAGAAGGTATGAAAAGCAAAATGAGAAGAAATAATCGATCCCGAAGGGGAAAAATACCACAAAAAGAGTACACAAAACACGCAATTATACGCCGTACAGCCCAGTGTTTACAAGGGGTTGAGGGCATCCTACCCAAAATGGTGGATGAACCGACATCGGCGCTTGACCCGATCTCCACATCAAAGATCGAAGACCTTGCGATGGAGCTGAAAAAAGATTATACGATTGTCATGGTTACGCATAACATGCAGCAGGCAGTGCGTGTGTCTGACAATACGGCGTTTTTCCTTCTCGGAGAAGTTGTGGAATACAACAATACAGAAAAACTGTTTTCAATACCGCAAAATAAAAAGACAGAAGATTACATTACGGGAAGATTTGGTTAATTGAATATGTCGGAAAGAGATAAGAAAAGCAAGTCTGAGAAGGGCTTGCTTTTTGTAGTTCAAAGGAGGCACATTGCAAATTGATTATAAGTTCCGAAATGTATAAAAAAGCATATATAATAGTAGAAAATGCACAAGATACATATATTGCCTGATGATATAATGGGTGCATAATATACCAAAATAATTCTGAAATACCGGAAAAAATATCTACAATTCACAAAAAGAATGGAGGAAAGGAAATGAGGGATTGGAAGCGGTGGACTGCTGTACTTTTGGCAGGCTCTTTAGCGTTTACAGCTGCAGATGATATGAAATTGATTGTTCAGGCATATGAAATGCAGAATGAACAAGGACAGGAATCGTATCAGGCGGAAAGCAAAAGTAAATTGGACGATTTAAAAGAAAAAGCAGTTCTCTTTCAGGAATTTCAGGGCGAAGAACAGAGATTTGACGGAACGCGCGCCGTCGATGTCAGCGATCATGCGGAACAAATACATAAAATAGAGACGGGAAGCGTAGTGTTCAGATTTAAAGCTTCCAAAAAAGCGGACGGCGTTTTACTGGGAGCGAAAGATAAAACGATCGATCTTCCGACAGATCTTAACAGGGGAAGCGACTGTACTTCTTTCTTTATAAGGGCGAATGAAAAGTTTCGTATGGTATATAAACATACTGCGGCGGAACATGTAGGATCGGCTTCATTTTCAGATGGGAATTGGCACACTGTCGTTGTCAGCAGTCAGAATGAGAAGTCGATGCGTCTGACGATCGACGGACAGGAAATGTGGAGTAACACAGACGCAGGGAACAGAGGTCTTTTTTCAAAGCAGTCGGTTCTGGATCAGGTGACGATCGGAGCGCAGAAAACAAAAGACGGACAGGTTTACAAAGGATTTCAGGGGGAGATTTCTCACGTTATCATTACAAGTGAAACGTTGACGGACGCGGACGCGATCGCGATATCGAAACCGGAAACTTCCGGTGAGATCGCAAGCGGTTCGGCAGTGGGCGAGATGTTTCAAATTCAGTACGGCGATAACTCATGGGTATTTACAGGAGGAGAAGCCGTACAGGGAGGATTTGCCCAGACAAGAGGGGTAAGAAATTATGTAGGACAGTTTGAAGAGTATGTGCGGTGGACGAAAGCAGGAAATGAAAACGGGCGGCAGCGTTATACGATCAACACAGGAAAGGCCGGTCAGACTTTAAAAGACGTCGTTGACAATTATCAGACTTTAGTGGCGGATTACAGCCCGAAAGCGGCGGCTTATCTCGTCGGGAAAGAGGATTATCAGGCAGGAGAAGCAGGAATTGCTTCGTTTCAAGATTCATTGCGTCAATTTATCAACCTGTCATTAGGATTAAAAGAAAACGGAAAAGGATTTGCTGTGATCCAAAAGCCATTTGCAGTTAAAGATGATGCGGTAAATGCAACAATCATGCTGTACTGTAAAGCGGTAGACGAAGTTGTAAAAGAATACGAAGACGAGTCGGAGAAGCTCGATCGGATCGTTGTAGTCGATCATTTTGCACAGACAAATCAGGATGATTTTAAAAATAATAAATTAAAAGACGGTCAAACGCTGAACGCAGCGGGACATTTTGAGATCGGAAAACAGTTTTCCGCAGCTACGATCAAGACGACGGACAGTTATCCGGGAAACGGAGTGACTCTGAATCTGAAAGAAGAAGAGCAGCCGGACGTATATTTGAACGTTCTTCCGGTTGTGACGGCGGAGAATGCCGGTCTGCATGTACAGATCCCGGAAACAAATGAAACGTCGTGGAGATACGAGTTGAGTATTGGAGATAAAAAAATAACGGGAAGTGCGGATGGGAATACATTTACGATTACAGGAGCAGAATCGGGAAAAGAGTACCTTTTCAAATGTATTTCATCAGACGGAACGACACAGCTTCAAACTGTGACAGGAAAAACGGAAGCAGGCAATGTCGGAATCGCGTATGGGCAGACGCTGGATGAAAAGCAAAAAGTGCTTTCGGAAAAGCTGAAAGAAAAAGATAAGATGACATGGCTGTTCATGGGAGATTCTATTACACATGCGGCTTTGTGGACAAAAGGTTATGACGGGATCGCTCAGACTTTTGAAAAATATTTGAAAGATGAGATGGGGAGAGCTTCAGATACTGTGATCAATACGGCTGTTTCAGGAGCGACGACAACAAGTACGCTGAATAATATTGAACAGAGATTGGAAAAATATACTCCTGACGTAGTCTCGATCATGCTTGGAACGAATGATGCGGCAACAGGAGGACTTACGGCGGATATATACAAAAAGAATCTTGAGACGATCATAGAGAAGATCAGAAATAAAAATAAAGACGCGGTGATCATTTTAAGAACGCCAACGCCAATGTGGAATACCGGTTCAAGAGAAGCGAATATACCGCAGTATATTGCAAAAATGAAGCAGGTCGCAGACGAGCAGAACCTGATCTATATCGATCAGTATACGGAACTTCAAAAAGCGTTTAACGATTACGGCTGGCTGAAAAAAGATACTGTTTTATTCGGAAATAATCTGCATCCGGGCGCAAACGGACACCTTCTTATGACCAGACACTTTTTAAAAGGATGCGGATTGTGGAAAGAGGACAGCGCGATTGCCAATTTGTTTTATGAGATGCCGATCAATGAGAAAACATCTGAAATCACTCCGGAAGTTATAAAAACGCCGAACCGCATCGGCGTGTCTTTGGAAAAGCTGAAAGAAGACAGCAAGTCTCAGATAGGGGCGGTGCATCTGAAAGCGGTTTCCAAAGCATCAGGGCAGACATATGAGACAGATGCAGAAGCAGGAGAGAAGTTGATTGTTTTAAAAAACCTTCCCGAGAATCAGAAATACGAGGTAGAAGTGTCTGCATGGCTGAAAGACCGGGCGGAAAAAACAGTATTTCAAAAACAGGAGATTGAATTAAATAATACGCTTGAGGAAGCATTTGATATTTGTTTGAGTGATGAAAAAGTAGAAAACTTGAATGAAGGAACAACGGTGGGAACATTCACAGTTAATGAGATGGCTCCTGAAGGAAACTATGTTTTCTCTCTTTGCACAGGAGAAGGCGACACTCATAATCCATATTTTGCGATAGAAAACGGAGTGTTGAAAACAGCAAAGAAACTGGAGGAAGGAAAGACATATACGATCCGGCTGAAAGCAAAAAATGCAGAGGCTGAAAAAGAAAAAATATTTAAAATATACGCGGTAGGCAGAGGATTGGTTTTCAGAAAAGAGGATCAGAAGATCGCAGTAGGATCACCGGTAGAATTAAGTACAAAAGATTACGCAGAAAAATTGATGAAGCTGGAAGAAGGTACGATTTTAGTACACTATACATCGACAAGCGATCAGGCAATTCAGTCTTTGTTTAGTGTTTCCAATGCAAAAGCAGGACATGAAAACAGACATTTTCATGTTTATATCAGACCTGAAGGAGTACTTGGCTGCGAAATCAGAAATGAGAGCGCGATGAATTATGGATTTAAAGCGGCAAATGCAGTGAAGGCAGATTATAAAGGAAAACCTGCAGAAAATATAATTGCGCTTCAGGCAGATAAAGAAAAAGGAACGTATCAGTTGTTTGCAAACGGAGAGAAAGTGCTGACGGTAGACGCCGCTGCATTGGGAGGATACCGCTTTATTTCTGAAATTACGGGATTAGATACTGTTTCTCTGGGGGCAACAAAAAGGGGAGGAATTAATAAATATACTTTCGGAGGAAATATCCATAAGATCGAAGTGTATGAGACTCCTTTAACAGATGAAGAACTGATCGAGGAAACGAAGAAGACCGCATATCCTGAATTACAGCAGATTTTCCATAAAAATGACGGAACAGGCGCGAACTATTACCGGATTCCGGCGCTTTTGACACTGAAAAGCGGTACAGTGATCAGCGCGGCAGACGCAAGGTTTGGCGGTACGCACGATTCACCGAATAATATTGATATTGCAGTGGCAAGAAGCGAAGATGGAGGAAAGAACTGGAGCAAGCCGGAGCTTCCATTCCACTATGAGGATTATGAAGATAATACATTAGAAATTCCGGTAGGAACGCAGACGAGAGTAAATCAAAGCGCATCATTTATCGATCCGGTTCTTTTGCAGGACGAAGAGACAGAACGTGTATTTTTGATATCGGACGCTATGGCGGCTGGATATGGTTCTCCGCAGGCAGTTACAGGAAGCGGATATAAAGAAATTCAAGGGAAAAAATACTTGAAACTGCAAAAGGCAGGAGAAACAGATTATAATTATACAGTGAGGGAGAATGGTGTTATCTATAATGATACAACGAATCAGCCGACAGAGTATTCTCTGAACAGTAATTTTGAAATTTTGAAGGATAATGTATTGCAGACAGTCAAACAAAAATCGTCAAGATTCGATCCTACGAACGGTTCGGGACAGCTTGTAACAGATGAGACAGACAAAGACGTTCCGATGAACATTATGTATGCAGATGCAGTATTCAAAGCATTGCCTACGACATGGCTGTATATGAAGTACAGTGATGATGACGGAAAAACATGGTCTGATCCGATACTTTTAAACGGAATGGTCAAAGCAGAAGATTCAAGAGTGCTTGTCACAGGTCCGGGAAGAGGCATGCAGATTAAAAACGGAGAATATAAGGGGCGGTTGATCGTACCGGTTTATGATACGGCACAGTCGGGAATTATTTACAGCGACGATCATGGAGCAACATGGAATTATGCAAAAGGACCGTCTACGAAGAAAGCGGCGATGTCAGAATCACAGATCGTAGAAATGCCGGATGGAACGCTTCGTGTTTATGCGAGATCAACAGGTTCTAAGATAGCGGAAGCAGTGAGCCTGGACGGAGGAAAAACATGGACAGAAGCGGCGTATGTACCGGGAATGACCCAGCCGGGATGGGGATCGCAGTTATCCGTGATCCGCTATGGCGGTCTGATAGAAGGAAAGCCGGCGCTGATCATGTCCACTCCTGCCGGTGTGGGAAATTATCGAAGAGACGGAAGAGTCAAGATCGGTTTGATCACAGATACCGGAAAAGAAGGAAGTGAAAAATATAAAATTGATTGGACTTACGATTATTCGGTAGACAGTAAGAATGCAGGGTTTGCATATTCCTGCCTGAGCGAACTTCCGAATCACCAAATCGGTCTGATGTATGAAAAGTATGATTCTTACAATCCGGCAGAATTACATTCACAGGATATTATGAAATATGAAGAACTGTCCTTATCAGAATTAATGGGAAAAGAAGTTGTGGAAATCATACCGCAGACAGAAGGAAAGGGAACTGTTTCCCAAAGAAATACTGTGAAAAAGGGAAGCAAGATTACAATCGAAGCATATCCGGAAGAAGGATATCAATTTGTCCGTTGGGAAGATGAAAAAGGAAACCCGGTAAGCGAACAGGAAAAATATACGTTTGATGCAAAAGAAAGCGCCGCTTTTACGGCTGTATTTGAACAGGAAAAAGAAGAAGTCGATAAGTCTCATCTTAAAGAGGCAATCCGGCATGCAGAAGAACAGATGCAAGATGAAAAATATCAGGATGTAATTCCGGTTGTGCGCGAAGAGTATGAGGAAGCGTATAAAAATGCAAAAGCGATTGATGAGAAGCCGGATGCAACAAGCGAAGAAGTGGAGACAGCGTATAAGACACTGATAGAAGTCGGGAAAAGGCTGACTATGTATAAAGGAGATCTTACAGAACTTCAGGCGGCATATGACTTATATGCAGGCAAAGATTTGAGTATTTATACACAAGACAGTAAAACGGTTCTGGAAGAAGCTTTAAAAGAGGCGGAAAAAGTCTTAAAGCTTGGAGAAAATGCAGTAAAAGAAGATGTGAATGAGGCATTGGAAAAACTGCAAAAAGCGATAGAAGGTCTGGAAAAATCGGAGCCGAATCCACCGACAGATCCGGAATTCCCGACAGATCCGGATTCCGGTAATACAGATATTGTGAATCCAGATAATTCACTGTCGCCGGACGATACACCGTCAACGAATGGAACACCATCGGCAAGCGATGAAAAGGCTGTTGCGACAGGAGATAAGGAAACGCCGGTCGGATGGACGACCTTAGGATTTGCGGCAATGCTTGCGGCGGCAGGCAGATTCTTAGGCAGAAAGAAAAGGCGGTAAGCCTGACTGACAGAATAAAAACATAATTTTACCTCCCTGCACTTCTGATAATAAAGTCGGAAGTGGAAGGAGGAGAAGATCAAGTATAAGTCTTGATAATTTCTTCGGCAATGGATCGCTTTGGAATACAGCGATCCATTGCCTGTTTTTCTATGTAGCGGTGAGCTTCCGGTTCACTCATAGAAAGTTCACTGATCAAAAACCATTTCGCTTTGTTGACCAGACGGATTTCCGCCATTTTTTCCTCGATGGATAAAGATTTCTTTTCAAGCTGCCTTAAACGCTCGCGGGAACTTTCCATCCAGCTTAACGCCTGAAGGAGGGTCGGTTTTGAAGTTGGCTTTGGAAGTGTAAACACTCCATATTCGGCAACCTTGTCATGAATATCAGAGTGAATATCCCGTTTTACTAAAAGCAGAACGGCGATCTGTCTGGAGGAACAAAGGTCGATCGCAAAACGAACGCCGATATCATCAGACAGAGGAGAATTGATAATGACAAAATCGAAAGACTTTTCTTTTAACATTCGTTTCGCTGCGCTGACACTTGAAGCCGTAAGAACAGGATAATACCGGATTTCAGGAAGAGAGCCGATAAAGGCAGAGGCAAAACTGTCTGTCGAAGATACAACAAGAATACTGTATGTACGCTCTTTTAGACTCATTTTATGCTCTCCTTTCTTTGGAACTCGTATAAATTACTGTTTGCAATAAATGTTTAAGATCGCGTCAGGTATATATTTCTTGATAAAAGAACTGTTTGCGGCAAGAAAACAGGCTGTTTTAAAGTCTTTCGGAAGTTGGCCAAAGCGCGCAAGCGTATCTTTATCAGCCCGATACAGATTGATATCGGCAGGAGCGGGGAGCTCTGTTTTATTACGGATTCCGTCGAGGACCGCGTAAATGATCAAGGCAAACGCCAGGTAGGTGTTGGTGGACGGATCAGGAGAACGAAGCTCTACGCGCTGATATTCGCCCAGCGCCGCGGGAACACGGACGAGCTGGGAACGGTTCTCTTTTGACCAAGAGATGTAGAGCGGCGCTTTATTTTGTCCAAAACGTTCATAGGAATTTTCAAGCGGATTCAAAAAAAGAGTCATCTCCGAGATTTTATCCAGAATACCGGCAATTACAGCGTCCATATAATTAAATTCGCGATCGGATTTGACGGAAATGTTAATATGAAAACCATTGCCGGGCTGATCACGAAGGGGTTTTGGGGAAAAATCGGCACAGAGACCGTTTCTTAACGCAACAGCTTTAACTACAGTCTGAAAAGTCAAGGCGTTATCGGCCGCCGTCATAGGGTCGGAGTAGCGAAAATCGATCTCATTTTGCCCCGGTCCTTGTTCGTGGTGGGAACTTTCGGGATGAATGCCCATTTGTTCAAGAGTCAGACAGATCTCTCGTCTGATATTTTCACCTTTGTCTTCCGGAGCGATATCCATATATCCGGCATGATCATATGGGATCATGGTAGGTTCGCCAAAGTCGTCTGACCGGAAAAGATAGAATTCCTGTTCCGTACCAAAAGAAAATTGCAATCCCTCTTCAGAGGCTGCTTTAATGGCTTTTTCCAGAAGCGCACGGGAATCATACTCAAAAGGCGTGCCGTCTTGATGCGTGATATGACAGAACATCCGAACTACACTGCCTTCTTCCGGTCTCCAGGGAAGAGGCATCAAAGTATCCGGTTCTGGATGAAGAAATAGATCTGAATGAGTCTCATCACCAAATCCATCGATGGCGGACGCGTCAATGGCGATACCGTAAGAAAAGGCTCTTTGAAGCTCATCAGGCATGATGGATATGTTTTTCTGTTTTCCGAAAACGTCGCAGAAAGCCAGACGGATAAACTTAACGTCCTCTTCCTGAACATACTGTATAATTTCTTGCTGGGAATATTTCATAGTCTTCCACCTCTTTCACGTTAATTTGCTACATACATCTGTTTATACGGATTCTTGCTGTTCGGGGTGACAAGAGTAAAAGGAGAGGAGAGAATGGTTTTCAGGTCATAGTGAAAATCGCTGCAATATTCCTTCAGATCATCCATGATTCCCTGCAAGTCTTCAAAAGAAGCAATATCTGCCGTCACCTGCGGAGGAAATTTCAGATTCCTGCAGTCGCCCCGCAGAAACAGCTTTCCGCCGTGCATACCGGTACAGGGGAAATTGCCGATGATCGGATGATGATCTTCCTGTAATCCTAATACAATCAGAATCCCTCCGGCCTGATATTCCCCCAGAAAACTGCCGGCGCATCCTCCGATAATCATTATCGGAACTTTCTTTTTATATTCTTTCATATGAATGCCCGCCCGGTAGCCGGCATGGTCGCGAACATAAATTTTACCGCCTCTCATAGCGTATCCGGCCGCATCTCCGGCGCTGCCATGAATCAAAATCTTTCCTGCGTTCATCGTATCGCCTACGGCGTCCTGCGCATTTGCGTTTACGGTAATAGAGGCGTTATTTAGGTAGGCGCCGAGAGCATTGCCGGAAATTCCATTGACGGTAATATTCAGGTCAGACATTCCGGCGCCGATAAAGCGCTGTCCGCAGCAGCCTTCGATCACATAATCGTGTTCCGGCTGCCGAAGGACTTCGTTTAAAGTTTTATAATCTAGTGCAGCAGCATCTATCACTTTCATAGTATAACACATCTCCTTGATAAAATGATATTGTTTTTATTCTCCGGCATGGGAAATGCCAAGTATTTCAAGTTCTTTTTCGTTTAGCCCGATTCCGCGGAGCATAAGACGGTTGCCCCGGAGAGCTTCGATGGAGTTAATTCCCATACCTCCCATAAGTTCTTTGATTTCATGTTTCCAGGCAGTCATCAGATTGATAAGCCGACGGCTTCCCGTCTGCGGATCAAGTCTTTCCACAAGTTCAGGATTCTGCGTGGCGATCCCCCAGTTACACTTGCCGCTTTGACACGTGCGGCAGAGATGACACCCAAGAGCCAGAAGCGCGGCTGTTGCAACATAACAGGCGTCCGCTCCAAGGGCTACTGCTTTTACCACATCGGAAGCGCTGCGGATACTGCCGCCTGCTACGAGCGAAACGTGATTTCGGATTCCTTCATCACGAAGCCTCTGATCCACTGCCGCCAGAGCGAGCTCTACAGGGATTCCCACATTGTCGCGTATTCTGGTAGGAGCGGCGCCGGTGCCTCCGCGGAAGCCGTCGATAGCGATAATGTCCGCGCCGCTGCGTGCAATTCCGCTGGCGATGGCTGCGATATTATGGACAGCCGCCACTTTTACGATAATCGGTTTTTTGTATTCCGTAGCCTCTTTCAGAGAACAGACCAGCTGCCGCAGATCTTCAATAGAATAGATATCATGATGAGGCGCGGGGGAGATGGCGTCAGAGCCTTCAGGGATCATTCTGGTGCGGGACACGTCTCCTACAATTTTAGTTCCCGGAAGATGCCCTCCGATTCCCGGTTTTGCGCCCTGTCCCATTTTGATCTCAATGCCGGCGCCGGCGTTTAAATATTTTTCATGAACGCCAAAGCGTCCTGACGCTACCTGTACAATGGTGTTTTCTCCATAGCAATAAAAATCTTCATGGAGACCACCTTCTCCTGTATTATATAAAATCCCAAGCTCTTTTGCAGCGAGAGCCAGTGATTTGTGCGCATTATAACTGATAGAGCCATAGCTCATGGCGGAGAACATGACCGGCATAGAGAGTTCCAGCTGCGGGGGAAGCTCACAGTCTAAAGAACCGTCCGCCATCCGATGCACTTGTTCCGGTTTCTTTCCAAGATAAATCCGGGTTTCCATAGGCTCTCTTAGAGGGTCGATGGGAGGGTTGGTTACTTGCGAAGCATTGATTAAGATGCGATCCCAATAAACGGGAAGAGGATTTGGGTTTCCCATGGAAGAGAGCAGGACTCCGCCGCTGTTTGCCTGTTTATAAATTTCTTTCATCATATTTTCCGACCAGTTGGCATTTTCGCGTAGAGAACAGTCGCTCTTTACGATTTTTAAAGCTCTGGTGGGACAAAAGGAAACACATCTTTGGCAGTTTACACAGTTGCTTTCGTCACATACCATCTGTTTGGTTTCACTATTGTAGGAATGTACGCCATTGGCGCATTGCTGCTGGCAGATACGGCAGGTAATGCAGCGGTTTTCATTTCGGATCACTTCAAACTCAGGGTAGATAAATTCAATGCTCATAATAAAACACCTTCCTTTACTGTTACGATAACCGGTTCTCCGCCGGCGGGAGCCCAGATATTTTCGGCATCCGGTTCCATGGCTCGGATGGCTGTTTCTTCACTGGCAATATAAACCATATCTTTTTTTTCTCCTACGACCATGGAGCGGAGCTTCAGCCGGTCATTGAGCGCCATAAGCCCTCCGTTGAAACCGAAAACAATGGAGAAAGGTCCGGTGATCAGAAGGCTGGGGAACAGAGTTCGTAAGTAAGTGTGCTTTTTCTGATCTGCAAGATCTGTTTTTGCTGCAATGGTGCTCCAAAAGGGGGCGGCAATTACGCTGGCAGCTTCTCCAAGAGTCAGATTCTGCCTGCGGAGCAGATAGTCTAAAATATACGTGATGACTTCCGTATCCGTCTGAAGGGTACACTTATATCCAAACATTTCCATAAAACGGCGGTTGGCATCATAGGAAGAAATTTCACCGTTATGTACAACGGAAGAATCCAGAAGAGCAAAGGGGTGAGCTCCGCCCCACCAGCCCGGAGTATTGGTAGGATAGCGGCCGTGGGCAGTCCAGGAATATCCCTCGTATTCGTCTAATTTATAGAAAATACCGATGTCTTCCGGGTATCCCACTGCTTTGAAAGTTCCCATGTTTTTGCCGCTGGAAAAGACATAAGCTCCCGGCATCTCCGTATTGATCTTCATGACTGTACGTACCACATATTCCTTTTCATCCAGCTGCATAGACGTCAGAAGAGACTTCAAAGGAGCTACAAAGTATCTCCAGATGATAGGCTCATCTGTGATCAGAGGCGTTTTTCTTGTGGGGATAATTTCTGACTGTACGATCTCAAACCGTTCTTTTAAAAACGCCTCGCATCCTTTTCTGGCAGCTCTGCTGTCAAAAAACATATGAAAGGCATAAAAGTCTTTATATTCCGGATAGATTCCATAACCGGCAAATCCGCCGCCAAGACCATTGGATCGGTCATGCATGGGTTTCATAGCATTTGTGATCGTTTCCCCGGACATTTTATTCCCGTCTCTGGAAATCATAGCTGCGATGGCACATCCTGAAGGAATCCTTACCTGACCTTCTGTTTTCATTTTCCATTTCATTCCTTTCTTTTTGATCTTATACAATAAAAACAAAGACGCTCATTTTGAAAGCAGAAAAATTCTGATTCCTAAATGAACGCCTTTGCTCATATGCATACTTATACAACGATTAGGAATGTTTGTCAATCATAATTTGATTGAGTTTTTGCAGAACGATGCGCGGATTCCTTTATCTTTCTTATTTCATATGTGTTTCCGTAAGTGGTTTTCGCAGGCTGAACGGTTATAATTGTACTTGTAAAAATACAAAAAAAGGAATTGACAAAGAGGTTTGTCCGGTGTTATCATGCAACACGTAAAGGCAAGGGCGTCTTTGAGAACACAATCTCAGAGACGCTTTTTCCGTTGTTGCAAAGAAACAGATAGAAAAAGGCAAGGGCGTCTTTCATGTGGATAGCAGGAAAGGCATCCTTGTCTTTTTTCGTGCGAAAGGAGTGTCGTTATGAAGAAGAAAAATGTTTCCAAATATTTTGGCTGTATGGTGTTTGATGACAGGGTTATGAAGGCAAGTTTATCTTCAAAAGTATATCAGTCATTGAGAAAAACCATTGATGAAGGTGAACAATTAGACAGCAGCGTAGCAGACGTTGTGGCAGAAGCTATGAAAGAATGGGCTGTATCGAAAGGCGCAACACATTACACACACTGGTTTCAGCCGCTGACCGGAATCACAGCAGAAAAACATGACAGCTTTATTTCTCCTTCTCCAAACGGAGGCGTTATCATGGAATTTTCGGGTAAGGAACTGATCAAAGGAGAGCCGGATGCCTCTTCCTTCCCTTCCGGAGGTTTAAGAGCTACCTTTGAGGCAAGAGGATATACCACATGGGATCCGACTTCCTATGCGTTTATTAAAGGAAAAACCTTATGTATTCCCACAGCTTTTTGTTCTTATGGAGGAGAAGCGTTGGACAAGAAAACGCCGCTGCTTCGTTCCATGAAGGCATTGAATAAGCAGGCGCTTCGGATTCTCCGTCTGTTCGGCAATGAAAAGGTATCATACGTTATTACTTCTGTAGGACCGGAACAAGAATACTTCCTGATTACAAAAGAAATGTATGATCAAAGAAAAGATCTTCAATTTACAGGACGCACTTTATTTGGAGCAAGACCTCCGAAAGGACAGGAGATGGATGACCATTATTTCGGTGTGATCAAGCCAAGAGTAGAGGCTTACATGGCGGACTTAAATGAGGAACTCTGGAAGCTTGGAATCCTTGCAAAGACACAGCACAATGAAGTGGCTCCGGCACAGCATGAGCTGGCGCCGATCTACACAACGACCAACATTGCTACGGATCACAACCAGCTGACGATGGAAATCATGCAAAAAGTAGCCGCACGGCATGGATTGGTTTGTCTTCTTCATGAGAAACCGTTTGCAGGAGTGAATGGAAGCGGAAAACATAATAACTGGTCCATCTCCACTGATACAGGCGTAAACCTGCTGTCGCCGGGAGAAACACCTTATGAGAATGCGCAGTTTTTACTGTTTCTGTGCGCAGTGATCAAAGCGGTGGATGATTATCAGGATCTGCTGAGGCTGTCTGTTGCAACCGCAGGAAACGATCATCGTCTGGGAGCAAATGAAGCGCCGCCGGCTGTTGTGTCCATGTTTCTGGGCGATGAGCTGAACGGAGTCTTAGAGGCGATTGAAAAAGATATTCCTTATGAAGGAGCGGAAAAAACACAGATGAAGCTGGGTGTGGATGTCCTTCCGAAATTCAATCGGGATACTACGGACAGAAACCGTACTTCACCTTTTGCTTTCACAGGAAATAAGTTTGAATTCCGTATGTTGGGATCTTCCAACAGTATCGCATGCGCCAACATGATGCTTAACAGCGCAGTGGCGGAAAGCCTGAAGATCTATGCGGACAGACTGGAAAAAGCAGAGAATTTTGAAGAAACCCTTCATGCCATGATCCGCAAGACGATCAAAGATCACAAGAGGATTATTTTCAATGGAAACGGTTATGACGATGCATGGATAAAAGAAGCAACGGAAAAGCGCGGACTGATGAACTATCCGTCAACGCCGGACTGTATGCCGCATCTGCTGGATGAAAAAAATGTCAGGATGCTTACTTCACATAAAGTATTCTCCAAGGCGGAACTGGAATCAAGATGCGAGATTATGCTGGAAAACTACTGTAAGACGATCGTAATAGAAGCAAATACTATGGTGGATATGGTTAAAAGAGAGATCATTCCGGCTGTGGAAGCCTACGCAATGGAACTGGCAAGGACAGCTTCTGCGAAGAAACGTGTCGATGAGACATTGGCATGCCGTTATGAAAGCGGCCTGATAAAAAAACTCTCTACACTTACAGACCAGATGGCAGTCAGGACGGATGCATTGGAAACAGCTCTGATAGAACTTCAGGACGTGAAGGATATTGTGGCGCAGTCTTATCAGATCCGGGATACAGTATTGACCAGAATGCAGGAGTTACGAATTGCCTGTGATGAAGCGGAAACCGTTACAGCAAAAAAATACTGGCCGTTCCCAACCTACGGGGATCTGCTTTTCAGCGTAAAATAGCAAAGATAACAAAAAGGGAGGGGTTATCATGTACAGTTCTGTAAATACAATCTGGGTATTATTTGGCACAGCTCTGGTCTTCTTTATGCAGGCAGGTTTTTCCTTGTGTGAAGCGGGATTTATAAGAGCGAAAAACACCGGAAATATTCTGATGAAAAACCTGATGGATTTCTGCATTGGAACACCGGCATTCTGGCTGGTAGGATTCAGACTGATGTTTGGAAAAGGTTCCGGAATCATTGGCAGCTTTGACCCGCTGATCCGGGGCGAGTACAGCCAGGCGCTTCCTTCAGGCGTTCCTCTGTGGGCGTTTGCGATCTTCCAGACTGTCTTTTGTGCGACATCCGCCACGATTGTGTCAGGAGCAATGGCAGAGAGAACAAAATTCAGCGCTTACTGTATTTATTCTGCAGCGATCTCACTTCTGATCTATCCGGTTTCTGGCCACTGGATCTGGGGAGGAGGATGGCTTTCCCAGATGGGATTCCATGATTTTGCAGGATCTACAGCCGTACATATGGTAGGAGGCATCTGCGCTATGATCGGTGCGAAAATCTTAGGTCCGCGTATTGGAAAATACGATAAAAACGGAAAACCGCAGGCGATTTTAGGGCATAACCTTACATTTGCAGCGCTTGGCGTCTTTATCCTCTGGTTCTGCTGGTTTGGATTTAACGGAGCTTCTACGGTAGGTATGGACAGTGATGCCCTGATAGAAACAGCGGGAAGGGTATTCTTTAATACTAACCTGGCAGCTGCTGTCGCCTGCTGCGCGGCTTTGATTTTCACCTGGATACGTTACAAGAAACCGGATGTCTCTATGACTTACAATGCAGCATTGGCAGGTCTGGTAGGCATTACAGCGGGCTGCGATGCGGTAGATGCGGTCGGCGCGGCGGTCATTGGAGTTGTCTGTGGAATCCTGATTGTACTGGCGATAGAATTTTTTGATAAAATTGCAAAAATAGACGACCCTGTAGGCGCTGTTTCCGTACACTGTGTCTGCGGCGCTGCAGGAACGGTTCTGACCGGTCTGTTTGCCACAGGGGAGACTACAGAGGCAGGACTTTTCTATGGAGGCGGCGCGCACTTTCTGGGAATCCAGGTATTAGGCGTGCTTGCTGTAGCAGCGTATGTTGCGGTGGTTATCACCATTGTATTTTTAGCAATTAAACATACCATCGGGCTGCGTGTAAAACCGGAAGAAGAGCTTGCCGGATTGGATGTTTCGGAACATGGACTGTTTACCGCATATGCCGGATTTTCTATGCTGCCGGACACCATTGCGGAGGATGTGGACACCAATACGGTCTTTGCCATGGGAGATGTGCCGGAAGCTGAAGCTGTACCGGTGAAGACGGTTCCTGCATTTGAAGAAGGAACGCCGAAATTCACGAAGGTGGAAATTGTCTGCAAGGAATCAAAGCTTGAGGCATTAAAAGCGGCAATGATGAATCTGGGAATTACAGGCATGACCGTATCGCACGTTCTTGGATGCGGCGTACAGAAAGGAAAACCGGAGTATTACCGCGGCGTACAGATTGAGGCAAACCTGCTTCCGAAAATCCAGGTAGAAATCGTGGTGAGCAAAGTTCCTGTCCGCAGTGTTATCGAAACGGCTAAGAAAGTGCTTTATACAGGACATATCGGAGACGGTAAGATTTTCGTTTATGATGTGGAAAATGTTGTAAAAATCAGAACCGGTGAAGAGGGCTTTGATGCTCTGCAGGATGTAGAATAAATTTAAAATAAGGGAACTGTTTACAGCGCGCATGGAACAGTTCCCGAAAAATGGAGGTAAAATGTATGTGTTCGATTATGGGATATTGCGGACCGGTAGTCGATTTAGATAAATTTAAAGAAGGTTTCCAAAGAACCATTTCCAGAGGTCCGGATGACAGCCGGATCGTTGATACGGGAAATGGTCTTCTTGGATTTCACAGACTGGCCATTATGGGATTAACACCGTCCGGAATGCAGCCTTTCCAATTGGATGGAAGTTACGTGGTCTGCAACGGAGAAATTTATGGATTTGAAAAGATCAAAGAAGAATTGTCTGACCGATATAGCTTTGCAAGCGATTCAGACTGTGAGATCCTTCTGCCCTTGTATAAAGAATATGGCACAGATATGTTTGCTATGCTGGATGCAGAATTCGCATGTATTCTCTATGACGGCGATACAGGTGAATATATTGCGGCAAGAGATCCCATTGGAATCCGTCCTCTCTATTACGGATATGATGAAAAAGGTGTGATCCTGTTTGCAAGTGAAGCGAAAAACCTGGTAGGGCTTACTGACAAAATCATGCCTTTTCCTCCGGGATATTATTATAAAAACGGCAGTTTTACCTGCTATTGCGATATAACAAAATCAGAACACATATGCCGGGATGATTTAGAAACCGTATGCCGGAATATCTACGACCTGCTGATCGAAGGAGTAAAGAAACGGCTTGTAGCGGATGCGAAGGTAGGTTTTCTGCTTTCGGGCGGGCTGGATTCCTCGCTCGTCTGTGCGATCGCCGCTAAAGAGAGCCGGAAACCTATCCGTACGTTTGCCATCGGGATGCGTGAAGACGCCATTGATTTAAAGTATGCGAAGCAGACAGCAGAGTACATCGGAAGCGAACATACGGAAATATATATGACGCCGGAGGAAGTGATCGATACGCTGGAAGAGGTGATTCATGTTCTGGGGACTTACGATATTACTACGATACGTGCATCTGTGGGTATGTATCTGGTATGTAGGGCAATTCATGAGCAGACAGATATCCGCGTACTTCTCACCGGTGAAATATCGGATGAATTATTTGGATATAAATATACTGATTTCGCCCCCGGTCCGGAGGCGTTCCAAGAAGAATCCGTGAAAAGAATCCGTGAACTTCATATGTATGATGTACTAAGGGCAGACCGCTGTATCTCTTCCAATTCTCTTGAGGCAAGAGTTCCGTTCGGAGATCTGGATTTTGTGACTTACGTTATGGCAGTCGATCCGGAACTGAAAATGAATCATTACGGAAAAGGGAAATATCTTCTCCGTCATGCATTTCAGGAGGATTCGTACCTTCCGCAAGAAATCCTGTGGAGAGAAAAAGCAGCGTTTTCAGACGCAGTAGGTCATTCCATGGTGGATTATCTGAAAGAATACGCAGAATCCGTTTACACAGATCAGGAGATGGAAACATTATCAGAAAAGTATACCTATGCACGTCCGTTTACGAAAGAATCTTTGTTGTACAGGGAAATCTTTGAAAAATATTATCCGGGGCAGGCGGAAATGATCGCCGGATTCTGGATGCCGAACAAAGAGTGGGAGGGGTGTGACGTCAATGACCCTTCAGCCAGAGTGCTTTCAAACTATGGAGAAAGCGGAAAATAATAGAAAGAGGAATGACAATTTATGACAAAGTATATTTTTGTGACCGGAGGCGTGGTATCCGGGCTTGGAAAAGGAATTACGGCAGCCTCCCTTGGGCGGCTTTTAAAAGCCAGAGGTTATAAGGTGGCCGCTCAGAAGTTAGATCCTTATATTAATGTAGATCCGGGAACTATGAGCCCGTATCAGCATGGAGAGGTGTTTGTCACGGAAGACGGCGCGGAGACAGATCTGGATCTGGGACATTATGAGAGATTTATTGATGAAAACCTGAATAAATATTCCAATCTGACGACAGGAAAAGTCTATTGGAATGTGTTGAATAAGGAAAGAAGGGGAGAATATCTGGGCTCTACTGTTCAGGTGATCCCGCATATCACCAATGAAATCAAAGAATTTGTCTATCGCGTAGGGAAACAGACGGATGCAGACGTGGTAATTACGGAAATCGGAGGAACAATAGGAGATATTGAATCCCAGCCTTTTTTAGAAGCAGTCCGCCAGATTTCTCTGGAAGTGGGACGGGAAAACAGCCTGTTTATTCATGTGACACTCGTCCCTTATTTAAGCGGCTCGGACGAACACAAATCAAAGCCTACGCAGCACTCTGTACGGGAACTGCAGGGAATGGGAATCCACCCGAATCTCATTGTACTTCGGTGCGATAAACCTTTGGAGGAATCTATTTTTCAGAAGATTTCTCTTTTCTGCAATGTGAAGCCGGACTGCGTGATCGAAAACCGCACGCTGTCAAATTTATATGAAGCGCCCCTTATGCTGGAGCAGTCCGGCTTTTCTTCTGTAGTTTGCAGAGAGCTTCATTTAGAGGCAAAGGAAGCCCGGCTTGAAGACTGGAAAAAAATGGTGGAACAGATAAAAAATCGTACCCGGGAAGTACATATCGGACTGGTCGGGAAATATGTAAAGCTTCATGACGCCTATCTGTCCGTAGTGGAAGCTTTAAATCATGCAGGCTATGCGCAGAATGCTTATATCCGTATTCATTGGATCGATTCAGAGAATATTACGAAAGAAAACGTAGCTCAGATTTTCCGGGGAATACACGGGATCATCGTTCCCGGCGGTTTTGGAAACAGAGGAATTGAAGGAATGATCACTGCAGCTGAATATGCCAGAAAGAATCGGATTCCTTATTTCGGGATCTGTCTTGGCATGCAGATTGCCGTCATTGAATATGCCAGGAATGAGGCTGGACTTCCGGAAGCACATTCCGGGGAATTTGATGAGCAGTGCAGGGACAAGGTTATTGATTTTATGCCGGGACAAAGTGATGATATTGATAAGGGAGGCACACTCCGACTTGGAAATTACCCTTGTGTGATTCAGCCGGGAACACAAATGGAGCATTGCTATCAGCGCTCGGTCATTCAAGAGCGCCATCGTCACCGCTACGAATTAAATAATCAGTACCGCGAACTGCTTACCGATGCAGGTCTGGTGATCAGCGGAACTTCCCCTGATGGCCGTTTGGCAGAAACCATCGAGCTTGCGGATCATCCGTTTTATATCGGAGTGCAGTTTCATCCGGAATTTACAAGCCGCCCCAACCGGCCGCATCCGCTGTTTCAAGGATTTATTTCAGCGGCTTTCCATGAAAATACGAAACAAGAGGAGTGAACAGATATGGCGATTCATGAAGAATGCGGCGTGTTCGGAATTTTAAGCAGAAAAAGAGAACGTCTTGGGAAACTGGTTTATTATGGACTCTATGCACTTCAGCATAGAGGGCAGGAAAGCTGCGGCATTGTTGTAAATGACGATGGCGTCTTTTCGTCGTATAAGGATTTGGGGCTTGTAAGCGAAGTATTTTCTGAGGATACTCTGGCACATCTTTCGGAAGGAAATATGGCCGTGGGACATGTGCGGTACGGAACGACAGGAAGAAATAATCGAAAGAATTGTCAGCCTATAGAGGTGAACCATCAGAAAGGGAAAATGGCGCTGGCACATAATGGAAATTTAAGCAATGCGTTAGAGCTTCGTGATAAATTGGAATTATCAGGAGCAATTTTCCATACAACCAGCGATACAGAAACGATTGCGTATATGATTACAAGAGAAAGGCTTACTGCGCCTAGTATCGAGGAGGCGGTAAGCCGCGCCATGACTTCTTTGGAAGGAGCATATTCTCTTATATTAATGTCTTCTGCTAAAATGATCGCAGTGAGAGATCCGTATGGATTCCGTCCCCTTTGTTACGGGAAAATGCCGGACGGCTCCTATGTGATTGCCTCGGAAAGCTGCGCCCTGACATCTGTAGGCGCGGAACTGATCAGGGATCTTCTTCCGGGAGAGATCCTGGTATTTAGCGAAGAAGGCGTCGAGTCGCGCCGGGAACACTGCGGCACGCAGAAACAGAAGACCTGTATATTTGAATATATTTATTTTGCAAGACCGGACTCTGTCATTGATAAGATCTCTGTATCAGCAGCAAGAATTCAGGCTGGGAAACTATTAGCACAGACAAAACCGGTCAAGGCGGATATTGTAATCGGCGTTCCGGACAGCGGTCTGGACGCGGCGCTTGGATTTTCTGAAGTTTCAGGAATTCCTTATGGAATCGGACTTGTCAAGAACAAATACATTGGAAGAACTTTTATATCTCCCGGTCAAAAAGAACGGATCGATCTGGTGCGGATGAAGTTGAGTCCGATCCCATCGGTTATTCAGGGAAAACGAGTAGTTTTAATTGATGATTCCATTGTAAGAGGAACTACAAGCAGACAGCTTGTAAGTCTTTTAAGAGAGGCAGGCGCAAAAGAGATCCATCTAAGAATCTCTGCACCTCCGTTTCTGCATCCGTGTTATTATGGTACAGACATCGATTCGGAAGAAAATCTTATTGCATCCCACCATGGAGAAAAAGAGGTCGCCACGCTCATCGGGGCGGATTCACTTGGCTATCTTCCGTTGGAATGCCTTCATGAACTGACAGGAACGCATTCATATTGTGACGCTTGTTTTAGCGGGAAATACGCGACTGAAATTCCCACAGATGTCCGAAAGGACCGATTTGAACAAAAATTATCCGAGAGGTGAAACAAATGGAAAAATGGAATAAGAAGCTTCTTCTGGAAGACGGAAGTCAATTTTATGGCTATGGGTTTGGCAGTCAGGAAGAGAAAATAACGGAAATAGTATTTAATACGGCGCCGGTTGGGTATCAGGAGATCCTTTCTGATCCATCCTACACATATCAGACCGTTGTTATGGCATATCCGTTGATCGGAAATTACGGGATTGCAAAAGAAGACTTTGAGACAAAACAACCTTCCATCGGCGGGCTTGCCGTGAGAGATTATAATGATATTCCTTCCAATTTCCGCAGCGCCGCCACGCTGGACGAGGTGATGAAACAGTATCATATTCCCGGTATTTACGGCATTGATACGAGAAAACTGGTAAGAAAGATCCGGGATTTCGGAAGTTGTAAGGCGCTGCTTACAGATGCGCAGACATCGCCGGAAGAAGGATTGAAAAAACTGGCAGGATTTGAGATTCCGAAAGATGCCGTAGAAAAGGTCAGTTCTAAAGAAATAAGATACTGTGCCGCCAAACAGGAAAATTATCTTGTGGCGGCCATTGATTGCGGAATAAAAGAAAATATTATACGAAGTTTAAATGCAAGAGGCTGCAGCGTCATGGTATATCCATGGAACACTTCTTATGAAGAAATTCAAAAACAAAACCCGGACGGCGTCTTTTTGTCTAATGGACCGGGCAATCCGAAGGATGTAAAGCCGGTTCTGGAACTGGTACGGAAAATAAGAGGAAACTTTCCATTATTTGGAATATGCCTTGGACATCAGATGATCGGGCTTGCCTATGGCGCGGGGACTTATAAGTTGAAATTCGGACACCGGGGAGGAAACCATCCGGTAAAAAACTTAAAAACCGGGAAAATAGAAATCACGTCCCAGAATCATTCTTATGCTGTAGATTATGCCAGTCTGAAAAATACCGATCTGGAGATGACCCATATCAATCTGCTGGATCATACAGTAGAAGGAATTGCCTGCAGAAAAGATCATGTTTTCAGCGTCCAGTATCATCCGGAAAGCGCTCCCGGACCTCAGGACAGCGGGTATTTGTTTGATCAATTTATACAGATGATGGAGGAAAACAAACATGGCAAAGCGAACTGATATAAAGAAAATACTGGTTATTGGTTCTGGTCCTATTGTAATCGGACAGGCAGCGGAATTTGATTATGCGGGAACACAGGCATGTCTTGCGCTGAAAGAAGAGGGGTATGAAGTAATCCTGTGCAATTCCAATCCGGCGACTATAATGACAGACCCTGCCATTGCAGATAAAGTTTATATGGAGCCTCTTACATTGGAATATATGGCAAAAATCGTCCGCCATGAGCGTCCGGACGCCATAGTACCCGGAATCGGAGGGCAGACAGGACTGAATCTTGCAATGCAGCTCGAGAAAAAAGGAGTTTTGAAAGAATGTCAGACAGAACTGCTTGGAACTGGAAGTGAAAGCATCCGGCAGGCAGAAGACAGAGAACTGTTTAAAGAATTGTGCGAAAAATTAGGAGAACCGGTACTGCCGTCCCTTGTCGCCAATACAGCAGAAGAAGCCCTTCAGGCGGCAAAGACCATCGGTTATCCGGTAGTTCTGCGTCCGGCTTTTACTCTGGGCGGAACCGGGGGAGGGTTTGCAGACGATGAACAGGAATTTCTGGGGCTTATTCATAATGCGCTTGCCTTGTCGCCGGTTCATCAGGTATTGGTTGAAAAAAGCATTAAAGGTTTTAAAGAAATTGAATATGAAGTCATTCGTGATTCTAATGATACGGCAATTACGGTGTGCAACATGGAAAATCTGGATCCGGTAGGAATCCATACAGGAGATTCGATCGTAGTCTGCCCATCCCAAACCTTGACGAATAAGGAATACCAGATGCTGCGAGACAGTGCGCTAAGGCTGATCCGGGCTCTTAGGGTGGAAGGGGGATGCAATGTACAGTTCGCACTGGATCCTCATTCTTTCCGGTACTACGTTATCGAAGTGAACCCACGTGTTTCCCGTTCTTCTGCACTGGCGTCAAAAGCAAGCGGATATCCCATTGCCAGAGTGTCTGCAAAAATCAGCGTAGGTATGACTCTGGACGAGATCCCCCTTGTAAACACCCCTGCTTCCTTTGAGCCTGCCTTAGATTATGTAGTAACGAAAATGCCTCGTTTTCCGTTTGATAAGTTTGCAGATGCCAATCAAAAGTTAGGCACGCAGATGAAAGCGACCGGAGAGGTGATGAGCATTGGACGAACATTTGAAGAAAGTCTGTTAAAGGCGATCCGTTCCCTGGAAACGGGAGTATTTCATCTATATATGGAGAAATTCGATGAAAAGACAAGGGAAGAGCTTCTTTCCTATATAAAAGCAGGAACGGACGACAGGATCTTTGCCGTTGCACAATTATTAAGACTTGGCTGCAATGTTCAGCAAATTGCTTTTGAAACAAAGATTGACGGCTTTTTCCTGGAAAAAATGAAGAAAATCATAGAAATGGAAAATATGTTAAAAGCAAATCCATGGAACAGGGACGTCCTGCATGAGGCAAAAAGAGGAGGATTTTCCGATCGCGCTGTGGCATGGCTCTGGAATACAGACGAAGATACTGTCTTTCGCATTAGAAAAGAAATGCATCTGTTCCCGGTTTATAAAATGATCGACACCTGCGCTTCTGAATTTGACAGTTATGTCCCTTATTTTTATTCTACTTACGAAGAAGAAAACGAATCGATAGCAGAGGACAGAAAAAAAATTCTGGTGCTTGGATCAGGTCCTATCCGAATCGGTCAGGGCGTAGAGTTTGATTATTCGACAGTTCATGCCGTAAAAACAATACGCAATGCCGGATATGAGGCCATTGTGATCAACAATAATCCGGAAACAGTTTCTACGGATTATACGACTTCCGATAAGCTGTATTTTGAACCTCTCTGTGTCGAAGACGTGATGAACGTAATTGAACTGGAGCGGCCGGATGGCGTAATCGCCTCGCTGGGAGGGCAGACTGCCGTGAATCTGGCAGAGCCTCTGGAATCCAGAGGCGTAACGATCATCGGAACAGACTGCGAGGCGATCGAAAAGGCAGAGAACAGGGAGTCCTTTGAGAAGCTTTTGGCCGCGCTTTCTATTCCGCAGCCCAAAGGTCAGGCTGTAACGAATATTGAAGATGGTGTAAAGGCGGCAGCTGCAATAGGCTATCCTGTGCTGGTACGTCCGAGCTTTGTATTAGGCGGAAGAGCCATGCAGATCGTGGCAAAAGAAGAACAACTGCGGCAATATCTGAAAACGGCGGTGGAGATCAATGAAGAAAAACCGGTATTAGTGGATCATTATATCAGAGGAAAAGAAGTGGAGATCGACGGAATCTGCGACGGTCAGGATGTATTTGTGCCCGGCATCATGGAACTGGTGGAGAGAACCGGCGTACATTCCGGCGATTCCATCAGTGTGTATCCGAGTTACAGCATTTCAGACCATGTAAAAGAAGTGATTCTGGATTATACAAGAAGATTAGGTCTTGGAATCGGAATCAGAGGATTGTTTAATATTCAGTTTATTGTGGATCAGGAGGAAAACGTGTATATTATAGAAGTAAATCCACGCTCATCCAGAACCGTTCCGTTTTTATCAAAAGCCACAGGTTATTCTCTGGCGGATATTGCGACAAGAGTGATTCTTGGCATCAGCCTGAAAGAGCAGGGCATCGACACATGTTATCCGGAAGAAAAGAGTTTCTGGTATGTAAAAGCGCCCGCGTTTTCTTTTGCTAAGTTAAATGGAATGGATGCGTATCTGTCCCCTGAGATGAAATCAACAGGAGAAGCCATAGGATACGATCGAAAATTTCCTCGAGCCATGTATAAAGCCTTAATCGCTTCCGGTGTGAAAATGCAGAACTACGGAACGGTCATGGTAACTCTGGCTGATGAAGATAAAGAAGAGGCGCTGCCTCTTATTCGACGGTTTTATGAAATGGGATTCAATATAGAGGCAACAGTCGGAACCGGAGAGTTTCTGAAAGCGCATGGGATTCGCACTCGTATCCGCAGAAAGCTTAGTGAAAACAGCACCGAAATTCTGGAAGCGATAAGATCCGGCTATGTAAGCTATGTCATTAACACAAGAGCCATTTTATCCGGCGTTCATTATGAAGACGGACTGGCGATCAGAAGGACAGCCATCGAAAACAACGTAACGATGTTTACCTCTTTGGATACCGTAAAGGTACTTCTGGACGTGCTGGAAGAAATTACCATAGGTGTTTCGCCTCTTTACGCATAAAAACAAAAAAAGGAGAACTGCAGAATGATACCAAATATGAATTATCAAAATTTAAAAGAATCTTATTTGTTTTATAATATCGCCCAGAAAACAAAAGCTTATCTGGAAGCACATCCGGGAGCGCATCTCTATAGAATGGGAATTGGCGACGTTTCTCTGCCGCTTTGCGATGCCGTTATCCAAAAACTTCATGAGGCAGTAGAAGATCAGGCTCATAAAACAACCTTTCATGGATATATGCCGGAATGCGGAGATACGGAACTTCGGACAACCATTGCGGCATACTATCAAAAAAGAGGAGTAAAATTAAGCCATGAGGAAGTCTTTGTCTCCAGCGGGGCAAGTGATGAGCTGGGAGATATTTTGGATTTGTTCGGAAAAGAAAAGACAGTGCTGATCATGGAACCGGCTTATCCTGCTTATGTGGATGCGAACGTGATTGCCGGAAACACGATTATCCATATTCCGGCGGGAGAAGAGAACGGATTTGTTCCTGTGCCGGATCCGGACATTGCGGCAGACGTGATCTACATCTGCTCTCCGAATAATCCAACCGGCGCTGTATTTGACCGGGAGGCATTACAGGCATGGGTGGATTATGCCAACAAAATGAATGCCATCATCCTGTTTGATGCCGCATATGAGGCATTTATTGAAGAAGATGACATCCCCCACAGTATTTTTGAAATCCCGGAAGCGAGAACCTGTGCCATTGAAATTTGCTCTTTGTCTAAGACCGCGGGCTTTACAGGAACACGCTGCGGATATACAGTCATTCCAAAAGAACTGTTTCGCGGCGGAATGAGTCTGAACCAGATGTGGGTAAGAAACCGGACGACGAAAACAAACGGTGTATCTTATCTTATCCAAAAAGGAGCTTCGGCTGTATTTACGGAAGAAGGACAGCGGCAGATTCGGGAGGGGATTCAAATCTATAAAAAGAATGGAAGATGTCTGACGGAAGTACTGGATCGGCTCGGCATCTGGTACTGCGGAGGGAAAAACGCTCCTTATATTTGGATGAAATGCCCGAATGGAATGGGAAGCTGGGAGTTTTTTGATTACCTGCTTAATGAAATCCAGGTAGTGGGAACGCCCGGAGAAGGGTTTGGAGCGTGCGGCGAGGGATATTTCCGTTTCTCTACTTTCGGGTCGCCGGAAGATACGAAAGAGGCGGCTGGAAGGCTGGAACTGCTTCTTCAGAAACTGCTTTGATTTCGGGCCGTCATGAACCTGCCTGTAAGGGAGCGCGGTTTTAATCTTATAAATTTTACTTTGATTTAACAATGAAGCGCTAGTCGATTTTACATGTTTTTTATACAATGATATCACAGCGGTAAAATGTAATGTTGTGAAAATGAAGAAAAGATGATATGCCGTACATCCGGTATTTACAATGAGATGAGGAAATTTTGCCTAAAACGTAGGACGAGCGGACATCGGCTCTCTTTTCGGTCTTCATATCAAAGACTGAAGAGCTTGCGATGGAGCTGAAAAAAGATTATACTATTGCCATAGTTACATATAATATGCAGCAGGCAGTGCGCATGTCTGCCAATACGGCGTTTTTCCTTCTCGGAGAAGTGTGGAATGCAACAATACAGAAAAACTGTTTTCAATACCGTCAGATAAAAGAACGGAAGACTATATCACAGGGAGGTTTGGTTAAGCTATGCGTAACAGATTTGACAGACAGCTTCATTTATTGGACGAGCAGCTTACCCATATGGGCGAGTTGTGCGAGACTGCGATTGCAAAAGCAACGCAGGCATTGAAGGACGGAAGCATTGAACAGGCAAAAGTGATCATTGCCGAGGATGAGGAGATTGATCAGATTGAAAAAGATATTGAACGTCTCTGTCTGAAACTTCTCCTTCAGCAGCAGCCCGTGGCAAAGGATCTTCGCAGGATTTCTGCGGCTCTGAAAATGATCACAGATATGGAACGTATCGGAGATCAGACATCGGATATTGCAGAGATCATTTTGTCGTCAAAAGGAGTTGCGGCTACAGATGAGATCCATGTAATCGGTACGATGGCATCTGAGGTGAGCAAGATGGTCCGCACCAGCGTCACGGCATATGTTGAGAAAGATTTAGAGCTTGCACGCAGCGTGATGAAGGCGGACGATGAGATCGATCAGTATTTCGAGGAAGTGCGGGATGAGATGATCGAGTTTATAAGAGAAGAAAAAGGCGAGAACGGGAAACGCATTTTTGATCTGATCATGGTGACAAAATATCTGGAACGTATCGGAGATCATGCGACGAATATTGCCGAATGGGTAGAATTTTCCATTACGGGAGTGCATAAGGATCATGCGATCATACATGCGGAATAATGAACAAAACAAGTAAAGGAGAACTGGAAGAATGATATATTGCGTGGAAGATGACGACAATATCAGAGAACTGGTCATATATACATTGGAGACAACGGGGCTTAAAGCCAGAGGGTTTGCGGATGGTTCGGCCTTTACGGAGGCTCTGGCGTTTGAAACGCCGGAGCTTATTTTGCTTGATATCATGCTTCCGGGAGAAGACGGTCTGGAGATATTAAAAAAATTAAAATGTTCGTCCAAGACGAAAAGTATTCCGGTGATTATGGTAACTGCAAAAGGATCGGAATATGATAAAGTGATCGGTCTGGATTCGGGAGCGGACGATTATGTGACAAAACCGTTTGGGATGATGGAGCTTGTTTCCCGCATCAAGGCGGTTCTTCGCAGAAGCAAAGGATCGCAGGAAAGGGAAAATCCGGAAATACAAGGAGTTCATATTGATGTGAAGAAACATGAAGTGACCGTAGATGGACGGACAGTACCTCTTACATTAAAAGAATTTGAACTGCTTGAAAAGCTGATGAGAAACGAAGGAATTGTTTTGACAAGAGATCAGTTGCTTACAGAAATATGGGGATATGATTTTGACGGAGAAACAAGAACTGTTGATGTACATATCAGGACGCTTAGACAAAAGCTGGGTGAAAAGGGAGAAATCATTCAGACAGTACGCGGAGTCGGGTATCGCATAGGAGGAAGCGCATGAGTATAAAGAAAAAAATCCAGCAAAGCATGACTGTGATTTTGACGGTAACTCTTGTGCTTGCTTATGTGATCCTTTCGGTTATCCTTTATAATCGGAATATGAATCTGCTTCAGACAGAAGTAAAACAGGAAGCGGCATATATTCGTGAAGCGATCAATTTGTCTGACAGCGATTATATGAAACAGATGGATAATGTTGTGGAAAGCACAAGGGTGACGCAGATCAAAGCAGACGGAACGGTTCTCTATGATTCACGCAGAGATGCAGACATCCTTAAAAACCACGGAAACCGAAAAGAAGTCAGAGAAGCTCTTTCTAAAGGAGAAGGGGCAGACGTAAGAAAGTCAGAAACGGTAGGGAAGGATATGTATTATTATGCTCTTCTTCTCAACGACGGAACGGTGCTGCGCGTATCCAAGTCGATTGATAATCTGGCAAGTACCGCAGTCAGTCTAATGCCGGTGATGGGAATTCTTGCCGTACTGACAATATTGTTCGCTTTCGCTTTGGCAAGATGGCAGACAAATCGATTGATCAAACCGATCAATGAACTTGATCTGGAACGTCCATTGGACAGTGATATTTATGAGGAATTAAGTCCTTTGCTGGAGGCGATGGACCGGCAGAACAGAGAAAAAGAAGCGGTTGCGAATATGAGGAAAGAGTTTTCCGCAAATGTATCTCACGAACTGAAAACGCCGCTTACGTCGATTTCCGGCTATGCGGAAATCATGAAAAACGGATTGGTCCGTCCGGAAGATATTTCCGGTTTTTCGGAACGCATCTACAAAGAGGCGCGCAGACTGATCACCCTGATCGAAGATATTATTAAATTATCAAAGCTTGATGAAGAATCTGTGGAATTGGAAAAAGAAGATGTGGATCTGTATGAACTGACGAGGGAGATTGTCAGTCGTCTTTCGCCGCAGGCGGCACAGAAAAATATTCGGATCGAACTTTCGGGAGAATCTGTTCATTATCATGGAATCCGGCAGATATTAGATGAAATGGTTTATAATGTCTGCGAAAATGCAGTAAAATATAACTATGAAAACGGAAAAGTTTCGGTTTGGGCGGGAAATACGTTGAATGGACCGAAAATCAGTGTGTCAGATACAGGTATAGGAATTCCGAAAGAACATCAGGAACGCATATTTGAGCGGTTTTACCGAGTCGATAAAAGTCATTCAAAAGAGCGCGGAGGAACGGGACTCGGACTTTCGATCGTCAAGCACGGAGCGCTTCTGCATGGGGCGAAGGTCAGTGTGGAAAGTGAAGAAGGAAGAGGAACGAAGATCAGTATGCAGTTTCCGCGAATTTGTCAGAAATAAATAGGAACACCGATAAAACATAAAGGGTCTGGTATCAGGCTCTTTTTTGTTCTCTTAAGAAGCTTGAAAAATCCATCAGAAAAAGTTTAATTAAAAGTTTGAAAAATTATAAGATTGTGCTATTATACATATAACAAATTCCGAAAGGAGAAAGATATGATCATAGAAGTTGATTTTAACAGTGATGAAGCGATTTATATTCAGCTTTGTAATCAGATCATCATGGGGATCGCTACATCGGTCATTCATGAAGGAGATTCACTTCCGTCGGTGCGGCGTCTTGCGGATACGATCGGCGTCAACATGCACACGGTAAACAAAGCATATAGTGTACTGAAGCGGGAAGGCTATATCAGTCTTGACAAGCGAAGAGGAGCTGTAATTTCTCTTGATATTGATAAGTTAGAGGAACTGCAGGTGATGAAAAGACAGCTTCAGATCGTTCTTGCAAGAGGCTGTTGTAAAAATATTTCGAGGCAGGAAGTGCATGAACTGGTAGATGAGATATTCGATGATTATGAATAATTTGTTTTAGCAGATTTGAAAGCAAAATAACCGACAGGAGGAACTTATGCATATTTCATATACAAAACAGGCGGCAAATGCAGTCAGATATGCTGCGAAGAAAGCAAAGGAGATGAAGCATCCTTACATAGGTACGGAACATCTGCTTCTCGGACTGCGGGAGGAGTTTTCGGGGGTTGCGGGACAGGTGCTTGCGCAAAACGGCGTTGAGACAGAAAAGATCATGCAGCTTATGGATGAACTGATCGCTCCCCGGGAGGAGATGCCCGCATCGCAGAAACCGAAAGAAAGTCCAAGGCTTCGCTATATCCTCGCGAACAGTGAGAAGGAAGCGCATCGTCTCCGTACAGCCGAGGTCGGAACGGAGCACTTGCTTTTGTCGATGATACGGGATGTGGACTGCGTCGCCGCAAGAATTTTGATCACGCTGAATATCAGCCTTCAAAAACTTTTAAAAGATATTTTAAATGCATCGGGAGTCGATCCGAAAGATTATCAGGATGAACTTCAGGACGAGTCGAGAGGAAGCGGCTCTGTGATCGAGCAGTATTGTACAGATATGACGGCTCGGGCAGAGGAGGGAAAACAAGATCCCGTTGTAGGCAGGGAAGAGGAGATGTATCGCCTTATGCAGGTGTTAAGCCGCAGGACGAAAAACAATCCCTGTCTGATCGGAGAGCCGGGAGTAGGAAAAACGGCGGTTGTGGAAGGTCTGGCGCAGCGTATCGCGGCAGGCGTTGTTCCGGAAAAAATGAAAGATAAGCGGATTTATACGCTTGATCTTCCGGGAATGATCGCAGGGTCTAAATACCGGGGTGAATTTGAAGAACGTATGAAAGGTCTGATCTCGGAAGTAGAGTCCAACGGAAATATTATTTTGTTTCTTGACGAGATCCACACAATGATCGGAGCGGGAGGAGCAGAAGGGGCGATCGATGCATCCGGCATCTTAAAACCGTCTCTTGCAAGAGGGGAACTTCAGTTGATCGGAGCGACGACGATCACGGAATACCGGAAATATATCGAGAAAGATGCGGCTCTGGAGCGGCGTTTTCAGCCGGTATCGGTAGAAGAACCTTCGAAAGAACAGTGTCTTGAGATATTGAAAGGGTTGAAAGGAAGATACGAATCGCATCATAAGGTGCTGATTAGAGACGAGGCGCTGGAAGCGGCAGTTTCGATGTCCGAGCGGTACATTACGGATCGTAACCTTCCCGATAAAGCAATAGATGTGCTTGACGAGTCATGTTCAAAAGTCAGTCTGAAAGGATATAAAGTACCGGAAAACCTGACGGCTTTGGATCTTCGCCTGAAAGAACTGGAAAAGCAAAAAGAAGAGAGTATTAAAAACGGTTGTTTTGAAGAGGCTTCGCTTTTACAGAAAGAGCAGGAGGAGGCAGAGAAAAAATCGGAGCAGCTAAAAAAACGTTTTCAGAAAAAAACATCTTCTTCTCAGCCGGAAGTGACAGAAGAAGATATAGCGGAAGTTGTTTCCGCATGGACAAAGATCCCGGTTCAAAAACTTGCGGAAAGCGATACGGATCGTCTTAAGAAACTGGAAAGTGTCCTCCACCAGAGGGTCATCGGTCAGGAGGAAGCTGTGAAAGCAGTTGCCCGTGCGGTAAAGAGGGGGCGTGTAGGATTGAAAGACCCGAAACGCCCGATCGGTTCGTTTCTGTTTTTAGGACCTACAGGCGTCGGAAAAACAGAGTTGTCGAAAGCGCTTGCCGAAGCGATGTTCGGCAATGAAGAATCGATGATCCGTGTTGATATGTCCGAATATATGGAGAAACATTCCGTCTCTAAAATGATCGGATCTCCGCCGGGATATGTCGGACATGAAGAAGGCGGTCAGCTCAGCGATCAGGTGCGTACACATCCTTATTCGGTACTTTTGTTTGATGAGATCGAAAAGGCGCATCCCGATGTGTTTAATATTCTTTTGCAAGTATTGGACGACGGACATATTACGGACTCCAAAGGGCGGAAGATAGATTTTTCCAATACCGTTATCATTATGACATCAAACGCGGGAGCAAAAGCGATCATAGAACCTAAGAAGCTTGGATTTGCGGCAAAAGATGATCCTGCAGGCGATTATAAGCGTATGAAACAAAACGTGATGGATGAAGTAAAACAGATCTTTAGACCGGAGTTTTTAAACCGTATTGATGAGATCATCGTATTCCATGCTCTCGAGAAAACGCATATGAAAAAGATTGTTACGCTTATGTGCCGGGATTTTACAAAAAGGATCGAAGATCAGATGGATATCCGCCTGACTTTACGGGAGTCGGCAAAAGCGCTTATTGCGGAAAAAGGAACGGATGCAAAATATGGCGCAAGACCTCTTCGCCGCGCTCTGCAGACAGAATTGGAAGACAAACTTGCGGAAGCGATCCTGAACGGAGAAGTGAAGCGGGGAGACTGCATTGAGGCGGGAACTGTGAAAAAAGAGATTCGCTTCATTCGGAAAGAAGATCGTTTATAGGAGTAGAAAAATCAAATATTTTATATTATAATGGTACAAAGGTCAAAGGAATGCGAAAGACAATGATTTACACAAAACATATCCTGTGATCACATTGTGAAATACTTAGGAGGAAAATGAAGATGGCAGCAGTGAAGGAATTATTGCGCGCGGAGAATGACGGAAGTCTCAGTTTCGGAGACTACACTCTTTCGGAAAAAACGAAGAAAGATAATTATGAATTTGAAGGTGATATTTATAAAGTAAAAACCTTTTCGGAAATTACAAAACTTGAGAGGAACGGAATGTTCGTTTATGAATCTGTTCCGGGAAGCGCAGTGGAAGGTTTTAAAGAGACGGATTCAGAAGTTGCGTTTTCTGTTTCCGCAAAGGGAGACGTTCAGTTTACTTTGGAATTAGAGCCGGAATGTGAGTATGAAGTATTTATTGACGGCGAGTCCGCAGGAAAGATGCGTACGAATTTAAGTGGAAAACTCAGTGTCAGCGTGGAACTTTCAGAAGGACAGGAAGCGACAATGAGAGTTGTAAAATGTTAATATATTAACTGAAAAGTTTACAAATACTTAAATTGATTTCGGGGTGGATGCTATATCCACCCCGTTTGTCTGTAGGCAGATCTTATGCTGAGAGGCGTTTAGAATCTGTCTTTTAAGATGGATGTGTCAGATCTGATTGTTTAATGAGTGTTTGATTTTGAGAAGGAGAATGAATGGCAAAAGGAAAGAAAAGTGTGTTTTTCTGTCAGAATTGCGGGCATGAAGAGGCAAAATGGCTCGGTCAGTGTCCGGGATGCGGGGAGTGGAATACATTTGTAGAGGAAAAGATCGGCAGCGGTGTGACGAAAGGCAGTACACAGGGAGCAAAAGCTGTTCGCGAGCTTGTCAGAGAAGCGAAAGTGATCCCGCTTAACGATGTAACGGCTGAAGATGACGTGCGGTGCGCTACAGGCATCAAAGAATTAGACCGCGTGCTCGGAGGAGGGATCGTTCCGGGATCGCTTGTGCTTGTCGGCGGCGATCCCGGTATCGGAAAGTCTACTTTGCTGCTTCAAGTGTGCAGGATTCTGGCCGATAAAAAGAAAGTTTTATACATTTCGGGAGAAGAATCGCAGACGCAGATCAAACTAAGGGCAAACCGTATGGGAAACTTTGCGGACGGATTGTTTCTTTTATGTGAGACGAATCTGGAGATCATAAGAGGAATTCTTGAAAAAGAGCGTCCCGAACTTGTTGTCATTGACTCTATTCAGACGATGTACAGCGAAGAAGTTTCATCCGCTCCCGGAAGTGTGTCGCAAGTAAGAGAATCGACGAATGTATTTATGCAGCTTGCAAAAGGATTATGTATTCCGATTTTCATTGTCGGACATGTGACGAAAGAAGGAACGGTAGCAGGTCCGCGTGTCTTGGAACATATGGTTGATACAGTGCTTTATTTTGAAGGAGACAGACACGCTTCTTACAGAATTTTACGCGCTGTGAAGAATCGTTTCGGATCGACGAATGAGATCGGCGTGTTTGAGATGCGGCAGAGCGGACTTGAGGAAGTGGAAAATCCTTCGGAATATATGTTGAGTGGCAGACCGGAACAGTCTGCGGGATCGGTCGTTGCATGTTCTATGGAAGGAACTCGGCCTATTTTGATCGAGATACAGGCGCTTGTATGCAGGAGTAATTTCGGGATGCCGAGGCGTACGGCTGCCGGAACGGATTATAACAGAGTGAATCTTCTTATGGCAGTGTTGGAAAAACGTCTCGGAATGGCGCTGTCTAATTCGGATGCGTATGTCAATATCGCCGGAGGAATCAGAATGAACGAGCCGGCGATCGATCTTGGTATTGTTATGGCGCTTGTTTCAAGTTACAGAAACCGCCCGGTTGATGAAAAGACGATCGTGTTCGGGGAAGTCGGACTAAGCGGAGAAGTCCGCGCGGTCAATATGCCCGAACAAAGAGTCGCAGAGGCGAAAAAGCTGGGATTCGAGACGTGTATTCTTCCGCAGGTGTGCATGAAAATGGTAAAAGATATCAAAGGAATTCGACTCATCGGGGTAAAAAGCGTAAACGAGGCGGTCGGGATGATATAAGCGCCTGTTCATGAGTAAACCGCTGACGTTAGCTGCGATAAGCACGCAGCGCGGTTTTAGGAATGGCGCGGGCTGAACTGTTATGGCCTGAATTTTTTGAATGGAAAAAATATTGTAGGTTTGTCAAACATATGTTACACCCCGATCAATAAATTCCCTCAGAACAGTTTGTGGTGATTTCCACCCCAGAGGTCTCATGGGAAACTGGTTATAATCCCTACGGTTATAGGTTTGAAGCTGCTTGGAAAAATCCTCAAAGGAATAGAAAGTATGCGAGGTATAAAAACGTTCATTATCCTTGCGGTGGCTGCGTTCCACTTTTCCGTTATGACGTGGTGTAAAGGGTCGGATCAGTTTATGTTGGATGCCAAGTTCTTTTAAAGTCCGTTGGAATAAAGTCAATGTTTCTTTGCCGGAAGTGGAAAAGCGCTTTGTAAACTCCACGCCGTTGTCTGTCTGAACGCATTCGATTGGCATAGGAAAGCGTTGGATCAGATGCTTGAGGAACTGTGCGGATGAATAGGTGCTGTGTTCTTCAAAAGCTTCCACATACCGCCAGCGGGAGTACTCATCAATGGCGGTATACTGATAGAATTTCTTTCCTTTCGCATTATTGACAAGACAACATGCAGGAACGAATTTCACATCGACCTGGATACGCTGTCCGGGATATTTCATCTGCTCATAAGGCTTCGGAATATATTTGGGATTCGGAAGTTTTTGAGCCAAGATTCCCTGTTTCTTCAGAAAACGATACAATCCTGGGATGGAACGTTTATAACCGCGCTGCATAAGTTTGACCCAAAAGACAACCAGACCAGAATGGGGATTGCGCCTACGCATATCTTGGATCAGCTTGATTTCTTCAGGTGTATGCTGATTGGGATGGTGATGGGGACGGCGTGAACGATCGCGGAGAGACTCTATTGTGCCGTCATAGCGGCGCTTCCAACGATAAATATACTGGCGGTTTGTCTTATATTTAATTGCTGCTTTTGAGACACCATATTTTTCGGCGAAACGGATCAAGGATAGACGATACCTCATATCTTGTGTTATACTTGCCATGCGGGAATACTTCCTTTCTTAAATGTTTAGGTTTGGTAGCTTAAAGCATAACACAGAAAAGGTATTTCCGCTTTTTAATTATTCAGTTGTAACACATGTATTGTAATCCTACACTGAATTTTTTGAATGGAAAAAATATGCGGTTGTAAAAATAGTATAAGTAGAGTATAATAGCAGTAAGTTAAAAGAGAAATAACCTGAGATGTGCGATAACCTTGTTATTTTGAACCTACATTAGTTTAAACGGGATTCCTATATTTCTGTAATATGTCAGGCCTCCGACAGCAGTGGACGACAGAAAAGCAGATGCGGTTGCCCACCTAGCCGTGGCTAGGACTCAAAATACAGGGAACGGCATTTTGGGGAGTTACAAAAGATAAAGGCGGCCGTCCTGTACGACCGCTTTTTGCAATGGCGATAAGTCGAAGTTTGGGTTTGCCCCGGAGCTTGGCAGCCGTTTACAATCCCGGTACGAGCCTTTGGTGATTCCGGTGATTCAAATGAAATTAAATGGAATTATGATGTGAATATGAAAAAAAAGTGGGAAAAGATAAAAAGTCAGATATTTAAAGTTATTATAACGATAAATTCTCATCACACAGGCGCTTATGCAGCACAGGCGGCTTATTTTTTTGTGCTGTCTTTGATCCCCATATTTTTGCTTCTCTTGACGATGGTTCGCTTTACGCCGATAACGATGAGCGAAGTTATGACAGCGGTTTTGAAAGTATTTCCGGAAAGTGTTGCGCCCATGATACGTTCGATCGTATCTCAAGTATATTTTCAGTCAGGAACGATCGTTCCGGTTACGATTGTTGTAGCGCTTTGGTCAGCGGGGAAAGGCGTTCTGTCTGTCACATCGGGATTAAACAGCATCTGTGAGAATATGGAGACGCGTAATTATTTTTATCTGAGGATAAGAGCATCGTTTTATACAGTTATATTCCTATTGGCTATCGTAAGCTCCCTTGTATTATCTGTATTCGGAAACAGGATCAGCGTGATGATATATGAGCACATTCCGTTTTTAAGCAAAGTTGTCGAATTTATTATTCGGATCAGGACGTTTGTTACATTTGTCGTGTTGACTGTTTTTTGGGATCTTGTGTACCGTTTTCTTCCGAACAGGAGAAATATGGCAAAGACAACTCTTCGCAAACAGCTTCCGGGAGCGGTGTTTACGGCATGCGGATGGCTGCTTTTGTCGTTCTTTTTTTCGGTATACCTTGATGTGTTTAAAGGCTTTACAAGTATGTACGGAAGTTTGACGACGATTATTTTGATCATGCTTTGGCTGTATGGATGTATGTACATTATATTGCTGGGCGGAGAGATCAATGCGCTTCTGGAAAAATTTTTGCAGAAACGGGCAGGCAATTTGAAAAAGAAGAAAGAGAAAGAAGTATAATCCCTCGGGCAAAAGCATAGTCTTTTGTTACGGGGGTGATTTATTATTGATCTATGTTGTGGAAAAAGGAGATACGTTGTCCGGCATTGCGGTAAAATTTGGCGTGCCCGTTTGGAAGATCGTTTATGATAATCAGCTAAAAGACAAAAATCAGATCGTGCCCGGGCAGGCGCTTCTTTTGTTGGAAGTTGATGAGGGGCAGGCAGAGGAAAGTACACAGCCTGAATTGGCAAAAGGGAAAACGATCGGCGGATATGCTTATCCTTTTATAGATAAAGAAATTTTAGAACAGTCGTTTCCTGCGTTAAAAGAACTTCTTGTATTTTCTTATGGTTTTACATTTGAAGGGAATCTGGTTCCGCCTTTGCAAGACGATCTTTGGATGATAGAGACCGCATGGCGTCACGGAGCAAAACCGATCATGGTTCTTACGCCGTTTTCGGAAGGAGCTTTTAATAATCAGCTTGTAAAAGTGCTTACGGAAAATGTCGAGGTACAGGAAAGGCTTTTGGAACAGTTGACTGCTGAAGTAAGAAGGCGGGGCTTTGCGGGAGTCAATATTGATTTTGAATATGTTTTGCCTGAAAATAAAGTTCAGTATGCTGCGTTTATCGGGAAAATGAGAGAACTTTTAAGACCGGAAGGATATACGGTATCTGTGGCAGTTCCGCCGAAGGTGTCAAACGAACAGAGAGGGCTTCTTGTAGAAGGGGCGGATTACAGACTGATCGGGGAGAACGCGGATTACGTTTTTTTAATGACTTACGAGTGGGGGTATACGTACGGACCTCCGATGGCTGTCGCACCGCTTGATAAAGTACGTCAAGTTGTCGAGTATGCTCTTAGCCAGATCCCGGCGGAAAAATTGATTTTGGGGATACCAAACTATGGATATGACTGGCAGCTTCCTTATGAGAGAGGAGTTACAAGGGCTCAGACGATCGGAAATGTGCAGGCAGTGGATCTTGCTGTTGAAAACGGCGCGTTGATCCGGTATGCGCAGACTGCCCAAAGTCCGTGGTTTACATATAAGAAAAGCGGCATGGATCATGTTGTCTGGTTTGAAGACGTCAGAAGTATTCAGGCAAAATGGAAACTCGTTCAAGAGTTAGATCTGGCAGGAGCCTGGTATTGGAATTTGATGAGGAAATTTCGGGGCAACTGGCTGATGTTAGAGTCCCCGGATGCAGGAAGAAACACTTGACATGAAGCAGGGGGAAAGGAGTATGATATCAAGAGAAGATAATGAGATAAATGAAAAGGAGACGATGTGATATGAACGGAAATTTTGTTTACTGCAATCCTACGAAGCTTTATTTCGGAGAAGATTCCCTTGATTTTTTGAATGAGGAGCTTCCTAAATACGGGAAAAATGTTGTACTTGTTTACGGTGCGGGTTCTATTAAAGAAAACGGAATCTATGATAAAGTAATAAATATATTAAAAAAGAATGAAAAAAATATCGCTGAGATTGCCGGGGTTATGCCGAATCCGACTTTGGCAAAATTATATGAAGGAATTAAGATTGCCAGAAATCATAATGCAGATCTGCTGCTTGCGGTAGGCGGCGGATCGGTATGTGATTATTCTAAGGCGGTGTCTGTATCAGTGAACTGCACGGAAGATCCGTGGGAGAAATATTTTGTGCGGTTTGATGAGCCTGATTGTGAGATCGTTCCGGTCGGCTGTGTTCTGACTATGGTTGGAACAGGATCGGAGATGAATGCGGGATCGGTTATTACGAACGAAAAGACGAAGCAGAAGATCGGGCATGTGTTTGAAGATGAGAAGATTATGCCCAGATTTTCGATTTTGAATCCACGTTTTACAATGACACTGCCACATTATCAGATGACTGCCGGAATTTATGATATTTTTAATCATATTTGCGAACAATATTTTTCAGATACAGATGATAATACGAGCGATTATATCAGTGAAGGCTTGATGCGTTCTCTGATTCATTCAAGTAAGATCGCAAATAAAGACCCGCAGGATTATGAAGCGAGAAGCAATATTATGTGGACGGCAACATGGGCGCTTAACACGCTTGTCGCATGCGGAAAATCGACAGACTGGATGGTTCATATGCTCGGACAGGCAGTAGGCGGATATACAAACGCGACGCATGGGATGACATTGGCGGCAGTTTCACTTCCGTATTATCGTCATATTATGCCGTATGGTCTTGAAAAATTCAAACGGTTTGCGGTAAATGTATGGGGCGTGGATGCTTCGGAAAAAGAAGATCGGGAAATTGCGGAAGAAGGTCTGGCAGCTATGGAAAGCTGGATGAAAGAGCTGGGGCTTGTTATGAATCTGTCAGAACTTGGGGTGACAGAAGAGATGATAGAAGGGATTGCGGATGTGACGATCGTATTCGATACCGGGTACAAGAAACTGGATCGAACAGAAATTATCGATATTTTCAGGGAAAGTCTCATATAGTAACAGTTCAGTCTGCGTCATTCGTAAAACCGCACTGCATGCTTATGGCGGCTGATGCCACTGTTTTACTCATAAACGGGCGGCCATCTGTATGGCTGAACTTGTTACCTTATATAACGAGAAGTTGAACAGTCTGTTCCGATTATGCTATACTTGACAGAGAGCTGCCGAAAGGTTCGGCAAAGAATCATCTGTACTATTTTATAAAAGTCAGGCAGAAGATCGGGAGGTTGTGATGACGGGCGGTATTGCGAAAGTAGTCATATTCAGTTTTACAGAAAGAGGAACGAAGCAGAATCGATACATATATAGGAAATTAAAGATGCAGGGGTATATCTGTGAAGGATATGCCCCTGCAAAGTATGTTATGGGAGAAGAAGGCGGGGTGAAGCAACTTCCGAAAAAAAAGGAAGATTTGATTCGGGAACGCTGGGGAAAGTGGGCATTTTTATTTATCGGTGCGGCAGGGATCGCAGTTCGGTATATTGCGCCTTATGTGAAAGATAAATTTACGGATTCGGCTGTCGTCGTGGCGGATGAAGCCGGGCAGTATGTGATCCCTTTGTTGTCCGGTCATGTGGGAGGAGCGGCAGAGCTCGCGGATCAGATAGCAAATCTGCTAGGCGCTGTCAGTGTGCATACGACTGCTACAGATGTGAGAAAAAAGTTTGCGGCTGATGTATTTGCAAAAAAAAATGCATTGTATATTACGGACAGAGAGGCGGCAAAAAGAATTTCCGCAGCGGTGCTTGACGGCGAATTGATCGGAATTTATGCGCAAGGCGATCATGCAGAAAATGCCGTAAAAAATTCAAAAGAGATGTTTTCGGATGAAGTTTGCATATGTAATACGATAGAAGAAGTAATGAAGTATCGGTATCGGGTCATTCTTGCAGATTCGTTTCCTGCGATAGATGAAAATACACTTCTTTTAAAGCCGAAAAATATTATTGTCGGACTTGGATGCAGGAAAGGAATTTCAGAAGAACTTTTAGAAAAAGGTCTTTTAGAAATTTTGAAAAAGAATCATCTGGATATGAATCAGATTGAAGCGCTTGTAAGTATTGATCTAAAGAAAGAAGAACCTGCCGTTGTTTCGCTGGCGGAAAAGTATAAAGTTCCGTTTTTGACATATTCGGCGGAAATGCTCAACGAGGTGGAAGAAGTCTCATCTGCATCTTCTTTTGTCAAAAAAATAACAGGAATAGATAATGTGTGCGAGCGTGCTGCGGTGACATATTGTAAGAAACACTGCGAGTATTTTGAACTGATTGCCGGGAAAAGCATCGAGACAGCGATGACTGCGGCAATCGCAAGACGAAATATATAAAGACAGAATAGGTAATTGCGAAACAAGTCCGCAATCCTGACTGAAAACAGGCGAAGGCTCCTGTCATGCAGGATTCTTGGGATAGGAAGTGAAAATCGTTCATTTCTTGGCACAACAAATAAACCTCATGGGCTTATGAAGTTGGTAAGTCCTATGCTATGAGTGGTTTTAAACTTCGTATGTATTGATGCTGGTGAATTTTATCAGCAACCATGACAGTTATTAACTGAGAAATTCCTGCAAGCAACAAATCTGCATGTAGTGTTTTCTCATTTTGGGTTTTACGACCGGCAATACAGAAACTGTCTTTAAAATGGTTGATTGATTTTTCAACGTTTACACGGATTTTATAGGTCTCATCCCATTCTACGGAACCACGTTCCACACCGGGATAGGCACGCAGATTCTTTTCGGGGTAAATGTAAATCATTCTTCCACAGGAAGATGTGGTACAGGGGTTCTCACAGCGGCAGACACGGCGTTTCGTTTTGGTTTCACGGTTGTATTCCCATTTCATTTTAGGGCATACAAACTTCATGCTGGGAAGTTTGCTTCTCAGATGAGATTTACTCCCTTCCCGTTTCATAGGAAGTGTGGAATCATGCGGACAGCAAGGAACACCATTTTCGTTGAAGGTGTAGCCATTTTCTTCCATTGATAGTTTTGTCCGGAGTGGAATAAATGCTTTTTCAAAGCCAAGATCATCCAAAAGGGCTTTGTAGATTTCAATGGTATCAAAAGCGGCATCGCCTAGAAAAGTTTTAGGGTTGATCAAAGGATGCTTCTGAAAGAAATCAATCAAAACAGGGAGCAGTGCCTTAGAGTCCGCAAGTGATTTATCTTCATCTGGTGAATCGGATTTCTTTTCAACAATGATATTAGGATGAGCATTTAGGAAATCTTTATTGTAGAAGGTAATATCGCGAACAATACCAAGACCATTAGTGACAATACCAAACTTATAGGCATAGCAGAAATGTCCGTTGATGTACATCTGTTGGATAGCTGGGTTAGCAGTAGCGTGTGCAGGCATTGAGCCGTAAGCAGCTTTGTAAGGATCAAAGTTTTTATCAAAGTTGTGAGCCTTTGCAAAGGCCTTTAACTGTTTTATGATACGGTTTGCGTATTTCGGATTATTTTCTGTTACCCATGCCTCAATTCCAGAAGTATCAAAGATACTCATGGAAGCAAGGTTAGAATCAATACGTTGGCAGATCGGTTCAGTGATATCAACTAAGTGATCGAACATCGATTGTAAGTCCATAAGAAAGTCCTGTTTAAAGCGGGTAAATTTTGAGGCATCAGGAACAACACGGAAGCCACAGAAATCCCGTAGTTCCTGAGAATATTTTAAAAATATAATCAGAAGAGTATCTGTCGGGATTGAGAAAATGCGCTGAATAAGGAGAGCCTTAATCATAGGATAAAGTGGATGCTTACGAGGTCTTCCTGTAGAAGCGTGAAAATGAGTAACAAAAGAAACAGGAACAATTTCATCAAGATTAATGGTTTGGTCAAGTAGAGAAAGAAACTGATATTTGTCATTATCGAATTTATTTTGGCAATCTTCAAAAACTTCTGCCAAAGTGAGCTGCTTATATGGTATCATATAGGTACATCTCCTTTCGGGTGGTTGGTTTATAGTTTCTAGGCAACTCTATTTTACCACAATCCGTTGAGGAGATGTTTTGTTTTATAAAAGTTAAAATGCCGTATTTATGCGGCTTGTGGCGTTTCGCAAACACCTATATAAAGACAGAAGAGTGAAAGGAAAAAGGCACGGAGGAAGAAACAAATGGTATTTGAATTACAATTTTTAGATTGGCTGCAGACGCTGCAGACGACGATTTTAAACGAAATTATGAAAGCGGTCACACATCTTGGAGACGCGGGCGCTCTGTGGATTATACTGGCGGCTGTTCTGCTGGCATTTCCGAAGACGAGAAAAAGCGGGGCGATCGTTGCGGCTGCGCTTATTGTCGATCTTGTGTTATGCAACGGGATCTTGAAAAATATATTTGCCCGCACGCGCCCGTTTGATGTAAAAGAAGGGATTTCGCTGCTGATCACGGCGCCGAAAGATTTTTCTTTTCCTTCGGGACATACGGCGGCATCGTTTACAGCGGTTGCGGCGCTGTATTTTGCAGGAGAGAAGAAACTTTGGAAAATAAGCTGTGCTGTGGCTGTTTTGATTGCGTTTTCCAGAATGTATCTGTACGTTCATTATCCGACGGATATTTTGGGCGGGATCATCGTCGGAATCGTATCAGGACTTGTCGGGGCGTATATAATAAAACGGGTACAGAAAAGAGGCGTAGTTCCGAATTAGATAAAAAGACTTGATGAATATGCAAAAATGAACGAGAAGAAATAACAGGGAATTGTTATGATAATTTAAAGCTGTTCATTTGCAGGGAGACAGACATTATGAAAAATGAAAATCAGCATTTCTCAGCAGACAGACGGAAATTCGGCAGACATTTTTGGATCGGCGCGGCAGTGGCCGGAGCGCTTTCGGCGGCGGTTATATTTACGGCGGCGAGTGCGGTTTACCGAAAGAATCGTTTCGATCTGAAAATCGGAGAAGAAAAAGTTGGATCAAAGGAATATCAGCTTTGTATGGATCTTGTAAAATATGATGTGAAGATGGAGATCCAAAAGCGGTATGACGCTTTGTACGGTGAAGATTTTTGGGAGCAAAGCTATGAAGGACAATATGGATATGAGATTTTAGCGGATCACACGGTGGAAAAGATCAAGTATATTCATGCGGTGTATGATCTGGCGGAAGAATACGGCGATGTATCCGACGGAAGCTTTGCGGCGATTGAAAAACGGTGGAAGCAGGAAAATGCAAAAAGGCAGAAAAAGGTAGAAGACGGAGAAGTCATCTACGGTCTGAAAGAATACACGTTTGACCTTTATATGCAGTATGAGATCAGTATGTATAAAGAAATTTACTGTAATGATACTGACAGAAAAGGAATGGATCTGACCGAAGAAGAAGTAGCCGAATATTACAGTCAGGGAGAATGGGTTTTTCAAGACGACGGGGAAAAGGCTGATTTGGAAACTGCGCGCATTGCGGTTGAGAGAGAACTGCGTGAGAAAAAATATGATGCCATGATCGCTCAGATGACAGAAGATTTAGAAGTAAGCGGTGATTTGGAAGCAGTTGATCGTTTTACTTTGGATCATTTAAAACGATAACAGTCAAGGCGGCGCCGGCATATGACCGGGAATATAAAGAGGCGCTTTGGAGATTGTATCAGGTGGGAAGGAGAAAAGTATGAAGAAGAAATGGGTGAGCGGAATGCTCGCGCTCTTGCTTGTCGGAACGACTGTCGGATCGATGATGCCGACAGAGGCGGTGCAGGCAGAAGAAAACAGTCAGGGAAAGACGTATTATGTCGATTCTGAAAACGGAAAAGATACAAACGACGGACTTTCTGAAGGAAAAGCATTTCAGACACTGAACAAAGTAAATGATCTTACGCTCGGAGCGGGAGACCGAGTTCTTTTGAAAAACGGATCGGTGTTTGAGGATCAGGCGCTTCATATTAAAGGAAGCGGAAGTGAAAACGCTCCTATTAAAATTTCTACATATGGGGATGAGAAAGACGGACGTCCTCAGATCAATACAAACGGTCATGGACAATGGGAATTAAATTACGGGCACAAACTTGACGATCAGAACCATAAGTGGCACGGAACAGTATCTTCGTCTATTTTGCTGAAAGATGTAGAATATATCGAAATCGAAGGACTGGAGATTACAAATGACCGGGATTCCGCAACAGATGCAGAGAAAGATAAAAATTATAAATACAATGACGCGGAATGCATGGACAGGACAGGCGTTGCCGGAGTTGCAAAAAACAAAGGAACGGTTGACCATATCGTATTGAACGATCTGTATATCCATGATGTGACAGGCAATGTTTACAATAAACATATGACAAACGGCGGTATTTATTTTATTGTTGAAAAGCCGGAGAACGAGAGCGCGACGGGAATTGCCAGATATAATGATGTGACGATACAAAACTGCTATCTTGATACGGTAAACCGTTGGGGAATTGCGGTCGGATATACATATGAATGGGCAAAATTCAACGGCGGCGCTTTAAGTGATGAGACGATGAAAACATACGCGTCCTCAGACGTTGTGATCCAGAACAATTATTTGAATAATGTCGGCGGAGACGCGATCACGACAATGTATATCGACAGACCGGTCATCCAGTATAATGTATCGGAAAATGCGGCGGCTCAGATTAATACGACAGATTATACAGATCCGCAGCCACAGCTTGACGCAAACGGAAATCCAAACGGAAAGACGCATACAGGAGGAAGAGTCGCGGCAGGTATCTGGCCGTGGAAATGTAAAAATGCGGTGTTCCAATATAATGAATGTTTTAAGACGTTAAATGCCTCAAAAGGAAACGGAGACGGACAGCCGTGGGATGCAGATTATGGAGACGGTACAAATTATCAATATAATTACAGCCACGGAAATACGGCAAGTACGATTATGTTCTGCGGAGGCGAATCGATCAATAATACGTTCCGTTATAACATCAGCGTACATGAAGATATGGGACCGCTTGATCCGGCAGGAAACGCAGGAAATACACAGGTGTACAATAACACATTTGTGATCAAAGAAGGAATCCGGTCGATCTGGTACAGAGATTCCGGCCCGGTTACGATGGAAAACAATATTTTCTATTTTGACGGAAAGCAGCCGGCGCAGATTACAAACTGGAATCCGCGTAATAATAAAGTTTATTCCAACAATCTGTTTTATAATGTAAGTTCTTATCCGGATGATAAGGCTGCTGTGAAAGTGGAAAAAGGAACTCCGGTTCTTGCAGACGCAGCGTCAGGTCCGGTAAAAGCTGCAGAAGACAAACAGGCAAGACGGCATGAAGATCCGACGGAAATAACCGTTTTTGATGGATTTAAACTGGCGGAAAATTCGCCGGCGATCAATAAAGGAAAAGTAGTGATTGACCGTAACGGTTATTCAATCGATCACGATTTCTTCGGACATGCAGTTACGGCGACGCCGGAAATCGGAGCTGCGGAAAGCGATGTGATCGGAGATCTCGTTCTTCGTTCCGTAGTTTATCAAATCGATCAGGAATCAAAGACGATCAGCGATATACCGAAAAATACAACAGTAGAACAGTTTTGCAAAGATTCGATTGTAGATACGGGAGTGACGATCACTGTTAAGTCAAAAGACGGCAAGCCGTTGGAAAATGCAGATATCATTAAAGGCGGCATGACAGTAACCGTTTCCTGTGAAGGAAAAGAGGCTGTTGTATATACGGTAGTTGCAAGTTCGGATAATAAACTGAAGTCTGCATATTATGAAGTGAAAGACAAAACGATCTATGTGCCGTTTACAGAGAAGAATCCGACAACGGCAGGCGAGCTGAAAGGAAATGTTCAAGCGGCTGAAACAGCGGAAGTATCTGTAGTAAGCGGTGAAAAAACGTTGAAAGATCAGGAAAATATCGCAGATGCCATGACAATGAGGATCACGGCGGAAGACGGTAAGACGAACGATTACACGATCAAGCAGAAAAATACATATAACTGGGCGTTGGATTATGCAGGACCGCAGCAGGGAAATGTATGGTTTGGTCAGAAGAAAGCGGCATCAGGAGAGTGGACGGAGATAAAAGAGTATGACAGTCAGTATCCGAACTGGATGGTAAATACATACTACGGTCCGGGAATCGACGAGCAAAGCCATTCCGCAAAACCGACAGAAGCAACGCACGGTCTTCTTTCCGCTCCACCGAGCACAGGAATTTCTACTGCTATGGCGTATAGAGTGCCGAAAGACGGAATAGTATCATTCCATGTAAAAGATGACGAGCCGTATTTGAGACAAAACGGAAACAGCGGCGGAACAGTAACATTAAAACTGTTAGTAAATGATGAAGAAAAGCAAAGTGTTATTCTTGAACAGAGTAAAGTTCAGGCAAAAGACTGGAAAGCGTTTGATAAGATTGAAGTGAAACGCGGAGATTATATCCGTGTTGCGGCAATTTCAAACGGAAATCCTACAAAGCCGTCTGTTCATGTGACACCGATCATTACTTATCTTAACGAAGGCGGAACACCTGCACCTGAACCGACTCCGGAATTGAAAGCTCCGGTTGACGTGAAAGTTTCGGAAGTTACCGAGACAAGCGCAAAAGTATCATGGAAGAATGCGGCGGACGGAAAAGAAGCGGCAGGATACAACGTATATGTTGACGGAACAAAAGTGAATGAAGAACTTATTGCAGAGACAACATATAACGTAAGCAGCTTGAAAGACGGAACGACTTACTCTGTAGAAGTGACGGCGGTAGACGCAGACGGAGAAGAGTCGGCAAAATCAGAAAAAGTTGAATTTACAACAGTAAAGAAAGTTGTTGTTGACAAAGAAGCGCTGAAGGCGAATATTGAAAGAGCATCCGCTCTTTTGAACGAGACAGACAAGTATACGGAAGAGTCTTTAAAAGCGCTTGAAGAAGCTTTGGCAGCCGCACAGAAAGTAAACAGTGATCCGAAAGCAGATCAGACAAAAGTAAATGATGCGAACAAAGCGCTTGAAAAAGCAATCAAAGACTTGAAAGAGCAGGAGAAACCGGATCCCGAACCGACTCCGGAATTGAAAGCTCCGGTCGACGTAAAAGTTTCGGAAATTACCGAGACAAGCGCAAAAGCATCATGGAAGAACGCGGCGGACGGAAAAGAAGCGGCAGGATACAACGTATATGTTGACGGTGTAAAATTGAACAAAGAACTTCTTACAGAAGCATCTTGCGGATTGACAAATCTGAAAGCAGAGACTACATATTTTGTAGAAGTGACGGCGGTAGACGCAGCCGGAAATGAATCTGTTAAATCAGAAAAAGTGACGTTTAAGACATTGAAAGCTGAAGAACAGAAGGAAGATTCGACACCGGAAAATAATGAAAAACCGGGTGCGGTACAGACGGGAGATCATGCAAACGTATTTGTATGGATGATCGGACTTCTTATATCAGCGTCGGCGGCTGTGGCTGTAATGTTCAAAAGGAATAAAAATCGTTAAAAAGATATCATATTTATAATATGAATGCAGGGAGCGGTTAAAAATGAACCACTCCCTGTTTTGTATTTCAAAACATGCCTTTTGGGCATATGAGGATCTATATAGACTTGCGATATTGTGACGGCGTTGTATTTACACAGTCACGAAATACTTTAGAATAGTGCTGGGAATTTGTAAATCCGGACTGCAGCGCTATTTCGGTCAGTGACAGTTTTGTATTTTGCATCAGGCTGATCGAATGATTGATTCGGTATACGTTAATATAGCTGGAGAGAGTGATTCCGATATGCGCCTTGAACAGTTTGCTTAAATAGCGAACAGAAATATGAAGCTGTGACGCAATATCTTCCTGTATGATCTTCTCGGTATAATGCTCCGCAATATAATTCAGCGTGTAAGCAACATAACTGTTCTGGAGCTGCGGGTTTGAAAAATGATGGGCCGGTTTTGTGTGATCCAATATGTACAGCATTAAGTTGATCAGAGAAATGTTAATATTGGCTGCCGGAAACAGACCGTCAGAGTCGGTATAAAGGCTGATCAGCTTGTCTAATGTACTGTCGATTACGTCGTCTGCCGAGAAACGGTAATAAAAATGCGAAGAAAATAAAACTGCATGCATTAATGTGATCGGATAAACGCCTTCGTTTTCTAAAATAATATTTGAAAACATGTTGGGATCAAAGTGGACGTGTTTAAACGTACAGTCAGATTTTTTGTTCAGATAAAAAGAGTGAACGATATTCGGCAGTATCATAATAAAATCGCCTTTTGTGCAGTGAAGTGTTTCCGACTGGACATCCATAAGACATTCGCCTGATATGATACGATAAATCTCTATTGTAGAGTGCAGATGATGCGGAAATGTGTATCCTGCCGGCTGTGATGTGATAGTTGCGCCTGATAAGATCGAATCGGACAAAGACAGTGATCCGATCGAATCGGTATTGTTTTTTTTGTATGTTTTCATGAAACGTTCCTCTTGATCATTGCATAAACTTATATGTTGGTTATATACGGTTATATATAGATTAATTATACCAGAAGTTTATTAAAAAGTGACAAAAAATATAAAAATATGTAGATAAAATGAGAACTTATTCCGAATTATATAATTTGAAAAAAATCTCGCAATTTAAGGTTTTTCTGTTATAATGTTAGTTGACGCTTACTAAAAGATGAGGAGTGAAGATTATGACATTGAAAGAACTTGGCATCGGACAGAAAGGAATTATCTTATCTGTCGGAGGAAGCGGAGCACTCAGACAACATTTTCTGGATATGGGATTGATACGGGGCGCAGAAGTGACAGTCGTAAAATATGCGCCTATGGGCGATCCGATCGAGTTGAAAATACATGGGTATGAGCTGACGATCCGTTTGGATGATGCAGAGAAAATAGAAGTAAAAGAAATAAAGTCAGAAGAAAAAGAGAAAGAAAGACGGAACAAGGTGAAACGTTCTGCACATCCCGGATACGGTGAAGGCGGAAAGTACCATAAGAAAGAAACAGAAAATCCGCTTAAGGATGATGAGACGTTGACGTTTGCCCTGGTAGGAAACCAAAATTGCGGAAAGACGACGTTGTTTAATCAGTTGACAGGGGCTTCGCAGCATGTCGGAAATTTTCCGGGCGTTACCGTAGACCGCAAGGACGGCGTGATCAAAGGGTACAAAAATACATTAATCACAGACCTTCCGGGAATTTATTCTATGTCTCCTTACAGCAGTGAGGAGATTGTTACACGAGAATTTTTGTTAAATGAAAAGCCGAAAGGAATCATTAATATCGTCGATGCGACGAATATGGAGAGGAATCTCTATTTAACGATGCAGTTGATGGAGTTAGATATGCCTATGGTCGTTGCATTGAACATGATGGATGAATTGAGGGAAAACGGGGGAAGCGTTCATGTAAATGAAATGGAAGAGTTTCTCGGTGTTCCGGTTGTACCGATCTCCGCTGCCAAAGGAGAGGGAATCGAAGAGCTTGTGAAACATGCGGTGCATGTGGCAAAGTATCAGGAAAGTCCTCAAAAACAGGATTTTTGTGCGGATACGGAAAGCGGGATCCACAGAGGACTTCATGCAGTCATGCATTTGATCGATGATCACGCACAAAAAGCCGGAATCCCTCTTCGGTTTGCGGCAAGCAAGATCATGGAAGGCGATAAAAAGATTACCGAGAAATTGGATTTAAGCCGGAATGAAAAAGAAATGCTCGAGCACATCGTTGTTCAGACGGAAGAGGAGAGCGGTTTTGACAGAGCTTCAGCCGTTGCCGATATGCGATTCTCTTACATAACGGAAGTGTGTGAGACGGCGGTTGTAAAACCGCATGAGAGTAAAGAGCGTCTCAGGAGTAAACGGATCGACCGCATACTGACGGGAAAATATACGGGAATCCCGGCCTTTATCGCGATTATGGGAATTGTATTCTGGCTGACATTTAACGTGATCGGAGCGGGATTACAGTCGCTTTTGGAAACGGGAATCGGATACTTGACAGAAATCACAGATCAGGCGATGACATCCGCGGGAGTCAATACGGCGGTTCATTCCCTCGTTATTGACGGGATTTTTAACGGTGTGGGAGGAGTCCTTAGTTTCCTGCCGATCATCGTTACATTGTTTTTCTTCTTATCTTTGCTGGAAGACAGCGGATATATGGCAAGAGTAGCTTTTATTATGGATAAGCTGCTTCGTAAGCTTGGATTGTCGGGAAGAAGTATCGTGCCGATGCTGGTCGGGTTCGGATGTACCGTTCCCGGGGTGATGGCGAGCAGAACGCTTCCGTCGGAAAGAGACAGGAAAATGACGATTTTGCTGACTCCGTTTATGAGCTGTACGGCAAAGCTTCCGATCTATGCATTCTTTTCGGCTGTATTTTTTCCGGACTATGCCGCGCTTGTGATGATCGGATTGTATGTTCTTGGTATTGTTATGGGAATTATCATGGCCCTTTTGTTTAAAGGAACGATGTTTAAAGGGGAGCCTGTTCCGTTTGTTATGGAACTTCCGAATTACCGTCTTCCGGGAATGAAAAATGTCGGACAGTTATTGTGGGAAAAAGCGAAAGATTTTCTTCAGAGAGCTTTTACGGTTATTTTCGCGGCGACGATCGTGATCTGGTTCTTGCAAAGCTTTGATACAAGCCTGAATATGGTGACAGATTCAAAGGACAGTATTTTGGCAATGATCGCGGGAGCTCTTTCACCGGTTTTCGCACCGCTTGGGTTTGGGGACTGGCGTATATCGACGGCGCTTGTAACCGGATTTATGGCAAAAGAAAGTGTTGTCTCGACGCTGACGGTGTTGTTCGGCACTACGGAAGCGCTTCTTGGAACGATCACGGCGGCAGGAGCTGCGGCGCTTCTCGTATTTTGCCTGTTGTATACTCCCTGTGTGGCTGCGGTTGCATCGATCAAGCGGGAGCTTGGCGGAAAATGGGCGTTTTTTGTTGTCATCGGCCAATGTGTGATCGCATGGCTTGCGGCATTCGCAGTTCATACAGTTGCGATGCTTTTTTAAACCTGCTTGGACCCGGCAGAGGGAACGGAACATGAATCGGGATAGGTAATGGAGTGGAGGAGAAGTCCTGCCGGATTGCAGCGTACTTCTTTATCCACTCCCTTTTTTATGAGAAATTCAATGATGTGCTCCGGCATCAGGTACAGAAAATCATTTGCACAGATTTTGATCGTAAGAAGCGAAAAGCTGTCGTTTTCGGTTTCTTTGGAGTGGGAAACGGAAATGTCAAATATTTCTTTGACTGTTCCTTTTTTCTTTTTTACTCCTGAAAGGGAACGAAAATCATGGACTCCGACGAGAGAATCAGCCGCCTTTCTTATGGCGGCAACTTCTGATTCCGAGATGATTTCCGGTATATTTGCCGTGTAGGCTCTTGTGAATATGTTTTGGACAGGGGCGGTACAGATGCGGTACAAATAAGTTCTGGAGACTGCGTTTAAATCTGATCGGAAACGATCAGAAACAATTTCGGAACTTAAGATGTGAATATCTTTCGGAAGATATTCGTTAAGCTTTGATAAAAAATATGTATCGGAAAAAGGAGACTCTGTGTGAAAGTTGACTGTCTGACAGAGTGCGTGGACTCCGGGCGCTGTTTTAGCGCCGGCAAAAAGAGTGATGTCTTCACCGGTCATTTTCTGTAAAACAGAAGAAATGCGATATGAAATCGTTTTCGCGTATCCGTCTGCGGCAGGACGTGTCCATCCTAAATAGCGTGTTCCGTCGTATTGAAGGGTTAGTTTTATGTTGGGCATAAGGTACTCCTTTGTGCGGTTATTTGTATATCATATGTCTGTATAATAGTGTATCGGGTATCGGATGTCAAACGGAATATACAGGGGTGATTTTCTAAAATGATTATGATATACTGGCTACGTGAAATCAGAGTAAATAAGAAAAACAGTTTAAGATTCATTTTGTTGCACAATGAAAAAAGCAATAAAAAAATATAAAAGAAAACAAAAAAGTGTAAAAGAAGGAGAAAAGGATGATAGAAGAAAAAAGAGTAGAAGATTCCAGAGTGGAGACGGTTCACATTATCAGACCAAATCATCTCAATGCAGCCGGCCGGCTTTTCGGCGGGATGTTAATGCAGTGGCTTGATGAAGTAGCGGGAATGGTGGCAAAGAGACATACGAGAGCGAACGTCATAACTGCGTCAGTAGATAATCTTCGGTTTATCCATGGCGCATATAAAGGCGAGATGGTTGTTATAGTCGGAAAAGTAACATATGTCGGCACGACATCTATGGAAGTGCGTGTAGATACTTATGTGGAACATATGGAAGATGGGATGCGCCGTCCCATCAACCGCGCGTATTTTACGATGGTTGCGTTAGATGAAGACGACAAACCAAAGCAAGTGCCCCGTCTGATTTTAGAGACAGAAGCGCAGCGCGCGGAATGGAAAGCGGCAGAGAAACGGCGTGAGATGAGGATGAGACGAAAAGAAGAAGGTTTTTAATAAAATATAGAGTCTACTTTCCGTTGTGTTTTCGGAAGAGCGAGGAGGCCATATTGATCGTTCGATCGATCTGCTCCCGCTCTTCTTTGCTTTTTCCGTCTTTTAAAATGTCAAGGATCAAGGTCATTTCCTCCGGTGTAAAACGGATTCCCTGTTTGTTAGCTCCGCTGATGAGAGCCATCATAATAGGAGCCAACTCTTTTCCGGATTTTCCGGAAGTTTTGGAGGCGGCTGTTTTGATCAGTTCTAATTTTATAGGGTCGATATTTTTCATTGCGGGATTATTCATCCAGTCGTTCATATTGGTAATTCCTTTCTATAAATGATTTTAAATATTTTTTAAAGTTCGTTTTCTTTCTTTTGCTGTGCATCTGTCTCATCGTGCTCTTGATTTTGCGAAACGGATGAAAACAGGTCGCTGTACATATGGAACTGTTCTTGAAGATCTGCGGGAAATATGCCCGAGAACAGGTCGGCAGGATTAAAAGAATCGTTTCCCTGACCGTCTTGCGGCTGCATCATTTCCATAAAAGACATCATTTCTTTTAATTGAATCAAAGTATCGAGCATTTCGGCATCTTTTTTGTTCAGATAAGGCCGGAAACTGTCAATAAGATCGAAAGGAGAACTTATGTTTTGATCGCTGTTTCCGGTGGAAAAAGGATCTGCCAGGCTGCGTTGTCCGAAAAGCCGGATCGTTCTTTGAAGTTCAATAAACTTGATAAATGAGGCGAGCATCCGGCGTCCGGAAAATGGGGTGTAAGGGATGAGAAGCTTCATGATCTGAAGTGTAGGCGATGTGACAAGTTCATCAAAAGGCGTCATTCGTTCCGTTTGGTCTTGATCCATTTCCAAAATGCTCCACTGTATAGAGTTGTAAATATATATGTGACTTTGTATAGAAATATGTATTTTGGGAATGTTACTTTTTAGAAAATATTTCATAAAATAGTAAAGAATGGGTACAAGAAAGGAAATGAATATGTCAAGAAAATTAATTATCGATGGGAATGCAGTGTATGAGATTGATGAACAGTGTATGTTGAGACGAAAATTGGAAGAAAATGCCGAGGCGACAAAAGGCAGCAGTGAGAACAAAAAAGGGACGGCAAATAAAGATATGAAAAAGGATTAAATAAAATATAAACAGAAACAGGAAAAGATGCGCGGAAGAGACCGCGCATCTTTTTGAGACAGAGGTGGAATTCAGATTAGCATCCGCATCCGCAGTTGGATCCGCATCCGCCGCCGAAGCTGTTGCCGCCGCAGAAGAGAAGAAGAAGGATGATCCAAAGACAACTGTCATTGCCGCATCCGTTTCCGCATCCGCTGTTCATATTGCCGCATCCGCCGCAGCAGGCGAGAAGAAGGATGATCCAAAGGCAAGAAGACATTCCGTTTCCGTTTTCGCAACCGCATCCGCAGTTAGTAGCTGTTAAATCACTCATGTTAAATCCTCCGAATTGATTATTGTTTACAGTTTTATATTATGCCGGCAGATGAAAAGTGTTCCTTAGGGGCAAAAGTTTCGTGTCGGGAATATTCTGAATAAAAAAGGATTTCTTATGAAATGGGTAAAACAATCAGTCGGATACTGGTGTGATGACATAAAACAGGGAAGATGCATAGGGCAGGGAGTGTGCGTGGCGCTGTTGGATACCGGGATAGCAAGACATCCTGATCTGAAAGGCAGCGTAGTGAAGTTTTGCGATTTTACAAAAGAAGGTAGCCTGCCGGGAGAGAAATGTTATGACGACAGCGGACATGGAACGCACGTGGCTGGGATTTTGTGCGGAAGCGGAAAAGTGTCAGCGGGAGCATACGCAGGCATGGCGCCGAAAGCAAAGCTTGTTGTCGGAAAAGTACTTGATAAAGACGGAAACGGGGATGTTTCTCATGTGATGAAAGGGATTGAGTGGATTTTAAAGGAAAGAAAGAAGTATGGGATCCGAATTGTGAATATTTCTGTCGGTACGAATCCCGGACTTGCAAAAAAACAAAAAGAACTGCTGCTTGATGCAGTGGAACTGCTCTGGGATACCGGTCTTACCGTTGTTGTCTCTGCCGGAAACTACGGACCGGAGGAGGGAACGGTGGCAGTTCCGGGAAACAGCAGAAAAGTGATTACGGTAGGCGTGCCTGACAGCAATCTTCCGTATTCGAGAAAAAGCAGGAAGAGTCTGAATTATTCGGGAAGAGGACCGACGGGAGAATGCGTTGTAAAACCGGATGTTTTTGCACCTGGAACAGGAGTTGTAAGCTGTAACAGTATGTATGGAATGTCGGGAGAACATCCTTATATAATGAAGACGGGAACGTCTATGGCGGCTCCGGTTGTCTCGGGAGCCGCTGCCTGTCTGTTGTCAAAGTACCCTGATATGACAAATGTGGAAATAAAATTAAAGTTAAGAGAGTCATGTGTGAAAATGAAAGGGACAGAATCAGGATGGGGAATGCTTCATGTAGGGAGATTGTTAGGCTGTGATAAAGTGTAAAGAAAAAACACTTGACACCTGAATCTGTTTCGTGTATGATGGCATAGGTGACAAGAATGGATAAGATTTTAGAGCAGGCATTATTATATGATTTTTACGGTGAACTTTTGACCGCGCATCAGAAAGAAATTTACGAACAGTTTGTATTAGACGATCTTTCGCTTGGGGAGATCGCGGCAGATGCGGGCATCAGCCGTCAGGGCGTCCACGATATTGTGAAGCGCTGTGCAAGATCACTGGAAGAATATGAACGAAAACTTCATCTTGTAGAAAAATTTCTTGCTGTAAAGGAGAAGGTTTCCTGCATCGATGAGATATTGCAAGAATGGGAAGAAGAGAAAGAAAACCCCGAAGAAATTATAGAGCGTCTCCGTAAATTGTCGGCAACGATCATCGAAGAATTGTAAATATAGTTGTTTATGATGGCAAGAAAAAAGATGATCATGGCAGATGCAAAAGTAAAATGTAGAGGAGTCAGACAATGGCATTTGACAGCTTAACAGAGAAATTACAAAATGTATTCAGAAACCTTCGCAGTAAAGGCCGTCTTACAGAAGACGATGTGAAGGCTGCGCTTAGGGAAGTTAAGATGGCGCTTCTTGAGGCGGATGTCAATTTTAAAGTCGTAAAAAAATTCGTAAAAGATGTTCAGGAAAGAGCAGTCGGTCAGGATGTTATGAACGGACTGAATCCGGGACAGATGGTTATCAAGATCGTAAATGAAGAACTTGTAAAGCTGATGGGATCTGAGACTACAGAGATCAAACTTCAGCCGGGAAGCGCGATCACAGTGATCATGATGGCAGGTCTTCAGGGAGCAGGTAAGACGACAACGACGGCAAAACTGGCAGGAAAATACAAATTAAAAGGAAAGAAACCTCTTCTTGTTGCGTGTGATGTTTACCGTCCGGCAGCGATCAAGCAGCTTCAGATCAACGGTGAAAAGCAGGGCGTGGAAGTTTTTTCAATGGGAGATAAAAACCGTCCTGCGGATATTGCGAAAGCGGCTCTTGCTCACGCACAGAAAAACGGAAATAATATCGTGATCCTTGACACGGCGGGACGACTTCATATTGATGAAGATATGATGGCAGAACTTCAGCAGATCAAGGAGGCAGTAGAAGTTCATCAGACGATTTTGGTCGTAGATGCAATGACAGGTCAGGATGCGGTTAATGTGGCTGAATCCTTTCATAATAAAATAGGAATAGACGGTGTGATCGTCACAAAATTAGACGGTGATACAAGAGGCGGTGCGGCGCTGTCGATCAAGGCGGTAACAGGAAGACCGATTCTCTATGTCGGTATGGGTGAGAAGCTTTCTGATCTGGAACAGTTTTATCCGGACAGGATGGCATCCCGTATTCTCGGAATGGGAGACGTACTGACACTGATCGAGAAAGCCGGAGCGGAGCTTGACGAAGAGAAAGCGATGCAGATGGCAGATAAGATGAAAAAAGCTCAGTTCGACTTTGAAGATTATCTGATGAGTATGGAACAGATGCGTAAGATGGGCGGTCTGTCAAGCATTATGAGCATGATGCCCGGATTAGGCGGATTAGGCGGGAAAAATAAACTGCCGGATCTTGATTCTCCGGAAAATGACAAGAAGATGGCTCGCATGGAAGCGATCATATATTCGATGACTCCGGAGGAAAGAAAAAATCCGGATCTGTTAAATCCTTCCAGAAAACATCGTATCGCAAAAGGTGCGGGAGTGGATATTTCCGAAGTGAACCGCATGGTAAAACAGTTCAACGAGTCGCGGAAGATGATGAAAAAACTTCCGAATATGATGGGCGGTAAAGGTGGTAAGAAGGGCAGATTCAGACTTCCCTTTTAACACATAGATAACAAAACAAATTAAAAGAAAAACAGAGGTGGAAAAAATGGCAGTAAAGATCAGATTAAGAAGAATGGGACAGAAGAAAGCTCCTTTTTATAGAATCGTGGTAGCTGATTCAAGATCCCCGAGAGACGGAAGATTTATCGAGGAGATCGGAACATATGATCCGACAAAAGATCCGAGCGAGTTTAAAGTAGATGAAGAACTTGCTAAAAAATGGCTTAACAACGGAGCACAGCCGACAGAAGTAGTAGGAAAGATCTTCAAAGCGGCAGGTATTGAGAAATAAGATGTCCGCGGAGGTGCGTACAGATGAAAGAATTAGTTGAAGTCATAGCAAAAGCGCTTGTAAATCATCCGGAAGAAGTTTCTGTTAATGAAAAAAATGAAGGACGTACGATAGTGCTTGAGCTTCATGTCGCAGAAGGCGATATGGGAAAAGTGATCGGCAAACAAGGCCGTATCGCAAAAGCAATCCGTTCTGTTGTGAAAGCGGCAGCGGCAAAAGAAGACAAAAAAGTAGTTGTCGATATTATGTAATATATAATAAGAAAGTAAGGGGGACAGCGTTCGGTAAGAACAGCCTGCCCCTTTTCTTATGCAACAGTCTGATTTTGCAGAATCGATACGATGGCAGAAAGAGAGAAAATTGATTGGAACAAGGGAGAAGTGGAATGGAACAGTTTTTGCAGGTAGGAGCGATTACTTCCACGCACGGAATTCGGGGAGAAGTAAAAGTATTTCCGACGACAGACGATCCGGCGCGGTTTAAAAAGCTGAAAAAAGTGATTTTGGATACAGGAAAACGTCAGATCGATATGGAGATTCAATCGGTTCGTTTTTTTAAACAGTTTGTGATTGTTAAATTTAAAGGAATCGATAATATTAATGATGTAGAACAATATAAAGGAAGTTCCCTTTTTGTTTCAAGGGAAAACGCGGTAAGTCTGGAAGAAAATGAATATTATATTGCCGATCTGATCGGCATGGAAGTGTTTACAGAGGAAGGACATTTCGGAATTGTAAAAGATGTGATGGAGACCGGTGCGAACGAAGTATATATTATAGATTCGGACGTTCATGGGGAAGTGCTCGTTCCGGCGATCAAGCAATGTATTGAAAATGTAGACGTAGAAAACGGAAAAATGCAGATCCGTCTGTTAGAGGGTCTGATCGGATAGATTTTAATGTTAGGAGAAGCAAAAAGAATGAACTTTCATATACTTACGTTGTTTCCCGAAATGGTTGAAAACGGACTGAAAACAAGTATTATCGGGAGAGCGGTCGCCGGGGGACTGCTTTCGATCGAGGCTGTCAATATACGGGATTTTGCATTTAACAAGCATCAAAGTGTAGATGATTATCCGTATGGAGGAGGAGCGGGAATGCTGATGCAGGCTGAGCCTGTGTATTTGGCATATAAAGATATCGAGGAACGGATCCAAAAGCGGATACAGAATGCAAAAATGCAGAATGCAGAAACGGAAGAACAAGATGCGGAAGTGAAAGTGCAGAATGCAGGGATACAAGATGCAGAAACTGTAAGTCCGGATAAAAAACTCCGTGTTGTCTATCTTTCTCCTCAGGGGAAGACTTTTGACCAGAAAATGGCAGAAGAACTGGCAGAGGAAGAAGATCTTGTTTTGCTGTGCGGGCATTATGAAGGGATTGATGAACGTGTTTTGGAGGAGATCGTGACGGATTACGTCTCTATAGGAGACTATGTGCTCACAGGAGGGGAACTTCCGGCTATGGTCATGGTAGATACGATCTCAAGGCTTGTGCCGGGCGTACTGCACAATGACGTCTCGGCAGAGTTTGAATCATTTCAGGATAATCTGCTGGAATATCCTCAGTATTCCAGACCGGAAGAGTGGCACGGGAAAAAAGTTCCGCCGGTGCTTTTGTCGGGACATCATGCAAACATAGAAAAATGGAGAAGAGAACAGTCGATTCTGCGGACTTACGAGAGAAGACCGGATCTTCTTGAAAAAAGCTCGTTAACGTGGAAAGAAAAAAAGTGGCTGGAAGAGACGGTTAAGGAAAAAACAGTTCACGAAGAGCCGGAAGATGTGACAGAGTGCACGAATTGACATTATTACACTTTTTAGCTTGAATTTCCCGAAAACTTGAAAGTATAAGAATAAAAGGAGTAGAATATTTCGTTGGAGAGGTTGCCGGATATGGGAATCTCTTTATCAAATATATCTTTTATATAATAATAGGGAGGAAGAGAAAATGAAGAAAAACATTTTCAAAAAAGCTGGCAGAGTGTTTACATCACTGGCTCTTGCAGTGTCTATTTGTCTGACGATGTCGGTTTCTGTTTTCGCTAAAAACGGTAACGACTTGGAAAACAAAAACATCAATTATCGCGATTATCTTTATTTTGTGATCGATGGAAAAGATTACAAGATGACAGATCTTACAACAGAGCCGGGCGTAGATCTTTCGGGAAGCAATGTGTCTGCCGAAGTTTACGCAAAAGTTGATATGGATGGTTTGAATGCGGCGATGAAGGCGTCAGGTTCCAAAGATACATTTGTCCTGCACAAGAATACATATATGTCACGTTATGAAAAATCGACAGAGCCGATTGTGTATAATTTCCAGGATGCCGGAAACGGTACATATGCGATCGTAGATAAGTCGGGAGCACATATGACATTGGATAACCTTGCGCATGTAGCTACTGTGGGATTGTATATCGGAAAAACAGCGGACAGCTCCAGCTATTATTTCGGTATGGACGCAGTTGTAACAAATCTTTTCAAACTGAATATTCTTGGAAAAGTGACAGCGAAGGCAACTGTAAACTATAAAAACGCAGAAGGAACGATTTTAAAACAGCTCGAGTATGAGACGGAAACAACAGGATATTGGGGCGAGAATGTTCTTGTAGAATATGCGAATCTTCCGTTGATCGGAACATCTTATAATCTTGCGGGAGATACAACAGGCGCATGGATCAGTTACGGATATGAAAATGAGATCAACGTAACAGTTGAAAGAATTGAGCCGGTCTTTACTGGTCTGGAAACTAAAGTTGCAGAAGTAGAGGAGTTCCTTAACAAAACAGAAGACAAATACACAGAAGAATCAATGACGGCTCTTACAAACGCACTTGAAGCGGCAAAAAATATTCTTGCAAACAAAGACAATGCAATCCAGGCAGATGTGGATGACGCTTTGACGGTGTTGACAGATGCGAAAGACAAGCTTGTTTTGGTTCAGGAAGAAACAGTTAATCTGAAGGCGTTGCAAGACAAAGTTGCAGAAGTAGAAAAATTCCTTGCAGAGACAAAGACAGAATATACAAAAGAGTCTATGAAAGCTTTGAAAGACGCGCTTGCAGATGCAAAAGCAATTCTTGCAGATCCGAAAAATGCAAAACAGGCGGATGTAGATAACGCGTTGAAAACTTTGACAAAAGCAAAAGAAGGTCTTGTACCGGTAACAAGCGACTCGAAAGGAACGGAAGCTGCAAAGCAGGAAGCAAAAGCTCCGGTTACAGGAGATCATTCGTTTGCGGGAATCACGCTTTTGGCATCTATGCTTTGTCTTGCGGCAGGAACGATCGTGTTTGTAAAGAGAAAACACATTTAGGACTTGTCAATCGGCACAAAATATGATAGACTACAGAAGTTGTGAAAAGAAGAGCGATGGTCCTCTGACACATTTTTAGTGTTAAGAACGTCAAATATGAAGGAGGTCACACAAAATGAACGATATCATTAAGAAAATCGAAGCAGAACAGTTGAAAGAAAACGCACCGGAATTTAATGTCGGCGATACAGTAAAAGTATACGCGAAGATTAAAGAGGGAAACCGCGAAAGAATCCAGGTTTTTGAAGGAACAGTTCTGAAAAGACAGGGCGGCGGAGCAAGAGAGACTTTCACAGTAAGAAAGACATCTAACGGAATCGGAGTTGAGAAGACATGGCCGATCCACTCGCCACATGTTGAAAAAGTAGAAGTTATCCGCAGAGGTAAAGTAAGAAGAGCGAAACTGAACTACTTGAGAAAACGTGTAGGAAAAGCTGCAAAAGTAAAAGAATTAGTAAAATAGTAACCAGTGAGAGGGACAATTACAGATTTGTATATTGTCCCTTTTTTGTAATTGCGGCGAGCGAAAGCCCGGGCTTGCCGAGATCTTGGCGTCCGCTTACGATCTTAAATTTTCCGGAAGAGGGAAAAGAAAGATGGCAGAGGCGGGCAGTCGGCAGAAGCGATTAGAGCGGAGGGGTTATGGGAGAGTTAGACTTTCGGAAGAAACGTAAAAATACAAACATACGGGGCACGGCAAGAAAGCAGGGAAAGAATTCCAGACAACGCGAACTGAGATTTGAAAACGAAAAAAGAGAGAAACGGTCTTCCGGTAAACGCTGGGGAAAAAATAAAAAAAATACAAAAGGGATCGTTTTGTGGGCAGTGGAACTTTTGCTCGTATGTATGACGGCGGTTTTTCTCGTAGCAGCTTTCGGACAGAGAGTGAATGTTATCGGAGATTCGATGTCGCCTGTTTTAAAAAACGGAAATGTTGTGATGATAAATCACTTTATTTATAATATAAAAGATCCTTCGAGAGGAGATATAGCGGCGTTTCAAAAAGACGGAGACGAGCGGTATTTTGTAAAACGGATCGTAGGACTCCCGGGAGAGACGGTGCAGATCAAAGAAGGAAAACTGCTTATCGACGGAAAACCGCTGAAAGCAGAGTATGTGTCGGATATCGGATATGCGGGAACAGCGTCCGAACCGGTCCATCTGGGAAAAGATGAATATTTCCTTTTGGGAGATAATGAGACTGCCAGTGATGACAGTCGTGAAGAAAAAATCGGCAATATTAAGAAAAAAGAGATTTATGGTGAAGTTTGGTTTGTTATAAAACCGTGGTCAGACATCGGTTTTGTTTCAGACTGATTTTAGGAGGGAGATTCATGCACTTTCAATGGTATCCCGGGCATATGACGAAAGCCCGCAGAATGATGCAGGAAAATATAAAACTGATCGATCTGATCATAGAGCTTGTAGATGCGCGCGTTCCGCTTAGCAGCCGGAATCCTGATATTGATGAGCTCGGGAAAAATAAGGCGCGTCTGATCCTGCTGAACAAATCAGATCTTGCAGAGGAACGGATCAATGACGAATGGATCGACTACTTTAAAGACAGAGGATATTCTGCCGTAAAGGTGAACTCAAAAAAAGGCGGCGGTATGAATCAGATCCGTTCTGCGATTCAGGAGGCGTGTAAGGAAAAAACAGAGCGCGACCGTAAAAGAGGAATTTTAAATCGCCCTGTCCGCGCGATGGTTGTCGGCATTCCGAATGTCGGGAAGTCTACGTTTATCAATTCCCTCGCGGGGAAGGCATGTGCGAAGACTGGGAATAAGCCGGGCGTTACAAAAGGGAAACAGTGGATCCGGCTTAATAAAAATGTAGAATTACTTGACACCCCGGGAATTCTCTGGCCGAAGTTTGAAGATCAGGAAGTCGGAAAAAAACTGGCGTTTATCGGTTCAATCAAAGATGAGATTCTTCAGACAGAAGAACTTTCCACAGAACTGATCAAGTTTTTAAATGCAGAATATGCGGGAGTGCTGGAAGAAAAATACAGTATCGAACATTTGGAAGATGTATATGAATGTCTTACGGAGATTGCAAAAAGCAGACATTGCATCGTGCGCGGAAGCGAACTTGACACGGAAAAAGCCGCAGCGATCCTTCTTGATGATTTTCGCAGCGGAAAGCTGGGGAGAATCTCATTGGAACGTCCACAGTAATTATAAAAAGAAATTCACAAAGCGGGAAGAGAAGATCGTGAACGTCAGATAGAAAAAAAGACTGCGGGCGGAAAATGTGAAGAAAAAGAGCAGAAGCAGCAAAAAGAATGACTGCAAAAAGATGTGCATATAGCAGAGGTTGACTTGAATGAAAGATGTAATAAAAGAACTTGTAGGATGGATCGTATCGATTCTGCTGATCGTGGCGGTATCTTATCTGATCGTTACATTTGTCGGACAGAGAACGCAGGTAAGCGGTTCATCTATGGAGACAACTTTGTCGGACGGAGATCACCTTATCGTAGATAAGATTTCGTACCGGTTCCGGGAGCCGCAGCGTTACGAGATCGTTGTATTTCCGTACCGATATGAAAAAAATACTTACTATATTAAACGGATCATCGGACTTCCGGGGGAAACGGTTCAGATTGTAGACGGATATATTTATATAAACGGAAAACAGCTTGATGAGCATTACGGAAATGAAATAATAGAAGAAGCGGGAATGGCGGCAGAACCGGTTACTCTCGGAGAAGACGAGTATTTTGTGATGGGAGATAATCGAAATAACAGTCAGGACAGCAGGGTGTCCGATGTGGGCGCGATCCATAGAGATGAATTGATGGGGCGCGCGTGGATACGGATCTGGCCGCTTGATCAGTTCGGGGTGATAAAACATGAGTAAAAGTATTGCACAGATCAAAGAAGAATTCGGAAAAGCGGATGAGAAGGAACGAGAAGCGCTGTACAGTATGTATGATGCTGATGCCCGCAGCGGCGTTCAGAAACTGATCGCTTCCTACCGAAAAAAAGAAGAGGCGCTTCGCTTAGAGCGGGAGCGCCTTTCTCTCATGAAAAGTTATGAGAGAAAATACAAAGATGCAGAAATGATATGCGGAATCGATGAAGCGGGAAGAGGACCGCTGGCAGGGCCGGTTGTGGCAGGCGCGGTTATTTTGCCGAAAGATTGTGAAATCTTATATCTGAACGATTCTAAGAAGCTTTCGGCATCGAGAAGAGAAGCGCTCTACGATGAAATTATGGAGAAAGCAGTTGCTGTCGGCGTCGGAATGGCAAGTCCCGCAAGGATAGACGAGATCAATATTCTGCAGGCTACATATGAGGCGATGCGTAAAGCGGTAGAGCAGCTTTCGGTTGTACCGGATCTTCTTTTAAACGATGCGGTTACGATTCCGGAGATGCCCTATCGTCAAGTGCCGATCGTGAAAGGAGATGCAAAAAGTGTTTCCATTGCGGCGGCAAGCGTTATCGCGAAAGTGACAAGAGACAGACTGATGATGCAGTATGATAAGATCCTTCCGGAGTATGGATTTGCACAAAATAAAGGGTACGGGTCGCAAAGTCATATTGAAGCGTTGAAACGTGTCGGAGCAAGTCCGATCCACAGACGTTCGTTTATCAAAAATTTTATTTCAGAAGAATAAAGACAGAAAAAACATTTAAAACAGAATTTCAAAAATTATGAAAAAGAATGTGGTAAAATGAAGCGAAACGTAAAGCAAAACAACAGATCTGTCGGAGCTGTATACGAGCAGGCGGCAGGATATTATCTGGAACAAAACGGTTATGAACTGATCGAGTATAATTACAGATGCCGTGACGGCGAGATTGATATTATTGCAAAAGACGGAGACTGTTATGTGTTTTGCGAAGTGAAATATCGTTCCGGCAGACAGGCGGGCAATCCGCTGGAGGCGGTCGATCAAAGAAAGCAAAAAAAGATTTTTCGGTGTGCGCTGTACTATACGGTACAGCATGGAATTGAAGATGCGCAGTGCCGCTTTGATGTGATCGGGGTGGAAGGTACAGAGATTACGCATATAAAGAATGCATTTGTGGGGTGACGGTATGAGTTTAGGGTTAGTTTATAAAAATGGAGAACATATTTTTGACGAAGTGTGCGGAGAAGTTCCGTTTTTGACATATCCGCTATTTGAAAAGACGGGAGTTGTAAAAAGCGCTTTTTCGACAAGGATCGGCGGAGTGAGCAAAGGCTGTTATGAGTCGATGAACCTTAGTTTTGACAGAGGGGATGACAAAGATGCCGTCATGGAAAATTTTCAGAGGATCGCATCTGCAATCGGAACAAACTGTCACGATATGGTCTTGTCACGCCAAACACATACGGCAAATGTGCGTGTTGTCACGGAAGAAGATAAAGGAAAAGGGATTGTTCGCGAACGGGACTATACAGACGTAGATGGTCTTGTGACAAACGTGCCGGGGATTTGTCTTGTCACTTCTTATGCAGATTGTGTTCCGCTTTATTTTGTAGATCCGATAAAAAAAGTCATCGGTCTTAGTCATTCGGGATGGAGGGGAACTGTCGGAAAGATAGGAAAAGAGACGGTTCGTGTTATGAAAGAACATTTCGGGTGTGATCCGGCGGATATATTGGCGGCAGTCGGACCTTCGATCTGTCAGGATTGCTATGAAGTAAGCGGCGATGTGATTGAAAAATTCAAAGAAGCTTTCGATGAAAAAGATTGGGATAATCTGTTTTACAGAAAAAACAATGGAAAATATCAGCTTGATCTATGGAAAGCAAACGAATCGGTTTTTCGGGAATCGGGAATCTGCAAGGAACATATTGCGGTCACGAATGTCTGTACGCATTGCAATAGCAAGATCTTATATTCACATCGGGAGACAGGTGATAAGCGGGGAAATTTGTGCGCGTTTCTTGCATTAAAATAAAATTTCTTTTAGAAAAACACGGAACAGGAAAAACAGAGAAAAGCAGATCTTATCGAATTGTAAAAAATAAAAGATGAAAGGAAAAATATAGAATGCAGGGGTATCTTATCAGTGTGCTTGGCAAAGCGCAAATGTTTTTCGGCAGACACTTTCTTATGGCTGCGGCAGGCAGCAAAAATGTGTCGCAGTCAGATGCGAATAATGTTCTTGAAACAGCCGGAGAAGTGACGGCTGAGGCAACGGAAGAAGTGAACCGGTTTATCGAGTTTTTTCATGACAATATACCGAATCTGATCAGCTTCGGAGTGAAAGTTGTTCTGGCGCTTATCTTTTTCTTTATCGGGAGTAAAGTGATCAAGTGGATTAGAAAGGTGATCAGAAAATCGTTTGAGAGAAGCAATGTTGATGCAGGTGTGAAACAGTTTGTCGATTCTATGATCAAATTTAGTTTGTACGTTATATTGATCTTCATGATCGCAACAAACTTCGGGGTAGAGTCATCGTCTGTAGCGGCATTGATCGCTTCGGCAGGTGTTGCGATCGGTCTGGCGGTTCAGGGAAGTCTGTCTAATTTTGCGGGAGGTATTTTAATACTTGTTTTAAAACCTTTTACCGTAGGCGATTATATTATCGTGACACAGGAAAATATCGAAGGAACTGTAAAAGAGATACAGATCTTTTATACAAAGCTGGCGACGATCGACAACCAGACGGTAGTTGTTCCGAACAGTATACTGACAAATAACAGTCTTACAAATGTAACCGCAAGACCGGAGCGGAAACTGGATTTGAAAGTCGGCATTTCTTACGAAGCGGATCTTCGCAAAGCGAAACAGATCGTAGAAGAAAAACTGCGTGACGATCCGTCTGTCATTCAGGATGAGGAGAAAAGAGTATTTGTAGATTCGCTTGGAGACAGCGCTGTCGTGATCGGACTTCGGGCGTGGGTCAAGACGGATGAGTATTGGACGACAAGATGGCGTATACTTGAGGAGATCAAGCTGACTTTTGATGAAGAAGGTATAGAGATTCCGTATAATCAGCTGACAGTTCATATGAAAACGGATGAAGAAACTACAAAAGGAAATGGAAATACCCTCGGGGAAAATTAGCGGCGGGAAAATCCACGGGGAAAACGTTTGGAAAAAACTAAAAAAGTAGTTGAAATTTACATTAAAGTAAGATATAATAATTAAGGTTCGTATTAGTACGAATCTTAATGCCGGAATAGCTCAGCAGGTAGAGCACTTCACTCGTAATGAAGGGGTCGTCAGTTCAAGTCTGATTTCCGGCTTAATAAAAACGCAGTTCCGTTTTTTCGGAACTGCGTTTTTTTATGGCGCTCGCCGCGTTCCGGAAAGTGTCTTTCGGCGCTTTATGTGGCTGCGTTTTCCGGTTGAAAATTAAAAAGTTTGTTTACTTTTAAAATACAGAGAAATCGTATATAATAAAGTGAAAATAAAAAAGATCATAAAATAATAAAGAAGGGGACTGCCTTATGGAAAGAAAAAATATCTGGAATTTATACAGCGATGAACAGATTTCGGAACTAAAGGAAATCAATGACAAGTACAAGCGTTGCCTGGATGCCGGAAAGACAGAGCGGGAGTGCGTAGAACTTAGCGTAAATATGGCAAGAGATGCAGGTTACCGGGATCTTGAAGAAATATTAAGATCAGGAGAAACGCTGAAAGCGGGAGATAAAGTATACGCAGTCAATATGAATAAGATGCTTGCTTTATTTAGAATCGGTGAGAGACCGATTTCTGAGGGAATGAATATTCTTGGAGCACATATTGATTCGCCGCGTATTGACGTGAAACAAAATCCTCTCTATGAAAATGAAGAACTTGCTTATCTTGATACTCATTATTATGGCGGTATAAAAAAATATCAATGGGTGGCACAGCCGCTCGCACTGCACGGCGTCATCGTCAAAAAGAACGGAGAAACTGTGAAGGTATCCATCGGAGAAGATGAAAATGATCCTGTATTTGTCATCACAGATCTGCTTGTTCATCTCGCCCAGGAACAGTTGGAAAAGAAAGCGTCGCAGGTGATCGAAGGCGAGAAATTAGATCTTTTGATCGGAAACCGTCCGATAGAGAAAGCGGACGATCTCAAGAAAGAAGAAAAAGACACTGTAAAACAAAATGTGCTCAATATTTTAAAAGAGATGTACGGTATCGATGAAGAAGATTTTTATTCGGCGGAGCTGGAGATCGTTCCGGCAGGAAAAGCCCGTGACTGCGGACTTGACAGAAGTATGAATCTTTCTTACGGACAGGACGACCGTGTGTGCGCGTTTACGTCTTTATTTGCGATGCTGGATGTGACGGAAGCGAAAAAAACAGGATGCTGTCTGCTTGTAGATAAAGAAGAGATCGGAAGTGTGGGAGCTACGGGAATGCATTCCCGGTTTTTTGAAAATACAGTTGCCGAGCTGATTGCCGTGACAGAAGGTGAATCCGAATTAAAAGTCCGCCGGGCTTTGAGTAATTCAAAAATGCTTTCGTCAGATGTAAGCGCTGCGTTTGATCCGATGTTTGCAGAAGCTTTTGAAAAACGCAGTTCCGCATTTTTTGCAAATGGAATTACGTTTAATAAATTTACAGGCAGCAGAGGAAAATCAGGTTCTAACGATGCAAACGGCGAATATATTGCGGCTCTTCGCAGAACGATGGACGAGGCGCAGGTGGCATACCAGTTTGCGGAGCTTGGAAGAGTCGACCTTGGCGGAGGCGGAACGATCGCTTATATTATGGCCAATTATGGAATGGAAGTGATCGACAGCGGAGTGGCTGTACTGAACATGCATGCTCCTTATGAAGTATCAAGCAAAGCCGATGTGTATGAGGCTGTGAAAGGATATAGAGCATTCCTGCGTATGGAATAATCGAACAAATACACGGGAATATATTTTTAGAATATATAAGAAATTATATTAACATCAGTAAAAAACATTCTGATGATGTGAAAAGTTACAAAAAATATATAAAATAAGAAATAAAACAGGTGAAAGTGTAGAATGGATTGTTGACAAAAATACTCTACATTGATATAATTCTAACAAAGCAGGTGATGATGTGCTCTTTACGAAAGAGAGTGATTATGCCATTCGTGTTATAAGAGCTTTACAAGATGGCGGTAAGAAAACGATAAAAGAACTTTGTGAATTAGAACAGATACCATCGGCGTTTGGTTATAAGATTCTTCAAAAGATGAACAAATCCGGATTGATCGAAATACGCAGAGGCCCAAAGGGCGGGTATCAGCTTGCAAAAGATATCGGCGAATTTACATTGTATGACGTAGTAACGGCAATCGAACCGGACTTTGCGGTTATGGAATGTGTTCATCACTCTTGTATCAGAAATGAAAGCAAAGAGGGATGTGCGGTTCACAGAGAACTTCTTGGAATTCAGCATTCGGTAGAAAAGCTTTTGAAAAAAAAGACAATGGCTGATATTTTAAAAAAGTAGCATCTGTGTAGAAAATGATACACAGATGACAAAGTGGGTGTATGCCCACTTTTCTTTCCGACAAAAAGTGGACTAAAAATATCTATTAAAACAGACTCACGTGCGCAGCAGAAAACTATTTATATGAAGTGTTAAGGAGGAAGAACAGATGAATCAATGTTATGGATGTACGACTTGTGAAAGTGCGGATAAGCCGTTGGAGGGGTTTATTAAAAACCTTCCGCTGGAAACGTCTCACCATAGAGTGGAAGGTCAGAGCACAAAATGTGCTTTTGGACTTCAAGGAGTATGTTGTCGGCTTTGTTCAAACGGACCGTGCAGAATCACACCGGATGCCCCGAGAGGAATCTGCGGTGCAAATGCAGATACGATCGTTGCGAGAAACTTTCTTCGTGCGGTAGCGTCCGGCTCGGGGTGCTATATCCATGTCGTAGAGAATACGGCAAGAAATGTGAAAAATGCAGCGCAGAAAAAGAGTGGGATAAAAGGAGAAGGAGCATTAAATAAACTGGCGGCTCTTTTTGAGATTGAAGAAGAGGATATGTACGTCCGGGCAGAGAAAGTTGCCGATGCGGTTCTTGCGGATCTGTATCTTCCCGAATATGAGAAAATGAAACTTGTAAAGAAAATGGCATATGCGCCTCGTTATGAAAACTGGGAAAAACTCGGCATCCTTCCGGGCGGAGCAAAATCGGAAGTCTGTCATGGAGTTGTCAAATGTTCAACAAACTTAAATTCAGATCCGGTCGATATGTTAAAAGATTGTTTGAAACTTGGAATTTCTACAGGTATTTACGGGCTGACATTGACGAATCTTCTGAATGATATCGTGCTCGGAGAACCGAAGCTTCGTCTGGCTCCGGTCGGTCTGAGGGTGATCGATCCGGATTATATCAATATTATGATTACAGGACATCAGCATTCGATGTTTACATATCTTCAGGAAAGGCTTACAGATGCGGATATTACGGAAAAGGCAAAACAGGCGGGAGCAAAAGGGTTTAAGCTTGTCGGATGTACTTGTGTCGGACAAGATCTCCAGCTTCGAGGCGCGCATTATGAAGATGTGTTTGACGGACATGCCGGAAATAACTACACGAGCGAAGCGATTCTCGCCACAGGCGCAATCGATGCAGTGATTTCGGAATTTAACTGTACTTTGCCGGGAATCGAACCGATCTGTGACGAATTGAAGATCAAACAGCTTTGTATTGACAGTGTGGCGAAAAAAGCAAATGCAGAGCTGGAAGAATTTGACTTTGAAAACAGAGAGCAGGTAACGGAGGAAATTATAGATAAAGTTCTTCTTTCTTATAAAGAGAGAAGAGGCGCGGATTGTGCGTCGGAAGAACGGGTAGAACTGAATCTGATGGAAGAGCATGGCAATGAACGTACACTTACAGGAGTCAGTGAAGGTTCCTTGAAAGAATTTCTCGGCGGAAATTGGAAGCCGCTTGTAGATCTGATCGTATCAGGCGATATTAAAGGAGTTGCGGGAGTTGTGGGCTGTTCAAACTTGACGGCGGGAGGACATGATGTCCTTACGGTAGAACTTACGAAAGAGCTGATTGCCCGGGATATTATCGTTTTGACGGCAGGATGTTCTTCGGGAGGAATTGAAAATTGCGGTTTGATGACGCCGGAAGCCGCACAGTTTGCAGGACCGAAACTTCGCGCAGTATGTGAAAAACTGGGGATTCCTCCGGTGCTTAATTTCGGACCGTGCCTTGCGATCGGACGTTTGGAGATCGTGGCGACGGAACTTGCGGAGACGATCGGCGTCGATCTGCCTCAGCTTCCGCTCGTGCTTTCGGCGGCGCAGTGGCTTGAGGAGCAGGCTCTTGCGGACGGCTGCTTCGGTCTGGCGTTAGGACTTCCGCTTCATTTAGGACTTCCGCCGTTTGTAACGGGAAGCGGCGCGGCTGTAAAAATATTGACAGAAGATATGAAAGAATTGACAGGCGGGCAAGTTATCATTAATCCGGACGCAAAAGAATCTGCCGATATTTTGGAAAAGATTATTCTGGAAAAGCGCGACGCGCTTCATATATAGGAGGGCGGCTCCATGAGAAGGATTATTGTAGAATATGAAAAATGCGACGGCTGTAAGAATTGTTCGGCAGCATGTATGCAGGCGCACAGGAAAACGCCGGGAACAATTTATGATTTGGATCTGACCGATCCGGAAAACGAATCGAGAAATTATATTTTAAAAGGAGACGACGGCACATACAGACCTTTGTTCTGCAGGCATTGTGACGAGCCGGAATGCGTAATGTCATGTATGAGCGGGGCGCTTCAGAAAGACCCGGAAACAGGGATCGTGACATATGACGAGACAAAATGCGGATCTTGCTTTATGTGTGTGATGAATTGTCCGTTTGGTGTTCTTGAACCGGATCGGATGACAAAGAAAAAAGTGATCAAGTGTGATTTTTGTATGTCTGACGGTCAGGAACCAAACTGTGTGAAATCGTGTCCGAAAGGCGCGATCCATGTAGAGGAGGTGTGATGGATGAACTACGTGATTATCGGAACAGGAGCGGCGGGGATCATGGCCGCAAAAGAGATCAGAAAGCTGAAAAAAGATGCACAGATTACGATGATTTCGGCAGATGAGCAAGTTCATTCCCGCTGTATGCTGCACAAATATCTTTCCCACGAAAGGACGGCGGAAGAGTTGTCGTTTGTGGAAGAAGACTTTTTTGAGAAAAATCAGATCGCGGAAGTATACGGACATATTGAAGTTATCGATACGGCAAATCAGATGGTTGATACAAAGGGAGGAGAATCGATCTGTTATGACAAACTGCTCATTTCCACAGGGGCAGACAGTTTTATTCCTCCTGTAGGAGATCTTCGGAAAGCGAAAAATGTATTTGGACTCCGGCATTTGAAAGACGCGCAGGAGATCGATAAAATGGCGGAAGATGCGGAAAAAATTCTGATTATCGGATCAGGACTTGTCGGACTGGATGCAGCGTACGGATTGATCGAGCGAGGGAAAAAGGTGACTGTCGTGGAGATGGCGGAACAGATTCTTCCCGTACAGCTTGACGCACATGCGGCGAAGACATATCAGGAACTGTTTGAACAGGCAGGGGTACAATTTTATCTCGGATGCAAAGCCGAAGGCGCGGTATGCGAAGCTGACGGTATGATTCGTGCGGTTACTCTTGATACGGGAAAACAGCTTTTATGCGATCTCATCATCGTGGCGGCTGGCGTACGTCCGGCAGTCGGGTTTTTAGAAAAAAGTGAGATCGAGGTCGAACGAGGAATCAAAGTAAATTCTAAGATGGAGACAAATGTACCGAACGTATATGCGGCGGGAGATGTTACGGGATTGTCGGGCATCTGGCCGAACGCGATGAAGCAGGGACAGACGGCGGCAAGAAATATGTGCGGAGTCGGTACAGAGTATACGGATACATTTGCCGCGAAAAATACGATCAACTTTTTCGGACTGGTTACTCTTTGCCTCGGAAGGATCAGACAGGAAGAAGGGGATGAGATCTTTGTCGAGGAAGACAGAAACGTATATCGCCGTCTGATCATGAAAGACGGAGTACCGGAAGGAATTTTGCTTCAGGGAGATATTGCGCATTCGGGAATATGGCAATATATGATCAAAAGTAAGATAGATATCAGTTCTATGAAAAATAAGATTTTTAAGATTACGTTTGCTGATTTTTACGGAATCGGAGATCGTGGGAAATATGTGTGGAAAATAGACGAAAAGATGGACAAAAAGACAGACAAAAGCCGACAAAACGCTTGACGCAAGTGAATAAAACCATTAGAATATTATATGCGAATTATAGCAGAAATATTTGCAAAATTTTTTAGGAGGTCATTGTGACATGGCAAAATGGGTTTATATGTTCACAGAAGGTAACGCAACAATGAGAAACCTTCTTGGTGGAAAAGGCGCGAACCTTGCAGAGATGACAAGTCTCGGACTCCCTGTACCGCAGGGATTTACTGTAACAACAGAGGCTTGTACACAGTATTATGAAGATGGCAGAAAGATCAACGACGAAATTATGAGTCAGATCATGGACGCTATTGTTAAATTGGAAGAGATCACAGGAAAGAAATTCGGAGATAAAGAGAATCCTCTTCTTGTTTCCGTTCGTTCCGGAGCAAGAGCTTCCATGCCGGGTATGATGGATACAATTCTTAACCTCGGTCTTAACGAAGAAGTTGTAGAGACTCTTGCAGAGGCTTCCGGAAATGCTCGTTGGGCATGGGACTGCTACAGAAGATTCATCCAGATGTATTCTGATGTAGTTATGGAAGTTGGTAAGAAATACTTTGAAGAGCTTATCGACAAAATGAAAGAAGAAAAAGGCGTTACTCAGGACGTTGATCTTACAGCAGAAGATCTTAAGACTCTTGCCGGACAGTTTAAAGCTGAGTACAAAGAGAAGATCGGAGCAGATTTCCCGTCAGACGCAAAAGAGCAGTTAATGGGAGCTGTTAAAGCTGTATTCCGTTCATGGGATAACCCGAGAGCAAACGTATACCGCCGTGACAATGATATCCCGTATTCATGGGGAACTGCTGTCAACGTACAGATGATGGCATTCGGAAATATGGGAGATGACTGTGGTACAGGTGTTGCATTTACACGTGACCCTGCTACAGGAGAGAACGGACTTTTCGGAGAGTTCCTTACAAATGCACAGGGCGAAGACGTAGTTGCAGGTGTTCGTACACCGATGCACATTTCCGAGATGGAACAGAAATTCCCGGAAGCGTTCGCACAGTTCAAAGATGTGTGCAAAACACTTGAAACACACTACAGAGATATGCAGGACATGGAGTTTACTGTAGAGCATGGTAAACTGTTCATGCTTCAGACTCGTAACGGTAAGAGAACAGCTCAGGCAGCTCTTAAGATCGCTTGTGACCTTGTTGACGAGGGAATGAGAACAGAAGAAGAAGCTGTAGCTATGATCGATCCGAGAAACCTTGATACACTTCTCCATCCGCAGTTCGATGCTGCCGCACTGAAAGCCGCAACACCGATGGCAAAAGCACTTGGAGCATCTCCGGGAGCTGCTTGCGGTAAGATCGTGTTCACAGCTGACGACGCTGTTGAATGGGCTGCAAGAGGAGAAAAAGTAATCCTTGTTCGTCTTGAGACATCACCGGAAGACATCACAGGTATGAAATCCGCACAGGGTATCCTGACAGTTCGCGGTGGTATGACATCTCACGCAGCCGTTGTTGCACGTGGTATGGGTACATGCTGTGTATCTGGATGCGGAGACATCACAATGGATGAAGCAAACAAGAAATTCACATTAGCAGGAAAAGAGTTCCACGAGGGAGACAGCATTTCTCTTGACGGATCTACAGGAGCTATTTATGACGGAATCATCCCGACAGTAGATGCTACGATCGCAGGTGAGTTCGGAAGAATCATGGGATGGGCTGATAAATACAGAACAATGAAAGTTCGTACAAACGCAGATACACCGGCTGACGCTAAGAAAGCCCGCGAACTTGGAGCAGAAGGTATCGGACTTTGCCGTACAGAGCATATGTTCTTTGAAGGCAACAGAATCGACGCTTTCCGTGAGATGATCTGCTCTGAAACATTAGAGGAAAGAGAAGCGGCTCTTGAAAAAATCCTTCCGGAGCAGCAGGGTGACTTCGAGGCTCTCTATGAGGCTCTTGAAGGAAATCCGGTTACAATCCGTTTCCTTGATCCGCCGCTTCATGAGTTCGTTCCGACAGAGGAAGAGGACATCAAGAAACTGGCTGACGCACAGGGCAAGACAGTTGATCAGATCAAAGCAATTATCGACAGCCTGCACGAGTTTAACCCGATGATGGGACATCGTGGATGCCGTCTGGCAGTGACATATCCGGAAATCGCTAAGATGCAGACAAGAGCTGTTATCCGCGCAGCGATCAATGTACAGAACGCTCATCCGGACTGGACAGTAAAACCGGAGATCATGATTCCGCTCGTAGGCGATGTAAAAGAGTTAAAATATGTTAAGAAGTTCGTTGTTGAGACAGCAGACGCTGAAATCGCAGCAGCAAACAGCAGCCTGAAATATGAAGTAGGTACAATGATCGAGATCCCGAGAGCTGCTCTTACAGCAGACGAGATCGCAAAAGAAGCTGACTTCTTCTGCTTCGGTACAAACGACTTGACACAGATGGCATTTGGATTCTCTCGTGATGACGCAGGTAAGTTCCTTGATGCTTATTACGATGCTAAGATCTTCGAGAACGATCCGTTTGCAAAACTGGATCAGACAGGCGTTGGTAAGCTGATGGATATGGCGATCACATTAGGAAAACCGGTTAATCCGAATCTTCACGTAGGAATCTGTGGAGAGCACGGCGGAGATCCGAGTTCTGTAGAATTCTGCAACAAACTTGGTCTTGACTATGTATCCTGCTCACCGTTCCGTGTGCCGATCGCAAGACTGGCAGCAGCACAGGCAGCTATCGCAAATAAATAGGAGTTCTCATAGAACTTAATTAAAAAATGAAATAAGATAAGCGTATCATTAGAAATAGTGGTACGCTTATTTTTCGGCTCTTTGTCAAGAGTTGGGGTAAAAGATTTATTACAGGGGCTGTGAAATAACAGTCTCTTTTTCTATTTGGAAAGGAAAAATTGTCTACACCTTATGAGATATTTGAATGTGGATATGCTCCGTATTTTTTTGAGGCAATCCGTCTGAACTATCCAGACTACTGTCGGGAGCTACCAACTATGAAACCGCAGATACGACCAAAAGAGCGATAGGAGGAGTTAAAGATGGAAACATCAGAAAAGGTTGTGCTAAGAGAGCAACCAGAAATAAAAGATTTGTTGCAGACTTTAATGAAACAAGGGCTGAAAAAAGAGCAAAGAAGAAGTTATCCGATTGTATTGACATCAATACAGATTTTAAGAATGGTCTACGAGACCAGAGCTGACGCAAGCTCACGCATGAGTGCCGACCAGATTTCAGATGTAGCGTTATCCTTAGAGTATGTTAAACAGTATGGCGAAGCTCACAAGGAACTGAATTACAAACAAGCCTGTCTGTTGGAACAATGTGTAGCCAGACGAAGCTATAACCTTTATTCTGATGTGCAGAGAGGGGAAATGTTGTAGTAGAAATTCCCGTACAGGCTGGCGAAAAGAAGTTCAAGTAAGCAGAAAGTAAAACTTGTCAATCCGAAGTTATACGGCAGAGGTTACGCAATCGGGGATATGGGACATACCGATTATGTGTTAGTTGTTGACGATATTGTAGCAGTTAAAGAAAAGTAAAGGAGTGAAAAAATTATGAGATTATCAAACGGGTTTGTCATTGACAAAGAAAAAACATTTGGAGAATTAAAATTTACAGCGGTGCGTGATGTATTCTTGCAGAATGAGGACGGGACACCGAGTACCCAGCTTAAAAAGCGTATCTATGATTTAAAATGCAGTCTGCATGGTGGAATTATCCCTGTGTGTGTACCGCCAGAAGTACCGTTAAGGGAATTTCCGTACAATGCAGTTGGGATACCATACGTTTGTTTGAAGTGCTTCATCAAAGGAATGAAACAGTCCATATCTGAACGATAATGGTTCACGCCAACAACTGCGATATATATTTGTTGGCGTTTGCTTCAAACTTGGAACCATCGATGTAGATATGTTGCAAATCCACATGCTCCTCGTTGAAGATTGCTTGATTGATGTCGTTAAAAATGTTTTCAATCTTATCCTGAAGTACTTCGTTGATGAAATATCCAAAGGTTCGGTATGATGGAGTATGGTGATCCATGAGATACATGAATCTGATATTGACTTTGCAGTTGTCTTCCGGTTCTCTCAGGGAGCAGTAGCCGCTGGTCATAAATCCGAAAAGTACCGTTTTTAACATGTTGAACGGATTATATCTGAGTCGTCCAGTTGTGTACTCCGGAATATCTGTCAGATACTTATTTAAATCGATTACTCCCATCAATCTGTCAAATGTTAAAACAGGATCCAGCAGATCCAAACAATCTGAAAGAAACAGTGGTAAATATCCTTGTTTTGGGTTATTATAATTTACAGTTGAAATTTTCATCGCAAGTTAATTTTAATATAAAAGAGGACCTTTCGTTCATTTTGAACGAAAAGTCCTCTTTTTCCGTAGAGACTGTTATTTCACAGCCCCTTTTTTTATCATGTTCATGATGATATAGAAAATGAAAATCTATGGAATTCATACAGAATCAGCAATTTGTTCGGAGGCTTTCTGCGGTGCTTCTCCGGACAGATTGGACAGTTTGCCGAAAGTGTGATATAATCGAGTTAGTTAAAACTAACTTAGAAAGGAGCATTGTGCATGTCTTTTTTTCAAAATACTTGTAAACCTGAAGGGATTGGCGGAAAAATTATGGTTAATATGATGAATGCCGGACATTCATCTATGGCTGAATGGGGATTTACACATATAGAGATTAGAAATGATTACAGATGTCTGGATATTGGATGTGGCGGTGGGGCAAATGTAAAAAAGCTATTAGTAAAAACCCCATACGGCAAGGTGATCGGCATTGATTATTCAGAAGTTAGTGTAATAAAATCCTCAAAAATCAATAAGGCAGAAATAGAAAATAAGCATTGTGAAATCTTGCAGGGTAATGTAATGAAACTGCCTTTCCGAAAAGAAACTTTTGATATAATTACTGCGTTTGAAACAATATATTTTTGGCCTGATATTAATGAGGCATTTAAGCAAGTATATCGAGTTTTGAAAGTCAGCGGAACTTTTATGATTTGCAACGAATCAAATGGCGAAAATTCTAAAGAAGAAAAGTGGACTAAGATTATACAGGGAATGAAAATATACAATTCTGAACAAATAAAAAAATCTTTGGAGGATGCAGGTTTTACAGACATAAAAATACACAAAAATAAAAAAGGATGGCTCTGCGTAGTTTGTAAAAAAGGATAAGATGCAGATGAAAATATAGTATTTTAGCGTAAAGGAATTACAAGTTTTATATTGAAATGAGGTGGTCATATTTGGTAACAGAAAAAGAAAAAGGGCCAGAAACTATTTTAATTGTAGATGATGATTCGGAAATTCGTGAAATTCTTCGTATTCTATTATGTAGAAATGGTTTTATTGTCAAAGAAGCTGCCGATGCGAAGGAAGCTCTGTTAAAACTAGACTCCAGTATTGACTTTTTCTTCTGTTGAGCTTATATCAAGGGTTATGAATGTGAGTTGCAGCAAGAGGTAGATGAAACATTATAAAGGAGATATGATATGGCAATAATTTTAAGGCTTGATAGAATGATGGCAGATAGAAAAATAAGCTTAAACGAACTATCCGAAAAGGTTGGTATTGCAAATGTCAACTTATCCAAAATTAAGACCGGAAAGGTAAGTGCTATTCGCTTTTCAACCTTAAATGCCATCTGTGACGCATTAGACTGTCAACCCGGCGATATTTTAGAATTTCAAAAGGACACACAAGAAGATTGATTTATTAAAAGGGGATGTGACAAAACTCAATCGAGTTTTGTCACATCCTCTTCGTGTGCCGCTGCAGGGCGGCTGTTATTCAGTTGTAAAATAAAAGAGGGCGGTAGCACTTTGGGTTATCTATCCTGTAATTCCAAACCATATCAACAATGCAATCCCTATAATCAGGAAAACAATTCCAACTTGCTTGAAGGGTTTTGCCTCATACTGCTTAAATTCATAAAACAGTAAAAATGCAACGCCAAAAAATAATATCGATATTGTTCCTTTCCATGCCGGATTTCCCTTTATTATGCACATTATCGTTAATACTTGGGTAATAGCTATTATCCATTCAAAGGCATAAACTTTTGCGTCTTTTCCTATTTTTTCATCTCGCTCGTCTTTTATTGTTCTTTGTCTTGGTGGCTGTTTCATATCGTAACTCCTCCTAATTTTTATGTTTATAGTACATGAAAGTAAAGGTTTTTGTGAACATTGAAATCGAAAAAGCAAATTCATGCGTGTTCCTTTACCGTACATGAGCATTTTCGTTTTGTTGTGAAACATATCATTTTGATTTTGCTATTTCTTACAGTTCTTAAAACCGCGAGTAGTCGCTATAATTGCAACAAAAAGTATGTAAATGCAAATCCCGAGAGAAACAACAGTTATTTCAGTTCCATAATTTGAGATTGTATTATCTTGAATAGCCGGAACTGCTCTAAACTGAATATATGAAACAAGTCCGATTAATCCAAAGTCAATTAAAGTCATAAAAATTCCTGCTTGCCTACTTACTTTTTTTACATCATATTTTGTTAATTCCTCTGCATTTTTTGTGTTAAAACCGGTAACAAGCATACTTCCCTTTCCTGTCAGCAAAATAATTGTTGCGATAATAGCAACGCCAACTATTCCCCACATAAACCAAACAAACCACATAATAGCACCTCTCCTTATTATTTATAGTTCTTGATCAAATAAGTTATTTCTGTAATGATCATACATAGCCATTGAAATAGAATGAAGAAAAAAATCGTTTCCACAAAATATGCGGGTACAAAAATCAGTATAAAGAGGGAGAGAGGGAAAATTATATTTAGAAAAGAGCCGTTAAATAACATGATTTTTTCCAATGTAATTATTTGGTACTCATCAAACTTTTTTCTTCTTAAAGCAGAAAATGTATCAATAATAATTGCTACGCCAATCATTCCAAGTCCAACATATTTCATGTTTTTGTTTTGGATAAATAAAGACCATCGGCTATCAGAGAGAAAGTGATCATATTTAAATACAAATTCAGATGAAACTATAAATATTATGGCGTAAATTGCAGTAATCAAGGCTATATAAATTGCATTAGTCATAGGATTTTTTAATGATTTCATTTTCTTTCACTCTCCTTAAAAATGAATACTTCTTCAATGGTCATATGAAACAGTTGTGCAATATCATAAGCCAACCAAAGTGACGGGTCATATTTTCCGGTTTCAATAGCGTTGATTGCCTGTCTTGAAACATGAACCTTTTCTCCCAGTTTTTTTTGTGTCAGATTCTCCTTTTCACGCAATTCTTTTACTCGGTTTTTCAAAAAATCCCCCTCCCTTTATGTCATGCTAGCCTTACATTGTCATTATAGCATGTCATATATAAATGTCAAGCCAGCATGACATTTATTAAGACAGGGAAGCATTAATTTTATGTCTGAAAGAGTAAATAATCAATATAGCAAGAATTGTGAAAACACAAACCGGATTATTTGTTATATTATAATTCGTAGGGAGGCTTCTTATGGAAAATAAAACGGTTATCAGCATTGAAACGGTCATAGGTTATATTGAAGATCATCTCAGCGGAAAGCTTGATCTTGAAACTGTTGCCACAGCGGTTAATTACTCAAAATATCATTTGCATCGTATATTTACTAAAACAGTCGGGATGACAATGCACGATTATGTTCAGAGAAGGCAGCTTACCGAAGCTGCAAAGTTATTAGTATTCTCAGACAAACCGATCATTGAAATTGCTTTTATCTGCGGATATGAAAGTCAGCAATCTTTTACTACTGCTTTTACAGCTATGTATAAGACATCGCCTGCGCAATATCGTGACAAGCAGGCGTTCTACCCTTTGCTGCTGCGATTTACTTTACACGACAAAATGCAAAGCGCCGCACTAACAAAGAACGATATACGGCTTGCGGTTATGGAGGATATACCTTCCTGGATGGAGTTACTTCGGTTGGTGGTTGACGGATATCCTGTTTTAGATGAAACAGACTACTTACACAAATTAAAGATATTTATCCGAAACAGGCAGGCGTTGGTTTTGAAAGACGGAGATTTGTTGATCGGCGCTTTGGCTTTTGGTGTTTTGCCGTGCAGTATTGAATTTATGGGGATACATCCGCAATACCGAAAAAGAGGGATTCAAAAGATTTTTTTGGATGCGTTGTTGGAAGATTATTGTCCGGATCAGGATATTTCAATAACAACTTATAGGAAAGGAGACAGAGCCGATACAGGATACCGCGAAGAACTGCGGCAGCTTGGTTTTGCAGAACGAGAGCTTTTAATAGAATTCGGTTATCCAACACAGCGTTTTGTATTCCACGCAAAGCATTCAGAAACAAATAATGACAAATAGCTTTGTGAAAACAGAATAAAAATCTAATTTGTAAATTATGTGAGGAAATAACAATGTGCGTAAGAGAAATAGATCCGAAAGAAACTACGAGAACTTTGGCATTTGAGCTTTGGATGAAAGCTCCGAACCCTATGGTTACATTTTTCAAGACTTACGATGTAATGCCATTGATCAAAGTAAGCAAAAGCCGCGGTATGAAGTTCAACATGCTTCTTGACTTTTGTATAGGCAAGGCTGCTGTTTCAGTAAAAGAATTTTATTTATTGCCCGTGGGAGACAAGTTGATACAGTATGATAAACTTGCTGTTAATACGATTGTTGAAAATAAAGACGGAGAAGTTAGTTCGTGCGATATTGCCTGTACGGATAATCTTGAAAAATTTAATGCCGATTATCTAAGATATACAACAGAAGTGTGCAATACTTGTATTGACCACGATCTATCGGATGAATATATGGTCATAGGAACTTCGGCTATTGTAAATGTAGAACTGGATGGAGCTGTTGGGATGAACAGCGGAATTTTCAACAATCCTTTTATGATATGGGGAAGGTATCGCATGGACGGTGAAAAGGCTCTCTTATCAATTTCTTTTCAGTTTCACCATACGCAAATGGACGGTGCGCATGCAGGTAAATTTCTAAAGAATCTGCAGGAAGAAATTGAAAGACTGCCATATCTGTTGTCCTAAATGAAAAAAACTCTTGCCAAAAAAGATGATTTAGTATATACTACCAGAAGTTAGCTGCAACTAATCAATGGCGCTTTAAAGCGGCTGTAAACTGCCGCTTATTTTTTTGATCAAGAGTTAGCAATAACTAATCACAAGACGTCATTTGATTTGCGCGGGGCAGAAAAATATCCGTTGTCAGGAGAGAACAGCCCGGTAAAAGAAGAATGTGTCTATAAGTGTGAAGTAACAAAAGTTGTTGAAGGAGAAAAGAAGATATGATGATTGATAAACGACTTATTAGAACGGTAAGAGAAAGTAAAAAATACATTGCATGGAATGTAATATATCAATGGATATCACTTGTGGCAAACATTACGATGATGGTGAGTATTGCCGATTTGCTTTCCAGGCTATTTGCGAATACTGCAGACCGGGAAAACTTTGTCTGTACTGTAATTGTTGTGGCGGCAGCGGTAGGCATCCGCTATTTTTGTGCGGTACAATCTGCAAAAATGGGATATCTTTCTTCCAAGGCGGTAAAGAAAGTATTGAGAGAAAAGATATACAGGAAACTTCTTCGCCTGGGAAGCTCATATAAAGAGAAAGCTCAAACGTCAGAGATTGTCCAAATATCGGTAGAAGGCGTGGAACAGTTGGAAACGTATTTCGGAGCATATCTTCCCCAGTTTTTTTATGCAATGCTTGCTCCTTTGACATTATTTATTGTTCTTGGATTTGTCAATGTTCCGGCTGCGGCCGTGCTTCTTGTTTGTGTACCGCTGATACCGGCTGCGATAGCTGCAGTACAGACATGGGCAAAAAAACTGTTGTCAAAATATTGGGGACAGTACACCGCGCTTGGCGACACTTTCCTTGAGAACCTGCAAGGGCTGACGACTCTTAAAATATACCGGGCAGATGATTTTAAGAACGATGAGATGAACGTTGAGGCGGAAAAATTCCGCAAAATCACAATGAAAGTTTTAACGATGCAGCTTAACTCTATTACGATTATGGATTTGATCGCTTATGGGGGAGCGGCGCTTGGCATAGTGATGTCTGTGACTCAGTACAGTAAAGGGAATGTAAGTCTTGCGGGATGTTTATTAATTATTATGCTGTCGGCCGATTTCTTTATTCCTATGCGGCAGCTTGGTTCGTTCTTCCATATTGCAATGAATGGTATGGCGGCAGGACAAAAGATATTTCGGTTACTTGATCTGCCGGAAGCAGAAGAAAAGAAGGCAGACTGTCCGAAAGGCGATATTGTATGCCGGGATTTGCATTTTTCTTACGATAATGATCGCGAGATTTTAAGCGGGGTGAATATGACATTCAAAAGAGGCGCTTTTACAGCCATCGTAGGTGAATCGGGGTGTGGAAAGTCTACGATTTCTGCCATTCTTACAGGGAGAAATAAAGGGTATGGCGGATCGGTTTCGGTCGGAGAAACAGAATTGTCTGAAATCCGTGAAGCCGACCTTATGGAGAACATAACTTACATTAGTCACCAAAGCTATTTGTTTAAGGGAACGGTACGGGATAATCTGCTCATGGGAAAACCGGATGCATCGGACAGCGAATTGTGGGAAGTGCTTGAAAGAGTAAATCTTGCGGATTTCGTCCGTAATGAAAAAGGTCTGGACACCGGTTTGTCAGAAAAAGCGTCCAATCTGTCCGGCGGTCAATGTCAAAGGCTTGCGCTTGCAAGGGCTCTTCTCCACGATAGTCCGATATATATTTTTGATGAAGCTACTTCTAATATTGATGTTGAGAGTGAAAACGACATCATGAATGAGATACAAAATCTGGCAGAGAGCAAGACTGTTATTCTCATATCGCACCGTCTTGTAAATGTGGTAAAAGCAGATGCTATATATGTAATGGTAAACGGAAAAATAGCAGAGAGCGGAAAACATAGAGAATTATTGGAAAATAAAGCGGATTATGAAAAGTTGTGGGAAGCGCAGCAAAGATTAGAAAATTATGGAAAGGATGGTGCTGTACAATGAAAAAAAGAAGTAGGTTTACCGTTGTGACAAAACTGATCGGTCTTGTAAAACCTCTTACGGCTTATATGGCGCTTGCTGTCATAATGGGGATTGTCGGACATTTGTGCGCTTCTTTTATCACGATTTTCGGAGGGTTTGCCGTACTCGATCTTGTCGGTGTTAATGTGCCGTTTAGTTTGACGATCATTTTTATATCTCTGGCGATATTCTCGGTCCTTCGTGCGGCGCTTCGTTATGCAGAGCAGGCGTGCAATCATTTTATCGCATTTAAACTTTTGGCTCTCATACGAGATAAAGTATTTCAAGCTCTTAGAAAGCTATGTCCCGCCAAATTAGAAAGCAAAGATAAAGGGGATTTGATTTCAGTCATTACATCAGATATCGAACTTTTGGAAGTATTCTATGCTCATACCATTTCTCCGGTATTGATCTGGTTTTTCTTTACTTTGATCATGACGGCTTTTATTGCGTCGTACCATATTTGGCTTGGCGGGCTGGCTCTCATCGCCTACCTGACGATCGGAGTGATCATTCCTTTGATTATTTCTAAGATCAGCGGTGACGATGGAATGAAGTTTCGCAGCAAGTCCGGCGCACTTTCCGGTTTTGTATTAGATAGTTTACGTGGACTTTCTGAGACGATCCAGTATGGTCAGGGACAAAAACGTCTTGCAGAAATGAATAAAAAAACAGATGAACTTTCCGCAGATGAAGAGAGAATGAAGAAAATTGCCGGTCGAAATATAGCGGTTACAAATACGGTAATCTTAATATTTGACTTTATGATGCTTTTTCTTTCCGCATATTTATATCAGACAAACGCGATAGGATTTGACGGGATATTGATCTGTACGCTTGCACTGTTTTCATCTTTCGGACCGGCAATAGCGCTTGCTAATTTAGGCAGCACTTTGCAAAACACTTTCGCATCCGGCAGCCGCGTACTTGATATTTTAGAGGAAGAGCCTCTTGTAGAAGAGATTAAAGATGAAAAAGAGGTTTCGTTTAACGGTGCCAAGGCGGAAAACGTAACTTTTGCTTATAAGGACGAAATAATTCTTGACAACCTTTCAGCAGATATTCCGAAAAATTCAGTTGTTGGGATCGTGGGCAGAAGCGGTAGCGGTAAATCCACTCTTCTTAAACTATTTATGCGATTTTGGAAGGTGGAGAATGGAAGCGTCAAACTTTCCGATACTGATATAGAGCATATCAATACTGCAAATCTTAGAAATATGGAAAGTTTTGTGACACAGGAAACACATTTGTTTCACGACAGCATAAAAAATAATATAAGAATTGCAAAACTAAATGCAACAGATGAAGAAATAAAGGCTGCTTGTCAAAAAGCTTCTGTTCATGAGTTTATTATGACTTTGCCGCAAGGTTATGATACACAGGTAGGAGAGCTGGGTGATACGCTTTCAGGCGGTGAAAGACAGCGGATCGGTCTTGCCCGTGCTTTTTTACACGACGCGCCGTTTATGCTACTTGACGAGCCTACAAGTAATTTAGATAGTTTAAATGAAGCTGTCATACTTAGATCTTTACATGAAGAACGGAATGGAAAAACGGTTGTGCTCGTATCACACAGAGAGTCTACGATGCGAATTGCCGACAAGATATATTCGGTAGAGCATGGGAGAATGAGCTGATAAGAAAAATGTCATGTAAACCATACTGTTGAAACAAAAAAAGAAAAAAGAGATAGGAGAAAGAAGATGAATATAAAAAAGATACTTTACATTATTTTTGGGTGTATAAGCTTTGGACTGGGCGCAGTGGGCGCAGTGCTACCGGTTCTTCCGACGTTTCCGTTTTTGATTTTTGCCGCTTTTTGTTTTGCGAGAAGTTCTAAGAAGTTAGACAAATGGTTTAAGGGAACAAAATTATATAAAAATAATCTTGAAACTTATGCAAAAGGTCAGGGGATGACGAGGAAAACAAAAGTTCGGATCATGATCACAGTGACATTTTTAATGTCTTTTGGCTTTTTTATAATGTTTAGAAAAAACCTTTATATACCTTGTTCGATACTTTTCAGTGTCTGGCTGTTTCATATTTTGTATTTTACGTTTGGTGTAAAAAGATATATTCCGAAGGAGAATGAAGGGATATGAAAAGGATTTTAAATACACTTTTGTTTCTTACATTTATTTTGACATTGCTTGTGCCGATCACCGGGGTACATATTCATAAGCTGGCATCCGTAATTTTTCTAATACTTTGTCTTGTACATACAGGAGTTTATTGGAAGAAGATGAATATTTTCAGGTTTTTTGTGCTTGGCTTAATATTTGAGGTGTTTCTGACAGGACTGTTCGGCATGATATTTAAACAATATCCGATAATTTTGTCAATTCATACGATCAGTTCTATTGCAGTTGTTTTCTTTTTGGCAATACATATTTTTGTATTTAAGAAAAAGATTTGTTATAGTTTAAGATCACATGCGCATAATGCGAATAAATAAAAAAAAGGAATCATCGGAAAAGAAGAAAAGGCTTAAAATTGATTCTTGACATTTATAAAGTCGGGTGGTATACTGTGAAAAATTTAATAATATATTAAACCGTTGAAGCGGAGATAACGTCAATGATGCCTTTACAGAGAGTCCGGGTAGCTGAGAGCCGGATGAGAAACAAGTTGGCAAATGGACCGCTGAGGGTGCAGTCAAATGGATGTTTTCCAGAGTATTCTGCAACGTGTGGGCATACGTCAGTTGCCGGGGATATGTTGGTATCCTGCTAAGTGCACAGGGAATCCTGTGAATGCAAGGTGGCACCGCGGATAGTGTCGTACTTTTTATTTATGTACACGATTCGTCCTTGACAGATTTATTTTTTTCTGTCAGGGGCGTTTTTTTTATTCCCATAAATTCCTCTGACAAGATTGCAACGAAAAGTAGTGTAATGATTTCTGGATCGGAGGTATGAAGTATGAATGTTTTACCGACACAAGAAGAAGTCAGAAGAATCGCTTCAACCGGAAAATATAAAGTGATACCGGTCAGCTGCGAAATACTTTCTGATTTCACAACTCCTATCGAAACGTTAAGGAGATTGAAAAATGTATCTATGCGCTGTTATATGCTGGAATCTGCATATGCAAATGAAACAAGGGGACGTTACACGTTTCTCGGTTTTGATCCCATTATGGAGATACGTTGTGCGGACGGAGAGATGACTGCCGGAATACTGAAGTTACAAACAGAGCATCCGTCAGCGTATTTACGCCAGATTCTCTCTGAATACAAAAGTCCTTGCTTTTCTTATCTTCCGCCGTTTACCGGAGGTCTTGCGGGATATTTTTCCTACGATTATTTTGGATATAGCGAAGCGTCGGCAAAAGGGCAAGTGGAAGATACAGAAAAATTTCCGGATGTAGATTTGATGCTGTTTGACAAAGTAATAGCGTTCGATCATTTCAGACAGAAGATCATTCTTATTGTCAATATGAAACTGCATGATGTTGAAAGTGAATACAATAAAGCGGTCATGGAACTAAAACAGCTTGCTCATCTGTTAAAAAACGGGGAAAAGAAGAAAGAAACCGGCGGAAAGCGTCAGGAAAAAGTTACGGCGGCGTTTGGAAAAGAACAGTTTTGCGATATGGTTCAAAGCGCAAAAAAACATATTTATGAAGGAGATATTTTTCAGATCGTATTATCGAATATGTTATCAGCGCCTTATGAGGGAAGCCTCATCAATGCTTATCGGGTTCTTAGGACAACGAATCCTTCTCCGTATATGTTTTATTTTTCAGGAACAGATCTTGAGGTGGCAGGCGCTTCACCGGAAACATTGGTTAAATTGGAGAACGGAACGCTTCATACGTTTCCAATGGCAGGAACGAGACCAAGAGGAAGAGATGAGACGGAAGATAAAGCGCTGGAAAAAGAACTGCTGACAGATGAAAAAGAGTTGGCAGAGCACAACATGCTAGTAGATCTGGGGAGAAACGATCTTGGGAAAATCAGCCGGTTCGGCACTGTGAAAGTAGAAAAATTACATTCTGTGGAGCGGTTTTCCCATGTCATGCATATAGGCTCTTCGGTGAGCGGGAAAATAAAAGAGGAGTACGATGCTTTGGATGCCATAGAAGCGGTACTGCCGGCAGGAACACTTTCAGGAGCGCCGAAGATCCGGGCTTGTCAGCTGATCGGCGAACTGGAGAACAACAAACGGGGCATTTATGGCGGCGCCGTCGGTTATATTGATTTTGCGGGAAATATGGATACCTGTATTGCAATCCGCATGGCATATAAGAAAAACGGAAAGGTTTTTGTAAGAAGCGGAGCCGGGATCGTAGCAGATTCCGTACCGGAACGAGAATATGAAGAGTGTTTAAATAAAGCAAAAGCTACATTGAAAGCGCTGGAACTTGCAGAGGAGGTGGAAGAATGATTTTACTCATTGATAATTATGACAGCTTTTCCTATAACCTTTATCAGATGATCGGCGAGATAGAACCGGATGTGAAGGTTGTCCGTAATGATGAAATATCTGTGGATGAAATCCGACGTCTGAAGCCGGAGAGGATCATTCTTTCACCCGGACCCGGCAGACCGGAAGATGCAGGGATACTCATAGAAGTTGTAAAAGAACTTGGGAAAGAAATTCCAATCCTCGGTGTCTGCCTGGGACATCAGGCAGTCTGCGCGGCCTTTGGAGCGAAAATTACTTATGCAAAAAAGCAAATGCACGGAAAGCAGTCTCAGATAAAAGTCGATACCGAAACGTTGTTGTTTTCAGGCTGCTCACAGAGCATTTTGGCTGCAAGATATCATTCTCTTGCGGCAGACGCCGACACGATTCCGGACAGTCTCTATGTTACCGCCTCCACAAAAGACGGAGAAATCATGGCGATACAGCATAAGGAATATCCGATTTACAGTGTGCAGTTCCATCCGGAATCCATTATGACACCGGAGGGAAGACAAATACTTAGAAATTTTATACAAGGAGGAATAAGATATGATCAAAGAAGCGATCGTAAAAATTGTAAATAAGGAAGATCTCACATATGACGAGGCATATACAGTTATGAATGAAATTATGAGCGGACAGACATCCGAGACGCAGAATGCGGCTTTCCTTGCTGCACTGTCAACCAAAAGCGCCAGAGCAGAGACGACAGATGAAATTGCCGGATGTGCGGCTGCCATGAGAGCACATGCGACTCGTGTGGAGACCGGAATGGAATTGTTTGAAATCGTAGGAACAGGCGGGGATCATGCACAGAGTTTTAATATTTCGACTACAGCGGCATTGGTGGCAGCGGCGGCAGGAATGAAGGTTGCCAAGCACGGAAATCGGGCGGCATCCTCCCAATGCGGAACGGCAGACTGTCTGGAAGCTCTCGGAGTTAATATTCACCAGAATCCGAAAAAGTGTCTGGAACTGTTAAATGAGGCAGGAATGTGCTTTTTCTTTGCACAGGAGTATCATACTTCCATGAAATATGTGGGGGCAATACGAAAAGAATTAGGTTTTCGTACCGTTTTCAATATTTTAGGCCCGTTGACAAACCCGGGAACACCTACGATGCAGCTGCTGGGAGTATATGACGAGTATCTCGTGGAACCTTTGGCGCAGGTATTGCTCGATCTCGGCATCCGACGGGGGATGGTAGTATACGGACAGGATAAGCTGGATGAAATTTCTATGAGTGCAGCGACGACCGTATGTGAGATTCGGGACGGATGGTTTCGGACTTTTGTTCTCACACCGGAAGAATTCGGGTTTGAACGCTGCAGTAAAGAAGATTTAAAAGGCGGCACACCGAAAGAAAATGCAGAGATCACGCTTGCAATCTTAAAAGGGGAGAAAGGTCCTAAGAGAAATGCCGTATTGCTCAATGCCGGAGCGGCGCTTTATATCGGCGAAAAAGCGGACAGTATAAAGGCGGGAATTGCACTGGCAGAAGAACTTATTGATTCAGGAAAAGCATTGGATACGCTGCAAAAGCTGATCGAAGGAAGCAATCGTGGGGAGGGGTGTGTATGACGATTTTAGAACAGCTTGCCGGCTATGCCAGAGAACGAACCGAAAAAGCAAAACAGAAACGCCCGCTTTCGACGTTGAGGCAACAGGCCTTTTCAATGCCGAAAGGAAGTTTTGCATTTGAAAATGCGATAAAAAAGCCGGAGCTTTCTTTTATCTGTGAATGTAAAAAGGCGTCTCCATCCAGAGGGATCATCGTTAGTGATTTTCCATATATACAGATTGCAAAAGAGTATGAGAACGCCGGAGCAGACTGTATTTCCGTATTGACAGAACCAGGATGGTTTTTAGGGAAGGATGCATATCTTAGAGAAATCGCCGAAGTAGTATATATTCCTTGTCTGCGAAAAGATTTTACCGTAGATGAATATATGCTCTATGAAGCAAAAGTGTTGGGGGCATCAGCGGTACTTCTGATCTGTTCTATATTAAGTGAGCGGCAGATTCAGGAATATATCGGTATCTGTGATGAGATGGGGATTTCGGCTTTGGTAGAGGCACATGATGAAAAAGAAGTGACAATGGCGGTTCGTGCCGGGGCGCGTCTTATAGGAATCAACAATCGGAATTTAAAAGATTTTACAGTAGATACAGACAATAGCCGCAGGTTTCGTGAAATGATTCCGCCGGAGATACTGTTTGTTTCGGAAAGTGGAATTTGCAGCGCCGAAGATGTGAAAAGATTGCGTGAGATCGGCACAGATGCGGTGCTGATCGGAGAAGCGCTTATGAGAACAGAAAACAAGGCGGAAAAGCTGGCTTGGCTAAGAGGTGCTATATGACAAAAATAAAATTTTGCGGTTTGTCCCGTCGGTGTGATATTGAAGCGGTAAACGAACTGAAACCGGAATATATCGGATTCGTATTTGTAAAGACAAGTAAAAGATATGTTTCCTTTGAAAAAGCGGAGGAATTAAAAAGCCTGCTGGATCCAAAGATCAAGGCGGTCGGAGTTTTTGTAAATGAAGATTTAAAACGAATCGAAGAAATTTGCGATAAAAAGGTGATCGACATCGTTCAGCTTCATGGCCTAGAAGAAGAGAAGGAACTGAACTATCTGAGAAGCCGTATTGTTCAGCCGGTCATCAAAGCTTTTTGTATAAAAAAGGAAGAAGATGTCAGACAAGCGGAAAGAAGTCCGGCGGATTTTATTTTATTGGATTCCGGTGCCGGAACCGGAAGAACTTTTGAATGGGAGTGGATAAAACATATGGAAAGACCGTATTTTCTTGCAGGAGGAATCCATATAGATAATGTAGAAAAAGCGCTGGAGCAGTTAAAACCTTATGCGATCGATGTAAGCTCCGGAATCGAAACAGAGGGACGAAAAGATAAAAGAAAAATGGCAGCGATTATGACAGCAGTCAGAAAGGAACGAAAATTATGACGAATCAAAAAGGACGTTTTGGTACTCATGGCGGGCAATATATCCCGGAAACATTGATGAATGCAGTGATCGAATTGGAAGCAGCATATGAGTATTACAAAAATGATCCGGAATTTAACCGGGAACTCACAGAACTTTTCAACGAATATGCAGGCAGACCTTCCAGACTGTATTATGCAGAGAAGATGACGAAAGCTCTTGGGGGAGCAAAAATATATCTGAAACGAGAGGATCTCAACCATACGGGCGCTCATAAGATCAATAATGTGCTTGGACAGGCATTGCTTGCAAAAAAAATGGGAAAGACAAGATTGATCGCGGAAACCGGAGCCGGACAGCATGGAGTTGCAACTGCAACGGCTGCCGCGCTTATGGGGATGGAATGTGTCGTGTTTATGGGAGAAGAAGATACGATCCGGCAGGCTTTGAACGTATATCGGATGCGGCTGCTTGGAGCGGAAGTGATCCCTGTAACGACAGGGACGGCAACTTTAAAAGATGCCGTTTCGGAAGCGATGCGTGAATGGACCTCCCGGATCGCCGATACGCACTACTGTCTCGGATCGGTTATGGGACCCCATCCGTTTCCTACGATTGTCCGTGATTTTCAGGCAGTTATTTCAAAAGAGATCAAAGAGCAGATCCTTCAAAAAGAAGGGCGGCTTCCGGATGCGGTGATTGCATGTGTCGGAGGCGGTTCAAATGCGATCGGCAGCTTTTATCATTTTATTGAGGACAAAAAAGTCCGCCTGATCGGCTGTGAAGCGGCAGGCAGGGGAATTGATACCGATGAAACCGCGGCTACGATCACGACAGGGAGACTTGGGATTTTTCATGGTATGAAATCTTATTTTTGCCAGGATGAATATGGGCAGATCGCTCCGGTATATTCTATTTCCGCCGGACTGGATTATCCGGGAGTAGGCCCGGAACATGCCTATCTGCATGATATGGGAAGAGCGGAATATGTGCCGGTGACGGATGAAGAAGCCGTTTGGGCGTTTGAATATCTGGCAAAGACAGAAGGGATCATTCCGGCGATCGAATCGGCGCATGCAGTTGCTCATGCAATGAAAGTCGCGCCGTTGATGAGTCCGGAAAAGATAATCGTAGTTACGATTTCCGGCAGAGGAGATAAAGACTGTGCGGCGATCGCCCGATACAGAGGGGAGGATATTTATGAGTAATATCAAGAATGCGTTTAAGAACAAAAAAGCATTTATTGCATTTTTCACCTGTGGAGATCCGGATCTGGAAACAACGAAAAAAGCGATCCGATCAGCAGTAAAAAACGGTGCGGATCTGATAGAGCTTGGGATTCCGTTCTCTGATCCGACCGCGGAAGGCCCGGTTATTCAGGCGGCAAATTTAAGAGCCTTGAAAAGCGGGATCACTACCGATAAAATTTTTGCGTTCGTAAGAGAACTGCGCAAAGACATAGATGTACCGTTTGTTTTTATGACGTATACGAATGTGGTATTTTCTTATGGTGTAGAAAAATTTGTTTCAGAGTGTCAAAAGAGCCGGATTGACGGACTGATCCTGCCGGATCTTCCATTTGAAGAAAAGGAAGAATTTCACCCGATCTGTGCCGGATATGGGGTGGATCTGATCTCTATGGTTGCTCCGACTTCTGAAAAGCGGATCGCAAAGATAGCAGGAGAGGCGGAAGGATTTTTGTATGTTGTCTCGAGCCTCGGCGTGACGGGGATGAGAAGTGAGATTACGACAGACCTGACTTCCATTGTGGCGACCATTCGTGAAAACACCCGGATTCCGTGTGCGGTCGGCTTTGGAATCTCCACGCCTCAACAGGCAGCCGCGATGGCAGAATATGCGGATGGAGTGATCGTAGGATCTGCGATCGTAAATATAATGGAAAAGTATGGGAAGGATGCGCCGCAATATGTCGGCGATTATGTGAAAGAGATGAAAAAAGCGCTGTCTGTATATTGATATAGAGGGCAGAAAAACTGGAAAATATGTTTTTCCTAAGATATACTATGTCATAGTAACAGCATTTTAAAGTAGGATTAAGGTGATACGTTTATTTTTAAATAGAAATATAGTTCGCTGTGAGTAAAGGAAAAAGATAAGTGAAGCGGGCGGAAACAGGAGATATATATTATGCGGTTATTATTGGCAGAAGATGAAAGAGCGCTGTCAAAAGCGCTGACAGCGATTTTGGAAAGAAATAATTACTCAGTGGATGCAGTTTATGACGGTCAGAGCGCATTGGACTATCTGGAAGCGGATAATTATGATGGGGTAGTCTTAGACATTATGATGCCTAAAGTGGATGGACTGACAGTGTTAAGGAAAGTTCGGGAAAGGGGGAATCTGATTCCGATTCTGTTGTTGACAGCCAAATCAGAAGTGGATGATAAAGTAGAGGGATTGGATGCCGGAGCAAATGATTATCTGGCAAAACCTTTTCATTCAAAAGAACTGCTGGCAAGAATCCGGGCAATCACAAGAGCGCAGACGGCACAGGCAAATTCCAAATTGAAGATGGGAAATGTCACGCTGGATCGGGCGGCATTTGAACTTTCTACAAGTAAGGGAAGTTTCCGCCTTGCCAATAAAGAATTTCAGATGTTGGAGCTTTTAATGTGCAATCCGCATCAATTAATTTCTTCTGAACGGTTTTTGGAAAAAATATGGGGATATGACAGTGAAGCAGAGATAAATGTAGTTTGGGTATATATTTCTTATTTGAGGAAGAAGTTGTCTGCTCTCCACGCAGATATTCAGATCAAAGCGACGAGAAATGCAGGATATTCTCTGGAGGAGCGGTCATGATAAAAAAACTTCGTATTAAACTCATCGTAGCGTCCATGATATCTTTGTTTCTTGTACTTTTTATCATAGGAGGGATTGCAGGTGTTTTAAACTACAGGAAGATCGCAGAAGATGCTGATCGAATTCTTGAAGTTTTGGAAAAAAATGCAGGACATTTTCCGAAAATGATTCCGGGAAACGAAAAAGGGGACAGACATGGGATCTCACCGGAGATCCCTTATGAATCCAGATATTTTTCTGTTCTATTGGATGAAAAAGGAGAGGTTATTTTAACAGATACGTCAAAGATTGTATCCATAGACACAGAAAATGCAATAGAATACGCATCAGAAGTTTGGGCAAGAGGAAAAGAAAAAGGATTTATGGATCATTATCGCTATTGGAAGACGTCTTATGGCGGGGAGATACGTGTTATTTTCTTAGATTGCAGGAGACAGCTGGATAATTTCCTGAACTTTTTGTTTACTACAATGATCGTATCTTTCATAGGGCTATTATCGGTTTTGTTTTTGATGATTTATTTTTCCGGGCGTATTGTCAAACCGTTTTCTGATAATTATGAAAAGCAGAAGCGGTTTATTACGGATGCGGGGCATGAATTAAGGACACCCTTGACGATTATTGAAGCAGACACGGAGGTTTTGGAAATGGACTTCGATGAGAATGAATGGCTGCAGGATATTCGGGAACAGACAAAAAGACTTGCGGATCTTACAGGTTCTTTAGTTATGCTTTCCCGTATGGAAGAAGGGCAGAATGGAAATTTGAAAGTAGAGTTTCCTTTATCTGATATGGTGGAAGAGGTATGTCATACTTTTCAGGCGCCGGCGAAGATACAGGGAATCTGTATGAAAACTGCGATTACACCTATGATTTCTATAAAAGGCGATGAAAAAGCAATCCGAAGTCTGATAACGATTTTGCTTGATAATGCCGTCAAATATACGAATGAAAGGGGGAGGATTGACGTTACTCTCGGGAAAAAGAAAAACCGTATTTATCTGTCTGTATTTAATACGACAGAATATATTTCAAAAGAACAGACTTCTCGTTTATTTGATCGTTTTTATCGGACAGATATTTCCAGAAATTCCCAGACAGGAGGATACGGACTTGGACTTTCTATAGCAGCGGCGACAGCAGATTCTCACAAGGGAAAGATCATGGCAGAAACAGAAGATGAAAAATCGCTGCGTATTACAGTGACTTTTCCGGGGCAATGATGAATAAACAGTACATGAGAAGCGTCAAAGAGATCTCTGTACTGATAATATCGAATATGCAAAAGGCAGTAAATCTCAGGTTAATAACCTAGGGTTTACTGCCTTTTTAAGATGATTTTGTCTTAAAGTACAATTAAGGTACAGCGTGTACGATATTCCTGTCAATAAAAACGGATAATTTATTTCATCAAGGAGTTTGACGTGGGAAGTTGAAGGTTTTGATGGGATAGAACAGATGGAGGGAACATTTAGATGGAGATGAAGAAACAAAAAAAGATAATAGGTGGGATGATTTTAGTTTTGGCAGTGACAGCCTGCGCCTCTTTTTTTAAATCGGCGGCAGAAGAAATTGCACAGGAAGAAACGTCAGAAATATATCAAAATGAAATAAAGACCATTTATACCGAAGCGTATCAAGATGAAGTGGAAACACAGATTGAAGAAGAAAAAAGCAGCGGAGCATACACAGAGGATAATATGCTGATAAAAGAAAATCCATATGGAACAAATACCTTGTCTTTATACGTTTATTTTACTACGCAGGAGCCGGTATCTGTTTCTTACAATGTTTCAGTTCCGGATTTGTCTATCGGTGACTTTTCACAAACGCCGGAAGGGGAAGGCAGATTTGATACGGAACATGAGTTTCAGGTTATGGGGTTGATACCGGAAGAATGTAATACTATTACATTTACTTTGACAAAAGAAGATGGAAGCGTGGAGATATATTCTTATGTACATGAAATGGGAGAATTGTCCGGAAAAGAGGAGATTCAGCTGAAACAAACAGAAGCAGCCGAAGGGAGTGAAACTGTTTCAGACGGGTTATACGTCGTTTTAGGAAATGACAGTGATGAAGAAGATTTCATGTATTATTACGATAATTCCGGGGTGCTCAGAGGAGAAATTCCGTTGATCGGTTACAGGAGCCACAGGCTTTTATTCCGGGATGATTGTATGTATTACAGTATATCAGAAAGCAAAATTGCGGCGGTGAATCATCTTGGAAAAGCAGAGAAGATTTATGATACGGGTACATACAGTCTTCATCATGATTATGTGTTTGATGATGATGGAAATTTGCTTGTTTTGGCAACAGACACTGAAAGCGACAGTGTGGAAGATCAAATTATTCAGATTAATACGCAGACAGGTGAAGTTAGCTGTGTGCTCGATTTGGGAGAGTTATTTTCTGATTATAAAGAAGAATGTACGGAAAATGAAGATGGAGAATTGGATTGGATACATATAAACACGATACAGTGGATAGGGGACGATGCCGTTTTACTGAGCTCCAGAGAGACTTCGACTATTTTGATGATCGAAGATATTTATGATACTCCTCAGATAACATATATGATTGGGGAGGAGAGTTTCTGGGAAGGAACAGGATATGAGGAATTGTTGCTTGAAAAAGATGAGAGTGCGGGAACATTTTCCAATACGGGAGGGCAGCATTCTGTCACATATGTACAAGATGATTCTTTAAATGCAGGAGAATATTATCTCTATCTGTTTAATAATAATTTCGGAGTAAGTAAGTCGAAACCTGCTTATGATTGGGAACAGATAGAAGGAATCGAAACATCGATGAAAGAAGGAGAGGAATCCTATTATTATAAATATAAAGTAAATGAAAATAATGGAACCTATTCCCTGATACAATCTTTTAAAGTTCCATATTCTGCTTATGTCAGCAGTGCACAGGAGTATAAGGGAAATATTATTATAGATTCCGGTATGCAGGGAATTTTCGGAGAATATGACGCATCGGGGAATATCATTCAAGAATTTGAGATGGAACTTGCCGATGAATATATTTACCGTGTATATAAGTATGATTTTGCGGACTTCTATTTTGAAAAGCAGTAGAAATATATGGCGGGATTTTAAGTAAAATTAAGGTGAGCAGTATATGATCTGTCTGTAAAATATAAAACATATGGAGGAATATTATGGCCTATCAAATGACTTTTAAGCGTTATGAATTAAAATATCTGCTTAATAAGAAAGAAAAAGAAGAGATTCTTCTTGCAATGAAACCGCATATGAAATTGGATGATTATGGAAGAACGGTGATAAGAAATATTTATTTTGACACAGAGAATTTCCGGCTTATCCGGCGGTCGCTGGAAAAGCCGGTATATAAAGAAAAACTTCGCATCCGAAGTTATAAACCGGTACAGATTACGGATCCGGTATTTGTGGAGATTAAGAAAAAGTATAAATCGGTTGTGTATAAGCGCAGACTTCTGCTTCCGGAAAAGACAGTGATGGAAAGTTTTCGGACAGGAGAGCCGCTCCCGGTATGTTCGCAGATAGGAGATGAAATACAGTATTTCCGCGAGTATTATAAAAACCTTCAGCCATCCGTGTTTTTGTCTTATGAAAGGGAAGCGTTTCATTCCTTAGACGGAAGTGATTTTCGGGTAACGTTTGATGAAAATATTCTATACCGCAGAAACGACATTTCTTTAGGAAGTGAAATTTATGGACATCCCTTACTGGGAAAACAACAGACATTGATGGAAATTAAAACATCCGGTGGAATTCCGCTTTGGATGAGTGAAACGCTTACAAAACATCATTTGTATAAAACATCATTTTCAAAATATGGTTCTGCTTATCAACGTATGATGGAAGCGGCTATGCAGGGAGGATACTGTTATGCTTAATACTTTATTTCAAGGGATTTTTGATACAGATATGACCAGTGTGATTTCCGTTTCGGACTTTTTATTGTGTGTGGGATGCGCGCTTGCAGTTGGATTGATCCTGGCGGGAACTTACATGTATGGAACAAAATACACGAAGAGTTTCGTGGCAACGCTGGCGTTGCTTCCGGCAGTGGTCTGTGTAGTGATCATGATGGTAAATGGAAATGTAGGAACCGGCGTAGCAGTTGCGGGAGCGTTTAGTCTCGTACGATTCCGCTCCGTTCCGGGATCGGCAAAAGAAATCGGGGCTATTTTTCTTGCTATGTGTTCCGGTCTGGTATCGGGAATGGGATATTTGGCTTATGCGTTATTATCAGCAGTGATTCTCGGCGCCATTATGCTGTTGTATAATCGGATGGATTTTGGAACGAGAAAGCATGGATTACGTTATAAAACATTGCACATTACAATACCGGAAGATTTGGATTACAGCGGAGTGTTTGACAAGATATTAAAGCAGTACACTGAAGATTATGAGGTAGTACAGATTAAAACAACAAACATGGGAAGTTTATTCAAATTGACATACAACCTTACGTTGAAAAAACCGGAAACGGAAAAAGAATTGATCGATAAACTTCGATGTAGGAATGGAAATCTGGAAATTACAATGTGCAGACAGGAGACGGTAATCGGAGAATTATAGGAGGCGATGAGAAATGCGGAAAAGAGAAGTTGTATTATTTTTTGTAATGGGATCGTTTTTGCTATCCGGCTGTCATACAACAAATCAGGATATACAGCAAAATACAGACAGTACAGCGTCTGAGAGTACCTCTGCGACGGAAATAGATACTTCTGCTATGTTTTCCGATAGAGACAAAGAGGTCGGATATGAAGAAGAGGAGAGTGTCGCTGTTTTGTTGGCGGACAAGGGATCTTCCTGTGAATCTGATTCAGTGTCGATTGATGAAAACGTAGTGACTATTACAGAGGAAGGGACATACATACTTTCAGGTTCTCTCTCAGATGGAATGGTGATTGTAGATGCGGAGGATACAGATAAAATTCAGCTTGTTTTGGATGATGTATCTATTTCTAATTCTCAGTCGGCTGCTTTGTATATACGGTCTGCAGATAAAGTATTTGTCACTACTGCAGCGGGAACGGAAAATGAGCTGATTAATTTAGGAACGTATATTGCTATAGATGAGAATAATATTGATGCAGCGGTATTTTCAAAATCAGATCTGACTCTCAATGGGGAAGGAATACTTACCGTTACCGCTCAGGAAGGACATGGAATCGTATCAAAAGATGATCTTGTCTTTACAAGCGGTGACTATACGATTACAAGTGCAAAACATGGGATATCGGGAAAGGACAGCGTCCGGATTGCTAATGGTTCTTATAAGATTATATCCGGAAAAGATGGGATACATGGAGAAAATACCGAGGACAGTAGTTTAGGTTTTGTCTATTTGGCAGGAGGTACTTTTGATATTACCTCACAGCAGGATGGAGTCAGCGCCGGCGCATGGCTTCAGGCAGAGGAGGGAACTTACACTATTGTGGCAGGAGAGGGAAGCGCCGGGGTACAGAATCAGGAATTAGAAACGAAAATGCTGCCGGAACAGTTGCCGCAAGATACAACAGAGGAAAACACAACCAGTATCAAGGGAATGAAAGCGTCTGCACAGATTGTATTAAAAGGCGGAACCTATACAGTTGATACAGAGGATGATGCATTTCATTCCAACGGGAATTTTGTTGTCAGTGGAGGTACTTACAGTGTGTCATCGGGAGACGATGGGATTCATGCAGATGGGAACGTTACGATTTCCGGAGGGAGTATAGATATATTAAAAAGCTATGAAGGAATCGAAGGATTGAGTATTGATATTACAGGGGGCGAGCTTTCTGTACTGGCCTCTGATGACGGAATGAATGCAGCAGGAGGAAATGACGGCAGCGGATTTGACGGACCCGGAGGCGGGGGAGATCAGTTTGCGGTTACGGAAGGCGCCTATATTCACATTTCCGGAGGTAAGCTCCATGTCAATGCGTCGGGAGATGGCATTGATTCCAATGGGGATCTTACGGTTTCCGGTGGAGAAACTTATGTTTCCGGTCCTTCTAATGATGGAAACGGAACATTGGATTACAGTGGCAGTGCAGTGATTACGGGAGGAGTCTTTGCAGCGTCAGGATCATCGGGGATGGCGCAAAGCTTTGATGATTCTTCCACACAAGGGTGCATGATGGTCAATGTAGAGGCGCAGGAAGCCGATACGGATATTGTACTTTTGGATGACAGTGGAAATGAAATTTTGAGCTGGAGCGCTGAAAAAACGTATTCATCTGTCATTATAAGCTGTGAGGAAATTAAAGAGGGAGAAAATTATACCGTAAAATGTGGAGAGACAGAACAGAGTGTTACGATGGACAGTTTGGTTTATGGAAGTAATTCTCCGTCAGGAGGAAATCCCGGAGGCGGTCAGAGAGGAGGAAACCGAAAAGAAGATGACATGCGGGAAAAACCGGAAAGAGGACAGGAACCGGGAAAGAAAGAAAATCCGCAGGAAAGTATGCCGCCTGATATGCCATCGGGTGGCAGCACAGAAAACAGTTCCTCGGAAGGAGGCGGCAGCTTATGAAGTCATGGTCAAAAATCGCATTGATTCCGGCATACAATCCGGAGTATTGTCTGGTAGATTTGGTACAGACATTAAAGAAAAAGGGATTTTGGATTTTAGTAGTGGATGACGGAAGTTCAGAAGAACATAAAATAATATTTTGGGATATTAACGATGTAGGAAATGTGCTTATACTTACGCATATAAAAAATGAAGGGAAAGGAAGTGCTTTAAAAACAGGTCTGTCTTATATTCAAACAAATATATCCGATTATTGTATTGTAGTGACAGTAGATGCAGACGGACAACACAGTCCGTCAGATGTGGAAAAGATATGTAAGGAAGCACAACGGTATCCGGGATATCTGATTTTGGGAAGCAGAAAAATACAAAAAGAAACACCGTTTAAAAGTAAATTTGGAAATCGGATCACCCGTATTGTCTATGGGCTTATTACAGGGGTTCATCTTTATGATACACAGACAGGGCTACGGGCTTTTGATAACACAATTCTTTCGGATTTACTTGAAATTCCGGGAGAACGATATGAATATGAAATGAATGTACTGCTGGAATGCAGCAGAAAGCAGATTTTCATGAAGGAGATTCCGATTGAAACAATTTACAGAAATGAAAATGTTGGATCTCATTTTCATCCGTGGAAAGATTCTTGCATGATCTATAAAGAGATTTTAAAATTTTCGGCATCCTCATTTCTCAGTTTTCTTTTAGACTATGGGATGTACAGCGCATTTCTATGGGTTATGAGGGGAACTGCAAAAGGTTTTTCTGTCTTGTGCTCCAACGTCGCGGCGAGAATCATAAGCGGATGTTTTAATTATCACATAAACCGAAAACTGGTTTTTCAAAAAGAAACCAATACGACTGCAATGGCGGCAGAATATGTTTTCTTAGCGGCAGGGATTTTAGCTGGGAATACTCTGATTTTAGAGTTGTTTGTAGGTGCCGGGATGAACCGATATGTGGCGAAACCCTGTACAGAACTATTATTTTTTATGATAAGTTGGTTTGTTCAAAGAACATTCATATTCAAACAAAAAAAGACGAGGATATTAAAATGCTAAAATATTTAAAAATACATTGGATCGGATGTCTGTATAGTATTTTGCTGATCGGTTTTACAGTATATATGTTTATGGATACATTTTTGATTTCAAAAGTGTATCGCTTGGAAGAGAAGACAGAAGGACAGAATATTATTCAAGAGAAAAGTAGATCAGGTGAAGAGCAGGCGACTTCGGAAACAGAGGCTGAGATATCGGAAACATCGTATGAGGATGGGCAGATTTCTGTTACTTTGACAGAATATTGTGAGGCTGACACTACGGTTTATGTAGCAGATATATTGCTTTCTTCATCCGAGTATCTGAAAACAGCCTTTGCACAAAACAGTTACGGAAAAAATGTAACGGAAAAGACATCGGAAATGGCTGCCCGGGAAAATGCCGTATTAGCTATTAATGGGGATTATTATGGAGCGCAGGAAAAAGGATATGTTCTTCGGAGCGGAAAGCTGTATCGGAGTGAAGCAGAAAAAGGACAAGAAGATTTGGTGATTTATCAGGATGGAACTTTTGAGATTATCTCAGAAGAAGATATTGCGGCAGAAGAATTGTTAGAACAAGGTGCACAGGAAATTTTATCTTTTGGCCCGGCTCTTATACAAGAGGGAGATATTTGTGTGACAGAAGAAGATGAAGTGGGAAAAGCGATGGCAAGCAACCCAAGAACGGCAATCGGGATCATAGATTCTCTTCATTATGTATTTGTTGTTTCAGATGGGCGAACAGAAGAAAGCGAAGGACTTTCTCTTTTGGAACTGGCAGAATTAATGTACGAATTAGGGGTAGAAACAGCTTATAATCTGGATGGAGGCGGCTCTTCCACTATGTATTTTAACGGAAAGGTTGTCAACAAACCGACGACCAGTGGAAAGAGTATAAAAGAGAGGAGTGTAAGTGACATTGTCTATATCGGATATTAAAAAAAGCGGAAAAGAAGTAGAAACTATTATATACATCTATTTGTTAGTCACCATATTGTGCGCCGCTTTTGGCGCGGTTTATGAATTGTTTAGTCATGGAGTATTTTCTTATTATATGCTCTATGCGTTTGGTGTTCCGCTATTAGGCGGGGTACTCCCTTTTTATTGCTTATACTATTTTCGCAGAAGAATACCGGGGACAATCTCACGTCGTTTTCAACACTTTGGGGTTTCAACCGTAACAGTAGGATGTATTTTTAACGGGATTTTGGAAATCTATGGAACAACGAATCGCTTGACAAATATATATTTTATTATCGGAGGAATGTTTCTTATTCTGGGAGTTTTTCTATATTGTTTGAAAAAGTAGTCGGAACTATGCCGGGAGGTGGAAGCGTGACACAGGAAGAATACTATGGTGATGTATTTGCTTTACTGAAACAAGGAGAAGTATACTTAAAGAAAGTAATGGAAATGTATCCAAATGATAACACACAAGATGAGCTGCAGTCGATTTTATACACAAAGACAAGAATAAAAACACCGGAAAGCATGATGGAAAAATTAAAAAGGCGCGGATTGGAGACAGATTGTCGTACTGCATTGGCAAATACTCATGATGCCATAGGAATCAGAGTGATCTGTTCTTTTGTAGAAGAAGTATATCGTATCGAAAGATGGCTGCAAAAAAGAGAGGATATTGAAATCCTGGAAAAAAAGATTATATCGCTTATCCGAAGGCAAATGGTTACAGGAGTCTTCATCTGATCATACAATTTACAAAATTTGATTTACAGGGAGTTGAAGCGGAAATACAGATTCGTACGATTGCCATTGATTTTTGGGCAACTCTGGAACATCAGATAAAGTACAAAAGAAATGTTCCACATGAAAAGACGATACGGAGGGAACTGAAAAGGTGCGCAGATGAAATTGCTTCTGTGGATTTGTCTATGCAGACTATCCGGGATATTTTACAAAGTGATACATGGAAGCACGTAGATGAAAGAAGTCGGTGAACTGCCGGCATGTAATTATACAATCTTTAATATGTATATAAACGGAAATCATGTAAAATATTGTAAATGATTTATGGAAAGGAGTATAATATGGATATATAAAAAATAAAAGGGAAAGCGGGGAAAAGAATGAGGAAAAAGAAAGTTTTTGCGCTTGCAATGGCGGGATGCATGATGTTCACACAACCGGTATTTGCAGAGGAATTGCAGAAAGAACTTACAGATGCAGTCGTGATATCAGATGACGCACAAAAAGAAGGTAATTTGGATGTGCTCTCTGAAGATGGAGAGAAAACGTTTTTTGTGAACGGTTCGTCATCTGAAGCTGCGGAAGCGGAAAGGGCAAACTTTGCAGAAAGAGCTGCGGAAGAAGGGAAAACAGGAAATTCGGTCTTGCTTGACAGGAATGCCGTCACATATTTGGAAGGGCATCGGGAAATTCCGTGTGAGGAACAAGGAGGAATTTATTTTCTGAATCGGAACAAATTATCGTTGTACAAGCCGGACAGCAATGAGTTGACAGAAGTACATCAGTTTGACAATGTGCAAGATGTTTATGTGGCAAATGACAGACTGTATATATTGGACCGCAGTTCTAATATTACGATCTATAATTTGCTTACGCAGCAGGAAGAGAAGAAACTTCAGTATGGAGATCACGCAAGTTCGATCGGCGCAGATTCAAAGGGAAGGATTTATCTTGCCGAATCGAATGGCAATGGTGACGATTATGATCTGTATCTTTTATCGCCGGAAGGAACGCTTTTATCGCAGGCTTTATCCGAGGAGGCAGTGTACGGTTTTTGCGGCTTCGATGAAAGTAACGGGAACTATTATGTAGATACTTATAATAACTGGCGGTACTGGGGGTATGACCATGATATGCATGCCCTTCGCGCCGGAAATGTAACCGGAGATCAGCTCACCTTTCATAATAAAAAATTGATGATGTATATTTGTCAGTCATATTTCTATGAACGTGAAGAACAGGCCGGTATGCTCGGGGATAAATATATATGCGTAGACAGTACATTTAATTCAAGACTAAAGGTTTGGGATTCTGATGTGTATAAATCAGAAGAACCGGAAGATACGGAAGTTTTCTTCTTACCGCGCAATAATGAAGAAGGAGGAGCGTTTGATCCGAATGCGAGCGTCGGAACACGAACGATCTACCGCGAGGAGACGGATTCTATTGTTACATTTAAAGACAATTCATACATAGCGGAATATGACATCCAAAGCGGAGAAGAGATTTATTCTGCAAAAACAGATTATCCGGTATTCTGTCTGATGGAATACGAAGGCGGGGTTGCAGCGGTTGAAAAATCCGGCGATAATTATTATTATGAATTTTTCCCATGGAAGAAAGCGACCAGCCTGGAAGTGGAAGGAAGCAGCCATACGGTAAATATAGGCGATACATTGCAGCTTACACCTGTGACAAACGGAACAATGGAAGAAGTCTACAGTTGGAAGAGCAGCGATCCGAAAATCGCGAGCATCAACCGGGCGGGACAGGTATTCGGCTGGAGCAAAGGAGAGGCAGTGATCACAGTCAGTACAACAAGCGGTCTGTCGGCGCAGTGTACGGTGACGGTGACGGGAGAACCTTCTGTTCAAGACCCGGATAAAACAGCGACGGTTACAGATGGTTATGCTTCTAATAATCATTCTTTGAATGATTATGCAATATGGAGTAAGACAGTTAATTCTTATTTGATTCCGAATGCAGACGGAACATTTACGAGAGTGGAGCATTGCGGCGGAAAAATGATCGTTGAAAACTATTCTGCGGCAGGCAAGAAGACCGGAAGTAAAACGGTTGCAATGGAGCTGAGTCTGTTTGGCGGATTTTACAGTGGAAGCGATCATAATTATTTCGTGTTCGGACAGGCTAATCCAAATGACAGCGATGAAGAAGAAGTAATGCGAATCGTAAAATATTCCAAAGATTTTCAGAGAATAGGGGCGGTTTCCGTATACGGAGCGAATACGAATATTCCGTTTGAGGCAGGTTCGCTGCGGATGACAGAGACAGCCGGAAAGCTTTATATTCATACATGTCATGAGATGTATACTGACAGCGACGGATTGAATCATCAGGCGAATATGACGTTTGTGATCAATGAAAATGACATGAGTGTAGAACAGTCTTACTATGATGTGCTGAATCTTGCACAGGCAGGATATGTAAGTCATTCTTTTAATCAGTTTATTCAGACGGACGGAGAGAATATTTACAGAGTAGATCACGGTGATTATGCACCGAGAGGAATCGCTCTTATTAAGTCACAGGTTGGCGGATCGATCACTAAAGTCGATTATGCGATTCCGGTTGGTTTAGGCAAGGTGACCGGAGGGCATTACAATTCTACGGGAGCCTCTGTCGGCGGGTTTGAAATATCGTCTGAAAACTGTATTATCGCAGGAAATGCAGTAGATTTCGAGAGCGAAAGTGCCAATACTTCAGACCAGAGAAATATTTTTATCAGCATTACCGATAAACAATTAACTCAAGCGAAAACGGTATGGCTGACAAATTACGATAAGCAGCAGGGTATAAACGTACAGACACCTCAGCTTGTGAAGATCGGAGAGGATCAATTCCTTGTAATGTGGCAGGAAGGCAGTAAATCCGAGGGGAATCTGACGACGAAGATCGTAACGATCGATTCCGAAGGAAATAAAACTTCTAATATAAGGTCAAAATCGATGCCGCTTTCCGATTGTCAGCCCGTCGTAGGACCGGACGGGGTTGTAAGATGGTATGTGACAGACGGCAAGGCTCCGACGATTTATGCGGTCAATCCGTTTGAGCAAAGCCAGTCATATATAAAGGGCGACGTAAATGAAGACGGGAAAGTTGAGATCAGTGATCTGCGCCTGATCCTGCGCAGCGTATGTAAAAAAGTAGAGTTGACAGAACAGCAGAAACTTGCTGCGGATGTGACGGAAGACGGGAAAGTCGAGATCGGTGATCTGAGGAAAGTGTTAAGATATATTTGCCATAAGATTCCTGAGTTATAACAAGAAAAAGGCGTTGATTCGTTTTTTACGGATCAGCGCCTTTTTAAGCAGAAAAAGTTGTGAAAACAGAACTGCTTACAACCGGAACATTAATGATGCAATATTAAAATAAATCAATATAGAAAATGTATCGACAAGCGTTGTGATCAGCGGAGAAGCCATAATAGCCGGATCAAGGTGCACCTTGCTTGCAACAAGAGGAAGAATACATCCGATCAGTTTCGAGATGATAACAGTTGCGATCAGCGAAAGCGCAATGACTAAAGCAAGATTCGGATTATGATACTGGATCAGGATACGAACGCCGTTTGTAAGAGCGAGTACAGCTCCTACAATTATGGAGATACGGAATTCTTTAAAAATAACTTTAAAAATATCTTTAAAATGTATTTCCGAAAGAGCAAGTCCCCGAATGACCAGTGTTGAGCTTTGCGAACCACAGTTTCCGCCTGTATCCATCAACATAGGGATAAAGGATACAAGAAGCGGGATCGCAGCAAATGCGTCTTCATATTTTGTGATGATCGTACCTGTGATAATGGAAGTAAGCATAAGGATGAGAAGCCATGGGATCCTGTTTTTTGCGTGGGCGAAAGTGGATGTATTAAAATAAGTTTTTTCGCTTGGATTAATGGCGGCCATCTTAGTGATATCTTCTGTTGCTTCTTCAACCATAACGTCCATAGCGTCGTCAAATGTGACGATTCCGACCATAAGTCCGTCTTTATCAAGTACCGGAAGCGCAAGCAGGTCGTATTTTCTGAATAATTGAGCCACTTCTTCTTTATCGGTATAAGTTCTTACGGAAATGATCTCTGTTTCCATCAGTTCACTGATCAGAATGCCATCGTCGGTCGTCATGAGATCTTTTGCGCTGACGATGCCGATCAGCTTCCTTTTATCTGTGACGTAGCAGGTATAGATCGTTTCTTTGTGAATACCGGTTTCCTTGATGTGAGCCATAGACTGTGCGACAGTCATAGACTGACGGATATCGACATATTCGGTTGTCATGATGCTTCCTGCGCTGTCTTCCGGATAATTAAGAAGTTGGTTGATCAGCGTTCTGTCAGACGGCGAAACCGTATCAAGAATACGATTTACGAGGTTTGCCGGAAGCTCTTCGAGAAGATCGACAGTATCATCCATGTAAAGGTCATCAAGGAGTTCCTTTAGTTCTTTTTCGGAAAACATGTCTACAAGGTAGGTCTGCATGGAAGTTTCCATATTGGCAAATACTTCCGCTGCCTTATCTTTCGGAATCAGCCGAAATGCAAGAGCAAGCTCTTTATCGTCAAGTTCTGACAGTAATGAGGCTATGTCCACTTCGTTCATTACATCTAAAATGCTTCTCACAGCTTTGAACTGACGCTGGCCGAGAAGCTGTACAAAAATGTCTTTGTTCATGATAAATACCTCTCTTTATGTAATTTTTTTCGATCAGACTGTGTATATGACAACTGACACCGGAGTCCATAACCTCACCACCTTTCAATATGGAACGCACAGGGCGCTTCCGCAAAATAAAAACCGTCATTTTTAAAGTGACGGAATCATAACAATATTTTTACTGCTTTATTTTAGTTTACAGGGGAAAAAGTGTCAAGAAAAACATATGTAAAAATGGATGAAAAATTAAGAAAAATCTGTTATAATCAATAAAGCATATGGCAATAACTAATAGAAAAGAGGATTTATTATGGAGTACAAGATCACAGGCTGCAAGCCGGAGAAATTATTTCATTTTTTTGAAGATATCAGCGCAATCCCGAGAGGATCGGGAAATGAGAAGGGTCTTAGCGACTATCTTGTGAAATTCGCAAAAGACAGAAACCTCTGGGTTTACCAGGATGAAAGTAATAATGTGATCATAAAAAAAGAAGGAAGCGAGGGGGCAAAAGACAAAGCTCCTGTTATGCTTCAGGGACATATCGATATGGTATGCGATAAACTTGCCGGAGTCGAGCATGATTTTGAAAAAGACGGGCTTGATCTCATTGTAAAAGACGGCGTTCTTTACGCAAACGGAACGACTCTCGGAGCAGACAACGGAGTAGCGGTTGCCCTTATGATGACAGTTCTTGACGATAAAGAATTAGAGCACCCTCCTGTAGAGTGTGTGTTTACGACGTCGGAGGAAATCGGACTAAACGGCGCTCAGGCGCTTGATAAGTCTCAGATCACAGCGCGTACGATGATCAACATGGATTCAGAAGAAGAAGGAGTCGCAACAGTTAGCTGTGCCGGCGGACTTCGTGTTCAGCTTACAAGAAAGATAGAAAGAGTGCAGGCAGAAGGAACATTAGTTCAAATAAAAGCAGAAGGCCTTCTCGGCGGACATTCGGGAACGGATATTGATAAAGAGCGTCAGAATGCGAATCTTCTGATGGCTCGTATGGCAGATCATCTTCTGAAAAATACAAAAGGACTTCTTGTGAACTTTGCAGGCGGAACAAAAGATAATGCAATTACAAGAGAGTGTGAGATGTCTCTTATCTATGCAGATTCGGCAGAAGCACAAAAAGCAGAGAAACTTGCATGTGATCTCGCAGAAGTATTTGCAGATGAAATCACATCTTTTGAGCCGGATTTCTCCTGCGAGATCGCAGTGACGGAAGGCCAGAGCGCAATGGCGGTTCAGGAAGAAGATGCAAAGGCATTCGTAAGTCTGATGCGTCTTGCTCCAAACGGAATTTACAGACGAAACATCAAGATGAACGGGTTTGTCGTTGTATCGTCTAATATGGGAGTAGTCAGAACAGAAGAAGATTATATTATGGTTGCGGTTTCTCCCAGATCGTCTGTTGCAAGCCTTCAGGAAGATACAAAATCGCGTTTCGCACTTCTTGCAGAGACGTTTGGATTTGAGATTGAGTACAGCGGAGAATATCCGGGCTGGAGTTATGCGGAAGAATCTAAGATCCGCGATCTGTTTGTAGAAAGCTACCGCGATCTGTTCGGAAGTGAACTTCGTTTGGAGGCGATTCATGCAGGACTTGAATGCGGACTTTTTTCAGAAGCAATTCCGGGACTGGATGCGATCGCAGTAGGTCCGACACTGAATAATGTACACACTCCGGATGAGAATGCTCCGCTTGATTCGCTTGAGCGTTTCTATGAGCTTCTTAAAGATGTTCTTTCAAGATTGGCCAGAGCATAAGAAGAACAGGGAGATTTGATTAAAAATAAGTGTTCTGTAAAAGAATGGGCGGGATCTTGAAGATGCCGCTTTTTCTTTGCGACCGGGAGTTTGTTTCAGATCAGCGCTGGAGAGTAGATATGAATGAGTTTTATGAAGAATTAAAAAAGGTACTGGATCTTTCTGACGGGGATGTTTGGACGGAGACTGTTTTGTGCGGCAAAGATGCCGGAAAGAAGCGGATTCTTTCCGGGATTTTTGCTCAAGACGAAGAACAAAATGAAAGACCGGACGAAAAGAAAAAGGAAAACAGAGAAAAAAGCGGATGTGAAGGCAAGAGCAGAATCTTCCGTGAACGAATCGGAAGAATTCCCCGTCTTGTAATTTGCGGCGGAGGACACGTTTCGGCTGCGGCTACGAAACTCGGGAAGATGCTTGGGTTTGAGGTGACTGTTCTTGAGGATCGTCCGAAATTCGCAGATCATGTAAGAAAAGCCGGAGCAGATAATGTCATTTGCGCTCCTTTTAAGGAAGGACTTGCAAAGATCGGCGGTGACTCGGATACATGGTTTGTCATAGTGACGCGCGGTCACAGATACGATGCGGAATGTCTGGAAATAATCGTGGAAAAGCAAAATGCATATATCGGGATGATGGGCAGTAAACGGCGGGTTGCAATCGTAAAAGATCAGCTTGAGAAAAAAGGTATCGACAGAGAAGATTTAGAGCGGGTACACACGCCGATAGGATTGAAGATCAAGGCAGAGACTCCGGAGGAGATCGCCGTTTCGATCATGGCGGAAATAATCGAAGTAAAAAACAGCAGAGAAAAAGCGGGCGGATATTCAAAAGAGTTGTCGGAGAAGCTTTTTGAAAAGAAAAATGATACAAAAGAAAGTTTTAAGGAACCATCATTGAAAAAAGTGCTTGCGACTATCGTTTCCCGAAAAGGATCTGCGCCTAGAAGCGTAGGAACGAAGATGCTGATAATGGAAGACGGAAGCATAACGGGTACGATAGGCGGAGGATGTGTAGAAAGTGAAGTCATGCAAAAAGCCCTGCTTATGATGCGAAAAGGCGAACCTGTATTTCAACTTTGTAAAGTCGATATGACGGCAGACGACGCAGAAGAGGAAGGAATGGTATGCGGAGGCGTCGTAGAAGTGATGCTTGAGATGATATAACCGAAAAGGAAAGGAGGCAGTGAAATGAAAAGAAAATCGGTTTTTATTTTAAAAGGAAATATTGTATACAGCAAAAATCAGAAAGAATTTTCGATTTGTGAAAATGGATATGTAGTCTGCAAAGACGGAATCGTGGAGGGCGTCTATAAGACGCTTCCGTTTAAATTCGGAGGAAATCCGATACGGGATTACAAAGACGCGCTGATTATTCCGGGATTTACAGATCTTCATGTTCATGCGCCTCAGTATTCGTACCGCGGTCTGGGAATGGATATGGAATTGTTAGAATGGCTCGAAACGAATACGTTTCCGGAGGAATCGAAGTTTTGTGATTTAGACTATGCAGAAAAGTCATACCGGATTTTCGTGAAAAATATGCAAAAGAGTGCAACTACAAGGGCGTGTGTATTTGCGACTCTTCACAGGCCGGCGACTGTTTTGCTTATGGATATGCTTGAACAAAGCGGGCTGAGTACTTTTGTCGGGAAAGTGAATATGGATCGGAATGCGCCGGATTATTTAGTTGAAGAAACGAAAAAGTCGACAGAAGAAACTTTAAAGTGGATTGAGGAGACAATTCAGAAAAACTACAGTCGTACATATCCGATCCTTACGCCGAGATTTATTCCGACGTGTACCGATGAGGTTATGAAAGAACTAAAAAAACTTCAGAAACGTTATGAGCTTCCGCTTCAGTCACATTTGTCGGAAAACTTCGGGGAGATCGCATGGGTAAAAGAACTTTGTCCGTGGTCTGAGTTTTACGGAGACGTTTATGATACATTCGGATTGTTCGGTAAAGATACACGTACGATTATGGCGCATTGTGTACACAGCGATGAAAGAGAGATCAGCAGGATGAAAGAAAACGGCGTATTTATCGCACACTGTCCCGAGTCTAATATGAATGTGTCTTCCGGGATCGCGCCGATAAGAAAGTTTCTTGAAGAAGGACTTCATGTCGGATTGGGAAGCGATGTGGCAGGAGGAAGTACGGAAAATATGTTTCGGGCAATGGCTCATGCCGTTCAGGCGTCAAAACTGCGTTGGCGTATTTGCGACGATAGTTTAGAAGCGCTGACGTCAGAAGAAGTTTTCTTTATGGCGACAAAAGGAGGAGGAGAATTTTTCGGGAAAGTTGGAAGCTTTGAACCGGGATACGAATTTGATGCAGTCGTTCTGGATGACAGCAGGCTTGCGCATCCCCAGGAACTTGATATAAGAAGCCGACTGGAACGGATGATCTATCTGGCGGATGAACGGGAAGTAGTCGGAAAATATGTAAAAGGAAAAGAAATCGATCTTTCTTAAGGAAAAGAGAAAAATAAAAGACAAATAAAAGATAAATAAATGAAGAAACAGCCCGCGGAGAATGAAACCTTCGCGGGCTGTTTCTTGAAAAGAATTCGGCTTATCCTTTCGATGTTTAATTTTCTTCAATGACCGCGATTGTTTCCACCTCGCACAAAACTCCTTTCGGGAGATCTTTTACGGCGACGCAGGAACGGGCGGGTTTTCCTGTAAAATATTTTGCATATACTTCGTTAAATGCGGCAAAATCAGACATATCGGCAAGAAAGCATGTCGTTTTTACAACATCTGTAAAAGAAGCGTTTTGGCTTTCGAGAAGTCCTTGTATATTTTTCATAACTTGCTCTGTCTGTTCCCGGATCGTTGTTCCGATGACTTCACCGGTTTCCGGAGAAAGAGGAATCTGACCGGAGAAAAACGCAGTTCCATTTACTACAATACCTTGTGAATATGGTCCGATCGCTGCCGGTGCTTTGTTTGTTTCAACATATTTTAACATTATATCTACCTCCTGAAAAAATATTTTGCATTCTCTTATCATACATCAAAAAATTCGCCTTGTATATATTTTTAGGCGAATCCGAAAGTGTACCGTGCTTGTTTTTGAGGTGTGCTCAGATGAAAAGAAGAGGGGGAAAGCATAATGGGCGATTATTGCATTTCATTATATTTAATGATATTCTAATAGAAGATAAAAGGCGGTATGAACAGGAAAAACGGGAGAGGAAAAAGAGAAAAAATCTTCGGAGATTTTCCTGTATCAAGGAAGGATAAAGATCAGTCAGAAAGAGGAAAAGTAAGATGGGTATACGAGAGACAAAAAAAGATAATTCAGAGTTGTTTAAGTGGGACGGAAAGCCGTCGGCGGGACAGGTATTTCCCCTTGCGGCGCAGCATGTGCTTGCGGCGGTAGTCGGATGTGTGACGCCGGCAATTTTGGTTGCAAATGCGGCGAATAATGCGGGAGGCAATGTAGATATGGGACTTTTAATACAGATGTCTCTTGTCTTTGCGGCGCTGTCTACGCTGCTTCAGTTATATGGAAATAAAATCAGGATCGGATCGGGGCTTCCGGTGATCATCGGCGTGAGTTTTGCTTACGTTCCGACGATGACGGCAATCGCCGCACAGGCAAAAAGCATTGATACGATTCTCGGAGCGATGCTCATAGGCGGCGTGATAGCGATTATTGTAGGATTGACGATCAAACAGATCAGAAAAGTATTTCCGCCGCTTGTGATCGGCACGGTTATTTTTGCGATCGGGCTGTCTTTGTATAAAACAGCGATCAATTATATGGCAGGAAATCCGGCCAATACATATGAGCTCGTAGTAGAACAACAGGGAAAGACGCCGGCGCTTGTGTTTGGTTCCTGGCAGAATTGGGTCGTTGCTTTTGTGACGCTTGCAATCGTCGTTGCGTTAAATCATTATGGGAAAGGTCTTTTTAAACTGGCGTCAATATTGATCGGGCTTTTGTGTGGATATGTGCTCGCGCTTTGCTTTGGAATGGTAGATTTTTCAGTTCTTTCAAGCGCGGGATGGTTTCAGATCCCGAAACCGATGGAGTTTGGTATGAAATTTGAAATATCGGCGATCATACCTTTGGCAATTTTATTTTTAGTCAATTCCATTCAGGCGATGGGAGATTTTTCCGCAACTACAAGCGGCGGAATGGATCGTCTCCCGACAGACAGGGAATTAAACGGCGGTATCATCGGATATGGAATAGGAAATATTATCAGCGCTTTTTTCGGCTGTCCTCCGACGGCAACATTCAGTCAGAATGTCGGCATTGTAGGTACGACGAAAGTGATTTCAAGAAGGGTGTTTGCGACATCGGCGGGAATCCTTCTTGTAGCCGGTCTGATTCCGAAGTTTTCGGCTTTATTAAGGACGATTCCGCAATGCGTGCTTGGAGGCGCGGTCGTTTCGGTGTTTGCTTCTATCGCAATGACGGGAATCCGACTGCTTGTAACGGAAAAACTGACTGCCCGTAATGCAACGGTAGCCGGACTTTCTATTGCGATCGGAATGGGTGTTTCATTAAGCGGCGGATGTCTGGATCAAATGACGCAGAGTATCCACAGCGCTTTGAACCTGAGTATGAATCTTGAAAACTTTCAGGCGATCATAAACAATACATTTGCATCCTCTCCGGTTGTTTTGGCGACAATTTTCGCCGTAATACTGAACTTGATCCTTCCGAAGGAGAAAACGACGGAAAAGGAAACGAAATTACGTTAAGTAAAGAACGAATTATTTTTATAAAAGGTATAAAATCAAGTAGAAAGAAGGGGATTAATGATGAAACGGTTATTCAAAGGAGGAACGGTAGTCAGCGGGGAAGGTCTGAAAAAGATCGATCTTTTGGTAAAAGGGGAAAAGATTCTTGCGGCAGGGAAAAATCTTGAATTTCAGGATGCGGAAACGATCGATGTGAGAGGAAAGCTTCTTTTTCCGGGTTTTATAGATGCTCATACGCATATGGCGGCAAAGTTTAATGATATTACGGCGGCAGACAAGTTTGAAACCGGAACAAAGGCAGCGCTGGCAGGCGGAACGACGTGCATCATAGATTTTGCAGAGCAGAAGAAAGGAAAAAGTCTGAAAGAAGCGATTGACGATAAACGTCAGGAAGCAGAAGGCGAGGCATCATGTGATTATGCGCTGCATCTTACACTGAATGAGTGGAACGATGACGTTGCAGAGGAACTGGGGGAGATTGTAAAAAAGGAGACTTGTTCTTTCAAATTATATACGGCGTATGACATGATGCTGGATGACGGACAGATTTACGAGATTTTTTCAAGGGTGAAAGAACTAGGCGGCATTGTCGGAGTTCATTGCGAAAATCACGGGATTGTACAGTCTCGTTTAAAAGAACTTGAGAAAACAAAAGGAAGAACGGATATTGCGGATTATTCATGGATACACCCAAAAGAAGCGGAAGCAGAAGCGGTGGGGCGCATCCTGAAGATTGCCAAATGTGCGGATGTTCCGGTGATCATTGTGAATTTAAGTACGGCTGCCGGATACCGGGAGATTTTAAAAGCGAGAGAAATCGGTCAGACCGTCTATGTCGAGACGTGTCCGGAATATCTTCTTCTGAATGAGGAAAAATATGCTCTTGCGGCAGAAGAAGCGCGAAAATATGTAACTGTTCCGCCTCTTAGGAAACAGAAAAACAGCGATATATTGTGGGATGCATTGAAAGAAGGAAGGATTCAGACGATAGCGTCCGATCATTTTGGATTTACAAAAGAACAGAAAAATGCAGGAGAAGAGGATTTTATGCTGACGCCTTCCGGTATGCCGGGAGCAGAAGAACGTCCGGCGCTTATGTGGCAGTTCGGAGTGAATGAAGGAAAGATAACGGCAGAGCAGATGTGTGCATATCTTTCGGAGAATCCCGCAAAATTATTTAAATTATATCCGTGGAAAGGGGCACTTATTCCGGGCAGTGACGCGGACATCGTCATATGGAATCCTAACACGGAATGGACGATGACTGCGGCGGATCATCAGTCTGCATGCGACTATTGCCTGTTGGAAGGAGCAGAGATCGAAGGAAGGGCAGAACAGGTTTATTTGAGAGGAAAACTTGTGGCAGAGAACGGAAAAATCATAGAAGAAAAGACAGGAATGTATATCCGTCATGGCGTAGAATAATATGGTGTTTATCTATAAAAATAATGAATTGTGTGAACGTATGTCTTTGTCAGAGGCGCTTTCTGTGAACACATCAGTCATCTCGGTCGTGGGAGCGGGAGGAAAAACAACTCTTTTGCATCGTTTGGAAGACGAGTGTGTAAGAAAAAAACAACATGTGATCATTACGACTACAACGAAGATCATGCATGAAAATAAACCATATTTTTTAGAAGATACATCTATCGGTAAAATAAAGGATACGTTGGGAAAGTTCGGGAGAGTGTGGATCGGAAGCAGGGATTTGATTTCCGGGAAAACGGCGCCGCCTGCAAAAGAAATTTTAGACGAGATCTTTTGGTGGGAGCTGCCGATACTGGTCGAAGCAGACGGAGCAAAACGACTTCCGTTAAAAGTTCCCGCAGAACATGAACCGGTCATTCCGAGTCAAACAGGACATGTTGTTTCCGTATATGGGTTAGATGCAATAGGCAGGACGTTAGAATCAACCTGTTTTCGGTGGGAAAGAGCAGCACAGATCTTAGAAAAAGGCGGAGAAGAGTTCGTTACGGCAAAAGATATCGCGATACTTGCGTCATCGCATAAGGCGGGCAGAAAAGGCTGTCCGCCTTATGCGCAGTATACGGTTGTTTTAAATAAAGCAGACAGTGCATCTAAAAGAGAAGCAGCGCTTGAAGTCTGCAGAGAATTGAATGTTCGGGGAGTGGAAAATATTGTAGTGACATCTTTGCATTCAAAGAAACTTTAGAATAAAAATAAGAGGAAAAAAGTGTGAAAATATTAATTAAAGGCGCAGGGGACCTGGCGACGGGAATCGCATCGAGACTGTACGGAGCAGGTCATCAGATTTTGATGACAGAGATCGCACAGCCCCTTACGGTAAGGAGAACGGTTGCTTTGTCAAGGGCGGTATATGACAGGCGGGCGATTGTAGAAGAGATGGAAGCGGTATCTGCAAAGACACAGGAAGATGCGGAAGCGATAATGGAGGAAGGCAAAATCCCTGTTATAGTTGATCCAAAGGCGGATTGTCGAAAATGGTATAAACCGGATGTGATCGTTGATGCTATTATTGCAAAGAAAAATACCGGAACTAAGATTACGGACGCTCCTTTTGTGATCGGAATAGGTCCGGGATTTACAGCGGGAAAAGACTGTCATTGTGTGATCGAGACAAAAAGAGGTCATACTCTCGGTTCGGTAATATGGGAAGGAAGCGCTATTGCGGATACAGGAGTTCCGGGAAACATAGGAGGATATACGACCGAGCGTCTCATTCGTGCTTCGGAAGACGGGATAATAGAACCGAAAGTCCGAATCGGCGATATAGTCGAAAAAGGGCAGATTGTTGCAGTAACCGGAGGAAAACCGGTTTTCGCCCAAATGGGCGGGATCGTGAGAGGAATGCTGCAGCCGGGGGCGTATGTGAAGAAGAATCTGAAAATCGGAGATATAGATGCCCGCGCGGAGCGTTCCCACTGCGAGACGATTTCGGACAAGGCAAGAGCAATAGGAGGCGGAGCGCTTGAAGCGGCAGAGCGCTTTGAAAAAATAAAAGGGCATTATGCAGTCGTTATATTGGCGGCGGGAAAGGGAACAAGATTCTCAGGGGAACGTGGGGAAAGCAAACTTCACGCAAAGATAGATCAAAAGCCGATGTATATGCATATGATGGATAAAATGCAGGCTTTTTCATCCGTTGAACTGTTTATTGTTACAGGGGATGAGAAGATTATAGAGGAAGCCGAAAAAAGAGGAATCTTTGTTGTGAGAAATAAAGAGCCGGAAAAAGGCATCGCACATTCTGTCGTACTTGGCTTAAAGGCAGTATCTCATAGTTTTAAGAGCGGGACAGACAGAAAATCGGGTGCACCGGACGGAATCCTGTTTTCAGTGTGCGATCAGCCGAAACTGAAAATATCCACAATCCAAAGAATATTAAACGATGCGGCGCTGCATAAGAAAAACGTTATTTGTGCGGGATATCGGGGACAAAAAGGAAATCCGGTTTTGTGGCCGGCTCACTGTTTTGCGGAATTATTAGAATTAACAGGGGATGAAGGCGGCAGACAAATGCTTACAAAATACGAAGAAAAGGTACGTATCATAGAGACAAGCCGGGAAGAACTCAAAGATATCGACAGCAAGAGGGATCTGGAGAATCTGGGGAAAGAAACGGAAGAAAATAAAAAAGCGTAAATAAAAGAAAAGGAAATAATATGAAAAAAAGAGTCATTGCAGTGATTGCTGTTCTCGCCCTTTCAGTTGCCATGTTTGGCTGCAAAGCGGGAAGCGATACCGGAAACGGCAAAAAGCAAAGAGAAGAATCTGCCGGGGATATGGGTACAGAAGGAAAGGCTACGGCAGAGGAGGAAACAGAAATACAGGTTTTTATTGCGGCGAGTCTGAATACAGTTATGACGGAACTTGCAAAGGAGTATCAAAAGGATCATCCGAATGTGAAGATCATATACAACGCGGATAGTTCCGGAACTCTTCTGACGCAGATTGAAGAAGGATATGAATGCGATCTTTTCTTTTCGGCAGCTCAGAAACAGATGGATGTGCTTGAAGCAGACGGATTTCTTGTAGACGGAACGAGAAGTGATGTGGTGAATAATCAGGTTGTCGTTATAACGCTTAAAGACAGCAAAACAAAAGTCAAAGGGCTGGCAAACCTTCAGGATGCAGAGAGCATTGCGCTGGCAGGAGGAAGCGTTCCTGTCGGAAAATATACAAGACAGGCTCTTGTGAATATGGGAATTATCCATACTTCAAACGATCCGGATTCTATTACGGCACAGGAAATTTCCGAAGCGTTTGGAGGAGTTGAGATCAGCGAGCAGGATAACGTAAGCAAAGTGCTGATGGCAGTCGCGGAAGGTTCATGCGAAGTGGGAACGACTTATTATTCTGATATATACGGATACGAAGACGATATTAAGATTTTAGAAAAAGTAAGTTCTGATCTGACCGGAGATGTGATCTATCCGATCGCTCAGATTGTGAATAAAGAAGCTGATAAAAAGCAGACCGAAGCGGCGGAAGATTTTATGGATTTTCTTTTATCTGATGAAGCGGCAAAAGTGTTTGAGTCATATTATTTTGATACGGATATAAAATAGTGTGCATTCAGATCAGGTTAAGGCAGGAGATAATGCATTCGTACGCAAATAGATGTGGAGTATAAATAATGGATGAAGTAACAGAAATATTGAAAAATCTGGATTGGAGCCCTCTGTATATTTCTTTGAAAACAGGTGTGGCAGCTACGGTGATTTCGTTTTTTCTCGGGATATTTGCGGCTGGAAAAGCAGTAAAAGCTTCCCCGGGGAAAAAAGCGGTGCTAGATGGGATTTTGACGCTTCCTATGGTGATGCCTCCTACGGTAGCAGGCTTTTTTTTACTGTTGTTGTTTAGCAGGAGAAGACCGGTCGGAGCATTTTTATTTGAAGAGTTTGGTTTTAAAGTCGTGCAGACATGGATTGGATGTGTGATCGCCGCGATTGTAATTTCGTTTCCGCTGATGTATCGAAACGCAAGAGCGGCAATGGAGCAAATTGATGTGAATCTCGTGTATGCAGGCCGTACACTCGGCATGTCAGAGACGAAAATTTTTTGGAAAATCGTTATACCGACTGCCGGTCCGGGAATTGCGTCAGGAACAATCCTGACATTTGCAAGAGCGATGGGAGAATATGGGGCGACGTCTATGCTGGCAGGAAATATACAAGGAAAGACGGGGACGATCGCTCAGAAGATTGCGATGGTCATTCAGGACGGAGATTATGTTACGGCAGGAATTTGGGTTTCGGTTGTAGTTCTGATCGCTTTTGTCATTATTTTTCTTATGAATTTCATTTCCGGACGAAAGATGAAAAATATCGGGAGGTGGTAAAAGATGGCGATTGATATGCTGATTCGGAAAAAATGGGATAAATTCAGTTTGGATATCAATTTTAAAAGTCAGTCAAAACGAATCGGTATTTTAGGGGCATCAGGCTGCGGTAAAAGTATGACATTAAAAAGTATTGCGGGAATAGAGACTCCTGATAGTGGTCACATTAAGATAGACGGAAATATATTATTTGATAAAGAAACGAAAACAAATCTAAAAACACAGAAACGTAAAGTTGGATACTTGTTTCAAAATTACGCGCTATTTCCGACGATGACAGTAGAGCAAAATATAGCGGCCGGGCTAAAAGGAAATAAGCAGGATATACATAAGCGGGTCAAAGAGATGATTCAAAAGTTTGGTCTGGCAGGTCTGGAAAAACATTATCCAAAGCAGCTTTCCGGAGGACAGCAGCAAAGAACGGCGCTTGCTCGGATTATGGCTTATGAACCGGAAGTTATTTTATTAGACGAGCCCTTTTCCGCTCTTGATCTGTATTTAAAAGACCGATTGGAGCAAGAAGTGCTTCAGATGTTAGAGTCATATATGGGAACTGTGATTATGGTATCACATAATCGAGATGAAATTTACCGTTTTAGTGAAGAGCTTTTCGTTATGGATAAGGGGAGGATTGTCGCATCCGGCAAAACCGAGGAGCTGTTTCAAAATCCGAAAAATAAGACTGCCGCCATACTTACAGGATGTAAAAATTTCTCAAGTATTATCTATATAGATGATCATACAGTAGAAGCAAAGGAGTGGGGAATTTGCTTAAAGACAAAGAGAAAAGTACCAAAAGATGCGAAATGGATTGGGTATCGGGCACATGATTTTATTCCTGTGTGGGGAACAAGGGGAGAAAATATGCTTAAATTTCAACTTGAGAGCAGCGCCCGCCTTCCGTTTGAGCAGAACTATTATATTGCGGCAGAGAATAGAATAGGAAACAGTACAGAAAAAAACGGTGAAAAAGACAAAACTATGATTTGTTGGTTTGTTCAAAGGGAAAAAATGGAAGAAATAGAGAAAAAAGGATTTCCTGACTATTTGTGGATCGATGAGGGGAAAATATTGTTTTTGAATGAATAACAGTCGATCCTTAACAGATAATAAGATACCGCTGTTTTAATATTTTTCATATTTAGGCGAAGTCCGACGACTGTACATACCGACTGCATATACAGTCGTCGTCTCCTTTTATGGAAACAACAGAAACTGAATTTTGATCATGCTTTCTGTTGTTATGGACGATGGGGAATACACTGTTTTGTGTTTCCTATCGTTTTCATATATTTAAGATAACACGTAATTGTGAATGTGATGTGACAATATATGGAAGAAAAATTAAAATTTCTAAAAAGAAACTAAAGTGTATGCTTTTTGACAGTATGCATTATTTCCTGTGATGCCTGCGTCCAACGGTCACGTTCGGCTTCAAACCGCTCCCACAACCATGTGATCGCCAGATCAAGCCCTTCTTCGGAAAGGTCAAAAGTATGACTTTCAATTTGATCTTCCGGCGTTTGTTCAAAACACCATGGTTCAGGATAGACAAAAACGGTGAATGTTGTGCTGTCTCTGCCATTGTCTGAACGCATCATGTACCGCATTCCGTTATGGCTGCCTGAAAAAGGTTCTTTTTTTAAACCGCTGTAAGGAACAAGTCTTTTGTCAATCATAAAAATCTCCCGTTGTTTTAGTGTTTGTCACATCAAATATAAGCTATTATATCATTTGGCGGCATTTTCTGCAAATTCAGTCGTTATAAGATCTTTATACGGAGCTCTTTTTTCAAGCTCCCCGGCGCTTTCTAGGATATCCTGAAGCAGATCAAAGCTGCTTTCTTCAAAAATCAGATTGCTTTTCCACGTGTCTTGTTCATAGTAACGTGTTACGATGGTCGTGATCATCTCAAGTGTTGTTTCCGGAAACTGAGGCTTGATTACAGATGCGGTTTCGGAAGGACTGTGAGAGCGGACATAATCCATTCCCTTTTGAAGCGCGTTTGTAAAACGCTGGATCACATCAGGGTTTTCTTTCAGATAACTTTTTTTGGCGCTGAATGCGGTGTAAGGAACATAGCCGCTGTCTTTGCCAAGCGATGCAATAACATGACCTTTTCCTTCGGATTCAAGAGAAGTCGCTCCGGGCTCAAATTCAATCGTAAAATCTCCGCGGCCATCCGCAAAAGCCGGAGCTGTAGATCCGAAATCAATATTTTGGATAATTGTAAGATCTTTTTCAGGGTCAATTCCGTTCTCTTTTAAAATATATTCAAATACCATTTCCGGCATACCGCCTGTTACCACCATAATAATGTAAATAATTGTCCGATAATTGTTTAGAAGTCATTTGAGCCGGTAAATCCGGTAGATATTGATGCATCAATATCATAATCTCTTTTTTTGTTTTCACAATATTGTAAGGTTTCAGCGGATTATCCGTATCTTCCAAAATTCCTAATTCTTTCATCAAATTGATATAAGGTAAAATACTTTGTTTCGTTTTCTTAAATCCCAATGCTGTGATATGTTCTGACAAGTATTTTGCAGATGTATATCCACGTTCATCTTCTATAATCAGCTTCATTACAAGAGCGATTACAGTATTTTCCCGGCGATTCATCTCATCAGCAGGACTGTAATTGATTAAATCAGACAAACCATATTTTAAAGTAATTTCCGGCATTCCTTCTTTATCTACGTCAATTCTCTCAATCAACAATTCAATATCTCTTCGGTCAAGAGTTCCACCTGCAATGATTTTATCAACTACATCCAATGCATTTCTCAATTTGTCCTTTACATCCGGTGTTTCTATAGTAGTTTCGTTCAGTTCTTTTTCCTGTATCTCCATACCATGAATCTGCGCCAGTAGATCTTTTTGCATAGAATTATAGGTTTCATGGATCAAATCCTCATTTTCAGATGCTATGGATAAATCTTTTATTTTTTGTGTTAAAAGTATCTTCAGTTGATTTCTTCGGTTTTGAATTTCTTCTTGAATGTCCTGTCGTTTTTCTGCCAGTGTTTTCTTTTCTGCATCAAAGTCCCTCATTCCTGATACATGGGAGTGGGTGCGATTATCAACAATCTGCCAACTTATTGATGGCATTAAAATGAATAATAAAAATTATCATAATCTTGATGCTCGATATATGAGAGGTAAATCAGAACCTAAAACTATTAATTCTGGAAAATTTGTATCAGCGGGCTCCTATTTAATTCTTGTTGATGGAGAAAATTCTGGAGAGATTTTTATTGCTCCTGAAGACGGATATATGGGTAGCACATTCAAACTATTATGGTTTTCGGAACAAATTATTGATAAGTATTTTCTTCATTTCATCGATCTTAATAAAGAAATACTAAAAAACTCAAAAAAAGGTGCTGCTATCCCACATTTAAATAAAGAACTATTTTTTAATCTATTTTTACCTATACCTCCTTGTAACGAACAAAAAAGAATCGTTGAAAAGCTTTCGACATTAGCCCATTATGTCAATGAATATGCTAATCACCAAAATGAGTTGAATATATTAAATTCCAATTTTCCAGACATGCTTAAAAAATCCATCTTGCAGGAAGCAGTACAAGGAAAACTTGTACCCCAAGATACTTCTGATGAGCCAGCTTCTGTCCTTCTGGAACGCATTCGTTCTGAGAAGCAAAGGTTAATTGCCGAAGGTAAAATCAAGAAAGATAAGCACGAATCCGTCATTTTCAGAAGGGATAATTCTCATTATGAAAAGCAAGGTTCTGAGGAAGTTTGCATTGATGAAGAATTGCCTTTTGAAGTTCCGAAAAATTGGCAATGGATCAGATTATCAGATTTGGTACATTTCATCGGTGGTTATGCGTATAAAAGTGAAACTTTTATCGAGACATCTGAATATCAAGTGTTACGTTTAGGAAATATAAAAAACGATAAAATTAAATACTCAACTAAACCTGTATTTATTTCCAAAGAACTTTCCCAAAAGACAGTTGACTTTCAATGCAAGACAAATGACATCTTACTTACAATGACCGGAACACGTCTAAAAAGAGATTATTTTTATACCGTACTGGTTTCGGAAAAAGACACAAATTGTTTTATAAATCAACGGGTCGGTTGTTTAAGAAGCTATCTTCCCAGCCTTAGCAGATGGCTCATATGGACTTTGAAATCAGAAGCAATACTCTCTCAAGTTTTTCAGCATGAAACCGGAACTGCTAATCAAGGTAATTTAGGTGCAGAGAATATAATGAAAACATTTATTCCGGTACCACCACTTGATGAACAAGAACGAATATGTAATGTGATTGATCGACTTTTGAGAGAGGTAGATACTTTGTAAAGTTCTCATTATGAGAAGTTGGACGGAATCGAGCGTTGCATCGACGATGAGATACCTTTTGATATTCCGGACAGCTGGGCATGGACATCGGTCGGAGAAGTGTGTACTAATATCCAATATGGTTCCTCACAGAAATCTTCTCAGACTGGAAAAATTGCTGTGTTAAGAATGGGGAATTTACAAAATGGACGAATCGTGTTGGATAAGTTGGTTTACACCTCCGACTCGAAAGAAATCGAAAAATATCCGTTAGAATATAACGATTTGTTATTCAATCGAACCAACAGCAAAGAATTAGTTGGTAAGGTAGCAATTTATAAAAGTGAAATTCCAGCCATTTATGCTGGGTATTTAGTGCGTTTGCACCCAGTTTTAATTGACAGCGATTATCTCAATTATGTCATGCAATCACAATATTATTGGATTTATTGCCAAAATGTCAGAAGCGATGCAATAGGGCAATCCAATATAAATGCTGAGAAGCTCAAACGTTTTATATTTCCACTTCCGCCATTGCAAGAGCAGAAAAGAATTGTAAATCAGATTTCTTGTGCTATGAATAAAATTAAACATCTATAGGAAGGAATGCATACACTCCAAACGATCGAAGTGTATGCATTCCTTTTTACCAATCTACGATTGTATCAACAATTTCTCTCTGTTCTGTAGCTGTTTTTCTGAGGTAAATACGGGTAGTTTCGATGCTTTCATGTCCCATAAGATCAGCAAGAAATGCTATATCATTACAGCGATCAAGGAAACTCTTGGCAAATCTGTGACGGAATGAGTGTGGATACACAACCACAGGATTGATACCATATTTCACTGCCAGCTTCTTCAACTGTCCAGAGATGCCACGGGTGGTAATACGTCCCCCATACTTGTTCAAAAAAATGAAGCCGCTTTCTTGTTGCTTTTTAGCCAACCAAGAAAGAGCCTCGTTTTGTAATTCTTTGGGGATGTAAATTCTGCGTAATTTACCGCCTTTGGAGTACAGGTCAAGATGCCCTAACTTAACATGTTCAGCCTTAATCTGAATCAGTTCGCTGACTCTAGCTCCGGTGGCGGCAAGGAAGCGGATTACGAAATACCAGAACATTTCATCGTCATTCTTCAGACAAGATTTGAAGTATTTGTAGTCTGCTTCACTAATGACATTTTCCAAAAAAGTTTTCTGTTGCACACGGACAAATGGCAGTTTCCATTTTTCTTTGCCAATGCACTCTAAGTAGCAGTTGATAGCTCGAAGTCTGAGATTAACTGTCTTGGGCTTGTAATTCTCGATCAGCCATACCTTGTACTCTCGCAGCTTTTTCTGAGTAACATCATCGTATTGCCCTCCATACTGTTTGATGGCAAACTGATACGATGAAATCGTGTTTTCCGAGAGGTTCGTCCCCCTCAAATGTCTTTCAAATTTTTCTTTTTCTATCATGGTGAAAGACCTCCTTTCGCCAGATATTATACAATTCTACGCTAAATCAGCGTGATCTTATCGAATAATTCTTTAACTCTACTTATGATACGCTCTTGTTCCTGTATCGGCGGGATAGGAATTAGTATATTACTCAATTCATCCTGATTTATTTTAGGCATTTTAACTCGGCTTGACATCGTAGTTGCTACTTGCAAGTTGAAAGTATCGGACAGTATATATCCCAAAAGATATTCTTTATTTACTGATGTATTTAACGGATACATATCTGCACTACATAATCCGTCAAACGGAGCAATTACAGCTTTTCGTAAAAGCGGACGAATTTTTGAATAAATAATTTGCCCCTTATAAAACATGTGATTTGGGCTTACTACCTTATCTTGCTGTACTGTGCGACATTCCAGAAGGACTCCTGTTGCTTTTTCAATATTGTCTGGAGCGATATGCATATAATCAGCGTATGTATCAGGGCGAACAAGGTTTGTTGCTATATCTATTACTGAAAAGAAACGTACCCATACCCAAGATTCTGGAATATCAAACGGTATCTCACCGTCGATACAATGCTCGATTCCGTCCAACTTCTCATAATGAGAATTATCCCTTCTGAAAATGACGGACTCGTGCTTGTCCTTCTTGATTTTACCTTCGGCAATTAACTCTTGCTTCTCCGCACGAATACGTTCCAGAAGAACGGAAGCTGGCTCATCACCAGGATCTTGTGGAACGAGTTTTCCTTGGATTGCTTCCTGTAGAATAGATTTTTTGAGTAGATTCGGAAATGCAGAATCTAGAGAAACTCGTTTGCTTTCCTCACAACCATATTTTTCAACAAGCGGTAATATAGCTTTAATTTTAGATACTATACGCACTTGCTCTTGCAACGGTGGCAAAGGAATGAAGCATTCTTTAAGGAGTGTATAGTGACGTGCGTATCCTCTATTCCTAAGTGTTTCTGCAGCGTAAAGCATCCAGTAATAAATATACTCGGAATTACACGACAGTATTTTGTGGAACTTTGTTCCATCTGCACCAATAACAAACTCAAAATCAATATACTTAACATTTCGGGTGTGATCACCAAACATTACCAATGGCAAAACATCTATTTTCTTGGATACATCATTACAATACCCGTCTATAAGATCTTTGCCTTGACTTACAACAGGGATCTTCCCAGTAGGGAGAACTTCTTTTGATTGGATTTGATTGTTTTTATTGCCAATGGGCATTGAAATTGTTTCAATCTTTGCCCACTCCCAACTCTCAGGAATCTCAAACGGTACTTCATCCGCAATGCACACCGATTCATTCTTTCCGACTTTCTCATAAGGCAAATTATCAGCACCACGAAAGATATAAGAAGGATTCTTCTCTTTCTTGATTTTTCCTGCTTTGATAAGTTCTTCTTTTTCTTTTCTTATTCGTGCAAGTAATACAGAAGCTGGTTCATCATTTGGGTCTTGCGGAACAAGTTTTCCTTGAACAGCCATCTGCAATATCGAATTTTTCAATTGTTGTCCGGTCATTATTGTTCCTCCAGGTCAATACCTAATATTTCTGTAATCTGAGCTAAAATACGGTCAATATCAGCATTTAAGCCAGCTCGTTTTTCTTGGTATTGTTGAATTAATTCTTTTGGCGGCAAAATTTCTTCTTCCTCATGAGGATAACCACAAAGATCAATATTATAATTTTTTGCAATGATTTCTTCTACCGAAAACTTCTTTGCCTTATCGAAACCATCCTTATTGATTTCTTCTCTATCATTCCACCACTTCATAACTGGTTCAAAATGTTTGAGTTCCATTGGTTTTGTCTTAGAAAAATTTTTATATCCCTTCGGCATATCCAAACGATAAAACCATGTTTCTTCTGTTGGTGTTGTATGATCAAAGAATAAAATATTTGTGGTGATAGAAGTATAAGGTGCAAACACACTATGTGGCAAACGAATTACGGTATGTAAATTGAATTCAGAAAATAATTTCTTCTTAATGGCAACTTTAGCATTATCTGTACCAAACAAGAAACCATCCGGCAGGATTACAGCAGCACGACCATTTTTCTTTAAACGATACATAATAACTGACATAAACAAATCTGCTGTTTCACTACTTGCCAAATCTGCCGGAAAATGATTTTTCACTTCCATTTTTTCATTTCCGCCATAGGGTGGATTCATCAAAATAACATCAAATTGATCGCTTTCCGTGTAATCTAAGACATCCTTTAAAAGAGAATTATCATGATAAATCTTTGGCACATCAATTCCATGTAACAACATATTGGTAATACACAGCATATACGGGAACTGTTTCTTTTCTATTCCGTATATTGAAGTATCATAGGCTACCTGATCCTCTGTAGTTACTATTTTTTTTGATAATTCTTTTAACCAACTCGTAAGAAATCCTCCGGTACCACAAGCGAAATCAGCTGCCTGTTCACCAATCTGTGGATTAATCATTTTTGCCATAAAATCTGTTACTGCACGAGGAGTATAAAATTCACCGGAAGAACCTGCACTTTGTAATTCCTTTAAAATGGTTTCATAAATTTCACCAAAAGCATGACTTTCTTCATAATCTCCTAAGTCAAGATCATCAATAACATTAATAACTTGCCGAAGAAGGACACCGTCTTTCATATATTGATTCGCATCTGCAAATGTAGTTTGAACAATAGCTTTTTTTATTGGAGTAGATGCATCAACAGGAAGTTTTTTCAATGTTGGAAATAATGTATTATTTACAAAATCCAACAATCTTTCTCCTGTCATAGCAGTACCTGTACGATCATCAACCGCCCAATTTTTCCAACGACATTCTTCAGGAATAATGGAAACGTAATCTTCATCGTCCCATTCCCAATCCTGCTCCTTCGCATCATATACTTTCAAAAAGAGCATCCATGCAATTTGCTCTATACGCTGTGCGTCTCCATTGATGCCAGCATCATTCCGCATAATATCACGAAGTCTTTTTACAAATCCTGCTAAATTACTCATATTTATACCGCCTCTTCTGTGTAAATTGCTTTTTCAAGTTCTTTCACCGCTTGCATATAACCAGCTTTTCCACCAAAATATCCTGCAATTTTTGCTGGTTTTCCCAGTTTCAAAAACGGATCAAGTTTTAAAATTTCAGTTTTCTCGATTTCATATATACCAGTATTCATGTATTTATCCAAAAGTGCTTCCAGCACGTCTCTGGCAATACCGCTATATTTACTGAGAAAATCACGTTTTTTTACATTATTAGCTCTTTCTTTCCGAGTTAAAGGCTTTTTATCAAAGGCTACATGGCAAATAAAATCAAAATCATCTACATCTACCATATTTTGCTCTTTTTTCATCGTTTCAAGATTAATTCCCCGTTCCAAAAGCATTTCTTTGATTTTCTCTTTTTTCTCTTCTTGCGACCATTGTCTTATAAAATTATCTAACGATGCGTATTCACCAATAATATTTTCTTTCGTATAATCCACAATACTTTCTTGTCTTAAAAGCTTTCCGTTGGTATCATACACGGAAACTGTTTTATGAATAATTTGAACTTTGCATCCATCTCGGTCAATAATTGGTTTTGGATTTCCGTAAGGAACTTTTGGATCTTTGATGACATTAGTCTGATCAGATTCTTCTCCATAAGTAGTTTCTTTCTTAGGAGTGAAATTTTCATTAATTTCAATTGGTCCATCCCAATCAGGATCCGCAAATAATCTAGTTACATTTCGAAAATCCATAACAACAAAATGAGTTTTCCCTTCTTTTTCTCGAAGTCTGGTTCCTCGACCAATAATTTGTTTAAATTCTGTCATAGATCCAATCATTTCATCCAAAACAATCAGTTTTGTCATTTTGCAGTCTGCTCCCGTCGACAATAGTTTGGAAGTTGTTGCGATAACAGGGTATGGAGATGCAACAGAAATAAAATAATCGAGCTTCTTTTTGCCATAATCATCACTTCCGGTAATTCTCACAACATAATCAGGATTTTTTCTGACCATATCAGCATTTAAGTTTACTAAAGCCTGCCGCATACGTTCTGCAGCATCTTCTGTTGCACAGAATACGATTGTTTTCGCCATTCTGTCAGTTGCTTTTAAGTAACGTGTTATTTCTAAAGCTACTTGCTGAATACGGTCTTCTATAATGATATTATAATCATAATCACTGTTTGTATAAATTCTATCTTCAATTTCATTTCCAGAAATATCTCTTTGTCCCTTTCGTGGCCGCCATCCATCACCAATATCAGTCATAATATTAATCACTCTAAATGGCGCAAGAAATCCATCTTCAATACCTTCTTTCAAGCTGTAAGAGTATATAGGCTCATGAAAGTATGAAAGATTAGAAATATACTTCGTTTCCTTTGGTGTTGCTGTCATTCCAATTTGAGTTGCGGAACTAAAATATTCCAAAATTTTTCGCCAGCGACTTTCTTCTTTTGCGCTTCCACGGTGACATTCATCTACTATGATAAGATCAAAAAAATCAGGAGTAAACAATTCACTAAAATGATCTTTGTCATCATCACCGACTAATTGTTGATATAGCGAAAAATAAACCTCATGAGAAGTAATTGTATTTTTATCATCCTTTGCAACATTAATTTTATGAATTACTTTCTCTAATGGTGCAAAATCCTGTTGTATCGATTGATCCACAAGAATATTGCGGTCAGCCAGATAAAGAATTTTCCGTTTCATTCTACTTTGAAGCATACGATAGACTATTTGAAAAGCAGTATAAGTCTTACCTGTACCAGTTGCCATAACAAGTAACAACCGCTTTTGTCCTCTTGCAATCGCATCTACAGTTCTATTGATTGCAATACGCTGATAATAGCGTGGAGGATATGTATTCTGACTACTATAATATGGTTGTTGAATAATCGCTTCCTGCGCAGAAGTCATTCCTGATTCCTGTTTAAAACGTTCAATCAGTTCTGATTCACTTGGAAATTCATCCAATCCAATTACCCGTTCTTTTCCTGTAAGAAAATCATGTTCTGCAAATCCGTCTCCATTGGAACTGTATGCAAATGGAAGATCGAGCATTTGCGCATACGTCATAGCCTGTTGTAAACCATGTGAAATACTATGTTTATTGTCCTTAGCCTCAATAACGGCGATCGGATTATTTGCACTCATATACAGGATATAATCTGCTCGTTTTGGCTTTTCACGAAAAACAAAATTTCCTTTTAAATTGATTTTACCATCTGTAACCTGCGTTTCCATTGTAATTTTTCTAACATCCCATTTAGAAATAATGGCAGGTGTAATATACTGTAATTTAATATCTTCTTCGGTCATTTGTTTTTTTGTTAAAACAGTACTCATCTGTATCCCCTCCCTCATTCTATTTCTTTTGGAATAATCTCCATAATATCGTCTATTGAACAGTTAAGAACTCCACATATTTTTACCAATACTTCTACACGAACATCCTCATTTTTACCTAACTTTGCCATAGCATTTGTGCTTATTTTTGCAGCTTTGATAAGTTGTGTTTTGCTCATTCCTCTATCTATCAATATTTTCCATAACTTATTGTAACAGACAGCCATCTTAAACCCTCCAACGATACAACTTCTCATAATTTTTAATTATAAGAAGATTATAGCATTCGACGTTTTAAAATTCAATTTTGAATTGTAATTCTCAATCATACAAAATCAAATATCAAATATATTTTTTCTAAATACAAATATTGTGAAACTAAAATGCTTATACTATAATTTACTTATGCCAAAGTGGAGGAACATGACAATGTCGGAATACGGATTTACTAAAAAGGATTGAGCTTTGTTCAGAGAGAAAATTGCAGATTGGCAAGAAGCCTATATGGATAAGTTGAATAAAGAATATATTGAATTGCTAAATGGTAAAGGAACTCCTTCTGAAAAATTCTGGGCTTTAGAAGAGCGAATTCGCAACGATAAAAAAGATACAGGTGTACAGTTAAGAATGAGTCGTTCTAATTGCATCTCTAACATTGTTTCACTTTTAAATGAAGGTGCAATCACTATGAACGATTTAGAAGAATTTAGCGATGAACTGAAGGAAAACATTCGCTTTATTACAGGCTAAAAATCGATTGTATCACAATTAATAGTTTTAAATGTTAAACAGGAGAATTTATGTCAAATTATAAATCAACAGATGCACTAATGCGGCATCTTCGGAATAATGGAATTGCTATTTCAGGCAGTTCACAAAAGCAACAATTAATTAATACAGGATATTTTCACGGATATAAGGGATACCGTTTTTTTGTTTCGTCCAATCGTAGAATCCCTTTTACCTCATACAATGAAATTAATGCTACGACTCAATACGACACAAAATTAAAATCATTGTTATACGGTAAAATGATGTTGATTGAAACTGCTCTTAAAAACATTGCCCTTAATACCATTATGGCAGAGATTAATTCAAACAGCATTTATGATATGTATGACAAAGCCGTCAGCAGTTACAAAAATGCTTCACCAGGAACTTCGGAAGACATTAAGAAAAAATTCCAGAACAATAAATTGAATTTACAGGGTTCTATTCAAAATTCTATTGCAGCGGCATACCGAAAAGAAAATCCGAAAATTACACATTTTTATAATACTGTGAATTATAATGAAGTCCCAATCTGGGCAATCTTTGAAATTTTGACAATGGGAGATTTTGGATATCTTCTTTCCTGCTTAACACAAGATGTCAGAAAAAAGATTTCAAGAAATATTGGTTTGAATTTGTCCAGCGATACCAATTGTACGTTAGTCTATAAATATGTATATGCATTAAAAGATTTAAGAAATGCTATCGCACATAATGATGTTGTTTATGATACACGTTTTAGAAAAATGGATCCATCGAAACCTATGAAGCAATGTCTAATGTTAGAAATGGGATTACCATACATAAATTTTAAGACTATAGGAGATTATATCATTCTTATATGTTATTTCTTAAAGTTGTTGAAGGTGTCCAAAACTGAAATCAAAGCATTTATAAGAGAATTTGAAAAAATAACTAAAGAATATGAGGGGCAGGTTAGTTCTGCCGTAGCCGCAATCACCGTTCATCCAGACTTGTTTTCGCGGATGACAATATTAAAAAATTCAATCTAATCTATTGCATATTTTTCGTTATTATAGTATATTATTAATAGCAATTGGGGTATGTGTTTGCGGACACATACTTGGAGGAGCCGGAGAAATCTGGCTCCTCTTTTGATTTCAGGATATTTTTTATTTCAATGTCTGAAATTCTTTCGCACTATTCATCCCATCCACCCAGTTACATAAAATCACAATACTCTCTAAATTTACATTAATATATGTACGCCACCTTTTCTACCGCCCAGAACAGTTTTTCCTTTGAGATCTGCCCACTGAAAATGCTCGTTGTCTTGCCGTGCAACGAGAAAGTTTCCGGCTCGCTGTGTGAGCTGTGCAAAATTAACGACATAGTCGGAAGCTCCTTCGCTGTACATATAAACGGAAGCTTCAGATCCCATAAATCCAATATCGGCTTCTCCGGAAATAACGGCAGTCATTGTTTTATCGGCTCCAAATCCGGTGACAAGTGTGAGGTCGATGTTTTCATCTTTGAAGTATCCTTTCTCAATCGCCACATATAGTGGAGCATAGAAAACAGAATGAGCCACTTCGTTTAGTGTGATTTTTACAGGGGAAGTTTTTTGAGACGATACTTCAAAGGAGTCGGAAGCTGTCGTTTTATCTCCGGTTTCGGCTTTAGAGCATCCCATACACAAAGAAAATACAAGAAGGAAGGCAAAAAGAGAGGTTAAAAGTTGTTTTTTCATGAAATCTCCAGATGATTTGGTTTTATTGTAATATATGTAAAATATAACCGTACAGTGAAAAGGATATAAAAACAGAGCGATACGCAAGTCTCCCGGTTTTGGGGATTCCTGTAAGTAACGCTCTGCTTTTAAATTTCAGTTTTTCTAAAACAGTTATGGCTTTCTAATCGTCAAATTCTTCCTCGGCATAATCGTCTTCAAAGGCTTCATCATAATTTTCTTCACTATCATCATAATCAGATCCTCCGCGGGAAGTGATCGCAAGTATGAGTGAAATAATTGCCAATACTCCGCTTACAATAGCTGCGATGAGAAGCTGCAGATCATCTCCACGTTTCAAAAATGCAAATACGCCGCTTCCGAGATAAAAAAGCATCGGAAGAAGGAAAGCAAAAATCGTATTTGACTTTTGCATGATAAAATAGAGAAGTGAAGATACGAGCATACAAAGGGCAAGGATAATGTATAAAGTGCCGCTTGTGCCGCCGCCGTCTGTTGTGCCGTTAAGTCCGGTCATGAATCCTTTATAAGTAAAGAATCCGAATCCTGCGAGAGAGATGATCCCGAGAATGATGCGCACTGCGCGGAATCTCGGAACGCTTTCGTAATAATCATCTTCATAATCGTCGATTTCCGGTTCAGGCATTTTACGCGAAGCTTTTGTGTCATATTTGTCGTTTTTATTTTTGGATGATTTTGAGGAGGCTTTTTTTACTTTGTCAGTATCAAGAACTCCTGTTGCAAGCATATCATCATAGCCTTTTTTAACAGCTTTCTCCCGTTTTGTGCGGACTTGTTCCGGTGGGATGTTACTGTACCGTTTATCTTCGTTCGGAGCTGATTTTTCAGTAGTTTGTTTGGATGAAGGCTTTCTTTTCGGGACTTTCTTTTCGGGATTTTCCTGAATCCGAACTGTTTTCTCGTCAGTTGCTTTTTCATCAGGCCGCCGTTTTTGATTTTGCGCAGGTGACTTCACCCGGTCGGAAGCTTTTGGGGAAGCTTCTGCAGCAGCGCGTTTTTTGGGGCTGCCGGTATGAGCTGCTTCCGGCTCTTTGTGCGCCTTTTTGATTTTGTTTTCGTCTTTTTTTTGAGCAACGTCGCTCTCGTTTTTTTTGCGGCTGGTCTTATCTGCCGCTTCGGCTTTTTTGGCAGATGCCTTTGCCGCTGCTTTTTTTGCACGTTGCTTGTCTAAATTCCACTGTTTTTTACAGTCACGGCAGACTGCATATTCATTAAAGACAGGATCTCCGCTGTTGTCAGTGCCGATTTGTTTGTTTTTGATCTCAAGTTTGTTTCCGCATATCGGACATTTCATAAAAATCAATACTCCTCTCTCTTCGTTAAATCGAATTTATAATGGTTTTATTATAACATTTCAAATGAGTTAGAACAATGAAAAATGTAACAATAAATCGAAAAATATCAAATATGATCGAAAATATAGCGCGATATGTGATATGATATCAAAATTAAAAGATAAAAAACAGCGTCATAATTATACAGATATTGCAAAAAATGACAGCAGAATTTGTAACAAAGGCGAAAGGAGAAATTATGAGATTTGAAGCAGATACACATTCACACACGCTGGCAAGCGGACATGCATACAGCACGATAAAAGAAATGGCGGCGGCAGCAGAAGCAAAAGGCTTAAAAGCGCTTGCGCTTACGGAACATGCTCCGAAAATGCCGGGAACGTGCGGGTTGTTTTATTTTCAAAACCTGGATGTCGTTCCAAGAAAATGCGGAGGAATTCGCCTCTTAATGGGAGCGGAAGTAAATATAATGGATGAAACAGGCAGGATCGACCTTCCGGAAAGTACCTGCCGTGATCTGGATATAGTTATTGCGAGCATTCATCCGCCATGCTATGGGATGGGGCACACAGAAGAGGAAAATATGAGAGCATACGAGGCTGTGATGAAGAAACCGTATATTAACATTATCGGGCATCCTGATGACGGTCGTTTTCAGATTGATTACGAACGTCTTGTGAAGATGGCAAAAGAGACGGGAACGCTTTTGGAAGTAAATAATTCTTCCATGAGACCGTCAAGCAGCAGAAAGGGAACTCGTGAAAATATTCTTACAATGCTTGATCTTTGTAAACAGTATGATGTTCCGGTTACGACAGGCAGTGATGCACATGTAGATGTAGATGCAGGCAATTTTACTTATGTAAAAGAAGTGCTTAAATTTTGCGATTTTCCGGAGGAACTTGTTGTTACGACAAAATTTGATGTATTAAAACAATATTTGAATATGAACACTTTCGGTATGTAGGAGAGAGCGGACTTTTGTATGCAGATGAAAGGGATAAGGTACTTTTGTAAAACTTTATAAATTTAACTGATTAACGTATGGACTTCAAGAATTTAATGTGCTAAAATATAACAGTGCTTGAAATAATTGCTGTGGATGCAGAGGTTGCTCGGATATATGCCACGGTGTTGAAAAGGAGAAGTTTATATGAGTAAAAAAATCAGGACAGAGGCAGTTGACTATCTTTTTGAAGCGATTCTCAGTCTGAAAAATAAAGGAGAATGTTATACTTTTTTTGAGGATATTTGTACGATTAACGAGCTGCTGTCTCTGTCACAGAGATTTGAAGTGGCAAAAATGCTCAGAGAGCAGAAAACTTATCTTGAAATTGCGGAAAAGACAGGCGCTTCAACGGCAACGATCAGCCGGGTGAACCGTTCTCTTAATTACGGCAATGATGGATATGACATGGTTTTTGAAAGAATTGATAAAAAATAAAAAAATGCCGGAGCGTTCATGCGTGTCCGGCATTTTTAATACGTACTTTTGTACTCGTCAATCTTCTTTTTGAGCAGAAAGTTCGTCTATGATTTTCTCTATCATAACTTTTTTCAAATAGACGTCAAAGCTTAAAGAGCAAATAAATGCAAAAAGACGAAGTTCTTTTTGATCGGCGTCATCTTCTATATTTGAAAAAGCAGAGAATGAACTTTCGTATGCTTCTTGAACGGATTCGGAAAGCGGCTTGATACGGGATTTTTCAAGCTTGCAAACTTCGGTATACAGTTCGGAGAGGCTAAGCGCCGCCTCGTCTGAAAAATATTTGTCCCGCAGAGGAGCAAGTACGGTTTCAATATCTTTGATAGAAAGAATGCTTTTAAAGTAGTAAATAAATATAAGAAGAAGTACATGTTCTTTAGAATATTTTTTCTTGACGGACGGAGGAAGAAGATTATTTTTTGAGTAGTTGTTTATCATTGTTTTTGTCAAAATCTTATCTTCGTCACGGCGTTTTGTTCCGGCAAGATGTTCGTCCATAAAAGTTGTTACCTGATCCATATATAAATCAATATTCGGTATTTCTTCCGGTTTGATGTAATCAATACGTTTTAAGTTTTCTGTTATGCTGTTTAACAGATCTGTCATGTCTATTTTCATAATATCACCTCGATATCCTTATTATATAGTAGTGAAAACTAGATGGCAAGCCTTTTCTAAACCTTTATTAACCGGGATTTCCCATCGTTGTTTTTGTATAAAAATGTAGTTATCAGCCGTTTTATCAGGAGTGCGCCTTGATAAATGATAACGATATGGAAGCGTTTGGCATGGGATAAATGAACGAAAAAAGAAGGTTGACTTTAACGAAAATATGTTCGATAATAAGAACAATACACACTCGTTATTTGAACTAAATATTTTACGGGTAATTGAGAAAAAGAAAGATAAGGAGCATATAAATGGCTGTATATGATACGTTGAATAAACCTCAAAAGGAGGCTGTATTTCATACGGAAGGTCCGCTTTTGATCCTGGCGGGAGCGGGTTCGGGAAAAACAAGAGTTTTGACTCACAGAATTGCATACCTGATTGAGGAAAAGGGAGTGAATCCATGGAATATTCTTGCCATTACGTTTACAAATAAAGCGGCGGAAGAGATGCGTCAGAGAGTAGACAGCCTTGTCGGGATCGGAGCAGAGAGTATTTGGGTCAGTACGTTTCATTCCATGTGTGTACGGATCTTAAGAAGATACATAGATCGTCTCGGATATGACAACAGATTTACGATTTATGATACGGATGATCAGAAGACGCTGATGAAAGAAGTATGTCGTAAGACAGATATTGATACAAAGCGGTTTAAAGAAAGGATGCTTTTATCGGTAATTTCTTCTGCTAAAAACGAGATGATCCTTCCGGAAGAGTTTGAATTGAATGCCGGAGGAGATTTTGTACAGCTTAAGATCGCAAAAGTCTATAAAGAATATGAGGCGCAGATGCGGGCGAATAATGCGTTGGATTTTGACGATTTGCTTGTAAAGACAGTTCAGCTTCTGGAAACGCAGCCTGATGTGAGGGAGAATTATCAGGAACGTTTCAGATATATCATGGTTGACGAATATCAGGACACGAATACCGTACAGTTTCGGCTTGTCAGCCTGCTTGCGGGAAAGTATAGGAATTTGTGTGTAGTCGGCGATGACGACCAGTCGATCTATAAGTTCCGCGGAGCTAATATACGAAATATTTTGGATTTTGAAAAAGAATTTTCAGATGCAAAAGTAATTAAACTGGAACAGAACTACCGCTCTGTCGGGAATGTATTGGAAGTTGCGAATAGTGTGATCCGCAACAATAAAGGCAGAAAAGAAAAGACTCTTTGGACTGATAATGAAAAAGGGGAGAAGATCCGTCTGCGGCAGTTTGATACGGCATATGACGAAGCGCAGTTTATTGCAGAGGATATTAAGGACGAAACGGCACAGGGAGCAAATTACAGTGATCATGCAGTTTTATACCGAACGAACGCGCAGTCGCGTCTTCTTGAGGAAAAGTTTGTCGCGATGAATATTCCGTATAAGATTGTCGGAGGCATCAATTTTTATTCCCGAAGAGAGATTAAGGATGTTTTGTCATACTTAAAAACGATTGATAACGGAAAAGACGATCTGGCTGTGAGAAGGATTATTAATGTTCCGAAACGGGGGATCGGTTTGACAACGATTAATCGGATTCAGGAGTCGGCTGCTGCGAGAGGAATAGGGTTTTATGACGCCCTTTCAGCTCCGGACCTTATTCCCGGGATCGGACGCAGCGCATCGAAACTTGATTCATTTGCAGCTTTGATCGAATATTTTAAAGGAAGATCGGAAGAGAGCGGGGTGACAGATCTTCTGACGGAAGTGATCGAGAAGACAGGGTATACGGAAAGTCTGGAAGCGGATGATCCTGAGGAACTGGAAGCAAGAGTGCAGAATATAGACGAACTTGTCAGTAAGGCGGCCGTATATGAGGAAAGCTGCAGTGACAGAGGAGAAAGACCGACGCTGAGCGGTTTCCTTGAAGAGGTGGCTCTTGTCGCTGATATCGACAGCGTAGCGGAAGATCGGGATTACGTGATCCTTATGACTCTTCACAGTGCGAAAGGTCTGGAATTTCCACATGTATATCTTGCGGGAATGGAAGACGGATTGTTCCCAAGTTATATGTCGATCAGCGGAGATGATCCGGAAGAGTTGGAGGAGGAACGAAGACTTTGTTATGTGGGCGTGACCCGCGCTGAAGAAAAATTGACTCTTACCTGCGCGCGTATGCGTTTGGTCAGAGGTGAGAGACAATATAACAGTATGTCCCGTTTCATTAAAGAGATGCCTTCTGCATTGATTGATACAGGAAAGCGAGAAGGCGGTTTTTCTCAAAATGTTTCTTTGGGAGAGAAGAGGACGTATTCGTCCGAGGTCAGTGGATACAAAAGATCTGCGTATGCTCAGAAACCGGCATTTGCCGCGATCCAAAAGGGGAGCGGACTGATGGCGAAAAAGTCGGAGGGACTCTCTTACGGAGTCGGAGATCGTGTACGGCATGTAAAGTTTGGAGACGGCACGGTGACGGAGATTAAAGAGGGTGGAAGAGATTATGAGGTGACGGTGCAGTTTGATACTGCAGGAGTCAGAAAAATGTTTGCTTTGTTTGCAAAGCTTATAAAAATATAGATTGGAGGATAACATTGTGAAAATAGGTTCACATGTCGGAATGAGTGGTAAGGAGATGCTGCTTGGTTCTGCAAAAGAAGCAGTATCTTACGGGGCGGATACATTTATGTTTTATACGGGAGCGCCTCAAAATACGAGGCGGAAAGAAATCGAAGAATTAAATATCGATCCTGCATGGGAATATATGAAAGAGCACGGGATTCAAGAAATCATTGTTCATGCTCCGTATATTATTAATTTAGGCAATGCGGTAAAGCCGGAAACATTTTCTCTTGCGGTTGAGTTTCTCGCAAAGGAGATAGACCGTACGGTAAGCTGCAGAAGCCATACGTTGATTCTGCATCCGGGAGCCCATGTAGGAGAAGGAGTCAGCATAGGAACAGAGCAGATCATAAAAGGACTAAACGAAGTTCTTACGCAGGATATGGATTGTTGTGTGGCGTTAGAAACAATGGCGGGGAAAGGATCGGAGATCGGTCGTACGTTTGAAGAATTAGCCAGGATTTACGACGGGGTAAAATATAGCGATAAATTGAGAGTTTGTTTTGATACATGTCATACGAGCGACAGTGGGTATGATATTATTCATCATTTTGATGATGTGATAGAAGAGTTCGATCGTATTATAGGAAAAGATCAGATTGCCGTATTTCATATTAACGACAGTAAGAATGTTCCAGGCGCTGCAAAGGACAGGCATGAGAACATCGGATTCGGACATATCGGTTTTGAAGCGATCAATTATATCGTTCATCATGCGGACTTTAGGGATGTTCCGAAAATACTTGAGACGCCATATATACCATCTGTGGAAAATCCAAAGAAATCATATGCTCCTTATAAATATGAAATTGAGATGCTTCGGGCAGGGAAATTTGATCCTGATATGAAAGAACGGATTGTAAAAGAGCATGAAAAAAGCGTCTGAACGGAGTCGAACCGTCGCACATGCCTCCGGAGGGCATTGCTCTATCCACTGAGCTACAGACGCATCGTTGTGTTAAACAACTTTAATTATCCTAGCATAAAGTAAGCAAAATGTAAAGTGTTTTCAAGTTGTTTGTTGCCGTGAAAACTGATACATGTTAGAATAGCATTCATATGATAAAGAGTTTCTATATAAAGGAGTGTGGAAAAATTGAAAACAATGTTGGAATTGATCACAACGGAAATGGAAGCGGCTTTTGAAAAAGCCGGTTATGATAAAGAACTTGCAAAAGTAACTCTTTCAAATCGTCCCGATTTGTGCGAATATCAGTGCAACGGCGCGATGGCAGGAGCAAAGAAATATAAAAAAGCCCCGTTTATGATTGCGGAAGATGTGGCGGTATATTTAAAGGAAAGTTCTTATTTTGAGACGGTAGAAGTTGTAAAGCCGGGATTTATCAATCTGAAACTTGCTCCGCAAAGTGTTGCGGATTATTTAAATCAAATGTCAGAAACAGAAAAACTCGGAGTAGAAGAAGCGGAAGAACCAAAAACGATCATGATAGATTACGGCGGACCGAATGTTGCGAAACCGCTTCATGTAGGACATCTGCGTTCTGCAATTATCGGCGAAAGCGTAAAACGGATTACTCGTTTTAAAGGAAACAAAGTGATCGGTGATATTCATCTGGGAGACTGGGGATATCAGATGGGACTTATCATCACGGAATTAAAGAAACGCAAACCGGAGCTGCCGTATTTTGATGAAAATTTTACGGGAGAATATCCGGCGGAAGCTCCGTTTACGATCGGCGAACTGGAGGAGATATATCCGACAGCAAGTTCATATGCAAAAGAAGACGAAGAATACAGGAAAGAAGCGTTGCATGCGACATATTTGCTCCAGAACGGCCACAGAGGATACAGAGCGGTTTGGAATCACATCATGAATGTTTCGGTTACAGATCTTAAGAAAAATTATGAGAGACTGAATGTAGAATTTGATCTTTGGAAAGGCGAGGCGGACGCGCAGAAATATATACCTGATATGGTACAGATGTTAAAAGAAGAAGGCTATGCGCGTTACGACGAGGGCGCTCTTGTGGTCGATGTTCAGGAAGAGTCGGATAAAAAAGAAGTTCCTCCGTGTATGATCTTAAAGTCAGACGGAGCGGCGCTCTATGATACGACAGATCTTGCAACACTTGTACAAAGGGAAGAAGATTATCAGCCGGACGAAGTTATCTATGTAGTAGATAAACGTCAGGAACTTCACTTTACACAGGTGTTCCGCTGTGCAAAAAAGACGGGGATCGTGAGCCCGAATACAAGATTGGAATTTCTCGGATTCGGTACGATGAACGGGAAAGACGGAAAACCGTTCAAAACCCGTGAGGGCGGCGTTATGCGTCTTGAAAATCTGATCCGCGAAATTAACGATGAAATGTATAAGAAAATTATGGATAATCGTACAGTGGAGGAAGAAGAAGCGAAAAAGACGGCCCGCATAGTCGGACTTGCGGCAATTAAATATGGAGATCTGTCGAATCAGGCAGGCAAAGATTATATATTCGACGTAGACAGATTTACTTCATTTGAGGGAAATACAGGTCCGTATATTCTTTATACAATCGTGCGTATTAAGTCCATTTTGGCAAAGTATAAGGAAAACGGAGGAAGCGCAGAGAAACTTTCGATCCGTCCGTCGGGAAATGTATATGAGAAGGCGCTTATGCTTCAAGTCTTGAAGTTCAACGATGTGTTTGAGGCAGTATGCGAAGAGACTGCTCCGCATAAATTGTGCGCTTACATTTATGAGATCGCGAATGAATTTAATAAGTTTTATCATGAGACGAAGATCCTCTCCGAGGAAGACGAAGAGAAACGTTCCGGTTATATTGCGCTCCTCGGACTGACAAAGCGCGTGTTGGAGACGTGCATTGACCTGCTTGGATTTGAAGCGCCGGAAAGGATGTAATGGAAAAATGACGGAAAAACTGTTTTATAAAGACAGTCATCTTTCAAAGTTCGATGCAGAAGTTCTTTCGTGTGTCAGAGCAAAAAGGCAGCAGGTGAAGGATTCGTTTGGCAGGCTGGACGGAAAAGCAGGCGAATATTATGAAATAGAACTTGACAGGACAGCCTTTTTTCCGGAAGGCGGAGGTCAGTATGCCGATACGGGAGTGCTATATATGGCAGACGATGATACGTGCGGCTTGGATGAAACGGCTCGAAAGAAAGTTCAAGTGCTCGATGTCCGTGAAAGGAACGGGCGTATCTTTCATATAACGGACGGTTTCATTGAAGCCAAAACTGCGGTGAAAGGAAGTATCGACTGGGAAGAACGCTTTATGAAGATGCAGCAGCATACGGGAGAGCATATCGTTTCAGGGCTGATCCACGCCGCATACGGGTATAATAATGTCGGCTTCCATCTTGGCAGTGAGGACTGTACGATGGACTTTGACGGTGAGATCACAGAAGAGGAACTTCGCCGGATCGAGGCGGAGGCAAATAAAGCTGTGTGGAAAAACCTGAAAGTATTTACGCATTATCCGAAGAAGGAGGAACTGTCTCAGATAGAATATCGGAGTAAGATCGAGATCGAGGGTCAGGTACGTATTATAGAAATTCCGGGGTATGACTGCTGTGCCTGCTGTGCTCCTCATGTGACGTATACAGGAGAGATCGGACTGATCAAGCTGGTTCAAGCGCAGCGTTATAAGGGCGGAGTGCGGATCACTATGCTGTGCGGAGTCCGCGCGTTTTCGGATTATGTGAGAAAGGAAGCGCAGGCAAAAGAAATTTCCAGGCTTCTTTGTGCGAAAGAAAATGAGATTGCAGATGCGGTTGCGCATTTGGCAGAAGAGACGAATCAGCTGAAATATGAACTTGCAGAAAAAGAGCGGCGCCTAGTGAAAGCGTATGCGGACATGATTTCGGAAAGTAAAGATGCAGTTTGCATTTTTACGGAAGAATTCGGCGGTGATTCCATGCGTATGTTGATGAATTATGTTTTAGACGCAGGGCATTGTATTTGCGCAGTGTTCTTTGGAAATGAAAAAGACGGGTATCGATATGTGTTGGGAAGCCGTCAACAAGATGTACGTGAAATGGCGAAAGAGTTTAATAAAAGATTCGACGGACGCGGCGGCGGAAAACCCGAGATGGTTCAGGGAACAGTCCGAGGCGAGAAAGAAGCGATCGAGCGATGGCTGATGAAATATGAGTTTGTTTGTATATAGGAAACAGTGAATGGTAATAAATAAAGAAAAATGATACAAAACATTTGAAATGTTACAAAAATATTAAAAAGTGTTGAAAAAATGCGGGTGATTTGTTATTATTTATTCGATAGTGAATCGTAAAATAAGAAGAAAAACCTGCATTTTTTTGATTGGCATCTATTACAGTACAAGTTTCCGACAGATGTTTTTCATTTTTTTAATTAAGTTTGTTGAAAAGCGGACGGTTGTGTTGTATGATGCTGTTATGTGGGGAAATAGATAATAAAATGAGGAAAGGTGGCAGTATGAGATTAAAAAAGGTACATAGCACATTTCTGACGGCGGCTTTGGCTTGCTCATTAGCAGTGACGCCGGTGTTTGCAAATCCGGCAGAAGATGCGGAGAATTTGAAAAATCAGAAAACAGAAGCGGAAAGCGAGCTTTCTAATCTTCAGACGCAGTTTGATACATTGATCCAAAAGGCGAATGAACTGGAACTTAAGCTGATTAAGACAGGTGAGGCGATTATTCAGGCGCAGGCAGATCTGGAAGCTGCGGAAGAAAAAAAAGAAGAACAGTATGAGGCGATGAAAAAGCGGATTAAGTTTATGTACGAATCCGGAACAGGCAGCGCTACAGTCGAGAAAGTTATGACATCCGGCGATATGTCGAGCATGCTCAGTCAGGCAGAGTATTCGCAGAAGATGCATGAATATGATCGTGAACAACTGAAAGAATATACAAATACAGTAACAGAGATTGAAAATTTGCAGAAGACACTTGAAGAAGAGCAAAAGAATCTGGAAGCAACGGAAAAAGAGTACGAGGCTGAGCAGGCGACTCTGACCGAGACGATCAATTCTAAAAAAGATGAGATCACCAATTTGGACGGCATGATCCAGGAAGCTGCAAGAAAAGCCGAAGAGGAACGAAAAGCAGAGGAAGAACGCCGCAGACGGGAAGAGGAAGCAAAGAACAATGTGACTCCGGAACAGCCGGTGACACCTTCCAATCCGAATAACGGAAGTTCAGGCGGTTCAGGAGCGGCGCCGTACGATCCGGTAACGGGAAATGTTATTGTAGACCGTGCATATGGATGTATCGGACTCCCTTATGTGTGGGGAGCGACAGGACCGAACTCTTTTGACTGCTCGGGACTTGTAGGATATTGTCTGACAGGCGGTTATGGACGTGTAGGAACAACGTATACATTTATGGGATGGCCTCGCGTCAGTGATCCTCAGCCGGGCGATGTATGTACGAACTGGGATCATTGCGGTATTTACATTGGAAACGGTATGATGATCCATGCGCCTCAGCCGGGAGAGAATGTTAAGATAGGACCGGTACAGGCAGGAATGGTTTATGTTCGTCGCTAGGCGTACAAAGTCAGTCGGTAAGTTATGATAAGATGTATAAAATCAAGTGAATAATACATAGGTCGATCGCAGGAGTTGTGAATTTTACAGCTCCTGCTTTTTTTAATAGATTTCATTTTTAAGGATTGACAGAGAAAAAAGATAGGTGTATAGTAAAAGCATAACAATTAAATAAATGCTTAATTGTTGAAATAAAAAGATTTTAAAAGAAAAGAGGTATTTAATATGAAAAAGACTTATAAAATTGAAGTAGATTGTGCAAACTGTGCGAATCTGATGGAAGATGCGGCGAAAAAGACCGGCGGAGTAGAAGATGCGGTGGTGAATTTCATGACACAGAAAATGACTGTACAGTTCGAGGATGGGCGAGAGCCGAAGTCGGTTATGAAAGATGTGCTGAAAGCCTGCAAAAAAATAGAGCCGGATTGTGAAATTGAATTTTAAGAAACTTCTCAAAGATTGAATGAAAGTGGCTAAAAAGAAAAAGGAGCGCCCGATATGCTGATGGCAAAGGGCGCAGATTTATATACAACATATGAACGAATGAACATATGTGTATATTAAATAGCGAGGAGGATGCAAGGTGTAATGAGTAAAAAACAGAAAAAAATGTTGACGAGGATCATGGCAGCGGCATTTGGTGTTATTCTATTGAATTTTGTACCTGTAACGGGAATTTTGCGGTTCACACTTTATTTAGCAGTATATTTAGTCATAGGATACGATATTTTGAAAAAGGCAGGCAGAGGTATTTTGAACCGGCGCATGTTTGACGAGAATTTTCTGATGGCAGTCGCAACAATCGGAGCTTTTGCTCTTGCCGTCTATTCAAAAAGCGGCGATTATAACGAGGCAATCGCGGTAATGTTGTTTTATCAGATCGGAGAGTTGTTCCAAAGTTATGCAGTCGGGAAAAGCCGCAGAAATATCAGTGCATTAATGGATATCCGACCGGATTATGCAAATGTAGAATGTGACGGGAAACTGGAAAAAAGAGATCCTGATGAAGTCGGAATAGGAAGTATCATCGTAGTACAGCCGGGTGAAAAAGTTCCGCTTGATGGGATTGTCGTCGAAGGAAGCTCCAGTTTAAATACAAGCGCTTTGACAGGAGAAAGCCTTCCGCGTGATGTGCGTCAGGGAGAAGAGGTGATCAGCGGCTGTATTAATATGACGGGAGTACTGAAAGTTCGGACTACGAAACAGTTTGAAGAATCAACGGTGTCTAAGATTTTGGAACTTGTGGAAAATTCCGGTTCCAGGAAATCAAAATCCGAACATTTTATCTCCAAATTCGCCAAAGTGTATACTCCGGCAGTTTGCTACGGGGCATTGGCGCTGGCACTCTTGCCTCCGGTAATAGAGATGGTCTTTCTCGGACAGGCGGCTCAGTGGGGCGTGTGGATTTACAGAGCTCTTACATTCCTTGTGATTAGTTGTCCCTGTGCACTTGTGATCAGTATTCCTCTTAGCTTTTTTGCGGGAATCGGCGGGGCAAGCAAAGCAGGAGTGTTGATCAAAGGCTCTAATTATATGGAAACATTGTCTCAGACAAAATATGTTATGTTTGACAAAACAGGAACTTTAACAAAAGGCGCTTTTGAAGTAAGCGCGGTTCATCACAATGAACTGGAAGAAGAAAAATTATTAGAATATGCGGCGCTTGCAGAATGTGCGTCATCACATCCGATCAGCAAAAGTCTGCAAAAAGCATACGGAAAGGAAATTGACAGAAACAGGGTTTCGGATATCCGGGAAATCAGCGGTCATGGGATTACAGCCGTCGTGGACGGTCATGAAGTTGCGGCAGGTAACGACAAGCTGATGAAAAAACTCGGTTTGAAGTATCATGAATGCCATACGGCAGGTACGATCATCCATATGGCGATTGATAAAAAGTATGCAGGGCATATCGTGATTTCCGATGTTGTGAAAGAACATTCCAAAGAAGCGGTTGCGGAATTGAAAAAAGCAGGGATCAAAAAAACAGTCATGCTTACCGGGGATTCGCGGAAAGCTGCCGAGCAGACGGCAAAAACTTTGGGAATCGATCAAGTGTACAGTGAACTGCTCCCCGGAGATAAAGTACAAAAAGTAGAAGAACTGCTCTTGGAAAAAGAAGGAAAAGAAAAGCTTGTATTCGTAGGTGACGGCATTAATGACGCACCGGTACTGACTCGGGCGGATATCGGAATTGCAATGGGGGCAATGGGATCGGACGCGGCAATCGAAGCGGCAGATGTAGTGTTGATGGACGATGATCCGTTAAAGATTTCCAAAGCGATTAAAATCTCTCAAAAATGTCTGAGAATCGTATATCAAAACATTATATTTGCTTTGGCAATTAAATTTGCCTGTCTTGGACTTGGCGCTCTTGGAATTGCAAATATGTGGTTTGCGATCTTTGCCGACGTAGGGGTTATGATCATTGCGGTCTTAAATGCAGTCAGGGCGCTTAGAGTTCAAAATCTATAGATCTGAGTTAAATTTTGATTTATACGTCTTTGTTTATGCAGGAAATATCCATGATCTTTTCGATCATATGATGAAGCGTTTGTGTTTTTTTCGAGTCGACGGCACGGTAATATGTTTCTTTTCCGTCCCTGCGGGATTCGATCAGACCGCTTGAACGAAGCAGACGTAAATGATGCGCGACGGCAGGACTGCTCATTTCCATCATAGAAGCGATGTTGATAACACATTCTTCGCAGTGGCACAAGATCCAGAAGATGCGGATGCGGGTAGGATCGCTTAGTTGTTTAAATATATCTGCGGTCGTCTGAAACTCTTCAATATTCGGTAAATGACTCATTAACTGAGACATTGACTGATTGTGCCGATGGGGCAATGTATAATGTTCCATAAGAAAACTCCTTTCGGACATAGTTTGTATAATATATTTTTTGGAAATCGGAAAACCCGGCGTCTCTGTGCGCCGGGTTTTTCAGCGATCATAAAAAACTGCCCTTTTTAATATTATAAATTTTTAGGTACGATCTCCAGCCAATATCCGTCAGGATCGGAAATGAAATAAATCCCCATCCCCGGATTCTCAAAACAGATGCATTCCATCTCTTTGTGTTTTTCGTGTGCCGCATCAAAATCATCGGTTTCAAATGCAAGATGGATCTCGTTATCTCCCAAATTGTAAGGGCGGTCCATATCCCGAAGCCATGTCAGTTCGAGTTTGTGAGGAGTTGTCGAGTCACCGAGATAAACAAGTTTGAAGCTGCCGTCGTCAGCCTCTTTTGTACGTGTGACAGTAAGACCGAGAGCTTCTTTATAAAATCGCAAAGATGCATCCAGATCGTAGACATTTAAGTTGTTGTGGGCAAAAGTAAAGTTCATAATGCTCCTCCTTATCATTTAATCATAGTTTTTGATATTACATTCATAAAGACAGTTCCGATAATATAAATACGGAAAAGTTATTTTTATGTACGGTGTATACCGATTCAGCTTAGTATAACACAAAATGTTGTCACAGAGTGTATATTTGTGGTAAAATATAAAGGATTTTTACAGAGAGGTAAAAGACGATGGAACGAGGTTTGATTCATATTTATTGTGGAGACGGCAAAGGAAAGACGTCCTCAGCCGTCGGGCTGGCGGTCAGAGCTGCGGGCTGCAAAAAGAAAGTGCTTTTTGCACGTTTTCTTAAAAATGAGAATTCGGGAGAATTAAACATTCTCGACAGCATTTCGGACATTGAAGTTTTACATCTGGAGAAATCTTACGGTTTCTATAAAACACTGACAGAAAAAGAAAAAAAAGAGGTAAAGAAGCTATATGAAGCTCTGTGGAATGAGGTCTTGAGAAAAGTTTCCGGCGGATCTTATGACGTACTTGTTATGGATGAATTTATGGCGGCATACCGGTATGGATTGATACCAAACGAGGAAGCTCTTTGTTTTCTGGAAAAGAAACCGACAGGTCTGGAAGTTGTCTTAACAGGACGGGATCCTGACCTTCGCCTTGTAGAGAAAGCGGATTATGTATCTGAGATCTGCAAGGTGAAACACCCTTACGACCGGGGAATCCGGGCTAGAAGAGGGATTGAGTATTAGTCGGGCTCGGCATACGTTTGAAAGATAAACAGATAGAGAAGTATAGATTGCTCTTTGTACCGGACTTTAGATAAGGTTAGGTTACTTTGAGATATCTGTGAGGAAGTCAGGTGAGAATCCTGCACAATACCCGTTGCTGTATTGGAGGAGCGGTATTCCATATTGCCACTGCGGAATAAGATTCTGTGGGAAGGCGGAATATTTGCATCGATCCCTAAGTCAGAATATTCACTTTCAAATGAGTCCGTAGATTACGGGATTATGATCAAGGAGAGGAAAAAACATGTCAAAAAAAGAAAAAATCTTACTAAAGGCATCTATCGTGTTTGCGGCGGTATTTGCCATAGTCCCGGCAGCGAATGCAATGCATATTATGGAAGGGTATCTTCCGGCTAAATACTGCGTTGCTTGGGGCGTCGTCTGCCTGCCGTTTCTGATTGCAGGATTTATTTCATTGAAAAACAAAGTAAAAGAAAATAGAAGAAATTTAACGCTGATCGCAATGTCGGGAGCGTTTATTTTCGTTATTTCATCGCTTAAGATCCCTTCTGTTACAGGGAGTTGTTCGCATATGACAGGAACAGGGCTCGGCGCGATTTTGTTTGGACCGGCATCTGTGAGCGTGCTCGGTGTCATTGTATTGCTTTTTCAGGCATTGCTTTTAGCTCACGGAGGTTTGACAACACTTGGAGCAAATACATTTTCCATGGCGATCGCAGGACCGGTCGTCTCTTTTGGAATTTATAAATTATGTCAGAAAATAAATGTAAACAGAAGAGTCGGTATTTTTTTGGCTGCATTTTTAGGAGATCTGTTTACATATTGTGTGACAAGTATCCAGCTTGCTTTTGCCTATCCGTCTGAAGCGGGAGGCGTCGGAGCGTCGGCTGTTAAGTTTCTCGGAGTATTTGCGCCTACACAGATTCCGCTTGCCGTGATAGAAGGTATCCTTACAGTTGTCATTGTGATAGGTCTGGAAACATATGCAAAACCGGAATTAAGAAGTATAGGATTTTTCAAAAATAAAAAGGGGGAGACACAAGATGAGTAAAAACAAAAAAACAGTGATTTTATTATTGATCGCCGCTGTTTTAATCGCCGTTGTTCCTCTTTTCGTTTTAAAAGAAGCAGAATTCGGCGGTTCTGATGATGCGGGAAGCGTGATGGTAGAAGAAATTCACGGAGAATATGAGCCGTGGTTTACTCCGGTTTTGGAGACTGCGTTAGACAGAGAACTGCCCGGAGAGATAGAAAGTCTTATTTTCTGTATTCAGACAGGGATAGGCGTGGGAATCATCGCATTTATAATGGGACGGTTCGTGGAACGTAAAAAATGGACGGATAGTCTGGGCGATAATGCTTTTGAAGTTTTGAGGGAAAAACAAAAGTCATAGGAGAATAAAAAGGAGCGATGAATGATCATTATAGATAAATTGTGTTACCGGTCAAAATTAAGATATGTCAGTGCGGCAGAGAAGTTACTGTATGCCGTTTCTTCTCTTATGATCTGTGTTTTGACCCGCTCCTATGCGGCGGCTTTGATCGTATTTATCGCAAATGGAATTTTGACGGTAGGAAAGGGGAAGATTCCTCTTTCCTGCTATGTTCGACTGCTGATGATTCCGATCGTATTTTTGATCGTCGGAACAGGAGCTGTTTTTTTAAATCTATCGAAAGTTCCTATGGATGCATTTGCCGTGCCGGTCGGGGAAATATATATAACGGCAAGCCGTGAATCGGCTTTTTGGGCAGTCAATTTATGTATCACGGCGCTGGCGGCAGTGACATGTCTTTATTTTCTGTCGTTGAACACAACGATGACAGATATACTGGGAGCGCTCAGGAAAATGCATATGCCGAGGCTTCTGATTGAGTTGATGATGTTGATCTATCGTTTTGTATTTATTCTTCTTCATACTGCGTCTGCAATTATGACAGCACAGGAGGCAAGACTTGGAAATAGAGATTATCGGACACAGCTTCGTGCATTCGGAAAGATGCTGACCGCTTTGTTCTTTATTTCTTTGAGAAAAGCAAATGCGCTGTATGATGCAATGGAAGCAAGAGGGTATGACGGAACAATCAATGTGCTAGAAAGGAACACTCCGGCGAAAAAGAAAGAAATGATATTGTTGGCTGTATTTGAGCTTGTTTTGATAATTGTAGCTGCGGCGGAACGGATGATATGATGGATAAAATGAAAGATATGAAAACAAAAAAGAGAACATTGAAAAAGGAAGAAAAAAAAGAATCAGAAACGGAATATGTGATTCGTGCAGAAAATGTAGATTATACATATGAGGGAAGTAAAATAAAGGCATTGGATCACTTGAGTTTGAACATTCGTAAAGGGAAAAAAGTCGCGGTTATGGGAGGAAACGGCTGCGGAAAATCTACTTTTTTTCTTTGCCTGAACGGGATCAGAAGACCGGAATCCGGAAGGATTTTTATAGATGGAAAACCGATCGAATATACAAAAAAAGGACTTTTAGATGTCAGACGAAAAATCGGGATCGTATTTCAAAATCCGGATGAACAGCTTTTTTCTGCAAGTGTTTATGAGGAAATCTCTTTCGGGATATTGAACATGGGGGCGGATGAAGAAACTGCCGAAAAGGCGGTCAGACAGATAATCGAGGAACTGGGGCTTTCTGCGTTTCAGGAAGAGCCGACTCATGCTTTAAGCGGAGGACAGAAAAAACAGGTTGCGATTGCAGACATTCTGGTTATGCATCCTGAAGTGATGATTTTAGACGAACCTGCGGCGGCGCTTGATATGAAACATACGAAAAAAGTGAATGAGATGATCGAGAGGCTGACGGAAAAAGGAATTACGGTGCTGATCGCAACACATGATATAGAGTATGCCTGTGGATGGGCAGATGAGATTGTGCTTATGCATGAAGGAAAAGTGATACGCCATGCAGAGACGATGGAAATCTGTCAGGATGAGGAAGCGTTGAAAGAAGCAGAATTGGAAATACCGACAGTCATTCGTATGTATCGCAAATTAACAGAGAAAAAAATCTTATCAGACAAAGAAGAGCCTCCGCGCACATGGGAAGAACTGGAGTCAAGGCTTACTTGATCTGAAAAGTTTGAAATAGAAAACATCAAAGGGAATTTAAGAAAACAGGGAAATAATAAAATAAATAAAAATGAGAGGAGATGTAAAATGAAAAAAGGAATTCTGGCAGTCAGTTTCGGAACAAGTCATATTGACACGATGGAAAAGACGATTGACGTGCTCGAAAAGGAGTTTGCAAAAACGTTTGAAGAAGCTGTTGTATACAGGGCGTTTACAAGCAATATGATTATAAAAAAATTAAAGCGCACTGCAAATATAAAGGTGCAAACAGTAGGCGAAGCTTTAGAAAAAATGGCGGCAGATGGGATCGAAGAAGTTATCGTTCAGCCGACTCATGTGATCAACGGGATAGAAAATGACCGGATGCTGCAAGAAGTCATGGAACATATGCACCTGTTCCGAAAAGTATATGTAGGGAAACCGCTTCTTAGTTCTGTGGAAGATTATAAAAAAGCAATTCATGCCGTGATGGAAAAAACGGTGATCGGCGAAGATGAAATGCTCGTTCTGATGGGACACGGAACAGATCACCATGCAAATTCCGCATATCCTACGTTAGAGTATACGTTTCACTCGCTTGGATATCAGCAGGTTCTTGTCGGAACAGTGGAAAGCTTTCCTGATTTGAGAAATGTAATGGCAAAGCTGGAAATATCGGGCAGAAAAAAAGTCGTACTTATGCCGTTTATGTTTGTTGCCGGAGATCATGCAAAAAATGATATGGCAGGAGAAGAAGATTCATGGAAAAGCGAGCTGGAGGAAAAAGGATATGAAGTCCGGGTTATTTTAAAAGGACTCGGAGAATTTGAAGGAATCAGAAAAATATTCGCAGAACATATCGAAGAAGCGGAAATGTAAGAACAAGCTAAAAAGAATAAAATAAAAAACAGGAGGAAATACAAATGTTAGAAGCAGGAATGAAAGCGCCGGAGTTTGCATTGCCGGATCAGAACGGAAAGGTACACACATTGGAAGAATACAAAGGGAAGAAAGTGATCTTATATTTTTATCCGAGAGACAACACTCCGGGATGTACAAAACAGGCATGTGGTTTCGGAGAATTATATCCTGAATTTTCAGAAAAAGGAGCGGTTGTGCTTGGAGTAAGCAAGGATAGCGTCGCATCTCATAAGAAATTTGAAGAAAAATACGGTTTGCCCTTTACACTTCTTTCAGATACAGAGTTAACATGTATTCAGGCTTATGATGTATGGAAAGAAAAGAATATGTACGGAAAGAAAACAATGGGTGTTGTCCGCACTACTTATTTGATCGATGAAGAAGGTGTGATCGAGAAAGTGTTCGGTAAAGTAAAAGCGGCGGAAAATCCACGGCAGATGCTGGAAGAATTGTAAAGCATATCAGGAGAATAGCATAAAATGAAACAGGAGATCGGGAGGAACCGGTCGGGACTTCGGCTTGGATATACGACAGGAAGCTGTGCTGCCGCAGCGGCAAAAGCTGCTGTGGCGATGCTTCTTAAAGAAGAAGAGATTACTCATGTGAAACTGATCACTCCGAAAGGGATCGAGCTGTATTTGGAAGTAGAGTCAACGATCAGAACTGCGGATTATGTGCAGTGCGCTGTTGAAAAATACAGCGGCGATGATCCTGATGTGACAGATGGGATGAAAGTATACGCAAAAGCTGAGAAGATCGAGTCATTTTTAAAAGAGGAAGAAGCGGAAGAACGCTGTTTTGAAATCAAAGATCATATTGTTCTTGCCGGAGGAGAAGGAATCGGCCGGGTCACAAAAGCAGGATTAGAGCAGCAGACAGGCTTTCCCGCGATCAATAAAATACCTCGCAGGATGATTGCCGATGCGGTAGACGAAGAGTGCCGTCAATACAAGTACGGTGGGAAAATAAAGATTACGCTGTCTATTCCGGGCGGGGAGAAGATCGCAAAGAAGACGTTTAATCCGAGGCTTGGCATTGTAGGAGGCCTGTCTGTTCTTGGAACGACAGGCATCGTAGAGCCGATGAGTGAAAAAGCGCTGACTGATACGATATGGCTGGAAATGAAAATGTTAAAAGAGACAGGGTATGACAGGTGTTATGTTGTTCCGGGAAATTACGGAATGGATTTTTTACGTGAAGAACTCGGCGTGGACGAAGAAGTAACAGTAAAATGCAGTAACTATATCGGAGATACGATCGACGATGCAAAATTACTCGGGATGAAGGGAATTCTATTTATCGGTCATATCGGAAAATTTGTCAAACTGGCGGCAGGAGTAATGAATACCCATTCAAGACAGGCAGACTGCAGGATGGAAGTGTTGGCGGTACATGCGGCTTTAGAAGGGGCAGATTCGCATACGGTGCGTTCGGTCATGGACTGTGTGAATACATCGGAGGCATTAAGAGTACTCAAAGAATGCGGACTTCTCGAAAAAGTAATGGAAAGCGTAATGGAGAGAATAGAATTTTATCTGACAAACAGAGCAGGGGAAGCGTTGGATATTGCGGCTGTTGTTTTTTCAAATGAAGAAGGGGTTTTGGGGAAAACCTCGAAAGCAGACAGTCTGTTTGAGCAGACAAGTCGTTTTGTCAGGCAAAAGAAAGGAAGATAAAGAGGCTATGAAAGGAAAGTTTACAGGCGTTGGAGTTGGGCCGGGAGATCCGCAGCTTCTGACATTAAAAGCATTGCATGCGATACAAGAAAGTGATGTTGTCGCGATTCCCGTATCAGACAGCGGTTTGAAAAAGCCGGGTGAAAACGCAGATCCAAAATATATGCAGCAGTGTACGGCTTATCAGATCGTCAGACAAGTTTATTCGCAGATCGGGGAAAAAGAGGTGATCTTTCTGCCTATGCCGATGATCAAAGACAGGGAGAAACTGATAGAGATTCATGACGAAGACGCGGCGTTTACCGCAGAGAAGTTAAATGAAGGAAAGGATGTTGTGTTTCTTACGATCGGAGACCCGAGCATTTATTCTACCTGTATGTATATACACAAAAGACTGAAAAGGATGGGATATGAAACAGAGTTGATTCCCGGAATCCCTTCTTTTTGCGCGGCGGCGGCTCGCCTTGACATTTCCCTTTCAGAAAACAGCGATGAACTGCATATCATACCTGCTTCCTACGGAGTAGAAGAAAGTATGAGGCTGCAGGGAACGAAAGTATTTATGAAAAGCGGACGGAAAATGGCGGAAGTGAAACGTTTTCTTGTCGAGAACGCTTTAGAGGCAAAAATGGTGGAAAACTGTGGTATGGATTCGGAGAAGCTTTATTTTTCGACGGAAGAAATCCCCGAACAGGCGGGATATTATTCGTTGTTTATCATAAAAGATGAAAGCGAAACTCAGCGGAAAGATCGGAGAAAAGATTAAAAAAGTAAAGAGGCTAAGAAAGCGAAAGGAAAGAGAAAGATGGTCACATTTGTTGGAGCAGGTCCGGGTGCAAAAGATTTGATCACTGTGCGTGGACAACGCCTTTTAGAAGAGGCGGATATTGTTATTTACGCAGGATCGCTTGTGAACCCGAAACTTCTATATGGCTGTAAAGAAACGTGTGCAGTTTACAATAGTGCGAAGATGACACTGGAAGAAGTGCTGGAAGTGATAAAAGAAGGTGAGACTCAAAGAAAGAACATTGTCCGGCTTCATACAGGCGATCCTTGCCTGTACGGGGCGATCAAAGAGCAGATGGATGAGTTGGAAAGACTTGGGATCGGATACGAAGTGTGCCCCGGCGTCAGCTCTTTTTGCGCGGCAGCAGCTGCGCTCGATGCAGAATATACACTTCCGGGAATTTCACAGTCGGTTGTAATTACCCGTATGGCAGGAAGAACGCCGGTTCCTGAAAAGGAGTCGATCAGAAGTTTTGCGGCTCATGGCACAACAATGGTTATTTTTTTAAGCACAGGGATGCTAAAAGAACTTTCCGAAGAGCTGATCAGCGGAGGATATGAACAGGACACTCCTGCCGCGATCGTGTATAAGGCGTCATGGCCGGAGGAAAAAGTACTCAACTGTACGGTAAAAACATTGGCGCAGACTGCAAAAGAGGCAGGCGTAACGAAGACGGCGCTTATTGTAGTAGGCAGGGTTTTAGATGGAAAGTATGAACGGTCAAAATTATATGATCCGACATTTACAACAGAATTTCGGAAAGCATCTTCTCATGTTGGAAAGGCAGAAAAGGAGAATACTAAAGAATGAATAAAATATATGTTGTAGGACTCGGCCCGGGAGCAGGAGATCAGATGACAGTACAGGCAAAAAAAGTTCTTGACGCATGTCCGGTCATTATCGGATATACGGTATATATTGATCTTGTCCGTCCTTTATTTCCGGAAAAGCAGTTCTTGAGCACTCCGATGCGAAAAGAAGCCGACCGCTGTAAGATGGCGTTTGAGGAGGTAAAAAAAGGCGTTGACGTGGCAATGGTATGCAGCGGTGACAGCGGGATTTATGGAATGGCAGGTCTGATTTATGAGATCGGGAGAGATTACCCTGAGATCGGGATTGAGATTGTTCCCGGGATCACGGCGGCATCAGGAGGAGCAGCCGTTTTAGGCGCGCCGTTGATGCATGATTTTGCAGTGATCAGTTTAAGCGATCTCCTGACTCCGTGGGAGCTGATCGAGAAGAGACTTTGCGCCGCGGCAGAGGCTGATTTTGTAATCTGTCTTTATAATCCGTCCAGCAGGAAGAGAGCGGATTATCTTGAGAAAGCCTGTGAGATCATTCTAAAATCACGGTCGGAAGAGACGGTGTGCGGTCTTGTGAAAAATATAGGAAGAGAAGGCGAGTTATATGAGATCATGACTCTTAAAAAGCTGAAAACAACACAGGCAGATATGTTTACGACTGTTTATATCGGAAACTCAAATACGAAAGAGTTAAACGGGAAAATGGTAACTCCGAGAGGCTATAAAGATGTGTGATAAAAAAAGAAAAGTATCTTTGATCGGGATTGGGACAGGCGGAGTAAAAGAAATGACCGAAAGAGCGAAAGAAGAGATCCTTGCAAGCGATTGTCTGATCGGAGCTTCACGGATGCTTGAAAGCGCCGCATGTTTTTTAGAGCAGAAAAAAGATATAAAACGGCGGGATATGTTAAGTGAATATCGGTGGGACTTTATTTTTTCTTATGTAAAAGAGCATGAGGAGTGCAGCCGGACTGCGGTTTTGTTTTCCGGTGATATCGGGTTTTACAGCGGAGCAAAAAAACTGGAAGCGGCCCTTTTGCATTCAGAGATCGATTGTACGGTTGAATTGATTCCGGGGATTTCATCTGTTGTTTATTTTGCCGCAAAACTCGGTGTTTCATGGGACGATGCAAAGATCGTAAGTCTTCATGGAAATGAAACGCTGTTTATACAGACGGTAGATACGAACAGAAAAACGTTCTTTCTTCTTGGCGGAAAAGATGCGGGAGAACGACTGCTGAACGCACTTTTGGAGTATGGAATGGGAGAACTGTTCCTTTCGGTCGGAAGAGATCTTTCTTATGAAGATGAAAAGATCATAAGGAAAAAAGCGGCAGATTTTCAAATAGAAGAAGTGCGGGGGTTATGTACTGCATTGGTGGAAAATGAGAATCCGGCAAAGCGGCGTGGTCCGCATATCCGTGACGATGCGTTTGTCAGAGGAAAAGTTCCAATGACGAAAGAAGAAGTGCGCGCCGTCAGCATCGCCCGCATGGAGCTTACAGAAGATGCGGTTGTGTATGACGTCGGCGCCGGAACCGGCTCTGTATCTGTGGAGGCGGCTCTTTCAGGTGAGCAGATAAAAGTGTATGCCATTGAAAAGAATCCGGAGGCGGTGCTTCTTTTGGAAAAAAACAGGAGAAAATTCAGGACGGACGGAATCCGGATCATAGAAGGAAGCGCGCCGGAGGCGCTCGTGCATTTGGAACCGCCGACTCATCTGTTTATCGGAGGAAGTTCCGGTAATTTAAAAGAAATATTGACTGTTGTGAAACAGAAAAATCCAAATGTAAAGATTGTGATCAGCGCTATATCGCTTGAGACAGTCCGGGATGTGATGGACGCGGAAAAAGAAGGGTTACTGACCGATATGGAAGTTACACAGATATGTGCGTCGCGTTCTCGTGTTCTGGGGCAGTATCATATGATGACAGGAATGAATCCTGTCTATATTATTTCAGCAGGAGGAAAGGAAGATGGCTTCGGGAATTTTGATCACGGCGATCTCCAGCGGAAGCGGGAAAACAGCGGCGGCGTGCGCACTTATGGCGGCATATCAGGCTCAAAATAAAAAAGTATCATCCTGTAAATGCGGACCTGACTATATCGATCCGATGTTTCATAAAGAAGTGCTTGGCGTAGATTCAAAAAATCTGGATTTATTCTTTTCTTCGGAAGATGAGCTGAGAAAAGAATACGCAAAACATGCGGCAGATGCTGAACTTGTTATAACAGAAGGCGTGATGGGATATTATGATGGGATGAGACTGGATTCTGTTACGGCAAGCTCATATGATGTAGCAAGAACACTTGACATTCCCGCAGTATTGATTCTTCCTTGCAAAGGGGCGGCGCTTTCCCTTTGTGCTGTTGTCAGCGGGATTGTATCCTTTCAAAAAGACAGCAATATTCAGGGGATCATTTTAAACCGGGTGTCAAAAATGTTGTATCCCAGGTTGAAGAAAATGCTGGAAGATCATTTGAAATCAGAAGGGTATGATATTCCCGTATTAGGATACATTCCGCAGGATGAAGCGTTTTGTCTGGAAAGCCGTCATCTAGGCCTTGTTACTCCGCAGGAGATCTGTCATCTGAAAGAACAGATGACAAAGGCAGGAAATATTGTGACAGAGACGGTTGATCTTGACAGATTGTATCAGATCGCACAAGGGGAACAGAAAGCAAATAGCCCGGAAAAAGGGCAGATCAAGCAGAATATGCGAAACGGGCAGAGCCGGGAGCCGTTTCAATGCGATATGGAAAAGTATAAAAGCTCAGACGACGGCAAGGTTCGGGTCGGGGTAGCAAAGGATGCGGCGTTTTGTTTTTATTATAAAGAAAATTTAGAACTTCTGGAAGAAAGCGGAGCAGAACTTGTGTTTTTCAGTCCGTTGAGAGATCAAAAGATTCCCGAAAATATTTCCGGTTTGATTTTCGGGGGAGGTTACCCGGAACTTAACTGTAAGGAACTGTCCGAGAACAATTCTATGCGTCGGTCGGTAAAAGATGCGATCAGAAGCGGAATGCCCTGTCTGGCAGAGTGCGGCGGTTTTATGTATCTTCATGAGGAGATGGAAGATGAGAGGCATATTGTATGGGAGATGGCAGGAGTTTTGAACGGCAGGACTTATCCGGCGGGAAAGCTTGTGCGTTTCGGCTACGTGGAGTTAAGTCATGAAAAGGAACAAAAGGAAAGCTGTTATCTGAAACAAGGAGAAGTGATCAAAGGGCATGAGTTTCATTATTGGGACAGTTCGGATAACGGAGAAGGTTTAACAGCAGCGAAGCCGGATCGAAGAACGTCCTGGAAATGTGTTCATACAGAAGGCAGTTTGTTTGCGGGGTATCCTCATTTATATATGCCGTCCTGTCCGCAGTTTGCAAAGCGTTTTACAGATCAGTGCAGACTGTTTGCCAAAGAAAACGAAGCAAATAAGAAGAAGCAGAGAAGGAATCATATGTCAGAAGACAGGAAAAATATGAAAGAACAATCAGAACCGGAATTAGAAAAAGTGACAAAGCGGCTGAACGAATATCTTGAACAGATCTGTCCTCCGGATCAAAAGGCGGCGGCGCAGGCAAAAAAGCGATGGAAACAGATCGCAAAGCCTTTATTTAGTCTTGGGAAATTGGAGGATGCCGTCACGAAGATTGCGGGAATGAAAGGAAGTCCTGCGTACAGTTTGGACAAAAAAGGTCTTGTCATCATGTGTGCGGATAACGGAGTGGTAGAAGAAGGCGTTACACAGACCGGGCAGGAAGTGACGGCTGTTGTCGCCGAAAATTTTACAAAAAGCGAGACAAGTGTATGTAAGATGGCTCAAATCGCGGGAGTGGATCTGTTTCCGATCGATATCGGGATGGTGTCTGATGTGCCCGGTGTTACAAAGAAAGAATATAAAATTGCACCTGGTACAAAAAATATGACCCGGGAAGCAGCCATGACGAGGACGGAAGCAATCCGGGCAATCCTTACGGGAATTGAGATTGTGGGAATGTTGAAGTCGAAGTCATATGAAATTTTGGCAACAGGAGAAATGGGGATAGGAAATACGACGACGAGCAGTGCGGTTGCATCGGTATTGACGGATATTCCGGTAAAATTAATGACAGGAAGGGGAGCGGGACTTAGCGCAGACGGATTAAGACGAAAGATTGCCGCAATCGAAAGAGCAATATCGCTTCATGCCCCTGATCGGGGTGATCCCATCGATATAATCTCAAAAGTGGGCGGTTTTGACATTGCAGGTCTTACGGGCGTATTTCTCGGAGGAGCAATCTTTCGTATCCCGATCGTCATTGACGGTTTTATCTCTTCTGTGGCGGCGCTTTGTGCGGCTCGTCTTGTTCCTGACTGTATCGGTTATATGCTTCCTTCGCATTGTTCGGGCGAACCGGCGGCGTCAAAAGTATTGGATGAACTTGGACTATCGGCGCTGCTTGACTGCGGGATGTCTCTCGGAGAAGGAAGCGGAGCGGTCGCCGTAATGCCTCTTTTGGAAATGGGGTTGTCCGTATATAAAAGCATGAGTACGTTTGAGGAAATACGAGTAGAACAGTACGAAGAATTAAAGTAAGGGCAGGTGTGTTGTAAGAGTGGATAAGATGTATGAGGAGACAAAAAGAAAATGAATATGCTGAAATCTTTGATAATTGCATTGGCTATGTATTCAAAACTTCCTGTTCCGAATATAGATTGGGATGAAAAAAATATGAGGTATGCCATGTGTTTTTTCCCGGTCGTAGGGGTGATTATAGGAGCGCTGGTATTCGGCGCAGGTCAGCTGATTCTGCGATATACAGAGTGCGGAAAACTCTTTTTTGCGGCGGTAATGACGATGATACCGGTCGCTGTGACAGGGGGGATTCATTTGGATGGGTTTGCGGATACGATCGATGCCGTCAGTTCTTATAAAGACAGAGAGAAAAAATTAGAGATTTTGAAAGATCCTCATACAGGAGCGTTTGCAGTGATCGGTCTGTGCGCCTATTTTCTTATTACGGCAGCTCTTTGGAGTGAAGTGAATCTTAAAACGCTGTCTCTTGCCGTATGGATGTATCCGATATCGAGAGCGCTGAGCGGACTTTCAGTCGTAAGTTTCAGATCAGCGAAAAGCAGCGGCTTGTTGAGAACATTTCAAGAGAGGGCGGATAGGAAGAGGACGCGGATCGTCTTATCTATATGGCTTATGTCTTTGGCAGCAGGAGCAATCTATATTTTTCGTGTTCAGGGTGCAATAATTGTAACGGCCGCGCTGCTTGTATTTTTCTATTATTATAAAATGAGTTTTAAACAGTTCGGCGGAATTACCGGAGATTTGGCGGGATATTTTTTACAGATATGTGAACTCGTCATGCTGACTGTTGTCGCCTTTTTGGGAGGAATATGTTGAAAATCATGTTAATCCGGCATTTTGCTACGCCGGGAAATGAAAAAAGACAGTATATCGGAAGTACGGATGAAGTGTTGTCGGAAAAGACCGCTTTTTTAAAGCGGAGTTATCCCATACCGGAATATATTATCGCAAGCCCCATGAAACGTTGTGTACAAACGGCAAAGCGGATTTGGGGTACGGATTTATCAGGGTGTCCTATCGTTTTGGAACCTTTGATGAGAGAGTGTGATTTCGGACAGTTTGAAGGAAAAACATATGAGCAGCTGAAAAAGAACGCCGCTTATATAAAGTGGCTGAAAAGCGGAGGGATAACGGCGTTTCCGGGAGGAGAGGATCAGGAAGAATTCCGAAAGCGCTGTGTGGAAGGAATGAAAAAACAGGTCAGATTTTTGATTGCCCGACATGTGAAATATGCGGCGTTTGTCGTTCATGGCGGTACGATCATGGCGGTGATGCACGCTCTTTACGAAGAAAAAAAAGATTTTTATAACTGGCAGGTGGAGAATGGAAGCGGTTATCTTGTATCTGTATCGGAGAAGGAATGGGAGAATGGAATTGAACTGCTGAAAAATGCGGAGAAAAGGAGCGGAAGATGATGTCGTTGGCTGCTTGTGTGACCGGATTTTTTTTGGATCGTCTGTTTGGAGATCCGGTATGGCTGTATCATCCGGTGAGAATGATCGGAAATATGATTTCATTTTTGGAAAAGAGACTGAGAAAAGAAAATGATAAGAAAAATATGACGGCAGGAGGGGTCTTATGGATTATTGTAGCGATCCTTTCGTTTGGGATTCCGTTTGCGGGACTGAGGGTGGCGCAGAATATCCATCCGTTGATCTGCTTTTTCTTAGAGTCGTTTTGGTGCTATCAGATCTTTGCGGCAAAATCTCTGAGTGAAGAAAGCAAAAAAGTGTATTACTGTTTAAAGAGAAATGATATGAAGGAGGCGCGAAGAGCGGTTTCTATGATTGTCGGGAGAGATACGGAAAACCTGACCGAAGAAGGTGTGACAAAGGCTGCGGTTGAGACGGTAGCGGAAAATACATCTGACGGAGTGACAGCTCCTCTTCTTTATATGATGCTTGGAGGAGCGCCTCTTGGGTTTTTATATAAAGCGGTAAATACGATGGATTCTATGCTCGGGTATAAGAATGAAAAATATTTGTATTTCGGGAAAATACCGGCGAAGATGGATGATGTATTTAACTTTATTCCTGCCCGTGTGACGGCGATGTTTATGGTATGTGCAAGTTTTCTTGCGGGATTAGACGGGAAAAATGCATGGAGGATATATTTGCGTGACAGACGAAAACATGCAAGTCCTAATGCTGCCCAGACAGAATCGGTCTGTGCCGGAGCGCTTAGAATCCGGCTCGCCGGAGATGCAGTTTATTTTGGGAAAGTTTATAAAAAGGAGTTTATCGGAGATGATCTTCGTCCGATTGACCCGGAAGATATTATAAAAGCAGGGAGATTAATGTATGTTACGGCATTGTTAATGATGTTTGTTTTCGGAGGAATAAAATTATGCACTGTACTCATCATGTGATCTTTTGCCGGATTTTCGTCAGATAAGACAAAAGAAGGAGACTGAATATGCAATATACACATGGAGGCGATATATATACATATGGAGAGATGATTGATTTCTCCGTAAATATCAACCCTCTCGGTCCGTCTAAGAAAGTGATCGAGGCGGCGAAAAGAGCGCTTTTGCAGTCAGCGGCATATCCGGACTGTAAATGTAGGAAATTAAGGGAAAAACTGGCAGACAGGCTTCGGGTGGACGAGAGGATGTTTGCATTTGGAAACGGGGCGGCAGAACTGCTCTATACTCTTGTCCTGGCAGAAAAATCGAAGAAAGCTCTCCTCCCCATTCCCTCGTTTTCAGAATATGAGCAGGCGTTAAAAACAGTTGGATGCGAAATAAAATACTATCAAACGAAAAAAAATAATGGTTTTTGTATAGATTATGATTTCTTAGAAGAACTAACAGAAGATGTGGATATCATTTTTTTATGTTCTCCTTGCAATCCGTCGGGGAAAAAAACGGATATCGAACTCCTAAAAGAAGCCGCAAAACGATGTGAGCAGAAAAAGATTCGTTTTGTGTTGGATGAGTGCTTTCTTGAATTTGAAAAAGAGCCGGAAAGTCTTTTTGATAAAATAAACATCGTTCATTATCCTCACTTGTTTTTGCTTCGGGCTTTTACGAAGACATATGCGATCCCGGGGATCAGGTTAGGGTATGGGTTGACATCTGATGAAAAATTGTTGGAGAATATGGAGAAGATGCGCCAGCCGTGGAATGTGTCGGTGATCGCCCAGGAGGCGGGCATAGCGGCGCTTGATGAAAAAGACCGGGTAGAAAAAATGCGCCGTATGATACAGATAGAACGGATGGAGATAGAGAAACAATTAGATATATTAAAAATTGATTTTGTTTCTTCAGATGCTAATTTCATTCTTATATATAGTGAAATCAATCTGTTTGAAGAACTTTTGCAATACGGGATCTTGATCAGAGACTGTGCAAATTACCGTGGACTTGAAACAGGGTGGTATCGGATAGCAGTGAAGCAAAGATATGAAAATGAACAACTGCTGAAAGCATTGAAGGAGATTATAGAAAGAAACAGACAGGAGGCGGACATAGATGGCAAAACCGATCATGATACAGGGAACGATGTCGAATGTAGGGAAGAGTGTGCTGGCAGGCGCTCTTTGCCGCATCTTGAAGGAGGACGGTTATAAAACAGCTCCCTTTAAATCACAGAATATGGCATTAAATTCCTATATTACAAAAGAGGGACTGGAGATGGGAAGGGCGCAGGTAATGCAGGCAGAAGCGGCAGGAATCGAGCCGAGTGCGGATATGAACCCGATCCTTTTAAAACCGACAAATGATACAGGATCACAGATTATCGTCAGAGGCAGACCTTTCGGAATGATGTCTGCGTCTGAGTATTATAAGCGGAAAAAAGAATTTATTCCTTCGATTATGGAATCATACAGAAAATTGGACGAAACGTATGATGTCATTGTGATCGAAGGAGCGGGAAGTCCGGCGGAGATCAATTTAAAGAAAGACGATATTGTCAATATGGGGTTTGCGAAAATGGCAGATGCTCCGGTACTGCTTGTCGGAGATATTGACAGAGGCGGTGTATTTGCACAGCTTGCGGGAACGATGCTCCTGCTTGAGGAAGAAGAAAAAAAGCGTGTTAAAGGAACGATTATCAATAAATTTCGCGGAGACGTATCGATTTTAAAACCCGGACTTCGGATGTTGGAAGAAAAGATAAATACTTCTGTACTTGGAGTTATCCCGTATTTTCATCTTGATATTGAAGATGAAGACAGTTTGACAGAGCGGTTTCGGAAAAAGAGCAGATCAGGTCTTGCAAAAATCGCGGTTATACGTCTTCCCAGGATTTCTAATTTTACGGATATAGCTCCGCTTGAAGCAGTGGATGAACTCGACGTGTCCTATGTGTCAAACATTTCTCAATTTGGAGATCCTGATGTTGTGATCATCCCGGGAAGCAAAAATACGATCAGCGATCTTTTGTGGATGAGGCAAAACGGTTTGGAAGGGAAAATACTGCGCCATGCGGCAAAAGGAGGCATCGTATTCGGTATTTGCGGAGGATATCAGATGCTCGGACAGTCGATCAGCGATCCGACGGGGGCAGAACAAAAAGGAACGGTTCGCGGGATGGGACTTCTGCCGGTGACGACAGTGTTTGAACAGGAAAAAAGAAGGACAAGAGTTTCAGGAAGGTTTGCCAAAGTAGGCGGAGCGCTTGCAGAAATGAGCGGTGTATGTTATGAAGGATATGAGATCCATATGGGGAGAACGGTTTTGTCCAAGGGGACTGTTCCGCTTGTCTATATGGAAGAGGAAGGAGAACAGCGGCAGGACGGAGCGCAGAGCGATCATGTATATGGCTGTTATATGCATGGGATTTTCGATATGTCTGAAACGGTCAAAACATTTTTGGCGGCAGTTTTAAGAAAAAAAGGAATAGATCCGTCGAAAATTACAGTGCGTGACAGAAACGCATATAAAGAAGAACAGTATGACCGGCTTGCGTCAATAGTAAGAGAGAACCTGAACATGGAGGCTGTGTATAAGATTATAGAGAAAGGAAACGAAGCGTCATGCAGTCTGTTATCAGAATAGGGAGCAGAGAAAGCAGGCTTGCGGTAAAGCAGGCGGAAATTATAAAAGATCAGATTAGGCGATGTGACCAAACGATTTTAGTTGAGATCATCACGATGAAAACGACAGGGGATAAGATCCTTGACAGGAGTTTGGAATCTGTCGGAGGAAAAGGACTTTTTGTAAAAGAATTAGATCAGGCTCTGGCAGACGGAAGGATCGATCTTGCCGTTCACAGTCTAAAAGATATGCCGATGGAAGAATCTTCTGAATTTCCGATTCTTGCATACAGCAGACGGGAAGATCCAAGGGATGTGCTTATTTATAAAAGTGAAAAAAAAGAACAGGGAACAGAGGAAGGGTCTATACTCACAAAAACAGGCGCTGTTATAGGAACTTCCAGTAAAAGGCGCATGATACAGATTCAGAAATTGTATCCGAATGCAGTGTTTCAAGGAATCCGCGGAAACATACAGACAAGACTTAGTAAATTAAACAAAGAAGAATACGATGCGGCGGTGCTTGCAGCCGCCGGGGTGAAGCGGCTGAATATGGAAGCGGTGATCGGAAGGTACTTTTCGGTAGATGAGGTGATCCCTGCTGCGGGACAGGGAATTTTGGCAGTTCAGGGGAGAAAAGAATTTTTGAAAGATACAGTGTGGCGTCAATATGTGGATGATAAAAAGAGCAGAGTACAGGCTCTGGCAGAACGTAGTTTTATCCGTGTGCTTGACGGGGGATGCACATCTCCGAGTGCGGCTTATGCAAAAGTAAAGGGAAATGAATTGGAACTGACAGGACTGTATTACAATGAAAAAAGCGGACAGTATTTTGTGAAAAAGGCAGCTTCTTATATTGAAGACGCTTCAAGTCTCGGAGAAAGACTTGCCTTGACAATGAAAAAGCAGTTTGGGGAAAGGTGAGAAAGATGGAACAGAGTTTATATGGAAAGGTATGGATCGCAGGGGCAGGTCCGGGAGATGCGGGATTACTGACTTTGCGGACTGCGGAATTGATCGAAGAGGCAGATGTCATCGTATATGACGCTCTTTTAAGCGCAGAGATACTAAGCCGTATTCCGCGGGAAACAGAAACAATTTATGTCGGAAAACATGCGGGAAACCATCCGGTTCCTCAAGAAGAGATCAATCAGATTCTCGTAAGAGAAGCAAAAAAAGGGAAAAGAGTATTGCGTCTCAAAGGCGGAGATCCATTCGTGTTCGGAAGAGGCGGAGAAGAAATAGAGATACTTAGAAATGAAAAGATTTCTTTCGAAATTATTCCGGGAATCACTTCTTCAGTAGCAGTTCCGGCTTATGCGGGGATTCCGGTGACTCATCGAGATTATACCTCATCCTTTCATGTGATTACAGGACATACGAGAAGAGATGTAAAACCCGACATTGATTACGAGGCTCTTGTAAAATTAAATGCAACTTTGATCTTTCTTATGGGTGTGTCGGCAATGGAAACGATTCTGACGGAACTGATAAAAGCCGGAATGCCGGAAGATATGCCTGCGGCTGTGATAGAGCGGGGAACGACTGCGAGACAAAGGCAGGTGTGTGCGACTGTAAAAACATTAAAGCAGCAGGCAGATGAGGCGAAGATCAAAGCGCCTGCGATTATCGTAGTAGGAAAAGTGTGTTCTTTGTCAGAAGAGTTTCACTGGATAAAAGACAGGATTTTGGGAGGAAAGCAATTTTTGGTGACAAGACCGAGGCAGAATAGTTCCGCTCTGGCAAAACGCCTGCGAAATCTCGGGGCACAGGTGATCGAGATGCCGTCTATTCATACAGTAGCGATCGATCCGAATGAGAGGCTGAAAAAGGCATTAGGGGAAATTCAACATTCCGAAAAAGAGGAATGGTTTGTTTTTACAAGTCCTATAGGAGTACATGTATTTTTTGAACAATTAGAAAAAGAAGCATGGGATATGAGAAGGCTGCTCGCAGGAAAAGCACAGATAAAAATCGCGGCCATCGGTTCTGCGACGGCGGCTGCATTAAAAGAACACGGACTGTTTGCAGATATCGTGCCGAAGATTTATAATGCAGGAGAGTTGGGAAAAACACTTGCAGAAAATATTTCAGAGTATAGTGCGGTTACGATCTTTCGGGCAGAGGAAGGATCTTTAGAACTGCTTCCGCCTCTTATGGAAACAGGCGTCCCGGTAAACGATATTGCATTATATCGGACCGAATATGAAGTCTCCTCTTTACTTAGGCACAAGATAGAAAAGATGTTCCAAAAAGAGGAGATCGATGCAGTTACTTTTACAAGCGCCTCAACGGTAAAAGGGTTTGTCAAAGCAATAAAAAACGTAGAACTTCAAAATGTGTCTGCCGTTTGTATCGGAGAACAAACAGCGGCCGAAGCAAGGAAATACGGAATGAAGATTCAAGTCGCAAAACGGGCGGATATGGATGCAATGACAGAGAAGATTGTGGAATGTTTCGGAAATGTGAATTTTTAAAAATTTAAAATGACGAGCAGGTTATCCGGTTTGAAAATTATGGAAAGAAGGAATAATTATGTCGTTTTTAAACAGTAGAAAAGTATCATGGATTATTTTTGGAATCACTCTTTTGACTGCAGTAGTAAGTTTATTTTTTCTGCCGGATATTATACCGGTTCATTTTGGCATATTAGGAACGCCGGATGGATGGGATTATAAAATGGGAATTTTGTTATTTCCGATTTTGCAATTTTTCCTTTTGTTTTTGACAGGCAGGAAAAAAGTAAAAGATTTTATGTTTCGTTTTGCTCGGACTCCGCTGAATAGCATTCAGTATAATTGGGCGGTAGATGGTCTGTTATTGTTTATTTTCTTTGTAGAAATTTGGATTATCACAGAAGCATTTCGGTATAGATAGAATTCGGAAGGAAGAATAATGGGAAAAAATAAAGAAAAAACAAATGTAATGAGGATTTTAGATCAGAAGAAGATTGCATATGAAAGCTATAGTTATGTTGATACGGGAGCGGTAAGCGGAATTGAAGTAGCGGAAGTTTTGGGTGAAAATCCTGATATGGTGTTTAAAACTCTTGTGACGGTCGGAAAATCAAAAACGAATTATGTCTTTGTCATTCCGGTTAACTGTGAACTGGATCTAAAGAAAGCGGCACATGCCGTAAAAGAAAAAAGTGTTGAAATGCTAAAATCAAAAGAACTGCTTCCCCTTACCGGATATGTTCACGGCGGATGTTCTCCGATTGGAATGAAAAAACAGTTTACGACAGTGATACATAAAACGGCAAAAAACTTTGAAACGATGATTTTCAGCGGCGGCAAGATCGGATATCAGGTAGAACTTAGTCTGGAAGATCTTCTGAAAGTCATTCCGGCAAAGCTGGAGGATGTGACGGAATAAAACGGCAGAGCAAAGAAAAAAACAGGGTCTGAACAAGGAGGTGAAAGGGCAATGATGCGTTACACATGGAAAAGAATATTGACTGGGATAGTATCATTGTTCCTTCTTGCCACGGTCACTTTTTTTCTCGTAAGGCTGATACCGGGAAGTCCGTTTCAAAGAGGCGGCGTTTCGGAGCAGGTTGTGGAAGCTGTGGAAGAAGAATATGGGTTGAACGATCCGCTGATCGAGCAGTATCTGTCATATATGGGAAATCTTTTAAAAGGAGATCTGGGGATTTCTTATCAGGATCCGGGTACATCGGTGGAAGAGATTATCGGACGGGCAGCTCCGCTTACGGTGTCGCTCGGACTTTCGGCATTGATCGTATCAGTGATCGTCGGTACGGGATGCGGGGTGTTCTATGCCGCGTCGGAAAAAAGGGCAGTGAAAAAGGTAATCGGATCATTAGGAATGCTGGCGGCGGGCATTCCCGGTTTTGCCGCTGCGATTCTTCTGTTAATGGTATTCAGTGTAAAATTAAAATGGTTTCCTTCGTCGGGTTTATTTTCTTTTTCACATTATATTTTACCGGTTACGGCATTGTCGCTTTATCCGACGGCTGTGATCACCCGAATGACAGGACATGCATTGGATGAGGAGATGGCAAAAGATTACGTTCTTTTTGCCAGGGCAAAAGGATTGAAAAAGAGCAGGATCATTTTTACTCATGCGTTAAAAAACGCATGGTTTCCGGTATTGAATTATATCGGTCCGGCATCGGCGTTTCTGCTTACGGGAAGTTTTGCCATAGAGAGCGTGTTTACGATTCCGGGTCTGGGAAGAGAGTTTGTCATGTCGATTGCAAACAGAGATTATACTCTTATTCTCGGATTGACTGTATTTATGGGAACAGTTGTTATTCTTCTTAATTTGCTCACAGATCTGCTTGGGGCATGGCTTGATCCAAGTGTCAGAAGAGCTTACAGAAAGAAATAAGAAAAAACTTGTGTCAGGAACCGGCGGGAGGTGTGACAAAAATATGCGGAAAGAAAACAGAATAAGCAGTAAAAAAAGAAAGGGATATAGGGATGAAAAAGCGGCGCTTATCATCCTTTTGATCTGGATCTTTCTGGCAGTATGCGTACCTTTATTCGGGCCTTATTCTCCGACGGAACAAAATGCGGAAATACGGAACCAGCCAATGTCGTTGATTCATTTTTTCGGTACAGACGAGTTTGGAAGAGATAATTTTACACGGGTTTGGTATGGAGCAGGCATTAGTCTTGTGATCGGCGTGGGAAGTTCTCTGATCAATGGGATGATCGGTATTTTGTACGGTGCTGTAGCGGGGTATCGTGGGAAACGCATCGATATGATTCTGATGAGAGCAGCGGATGTGATTGCCGCGATCCCGTCGATTTTATATGTTATACTGATAACGCTCGTTATGGGACCGGGGATAAAAAGCATGATCTTCGGGATTTGTATTGCCGGCTGGATCGATATGGCGCGTGTCGTACGGGGGGAGATGATCCGTTTAAAAGAAACAGATTTTGCGGCGGCGGCAAAGATAGATGGTATATCGGGCATTCGGATTTTGTTTAGACATCTGCTTCCGAACGCACTGGGGATGATAGTCGTAAACTTCTTGTTTCTGATACCGCAGGCGATTTTTACAGAAGCATTTTTAAGCTTTTTGGGGGTGGGATTATCTGCGCCGACGGCAAGTCTCGGAACATTGATACAGGAAGGACGAGACAGGATGATTCTTTATCCGTGTGAACTTTTGGCGCCTCTTATTACGTTGTGTGTGCTTTTGGTCGTGTTTCATATACTTGCAATGGCGATGGAAAGAAGAGGAGGGCAGACAGATTGAATATGCTGGATGTAAGATCACTTTATGTAACGTATTTGTCTGAGGAAGAACGCGTTGAAGCTGTACGGGGGATAGATTTTTCGGCGGAAGAAGGAAAAGTGACGGGAATCGTAGGCGAATCCGGTTCAGGCAAGAGTACGGCAATGCTGGCTGTGATGGGACTTTTGGATCATAAAGCCGCTGTAGAGGCAGAGAAAGTGTCTCTTTTTGGAAATACTGTCAGAGCAGGAGACAATGCGGCCATTATTTTTCAAGATCCTTTAAAATGTCTGAATCCGACAGTGAAGATCGGCAGACAGATTGCCGAGACTGTGCGGAATAGGAAAAAATGTACATGGCGGGAGGCAAAGAAAAGATCGGAAGAACTATTGGATTCGGTTGGTATCCGCCACCCCAGGTTAAGGATGAAACAATATCCTTTTGAACTTTCCGGAGGAATGAGACAAAGAGTTGTTATTGCGATTGCCCTTGCCTGCGAACCGAATCTGATCGTGGCAGACGAACCTACGACGGCGCTTGACGCGGCGATGCAGGTCAGAGTAATCCGGCTGTTGAAAAAAATAGTAAAAGAAACAAATACAGCTCTTCTTCTTGTAAGTCATAATATGGGGGTGATCGCTGCAGCTTGTGATTACGTTTATGTTATGAAAGACGGAAAAATGATAGAGAACGGATGTGCAGATGATATTTTCTACAATCCACAGACTGAATATACAAAGAAACTTCTGTCTGATGCAACGGCAGAACAGCTTCTTGTAAAAGAAAAAGTGTTTGCTGCTCAGGAAAATCCGCTGTTTACGGTAAGACATTTGAAAAAGCGGTTTCAAAACGAAGAAGGGGTGAACGATGTGTCGTTTGATATTTGTGAGGGTGAAGTGTTTGCTCTTGCAGGAGAAAGCGGCAGTGGAAAAACGACGCTGGCAAAAATACTTACAGGGCTGGAACAGCCTGACAGTGGGGAAGTGTTTTGCAGGGGAGAAAGAGTAGATCGAAAAAACAGAAAAAGAAACAAAAATATGCATGGGAAAGTCAGGATGATATTTCAAGATCCGTATTCATCCCTGAATCCGTGCATGACGATAAACGAAATGTTGACGGAAACGCTTCGGGCGAAAGAAAAACAAATAAAGTTTGATCAAAAGGAAAGGAAAAAAGACCGGCAAAGACAGATAGAACAGATGCTTACGCGCGTAGGATTGAGTAGTTTAGACGGGAAACGGTATCCAAGAGAACTTTCAGGCGGGCAGCGTCAGAAAGCGGCAATCGCCAGGGCGCTCCTTTTAGAGCCGGAACTTCTCATTTGTGATGAAGCTGTTTCTTCATTAGATGCAGCGACAAGAACGCAGATATTGGATCTGCTGCTGCGAGTAGTAAAAGAAAAAAAGATCGCCTGTTTGTTTATTTCGCATGACATGGCGCTGATTCGCCGGATCAGTCACAGGACAGGCGTTCTCTACAAAGGAACACTGGCGGAATGCGCAAAAACCCGGGATTTATGCAGGGATCCGTGGCATCCGTATACGAAAGCACTTCTCGATTCGGTAATGCCGCCTGATCCGTTGAAGGCAAGAAAACAAAAAGTACCTGCAGTGCATGAAGGAAAATCAGAAGGAGGCTGTCCGTATTTCGGATCTTGCGGATATAAGATGGAAATGTGCAAAGACGCAGCCCCTGAAATGTATGATTTTGAAGGCAGAGCAGTTTCCTGTCACCTTTATTCCAAACAACAACGCGCCGGAAGAAATCCGAATTATAAGATGACATCTCAGATATAAAAAAGCAAAATCACGAAAACTACAGATATAGAAACGGACATCGGTATAGATGAATTGTTGCACAAAGAATCGGGAATCATGAAAATAGGAGATAAATAAAAGTGAGATACAGAAAAAATATAAAAGGCGGGGAAAAAAAGATTATAGATCAGAAGACCATCCTGAAAACAGTGTCGAGAGGAACAGCTTTGTTTTTGGCGGCGGTATTGTTTGCGGGAAGTATCCTGACAGGGTGTGCAAGTACAGAAAAATCGTCAAAAAGCAGGAAAAACAACGGCAGTGCCGATCATGAGATTACAGTTGCGATCAACAGTGAAACCGGATCGTTAGATCCGGCAGGATCAATCGCTTTGACGTATCTTGCATATTCGGTAAGCGCTTTAGACGAACTGCTGACCTTTGATGAAAACGGAGAAATCGAGTACCGTGCGGCACAGTCTTACGAAGTAAATGAAGATTTTACAACGTGGACGTTTCATTTGCGAAAAGATGCGCTTTGGTCTGACGGAGGAGAAGTGACATCGGCAGATTTTAAGAATACGATCGTAAGAGCGTTAGACCCTGAATCGGGAAGCGGATATGCAGTTTATCTTTTTCCGATTTTAAATGCAGAAAAAATTTATAATAAAGAGGCGGATATAGAGACGCTGGGAGTTGAGCTTCCCGATGATAAGACGATTGTTTTTCATCTTGAAAAGCCGTGCGTATATTTTCTTGATCTTCTCCGGCTCCCGGTATATACGCCTTCCTGCTCGAAATATGCGGATGCTGCTAACCGTGGCTGGGAGAAAGATCCGAAGACGAGTTTATCAAACGGTCCTTTTTATTTGGCTGAATATGTACCGAATCAGTATTTTACGCTGAAAAAAAATGAATATTACTGGGGAAAGGACAATATCAGCTTAGAGAAGATCACCTATCGTTTTTTTGATGACACACAGTCTATGGCAGCGGCTTATGAAACGGGAGAAGTTGATGTGGCAACAGCGCTTCCTTCTTCGGTCATGGAATTATATGACGGAAAAGAAGATCTGTTTGTGACAGATCAGATTGCGACACGATATATTTATTTTAATCTGAATGTGAAGCCGTTTGACGATGTCCGTGTGAGGGAGGCGTTTAATCTTGCGGTTGACAGAGAAGAGTTGTGCAAGATTGTCGGAGAAGACACAGAGCCGACGTATAATCTGGTGGCAAAATATATGAAAGACAAAAATACGGGGAAATATTTTACGGAGGAGGCAGAACAGCCTTTTGAAGAAAATATAGAACGGGCACAGAAACTTTTGGCAGAAGCCGGATATCCCGAAGGAAAAGGATTTCCTGAACTGACATATAGCTATCCGTCTTTGGAACTTGACTCGGACACGGCGCAGGTTATCCGGGAACAGTTGAAGAAAAACCTCAATATAGAGATCAAGTTAAACGCTCAAGAATTACAGACAAATTACAGTATGCGTCATGCCGGTAATTTTGATCTGTGCCGGATGAACTGGACAGCGGACTTTTCTGATCCATACACATATCTTTCGATGCTTCTGTCGGATAGTACGTATAATTGCAGTGGGATCAAAAATGAACAGTATGATGAACTTGTCCGAAGATCGGATTCCGAAACAGATCCTGTAAAACGGTCTGCGCTGATGCATGAAGCGGAACAACTGGCAGTCGGAGAACAGTTTTATATACTTCCGCTTTATGCGATGAAGAGCGTTAATCTTGTGAACCCGAAGATCGAAGGAATTCGTCAGATTCCGGCGAGCGGCGCTTTGGAATATCGATATGCGAAAATCAGGACCGGTCATTCGGAGAAATAACCGGTCTGCACGCTGCAAAATATTTTCTGCTCACTGACAGAGGGAACATCCCGTAGAAGTAGCTGCACAGCCGCCGAGAGCGGTTTCGCGGTATTCGGCAGGAAGTCTCTTTCCTGCGGTATACATAGCGTCTAACATTTCGTCAAAGGGGATGAGTTGCCGGACTCCGCTTAAAACAATTTCGGCTGCGGTTAATGCGTTGGCGACACCCGATGCGTTGCGCATCTGACAGGGGCATTCCACAAGACCGCCGACAGGGTCGCATACAAGTCCGAGCATATTCATCAGTACGGTGGACGCGGCGTCAAGGCATTGCCGCGCAGTACCCTGCATCAGTTCGACTGCGGCAGAAGCGGCCATTGCCGAGGCGACTCCGACCTCTGCCTGACAGCCGCCCACAGCGCCGGCAACAGTAGCGTTGCGCATGGCAAGACAGCCGACGGCCCCTGCATTAAAAAGGACACGGATAATATCGTTGTCAGAGAAATCATATGTCTCCTGAAGCGCAAGAAGCAGTCCGGGAACGATTCCCGCAGACCCGGCTGTAGGCGCGGCAACGATCAGTCCCATAGAGGCGCTTGTTTCGAGGATTGACATGGAGTAAGTAATTGCCCGGCTTAATGGGTCTTTACAGATGCTTTTCCCGGAACTGAGATGTTCACTTAGAAGTTTTGCTTCGCCTCCGATGAGTCCGCCTATGGAATGTTTTGGATTTTCAACAGAGGAATGGGCAGATTCTTTCATGATCTGCCATGTTTTTCCCATCTGGTTTATAATGTCCTTTCGTGTTCTTTCCGTAAAAGTTTCTTCCCGTATCAGCATGATCTCTGAAATAGGACATTCGTTTGTTTCACATAATCCGATCAGCTGCTGTCCGCTTTTAAAATCCATTAAAATTCTCCTTTCTCATTCGGAAGTACGAGCATGACGTCATGTACATAAGGATTTTCTTTGATTCGTCCGGCTACTGTCTGAGGAACGATTCCGTCAGATTCGACGATGCTGTACGCCGTACACCCTTTTTCTTCCCGGTAAAGCTTCATATAAGCTATATTGACGTTCATTTCGCTTAAGCAGTTTGTGATGTGTGCGATCACTCCGGGTTTGTCCTGTTGAATGACGATAAGAGTGCTGTATTCTCCGGTAAAATCAACTTCCACTTCGTTGATTCTTGCGATTCGGATTTTTCCTCCTCCGACCGATTCTCCTCGAACGATGAGTTTTTGTCCGTTTTCGTCAGTCATATGGATGTCTACTGTGTTAGGGTGAATTTCGGTTTCTGTTGTATTTGCCGTAAACGAATACTGAAGTCCGCGCTCATCGGCGATAGAAAATGAATCCGGAATCCGTCTGTCGTCGGTTGAAAATCCCATGATCCCTCCGAGCAGGGCGCGGTCTGTTCCGTGGCCTTTATATGTGCGGGCAAAAGACCCGTAAAGAATAAAATCAGCTTTTTTAATGGCGGCGTTCGGCATCTTTCCTGCAAGAAGGGCGATTGCCGCAGCGCCGGCCGTGTGCGAACTGGACGGACCGATCATGTTCGGACCGAGCACATCGAATACACTGATAAATGACATAAAAGTTCCTCCTGTTCTTTTTGTTGACGCTCATATAGAGGTAGTATATCATGTTTTCAAATAAGAATGTAGGTTCAGAGAAGAAAAGATGCGTTTATTGTGTATAGAAAAGCTATCGGGAAAGAAAAAAGAAAGGTTTTAAAAATATGATGGAGTTAGTAACAGGAGGAAGCGGAAGCGGGAAATCCGCGTATGCAGAAGACAGGATCTGCGCATTGTATGAAGAATACCGTAAGACAGGAAAGAAGGAACAAAAGCTGTATTATATAGCGACGATGTATCCGTATGGAACGGAAACAGAAGAGAAAATAGCCGACCACAGGAGACGAAGAGAAGGAAAAGGGTTTCGGACTCTTGAATGGTATACAAACATTACGGAAAAGATCCATCAGTTTGAAGCGTCCGGGGAGGCGCTTGGATGTGTTCTTTTAGAGTGCGTCTCTAATTTGGCTGCGAACGAATTATATATGGAAGAAGGGGCGAAAGACGAGGCTGTCCGGGTTGTTGCGCAAGCCATGGCAATGTTGAAAAAGAAAAGTTGTCATCTTGTTGTTGTGACAAATGAAATCTTTTCGGAATCGGCAAAAGATTCGGAAGAGATGAGAAAGTATAAGTATATTATGGGAGAGATCAACAAAGAGCTTGCGAAGATGGCAGATGAAGTGACTGAAGTCGTCTGCGGAAGACCTCTCAGAAGAAAAGTAAAGACCGCGGAAGATAAAACTGCATGCGGGAATACAAGACGGAATGAAGGGAACGAAAGACAGATGAAGACGGCAAAGTGTGAAATGTCCTGCGGCAAAATGAAAAGAGGAATCAGGATCGTGACAGGGGGAGCGTTTCAGGGAAAGAAAAACTACGCGCAGTTATGCTATCCGGGACTGAAATGGAGCAGCGGAGCGGACTGTAGTTTCGAGGATGTCAAAACATGGGAGGCTGTAGATGGGTTTCATCTTTTTATATGGCGCTGGCTGAAATCAGGAAGAACAAAAGAAGAACTGTTAGAAATGATAAGCGAAGAGAGAGATCTTGTTATCGTGTGTGACGAGATCGGGTGCGGTCTGGTTCCGGTTGATGCGTTTGAGCGTGAGTACAGAGAGGCAGTCGGAAGAATTATGACCGGTTTGACTAAAAAGGCAGTTCGGGCAGACCGCGTGATCTGTGGGATCGGATATGTTATAAAATGAAAAGAAACACTGAAAACGATCAAAGAAAAGGAGGAAAAGAAGATGTTGACAGAGATAGAAAAGGTGCTTCCGTCGGAGATTGAGAAAAGAAGTTTTGAGATCATTGCGGAAGAACTGGGGGATAAGCAGTTGATTCCGGGAACGGAATCGATCGTGAAAAGATGTATCCATACGAGCGCTGATTTTGATTATGCGGATAATCTTATTTTTTCGGAAAATGTAGTTGAAAAGGCGCTAAAAGCAATCCGCGGCGGAGCGTCTATTGTGACAGATACACAAATGGGAAAAGCGGGGATCAATAAAAAATGTCTTGCCGGCTATGGTGGAGAGGTATATTGCTTTATGTCGGATGACGATGTGGCGCAGGCGGCAAAAAGAAACAAAACAACACGGGCGGCCGCGAGTATGGATAAGGCGGCAAAATTAGGGGAGCAGGTAATCTTTGCCATCGGAAATGCTCCGACAGCGCTTGTGCGTTTATATGAGCTGATCAAAGAGGAAAAGATCGCCCCGGAACTTGTGATCGCGGTTCCGGTCGGATTTGTCAATGTTGTACAGTCAAAAGAATTGATCTTAAGTCTTGAAAATACTCCGTATATTGTTGCGAGAGGACGAAAAGGCGGCAGCAATATTGCGGCATGTATATGTAATGCACTTTTGTACATGGGAGACGGAGGAAAAAGAGAATGAAAAAGCCGTATTTTCCGATGTTTGTTGATCTTTCGGGCAGACAGGTTACTGTAGTGGGAGGGGGCAGTGTTGCGCTTCGCCGATCGGAGACGCTGCTTTATTTCGGCGTGGATATTAAAGTGATCGCGCCGGAGATCAGAAGTGAGTTTTATCGTCTGGATTCCGAAGGAAAAGTTGTTTTGTGTAACAGAGAATATCAGGAAGGGGATGCAAAAGGAGCAGATCTTGTGATCGCCGCATCAAACTGTCGGGAAGTAAACCGCCGTGTGTATGAAGAGTGTCAAAAAGCACATATTCCGGTCAACACGGCAGACGACAGAGAGTTGTGTGACTTTTATTTTCCGTCTGTCGTATTGGCAGAAGATATTGTCATCGGACTAAATTCCATAGATCACGATCCGAAGAAAGTGAAAGAAGCGAGAAAGATTATTGAAAATGTGTTTGATAATGAACGAGATTACCGTTCCTGATAATAAGATAAAGAAGGTGTTAAAACATTCTGTCAGCAGAAAAACTGCTGGCAGTTTCTGCATTGGCGACAGACTGAAGTGTGGATCCGTTCGATCCGTCGATGTTTCGGTAATAAATGTAAAAAGATAAAAGATATAAAAAATGAAAAAGAAACAGATGTATTATGTGTAAAATGTAAAAACAAAAGCGGTGCACATTGTTTTTGGTGATAAAAATAGACAAAAAATTAACAAAAAATAAGTAGAATTATGATATTTTGTATGATATGATATCTCTAATGGGCATTAACAGTAAGAATGGAGGTTGAAGAATGGCAGAGAAAAAGGCGACTGTTCCTTTCTCGGGAACAAAAGAACAGGAAGAAGCACTCATGAAAGTAATCCATGAGCTAAAAGATGAAAAAGGGGCGCTGATGCCGATCTTGCAGAAAGCGCAGGATATATATGGGTATCTTCCGATCGAAGTTCAGAAAATGATCTCAGACGAGACAGGTATTCCGATGGAGAAGATCTATGGAGTGGCAACATTTTATTCACAGTTCACATTGAGTCCGAAAGGAAAATACAGGATTTCCGTCTGTCTTGGAACGGCATGTTATGTAAAAGGATCGGGAGATATTTACAATGCTTTGATGGAAAAGTTAGGTATTGTCGGCGGAGAATGTACGCCGGACGGAAAGTTTTCTCTTGATGCGTGCCGATGTGTCGGAGCATGCGGATTAGCTCCTGTTATGATGATCAATGACGAAGTATACGGACGTTTGACAGTAGATGATCTGGATGACATTTTAGCGAAGTATGAATAATGCGGACATCAAAATCCCGGATAATATGAAAACGGGAATATGATACTTATTGATTTTAGAAAAACAGGAAATGGAGGAGTTATATGAAATCTCTTGAACAATTACATGAGATCTGTGAGCGGATGCGTAAAGTCGTGCAGCTTAGAGAAGAGAATGCGAAAGAAATACTTGAGAAAGCCGCAATGTGTGAAAGCGGAAAAGATGCCGATGGAAATACATACCGCACGCATGTGCTTGTCTGCGGCGGAACCGGATGTACGTCTTCCGGAAGCGCCCGGATCAGAGAGAGACTGGAAAAAGAGATCGAAGCGAACGGATTGTCCGATGAAGTCTGTGTTGTTAAGACAGGTTGTTTCGGCTTGTGTGCGTTAGGCCCGATCATGATCGTATATCCGGAAGGAACGTTTTATTCTATGGTTCAGGAAGAAGATATTCCGGAGATTGTGACAGAACATCTGCTCAAAGGAAACGTGGTAAAGCATCTGCTTTATGAAGAGACTGTAAAAGCAGATAAGATCATTCCGTTAAACGAGACGAATTTTTATAAAAAACAGCACAGAGTCGCTCTGCGAAACTGCGGTGTCATCAATCCCGAAAAGATCGACGAATATATCGGAACAGGCGGATACGAAGCGCTCGGTATTGTTCTGACGGAAAAGAAGCCGGAAGATGTGATTCAGATTCTTTTGGACAGCGGGCTTCGCGGCAGAGGCGGAGCAGGATTCCCGACAGGGTTAAAATGGAAGTTTGCGGCAGGAAATGACGCAGATCAAAAATATGTCTGTTGTAATGCGGACGAAGGAGATCCGGGAGCATTTATGGATCGTTCGATCTTAGAGGGAGATCCTCATGCGGTTCTTGAAGCAATGGCGATCGCCGGATATGCGATCGGAGCATCCCAAGGCTATATTTATGTTCGTGCAGAGTATCCGATCGCCGTGCAGCGTCTTGAGATTGCGATCGAACAGGCAAGAGAGTACGGTCTGCTCGGAAAAAATATTTTCGATAGCGGATTTGACTTTGATATTGAATTAAGGCTTGGAGCAGGCGCGTTTGTCTGCGGAGAAGAGACGGCTCTTATGACTTCTATAGAAGGAAACAGAGGAGAGCCGCGTCCGCGTCCGCCGTTCCCGGCGCTGAAAGGCCTGTTTCAAAAACCGACAATTTTAAATAACGTGGAGACGTATGCCAATATCCCTCAGATTATTGTGAACGGACCGGAGTGGTTCGCTTCGATGGGAACGGAAAAATCAAAAGGAACGAAAGTATTTGCTCTCGGCGGAAAGATCCATAATACAGGACTTGTAGAAATTCCGATGGGAACGACGCTTCGCGAGATCGTAGAAGAGATCGGCGGAGGAGTGCCAAACGGAAAGAAATTCAAAGCTGCTCAGACGGGAGGCCCGTCAGGAGGATGTATCCCTGCAGAACATTTAGATATTCCGATCGATTACGATAATCTGCTTTCAATCGGTTCAATGATGGGTTCCGGCGGTTTGATCGTCATGGATGAAGATACTTGCATGGTCGATATCGCGAAATTCTTCCTTGAGTTTACGGTAGATGAGTCATGCGGAAAATGTACTCCGTGCCGGATCGGAACACGCCGTATGCTTGAAATCCTTGAGAAGATCACAAAAGGTCAGGCAACGATGGAAGATCTCGATAAGCTGGAAGAACTGTGCTATCATCTCCAATCAAATTCTCTGTGTGCGCTCGGACAGACGGCTCCGAATCCGGTGCTTTCGACTTTGAGATATTTCAGAGACGAGTATATTGCTCACATTGTAGATAAAAAATGCCCTGCCGGAGTATGTAAAGATCTCCTTCAATATAAGATCGATCCGGATAAATGTAAAGGTTGTACGCTCTGTGCGAGAACCTGTCCGGCAGATGCGATCATCGGTAAAGTAAAAGAAGTGCATATGATCAATCCTGAAAAATGTCTCAAGTGCGGAGCTTGTATGGAAAAATGCCGCTTCGGAGCAATTTACAAAGAATAAGGAGGGCAGAGAAGATGGGAAATGTGAATTTAAAGATCAATGGTTTAAATGTGACAGCGCCTGCCGGCTCTACGATCCTTGAAGCGGCACAGGCTGCGGGAATTAAGATACCGACTTTGTGTTATTTAAAAGAGATCAATGAGATCGGCGCCTGCCGTATGTGCGTCGTGGAAGTAAAAGGCGCAAGAAATCTCGTGGCATCTTGTGTACATCCGGTTGCAGAAGGGATGGAAGTGCAGACGAATACGCCGAAACTTCTTGATTCGAGAAGAAGAACATTAGAGCTGCTTTTGTCGAATCATGACAAAAAATGTCTGTCTTGTGTCAGAAGCGGGCAGTGTGAACTTCAAGAGCTTTGTCAGGAACTCGGAGTGACAGATGAAAATTACTTCGAGGGCGAGACAACACATTATGAATTGGATGAAAGCGCGGTTCATATGGTGCGGGATAACAACAAATGTATCCTTTGCCGGAGATGTTCTGCCGTCTGTGAAAAAGTGCAGAGCGTAGGAGTGATCGGACCGAACAACAGAGGATTTGCCACGTTTATCGGCTCTCCGTTCGAGATGGGACTGGGAGATACAAGCTGCGTCGGCTGCGGACAGTGTATCGCGGCATGTCCGACGGGCGCGCTCTACGAAAAGAGCAATATCGACGACGTTCTTGCCGCTATTGCGGATGAGACAAAACATGTTGTAGTACAGCCTGCTCCGTCGGTGCGGGCGGCTCTTGGCGAAGAATTCGGTTATCCGATGGGAACAGACGTAGAAGGAAAGATGGCTGCGGCTCTTAGAAGGATCGGATTTGATAAAGTATTCGATACAAATTTCAGTGCAGACCTTACGATTATGGAAGAAGCTCATGAATTTTTAGACAGAGTGAAAAACAAAGGAGTCCTTCCGCTTATGACGTCATGCTCACCCGGATGGGTAAAATATTGCGAGCATTACTATCCGGATCAGCTCGATCATCTTTCAAGCTGCAAATCACCGCAGCAGATGTTCGGAGCGATTACGAAAACATATTATGCGGAAAAGATGAACATTGCGCCTGAAGATATTGTCTGCGTCAGCGTGATGCCGTGTACGGCGAAGAAGTTTGAAATCCAAAGAGAAGATCAGGACGCAGGCGGCGTTCCTGATGTAGATATTTCGATCACGACAAGGGAACTTGCACGCCTGATCCGTAAAGTCGGAATTAATTTCCGCAGTCTTCCGGATGAAGGATTCGACGATCCGCTCGGAGAATCTACAGGAGCGGGAGTGATCTTCGGCGCAACAGGAGGCGTTATGGAAGCGGCTCTTCGTACCGCAGTGGAAGAACTGACAGGCGAGACGCTTGAGAAAGTAGAATTTACAGAAGTTCGTGGAACAGAGGGAATCAAAGAAGCGGTTTACAACGTAGCAGGAATGGATGTGAAAGTCGCCGTTGCTTCCGGACTTTCCAATGCGAAGATTATCATGGATAAAATAAGAGCTAAAGAGGCGGACTATCATTTTGTTGAGATCATGTGCTGTCCTGGAGGATGTGTCAACGGCGGCGGTCAGCCTCAGGTGCATGCGGATGTGCGTAATTTTGAAGATGTAAAGGCAATTCGTGCAAAGGTACTTTATGATAACGATGCCGCAAAAACATTGAGAAAATCTCATGAGAATCCGTCCATCAAACGGGTTTACAGCGAATATCTCGGCGAACCGGGAAGTGAGAAAGCGCATCATATTCTTCATACAACATATGTAAAACGTACAGTGAATTAAAAAGTCCGAGAAACAACTGATCTTAGTTGTTATGGACCGCGCTGTTACTATATGTCAAATATTTTATAACACAGGGAAGTCTTTTAGATTTTCCTGTGTTATAATTATAAAAAGCTGTTTTATTAAAAAGATAACTGACAGGAAATGAAGATAAAACAAAAAGTTGTGAACAATGTGACTTTGCCGGTCGGTTTATCGGGAAAGGGGAACGGAATATGGGATGGGATTGGCATAAGTTTCGGAAAGATACGGCATTTGCGACAAGAAATCTGGTCTGGTACACTTTGATCATGTCGGTTGTGACAGAGATGGTCTCCGCAATGGTTTCGGCATTGACGAAGACAGGCGGTTCGTCAGAGTCGCTTATTTCGGAGGTGACGGGAACGGCAGCTTCCGCAGGGATGATCGCAGGAGTTTTGATCGGAGTTTTCTGTCTTTTTAAGATTGACGGTACAAAAGCAGAAAAGATCGATATTTTCCAAAAATCGAAACGAAAGATGACAGCAGGCGCATTTTCAAGATTTTGCATCTACATGATCATGGCTCAGATGGTCTTTTCGTTGATCGCAGCAGCAGCGGAACTGATTTTGAATCAGTTGGGGCTTTCGATGGATACGCTGACAGAGCTTGCTTCGGTCGGTTCTGATATGGGGATTATGATGATGATCTATGCCGGATTCGTCGGACCGGTTGTGGAAGAACTCGTTTTCAGAGGATTTCTTATGAGACGGTTTGAAAAATACGGTAAAGGATTTGCGGTTATTGTCTCGGCAGTTTTGTTCGGTGTTATGCACGGGAATCCGCTTCAGATCGTATTCGGAACGCTCGTGGGACTTATTTTAGGATATATAGCAATCGAATATTCGATAAAATGGTCGATCATCCTTCACATCGCGAATAACTTTATTCTCGGAGATGTGATCGGCGGCTTGTTCGGGCTGCTTCCCGATGATGTGGAAGGGATTGCGTTTACTGTATTTTTAGGTATCGGTTTTGTGATCGGTTTCGTTCTTCTGATTATAAGAAGAAAAGAGTGGATTAGCTGGCTGAAAGAAAACGCTGCGCCCGGGAGTTATTATCTTAATGCTCTTACAACGCCTTCGGCAGTGATCTTTATCGGTTATAATCTGTTGAACGGGCTGATGCTTTTGACGCTGATATTTATGGAACCGTTTTTGTGAAAAAGGGAACGTCCTACAGGAGGTATGAGGAATGAAAGTCATTGATTTTAAAGATGCAAAATGCCGTCATTGTTATAAATGCGTACGAAACTGCGCGGTAAAAGCGATCAGTGTCAAAGACGAGCAGGCGCGCATTATGGTCGATCATTGTATCAACTGCGGGCGCTGTCTGGAAGTCTGTCCGCAGAACGCAAAAACATTTGCAAGCGATCTGGAAAGAGTGAAAGGATATTTGGCACAAGGGTTTAAAACGATCATATCGATCGCTCCGTCCTATGCGGGAGTTCTTGATTTTGATCAGCCGGGGCAGGTCGTGGACGCGCTTTTGAAACTTGGATTTTATGAGGTGAGAGAGACTGCGGAAGGGGCGGCTCTTGTGACAAATGAATATAAAAAACTTGTGCGGGAAAATGAGATGCCGAATATTATTACGACATGCTGTCCGAGTGTGAACGATCTGATCGAAAAATATTATCCCGACTGCGCGAAGTATATGGCTCCTGTCGTATCGCCGATGGTAGCCCACGGCAGATATATTAAGAAAATATACGGATCGGATGTGAAAGTTGTATTTTTAGGTCCGTGTATCGCGAAGAAGCAGGAGGCGATCGGAGACGAGAGAGTATTCGGCGCGGTCGATGCGATCCTGACATTTGAAGAGCTGGCAGATTGGTTCGCCGAAGAAGGGATTGATCTTCGTCAATGCGAAGAGAAACCGATGGGGAACCCTGATCCTAAGATCAACAGACTCTATCCTGTCAGCGGAGGGGTGATCCAGTCTGTGATCACAGAGGAAGATGCAGACGGATATCATAAAGTATTTGTAGACGGACTGGAAAACTGTATGGAGATGCTGGAATGTCTAGGAAAGGGAGAACTGGATCATTGCTTTATCGAGGCGAACGTCTGTGAAGGCGGATGTGCGAAAGGACCTGCGTCGGCACATTGGAACACATCTTATGTAAAGACAAAAGTAAAAATAGAAAACGGAGTTTCTTATAAGGCGGCGCGTGATCTTCCGGATATGACGGCGGAAGAACTGCACAAAGAGTTTAAAGACTGTAGTCTTTCAGATGCGATGCCGTCCGAAGAACAGATCCGTCATATTTTGAAATCTACCGGAAAATATTGTGCGGAAGACGAACTGAACTGCGGGGCATGCGGATATTCTACATGCAGGGAAAAAGCGGTCGCAGTCTTTCAGGGAAAAGCGGAATTGTCTATGTGTATGCCTTATGCATTGACACAGGCAGAGTCGATGTCTAATGTCGTGATGGATGTGACGCCGAATATGATCTTTGTCATCGGAAGCGATATGAAGATATTAGACTGCAACAGGAAAGGGCAGGATCTTCTCGGAGTCGGACGGGAGGAAGCGGTACAACGGTATATTTTTGAATTTATCGAGACAGAGGATATTGAAGAAGTGCTGGACACGAAAAAACCGGTGATGCATAAAAAGATCAAGATTGATAATGACAGGCTGACAGTGGAAGAGACGATCGTATACATTGACAATCTGGATGCCGCTTTGGTGACATATCAAGATGTGACGCGGGAAGAAAAAGTGAGGGAACAGCATTATAAGCTGAAAGTCGGAACTGTGGAAATGGCGCAGAAAGTGATCGAAAAGCAGATGATGGTCGCCCAGGAGATCGCGGGGCTGCTTGGCGAGACAACGGCAGAGACGAAAGTTACATTGACGAAATTGAGAGACTCGATATTGAATGAAGAAGATTAAAGGTAACAGTTCAGCCATGATAAGCACGTAGTGCGGTTTTACGAATGGCGCGGTTGAACTGTTACGATTAAAGATGAAACAGATGAAAGTCAGAAAAAAGAAGTAGGACGGAGAGAGGTTCATGAGTGTAAGTATTGATGTAGCTTGGAAGAGTTTGAATAAACATCACGAAGAATTGTGCGGAGATAAAGTAGAAGTGTTAAAGACGGACGATTCCGATATACTGATCCTTGCAGATGGGATGGGAAGCGGTGTGAAGGCGAATATTCTGGCGACATTGACGTCGAAAATTCTCGGAACGATGTTATATGAGGGGGCGGCGTTGGAGTCGTGTGTAGAAACGATTGCAAAAACGCTTCCGATATGTCAGGTGAGAAAGGTGGCGTATGCGACATTTTCTGTTTTGCAGATCTTTCACAGCGGTGAGGCGTATCTTGTAGAGTTTGACAATCCGTCCTGTGTGTTTATCCGTGATGGGAAGATTGTGAACTATGCATATGAAACCCGCGAGATCGAGGGAAAAAAGATACATGAATATCGGTTTCAAGTACAGAAAAACGATTGCTTTGTCCTGATGAGCGACGGTGTGATCTATGCCGGAGCGGGATCGATTCTGAACCTTCAGGGATGGACGTGGGAAGCGATGGCGGAGTATACGCTTAAATGTACGAAAAAGACGATGTCTGCGTCCCGTCTGGCAGTTATGTTAAGTCAGGCATGCGACGAACTGTATGAAGAAAAACCGGGAGACGATACGACAGTTGCGGTTGCACGCGTGATTGACAGAAGAATTGTAAATGTTTTTACAGGACCGCCGAAAGAGAAAAAAGATGACGAGCGGATGATGTATGAGTTTATGCATACGGAAGGAAAGAAAGTTGTGGCAGGAGGAACGAGCGCTAATATTGCGGCGCGTATCCTCGGAAAAGAGATTGTCACAAAGGTGGACAGCCGTAATCCCGATATTCCTCCGATGGCAGTTATAGAAGGAATCGATCTTGTGACGGAAGGAGTGCTTACTCTCGGAAAATGCATAAAGCTTTTGAAAAAATATGTAAGAGATGAGTTCGATGCAGAATTTTTTGATGAGCTTGATGCGGAAAACGGAGCGTCTAAGCTGGCAAAACTTTTGATTGAAGAATGTACGGAACTGAATCTGTTCGTAGGAACGGCTGTGAATGACGCCCATAGAGAGTCGGAACTGAACTTTGATCTGAGTATGCGGCAGAATCTTGTAGAACAGCTTGTTTCTACAGCAGAAAAAATGGGAAGAAGAGTAAAAGTAAAGTATTATTAAAATATTTTCCGAAAGGCAGGAAGCAAAAAAGCAGGAAATAAAAAGAATAAAAGAAAAAACCGGCATTGCTTCCGTGGGCAGATGAAGAAAAAAGTCTGCTGTTGGATGCAATGCCGGTTTTGTCAGAAATATCAGACAAAAATGTTTACTTCAAAAGATAAGTGAAAGTATTGTTTTCTTTTTTAAATGTAACTTCTGCATAATCACGTGACGTTCCTCCCCTGTCGAGAAAATCAGAAGGATTAAGGTAAAGATGTTCTGCCAGAAGCCGGAAATCTTCGGGAGCTGTGATCGTGAACATTGACGTTGCATCTTTTTCATCTGATTGTTCGTAAGCAGCTTTATCCGGATCGGAATTGTTCTCATCTTTGGCAGAAGAAAAGGATGCTAAAAGATCGTTCCATTTTTTGTTTTTCATTGAGTCGCCGCTTAAGTATAGAGTGACAGAGTCGATATCTTCTGCACGGATAAGTCTTTTTATTTTGTATCCGTATTTTTCAAGACAGGAAAGTGTATTTTCATAGTCTTCGTAAATGTACAATGATCCGATCGAAAACGTCTTGTAATTGGTTTCATCTTCGGAGGAAGTTACCGGAAAAGCTGTATTGACTGCAGCATTCCATTCACGCGTTCCGTTCACCCATGAATGGAAAGGCTGATTCGTATTCGTCTCTTTGTTAGGAACATGGCGGATCGTAAGGGAAAATTCTCCAATCGGAACTTCGCTTCCGAGTTTTCGGATATCTGTGTTTAATACGTCTTTTTCATATGCGCTTAGAAGTTCTGTTCTTTGTTCGGCAGTCAGAAGTAATTCTTCGGGCGTTATATAAATATCCTGAAGCGAGACAGAAGATACGTTTTCTTTCTCCACATGGAAGATCGGGAAAAGTTCCTTGCGGTAATCTTCTTTTTGGCAGAGCTTTGTGAATGCCTCAAGCGTTTCATTATAGGAAACACAGTAGTTTCTATAAACTTTCTTCCCGCTTTCCAGTTCAAAGCAAAATGCGGCGCATATATAATTGTCGGAATCTTTATCCGTCTGCATCGATGTCTGAGAGGAGTAAAGCGTGTTTGGAGTAATGCCTTTTTTCACGTTTTCGATTCCCGATTGCGCAAGATTGTATAAAACGTCAACGTCATCGGAAAGAACGAAACTTTCCCTGTCATCCTCTGAAGTATAGTCTTCGGGATACCAGAAATAGGATGCGAACGAATCGGGAAGCGTTCCGATCCGGGCAATTTTTTTTTCTTTCGGAAGGTATGTGTCATATCCGGTAAAATCAAATTGAAACACTGCAAGCAAAACGGCTACAAACCCGATGGCAATTACGGAAGAACGCCATCCTTTTAATAGCATTTTCAGATCCTGCCAGTAAATAAACTCGATTAATCCGCATAGCAGGACAATGGCGAGCATACTTAAGATAATGATCCATTTTGTGCCGGAAGCTCCGATAAATGATTTTACAAGAAGACTGATAAACACTGCGGTCGGAATACTGATCAGTACTTTAAATACAGGCGGTGTAAATTTAAACGCAAGGGCATTTCCGGCTGATTCCGAAGGGTAAATGCGATACAGCATGATCGAGGCCGCCAAAAGAAGAACGATCAAAACAAGAGCAGCGGTGATCATAAACACATTCGAGTAAGAATTATTTTGTTCAAGCATGCGGATGAACAACGGAAATGGCGAAAGATATTCCGAAAGTTTTTCAGGTATACTGTCGTGTACGTTATAAGTTGTCTGGAAAAACGCATCTCGCAGCGACGGAAGCAGTGTCAATACGAGGCTTGGATAGACTCCGATGACAAGTGTTCCGAGGAACATCGTTACGCTTCGTCCGGTCAGCATTCCCGCAAAAATACATGTGTGATAGATCAGAAGGAATGCGAGGATTCCCGTCCCCATTGTAAGAAAACATTCTCCGGCGAGAGAAAGAGTCATAATTCCTTTTACAGCGCCGACAAGGATCGTCAATACAGTACATACTTGGGATGAGAAAGAGGAACAGTCCTGCCAAATAAGAGATTGCGAACAACTGATGACGTTTGAGCGCAAGTCCGTGGTAAAAATCAAGTTTTTCTTTTTTATGCATGAACTGAAACCCGCTTATTCCGACTGCGAAAGCGAGAATTCCGATCAGTATGATGAGAAAAGCGGAATTATATCCGTTAATGAATCCGGAAAATGTATCCGCGAACTCTTTTAATACTTCAGGATCTTCAGAATAACTGTCAAGGTAGATCAGTGTGTAAACAGGCATTGAAAGAAATAACAGGACGCCGGAAAGGGCGGCGAGCCATCCTCTGTGCCGTATGTCCTCTCGTATAAGTTTAATATAAGAAATCTTTGATATCATAACCGGCTGCCTCCGTTTCGCTTATAAATATTTCTTCGAGTGTAAGCGGAAGGACTTCTGCAAAAACAGGATCATAAGTCTGTACCGCAGAAAGAATATCTGAGTGGCTTCCGCGAAGTGTGAGCGTAAGTAAAGAACCGGAACGCTCCATTTTTAATATCTTTATAGAAGACAGAAACTGCTGTTCTTTATGTGGATCTGAAATGACACACTGCAGTTTGCAGACGGAACACTTTATCTGATCCAGACTTTGGGTAAGCAGAAGCTGTCCCTGATGCAAAAGTCCGATGCTGTCGCAGAAGTCTTCTAACTCCCGCAGATTATGAGAAGAAATGATCGGTGTGAAATCCCGATTCAATATCTCTGCGGCAAAAAGACTTTTAACAGCCTGGCGAACGACCGGATCAAGTCCGTCGAACGTTTCGTCACAGAGGAGATATTTTGTTCCTGAACAAAGACCGAGCAAAATGGAAACTTGCTTTTTCATACCTTTTGAAAAGCTGCTGATCTTTCGTTTTGGATCAAGATTAAATCTGTCTGTAAGAGAGTCAAACAGTTTTCTGTTAAACGACGGGTAACAGAGCATGTAATAATTTCTCATCTGTTGGATATCTGCATTCGGAAAGAAGTAAGGGGTGTCCGATAAAAAGCAGATCTGTGATTTTACGGAAGGATTTTCAAAAACAGATTCTCCGTCAATGAGAACTTCTCCTTCGTCCGGTTTGAGAATACCGGATATCATACGCAGAAGCGTACTTTTTCCGGCTCCGTTTGATCCGATCAGTCCGAATACCATACCGTCCGGGATAGTAGCGGTGATGTGGTCGGAAGCATGGATCATCTGAAATGTTTTATCAAGCGTTTTTAACTCGATCATGAGAATCCTCCTTTCGATAGATCCGGTCAACAAGCTGCGTGAATTCTGCGCGCTTTACTCCGAGTTCTTTTCCGTTTGCGATAAGGCGAGAAACGTTCTCGAGAAGTGTTTTCTTTGTCTGTTCAACGAGAAGCGTCGTATCGGAAACGAAATTTCCGCGTCCTTTTACCGGATAAATATAGCGTTCCTGTTCCAAAAGCGAATACGCTTTCTGTATCGTATTCGGATTGATGGAAAGATCCATTGCGAGGGAACGAACGGAAGGCATCTGCGAATCGGGTGGAAGCGCGCCTTTTAAGATGAGCGTCTGAAATCTTTTAGCAATCTGTTCATATAAAGGCAGTTTGCTTTGATAGTCAATCGTAATCATAATTGTCCCTTCCTTAAAATGAGTGTATTAAGTGTATTATTTAATGTAGTACACTTATCGTAACACAGAAAGGAGAAAATGTCTATACAAAGTAAGAATTGTTGCAAATATGAAGCTTGTACAATGAAACGAATAGTGCTATGATAAGTCTGCTCGGCAAAAAGCAGGGCGGAAAATGAAATTGATTCAGGAAAGGAACAAAAGTGTGACCTATAAAGAAGCGAGGGTATATTTAGATGAATTGTCTAAATACGGAAGTGTACTTGGCTTAGATGCAATTCGAGGTCTGCTGCGTGAACTTGGGAATCCTCAGGATGATTTAAGGTTCATACATATCGCAGGAACGAATGGAAAGGGATCTGTGCTTGCCTACACTTCCACAATATTAAGTGAAGCAGGATACAGGATCGGGCGTTATGTATCACCGACAGTTGTCTCATACCGTGAGAGGATACAAGTTGACGGAGAAATGATATCAAAGCATGCTTTTGCAGAAGAGACAGAAAAAGTTCAGGATGCTATCGTTCGGTTAAAGGAAGCGGGAAAACAGCTTCCGACAGTCTTTGAGGCTGAAACGGCGATAGCATTTTTATATTATAAAAGAATGAAGTGCGATTTTGTCGTTTTAGAATCAGGGCTGGGAGGGATGGAAGACGCTACGAATGTTGTGAAAAATACAGTCTGCGTCGTGTTTTCGCCGATCAGTATGGATCACATCGGTGTGATCGGTAATACACTTTCCGAGATCGCCGAAAATAAGGCGGGGATCATAAAACCGGGATGCATCGTTGTATCAGCGCCCCAGAAGCAGGAAGTAAGAGAAATTTTAGAACAAAAAGCAAGACAGTTTGGCTGTCCGATTATTTATGCAGAGCCGGAAAAAGCAGTTGTCTTGGAAGAAGATTATCGCGGGATGCGGTTTTCTTATAAAGATTCCGAAAATATAAGCATCCGTCTTTCGGGAAAATATCAGCTCATAAACGCTGTTACCGCATGGGAGGCAGTACATGTTCCGGGGCTGCTGAAAAAAGAGGAAAAGAGAGCGGTCGAGACGGGTTTTTTCGATACAGAATGGTTCGGAAGGTTTACATGTATTTCGGAGCGGCCTGTATTTCTCGTAGACGGAGCACACAATGAAGATGCGGCAAAAAGACTGCGGGAATCAATAGAAGCGTATTTCCCGGGGAGGAAGCTTATTTACATAATGGGTGTGTTTCAAGATAAAGAATATGAAAAGATCATCCGTTTGACGATTCCGTATGCAAAATGCGTATATACGGTCGATCTTCCGAATAAAGAACGTACGCTAAGCGCGCAGAAACTAAAAGAAGCTGTTGAAGCACAGTCTGAATATGTGCCCGCGTATGCTGTCGGCGAGATTAAGCAGGCGGTAAAAGAAGCGCTGGAAAACGCAGACGAAGACGACGTGATCCTTGCGTTTGGCTCTTTGTCCTATTTGGGAAAAGTAAAGGAAGCGGTTGAAAAAGAACAGGATAAGCGACAGATGTATTGATAGAAAAAGATAAAGGATGAAAAGATGATAGATCAGGAAAAAGTAAAGAAAGCAGTCAGATTATTATTGGAGGGGATCGGAGAAGATGCCGACAGAGAAGGCTTGATCGAAACACCGGATAGGATCGCCAGAATGTGCGAGGAAATATACGGAGGTTACGAAGAAGATGCAAAAGAGCATCTTTGTAAGACGTTTCATGTGGAAAACAGCGATATGGTCGTAGAAAAAGATATTACGTTCTATTCCATGTGCGAGCATCACCTTCTTCCTTTTTACGGCAAAGCGCACATTGCGTATATTCCGGACGGAAAAGTTGCGGGGCTTAGCAAGCTGGCGAGAACGGTAGAGGTGTTTGCAAGAAGGCTTCAGCTTCAAGAACAGCTTACGGGTCAGATCGCAGATGCGCTGATGAACGAACTGAAGGCGAAAGGCGCGGCGGTTGTGATCGAGGCAGAACATATGTGTATGACGATGAGAGGAATAAAAAAACCGGGCAGCAGGACGGTGACATTTGCAAAAAGAGGGCTGTTTGAGACAGATCCGGCTTTGGAAGAACGTTTTTTCAGAATGCTTGAAAGAGGGTAGACCGGACGCGGGAAACTGACCGGTAAAGGAGGAAAAATGGACAGAGTAAATGCAGTGATTTGCCATCCGCTGTATTTGGAATACTATCATAGGCTGGAGCGCGCGGAAAAGGAACGTATTTTTTGCAGGCATCAGATGTCGCATCTGTTGGATGTGGCAAGAATAGCATATATCCGTAATTTAGAGAAGGGATACGGTTTTCGTAAAGATGTAATTTATGCCGCCGCGGTTTTGCACGATATAGGAAAAGCGCTTCAATATGAAGAAAAAGTTCCCCATGAGATTGCGGGAGAGCGGATCGCCGGGGAAATACTGGATACACTTCCGAAAGAAACGGGATTTTCTGAGGAAGAAAAAAGAACGATAAAAAATGCGGTGCGCGGACACAGACGGCTTCGTGACGGGGCGGACACATTGGAAAAGCTTTTGTATGAAGCGGACAAAGCGTCGAGGCTGTGTCTTTCATGTCCGGCAAACCGGGAATGTAACTGGAGTGAAGAGAAGAAAAATATGGAGATAAAAATATGATCATAGGCAGAAGAGAATTTGACACAGAACACAATACATATATTATGGGCATCTTAAATGTGACTCCGGATTCTTTTTCGGATGGAGGACGTTTTGATAAGATGGATGCAGCCCTTCTTCATGCAGAAAAGATGATAAAAGAAGGAGCGGATATTTTAGATGTCGGCGGTGAGTCTACCCGTCCGGGACATGTTCAGATTACGGACGAAGAAGAGATCGCGCGCGTCGTTCCGGTCATTGAAAAACTGAAAAAGGAATTTGACGTACCGATCTCTATTGATACATATAAAAGCGCGGTGGCTGAAGCTGCGGTTTGTGCGGGGGCAGATCTTGTAAATGATATATGGGGATTAAAATATGACGAGAAAATGGCAGATGTGATCGCGAAACATGACGTTGCATGCTGTCTGATGCATAATCGGAACGAGGCGGTATACGATAGTTTTCTTTTCGATTTTATGAAAGATATGAAAGAGTGCGTTAAAATTGCAGATAAAGCAGGAATTGCACGGGATAAGATCATCCTTGATCCGGGAGTCGGTTTTGGAAAGACATATGAAATGAATCTGGAGATCATACAGAAACTGGAGATCATGCATGAATTTAAATTACCGATCCTTCTTGGAACGTCACGCAAATCTGTGATCGGTCTTACATTAGATCTTCCGGCAGACGAGCGGGAAGAAGGAACGCTTGTGACAACGGTTTATGCGGTGCAGAAACGATGTGCGTTTGTCCGTGTTCATGACGTAGAGAAGAATAAAAGAGCGATACTTATGACGCAGGCGCTCATGCGGGAACATGAAGTGTAATCAGGACTGTAAAACAGGCAAGCGAAGCTGTCGGACTGACTGCTTCGCTTTCGTATAGTTAAGGTGAAGAAAGAGTTGTCATACAGAAAAATGTACGGTAAGGAGGAAGGAAGACAGAAAATGAAAAAAGATTATGATGAGATCAGAATAGAAGATCTGGAAGTATTTGCGAATCACGGTGTATTTCCGGAGGAAAATGTGTTGGGACAAAAGTTTCTAGTCTCGGCAGTTCTTTACACCGACACACGAAGGGCGGGACTTACGGATGATCTAAGCGCTTCTATTCATTATGGGGAAGTGAGCGCTTTTATAGACCGCTACTTGCGGGAGCATACATTTCAATTATTGGAGAGGGCGGCAGAAGCGCTTGCAGAAGAACTTTTGCTGCATACAGCCGGACTAGAGAAGATCAGACTGGAGATCAAGAAACCGTGGGCTCCGGTGCGCCTTCCGCTGAAAACGGTCAGCGTTGTGATCGAGCGGCAATGGCATACCGCATATATTGCACTTGGATCTAACATGGGAGACAGAGAAAAATATATTACAGATGCAGTTGAAGCGCTTGGCGCTTTAAAAGGATGCGTTGTCGAAAAATGCTCTTCTTTTATCGAAACGCCTCCGTATGGGGTGACAGATCAGGATGATTTTCTGAACGGATGTCTGAAATTAAGAACCTTGTTTTATCCGAAAGAACTGTTAAGAGAATTAAATAGGATTGAAATGGAGGCGGGAAGAGAACGGATCGTTCACTGGGGTCCGAGAACGCTTGATTTGGACATTATTTTGTATGATGATCTCGTATATGAAGGAGACGAGTTGTGCATCCCTCATGTGGAAATGCACAAGAGAGATTTTGTGCTGCGGCCTCTTTTTGAGATCGCGCCGTATGTGCGCCATCCGGCGTATGGAAAAACAGTGGCTGAGATGTTGGAAGAAGTGAGAGAAAATGCTCAAAAAGAATAATAAAATACAAAAAAACAAAGAAAAAACGACGGGGAAAAGTAAGGGAGATAAGAAATAGACAAAAAAACGCTAAAAATATGAATAATACATTGTAAAAAATTGGTAATTTGCTATAATGGAGGATGTGATATATTGGCTGAAATATAAAATCAGCCTGAAGGGAAGGAGAAAAGGTATGAAAAGAAAAGTAGTCTTAAGACTCTTGAGTCTTGTGATGGTTGCATCTATGACAGGTACTATGCTTCCGTCAAACATTCAGACCGCATCTGCCGAAGAAGTTGATGTTACAGAAAAAACAGCAGCTTTAGAAGATGGGATCAATGATGCATGGACTCAGGATAACAAAGCAGACGGAGACACAGTCACTGTGGAAAATGGCTGGCTGCATATTAAATCAGCTGCGGGCAATCGGAATAATCCCGGAACAAGACCGCAGATGGTTGTAAATCCAAATACATTTGATTTTAACAAGCCGGGATATTTTTCATTTACTTTAAAATCAAATAATGCAAATACAGGAATAAGCGACAGTGACAGAGTAGGCGTTTACCTCGGATATAATACGGATCAAAACGGTATGTACATAGGATATGACAATGGCGGCTGGTTCTGGCAGAAATACAAAGGCGGCAACGGAGACTATTATCAGCAGACGAGAAAACCTGCGCCGACGAAAGATCAGGAAGTAAAGGTTCGCATCGACTGGACAGCAGACCATAAGATGACGTTTACGCTCAACGGAGAAGTTGTGTTTGATAAAGAAGACTTTTCCGGTATCGCAGATTCTCTCGGAAACAAAATTGCGATCAAAGCAGGTTCTTGGGGTCAGATCGGTTCAGATGTTCTTTTGAAGGATATTCATTATACAGGTCAGGAAGAAGCGGTTACATATACTGTTACGGGAAGTGTAACAGATGAGAGTGGAAAAGCGTTGGAAGGCGCGGTTGTAACGACAGGAAATCTGACGGCTGAAACGGATAAAGACGGAAAATATTCCTTACAGTTAGGAGCCGGCAAGCATGAGCTGACGATTACGAAGGCAGGATATCAGACGGCGACGACATCTGTAACTGTAACAGAAGGCAACGTGGAAGCAAAAGCCGTAAAACTGGAAAAGACAGCAGAGATAGAGACAGAGAAGCTTTCTACAGCGGATATGGACGTTTATGTAGCGAAGAATTTCCCGAGCGTTGTAAAATACGAGATGAAAAAGGGCGATTTAAACGGCAAGACGTTCTACGGTCAGACTTCGGCTATCAATACGGTGCGTATCAACGGAACAGATGTGAAACTTTCCAAAGGTGATGTAAAAGCAACGATCAAGGGTGACAAAGCAACGTATGAGATGACTGTGAAAAATGAAGAAAAACATATTGACGCAGTTCTTACGGCAGAATTGACAGCAAAAGACAATACGGTTTCATTTGAAATTACGAAAGTGGAAAATAAGCTGACAGAAGGAAAACCGGGCACAGCATTGGAAAGCGGCAAGGTGGGAAATCCGATCCAGACGATCGAAATCCCGAATCACAGTCTTGTATCTGTAAACAGTACACAGAAAAATGCCAATTTAATAGGCGCTGCTATGTCCACACAAACAAAGGTAAGCGGTGACGAATATGTAGAAGTAAAGGCAAATACGCCGGCTCGCGAAAGAGATTACATGTATGCTTTCGTTTCTAATAATGAGATGAGCGCCGGACTTTGGAGTAACTCCGAGTATGAAGGCCGTAATGCGGGGGCAAGTTCTTCCGGAGGATCTAATAATACAAGAGTTATGTCTGTTTCAGAGAAAAAAGACGGCTATGTATCGATGGGACTTGGAAGTTCTGCATGGTACTGGCACAGAGTGATGACAGATTCTCATAATCGGACATGGGTTTTGGAAGAGACAGAAAATCCGAAGATGAAAGTCGTGATCACAGGAAACTGCAACGGCGATAAAAATGTTGACTGGCAGGACGGAGCGGTTGCATTCCGTGATATTATGAACAATCCGTTCAAGAGCGAGGAAGTTCCGGAATTGGTTGCGTACCGTATTGCGATGAACTTCGGTTCTCACGCGCAGAATCCGTTCCTGACAACATTAGATAACGTAAAACGTGTGGCAATGCACACAGACGGTCTTGGACAATCTGTCCTGCTGAAAGGTTATGCGAATGAAGGACATGACTCGGCGCATCCGGATTACGCAGATATAGGAAAGAGAATCGGCGGACCGGAAGATATGAAGACATTGCTTGAAAAAGGCGCGGATTACGGAGCAAAATTCGGTATCCATGTCAATGCAGGCGAGATGTATCCGGAAGCAAAAGCGTTTAAGGATGATAATGTTCGCCGTAATAAGGACGGAAGTCTTCGTTATGGATGGAACTGGATCGATCAGGGAATCGGACTTGACAGTATCTATGACCTTGCCACAGGAGAAAGAGAAGCGCGCTTTGATGAACTTCATGAGATCCTCGGCGGCGACGGAAAAGATATGCTTGACTTCATCTATGTAGATATTTGGGGAAATAATACGGGAAGTGACAATGATGATTCCCAGCAGACCCGTAAGCTGTCCAAAGAGATTAATGACAACGGATGGCGTATGTCCAACGAATGGGGTGGAGCAAACGAGTATGACTCTACATTCCAACATTGGGCAACAGACCTTACATATGGCGGGGAAGGCGCAAAAGGAGAGAACAGTGATGTGATGCGTTTCCTGCGTAACCACCAGAAAGATTCATGGGTAGGAGATTATCCGACTTACGGAGGCGCGGCGGTTGCTCCTCTTCTTGGCGGATATAACATGAAAGACTTTGAAGGATGGCAGGGACGTAACGATTATGACGCGTATATTACGAATCTTTACACACATGACCTGACGACAAAATTCATCCAGCATTATCAGATCGTAGATTGGGAAGACGGAACACCGGTCAACGTAGGCGGAGCGGTAAACTGGACGCCTGAAATGAAGATCACTTTGAAAGATGAAGATGGATCTACGCTTGTTCTTGAGAGGGGATCAAACGATCCGGCTCAGGCGGCATACAGAGACAGAACGATGACTTTGGACGGAAAAGTGATCGCAAGAGGCGCGGTATCACAGGGAGACAGAACAGACGACGATATCCGCAACGGAAACAAAAAAGGAACAGAGTCTTATCTGCTGCCGTGGATCTGGGATGCGAAGACAGGAGAAAAAGTAAAATCAGAAGATGAAAAGCTGTACCACTGGAATACGCAGGGCGGAACAACACAGTGGGAGCTTCCGGACAGTTGGGCAGACTTAAAAGACGTCAAAGTATACAAACTGACAGATCTCGGAAAGACAGAGGAGAAGACGGTCAATGTTGTTGACGGTAAGATCACATTAGAAGCAGAATCAGAAGTTCCGTATGTAGTATGCAAAGGCGAAAAAGAAAATATCAAAGTGACATGGAGTGAAGGAATGCATATCGTAGATGCAGGATTCAACAGTGGAAGCCTTGATATGTGGACAAAAGCAGGCGAAGGAACAGCGCAGATCGCAAAGAGCCAGCACAGCAATCCGATGATGAAACTGGACGGAAAAGTTTCTATGACACAGAAACTGACAGATCTGGAAGCAGGAAAACAGTATGCTGTTTTAGTAGGCGTAGATAACAGAAGCGACGCCAAAGCATCTGTAGAAATTAAATCAGGCGATAAAGTACTTGGATCAAACTACACAACACGTTCTATCGCTAAGAACTATGTAAAAGCATATACACATAATACAAACAGTTCGACAGTAGACGGAAGCAGCTATTTCCAGAATATGTATATATTCTTTACAGCGCCGAAATCAGGAGATGTGACTCTTACGATCGCAAGGGAAGCAGGAGAAGGATCTTCATACTTCGATGATATCCGTATCGTGCAAAACGATTCTAAGAACATTACGACAAACGAGAAGGGCGAAGTTGTAAAATTTGAACAGAATTTTGAAAAGAGCGTACAGGGACTTTACCCGTTCGTAGTCGGAGGAATTGAAGGAGTAGAGGATAACAGAATCCATCTTTCTGAAAGACATGACAAGTACACACAGGCAGGATGGGATGTGAAGAAGATGGATGATGTTCTTGACGGAGACTGGTCTGTGAAGATCAACGGACTGACACAGAGATCTACGCTGGCATACCAGACGATCCCGCAGAACTTCCGTTTCGAGCCTGGTGTGACATACAATGTAAGCTTTGATTATCAGGCGGGCAGCGACGGAATTTACGCGGCTGCAGTCGGTGTCGGCGAGTATAACGGAAACGTTCAGCTCAAAGAACTTCCGATGAGCATGGGAAAAGAGAAAGACGGACATTTTACAATGCAGGTTACGGGAGATTCCACAGGACAGACATGGTTCGGTATCTACTCTACAGAGAAGGCTCCGGATCTTCAAGGCGTGAGTCCGGATGCGGCAGAGGCGAACTTCGGCGGATACAAAGAGCTTGTTCTTGACAACCTCGTGATCGAAAAAGTAACAGAAGAAGTTACAAAGGAAAAACTTGCCGCATTAGTTGCAGAAGCAGAAGAAAAGTATAAAGAAATCGATTACAGACCGGAAATTTGGAGCAGCTTCCAGGACGTACTTAAAGAAGCAAAAGCGGTTCTTGACAAAGAGGGAGCTTCACAGGATGAAATCGAGAAAGCATACTATGAATTAAAAGCTGCTATGGTTACGATGGATAACTCGGCTGGAATCGATGCGACAGATGATTCCAAAGATCTTCCGAAAGAGCAGATGACTGCTACAGCAGGAAGCGAGCAGGCGCAGGAAGGCGGAGAAGGACCTGCAAGCAACGTCTTAGACGGTAATGCCGATACAATTTGGCATACTGTATGGGCAGGAACACCGATTGAAAACCACTGGTTAAATCTGCAATTAGATAAACCGGCGACAGTAAGCGGATTAAGACTTCAGCAGAGAAGCGGAAGAAACGGTATTATCAGGGAAGCGGAAATCTGGGTGAAAAAAGCAGGCGCTGCCGACTACGAAAAAGTAGCGGATGCAAGCTTCGGAGGAACCGGATGGCAGGCGGTTGCTTTTGAAGAAGTGAAAGATGTAACAGACGTAAAACTCGTACCGACTGCGACTACAGGAGATGAGGCAAATAAATTCTCGGCAGCGGCAGAGATCCGTGTGATGGGAAGATTCCAAGACGAAGAAGTTGAAGTAAATAAAGCTGACTTGACGGCATTAGTTGAAAAAGCAGAGGTTTTGAAGGAGAAAGATTATACATCTGAAACATGGAAGCCGTTTGCAGAGGCGTTAAAAGAAGCGCAGGCTGTTCTTGCAAAAGAAGATGCAAGTCAGGCGGAAGTTGACGCGGCACAGACAAGTCTTCAGACAGCGATGGATGGTTTGAAGAAACCGGGAACAACGGACAATAAGAACCCAGGAACAACGGACAATAAGAACCCGGGTGCACCGAATAAAGGTCAGGCTGTTCAGACGGGAGACGCGACATCCTTCTTTGGATGGGGAGCGGCAGGTATCTTCGGATTATTTGCAGCGGCAGCGGCATTTTTTGAGAGAAAAAGACGTCGTCAGTAATTGTGTCGATCGCAAGGCACGGTATAAAAGAAGGTTGCAAAAGCCTTTATAAATAGAAAAATCGCTCGGATCGTTTGAGGTTCGGGCGATTTTTCTTGCTTTTTTATACTTTCCATGTTATTCTGAACTATGTCGTGTTAAAGCGCGAAAGAGAAAACTCAGGAGAGTCTCTTTATCGGCTGTGGCGAGGCCGGTGAAAGAGCGCCGAAGGTGTAAGCGGTATATTCTGTTTTTAAGGCAGACGCCGCGAGTCTCTCAGGCAAAAGGATGGAGGTATAAAGGAATGTTAGAGCAAATCGACCAAATCATTAAGGTGATCGACGGAGCGGTGTGGGGTCTGCCGTTGATCATTCTGATCCTGTTTACAGGATTTCTTCTCACAACCCGGCTGGGTCTTTTACAAATAAGACATCTCGGGAAAGCCCTAAAGTTTATGTTTAAAAATGAAGAGGACGGACAGGGTGAAGTAACCAGTTTCGGAGCGCTTTGTACGGCGTTATCGGCAACGATCGGAACGGGAAACATCACAGGAGTCGCAACTGCATTGGCAGCAGGAGGTCCGGGAGCGCTGTTTTGGATGGTTATCGCGGCGTTTTTCGGAATGGCTACAAAATATGCCGAAGGTCTTCTGGCTATCAAATATCGCACGATCGACAAAGACGGACATGTTCTCGGAGGACCGTTTTACTATATTGAAAACGGAATGGGAAAGAACTGGAGATGGCTGGCTAAAATCTTTGCATTTTTCGGAGCCGGTGTCGGCCTTTTCGGTATCGGTACTTTTACGCAGGTAAACAGTATTTCGTCAGCGGTGAAAAACTTCTTTGATCCAGAGTCATCAAACGTTGTTTTTTCTGCCTTTGGTCATGACTATACGATGGCTACGGTTGTGACTGGGTTGATCTTGACACTTTGTGTCGGCCTTGTCGTGATCGGCGGAATTAAAAGAATCGCGAAAGTATCGGAAATTGTCGTTCCGTTTATGGCAGTGCTTTATGTGGCGCTTGGAGCGATCATTATTATTACAAATATTACGGCTGTTCCGGCAGCGCTTGTATCTATTATAAAATCAGCTTTTACGGGCAGCGCTTTGGCAGGCGGGGCAATGGGAACAATGGTCGTTGCGATGCAAAAAGGAATCGCCCGTGGTATTTTCTCAAATGAATCCGGTCTTGGAAGTGCGCCGATCGCAGCAGCGGCGGCAAAGACAAAAGAGCCGGTTCGTCAGGGACTTGTGTCTATGACAGGAACATTTATCGATACGATAGTGATTTGTACAATGACAGGCCTTTCCATTGTGATAGCGGGTACATGGATGAACCCGGAACTGGAAGGCGTTGAAATTACGGTGGCGGCATTCCAAAAAGGCCTGCCGTTCCCTCCGATCGTAGCTTCGTTCTCACTGATGCTCTGCCTTGTATTTTTTGCGTTCACTACAATACTTGGATGGAACTATTATGGTGAGAGATGTATCGAATATCTTTTTAACAGAAATAAATCCGTAGTAAAAGGGTACCGCTGGTTGTATATTCTTGCAGTATTTATCGGACCATATATGACGGTTGCGGCCGTTTGGAATATCGCGGATATTTTTAATGCGCTGATGGCGTTTCCGAACTTGATCGCGATTTTGGCGTTAAGCGGTGTTGTCGTAAGAGAGACGAAAGATTATTTCGCAAGACAAAAAAAGCAAAGCAAATAAGCAGATAAGATTACATAATAAAGATTGTAAATACAAAAAGATCTGTACAGTATATAAGGCTGTCTGCAGTGGGAAAATGGCTTTTCCGCTACAGGCGGTCTTATTTTTGATATCTTTTTATATTATGATGAGCGATTGTTTTGTGAGCGATAAGATGATTTTTTATATTTGCTTGAAATCTGTCGGATTTAACAGGTTTGGGATTCGGATTGCGGGAAAGTGACAGATAATTTTATTTGTGAAGTTTATTTGTGTAAAAGGAAACGGAAATATTCCCTTAAAAACGACAATCTTTCATAAAAACAGGCTTGTTCTGAAAATACATTATCATGTGTTTTGGGGATTGCATTATACTATATTTTGTATTAGAATAGATTTTAGACAGCACGGGATATGACAGCCGTGCGATGCAAGACATGAGGAAAATGTTCCGTGAAATACGCAAAAAGGCGGAGAAAGCGGAAAAGCATCTGAAAAAAAGATAGATGAGGAGAGGCGAAATATGAAGATTATCAAGAGAAACGGAGCCGAAGAAGTATTTGACATTAAGAAGATCGTAATTGCAGTGACAAAAGCGGATTCATCATCGGAAGGGAGAAGTCTGACCGATTCGCAGATAGAAGATATTGCGGAGTTTGTCGAGTTTAAGTGCAATAAACTGAACCGTGCGGTTTCGGTTGAAGAGATACAAGATCTTGTGGAAGACCAGATCATGGCGACAGGAGCATTTGAACTGGCAAAACGGTATGTGAGATATCGTTATAAGAGATCGCTTGTGCGTAAGGCAAATACGACGGACAACAGGATCCTTTCACTTATTGAGTGCAATAACGAAGATGTCAAACAGGAAAATTCCAATAAAAATCCGGCGGTCAACAGCGTGCAGCGAGATTATATGGCAGGAGAGGTCAGCCGTGACCTGACGCAGAGAATGCTTTTGCCGGAAGATATTGTCGAAGCGGATAAAGAGGGTATCATCCATTTTCATGATTCGGATTATTATGCGCAGCATATGCATAACTGTGATCTTGTCAATCTGGAAGATATGCTCCAGAACGGAACGGTCATCAGCGGAACAATGATAGAGAAACCGCACAGCTTTTCAACGGCATGTAATATTGCGACACAGATCATCGCACAGGTGGCGAGCAACCAGTATGGCGGACAGAGTATTTCGCTTGCGCATCTCGCGCCGTTTGTTCAGGTATCAAGAGATAAGATCCGTGCGGAAGTCCTTCAGGAAATGGAAATGGTAGGGATCGATTATCCGAAGCAGGTGCTCAATGATATTGTGGAAGGCCGCTTAAAAAAAGAGATCATAAAAGGCGTTCAGACGATCGAATATCAGGTGATCACGCTTATGACGACGAATGGTCAGGCTCCGTTCCTTACAGTATTTATGTATTTGAACGAAGCGAAAGATGAGCGGGAGAAAAAAGATCTTGCGATGATCATCGAAGAGACGTTAAAGCAGCGTTATAAAGGCGTGAAAAACGAAGCGGGCGTATGGGTGACGCCGGCGTTCCCGAAGCTGATCTATGTGCTTGAAGAAGATAATATCGACGAAGGTTCTCCGTATTTCTATCTGACGGAGCTTGCGGCAAAATGTACGTCAAAACGTCTTGTTCCGGATTATATTTCCGAGAAAAAGATGAAAGAACTAAAAGAAGGAAACTGCTTCCCGGTTATGGGATGCCGAAGCGCTCTTAGCCCGTGGAAAGACGAAAACGGAAATTATAAGTTTTACGGACGCTTTAATCAGGGAGTTGTGACGATCAACCTTGTGGACGTAGCATTGTCCTCCGGCGGAGATGAGGACAAATTCTGGAAAGTGTTTGACGAGAGACTGGATCTTTGTTACCGGGCTCTTATGTGCAGACATAACCGTCTGAAAGGAACTCTTTCGGATGCGGCTCCGATCCTTTGGCAGTTTGGCGCGCTGGCACGTCTGAAAAAAGGGGAGAAGATCGATAATCTGCTTTATGGCGGATATTCTACGATCTCTCTTGGATATGCCGGACTTTACGAATGTGTGAAATATATGACGGGAAAATCGCACACAGATCCGTCGGCTACACAATTTGCGCTTGACGTAATGAAATACATGAATAAAGCGTGCGACAGATGGAAAGAGGAGACAAATATAGGTTTCAGTATTTACGGTTCTCCGATTGAGAGTACGACATACAAATTTGCAAAATGCCTTCAGAAACGATTCGGTATTATTCCGGGTGTGACGGATAAGAGTTATATCACGAACAGTTATCACGTTAATGTATGTGAGCCGATCGATGCGTTTGACAAACTGAAATTTGAATCCCAGTTTCAGGCGCTTTCCACAGGCGGTGCGATCAGTTATGTAGAAGTGCCGAATATGCAGGACAACATTCCGGCGGTTCTTCAGGTAATCCGTTTTATTTATGATAATATCATGTATGCGGAACTGAATACGAAGAGTGATTATTGTCAGGAATGTGGATTCGACGGAGAGATCCAGATCGTGACGTCTGAAGATGGAAAGCTTGAGTGGGAATGTCCGCACTGCGGAAACCGCAATCAGGATACTCTTAATGTAGCAAGACGTACATGCGGTTACATCGGAACACAGTTCTGGAATCAGGGAAGAACACAGGAGATCAAAGAAAGAGTGCTTCACCTGTAAAATATCGGGTGACAAACAAAGAGGGATAAATGAATCAAAAGAAACAGGATGCCCTGCTTGGTATCCTGTTTTTTTAACGGCGACCGATTACAATCCCGGAATGTACCTTTTGGCACTTCCGGTGATTCATTGCATATATAGATCAAACGGATAAGAGAGTATAGAGGAAAGGTGTGAATTCAGGTGTATTACGGCGAAATAAAAAAGTGTGATATTGCAAACGGTGAGGGCGTAAGAGTATCTTTGTTTGTTTCAGGGTGTACGCATCATTGTCCGGGATGTTTCAATGCAGATACTTGGAATTTTAAATACGGAAGCGAATATACAGATCAGACGGAAAAAGAGATTTTGGAGGCGCTCTCGCCAAGTTATATTAATGGATTGACATTACTTGGCGGCGAACCGTTTGAGCCGGAGAATCAAAAGACGCTTGTCGGACTTCTCCGAAAAGTAAGAGAGAGCTATCCTGAAAAAAATATATGGTGTTATACAGGGTATTTGTATGATGAGCAGCTTTTAAATAACAGCCGCGCAAGATGTGAATACACAGATGAAATGCTCTCTATGATAGATGTGCTTGTGGACGGAGAGTTTGTAGAGGCGTTAAAAGATATCCGTCTTGTGTTCAGAGGTTCATCGAATCAAAGAGTCATCGATGTGAAAAAAAGTCTTGGTCAGAATGAGATTGTCATGTGGCAGCCAAAGGTAGAGCGGGGCGTGTAGATGAAAAGAATGATTTAAGACCAAAAGAGAATCACGGATATCATACAAAATATAAAGGCTGGGAAAGTTATTTCGGTATACCGGCAGTTAAAAAAACATAAGGATAAATTAACGGCGCCTTAATTGTATAAGTGAAGAAGAGATGTTATATTTGATTTAGACATGTATTTGAGCTTAGACAAGAGAGGTGCCTATTATTATGCGAATCAATGAAATTATAAAAGAACGCCGTCTGGCAAAAGGATTTACACAAGAGCAGATTGCGAATTATCTTGGGGTGACGGCTCCGGCTGTCAATAAATGGGAGAAAGGAACGTCGTGTCCCGACATAGTCTTGCTTCCGGCGCTTGCCAGGCTTCTTGATACGGATCTGAACACCTTGCTGTCTTTTCAGGATGATCTGTCGGAGAAAGAAGTTGCGCTGTTTTTGAATGAAGTGTCTGAAGCGGCAAAAAAAGACGGCTTTGAAGCGGGATATTCTCTTGCGATCGGGAAAATTAAAGAATACCCTACCTGTGATCTGCTGCTCGGTAACGTGGCGATGCTGCTAAACGGCCTGCTGTTGTTTCAAGGAAACAGAATTGATTCATATGAAAAATACGAAGAGGAAATCGAAGCTTTATTTCAACGGGTAATGCAAAGTGACCGGATTGATATCAGAGAACAGGCGCAGGCGTATCTGATCTCTAAATTGATGGAAAAACAGGATTATGAACAGGCCCAGAAAGTGTTGGATACGATTTCAAAAAAGAGGGTGCTCGACAGAGAACAGCTTCAGGCAAATTTGTACATTGCGCAGGGAGAGTTAGAAAAAGCGGCAAAGCTGACAGAAGAAAAGTTTTTGTCTGCCACAACCGAAATTCACGGGGCGCTGATGACGTTAATGGAGATCGCATTGAAAGAAAAGCGGATGGAAGACGCGGAATATATTGCGGATATCGACAAGCAGGCGGCGCAGGTATTTGATCTGTGGGAATATAATTCTTACGGTGCACAGTTTCAGCTTTATGTGGCTACGAAAAAAAGAGCGAAGGCGGTAAAGATACTTTTGCCGATGCTGAGATCACTTACGAAAAAATGGGATATTAACAGTTCGCCTTTGTATCGTCATATTCAGACGAAAGAAGTTGATAAGTCGTTTGGTTCGCAGTTACAAAAAGCGCTCGTTCAATCGATCGAAACAGATGAAGAGATGAAATTTTTAAAAGACAGCGAAGAATTACAAAGCTTTATAAAAGAGGCAGAGTTGAAGTAGATAACTGAGGAAAAGAAAAAAGCAGTTTTCCGATAGAGGTTTTGAAAATATAAAAACCTGAATTCGGGAAACTGCTTTCTCTGTATAGATGTCATAGATATCTTTATTACAGGCAGTCCTTATTTCCGACAAATAAAGTTCCCGCCTGTTTTCCGTTTACGATATCGTACAAAGCTTCAGGGTGTTTTCCGTTCGTCACGATCGTATCGATGCCCTGTGAAGCGGCAAGTTCGGCAGCCTGAAGTTTTGTCCTCATACCGCCTGTTCCGCGTCTTGATCCTGCGCCGCCTGCGAGAGAATAGACGCTTTCATCGATCTGGCGGATCTCTTTGATCAGTTTCGCGTTCGGGTGAAGGCGGGGGTCGCTGTCATAAAAACCGTCGATATCAGAAAAAATGACAAGTCGCTTAGCGCGGCAGAGAACGGATACGACAGAAGAAAGCATATCGTTGTCGCCGAAAAGTCTGTCTTCGGATTCAATTTCCTTATAACTTACGGAATCGTTTTCGTTTACGATCGGAATGACTCCCATTTCAAGCAGGGCGTCAAATGTGTTCGTTAAGTTTTCTTTCTTTTCTTCCTGCTCGATATCTTCTGCATTGAGAAGGATCTGAGCGACTGTTTTATCATAATCTCCGAAAAATTTATCATATAAATACATCAGACTGCATTGTCCGACTGCTGCGGCAGCCTGTTTCATACGCATGCTGTCCGGCTTTTCGTGCATATTCAGCTTGTTACGGCCGACTGCGATCGCTCCCGACGATACAAGGATGACCTCATATCCCATATTCTGGATGTCGGCAAGTGTGCAGACAAGGCGGTCGATGGCGCGAAGATCACTTTTTCCCGCGTCGTTTGTCAATGTGGATGTTCCCACTTTTACTACAATTCTGTTGTTGCAAAGTCCCATGATACTTATTCCTCCGGATTAAACTGTAAGCTGCCGTGTAAAAACGGTGATCGTATGCGTACATCTAACTAAAAAGAGCAGATGCAGAAACGATTTACTGTAATATAGTATCACGACAGAGAACGCATGTCCATGAAGAAAATAAAAATAATATAACGATAGTAACTTGAAAAATCAAAAGACAAGGGTGAACTGCCCATTGTCTGAAGCCGATGAGTTTCCTGTTTCAATCTTTTTTGCTGAGGGTGCTGTTGTGATATTCGGAAGAGTAGGTTACGTCTTCTTTGAGCCATGAAGGAGCCTGATAAGCTTTGGCAAACGCTTCATCGGGAAATTCGATCTCAGCGAGAACGAGAGGGGCAAGGTCGCCTTCAAAAATGTCCAGTTCAACAAAAAGGCCGTTTTCGATAGGGATGACATAGCGGGTTTTCGTAATGATCCTTCCGTCGGCTTTTAACAGGAGGTGATAGTAACTTTCTTTTGTGAGAGGAAGGTTGTACTCTTCTCTTACCATCATTCCTTTTGATTTGTAAGTAAGGAAAAAATCGTCATTATCTCTTCGGATACGGACGACCGGGGCAGTACATAGATAAGCCTGCTCGATCTTTCTGGCCGGATAATCTTTCGGATCAAACGGAAGATCGGAAAGATCTACAAGAAATTTTCGTTCGATTTCCATAAATATTCTCCATTCCGCCGCATTTTTGCGGCATAAATTTTATTGCAGCGGCGATGAGCCGGTTTTTACCTGTAAAAACTATGCAAGGAGCAATGCTTTGAGTTGAATTCGCCGCTGATTTTAAGCTATAATGATTATAGCAGAGCGAATGCGGAAAAGAAAGAAAAAGTAAAATACGGAGGTAGTAATTTGAAAGTATACATTTTTTTGGCGGACGGATTTGAAGAAATTGAAGGATTGACGGTTGTTGATATTATGCGCAGGGCTAAGATCGATGTGGAGACGATCTCGATTACCGGACAGAAACAGATTAACGGGGCACACAAAATCATTGTGGAAGCGGATCGGCTGTTTGAGGAGACGGATTTTTCGGATGGGGATATGCTCGTACTTCCGGGCGGAATGCCGGGAACGCTGAATCTGAAAGAGCATGAAGGCCTTCGGAATCTGATCGGTGAATTCGATAAGAAGAAAAAGTATCTTGCGGCAATTTGCGCAGCTCCGAGTATTTTGAGCGAACTTGGTATTTTGAAAGGAAGAAAAGCATGTGCATATCCGTCTTTTGAAGAAGGACTTGACTGTGCACAGGTCGTGCACGAGGCGGCGGTTACAGACGGACATGTTACGACAGGAAGAGGGATGGGAGCGGCGATTCCATTTGCTTTGAAATTGACAGAACTGCTCTGCGGAACAGAAAAAGCGAACGAGATCGCGGAATCTATCGTATATGCATAGACAGTCTGCAAAAATATTTTTCCCGTGTGTTTCATGTATGTCTGAACTTGGACGAAAAAATACTGGAAATATGCGGATGTGTATGCTATACTATGACAATGACTGCGAGTGTATATTTTTTTATAAGTGCGATATGACGAAGAGGCAGTTTTGAAGTCAGCACATTCAAGGAGGAAAAAAATGAGTTTACAGGTAGAAAGATTAGAACATAATATGGCAAAATTAACGATCGAAGTACCGGCAGAGGAAGTGGAAAAAGCGCTTCAGGCAGCTTATCTGAAAGAGCGCGGCAAGATCAGTCTTCCGGGATTCCGTAAAGGAAGAGTTCCGCGTCAGATGATCGAAAAGATGTACGGACCGGAAGTGTTCTATGATGAGGCGGCAAACCGCATGATCTCAGAAGCGTATGCGAAAGCATATGACGAGTGTGAGCTTGAGCTTGTGTCACAGCCGAAGATCGAGATCACACAGCTTGAGAAAGGTAAAGAATTTATCTTTACGGCAGAGGTGGCTGTAAAACCGGAAGTAAAACTCGGTGAATATAAAGGTCTGAAAGTTGATAAAGTTTCTACAAGAGTTACACAGAAAGAAGTAGATGAGGAGATCGACAAAGAGCGTGAACGCAATGCAAGAACGATCGATGTAACTGACAGAGCGGTTCAGGATAAAGATCAGATCACGCTTGACTTTGAAGGTTTTGTCGACGGAGTTGCTTTTGAAGGCGGAAAAGCTTCCGATTATCCGTTGACGATCGGATCCGGAGCGTTTATTCCGGGATTTGAAGATCAGTTGATCGGAGCAAACATTGACGAAGAAAAAGAGATCAATGTGACATTCCCTGAAGAGTATCAGGCGAAAGAACTTGCCGGAAAAGCTGCCGTATTCAAATGTACAGTGCATTCGATCAAGGCAAAAGAACTTCCGGAGCTCGATGATGAGTTTGTATCCGACGTATCTGAGAAGAGCGAGACTGTTGACGCATATAAGGCAGAAGTAAAAGCGAAGATCAAAGAGCGCAAAGAAAACGAAGGAAAGCAAAAGAGAGAAGACCAGTCTGTAGAGCAGGCAGTTGCCAATGCAGAGATGGATATTCCGGAAGCTATGATCAGCTTCCAGTCAAGACAGATGGTAGACGATTTCGCTCGCCGCATTATGCAGCAGGGTATGACGATGGAACAGTACTTCCAGTTTACAGGTCTTTCGGAAGAAAAGATGATGGAAGAGTTTAAGCCGGAGGCAGAGAAACGTATCCGCACAAGACTGACTCTTGAGGCAATCGTTGCAGCGGAGAATATCGAAGTTTCCGAGGAGCGTCTTGATGAGGAACTTCAGAAGATGGCGGATTCCTATAAGATGGAAGTTGATAAGCTTAAAGAATACATGGGCGAAAACGAAAAGAAACAGATGAAAGAAGACATTGCGATCCAAGAAGCAGTTACCCTGATCGCAAATGCCGCAGTAGAAGGTTAAGCAAGATACAAAGGTGTGCTGTATGGCGCACCTTTTTCAAAAAAATATGTATATGCAGCAGTTTGGCCTGTAGAACGGCCGTTGAAAACGGCGTTTATACAAACAATATTATAAGTGCCAAAGAAGGCTGACAGATTGAAAGGAGTATTGACCATGAGTTTAGTACCTTATGTCATCGAGCAGACGAGCCGCGGAGAGCGCTCGTATGATATTTACTCAAGACTTTTGAAAGAGAGAATCATCTTTCTCGGAGAGGAAGTAAACGATGTGTCCGCAAGTGTGATCGTGGCGCAGCTTTTATTCCTTGAGGCGGATGATCCGGACAAAGACATCCAGCTTTATATCAACAGCCCGGGAGGGTCTGTGACGGCAGGAATGGCAATTTATGATACAATGCAGTATATCAAATGTGACGTATCTACAGTATGTATCGGAATGGCGGCAAGTATGGGAGCGTTCCTTCTTGCAGGCGGAAAGAAAGGCAAGCGTTTTGCCCTCCCGAATGCGGAGATTATGATCCATCAGCCGTCAGGCGGAGCGCAGGGACAGGCGACAGAGATCCAGATCGCGGCAGAACACATTCTGCGTACGAAACAGAAATTGAATGAAATATTGGCTGCAAATACAGGACAATCACTTGAGACGATCAAGGCAGATACAGAGCGTGACAATTTTATGTCTGCCGATGAGGCAAAGGCGTACGGTTTGATCGACGAGGTGATCGCAAAACATTAATTTGGCTTTGAGGTGAAAGAATATGGCAGGAAAACCGACAGACGATATCGTCAGATGTTCCTTTTGTAATAAAACGCAGGCGCAGGTAAGAAAGCTGATCGCAGGTCCGAACGGCACATATATTTGCGACGAGTGTATCGGAATCTGTTCTGAGATCATAGAAGAGGAATTAGATTATAACGAAAGAGAATTGTTTGATGATATTAATCTTTTGACACCGGAAGAGATGAAAGCTTTTCTTGATGATTATGTGATCGGACAGGATGAGGCAAAAAAAGTACTTTCAGTGGCAGTTTATAACCATTACAAAAGAATTATGGCAGAACAGGATCTCGGGGTAGAGCTGCAAAAAAGCAATATTTTAATGCTTGGTCCGACAGGCTGCGGGAAAACGCTTCTGGCCCAGACACTTGCGAAAGTGCTGAACGTGCCTTTTGCGATTGCGGATGCGACGGCGCTTACAGAGGCAGGATATGTGGGCGAAGATGTGGAAAATATCCTTTTGAAGATTATTCAGGCGGCAGATGGGGATATTGAGAGAGCAGAGCACGGCATTATTTATATTGATGAGATTGATAAGATCACAAGAAAGTCAGAAAATCCATCGATCACCCGAGATGTCTCAGGAGAAGGTGTACAGCAGGCTTTATTGAAGATCATAGAAGGAACGGTTGCATCAGTTCCTCCGCAGGGCGGAAGGAAACATCCTCATCAGGAGCTGATTCAGATTGACACAACGAATATTCTTTTTATATGCGGAGGCGCATTTGAAGGAATCGACAAGATTATCGAGACTCGTCTTGACAGGAAGTCGATCGGTTTCAATGCAGAAATCGCGGAAAAGCATGAGTATGATATGGATGTACTTTTACAGGAAGTGCTTCCGCAGGATCTTGTGAAGTTCGGACTGATTCCGGAGCTGATCGGAAGACTTCCGGTGACGGTTACGCTTGACCTGCTTGATAAGGATGCGTTGATCCGCATTTTGACAGAGCCGAAGAGTGCGATCGTAAAACAGTATCAGAAGCTTCTTGAGCTGGACGGAGTAAAACTGGAATTTGATCGGGACGCTCTTATCGCAGTGGCTGAAACGACGCTGAAAAGAAAGACAGGCGCCCGCGGACTCCGTGCGATCATGGAAAAGATCATGATGGATACGATGTATCAGGTTCCTTCTGATGAAACGATTAAAGAATGCAGGATCACAAGAGATGTGGTAGAAGGAAAAGGCGAGCCGCTGTATCTTCGAGACGGAGAAGAGCGAAGATCTTTTTTGACATCGCAGAGCGCATAGCTGCGAACAAATATACAGAACATCGATAACTGTATAAAAGGGAACTGTGTAAAACGGGTGTGATGGGGGGCATCACACCCGCTTTTTGCAACAGCGACGAGCCAAAGTCCTGGCTTGCCAGAGACCTTGGCGACTGCTTACAATCCCGGAACGTGCCTTTTGTCACTTCCGGCGATTGTTACTATGTATACGATAAAATGTCCGAAAAATATAAGACAGCGCAGGAAAAGATCTGCGCGATGAGATACAGCAGGAGGTTACAACATGGAAAATACGATAAAAAGCCTGCCGATGGTAGCTTTGCGTGGGATGACTATTATGCCTGAAATGGTTGTTCATTTTGATGTAAGCCGTGAACGGTCGGTTGCTGCGATACAAGAAGCGATGGCGGAAGAACAAAAGATTTTCTTGACTGCACAAAAATCGATCGACACAGAGGATCCTAAGATGGAGGACGTATACGAGATCGGCACGGTAGGAACGATCAAACAGATCATTAAACTGCCGAAGCATATTGTGCGTGTGCTTGTATCCGGCGAAATGCGGGGAAGACTAAAAGAGATTGAATATACAGATCTGTACTTACGGGCAAATGTAGAACTTCTTGATGATTCTGAAGAGATTCTTCCGGAAGATGTAAATACAGAAGCTATGGAGCGGGGACTGAAAGATATGTTTGTCAGTTACGCGGCAAAAAACGGAAAGATGTCTAAAGAAGCTGTTTCCCAGTTAGTCGAGATGAAAGGCCTGCGGAAACTGGTAGATGAGATTGCGGCGAATATTCCTCTTTATTACACAGATCAGCAAGATATATTGAATGAGACGGATCTGCTGAAACGATACGAAAAACTAGCGTTTAAACTTGTGAATGAAGTGCAGATCATCGATATCAAAGAAGAGATACAGCGGAAAGTAAAAGAAAGAGTCGATAAGCATCAAAGAGAATATATTTTGCGCGAGCAGTTAAAACTGATCAGGGAAGAACTCGGAGAGGAATCGACCGCATCTGACGCAGAAGAATTTGAAAAAGAACTGAAAAAGTTAAAAGCGCCGGAAGAAGTAAAAGAAAAGCTGAAAAAGGAAATCGGGAGATTTAAAAGTTCTTTGAATTCACCGGCGGAGAGCGGTGTGATCCGCACATATATAGAAACTCTGCTTGAGATGCCGTGGGACCGCTCTACGCAGGATCATAATGATCTGGAATATGCCGGCATGGTACTGGAAGAAGATCATTATGGGCTTGAACAGGTGAAAGAGAGAATCTTGGAATTTCTGGCAGTACGTGCGCTTACAAAAAAAGGAGAAAGTCCGATACTTTGTCTTGTGGGACCGCCGGGTACGGGAAAAACATCGATCGCAAAATCGCTTGCACGGTCTTTGAAAAGGAAATATGTCCGCATTTCTTTAGGCGGAGTCAGAGATGAAGCGGAAATACGAGGACACAGAAGAACATATGTCGGAGCAATGCCGGGGCGGATCGCTAACGGACTTCGGACTGCGGGAGTAAAAAATCCCGTCATGCTTTTGGATGAAATCGACAAAGTGAGTACAGACTATAAAGGAGATACGTTTTCGGCTCTTTTGGAAGTGTTGGACAACGAACAGAATCATAAGTTCAGAGATCATTATCTGGAAGTTCCGCTTGATCTGTCGGAAGTGCTTTTTATTACGACGGCAAATACGCTGCAGACGATTCCGCGTCCGCTGCTTGATCGTATGGAAGTGATCGAAATCAGCAGTTACACGGAAAATGAAAAACTCCATATTGCCGAGGAGCATTTGATTCCGAAACAGATAGAGAAGCATGGTCTGACTCCGAAGCAGATTACGTTCAGTAAACATTCAATCTGGAAGATAGCAAGAAATTATACGAAAGAAGCCGGAGTGCGCCAGCTTGAACGAGAGATCGGAAATGTGTGCAGAAAGGCTGCAAAAGAAATCTTTACGACAGAACGAAAAAAAATTGCAGTGACAGACCGAAATATCCATCGTTTTCTCGGAAAAGAGAAGTATACTTATCAGATGGCAAATATCGCTGCGGAAGTAGGAATTGTCCGGGGACTTGCATGGACAAGCGTCGGAGGCGATACGCTTCAGATCGAAGTCAATGTAATGCCGGGAAAAGGAGAACTTATGCTTACGGGGCAGCTCGGAGATGTGATGAAAGAATCTGCCAGGACGGGGATCAGTTATATCCGTTCGGTAAGTAAAAAATATGCCATTTCGCCGGATTTTTTTGAAAAACATGACATTCATGTGCATATTCCCGAAGGCGCAGTACCTAAAGACGGACCGTCGGCAGGAATAACAATGGCAGTGGCGATGCTCTCGGCAATTACAGAAAAGAAAGTCAGGGCAGATTTGGCTATGACCGGAGAAGTGACGCTGAGAGGGCGCGTGCTGCCTATCGGCGGTTTGAAAGAAAAGCTTCTGGCTGCAAAGAGCGCCGGGATAAAAACGGTGCTCGTTCCGAAAGCAAATCAGGCGGATGTAGAAGAACTTTCGGCGGAGATTACAAAAGGAATGGAAATTCTGTTTGTAGAGAGCATGGATGAAGTGCTGAAGGCGGCTATGGGCAGAAAACGAAAATGAAAGGAAGTTCATTATGGTAATCAAAAATATTAATCTCGAAACAGTGTGCGGAATTACGAGTACGCTGCCGGAAAATGACAAGCCGGAAGTCGCATTTGCCGGAAAATCAAACGTAGGAAAATCTTCCTTGATCAATGCTTTGATGAATAGAAAATCTTACGCTCGTATTTCGGCGACACCGGGGAAAACACAGACGATCAATTTTTATAATATAAATGATGAAATGTACCTTGTCGATCTTCCGGGATATGGATATGCCCGTGTTTCGGAAAAAGAAAAAGAGCAGTGGGGGCGGATGATCGAGCGTTATCTGCACAGTTCCAAGCAGTTAAAAGCAGTATTTCTTCTGATTGATATCAGACATGATCCGTCGGCGAACGACAGAATGATGTATCAATGGATCGTAGAGCAAGGTTATCATCCGATTATCATTGCGACAAAGCTTGACAAGATTAAGAGAAGTCAGATACAAAAACATGTAAAAATGCTTAAACAAGGTCTGGATCTTGTTCCGGGAACAAAAGTGCTACCTTTTTCCTCGGTGTCGAAACAGGGAAAAGAGGATATATGGGAACTGATTGAAGCGGAATGTTTTAATGTGGAGGCGCAGGATGGAGAATAAACGTCCTTATTGGCAGGTCGGCATACGGCTGCTTTTTAGTCTGGCAGCGACGGCTGCATTTGTGATCATCGGAATAAAAGCGATCGGGTTTCTTATGCCGTTTGTGATCGGATGGATTATTTCCGCAGTGGCGGCTCCGCTTGTAAACTGGCTGGAAAAGCGGCTGCGTATAGTGAAAAAGCTTGGTTCGGCGTTGATCGTTATCCTCGTTCTAGGAGGAATCGTCGGTATACTCTATCTTGGCATCAGCCGGCTCATTCTGGAAGTCGCCAGCTTAGTCAGAGATTTTCCGTCGATATATGCACAACTGGAAAGCGGGTTGAGTCAGATCGGAGATACTCTTTCGGGAGTATTCGATAGGCTTCCCGAGGTTGTGCAGAACGGATGGAACACAGTTGCGTCGAATCTTGATCAATATATGGGAAAAGTTGTATCGGGAATCAGTGAACCGACTGTATCTGCCGCAGGAAATATTGCAAAAAGAGTTCCGTATTATCTTGTTTCGTTTGTCGTAGCTATTATGTCGGCATATTTTTTCATTGTTCAGAGGGAAGATGTGCTTGCATGGCTGAAAAAAGTTGCGCCTGTATCGGTTCAAAAGAGGATGACTCTTGTTTCGGATAATTTAAAATATGCATTAGGCGGATATTTTAAAGCGCAGTTTAAGATTATGGGAGTCGTATTTTTGATTTTAGCGGCAGGACTTGGATTTATGGGCATCGGATATTTTGTTCTTGTGGCATTTTTGATCTCATTTCTTGATTTCCTTCCGTTTTTCGGAACCGGAACAGCGATGATACCGTGGGCTGTGTATCAGTTTTTTATGGGTGATTACAAGATGACGGTATCTTTGGTCGTCCTCTATGTGATCACACAGGTTGTAAGACAGCTCCTTCAGCCGAAAATGGTTGGCGACAGTGTCGGACTGAATCCGCTTGTTACCCTGCTGCTTTTGTATGTAGGCTATAAAGCAGGAGGATTACTCTGGATGATCTTGTCAGTGCCGGTCGGAATGGTTTTGATCAATATGTGTCAGGCAGGAGCATTTGATTATATATTTAATGATGTTGAGATTCTTGTAGAAGGCGTTTTAGGTCTTCATGAAAATGAGGAAAAGATACAGGAAGAAAAAAGGAGGAATTGATGACAGAAACACTTGAGAAAAAAGGAATGACTTTGATAACAGACAGCTTTGTGTGCCGTACTTTGCAGTTTCAAGAACGGTTGGAAAAGCTTTTATATGACATACACACAGAATTTCCGGAAAAAGTTTATTCATTGGAACTTCTTTTTGAGAAATTTTCGGGATTTTTGAAAACGGATATGGACGATGGGGGAAGATTCGACGCGCTGATCAAAGCGGCGGCGGAACTTACAAGTCAGGAAGCGCCGCGTTGGGAAATGATCGCAGGATGGCTGCTTGATTTTCGCTTTTCGGAAAAATTGAAAGAAGAAGAGAAATCGATCGGGATTTCAGATCTGTATGAAAAGATTGTTTACCTGACAGAAAAAGGACTGTACGGTTCTTATATCATGGAAAATTACTCAAAAGAAGAGATCGTAGAAGCGGAGAGTTATATATGCAAAGAAAGAAACAGGCTGTTTAACTATTCGGGATTGGATCTTCTCATAAAGAGATATGTGATCTCAACACATCGGCATGTTCCGCTGGAGAGTCCGCAGGAGATGTTCTTAGGGATTGCCCTTCATCTTGCGATGAATGAGAAAAGAAAGATCAGACTTATGTGGGTGAGAGAGTTTTACGATATGCTCTCTAAATTAGAAGTGACAATGGCGACTCCGACTCTGGCAAATGCAAGAAAGCCGTTTCATCAGCTTAGTTCTTGTTTTATTGACACTGTTCCCGACAGTTTGAAAGGAATTTTCCGGTCGATTGATAATTTTGCCATGGTAAGCAAATACGGCGGCGGAATGGGGTTGTATTTCGGGAAAGTACGTGCATCGGGAAGTATGATACGAGGATTTGAAGGGGCGGCAGGCGGAGTGATACGCTGGGTCCGCATCGTGAATGATACTGCGGTTGCGGTAGATCAGCTTGGGGTAAGAGCGGGAGCGGTCGCGGTATATCTCGATGCATGGCACAGAGACTTGCCGGAATTCCTTCAGCTTCGGACAAATAACGGCGATGAGAGAATGAAAGCGCACGATGTATTTCCGGCAGTCTGTTATCCGGATCTGTTCTGGAAAATGGCAGGAGAAAACCTGGATCAGGACTGGTATCTGATGTGCCCGCATGAGATCATGACGGTAAAAGGATATTGTTTGGAAGATAGTTTCGGAGAAGAATGGGAGCGCCGCTATTGGGATTGTGTTCATGATGCAAGAATTAAGAAAAGGACAGTTCTTTTGAAAGATCTGATCCGTCTGATCATCAAATCAGCGGCGGAGACCGGAACTCCGTTTGCATTTAACAGAGATACAGTGAACCGTGCGAATCCAAACCCTCACAAAGGAATGATTTATTGTTCTAATCTTTGTACGGAAATTGCGCAGAATATGTCCGCGATTTCTACGGTTGAAACAAAAATACAGACAGAAGACAAAGACACAGTAGTCGTCAATACAACAAAAGCAGGAGAGTTTGTCGTCTGTAATTTGGCGTCTTTGTCACTTGGTAACCTTCCGGTAAATGATCCTGCATATGTCCGTAAAGTTGTGCGTACGGTTGTCAGGGCGCTTGACAACGTGATCGATCTGAATTTTTATCCTGTTCCCTACGCAAAGATCACAAACCATACATATCGATCTATAGGTCTTGGGGTAAGCGGATATCACCATATGCTTGCGAAAAATAAGATCAAATGGCAGTCGGAAGAACATTTGGCGTTTGTTGATAAATTGTTTGAGCAGATTAATTATGCGGCCATTGAAGCAAGCAGTGATTATGCGAAAGAAAAAGGTTCTTACCGATATTTTGAAGGATCGGACTGGGAGAGCGGAGCCTATTTTGAAAAGCGGGGATACTGCTCGGATGAGTGGAAGGAGCTAAGGGAAAAAGTACACAGACAGGGAATGAGAAACGCATATCTTTTGGCGATCGCGCCGACAAGTTCCACTTCCATTATCGCGGGAACGACAGCGGGGATCGATCCGGTTATGAACAAGTATTTCCTGGAAGAGAAAAAGGGATCTATGCTTCCCAGAGTTGCGCCTGATCTTAGCCCGGAGACGTATTGGTATTACATAAACGCACATCATATTGATCAGAATTGGTCTGTACGCGCATGCGGAGTCAGACAAAGACATGTGGATCAGGCTCAGTCGATGAATTTTTATATAACAAACGATTATACAATGCGCCAAGTGCTTAACCTGTATTTAAAGGCATGGGAATGCGGCGTAAAAACAGTATACTATGTAAGGTCAAAATCGCTGGAAGTAGAAGAGTGTGAGTCTTGTTCTTCCTAGAAAACAAGAAGTCGCTTTTTGCTGCCGGCAAAAAGAAAAAGGAGACGACTATGCAGCAATTTGATATAAAAAAACCGCTTCCGCACAAACCGCTTTTTAATCCGGACGGAGATACGGACGTACTGAAACGCCGCATGATCGGCGGGAATACAACTAATTTAAATGATTATAATAATTTGAAATATACATGGGCATCCGAATGGTATCGTCAGGCAATGAATAATTTCTGGATACCGGAGGAAATCAACTTGTCGCAGGATATAAAAGATTACCCGAATCTATCGCCGGCGGAGCGGAAAGCCTATGATAAAATTTTGTCCTTTCTCGTATTTCTTGATTCGATTCAGACGGCAAATCTGCCCTGCGTCGGAGAATATATTACGGCAAATGAAGTGAATCTTTGTCTGAACATTCAGACGTTTCAGGAATGTGTACATTCACAGTCATATTCTTATATGCTTGATACGATCTGCTCGCCTGATGAAAGAATGGATATTTTATACCAGTGGAAAACAGACGAACATCTGTTGAAAAGGAATACATTTATAGGGGAATGCTATAATGAATTTCAGGTAAAAAAAGATGCGCGGACTTTAGTGAAAGTGATGATGGCAAATTTTGTTCTGGAAGGGATCTATTTCTTTTCCGGTTTTATGTTTTTCTATAATTTGTCCAGGAACGGAAAAATGCCGGGATCTGCTCAGGAGATCCGGTATATTAACAGAGATGAGAATACGCATTTATGGCTTTTCCGTAATATTATCATCGAACTTCGCAAAGAACATCCGGAGCTGTTTGACGATCATATGGTGTCAGAGATGAAAGAACTGCTTATGGAAGCGGTTCGCCAGGAAATCGAATGGGCATGTTATGTGATCGGAAATGAAGTGCCGGGATTGAACGAAAAGATGATAACAGATTATATCCGTTATCTCGGCAATCTGAGATGGAAAAGCCTTGGATATGCCCCGATATACCCGGGATGTGAAAGAGAGCCGGAGACAATGAAATGGGTATCTCAGTATTCAAACGCCAATATGGTGAAGACGGATTTCTTTGAAGCACGCTCGACGGCTTATGCGAAATCAACAGCATTGATCGATGATCTTTAAAATTTTAAACGATTTAAGAGTGTAGGTTTGTCAAACATATGTTACACCCCGATCAATAAATTCCCTCAGAACAGTTTGTGGTGATTTCCACCCCAGAGGTCTCATGGGAAACTGGTTATAATCCCTACGGTTATAGGTTTGAAGCTGCTTGGAAAAATCCTCAAAGGAATAGAAAGTATGCGAGGTATAAAAACGTTCATTATCCTTGCGGTGGCTGCGTTCCACTTTTCCGTTATGACGTGGTGTAAAGGGTCGGATCAGTTTATGTTGGATGCCAAGTTCTTTTAAAGTCCGTTGGAATAAAGTCAATGTTTCTTTGCCGGAAGTGGAAAAGCGCTTTGTAAACTCCACGCCGTTGTCTGTCTGAACGCATTCGATTGGCATAGGAAAGCGTTGGATCAGATGCTTGAGGAACTGTGCGGATGAATAGGTGCTGTGTTCTTCAAAAGCTTCCACATACCGCCAGCGGGAGTACTCATCAATGGCGGTATACTGATAGAATTTCTTTCCTTTCGCATTATTGACAAGACAACATGCAGGAACGAATTTCACATCGACCTGGATACGCTGTCCGGGATATTTCATCTGCTCATAAGGCTTCGGAATATATTTGGGATTCGGAAGTTTTTGAGCCAAGATTCCCTGTTTCTTCAGAAAACGATACAATCCTGGGATGGAACGTTTATAACCGCGCTGCATAAGTTTGACCCAAAAGACAACCAGACCAGAATGGGGATTGCGCCTACGCATATCTTGGATCAGCTTGATTTCTTCAGGTGTATGCTGATTGGGATGGTGATGGGGACGGCGTGAACGATCGCGGAGAGACTCTATTGTGCCGTCATAGCGGCGCTTCCAACGATAAATATACTGGCGGTTTGTCTTATATTTAATTGCTGTTTTTGAGACACCATATTTTTCGGCGAAACGGATCAGGGATAGACGATACCTCATATCTTGTGTTATACTTGCCATGCGGGAATACTTCCTTTCTTAAATGTTTAGGTTTGGTAGCTTAAAGCATAACACAGAAAAGGTATTTCCGCTTTTTAATTATTCAGTTGTAACACATGTATTGTAATCCTACACTTTAAAATTTTAAACGGTTGAGTGAATAAGTAAATTCCATATGTAAAAGTAAATTCCATACAGAAGACTAAATTCGATATTTTAGGGTTTGACGAATTGTGTCAAATCCTTTAAAGTGGAATTTAACCAGATAATAAATGCTTTTCTGCAATAAAAATGTATGCTAATGAGACAACTGGAATCTGCTCTGTAAGACTAAATTCCACTTGTCTGGTATGTGTGATATGGAGCCTTTATCCGCAGATTTGTTTTATTATCTGGTTTTATTTTTTCAATAATGCAGGCGTTAATACGATCTCATCTGCCGGTATTTCAGTGAGAGCAAAAAAATTTAAAAGTTCATGTGGGAGCATGATTTTTGCAAGAGCCATAGGCGACAATCCACCAAGGCTTTGTCTTGGAGTACTGTTGATATGGCTCATCATCAGATTGATCTCTTTTTGCGAGTAATCGTCAAAGGATGTTCCTTTCGGGCATATTTTTCGGATATATTCATGGTTCTTTTCACAATGCGGCTTTTGCCAGGAACACATCGGATCACAATAATAAATACTTGTCCGAATCAGGTTGTCTTCACCACATTCCAATGCATCCGGAATCTGAAATTCACCGCCTCTGTCCGTTAAAATCAGCGAAAAAGCAGAGGCAAAAGAAAAGGTTCCAATCGCATGCTCAATGGAGTCAAATACATTTTTTATATGATCGGATTCTTTGCTGTCAAGAAGATACGCCATCATAAAAGAACATTCGGAAAAGTGGAAAGTGAGTAACACCTTGTGGGAACCTTCACAGCCGAGAACGGTATCCATTTCAGTAACTCTTGTATCCGGGAACTCTTTTAAAAATGCCTGAAAGTCTTTGTAAGTACGACCTTCATAGATTGTTTTATCAACTAATTCAGAAGAGCCGGAAGAACGGAGCTTATATTTTACTTTTTTAGGCAGATCGATATTTTTAACACTCAAAGCTCCGGATTCAATGTAATTGTAAAGCGTTTTTTCTGAGTAAGGGATCTCCGGATGATTCTGTAGGATCATGTAAGGGGACTGCCCCTGCATAATCAGTGGGGAAACCAGTTCATCCAGCCTTATCAAATCTTCAGGAGAAATGTTGATACCAGTTCGCGATTCAATCAGAACGGTTCGATATTCCCTGTGAGCAATCGTGGCTCTATAATAAGCCTTATCCAAACGGCATCCGCTTTTTTTACTGCAAGCATTGCATACAAAGGGAGCTTTATCTAGTTTGGAACAATGATAACTGCGAGGAATGAAATCATCGCAATGGGAATTACAGTGGTTGCAGAGTTTACACATTCTTTTGCATATCGGAGCATAGATTTCACAGATATTCTTTTTTTTGCAGTCTTTTATTAGAGCACATTTATTTTTTGATTCATTGAAGTGGCTATGTTCCTGAATAGTGCGGTGCTTTTTAATTTCTTTGGAGATAGTGGTTGGATCTTTTCCTAACTGTAGCGCAATGCTATGGAGGGAGTTTCCTTGATCCAACCTTTTTTCAATTATAATACGCTGATCCATTGTCATATGCTTTTGATTTCCAGGGATAGATTTACACATAAGTACCTCTTTTCTACTGCGGATAGAAGGTACTAAAATAATATAGGATATAGAAGAAGAGAGTAAGACTAAATTCAGCATGATGGTGGAATTTAGTTTTTCATTTAAGGTAAAATTTTAAACGATTTAAGAGGCGCTTGAAAAAAGAAAAGTTCTATGCTATTATGAAAAAGTATTATCGGCAGATAATGAAAGAATAAGATGAGAATTTGCAGGAGGTATTATCATGAAAAAATATGTGTGTGACGTATGTGGATACATTTATGATGAAGAAATCGGCGATCCGGATAACGGAGTTGAAGCAGGAACAAAATGGGAAGACGTTCCGGAAGATTTCCTCTGTCCGCTTTGCGGAGTAGGAAAAGATGAGTTTTCCGAAGTAGAGTAATCATAAACGGCAGAGACATAAAAACGAGGAAAGGCGGTTCTCGGAAAGTGATTCCCGGAGAACGGTCTTTCTTTTTGTGCTGTCGCGTATACGTCAAGTGATATTGAAAAATGTTTTTGCATATTTTGACCTCTGAATTTTAATAAAGAAACTAAAAAAGAGAAAAATAAAAACAATGAGAAAAACAACAAAAAAGAAAGGGAAAAGAAAATGAGCAGATATGATGTGATTATTATCGGCGCCGGACCGGGAGGAATCTTTGCGGCATATGAACTTGCAAAAAAAGCGCCGGAACTAAAAGTCGCTGTATTTGAATCGGGGAATTCTCTTGAGAAAAGAAAATGCCCGATAGACGGAAAGAAGATAAAAAGCTGTATTAACTGTAAAACTTGTGCGATCATGAGCGGTTTTGGAGGCGCAGGGGCATTTTCAGACGGAAAATATAACATTACAAATGATTTCGGCGGTACACTGTATGAATATATCGGTAAAGATACTGCGATCGACCTTATGAAATACGTCGATGAGATCAATCTTGCCTACGGCGGAGAGGGAACAAAGATGTATTCTACTGCGGGAACGGATATTAAAAAACTTTGTATTCAAAATGAACTGAAGTTATTAGATGCTTCTGTGCGGCATTTGGGAACAGATATCAATTATATTGTATTGGAAAATCTATATAAAGAGCTGAAAGAAAAAGTAGAATTCCGGTTTAATTATCGTGTGGATGAACTGGAGGCGGTTGACGGCGGCTATCGTGTGATAAGCGGGGACAGTACAGACGAGTGTGAGGAGTGTATTATTTCCGTAGGAAGAAGCGGAAGCAAATGGATGGAGAAAGTGTGCGAAAGTCTTGATATCGAGACAAACTCAAACAGGGTGGATCTAGGTGTAAGAGTTGAACTTCCGGCAGTGATCTTCTCCCATCTGACAGATGAACTGTATGAAAGTAAAATTGTGTATCGTACGGAAAAGTTTGAAGATAAGGTAAGAACATTTTGCATGAATCCCTACGGTATTGTTGTAAATGAGAATACAAACGGAATTGTGACAGTAAACGGTCATAGTTATGAAGATCCGAAGAAGCAGACGGAAAATACAAATTTTGCTCTTCTTGTGGCGAAACATTTTTCGGAACCGTTTAAAGACAGCAATGGATATGGAGAAAGCATAGCACGCTTATCCAATATGCTCGGCGGAGGCGTGATCGTGCAGCGCTTCGGAGATCTGACAAGAGGAAGGCGAAGTACGGCAAAACGTATTGAAGAAGGATTCGTGCGCCCGACACTGTCAGCGGAGCCGGGAGATTTAAGTCTTGTTCTTCCGAAACGTATTTTAGACGGAATCATTGAGATGATCTATGCTCTTGATAAGATTGCGCCTGGTACGGCGAATGACGATACGCTTCTCTATGGTGTGGAAGTGAAGTTTTATAATATGGAAGTGAAGTTAGATGAGCATCTTGAGACAAATCACAAAGGATTATATGTGATCGGGGATGGAAGCGGAGTGACTCACTCTTTGTCCCATGCTTCTGCCAGCGGAGTTTACGTTGCGCGTAGTATCGCAAAAAGGAAGTAAGAGATTATGATAAAATTACTTGCAATCGATATGGACGGAACATGTTTAGATCAGAGAAGCCGTATGACGGACAGAACGCTGGATGTACTGCGAAAAGCTGCGAAAGCCGGGATTACGGTTGTTCCGTGTACGGGGCGAAATTTAGGGTGTATTCCGCACAGGCTGGCGGCAGGTGTGCTAAGGGAGAGCAAAACCGAAGATGACGAAAAAAACAAAGATCTGTTTCGTTATGTGATCACTTCAAACGGAGCTATGGTGACAGATGTAAAAGAAAAGAAGACATTGTTCAGGGCTCTGATAAAAAAAGAAGATGCGCTTTCGATCCTTTCCGACTGCCGAAAAGAAAAATTCGGCATTGCGGCGCATGTAAGACACCGCTATTTTGCTCAGGGAAAGCTTTTTACTTCGGCAGGCCGCATTGTTTACGGGAAAGATGCAGCGGCGGTTTGCTGCGTGAGAAACATGGAAGAGATTCTTTCAAAAAGTGATTGTGATGTAGAAGAACTTCAGTTTTATTTTCCTACGTCAAAAGAAAAGGAAAAATTAAAAGAGATCCTTTCGGTGTATCCTCAGGTGAAAGCTGCGTATACCGGGATTTATGCCGAAATATTTTCAAAAGATGCGTCCAAGGGGAATGGCCTGAAAGCGCTTTCTGCTCATCTTGGCATAGAGAAAGAGGAGATTGCCTGCATCGGAGACGGGGAAAATGATTCATTCATGTTTGAAGAATCCGGTTTAAAAATTGCTATGGGAAATGCAGAGGAAATGTTGAAACAACGAGCAGATTATGTAACGTCGTCGAATCGCCATGACGGAGCTGCGGAGGCGATTGAAAAATATATCTTATGAAAAGTTGGTTCTATAGTTGGATCAGGGTTCAGGCGGCAGTTTTTTATCGCCTGAACCCTGAACTGGCTTATTTTACGTTTAAAATAGATTTGACATGTTCGATTTCCTGCATAGATGCTTTTTCGGCAGGAACATAATAACTTTTTTCCCGTGCGGCAGTGTACATTTTTTCCTGTGCCATCTCACACTGATTGCGGATCTGTTTTAAGCATTGTTTTAATTCTTTGTTTTCTGTCTGTGGGATCATATCTCCGAACATTTTCAGTTCACCGTTAATTCCTACAAGAGCATCTGAAACCATTGTCTTTTCATCCATTGTGTTCACCTCGTTCTGTAATGATTTTGATTGTTTGTCTCATGAAAATTGTGGAAGATTACAGGAATTTCATCAGTTCCTGTTTATTTTTCATAGCGGAATCAGCCGCTTCCTGAAAAAGCTTTTTGATTTCCGGATCTTCGGCTTTTGAAGCATAATCTGTCATTTTACAGTGGGTAGTGGAATATCCGCCGATAAGATGACGAAGGTTTTGAAGATCAAGGATTGATATTTCTGTCATGAATATAACCTCCTTTATAAATAATATTTCAGGAAATAGTATGTCCGGAATCTTTGCTGTTTATAAGTGAATGTGCAATAAATTCATGGAAAAGAGAACGCATTTCAGGCGAGGTGCGATACATGCACTCGGGATGCCATTGAACTCCGAGGGCGAAAGGATGTCCGGAAAGTTCGATTGCCTCAATGACGCCGTCCGGGGAACGGGCGCTGACACAGACGTTTCTCCCGGGTGTTTTGACAGATTGATGGTGGAAACTGTTCACATAAATGCACGAGCCTACAAATTGTTTGAGCTTTGAGCAACGTTCGATTTTGATGCGGTGGCTGACATCTCCTCTGGATGCGGACTGCTGTGTGTGGTTGAGCGTCGGCTGTGGGATAAGGGAAAGATCCTGCCAGATTGTTCCGCCGCAGGAAACATTTAAAATCTGCATTCCTCTGCAGATTGCAAGGACAGGTTTTCGGGAAGCCAGAACGCGCTTCATGAGACGGATTTGAAAAAGGTCTACCGTAATGTCTGTTTTTCCGTTTCCGTTTTGCGGTTCTTCTCCGAATAAAAGAGGGGTGATATCTTCGCCTCCGCAAAAGAGAAATCCGTCGCATAAACTTACATAGTCATCGATCATCCTGTCGCTTCGTACAAGAGGGATGAGGAGAGGGATTCCTTTGGCGTAACGGACGGATTGAATATAAACATTTGGTACAAACTGCCGATTCTCATTGAATCCGCATATGATGATGCCGATTTTAGGATGCATATAGTCTCCTTTTGATGTATTATTTTGCAGAAGGCCGCCGATTGTACTGCGCTTGTGCTATAGTCAGAATATGTAAAAAGAGAACTGCTTATACATAAGAGAAGAAAATAAAAATTTGAAAAGAGGAAAAGCTATGAGATGGATCGATATGCACTGCGATACGGTGAGCGAGATTTATAAAAACAGAAAAGGAACGCTGATGAAAAATACATTGTGCGTAGATATGGAACGGCTTGAAAGAGCGGGAGCGCAGATGCAGTTTTTTGCGTGTTTTGTAAATTTAAAAGATTACAGAACAGATCTGCGGTATGCAGATGAAAAGAAAACAAAGAATCCGGGTATCTATATACAAAATGCAGATGGAACAGGTGAAGATAAGGAAAGTGAAGACAGAGCATATAAGGCGGTTCGCCGGATGATCTCATATGCCAAGGAAGAAATAGACAGATGTAATCAGGCGGATCGGAAAATAAAACAACAAAATACATGTTTTTTGAACCCTGTGCTGACGGTAGAAGAAGGCGGTGTCCTTGGAGGAAAAACAGAGCGGATCGATGAATTGTATGAAGAAGGCGTCCGTCTGATGACGTTGACATGGAATTATGAAAATTGTATCGGCAGTCCAAACAGTGCTAATAGAAAAGTGATGAGAAAAGGGCTGAAACCATTTGGAATAGAAACTGTCAGGAGAATGAATGAGCTTGGCATGATTGTGGATGTGTCACATTTGTCGGACGGAGGTTTTTATGACTGCGTTAAGTACAGTGAATTTCCGATCGTGGCATCTCATTCAAACGCAAGATCTCTTTGCCTGCATCCGCGGAATCTGACAGATGAAATGCTCCGCCTTCTTGGAAACAAAGGAGGAGTGGCAGGAGTGAATTTTTATTCTGCATTTTTAAGAAAAGAAGGAAGAGCGGAAATTTCTGATATTGTAAAACATATTTTGTACATGATCGATAAAGCCGGAGAAGATGCGGTTGCGCTTGGGACGGATTTCGACGGGTTTTCAAAAGAAGCGCTTCCGGGAGAGATTCGGGATGTGGAAGATATGTGGAAATTGTGGGAAAGGCTGGAACGCGCGGGATTGACGGGGAGACAGATTGAAAAATTTGCATCCGGAAACATTTTGCGGGTTATGAATGACGTGTTGCGGAAAAAGTAAAATTAAAGAAAACTTAGGATTTTGTTTAAAGAAAAGAAAGCTGTTTGCGGATATACTTTACGCTGTGAAGAAAAAACAGTAAGAGGGCGATAAAATGCGGAAAGAAAGCTTTGACAGAAAGAATGAAAAGTACGGTGCAGACAGAAGATTCCGAACACATCCCGCAGACAGAACAAAACGGCGGAACGTCGACGGAAGATATGAAGAGCAAAAGCCTAAGAAACGAAATGCAGATCGGGGCAGAGTAAACGAAAGCAGAAGAATAAAAAAACTTCGGAAGAGGAAAAAAGCAAGATTTCTGAGAAAAGCAGTGGCAGCAGTATTTTGCGTAGCTGCGGTCATAGCGGCAGTACTTTTTCTGAAAGAACGATTTTTGGATGAAAATTACAGAGCAGGAGGCTTAGGTCAGGCAGTCAATGGATTTCTGAAAGAAGGAAAAGAAATGTATAAAGCAAAAGAGGCTTATCAGTCTATTGACAAAACCGATGAGAATGCGGATACTCTCAAAGATCTCCTTGATAAAAATCCTGAAACTTGGGAATTTGTAAAAAATTATTCTAAAATGAAAGATGCTTCTCCGGCAGATACGATCGGGGAAGTGGCTGCAGGAGAGATTCCGCTCCTGTTACAGTGGGATGAAAGATGGGGATATTCTGTTTATGGAGATAATATGATCGCAGTCAACGGATGTGGACCGACGGCGGTCGCTATGGTTGTTTCCGGACTGCTTTGTGATCCGTCCGTCACACCGTATAAGGTGGCAAAGTTTGCAGAGGAACAAGGATATTATGCGGGAGAGTCGGGAACAAGCTGGACGCTTATGTCGGAAGGTGTTCAGTCGTTCGGAATATGGGGCGAAGAGCTTGGTCTAAGCCGGTCGGAAGTATTTTCGGCATTGGAAAGCGGCTGTCCGATCATATGTAGTATGCGGCCCGGAGACTTTACGACGACAGGACACTTTATTGTGCTTACGAAGGTCGAAAACGGAAAAATAAAAGTGAATGATCCGAACAGCAGGATCAGAAGCGGGCAGCTATGGGATTATGAAAGACTGGAACCGCAGATTCAGAACTTATGGGCATTCTCGAGGATGTAGAGAGAATGAATAGAAAGACAGCGTTTTGCTTTGAAAATATTAAAGCAAGACGCTGTCCGATTTTATGACATAAACAAATTGTCGTATGGATAAATTTTATTTCTCGAGTTCCTGCATTTTCATTGCACGGACTTTTAACGGAAGACCGAACAGGTTGATAAATCCTTCTGCATCGTGGTGATCGTACAATTCGCCAGTTGTAAAGCTTGCGAGGGATTCGCTGTACAGAGAGTACGGAGATGTTTCGCCTGCTTTGATGATGTTTCCTTTATATAATTTGAATTTTACTTCACCTGTCACATATTGCTGTGTAACATCGATAAATGCCTGAATTGCTTCACGAAGCGGTGTAAACCATTTTCCTTCGTATACAATCTGTGCAAATTTATTGCCGAGATCTTTTTTGACTTCGTATGTAGCACGATCGAGAACAAGTTCTTCGAGTTGTTCGTGAGCAGCCATAAGGATCGTTCCGCCCGGTGTCTCGTATACGCCGCGTGATTTCATTCCGACAACGCGGTTCTCGACAATATCAACGATGCCGACACCGTGTTTTCCGCCAAGTGCATTCAGTTCGGTAATGATTTCGGAAACTTTCATTTCCTTTCCGTTCAGAGTTTTCGGAACGCCGGCTTCAAATGTCATTGTCACGTACTCGCCTTCGTCAGGAGCTTTTTCCGGAGTTACGCCAAGAACGAGCAGATCATCGTAATTCGGTTCGTTTGCAGGATCTTCTAATTCCAGTCCTTCGTGGCTGATGTGCCATAAGTTTCGGTCGCGGCTATAGCTGTGTTTTGCGTCAAACGGAAGATTGATTCCGTGCTGTTTACAGTATTCAATCTCTTCTTCACGAGACTGCATTGTCCAAACGTCAGTCATTCTCCACGGAGCAATGATCTTCAGATCCGGTGCGAGCGCTTTGATTCCGAGCTCAAAGCGGATCTGGTCGTTTCCTTTTCCTGTTGCACCGTGACAAATAGCTGTCGCGCCCTCTTTACGTGCTATTTCAACAAGTCTTTTTGCAATGACCGGACGTGCCATCGACGTACCGAGAAGATATTTATTCTCATAAACGGCGCCGGCTTTCACGCACGGCATTACATAATCGTCGCAAAATTCATCGATGATATTTTCAATATATAATTTGGAAGCGCCTGAAAGTTTAGCTCTTTCTTCCAGTCCGTCCAGTTCTTCGCCTTGTCCGCAGTCGATGCAGCAGCAAACTACATCATAGTCAAAATTTTCTTTCAGCCATGGAATGATTGCTGTCGTATCAAGACCTCCTGAATATGCAAGTATAACTTTTTCTTTGCTCATTTTAATTGCCTCCTGAAATATATTTTTCTTATTTAAAAGTTTGTTTTTGCTTTAACTATCCATACTATACACCTGATTTTATAAATATGCAATAGAAAAATGAAAAATTAAATAAAAATGCATAAAATATACAATAGATGCATAAAAATGCAAAAATGGAGTGGTAAATATACAAAAGATCACAAGTAGTATTATAAAAATGTAAAAATAGGGAGATTCAGAGGCGGAATTTGTGTTTCTTCTATATTAAATGTGAAAAAATGTAAAACAAAAGAGGTTGATTGTAACTTTTGTGATAAAAAAATAAAAAAAGCATAACTTTTTCATTAAAATTATCTAATGCAAAAATGCAAATGGATAAATAAAAAGTGCAAACTAATCAGGCGGGAATTTGGTATAATAAACTTCGTAAGCAGATTTACTCTTTAAGTGTTTTATTTTCTTAAAGAGAGCTTGTTGAAACGGCATGAGGAAAGGGGCTTTGACCTGTCCGATGAATGCTAATCTTAATAAGGAAGGAGGACACGAAAAATGCCAGATATTCGATTGACAAGAATTGACAATCGTCTGATTCATGGTCAGGTGGCAACACAGTGGTGTGGCGTTGTAGGCGCGAACTTGTTGCTTGTTGCGAATGATGCGGTTGCCGCGGATGAATTCCGTCAAGGTTTGATGAACATGGCTGCTCCGGCTTATGCGCAGACACGTTTCTTCACAATCGAGAAGACAATCAATATCATCCACAAAGCTTCTGCAAATCAGCATATTGCAATTATCTGCGAATCTCCGCAGGATGTGCTTAAGCTCGTAGAGGGCGGCGTACCGATCAAAAAATTAAATATCGGTAATATGCACATGGCTGAGGGTAAACGTCAGGTGGCAACTTCGGTTGCAGTTGATGACGACGATGTTGCAACATTTAGAAAGTTGCAGGATCTCGGTGTGGAACTGGAAATCAAACGAGTTCCTGATACACCGGCAGAAAGTACAGAAAAATTATTCAAATGATAATTAAGTTTTATCGGTTAATTGGAAAGGAGTAAACATGGGAGATATTTCAATCATCCAAGCTCTTCTGGTCTTCGTAGTAGCCTTTATCATGGGTATTGACCAGTTCAGCTTCTTAGAGTCCCTGTACCAGCCGATCGTTACTTGCCCGATTATCGGAGCAATCCTTGGTAACTTTGAGCTTGGTATCGTAGTAGGTGGTGCTTACCAGCTTATTCAGATCGGAAGTATGCCGATCGGTGGAGCACAGCCGCCAAACGCAATTCTTGGTGGTATTATGGCAACTATTTTCGCAGTTTCACTTGACATGGAAGCTACAGCAGACGGTGTAGGCGCAGCAATGGGTCTTGCAATTCCGTTCGCAGTATTCGGACAGTATGCAGTTACACTGACATTTACATTTATGTCCGGTATGATGGCTAAAGCTGACAAGTACGCTGAGGAAGCTAATGTTAAAGGTATCCGCAACATCAACTTCCTTGAGATGGCAGTACTTGGATGTCTGTTCGGAGTTCTTGCAGTAGCAGGACTTTACGGCGGAACAGCTCTTGGTGAAACACTGAAAGACTTCTCTTACCAGTTCTCATGGGTAATGGCAGGTCTGGATGCAGCAGGCGGCGCTATGAAGTTCGTTGGATTTGCTATCCTGATGAAAGTTATGATGTCCGGAGAAATGTGGGGATTCCTTCTTGCAGGTTTCGCAATGGCACTTATTTGTGCAGCAAACGCATCAACAGCAGGAGCAACACTTCTCCTTTGTGCATTCGTAGGTGCAGCTATTGCAATCTATGACTTCACAACACAGACAAAGATCAAACAGAATGCCGGCGCAGGAGCAGGCTTTGTAGGAGGTGACCAGGATGGCATATAATATTCCAGAGAAATATCAGGATTTGACTCCGGCACCACAGCTGGATAAAAAAACTTTGAACAAAATGGTTTGGCTGTCCTGTTTCTTACAGGCATCCTTCAACTATGAAAGAATGCAGGCTTGTGGATGGCTTTGGGGAATGCTTCCGGGTCTTCAGAAAATACATACAAACAAAGAAGACCTTAAAGCTTCCATGGCACACAACCTTGACTTTTTGAACACTCACCCGTTCCTCGTAACATTTGTAATGGGTATTGTTCTTTCACTTGAGCAGAACAAGGCTGATACAGCTACAATCCGTTCCGTACGTATTTCCGCAGCAGGACCGCTCGGTGGTATCGGTGACGCTCTTTTCTGGCTGACACTTGTTCCGATCACAGCAGGTTTGACAGCAAACATGGCGATGGAAGGACAGATTATCGGTGCGGTTCTCTTCCTTATCATCTTCAACGCTGTTCAGTTTGCAGTTCGTTTTGGTCTTATGTACTGGTCTTACGGACTTGGTACAAAAGCAGTTACACTGTTGACATCAAGCGCAAAAGAGTTTACTCGTGCAGCAAGTATCCTTGGTATCTTCGTTGTAGGTGGACTTATTGCTAACTATGGTGGAACATCACTGCGTATCGTTGTTGGCGATCCGGCAATCAACATTCAGGGACTTCTTGACGGAGTACTTCCGAAATTGATTCCGTTGTTGATCACACTTGGAATTTATGTTCTGATCAAAAAAGGCTGGACACCGGTTAAATGTATCATCCTTATCCTTGTAGTAGGTATCCTTGGTTGTGCATTCGGTATCTGGACAGGTGATTCTAAAGCTATGGACGCTGACGGAAACACAATTCCGGGAGGATATACACCGCTTGTTGAGTGGTATCAGCTTCCGGAGGAGCCGGCTGAATAAGTCGATTCATTATGAAAATGCCGATATAAATCTATATCGGGTATAAGTAAGGGGAGGGATTTTAATCCCCCCCCTTACATTATTTTACAGAGAAATTAGGTGGCTGTTTGAACACAATAACAATTTTTATTATATTGATTGCCGCTGTCGGATATATTATTTTTCAGGGCATCAAAAATTTTCAACTGCATAATATGAATGTCGGACTTAAAAACAAGGACAGTGTCCTTGTGGAAAAAACGGCAGATATGTGGATCACGAGAAAACTTCTTGGAGAGTATGTCTGTGACCTCTATAAATTAAGAGTGTTATATGTGACGAAAGACGAAGAAAAATTCGAGAAAATGCTCATACATATGCTGGATACGACATATCCGCGTCCTGATGATAAGCAAAGCTTTTTGGAAACGTATTTTCATACATTCCTGATCAAAGGTAACAGGAAATATGCGGACTGGATCTTAAAGGAAATTAAGAAAACAGGGGACGAGGCATTTATTCATTACAACGAGAATGCATATGCGGTCATGCTTGACGGCAGAACAGATCTGATCGAGGAGATGGACGAGGATATCAATTCAAAGCGGTACTATGGATTTGCACTCGGAGTGATCTTGGTTATGATTTCAAAGCAATATTCTGCTCTGGGGGATGACAAAAATGCACTGATTTACATGCAGAGTGCAAAAGCTTGTTTACATCCCAAAGCTGTTTATATGCCCGTTGTCGATCGTTATCTTAGAGAGGCTGAGGCTCAGGAGCAAGATAGTTAAAGCAAAATACTGCAGAAAATGCAGACAGTAATATAGAACAGGAGAGATATTATGATAGGATTAATCGTTACAGGACATGCAAATTTTGGTTCGGGTATGACAAGCTCTGTGAATTTGATCGCAGGAGAGCAGGAAGCATACCGTTATGTAGATTTTCTTCCGACATATGGAACAGAAGAACTGACAGAAGAGATTGCGAAAGCAATGGATGAGTTGAAAGATTGTGAAGGAATTATTATCTTTACAGATCTGATGGGTGGATCGCCGTTTAACGTTGCTGCTTCACTCGGACACGGAAAAGAAAATGTACGCATTGTTGCGGGTACAAACCTGCCGATGCTCGTAGAGATCGTAATGTCGCGTAAATTCATGGACGATCTGGACGGACTTGTGGAGTCTGTACTTGAGACAGGAAAAGAGCAGGTAACAAAATATGAATTCAAGCAGGTAGTACAGGAAGAGTCTGAAGACGGAATTTAAATCGACTTTTTATAATGGCTGATATTCGCGGAAAAGACGATACAGCCGTAAGTCTGAATATTAACTGCATACTATAAAACACGCTGCAAAAAGCAGCACGAAAGGAGATAAATCATGAGTACAATTTTTGGTATTACAGAAGACAAAATGAAAGAAACATCTTCAACATTTACATTAACGGAGATCTATCAGCAGCCGGCGACATGGGAGAAGACATGCCGTCAGATCGAGGAGAACAAAGAAGAACTTCAGAAATTTATCGATCAGGTTATCAAATGTGATGATTTCGATGTGATCCTTACAGGAGCAGGAACAAGTGAATTTGTAGGAAATGCATTATTTGCACATCTTTCCGGTCTGCTGAATCACAAAGCAAAATCTTACGGTACAACAGATATTGTCGCTACGCCGGAAGCATATTTGTCTCGCACGAAACCGACTCTTCTGATCAGTTTCGGACGTTCGGGAAATTCACCGGAGTCTGTCGGAGCGGTAGATGCGGCAGAAAGCGTATGTGATAATGTTTATCACCTTTTTGTAACATGTAATAAAAACGGAGCTCTTTCCAAACGTGCGGCAGAGACACATAACTGCTACGCAATCAATCTGACAGATGAGACACATGATCAGAGCTTTGCAATGACATCAAGCTATTCTAACATGTATCTTGCAACATATCTTTGCTTCCACCTGAACGAGCTGGAAGAGACAGTTGAAAAAGTTCGCAAGATCGCAGCAGCAGGACAGAACTTCCTTGACAATCATTACAGTGTCGCTCAGCAGATCGTTGATGAATACAATTTTGAACGTATCGTATATCTTGGAAGCAACACATTAAAAGGAACATCTCAGGAATCTGCCCTTAAAATGCTTGAACTGACAGCCGGACGTGTTGTTACAATGTATGACACACCGATGGGATTCCGTCACGGACCGAAATCAATCGTTGACGATACAACATTAACAGTTGTATATTTGAGCGATGAAGCTTATACAAGACAGTATGAAGTGGACCTTCTCAAAGAAATGAGCGGACAGAGAAAAGGAAACAAGATCGTAGTTGTTATGAGCAGTGCAGATGAAGCTGTTTCAGCACTTGCAGACTACACAGTTGTATATGACATGAAAGAAGAGAATGAAAACATTCTTCTTGGATTGGATTATATCTTGTTTGCACAGACACTGGCAGTTCTTAAATCACTTTCACTTGATATCACACCGGATAATCCGTGTCCGACAGGTGAAGTAAACCGAGTTGTAAAAGGTGTTACACTTTATCCGTATACAAGAAAATAAGACTGACCGAAAGAATTACCGGAAATGCCAAAAGGTATATTTCGGGATTGTAAGCGGTCGCCAAGGTTTTGGAAAAGTCCGGACTTTGGTTTGTCACCGTTACAAAAAGAACATGGTTTGCCGAAAGGCAGACCATGTTCCGATAAGGAGGATAAAATATAATTATGGCTATTAACAGTGAAGTTATCATATGGACTTGTGTTACAGTTGCGGTACTTGTCGGCATCTGTGCAATCGTTCTGATCGCAATGTCTTCAAGAAACATGAAGAAAAACCGCGAAGCGATGCGCGATCTGCAAGGTGCAATCAAAGTTGGAGCACGCATCATGTTCGCGGGTGGTATTTACGGAAAGATCGTTAAGATCAAAAACGATGTGATCGATGTGGAGATCAACAAAAGCACTGTGATCCAAATTTCCCGATACAGCATTCAAAACGTAATCACAGACTAAAATATCATTCAGATGTGATCAGGGTTTGTTTTGGCGGTTTTGGTTTTCGGCTGCTTTTCTGGCATAGTCGCTTGGCGTTGTGTTAAAATATTTTTTAAACAACCTCGAAAAGTAGTGGATAGAGCTGAAACCGAGTCTGTATGCGATCTCGCTGATTGTGTATTGATTCTCGCGGATCAGCTCTTTACTTTTTTGAAGTTTAATATTGAGCAGATAGTTCTTTGGCGAGGTGTTCAGGTGAGTCTTGAACAGCGCTTGCAGAGAAGAACGTGAGATAAAAAATTCATGACAGATGTCTTCTATCGTGAGTGGTTCGGTAAGACGCTTGTTCATGTAAGCAAGAATCTCAGACAGAAGGTCGTTTTGAGCCGATTTGCTGTCAGTTAAGAGTGTTTTATGGTTCATTGTCTCATAGAACTGCATGATCAGCAGGAGAACTTCCTGAAGATAGCAGACCATTAAAGTATGAGTATAGTAGGAATGTTCTTCGCTTTCGATCAAAAGTTTCCAAAGGATCTGCTGCATTTCGCTTGTACAGTGAAATGTATGATTAAGGATATGCAGAGAACGCCTGTGATTTACTTCAAATACGACTGTGAGATATGAGCAGCCGTTTTGTACGGATAAGTCGGCTTTGTCAGAGCGGTATATGATCAAGTCATGAGGCTGAAGTGTGTTCGTTCCGGAAGAGAGGGTGATATCCAGACTGCCTTCGTACACATAGATCAGTTCATATGATTTGTGTGCAGGCTGTACAATGTGGCATGCTTTGGACTGCTTTGTAAACCAGCAATCAAGGATTCGCCTTAAGTGGAACGGTACAGATACAGGCTGATATGTATACGGAGTTGACAGTGGTTTTGTAAAATCTGTCAGTTGCTGTTCTTTACAGCAGTTTTTCCCGATAAGGATATTCCACGTAAGAGAAGAGGCCAGTGGAATCACATTAAATGCGGTATTCGGAGCAAGTTTTAAATTGTGACGCAGAGGAAATGTTTTTAACTCCGTCATGTCAGGATCTGTAGCGATAAGCAAAAGTCCCAATCCGGCGGGGCATTCTATATATACTTCGCACGGAAAAAGAAAGAGAGTATCTAGTTTTTTTGAAGATGCAGAAAACTCCCATTGATTTAAATTATGTTTTTGAGTGTCGAGCGGTTCATCATAAAACGCCCCAAAAGGTTCAAATTTATTTGTTATCTGTTGATTTGTCATGATGGGATACCTCGGTTGTAAAAAACGATTTGTACTTTTTAAATAATACAACATTTTTTAACGAAAATCAAGATGTGGGATTTGTATGTCCCGCGAAAGACAGGAGGAATTGTAATGATTATTCAAAGTAAAAAAGTTTGGTTTGCAGATCAGTTTGTAGAAGCACAGATTGAAGTGAAAGACGGAAAAATTGTCGATATCTATGAGTACGGAACTCATCCGGTAGATTGTGATTACGGAGATAACCGTATTTTGCCGGGATTCATTGACGTGCACTGTCACGGAGCTTACGGCTTTGATACGAATGATGCGAAAGAAGACGGACTTCGTTACTGGGTGCGCAATATTGTAGATGAAGGAGTGACGGCTCTTCTTGCGACAACTATCACGCAGAGTGAAGAAGTGTTGACAAATGCCTTGAAAAATGTGGCGAAAGTTGTTGAAGACGGTTATGAAGGAGCAGAGATTTTAGGAGTTCACTTTGAAGGTCCGTATCTTGATATGAAGTACAAGGGAGCACAGCCGGAACAGTACATTGTAAAACCTACGGTAGAGCAGTTTAAGAAATATCAGGAAGCGGCAAATGGATTAATAAAATATATTACGATGGCAACAGAGACAGATGATGATTTCGCATTGACACGTTACTGTGCGGAAAACGGGGTAGTTGTGAGTATCGGACATTCGGCGGCAACGAGCAAAGAAGCGGTACAGGCATTTGCCCATGGCGCAAGATCGATGACACATGTATATAACGGAATGACACCGTTTAATCACCGTGCGAACGGACTTGTAGGCGCTGCATATAGAATGAAGAGCATGTATGGCGAGATTATTTGCGACGGCAATCATTCAACACCGTTAGCGCTCCATCAGTTCTTTGAAGCAAAAGGACCTCATTACGGAATCATGGTCAGTGATGCGCTTATGGCAAAAGGATCACCGGCAGGATCGAAATTTATTTTCGGAGGAAACGAGATTGAGATTTATGAAGACGGAAGCGCACATCTGACGTCTTCAAAAGGTTTGGCGGGATCGACTCTTCATATCAATGAAGGACTGCGTATTCTGATCGAAGAAGCGCTTGTTCCGGTAGATACGGCAATTAACTCATGTACAAAGAACCCGGCTGCCTGCCTGAAGATCGATGATCGCAAAGGTTCTATTAAAGTGGGATTGGATGCGGACCTTGTTGTTCTTGACCGTGATTATCAGGTACTTCAGACATATTGCATGGGAAAAGCAATGTTAGATAAAAACTAGAAAATGAAAGATTGTGGAATGATTAAAAATGGCTAAGAAAAAATCGAAACCGGTGGAGAAGATCCGCCTTTCAGGAAGAAATATTTATACAGATAAAAAAGGACGGGTTATTTTTTACGATATGATTACCAAAAAAGGGTATCTCGTAGATAAAAAACATGAAAACTCGGCTCTGTTTTTTAAAAACCGTTTTGTTGTACTTTTGTTTGCGGCAATTTTGTTTGGGGCAACGTTTTTGACATGGCTTCAGGCTGCGGTTGCCTGGGCAGTGATGATGGCGATTGCGGAATTTGCTTTTCGGCGGGGATTTTTGAAAAAGCTGGAAGTGGTAAACGATGTGGATTTTGAACGTCGTGTTTCAGCGCTTCAATACATCGTGGAAAACAAAGCAAAAGGAAAAGTGATCGTTCTTATTGTTTTGTATCTCCTTTTAGCAGTGCTTGTAATATTAAATGCATATGTAGAAAAGTATTCTGTTGGGTTATGCGTACTCAGCGGAGGAATCGCACTTGTCGGTGTGTACTTTGCGATTTTGCATATCGTTGCTCTGACTAAAATGAAATAAATGTAGAGAAGATGAACATAAAAATACAGACCGGAGAAGTTTGAAATCTCCGGTCTGTATTTTTATGTTTTTGCAAAGGAGAAGCTTATGATTAAGCCTGTCCTTCAGATCCGCATACGCTGATTTTTTCTTTTACGAGAGCTGTAACATTTTCCATACCTGCAGCTCCGTATTTTTTCGGATCGAAACCGTCCGGATTTTCCGCAAGGTATTTTTTCACACCGTCGCTGTATGCGATACGAAGTTCTGTAGCAAAGTTTACTTTACAGATACCAAGGCGGATGGATTCGCGTACTGCGTCGTCCGGTACGCCGGAAGCTCCGTGAAGTACAAGCGGAATAGACACAACTTCGCGGATTGCCGCAAGGCGTTCAAAATCAAGTTTTGGTGTGCCCTGATACAGACCGTGTGCTGTTCCGATTGCAACTGCAAGTGAAGTTGCGTTTGTACGTTCTGCAAACTCTTTTGCCTGCTGAGGATCTGTATACGGAGAATCATTCTCTGCTTCAAGGTCATCTTCTTTACCGCCGACTTTACCGAGTTCAGCTTCTACGCTGATCTGAGAAGGAAGACATGCGTCTGCCACTCTGCGTGTCAGGGCAACATTCTCTTCAAAAGAGCCGTGAGAACCATCGATCATGATAGAAGTATATCCTGTGCGAAGAGCCTGCATTGCCAACTCAAAGCTGCTGCCATGGTCAAGATGGATCGCTACCGGAACGCTTGCGCGCTCAGCCGCTGTTCTTACCATTGCAAGATAATAATCAAGTCCTGCATATTTTACTGTGGATGGAGTCGTCTGCATGATGACCGGGGAGTTCATCTCTTCGGCTGCTTTAATAACCGCCATGACCATTTCCATATTTTCCACGTTGAATGCGCCTACTGCGTAATGTCCTGCCTGCGCTTTTTTCAGCATTTCATTTGTTGTAACTAATGGCATAATATCAACCTCGATTCTTTAGAATTTAATGTAATGATTACATTATTATTAATTATTTTCGGTATAAGTATAGCACAGAACATGTGATTTCGCATTTTCATTTTGCACTTTCTTAAAAAATGCAAATGATTGTTTAATTAATCCAAAGTAGGCGCAAATTGAAAGTGCTACGATAAATATAACAAAGCAAATTGAAAAGGAGAGTTTATCATGCGTCAAAATCCATTAAAAAAAATTGTTGAATTGCAGAAACAGGGTAAAAATGTCGGAATCTATTCTGTGTGCAGCGCTAACGGATATGTTATCGAGGCGGCATTTAAAAGAGGACTTTCAGACGGATCCTGTGTTTTGATTGAGAGTACGGCAAACCAGTGTGATCAAAACGGCGGATATACAGGTATGACACCTGCCGATTTTAAAAAATTTGTTCTTGAGATTGCTGATCGTAACGGATTTGACCGTAACAGAATCTTCCTTGGAGGAGATCACTTAGGACCGCTTACATTCGCGTATAAAGATGAAGCAGAGGCGATGGCTGATTCGGAAGAGCTGATCCGTCACTATGTTGCAGCAGGATTTACAAAGATTCATATCGATACAAGTATGAAAGTAAACAGCGATCCGGAAGACGTTCGTCTGTCCGACGAGATCATTGCAGGACGCGGCGCTCATCTTGCAAAAGTTGCGGAAGAGACATATAAAGAGCTGTTGGAGCGTGATCCGGAAGCAATTCCGCCGGTATATGTAATCGGAAGTGAAGTGCCGATTCCGGGAGGAGCTGTCGGAGCGGAAGATAACGGAGTTCAGGTGACGAAAGTAGAAGATTTTAAGAACACAGTTGCGGCATTTGAGAAAGCTTTTGCAAAAGAAGGTCTTGACAAAGATGTATGGGAGCGTGTAATCGGAGTTGTTGTTCAGCCGGGTGTAGAAGAAAAAGACAGCGGATGTACAGAATATGATCGTGAGAAAGCAAAAGATCTGATGGCTGCGATCAAAGATTTCCCGACATTGGTATTTGAAGGACATTCTACAGATTATCAAACAAAGATCAAACTGCGCGAGCTTGTAGAAGACGGAGTCGGCATTTTGAAAGTAGGTCCGGGACTTACATTTGCTATGCGTGAAGCAATGTTCGCACTGGAAAATATCGAAAAAGAGCTGATATACGGAACTGATACAGAGCCGAGCAAATTTGCGGAAGTTCTTGATGCGGAGATGCTTAAAAACGATAAAAACTGGAAGAAACATTATCAGGGAACAGAGCTTGAGATCCGTCTGAAGAGAAAATATTCTTTCTCAGACCGCTGCAGATACTATATGCCGACACCGGCTGTAGAAGCTGCCGCAGATCGTCTGCTTACAAACTTGCGTACACTCGGAATTCCGCTGAACCTGCTCAGCCAGTTCATGCCGATTCAGTATACGAAAGTACGTGAAGGATACTTGAAAAATGATCCGGTAGAACTGATCGAAGACCGTATCATCAATACGATCGACGAGTACCTTTACGGAACACATCAGAACGAACTTCTCTAAAAAGAAGAACAGAAAAATAACGAAGCGTCTTGGAACAAAAAGTTTTGTTCCGAGACGCTTTTTTGATAAGAGAAAAACTCGACAGCTTTGACCTTAAAGACTCGAAAGTAAGAAACAGGCTGGCTTTGTGATAATATCACTGTCTCATATATGAAAAATATGTTATAAATTATTTAAAAAGAAAAGAAAACGTACAAAGCGAAGCAAGTACAAAAGAAAGACGGAAAGAAAAGATAAATAATAAAAAGAATGGAGAGAAACATATGGGATTTTCGATAGAAACCGGGATTTCGGCTTTTACAGTTTTTATGCAGGGGCTATTAAGCTTCTTTTCCCCTTGCGTATTGCCGTTAGTACCACTTTATCTTGGCTATTTGTCAGGCGGTTTGAATACTGCGGTCAGAACGGGTGAAAACAGTGAGAAGAACAAAGATCGGCTGAAACTGTTTTTAAGAGTTTTGTTTTTTACCGTAGGCATAGGAAGCGCATTTTTTATACTCGGTCTGGGCGCGTCGGCGGCCGGAAGTTTCTTCCATGAGCAGAGGATGCTGTTTGCCAGAGTCGGGGGAATATTAGTCGTATTATTTGGTCTGTATCAGCTTGGAGTATTTGGAAGTTCCAAAGTTCTCGGATCAGAACATAGATTTCCGATTCGGCTTGAAAAAATGACGATGTCGCCGATCACAGCTTTTATTATGGGATTCGCATTTAGTTTTGCATGGACGCCGTGTGTAGGCCCTGCGTTGACAAGCGTTCTCCTTATGGCTGGAAGTGCAGAGTCGGGAGCGAAAGGTTTTCTTTTGATCGGAGTGTATACGATCGGATTTATTTTGCCGTTTTTATTGGCAGGCATTTTTACTGCACGGCTTTTAGATCTTTTCAAAAAGCATATGAAGATCGTCCGTTATACAGTGAAAATCGGCGGAGTACTCATGGTGCTGATGGGACTGCTTATGTTTACAGGGAAAATGAATGATATTACAGGATATTTGTCTTCGGCAGGGCAGAAAACAGAATCGGGAAAGCAGGAAAACGGTAAAAAGCAGGATGAAAAGGATGCTTCAGGAGGGGATGAAGAGCAGACATCCGGAAAAGATACGTCCGGAGAAAATGCAAGTGGGAAATCAGATAAAGAGGAAAAAGATCAGGACTCGGAAAAAGTCCGTGCACATATGGGTGAATTAAAAGATCAGTTCGGAAAATCTCATAAGTTGGAGGATTACAAAGGAAAGGTTATCTTCTTGAATTTCTGGGCAACGTGGTGCGGACCATGCCGCAGCGAAATGCCGGAAATACAGAAACTGTATGAAGAATACACCGCTATGGGGAATGATTCGGAAGTGGTGATCTTAGGAGTCGCGGGACCCGGAATCGGACAGGAAGGAACCGTTTCGGATATTACGAAATTTATGGAGGAAAACGGATATACATATCCGGTACTTATGGATGAAACGGGAGAACTGTTCGAGTGGTACGGAATTTCAGCATTTCCGACGACATATATGATCGATCATGACGGAAATTTATATGGATATGTGACAGGACAGCTTACGGAAGATATTATGAGAAGCATTATAAAACAGACGTTAGAAGGAAAAGCACCGTAAGGAAAAGATAAGGAAGAGACGATGGTTATAATAGAAAAAGAAAATTTTTCCGTGTCGCAGATTTGTTCTTCGGGTCAGTGTTTCAGACTTGATCCGGCAGATGAAACGGGAAAAGTATACGAATTGACGGCGGGAGACCGATATTTAAAAATCGAGGTGGCGGAAGATCAGAAAAAAGTAAGATTTTACTGTACACAAGAAGAATTTGAACAATTTTGGAAAACGTATTTTGACCTCGATACATGTTATGCAGATTATCTTTCGCTTATAAAAGACGATGAATATTTAAAAAGGGCGGCAGGATTTGGAAGCGGTATCCGTATTTTGCAGCAGGATTTATGGGAAATGATCGTAACATTTATTTTATCCCAGCAGAGCAATATACCGAGGATCAAATCGATGATACAAAGAATCAGTGAATGGTATGGAGATAAAAAAGAAACCGGCGAAGGACATGTATATTATGCATTTCCGAGAGCAGAGCAGCTTGTACAGGCGTCCGAAGAAGAACTTCGGGCGCTTAAGCTCGGTTATAGAAGCAAATATTTATGCAATACTGCGGAAATGGTGGCAGAGGGAACTGTTAATCTTGAAAAAATAAAAGAGATGTCTTATGATGAAGCAAAGAAAGAATTGCTGAAACTTTCAGGTATCGGAAGCAAGGTTGCCGATTGTATCTGTTTGTTTGCACTTCATAAGCTCGATGCATTTCCGGTTGATACACATATACAAAAAGTAATTGACACCGTATATGCCGGGAAGTTTCCGTTTGAGAAATATAAAGGATGTGCGGGTGTGATGCAGCAGTATATTTTTTATTATGATCTAAAAGGAGGAAAGAAATGATGGAAAATTTTCAATATTATGCGCCGACAAAAGTTGTGTTTGGAAAAGGTACGGAAAATAAAGCAGGACAGCTTGTCAAAGAGCAAAACTGCCGGAAGGTGCTTATTCATTACGGGAGCGGAAGTGTAAAAAGAAGCGGCCTTCTTGATCGGATCTTCGCATCGCTTGATGAGGAAGGGATCTCTTATATTTCTCTTGGAGGCGTCGTTCCGAACCCCAGATTGTCGCTTGTATATGAAGGAATCGATCTGTGCCGGCGAGAGGGCGTAGATTTTATTCTGGCAGTCGGAGGCGGAAGTGTGATCGACTCGGCGAAAGCGATTGGATACGGCGTTGAGAACGAAGGGGATGTATGGGATTTTTACGAGAGAAAACGTCAGGCTTGCGGATGTCTGCCAATCGGAGTTGTACTTACGATTGCGGCGGCAGGTTCGGAGATGAGTGATTCGTCTGTGATCACAAATGAAAACGGGTGGCTGAAACGGGGATACAACAGCAGTTATTGCAGACCTAAATTCGCGGTTATGAATCCGGAACTGACAATGACGCTTCCGAAATATCAGACTGCAAGCGGATGTGTGGATATCATGATGCATACGATGGAGAGATATTTTAATCATTGTGACAATATGGAACTGACGGATGGAATCAGTGAACATCTACTTCGTACAGTGATGAAAAATGCGAAAATCCTCATGGATGAACCACAGTGCTATAAAGCAAGGGCAGAAGTAATGTGGGCGGGAAGCCTTTCACATAATGGTTTGATGGCGTGCGGAAATGATGGCGGAGACTGGGCGTGTCATCAGCTTGAACATGAGCTCGGAGGAATGTTTGATGTGGCGCACGGCGCAGGACTTGCAGCGGTATGGGGAAGTTGGGCGCGTTACGTTTGTGACGCTCTTCCGGATCGGTTTGAACAATTTGCGGTTAATGTTATGGGCGTGGAAAACGGTGATGACAAAAATGCAGTAATACAAAAGGGAATCGAAGCTATGGAAAACTTTTTCAGACAAATCGAAATGCCGACGGATCTTGGCGGATTAAACATTGAAGTAAGCGAAGATCAGATGAAGGAACTTGCTTTAAAGTGCAGCCATTTCGGAAAGAGAACAATCGGATGTGTGAAAAAATTAAATCAGGAAGATATTTATCGAATCTATCAAAAAGCCGCGGACTGAACGATTACGTTTAAAGATTGTTTGGTTGAGTGAATAAGTAAATTCCATATGTAAAAGTAAATTCCATACAGAAGACTAAATTCGATATTTTAGGGTTTGACGAATTGTGTCAAATCCTTTAAAGTGGAATTTAACCAGATAATAAATGCTTTTCTGCAATAAAAATGTATGCTAATGAGACAACTGGAATCTGCTCTGTAAGACTAAATTCCACTTGTCTGGTATGTGTGATATGGAGCCTTTATCCGCAGATTTGTTTTATTATCTGGTTTTATTTTTTCAATAATGCAGGCGTTAATACGATCTCATCTGCCGGTATTTCAGTGAGAGCAAAAAAATTTAAAAGTTCATGTGGGAGCATGATTTTTGCAAGAGCCATAGGCGACAATCCACCAAGGCTTTGTCTTGGAGTACTGTTGATATGGCTCATCATCAGATTGATCTCTTTTTGCGAGTAATCGTCAAAGGATGTTCCTTTCGGGCATATTTTTCGGATATATTCATGGTTCTTTTCACAATGCGGCTTTTGCCAGGAACACATCGGATCACAATAATAAATACTTGTCCGAATCAGGTTGTCTTCACCACATTCCAATGCATCCGGAATCTGAAATTCACCGCCTCTGTCCGTTAAAATCAGCGAAAAAGCAGAGGCAAAAGAAAAGGTTCCAATCGCATGCTCAATGGAGTCAAATACATTTTTTATATGATCGGATTCTTTGCTGTCAAGAAGATACGCCATCATAAAAGAACATTCGGAAAAGTGGAAAGTGAGTAACACCTTGTGGGAACCTTCACAGCCGAGAACGGTATCCATTTCAGTAACTCTTGTATCCGGGAACTCTTTTAAAAATGCCTGAAAGTCTTTGTAAGTACGACCTTCATAGATTGTTTTATCAACTAATTCAGAAGAGCCGGAAGAACGGAGCTTATATTTTACTTTTTTAGGCAGATCGATATTTTTAACACTCAAAGCTCCGGATTCAATGTAATTGTAAAGCGTTTTTTCTGAGTAAGGGATCTCCGGATGATTCTGTAGGATCATGTAAGGGGACTGCCCCTGCATAATCAGTGGGGAAACCAGTTCATCCAGCCTTATCAAATCTTCAGGAGAAATGTTGATACCAGTTCGCGATTCAATCAGAACGGTTCGATATTCCCTGTGAGCAATCGTGGCTCTATAATAAGCCTTATCCAAACGGCATCCGCTTTTTTTACTGCAAGCATTGCATACAAAGGGAGCTTTATCTAGTTTGGAACAATGATAACTGCGAGGAATGAAATCATCGCAATGGGAATTACAGTGGTTGCAGAGTTTACACATTCTTTTGCATATCGGAGCATAGATTTCACAGATATTCTTTTTTTTGCAGTCTTTTATTAGAGCACATTTATTTTTTGATTCATTGAAGTGGCTATGTTCCTGAATAGTGCGGTGCTTTTTAATTTCTTTGGAGATAGTGGTTGGATCTTTTCCTAACTGTAGCGCAATGCTATGGAGGGAGTTTCCTTGATCCAACCTTTTTTCAATTATAATACGCTGATCCATTGTCATATGCTTTTGATTTCCAGGGATAGATTTACACATAAGTACCTCTTTTCTACTGCGGATAGAAGGTACTAAAATAATATAGGATATAGAAGAAGAGAGTAAGACTAAATTCAGCATGATGGTGGAATTTAGTTTTTCATTTAAGGTTAAAGATTGTTTTACGAAGAAAGGGTGGCATAAAAGTGTGATAGGTGATACAATAAGAAAAATTTGTAGTAGCTAGCCATAATAATGCGTACTGCCTGATGTCGGGCGGGAAGAAAGGAGCATATGATGGAATCATATATGGAAATGCTTGCAAACCATGCAAAACATGCGGCTGTCGCAGCGGCAAAACTGGGAACAGCGGAGAAAAATAAAGGACTTTGCGCAGTGGCAGACGAGTTGATCATGCAGCAGGAGCTGATCCTTGCCGAGAATCAGAAAGATCTGAAGGCAGCAGAGGAAAAAGGTGTGAAACAGTCTTTGATCGACCGATTGGCGCTTTCTGAAAAAAGAATTGCAGATATGGCGGAAGGACTCCGGCAGATTGCCTCTCTTGACGATCCGGTCGGAGAAATATTATCGATGAAAGTTCGCCCGAACGGACTGCGGATCGGGCAAAAGAGAGTTCCGCTCGGTGTTGTGGGAATCATCTATGAGTCAAGACCGAATGTGACAGCAGATGCTTTTGGCCTTTGTTTTAAGACCGGAAATGCAGTGATCCTGCGTGGCGGAAGCGATGCGATCTATTCAAATCAGGCAATCGTGCGCGTGATCAAAGCAGGATTGCGCAAAGAAAAACTTTGTCAGGATCTTGTTCTTCTTGTTGAGGATACAAGCCGGGAAGTTGTGAATGAAATGATGAAGATGCACGGTTTGATCGATGTGCTTATCCCGAGAGGAGGCGCAGGTTTGATCGCAAATGTTGTGGCAAACAGTACGGTTCCTGTTATTGAAACAGGAACGGGAAACTGTCATGTGTATGTGGATGAGACGGCAGATATCAGTATGGCGGCAGATATTATCGAAAATGCAAAGACACAGAGGATGGGAGTCTGCAACGCATGTGAATCGCTTGTAATTCACAGCGGTATGTTGGAAAAGGCGCTGCTGCCTATCGTTAAAAAGCTGAGTGAACACGGGATCGAGATCCGTGGAGATGAAAGAGTTCGTGAAATATGTCCTGAGATCAAAGCGGCTTCGCAAGATGATTGGGGAACGGAATATCTCGATGCGATTATTTCGGTCAAGACAGTGGATTCGATTGATGAAGCGATCAGTCATATTAATAAATATAATACAGGACATTCTGAATCGATCATCACAAATGATTATAATCATGCGTTGAAGTTTCAGGATGAGATCGATGCGGCCGCTGTATATGTGAATGCATCTACACGTTTTACAGACGGTTTTGAGTTTGGTTTCGGGGCTGAGATCGGTATCAGCACACAGAAGCTTCATGCGAGAGGACCTATGGGACTCGAGGCGCTGACTACAACAAAATATATTATATTTGGAAACGGTCAGATCAGAAAATAATTATAGCTGTTAAAACAAAAAAAGAGAGTTAGGGCGCCTTCCTTGAGGAAGGCGCCCTAACTCTCTTTTATATTGCAAATGTCATTGGCTGATCACAATGCAAAATCAATGTCGAGCAGGAAAGAGGATGGGAAATTGGCATGTATCAACTGCCATAAATACATATCGACTTCATAAATGGATATTATTATAATTAGTGTAACAACAGCGAAAAGGTATGGAAGGAGGACAAGAGCTTGAAGATGCAGGAAAAATACAAGCAGTTATTAGAGGCTCTGTTGGAATCCTCAAAAGAATTTTTGAATTCACAAGAACTTGGGGAGTTGGCTGGAATTAGTCAGCGGACAGTAATCCGATATATGAAAGAATTAAAAGAACAATCTTTAAAATATGGATTTTTTATTCATACCGTAAAAGGAAGAGGGTATCGGTTAGAGATTATTGAAGAAGAAAAATTCAGGGATGCGTTGGCGGTTGAAGAAGATGTGGAAGTGACGAAAGTACTTTTTAAATTGTTTTTCGAGCGGACATGTAAGTTGGATGATCTTGCGGAACTTTTGCATTATAGCAGATCAGGTATGTCCAGAATTATAGAAAAAGTAGAGAAAAAGCTGGAAAGAGAAGGGCTCAGACTCTTAAACAAACCGTATGTAGGTTTTTTTATAGGAGGCAGTGAAGTTTATATACGAAACTATTTGTATAAATTGCTGAAGAAAAAGTCATTAGAAGAAACGGAGAAGATTTTTCGTGTTCCAAGAGAAATGCTGGCAAAAGTGAGAAGTGAGATTGATGCGGAGCTTGCGCAAAAATCAGTGCATAAAAGGAAAGAAAATGAACTGTTCTTTTTGAAATACTTACTGATACAAAAGCAAAGGATTGCGATAGGAAAGACGATTAAAACTGACTATTTTGCAAATATCAGTCAGACAGTTCATTTAAATCATGATATGGAAGTTGTTCGTAACATACAAAAGAGAATTGAAACATCAGTGTGTCCGAAATCTGATGAGGAAATAGAAAATATTTATCTTGCTCTTGTTTACAGGCAGGCTTTTTGGCAAAACGGATATGTAGACAGCATTAATGAAAAAAATCTTCAATTCTATCAAGATATGACAGAAAGAGCATTTCAGAGGATTAAAAATGATTACAAGGTAGATCTGTTTCAGGACGATATTTTAGTAAACGGACTGGTGCTTCATCTGGCATCGAATTTCAGCAGATATCTTTTAGGGATGGAAACAGAAAATCTGTTTTACAATGATGTCTTGGAAAGTTATCCGACAGCGTATTACTATGCGATGGAAGTGGCAGAAGAAATTTCGGTATGGACGAAGCTTTCATTAAGTAAATATGAAATCAGTTTTTTGGGCATGCATTTTGCATCTTATTTGGAGAGAAGTCTAAAGTCGAAAAAGTGGAAATGTGCGATTATTTATGGAAGCGGAATCGGATCGGCAAAATTATTGGAAAGCAGACTGCATAATAAATATCCACATCTCGAAGTAATAGGAACAGGCCTTTTGGAAGAGGCGGGAAAAAAAGCGGAAGAAGCAGACTTTTTTATTACGACATTTCCGGTAGAAGAGCCTGAAATTATGGGAAAACCGTGGGTGAGGCTGTCGCCGATGTTGGATATTAAAGAACAGATTGCATTGGAACAGCTTGTCGGAAATTTAGCGCGTCACCGGAAGTGGAGATATGAGAGCGTCTCAAAAATGTATTTGTATATTGATCAATATATGGAAAAAATCGAGCTGTTGAATTATTTATGTGACTTATGCAGAGAAAAAAGATTTATTACGGAACAAGAAGCAGAGGGAATTGTAGGACGCGAAAATTTGGTATCAACAGAAATAGTGGAAGGAATCGCAATGCCTCACGGTTTGATCGAAGGAAGCAGCTTTCTTGTGTTTGCATTATTGAAAGAACCGATTATTTGGGGGAGAACATCGGTAAAGTTAGTTGTTATGGGATGTTTTCAGCGGGGAGATGAGCGTATGAAAGAAGAATTAGAATATATATTTCATCTCTTTTTGAACTTAGAAGATAAGAACAGATTGTTGTCCTGTAAATCGGCGGAAGAGATAGAACGCTGTATGGAGGTGTATTATGGCAAATAGATTGAAAAAGATGCTGACGGAAGAAATGGTACGGTTAGATCCGCCGCTTTTGTCTACACCGGAAGAAGTGATCGAATATTGTGGGAATATTCTTGTAGAAAATAAAAAAGCAAAAGCAGGTTATGTAAAAGAAATGATCGATTCTTATCAAAGGTTCGGACCGTACATGGTAATGGCTCCGGGATTGGCATTGCCGCACGCAAGACCGGGCGGAAATGTAAAAGAACCGTGTATTAGTTTTGTGAAGTTAAAAGAACCGGTTTGTTTTCATCATCCGTGTAATGATCCTGTTTGGGTTGTGTTCGCGCTCGGAGGGGTGTCAGATGATGGGCATATTGAGCTTTTGCAGGATTTGAGTTCTTTGCTGGCAGGTGAACGGATGATTGAAAAACTGGCAGCCTTGAATACATATGAGGAACTGGAAAAATTAATGGAAAAGGAGGCGAGAAGATGAAAGTTGTAACAGTGTGCGGAATGGGGTTTGGAACAAGTCTTATGTTGTTGATGTCAGTGAAAGAAAGTGGAAGAAAGTATGGGATTACAGTAGAAGGTGAGGCAACAGATCTAGGTTCTTATAAAGGAAAAAGCTGCGATTTGATTGTGGCATCGTCAGAGATTGCAAAACAGATCGAAGCAGATGTTCCGGTGTTGGCAATTACAAATCTCTTAGATAAAGCGGAAATCGAAGAAAAGATCAGACCATATTTGAATAAGTAAGGAGGCGGTATATTATGGTGAATTTTTTTGTTAAATTTTTAAGTGAGCCTACAGTTGTATTAGGATTAGTGGCGATGATCGGTCTTATTGCAATGAAAAACAGACCGTCAACCGTGATTCAGGGAACGATGAAAACAATGTTGGGTTTTCTTATCTTGAGCGCCGGATCAAGTTTGATCGCATCTGCGCTGACACCGTTTAGCACAATGTTCAATGCAGCATTTGGAATGTCAGGTGTTGTTCCGGAAGATAACGCATTAGTAGCGGCAGTTCAGACAGTGCTTGGATTTGAAACGCCTATGATTATGCTTTTATCGTTTGTGATTAATATTATTCTGGCGAGAATTACTCCGTTTAAGTACATTTTTCTGACAGGGCATATGATGTTTTCGTTTGCGGGAACTATGGCGATCGTGTTGGATCAGATGGGGATTAACGGATGGATGGCAGTTGCCATAGGTTCTGTTGTCCAGGGAATTTGTATGGTCGTATTTCCTGCAATCGCTCAGCCTTATACAAGGAAAATTTTAAAGACGGATGAAGTTGCATTTGGATTTTGGGGAAGTTCCCTGATTGTTTTTAGTGGATTTGTAGGTCGGCTGGTCAGAAAGAAAAATCGTGATGAAGAAACAGATACATGGGAAAAAGTGAAAGTATCGAATAAACTGGACTTTTTAAAAGATATGTCGATTCTTATGAGTATCGTCATGATAGTAGTTTATATTTTCACGGCTTTGATGGCAGGAACAGAGGTTGTTTCAGAATTGGCGGGAGGACAAAATATAATAGTATATGCTGTTATTCAGGCAATGACATTTGTAGCGGGAGTACTCGTACTTCTTCAAGGTGTCAGAATGTTTCTGGGTGAGATTATCCCGGCGTTTAAAGGAATCAGCGAGAAGCTTATCCCCGGTGCAAGACCTGCTTTAGATGTTCCGATCTTTTATGCAAGCGGTCCGGTTGCTACAACAGTCGGTTTCCTCTGCGCGATGGTAGGCGGGATTCTTGCAACTTTGATTTCAACTCAGTTGAAAGTTGTCGTATTACCGGGAGTGATCGGATTGTTTTTCATGGGAGGCGCTGCCGGAGTATTTGGAGATAAATTAGGAGGAAAAAGAGGATGCGTCGTTGCTTCATTTCTGTTAGGATTTTTATTTACGTTGATAGTTGCGTTGGCATACCCGTTAATTGATGTGACAGGATATGGAGTGGAAGGTCTGTGGTTTGCATCAACAGATGCAATTCTGGTAAGTGTATTTATGCGTTTAATAGGAATGATTGCAGGAGTTTAAAAGAAAAGCGGAAAAATGAAGAAAGGCGGTATGAGAATGAAATTTGCAAGAACAGTTTGCGGAGATATTCAGGCAGAGGAGATGGGATTTACATACCCACATGAACATTTGTATGCAGTTCCGCCGACATGTCAGAAAGACAGGGATTTGGAAGTGAGCGATTATGAAGGCAGCGTAGCAGAATTAAAGCTGTTTAAGTCTGTAGGCGGACAGACATTAGTAGAGGCGTCTACGTTAGATTATGGGCGCAATCTGTCTCTTTTAAAAAAAATGTCTGAAGAGACAGGAGTTCATGTCATTGCAACGACCGGATTTAACAAACATATTTACTATCCGAATTGGGTAGAAGAAAAAAGTACAGAAGAAATTTCCGATATTCTCGCAGACGATATTTTGGAAGGGAGAGACGGAATCAGAGCAGGATTCATAAAAATAGGAACATATTACAATATGATCCATCCACTTGAAGAAAAGACGGCAGTTGCTGCGGCACAGGCGCAGAAAAGGTGTGGAGCGCCGATCTGGGGACATACAGAAGCAGGAACAATGGGAATGGAATTGTTAGATATTCTTGCTCGGGAAAATGTAGATTTTTCCACTGTTGCTTTAGGGCATTTAGATCGAAATCCGGATGAATATTATTTGTTAAAACTTGCTGACCGGGGAATCTATATTCAATTTGATGGACCGGGAAAGGTAAAATACTATCCTGACAGTATCAGAGTTGCATTAATTAAGTCATTGATATCTCACGGATATGCTGATCAGCTTCTTATTTCGGGAGATATGGGGAGAGCCTCTTATCTGGAAGGATACGGAGGAGGTCCGGGATTTCGATATATCAAGACAAAATTTATTCCAAGACTTCTGGACGAAGGGGTGGATGAGGACGTGATTCATAAAATTTTTGTTGAAAATCCAAAGCGATGGCTGGCAGTTTATTAGGGAGAAAATGATGTTAGAAAGTGCAAGACTTGTCTCGATTATTCGGGAAGTGGAAGAAAAAGAAATTATTTCGATCATAGAAGGCCTTGTGGAAGAAGGGATCAGATGGTTTGAGATTTCGCTAAGTGACGGAGAAAACGGCATGAAGTGTATCCGAACAAGCAGAAAGTATTTTGAAGGTCGGGATGTTTATATCGGTGCAGGAACAGTTAAGAAAAAAGAGGAAATTGATGTACTTTCAGATATGGGAGTGCCGTATATTCTGACTCCCGGATTTGATGAGCAGATTGTTCGATATGCATTGGAAAAGAAGATAGAAGTTTTACCCGGAGTGCTGACACCGTCTGAAGTTCAGGCAGCGGTAAATTGTGGAATCCATCTTGCAAAATTATTTCCTGCCGATGCGTTTTCCGATCGTTATATTAAAGCGTTAAAAGGTCCTTTCCCGGAGATGGATTATGTGGCGGTTGGCGGGGTAACACCGGAAAATGCAGTGAATTTCTATAGATTAGGATATAAAGGTGTGGCGGCCGGAAGTAATCTTGTTCCGAAACATGCAAAGAGGAGTGATTTGAAAAAGATCAGAGAAACAGCGCGAAAGTATGTGGAGGTGTCCCAAATATGAGCAATCAAGTAAAAGATATGACATGGCGGGAAGTGCAGGAGCGGTTACGTGAGTTTCCGGTAGTAATCGTTCCTATTGGATCAACGGAACAGCATGGGTATCATCTTCCTATTGGAACAGATGTTTATTTGGCGGAAGCATTGGCTGAAAAGACAGCAGAAAAAACGGGAGCGCTTGTGTATCCAAGTATTCATTTTGGGTATTCTTGGAGTTGGCGTGACAGAATCGGAACTGTAACGATCCGACAGGATATTCTTCGGGAAATATTGAAAGATGTTGTTCGTTCTGTAGAAAGATACGGGGTAAAAATTCTTATTTTTATGAACGGACATGAGGCGAACAGGTCGGTGATAAAATATGCGATACGGGAAATACAAGATGAAACAGATGTGAAAGTGTTGGGGATGTTTTATCCGGGAATGGAAGAAATTTATGATAAATATATGGAAACTCCGACATGGGGAGGAATGTTTCATGCCTGCGAGTTTGAAACGTCACTTATGCTGGCAGTAAAGCCGGAGACAGTTCATATGGAGCGGGCAGTGCAGGAATATCCTGTCAGACCGACTACGTACGGAATGGACAACACATCGATCGGAGAGTTGAGCGTTTCGGGAACATACGGAAATCCGGTACCTGCAACAGAAGAAAAAGGAGAGATGATGCTAGAACAGTTTACAGAAAATATATCTGCTGTTATAGAGGAATGTGTGAAGAAACTGGTTAGAGAAGAAACATAGAAAAAAATAATAGAAAGAAATATAAAAATATCGGAAATCGAACCGTAAGCTGAAGTTTAATTCGGAGAGCGTCTCGATTTCCGATATTTTTTGTAAGTGGATATAAGTTAAATACAGATTAATGTATTTGATAACAGAAAAAACTTGCATATTATGCAAGAATGATGTATTATTATGCAAAAAGAATGCATATTCATTTTATTTTTTGTGAAGAAATATTGAGACAGGGCAGGTTTGTGAAAAGCAAACAGCAGAGAGGAGCGAATAGATTATGATAAAAGTTGGAATTATCGGTGCAACAGGATATGCCGGAGGTGAACTGGTCAGAATATTGACAGGGCATAGAGAGGCGGAAATTAAATGGTACGGTTCGAGAAGTTACATAGATAAAAAATATGCGGACGTATATCAAAATATGTTTCAGATCATAGATGCGGTCTGCATGGATGATAATATGGAAGAACTGGCATCACAGGTAGATGTGATTTTTACGGCTACGCCGCAGGGATTATGTGCGTCTCTTGTAAACGAAGAAATTTTGTCAAAGACAAAGATTATAGATTTAAGCGCGGATTTCCGTCTGAAAGACGTAAAAATATACGAGGAATGGTATAAGCTCGAACATAAATCCCCACAGTTTATTGAAGAAGCGGTGTACGGATTATGTGAAGTTAATCGGGAAGATGTGAAGAAGGCCCGTCTCGTGGCGAATCCGGGATGCTATACGACTTGTTCCATTTTGACGGCATATCCGTTGGCAAAAGAAGGGCTGATCGATATGGACACCTTGATCATCGATGCAAAATCAGGAACGTCAGGAGCGGGAAGAGGAGCAAAACTGCCGAATCTTTACTGCGAAGTGAATGAAAATATTAAAGCATACGGAGTGGCGACACACAGACATACGCCCGAAATCGAAGAACAGCTTGGATACGCATCCGGGAAAAAAGTCGTTCTTAATTTTACGCCGCATTTAGTTCCGATGAACAGAGGAATTTTAGTTACAGAGTATGCAAAACTTACGAAAGAAGTAAGCTATGAAGACGTAAAGGCTGTATATGATAAATATTATGGCGGTGAAAAATTTGTGCGTGTGCTTCAAAAAGACGTATGCCCTGAAACGAAATGGGTGGAAGGAAGTAATTATGTCGATATCGGGTTTAAGATCGATCCACGGACAAATCGGATTATTATGATGGGAGCGATCGATAATCTGGTTAAAGGAGCGGCAGGACAGGCGGTTCAGAATATGAATCTGATGTTCGGACTTCCGGAAAGTGAAGGCCTTGAGCTTGTTCCGATGTTTCCTTAAGATGTATATCGTGCAAAAAGCAGCAGGGCAGAAAGTAAAACCAAACGGGAAAAAACAGAGGAGATGATGCAGTATGGTACGGATCATGACGATAGAAGATTATGAGGGGGTATATGCCCTTTGGAAAAAAATAAAAGGATTTGGTATCCGAAGTATCGATGATTCAAAAGAAGGAGTGGCGCGCTTTTTGAAACGAAACCCGACGACAAGTGTCGTGGCAGAAAAAGACGGTCGCATTGTCGGAAGTATTTTGTGCGGTCACGACGGAAGACGGGGGTGTTTGTATCATGTCTGTGTAGATGAAGATTACAGACGTCACGGAATCGGAAAAAGGATGGTTGTTTTTGCGATGAAAGCGCTGAAAGAAGAAAAGATTAATAAAGTATCTTTGATCGCATTTACGGAAAATGATATTGGAAATGCATTTTGGAATACAATCGGATGGACGGAGCGTCTGGATCTGAATTATTATGATTTTACGTTAAATGAAGAAAATATAACTGCATTTAACGGTCAATAGTCTGTTTGAATAAAGTTATCATATGAGAGTTATACAAAAAACAGAGCTGTACAGATCGGCAGCTCTGTTTTTTGTATAGACATCTTTATTCGTGGATTTTGATTCCTTCAAAAAACGCTTCATAAGGGACATTGTAGATTGTTTTTAAGCATACAAGATCTGTAACTTTAAGATTTCGTTTTCCGCGTTCAATATTTGCATAAGCAGCCCGGTGAATAAAAGTTCCCATCTCATTCATTGCATCGGTTAACTGTTGTTGTGTATATTCATGGGATGTTCTTAAGAGTGCGAGATTATCGGTGAAAGTAGGATGTCTAAGTAACATAGTTATCGAAGTTCGTGGAAGTGTGGCAGGAGAAAGACCGACAAAGAAATCAGAGTAAGGAATACGATAGATATTTTTTAAAATAACTAAGTCAAAAACTTTGATATTGCCGGAACCGGATTCAATGAATTTATAAACTTCACGAGTAATAGTACTCCCGCGTATTTGCATCTGGATAACTAATTTTTCTTGAGAAAAATGATGCTTATATCGTAAATACTTTAGTGTGGACGCAAAAATTTGTTTTGGATTTTGCATATAGCGTCTCCTTTCGAGTGGTAGTTTGCTGAGTTTTTAGCGAAATTTTGGCAATAGATAGTTACATTTTCTCTTGAGTCTATAGGTTTGTTATGCTAATATTGGTAATGTCTAGTTACTATATGGGATTGACAGATAAAATATTCCGAAAAGTAACTTTTTCTGAGGGGCAAAAAGGAAGCGGCTTTTTGTTTTTGCAACGACGACGAGCTAAAGTCCGGATTTGTCCGAGAACTTGGAAGCCGCCTGCAATCCAAGAATGCGTCTTTTGGCACTTTGGGTGAGTGGAACAGAGGGAGAGGAAAAGAGGCGATGTGAAGGGAAATTCTCACTAATATCTTCTGCTTTTCACAGCAGTATAGTAGAAAGGAGTTGGGATGCGATGAGCAGAACAATAGAGAAGATGGGGAGAGGAGTAGATAATGAATAAAATAAAAAGGGGCGTGTCACTGTTATTATGCAGTTTGCTATTTGGTTCTGCCGTAACATTGGGGAATGTGGCCGATGTACAGGCAGGCAAACAGATAAAGACAGAGACAAAACAAACAATAAATAATACGAAAACAAAGAAGAAAGTTTCCGACGATCAGACATCAGGTAAGACAGGGCGGAATGAGGAAAATAAAGCAGGGGAAGGAGCGCAGACTGATATTGCTGAATCAAAAGTAACTTTTTTTGTGTTGCCTGTTTATACACAAGGAACTACGGCAATCAGTATAGACAGAGATATAGGCATCGGGCAGATTATGGACGTTGGTTTTACAGATCGTAATTTTGCCGTTGCAGTTTATGATTCTTTGTTTGAAGCAGGATGGATGGGAACACCGGGGCAAAGCGTGAAAGAAGTTTTAGGGTCTTTTACGGGGATGATAAAAGCAGACGGATATGCAAGGAAAGTAACATATATAGCATCTGCACAGATGGCTACGTTTATTCCATCGTTTGAAATTAAGGATATATCAAAAGAATTTAATACGCAGGAAGAGGCAAACAAGTATCTGGAGTCATTAGTGGATGAGCCCGGAGCTGTGCAATATGCAAATAAGAAAGTTGAGAAAAAAACAGAACAGTTAGACACTCAGAAGCCGGAGAATGAATTGATCAAAAGTATCGAAGGAATCGAGTGGCTTAGAAAAGCCGGAATGATCGACTTAGAGAACAATGCCATTTCGGATTTGTCGCCTTTATCAATAAATTATTTGGAATCATTAGGTTCTGCGGAAGGATTGACCGATATTGATGAAGGAAAAAAGTGGTTTGGAGAGCAGCTTAGAAATACACATCTTAATATATCTTTAAATCCGGTGCGAAAATATCCGGTAATAGCCGGAGGGCGTTTGATCATAAAGCAAACGCTCGACCAGGCGTTTAAATTAGGAGCAGATCCGGTAATTTTGATCAAACCGGAAGATAATTCAGATGAAAATATAAAGAATATAAATCTGTCAATTCCTTATATTGAACGCGGTGGACTTCGTATTGAAATATTAAAAGACCAAGATGCTACGATGATTCAGTCTACCAATATCGATGGCGCTTATTTGGACTATGATAAACTGACAGATGAAATATTTCCGGTGCGTAATGTTTCGTCAAGTGGATATGTGAGATGCGGTTTGGGAACAGATAATGTGTTGTGGTATTATGGCACGGCGGAAAATGCGGAAACAGATATGTCGACGATCGGAAGTTCAAGCATGAAATTTTTAATTAATCATATGATCCGTATTTATGTAAAAGTAAAACCGGAACCCGCAGAAACAAAGCTTACTTTGACAAAAACGGTAGCAGGCACCGACGAAGGAAGATTCAGACCTGTAAAAGATGCAAAATTTAAGCTGTATAAAGCCGTTCGGGACGAGGAAGGCAATTTTGTAAAAGGAGAGCTGTATCAGCCGGATGAGTATATAACAGATGAAGAGGGAAAGATAAATTTTAGTACGGAGATTCCGAACGGAGACTATTGTTTTGCAGAAACAGAAGCTCCGGAAGGTTTTGAGTTAAACAGTGATCCTGTCTTTTTCTCGGTTGGGGGCGGTGAAATGGAAATCACAGGCGGAGAACAGACGGTAACGCCTACAGAAGGAGAATCCACATCAGCCGGGGAAAACAGTACATATATCGATCGATATTCGCCGGATGTAAATATTAAAGTTACTCCGGGAACAGGGATGGTGTTAGATCAGATCATTGTAACGTATTTTGACCGGAAAACGCAGAAGAATACCGGGAAGACCTTTACAAATGAGACGGGAGAAGCGGCAAAAAACGCCGCTGAGTTTATTAACAAAGGAAAAGGTGATGAAAAAGAGGCCGGGGTGATTGACGGTACGGTAACAGTTCAACCGATTTACAGATTGAAGGCGAATCTTACAGTCGGAAATGACAGAGAAAAAACGGACTTTGTTTTTAAAAAGGTAAGCGCAGAAGATCAAACTGTGATGGAAGGAGTTCGGTTTAAACTAACATGTAATCATAAACATGATAAAAAGTGCAAAGGCTTGATTTCACCGGAGTCTTGTACACATGCACATAACGATAAGACGGGATTTGTGGATGAACAAGGATGTACATGGAGCGCGGAAGAGGTAAGCAAGGCTGATGGAATCGTGAAGTTTTCAGAACTTGTATCCGGCGAATACATATTATCAGAAGAGGCGACATTGGATGGATTCATTTTGCCGGAAGGAACATGGACAGTAACCGTCGATGCACATAAAGATGAAGTTAAAGTAGAAAAAACAGAAAAAGACGATTCCACAGTTCCGCAGTTCGAAAAAAAAGATGGAATTCTTCAAGTGGAAAATGAACCTACAGTCCCGTTTTCCTTCATAAAAGTAGATGAAAAAACAGGAAATGAGCTTGCGGGCGCGGAATTTACCCTTTATCAGGGTGATGAGAACGATGCCGACAAATGGAGCATTGTAGGAGGTCCGGTTGTATCATCAGAAGAAGGAATTGTTGATTTCGGTCGGTTGAAACAAGGGGAATATTTTCTTAAAGAGACAAAAGCTCCGAAAGGATATTTGAAACCGACGGGATATTGGAAGGTGACTATTGCTGTTACAGATGATGCCAGTAAGAAAGTCACTTTTGAAGCAAGAGGCGACGTACCGGCAATCAGTGGAAATCATATAGAAGGATTTAAGGTTTCTAACAGAGAGACAAGCCTCCTTCCGAAGATGGGAGGAAACGGTACGAAGATTTTTGTGTTCAGTGGATTTATGATCATCTGTTGTTCACTTGTATTATATTTTAGATTCAAAAGAAAAGGAGCTTAAAATTATGGGAAAGATTTTGAAATATATGACAACGATAGCTCTGGCAGCAGTAATGTTGTTTGGAACAATGACGACGGCGTTTGCTGTGGAAAATAGCGGACAAGTAGTGGGTAATGACCAGAAAGGTTCTATTACGATTCATAAATATAAGATGCCTGATGCAGAAAATGCGTTTGAATCAAACACAGAAAACGGCGGTATTGAAATGGATAGTCTTCCTGAAACGGCAGAACCGCTGGCAAATGTTAAGTTTCAGGTTACAAAAATGGAGCAGGACCAAGCGGGAAAATGGAACGAAACGACAATATCTCGTACGGTAGTTACGAATGAGTCCGGAGAAGCAGTTTTGGAAGATCTTCCGTTGGGCAGATACAAAGTAGAAGAGTTAGGTTTGGATTCATCCGATGGAAGTGATGCGGTTCTTCCGAATGAGAAAGATGATGCGATGGTAGGAAAAGCATTTTATGTTGATGTTCCGATGACGCAGGCAGACGGTCAGACACTTAATTATAATGTACATGTATATCCAAAGAATGAAGTGCTGTCTATTGAAAAGGATGTTACATATGCAGGAAATAAGCATGATTCTTTTGATATGCAAGAGAATCAGACGTGGATTATCCATACGGCGATTCCGGGTAATATTGCATTGACAAATGATAACGGCAGCTATGATACCGCAAAATTATACAAAGTGACAGATAAAATCGATTCTCAGCTTACATATAAAGGGAACATTGTTGTTAAAGCGGTAGATAAGGATTATAAAACGGTAATAGATGAGTTAGAAAAAGATACGGATTATTCAGTGGAAGAGCCGGCAGAAGGAAATGAGAATACATTGATAATAAGTCTGACCGATGCGGGAAAAATAAAATTGAAAAAAGCGATTAATAATCCGGATGCTCAGGCTGCATTTCTTCAGATCCGTTTTGATACGATGATCAATAAAACGGCAAAAACAGGGGAAGCAATTTATAATGACGCAGATTTGAAATTTACAACTGCAAAGGGTACGGCTGTTGATGTAAGCGTGCCTGAAAACGAGCGGCCGGAAGTACATACCGGAAAGATTGCCATTAAAAAGGTTGGGGAAAAGGCAGACGGAACACCTTTAAAAGATGTTGAATTTATGATTTTCGACAGTACGGAAAAAGCACAGGCAGCAGTAAAACTTCTCCAAAATAATAAGGCGGGAGAAATTACAGGAGCTTTGAAGGTATATGATCCGAATCAAAAGGAATTTACTACAGTTGTAAAGACGAACGATAAGGGCGTTGCAGAGTTTAGAGGTCTTGCATATTATACAAATAAGGCGAATGAAGAAAATAAAGTTCAAGGTGACGACGCAGCTACCGGAGCAAAGAAGTATTATCTTGTAGAGACAAAAACGGTAAAAGGATATCAGCTTCCGAGTAAATATTTTGAAGTGACAGTGAATCACGATTCATCTACTGCTACGGTTCCAAGCGATACGATCATAAACACAAAACCGAGTAAACTTCCGGCAGCAGGTGGAAATGGAACGATCATTTTTACGGCAGTCGGTCTGACGGTTATGGCAGCGGCGGGCATTATTATTTTTATGTCCAGAAAGAAAAAAGATCGCTGATCAATAGAAAGCAGATTGAAAGACTAAGAAGGAAGAGGGAGGGAGTCTTAGAAGACGAACCTCCCTTTAGGTGATTATGAGCAGAAGTAAAAAGCTAATCGTAACGGCTCTTTTTCTGATCGGAGCATGTATACTGTTGTATCCGGCAGTCAGTAACAAGCTTGCAGAGCGGCACCAGGCAGAGATGATCAGTCGTTATGAGCAGACGGTTGAAGAACTTCCGAAGACAGATATGAAATCAGAGTGGGAAAAGGCTGTAAAGTATAATGAATCTGTTACGGGAATGTCTGTAGAAGATCCGTTTATATTAGGAAGCGGCTCTGTTTTGCCCGGTAATTATAAAGATGTGCTCAATGTAGAAGAAAAAGAAGGAGTGATGGGATATATTGAAATTCCGGCGATCGACGTTATGCTCCCGATCTATCATGGAGTCAGTGAGAGGGTGTTGAGACGGGGCGTCGGACATATGGAAACAACGGCTCTTCCTATAGGCGGAAAAGGTACGCATTCGGTTCTTGCATCCCACAGAGGATTGTCTACTGCAAAATTGTTTACAGATTTGGATCGAATGAAGGAAGGGGATTTGTTTTATATCCATGTATTGGATCATCTTCTTACTTATGAGGTAGATCAGATTTCAGTGATAGAGCCGGAAGATACAGATGCATTGCGTCCGATAGCGGATAAGGAATACATAACGCTCTTAACGTGTACGCCGTACGGGGTAAACAGTCATAGACTGCTTGTCCGGGGAGAAAAAATATGTGATGAAATCGTGAAGGAAAGCGAAGAGAAAGAGTCGGATACGGCGAAAAAAGAGCGGGATATAACGGAGATGATCGCATATGGCGCAGCGGTATTTGCCCTCGTCAGTTTATTCGTTGCTGCAGTGGCGGTGTGTGTAAGGAAAATGAAGAAAAAACGAAGGACAAGGGGCAGAAAGAAAAAAGCCGGGAAGAGAAGTCTAAAAAGGAGAAAAAGATGAAAAGAGTGAGAAAACAAAGAAAACTTTTTATTTTCGGTCTGATTCTTCTTTTGATCGGATGCGGGATTCTGCTTTATCCGCATATTCTTCAGAAATTTTATAAGATAAAGACAGAGAGTATGTTTCGTCAGTTTGAAGAAACGACGGAGAATGTCCGGGATGCGAATCCTGAAAAATATGCCCGGCTTTATGAAGAAATGAAGAACTATAACGAAGAACTTATAAAAAACAATCAGGAAAATCTGGCAGATCCGTATGCATATGCAAACCCGGCAATCCGTTTGGAAGAGTACGGAGTAGAAGATGGAATTGCAGGATATATTAAAATTCCGGTTATGGATCTTGAGCTTCCGTTATATTTGGGCGCTAACGAAGAAAATATGTCAAAAGGAGCTGCTCAGCTTACGGAAACGTCGATGCCGATCGGTGGGAATAATACGAATATGGCGGTTGTCGCACATCGGGGATACAGTTATGCAAAGATGTTTCGTGAGATTGAAAAATTGAAAATCGGGGATGAAATATTTATTACAAACTTCTGGGAAACGATGACTTATAAAGTGGAACGGATAGAGGTGATATCTCCGGATGAGATTGATAAGATCAGAATACAGGAAGGCAAAGATATGGTGACTCTTGTGACTTGTCATCCATATCCTCACAATTATCAGCGGTATTTAGTTTATTGTGAGAGAGTTTGAATCCATGTCCGGTAATTTAAAAATGATTCGTATAGCCCGTAATTCAAAAGATGAAATAGTTGACAAAACAGATTTTATTTCATAATATAATAGCTAATAATATTTGCGTATAGAATTTAGACGGTTAGATGATTTAAAACAATCGTCGACACAGAAAAAGGCGGGGGGAGAACAAAAAACAGAAATACAGACGTTTTGATAAAGAAACGGTTCTTCTTTCATTAAAGTGAAATCGCGGATTGACTTCGCCTCTTTTAAGAGGCGGAGTTTTCTTTTATAGAAGAAACTTTGACAGAACATATAGGGTACAAAAAGGAGAGGACAAAATGAAAGTGATCGATGGCGGAGTAACAGCGGCAAAAGGATTTCAGGCAGCGGCAGCGGCAGCGGGCATCAAGTATAAAGACCGTACCGATATGGCGCTGATCTACAGTGAAAAGCCGTGTAAGGCGGCGGGAACTTTTACAACAAACCTTGTGAAAGCGGCTCCTGTAAAGTGGGATCGCGCGATCGTGGAGTCAAAGCGGAAACCACAGGCAGTGATCGTAAATTCCGGCATTGCAAATGCATGTACCGGAGAAGAGGGAATGAAATATTGTGAAGAAACGGCAAAAGAGGCGGCTTGTGTTCTTGGCGTAGAGGCGGAAAGCGTGCTTGTCGGTTCCACAGGAGTGATTGGTATGCAGCTTCCGATGGACCGGGTGAAATCGGGAATCAAAATGCTGGCAGAGGCAAAGAACAGCAGCAAAGAAAAGGGAACAGAGGCAGCAAAAGCGATCATGACAACGGATACAAAGAAGAAAGAAGCGGCAGTTACCTTTGAGATCGGAGGGAAGACCGTGACGATCGGCGGGATGTCAAAGGGATCGGGAATGATTCATCCAAATATGTGTACAATGTTAGCCTTTCTGATAACGGATGCCGCAATTACAAAAAAAGCGCTTCAGTGTGCGTTAAGTGAAGATGTGGAAGATACTTACAACATGATTTCCGTAGACGGAGATACATCTACAAACGATACGGTTCTTTTGCTGGCTAACGGAATGGCAGATAATAAGAAGATTAAATATGGAACAAAAGAATACGAACAGTTTAAGAAAGCTCTCCATTATGTCAATGAAACGCTTGCAAAAGAGATGGCGGGAGACGGAGAAGGCGCGACGGCGCTTTTTGAAGTAAAAGTCGTAGGCGCGAAGACGAAAGAGCAGGCAAAGGTTTTGTCGAAATCGATCGTCTGCTCAAATTTGACGAAAACGGCAATAGCAGGTCACGATGCGAACTGGGGCAGAATCCTCTGTGCGATGGGATATTCGGGAGCACAGTTTGATCCTGAGAAGGTGGATTTGTTTTTTGAAAGTGCGGCAGGAAAGCTTCAGATCATTGAAAACGGTGTTGCGCTAAATTACAGTGAGGAAAAAGCAACGGAAATTTTATCTGAGCCTAAGGTGACTGCGATCGCCGATCTGAAAGAAGGTGATGCCGCGGCAACGGCATGGGGATGCGATCTGACTCATGAATATATCAGCATTAATGCAGATTACAGAAGCTAGAACATGTCAGTGAAAAAAGAGTTATTTGCAGGATCAAAGATACGAGACAAAAAGATTGGAGAGAGAACATGAATAAAAACATGCAGCAATATCTTGATAAAGCAGAAGTTTTGATTGAAGCTTTGCCGTATATCCAGCGGTTCAACCGAAAGATCATCGTTGTGAAATACGGCGGAAGCGCTATGATCGACGAAGAATTGAAAAAGCGCGTTATTGAGGATGTGACGCTTTTGAAGCTTGTCGGATTTAAGCCGATCATCGTACATGGCGGCGGAAAAGAGATTAGCAAATGGGTTGAAAAAGCCGGTATGGAACCGAAGTTTATCAATGGGCTTCGTGTGACAGACAAAGATACGATGGAATTAGCCGAGATGGTACTTGGAAAAGTAAATAAAAGTCTTGTTCAACTTGTTGAGAGCCTTGGCGTGAGGTCGATCGGTATCAGCGGTAAGGACGGAGCTTTGTTAAAGGTGGCGAAGAAATACTCTGACGGTCAGGATATCGGATATGTAGGAGAAGTTACAGAGGTAAATGAACAGATTATTTACGATCTCCTGGAAAAAGATTTCCTTCCCATCATTTGTCCGGTCGGTATGGATGAAAATTACCATACATATAATATTAATGCAGATGATGCGGCGTGTGCGATCGCGCGCGCGGTGAAAGCGGAAAAATTAGCGTTTTTGACTGATATCGAGGGAGTGTATAAAGATCCGGAAGATCCGTCTACCTTAATCTCGGAACTTTGTGTAAAAGAGGCGGAAAAACTAATGACAGAAGGTTATATCGGAGGGGGAATGCTTCCGAAACTTCAGAACTGTATCGATGCGATCGAAGCAGGTGTTTCAAGAGTGCATATTCTTGACGGAAGGATTCCGCATTGTCTTCTTCTTGAGATTTTCACTAATAAAGGGATCGGAACAGCGATTTTAAATAGTACAGAAAGCAGGTATAATCACGATGAACAGTAAGATACAGGCGGCAGAGGAAAACCTTATTCATGTATATAATCGTTTTCCGATCGCACTTGACCATGGAAAGGGAATGTATCTGTATGATACAGACGGAAAAGAATATCTTGATTTTGCGGCAGGCTTCGCAGTGACAGGGCTTGGGTATGACAATAAAGAATTAAACGAGGCGCTGAAAAAACAAATTGATAAATTATACCATACGTCCAACCTTTATTATCATGAAAGCTGCGGGGAAGCGGCGGAAGCGCTGAATAAAGTCAGCGGAATGGATCGGGTATTTTTTACAAACAGCGGCGGCGAAGCAAATGAAGGGGCTTTAAAAGCAGCGAGACGATATGCATATACAAAAGGATCGGGACGATATGAATTTATCGCTATGGAAAACTCGTTTCACGGCAGATCATTTGGAGCGGTATCGGTTACAGGACATGATTCTTACAGAGAACCTTTTGAGCCGCTTGTTCCGGGGGTAAAGTTTGCAAAATTTAACGATCTTGACAGTGTGAAGTCGCTTGTGAATGAGAAAACGTGTGCGATTATTTTAGAACCGCTTCAGGGAGAGGGCGGCATTCATCTGGCGACACAGGAATTTATGGAAGGGATCAGAAAGCTCTGTGATGAAAACGATATCCTTATGATCTGTGACGAAGTACAGTGCGGCATGGGCAGAACAGGTACGATGTTTGCATGGCAGGGGTACGGAGTAAAGCCGGACATCCTTACGATGGCGAAAGCGATCGGAAACGGCATTCCGGTCGGCGCGTTTGCAATGACGGAAGAGGTTGCCGGATATTCTCTTAAACCGGGAGATCACGGGGCGACATACGGAGGAAATCCGCTTGCGTGCACGGCGGTAAAGACAGTTCTTTCCATTTTTGAGAGAAAAAATATTGTAGGACATGTCAATGAGATAGCTCCATACTTTACAGAAAAATTAGAAGAACTTAAAGCGGAATTTGACTGTGTGACAGAGCGAAGAGGAAAAGGTCTGATGCAGGGTCTTGTGATCACAAAGCCGATCAAAGAGATCAATGATCGTGCGATTGAAGAAGGTCTGCTTATCATACAGGCGCAGGGAAACGTAATCCGTTTTGTTCCTCCGCTGATCGTAGAAAAAGAGCATATCGATCAGATGGTTGAGAAGATGCGCAGAATACTTGCATAAAAGTGTTTCCGTAAAGATATTTCTCCAATGTTTTCATAAGAGAAAATGTTACATAAATAGACAGAATAAGAAACCGGTCGAAGGACATACTAAAGGAAGTTAGAAAAATTGTTTGATCTAAACAGTTCGGAGGTATGTATATGATCGGTTTTTTAATTGCTCTTTTGTCCGGAGCGCTTATGAGTATTCAGGGAGTATTTAACACACAGGTTACGAAGACAACAGGAATGTGGGTCGGAAACGGCTGGGTACAGTTTACGGCTTTTGCGGTTTGTCTTGCGATGTGGTTTTTTACCGGAAGAGATCAGGTTTCACAGCTTATGGAAGTACAGCCGAAATATATGCTGTTAGGCGGTGTGATCGGCGCAGGGATCACATGGACGGTTATAAAAAGTATCGAAGCGTTAGGGCCTGCGCGTTCAGCTCTTCTCATTGTGATCGCACAGCTTACGGTTGCTTATCTGATCCAGCTTTTCGGATTGTTTGGAATGGATCGGGAGCCGTTCTCATGGAGAAAAGCAGGTGGTCTCCTTCTTGCGGTTGCCGGCATAGCAGTTTTTCAATGGAAATAAAAGTAATAAATCTGTAATATATATGTTTTTTTTGTAAAGAAAAAGAAAGTTGTCCTTAATAGGTTGACAGAGATGTAACAAGACGTTAATTGTCTATTGTAATTTTAGTAAAAATTCGTTACAATATTAATGTCCGACATAAAGGGGTAATTCTCCCGGCAAAGCTGAGGAGAAGAATATGCAAGACAATCAGAAAAAATACAGAAAAAAATACGCTGTCATGACAGTGTTCTTTCTTATTTCGGCAAGTTTCCTGTTTGGGTGCGGGAACAAAGATTCGGCCGTTCCTGAAACAGAAGAATTTTTATTTTCTGCGGAAGAAGAAAAGTCGGATCATACATCACAAAAGAGCGAAGAGCCAGCAGAGAAGGCAGAAAGAAAAAAGGCGGAAGCGGACAGCGGTACAGTGGAAGAAAATCCGGAGCGTAAAAAAGTATTCGTATATGTTTGCGGAGAAGTTCAGGCTTCGGGCGTATATGAACTGGAACAGGATTCCAGAGTGTTTGAAGCGATTGCGAAAGCGGGCGGGCTGACAGAAAACGCTGCGGCGGAAGCGGTTAATCAGGCGAGGGTTGTCGTTGACGGAGAACAGATTTATGTGCCTTCTTTAGATGAAGTGAAAGGCGCAGGGGTTGTATCGGAAGTGACCGAACGTACGGACGATGGGAAGATAAATATTAATACAGCCGAAAAAGAGGAACTCATGACGCTTACAGGAGTCGGAGAGGCGAAAGCGCAAAGTATAATCGCATATCGGGAAGAACACGGCGGCTTTCAGTCAATCGAAGAATTGATGCAGATTGAGGGAATCAAAGAGGGAGTATTTAATAAAATAAAAGAAGACATAACGATCTGACATAAGAGAGCGGTTTTGTATACCGCAGTGCATAAGGAGTCGAAAAAAGAGGAGTATGGGTAAGAGAATTTTAGTTGTTGATGATGAGAAGCTGATCGTAAAAGGAATCCGCTTCAGCCTCGAGCAGGAAGGCATGGAAGTAGACTGCGCCTATGACGGCGAGGAGGCTTTGGAATACGCAAAGGCATGTGAATATGATCTTGTCCTTTTGGATGTGATGCTGCCGAAACTGGACGGTTTTCAGGTGTGTCAGCAGATTCGGGAATTTTCGGATATGCCGGTTGTGATGCTGACGGCAAAGAGCGAGGATATGGACAAGATACTGGGACTGGAATACGGTGCGGATGATTATATAACGAAACCGTTTAACATTTTAGAGGTGAAGGCGAGGATCAAAGCCATCATGAGGCGGACGTCGAAACGGAAAGAACCGGCAGGCGGACCGGTGCTGATCAAAGGAAGCTTAAAGATTGATTGTGAGAGCAGAAGAGTATTTATCGGAGAGAGAGAGATCAATCTTACGGCAAAAGAATTTGATGTTTTAGAGCTTCTGGCAATGAATCCAAACAAAGTATACAGCAGAGAAAATCTGCTGAATCTGGTGTGGGGATATGATTACCCGGGAGATGCAAGAACAGTAGACGTACATATCCGAAGGCTTCGTGAGAAGATTGAGATGAATCCGAGTGAACCGAAATATGTACATACAAAGTGGGGAGTGGGTTATTATTTCCAAGATTAAATATCAATTTGTATCCAACCGTAAAATTATCGGGAACATGCGTTTTTGTGTGATTCTTTGTACAATGCTGGCAGGGCTGATACCCTGCCTTGCAACACTTTTCGGAATCGTAGCATTTTACGAGTCGCGTGCGGTCGAACTTCGGACTGCGGAAATCCAAAATCAATGTACAATATTAAGCAATCAGCTCTCGGCATACGGATATCTTTCCGATCCGACTTCGGAAGTGATCGATTCTAATCTGACGCAGCTGACGAATATATATAACGGCAGAGTTATGATCATGGATGAAGATCTCTGCGTAATTAAAGATACATATAATCTCGATGAAGGAAAGACGAATGTATCGGAAAGCGTCGTTCGGTGCATGCGCACAAAGCCGACGAACCACTATGATAAAAAGAATCATTATATCGAAGTGACTTCACCGATCAATATCCCGGGGAAAAAGAAGATAGACGGTGTGATTTTAGCAAGTGTCTCTACAGACAGTATTGAAGTTACAAAACAGGTATTTTATACGCATGGAGGTGTCGTAGTAGGAATAGCGGCGATTTTCCTGGCTGTTTTCGGGGTGGCCCTTGCCAATAAACTTGTAAAACCGATTCATAAGATTACAGGGGCGATTGAAAATGTGAGTGAAGGATACAGTGACGATGTGCTGCACGTAGACACGTTTGCGGAGACAAGTCAGCTAAGTGAAGCGTTCAACAAAATGCTCGGCAGACTAAAGCAGCTGGACGACTCCAGAGAAGAGTTTGTCTCAAACGTTTCCCATGAACTGAAAACTCCGATGACATCGATGAAAGTGCTGGCAGATTCGCTTCTTGAGCAGGAAAACCTTCCTGTGGAAATGTACCGTGAATTTATGGAAGATATCGCGAAAGAAATCGACCGGGAAAATCAGATCATAACAGATCTTCTTTCTCTTGTGAAAATGAATCGGACCGGTCAGACGATGAACATTCAGCAGGTGAATATCAACGACTTGCTTGAACAAATATTAAAGAGGCTGAAACCGATCGCGGAAAAGAAAAATGTTGAGATGGTCATGGAAAGTTTCCGTCCGGTGAGCGCAGAGATTGATGAGACGAAATTTACACTTGCCGTTTCAAATCTTGTGGAAAATGCGATTAAATATAATCATGAAAACGGATGGGTTCATGTGTCTTTAAATGCCGATCATAAATATTTTTATTTAAAAGTAGAAGATTCCGGTCTTGGAATCCCTCAGGAAGATCAGGCACATATATTTGAGAGGTTTTACCGGGTAGACAAGTCTCATTCCAGAGAAATCGGCGGAACGGGACTGGGGCTTGCGATCGCCAGAAACGCAGTGATCGTTCACAGAGGATCGATCAAAGTGCATAGTAACGAAGGCGAGGGAACGACATTTACAGTTCGGATTCCGCTGATCTATACAACAGTGCCGGAAGGAGTGGGGAGATGAAAAGGAACAGGAAACTTGCGGTCGTAATATGCATTTGTCTTATTTTGTCCTTGTGTCTGCCGTTTTTCCTTTCAGGCTGCCGGAAGAAGAAAATAGATTCGGAGATGTCAGTCTATTATCTTAATGAAGACAGAACAGGACTTGTTAAAGCGCCCTATGAAACCGGGAAAACGGCAAAAGGCAAGAAGATGACGGACAAAGAAATCTGCGGTATGGCAGAGGATATACTGGAAACGCTTCGGAAACCATCGGATAAAATCGAAAATGTTCCTCCGATTCCGAATGAAGTATCTGTACAAAAATGTGAACTGCGGGGGAGTATATTAGATATCGACTTCAATAAAGCGTATTTAAAAGTAAACAGTCTGGAAGAAAAGCTTATGAGGGCATCTATTGTATGTTCGCTTTCGGAAATTGAAGGGGTCAACGCAGTACTGTTTACGATCGACGGAGAGTCGCTTAAAGACAGTGACGGCAATTCGATCGGACTTATGACAGAAGATGATTTCGTAGAAAACACAGGATCGTCACCGAGCGCCTACCAGACGGTAGAATTAACGCTTTATTTTGCAAATGAAAGCGGAGATAAGCTTGTTCCGCAAAAAGTTTCGGCAAGGTACAGCAGTAATTTGTCGAAAGAGAAAATGATCGTTGAGAAACTGATGCAGGGTCCTGAAAGCGGAGCTTATCCGACGATCAACCCGAATGCAAATCTGTTGGGAGTGACGATCAAAGATGATATTTGTTATGTGAATTTCGATAGTACGTTTCTGAACGGAGAGTATGATATCCTGCCGAAACTTACGATTTATTCAATCGTAAATTCGCTTGTTGAGGGAACAGAGGCGACGCAGGTTCAGATTACGATTAACGGAGAGTCAAAAGCTAAGTATATGGGCACTGTGGATCTTTCACAGCCGCTGAAAGAAAATTTAGAGTTGGTCGCAGCCGATGACAAAAAATGAAAAGACGACCATTATGTATATTTTGCGTACTGTTTCTTACAGTACAGGCGATAAGGGTGCTGTTTTTCGGCGCGGGAGATTACACTTCCGCGCTTGGGCAGATCGTAAACCGAAACAATAAAGGAGAAATCAATCTTATATTGACGGGAACGGCAGATAGGATTGATGAAAAAGAATCTGTAACGGCAGTCCGTGTAAAGGGGAATGCCGTCTCTTTTTATAGTGGCAGCGATCGAAAGATCGCAAGGCAGTCTGTATTCGGAAAAAGCGACGGGCATCGTTCTTCCTATGATTTCAGTCAAGAGCTGCCAAGAAAAATATGGGAAGAGAAAGTGCTTGTTTATCTTGAAAAAGAAGATGCGGCACATATCAAAATCGGAAATAAACTAAAAATAAAAGGAAAGGCGTCTGCATTTGAGACTGCACGTAATCCGGGCAATTTTGATCAGAGAGCTTATTACAAAAGGCAGAAAATAGGCGCATATGTATGGGCGGATGAAGTCGGTATATTATCCGGGCAGACTGAATGCATCAGACAATTCCTGCATGAATTCAGGCAAGGTTGGAAGAAACTCCTTGTAGGGTGTTTGGGCAGTTATTATGGAAACACGATAAGTGCGATCCTTCTCGGAGAAAAAGGAGACCTTGATCCATATATGAAAAAGTTGTATCAGAAAAACGGGATCGGTCATCTGCTGGCCATATCAGGTGTTAAAACTTTAAAGTTGGATATTCCACTAGTGCCTGAAACCTGCATAAAATGGGCATTTATGCCGCTACATATCGCTAAAATTTACATTTTAAAACTGTGCTTAGACGAGGAAATTATTCCTCGTTGTCGTTTCCCTTGTTCAAGGGGGTATCTCACAAAATGTATAAATCAGCAAAAGAAGCAATAATTCAGCGTAAGTTTAATCTTATGGCAGAAGTCTAAAAAATGGCAAAAGGAGAAGATGAATATGGCATATAAAAAATATAGAGAAATGAAGGTTTATGAAGCAAGAGGGTACCAGTATAAGCAGACACCGAGTATTGTTTTGAAAGGAAAATGGCTTTCAGAGTTGGGATTTAACATTGGAGAACAGATTGAGGTGAAATGTGAGGATGGACGGTTAATTATAACGAAGGCGAATGAGATATGGAGTGCTGAAGCTTAATAGAGGCTTTTACTTTTTAAACACTGTTCATTATTATATCAAAAAATAAAAATGAAAAAGCTATAAGGCATTAAAGCTAGATTGAGTTGATACCAACCCAATGAATAGTATTTTCTGTTCAAACCAACTAGGGCTTCTTTTGGTTGATTTCCGGCGGTAATACGAATATAATATTTATTAGGTGAAAGTATGCGATTTCATAGGAGAAAATGAATGGAATATTTAACAGTGAAAGAAATTGCTGAAAAATGGGGAATCTCAGAAAGGCGCCTTCAAACGATGTGTAAAGAAGGAATGGTTGAGGGGAGTAAAAGATTTGGGAGATCATGGGCAATTCCAGAGGATGCGGTAAAGCCTGTTGATCGTAGAATAAAATCTGGGAAATATATGAAAGGTAAAAAAAACTAGAAAAAATGACGGAGGTAAATATAAATGGCGAAAAATACAGCCGACATAGGATTTGAAAAACAGATATGGGATGCAGCCTGTGTGCTTCGTGGTAACATGGATGCGTCAGAATATAAGAATGTTGTACTGGGGTTGATTTTTCTAAAGTACATTTCAGATCGATTCGATGACAAGTATCAGGAGCTGAAAGATGAGGGCGACGGATTTGAGGAGGATATTGATGAATATACTTCCGAAGGCATTTTCTTTGTACCTGTAGGTGCACGTTGGAATGAGATTGCAGCGAAGGCACATACACCAGAAATCGGTACAGTTATTGATGATGCCATGCGTGCTATCGAAAAGGAAAATAAGCGTTTGAAAGATATTCTTCCTAAGAATTTCGCACGTCCAGAACTGGATAAACGAAGATTGGGGGATGTGGTGGATTTATTCACTAATATCCAGATGATTGAACACGGCAGCGAAAAAGATATTTTGGGACGTACATATGAGTATTGTCTTTCCATGTTTGCAGAACAGGAAGGAAAGCGTGGTGGTGAATTCTTTACTCCGTCATGTGTAGTTCGGACTCTGGTAGAGGTGCTGAAACCATATAAAGGTCGAGTATATGATCCTTGTTGCGGATCAGGTGGTATGTTCGTTCAGTCCGCAAAGTTTGTAGAAAACCATAGTGGTAATATCAGCAATATCTCTATTTATGGACAGGACTCCAATCCGACTACATGGAAGATGGCACAGATGAACCTTGCGATTCGTGGAATTGAGCCGGATCTTAGCACTTACGCAGCAGATACCTTTTTAGATGACCGTCATCCTACATTGCGTGCAGACTATATTATGGCAAATCCCCCATTTAACCTTTCTGACTGGGGTGCTGATAAATTAAAAGAGGATGTGCGCTGGCAGTACGGTATGCCACCTGCAGGAAATGCCAACTTTGCATGGTTGCAACATATGATTTATCATCTTGCACCGGCCGGAAGAATTGGTATGGTTCTTGCTAATGGTTCATTATCTTCTCAGTCAGGTGGTGAGGGTGAAATCCGTAAGAATATTATCAATGCAGATTTGGTTGAATGTATTGTTGCAATGCCTACACAGCTTTTCTATACGACGCAGATTCCGGTTTCACTCTGGTTTATCAATAAACAGAAAAAACAGACCGGAAAGACACTGTTTATTGATGCTCGTAAGATGGGAACTATGGTCAGTCGCAAACTTCGTGAGCTTACAGATGATGATATTAAGAAGATTTCAGATACTTATGAATCATTTGCAGACGGAATGCTGGAAGATGTGAAGGGCTTCTGTGCTGTTGCTGATATAGCAGAAATCGAAAAGCAGGATTATATTCTTACTCCGGGTCGATACGTTGGCATTGAGGAACAGGAAGATGATGGGGAACCATTTGAAGAAAAGATGGATCGTCTGACATCGGAGCTTTCGGAAATGTTTGCTAAGAGCCATGAACTCGAAGATGAAATTCGTAGGAAACTGGGGGCGATTGGGTATGAAATTTAATATATGGGAAGATTGCCCAAAAGTTCCAATTACAGAATTACTTTCTTTTATTGTTGATAATAGAGGGAAAACCGTTCCTACAGCGAATGATGGATGGAAGCTTATAGCAACAAACTGCGTTACAAACAACACACTGTTTCCAGTATATGAGAAGGTGAGATATCTTACACAAGAAACTTATGAAACGTGGTTTCGAGCACATCCTATGCCGGGAGATATTTTATTTGTTAACAAAGGTACTCCAGGACGGGTTTGTATGGTTCCGGATCCAGTAGATTTTTGTATAGCTCAGGATATGATTGCCCTGCGAGCTGATGATAAGAAAATTTATAACAAATACCTTTTTGCTGTTTTAAGAAGCCGAGAAATTCAACAACAGATATATAATACAAACGTTGGGGATGTTATACCGCACTTTAAGAAGCAATTTATGGATCAGTTATTAATTCCTGTTCCAGACAGAAAGATTCAAGAGAAAATAGGAAACCTATATTATCAATTGAGCTACAAAGTGGAATTAAACAAAAAGATAAATGAGAATTTATACGAACAAATGCTTTCTATTTTTAATAATGCAAGACGGACTTCAGCATGGAACAAACATAAGCTTGGTGATGTGCTGATATTCTTTGATAATCTCCGGAAACCACTTTCTTCCATACAACGGGAGAAAATGGCACACATTTATCCGTATTATGGGGCAGCATCTATTGTGGATTACGTTGAAGATTATCTATTTGATGGAACATATATTCTTATCAGCGAGGATGGCGCTAATGTAATTGATTCATTTGGACACCCATTAACGCAATATACTTATGGGAAGTTTTGGGTTAATAATCACGCTCATATTGTAAAGGGATCTAACGATTATTCCGAAGCCTTGGTATATGCTATGCTTGGAACGCTAAATATGCAAAGCATTGTTACAGGTGCTGCTCAGCCCAAAATCAACCAGGCAAATTTGCGTAATTTTGAAGCAGTTTTACCTGAAAGTGAAGAAGCTCAGGTTTTATCGGAACTATTAAATCCTATGTTACAACAAATGTTACACCATGATCAAGAAAACGAAAAACTTTCTGAATTAAGAGATATATTATTGCCTCAGCTAATGTCTGGTGCACTTGATGTATCCGCCATTGACCTTTAAGCCGCTAAATTCTCATTTAACCTGATAACTCCTACCAACGGCAGGAGTAAAAACCAACGGAACTGCCGTTGATTCGTTCTCTGGAAATAAATATAAGGAGAACGAATTATGAAACAAAAAATTATGGAAGAGATTGTGCAACAGATGTTGCCATATCTCAATAATGCACAGTTACAAAAATTACAGGCGGTCTTGGAACATTCGTTTTATGACTATGAGATTTCCAACAAGGTCAAAGAAACGGAAGACGATAGCCAAAATTTGATTGACGCTTTTGTGTATGCAAAACGAATTGAAGGATGTTCAGAGAAAACGCTGAAATATTACCGAACTACGATAGAGGCAATGACAGAAGCCATAGATAAAGGTGTGCGCCATATGCAGACGGATGATCTCAGGGCTTACCTTACAAACTATCAGGAGAAACATGGTTCAAGTCGTGTGACGATTGATAATATTCGTAGAATTTTATCCAGTTTTTTCTCATGGTTAGAGGATGAGGATCATATTTTGAAAAGTCCAGTGCGTCGGATCCATAAGGTGAAGACAGCTACCAACATCAAAGAAACGTACACTGATGAGGAACTGGAGAAGATGCGTGATAATTGCACAGAACTTCGAGATCTTGCGATTGTTGATATGTTGGCGTCAACAGGAATGCGTGTTGGAGAAATGGTACTACTGAATAAGACAGATATTAATTTCAATGAGCGTGAATGCGTTGTATTCGGCAAAGGAGATAAGGAGCGAGTTGTTTACTTTGATGCAAGGACAAAGATCCACCTGAAGAATTACATTGACAGTAGGAGTGATGAAAATCCGGCTCTTTTTGTAACACTGAGGTATCCACATGCAAGAATAACAATTGGTGGTATAGAATCTCGTTTGCGAGAAATGGGAAAAGTTTTAGAAATAGAAAAAGTCCATCCGCATAAATTCAGAAGAACACTTGCAACAATGGCGATAGATAAAGGAATGCCAATTGAGCAATTGCAACAGCTCTTAGGGCATAAGCGAATAGATACGACCTTGCAGTACGCAATGGTCAAACAGAGTAATGTCAAACAAGCGCATAGGAAATATATAGGTTAGATAGGAAGGTGGAAGCATGGCAGAGTGGGAAAAAACCACGTTGGAAAAATGTACAGATATATTGGGAGATGGTCTTCATGGCACACCTAAATATACAGATGGTGGAGAATATGCATTTATAAATGGCAACAACCTTGTAAATGGTGAGATTTTAATTAAGAAAGATACAAAAATGGTAGATTATAGCCAGTATGAGAAATATAAGAAACCATTAACAAATAGGACTTTGTTAGTGTCTATAAATGGTACATTGGGAAATGTGGGTATGTATAATTCGGAGAAAATCATCTTAGGTAAAAGTGCTTGCTACTTTAATGTGAAGGAGTTTGTCGATAAAGATTTTATTTATTATGTTGTTTCTTCTCCGATGTTTAGACAGTACCTTGAACATAGCGCTACTGGAACAACAATAAAAAATATATCATTGAAGCAAATGAGAGAGTATGAGTTTTTACTTCCACCAATAGAAAAACAAAAACAAATATCATCTGTATTGAAAATGATAGATGAAAAAATCAAAAATAACAGAAGGGTAAATGAGAATTTAGCGGCTTAAAGATTGATGGCTGAGATGTCGATTTCGCCGGACATCAACTTGGGAAGTAATGTATCCCGCATAGCAGCCAAAGAATTATTTTCATGTATGTTTATGGCAATGAGGTCAAATAAGTACTTTAGCGTATTGGTAAATGCAGCGGAATTTTCATCTTTAGGACAAGGTATTTGACAAGTTTCTAAGTCTGATGGTTTTATTGATGGAAAAGTCGAGGTGCTTTGTTCTGCTAACTGCTGCATTTTCTCAACAAAATTCCTTTCTGTTATACACAGATATATTAACTCATTACACACCAAGAAGTTTTTGCTTCTTATAACCGCAAAGCCAGTGGACGCAAGCATGTTTGGCAATGGATCGCTGATAATACCAAAGTGATTTTGATTAGGACGCACTGTTGAGAACAGGACATCTCCTGCTACGACTTTTCGTCTTGCCCTACTTGGTAGTTTTTCGTTTGAAGGAACAATCCTTTGAATATTCGCTATAACTCCATTAGTAATGCTGCTTGTATCAAGATAATTAACATACCTCCATGCTTCTTTCGGAGAGTATGTGTCAGGATTGATTGTAGCAACATCAGCAAGTGGCAGCAATTGGTACCCATCTTCGTTTGTGGCAACCCATTGTTTTTTGATCGCTTGCGCTTGAACATATAAATTCTCATTTAATATTTGAGGGGAGAATTTTATATGCTAAAAGACTGGAATTTTTGGTGTTCTGTGATTACGGCTTTAACGGCTACATTGGCATTAGTTTTATCTATTCGCCAAATAAGTCTTAGTAATAAACACCAGTTATTTGACCGCAGAATGGAAGCATACATGTTAACAAATGGACTTATCGCTCTTTGCAAGGATAATTATATGTGGCTTTCTCCGAAAAGAGAACAAATATCGCAGTTTGCCAATGATTATATTTTTATATGGCTTACCAATAATACTTATATGGAGAATCAGGCAGACGCTATTGAACATCCGTTAGAGCAGCCTTTTCACAAAGAATTTTTGCGAAAAAGAGAAGAAATTAGAATTACAGCGGCAGAAATTGATTTGATTTTTAATGGAGAAGCAGCATCAGCATACAGCAATTTTTTAAGAAACTATGAGGTTGCTTTGGCTGTAATGTATGAATATCAGATTATTATTGATAAAATGCAGAAAGAAAATGAAAAACACCCAATGACGATAGAGGAAGCGGAAAAACTGTTTTCAGAAGAAAAATATAGGGAGAATCTTTATCATGCATTGGAAAATCTTAAAAAAGCATATGATACAGTAGCAGAGGAAAAAATAGAAAAGCAGATAAAGAAGCAGCTTAAATTGGTATAAAAAGGAGGTCCATTATGCCGAGTTTGTTTACAGAAGACACTTATGAACAGGCCATTATTGAACTGTTTGAGAATATGGGGTACGAGCATTTGTATGCACCAGATTATGATAGAGATTATACTAGCCCGCTTCTGGATTCTGTTCTTCGGGATAGCTTGGTGCGTATTAACCGTGGCTTGCCGTTAGATGCGATTGAAGAAGCGATAGCAAAGCTGAAAAATTTTGATACAGGAAGTTTATTGCAGAAAAACATTACCTTTATGGATTATCTGCAGAATGGTATTACTGTAAAATTTTTTGTAAAAGGCGAGGAACAGTCTTCAATTGTTCGGTTGGTGGATTATGAAAAAGAAAAGAACAATACTTTTTATGTGGTAAATCAATTTACATTTCTGGAGAATGGTAACAATCGTAGACCGGATATAATTTTGTTTATTAATGGTCTCCCATTAGTGCTTATGGAATTAAAAAGTCCAGCAAAGGATGAAGTGGGTGCAGAAAATGCATATAATCAGATTCGCAATTATATGCAGGATATTCCGTCTATGTTTTATTATAATGCAATATGCGTTATCAGTGATCTTTCTACAAATAAAGCAGGAACAATTACTTCTGGCTTGGATCGATTTATGGAATGGAAAACAAAGGATGGAAACTATGAAGAAACAGCATATGCTCAATTCGATGTATTTTATGAAGGAATGTTTCAGAAAGATCGTCTGTTAGATATTTTGAAGAATTTTATCCTTTTTTCAGGTAGTGGTCAGGGAAGATTTAAGGTTCTGGCGGGATATCACCAGTATTTTGCAGTTCGTAAGGCTATTGAAAAAGCGAAAGTAGCAACAAAAACAGATGGAAAAGGTGGCGTGTTCTGGCATACACAAGGATCTGGAAAATCATTGTCGATGGTATTTTATGCGCATTTATTGCAGGATGCTCTGGATAGTCCGACGGTTGTAGTTATGACAGACCGGATTGATCTGGACGATCAGTTATATTTACAGTTTTCCCAATGTGCAGATTTTTTAAGGCAGACTCCAGTTCAAGCAGAAAGTAAGGAACATTTAAAAGCATTACTGGATGGTAGAAGTGCGAATGGAATTATCTTTACCACTATGTTTAAATTTGAGCGTGGGGAGAAGCCTTTGTCAGAACGCAGGAATATTGTGGTTATGGCAGATGAGGCACATCGAGGACAATATGGATTTGATGAAAAAATTGTCATATCGAAAAATGAAGATGGAGAAAAAGAGGCACATACAGTAATTGGAAATGCCAGAATTATCCATGATGCATTACCGAATGCCACTTTCATTGGATTCACAGGTACACCTATTTCTGCAAAAGATCGGAATACTCGTGAAGTGTTTGGTGAGTATATTGATGTATATGATATGACACAGGCAGTGGAAGATGGAGCAACCCGTCCAGTTTATTATGAAAGTCGTGTTGTGCATTTGAAATTGGATCAGAATACGTTAGCTCTTATAGATTCTACATATGATATATTGGAACAGCAGTCAGATAGTGCCACAATAGAAAAGAGTAAAAAAATGCTCGGACAGATGGAAAGTGTTCTGGGAGCAGATTCCACAATTATATCTTTATGTGATGATATCGTGGAACATTATGAAAAATATAGGGCAAATCTGCTGACAGGAAAAGCAATGATCGTAGCGTATTCCAGACCGATTGCTATGAAAATATATCACCAGATTTTAAAAATCCGACCGACATGGAAAGAGAAAATTGGTGTGGTCATGACGAGCGGTAATAATGATCCGGAAGAATGGAAAGAAATCATCGGAACTAAGTCGCATAAAGAAGAGCTTGCAAGAAAATTCAAAGATAATAATGATCCAATGAAGATAGCCATTGTTGTAGATATGTGGCTCACAGGATTTGATGTTCCTTCTTTGGCTACCATGTATGTGTACAAGCCAATGCATGGGTATAATTTGATGCAGGCAATCGCTCGTGTTAATCGTGTATTTAAAGATAAAGAGGGCGGATTGATCGTAGACTATGTTGGAATTGCATCGGCATTAAAGGCTGCAATGAAAGAATATACGAAGCGTGATCAGTCTAAATATGGCGATATGAATATTGCAAAGGTGGCGTATCCAAAATTCCAAGAGAAACTGCAGGTATGTAAGGATTTATTACATGGTTTCGATTTCAGCGGATTTTTTGGTGGATCTCCACTTACAATGGCAAAACTTATTACTGGTGGTGCAAACTATGTATTAGATGCAAAGGCACCGGACAGAAAGGATCTTTTTTTAAAAGAGGCTATGCTTCTAAAACAGTCACATTCGCTTTGTTCTAGTATGACTACGGAACGTGAACGTCATGAAGCCGCTTACATGGAAGCAGTTCGTTCTACAGTTATTAAAGTCACTTATGGCGGAACAGGTGGTAAAAATCTGTCCTTGAAGGAAATTAATGCTCAGATAAATGAATTGCTTAAGGCGGCAGTCCAGAGTGAGGGAGTCATTAACCTGTTTGATAGTAGTAAGACAGGTGGAGAGAACTTCAGTTTGTTTGACCCGGCAGTATTGGATGAAATTTCTCGAATGAAAGAGAAAAATATAGCTGTAGAAATTCTGAAAAAGTTAATGGCCGAACAGGTATCTCTGTATAAGAGAACAAATGTGGTTCAGTCACAGAAGTTTTCAGAAAAAATCGCCCAGTTAATGAATGCCTATTATAATGGGCTGATTACAAATGAAGAGGTTATAAAAGAGCTTCTGAAAACAGCAGAGGAAATTACAAATTTGTACAAAAATGGTCAGAAGCTTGGTTTGACACAAGAAGAACTGGCTTTTTATGATGCTCTTACTAAACCAGAGCATATTACTGATTTTTATAAAAATGATCAGCTTATAGCACTGACAAAAGAATTAACAGAAATGCTTCGAAGGAATAGGACCATAGATTGGCAGAAAAAAGAAACAGCTAGAGCGACAATGCGTAAGATGGTAAAGCGGCTATTGAAAAAGTATGATTATCCACCAGAAGATTATGATTTTGCAATTACTACGGTAATTAGCCAGTGTGAGTTATGGACTGATAATAGTAGTGGAATGTAAAAAAATTTGTTTTTGTGAATCGCACTGAGGGATAGGGTGCAGTGCATCTCAAAATTTCAGGAAAAAAAATATGTGATTATTATTTGTCGGATACACGTACGGATATTCAAAAATTAAATCTGTAATGTAAGGTAGTGGTGCTAGTGTATTTAATGATGAGAAATAATAATCAGCAGATAGAAAAGAGGTGTGACGAACATGGACTGGAATCTGTTTTGGACGGCATTCGGTGCAATTGGCGGTACTCTTGGTGCTGTTGCTACAACAGCAGCAGTTATGGTTGCATTATGGCAAACAAAATATAGCCAAAAGAAAATTATAAAACTTGGCTTTTCAGATAATTTTCAATTATATAATCCCAATACGGGAGAATCAGTCAAATTTATCGGGATAAGTGTTACTAATACAGGTAACAGAAAGGTTATCATCCGTACATGGGGAGTGCATCTTAAAGAGGGAAGTGCTATTGTAATGCCACCTGTGAATGCGAATGGAATAGAAAAAATGGTATATACAAAGCTGCCACAAACACTGGATTTGGAAGAATCCATAGATCTGCAGTGGCAGAAAGATAAATTTCAATTATTTTTGAAAGCTAATGAGGATAATATAGAGAAGAGTAAGCCGTTAGTCTTTTATGTGAATGATAGTACAGGAAAACAATACACAGTAAAAACAAAAAAGAATGCTTCGTGTTATTTCAAAGAATAGGACTATTGACAAATCGAACAAGTGTTCTTATAATTAAAGTATCGCTACGTTAGGATACATATCGCAGAGTAACACTATCAGGTTGGTTCACTTTCCCTTGACTGACCACAGTAGTAGGAGGCGATGGTTACATGACATTTGAAATCGGTTCGACAGCTTATATTGTCGAGAGCAATCGGATTATTCGTGAAGTGACTATAGTTAAGCGGAACGGAAACTTTTATATAATCCGGTTTGCTACAAGAGGCGGCATCCAAGTGAGAAGCAACAGGCTTTTTGCAAGCTATGATGATGCGGATTCTTCCATACATAAAAAAACAGAAAAAAGGACGGGATATCGTTCTCCATATGACTACATACACTAAAGTGAATGGAAGGGGATAATTTTGCAAAAAAATATGATTGACAATCCCCTTCATATTTTATATACTTTAGTTAGCAAGTTAGCGAACAAGCGAGCGTGCTAATATATGAACACCGATATAAAAAATGAAATGAAGAAATGAAGAAAACGAAAAGAAAAGCGAAAACAGAGAAAAGGTGAAAATTATGATGTATGCGAATTTTGGAGAATTTATAAGTAAGAAGAGAGTTGAAAAGAAAATCACATTGAGGAAAATGGCTGATATGTTAGGGGTATCTGCACCGTTTTTGACTGATGTGGAAAAAGACAGACGCAACCCCTTCGATATGGAAAAACTTACCCAACTCGCACAGATACTGAATTTATCAAAAGAAGAAAATGCACAGATGCTTGACCTTGCTGGAAAGAAGAGAAATGCCGTAGCACCGGACCTTCCAGAATATATTATGGAACGGGACTATGTCAGTGCAGCTTTGAGGACGGCAAGGGACTTGGATGCAGGAGAAGAAGAATGGAACCAGTTTGTCGAGGAACTAAGAAAGCGAAAGGGGTAAGAACCTGTATATGTATAGACCTGAAATTAAAAGAAAGAGATCTGGGGCACCAGTGTTAAGCAGAAAAGAGATTGATGTTATTGGACAGAATATTGTCGGGGATTTTATGCCGGAAGCATTAAAATCTCCACAGGAAATAGATATCGATTTGTTGGCACAAGATTATCTGGGAATGGATCAGGACTTTCAGTACCTGTCGCACTGCGGTGTTTATCTTGGTATGACGGTGTTCAATGACACGGACAAAGTACCCGTGTATGATCCGCAGAATAATTGTGCGGACTATATCAGTGCAAAAGCACATACCGTGATAATTGATAAGACGCTCTTGGAAGAAAATCAGGAACACAGATATCGTTTTACGATGGGACACGAGGCAGGACATGAGTTTTTGCATAAAGAATATTTTGCCTATGATCCTGACCAGATAACGCTGTTTGACCTGATGGGAGAAACTCCGGCACCAATGGTTCAGTGTCGTGTAGATACAAAAAAGATGGATTGCCGGACAGCAAAGAGCTGGACAGACAGGGATTGGATGGAATGGCAGGCGAATGCATTATCATCTGCAGTTCTGATGCCTGTTTCAATGGTACGGATGGTAGCTGAAAATTTTAAACGACCAGGACTGCAGCAGATTTTTTATCATTATGCCCTGGCAGAAGAAGTTGCTTCGATATTTAATGTATCATTTGAAGCAGCAGGATACCGATTGAAACAGCTTGGATATATTCCACAAGAGGCGCATCTGAGCACAGATATTCTTAACATGATTTCTTTTGATTTGGCTTGTAATTACTAGCAGAAGGTTGAAGTATGCGGATTACAGAATGATCCGCATATTTTTTTGACCTAAGCGTTAGCAAGTTAGCGAACAAATGAACAAAAGAAAATATGAATATTATGTTGATTCATGGAACATATTGTAATGTTGACCCACATAGTAATAATATGGGTTTCAGAATAAAATATGAAGTAATATTAGGAAATATGCATACTTTTTGGTTCTAAAATTCGACATTGATTAATATCCTGAAAAAGGGAAATGTAAATTTGTGGAAAGAAGGTGAGAACACATGGCAGATGGAGTAATACATAGATGCACCAAGGAATGCCCATATAATAAGAAATGTTTTGTATGCAAAACAGAATCCGAAGTATCAGGGAGTGTTGTGGTGCTTCATAAATGCATGGTTACGAAGGAGGATATTCCGATTCAGATCGGAAAAGAAGAAAATGCCTGTGTTTTATGATGGGCAGGATAGTAAAGTTAATAATCGGACTAGCTTGTAAAGACAGCCACTAGGATGTGCTGATATTACAGTAGCCTACGAAACAGGGATGTTAGTAGAATGCTGTAAAAAATCAGGAATTCTAGTGGCTTTCTTAAATTCACCCATTTTTTAGCCAACAGCCTGTTGAATGGACAGTCTGTTGGCCTTTTTGTTTCTAAAAAAGGAAAGCTGACGGATTAGGTTAATTACGCAGATAAATTTCTACATTACGGTGAACAAAAGATTAAAGATTTTCAGGAACAAAATGGAGAACAAGTATATAGATGCCTGACTACGATACAGATTTTGGCAGTATTGATGTTCTTCTGAACGATGATGTTCAGTTCAGTATTGGATGTAAAAATACCTAACCTTATATATTCTCTTATTCTCTGCATTTCTGAGTATATTTTTACGAAAAATCGGCAGCTACGAGGAGAATAAGTTATTAGGCATAAAAAATGAAGTTTTGATACGTCTAAAAAATTTTTGAAAATTATTTTTTAATCGTGCAAAAAGTTTGCACCTTTAAAAATTATTCTTTAGTCACAAAGCAAGGAAACAGAAAGGAGGTGAGCGAGAGATGGCAAAAAAGAGTATGACACCAAGTGAGCGCCGTGAGGCGATTCTCAGGGTCTTATGCCAGAGAAGACAGGACAAGATTGATAATCTTGCCGAAGAATTCGGTGTATCAGTCCGGACTATAAAAAATGACATCGAAGAATTAACTCTCGCTCACCCGATTGAGACAGTTCGTGGAAGATATGGCGGAGGTGTAAGAGTTGCTGACGGATATTATGTCGGTCGCAATTACCTGAAACCGAAACAGCAAGAACTGCTCAAAAAGCTGCAAAGCACCCTTCAGGGTGACGATCTTGAGGTGATGAACAGTATCCTTCGTGATTTTGCTTTGTAAGAACTATATTTACGAGAACCCCACGGCCATGAGAGCCGAATGAGAAAGGATGAATTATTATGATGAAAATCTTTATCTGCAGCCCGTATCAGGGCAACATCGAGGAAAACAAAAAGAAGGCAGCATATTACGCAAAGATCGTTGCCAAAGCTGGGAACGTCCCAGTTGCACCACATATCTATTTTCCAACCTTCCTTGATGAGAAGAATCCCAACGAGAGAATGACAGGAATTGAAATGGGACTGGAACTCATGGATGCATGCGATATGGTCTATGTTTTCGGTTTTGAGATTACGGAAGGCATGAGATTCGAACTGGAACATGCCAAGGAAATGAAGAAACCTGTAAGACTTTATGACAGAAATTTTGAACAGATTTGTGTCAAAACGCTTCCGATTGATGACCGTGCCAGTGATGAGTACCGTTCCCTGATTAAGGGGCAGAAGCTCATGAGATAGGAGATCCGCCATGTCAGGAAGAGTAAATGTCCTTTACGGACTGAATCAGGGTGACCGAATTATGGTCACCCGTGGAAAAGAGAAGAAAAAAGCAGCCGTTGTTAAGGAGTACCCGTTCCATATTCTGATGGATTAGGGAAAGTACAGGTCCAGTGTAAACAAAGTTGATGTGTATACAGGCGATGTGAAACTGGCACACATTTGAAAGGAGAGAACGCCATGAGCGAAGCATTATTATTGGTAGCTGAGGGCTACGAGCAGATTGCTGCAGGAATCAGAAAGATGGTTGCAGCACAGAAAGATACACCAAAGAAAGAGGAGAAGCCTGTGAAGAAGGCTGAAAAGAAAGAAACTCCTGTGGCAGATACACCGAAGGAAGAAGCTGCACCGAAGGAGACAGCCGTTGACAGAAAGACGGTCCGTGCTTTCCTTGCGGACAAGTCCAGATCAGGAAAGACATCAGAAGTCAAGAACCTGATTGAGCAGTTCGGATTCCAGAAGCTGTCAGATGTTCCTGATGAGAAACTGCCGGAATTGTATGAGAAAGCGCAGGTGCTCTAATGGGCGGACATGCAAGGTTCTCCCCATCGTCCGGTAAAAGACGTCTGGAATGCCCTCCATCGTTACTGTTGGAGGAGCAGTTTCCGGACGAAGAATCTCCCTTCGCAGCAGAGGGGAGTGCCGGACATGCGATGGCAGAGTACCTCATCAATAAATATCTGAAGAGAAGGACCAAAAGACCTGTATCTGATTATTATTCGGATGAACTGCTCGAAGCCGTGGATGATTACGTGGAATATAACATCACCCAGATCGAACAGGTAAGGAAGGATTGTGATGACCCGTTCATCGGAGTGGAACTGAAGGTCAGCCTGGCACACAGAATCAAAGGATGTTTCGGTACTGCAGATATGGTGGTGGTCGATTCCCATAAGATCCATATTATCGATCTGAAACTTGGCAAGGGTGTGGTGGTCGATGCAGAACAGAATGTCCAGCTTATGATCTATGGACTGGGAGTCCTGGACATGCTCGGTTTCTTATATGAGATCGACACGGTGGAGCTTACCATCGTCCAGCCGAGGATCGAGCATTTCTCCACCTGGGAAATATCAGCCGAGGAGCTGCTTGTATGGGGAAAGGATGTTCTTGAACCGAGAGCAGCAAAGGCTCTTTCAGGCGAGGGAGAGTTTAAGGCCGGAGACCACTGCCGATTCTGCAAGGCAAGATTTACATGCCGTGCAAGGGCAGAGGAGTATTTAAAACTTGCCCAGATGGAATTTGCCGAGCCGGTCCTTATGTCGGACGAGGAGATTGCAGAAGTCCTTTCCAAGGCCGATGCACTGAAGAAATGGGCAGAGGAGGTTTACACCTATGCTCAGAATGAAGCAGTAGTTAACCATAAAGAATGGCCGGGCTATAAGCTGGTCCTGGGAAGAAGTAACCGTAAATATACGGATGAAAAGGATGTGGCAGAGGCAGCACAGAAAGCCGGATACACGGATATCTTCAAAAAGAGCCTGATCGGCATTACCGAGATGGAAAGGATGATGGGCAAAAAGAAATTTAATGAGATCCTTGGTTCACTGGTGTACAAGCCTGACGGCAAGGTCACACTGGTGCCGGATTCAGATAAAAGAGAAGCAGTTAAAACAGCAACCGCAGAAGCGGATTTTAAGGAGGACTAAATTATGACAACAGCAAACTTAACCAAAGTAATCGTACCTTGCAGACTCAGCTATGCACACCTGTGGGAGCCGGATTCCATCAATGGAAGCGAACCGAAGTACTCTGTCTCCTGCATCATCGACAAGAATGATAAGGAGACTATTGCCAAGATCAAGAAGGCAATTGAGGTAGCCAAGGATGAAGGAAAAGGCAAGTGGGGTGGTAAGATCCCGGCAAATCTGAAGACACCGCTCAGAGACGGTGACATCGACAGACCGGAGGATGAGGCATATGCGGACAGTATGTTCTTAAATGCCAACAGCAAACAGGCCCCTCAGATCGTGGACAGACAGGTACAGCCGATCCTTGACCAGAGCGAGGTATATTCCGGCTGCTACGGAAGGGTATCCATTACATTTTATGCTTACAACAGCAACGGCAACAAGGGCATTGCTGCCGGACTTGGAAATGTACAGAAGTTAAGGGACGGAGAGCCTCTCGGTTCCAGAGCCAATGCGAAGGATGAATTCGAGGCAGTGGATGCGGAGGACGATTTCCTCGCATAGAAACAAAGCAGCAGATCATAGGAAGGGCGGTGGCATACACCGCCCGGATACATAAAGGAGATGTACTTTCATGGAAGAACTGATGAAGGAACTTAACAGCATAAAAAAATATATCCCGTATAACACATACCGCACCATCAAGGGACAGGTGAAGTCCGGCAATGTGGAAGCAGCAAGAACAGGAATCAACAAAATAAAGAAAAGAGCGGAGGGACAGAAGCATGGACACACTTGCAATTGATATTGAAACATACTCAGATGTGTCCCTGCCGGACTGCGGGGTACACAGATATGCAGCATCGGAGCAGTTCGAGATCCTTTTGTTTGCATACAGTCTGAATGACGAACCAACACAGATCATTGACCTGGCATCCGGGCAGACGATACCGGATGAAATCATGGAATGCCTTATGGATGATTCCGTTGTAAAAACAGCATTCAATGCTGCCTTTGAACGTAACTGTATCAACCGATTCTTCGGGCTTTCCTTAAAGCCGGAAGGATGGAGATGCACGGCAGTTCAGGCATCCATGCTGTCGCTCCCGTTGTCACTGGAAGGTGTTGGTGAAGCACTGAACCTTGATAAGAAAAAGATGTCGGAAGGCAAAGACCTCATCCGCTATTTCTGTATGCCGTGCAAGCCTACCAAGGCAAACGGGGGCAGGACAAGAAACCTTCCGTCTGATGCACCGGAGAAGTGGGAACTGTTCAAGACATACTGCATCCGTGACGTGGATGTGGAAAAGCAGATCAGAAGCAAGCTGGCAAAATTCCCCATACCAGACAGAGAACAGGAACTTTACTGTATGGACCAGAGGATCAATGACCGTGGAATCATGGTTGACCGTGAACTGATCAGCCATGCAGTGGCGTGTGACCTTTTATATAAGGAAGCAGCATCCAAGAGGGCATATGAGATATCAGGACTGGAAAACCCGAACAGTGTATCACAGCTTAAGGAATGGCTGAATGAAAAAGGCATCGAGGTGGATTCCCTTGCCAAGGCTGCAGTAGAAGAACTGGTGGAGAAAACGGAAGGGGAAGTATCCGAGATGATGAAGCTCAGGCTTTCCATGTCAAAAACCTCGGTAAAGAAATATGAGGCAATGGAACGCTCCGTCTGCCCAGATGGAAGGGTGCATGGATTATTACAGTTTTACGGGGCCAACCGTACAGGAAGATGGGCCGGCAGACTCGTACAGATCCACAACCTTCCGCAGAACCACATGGAAGATCTGGAATTGTCACGTTCCATCGTAAAGGAAGGCAGATATGACCTTGTGGAGCTTTTATATGATTCTACCCCGGAGGTGCTGTCGGAACTGATCCGTACCGCATTCGTGGCAAAGCCGGGATGCAGATTTATTGTCAGCGACTTTTCCGCAATCGAGGCCCGTGTCATGGGATACCTTGCCGGAGAAGGATGGGTCATGGAGGAGTTCCGTGGTGCAGGCAAGATCTATGAACAGACGGCATCTAAGATGTTCCATATTCCGATTGAAGAAATCACAAAAGGAAGCCCGTACCGTGCAAGAGGAAAGGTAGCATCGCTTGCCTGTCAATATGGCGGTGCGGACGGTGCGCTCGTCAGCATGGGAGCACTTAATTTTGTGGAAGAAGAGGAATTGAAAGGGCTGGTGCAGTCATGGAGGACAGCAAATCCGCACATCGTGAATTACTGGTATGAAATTGACGGTGCGGTAAAGGCAGCCGTGAAGGAGCGGAAGATGACAACGGTCGGAAGGGTGACCGTATATTATCAGTCCGGGATGTTAAAGATTGCACTGCCGTCAGGACGGGTACTGTCCTATGTAAGGCCGAGGATGACTGTGAACCGATTCGGTTCGGAGAGCATCAGCTATGAAGGTGTCGGCACGAACCGCAAGTGGACGAGGATCGAATCTTACGGGGCGAAATTCTGTGAGAATATCGTTCAGGCAACCGCAAGGGATGTACTGGCAGAAGCGATGCTCCGTCTGGAAAAGAAGGGATTTGATATCGTGTGCCACATCCATGATGAAGTGGTGCTTGAAGTGCCGGAGGGGACATCTTCGGTGGAAGAAGTAAATGAAATCATGGCGGTATGCCCTGACTGGTGTGAGGGGCTTCCGCTTAAGGCCGCCGGATTTGAAAGTCCGTTTTACAAGAAAGATTAGGAGGCAGAAACATGTTTGTATCAATCGGAAACTCAAGAATGGATAAAAAGTTTAACTGCACGGGTATGACATATGAAGATTTTGTCAGCCGTCTGTCCAAGACAAAATATACTGCGGAAACAATGGAGCAGTACAGGAAGATGCCGAAAGGAAAGCAGGACAATATCAAGGATGTCGGAGGCTTCGTGCTTGGAAAGCTGAAGGGAGGACGCAGGAAGAAGGACTGCGTGATTTCCAGATCCGCCATCACGCTTGATATGGATTACGGAACACAGGGCATCATTGATGAACTGGAAATGTTCTTTGACATGAAGATGGTGGTGTATTCCACGCATAAGCATACGCCAGAGAAACCGAGGCTGCGTATCATCATATTCCTGACAAGGGATGTGACACCCGATGAGTACGGGGCAGTCAGCCGTATGCTTGCATCGGATATCGGCATCGAACTTTTTGATGATTCCACCTATGAACCATCAAGACTTATGTACTGGCCGAGTACTTCCAGTGACGGTGAGTATGTGTTTCAGGAGATCGAAGGGAACGAAGTTGATCCTGATGAAGTGCTGTCCCGTTATAAGGACTGGCATGATGTATCAGCGTGGCCGGTCAGCAACCGTCAGGCATCCGTTGTGCAGAGGGATATCAAAAAACAGGCTGACCCGCTTTCCAAGGACGGACTGATTGGGGCCTTTAACCGCACATACACGGTGACACAGGCAATCGACAAATTCATCCCGGATGTGTACAGGCATTCAAGGGCGATCCCCGGAAGATATGACTATATCCCGGCGGACTCTGCTGCCGGAGTCGTAGTCTATGATGACCTGTTTGTATACAGTCACCATGCAACAGATCCATGCTGCGGAAAGCTGATGAATGCGTTTGATGTGGTAAGGCTTCATAAATTCGGTGACAAGGATGCAAGGGCAACCGAAGGGACAGAGCCGGGAAAACTCCCATCTTTTAAAGCCATGCAGGATTTTGCTTCTGCAGATGAAGAAGTGAAGAACACACTTGCCAAGGAAAGACAGGAGCTGGCGGTACAGGAATTTTCCACCGAGCTGGACGAGGACTGGCAGAACAAACTGGCACTTGACCGCAGGGGAAATATCAAGGATACACTGCAGAACATCGCACTGATCATCCGCAACGATGAGAATTTCAAGCATATCGTGTACAACGAGTTCAAGGATACCATTGATGTCATCGGTCCGCTTCCGTGGAAACAGGTAAAACCCGGATGGAACGATTCCGACCTTGCGAATGCAAAGGTGTATTTCGAGAGGGTGTACGGAATATGGTCACCGACCAAGTTTAAGGATGCACTGCTTGCCGTGGTGTCATCCGACAGGCTCTACCATCCGATCAAGGATTATTTTGCAACGCTTCACTGGGACGGACAGGAGCGTATCGATACACTACTCATCGACTACTTCGGTGCGAAAGATTCATCATACACAAGGGCGGTCATCCGCAAGACACTGGTGGCTGCGGTAGCACGTATCTATAAGCCGGGAGTGAAGTTCGACTCCATCCTCGTACTGAACGGACCGCAGGGAATGGGAAAATCCACCTTCTTTGCCATTCTTGGAAAGCAGTGGTTCTCGGATTCCTTATCTATTTCGGATATGAGGGATAAGACTGCTGCCGAGAAGCTGCTCGGAAACTGGATACTTGAAATCAGCGAGATGAACGGTATCCGCAAGACGGAAGTCGAGGTAGTGAAGTCCTTTGTCACCCGTCAGGATGATAAGTTCCGTCAGGCATACGGGGTCAATGTAGAGTCCCATCCAAGAAAGTGCATTATTGTGGGAAGCACCAACTCTGAGGGTGGATTCCTGCGTGACGTTACGGGCAACAGAAGATTCTGGCCCGTGCATGTGCCGGGGACAGGAAAACACCATCCGTGGGAGCTTGACTGTGTCGACCAGATCTGGGCAGAAGCGATCCATCTGTATAACGAAGGCGAGGAGCTGTTCTTAAAAGGTGCGGAGGCAGAGGAAGCATACAAGATGCAGCAGGAGGCAATGGAGTCGGATGATCGTGAGGGCATCGTGCAGGACTACCTTGACAGACTGCTGCCGGATAACTGGGCATCAATGGATATTTACCAGAGAAGGGCATTCCTCGGAGGCGGTGAGTTTGAGACGGTCGGTGTCAAAGGAACGGTCATGCGTGAGCGTGTGTGCATCATGGAGATCTGGGTGGAGTGCTTCGGCAAGGAGCGCCAGAACTTAAAGAAGGCGGATTCTTATGAAATCGAAGGCATCTTAAATAAGATCGGGGGATGGAAGAAGTATGATTCCAATACCACGGGCAAGACCAAAGTCCCCCTTTACGGAGTGCAGAAGACTTTTGTGCGGATGGATGAGAAACCAGAGGAAACCCGTTAGGCGGTTTCCGGGGTTTCCCAGATGCAGATGGGCAACGGTAGTCGGAAACCGTGCTGACACCTTGGAAAATAAGGGGTTGCGGTTCTTAGTTTCCTAGTTTCCCATTAAATCCAGTTGAGAATTAAAAATAAAGATAAAAAGAGCAATTCATGTATATATGCGCGTATAGGAGTTAAAGGCATATGGCAACCGCAATCGGCAAAGGAGGTATCTGGTTTTGCTAGAAAGTACAGTAGAGAGACATTTGAGGGAAGAAGCTAAAAAGCGGAAAGGCATGGCACTGAAGTTCGTATCACCCGGTATGAATGGAGTGCCTGACCGCATCGTCCTGATGCCGGACGGAAAAATGGCATTTGTGGAACTGAAAGCACCGGGGAAGAAGCCGAGACCGCTTCAGCTAAAGAGAAAGAGGACGCTTGAGAGGTTAGGCTTTCCCGTTTATGTAGTTGATAATATCGAACAGATCGGAGGTATCCTTGATGAAATACAAAGCACATGATTATCAGCAGTATGCGACAGATTTTATAATCGAACATCCCGTGAGCTGCCTGATCCTTGATATGGGACTTGGCAAAACGGTTATCACGCTTACGGCACTGTGGCATCTGCTGTTTGACTATTTTGAAGTAAGACGGATCTTGGTGATAGCACCGAAGCGTGTGGCAGAGACCACATGGCCGGCAGAGATAAAAAAGTGGGAGCATCTTTACGGCATGACATTTGCCGTGGCAATGGGAACTGCAGAGCAGAGAAAGGAAGCACTTCTGTCAGGAGCCGATGTGACGATTATCGGAAGGGACAATGTTTCTTGGATGACAAAAAATATATTTTTTGATTTTGACATGGTCATTATTGATGAGCTGTCGAGCTTCAAGTCCCCGAAGGCACAGAGGTTTAAAGACCTGAAAAAAGTAAGGCCGATGGCAAAACGTGTGGTCGGGCTTACGGGAACACCGGGAAACCTCATGGACTTATGGGCAGAGATCGGAATCCTTGATATGGGGCAGAGGCTTGGAAGATATATCGGCGGCTACCGTGACAGGTTCTTTCTGCCGGATAAGCGGAATCGTGAGATCATTTTTTCCTATAAGCCGAGGGAAGGGGCAGAAGAAAAAATATATGAATTGATCTCCGATATCAGCATTTCCATGAAAGCCGTGGATTATCTTGATATGCCGGAATGCGTAAGCAACCGGGTGTCCGTTTCCATGTCGGAATCCGAACAGGGGCTTTATGACAGGATGGCAGATGAAATGATCCTTGAATACGGGGAAGGGAAGGACATCGATGCGGTAAATGCAGCAGCCTTAAGCAACAAGCTCCAGCAGATGGCAAACGGTGCGGTCTATGATGAATCCGGCAATGTCCGTAACATTCATGACAGAAAACTGGATGCACTGGAAGACCTGATCGAATCGGCAAACGGAAAACCGCTTCTGGTTGCCTACTGGTTCAAGCATGACAGGGAGCGGATATTAAAACGGTTTCCGGCAAGGGATATCAATACCAAGAAGGATATTGAGGACTGGAATGAAGGGAAAATCCCGGTGGCGCTGATCCATCCGGCATCGGCAGGACACGGACTGAATCTTCAGGAAGGCGGTTCAACCATTATATGGTTCTCGCTTACATGGTCCCTCGAACTGTATCAGCAGTTGAATGCCAGACTTTACAGACAGGGGCAGAAACACACGGTTGTCATAGAGCATCTGGTGACAGAAGGAACAGTCGATGAAGATATCCTCCGGGCAATCGAGAAAAAGGATACTACACAGAATGCAATGATAGAAGCAGTAAAGGCAAGGATTGGAGGTATGACGGATGACGGCAGAAGTAATGATGAAGGAATATAAGAACATGAAAAAGGAACTGACCGTGACTGAGTTCCAGCTCCGTCAGTTTCAGGGAGTGAGCGAACAGGACATGATCGATTCCATGCTTTACTCCCATCAGGAAGGGGAAATGGTGCAGACGAGCACTCTTTCCGATAAGACGGCAAACATAGCGATCAAGTATAAGGAAGCAATGGAACGGGAGAATGACGAGTGGTACGATTTCCTTTTCCACAGATATATGTTCCTGAAGGAAGAACTGGATTTTTTCGAGCATACAGTGAACGGACTGGATGAAAGACATAGAAGCATTATCACGGATCTTCTGGATGAGGATATGACATGGGATATCATGATGGAAAGATACCATGTGAGCCATACGATGATCGGGAAATACAGGAAAGCAGCATTGAAGGAACTGGATAAACAATATGAACTGAGGGACAGACAGGTGGAAGCATTTGTCCTCGGATAGGAGGTTTTTATGTGTAAGCGTGGAGATATTTATTATGTGGATTTTGGAGAGAAGGCCGGAAGTGAACAGGGCGGTATTCGTCCGGCACTGGTGGTAAGTAATAATAAGGCAAATAAGTATTCACCTGTGGTTACGGTCATTCCGCTGTCGGCAAGGGTGTGGAAAAAGAAGTATCTCCCGACCCATGTGCAGATTCCACTGAAGAAAAGCAGCGGTCTGAATAAACCGAGCATGGCACTGGCGGAACAGGTGGAAACCCTTGATAAAACAAGGCTCGGAGAAAGAATCGGGGAAGTGCTGGATGACATGGTCATGGAGCAGATTACAGTGGCACTCCAGATACAGATAGGCGCATATGCAGAGTACAATTAAGGCAGTCAGACGGCTGTCCTTTTTTGTTTGCGTTATGGTAATATAAAATATATAAAAGCACATTGAAACTAATCAGATTTGAATTCGAAAAGGAGGATGGTTATGACTTTTTATGATTCACATGGCAAAGCAATAGCGTATTTACATGATGATGGAATTCATATTTATCTTTTTAATGGAAGACCAGTAGCATATTTATATGGTGATGCCGTTTACGGATTTAATGGTCATCAATTTGGCTGGTTTGAAGATGGTTGGATTAGGGATTTAAATGGCTGCTGCGTTTTCTTTACGGAAAATGCAACTGGCTCTGGACCAGTAAAACCAGTTAAATGTGTAAAGCCAGTCAAAGGAGCTAAATATGCGAAGCCAGCTAAATGTGCCAAGTATGCCAAACAGGCCAAGGCTGCGAAATCATTATCTTGGTCCAGATTATCTGGAAATCAGTTTTTTGAACAATAGATAAGAACGGCAATTGTGTTGACATAGAAGAATAGCAGGGGGTATTGGTGATGGAAGAAGTACAACAGAAGAATCCAGAAGAGATAGAGAATGATAAGAAGGGATTTGTTAAGTGGGTTAAAGAACATAAAGACCAGCTTGCTTTAGCGGGGGTGAGTGTTGCAGCAGTTATTGCAGTGATACTTGGACTGAAGAATAAGGATAGTATTACAAATGTATGGCTGACTTTAAAAGATGAAATCGAAAAGGGCAAACCGCTATCAGCTAAATGGTATGAAAAAGCTGACTTAGAAGAGCTTAAGGATGTAAGAGATTCTGTTCAGAAGGCATATCTGAATCCAAAACTTAGTATGGAAACCAGAGGTCATTTGTGGGATCTACTTCCAGTAATTGATAATGCAATTGGTAAGCGGGAGTGGGCAGGAAAAGAGTATGGATTTCCTGTAAAGAGCGAGAATGGCTGGCATCTGCCGAGTGATTAAAGGAATAGGTGCACTAGAGGTTTACTAAAGGTGCACTAATGGTTTACTGACTTTTTAATTTGTATCTGCTATGATTAAGATGGCAAAAAAGAAAGGGAGCGGAAACGCTCCTTTTTATGTTGCCGTAAGGCGGTGTCTTTCCAATCCTTTCACACCGCCCGTGTACATAGAAGGGAGGAATGGCAGATGCCGATGAAACCAAAGAAGCCGTGCAGACACCCCGGATGCCCAAAGCTGACAGACGGACTGTACTGTGAGGAGCATGAAGCACTGCACCGTGGTGACAGGGCGAGCAGCAGCAAGCGTGGTTACAACAGGCAGTGGCAGAAGGCAAGGGCAAGATACCTGAAGGCACATCCTTTGTGTGTTCAGTGCTTAAAGGAAGGCCATGCAGTGACAGCAACTGTGGTCGATCATATCAGACCGCACCGTGGCGATCCCGTCCTGTTCTGGGACGAGAAGAACTGGCAGAGTCTGTGCAAGCCCTGTCATGATAAAAAGACATGGAACGAAGATAACAATCCTGAGTATCGGTTCTGACGGAAGACCGTGGGGGTATCTGAATCTCTACAGTCTGAACCGCTGAAGACCGATGGCCCCCTTTGCGTGAATTTTCGCAGAATTAAACAGGGGGGATATAAAAAGGGTATGGTAATTTTCGCAGAATGTACTTAAAACACGGCAAAAAGGGGTATTTCTTTTTGCCGGAAAATCAGGAAAAAAGCATTATTTAAGGCTGGAAAACAGTGTAAAAACATTGTTTTTCCGGTCTTTTTTTGTGTGCCGGAAGGAGAGTGGAAAGGATGACGGACGCACAGGCAAAGCAGATCAATGAGATGCGGATGAAGGGGATGGGATATAAAGCCATCGGAATGGCAATCGGACTGTCCCGTGACATCGTAAGGAATTACTGCAAGAGACATAACCTTGCCGGATACGCCACGGTGGTTTCAAAAAATATGAAACTCATGGTGGACGGTAAAGAGGTGTGCCACTTCTGCGGTAATCCGATCACGCAGCCGAAGACTGGCAGACCGAGAAGGTTCTGCTGTGAAAAATGCAGAAGGGAATGGTGGAAGGCACACCCGGAAGCAGTGAAGAAAAGCGAGAAGGCTTCCTACACGCTTGTATGTGAGCAGTGCGGGAAGCCTTTCATTTCCTATGGAAACAAGAACAGAAAATACTGCGGCCGTGAATGTTATTTCCGGCACAGATTTTTAGCAGAGGAGGATATGGAAGATGCAGTTTCAGAGTTATAAAATAGCAGACCTTATCCCGGCTTCCTATAATCCGAGGAAGAAGTTAAAACCGGGTGATAAGGAATATGAAAAAATCAAGAACTCCATTAAAGAGTTTGGTTATGTCGAGCCGATCATTATCAACTCAGACATGACCATTATCGGAGGACACCAGAGAGCCACGGTCCTTGCAGACCTCGGGTACACGGAAGTGGAGTGTATCGTGGTCGATATTGACAAGACCAAGGAAAAGGCACTCAATGTTGCCCTTAATAAAATTACGGGTGAGTGGAATAAGGAACTTCTGGCAGATCTCATCAAAGACCTTGAGGATTCAGCGTTTGATGTCGGCATCACGGGCTTTGAACCGCCAGAGATCGAACAGCTTTTTAATTCCGTGCATGATAAGAAGATCACGGAAGATGACTTCGATGTGGAAGCGGAGCTTGCAAAGCCGACCGTGGCAAAGACAGGGGATGTATGGCTGCTTGGAAAGCACCGTGTCATCTGCGGTGATTCCATTCTGCCGGAAACATATGAAAGGCTGATGGATGGACGGAAAGCAAATCTTGTCCTGACTGATCCGCCATACAATGTAAATGTTGAGGAAACGGCCGGCAAGATCAAAAATGACAACATGCCGGATGAGGATTTCTATAAGTTCCTGTTTGCTGCATTTGTAAATATGGAACAGTCAATGGAACAGGATGCTTCCATTTATGTATTCCATGCGGATACGGAGGGGCTGAATTTCAGAAAGGCATTCAAGGATGCCGGATTTTATCTTTCCGGGTGCTGCATCTGGAAGAAGAATGCACTGGTTCTTGGAAGAAGCCCGTATCAGTGGCAGCATGAACCGTGTCTGTTCGGATGGAAGAAGGGCGGGAAGCACCAGTGGTATTCCGACAGGAAGCAGACCACCATCTGGGAATATGACCGTCCGAAGGCAAGCAAGGACCATCCGACCATGAAGCCTGTGGCGCTTATGGCATACCCGATCCAGAACTCCTGCATGAGCAACTGCATCGTGCTTGATCCGTTCCTTGGTTCCGGTTCTACGCTGATCGCCTGTGAACAGACACACCGTATCTGCTACGGCATCGAACTGGATGAGAAGTTTGTGGATGTGATCGTAAACCGCTACATTGAACAGTGCGGTTCGGATGCGGATGTATTTGTCATCCGTGACGATATGAAAATTTCATATCAGCAATTATGCAAGGGAGGGCAGTATAATGAAACAGATGACCTTCCTTGATTTATGTTCCGGCATCGGCGGCTTCAGGCTCGGTCTTGAAACTGCCGGCCATAAATGCATCGGGTACTGTGAATATGATAAATTTGCAAGAGCCTCATATGAGGCAATGTATGATACGGAAGGAGAGTGGAAAGCTCATGATGTCACAAAACTTAAACCCGAAGATGTCCCCTATGCAGACATCTGGTGCTTCGGATTCCCATGTCAGGACATCTCCGTTGCCGGAAAACAGCGGGGACTGGTCGGAAAAAGAAGTGGAATATATTACAACATTATTGACCTCCTCAAAGGCAAAGAGGAAAGTGCTAAACCCTCATACCTACTTGTTGAGAACGTTAAGAACCTGTTATCGATCAATGCAGGATTCGATTTTGCCTCAGTTCTGTCTGAAATGGACGAAGCAGGGTATGACTGTCGGTGGCAGGTGCTTAACTCCAAAAACTTCGGAGTCCCGCAGAACCGTGAGCGTGTGTTCATTATCGCAAATCTTAGAAGCAGAGGTAGACGAGAAATATTACCTCTCACCGGAGAAAACGCAGCAGCTCTTAACCAGCTTATAGGAGGCATGCAGGGCTACCGTGTTTATGGGACGGACGGCATTTCCGCAACCCTTGTGGGGAATGCGGGCGGTGTCGGGGCCAAGACAGGGCTTTACTTCATCGACCAGAGCAACCATGATCCGAAGATCACGGATACGGCAAGATGCCTGACAGCGAGGTACACAGCCGGGATGACCAACCATACCGCCATGAACTCAGCCGTGCTGGAAGTCCACCCGGTGCTTACACCGGAGCGGATGGAGAAACGGCAGAACGGAAGAAGGATGAAAGAGGATGGAGAGCCGATGTTCACCCTGACCTCACAGGACAGGCACGGTGTGTATGTCTGTGAAAAGGTGGATTCCGTCAAAGTGAAAAATGCCACGAAGGCAGGATATGAAGTGGCACGGGAAGGGGACGGCATCAACCTTGCCTACCCAGACAGTGAGACAAGAAGGGGAAGGGTTGGAAAAGAATGCTCCCAGACACTGGACTGTTCCGGGCAGATGGGAACGCTCATGAGGGGCGGCCGCATCAGACGGCTGACTCCGAGGGAGTGCTTCCGCTTACAGGGATTTTCTGATGAGCTTTTTGGCCGTGCCTCTGCCGTCAACTCCGATGCACAGCTTTATAAACAGGCCGGAAATGCAGTCACCGCAACGGTTGCTTATGCGGTTGCGATGTCACTTCCGGAGTCCAGAAGCTGACATTACATTTTCTTTTGGAAAGTACCATTATCTGCTTGACTATACGGGCATTCAGAGTGATATATGGTACTACCAAAAAGAAAGGAGACCAGCAGAATGGAAATTATTACAAACGCTGAGAATAGGAAAGAATTAGTAAAAGCCTTATCCGGACATTTCGGACAGAGGTCAGAATACCTTGGACCGCCATCCTTTGCATACCGCATCGGAAGCATCACGGTGGACAGGGATGCAAAGGTCATACTTGAAGATGACAGCATGGAAGACGAGGTGAGAAGAGTGCTTTTCCAGAATGATGTGGCAGAAGAGATACAGGAAACACAGACGGAGGAACCGGAAGCGGAGATCAAAATACCAATCGGCAGCATGACACCGCAGGGCATCATCAACCTGATAAACATGATGCATTCCAAACAGTACCTTATCAACAGGGCAGTCGGAAGGGAGTGCATTTCCATAGCAGACAGCCTTATAAATGCCCTTGCCGAAAGTAACTTTGAAGATACGGAGTCAGCAGCAGGGTTCATTACGGAGCAGGGCGGATGCAGCGGTGTTACCTTTGCAGATGGGAATATTGAGTTCACGGGATTTCCACATACCGATGGCATGATGGAATACTGCAGACTTGCATCGGCAATGGTAAAGAAAGCATCGGAACAGAAACGTGTGAATCCGAAACAGACCATTGAAGAGAATGAAAAATATTACATGAGGGCATGGCTGGTATCCATCGGATTTGGAGGGAGCGAAGGAAAGGAAACAAGATCCTTTTTCCTTAAGGGGCTGAAAGGTCATACGGCATTCCGGACTCCGGAAGATGCGGAAAGGTGGAAAGCCAACCGTAGGGCAGAAAGGGGGTCAACGGTATGTTCGGAGTAAGCAGACAGACACTTGAGAGATTGAGAAAGGAATATCCTTCGGGAACCAGGGTGGAGCTTATCCGCCTTGATGATCCCTACCGAAAGATCCCGTCAGGGACCATCGGAACGGTGGAGTTTGTGGATGATGCAGGACAGCTCCACACGGTATGGGACGGACACGGCTCTCTTGCGATGATCTACGGAGTGGATGAATGGCGTAAAATACAGTCATAATATACACAGTTTTTCCGGCTGATGTTTGTGCAGTTTATGGCGCATATATAACTGGATATATGTGTGTTTTAGAGCGAATATGTACCTACCGAAAGGGAAGAAAACAAACGGAGGTACAAGCCATGAACGAAAGGATTACAAAGCAGATCGAGGAAATGAAGAAACAGACCATCGGGGTCGAGGTTGAGATGAACAACATACGAAGGGATAAGGCTGCAGAACTTGCAGCGGCATTTTTCGGAACAGGAAGATTTGAAAACACGGCTTCCAGAAGCGGATATTATACATGGTCCGCATGGGATGCAAGCGGAAGGGAATGGAAATTCCAGAAGGATGTCAGCATTGCGGGACCGGATGATAAAAAATGCGAGCTGGTCACACCGATCCTTCACTACGAAGACATCGAACTTCTTCAGGAACTGATAAGAAAGCTCAGACATGCGGGAGCCAAGAGTGATGCAACAAGGGGATGCGGAGTCCACATCCACATCGGAGCAAATGGACACACACCGCAGACTTTACGAAATCTTGCAAACATCATGGCGGGACACGAGAACCTTTTAGCGGATGCCTTAAACCTCGACAGCTGGCGGATGAACCGCTACTGCAAAACGGTAGACCCAAGATTCCTTAAGGAACTCAATAAAAAGAAACCAAAAACGATGGCAGCCCTTGCAGACATCTGGTACACGGCAAACGGGGCAAGCTACGGAAGAGACCACCATTACAATGACAGCCGATACCATATGTTAAACTACCATGCAACATTCACAAAGGGAACGGTCGAGTTCAGACTTTTCCAATTTGATGCTCCGGCTGACGGAAAGCTGAACGGACTGCATGCGGGACAGCTGAAAAGCTACATCCAGCTCTGCCTTGCCTTAAGCCAGATGGCAAAGGAAGTAAGGACGGCAAGCCCGAAACCGCAGCAGACAGAAAATCCGAAATATGCAATGAGGACATGGCTTTTACGCCTCGGATTCATCGGGGATGAATTCAAGACCGCAAGGGACATCCTTACAAAGAGACTTGCAGGAGACACCGCTTTCAGAAACGGAAGGGCTGCTTGAAGAGAACAGCCTTCTGCCACCTTGGAGCACTGACCGCCATGAGCGGTCTTAAGGTGGTAGAAGGGTGTTCCCTTCAGAAAGGATGGAAACAATATGAAAAGATATTACATTGCTTATGGCAGCAACCTGAACATCAGACAGATGCGGATACGATGCCCTCACGCAAGAGTGATTGGTACTGCAGTTATACACGATTATGAGCTTCTCTTTAAAGGAAGCCGTACGGGAGCCTATCTTACCATTGAGCCGAAGGAAGGCAGCGAGGTTCCCGTGGCGGTATGGGAAGTCACGGAGTCGGATGAGGCGGCACTTGACCGCTACGAAGGATATCCGGCGTTTTATTACAAAAAAGAAATGGAACTCGATATCAGAGGCATCCGTACGGGGAAGATACGCAGAAGGAAGTGCTTTGTGTACATCATGCATGAAGAACGGAAGATAGGAGTACCTTCCCTTTCGTATGTCAGCACATGCCTTCAGGGGTACATCAGCTTTGGCTTTGACGAGCAATACCTTTCCGAGGCACAGATCAAAGCAGTGGAGGTGGCAGGACATGAAGAGTGAAACACTGCACATACGGATATGCCCCCGCTGTGGGGCAAGATACGCAAGGACACCCGCCCTTTCAAGGGCAGACGGCAGAACGCTTATCTGCCCGGACTGCGGAACCCGTGAGGCACTTGCAAGCATGGGCGTGAGCAGAGAAGAACAGGAAGAAATTATAGAGACCATACACAGGTCAAACAGATAGTGGTTATGTAAAAAGGCTTCTTCGGGAGTCTTTTTTGTTGCCATTTTTACAGGGAGGTGAGGACAGTGGCACAAAGAGGAAGAAAACCAAAACCAACGGCAGTCAAGGTGCTTGAGGGAAATCCGGGCAAGAGAAGCCTTAATACAGGCGAACCAAAGCCGGAGAAAAAGGCCCCGCGCTGTCCGGCATGGCTCGAGGATGAGGCAAAGAAAGAATGGAGAAGGATGGCGAAACAGTTGGAGCATCTCGGCATCCTGACAGAAATAGATATGGCAGCATTCGCAGGATACTGTCAGGCATATGCGAGATGGAAAGAGGCAGAGGAGTTCATTACACAGCACGGGACCATCGTAAAGACCCCGAGCGGATACTGGCAGCAGGTACCGCAGGTATCCATCGCACAGACATATTTGAAGATCATGAATAAGTTCTGTGAGCAGTTTGGACTGACCCCGTCTGCAAGAAGCCGTATCTCCACGGACAGCATGGAAGATAAGCAGAATGATGAAATGGAGCTTCTGCTTGTGAAAGGCGGTGCAGGATAATGTTTGATGAGGCAAAAGCAGACCATGCAGTCAATTTTATAAACTGCCTGAAACACACCAAAGGAAGGTGGAGGGGAGTTCCGTTTGAACTTCTCCCCTGGCAGGATGAGATCATCCGTACCCTTTATGGGACAGTAAAGGAAAACGGATACAGGCAGTACAATACCTGTTACTGTGAGATACCGAAGAAAAATGGAAAATCGGAGCTGGCGGCTGCCATTGCACTGTATATGACATGCGGTGACGGTGAATGGGGAGCAGAGGTTTACGGCTGTGCTTCCGACAGGCAGCAGGCTTCCATCGTATTTGATGTTGCGGTGGATATGGTAGACCAGTGTCCGGCACTGAAGAAAAGGATCAAGCCTGTCATGTCCGTAAAAAGGCTTGTATATAAACCGACCAACAGCTTCTATCAGGTGCTGTCGGCAGAGGCATACACCAAGCACGGTCTGAATGTCCATGCGGTCATATTTGATGAGCTGCATGCACAGCCGAACCGGGAACTGTTCGATGTCATGACCAAAGGTTCTGGTGATGCCAGAACACAGCCATTGTTCTTCCTGATCACAACAGCTGGGACAGACAGGAATTCCGTGTGTTTTGAACAGCATCAGAAGGCTTTGGATATTATTGAAGGAAGAAAAATCGACCCGACTTTTTATCCGGTAATTTATGGGGCATCTGATGAGGATGACTGGTCGAGTGAGGATGTGTGGTATAAGGCAAATCCGTCACTTGGATACACGATTGACATTGAGAAAGTGCAGAATGCATATATCAGTGCAAAAGAGAATGCAGCAGAGGAGAATGTGTTCCGGCAGCTCCGTCTGAATCAGTGGGTGAAACAGAGCACCCGGTGGATGCAGATGGATAAGTGGGATGCCTGTTCCTTTGCAGTGAATGAAGAGGAGCTTCTCGGAAGGAAATGCTATGGCGGACTCGACCTTTCAAGTTCCACGGATATCACGGCATTCGTGCTTGTGTTCCCGCCAAGGAATGATACCGAGAAGTATGTGATCCTTCCGTATTTCTGGATACCGGAGGATAACATGAAGCTGCGTGTACGAAGGGATCATGTTCCGTATGATGTTTGGGCAGCCGAAGGGTGTTTAAAGACTACGGAAGGAAATGTCATCCATTATGGATTCATTGAGCAGTTCATTGATGAACTCGGTACGAAGTTTCATATTAAGGAAATCGCCTTTGACCGATGGGGAGCGGTACAGATGGTACAGAACCTTGAGGGCATGGGATTTACCGTTGTTCCTTTCGGACAGGGCTATAAGGATATGAGTCCACCGACCAAGGAGCTGATGAAGCTGACACTGGAAGGGCGGATCGCACATGGCGGTCATAAGGTGCTGCGGTGGATGATGGATAATGTGTTTGTCCGTCAGGATCCCGCAGGAAACATCAAAATGGATAAAGAAAAATCCACAGAGAAGATCGATGGGGCTGTTGCAACCGTTATGGCACTTGACCGTGCAATCAGAAACGAAGGTAGTGACGGAAGTGTATATGATGACAGAGGAATTATAGTATTTTAACAGCGGAGGTATCGTATGGGAATTAAGAGTTTATTTGGATTTGGACAGGCGAGGGATAAGCCTGTGGACAAGGCAGCAGATGCAGGATATTCATTTCTGTTCGGAAGAACAACAAGCGGAAAGCCTGTGAATGAAAGGACTGCAATGCAGACTACGGCAGTATATGCCTGTGTCAGAATTCTTGCGGAAGCAGTGGCATCTTTACCGCTTCATGTATATGAGTATCAGGATGACGGCGGCAAGAAGCTGGTGCATGATCATCCTTTATATTATCTGCTCCATGACGAGCCGAACCCGGAGATGACTTCATTTGTGTTCAGGGAAACACTGATGAGTCATCTTTTAATATGGGGAAATGCGTATGCCCAGATCATAAGGGACGGGACTGGAAGGGTGCTTGGGCTTTATCCGCTCCTTCCGGATAAGATGGATGTGCAGAGGGATGACCGTGGAAACATCTATTATGTGTATTCCAGAAACAGTGATGAAAACCCCATGTTCAAGGAATATGGAGATATCAGGCTGAAAGCTGAGGAGGTGCTTCATATCCCCGGACTGGGATTTGACGGGTTGATCGGATATTCCCCGATTGCAATGGCAAAGAACGCTGTCGGAATGACACTTGCCTGTGAAGAATACGGGGCGAGTTTCTTTGCAAACGGGGCAAATCCGGGAGGTGTTCTGGAGCATCCGGGAGTCCTGAAAGACCCGTCAAAGGTGAGGGAATCCTGGAACTCCGTATACCGTGGTGTGAATAACGCACACAAGATCGCAGTGCTTGAAGAAGGAATGAAGTACCAGCAGATAGGCATCCCACCGGAAGAAGCACAGTTCCTTGAGACAAGGAAATTCCAGATCAATGAGATCGCAAGGTTATACAGAATACCACCGCATATGATAGGTGACCTTGATAAATCGAGCTTTTCCAATATTGAGCAGCAGTCTTTGGAGTTCGTAAAATACACACTTGACCCGTGGGTGATCCGGTGGGAGCAGTCCTTACAGAGATCACTCCTTCTGCCGGGAGAGAAAGGAAAGTATTTTATCAAGCTGAATGTGGATGGCCTCCTCCGTGGGGATTACCAGTCAAGGATGAACGGCTATGCGGTCGGAAGGCAGAACGGGTGGTTTTCTGCCAATGACATCCGTGAGATGGAGAACATGAATCCGATCCCGGATGAAGAAGGAGGAAGCCTGTATCTTATTAACGGTGCTATGACAAAACTTGCAGATGCGGGTGCATTTGCTGGGAAGGATACCGGACAGACACAGGAAGAGAAAAAACTCCCTGCACAGGAAAACAGCAGAAAGAGAGGTAAAAGATGAAGCGGAAGTTTTGGAACTGGATAAGGAATGAAGATGAGAGCGTGCCTGACATGGAAAGGACGCTCTTTTTAAATGGCATGATCTCGGATGAAACATGGTACGGGGACGAAGTCACCCCGCAGCTTTTCAAAGATGAACTGAATGCCGGAAATGGAAATATCACGGTGTGGATCAATTCACCGGGCGGTGATGTGTTTGCAGCAGCCCAGATCTATAACATGCTCCGTGATTATAAGGGAAGCGTGACGGTCAAGATTGACGGCATTGCAGCTTCGGCAGCATCCGTGATTGCTATGGCAGGAGATAAGGTCTGTGTATCCCCGGTGGCTATGATGATGATTCATAATCCTGCAACGATGGCAATGGGTGAGGCGAAGGATATGCAGAAAGCAATCGCCATGCTGAATGAGGTCAAGGAATCCATCCTGAATGCCTATGAATTCAAGACGGGGCTTACCCGTGCAAGGCTCTCGCACATGATGGATGACGAGACCTGGTTCAATGCAAAGAAGGCGGTGGAGCTTGGCTTTGCGGATAAGATCCTTTTTGATTCCGATGAGGATGAGAAAAAGAAAAAGCCGGATGATCCGGAAGAAAAGCCGGAGGAAGGCAGTGATGGAGAGAAAGGGGACGGAGAGGATGATAAGGACAAAAACGGGAAAAAGAAGCTCCCGTTCCAGCAGGATTCCATGATGTTTTCTACCAAGGCGATGAATGAATCGTTCCTTTCCAAGGTGTCTGATATGGATGCCATGATACCAGTCAACCAGTTGGAGAAGAGACTGAGTCTCTTAGCACATTAAGGAGGATATTGAACTATGAGTAAGATTTTAGAATTAAGAGAAAAGAGAGCGAAGGCGTGGGAAGCTGCAAAAGCATTCCTTGATGCAAAGAGAACACAGGAAGGTTTTGTTTCTGCTGAAGATGCAGCCACCTATGACAAGATGGAAGCGGATGTCGTAAATCTTGGAAAAGAGATCGAGAGACTGGAAAGACAGGCTGCCATTGATGCAGAGCTTGCAAAGGCAACAAGCACCCCGATCACCAATCAGCCGCATGCCGGAACTGGCGGGGAGACAAAAACAGGAAGGGCAACCGATGAGTACAGAAAAGCGTTCTGGAACGGTATGAGAAACAAGATGTCATACGAAGTACAGAACGCTCTTTCTATTGGTACGGATTCCGAGGGTGGATATCTTGTGCCGGATGAGTATGAAAGAACACTGGTGGAAGCCCTGAATGATGAAGTATTCTTCCGTAATCTGGCTACTGTTATCAAGACATCGAGCGGTGACCGTAAGATTCCAATCGTCACATCAAAGGGTGAGGCAGCATGGATCGATGAAGGAGGTCAGTTTACAGAATCCAATGACAGTTTTGGGCAGACAACCATTGGGGCTCATAAGCTGGCAACCATGATCAAGGTTTCAGATGAGCTTTTAAATGACAGCGTGTTTAATATCGAACAGTATATTTCCAGGGAGTTTGGAAGAAGGATCGGTGCAAAGGAAGAAGAAGCCTTTTTCATCGGTGACGGAGCAGGAAAACCTACAGGTATTTTCAACGCAACAGGCGGTGCTGAAACAGGAGTGACAGCTGCAAATACCACCATTACGTTTGATGATGTCATGGATCTTTACTATTCCCTTCGAGCTCCATACCGTAACAAGGCAGTATGGCTTCTGAATGATTCGACTGTTAAGGCAATCAGAAAACTGAAGGATGGAAACGGAAATTATATCTGGCAGCCATCTGTAAGGGAAGGAGAGCCGGACAGGATCTTGAACCGCCCTTACCGTACATCCATTTATGTGCCGGAGCTTGCAGCAGGAAAACGTGTGATGGCATTCGGTGATTACAGTTATTACTGGATCGCAGAACGCCAGGGCAGAAGTTTCAAGAGACTGAATGAGCTTTATGCTACAACGGGACAGGTTGGATTTCTCGCTTCCGAGCGTGTTGACGGCAAGCTGATCCTGTCTGAGGCAGTGAAAACACTCGATGTGAAAGCTGCCGGAAAGTAGGTGGGCTGAATGTTTGTAACGCTTGAGGAAGCCAAAGGGTATCTGAGGGTGGATTCATCAGACGAGGATAGTTTTATCCTCGATCTGATGGAAACTGCAAATGCTTTGATTAAAAATGTAACAAGACGGACTCCAGCGGTACTTAAAAAGCATGAAGCAGTTGTGCGGACAGCGGAATTGTATGTGATCGCTTACCTTTATGAGCACAGGGAGGAAGCCGACCATAAGGCCATGACGGAGACCGTGAAATATCTGCTCTTTGGCATACGGAAGGAGAAGTTTTAATGATCGAGTTGATGCGTGACCGGATCACGCTCCAGAAAAGTTCCGTGAAAACAGATAAGATCGGAAACCATACGGCAGTCTGGGAAGATGTGTATTCCTGTGCTGCTTATGCCAATAACCTGTCTGGAAAAGAATACTGGGCAGCAAAGCAGTTGAATGCCCAGTCTGAACTGGATTTTATTATCCGGTACTGCAGCGAGGTGGCAGCCCTGGACAGTGAGCATTACCGCATCAGGTTCCGTGGGGATCTTTATAATATTACGTTTATTGATAACGTGCAGTATAAAAATAAATCTGTCAGGATCCGTGCGGAACGGATCAAACGGTGAGGTGAATTGGAAATGGCAAAGAAGATCAAAGCGGATGCCCTTGCATCGGAAGTCATGAAGGAGCTGGACGATTATTCCAGTCTGACTACGGAAGTGATGAAAAAGGCGGTCAGGAATGCCGGAAAAACAGTCCGGGAGGAGATTGCGGACACAGCACCGAAAAAGACCGGAACTTATGGAAAAAGCTGGGCGGTCAAAAAGACCGGGGAAGACAGTAAGTCCCTGCAGGTGACGGTACATTCCAAAAACCGATACCAGATCGCTCATCTCCTGGAGCATGGACATGCAAAAAGGGGAGGCGGCCGGGTAGCAGCAAGACCGCATATTGCACCTGCAGAGGAGTCAGGAATCCGCCAGCTTGAGGAAGAAATCGAGAGGGGGATCCGGAATGGATGATCTGGTTAAGATGATGGAAGAAACAGGACTGCCATTTGCCTACGACCACTTTGAAGAGGGGGAAGCAGCAGAACCGCCGTTTGTGTGCTATCTTCTTCCGCAGAGTAATCATTTTTCTGCGGACGGAAAGGTGTATCTGAAGATTACGGAAGTCCATATCGAACTGTATACCGACTGTAAGGACTTGTCGGCAGAACAGAAAGTAGAAGTCGTGCTGGATAAGCAGGGTATTTTTTATGAGAAATCCGAGGTATGGATTGAAAGCGAGAAATTGTATGAAGTCCTGTATTCATTTGAGATGGAGGTTTAGACATGGGAAATAAAGTAAAATATAATCTGAAAAATGTCCATGCAGCAAAGCTGAAGGAAACAGTGAGCAGCAGCGGTGAGACAACATTTTCTTATGAAAATCCAAAGGCAATCCCCGGAGCAGTCAGTATCAGCCTGGATGCAGAAGGGGAATCCACACCGTTTTATGCAGATGGTATCGTATATTTCCGTTCCGTAACGAATAACGGATACAGCGGTGATCTGGAAATTGCACTGATTCCGGAGTGGTTCCGGACGGAGATCTTACAGGAGAAGCTGGATGGAAAAGGCGTGCTTGTGGAAAGTACAAACATCGGGGAAAGTGTAAAATTTGCCCTGTTATTTGAATTTGACGGGGATGTGAATAGTATCCGCCATGTGATGTATAACTGTACGGCATCCCGCCCATCCATCGAATCCGAAACAAAAGAAGATACGATCGAGCCGGGAACGGAGAAGCTGTCGCTGACGGCTGATCCGAGGAGCGACGGACTGGTAAAGAGCCGTACCGGAGATACCACGGATGCAGCGACATATGCGAACTGGTATAAGTCCGTATACATTCCGTCAGAAACAGAAGAAAGCAGTGCGAAAGGATAAGGTGAAAGGGTATGTTAAAAAGAGAAATTGAAATTTGTGGGAAAACGATCCCATTCCGGTCATCTGCGACCGTTCCGAGATTATACCGTGCAAAGTTCAAGAGGGATATTTTTAAGGATCTGTCGAAACTGGAAAAATCCTATAAGGGTAAGACCGAGGATGGGGATGAGTTCCAGATCGATGACCTGGAGATCTTTGAGAATGTTGCATATATCATGGCCTACCATGCGGATAACAGCATCCCGGCATCCATTGATGACTGGCTGGACCAGTTTGATATGTTTTCCATCTATGAGGTGCTGCCTCAGATCCTGGAACTGTGGGGTGATAACCTTGCAACAGAGGTGGCAGCAAAAAAAGGTCTGGCAGAAGTGAACGGGAAATGACAACACCGCTGTTCCTTCTGCGCAGCGTAGAGATTGGAATATCCATATCGGATCTGGATCTTCTGACGGTGGGGCTGGTGATCGACATGTGGACGGAAAAAGCAAATGATGGCGTGAAATATAATAAGATCGCCACGCAGGATGATTTTGATAAATTCTGATAGCAGCATCAGAAAAATCATGTTATTATGATATTGTATAATTTCTGTTTGAAAGAATACAGAAATTATTCTCCACTCCTGAGAAAATAATTATGCAGGGATAATCCTTGGAAAATATTCTATGGATTCAGCTTAGAAGGTGACAAAAGTGTCCGCTATCTTCTGCAGGTTATTTAATGGAATCAGGAAGAAAGGAGGATAACTATGGCTAAGAGAAAAGGAGTATCCGGTAAAACTCATACGAAACAGCAGCTTAATGATTATGCCAATCAGAATAATCCGAATAATAAGGCATGCCGGGCGAGAAGAACAAACGAAGGAAAAGCCCGAAAAACAGGGAATCACTTTGACCGGGATATGATTTATTATGAGCCGGATTTTGGCTTTGGCTGGTGTGATGACTAGGAATCTGAGAAAGGCAGGTATTTGTATGGGAAACTTTTTTTATGACCTGTTTAATGGAAAGACGGGCTATACAATATCGGATAGCATGGCAGTGGATGAAGATGGTGATCTTTTAATGAGGTTATCTGATCATACGGTTATGGATATGGATACAGGGGAAATTGGTTTTTTATCATCGGCAGGAAATCTGTTTGATGAGGAAGATGACTGGTAATGTAAACCTGATATGACGAATGGAAAAGCATCGCATTTGCGGTGCTTTTCCTATACTTAGAAAATTATGTTTTTATGAAAATGAGGCATCGATCATTTAGTTGTGATCGGTGCTTTTTTTCTGCCATGACGGGGGAGGTGTGTGCAGGTGGCAAGCAGGATTAAAGGAATCACGGTCGAGATCGGAGGAGATACCACTGGTCTTGACAAAGCCCTGAAAAATGTAAATGCAACGATCAGGACGACCCAGTCTTCGTTGAAGGATGTCAATAAGCTGTTGAAACTGGATCCGGCAAATACAGAACTGCTTGCACAGAAGCAGAAACTCTTAAAGGATGCCATTGGTTCTACCAAAGAAAAACTGGATGCTTTAAAAACAGCACAGGAACAGGCAAAGCAGCAGCTGGAGAACGGGGATCTGGGACAGGACAAATATGATGCCCTTCAGAGGGAGATCATCGAAACGGAACAGGAACTCCAAAAGCTGGCACAGGAAGCAGTCAATTCCAATGCTGCCCTTGCAAAAATCGAAGAGGTTGGTGGGAAGCTGGAGTCAGTCGGAAATAAGATATCCGGTGTCGGAACAAAAATGCTTCCCGTTACAGCGGCAGTTGCAGGTCTTGGTACGGCAGCCGTGAAGACTACGGCAGATTTTGATTCTTCCATGAGCCAGGTACAGGCCACAATGGGAATTACGGCTGATTCCATGTCAAAGGTGGATGGACAGTCAGTAAATACAATGGATACCCTGCGTACCCTGGCGAAGCAGATGGGAGAGAAAACAGCCTTTTCTGCAAGTGAGTGTGCACAGGCACTTAATTACCTTGCTTTGGCAGGTTATGATACACAGCAGATGTGTGATACGCTTCCAACGGTACTGAATCTGGCAGCTGCAGGAGATATTGATCTTGCATCTGCATCGGATATGGTAACGGATGCAATGTCAGCCCTTGGCATGCAGACGGATGAAGCCAATACAATGGTCGATCAGATGGCAAAAACAGCATCGACAACGAACACATCCGTGGCGCAACTTGGGGAAGGAATCCTTACCATTGGTGCAACTGCCAAATCCGTAAAAGGCGGTACGGCAGAATTAAATACGGCCCTTGGTATTCTGGCCAATAATGGTATCAAGGGAGCAGAGGGCGGTACACATCTTAGAAACGTGATCCTTGCATTACAGAGTCCGACCGATAAGGCAGCTGCCTGTATGGAGAGTCTCGGCCTTCAGGTTTATGATTCGCAGGGAAACATGCGGAGTCTGAACGATATCCTTTCTGACCTTAATAAGTCTATGGACGGCATGACCTCTGCAGAGAAGAATAATATCATCAGTACGATCTTTAATAAAACGGATCTGGCATCCGTAAATTCCCTGCTTGCAAATACCGGGGATACCTGGGACAGTCTTCAGAAGTCCATTACGGAATCCGGTGGTGCTGCACAGCAGATGGCAGATACACAGCTTGATAACCTGTCCGGTCAGATCACCATCTTAAAATCAGCGGTGGAAGGTCTGGCCATTTCTTTTGGAGAGGCGCTTATGCCTGTGATCCGGAGTCTTGTCTCCAAGATACAGGGATTTGTAGATAAGCTGAACAGCATGGATGAATCCCAGAGAAATCTGATCATCCGTGTTGCAGCGGTGGTTGCAGCCATCGGACCGTTCCTGATCATTCTTGGAAAAACGATCTCAACCGTAGGGACAGCGATGAAAGGCTTTTCTTCCCTTGCCAAAGGAATCGCAAGTCTTGGAGTAAAGATCGCAGGAAGCAGCGGTTCGGTAACCGGGCTTGCAAGTGCACTTGGGGCGGTAGCAGGACCTGTGCTGGCGGTTATTGCCGTGGTGGCCGTTTTAGTGGCTGCGTTTAAACATCTGTGGGATACCAACGAGGAATTCAGAAATGTCATGACAGCAATCTGGGAAGGTATTGTCAAGAAGGTACAGGCATTTGTTGAAGGGATCAAGGAAAGGCTGGCAGCCCTTAATATTGATTTTACTGCAGTGGTAAATACACTGAAAAAAATCTGGAATGGTTTCTGTGAACTTCTGGCACCTGTGTTTGAAGCAGCATTCAGTATCATTTCAACAGTTCTTGGTACAGTGCTTGATGTACTGACGGGACTGCTGGATGTGTTTATCGGACTTTTCACAGGAAACTGGGAGCAGATGTGGTCGGGGATCAAGGAGATATTCTCCGGCATCTGGAATGGGATCACTGGGATCTTTACGGCAGCATTGAATCTTATCCGTGGGATTGCGGATACAGTCCTTGGATGGTTTGGGACAAGCTGGAATGCAGTATGGACTTCTGTATCCACATTCTTTACAAATATCTGGAACGGGATCACGTCATTCTTTACCGGAGTATGGGAGACCATCAAGAATGTGGTACAGATAGGAATCCTGTTTATTGGTTCGCTTTTGGAAGCAGCATTTAATATCATTACACTGCCGTTCCGCTTTGTATGGGAGAACTGTAAGGAGACCATTATTTCCGTATGGAATACGATAAAAAGCACGGTTTCGACTGTGATCGATGCCGTGGCATCGGTGATCTCTACAGTCATGAATACCATAAAGACTGTGATCAGCACCGTCTGGGATGCAGTCAGTACAAAGATATCTACCGTGCTGAATGCCATTAAGTCAGTGGTAACCACGGTATTTAATGCAGTAAAAACGGTAGCAGTTACGGTGTGGAATGGAATCAAAACCGCAATCAGTGCGGTCGTTGACGGCATTAAAAGCAAGGTGTCTTCCGTATTTGAGGCTTTGAAGAATACACTTTCTTCTGTTTTTAATGGAATCAAATCGACAGCGGTATCTGTTTGGAACGGAATCAAGAGTGCAATCGTTACACCGATTGAGGCAGCACGGGATACTATTAAAGGAATCGTGGACAAGATCACGGGGTTCTTTAATAACATGCATTTGTCGCTTCCGCATATCAAGTTACCGCATTTCAGTATCAGTGGGAAATTGTCGCTTGCTCCGCCAAGTGTACCGCATCTGAATATCGATTGGTACAAGGAAGGCGGTATCATGACAGGACCGACCATCTTTGGCATGAACGGGTCGAGTCTTATGGCAGGAGGGGAAGCCGGAAAAGAAGCGGTTCTTCCACTGAAAGGCTTTTATGAACAGCTGGAAAATATCCTGACAAACAGGCTGAATACTTCGGCAATGGAGCAGTATCTGGCTGTGATAGCAGAAAACAGCGGAAAGGGCATCTATCTGGATGACGGAACGCTGATAGGAAAACTGGCACCCGGGATCAATCAGAAACTGGGCATGCAGAAATTTAAAGCAGAAAGGGGCATGGTCTGATGAGCGAATATACAACCGCAGGATTTGGGGCAACGATCAATGGAAAGCACACATGGAAAGATTATGGTCTTGTGATCGGCAATACGGATATCGTAAGTGAGCCATCCCCGAAAACTAATTATATCGAAGTGCCTGGAAGCAGTATCAGAATTGACCTTACGGAAACGCTGACAGGACAGGTGGAATATGAGTCCAGACAGCTTAAGTTTTCTTTAGGAAAAATGGAAAGGGAAGATTTGTGGCCGGTGTTTTACCGGACATTTCTGAAGGCATATCAGGGTAAAGAAGTACGGGTTGTTCTGGATCAGGAGCCGGATGTGTATTATCACGGACGTGCAGAAGTTTCGGGGTTTTCCAGAAATGGAAGGCTCGGTACATTTACCCTGACGGTAGATGCGGATGCGTATAAATACGAAATTAATGTGTCTAGCGAGGATTGGCTGTGGGACGTATTGAATTTTGAAACAGGGATCATCCGTGATTACCGTGGGATCAGTGTTTCTGGAAGCAGCAGTAAACTTCTGGAAGGAAGCGGCATTCCGGTTGTTCCTGCATTTCTTGTCAGCAACCTTGATGAAAGCGTTTCGAACTATATTACTTTTAATGGGACGAGGTACACTCTGCAGGAAGGTCGGAATCGCTTTGCGGATCTGATCATTCCGGCAGGAGGTGGAAGACTCTATTTTTACGGAAAATATACAGTAAATATTGAGTTCCGGGGAGGGAGTCTGTAAATGTATAAAGTGTTTTATGACGATCAGCTTTTGTATCTTCCGGGAGATCAGGAGCTGATCATTTTTAATACCAAGCTGGAACTGGCAGATAACAAATCCGGCTCATTTGAGTTTGATATCCCGGCAGTAAACCCGATGTATGACAAGATGAAAAAGCTGACTTCTGTCATCCGGGTAGAAAAAGATGGGGACAGTATTTTCTATGGACGCATCCTTAGTATGGAGAAGAACTTTTATAATACCCGGACAGTGGTGTGCGAAGGGGAACTTGCCTATCTTCTGGATTCGATACAGGAGCCGAAGGCATACCACGGCTATACTGTGAGGAGCTTCTTGAATACCCTGCTGGCTGTGCATAACAGGCAGACAACAATGGAAAAACGGCTTGCTGTCACATTTAACTCCAAATGTGCGGGGGAAAGCGGATCTTATGATAACCTTTCCCTTTACTATCAGTCGGGAAGTACCACATATGCTGTTTTTACGAAAAAAAAGGCAGATGATGTGGCTGGAAAAACATTTATTGTACCTGCCGGAGACTTTTATGTGTACTGGCATACGGACGCATCGGTTAATAAATATTATGGATTTTCCATAGACAGCGTAGAGTTCACAGCGGGAGTTCCGGACACAGCAGTTGTATCAGCACTCCCATCTTATACGGCAGTGGAAACAAAGAAAGTTTCTGATATGCAGAGTGCGCATAATCCGTATGATAACAGTTCCAATCTTTTGTGGCATTACACCCATACGTTCGACAGGAAAGACCTGTATCCAAAAATGTTTGTTACAGGGATGGTTACGGTGGAAGACAGCAATGACAGCATTTACCGCTATACAAATTGGGAAAACACGCTGGATGATATTCAGGATAAGCTGGTAGACAGGCTTGGAGGACATTTACGGATCCGGCATTCCGGCACGACTCGTTACCTGGATTATATCGCAGATTATGATAATACCAATACACAGGTCATTGAGTTTGGCAGTAACCTTCTTGATTATACAGAAAATGCGGATGCATCTGAAATTGCAACCAGAGTGATCCCGATTGGTAAACGATTGGAGGAAAGTTCGATCGAAGGGCTGGAAGAATATACCACGATCAGGAGTGTGAATAAGGATGTTCCGTATATTGAATCCACGGATGCCATAAAAGAATATGGCGTGGTGACAAGGACTGTAAGTTTTGAGGATGTCGGAGAGCCGGCCAATTTGAAGAAGAAAGCAGAGAAATATCTGTCAGATATTCAGTTTGAGAACCTGTCTTTGACCTGCAATGCCGTGGACCTGAACATGGTGGATGTGGATATCGAACGGATCAAACTGGGGGATTCCATCCGGGTCGTGTCAAAACCACACGGAATGGACCGGTATTTTCCGGTTACTGCACTTACCATTGACCTGCAGAATCCACAGAATAATACGGTAACGCTTGGAACAAGTGTAAAGGCAGGAATTTCAGAACGTACAACAAATCAGAACGATTCGCTTGTACAGAAGATCCAGTCACTGCCGCCACAGTCTGACACCCTGCGGATGGCGATAGAAAATGCAACAGCCCTGATCACGGCAGCAACCACGGGGCATGTGGTGACAAGACCGGAAGAGATCCTGATCATGGATACTGCAGATAAGGATACCGCAAAAAAGGTGTGGCGATGGAATTTAAATGGTCTGGGATATTCCAGTACGGGATATAATGGGACATTTGGAACAGCCATTACGATGGATGGAAAGATCGTAGGGAAATATATTGCTGCCAGAAGCATCTATGCAGATTCCTTTATTGCAGGAGAACTACAGACTGCATGGAATGGAATCACGGATTATATCCAGCTAAAGAACGGGGAACTGCAGGTATTTAATACTTCTGATCAGCTGGTGTCAAAGTTCAATTATAATGGGGAGCATTTTTACAGGGACGGCACTTATGTAGGTAAGATTGGAACTAACAAGTGGTCAAGCAATGCAGCACACAAAGGGCTGGTGTTTGATCTGGAATATACCGGAAAGTATATGGCATGGTGTTATCAGAAAACAAGCGGAGCTTCATCCTATACCACGATGCTGTGTTTTTCACAGGGAAACAGTATCTACACGGAACAGGGGCTGCATCTGGGCTGTGATTTTTATGGGGAGTGGAATACGCTCTACAACATTAAACTTTCGGGTGTTTCTTCTGGCGGATACAGTGCATTTACTGGAACAATCCCAATCATCATGAATATTACGGATAAAGGAAATGGGGCAATCAGCTGGACTTACAGTAAGCTTCAGGTAAAAAACGGCATCATAGTCGGATACTGGAATTAAGGAGGTATAAAGTGGAAAAAGAAATCGAACTGGAACTTCCCCGTGGGGAAAAGCCAAAGGAAGGAAAAACAGAAATGGCAGAAAAAACAGTGGAACTAATGTCTGGCTCACCGCTTGAAATGAAGCTGGAAGAAGTTTTAGGTAAGGTTACTGCTATGGAATCAGCTATGACAAAAATGACAGCATTGTTTGAGGGAGGTGCATTTGGTGGAAAAGCAGGAAAAGAATAAAACAGAACAGAATCCCATGCCTCTTGGTATGATTCTGGATCATGCAAGGGAGGACATGACAAAATCAGTGGTTGCACTGCAGCAGAAATACGGGCTTCCGGCAAGTCTTCTTGATGTGATCCTGACAGGCGTGCTGTCAGAAGTACGGGAAATGAAGTGTATGGAGTACAGGCAGCTGAAGGAGGGAGAAAAAGATGGCAAATGTCACAGCGTATCTGAATAAGATCCTGTCTGCGGTATATGGAAAAGATGTCAGGCAGAGTATTTATGATTCTATCAATGCAATCAATACACAGGTGGAAGGGTATGTATCTGCTGAGAAAAGCCGTGTGACAGCGGAAGCTAATAGAAATAGTGCTGAAAAAATCAGGGTATCAAACGAGAACGATAGGGAAGCCGCTGAAGAGGAACGTTTAACAAATGAAGCAGAAAGGCTGGAGATATATGATGATCTGTGCTCTCAGGTAGCTGATATGCTGGATGAACTGAAGAATGTGGCAGAGGGGAAAATTACATTTTCTGCGATTTATCCTGTGGGCAGCATTTATATGTCCGCGAATAATACCAGTCCGGCATCCTTGTTTGGAGGCACATGGCAGTCATGGGGAAGCGGACGTGTTCCGATTGGCGTAAACACATCGGATTCAGAATTCTCTACAGTGGAAAAAACAGGTGGAAGTAAGTATCTGCAGAGTCATACCCATACTTTTACCGGAACAGCGGTCACGGTGACAGGTGGGTCACATTCCCATACGCTTCCATATCCTGTTCCTTCAGAACCGGGTTATGATTACGAAGGAGAATCTTATAATGCTCCTTTTGGTACCTATAGCCCGCAGAGTGAACTGATAGAGGAGACAGATTCAGAAACCCACAGCCATACTTTTACGGCAAAAGGTACACTTAGTTCAACCGGAATAGGAAACGGTCAGAACCTCCCGCCTTATATCACCTGCTATATGTGGAAGCGTATTGCATAATTTTAGTAACTGGTATCTCTTCGGAGGTGCTTTTTTTATACCCAAAAATCAAAGGAGGAACTCATTATGAAGGAATTTTGGAACACGGTACAGTTTGTTTTTACAGCAGTAGGAGGATGGCTTGGATATTTCCTTGGCGGATGCGATGGCCTGATCTATGCACTGCTTGCATTCGTTGTGATCGATTATCTCACGGGAGTGATGTGTGCGGTCAGCGATAGGAAGTTATCCAGTGCAGTAGGTTTCCGTGGAATCTGCAGAAAGGTCCTGATCTTTCTGCTTGTCGGAATTGCAAATATCCTGGATGTGCAGGTGATCGGTACGGGCAGTGTGTTACGGACAGCGGTGGTCTTCTTCTATCTTTCCAATGAAGGCGTGAGCCTGTTGGAAAATGCATCGCATCTGGGACTTCCTGTGCCGGAAAAGATCAAGGAGGTTTTGGAGCAGCTCCATGACCGTTCAGAGAAAGGAGAATAACCGCTATGAATAACAAAGAATTTATCACAGCGGTTGCAGGATATGTGGACAAGTATGCTTCAGCGTATGGCATTCTTGTCCGTTCTTCTGTTATTGCACAGGCAATTTTGGAATCTGGCTGGGGGAAAAGTACCCTAGCTGCGAAATATCATAACTATTTTGGATTGAAATGCGGAACAAAGTGGAAGGGCGGTTCAGTCAATCTTTCAACTAAAGAAGAATACACACCCGGAACACTGACGTCAATCCGTGACAATTTCCGTACCTATTCTTCGATGGAAGAAGGAGTAAAGGGATATTTCGAATTTATCCAGCTTTCCAGATACCAGAACCTGAAAGGTATTACAGATCCAAGGAAGTACCTGGAAACCATTAGGGAAGACGGTTTTGCGACCAGTTCTGATTACGTGAAAAACTGTATGGCTCTGGTAGAGCAGTATGAGCTGAAAAAATATGACAATGCAAAGGAGCGAGAGACTATGGCAAAAACAGCAGCAATATTGATTGCACAGGCAAAGGCATGGGTCGGATGCCGTGAGGCAGACGGATCCCATAAAAAGATCATTGATACTTATAATGCACACAGACCATTGGCAAGAAATTATTCGGTAAAATATACCGATGCGTGGTGTGCCACGTTTGTATCAGCATGTGCCATTAAGACAGGCATGACGGATATTATCCCGACAGAGTGTGGATGCGGGCAGATGATCGCCCTGTTCCAGAAGCTTGGGGAATGGGACGAAAATGATGCAAGAGTTCCAAGACCGGGGGATATTGTTTTTTATGACTGGGATGATTCCGGTAAAGGTGATAACACCGGATGGCCGGATCATGTAGGAATTGTAGAAAAGGTATCCGGCAGTACGATTACGGTGATCGAAGGAAATAAAGGAAATGCAGTAGGGCGGAGAACCCTGCAGGTAAATGGAAAATATATCCGTGGATATGGAGTACCGAAATACAACAGTGGATCTTCACAGAATACTTCTTCTGGGAATGCCGGCGGGAGCAGCAGTTCTGGCGGTATCAATAAAACACCGAAATGGGTAGGGAAGGTTACGGCTTCATCCTTAAATGTCCGAAAATGGGCAGGAAAGGAATATGGCAGGATCAAATCTTATCCATATTTGTACAGAGGGAATCTGGTGGATGTCTGTGATACAGTAAAGGCGGCAGACGGAAAAGCGTGGTATTATATCCGTATTGCAGGAAAATACTATGGATTTGTTTCTTCGGATTATATCGTGAAGGCATAGGAATATGGCTGATGGTCAGTAATGGCTGTCGGCCGTATTTTTTTCAGTTTATGCCAAGGAAAGAAAGGTGAAAGGTATCCAAGAAAACACTTGCTATTATTGGCTTTCAGAGTGATATATAGACTACCAAAACGGAAGGAGGTATGGCTTGTGGAAATTCAGATCAGGGAAGGCAGCAGGGAGCAGAAGAGGAAATTAAAAGTCTGTGCATACTGCCGTGTATCGACAGATGCGGATGAACAGGAAAATTCATTGGAAAATCAGGTCAGGCATTATGAGACGGTCATAAAAGCCAATCCGGATTATGAATATGCCGGAGTTTACAGTGACTTTGCCATATCGGGATTTAAAGAAAAGAGACCCGGTCTGCAGAAGATGCTTGCCGATGCAGAAAAAGGTAAGATAGACCTTATATTAACAAAATCAGTATCACGTTTTGCAAGAAACACTTCAATCGTTCTGGAAGCTACACGAAAGCTGAAAGAACTGAATGTAGGTGTTTTTTTTGAACTTCAGAATATCAATACGCTGTCAGGGGAAGGGGAGCTGATGCTCACGATCCTTGCAGCATTCGCACAGGCAGAAAGTGAAAGCGGAAGCACTGGTGCAAAGATGGTTTACCAGCGAAAGTACGAGGCAGGAATTCCCGTACAGTACCTTGAGCGGTCTTTCGGTTATACAAAAGACGAGAGAGGAGTATTTGTTGCTGATGAAGCAGAGGCTGTATGGGTAAGAAAAATCTATGAGATGGCAGCAGAGGGATATACTCCCGCATCGATCAAACGATACCTGAATGAAAATGGGATAAAGACGGTAGGCGGTGTGCAGTGGGTAGACAGTACCGTGTTCCGCCTTCTTGAAAACGAGATTTACAAAGGCGATTACATCATGCACAAGCATTTCGTGAATGAAGAGAGAAAACTGGTTAGGAACAGGGGAGAAGTGGATGCATGGTACATTGAAGATGACCATGAAGCTATTGTTTCCCCGGAACTCTGGCAGAAAGCACAGGATGCATTGGCTGCAAAGAGGGATTATCTAGCGGAAGGCTCGGTGATAGAGGAGTTCACAGAAGAAAATTATCCTTACATGAACAAGATCTATTGTGCTAAATGCGGATATCCCCTTTACAAGAGGATCTACAGCAAAGGCAACAGACTTAACTGGGGATGCAGTGGGACAAAAAGATATGGAAAGACCTTCTGCGATGGCATTAATATCCCGGATGGTGTGCTCCGGAGTGCGTGGCATTTTAAAGAAAACACTTATATTGCGGAGAAAGCATCGGATAAGGGAGTGAAGGAATTTACCTATTTAAAAGAACAATCATGGAAAAGAAGGCATAAAAAGAAGCAGCCGCCAGCAATTCCAGAAAATACTGAAGCAGAGTATCCTTACAGAGAGAAGATCTTCTGTGCGTTATGCGGAAGCAGACTTGTAAGATATGTAAATCCCCAGAGTCATAAAGTCACATGGGTATGCAGCAGAAGAAAACGGAAAGGAAAAGATGCCTGTGATGGGACCAGGGTTCCGGACACCATCATAAAGGGATGGGGAGAGATCAAAAAAGATATTTATATTCAGAGAAAGGATGATAAGAATGGCAAGAAGCGTTACAGTTATACCAGCAAGAAGCCAGAAGGTGCGGACAGGGCATAAGGCGGTACAGGAAAAGAAGATAAGGGTGGCAGCCTACTGCCGTGTGTCAACAGACCAGGAAGACCAGCTCCATAGTTTTGAGGCACAGGTCGAGTATTATACAAAATATATCAATGAGCATGAGAATTATGAAATGGCCGGCATTTATGCAGATGAGGGGATCTCAGGTACAAATACAAAGAAAAGGGAACAGTTCAAAAAGATGATCGCAGACTGCGAGAAAGGTAAGATAGATCTTGTCATAACAAAATCCATCAGCCGTTTTGCGAGGAACACGCAGGACTGCCTGGCATATTCCAGAAAATTAAAGAACCTAGGGATCGGCATCATATTTGAGAAGGAAAATATCAACACACTGGATTCTACGGGCGAGCTTCTGTTTACCATCCTAAGCTCCCTTGCACAGGATGAATCAAGGAATATTTCAGAGAACTGTAAATGGGGCATCCGCACGAAATTCAAGAACGGTGAGATGCATCTTAACACTTTCAAGTTCCTCGGATATGATAAGGATGAGAACGGGAAGCTTGTCATCAATAAGGAACAGGCAAAGACAGTGAGAAGGATATACAGGGACTTCCTTATCGGAATCAATCCGGCACAGATCGCAAAGGAACTGACGGAAGAGAAAGTCCCGGGGTGTCTCGGGCAGACAAAGTGGTATCCAAGCACGGTAATAGGGATCTTAAAACAGGAAAAGCACATGGGTGACGCACTTCTGCAGAAGACCTATACGGCAGATTTCCTTACCAAGAGACAGGTCAAAAACAACGGTGAGATCGCACAGGTCTATGTAAAGGACAGCCATAAGGGGATCATAGATAAGCAGACATGGAATGCGGTACAGGAAGAATTTGACCGCAGGGAAAAGTTCATGCAAAGGCATGGCACGGATCGATACAGTTATGGTGCGGACTGCATGCCGTTCTGTGAGAAGGTGTTCTGTGGGGAATGCAAAAGCCTGTTCACAAGACATTCCTGGAAATCAAGGGGAATCATACAGTGGCAGTGCAAAAACCACAGGAAAGACGGAAAAGTGGTGTGCACGAATGCCTACGTTGATAATGCAGACCTTGAAAAGGGATTTGTAAAAGCATTCAATAAACTGGTCACGGACAGGGAGAAGTACATGGAAATATGGCAGCAGATGAAGTCAGATGGGACTCCCCTTGAAAAGATCAGGGCTGGGCAGATGATGGAAGCCGTGGGAAATGAACCGCTTACCAGATTCGTTCCGGAGATTGCACAGCTTGTCCTCTGTGAAGTGACAGTGCTTGGTGCAAAAAAATATGAGTTCTTCTTTCTGGAAGGCAGCCGGGTAAAGGTTTCCGTGTAGATCACCCGGAAACCCCACTTTCATGAAGCCCAAACAGCTCCATCTGGCTGCTTTCACTGTCCGTATCATCGGGTTCAGGAATCTCTGACTCTTCTTCCATGTTCTTTTTATGCGGTAGTTTGTGGGTATAAAGCTTATCCCAGGTAAGCGGATTCCGGCATTTTTTGTTGTAGTATATCAGTATGGCTTCCGCAAAACCAAGGGAACCGGAACGCCTGTCCTTTGCAGTGCGGGCGAGTTCCTTGATGGATATCCTCCCGAGCTTTTCCTTAAATATATCGTCTTTTATGGCATCACCATAGGCATTCAGAAAGCGAGCCAGTCCGTTCATCATGTTTGCACTGAAGGACTGGGATGCACCCTCCCAGGTGGCGGTAATGAGCCGGATGACATGGTCGAGCATGTGATAGCCATATTTATCGTGGATATTTTCAAGGGTTGCAACAGCACAGATACCGCCCGGAGTCGTGGTGGATGCAATGGTAAGATCATAGGATTCCACCAGATCACGGATGATGAGCTGCTTATCGTTGCCGGCCTCTATGTTTGCCATGAATATCTCGTAAGGCAGCAGGGGCTTTACATATTTCATCTGATTTGCGAAGATATCTGCTTCGTGTTCATATCCAAGGTCGTCATAGACCATGCACCATACAGGTGTCTCCCTGGATCCCGAAACGAGGGCAACGATCTCAATGGTGTGCTGTCCGTTGAATACATAGTTGATGCCATTCCTCCGGCTGACCTTCACAGGATTTATCTGGTATAAGTCGAAGTTAGCGGCAGCACGCTGGACATGGTGCTGTGAGAGGTTGCGTTGGTATTCCTGGTTGGATACGAGATTCCTGATGGGAATCTGTTCAAAGTGTACTTTTGGCACGAACTGCATCAGGTCAACGTCCTGTGTCATTTGTCCGGCTGTCTGTTCTTCTGTCATCTGAATCCTCCTCTTCAAGCTGCGAAAGCAGTCTGGTAATTTTTCTTGTAAGGTTTAACAGCTGCATCTTCACTTCACGCCTTGCGTTACCGGAGGTGGAAGGAAAATCTGTAAGTTCTATGGTTCTTGATATGGTTTTTGACCATGAAGGTATTGTAAATTTAAGGCTCTCAAGTTCTGCATCCGGGTCAGTAGCGGGCATCTGTTTAATTCCGGCTTCGGCACTTTCCTTTTCCCGTTTTATCCTTCTTGAATCCGGTTTTCCAGTGGGAAGCCTCTGCCACCGGAGTTCGTGCCGCAGCTGGGAGTATCCGATACGGTCTATAGATCCGCTGTCTAAGAGCCTTTTCAATCCATTGATATCCTCAATGGGAAGGCGGGAGAGTTCTATGATATTTTCATGGGACACACGGAGTTTTCCATTTAATATTTTTTCTGCAATTTCAGGGCTTTTCCGTTTCAGGTCATCGACTGCACGTGCGTAAATATCATATTTTGTCACGGTGGAAAAACCGAAATTAAATTCCGTGCCAATGATGGTGGCAATATCTGTCTTACGGACATATTTCTGTGATACCTGTCCGTCTGCATTCAGTCCCATGTCAGGATGTTTTTTCATAAATTCATCACTGGCAGTATTCATGTCTGCACGGAACAATCTTCCTATCAGGTATTTTTTATATTCTCCCGTAAGGTCTGTACGTTTGAGCTGTTCACGGCAGATAAAAGAAACGGCCTTATCACGGCTTTCGAATATGATATGCTGGATGTTGAAATGAATATCCCATTTCATACAGATCTTATATCGCAGATGACCGTCAAGTATGATATTGTTCCATACATATGCAGGATCCAGACAACCGTGATCAAAGATGCTTTCTTCGAGTTCTTCCAGGTAGTTTTCTTCCCTTGGCTGTATCAGATCCTCAAATTCCGGATCGGTCTGAAGCTCTGGGACTGGTCTGTTATTCATACTGATTCCTCCGTTCGTGTCGTATCATCTACAAGCACGCATTCATTCATGGAAAAGCTGGCGAGACATTCTCTTGGATTCAGTGCACCGTAGATACGGTAGCTGCGGTTGCCCTCAAGGTGAATGCCAGTGTGTCGTAATGCCTGTAAAAGCTCTGTACTATATAATTCATAGCAGTAATGGCTGTCGGCTTTTCTGTAGCGTACACGATGGGCAAGGTAATCCTTTCGCACACTTTTCCGTATGGCGATCATGCTGTCCTGGGGATTCACAAGCAGCTGGATATACTCTGGGTCACCGAGCATATGGAGCGTGAGTTTGTGTATGCGTATCCTGTTTTTCTTCAAGTCAATGCATAGTACCGGCTTCAAAGAGGTTTCTCTGTTCATAGTGTTGCTCCTCCTTTTCTGGATGTTCTATTTTTTTCTCTTCCGGTTCAGCGGTAGTGTTTTCGGAGATGCCGAATACCGCATAACCATCAAACATATTAATTTGCAGGCTGCTCTGATGCTCCTCTACAGGTACACCGAACTGGTTCTGCCATTCTTCTGGGTAGCTTGGTGTACGGGATGCTTTTATCTTTCCGTCTTCTTTTTCCTCACGGACGAAGATCTCTGGCGTGGTGAGGTCAAAGACAAACAGCAGTTCATTGTCTGAGCGTATCAGCTTTCCGAGCAGTTTATAACGGTAGGATGAATTCCATCCCATAAGTGCCACAACTTTGGCAAAAAAAATACGGCATGTGATCTGTCTGGGAGAGCGTTTTGCTGTTGCGGAACACCAGCGGAAGGAATCTTTTTCATCTTCCTGGCATGGACGCACCGCAAGTTTCTTTTCGTCTGGGTTTACGAGTATCTGCACGAAATCCGTATCAGGCAGCTTTTTTATGCATGCGGTGTTTACGGATACCTTGCTGGAATTAAAAGTAAAGGACGGTTCGTAGGTATGGGCGAAGAACTCGCCGCGGACTACCTGATATCCGTCATAGCTGAAAGCATCATCCTCAGTTACGGGAATGGTGTTCTTTTCATCGTTTGTCTGTATGTTCATCTGTGTTCTCCTTCATATCTGACATGATCTGTTCAATGTTCCTTTCAATGTCATTTTTACTGGTGACCTGTATATCAGCGTCATTGTATGTTACCGGGGCATGAGAGGTATCGGGGTCTTTGTGTCCGCTAAACCCAGCAAGTTCTTCTGCCTGTGCGTGGCTGTAATAATTGCTGCCAAATGTGTCCGCCCAGTCAGGCGGATAGGCACGAATATTTCTCTGTTGGTTGTCCGTAAAAGGTTTTACGAAAGAATCAGCATCTGGTGTACCGATTACATCATTGGGAATGAATATCTCCGGTTCGGAAAGGTTGAAGAGAAGTACGGCGTCATTCCCACTGCCACGTTTTACCCCTGTGATGCGGTAACGGCAGTTATCATTCCAGCCGAGGAGGGAATAGAGCGTGGGAAGAAATGCAGTACCGCTGATCTCACGTGGAGAGTTTTTACTGTCTTTCTTTTTAGACCACTGCATGGCATTCCGGCAGTCTTTCCCCGCATTCCTTACGGCAAAGACCTGTTTCTTTGGATGTATGAGCAGTTCTACAAGCGTGCTGTCAAGCTTACGGACGGCAGGAGCGGAAAAGCGGATGTCTCCCTGGCCGAAGGTAACGGTTATACGATCCGTGCTGTCAAAAAACTGTGAGCGTGCGATCTCATATCCGCGCAGGTCAAATTCACCGGATTTTACTTCCACATGGCCGGAAGAGGTTATGGAGTGCTCGGTACTGTCATAAACACTGGAAGAAGCGTTCATGTAATCTGCCTCCTTAAATCCCGCCCATCTGGGGTTTATGGATACAAAGCCTTTCAGGACTCCACCCGGAATGACTTTCAGCTGCGGAAGGATTCCTTTGTTTCCATACTTGGCATTACTGATCAGGCGTTGGACGGCAATAAAGTCATCCCTTGAAACGATGGCTTCATGATGGTCTCGCTTTCTGTATTGCGGACGGTTCTGCATATTCTTCTTTGATTTGTGGTTGAGGTAATTCGGAGTGTAGGTTTTATGTGCCAGGACATCACCGCAGTGTCTTTCGTTCTGCAGTATCTGAAGGATAGAACCTGGAGACCATACGGTGTTTCCCTTTTTAGTCTCACAGCCGAGTTCCGTCAGGGTATCAGCAATCTCTTGACAGGTGCATCCGTTTAAGTACATCATGAATATGAGTTTTACAATCTTGGCTTCCTCTTCATTGATAACAAGATTTCCGTCTTCGTCATGGTCATATCCCAGGAGTGTTGGTGTAAGGAAAATACCCCTGCGGAAACGCATCTCAATAGATGCATTCATGATCTCACTTTTGGTATGGCTTTCTTCCTGTGCAAGTGTTGCCATGAAGGAAAGTACCATCTCGCTTTTGGGGTCAAAGGTGTTGAGTCTTTCAGTTTCAAAGAAAACACCGACAGGATGGGGGAGTGCAAGAAGCTCCCTGACATAGCCGATGCAGTCCACAACGTTTCTTGCAAAACGTGATACGCTTTTTGTAACGATAAGGTCTATTTCACCTTTTTTGCAGTCTTCGATCATCTGCTTGAACTGGTCACGGTGCTGGAGGGAAGTTCCAGAGATACCTTCATCTGCATAAATCTGTACAAGCTTCCAGTTTGGACTTTTACTGATGACGTCATGGTAATGATTCTTCTGCAATTCATATGAAGATGTCTGTCTCGGATCATCCGTTGACACTCTTGCATATACTGCAACACGCTGTTCATTTTCTACTGCAAATATATCTTCCTGCGGAAGAGCCGGAATTACATCGAGTTCATCCGGATTGATTCCTTTATAACGTTCCCTTATCTTACTTTTCTGGTCAGCAACAGAGCCGACTTTTTGTTCGTTTTCGTTCATGACTTACCACCTTTATTTCTATGCTGGATTTTATTATAAAATTTTCATGCGGAAATAAAATAGACTATAAGGACATGCATATCCCTATAGTCTATTTCAAAGAAAAATTATTTGTGTGAAAATAGTGTGCCTTTATCTGCACATATCTTTTGAAGCAAGCTCCCAACCATTTTTGTGCATGGTTTCAAGGCTTATTTTTATGAGTTCATACACGAATCTTTTTTCGTTTTCTGAGCAGTCTTCCATGAGAATATCGATGTCTGTCTGGTAGGCTGCCGGATTATTCATCTGTACTCCGGCAAGCAGTTCATCTACGGTAATGCCGAGGGCATTTACGATCCGTATAATGGATTCCAGACTGGCTTTCCTTTTAGCGTTTTCGATGTGGCTTATGTAGGAGACGGAAAGGTCTGTTATTTCCGCAAGCTGTGCTTGTGAAAGATGATTCTGCTCCCTTACTTCCTTAATGCGGTATCCTATCTGTCTGTGGTTAACAGATGTCTGTGTTTGGTTCATAGATTGTACCTCCTGTTTTCTTTTTCTTACGCAAGGTAAATTATCTATCAAAGAGTGAAAAAAGGTTGCGTAATTTAATGAAGCATAGTGGAGTAATGGAGAAATAAGGTATAGAAAATGCGAAATATGTCGAACGATTTTTATTGATGGATTTTAATACGGATGGTATGCTTATAACTGAAACAAAACGAAATAAGAATGATAGAAATAAGGAAAATCAAGGTTCTGTCATGATACAAAACTGAACTGCATAAACCTGCTGTTCATATTTTTTACCCAGATACTCCATTATAATGGAGTAATTTACGCAAGAGATATGGTTCTAATAATTCTTCTGCTTTACGGTTACAATATGTATATCGTACAAGTAGAAGAGAGGTGTAATTTACTTGCGTACAGAGGAGTACATACCAAAGAGGGTAAAAGAATTATGCAGCAAGCATAAAGTCTCCAAATACAGACTTGCACAGCTCACGGATATGTCGCAGACAGCGTTGGCAAATATAATGAATAAGAAGAGCATACCTACAGTACCGACCTTGGAAAGAATCTGTGATGCATTCGGAATATCAATCGCACAGTTCTTTGCCGGAGATGGTATGCGGCCTGATCTGACGGATGAGCAAGCTGAATTATTGGAGATATGGGATGACTTAAGTGCGGAGGAACGAAGGATACTGATGAACTTCGTAAGGACGCTAAAAAAGTAGGGGAAGCGGTTGATTGTATCTGACAAGACTGGCTTCCCTTTTTCTATGCATTCTTGCAGCCCCAGAAAGTGAAGAGGATGTATATGAGAGTACAGGATGAGGAATTTAAAACGATAATTTATAATCTGATGAACGGACATTATGATCTGGATAAGTTTGTTTGTGAGGAAAGTAGCGTAGTAGAGGATGAATTTGCAGAAGGTAAATACTGTGAAAAACTTTACAGTGAAATGCTTACAGCCTATGGAAGGATATGCCAGAGACTGCATGAACCGTCCGGTGAGGACAGGGACGTGGAAATCATAATAAATAATCTGTTGGACATGGGAAGATACCAGAGCATGAAGATGTTCGATTACGGTGCATTTTTTGCAAAGAAAGAGAATACTCAATAAATGGATTATAAAAAGAAGTGTGGCTATGATGGGGGTAGTCACACTATTTTTTTACAAATTTTCAGGTATCCCCTGGGTACATATCCCCTAGGGGTTATCCCCCTAAGTAAAGGATGCCGATTGTTTCTTTATAATAAGAAGTTATGCCATCTATAATAGACAGGAAAAAACCCTAGACGGGGCTTCATATGTCCTTTATCGGAAGCGGTCTTTATGGATTTCTGAGAAAAGGAGGAGTGGGATTTCCGGTGTCAGGAGCTGTCGGAACGACTGTTTTGCTTTTTTATACAGTAATGACCGGAGCGAGTATTTCAGCTTTAAGAGCGCTTATTATGTTTTCCGTTCGGATGGGCGCTGAAGTGACAGGAAGAGATTATGACCTTCCCACAAGTCTTGCTGTGGCAGCGGCGCTGCTTAGTGCAAAAGATCCTCTCTGTCTGTCAGATGCAGGATTTTTGTTTTCTTTTGGATCACTTTGCGGAATTTGTATGCTGACGCCTTTGTTTGAATGTTTGTTCGGGTGTGGTACGGAGAAAAAGAATATATGGACGCATATGGGGAAAGCGGTGAGCGCAAGTTTGGCAGTGAATCTGTTTTTGCTTGGTCCTATGCTGTACTTTTATTTTGAAATCCCGCCGTACTCGGTTTTTTTAAATTTGTTTGTGATCCCGGCTCTCCCGGTTATTATGGGAACGGGGCTGTCGGGTTCTGTGATGATCCTGCTTGTAAAACCGATCGGTATTATTTTGCTGAAAAGTTCCGGCGTGATACTTTGGGCGTATGATCGATTGTGCTCTGCGGCAGTTATGCTTCCGTTCGGGCGGATAACGGCAGGAAAACCGAGCGTACAATTACTTGTCGCTTATTATGTGATATTGTTCGCGTTATATGGAATGTATCGGCGTTTTCCAAAGAAAATATGGGGGTATATGCTTTTTGTTTCGGCGGCGTTTTTGATTGTTTTATGCGGAGCAAAAACCCGGGATATTGAAGGAATAAAAATAACAGTGCTGGATGTGGGGCAAGGTGATGGCATTGTTCTTTCGGGAAAAGGGAAAAACTATTTGATAGACGGGGGCAGCAGTGATGTAAAACAGGCAGGCGCTCAACGGATCGAACCGTATTTGTTGTCGGAGGGCATCGGATGCCTTGATTATGTATTTGTGACTCACGGAGATGAGGATCATATCAGTGGAATAAGAGAACTTCTGGAAGGGCAGAAGCTGGGAGTTCGTATTGACACGCTTGTGCTTCCTCCCGAAGAATATCATGATGAAAAGTTGGCAGATCTGGCGCGCATAGCGGTAGAAAACGGAACGCGTGTCGTTTCTGTGAAAACAGGAGCAAATATATATGGAAGAGGAGAAAGGCAGACAGAAAAAAACGATTCAAAAGAAGTGATGCGGTTGAGATGTATCGGCCCGCTTACGGACATACCGCAGGGGCTGACAAAACCAAAGGCGGGAAATGAGGCGTCTCTTGTGCTTGAGTTTTCTTATGGGAATTTCGATATGCTTTTTACCGGGGATGTGGAAGGTGCGGGAGAGGAACTTCTTGTTAAAAGCGATGTTTTGAGAAAATATGAAATTTTAAAATGTGCCCATCATGGATCGAAAAACTCGGGTACAGCTGCATTTCTTGAGAAGACAGATCCAAGAGCGGCTATCATCTCGGCAGGAATTGATAATCGGTACGGACATCCGCATGAAGAGACGTTAAATAGGTTGAAAAAGAGAAAAGTGAAAACATATAATACTCAGACAGACGGGGCTGTCACAATAAAGTCTGACGGAATACAGATTAGTATTGAGAGTTTTCTCTTGTCAAAATGATTGTTTTTCCTTTATAATACAAGAGTTATGAAAAGCTTAAATGAAGATTTGAAAACGGGACAATTTAAACAGATTTATCTTCTGTACGGAGAAGAGTCATATTTGAAGCGACAGTATAGGGAACGGCTTGTCAGAGCGATGATTCCGGAAGGCGATACGATGAATTATGCCGTCTATGAAGGAAAGAACATAGATATAAAAGAGGTAATCGATCTGGCGGAGACATTGCCGTTTTTTGCATCGCGCCGTCTTATTGTGTTTGAAGATACAGGCTTTTTTAAAAATGCAGGAACAGATCTGGCAGATTATATTACGGACATCCCGCCTACTACTTATTTTTTATTTATAGAAAAAGAGGTAGATAAGCGAAACAGGCTGTATAAAGCGGTAAAGGCAAAAGGTCATATTGTCGAGTTGACGGTTCAGGATGAAAATACGCTGCGGCGCTGGGTGCTTGGTCTTGTAAAGAAAGAAAAAAAGCAGATGGAAGGCGCAGATGCGGCATATTTTCTGAATAAGGTCGGCACGGATATGGAGAATATCACACAAGAACTGGAAAAACTGTTTTGTTATACGATCGGAAGAGATCGGATTACAAGAGACGATATTGATCAGATCTGTGTCACTCAGATTACGAACCATATATTTGAGATGGTCAATGCGGTTGCAGGAAAAGACCAGAAGAGGGCGTTGGATCTTTATTATGAGCTACTTGCCCTGAAAGAACCGCCGATGCGTATTCTGTTTTTGATGACGAGAGAATACCGCCTTTTATTTCATGTCAAAGGTCTGATGGCGAATGGATACGGGAAGAAGGAAATCGCTTCAAAGGCAGGGATCCATCCGTTTGCTGCGGGAAGGTATATGGATGCGGCGAAACGATATGAACTCGGAGAGCTGAGAACTGTTATGGAAGAAGGGGCGCAGTTAGAGCAAAATGTTAAGACCGGACTTATGACAGATACTTTGGCTGTGGAACTTTTTATTGTGAAGAATTCGGGAAAGCAGTGAAGTTTATCACAAAATCAAATACAGAAATCATATAAAATATGCAAATAATGGAGGAATGAAATTGTCAGTTATAGATCAGAGTAAAATAAGAAATTTTTGTATTATCGCGCATATCGATCACGGAAAATCTACGTTAGCAGACAGGATTATTGAACAGACAGGCCTCTTGACGAGCAGAGAGATGCAGTCTCAGGTGCTTGACAACATGGAGCTTGAAAGAGAACGCGGAATTACGATTAAAGCACAGACGGTTCGTACCGTATATAAGGCAGACGACGGGGAGGAATATATGTTTAACCTGATCGATACGCCGGGACATGTAGACTTTAATTACGAAGTTTCAAGAAGTCTGGCTGCGTGTGACGGAGCGATTTTAGTAGTTGACGCAGCTCAGGGAGTAGAAGCACAGACATTGGCGAATGTATATCTTGCGTTGGATCATGACCTTGATGTGATCCCGGTGATCAATAAGATCGATCTTCCGAGTGCAGATCCGGAGAGGGTGAAAGAAGAAATTGAGGATGTGATCGGTATTGAAGCGGAAGATGCCCCGCTTATTTCAGCTAAGACAGGACAAAATATCCATGACGTATTGGAGCAGATCGTGAAAAAAGTTCCTGCGCCTCAGGGAGATCCAAAGGCTCCGTTAAAAGCGCTGATCTTTGACTCCGTCTATGATTCTTACAAAGGGGTCATTGTATTTTGCAGGATAAAGGAAGGAACGGTGAAGAAAGGAACTCCGATGCTTATGATGGCGACAGGCGCTCAGGCAGATGTTGTGGAAGTCGGAACTTTCGGAGCGGGAAGATTTATACCATGTGAAGAGTTGAGCGCCGGAATGGTCGGATATATTACTGCCAGCCTGAAGAATGTAAAAGAGACGCGGGTGGGCGATACAGTGACTGATGCGTCAAGACCGTGTGACTCGCCTTTGCCGGGATATAAAAAAGTAAATCCGATGGTATACTGCGGACTTTATCCGGCAGACGGAGCAAAGTATCCGGATCTTCGAGACGCTCTTGAAAAATTACAGCTCAACGATGCGGCGCTGCAATTTGAAGCGGAAACATCGGTCGCTCTTGGGTTTGGATTCCGCTGCGGATTTCTCGGACTTCTTCACCTTGAGATTATCCAGGAACGTTTGGAGAGGGAATATAATTTGGATCTCGTAACAACGGCGCCGAGTGTAATTTACAAAATCCATAAAACAAACGGAGAAGTGATCGATCTGACAAATCCGACGAATATGCCGGATCCGGCGGAGATTGATTATATGGAAGAACCTATGGTAAAAGCGGAGATCATGGTTACATCGGAATATATCGGTGCGATCATGGATCTTTGTCAGGAACGCAGAGGCATTTATCAGGGAATGGAATATATCGAGGAAAAACGTGCCGTATTGAATTATCATCTTCCGCTGAATGAAATCATCTATGACTTTTTCGATGCATTGAAGTCAAGATCAAGAGGATATGCGTCATTTGATTATGAGATGATGGGATATCAGAAATCTGAACTTGTGAAGCTTGATATTCTTATTAATAAAGAAGAAGTGGATGCATTGTCGTTTATTGTATTTGCAGGAAGCGCTTATGACCGCGGAAGAAAAATGTGCGCGAAATTAAAAGAAGAAATTCCGAGACAGCTTTTTGAGATTCCGATACAGGCGGCAGTCGGAAGTAAGATCATCGCTCGTGAAACAGTAAAGGCAATGAGAAAAGATGTGTTGGCAAAATGTTATGGCGGTGATATTTCACGTAAGAGAAAACTGCTTGAAAAGCAGAAAGAGGGAAAGAAAAGAATGCGTCAGGTCGGCAGCGTAGAGATACCGCAGAAAGCATTTATGAGCGTACTGAAGTTGGATGACGAGTGATTTTTGTTGTCGATGTATAAGTGAAAAAGTGATGTTTAAAACATCTTAAAGAGGTAAAGGAAAATATGAAAAAAGAACTGGAACTGTATGTGCATATTCCTTTTTGCGTAAAGAAATGTGCGTATTGTGATTTCCTTTCGTTTTCTGCAAAGCAAGAGGAGGTTTCTGCTTATGTGGAAGCTCTTGCGGAGGAGATAAAAGGAAAAAAAGAACAGTTTTCGGATTATTGCGTGACAACGATTTTTTTAGGCGGTGGAACTCCTTCTATATTAGAGGGAGTATACACTGCCTCTATTTTTCGTGCTTTGCGGGAAAGTTTCGATATTGCGGAGAATGCGGAAATAACGATGGAAGTAAATCCCGGAACTGTGTCGGAAGAAAAGATAAACATGTGGAAAACATGCGGAGTGAACCGGTTAAGTATCGGTCTTCAATCGGTCGATGACGGAGAACTGAAAATGCTTGGACGTATCCATACATATGATGAATTTCTCACTACATGGAAGATGGTAAGAAAAGCAGGATTTCATAACGTTAATATCGATTTGATCTCGGCGATTCCCGGGCAGACAAAAAAGAGCTGGGAAACAACGCTTCGCACAGTTGCGCAGTTACAGCCGGAACATATTTCCGCATATAGTTTAATTATAGAAGAAGGAACTGTTTTCGGTACGATTTACGGGGAGGATGGGGAGCGGATATGCCAAAAAGAACTGTTGTCCCGCGAGAGTAGTATGCCGGAAGTATCAGATAAAGACGGTAATATAAGAAAAGACAGACAGATACTTCCGCTTCCCGATGAAGATACAGAACGGGCGATTTATGAAATAACAGAGAAGATCCTTCGGGAATACGGGTATGAGAGATATGAGATTTCAAATTATGCAAAACCGGGATATGAGTGCAGGCATAATTTAGGGTATTGGGAGCGAAGAGAATATCTCGGACTGGGACTGGGGGCGTCCTCTCTGATTGCCGAACACCGATTCTGCAATACAGATAAAATGGATGTTTATATAAGACTGAATAAGACTGTAGATCCGGACGGCAAAAAAGAAGAGAGTAAAAAAGCGGTATGGGAAAAAGCAGAAGAAGTAAGTGTACTGTCAGTGCAAGAGCAAATGGAAGAATTCATGTTTCTCGGACTGCGGAAAACAGATGGAGTGTCGGAAAAAAGTTTTTTTGAAACATTCGGGGTGCAAATAGATACGGTTTACGGAGAAACGATCGGAAAACTTGAAAAAGAACGTCTTTTGATAAAAGAAAAAGGGCAGATCCGCCTGACAGAGCGGGGAGTTGATATAAGCAACTATGTAATGAGTGAGTTTTTGTTTTGAAAAAGCGGATGCTGTGATTCTGCCTCTTTCGGATAATAGGAAATTCAGATAGAAGACATCGTTTCGGATGTACAGAAATAAATAAAAAAATAATAAACACTGTTGACAAAAGGAAAATGCAGTGCTATCTTAATATACGAAAGGTGTTAGCACTCGAAAGAAAAGAGTGCTAATAGCGAGAGAGGAGGAAAAGCTGTGGCGGTCGATACGTCGTTAAGTGAAAGAAAACTTACTATATTAAAAGCGATCATACAGAATTACCTTGAGACCGGAGAACCGGTTGGCTCGCGGACACTTTCTAAATATACAGATCTGAATTTAAGTTCCGCGACGATCAGGAACGAGATGGCAGATCTTGAAGATCTCGGTTATATTTTTCAGCCGCATACGTCGGCGGGAAGGATTCCTTCGGATAAAGGATATCGGCTTTATGTTGATATGCTGATGGAAGAAAAAGAACAAGAGATTGCAAAAAGAGAAAGCGCGATGTTGGAGAAAACCGATAAGGTTGAGAAAGTATTACAGCAGGCAGCAAGAGTTTTGGCGACGAATACGAATTATGCGACGATGGTATCGTCTCCGATTAACAATCGGAATACGCTGAAATTTATTCAGCTTTCTCAAGTTGATGCAGAACAGATCGTAGCGGTTATCGTACTTGGCGGTAATGTAATCAAGAATAAGATCATCGAAGTAGGGGAAATGTTAAGTAATGAGAATCTTCTGAAGTTAAATATGCTTCTTAATACTACATTGAACGGACTTCCGATCGATCAGATCACACTTGGATTGATCGCAAGGCTGAAAGAGCAGGCAGGCATTCACAGTGAGGTTGTCGCTCATGTACTGGATGCGGTGGCAGAGACGATCCATGTAGAAGAAGATATGAAGATTTATACAAGCGGAGCTACGAACATCTTTAAGTATCCGGAGTTGAGCGATAAGCAAAGCGCACAGGAGATCATCAGTGCATTTGAAGAGAAGCAGCAGCTCGCCGATCTTGTGACAGAGACACTGGCAAGTGAGGATAGTCACGGAATACAGGTTTATATCGGAGATGAGACTCCGGTTAAAACAATGAAGGACTGCAGTGTCGTGACAGCGACGTATGAACTTGGCGAAGGCATGAAAGGAACGATCGGCATTATCGGACCGAAACGGATGGATTATGAACATGTCATGAAGACGCTGAAAATTCTGCAGGGAGAGTTGGATGCGATTTATAATAAAGATCCAAAAGGATAGAAAGGTGGAAAGCCGGTGGGTGACAAGATGAGCAAAGAAGATATGATAAAAGAAGCTGTCGAGGAAGCAAAGGCAGAAGCGGCAAAGATGGAAGACGAAGCGGCTGCAGATGAGCAGGACGAGGCGGCAGAGACGAAAGGATCTGTTGAGGAGGAAGCTTCAAAAGAGACGGAAGAGTCTCAGGATACAAAAGATACAGAATCAAAAGAAAAGAAAAAGTTTTTCGCAAAGAAAGAAAAAAAAGATAAAAAAGACGAGAAGATTGAAGAATTGACTGATCGTCTCACCCGTCAAATGGCAGAGTTTGATAACTTCCGCAAGCGTACAGAGAGAGAAAAATCTCAAATGTATGAAATCGGAGCGAAAGATATCATAGAAAAAATTCTTCCGGTTATCGATAATTTTGAACGTGGTCTTGCAGCCGTGCCGGAGGAAAGTAAGGAAGATCCTTTTGTAGAAGGAATGGAAAAAATCTACAAACAGATCATGACGACTTTGGAAGGGGTCGGTGTAAAACCGATCGAAGCGGTAGGCCAGGAATTTAATCCTGATTTCCATAATGCGGTTATGCATGTGGAAGATGAGGAAGCGGGTGAAAACATCATCACGGAAGAATTTCAAAAAGGCTATATGTATCATGACAGCGTCGTAAGACACAGTATGGTAAAAGTAGCAAATTAGTAGAAAAGCAACTTTATTTCAGAATAATAAAAAGCGATAAGAAGCAGGAGGAAAAAATCATGGGAAAAATAATCGGTATTGACCTTGGTACAACAAACAGTTGCGTAGCTGTTATGGAAGGCGGACAGCCGACAGTGATCGCAAACACAGAAGGCGCAAGAACAACGCCGTCAGTCGTAGCGTTTACAAAGACAGGAGAGCGTCTCGTAGGAGAGCCGGCAAAACGTCAGGCAGTTACAAACGCAGACAAAACAATTTCTTCTATCAAAAGAGAGATGGGAAGCGATTTTAAAGTGACGATCGATGAGAAAAAATATTCTCCTCAGGAAATTTCCGCAATGATCCTTCAGAAATTGAAAGCGGATGCAGAAGGTTATTTGGGAGAAAAAGTAACGGAAGCTGTTATTACAGTTCCGGCATACTTCAACGACGCGCAGCGTCAGGCTACAAAAGATGCAGGAAAGATCGCAGGTCTTGATGTAAAACGTATCATCAACGAGCCTACGGCAGCGGCTCTTGCTTACGGCCTGGACAATGAGAAAGAGCAGAAAATCATGGTATACGACCTTGGAGGTGGTACGTTTGACGTTTCCATTATCGAGATCGGCGACGGCGTGATCGAAGTTCTCTCAACAGCAGGAGATAACCGTCTTGGCGGTGATGACTTTGACCAGAAGATTACAGATTATATGCTGGCAGATTTTAAGGCAAAAGAAGGCGTTGACCTTTCAACGGATAAGATGGCTCTTCAAAGATTAAAAGAAGCGGCAGAGAAAGCAAAAAAAGAACTTTCTTCCGCAACAACAACAAATATCAACCTTCCGTTCATTACGGCAACTGCCGAAGGACCGAAACACTTTGATATGAATCTGACAAGAGCAAAATTCGATGAGCTGACAAGAGATCTCGTAGACAGAACGGCAGAGCCGGTAAGACGCGCTCTTTCCGATGCGGGACTTACAGCGGCAGATCTCGGTCAGGTATTGCTTGTAGGCGGATCTACACGTATTCCGGCAGTACAGGAAGAAGTAAAGAGACTGACAGGAAAAGAACCGAGCAAATCTTTGAATCCGGATGAATGTGTTGCTCTTGGAGCTTCTGTTCAGGGAGGAAAACTTGCAGGAGACGCAGGAGCAGGAGATATCCTTCTTCTTGATGTTACACCGCTTTCTCTTTCTATCGAAACAATGGGCGGAGTTGCCACAAGATTGATCGAGAGAAATACAACGATCCCGACAAAGAAAAGCCAGATATTCTCTACAGCGGCAGACAACCAGACAGCGGTAGATATCAATGTCGTACAGGGAGAAAGACAGTTCGCAAAAGATAATAAATCACTCGGACAGTTCAGACTTGACGGAATCCCGCCGGCTCCGCGTGGAATCCCGCAGATCGAAGTTACTTTCGATATTGATGCAAACGGTATCGTCAACGTATCTGCAAAAGATCTCGGAACAGGAAAAGAACAGCATATCACGATCACAGCAGGTTCTAATATGTCAGATTCCGATATTGATAAAGCGGTAAAAGAAGCTGCTGAGTTTGAAGCTCAGGATAAGAAACGTAAAGAGGCGATCGATACAAGAAATGAAGCTGATGCAATGGTATTCCAGACAGAAAAGGCAATCAAGGAAGTCGGCGATAAACTGGATGCCAACGATAAAGCGGCTGTAGAAGCCGATATGCAGGCGTTAAAAGACGTGCTGGCAAAATCAACTCCGGAAAATACATCTGAAGCCGATGTGGCTGAGATCAAAGCTGCGAAGGAAAAACTGATGGAAAGCGCACAGAAACTTTTCACAAAGATGTATGAGCAGGCAGGCGCAGCGGCAGGTGCAGGTGCAGCAGGACCGAATCCAGGTCAGGATGCAGGACCGGCTCCGGAAGGATTCAACGGAGATGATGTCGTAGACGGAGATTATAAAGAAGTTTAAGATATCAGAGGAAACGAGATAAAAGCTTGAAATATCAGGCAAAATGTAAAATAAAAATTCTACGGGATCGTGTAAAAAGCGGTTTCGTAGAATTTTCTTGAGGAAAGGTAGAGTATTCGTATTATGGCAGAGTCAAAGAGAGATTATTACGAGGTGCTCGGCATCGGGAAAGATGCTGATGAGGCGGCGATCAAAAAAGCATACCGTGTACTGGCAAAGAAGTACCATCCCGATATGAACCCGGGGGATGCCGAGGCGGAAAAGAAATTTAAAGAGGCATCAGAAGCATATGCTGTTTTAAGCGATCCTGAAAAACGACAGAAATATGATCAGTTTGGTCACGCGGCATTCGATGGCGGCGCGGGCGGCGCAGGCGGTTTCGGAGGCTTTGACTTTAGCGGTGCGGATTTCAGTGATATTTTCGGCGATATTTTCGGCGACCTGTTCGGCGGCGGAAGACGAGGCGGAAGAAGTAACGGACCGATGCGAGGCGCAAATGTCAGAAAAAGTATAAGAATCACATTTGAGGAAGCGGTTTTCGGATGTGAAAAAGAATTAGATCTTATTTTGAAAGATCCATGTGAAACATGTAATGGAACAGGGGCAAAACCCGGAACATCTCCCGAAACATGCCCGAAATGCGGGGGCCGGGGGCAGGTTGTCTATACATCCCAGTCTTTTTTCGGAACAGTTCAAAATGTGCAGACATGTCCTAACTGCGGAGGCTCCGGTAAAGTGATTAAGGAAAAATGTTCAAAATGCGCAGGAAGCGGATACATTGCAAACCGAAAGAAGATCAAAGTGTCTATCCCGGCAGGAATTGATAACGGCCAGAGCGTTCGTATCAGAGACAAGGGAGAACCGGGAGTAAACGGCGGACCACGGGGAGATCTTCTTGTAGAAGTGAATGTTTCGGCGCATCCGTCGTTAAAACGACAAGATATTCATATTTTCTCTACGCATCCGATTTCATTTGCGGTAGCGGCGCTCGGAGGAGATATTCGTATTCCTACGGTAGACGGAGATGTGATTTATAATGTAAAACCGGGAACGAAAACAGATACAAAAGTGCGCCTTAAAGGAAAAGGAGTTCCGTCTCTTCGTAATCCACAGGCAAGAGGAGATCATTATGTGACGCTTGAGATCCAGACTCCGGAAAGATTAAGTTCGGAGGCGAAAGAAGCGCTGCGAAGATTTGATGAATTGACGGGAAATACACTTCATGAACATGATGAGACAACAGGGAAAGTCGAGAAGAAGAAAAAGAAAGGCTTCATGGAAAAAATGAAAGAGATGAAAGAAGCCTTGGAAGACTAACAGGTAAGAGGATGTCAAAATAAGGCATCCTCTTATTGTATAGACGGAGAAAATGGGAATCGTTTGCAGGGAGAATGATTTTGATGCCAAAGCGGCAAAAATAAAGGAATAGAACTTCTGCTTATATATATCTATAATAAACGATAATAGCAGGCATATGAAAGAAAGTATTGACTTATCGCCGGGAACTCCTTATCCTTTATAAGGTGAAAGATAAATAGCAGAATGAATTTGATAAATTTACAGGAGGCACATAGAAAATGGGTGGATTTTTCGGAGTTGCATCAAAAAAAGACTGTGTATTGGAGTTATTTTACGGCGTGGACTATCATTCTCACCTCGGAACGAGAAGAGGCGGAATGGCTGCGTATGGAAACGGAGAGTTCTGCCGTGCGATCCATAATATAGAAAATGCTCCTTTTCGTACAAAATTTGACAGGGATGTAGATGAGATGAAAGGCAATCTTGGAATCGGATGTATTTCTGATTACGAGCCGCAGCCGCTTCTTATACAGTCGCATCACGGAAGTTTTGCGATCGTTACGGTTGGAAAGATCAATAATGAAGAAGAACTTTTAGAAAAAGTGTTTGAAGAAGGGCATTCCCATTTTCAGGAGATGAGCGGAGGTAAGATCAATGCGACAGAGCTTGTGGCATCTTTGATCTGTAAGAAAGAAACGCTTGTGGAAGGAATCCGTTATGCGCAGGAAACTGTAAACGGCTCTCTTACGCTGCTTCTTATGACGAAAGACGGAATTTATGCGGCGCGTGACAGATATGGAAGAACTCCGGTTGTTGTCGGTAAGAAAGAAGAGGCGTACTGTGTTTCTTTTGAAAATTCAGCGTATATTAATCTCGGTTATGAAGCGTACAAAGAATTAGGGCCGGGAGAGATCGATCTGATTACTCCGGAAAGCGTGGAACAGTTGGTAGCTCCGGGAAAAGAGATGAAGATTTGTTCTTTTTTATGGGTTTATTATGGTTATCCGACTTCCTCTTACGAAGGCGTCAATGTAGAAGAAATGCGTTATAAATGTGGAAGTATGCTTGCAAAGCGCGATGGAGATTCTGTGCATCCTGATATTGTAGCCGGAGTTCCTGATTCTGGGATCGCACATGCGATCGGATATTCTAATGAATCGGGAATACCGTATGCGAGACCGTTTATTAAATATACGCCGACGTGGCCGAGGTCATTTATGCCTACAAGCCAGAGTCAGAGAAATCTGATCGCAAAGATGAAGCTGATTCCGGTGCAGTCTCTGATCGAAGATAAGAAACTGCTTTTGATCGACGATTCTATCGTGCGCGGAACGCAGCTTCGGGAGACGACGGAATTTCTCTATAAGAGCGGAGCGAAAGAAGTGCACGTACGTCCGGCGTGTCCGCCGCTTGTGTACGGTTGTAAGTTTTTGAATTTTTCAAGATCCAAATCAGATCTTGATCTGATCACACGCAGGATCATTCAAGAGGCAGAAGGAGAAAACTGTCCGGCAGAAGTGCTTGCGGAATATGCCGATCCGGACAGCTGCCGTTATGCGAAGATGGTAGAAGAGATTCGGAAGATCCAGAATTTTACGACTCTTCGTTTCCACCGTCTGGATGATCTGATTGCATCGATCGGAATCAATCCGTGTAAAGTGTGTACGTATTGCTTTAACGGAAAAGAATGATCGAAAAACAGCTGCAGAATCATTACAGGGCAGCAAAAGAATAAGTAAAAGGTAGTTTACGGAAAATATCATGCTAAAGAGAGAAAATCATATAGAAATTGACCGGAGAAAGTTTTACAAAACGGTGCTGGCGCTCGTTGTTCCTATGGCTCTTCAAAATCTGATCAACGTAGGCGTGACGGCGGCAGACGTCATTATGTTAGGCGCTGTTGGAGAAAAAGCTTTATCCGGCGCATCTTTGGCAGGACAGATTCAGTATATTATGACATTGTTCCTGTTCGGTCTGACCTCCGGAGCGACGGTGCTCACGGCTCAGTATTGGGGAAAAGGCGACCGGGATGCGATTGAAAAGATATTAGGAATGGCAGTAAAAGCAGCGGTCTGTGTGACGGCGCTTTTTACTGTGTCGGCTCTTGCGGTACCGGAACTGTTAATGCAGGTATTTACAAACGATCCGGTTGTTGTTTCGGAAGGAGTTAAATACCTGAGAATTGTGGCGTTTACCTATATAATGATGGGAGTTACGCAGGCATATTTGTATATTATGCGGAGTGTGGAACGGGTTGTTGTGGCAACAGTTGTCTATCTTCTGTCTCTTATATGCAATATCATAATGAATGCGATTTTCATTTTTGGTCTGCTCGGACTTCCGAAGATGGGTGTGGCAGGAGCGGCGCTTGGAACTCTTTGCGCCCGTATTCTGGAAGTTGTGCTTGTTGCGATATATGCCCGTTTATTTAACAGGGAGATCAGGCTGAGGTTCAAATATGTGCTTCATACGGATAAAATTCTATTTTCTGATTTTATGCGTTATGCCCTTCCGGTTGTAGTCAATGAAGTTTTATGGGGACTTGGAACGGCGGCGAACACAGCGATACTCGGTCATATGGGAAGCGCGGCTGTGGCGGCAAATTCAGTGGCGCAGGTGGCAAGACAGCTTGCGACAGTTGTATCGTTTGGGTTGTCCAGCGCGGCGGCGATCTATCTTGGAAAGACGATCGGAGAGAAAAAGACAGAGTATGCGAAAGCATATGCAAAACGGTTTCTTATATTGAGCATTATCATGGGAATATTGGGAGGAACTGTGATTCTTGCGGTTTCGCCTTTGGCATCGGCGGCACTGACTTTGAGCGGTACGGCAAAAGAATATTTGAGGATCATGTTTTTTGTTATGTCTTATTTTGTTGTCGGCCAGGCGATTAATACAACGCTTGTCGTGGGGGTGTTCCGTTCGGGCGGCGATACGAGATTCGGATTGATTCTCGATATGACGACGATGTGGTGCTGCTCGATATTGTTCGGTTTTCTTGCGGCATTTGTATTTAAGCTAAGTGTGCCGGTTGTTTATGTGATACTTATGAGTGATGAGATTATTAAAATACCGATCACATATAAACGGTATCGAAGTTATAAATGGCTCAACGATGTGACAAGATAACAGTGGAACGGTTGTAAACAGACGTTAAATGAATATGAATAAATGATTAATAAATGAGAAATGATATTCGGGCAAAATCAGTACAAGATTTTGCCCGAATGTGTTATACTTAGAAAAGAGTAAATTATAGAAAGAGGTAGCAGATCATGCCTGAACAGCAAAATACAAACGGATGTACAGAAGAATCTTGCGCAGGATGCGCACATGCAGATTCATGCAGCAGCAAAAAAGAGGATTTCCGTGAACCGGAAAACAAATATTCATCTATTAAAAAAGTAATCGGTGTAGTCAGCGGAAAGGGCGGTGTCGGTAAATCGCTTGTGACGGCGTCGCTCGCAAGAATGATGAGAGAAAAAGGATATACAGTCGGAATTTTAGATGCGGATATTACAGGTCCGTCTATTCCGAAAATGTACGGAATACATGAGAAAGCAAGAGGAACGGAAGAAGGGATTCTTCCATGTATTGCAAAAGATGAGACAAGAATTATGTCGGTCAATCTTCTCCTGGAAGACGAATCCGCGCCCGTTATTTGGAGAGGTCCGATTATTGCGGGAGTTGTGAAGCAGTTTTGGACAGATGTTATGTGGGGCGATATTGATTATCTGTTTGTAGATATGCCGCCGGGAACAGGAGACGTTCCTTTGACAGTATTTCAGTCGCTTCCGGTAGACGGTGTGGTGATCGTGACATCTCCACAGGATCTTGTACAGATGATCGTGAAAAAAGCGGCGAATATGGCGGAACAGATGAATATTCCGGTACTTGGGATCATAGAAAACTACAGTTATGTAAAATGCCCTGACTGTGGAAAAGAGATTAAAGTGTTCGGAGAAAGTCATGTAGAGGAAGCAGCTCGGGAGATGAACGTTCCGGTGCTTGGCCGTATGCCGATTGATATGAAGCTGGCAGAGGCAGTTGAAAATGAGAAGTTTTACGAAGCGGAGAATCCGTATTTGGCAGATGTCAAGTTATAAGAATCATCCTTGCGCCGGCAAGGTATATTGTTGAAAATGTTTTTGCCGATCGGTATAAAAGAGGTGGAAAAATGATAGGTAAGAGAACGGCAATTTGGAAAAGAGAGGAATATTCGTATGAAAGTGAAGAAAGAGATATTCCTTATGTGATAAGTTATATGCATGAAGACGGGCAGATCCGTCCGGCAATGATCGTTGTGCCGGGCGGAGCCTATCGTCAGGTGTCATCATCGGAAGGCGATATCGTCGCACGAACATTTTATAGGGCCGGATACAATGCGCTTGTACTTACATACAGTGTGAATCCGACATCGGAAGGCGAGCCTTTGCACCTTCAGCCGCTTAGAGATCTGGCCAGAACGGTGCGGCTCGTACGTTATTATGCGAAACAGTGCCGGATCGATCCGGAGAAAGTGGCTGTATGCGGATTTTCGGCAGGCGGGCACTTATGCGGAAGTCTCGGAGTTCATTTTCAGGATATAAAAGAAGAAAATTCTCTTCTTAAAGAAGTTTCATGCAGACCGGATGCGATGATACTCGGTTATCCGGTAATCACTTCGGGAAAGTATAGAAACGAAGATTCGTTTTTAGCTTTGCTCGGAGAAGATTCTGATGAAGAAGAGCGGGAATATCTGTCGGTCGAAAAACATGTGACAGAAGAGATGCCGCCGTGTTTTTTGTGGCATACTCTTGAAGATAAGACCGTTTCGGCGGAAAACGGGTATTTGTTTGCCGAAGCATGCAGGAAGGCGGGCGTACCTTATGCGCATCATGTATTTGCGGAAGGGGCACATGGGATGTCTGTCGCCACAGAAGAATGGTTTGAACAAAAACTAAAAGAACGTCCTGATAAATGGACAGAGGAAGAGCAGGCGCATATATATGGCGCATTAGACGAAGTGGGGATGTGGACCGGACTTGCAAAACGATGGTTAAAACGGACGCTTTGCATAAAAGAAAGGCAGGAGATAGACAGTGAGGATTTTATTTATCAGACATGGAGATCCGGATTACATAAATGATACGCTGACGAAAAAAGGACATCGTGAGGCAAAACTGCTTGCCGAACGGGCGGCTGACTTGAATCTCGGAAGCTGTTATGTTTCTCCCCTTGGAAGAGCGAAAGACACGGCGCAGTACTGTCTGGATAAAGTGGGAAAGACCGCACAGACTGTAGAATGGCTGAGAGAATTTCCGGCAAGGATCGATCTGAATCAGGCGGTACATCTTCAAAAGGCTTATCCTACCGCGGAGAAAGAAAATGGTCGGTATGTGCCGAGAATCGTGTGGGATATCGTTCCGTCGTATTGGATGGAACATGGAGAATGTATGGACAGGGATGCGTGGAGAAAATCCGATCTATGCCAAAATTCAGATGCGGTGGAAGTATATGACAGGGTAACTCTTGAGTTTGACAGATTTCTTGCAGAGCATGGATATGTTCGTGAAGGCAGCAGTTATAGAGTGGAGAGAGAATGCACGGAGACCGTGACGTTTTTTTGCCATTTTGGGATTACGTGCGCGTTGTTGTCGCATCTGTGGAATATGTCGCCTTTTTCGGCATGGCAGTATTTTGCGTTTGCTCCGACATCGGTGACGGAAATAGTGACAGAAGAACGAGAGAAGGGAATCGCTTGTTTTCGGGGGTTGAAGCTGGGAGATGCTTCTCATCTTTATGCGGGAAACGAACCGGTTTCCGTTGCCGCCAGGTTTTGTGAAGTATACAGCGATATGAACAGCAGGCATTGAGAGAACAGCTTAAAATTATAGGAGCTTTCGGAAACAGAAGGCAGGGATTGGGGAAACGTACATGTTTCCTATAAGTCCTTGCCTTTTTCATGGATTATATGTTAATATAGGCGTTGGTGCGTATTAAGCATCACATATCCCGTAAAACGAAGTTTCAAAAAAGGAGATATTGTAATGATCAGTGCAAATAATGTAACTCTGCGCGTGGGAAAAAAAGCGCTTTTTGAAGAAGTAAATATCAAGTTCACAGAGGGAAACTGTTATGGTCTGATCGGCGCTAACGGAGCCGGAAAATCTACGTTTTTGAAGATTTTATCAGGTCAGCTTGAGCCGACGAACGGTGAAGTGGCGATCACTCCGGGAGAGCGTCTTTCTTTCTTACAGCAGGATCATTTTAAATATGATGAATATCCGGTTCTTGATACGGTGATCATGGGGAATGCCCGACTGTATGAGATTATGAAAGAAAAAGAAGCGATTTATGCAAAAGAAGATTTCACGGATGAAGACGGAATAAAGGCAAGTGAACTTGAAGGTGAATTTGCTACGATGAACGGATGGGAAGCTGAATCAGACGCGGCGTCTCTTTTGAATGGTCTTGGAATCGAGACAGATCTTCATTATAAAATGATGAAAGATATGACAGGTCCGCAGAAGGTGAAAGTGCTTCTCGCACAGGCGCTGTTCGGTAATCCGGATATTTTGCTTCTTGACGAGCCGACAAACCACCTTGATCTGGATGCGATTGCGTGGCTTGAGGAGTTTTTGATTAATTTTGAAAATACGGTGATCGTTGTGTCTCATGACCGTTATTTCTTAAATAAAGTATGTACGCAGATCGCAGATATTGATTATGGAAAAATACAGCTTTATGCGGGAAATTATGATTTCTGGTATGAATCAAGTCAGCTTCTTATCCGTCAGATGAAAGAAGCAAATAAGAAAAAAGAAGAGAAGATCAAAGAACTTCAGGACTTTATTTCCCGATTCAGCGCAAATGCTTCAAAATCAAAGCAGGCGACATCGAGAAAGCGCGCCCTTGAGAAAATCCAGCTTGACGAGATCAAACCGTCCAGCAGAAAATACCCGTATATTGATTTTCGTCCGAATCGTGAGATCGGAAACGAAGTGCTTACGGTAGAAGGTCTTTCTAAAACGATCGACGGCGTGAAAGTGCTTGACAATATCAGCTTTACTCTCGGTCACGATGATAAAGTCGCTTTTGTCGGAAGTAATGAAGTCGCAAAGACAGTTCTTTTTAAGATCCTGATCGGAGAGATGGAACCGGACGAAGGAACTTATAAATGGGGAGTGACAACTTCTCAGGCATATTTCCCGAAAGATTTCGGCGGAGAATTTGACAGTGATTATAATATCACAGAATGGCTGACACAGTATTCCGAAGAAAAGGATGTCACATATGTTCGCGGATTCCTCGGAAGAATGCTCTTCTCAGGCGAGGACGGTGTGAAGAAGCTGAAAGTTCTTTCAGGAGGAGAAAAAGTACGCTGCCTTCTTTCTAAGATGATGATTTCAGGAGCAAACGTTCTTCTTCTTGATGAGCCGACAAACCATCTTGACATGGAATCGATCACAGCTCTTAATAATGGACTGATCAAATTCCCGGGAGTTTTACTTTTTACGTCTCGGGATCATCAGATCGTACAGACGACTGCAAACCGTATTATGGAAATCGTTCCGGGTGGACAACTGATCGACAAGATTACGACATATGACGAGTATCTTGAAAGTGACGAGATGGCAAGAAAGAGACAGACATATACTGTTTCGACTGAGGAAGATGATTAAAGGTTGATTAAATTTGAAATATCCTCTTTCTTTTTGGAAATAATTCTGTTATAATGTAAAAGCTGTGTATGGAAATCATGCACAGCTCTTCATGGAGACGTATCGAAGTGGTCATAACGGGGCGCACTCGAAATGCGTTTGCCCTCCGGGGCACGAGGGTTCGAATCCCTCCGTCTCCGTTTGAAAAATGAAGCCGAGAGTCAGAATGCAGTTGACTCTCGGTTTATTTTATCTTTTTCTTTTTTTTGTCTTTGGCAGACAAGAGGAAGAAAAAAACACATCAAAATATTTTGATGTGACATGTTGACAAACCACTTTACAAGACTTATGATGTATATATCAAAAATAATTGATGTGAGGAATGACGGCGATGACTGATTTTTCAAAAGACGCAAAAATCTTTAAGGCTCTTTGTGATACAAAAAGGCTTACTATTTTAGATTACTTGAAGAGTGGCGAAAAATGTGCGTGTGTTCTGATTGAAAACATGAACATCGGACAGTCAGCTTTATCTTATCACATGAAAATACTTTGCGATTCCGGCATTGTTCATGCAAGACAAGAGGGAAAATGGACACATTACAGCCTAAGTAAAAGCGGAAGTGAATACGCGTCAAAACGATTGCTAGAATTAACAACGCCAAATACTGAAAATCAATCAAATTGCTGCAAATAAAAGTCATCGAAAGGTGGCTTTTATAAAACTTTATCACATCAAAAATATTTGATATGTTGTATGAAGGAGGGACTTTTTTGGAAGTAGTCAATTCAATATGGTCGTTTTTCCAAGACCAAATATTAGGTATGAAGTGGTTAAATGGTTTAATCGGTAAGGGTCTATCACAACTAGGGCTAGACATTGACAGTCGATTAGGCGGAAGTATTCAATTCTTTTTGTATGACGTAATTAAAATCACAATTTTGTTATGTTTATTGATTTTCTTTATTTCGTATATTCAAAGTTACTTTCCGCCAGAACGAAGTAAGAAAATTTTGGGGCGTTTTCATGGCATCGGAGCAAATATTATATCCGCATTGTTAGGGACAGTTACACCATTTTGTTCCTGTTCGTCTATTCCGCTATTTATAGGTTTTACAAGTGCGGGATTGCCACTGGGCGTAACATTTTCCTTTTTGATTTCTTCCCCTATGGTTGATTTGGGAAGTCTTGTATTGTTAATGAGTATTTTCGGTGCTAAAGTTGCCTTTGCTTATGTGATTGTAGGTTTGATCATTGCCGTCATCGGCGGCACCTTCATTGAAAACTTACATATGGAAAAATATGTAGAAGATTTCGTCAAAAATGCAAGTAGGGTTGATATTAGTTCCCCTGCCTTAACCAAAAAGGACAGAGTTCAATATGCGAAAGAACAAGTGATGGGAACATTCAAAAAAGTATTTCCATACATTTTGATCGGTGTGGGGATTGGAGTAATTATTCATAATTGGATACCTGAAACATGGATTGAAAGTATTTTAGGAAGTAATAACCCGTTCGGTGTTGTTTTAGCTACGCTTGTCGGTATCCCTATGTACGCTGATATTTTCGGAACAATTCCGGTTGCAGAGGCATTACTTGCAAAGGGAGCACAATTAGGTACGATCTTATCATTTATGATGGCAGTAACGACATTAAGCCTGCCGTCTTTAATCATGTTGAAAAAGGCAGTAAAGCCTAAATTATTGACTTTATTTATTGCCATTTGTACGTCGGGTATTATCATTGTAGGTTATCTCTTTAATATTTTTAGTGCGATATTTATTTAAAAGGAGCGAATAAGAAATGAAATTATTTGGAAAGAAAAAAGAAACAAAATCATGCTGTTGTGGTGAAAATTGCACGTCAGAAACAATGCAAAATACAGAAAATAAGAAACAAGAGCAAGGGATCAAAATATTGGGTTCGGGCTGCGTAAAATGTATGGAATTAGAAAAAGCAACCAGAGCGGCAGTATCTGAACTTCGATTAGATTATGAGATTGAACATGTTACAGATTTTGCGGAAATCGCCGGTTACGGAGTAATGACGACACCTGCATTAGTGTTTAACGGCGAAGTTATATCCTATGGGAAAGTATTGACTGTAGAGGAAGTGAAAGCGCTGTTGAGTAAAAAATAAAGCAAAGGAAGGCCGGTAATTTATTTATGAAAAAACCTGAATTATTGTCGGATAAGGCAGGAGAAGCTTCTGGATATGACCTACAACAAAAAGTAAAGATTTTGAAAAGAATTTGAAAAGATTTGTTTAAAAATCAACTTCTGGTTTCACAATAAGGAAAAAAGTTATATAATGTAGAAGTTAAAAGAGGGAAGTAGATTGTAGCAGAAAAGAGGTTATCCATATGACAATAAAGAAGGCAACACTTGTTCTTGAAGGCGGAGCGACAAGAGGAATATTTACTTCGGGAGCGCTTGATTATCTGATGGAGAGAGATCTGTATTTTTCGGATGTGATCGGCGTTTCGGCGGGCTCGTGCAATGCGGTGGACTATGTTTCGCGGCAGCCGGGAAGAACGAGAGACTGTATGATACCGACTGACAAAGAAGGAAAATATTACTATGGGATCAGAGACTTCGTCAAAGAGAAAAGTCTGATGAATATGGATCTGATCTTTGATAAATATCCGAAAGAACTGCTTCCGTTTGATTTCGAGACATATTTTAACTCGGAGATCAACTGTCAGATTGTTACGACAAACTGTCTGACGGGAAAAGCGGAGTATATGACAGAGGATAGTGATAACGACCGTCTGATGAAACTTTGCAGAGCGTCGTCAAGTATGCCTTTGCTTACTCCGATCGTTAATATCGACAATGTTCCGTACCTTGACGGAGGACTGGCGGACTCTGTTCCGATCAGACGGGCACAGCAGATGGAAAATGAAAAGATCGTCGTGATTCTTACGAAAAATCAAGGTTACAGGAAGTCGGTTCTTTCTCCGACGATGCAGAGAGTATATAAAAGAGCGTATAAATCATATCCGAATTTGATCAGGACGATCTTCAGAAGAAGTTTTGAGTATAATAAAACGATGAATTATTTAGATCAGCTTGAAAAACGAGGTGAGATATTTATTCTCAGACCGCAGGTAAAGCCTGTTTCAAGACTTGAGAGAAATAAAGAAACGCTGCATGCATTTTATGAACACGGATATAAGTACACAGAACGAAAGTTTGATGATCTTATGGAATATTTGGAAAAATAAAAGCAGAAATCTTTTTCACGATAAATGAAACGATAGTTTACAAGATGAGAAATGTCGGAAAATCAAAAAGGAGAGGGTATGATGGGAAAAACAGAGACTTTAGAGTATACGCAAAATCGAGAATTATCATGGCTTCGTTTTAATCAGCGTGTGTTGGAAGAGGCGCAGGACGAAAGTGTTCCTCTTATGGAGAGGATGAAGTTTGTCGCAATTTTTACAAGTAATCTTGATGAATTCTTTATGATTCGTGTCGGCAGCCTTTACGATATGGCAGTAGCTGACAGTAAAAAACAGGATATCCGTTCGGGAATGACTCCGAAGCAGCAGTTGGAGGAGATTTATAAAGCGGTAGCTCCTCTTTATAAGGAGAGAGATAAGACATATGCGGAAATAAAAAAGCAGCTTCAGCCGTATGGCGTATGTGGGTTAGATTTTAAAGAATTGGAGCAGCAGGAAAAGAAGTATGTGAAAAAATATTTCAAAGAACAGGTGCTTCCGGTTTTATCGCCTCAGATCGTAGATGCGAACCATCCGTTCCCTCATCTGCTTAATAAAGATATTTACGTCGTGGCGACGCTGAAAATGGAAAATAATGTCATGCTCGGCATTGTGCCTGTGCCACAGTACATTTCGGACGTTCTCTATCTTCCGGGGCATGATGTGCGCTACATCCGAATGGAAAAAGTGATCATGGAATATCTGGAACTTGTTTTTGAACAGTATCAGGTATCTGACAAAAACTATATTTGCGTAACGCGGAATGCGGATATCGCACCGGATGATGAAGCGTTGGCAGATAATGAAGATTTCCGTTATATTATGAAAGAAACACTTCATAAAAGACGTAAAATGGCAGTTGTAAGACTTGAGACAGCCGCTCCGCTCGGAAAAGAGATGGAAAAATATTTCTGCGACCGGTTTAAGATTACGCCGGAATGTATTTTCAGGACGAAAATGCCGATGAAGCTTGGGTTTATTTTCGCAATCGCAGATAAGATTCCCGAATCTATGAGAAAAGCGCTGATCGACGAGCCGTTTACACCTCAGCCTGCCGCTGCGCTTGCCGAAGGGATCAGCGTGATGGAGCAGGTGAAACGCAAAGATGTTTTGTTGTCTTATCCATATGAGAGTATGGATCCGTTTTTGCAGCTTATTAAAGAAGCTGCGTTTCATCCCGATGTTATGACGATCAAGATCACGATCTACCGTCTGGCGAAAAAGGCCCGCCTTGTAGAATACCTTTGTGCGGCAGCCGAGAACGGAAAAGAAGTAACTGTATTGATCGAACTTAGGGCGCGTTTTGACGAGCAGAACAATATTGACTGGTCAGAGCGTCTGGAGGAAGCGGGATGTCGTGTGCTGTATGGATTCGACGGTTACAAGGTTCATTCAAAACTGTGTCTTATCACATACAGGAATCGAAATGAGATCCGTTATATTACCCAGGTAGGAACGGGAAACTATAATGAAAAGACGGCAAAAATGTATACAGATTATTCGCTTATGACATCACATCAGGGAATCGGCGAGGATGCGGCCGTATTCTTTAAAAATATGTCAATCGGCAATCTGGACGGAGAGTATCATCATCTGATCGTTTCACCGTTTAGTCTGAAACGGAAAGTTTTAAGACATATGGATGAGGAAATTCAAAAAGGCGCGGATGGACGTATTATTATGAAAATGAATTCTGTAACGGATATGGATTTTATCCGAAAAGTACAGGAAGCGTCTGCAGCAGGGGTAAAAGTGGATCTGATCGTACGCGGAATCTGCTGTATATTGCCGGGAGTGAAAGAAAATACGGAAAATCTGCGGGTTACGAGCATTGTAGGAAGGTATCTGGAACATCCGAGAGTGTTTGTGTTCGGAACAGGAGAAACGGCGAAAGTTTATATCGGATCGGCAGATATGATGACGAGAAATACAGAGAAACGTGTGGAGGTTGCATGTCCGATTTATGACGATGCAATTAAGAGACGCCTGATCCATGATCTGAAAGTGATGCTTGCAGACAATGTAAAAGCGCGTATTATGACAAGTGACGGTACATATAAGAAAAAAGAAAGAAAAGGAGAAGCGGTCAACGCGCAGGCTGCATTTATGAAGGCTGCGTTGAATGCACGCCCTCCGAAGACGCTTCCGAAAGCAAAAAAGGAAAAAAAATCAATCTTTCAGAAAGTATTCAGCGCATTTGGAAAAAGGAATAGATCGTGTTGAAAAAAGGTGAGAAATACTTTCGGAGCAGGAAAGGAAACTAAATACATTATATGAAAAAACAACTCTATATCGCCGAGAAACCCAGCGTAGCGCAGGAGTTCGCAAAGGCATTAAAATTAAAGACAAGAAGAGCGGACGGATATTTAGAATCCGACGAAGCAGTGATCACATGGTGCGTCGGACATCTGGTTACGATGAGCTATCCGGAAGAGTATGACCCGGCATTGAAAAAATGGAGTCTTCAGACACTTCCGTTTATTCCTTCGGAGTTTAAATATGAAGTGATCCCGTCAGTGGCGAAGCAGTTTCAGATTGTCAGTTCTCTTTTAAACAGAGAAGACGTTGACACAATTTATGTGTGCACCGACTCCGGACGGGAGGGAGAGTACATTTACCGGCTTGTAGAACAAAAGGCGCAGGTGTCGGGGAAAAAAAGACTTCGCGTGTGGATCGACTCACAGACAGAAGAGGAAATCTTAAGAGGCATACGGGAAGCAAAAGATCTGTCAGAGTATGACAATCTAAGCGCTTCCGCCTATCTTCGCGCGAAAGAAGACTATCTGATGGGAATCAACTTTTCACGTTTGCTTACGCTGAAATACGGAAACAGTATTTCTAATTATCTGAATACGAAATACTCGGTGATTTCGGTAGGACGTGTAATGACATGCGTTCTCGGAATGGTTGTCAGGCGTGAAAGGGAGATACGGGAGTTTGTAAAAACTCCTTTTTACCGTGTGATCAGCACGATCGATGCGTCAGGTCACAGTTTTGAAGGAGAATGGCGGGCAGTGAAAGGCTCGCGGTATTTTGAATCGTTTGATCTGTATAAAGAAAATGGATTTAAGACAGAAGAAAAAGCAAAAGAGCTGATCGCCTATTTGTTGGAAGAAAAGCCGATACAGTGTATCGTTGAGTCTGTGGAGAAGAAAAAGGAGAAGAAAAATCCTCCCCTTCTTTATAATCTGGCCGAACTTCAAAACGACTGTTCGAAGCGGTTTAAGATCAGTCCGGATGAAGCGCTTCGGGTCGTGCAGGAATTATATGAAAAAAAACTTGTTACATACCCGAGGACAGACGCCAGGGTTTTGTCGACGGCAGTTGCAAAAGAGATCAGCAGAAACTTGAACGGGCTGTCAAAATATCCTCCGGCACAGCCGTATTTGCAGGATATCCTTTCTTTTGGAAGTCATAAAAATCTGGCGAAGACAAGATATGTAAACGATAAGCAGATTACAGATCATTACGCTATCATTCCGACAGGACAAGGTTTAGGAGCGCTGAATTCGCTTTCGGCAACGTCTCATAAAGTATATGATCTGATTGTGAGAAGGTTTTTAAGTATTTTTTATCCGCCGGCAGTGTATCAAAAAGTGGCGATCATATCGAAGATAAAGGAAGAGAGTTTCTTTTCCAATTTTAAAGTGCTAGCTGAGGAAGGATATTTGAAAGTGGCAGGCGTTCCGCAGGGAAAACGAAGTGTAAACAAAGGCAAAAGCAGAACCGATGCAAATGAAAAAGAGGAAGATGCAGAACAGACGGCAGATCAGGACCTTGATACGGCGCTGTTTGAAGTGATTAAAACGCTGAAAAAAGGAAGCGTTCTTCCGGTTGGAGCATTAGATATAAAAGAAGGGGAGACGTCGCCTCCGAAACGGTATAATTCAGGATCGATCATCCTTGCTATGGAAAATGCGGGGCAGTTGATCGAGGATGAAGATCTTCGCGCTCAGATAAAAGGAAGCGGTATCGGAACGAGCGCGACCAGGGCGGAAATATTAAAGAAACTGATTCATATTAAATACCTTGCCCTGAATAAAAAAACACAGATCATAACACCGACTTTGCAAGGAGAGATGGTATTTGACGTAGTGGATCATTCGATCAAATCACTTTTAAATCCGGAACTTACGGCAAGCTGGGAAAAAGGTCTTACGTATGTGGCGGAGGGAAGCATTACTCCCGATGAATATATGATGAAGCTGGATCGTTTTATAACGAACAGGACGGTGGGAGTAAAAGGACTCAATAATCAGTATCAGTTAAGAGCCTGTTATGATAAAACGGCAGGTTATTATAAAAAGAGCCGGTAAACGGCGGAAAAGGAGATAAATATATGAATGCATTGACAGTAAAGGAACTTTATACATTAGAGGAGACAATCGCAAAAGATCTTTTTGACAAAGTGACATATCCGTGGGAAGTCCTTCCGAATATCGGTTCATTTATCAAAGAACTCGGGAATACGTTAAGCAGTGATGAATATGAAAAAAGAGGAGAAGATGTCTGGATCGCAAAGTCAGCTAAAGTTGCGCCTACCGCATGTATTAATGGTCCGGCGATCATCGGGAAAGAAGCGGAAGTGCGTCATTGTGCGTTTATAAGAGGAAACGCGATCGTGGGAGAAGGAGCAGTCGTAGGAAATTCGACAGAGCTTAAAAATGTCGTGCTTTTCAATAAAGTACAGGTACCGCATTATAATTATGTCGGCGATTCTGTTCTCGGATATAAATCTCATATGGGAGCAGGTTCTATCACATCGAATGTGAAGTCGGATAAAAAGCTTGTTGTTGTAAAAACATCGGAAGGAAATATAGAAACCGGCATGAAGAAGTTCGGAGCAATGCTCGGAGATGAAGTAGAAGTAGGATGCGGAAGCGTCCTGAACCCCGGAACGGTTGTAGGAAGTCACAGCAATATTTACCCACTGTCTTCTGTAAGAGGATTTGTTCCGGCAAACAGTATTTATAAAAACAAAAGCGAAGTCGTAGAAAAATATTAATACAGGCAAGACAGACAAACCGATGTGGATAAAAACAGAAGTGTCGTAAAAATAGCGGCATATAAGGGGGAAAGGAAAAAAGAGATGAAGAAGATCGGATTTATCGGTGTGGGGATCATGGGAAAATCCATGGTGCGTAATCTTATGAAAGCAGGGTATGAACTTCATATTTATGCCCGGACAAAAGCAAAAGTCGAGGACGTGATCGGGGAAGGAGCGATCTTTCATGAAACGATTTCCGAGTGCGTAAAAGACTGCGAGGCAGTGATTACGATCGTAGGATTTCCGCAGGATGTAGAAGAAGTATATTTCGACAGCGGAAATATTTTGGACAGTGCGAAAAAAGGTGCATATTTGATCGATATGACGACCACGAGTCCGCAGATTGCCGAAAAGCTGTATGAAGAAGGAACAAAACGGGGATTTCATGTGCTTGATGCGCCGGTCACAGGCGGAGATACGGGGGCAAGAGAAGGAACTCTTTCTATTCTTGTCGGAGGCGATAAGAGCGATTATACGAACTGTCATGAACTGTTTGAAGCAATGGGAACGAATATTAATTACGAAGGTTCGGCAGGATGCGGACAGCATTGCAAACTTGCAAACCAGATCATGATCGCGGGAGCTCTTTCCGGTGTATGCGAAGCGCTGACATATGCAAAAGAAAAGGGACTTGACCTGAATGTGTTCTCGAAATCCGTAGCGACAGGGGCAGCCGGAAGCAGACAGTTTGATCTGTTCGGACCAAAGATCATAGAAAAAGATTATGCGCCGGGATTTTTTATGAAGCATTTTATTAAAGATATGAAGCTGGCGCTCATCGAAGCAAACAGAAGCGGTTTAAATCTCGAAGTTTTAAGCCAGGTTCTTGCCATTTATGAAGAGCTTGAAGCAGACGGCAACGGAGATCTCGGAACACAGGCACTTATCAAGTATTACGAGTAAAAGCAAACTATACAGGACGCGGACAGAAAGGGTAGAGAGGACTATGCTGGAGATCAAAGAATTGACAAAATATTATGGAAAGAATCTGGCGGTAGATCAAGTGACGTTTACCGTCCCTAACGGTCAGGTAGGGGTTCTTTTAGGGCCGAACGGATCGGGAAAATCAACGATCATCAAAAGCATTGCCGGTTTATTGCGGTATCAGGGTGAAATTCGTATTAAAGGGATTCCTGCCCGGCAGATTCCTGCGAAAAGGAAGTTTGCTTATGTTCCGGAGATTCCGAATATGTTCGATGCGCTGACGGTAAGGGAGCATATCGAATATGTGAGAATGGCATATGACAGTGAAATTACAGACGAGGAGATCGAAAAGATACTTAAAGCGTTTGAGATGGATGACAAGCAGGATAAGCTTGGCAATGAATTATCAAAAGGAATGATGCAGAAAGTGAGCATATGCTGTGCCCTTGCGGTAAAGCCGGAAGTCATCCTTCTTGACGAACCGATGGTCGGACTTGATCCGGCGGCGATCAAGATGCTGAAAGATGTCGTGTTAAAACTGCGTGATAACGGAGCGACAGTTCTTATCAGTACGCATATGCTTGAGATGGTAGAGAACTTGTGGGATGTGATGATCGTCATGGAACAAGGGCATATTGCCGGTTCTTACACAAAAGCAGACGCGCAGGGAAAAGAGCTGGATGAACTGTTCTTTGAGATGACAGGCGGTGAGAAAGCATGAAAGCGTTAATATATTTGATAAAGAGAACAGCGGCAAATAACCTGAAAAAGGCAGTCAGAAAACCGACGACGCTTCTTGCGTTGATCTTTGGGGCCGCCTATGGAATCTTTCTTATCGTGATGCTTGGAACACTTGCGGTTACAGTTCGGATCGATTCTGTTCAAGGACTTGTCATTCTTGTGACGGTGTGGACGATCTACATTACAGTAGGAAACTTTATGTCCTATGCTTCTCGAAAAGGAATCTTGTTTCGGCCGGCTCATTCTCAGTTCGTATTTCCCGCTCCGATCAGCCCCAAACTTGTTTTGATACAGGGAGCGTGGATGAATTATCTGATGTCATTTTTCATATGGATCGTGTTGGCGATCGGAGGCTTGACGGTTTTTCATGTGGAATGGTGGAAGATGCTTTTCTTCTTTCTGATAGGATGCGGCGTAGAGTGTGCGGTAGAACAATCTGTTATGATCATTTTATATACGAATGATAAGCTTCCGCAAAAATTGATAAAAGGGATCTGCTTCGGAATGAAAGTGTTTTTGATTGCATTTACGTTGATGATCGTACTTTATTTTAAAGAAAAAGGTCTGTCAGTAGAAAGCGCTCTTTCGTTTATCAACTGGCCGGTCCTTCAGATGATTCCGGTAGTCGGATGGCAGATTGCGGTATACAGGTTGGTTTTACTCGGTCCGACAACTCTGAATGTAATTTGTACTGTGATCTATTCGGCGTTTACGGTGTTCATTGTTGCGGCGGCGTTCAGAATGAAATGTGACGGCGGATATTATGAAGAGGCGGCGAAATTCGCAGACGATTATGCAGAACTGAAAAAGAGGCAGAAAAGCGGAGAATTTGTGACAAATACCGGGACGAAAAAGCGAAGGTTTCGCCGTGTAGAGAGTAAGATTACAGCAAAAGGAGCAAGAGCGATTTTTTACAGGCAATTTCTGGAATATAAGAAAGAAAAATATTTTATTTTCACGAAAATGACAGTTCTTTCGGCAGTCGTTGCGTTTATTTTCGCGTATTCTCTCCAAAAATCGGTGTCAGACAGCAGTATGGCGGGCTTTATTTTGTTGGGAGTTGTCGCGTATGTGGCGCTTATTATGAGCGGTTACACAGGAAAATGGGAAAGCGAGTTGAAAAATCCGTATATTTTTCTTATTCCTGACAGTCCGCTGAAAAAAATGTGGTATGCGACTCTTATGGAACATGTAAAGGCATTTGCGGACGGATGTATCATCTGCATTCCTATTGGGATTTTTTGGCATGTTCCGGTAATAGAGATCATTTACTGTATTTTGATCTACACCGTTTTGCAGGCAGACCGCCTGTATACAATGGTGATCGTTCAGAGCCTTCTCGGGGAAGTATTCGGAAAAACAGGGCAAAGTCTGCTTAGAATGTTTATCCAGATGGCGCTTTTAGGAGTCGGAGCCGGTGTCGGAGTGTTGGCGGCAGTGTTGATCAGTCAAACGTTGATCTTTCCGATCGTATTGATCTATGGATTGATGATCACGGTTGCGATGGGCGCGATCGCATTACTTAGATTTGATACGATGGAACAGTTTGTATAAAAACAGACGGTAAGAAAAATTTTATGAAAAACTATTTTTAAGATAAAAGGAGGAGATCGGATGTTAGATGATAAATATGTAACGATGGAAATTGAAAAAGTAAAACATATCGCCCTTGTGGCGCATGACGGTAAGAAAAGAGAACTTGTAGACTGGTGTGAAAAAAACAAAGAGATACTGAAAGGGCATTTTTTATGCGGAACAGGAACAACGGCGCGTCTTATCGCTGAGCGAACAGGGCTTCCGGTAAAAGGATACTGTAGCGGTCCGCTTGGCGGAGATCAGCAGATTGGAGCGAAGATCGTAGAAGGGCAGATTGATTTTATGATCTTTTTGTGGGATCCATTGGAAGCACAACCCCACGATCCGGATGTAAAAGCGCTGCTGCGTATTGCTGTCGTATACGATATTCCGATTGCAAATAATCTTGCGACTGCGGACTTTATGCTTCATTCAAAATATATGAACGAGTCATACAGCAGACAAATAGAAAACTTTGATAAGAAGGTGCAAAACCGGGTCGAGGAGATGAAGTGACAGGAGATGTACTGACAAGATAAAACGGGAAGATAAACGGGCATAATAGAAAAAAGTAACAGTTGACACGGGTCTTAGACCCGTGTTATTCTATAAAAAGATACTTTAATGCTTTAAAGTGTTACGCTTTAAAGTGGTCTAAAGGATAAAACGGCAGAGAGAGGGAAAAAAGATGGGAATTAAAATTATACTGCTTATTATTTTTTTCGCAGTGATGGCGGCAGTGGGAATTTATTCGAGAAGACATGTTACAAGTGTAGACGGTTTTGTTCTGGGAGGAAGATCGGTAGGACCGTGGCTGACGGCATTTGCATATGGAACATCGTATTTTTCGGCAGTTGTATTTGTCGGATATGCCGGACAGTTTGGATGGAAATACGGAATTGCCAGTACATGGATCGGCATCGGAAATGCATTAATCGGAAGCCTTCTGGCATGGGTAGTTCTCGGAAGGCGTACAAAAGTGATGACACAGCATCTTGGATCAAGGACGATGCCGGATTTTTTCGGAGAACGGTACAAGAGCAAATCACTTAAGATTACGGCATCTGTGATCGTGTTCGTTTTTCTGATCCCGTACACGGCTTCGGTGTATAACGGTTTGTCACGTTTGTTTGCGATGGCTTTTAATATTCCGTATACGTGGTGTGTCGTGACAATGGCAGCGTTTACGGCGCTCTATGTTATCCTGGGCGGATATATGGCTACGGCAATCAATGATTTCATACAAGGAATCATTATGCTGATCGGAATTGTGGCTGTGATCGCGGCGGTTCTGAATGGACAGGGCGGATTCATGAATGCAATAGCAGAAATGGCGAAGATACCAAGTGATGTTCCCCTGACACAAGGACAGCCGGGAGCGTTTACATCTTTTTTTGGTCCGGATCCTGTCAATCTTCTGGGCGTTGTTCTTCTTACTTCGCTTGGAACATGGGGACTTCCGCAGATGATCGGGAAATTTTATGCGATCAAAGATGAAAAATCGATCAGTACGGGAACTATTATTTCAACTATATTTGCAATTATTATCTCAGGTGGATGTTATTTTCTCGGAGGATTCGGAAGACTGTTCGACAGTCCCGAGATTTACGATAAAGCGGGCGGAGCGGTCGTTTATGACAGTATTATACCGCATATGCTTTCCATGCTTCCGGATCTGCTTATAGGGGTTGTTGTTGTGCTTGTGCTTTCTGCGTCAATGTCAACTCTTTCCTCCCTTGTGCTGACATCCAGTTCTACACTGACGCTCGATCTTTTGAAAGATAATATTATGAAAAAAATGAGCGAGAAAAAGCAGATTGTGACAATGCAGGTTTTAATCGTGTTTTTTATTGTTGTCTCAGTTGTGATCGCGCTTGATCCGCCGACCTTTATCGCACAGCTTATGGGCATTTCATGGGGCGCGTTAGCCGGGGCGTTTTTAGCTCCGTTTTTGTATGGTTTGTATTGGAAAGGCGTTACCCGTGCGGGTGTATGGGCAGGGTTTATAACAGGAGTCGGACTGACTGTTGCGAATATGTTTTTTGGATTTATAAAATCTCCGATCAATGCAGGCGCAATGGCAATGATCGCAGGACTTTTGATTGTGCCTTTTATCAGTTTGATCACACCGAAGCTGAAAAAAAGCGAGATAGAAGACGTTTTTATCTGTTATGATGAAAAAGTAACGATTACAAAAAAGCATTCTTTAGAAGACTGATAAAAAAGAATTACTGAAAAATATTTGATTGTATGGAAAAAAATACCTGATAAGGGATTGATTTTTCAGGGAACTACTATATAATGAAGATAAAGTTAAACCCCACTAAAATACTAGGAATTAAAAAAGGATGAAATATGATCAAGTAATATTAGAAAAAAACGCTTATTATGAGATCCTGAATATAAAGTGGCGGTATGAGTTCATTAAAGTTCATGGAAAACAGGAGGTATTGAGATATGGTAAATATACAAAAAGCAGCAGTAATCGGATGTGGGTTTGTCGGCTCTACGATTGCCTATACATTGATGCAGAAAGGATTATTTTCGGAAATGGTACTCCTTGATGCAAACAAGGCGAAGGCAGAAGGAGAGGCGATGGATATCAGCCACGGACTGCCGTTTACACATGCAATGGATATTTATGCGGGTGAATATGAGGATATTGCAGATGCGTCGGTCGTTATTATTACGGCAGGGGCAAACCAGAAACCGGGAGAGACGAGACTGGATCTTGTGCAGAAAAATGCAGCAATTATGCGGTCAATCATAAAAGAGATCAAACGCGTAAACTGTGAAGGAATTTTGCTCATCGTGTCGAATCCGGTAGATATCTTAACGGAAGTAGCGCTTAGAGAATCCGGTTTTCCAAAGGAAAGAGTGATCGGTTCCGGTACAGTGCTTGATACGGCAAGATTGAAATATATAATCAGTGAAAAGTTGGATGTAGATAGCAGAAATGTACATGCGTTTATCGTAGGTGAACACGGTGACAGCGAACTGGCAGCATGGAGCTGTGCAAATATTTACGGAATTAAATTACAGGATTTTGCAAAGATGCGGGGATATGAACACTTCGCACAGGATATGGAAGAGGTTTACAAAGGAGTCCGTGACAGCGCCTATGAGATTATCGAGCGAAAGGGAGCGACTTATTACGGAATCGGAATGGCAGCGGAAAAAATCGTAGAAGCAATCGTAAGAAACAGTCATACGGTCGCTCCGATTTCGGTATCGCTTGATGGAAAATACGGATTAGAAGGACTGTGCTTAAGCATTCCGACGATTGTCGGAAGAGGCGGGGCGGAACAGGTGCTGGAGATTGATTTCAGCGAGGAAGAAATGAAAAAACTGCGTAAATCCGCAGAGGAATTAGGCGCAGTTCTTGATCAGGTCAATATTGAGAAATAAAAGTATATTACCGAAATTAAAAATAAAAGCTATCGCTTAATATGTTTTTTTATTGCGTCAAAGCTTTCCGCGCTGATGACATGTTCAATACGGCAGGCGTCATCAGCGGCGGTTTTTGAATCGACGCCGAGATATTCCAGCCAGGAAGTAAGGAGGGTATGTCGTTCGTATATACGCTCCGCTATTTCTTTTCCCGAGGGGGTGAGTGTAATATAGCCTTCCGGTGAAACTGTAATATGTCCGCTTTCACGCAGCTTCTTCATTGCGACGCTGACACTTGGCTTTTTAAAGTCAAGTTCTGCGGCAATGTCTACAGAACGGACAACAGGAAGTTGTCCGCTTAATACAAGAATTGTTTCTAAATAGTTCTCAGCAGATTCATTTATAATCATAATGTTACCTCAAATAAATTTTATTTATGAATGAAAGATCAATATTCATTAAAATTAAGTATAACATATGTGTGCGAAAGCTCGCAAGAGAAAGAATATCCGCTATAGAAAAGGCACAGAGCGTCACTGTAGAAAAAACGCTTTGTGCTTTATTTTGTGAAAATACTTGACAATTTACAAAGGTTAGGTTAAACTAACTAAAGATAAATGAAAAAGATTATCAATTTCAAAAAAGTTTTAAAATAGAAGGAAGGTGTTTTTATGCCGCTTACGATGGCTGAAATAGGCAAGGTAAGTGTGATAAACCGCGTAAATGGAAACGAGGAGACAAGGCGTTTTCTCGGAAATCTTGGTTTTGTGGCAGGAACGGAAGTTACTGTATTATCCGAGATGGGCGGAAACGTGATCGTGAGTATTAAAAATTCCAGGATCGCGGTAAATGCCGAAATGGCGAGGCATATTATGATCTAGAGCTGAAAAGGCTATAAAAATTTTGAGTGAAACAGGAAGCGGAGGAGAATGGCATGGAGAGGACATTAGGCAGCGCAAAAGTGGGAAGTACAGTAACTGTGATTAAAATTGAAGGGGACGGGGCTTATAAGCGTCGGATCATGGACATGGGAATCACGAAGGGAAGCAGGATTTATATAAGGAAGGTTGCGCCGCTTGGCGATCCTGTAGAAGTTACGGTTCGAGGATATGAGTTGTCAGTAAGAAAAGAGGATGCAAAATGTGTCCTTGTAGAAACTGTATAGTAGGAGGTAGAACAAAATGGAGATCAGGGCTGCACTTGCCGGAAATCCGAACTGTGGAAAGACGACAATGTTTAATGCGCTTACGGGAGCAAATCAATATGTCGGAAACTGGCCGGGAGTTACGGTAGAGAAAAAAGAAGGGAAAGTAAGAACAAAAGAATCAAAAGAGGAGAAGATCAAAGTGACGGATCTTCCGGGAGTCTATTCTCTTTCCCCGTATACGCTTGAAGAAGTTGTGAGCAGGGATTATATTTTGAACGAGGATCCGGACGTGATCATCAATCTTGTAGACGCGACCAATATTGAGCGAAATCTGTATTTGACGACCCAGTTGACCGAGACGGGAGTTCCGGTTGTGATTGCGCTAAATATGGCTGATTTGATCCGGAAGCGAGGAATGAAAATCGACAAGAAGCGATTGTCTGAACTTCTCAACTGTCCGGTGATCGAAACGTCGGCTTTGAAAAAGACAGGACTAAAAGAATTGATCGAAGAAACGGTCTGCACTGTCAAAAGCGGAGAAAAAAGCATACCGAAAGCGATATTCTCAAAAGAGTTAGAAGCGGCGATACGAGCGGTAGAAGAGCTGCTTCCAACATGGATTGACGAGCGTAAGAAGCGTTGGTATGCAGTAAAACTTCTTGAAAATGACAGGAAAGTATTAGAAAATTTAAAAATGTCAGGCGAGTCTTTGAAAGCGATCGAGAAGATGCGTAAAGCGATGGAAGAAAAGCATGATGACGATATGGAAAGTATTGTTACAGACGAGAGGTATCAGTACATACAAAAAGTTGTTTCCGATACCGTTCAAAAAGGGAGAGAAAAACTGACTGTCTCAGATAAGATAGACCGTATCGTAACAAATCGTTTTTTAGGCCTTCCGATTTTTGTTTTCGTTATGTGGGTTGTGTATTATGTGTCCGTCACAACGGTCGGAACAGGGATGACAGACTGGACAAACGATGTGTTTGTAGTCAGTATACAGGATGCAGTCAGCGGTTTCTTGGGAAATATAGGGGCAGGCAGTCTTATCACAGGGCTTGTAGTTGACGGAATCATAGGCGGATTGGGAGCTGTGCTTGGCTTTGTTCCACAGATGGCGGTATTGTTTCTCCTTTTATCATTCCTTGAAGACTGCGGATATATGGTTCGCATCGCCTTTGTAATGGACCGCGTGTTCCGACATTTCGGATTGTCGGGGAAAAGCTTCATCCCTCTTCTTATTTCCTCAGGGTGTGGAATTCCGGGGATTATGGCTTCAAGGACGATCGAGCAGGATAATGACAGAAGGCTTACGATCATGACAGCTACGTTTATTCCATGTGGGGCAAAGCTTCCGGTTATCGCGCTTATGGGCGGAGTGATCGCAGGAGAGGCGGCAGGATATGCAGAAAGTTCCTTCATCGCACCGCTTATGTATTTTATAGGGATTGCGGCAGTGCTTATTTCTGCTATAATATTGAAAAAGACGAAGATGTTTTCAGGAAAACCGGCTCCGTTTGTAATGGAACTTCCGCAGTATCATATGCCGCAGGCAAAGACAGTTCTTCTTCATGTATGGGAGAGACTGAAAGGATTCATGATCAAGGCGGGAACGATTTTGTTCCTTGCATGTATTGTTATGTGGTTCCTTGGAGGATTTGGATTTTCAGACGGAAAATTCGGGATTGTTCAAGACAGTGCCAATAGTTTGTTGGCGATGATCGGCGGAGCGCTTGCAGTGCTGTTTAAACCGCTCGGTTTCGGAGAATGGCAGCCTGTTGCGGCAGCGCTTTCGGGATTTACGGCAAAAGAAGCCATTGTAACTACAATGGGAGTTCTTGCAAATGTGTCGGGAGATGTAGAAGATACCGTAAATGTAGCGGGCAAAGTAGCAGCGTGGTTTCCGTCGGCTATGGCAGCATTTTCGTTTTTGCTGTTTAATCTTTTGGACTCCCCGTGTCTGGCGGCAATCGCAACAATGGCGCAGCAGATGCAGTCCAGAAAGTGGTTTTGGTTTGCGGTTGTGTTCCAGAATGTATTTGCGTATGTCGTATCTTTGAGCGTATATCAGATCGGTACGTTTGTGCTTGGAGGAGCGTTCACCGTAGGAACGGCTGTAGGTATAGCGATTGCGGTGATCCTGTTGATCTTACTGTTTAGGCCGGATCCGTATAAAAATAAAAAAATATATTCCAAACGGTCGGTACAGGCGGCGTAGAGAAAATTAGTTTAGAAAGAAGGCGTGTTATGGCAGCAGATATTTTGATCATATCATTGATCGCGAGTTATTGTATTTTTCTTATTTATAAAGCAAGAAAAAACGCAAAAGAGGGAAAAGCGCCCGGGTGTGCCGGATGCGGCGGAAACTGTGGTTCGTGTTCAGGCTGCGCGACGAGTGCGGGAAAGACAGAAAATAAAAAGATGTAGGACGGAATAAACGGTGTACATCCGTGCCGGAAAGACACGTAAAAGAAAGAGATTGATATAAAAACCTCCTGATAGTATAATCGATAAAGATGGTGTAAAGCTGTAAAGAAAGCGGCAGGATCAGACAGACTGCTGTTATAAGATACATCAGAAAATCGAGAAATCAGGAGGTTTTTTGCAATGAACCGTAAAATATATAATGAATATGTAACAATTTTGGAAAGCGAACTTGTTCCGGCGCTTGGATGCACAGAACCGATCGCGCTTGCTTATGCTGCGGCAAAAGCAAAAGAAGTATTAGGAAAGATGCCGGATCATATTACGATGCGGTGCAGCGGTAATATTATCAAAAATGTAAAAGGAGTAAAAGTACCGAATTCCGGAGGAATGAAAGGCGTAGAAGCAGCGGCGGTACTCGGAATTACAGGCGGAGATCCTTCACAGGCGCTTGAAGTGCTGGAGCATGTTACAGATCGGGAAATCGACGAGGCGGAGAAACTTTTAAAGGCAGGATTTTGTGATTGTGTTTTAAAAGACGATGTAGCTAATTTATATATTGAAGCATATGCAGTATGCAAAAAGACAGAGAAGAGTGAAGCTCTTGTTGTGATAGAAGACGAGCATACGAATATCACCCATATTGAAAAAGACGGACAGGTGCTTTTTCACAAAGAGAAAAAAGAATATTGTCAGGAGAGAGAAAAAACACCGGATAAGAGTCTTTTGAATTTGGAAGATATTATTACATTTGCAAATGAGGTACAGATTACTGATGTGGAAAAAGTTCTTGGACGTCAGATAAAATACAATACGAGAATCGCAGAAGAAGGTTTGAGAAATCCTTGGGGAGCACAGGTCGGACGAGTTGTGCTAGAAGAGTTCGGAGAAGATGTAAAGTGGCGCGCTGTGGCGAAAGCATCTGCCGGTTCGGATGCAAGAATGAGCGGCTGTGCCCTTCCGGTGATCATTAATTCCGGTTCGGGGAATCAGGGTATGACTTGTTCTCTTCCTGTGATCGAGTTCGGAAAAGAACTAAAGAAAAGCAAAGAAGAGATTTACAGGGCGTTATGCGTATCTAACCTTGTGGCTCTGAATCAGAAAAAATATATCGGTTCTCTCTCAGCGTACTGCGGAGCAGTATGTGCTGCGGCAGGAGCAGGGGCAGGGATTACATATTTATGCGGCGGAACATTGGAACAGATTGAAAACACAGTTGTCAATACGATAGCGGATGCGGGAGGTATTGTCTGTGATGGTGCAAAACCAAGCTGTGCGGCAAAAATATCCACGGCGCTTCAGGCCGCGATACTAAGTCATAAGATGGCGATGCGGGGACTTACGTTTGCAAGAGGAGAAGGTCTTGTAATGGACTGCCCTGAAGATACAATCAAGGCAGTCGGATATGTAGGCCGCGCAGGTATGAAACAGACCGATGTGGAGATTTTAAATCTCATGATCGGAAAGACAAAACTGGAAGATATTGACAAGTGACGTATGCCGGGAAAGAAGCCTCCTTTATGAATAACGTTTTTTATAACATGCAAGCGACAGGAAGAAGCTGATTACAACGAATAAAATCCCAATCGGAATACCGATTATAAAGATCATCGTTTTGTCACCTGCCATAAGAAATTCCATTCCCTTTAAAGAGGAAACGGCTCCGTATATTCCTCCGAAAAGCATGGCGATAAAGATATAAACGATAAGACCAAGTTTCCTTCCGAGCAGAAAGAATGCAAAATTAACGACTGCAAAAAAGACAAGGGAGAAAAGAACTCCGAACCCCCATGCAGACAGCCCTTCCTGCAAAGTGATTTTGTTGTGGCTGCTGGTGAACGAGAAAACAAAAATCAGGGAGAATACGTTGCATATTGTAAGAAAGCAGATTCCAAGTATATATTTTGACAGTACGATCTCCGTTTTTGTAATGGGGAACGTAAGCTGGATTTTGTCAAAATTCACTTTTTCATCTTGCTCAAGAGAGGATTCAATAGAGGAGCAGCCTAAAAGCGGAAACACAAAAGCAGTAATCAGCATAAAGAAATATTTTAAGGAAAATAAGTCTCCCGTTTGCATAGCCTCGATAAGCAGGAAGAGGAAAAGAACTGCTGCGAGGTAAGAAACCCCGTTTTTAAAAATGCGGAAATTTTCATAAAGATCTTTTAATATAATTCCTTTCATATGATTTTTTCTCCTTTGCTGTAAAATAACATCATATCTTCAATGGAAGCATTCTCGATAGAAATGTCGCAGAATGCTTTTCGCAGCGACTGTCTGTTTTTTATGAATACACAATAACTGTAAGGCTCTTCTCTGTATGCGATAATGTCCTCCGGAGAAAGGGCGTCGAAAAACTCTCGTCCGCAGCGGATGATTCCACAGTCATTATTCAGTTCGTCAATAGATTTAAGGAAGAGCAGTCTTCCTTCATGTATGTATGCGATATAGTCGGCAATTTTATCCAGATCGCTTGTGATATGGGAAGAAATAAGGACGGAATGGTCTTCCTGCTCTGTAAATTCTCGTAATATTTCGAGGATTTCCTCCCTGAAAACCGGATCGAGTCCGTTTGTAGCTTCATCAAGGATCAAAAGTTTCGGGTTATGGCTCAACGCCGCGGCAAATTCCAGTTTCACTTTCATCCCCGTGGAAAATGTTTTCAACCGCTTCTTTTCAGGAAGATGAAATTGTTTCAGGTAATCGGTAAATTTTTTCTGATCCCAGTCAGTATAGATGCCGGAAAGCATTTTTCCTATAAAAAGAGGAGTTAAATTCTCACCGTAATGAGAGTCGTTAAAGATGACGGCAATCTCTTTTTTGATTTCTTTCTCCTGTGATTTTAAATCCTGACCGAGAATATGGACCTCGTCATAGTCAGCTTTTACAATGTTTAGGATAGAATTGATCAAAGTTGATTTCCCGGATCCGTTTTCTCCGATCAATCCGAGTATCATACCGTAAGGAAGATCAAGAGAAATATGATCTAAAGTGAAATCTTTATATTTTTTTGTGAGATTTTTTATGTGTAATGCCTGTTTCATGCTTGCTATACCTCCGTATAAACGATTTCTAAAGTTTGTTTTATTTCGTTTATTGAAAGCCCGTTTTCTTTTGCAAGAAAAGCTGCGTCAGTCAGTAATTGTTCAATACGCCTTAGGTTTTCCTCTCTGATAAAATCCTGATTCTCAGTTGAAACAAAAGTTCCTTTTGCAGGAACAGTAACGATAAATCCTTCTTTTTGCAGATCGTCATATGCACGCTGCGTTGTGATAACGCTGACATGCAGATCTTTTGCAAGTTTCCGCATAGAAGGAAGAGCCTGCCCGGGGGCAAGATCCCCTTTCATGATCATTTCTTTGATCTGCAGCGTAATCTGCTCGTAGATAGGACGTCCGCTTGTGCTGCTTAAAATAATTTCCATATCTGTTGATCTCCCTGTCGTATTCGGCTTTTTTGCTGTTTTAATTTTGGTTTTGCACTTGAATTTCTATGCTCTGTATTTTGCATCTACTTTTCAAATCCGTTTTTTCGATATAAGATCAGAAAAAGCGCTGCTGACAAAAAGGCTTCGACAGACAGGACGATGATGCCGGACAAATGGATCGGAGCTTTCCCGGCGCTGATTGCAGATATAGCATTAAGGGCAATTCCGGTGAAGAGAAGATTTGAGATCTTTTCTAAAATGCTGCTGAATCCGGACAACATCGGAACCATCATAAATATAATGAGCGCAGGCGTAGTGATCGTACTTGCGGATACTTGGGTTTTGGCATAAATACCGAAGATCATGCCGACGACAGATGCAATGAAAGTGCAGACTGTCGTAATGATAAGATATGCGCCCCATTGGGATCCGGAAAGTGTAAGCTGTACGATGAAAACACATAAAACATTTACGGCTGTGGATAAAATTATAACCGGTATAATGCTTCCGAGAAAAAATTCAAGTCCGTTTACTGAAGAAGTCATCAGTGTCCGAAGCGTATTTTTTTCTTTTTCTTCCGCAAGAGCGGCTGCAGTACAGTATACGCTCATGGAAATATTCATCAGAACGCCGAGCGAAAGCGCGTAGCCGTCCATGTTGATCTTTCCGTCAGCGATGGATCGGTACAGTATTTTCATAAGAAAAGTAAATCCGAGGGAAAAGATCGGCATGATGATAAAGTTTTTGCTCATGAGAGTTCTCATTTTCATTTCTGTGACGGCAGATAGTTTTCTGAAATGGATTGCTGTTATTTTCATTGAAGATTCCTCCCTGTTGTGTCTAAAAATACAGTTTCAAGAGTAGGTTCACATGAATGGATCGTTTCAAGCTGTCCGCTGTTCATCCATTGTGCGATTTGCCCGGTTGTTTTCTCGTTTTGTAAGAGAAGGTGAGTTGTGCCGTCAGTAAGGCGGACGCGGTATTTTTTGATCTGATTATGTTTTAAGCAGATTGCCTGCGGTGAGCCATATTCGACAATAACGCCGTCATTTAAAAGAGCAACATTGTCACAAAGTTTCGCCGCTTCTTCCATATTGTGGGTTGTGAGAAAAATAGCCATTCCCTCATTTTTTAATTCCATCAGAAGTTTATGTATTTCATTAGAGGCAGATGGATCAAGTCCGTTTGTAGGTTCATCCAGAAAGAGTACTTTCGGACGGTGAAGGATCGCTCTTGCCAAAATGAGACGCTGTCTTTGTCCTTTGGAAAGTTTTCCCGCCATTTTTTTTCGGTGTTCGTACAATCCGATCCGTTTTAATAAGAGATCGATATTTTCGGAAGGAACATTTAAAATTCGTGCAAAATATTTTAGATTGTCATAAAGGTTCATTCGCTCGTAAACGCCGCTGGAATCGGTGACAATACCAATCTGCTCATAAATCCGTTCGTTGATTTTATCGCATTCAATGCCGAGGATCTCTGCGTTTCCGGATGTAGGTTTAAGCTGTCCGGTGAGGATTTTGATCGTTGTTGTCTTTCCGGCGCCGCTAGGTCCGAGAAAACCGAGGATTTCGTTGCTGTTTAAAACAGCGTTTATGTCTTTTAAGACGAAGTCTTTATTGAATTTTTTTGAAAGATGTCGGATCGAGATATATTGTTGTTTCAATTAATTCACTCCTTTGCATATACTGTACTTATCTGACAGGTACAGTATACATATAAATGTGCTTTCTGTCAATATCTGATATATACAGATTTTTAAAATAGCGTTTTAGACAAAAGAATTGTTTTCAGAGCGGAACATGCCGGCACGAAAAAAGAACCTTTGAAAAATGATGTTTCAAAGGTTCTTTATCAGGCTGTCGTTCTGCAGCTTTTGTATTTAATTAGTATATAATGTTGGTTTTTGGTTAAAGATTAACCGGCAAATTCCTGAGCTACGATCTCAGCTCCCGTATTGTCAAGGTAACGAACAACAACAACCGGATTTTCTACTTCTACTGCGGCTTTCAGAGAAGAAGCAACTGATTCAAATGTAGAAGCCTGAGATTGAAGAGAGGACTCCAAAGTGGACGGATCCGCTGCGAGAGCCGCTGAAAGATCAGCGTCTTCAATCGTGAAGTTGTAGATCAGTTTGTTATCTTCTGCTGTAAGGTTAAGTGCGATTCCGCTTCCTTCAAGAGATGCAAGCTGTGTTTCGAGCTGCTGCTGCATAATGTCGGAATTTACGAAATCTTCCAGTGTTTTAAACTTTCCTGTAACAGCAGCATCGTCATTATCTTCTGCATCGTCTTTTGCGTCGTCTTTTGCATCATCTTTTGCTGTGTCCTCAGTTTTCGGCTCATTCTTTTTTGAATCATTGTCAGATTTGCCACATGCACTTACTGCAAATGTGAGCATGATCACGCACATAATAAGCGAGATCTTACGGATTAAATTTTTCATAGTTTTTCCCTCCTAAGGTGTATTCGGTAAAATTACCATGAGCGTATTATATCATATGGAGACATAAGAAGATATCCGGCATATGTACCAATTTTTAAGATGTATTTTGTACATGAATATTATCAAGTTAATGCTTTACAATGACAAAATTAAGTGTATAATAAAAGGTCGGATAAATTTTATCGGCAGAATGAATTAGGGATGCATTTTATGCAATATCAGGCGCGATCGTTTGATAAGTACATGCAAACAGAAGAGAGAAGGGGGAAAAGAAAAATGGTGAAAACAAAAGATGCAGTCAATGATATGACAGTGGGAACCCCGGCAAAATTGATTATCCAGTTTATGATTCCTGTTTTTCTGGGGAATATATTTCAACAGTTTTACAATATTGCAGATTCGATTGTAGCAGGACAATTTATCGGAGTGAAAGCTCTGGCGGCTATCGGAAGTACCGGATCGCTGATGTTTTTTGTGACGGGCTGGCTTAACGGACTAAGCAGCGGATTTGCAATTCTTGTTTCACAGTGGTTCGGTGCAAAACAATATGATAAAATGCGGCATTACGTGGCGATGTCGGTTTATCTGGCAGGCGGATGTGCCGTTCTTATGACGGCGGGACTTTTGATCGCGAATGAGCCTATTTTACGGATGATGAATTATTCTGCGGAAATCATGCCTGAAGTAAAGCAGTATATGGGGATTATTTATGCAGGTTTGATCGTGACTGCCGCATATAATTCACTGGCGGCTTTTTTGCGTGCGATAGGCGATTCAAAATCTCCGCTGTATTTTCTTATTATATCTGCGGTAATTAATGTAGCTCTTGATGTAGTGTTTATCGTCGTATTCGGAATGGGTGTGGAAGGATGTGCCTATGCGACGGTCATTGCACAGGCAATTTCTGCGTTGTTATGTTTTATTTATATTGTGAAAAAGTTTCCTATTTTGCATTTGACAAAATCAGATCGAAAGATTTCTTTTCAAAGTTTCGGGCGTCTTCTTTCACTTGGCATTCCGATGGGGCTTCAGTTTTCAATTACGGCGATCGGAACGATTATCGTTCAGGGAGCGGTTAATGTATATGGTGAAACGTACATGGCAGGTTTTTCGGCTGCAGGGAAACTGCAAAATATGATTATGACGGTGTTCGTTGCATTTGGAGCTACAGTCGCTACTTATGTAGGACAGAACCGCGGAGCAGGGAGAATGGACCGGGTAAAGTCGGGGGTGAGATGCACACAGGTCATGATATTAGTCTGGAGTGTGATCGCAATGGCAGCCGTTTGTTTTGGCGGAAAATATATGACATGGCTGTTTATCGATCCGTCTGAGACAGAAGTTGTCAATGTGTCTGTATTATATTTTCGTACGGTGTTTTGGTGTTATCCGTTTTTGGGAAGTATTTTTTTATACCGGAATACGCTTCAGGGAATGGGATATGGACTTGTTCCCATGCTGGGAGGTGTTTTTGAACTTGCAGCAAGAAGTGCGATTGTTATGGCGGCTGCCGGAAGGACAACTTTTCAGGGAGTGTGTCTCGCCGATCCGGCGGCATGGATCGCTGCGCTGATTCCACTTGTGCCATATTATTTTTATACGATGCGGAAATGGAAGACTACAGAGACAAAAATACAAAAGCAGATATAAAGTAGGATTTTGAAATTGATAAAAGAAAAATGAGAAATATTATCAAAAACACTTGAAATACAGAGAAAAATCATGTATGATATATGAAAGTAGTTAGCCGCAACTAACCAAAAAACAGAAGCAATGTTGTGTCATAGTATTTTCTGTGAATGGAGATCATACGTGAAGGATTCAGAAAAATATTTCAGGAGGTTGGCGATGAGTGTTGTGATCATAGGCGGACATGACCGAATGGTATGTCAGTACAAACAGATATGTAAACAGTTTAAGTGTAAGGCGAAAGTGTTTACTCAGATGTCGGCGGCGATGAGTAAGCAGATAGGAAGCCCGGATCTGATCGTTCTTTTTACGAACACGGTATCACACAAAATGGTACGCTGTGCGGTAGAAGAAGCCGGACGATGCAATGCGGAGGTTGTCAGATGCCATACAAGCAGTAAAAACGCATTGGAAGAGATACTGGGGAATATATGTGTGCAGGGGTGAGCTTTTTAGATGTCCGTGGAGATATTTCAGAAAGAAAGGCGGAAGCTGTAAAGAAAACAAGGTTATGGCAATACAACGGTACAGGCGGCAAAGAATTTTTCAAACAAATTCTTTGCCGCCTGTACCGTTGTAAATAAGAGATATGATTTATAATTGAATATTTTTGAAAAGATCACCGAGATTTGTTCCGATATTTTCACTTTTCGGGATAACAACTTTTTCTGTCGGTTCTTCTTTTACTTCTTCAAGCGCTTTCATACTAAGGCTTATTTTTCCGTCTTTGATTCCGATTACTTTTACAGTGACTTTGTCTCCGGCATTTAAAACATCGGAAGGCAATTTTACACGCTTTTGTGAAATCTGTGAAACGTGTACAAGACCGGACAGACCGTTGTCAAGTTTGATGAACGCGCCGTAATTTTGTAAAGTCTCGACTGTTCCTTCTAAAACTTCTCCGATTTTCAGGTTGGCAATCTGATCTTCCCGCGCTTTCTTTTCTTTTTCTTTTAAAAGTTCTCTTGCGGAAAGGACGAGACGGTTATTTGCCTGGTCAGCGTCAATTACCTGTACTTCTATTTCTTTCAGAAGATAAGTTTCCAGATCTTCGATATAGGAAAGGGAAAGTTTAGAAGCAGGAACAAATCCACGCAGTCCTTCGATCATCACGATTACTCCGCCATTTACAACGCCTTCTACTTTTACAGGAAGAACTGTTTTTTCTTCCATATATTTTGTGACGAGATTCCACGGATTGGCATCGTCGAAATGATCTTCGTAGTCAGCCATCGTTTCTGTTGTGGAAGCAGCAGCTTCCTCTGTTTTGCAGTCATTATCTGTCTGCATTGGTTCTTTCATTTCTTCGCTCATTGTGCAGCACCTCTGTTTCTTTTTTATATAGAAAGAGTATACCACAGATGGAGGAGAAAAAACAATATTTTGAAAGTAGAGAAGAATGGTATTTTTATTCTTAATTTTTCTTGACTATATTGTTTATTGTGCTCTTGCAGAAGAATGAGATTTATGTATATAATAATGCAGTTATGGATGAAAAATGTTTTTATCGATAAGCATAGAATCTTTTCAGATTATTGATGTTGGATGAAGAAAGCGAGAGTAAAAATATATGAGTAGACAGAAAGATAAAATATATGTTGTCGGCCATAAAAATCCGGATACAGATTCCATATGTTCCGCGATTGCATACGCCGCATTAAAAACAAAATTGACAGGTCACGCTTATGAGCCGCGCAGAGCCGGACAATTAAATGAAGAAACACAGTATGTTCTTGAAAAATTCGCAGTGAAACCTCCGAAGCTTTTGTCTGATTTAAGAGAACAGATCAAAGATGTTGAGTTGAAAGAAGTAGAAGGATTGACAAGTAACTCTTCAATCCGCACAGCGTGGGAAACGATGCGGGAGCTGAACATTCATACACTTCCGGTTGTAAGAGACGGCAGTTTGGAAGGGGTTATTACGATCGGTGATATTGCCAAGACATATATGGATGTTTATGATAGTATGATTTTATCAAAGGCAAGGACTCAGTATAGAAATATTGCCCGTGCAGTAGATGGGGAAGTGATCACCGGAAATGAGCATAGCTATCTGTTAAACGGAAAAGTAGTGATCGCAGCTTCAAGCAGGATTCTCATGTCGGATTTTATAAGCAGAGACGACCTTGTGATCATGGGAGACAGAAAGGATGCACAGCAGTGTGCGGTAGATATGGAAGCAAGCTGTATGGTCGTCTGTCAAAACGCTTCGATTTCAGAAGAGATTATTAAACAGGCGGAAAAAAAGCAGATTGTGATCATAAGGACGCCTCATGATACTTTTACTGCGGCGCAGCATATCAATCAGAGCATTCCGGTCAAATATTTTATGACAAAAACGAATCTGGTTACATTCAAAATGAAGGATTATGTTGATGACGTAAAAGAAGTGATGGCGCGAAAACGGTTCAGAGATTTCCCGATTGTTGACGGAAACGGGAAATTATTAGGACTGATCTCAAGACGACGGTTATTGAACGTAAGAAAAAAACAAGTGATTCTTGTCGATCATAATGAGAAAAGCCAGGCTGTGGACGGAGTGGAAGAGGCAGAAGTAATGGAGATCATCGATCACCACAGACTGGGCAGTATTCAGACAATGGGACCTGTATTTTTCCGTAATCAGCCGGTGGGATGCACTGCGACGATCGTCAGTCAGATGTATGAAGAAAACGGAGTTGAAATAGATCCGACAAACGCCGCGCTCCTTTGTTCCGCTATTATTTCCGATACGTTGATGTTCCGCTCTCCGACCTGTACGCCTTTGGATGAAAACACAGCGAGGAAACTGGCTCAGACTGCGGGCGTCGAGATTGAAATTCTGGCGCAGGAAATGTTTCGTGCAGGAAGTAATTTGAAAGGGAAAAGCGCTCAGGATATATGCTTTCTTGATTTTAAAAAATTTACGGTCAACGAGACTGTGTTCGGAGTAGGACAGGTGAATTCAATGAGTTCCGACGAACTGGAAGGAATCAAAAAGAAAGTAAAGCCGTATTTGGAGAAAGCGTGCGCAGACAGCGGGGTAAATATGATCTTTTTTATGTTGACAAATATTTTGACAGAATCATCGGAACTTCTTTGCGGCGGTCCGGAGGCAAAGGAAAAAATATTAAATGCATATGATTTGCCGGAAGACACGGATACGATCATGCTAAAAGGAGTAGTATCAAGGAAAAAGCAGCTTGTTCCGACGCTTGTCAGCGTCCTGCAGCAATAATAAAACGGAAAAAGAGAGGAAGGATAAAATGTCCAGACAAATATGGAAACCGGGAAACATGCTTTATCCGCTTCCGGCGGTGATGGTCAGTACCGCAGATAAAGAAGGAAACAGTAACATAATTACGATTGCATGGACGGGAACCGTATGTACGAATCCGGCGATGGTATATATTTCTGTTCGTCCGGAGCGCTATTCTTATCATATGATAAAAGAAAGCGGGGAGTTTGTGATCAATCTGACGACAGAAAAATTGACAAAAGCGACAGATTACTGTGGAGTTCGTTCGGGAGAGAATGTAGATAAGTGGAAAGAATGTCGTCTTACGCAAGGAAAAGCATCATCTCTTGAATTTGCTCCTATTATAGAAGAAAGCCCGGTAAATATTGAATGTAAAGTAAAAAAAATGGAGGAGCTTGGAAGTCATCATATGTTCCTTGCAGAAGTGACTGCAGTTCAGGTGGATGATTCATATATGGATGATAACGGAAAATTTATGCTGAATAATACGGGATTGATTGCCTATTCTCACGGGGAATATTTATCTCTGGGAGAGAAGCTTGGTCAATTCGGATATAGTGTGAGAAAAAAGAAAAAGCAGACAAAGAAAAAATCCGGAATGAAATAACGTCAGGTGGACGTTCTTTGATGAATGTGGTATCCTTATTTCAGATGACAGAAAATGATAAGATTAAGATTTAAGTATGAGGTGATTTAAGATGAAGAAACCGGTATTGGTGATTATGGCAGCGGGAATGGGAAGCAGATACGGCGGATTGAAACAGATCGATCCGATCGATAAAGAAGGTCATATTATTATGGATTTTTCTATTTATGATGCAAAGCGCGCCGGATTCGAGAAAGTCGTTTTTATTATTAAAAAGGAAAACGAGACGGACTTTAAAGAAGCAGTCGGAAAACGGATTGAGAAAGTAATGGATGTAGCTTATGTGTACCAGGAACTGACAAACATTCCGGACGGATTTGAGATTCCGAAAGACCGTGTAAAACCGTGGGGAACAGCTCATGCGGTGTTAAGTGCGATCGATGAGATCGACGGATCGTTTGCTGTGATCAATGCAGATGATTATTACGGACGGCATGCGTTTCAGACAATTTACGATTATTTGACGACCCATGAAGACGACGACAAGTATCGGTATACGATGGTTGCATACCGTTTGAAAAATACTGTGACAGATAACGGACATGTGGCAAGAGGTATCTGCGGGTTAAACGCATCGAATGAACTTGTAAGCGTTACGGAAAGAACCCGTATTGAAAAGAGAAATAACGGCATTGAATATTCGGAAGATGACGGACAGACATGGAACGAAATCGATCCGGATACACTTGTATCAATGAATATGTGGGGATTTACGAGAAGTATTCTAGAAGAGATCAAAACGGGATTTCCGGCATTTTTAGAGAAAGGATTGAAAGAAAATCCTTTAAAATGTGAATATTTTCTCCCGGCGGTTGTAAGTGATCTTTTAGCAGAAGACCGCGCTGCAGTGAAAGTACTTGAGTCCGAAGATAAGTGGCACGGAGTTACTTATAAAGAAGATAAGCCGGTCGTCGTAGAAGCGATACAGTCTCTGAAAGATTCGGGCTTATATCCGCAGCATTTGTGGGATTAGTCTTAATGCAACATTTTTACTATAAGATGATATAAAAATATAAAGCTATTTTGTAGGATGAGTGGTAAGATGTGCATGTAAAATAAAACGGCAGTAAAAAGGAAAACTGCAATAGACAGAACCTTGAACGGTATCTGAAATATTTACGAGGAGGAAACAGATATGTCAATCTTAGTAACAGGCGGCGCCGGATTTATCGGCAGCCATACATGTGTGGAATTGTTAAATGCAGGGTATGATGTGGTCATCGTAGATAATTTATATAACGCATCGGAAAAAGCGGTAGATCGCGTGAAAGAGATCACAGGAAAAGATCTGAAATTTTATCAAGTAGATATCCGCGACAGAGAAGGGCTTAATGAAGTGTTCGACAAAGAAGATGTAGAGTCGGTAATTCATTTTGCCGGACTTAAAGCGGTAGGGGAGTCTGTGCAGAAGCCTCTCGAATATTATGAAAACAATATCGGAGGAACGATCACTCTTTGTGATGTGATGAGAAGTCATGGAGTAAAAAACATTATTTTCAGTTCTTCGGCAACAGTATACGGGGATCCGGCATTTATTCCGATCACGGAAGAGTGTCCAAAGGGTGTGTGTACAAATCCATATGGATGGACAAAATGGATGTTAGAGCAGATTTTGACAGATCTTCATACGGCAGATCCGGAGTGGAACGTAGTGCTTCTTCGCTATTTCAATCCGATCGGAGCGCATAAAAGCGGTATGATCGGAGAAGATCCGAAAGGAATTCCGAATAACCTGATGCCATATATTACACAGGTGGCGATCGGAAAACTGGAGTGTCTTAGCGTATTTGGAGACGATTATGACACACATGACGGAACAGGGGTGCGCGATTATATCCATGTAGTCGATCTTGCGATAGGTCATGTGCGCGCAGTAGAGAAGCTGAAGGAAAAAGACGGTGTTTCGGTATATAATCTCGGTACAGGAAACGGACAATCCGTATTAGATATGGTAAAAGCATTCGGAAAAGCGTGCGGAAAAGAGATTCCATATGTAATTAAACCGCGCCGTGCAGGCGATATTGCAACATGCTACTGCGATGCGTCCAAAGCAAAAAAGGAACTTCACTGGGAAGCAGAGCGTGGATTAGAAGAAATGTGTGAAGATTCGTGGAGATGGCAGAGCCAGAATCCGAATGGATATGCAGAGTGAAAATAAGCATGATAATCAACAGAAAATAGAAATAACAAGTTAGAAATAACAAGTATGTCCGCGGGAAATTTTTCTTTTCTGCGGACATACTTGCATGTAGGCAAAGAAAAGCATTAAAAATACGTTTTCTTCTGATCTGATAAAATGCATTTAAAATCCGTACAACAATTTTGCAAATCCCATTTCATGGAAGAAAAAGAAACGTCCGGCAAAGAGGATGAAAATGTAGAGCGGAAGTTCCAAGACAGGATAAGAAAAATCATTTAACTTATTATGAAGTCTGGTTGGCATCAGTTTCTTGAATGATTTATATATTAAGAATCCGATAATCGCTCCTAAAGTATTCATAATAAGGTCGTCGATATCGGTTCGTCGGTTATTTAATAACTGGCTTATTTCGATCAGTATGGAAAAAGAAAATCCTGCAAGGGCGGTTAGGTGCAGCGATCTCATTTTTTTCCAGATTAAAGGGATCAAAAACCCAAACGGAATGAACAGGATGATATTCAAAATATATCCGACCATATCGATTCCCGCAGAAAAGGGGATAGGATTAATGTGGGAAATTTCTGTTTGGAAGCGATACAAAAATGCATCCCATAAAGTGCCGGTTCCTGTGACGTGATATACACATACGATGTAGACGGCAAAAAGAAATAAAAGCAGGCCGGGCAGAAGATGTGTTTTTTCTCCGCCCTTTTTCTGTTTGTGCGAAAGAAAAATAAAGGCAGCCGAAAAAGGAAGGATCGAAGCCGCAAATTCATAGGTATAAAAAATTAAAGTTTCCATAGAGTTTCTCCTTTATATATGTTTTAAAAGGCTGTTGGGAGTTGTGAAAAAGCAAGTTCGCCTAAGTGTTTGTGTTTCGTTAAAAGTATAAAATAAGTATATCATCGAAAATAAGAAGATTGTGGGAATTGCGGGAATATTAAGGAATATTAAGGAAAGCTTAAATAAAACTGGCGAATCGGAAGTGTATATGATACACTGGATGTATTCTTGATAAAAAATGTACAGTAAAGGCGTTTGCCGCATCGGAACGAAATAGATGTAATGGGAGAAATATTTATAGTATTCAGACGTATAAGGCAGGTGGAACATGAAAAAGAATCTTACATTTAAAGAGTTGATATTTGTTGCAAGTATGTTGTTTGGGATGTTTTTTGGCGCGGGAAATTTGATCTTTCCGATATTTATGGGACAGCTTGCAGGCCATCATGTGTGGGCGGCATCGGCAGGTTTTCTGATCACAGGTGTCGGGCTTCCGCTTCTTGGTGTGGCGGCGCTTGGCGTCAGCCAGAAAGACGGACTTTTGGAATTAAGCAGTCAGATCGGCAGAAAATACGGAGTTTTCTTTACGTGTCTTTTGTATTTGACGATCGGGCCTTTTTTTGCAATCCCAAGATGCGCTACGGTTTCGTTTACAGTTGGAATAGAGCCGTTTATTTCAGACGGCGGGAAGATGGCAGGATTGGGAATATTCTCTTTTGTATTTTTTGCCGTTGTATTGTTTTTTTCATTGAAGCCGGGACAGATCTTAACGTGGATCGGGAAAATACTGAATCCTCTGTTTTTAATTTTGTTGAGTATTTTTGTTATTCGGGCGCTTTTTTCACCGGCCGGAAATATGAGTAAGATCGAGGCATCCGGCGCATATGTGTCCGGCGCCTTTTCAACCGGTCTGCTGGAAGGGTATAATACGATGGATGCTCTGGCCGGGCTTGCTTTCGGAATTATTGTTGTTAATGTAATCAGAAGCCTTGATATAAAGGAGTCGGGAGCAGTGGCAAAAAATACGATAAAAGCAGGCGTTTTCAGCTCATTATTAATGGCGCTTATCTATGTTTTGGTTGCGGTTGTCGGTGCGCAGAGCCGCGGGGTGTTTCCTGTGGCGGCAAATGGAGGAGAGACATTTGCGATCGTTTCCGAATACTATTTCGGAAAGCCGGGTCAGATTATATTAGCGCTGATTTTTGCGGTGGCATGTTTGAAAACAGCGATCGGCCTTGTTACAAGCTGTGGGGAGACGTTTGAAAAGATATTTCCGAACGGACCTTCTTATCGTGTGTGGGCAGTGATTTTTTCTCTTCTTTCTTTCTTGATCGCAAATGTAGGACTTGATGCGATCATTGCATATTCTCTTCCTGTTTTGATGTTCTTGTATCCGCTGGCAGTGACACTTATTTTGCTTACTTTATGCGGAAAGCTGTTTGGGAATGACAGAAGAATATACAGTTGGGTGACAGCGTTTACGGCTGCAGCGGCGATTTTAGATTTTGTGAAAGCTTTGCCAAAAAATTCGGATGTAATCGTGAAACTTCAGGAGATGCTCGGTGCGGTATCAAAGATGCTTCCGATGTCGAAGTATGGTTTTGGATGGGTGTGTCCGGCTTTGGTTGGATTGATGATCGGTCTGGTCCTTCAAAAGATACGAAAGAATAAAAGATAAGTTTTATGAAAGATAAAAAATCAAAAACCTATTCGTTAAAACTACCAAATTTCATTTGTGGATTTTGGATGTTTTGACAAATATGAAAACGATACCAAAAATGCGATTGACAAATGACGAAAGTGAGTATATTGTAAAGACATAAACAAGAAAACAAAGAGAAAAGTGAGGTGGAAAAAGTTTTGGCAACGATATCAGATGTTGCTCGGCTGTCAGGAATGTCAGTTTCAACTGTCTCAAGAGTTATCAATAACAAACCTCATGTTTCGGAGGAAAAGAGACAGAAGATACTGGAGGCTATGGACGCTCTTGGGTATAGTCCGCTTCAGGCGGCAAGACAGTTAAGAGGTTCGGGCTCCGGGAATATAGCGGTAGTTGTTCCTACTATCACAAATAACTTTTTCGCACAACTGGTCGATTCAATTGAGAAAACTTGCAGACAGTATCATTACCGAACATTGATCGTGCAGACTTACGGAGAAAAAGAAAGTGAAGAAAGCGCAATGAATCTTCTGAAGATGCAGCATGCTGACGGAGTGATTTTATGTGCGATAGAGAATGACTGGGATAAGTTGAAATCATATGGCGAATATGGAAAACTTGTCGTCTGCAATGAATATAATCAGGACAAGGAAATTTCGATGGTATGCGGCAGACAGTATGAAGGGTTTTATAAAGCTTCGAAATATCTTTTGGAAAAAGGATATCGAAAGATTGCATATTGTACAGGAACAAGAGCAGTGACCCTTCAGGATAAAGGAATTAATATCGACAGCGATCGCTATAGAGGATATATGGACGCGCTTGCTCAAAGCGGAATTGCGGCAAATACGGCATGGCTGTTTTCGGGAGTGAGGGAAATGGAAGACGGGCGAAAGATTATGCGGAAGATTTTGGAACTTTCCGAAAAACCGGATGCGGTAATTGCCGGAAGTGATGAGGTTGCGGCAGGCATGGTGATGGAAGCGCTGAAGAATGGTGTAAAAATACCACAGGATATTGCGATTATGGGAGTAGATGATCAGCCATTGGCATCCTATCTCCAGATTCCGTTAACAACGATATGGCAGCCTGTACAGGATGAAGGCCGATGTGCGGCAAAAGAAATGGTTCGTCAATTAAAAGGTGAATCAGAAGGAATAAGAAGAAAAGAGTTGGATTTGAAGCTGATAGTCAGACAGTCGGCATAAATCGGACAGAAACCGGTATGAAAATAGAACCGGTTTTTAAAAACAAAAAATTGGTAACGATACCAAACGAAAAACAGAGACGTATTTGTAAACGAAAAACACAAATAAAGAAACTAAAAATGATTAAAAAAGAGGAGGAACAAAAATGGTAGTATTAGCAAGAATTGATCAGCGTTTGATTCATGGGATTATCGTAAATCAATGGGCGCCGGCGCTTCAGGTGAAGAGATTTATGGTTGTAGACGACATTCTTTGCAGCAATGAAGAGGTAAAAGCGAGTATGAGAATGGCGAAGCCGGCAGGAACGGGAGTATCGGTGATTTCGGCAGAGACGGCGATTGCTAATTTTAAAGCAGGGAAATATGACGGTCAAAGAGTTTTTGTCCTTGTAAAAGAACCGGAAACTTTAATCCGTCTGATTGAAGGCGGCGTAGAGATACCGAAAGTTGATCTTGGGATTATGTTTAATGAAGACGGAAGAACTCCTATTTCTAAATTTATTGCATTAAATGAAAAAGAAAAAGAGGATCTTGAAACGATCAAGGGAAAAGGAATACCGGTTGTGATTCAATATGTTCCGACAGATGCAGAAGAGGCATATTAAGAAACAAGAGATTCGGATAAAAGAGATATGTTTAATGTGATGAGATTTTTCGGAATCGGATTGTTAAAGAGAGATTGAGGTGAAAGATATGGAAGTAATACAAAATATTTTGATCGTGATTTTGGCAGGATATATGACGGTTGACCAGAACGGACCGGTTGTTTTGTCATGGTTTTCGGTAATTGTAGGAATGATATCAGGTTTGATCATGGGCGATATGAATACAGGTCTTATGATCGGAGGAACATTCCAGTTGATGTCGCTTGGCGTTGCAGCTTTGGGAGGAGCATCTGCTCCGAATTATGGTTTGGCGACGATTATAGGAACGTTTATTGCCGTGAGAACCGGAACAGGAGTCGATGCAGCGATTGCAGTCGGACTTCCGGTAGGGCTTCTGGCAATCCAGTTGGAAGTAGTTGTAAGAATTATTTTAAACTTTGTCGCTCATAAGATGCAGACAGATAATAATGAAGGAAAATGGAAAACAATGAACATGGAAGCGTGGATTGGACCGATTCTTTGTTCTTTGCAGACAATAATCCCGACAGTGATCGTAGTATGCTTCGGAGCTAATGTCGTGGAACTGATCTTGGAAGTTATTCCGGAGTGGGTGACAAACGGTCTTTCGATTGCGGCAGGTATGCTTCCTGTAGTCGGTATCGGAATGTTGATGAGATATATGCCGGTTAAGAAATTCCTTCCGTTTATTTTGGTCGGATTTGTTCTGTCCGCATATTTGGGAGTACCGGTTCTTGGAATTGCGATTATAGGATTTGCGGCAGCATTTTGGTATTTTACAACAGAGATTAATAAAGCGGATGCAGTGACGATGGCAGCAGCAGAACATGCCGATGAGATGGGAGATGATTTTGATGAGTAATGAAATGAACAAAGAAATGAGTCAGGGAACGGATGTACAGACAGAAGAACGTTATCAGGTGACAAAGCGTGATCTGAGAAAAACAGCTGCAAGATATAACTTTATGGCATGCAATATTTTTAATTATGAATCACAGATGGGTCCGGCAATCGCGTGGGCAATGGCGCCTGTGCTTAGAAAGATTTATAAAAAAGACGACGAATATAAAATGGCATTAAATAATCATTTTAATTACTTCAACTCTACGACAGTTATGTCCAGTATGATTCTCGGGGCAACGCTTGCGGTGGAAGAAAAAGATGGAATTGCGGCAAAAGATACGGTTCAATCTTTGAAAACGAGTTTGATGGGACCGTTTGCAGGAGTGGGCGATACTCTTGTATGGGTGTTGTGGCCGACGATCATCGGATCGATATCAGGATATATGGCACAGCAGGGGAATCCTCTTGGCGCGATTATTTGGCTTTTGTGCAATATCGCATTTTGGTTTGTAAAATCAAAGATGTTCCAGATCGGATATACGTCAGGAACAAAGTTGATCACAAATTTAGGAAAACGTCTGACAGTATTTACAGAGGCGGCATCTATCATGGGCTTAAGCGTAGTCGGAGCGCTGATTGCTACTTCTGTAAAAATAACGACAGCTTTGAATTTTAAAGTAGGCGAAGTGGCATTGAACTTACAGACGGATATTTTGGACAAGATCATGCCGTCTCTTCTTCCGGTCCTGTTGACTCTCCTTGTATATAAATTACTTGGGAATAAAAAATGGACAGCTACAAAATTGATCCTTCTTATTATTGTAATTTCACTTGTATGTGCGTTTTTTGGGATTTTAACTGTATAAAAAGTATGATGACTGGAAAGGAAGGAGAATCATATGAAACGAATTTTGATAATAGCATCTCATGAGAAGATGGCGGATGGGATGAAAGATACATTGAATTTTATTTCCGGAGGGATACAGGAAACGATCGCATTGTCAGCTTATGTGGACAATCGTCCGGTAGAAGAAGCGGTTGACGAAGTGATGGACGGATTCGAGGGGGAAGATGAAGTTGTTGTATTGACGGATTTAATGGTCGGAAGTGTAAATCAAAAGTTTTTTAAATACCGTACGAGACCGCATACACATATCGTAAGCGGTATGAATCTGCCTCTTGCATTTCAAATTGCTATGGAACCGCAAGGGAAGTATATTACGGAAGAGAGAATGAAAGAAATAATTGAGACGGCAAAAGAAGAACTGAAATACGTAAATGAGGTTTCAAATGACGAGGATGAGGAAGATGAATAATCAGACAGCATGGTGGAAAAAAAGCGTGGTATATCAAATATATCCGAAAAGCTTCTATGATTCGGACGGTGATGGATTTGGGGACTTGAACGGAATCAGAGAAAAACTGTCGTATCTTGAAAAGCTGGGAGTAGATGTGATCTGGCTGAATCCGATTTATGAATCACCGCAAGTTGATAATGGGTATGATATATCGAACTATAAAAAAATAGAGCCGCAGCTTGGGACGATGGAAGATTTTGACATGCTGCTAAAAGAGGCTCATGAAAAGGGAATCCGCATCATTTTGGATCTTGTTGTCAATCATACATCGGACAAACATCCGTGGTTTACAGAAGCAAAAAAAGGGAAAGAAAATCCATATCATGATTATTACATATGGAAAGATACGATCCCGAATAACTGGGGATCAAGCTTTGGCGGACCTGCATGGGAGTATGTAGAAGAGACAGCGCAGTATTATCTTCATCTGTTTGCAAAAGAGCAGCCTGATCTAAACTGGGAGAACCCTAAAGTCCGGAAAGAAGTACAGGAGATTCTTCGCTTTTGGCTGGAAAAAGGGATTGACGGATTTCGGATGGATGTAATCACTTTGATTTCAAAAGATCCGGCTTATCCCGATGGTCCGGTGATTCAAAACAAAGCATACGGAAGTTATTATGCAGGCTGTGCAAGCGGTCCGCGCGTCCATGAATATCTACAGGAAATGAATCGGGAAGTGTTGAGCAAATACGATATTATGACTGTAGGAGAAGCTCCTCATACAAGTGCAGACGAGGCGGCGCCTTATACAGCTTCGGATCGGCATGAACTGAATATGGTCTTTCATTTTGATCATATGCATCTTGATTATGATGAAAATGGAAAATATGCTAAAAACCGCGTGAAATTGACAGATTTAAAAGAAGTGATGACGAAATGGCAGGATACAATGCATGAATGTGACGGTTGGAACAGTCTTTACTGGAGCAACCATGATCAGGCAAGGGCGGTATCTCGTTTCGGAAATGAATCAGAACCGTATCGTGTTAAATCGGCGAAAATGCTGGGAACGATCCTTCATATGATGCAGGGAACTCCGTATATTTATGAGGGAGAAGAACTGGGGATGACAAATGCTCATTTTGAGTCTATAGATGAGTACAAAGATGTGGAAGCGCTTGATATTTTTCGGGATTTTACGGAAAGAAAAGGTTTTTCCGAGAAAGATACATTGGAACTTCTCGGCTTGAAATCAAGGGACAATGCGAGAACTCCGATGCAGTGGGATAATACGGTCAATGCCGGGTTTACAGAAGGAACTCCGTGGATCGGAGTGAATAAAAACTGTAAGGAGATCAATGTGGAACAGTGTCTTGCAGATCAGGATTCGATTTTTTACTATTATCAAAAACTGATTCAGCTTCGCCATGAAATGCCGATTATTACAGATGGGGTATATGAGCTTTTGGATAAGGAAAATGAAAGCGTATATGCATATCTTAGAAAGGGAGAAAAGGAGACGCTTCTCGTAGTCGGAAACTTTACGGATAAGACGATCAATTATCATATAGAAGAAAAGGTGCAGGCTAAGAAAAGCAGACTTTTGATTTCAAATTATAACGCGGCGGAGACGTTTGAAAGAGATTTGTCGTTAGAGCCATATGGGGCATGCGTATATTTGCTGGAAGCAGAGAAATAAGGAAATAATTTTTCCTTATAATGAAAAAAATGAAAAAACTCTTGACGAGGTTGGTGTTAAGTGATATCTTAATACCAACCTTTTTAGTAGGTAAAAAAACAGAAAGGAAGATAAGATATGGCAGATTATAAATTCGACACAATTCAGTTACATGCAGGACAGGAACGTCCGGACCCGGCGACAGATGCGAGAGCAGTTCCGATCTATGCAACGACATCATATGTTTTTCACGACTGTGCCGATGCCGCGGCAAGGTTTGGTCTTCAGGCAGAAGGAAATATTTACGGCAGGCTGACAAACTCGACGCAGGAGGTATTTGAAAAAAGGATCGCGGCGCTGGAAGGCGGTTCAGCGGCTCTGGCGGTTGCTTCGGGAGCTGCAGCGATCACATATACGCTTCAGGCATTGGCGCAGAACGGCGGTCACATCGTTTCGCAGAAAACAATTTATGGCGGAAGTTATAATCTGCTGGCGCATACGTTGCCGAATCTCGGAATTACGGCAAGTTTTGTAGATATCCATGATCTGGAAGCGGTAGAACGTGCAATTACAGAGCAGACAAAAGCGCTCTATATCGAGACGCTCGGCAATCCCAACTGTGATATTCCGGATATGGATGCACTGGCAGAATTAGCTCACAAATATCAGATCCCTCTTGTGGTGGATAATACGTTTGGAACGCCGTATTGGATTCGGCCGATCGAACATGGAGCGGATATTGTCGTACATTCTGCCACAAAGTTTATCGGCGGGCACGGAACAACACTTGGAGGCGTTATCGTTGATTCGGGAAGATTTGACTGGAAAGCTTCGGGAAAGTATCCGGCTATTACAGACCCAAATGACAGCTATCATGGAGTTGTGTTTTCGCAGGCGGCTCCGGGCGCGGCGTTTGTGACATATATCCGGGCGGTGATCCTGCGTGATATGGGCGCGGCAATCTCTCCTTTTGCTGCATTTCTTTTGCTTCAGGGAACAGAAACGCTCTCCCTTCGTTTGGAACGTCATGCCGAAAATACGAAAAAAGTGATCGAATACTTGAATCACCATCCCCTTGTTGAAAAAGTGAATCATCCGCTTCTGGCGGATCATCCGGATCATGATTTATACAAGAAGTTTTTCAAAAATGGCGGAGGTTCTATTTTTACATTTGAGATTAAGGGAGGAATAAAAGAAGCGCACGAGTTTATCGATCATTTGGAAATATTTTCTCTTTTGGCAAATGTTGCGGATGTCAAAAGTCTTGTGATCCATCCGGCAACAACAACCCATTCTCAGCTTAACGCACAGGAACTGCAGGAGCAGGGAATCCGGCAGAATACGATCCGTCTTTCAATCGGAACGGAACATATCGACGATATTATCGCAGATTTGGAAAAGGGATTTGCATCTGTTGAAAAACTGTGAGAAAATAAAATTGAAACATGAAAAAGGAGATAATAATATGTCTAAGATTTATACATCAGCCGATCAGTTGATCGGAAAAACACCACTTATGGAACTGACCCATATTGAAAAAGAACATGGGCTGAAAGCAAAAATCCTGGCAAAATTGGAATATTTTAATCCGGCAGGCTCTGTAAAGGATCGAGTAGCGAAAGCGATGATAGATGAGGCTGAAAAAAGCGGAAAATTAAAGAAAGATTCTGTTATTATCGAACCGACGAGCGGGAATACAGGAATCGGTCTTGCGGCTGTTGCAGCGGCAAGAGGATACCGCATTATTATAGTGATGCCGGAAACGATGTCGGTAGAACGCAGGCAGATCATGAAAGCATATGGCGCGGAACTCGTGTTAAGTGACGGAGCGAGAGGAATGAAAGGTGCGATTGAGAAGGCGGAAGAATTGGCAAAAGAACTTCCGAACAGCTTTATCCCGGGTCAGTTTGTAAACCCGGCGAATCCACAGGCTCATCGGGACACGACGGGCCCGGAGATCTACGAAGATACAGATGCGAAGGTCGATATCTTTGTGGCGGGAGTAGGAACAGGAGGTACCCTGACCGGAGTCGGAGAATATCTGAAATCGAAAAAGAAAGACGTGGAGATCGTGGCTGTTGAGCCGAAGTCGTCGGCAGTTCTTTCAGAAGGAATTCCGGGAGCGCATAAAATTCAGGGAATCGGGGCAGGATTTGTTCCGGAAATTTTAAATACAAATGTTTATGACGAGATTATCGCAGTTTCGGACGAAGATGCATTTGCCACAGGAAAAATGATCGGACAAAGAGAAGGTATTCTTGTCGGCATTTCATCCGGAGCAGCGGTTTGGGCGGCAATAGAGCTTGCAAAACGCAGCGAGAATGAAGGAAAGACGATCGTAGTGCTTCTGCCTGATACGGGGGATCGCTATTTGTCGACACCGATGTTCGCGGATTGACTTTCAAAAAGCATGAGAAAGGAGAAGTGCTGAATGTTGATCTCCACAAAAGGAAGATATGCTTTAAGAGTGATGATCGATCTTGCACAGAATAAAGAGTCCGGGCATGCCGCGATGAAAATCGTGGCTGCCCGGCAAGGTATTTCTTTGAAGTATTTAGAAAGGATCTTGCCGGTGCTGACAAAAAACGGATTAATAGAAGGCGTTCACGGAAAAGGCGGCGGGTATCGTCTCTGCCGTGAACCAAAAGAATATAAGGTCGGAGAAATCCTTCGTCTTACGGAGGGAAACCTTGCTCCGGTCTCATGCCTGGAATGCAATGCACCTGTCTGTGAAAGAAAAGATCAGTGTCACACAATTGGAATGTGGACTGATTTTCACAAAATGATCAATGATTATTTTGATGGTATCACACTGGAAGATTTGATGCATAGAAATACAGAGTTATCAGAGGATGAGAAGTAATGAAACGAAATATTGATTTGAATGAAATATCAGACGGGCGTCTCTATTCGTCCGGAGATATGGTAAAAGCGGATTGTCATGACTGTGCGGGGTGTTCCGCATGCTGCAGAGGAATGGGTGACTCGATCAAATTAGATCCTATGGATATATGGCGGCTTAAAAAAGGGGTCGGAAAAGAATTTACGGCTTTGATGGAACAGGAAATTGAGCTGGGGATTGTAGACGGTATGATATTGCCGAACGTGCGGATGACGCCGGAAGGAGATGTCTGTCCGTTTTTAGATGTGTATGGCAGATGCAGCATACATGCATATAGACCGGGTATCTGCCGTCTGTTTCCTCTTGGCAGATATTATGAAGAAAACGGAATAAAATATTTTATCCAGATCCATGAATGTGCGAGAAAGGAACGTGGTAAGATAAAAATAAAAAAATGGCTCGGAATTGCAAACTTGAAAGCGTATGAGGACTATATATGGAAGTGGCATGGATTTCTGAAAGATTGTGAAAATGCGATCTTCGGGCTGGATGATAAAAACAGAAATATATTGACTCTATATGTGCTGAGGAGCTTTTTTGAGGCGCCATATCGGGCTGATGATGAAAACGGATTTTATGAAGAGTTTTCTGTAAAAATGGAAGAAGTGAGAAAAAAACTGGATGGCTTGAAAGATTTTTCGTAAAGCGCTTTAAAATAGAAAAAATGTTCTCTTGTAGTTTTGATTGTAAAGAAGTATAATGGGAATAAATTTATGGATAACGCTTCCTGAAAGTATCTCATGGAAGCGATCCGGACAGGAAAACAGGAGGTTTCGATATGGCTTGGGCAATATTTTCTATGCTATTTCTCGCGATCGGAGGAGTGGTCTATGGCGCTGCGGCATTAATCTGGTTTGCGTTGACGATTCTCGCAAACTGGCTGATGTTTATGAAAGCGGGAGAGGCCGGTTGGAAGTCTATAATTCCGGTATATAATACATATACGGCTTATAAGATCGCGTGGACTCCGAATATGTTTTGGATTTATTTCATATTTACAGTGTTGGAAAGTATATTTTCCAGTATTTCAGGCGGAGATTTCTGGTCGTTTTCGGGATTTCTGGGAGGTCTGTGCGGACTGGTAACGATCGTTTTGTCTGTGTTTTATTGTGTGAATCTGGCGAAAAGCTTCGGAAAAGGACTTGGGTTTACGATCGGACTGATTTTCCTTGAGCCGATTTTTGTTATGATGATCGCTTTCGGATCAGCCCGATATCAGAAATATTAAAATGTCTTGTTTTTTATAAGTGAAAGGCGTGTTATGAAAAGAGGCTGTGAAATAACAGTCTCTATGGAAAAAGAGGACCTTTCGTTCAAAATGAACGAAAGGTCCTCTTTTTTACTCCCTTTCCGAAGGGGATATATTGCCAAAGGAGAAGTTTATCAGAGGTATATCCATCAGAGTGTGGAAATGAAACGTTTAAAGGCTTTAATTCCTTCATCTGTGCATTTATATACACCTGCGTCTTCGAGTACTTTGCAAAATACTTTTCCGACTTCCTGTTCCAAAATCTGTTCGATATTTTCTTCTGTAACATTGTCGTACTCTGATAGAAAGGCATCTGTCCAGTCTGCGTGTTTTGCAATTTGATCATTGCTTCGGATGTCTTTTTTCTCTATGATATATTCTTTTAGAAGTTCCATCTCTCCTTTGAGTCTTGCAGGAAGAACGGCGAGACCCATTACTTCTATCAGACCGATGTTTTCTTTTTTGATATGGTGAAGTTCTTCGTGCGGATGATATACTCCGAGAGGATGTTCTTCTGTTGTAATGTTGTTGCGAAGCGTCAGATCAAGTTCATACATACCGTCTTTTTTTCTGGCGATCGGGGTGATCGTGTTGTGTAAAACCCCGTCTGTTTCTGCAAATATAAATGCTTCCTCGTCTGTATAAGTACGCCATTTTGAAAGAATATGATCTGCAAGGTCGATAATCTGTTCCGTATTTTCTCCTCTCAGACGGATAACAGAAAGGGGCCATTTGACGATTCCCGCTTCCACGTCTTCATATCCCGGCACAGTAAAGTTTTCGATGATCGGAGCTTTGGCCATGGCGAAAGTATAATTTCCGCCCTGGAAATGATCATGGCTTAAGATAGAGCCGCCGACGATCGGAAGGTCTGCGTTCGATCCAAGGAAGTAGTGTGGAAATAGTTTAATAAAATCAAACAGTTTGGCAAATGTATTTCTGTCTATCTTCATCGGAACATGTTCGCCGTTAAATACGATGCAGTGTTCGTTGTAATAAACGTAAGGAGAATACTGGAATCCCCAGCTGCGTCCCTGGATCGTGATCGGGATGATGCGGTGGTTCTCTCTTGCAGGATGGTTGGAACGTCCGGCATAGCCTTCGTTTTCCATGCAGAGCTGACATTTTGGATAGGAAGCGGATTTCGCTTTTCCTGCAGCGGCAATCGCTTTCGGATCTTTTTCCGGTTTGGAAAGATTGATCGTAATGTCAAGTGTGCCGTATTTGGTTTCGACTGTCCATTTTCGATCTTTTTTGATGCGGTAGCGGCGGATATAGTCACTGTCCTGACTTAATTTATAATAGTAAGAGGTGGCTTCCTCAGGAGAAATGTTATATTTTTCCTGAAATTCTTTTTGGATCTGTGAAGGACGCGGCATCAGACAGTTCATGATTTTTGTGTCAAAAAGATCACGGTATGTAATGCTGTCTTCTATAATTCCCCGTTTTACGGCCTCGTCAAGAAGATCTTTGAGAATTTCCTCAAGATCACGGTTGTCGGAAGTACATTCGATGTCTTCGTAGTTGTCTTCATGAAAGAGTTCAAGAAGAAGATTTGTTGTGTAAACACGTTCGCATTCGGGAGTAAGACCGGTATCTATCCCATATTGCACTAATTTTTTGATTGATTCATAAAGCATGATCGGACTCCTTTTTTCTGTTTTTTGTTAATTAATTTGTGGAAAGTTTTTTATTTTCTCGAAATTTTCTGTCTATAGTATAGGATGAAAGCAGTGAAAAGGTCTATAAAAAATCCGTGCGAATCCATGTAAAAATGTTGCATTTATAATAAGGGAAAGTTTATAATGGATATAGTTTGATGATCGGGATATGAAACGAAGGATCAAGAAAGGGGATTCTATGGAAGCATCATATAAACATTCGTATAAAACAGGGGAAAATCTGCTGAATTCTTTGTCCGTATATAATGTCGGATATCAGAAATGTGATCCCGAATATCAGTGGGGGCCCGGAGTGAGAGATCACTATTGTATTCATCACATTTTGTCGGGGAGCGGATGTTATTGTACGGGAACTGTGTCAAAGCATTTGGAAGAAGGAGATACGTTTATTCTCTATCCGGGAGTAGAGCTTAGGTATCAGGCAGATGCGGATAAGCCGTGGGAATATGCATGGGCAGGGTTTATGGGCGCGGATGCGGCGTCTCTTATCAGAAATACAGAATTTAGCAGGGAGACTCCGTATATTTTAAAAGGGAGGATTCCGACAGAAAAGATACGTGACGGACTGGAACGGATTTATAATGCGAAAGGAAATACATATGAGGCCGCTGTCGCTATGACAGGGGAGATGTACAGTCTGCTGGCAGTGTTTATGCATTACGCAGAGCATGAAGAGAAAGAAAAGGCGATACAGCTGACTTACGCAGAGAAGGCGGAGAGTTATATAGAAACAAATTATTCATATCCTATTACGGTAGAAGAGATTGCTTCCTATGTCGGGATAAGCAGAAGCCATTTGTTTCGTTCTTTTCAAAATTATATGAACAGATCGCCGAAAGAATATTTGACGGAATACAGGATCAAGCAGGCGTGTCGACTTCTGCGAGAGACAGATCTTTCGGTCTCGGCGATTGCTTATTCGGTCGGTTTTGAAAATAATCTTTATTTTTCAAAAGCTTTTCGTAAGCAGAAAGGGGAAAGTCCGTCAGAGTACAGAAAGAGCCGTGTAAGAAAAATATGACGGTATATCTTGCAAAACGGAACGCTTTGCATCTATAAGAGAAGAAGAACATATACTGGAAAGTGAAAGAAATCAAAGGCAGAGATGCAATGGAGCGAAACAGAAAAATATGGATGCAGATCTTGGTGTTGGCAGCAGTGCTGCGCTTTTTTCCATTTGATTTTCAAACGGCTGTTTCAACGGCGTCAGAAGATGTTGCGGCGGAATGTGCAGGGGGAGAAGAGCAGAAACCGAAGATTGCGCTTACGTTTGATGACGGGCCGAATATAAAGTATACTCCGATGCTTTTGGACGGTTTAAAAGAACGGGGGATCAAAGCAACATTTTTTCTGATCGGAGCAAACACAGAACAAGAAGAAAGCAAAAAAATCGTAAAAAGAATGTATGAAGAAGGTCATTTGATCGGAAATCATACATATCGTCATGTCGATCTGTCGAAAATCAGCGGCAGAGAGGCTGAAAAAGAGATTAAAACTACAGATGAGGCGATTAAAAAGATCACAGGACATGAGACGGAATTTATCCGTCCGCCGTTTGGGGCAATGCCGGAAGGAGAAGAAGATCCCGATAAAATATATGTGAAATGGACGGTTGACTCTCTTGATTGGGTTACAAAAGACACGGAAAAAATTGTCGAGAAAGTAACGGCGGATACAAAAGAAGGAGATGTAATCCTTATGCATGACTGTTACGGAGAGTCGGTGGAGGCCGCATTACAGATTGTTGATATTATGGAGAAACAAGGATATGAGTTTGTGACAGCAGACGAATTGATTATTAATTGATAGTTTGAAAGAACAGGATAGGAGAACGGATGATAAACGAATATTCAAGAACAGAACTTTTAATTGGCAGTGAAAATATGGAAAAATTAAAAAAAGCATCTGTTGCCGTGTTTGGTGTAGGAGGCGTCGGATCTCACTGTATCGAAGCATTGGCAAGGTGCGGTATCGGGAGATTGATATTGATCGACAATGACGATGTATCGCTTACAAATATTAACCGGCAGTCGATTGCTTATCATAGTACGATCGGAAGAATGAAAACGGATGTGATGAGAGAGAGAATCAAAGACATCGATCCGAATATCAAAGTGGAAACATACGAGACTTTTGTTCTGCCGGACAATGCAAAAGAACTTCTGGAACAGATCGGAACTATTCATTATATAATAGATGCGATCGATACGGTCAGTGCGAAAATTGTCCTTGCGGAACTTGCCGGGGAACGGAATATTCCGATTATAAGCAGCATGGGTACAGGAAATAAGCTTCATGCAGAAATGTTTGAGATTACAGATCTGTCAAAAACAAGTGTATGTCCTCTTTGTAAAGTGATGAGAAAGGAACTTAGAAACCGAGGCATCACACATTTGAAAGTGTTGTATTCAAAGGAAAAGCCGATCAGCGCAGAGGGGCGTACGACAGAAGAAGAGAAGGGAATGCGAAGAACCATTCCGGGAAGTGTTTCGTTTGTTCCGCCTGTTGCGGGCTTGCTGATCGCAGGAGAAGTAATCCGCAGTTTGATACAGGCAGAGTAGATTTACAGAGAAAACAAGAAGAGTGACGAAAGGAAGAACCAGATGGATTTATTTGATTATATGAGGGAGACAAAGAAGGAAAAAGAATCGCCGCTGGCATCCAGAATGCGCCCTAAGACTTTGGATGAAGTGGTCGGCCAACAGCATATTATAGGAAAGGATAAATTGTTATATCGGGCGATCAAGGCGGATAAGCTTAGTTCCGTTATTTTTTACGGTCCTCCGGGAACAGGTAAAACAACTCTTGCAAAAGTGATCGCAAATACGACAAGTGCAGAATTTAAGCAGATCAATGCGACTGTTGCGGGGAAAAAGGATATGGAGGAAGTCGTAAAAGAAGCGAAAGATATGCAGGGAATGTACGGGAAACGGACGATTCTTTTTATCGATGAGATTCATAGGTTTAATAAAGGCCAGCAAGATTATCTCCTTCCGTTTGTGGAGGACGGAACAGTGATATTGATCGGGGCTACAACAGAAAATCCATATTTTGAGGTAAACGGAGCTTTGCTTTCCCGTTCTGCCGTGTTTGAATTGAAACCGCTTGAGAAAGAAGATATTAAAATATTGCTTAGACGTGCGGTGGAAGATGAAGAAAAAGGTCTCGGAAGTTTTGGCGCCAAGATAGAAGAAGAAGCGCTTGAATTTTTAGCGGATATGTCGGGAGGAGATGCCAGAAGCGCGTTGAATGCGATTGAACTGGGCGTTTTAACGACAGAACGGTCAGAAGACGGGATTATTCATATTACTCTTGAAACAGCTTCGGAATGTATACAGAAAAGAGTGGTAAACTATGATAAAAAAGGGGATAATCATTACGATATTATTTCGGCGTTTATCAAAAGTATGCGTGGATCAGATCCGGATGCGGCAGTGTTTTATTTGGCAAAAATGCTGTATGCGGGAGAAGATGTCAAGTTTATTGCCCGCCGCATTATGATATGCGCAGCGGAAGATGTGGGAAATGCAGATCCGATGGCTCTGACGGTTGCCGTTTCGGCGGCACAGGCGGTAGAGCGGATCGGCATGCCGGAGTCTCAGATTATTTTATCTCAGGCAGTGACGTATGTAGCATGTGCGCCTAAAAGTAACTCTGCGGTCAATGCGATTTTTGCGGCAAATGAAGCGGTGAGGAACTATCAGACAAGCGTGCCGGCACATCTTAGAGACGCGCATTATAAAGGGGCAAAAAAACTCGGTCATGGCACAGATTATAAGTACGCTCATGATTATCCGGATCATTATGTGAAACAGCAGTACCTTCCTGATGAAATAAAAAATGCCCGATTCTATGAACCGGGCATACTCGGATACGAAAAAACGATAACGGAATACTTACAGAAGATTCGTAAGGAGTAATGTGTAGATTTCCTGACTTTTTAAATTCCAGTGATTTGTGATGGCTTTAGCCTCTTTTTCAGTCGGAACAGTTAATTTTAAGTCGATCAGGCTGAAACCGTTTTCTACAATCTGACATCTTGTTTCGTATTCCTGATTTGTGTTTAGATAGTAGTCGGCTTTTACAGATACTTCTTCTTTTAAGTCATATTGTTTTTCGGTCAGAAAATCGTCGATATCCTTGCGTATGGCGGATGAAATTTTATTGCTGAAATAATGGATCGTTTCCGCACCGCTCTCTGTGAGATGATAGAGAGTCCGATTGTGGGTTGTCTCGGTGCGGATCAGCTCGGACTGCGTCAGTTCGGAGATTGCCTCCTGCAATTTAAAATAAGTTGTGTACCCTTTATCCAGTACGAATTCCGATATCTGGGAAGTGGTGAGCGGAAAATCAACTTTGTTCAGCATATAGAGTATGATTAGTTTATACAGTGTAAATGTTTCAGACATGATAATCCTTTCCCTGCCAAATGTCTTGTTGCTTTAAATATTGATGAAACCGATTTAAGACGGTTCGTTTTGCGCTTGTCCATAACGGCGCGATAAGAAGTTCTTTAGGTCCGTCTCCTGTCAGTCTGTGAACAATGATATCAGGGCGCAGTTTTGCGATACATGACCCGAGCAGTTCGATATATTCTTCCATATCAGGTACGTGAAAATGTGTTTTTTCGTAAACGGCTGCGAGATCTGTTCCTTTCAATATATGAAGAAGCTGCAGTTTAATCCCCTGAATATCAAGTTTGTTCAAATGATCGATCGTATGGAACATCATTTCTTTCGTTTCGTACGGAAGAAAGAGGATGACGTGAACGATGACAGTGATTCCAAGCATACGAAGCCGGTGCACCGCATGATCAAATACATCCGTCGGATATCCGCGCCGGATGAAACGTGCCGTTTCGGAATTGACCGTCTGAAGTCCCAACTCTACCCAGACAGGTTTGATCCGGTTTAATCTGCCAAGCAGCTCAAGTACGGCAGGAGGCAGACAATCGGGTCTGGTGGCGATTGAGAGAGCGCAGACATCGGGATCGTTTATTGCTTCGGTAAATATTTTTTCAAGATGATCTACAGGAGCGTAAGTGTTTGTAAACGCTTGAAAATAAGCGATAAATTTGCGTACGGGGCGCTTTTTTCTGATTGCGTCTTTGCCTTCCCTTAGTTGTTCGGTAATAGAAAGCGAAGCGTTTCCCGCAAAGTCACCGGATCCCATCGCACTGCAGAAAATACATCCGCCGGTTCCGATATGTCCGTCTCTGTTCGGACATGTCATCCCTCCGTTTAAAGTGACCTTATATACTTTTTCTCCGAACAGTTTCTTAAGATAGAGATTCAGGGAACGATAACGTTCCCCATCTGGCTGAAACTGTGAAAAAACAGGCGCCATTAAATCAATTCCTTTATTGCGCGGCTGACTGTTTCCGCAACACATGGGTCAAATGCCTGAGGTAAAATATTATCTTCGGAAAGTTCTTCATCCGGGACAAGTCCGGCGATCGCTTTTGCAGCGGCGAGTTTCATTTCTTCTGTGATCTGAGAAGCACGGCCTTCTAAAGCGCCTTTAAAGATACCCGGAAAAGCTACTACGTTATTTACCTGATTCGGAAAATCCGAACGTCCCGTTCCGACGACTTTCGCACCTGCGGCTTTGGCAAGATCAGGCATGATCTCGGGAACAGGATTCGCCATAGCGAACAAAATGGCATCTTTATTCATAGAAGCAACCATGTCTTTTGTGACGATGCCGGGAGCGGAAACACCGACAAAAATATCTGCGCCTTTTAAAGCGTCGGCCAAAGTTCCCGAAGCATTTTTTAAATTAGTCACTTTTGCCATTTCCTTTTGCATCCAGTTTAAGTTCTCTGAATCTTTTGAGATGATTCCGTTAATATCGCACATTGTAATGTCTTTGAAACCGTAATTTAAAAGAAGTTTCGTAATCGCAACTCCGGCGCTGCCGGCTCCGTTTACGACAACGCGGCATGTCTCCTTCTCTTTTTTGGTTACTTTCAGGGCGTTGATGATTCCGGCAAGTACGACGATAGCGGTTCCGTGCTGATCGTCATGGAAAACAGGAATATCAAGCAGTTCTTTTAAACGTGTTTCGATTTCAAAACAGCGGGGAGCCGAGATGTCTTCCAGATTGATTCCTCCGAATGCCGGAGCAATATTTACGACAGTACGGATGATCTCCTCTGTATCTTGGGTATCAAGACAGATCGGTACTGCATTGACACCGCCGAATTCTTTGAAAAGTACGGCCTTTCCTTCCATAACAGGCATTGCGGCAAGAGCGCCGATGTTTCCGAGGCCAAGTACGGCGCTTCCGTCGGAAACGACTGCTACAGTGTTGGATTTGATTGTATATTTGTATGCGGCTTCCGGATCTTTTGCGATAACTTTACACGGTTCCGCTACTCCCGGAGTGTAAGCGATCGCAAGATCCTCGCGGGAATTGACGTGGGCTTTTGCTGTTGTTTCCAGTTTCCCGTTCCATTGTTCATGCATCTGAAGTGCTTTTTCGCTATTTGACATTTTGATTACCTCGCTTGTAATTATCGTTTTGCACATATGCTATTATCATAGCACTTCTCCCCCCGTCTTGACAAGGGCATGAACGAAATGTATAATAAGTACACATGTTTAGTGAATTCATCAATTTTATGTCAATTCAGACAGTGATTCCCGGAGCATTTAGAAAAAATTGAAGAAACCGATTTGTTTATATTTCTTATATTTCATGAAAGGGTTGGATTATGACAAGAGAAAAATATGAATCTCTCCCGCTGGCAACATTAAAAGAGTTGGCAAAAGCGAGAAAAATGAAAGGCGTTTCTACATTAAAAAAAGCAGATTTGATCGAAGCGATGATCTCTCTTGACGAGCAGGAAGATCAGGAGAAGCTTTCGGAACAAAAAGAAAGTTCGCAGGAGCATTTGAAAGAAATGCAAAATCAAAATAGAGAGGAAAAAGCAGCTTCTGAATTGAAAGAAAATAAGGAACATAGAGAGGCGAAGGATAAGAAGCCGGAGACAGATATGGAACAGCTTGACAGCGGATGCTCGGTAAGCGGAATATTAGAGGTCATGCCCGACGGTTTTGGATTTATCAGAAGTGACAACTATCTTCCGGGAGAAAATGACGTATATGTCTCACCTGCACAGATCCGCCGGTTCGGACTTAAAACAGGAGATATATTGTCTGGAAATACAAGGATTAAAACGCAGAGTGAAAAATTCAGCGCCCTTCTTTATGTAACTACAGTCAACGGATATCACCCGGCGGAAGCTGCGAAAAGACCGAACTTTGAAGAGTTGACGCCGATATTTCCAAAAGACAGAATCCGTCTGGAACAGCCGGGAAGCAGTACGGCGATGCGGATTATGGATTTGATTTCGCCGATCGGAAAAGGTCAGAGAGGGATGATCGTTTCTCCGCCGAAAGCGGGAAAAACAACTCTTTTAAAAGAAGTTGCGCTTTCGGTACAGAAAACAGAACCGGACATGCACCTTCTTATATTACTGATCGATGAACGGCCGGAGGAAGTAACTGATATTAAAGAAGCGATCGAAGGACCGAATGTAGAGGTAATATATTCTACGTTTGACGAACTTCCGGAACATCATAAAAGGGTATCGGAGATGTTGATCGCAAGGGCAAAGCGTCTCGTAGAACATGGCCGGGATGTAATGATCCTTTTAGATAGTATTACAAGATTATCACGGGCATATAACCTGACCGTTCCGCCATCGGGACGAACATTGTCGGGAGGTCTTGATCCGGCAGCTCTTTACAGTCCGAAGCGCTTTTTCGGAGCAGCCCGAAAAATGCGGGAAGGCGGAAGTCTTACTATTCTGGCCACTGCTCTCGTAGAAACGGGAAGTAAGATGGACGATGTCGTATACGAAGAGTTCAAAGGAACAGGAAATATGGAACTTATGCTTGATCGAAAACTTCAGGAGAAAAGAGTGTTTCCGGCAATCGATATTCCGCGTTCCGGAACGAGAAGAGAAGATCTTCTTCTTAATAAAGAGGAACAAGAAGCAAGTTACATTATCCGGAAGGCGTTAAACGGAATGAAAGCGGAAGAAGCCGCAGACAATCTGATCAATATGTTTTCGAGGACAAAATCAAATGCAGAATTAGTGCAGCAGGTTATTCGTCAGAAGTTTATCTAAAAAATAGTTGCAAAAGGAAATAACTTGTGATACAATGAGGAAGCTGTTTAGAGATTATAATAACTATTTTGAAATAGAGAGGTGAAAATCATGCGCGAAGGAATCCATCCAGAATATCATCAGGCAACTGTGACTTGCAACTGTGGAAACACATTTGTAACAGGTTCTACAAAAGAGAACATCCACGTTGAAATCTGCTCCAAATGCCATCCGTTCTATACAGGACAGCAGAAAGCAGCACAGGCACGCGGCCGTGTTGATAAGTTTAATAAAAAATACGGTATTAAATAAGAAGCGAATGAAGCAGGCTGAGGTGGGATCATCTCAGCCTCTTTTCTTTACTGAGAATACGTTAGTTTTTCAGTAATTAAAAATCTGTACAGGTCAGACTGAGAAAGCAATTCTCTTAGTTAAGATTCCGGCAGACAGTAAAGGAGAAAGCAGGGAAATTATGCGATCATCGAATATTGGCGGACAGGCAGTGCTGGAAGGCATTATGATGAGAAACGGCGGAAAGTATTCTGTGGCAGTACGAAAGCCGGATGGAGAGATAGAATCAGAAGTGTGGGATTATCATAGTGTGATTCCGTGGAAAGTTCTTCTGAAAATTCCTTTTATAAGAGGAATATTTAATTTTGTGGATTCTCTTGTTCTTGGAATGAAGACGTTGATGTATTCTGCTTCGTTTTTTGAGGAAGAAGAGGAAGGCGAACTTTTGACGAAAGAAGAGGCGCAAAAGAGAGAAAAGAAAGAGAAGATCATTATGAACATTACGGTAGTCATTTCGTTGCTGGCGGCTGCGGCATTGTTTATGATACTGCCCTATGTGCTGAGCGGACTTTTGAAACGGGTGACGTCATCCCGTGTTGCGGTGACTGTTTTTGAAGGTGTGATCCGTGTTGCGATCTTTTTGATTTATATTTTTCTTATTTCAAGGACAAAAGATATAAAAAGAACCTTTATGTATCACGGGGCAGAACATAAGTGTATTAACTGTATCGAACACGGATTAGAACTGAATGTGGAAAATGTGAGGAAAAGTTCAAAACAGCACAAACGATGCGGAACAAGTTTTCTCTTTTTTGTGATGATCGTAAGTGTGATATTTTGCTTTTTTATTACGGCGCAGTCACAGGTGATGCGCATTGTTATCAGGTTGGCGCTTCTTCCCCTTATTGCAGGTGTTTCTTATGAAATCATCAAATTGGCAGGCAACAGTGACAATCCGGTTGTGAATCTTTTGAGTAAGCCGGGAATGTGGGTTCAAAATATGACGACGAAAGAACCGGATGACAGTATGATCGAAGTGGCGATCTGTGCGGTAGAGAAAGTGTTTGACTGGCGGGAGTGGCAGGAGAAGAACAATGAATTATAAAGAAGCGTATGCATGGGGCGTCGAATTGTTAGAAAAGGCATGCGTCGAAGAGTCAAAGATCGATGCATGGTATTTATTAGAATATGTGACAAAGATCAGCAGGGCAGTATTTTATGCATACCCGGAAAAAGAATTGACTGAAGAAGAAAAAATACAGTATGAAGAGTGTATCAAAAGGCGGGCAGAGAGGATTCCGCTCCAACATATTACCGGGGTACAGGAATTTATGGGACTTCCGTTTCTGGTAAACGAACATGTACTTATTCCCCGTCAGGATACAGAAGTTCTTGTAGAACAGGCTTTGTGTCTGCTTGAAAAAGAAAAGAAACATAAGGAAATAGTCCGGATTCTTGATCTTTGTACCGGATCAGGCTGCATTCTTTTGAGTATGCTGCATTATGTAAGAAGGAAACGAAAAATAGATATTTACGGCGTCGGCTCGGATATTTCAAAAGAAGCGCTGGCTGTTGCGGTTGAAAATGCGAAAAAGCTCGGTATAGAAGCGAAGTTTGTGCAAGGAGATCTGTTTGAAAACGTAGAAGGAAGTTTTGATATGATTCTTTCAAACCCGCCTTACATACGGACATCTGAAATAGAGCGGCTCCAAGAGGAAGTCAGATTTCACGATCCTATCAAGGCATTGGACGGAAAAGAGGACGGTCTTTATTTTTATCGGATCATCGTGAAAGAAAGCAGACAGTATTTAAAGCGCGGCGGATGGCTTATATTTGAGATCGGAAGCGATCAGGCGGAAGCGGTAAAAACGCTGCTTCAAGAGGCTGGGTATGAAAATATTGAAGTGAAAAAAGATCTTGCAGGACTTGACCGCGTCGTATATGGCATGTATAGTTGAAAATAAGTTTGCCGCAAGCCCATTAGCTTTAGACAGTGGGTAGTTTTACAAAGTGTATAGAAAATATACAGGACAGTATACAGATAAGGTGTACAGGAAAGGATAAGAGAAATGTTTGACAGATTAGAAGATTTGTTAATTCGATATGAAGAAGTTATGGGAGAGTTACAGGAGCCGGGTGTGGCGGACGATCCTGTAAGGTTTAGAAAACTGATGAAAGAGCAAAGTGATCTTGCGCCGATCGTAGAGGCTTACAATGAGTACAAGCAGTGCAGGCAGAACATCGAAGACAGTCTGGCGATGCTTGAGGAAGAGTCTGACGAAGAGATGAGAGAACTTGCGAAAGAAGAGTTGAGCGATTCGAGAAAACGTGTAGAAGAATTGGAACAGGAGCTGAAGATCCTTCTGCTCCCGAAAGATCCGAATGATGGTAAGAACGTTATCGTTGAGATCCGGGCAGGCGCAGGCGGTGATGAAGCGGCGCTTTTTGCGGCTGAGATCTACCGTATGTATGTTCATTATGCGGACAGCCGAAGATGGAAGACAGAGATGATCTCTTTGAACGAAAACGGAATCGGAGGATTCAAAGAGTGCGTATTCATGATAACAGGTCAGGGAGCTTATTCCAGATTGAAATATGAAAGCGGAGTTCACAGGGTTCAGCGCGTTCCGGAAACAGAGAGCGGCGGGCGTATCCATACATCTACGATTACCGTTGCAATCATGCCGGAGGCAGAAGAAGTTGACGTAGTGATCGATGAGAAAGATATTCGTATCGACGTTATGCGTGCGTCGGGAAACGGAGGACAGTGTGTCAATACAACCGATTCCGCAGTCCGTCTTACTCATTATCCCACGGGAATTGTAATTTACAGCCAGACGGAGAAGTCTCAGCTTCAAAATAAAGAAAAAGCATTCCGTCTGCTTCGTTCAAAACTCTACGATCTGGAATTGGAAAAACAACAGGCTTCAGAAGCGGAGGCTAGAAGAAGTCAGATCGGTACGGGAGACCGTTCCGAAAAGATCAGAACATATAATTTCCCGCAGGGACGTGTTACAGATCACAGGATCAAGCTGACTCTTCATAAGTTAGATACAATACTGAACGGAGATTTGGATGAAATTATCGACAGTCTGATAGCAGCAGATCAAACAGCGAAGCTTGCAAAAATGGAGGGATAAGATTTATGACAGAACCTACGTTTAAACGGCCGGAACTGGAAGATAAAGAAATTATTTCCTCTTATTTTGAAAAAGCTCAAAGCAGAAGCTGTGAAAGAACATTTGTGAATGTATATCTATGGTCAAGACATTACAAAGTACAGTATGCAATCATCGAAGATACACTTGTTTTTAGAGACAGCGGGAAAAATCTTTCGTTTACTTATCCGGCGGGAGAACCGGAGAATGTTAAGAAAGCGCTTGAATTTCTTATGGAATATTGCAAAGAGAAAGACGTTCCTTTTATATTGTATAATGTAACGCCGCATATGTTTGCACAGCTTGACAAGTGGTATCCGAAAAAGTTTTTTATCGAGTATAACCGAGATCTGGCAGATTATGTGTATGAGACGGAGAAACTTGCTTCTCTGGCAGGAAAAAAGCTTCATGGGAAGCGGAATCATATCAATAAATTCAAGGCTCTTTATCCGGATTGGAGCTATGAGCCGTTAAATGACGATAATGTGGAAGACTGCTTCCAGATGGCTCTAAAATGGAGAAATAAAAACGGATGTGAAGATGATCCGGAAAAAAATGCAGAGATGTGCGTGACGCTGAATTCTTTGCGCTTATATAAAGAGTTGGGATTAAAAGGCGGCGTTTTAAAAGCAGACGGAAAGATCGTAGCCTTTACAGTCGGAGAACCGGTCAGCGACGACACATTTGTCGTGCATATTGAAAAAGCGTTTGCGGAAGTAGACGGGGCGTATCCGATGATCAATCAGCAGTTTGTACAGCATGAATGTATGGAGTATGAATATGTGAATCGTGAGGAGGACACCGGAGCCGAGGGACTTCGCAAGGCGAAACTTTCTTATAGACCGGCTTTTCTTGAGGAAAAAGGAATTGTAAAAGAAATGGAGTGACAGCTATGATATCAAAAAAAATGGAAAATATGGTGGCAAACAGTTCTGCGATCCGAGCGATGTTCGAGGAGGGAAACCGTCTCGCAAAGATTTACGGTGCGGAAAACGTATTTGATTTCAGTCTCGGCAATCCGAACGTTCCGGCGCCGGAAGAGGTGAAAAATGCGATCATCGAACTTCTGAATGAGGAAGATCCGATCGCGCTTCACGGTTATACAAACAGTAACGCAGGTTATGCGGATGTGCGCGAAGCGGTGGCGCAGTCTTTGAACGAACGGTTCGGCACAGAATTTGAAGGAAAAAATATCGTCATGACTGTCGGAGCGGCAGGAGGATTAAATGTTATTTTAAAATCTTTGCTGAATCCGGCAGATGAAGTGATCGTATTTGCACCGTATTTCGGAGAATACAGAAGTTATGTCAGCAATTATGACGGTGTGCTTGTCGAAGTGTCACCTGATACAGAGACATTTCAGCCGAAACTTGCAGAGTTTGAAGAAAAGATCACGGCAAAGACGAAAGCGGTGATCGTCAATACGCCGAATAATCCGACAGGAGTTGTATATTCGGAAGAGACGATTGAAAAAATGGCGGAAATTTTAGAGAAGAAACAGAAAGAATTCGGAACGGATATTTATCTTATTTCGGACGAGCCGTATAGAGAGCTGGCATATGACGGAGTGGAAGTTCCTTATCTGACGAAGTATTATGCGAATACGATCGTTGGATATTCTTACAGTAAATCGCTTTCTCTTCCGGGAGAACGAATCGGTTATCTTGTGATCCCAAGTGAAGCTTCAGACAGCGAAGATTTGATTTCGGCAGCAAGTGTAGCGACGCGTATTCTTGGATTTGTCAATGCCCCGACACTTCAGCAGAAAGTAGTAAAGGCATGTTTGAATGCGAAAACAGATATTTCTTATTATGACAGAAACAGAGAGGCGCTTTATAACGGGTTAAAAGAGCTCGGATTTGAATGTGTCAGACCGGAAGGCGCATTTTATCTCTTTGTCAAATCTCCGGTTGAAGATGAAAAGGCGTTTTGCGCAGCGGCAAAGAAATATAACATATTGATCGTTCCGGGAAGTTCGTTCGGATGTCCGGGATATGTGCGTATCGCATATTGTGTGGCTTACGAGACAATCGTAAATTCATTGCCGAAATTTAAAGAACTTGCCGGAGAATATAAATAGTAAGAATGTAAAAAGCCATGTGCGGGAGAAGAGACAATGACGGTCAGAAAAGAACTTTTAAATAATATACGTATAGTGGATCCGTATGTTCCGGGAGAACAGCCGCGGCAAAAGGTAGTGAAACTGAATACAAATGAGAACCCATACCCCCCGGCGCCCGAAGTGAAAGCGGTTTTTGATGAACTGAAAGAGGATGAATTTCGTCTTTATCCGGATCCGACCTCAGGGAAGCTTATAAAAGCGCTCGCGGATCAATTAAAAGTAGGAGAAGATCAGATTTTTGTGGGAGTCGGATCAGACGATGTGCTTTCGCTTTGCTTCCTTACGTTTTTTAATTCGGAAAAACCGATATTATTTCCTGATATTACATATTCTTTTTATCAGGTATGGGCAAATTTGTACAGGATTCCGTATGTCTGCCCGAAATTAGATGGAAAGTTTAGAATTGTAAAAGAAGATTATTACAAAGTAAACGGAGGAATCATTTTTCCGAATCCAAATGCCCCGACGGCGATTTATGAGGAAGTGGATTTCATCGAAGACATTTTGCGTCATAACAGAGACAATATTGTGATCATAGATGAAGCGTATGTTGATTTTGCAGGAAAGTCAGCGATCAGCTTGATTGACCGTTACGATAATCTGATCGTTACGCAGACGTTTTCAAAGTCTAGAAGTATGGCGGGAATGCGAATAGGATATGCAGTTTCCAATCCGGAATTGATCCGTTGTTTAAATGATGTAAAATATTCGTTTAATTCTTATACAATGAGCTGTGCGGCAATCTCATGTGGAGCGGCAGCTTTGGAAAATACGGAATATTTTAAAACAAATATAAGTAAAATAGTACAAACGCGGGAAAATGTAAAAGAGCAACTCAGAGATCTCGGATTTGAATGTACAGATTCAAAGGCAAATTTTTTGTTTGTGACTCATCCGAGATATGATGCGCTTAAATTGTTTGAAGAATTAAAAGAAGCGGGAATTTATGTGCGGCATTGGAATGATCCTAAGATAAAAGATTATCTTAGAATCACAATAGGCACAGATGAGGAGATGAAGATATTTCTTGATTTCCTGAAAAAGAAAATAGGAGCATAGAAAATGATAAAAAAATTGTTACAAGGTATGGTTGTCGGAATTGCGAATATTATTCCCGGAGTGAGCGGGGGAACAATGATGGTCGCAATGGGACTTTACGATAAACTGATTCATGCGATCACGCATCTGAAATCAGAATTTAAGAACAGCATGAAACTGCTTATTCCGATTTTCATAGGAGCGGGAGCGGCAATCGTTATTCTTTCAAGGTTGTTTGAGTTTCTTTTGGAAAATTATCCGATTCCGACAAATTTTGCTTTCTGCGGATTGATCGCGGGCAGTCTTCCGTTTATTTTTAATAAAGTGAAAGGTCACTCGGTTTCAACAGGGAAGATCGCCGCATTTTTGATCTTTTTCGGAATAGTGATACTGATGGCTTTGCTTGGGGATACAAACGGAAAAGCGGCAGATGTAAGTTTCGGAATTATAAATATGATCAAGTTGTTCAGCGTTGGTATCATTGCGGCTGCAACGATGGTCGTTCCCGGAGTAAGCGGATCTATGATGCTTATGCTTCTCGGATATTATGATACGATTCTGAAAACAATCAATCAATTTATTGACGCTGTTGTAGCTTTTGATATAAATGGTATTTTGACGCAGTGTAAAGTTTTGATACCGTTCGGAATCGGGATCGTGATCGGGATCTTCCTGATTGCAAAGCTGATCGAATTTATTTTTTCAAAAGCGGAGATCCATGCATATTATGCGATCATCGGTCTGATCATCGCATCGCCGATCGCAATTTTGTTAAAGACAGACTGGAGTGCGTTCTCTGTTGTGACATTGCTGATCGGAGTGGTGACATTTGCGGCAGGATGGTTTGCGGCATCAAAATTAGGCGGAGAATGATTTTATAGCAGATGTGCGTTGAATTGGCAATACGAAGGATTGAAAAACAACAAATTTTCTGATAAATTATATATAAACATATAATTAATCTGTAACAGTTGTGCTCTGTAGTAAAGCCGAGGAGGTGCATCGTATGAAATTAGAGGTTGCAATAATAGAAAGAAAAGAGCAGTTGGATGATCTGATTCCGTTTCGTGTGGAAAATGCATTATGGGGAACTGAGAAATTTCCTCCTATGTATGGATATATCGGATTTATTCCTCAAGATGCATTCTATTTGAAGCTGATCTGTGAAGAAAAGAATCCTCTTCGTGTTTATACGGAGATCAATGACCCGATTTACAGAGACAGCGTGATGGAAGCTTATCTTATGTTCGAGCCGGTTTCTTCGAGAGCGAATGAAGAAAATTATTTGAATTTTGCAGTAAATGCAAACGGAGTCCTGCATGCGGAATATGGTTCCAGACGGATGTACCGTTCTTATTTTACAGAGGCGGAACGGGTGGGATTTGAATGTCATGCAGAAGTGCATGAAAATGACTGGACGGCAGAATTGAAAGTTCCCGTTAAAATTTTGGAAAAGATTTACGGACCGCTGAATTTAGGAGAAGGAAGCTATTTTACATGCAATTTTTATAAAATTTCAGAGTCAAAAGAAGCCGAACATTATGCATCTTATTCCCCTATCTTATCGAGTGTGCCGAGTTTCCATGTACCGGAATTTTTTGCCGACGCTAAGATTGTCAGACAGAAATGAAAAAAGAAAATAAATTATGCAGAACAGAGTGCTTTGGTGCAAAACCCGAAGCGAGACAGAAAAAGAAGGGAAACGAAATAATCTATGATTTTAGAAAATAATGAAGAGAAAAGAAGTACGCTTTGGAGAACGATTGTTGCAATATCATCAATACTTATAGTTATCGTAGCGGTCTTTTTTGTGACGAGACTCTTTGTCGGAAATCCACTTGTGGGAACTTGGGTCAGTGAAGACAGCGGAGAAGTGATCAAGATAGAAAGTAACGGAAAAGTTACGCTGACAGACGAGGATAAAAAGTCTTTTGAGACGGTGCAATCAGAAGTGGATACAAAAACGAAGGTTTTTACGATTCACACTGAGGATACACAGGCGGAAGGACTTCTCTCAGGAACATATGATTACAGTATAGAGAAAGATACGCTTACATTAACAGAGCGTGAATATGGCGATCAGCTTGTATTTGTCAAAAGAGAAAAGAAGTAACAGCAAATCAGATGAAGAAGAGTTCCGTTTACGGAACTCTTCTGTTATAATAAAACGATAAGACAGTTCGGAAAAAGGAGAAACAGAATGTACAGGGAAAACACAAAAGAAATTGCGATCGGCAATGTGAAGATCGGAGGAACTCATCCGGTAACGATCCAGTCGATGACAAATACAAAGACAGAAAATGTGAAAGAAACAGTAGATCAGATACTGCGTTTGGAGGCGGCAGGATGTGAAATCATTCGTTGTGCGGTTCCGACAATGGAAGCGGCAGAGGCGTTGAAAGAAATAAAAAAACAAATTCATATTCCTCTTGTGGCAGATATTCATTTCGATTACAGGCTGGCGATCGCCGCGATCGAAAACGGAGCGGATAAGATTAGGATCAATCCGGGAAATATCGGCTCGGAAGAAAAGGTTCAGGCTGTTGTAGATAAGGCAAAAGAGTACAATGTACCAATCCGTGTCGGTGTGAACAGCGGTTCTTTGGAAAAGCATATTTTGGAAAAATACAACGGTGTAACGGCAGAAGGGATCGTGGAGAGTGCTCTTGACAAAGTGCATATGATCGAAAAAATGGGATATGACAATCTTGTTGTGAGTATTAAATCTTCCGATGTGCTGATGTGCGTGAAAGCTCACGAATTGATCGCAAAGGCATGTCCTTATCCGCTTCATGTCGGTATTACAGAATCGGGAACGGTTTATTCGGGAAATATAAAATCTTCGATAGGTCTTGGGATCATCCTCAACGAGGGGATAGGAAATACGATCCGGGTTTCTTTGACCGGAGATCCGGCAGAAGAGATTCGAAGCGCAAAGCTTATATTAAAAACACTTGGTTTGCGAAAAGGCGGGATCGAAGTTGTATCCTGTCCTACTTGCGGCAGGACGAAGATCGATCTGATCGGTCTGGCAAACGAAGTGGAGAAGATGGTTCAGGATATTCCTCTTGATATCAAAGTTGCCGTTATGGGATGTGTAGTGAACGGTCCGGGAGAGGCAAGAGAAGCTGATATCGGAATCGCCGGAGGGATCGGAGAAGGTCTTCTGATCAAAAAAGGCGAGATCATAAAAAAAGTAAAAGAAGAAAAACTTTTGGAAACATTGCGGCAGGAACTTTTAAACTGGAAAAAGTGACAGATTCGGATCATGCCGGATGAAGAGAGCTAAAAAGAATACGTATTACTGTTATCAGTGTAAAAGAATATATAGGAGCTGTTGATTTGGAACAGGTAAAAGACGATAAAAAATTTTTTCATGTATTTCCGACGTTGAGAGCAGACGATGATGTCCGTTTGCTGTTTTCAGATGTGGAAGTTAAGAAGATCACGACGAACTCGCGACGTGATTTTCTTAACATATATATTTTCAGCAGACATCTCATTCAGAAGAAGCAGATTTTTCAGATGGAACAATGTATCAAAGATCAGTTATTTGCCAAAACGGCTGTTGCGGTGCATATTGTGGAGGAATATATGCTCTCGGGACAGTATACTGCAGAAGCGCTTATGAATGAATACAGGGAGAGTATCATCCTCGAATTGAAAGAAAAAAGTATGCTTGCATCTAATATGTTTGCACAGGCAGATATCCGCTATGAAGCGGAAAATGTAGTCTGCCTGGAACTGCTCGATACGATTGTTTCGGCAGGGCGAAAAGAAGAGATAGTGGATCTGTTAAAGGAAGTGTATTCAGAAAGATTTCATATTCCGGCAGAGATCCGTGTAGATTACAAAGAGCCTGACAGAACAGGAAGCAGGGAATATGATGAACAGAGAATCCAACAGGAGATCAATGCGATCTTTGAGAGACGGGCAAGACAGCGCGGGGAAACGCCTCAGGCAGAAGGAGAAGAGAAGAAAGATCAGATAAAAAGAACTTCATCTGAAAATGCGGCGGATAAAGCATCGGTATCATCCCGAGACGGGAAAGGAACATCGGCGGCAATATCAGGAGGAGTGAAAAAGGGAGAATTTAAAAAAGGTGAATTCCGAAAGAAAGATTTTTACCGTCCTGTTAAGATCGGTGACGATCCGAATCTGATTTACGGGCGTAATTTTGAAGATGAGCCTATTTCTTTAGAGCAGGTGATCACAGAAATGGGAGAGATCACAGTACACGGTAAGATTATCAGTTTTGATACAAGAGAAATCCGGAATGAAAAGACGATCATTATATTTTCTGTGACAGACTTTACAGACACGATCACAGTGAAAATGTTTGCGAAAAACGAACAACTTCCTGAAATCTTAGGGGAATTAAAAAAAGGAGCGTTCGTAAAAGTCAAAGGAGTTACGACGATTGATAAATTTGACGGAGAACTTACGATAGCTTCTGTAACAGGAATTAAAAAGATCGGTGATTTTACGGTTCAAAGGGAAGATTTAAGTCCAATCAAGCGGGTAGAACTTCATTGTCATACGAAAATGAGCGATATGGACGGTGTGTCGGAAGTAAAAGATATCGTAAAACGTGCGCATGACTGGGGACATCCTGCAATCGCGATCACAGATCACGGTGTGGCTCAGGCGTTTCCGGACGCCAATCATTATATTGAAACACTTGATAAAGACGACCCGTTTAAAGTTCTTTACGGTGTGGAAGGATATGTTGTGGACGATCTGACGGAGATTGCAGTAAACGCAGGCAATCAGACGCTTGACGATACTTATATTGTCTTTGACATCGAGACTACAGGGTTTAGTTCAATCAAAGATGCGATCATAGAGGTCGGAGCCGTAAAAGTGACGGACGGAAAGATCACGGATCGTTTTAGTACGTTTGTGAATCCGAAACGGCCGATTCCGTTTGAGATCACAAACCTGACAAGCATCACAGACGAAATGGTGATGGATTCACCGACAATAGACGTTGTTTTACCTCAGTTCCTTGAGTTTGCAGGAGACGGTGTGCTTGTCGCGCACAATGCCGGGTTTGATGTTGGATTTATCGAACAGAATTGCCGGTCGCTTGGACTTTCGGATGAGTTTGTATATCTGGATACAGTAGCGCTGGCACGTGTACTTTTGCCGACGTTGTCAAAATATAAATTAAATATCGTGGCGAAAGCGTTGAATATTTCCCTTGAGAATCATCACCGTGCAGTGGATGATGCAGAGGCAACTGCGGAAATATTTGTTAAATTTACAGAAATGCTGAAAAAGGATCAGGTCGGAACTTTAAAAGAAGTGAATCGTTACGGGGACCGGAATGTCAATGCGATTCGGAAAATGCCGACACATCATATTATTATTTTGGCGAAAAATGATATCGGCCGATATAATCTGTACCAGTTGATCTCTCAATCTCATATGACTTACTACGCAAGAAGACCGAGAATACCGAAAAGTCTTTTGAACGAGCACAGGGAAGGGCTGCTGATCGGAAGCGCCTGCGAGGCGGGAGAATTATATCAGGCAGTGCATGAAAAGCGCTCTGCCCAACAGATTGCGAGGCTGGCGGAATTCTATGATTATTATGAGATACAGCCTGTCGGAAACAATCAGTTTATGATCGAGAGTGAACGTATAGCGGATGTAAATTCAATAGAAGATCTGCAAAATATCAACAGGGAGATCGTGGAGCTCGGAGAAAAATTCGGAAAGCCGGTAGTGGCAACATGCGACGTACATTTTTTAAATCCTGACGATGAAGTGTACCGAAGGATTATTATGGCGGGAAAAGGATTTGACGACGCGGATCGTCAGCCTCCGTTGTTTCTTCGCACGACAGATGAGATGCTGGAAGAGTTTTCCTACCTCGGCGCGGCGAAAGCGAGAGAGATTGTTATAGATAATCCGGTGAAGATCGCGGGGATGATTGAAAAGATCTCTCCGGTCAATCCGAACAAATGTCCTCCGGTTATCGAAAATTCAGATCAGGAACTAAGGGATATCTGTTACAGGAAAGCTCATGAGATGTATGGAGAAGATCTTCCGAAGCAAGTTTCCGCACGTCTGGAAAAAGAACTGAATTCCATTATTTCAAATGGGTATGCGGTTATGTATATCATTGCGCAAAAGCTTGTTTGGAAGTCAAATGCGGACGGATATCTTGTAGGTTCGCGAGGATCGGTCGGATCTTCCTTTGTTGCGACAATGGCGGGAATTACAGAGGTAAATCCGTTAAGTCCGCATTATTATTGTTCAAAATGCCATTATAGTGATTTTGAGTCGGATGAAGTGCGTTCATTTGCCGGCGGATGCGGGTATGATATGCCGGATAAGAAGTGTCCGGTATGCGGAGAACAGCTTGTGAAAGCGGGATTTGATATTCCGTTTGAGACATTCCTAGGATTCAAAGGAGACAAAGAACCGGATATCGACTTGAACTTTTCCGGAGATTATCAGGCAAAGGCTCATAAATATACAGAAGTTCTTTTCGGTGAAGGACATACATTTAAGGCTGGAACGATCGGTACTCTGGCAGATAAGACAGCGTATGGATTTGTCCGGAACTACTATGAGGAACATGAGCAAAGAAAACGAAAATGTGAGATAGAAAGAGTGACCGAAGGGTGTACGGGAATCCGAAGAAGCACAGGTCAGCATCCGGGAGGTATCGTCGTTCTTCCTCACGGGCATGATATCAATGAATTTACTCCGGTTCAACATCCGGCAAATGATATGGAATGTGGAATTACAACGACACATTTTGATTATCATTCCATCGATCATAACTTGTTGAAGTTAGATATTCTGGGACATGACGATCCGACGATGATCCGTACACTGGAGGACTATATTACATCGGATGCTATGGAAAATGAATACAATGCAGATCATCCGTTTATTGCGACCGAAATTCCTCTTGATGATAAGGATGTGATCGAACTGTTTCATGGAACAGAAGTGTTGGGGATTAAGCCGGAAGATATTGACGGATGTAAGATCGGAAGTCTCGGAATACCGGAATTCGGAACGGACTTTGTTATTCAAATGGTTCAGGATACGAAACCGCAGACACTTTCGGATCTGATCCGTATTTCCGGATTATCGCACGGAACGAATGTGTGGCTTGGAAATGCACAGGAGCTTGTGAAGTCGGGAAAGGCGACGATTTCGACGGCGATTTGTACGAGAGACGATATTATGATCTATCTTATCAACAAAGGAGTAGAAAGTGCTCTTGCGTTTACGATTATGGAAAGTGTGCGAAAAGGAAAAGGACTGAAACCGGAATGGGAAGAGGCGATGAAAGCACAGGATGTGCCGGATTGGTATATTTGGTCATGTAAAAAAATTAGCTACATGTTCCCGAAAGCACATGCCGCCGCTTATGTTATGATGGCATATCGGATCGCATACTGTAAGATCAACTATCCTCTTGCATATTATGCGGCGTATTTCGGCATCAGGGCGGATGCGTTTTCGTATGCGCTTATGTGTCAGGGAAAAGAAACGTTGAATTATCATATAAAACAGTATAAAAGTAAAGGGGATCAGCTAAGCAAGAAAGAGCAGGACGTGCTAAAAGACATGAAGATCGTTCAGGAAATGTATGCCCGTGGATTTGAGTTTGTTCCGATTGATATTTATAGGGCGAAGGCAAAGATGTTTCAGATCGTAGACGGAAAGCTGATGCCGTCGCTTGCAAGCATTGAAGGAATGGGGGATAAAGCTGCCGAGGCAGTGGAAGAGGCGGCGAAAGACGGGGCGTATCTGTCGCTTGACGACTTCAGGCAAAGAACAAAAGTCAGCAAGACTGTGATTGATCTGATGGCGGAGCTTGGATTGTTTGAAGATCTTCCGCAGAGTAATCAGTTATCGCTGTTTGATTTTACATGATGGCAGAAACTTTTTAAACGCCGCGGAATGCGGAGAATAAAAAGATAAGATGCAGGAGAGAAAGACGTGATCAGAAAATTTCAAAGACAGGATCTGGAAGCGGCAGTGAAAATCTGGCTTGCCGCGAATAAAGAAGCGCATGATTTTATTGATCCGTGTTATTGGGAAGGTTACAAAGATGCGGTTAAAGAGATGTTTTTGCAGGCAGAAATCTATGTTTTCGAGACAGAAGACATGATGGAAGAGATATTTGATGAAACAGGCGGAATTCTCGGCTTTATCGGATTAGATAAAGATTATGTGGAGGGGATTTTTGTCAGAGGAGACGTTCGCTCCCAAAGTATCGGAAAGCAGCTTCTTGATTTTGTAAAACAAAAGAGAAAAAGATTAGAATTAAACGTATATGTAAAAAATAAAAGGGCAGTACAATTTTATGAAAGGGAAGGATTTTGTATTCAAAGAGAAGGAAAAGATGCGGAAACCGGAGAAAAAGAATATTGTATGCTATGGATAAAATAAATGACTTTTATATGAATCCGGAGAAAATATAAACAAGGCGTATGAAAACAGAGGAATAAAAACATCTGTTACATAAATGAGGATGGAGATGGAACATAGAAATTCAGTATTAATCGTAGAAGATGATGTAAATATTAACGGACTTTTAAAAGAAGCATTAGAAAAAGAAGGGTATATATGTACGCAGGCGTTCTCAGGTACGGAAGCAAGAATGATTTTACAGGGGGAAAGATATTCGGTTATACTTCTTGATTTAATGCTTCCGGGAATTCCGGGGGAAGAAGTACTTAGAGATATTCGAAAGAAAGGAAATACCCCGGTGATCATTCTAACAGCAAAAGATACGATTGATGATAAAGTGGAATTTTTGCGCGGCGGAGCGGATGATTATGTGACAAAGCCGTTTGATATTAAAGAAGTAACTGCCAGAGTGGAAGTGCAGATCAGAAGGGCAGAAACAACAGGGAGAAAAGAGGAGGAACACCGATTTACTTATCAGGAGCTGGAACTTAATAAGGGTGATTTTACTGTAAAAGTGGGAAATACAGAATTGCCTCATATTACAAAACAGGAATTTTCAATATTGGAGCTGTTGTTAAAACATCCGAAAAAAGTATTCAGCAAAGAAGAAATGTTTGAATATGCGTGGGAAGAGCAATATATGGGAGAGACAAAGACGCTAGACGTACATATAAGTAATATCCGCAAGAAGATCAAGGCTGTGACAGATAAAGAATATATTGAAACTGTATGGGGGATCGGGTACAGGCTTCATCCGTAATCTTTACTCTTTTTTTACTTTTTATTTGCGATTGATTAGCAATTTGTTTATAGAATGAGAGCAGATAAAGAAAAGAAAAGGAGAAAAAAGATGAGTGAATATTTATTGGCTACACACGGATTGACAAAACAATTCGGTCATCATAAGGCGGTAGATCATGTTGATCTTCATGTGAAAAAAGGTTCGATTTACGGCTTTATCGGAAGAAACGGAGCTGGGAAAACGACATTTTTGAAAATGATAAGCGGTTTATCACAACCGACTTCGGGTGAGATTGAAATGTTCGGATATAAGAATGCTCAGTTGAAAAACGTACGTTCAAGGATCAGCTGTCTGATTGAGTCGCCGGGACTATACGGAAATATGTCTGCTTATGATAATCTGGCGGTAAAATGCCGATTGTTTGGGATCAATGACAAAAGATACATTGAAAATATATTAAAAACAGTTGGCCTGTCTAATGTGGGAAAGAAAAAGACAAAACATTTTTCGCTCGGAATGAAGCAAAGACTCGGGATCGGTATGGCTCTTGTCGGAGAGCCGGATCTGCTGCTGCTCGATGAACCGATTAACGGATTAGACCCACAGGGAATCGCGGAAATCCGGGATATGATCTTCAAACTTCGAGATGAGCAGAATATGACGATCATTATTTCCAGTCATATTTTAGAAGAGTTGTCTAAAATCGCAACCCATTATGGAATTATTCATAACGGAACTCTCGTACAGGAAATTACGAAAGAAGAGTTGATGCAGCGCTGTGGAGAAAGGATGGAGATTTTTCTCGATGACCCAAAACAGGCGCTGCCGGTGCTGGATCAGATGGGATTTAAGAACTATCAGGTGACAGACAAGAATACGATCCACATATACGAAAGGCTGGATGAAAGCGCAGCTGTGAATATGGAACTTGCAAAAGCAGGTGTCAGTGTGAGAGGGATTGGAATTACAAGCGAAGAACTTGAAAATTATTTTCTGAATCTGACAGGAGGTGCCTGCAATGCTTAATATGATACGAATGGAATTGTTCCGTATGTTTAAAACAAAAAGCCTCTATGTAATCTGGACAATTTTTGCTGTTCTTATGATTGTGACAACAGCGCTTACAGCGGGTGAAATGGATGCATATTCGCTTGAGGATCGGCAGCAGAATTATGAATATGCAATGGAAGAACAAGAAAGCGGTCAGGTGAATCTTGGAATGGATGTGACGCCTCCGACAAAACCGGGGGAACAGGTTTCTGTTTTCGATATGTTTTTTGCAAATATAAAAGGAAAGGCCGTTGCGGTGTTTATGATCATCTTTACAATCCTGTATTCTACGGCAGATGTAACGAGCGGATTTGTGAAAAATATAGCAGGTCAAGTGAAAAACAGAGGTTTGATCGTATGTGCCAAAGCCGTATGTTTGTTCCTTTATACAGTATTGACGATGATGTTGTTCTTCATTGTACAGGCAGTGGCAAACAAATTGTTTTTCCATGAAGTTATACTGGGAGATAAAAGAGCATTTGCGCTTTATTTTCTTCTTCAGACGATACTGCATTTTGCTCTTTTGATGATCGTAATGTGTATTGCGCTTGTGATCAGAAATAATGTAGTCAGCATTGTGATAGGTATTTGTCTGTGTATGAATGCACTTATTATTTTTTATAGTTTTATTGATCGTATGCTTGCAAAAGTCGGACTGGAAAATTTTCATATGATCAATTATACTGTGAGCGGGAAGATTACGCTTCTTGGAACAGAGATTACATCGGAAATGGCGGTTACTTCTTTGCTGGTTGGATTTGCATTTGTGGCAGCCGCAGTCTGTTTGGGAAGTTTTGTGTTTAAGAAACGAGATATTTAACATGTATGTTATAGTTGGGATTTTGGTCGGAGTTATTATTACATTGATTTGTATATTGGGTAGTTATATGCGGCAGGTAAAAGATATCTGCCGCCAATTGCGTTTTCTGAGAGAGCATGAGAGCAATATGCTCATCACAAAAGAAATTAAGCTGGGAAATATTAAAGAGTTGACAGATCTTCTGAACGAGATGATTAAAGAACGAAAAGAAGAAGCTGCACAATATGTAAAAAAAGAACGGATGATTGCTGATACATATACGAATTTATCGCATGATATAAGGACGCCCCTGACATCAATGGACGGATATTTTCAACTGCTGGAAACCTGTTCGTCTGAAGCGGACAGGAAGCGTTATATCGAAATCATAGAGGAACGAATCGAAAGCCTTAAAGAGATGCTGGAAGAGCTGTTTACTTATACAAAGTTAAAAAATGAAACGTATGAATTGAAAAAAGAACGACAAAACTTAACTCAGATTCTGAAAGAAACAGTGTTTTCATATTATGATGAATGGGCAGAAAGGGGAATTGTTCCGGAATTTGACTTGACAGATACGCCTGTTTGGATCATGGGGAATGGACAGGCGCTTAGAAGGATTATACAAAACATTGTGAAAAACGGGTTGGATCATGGAAATAAAGAATTGAAGATTCAACTGAAAAAGAAGGAAAACAGAGCGAAGCTAGTGTTTAAAAATAGAGTGGAATATCCGGATCGGATCGATCTTCAAAGAGTCTTTGAACGTTTCTATAAAGCAGATGAAGCAAGAAGCAAAAATTCGACAGGACTCGGCCTTTCTATTACAAAAGGGTTTGTACTGAAAATGAGTGGAGAAATCAGCGCGCAGATGAAGGGTGACTGGTTTAGTATTCATATCAGTTTTCCGTTAATATGAAGTTAAAACGGATGAGAGAGACTTTGTTTTTTCTTTCTTGATATCCTCTTGCTATCGGAACATGCTGACTATATAATGAAAACAGAAGAATGCGGGGCAGAATACTATAAACATCCATATAAAGTGAAGCGGATGAAAGTAACGAAAACGCAGCAGAAAGGAAGGAAATGGAAATGACGAGAAATTTTGGGTGTACGAAGGAAGGAAATCAGGCGAGTCTCTATGTGATAAGAAATGAAAACGGGATGGAGGCAGCAGTGACTGACTTAGGAGCGACACTGGTCAGTTTGAAGGTGAAAAATAAAGAGGGAAGCATGGCGGACGTTGTTCTGGGATATGAAAACGCGGCCGGTTATGAGGCAGGTACGTGCTTTTTCGGAACGATTGTAGGAAGAAATGCAAACCGGATTGGCGGCGCGCAATTTGAATTAAACGGAAAAACATATCATTTGACGGGGAATGATAACGGAAATAATCTGCACAGCGGTATGGATTTCTACAATATAAGGATATGGGAGACGGAAGAGGTGACGGAGACGTCTGTTCGTTTTAAACTTCATAGTCCGGATGGAGATCAGGGATATCCGGGAACGGCAGATATATACGTGACATACAGCCTTGATAAAGATGATAAGCTTGATATCTTTTATGAAGCTTTGTCGGACAAAGATACGATTCTGAATATGACAAATCATAGTTATTTTAATTTAGATGGACATAACAGCGGAAGTGTACTGCAGCATACGCTTACTCTGGAGGCGGATTATTTTACTCCGGGGGATGCACAGTCAATACCGACAGGAGAGATTCTTCCGGTGGAGAATACACCTATGGATTTTCGGGAAGGAAGAAAAATAGGAGAGAGGATCGAGGAAGAGTACGAACCGCTTCGATTCGGAAACGGATATGATCACAACTGGGTTTTGAAAAACAAAGGAAACTTTGAGAAAGTGGCGGAACTTATGGCTGAGGAAAGCGGAATCGTGATGGAAACTTACACGGATCGTCCGGGAATGCAGATTTATACGGCGAACTTTGTAGAAAATGAAGTAGGTAAAGAGGGCGTCGTATATGGGAAAAGAAGCGCAGTTTGTTTAGAAACACAGTGTTATCCTGATGCGGTTCACCATGAGAATTTCCCAAGTCCTGTATACCGTGCAGGTGAAAAATATACCGCACATACTGCATTTCGTTTTTTGATAAAGAAGTAAAAACAGATTGAAAAGACAGATATGAAACAGAAAGCTGCCAAGGGGTATATCAGCGGCTTTCTGTTTTTTGCATTAGTGGAGAATGTAATCCGGGAATGTGCCTTTTAAAAATTTCGATGATTGTGTCTGACTGAAAAAGGATGGGTACAAAATGACGGGAAAATAAGAGCTAAAATGACAAATATTATAAGACATGACTAATAAAATCTTAAAAAATTCAATATAAATAGAAAAATATTCTATGTTATATTTAAAAGAATTCATATAAACTGTCACTATCAACAAAAAATATCTGTGCGAAAAAGAGCAGAAGGGAGAAAATGTATGAAGAGAAAAATAGCTTTAATCACAATGGCGGCGGTAATGGCACTGTCAGTTACTGCGTGTGGAGGAGGATCTGACAGCGGAAAGTCAGCGTCAAATAATTCTTCCGGATCGGAAGTGGCAAATAAGGACAAACCGTTGGTATGGTTCAACAGACAGCCGTCAAACAGTTCCACGGGAGAATTGGACATGACAGCATTGAACTTCAATAAAGATACATATTATGTAGGATTTGATGCAAATCAGGGTGCTGAACTTCAGGGAACTATGGTAAAAGACTATATCGAAAAAAATATAGATAAAATTGACCGTAACGGTGACGGAGTGATCGGATATGTTCTGGCTATCGGAGATATCGGACATAACGATTCTATCGCACGTACAAGAGGTGTCCGTAAAGCTCTTGGTACAGGCGTAGAGAAAGACGGAGATATCGACAGCGCTCCGATCGGAACAAATGCAGACGGAACTGCAACTGCTGTAAAGGACGGAACGATTGAAGCCGGCGGAAAGAAATATGTAGTAAGAGAACTTGCTTCTCAGGAGATGAAGAACTCTGCAGGAGCAACATGGGATGCGGCTACAGCAGGAAATTCAATCGGCACATGGTCCTCTTCATTTGGGGAAAACATAGACGTTGTAGTTTCCAACAATGACGGAATGGGAATGTCAATGTTTAATGCATGGTCAAAAGATAATAAAGTACCTACTTTCGGATACGATGCAAATAATGACGCGGTAGCTGCTATTGCAGAAGGTTACGGCGGAACGATCAGCCAACATGCAGACGTACAGGCATATTTGACATTGCGTGTTATCCGTAATGCACTTGATGGCGTAGATATTGATACAGGTATCGGTACAGAAGATGAAGCAGGCAATGTTTTGTCTGAAGATGTATATACATACAATGAAGAGCAGCGTTCTTACTATGCGTTGAATGTAGCGGTTACAGCTGATAACTATCAGGAATTTACAGATTCTACAAAAGTATATGAGCCGGTATCCAAACAGCTGGATGAGAAAGAACATGCGAAAAAGAAAGTATGGCTGAACATTTACAATGCTTCCGATAACTTCTTAAGTTCTACATACCAGCCGCTTCTTAAGAACTATGATGATCTTCTTAATTTAGACGTTGAGTATATCGGCGGTGACGGACAGACAGAGTCCAATATTACAAACCGTCTTGGAAATCCTAGCCAGTATGATGCGTTTGCGATTAACATGGTAAAAACAGATAATGCGGCTTCCTATACATCATTACTTCAGTAATAATGAGGATAAGCAGGTCTATTAGGGAGAAGGAATTCTCCCTAATATTTTTGCGGCGGCGATAAGCTAAAGTCCGGGTTTGCCTGAGACTATGGCGGCTGCCTGCGATCTCGGAGAGTACCTTTTGGTGATTTCGGTAATTGAGATCAGGCAGTCAGAGAAAGTTGTCTGTGGGAAAAGGACTGCAACCGTTTGGGTAAAGATAGAAAAATTCTAAAGTATAATAGGAGTAAAAAGCATGGCAGATAAGAAAGATAATATCGTCTTATCGATACGGGATATGAGTAAGTCCTTTGGAAGAAACAGAGTTCTCACTCGCATCAATCTGGATGTGAAAGCGGGAACAGTTATGGGGCTTATGGGGGAAAACGGCGCTGGAAAATCAACGATGATGAAGTGTCTTTTCGGTACCTATCAAAAAGACGAAGGAAATATCTTCCTGGATGGGAAAGAGGTAAGTTTTTCCGGACCGAGGGAGGCGTTGGAAAACGGTATCGCTATGGTTCACCAGGAATTGAATCAGTGTCTGGAGAGAAATGTAGTTGACAATTTGTTTCTTGGACGGTATCCGGTGAATGCGGTCGGTGTAATAGATGAAGGCCGGATGAAAAAAGAGGCGTCTGAACTTTTCAGAAAATTGGGAATGACAGTCAACTTGTCTCAGCCGATGCGTAATATGTCGGTTTCTCAGCGGCAGATGTGCGAGATTGCAAAAGCAATCTCTTATAATTCCAAGGTGATCGTTTTGGATGAGCCTACCTCTTCATTGACGGTGCAGGAAGTAGAAAAACTTTTTGAAATGATGAGAATGCTGAAAGAGCAGGGAATTGCTTTGATTTATATTTCTCATAAAATGGATGAAATTTTTGAAATTTGTGATGAAATATCGGTGCTTCGAGACGGAAATCTGGTTATGACAAAGAGCACGGAAGATACAGATATGAATGAACTGATTACGGCAATGGTAGGACGTTCTCTTGAAAACCGTTTTCCGGAAGTGGATAATACGCCGGGAGATGTGGTTTTGTCCGTGCAGCATTTATCTACAAAATTCGAGCCTTATCTTAAAGATGTGTCTTTTGATGTGAGAAAAGGAGAAATCTTCGGATTGTATGGTCTGGTAGGAGCCGGACGAACAGAGCTTATGGAGACGATTTTCGGAGTGCGCACCAGGGCGGCAGGACGAGTATACTTTAATAATCATCTTATGAACTTTGAAAGTGCGAAAGATGCGATGGAACATGGCTTTGCTATGATCACGGAGGAACGTAAGGCAAACGGATTATTTTTGAAGGGAGATCTTACGTTTAATACAACGATAGCAAACTTGAAACAGTATAAATCAGGGATCGCTCTTTCTGATTCGAAAATGGAAAAAGCGACTGCGGAAGAAATCAAGACTATGCGGACAAAATGTATGGGACCAAATGATATGATTTCAAATCTTTCCGGAGGAAACCAGCAAAAAGTTATTTTTGGAAAATGGCTGGAAAGAGAACCGCAGGTATTTATGATGGATGAACCGACAAGAGGAATTGATGTCGGCGCAAAATATGAGATATATGAACTGATTATCAACATGGCAAAGCAGGGCAGGACGATCATTGTTGTCTCGTCTGAAATGCCTGAAATTCTGGGAATTACAAATCGCATTGGCGTTATGTCAAATGGATATCTTTCTGGAATTGTTAATACAAAAGAGACAAATCAGGAAGAACTATTAAGACTTAGCGCAAAATACCTATAAAATGAGGGAGAATGATGAATATGGCTAATGGAAACAGTAAGGTTCTGACGGCGGAACAGGAAATGCAGATTCGCCGTCCGATAGAAGAATACGTCGGTGCAATTCAAAAACAGATTGACGGTCTCCGGGTGGACGGCACGGATAAAGTGTTGTCGCTGCAAAACACAATGGACGGAGTAAAGAGAGATCGCACTCTTACAAAAGGTGAAAAAGAGGATAGACTTACGAGAATGCGCAGGGAACTGCAGCAGGCAAAAGCGGTAGAGTCTAAGAATAAAGACAGGATTTCAAAACTGATTGCAGATGCGGAAGCATATTTGAAAGAACATTTCGACAAGGAATATTATGTGCCTGTTAAAGAAAGCTGCGCACAGGAAAAAGTCCTTGCGAAAGAGAAATATCAAAAAAGAGTAGAAGAACTGAAGAAAGAGCATCAGCAGATTCTTTCCAAACTTTCAGAACATCAGGAAATAAAGGATGAAAAATATGTTTATAAGAACAGGCTGTTCGATGCGAAAATGGAACTGCAAAAAGATTATCAGACTATAAAGGACAGACGGCATGCGGCGTATTCTTATAAGTATCATCTGATTGATTTGCTGCGTATGTCAAAATTTACTTTTCTTGAAACGCGGGCGCAGAAATGGGAGAATTATAAATATACGTTCAGTAAAAGAAATTTCTTCCTTCAGAACGGATTATATATCGCTATTCTCTTGATATTTATTGTGCTTTGTATTATTACGCCGATGATTAAGGGAGCGCCTTTGCTCACTTATAATAACGTGCTGAACGTACTTCAGCAGGCATCTCCGAAGATGTTCCTTGCATTAGGTGTTGCAGGTTTGATTCTTCTTGCAGGCACAGACCTTTCAATCGGGCGAATGGTAGGTATGGGAATGACGACGGCAACGATTATTATGCATCAGGGAATTAATACGGGTGGAGTTTTTGGACATATATTTGATTTCACGTCAACACCTATCATTGTGCGTGTAATCTTGTCATTGGTTATATGTATACTTTTGTGTACATTCTTTACAATGATCGCCGGATTTTTTACTGCCAAGTTTAAGATGCACCCGTTTATCTCGACAATGGCAAACATGCTCGTGATCTTCGGACTTGTTACATATGCTACAAAAGGAGTATCTTTCGGAGCTATCGAACCGACGATTCCGAATATGATTATTCCAAAGATAAACGGATTCCCTACAATTATCATATGGGCAGCAGCCGCAGTCTTTATTGTGTGGTTTATTTGGAATAAAACAACTTTTGGTAAGAATTTGTATGCGGTCGGCGGAAATGCAGAAGCGGCGTCGGTGTCAGGTATTTCAGTATTTGCCGTTACGGTAGGAGCATTTATTCTGGCAGGTATTCTTTACGGATTCGGCTCCTGGCTGGAATGTATAAGAATGGTCGGTTCAGGTTCTGCCGCATACGGACAAGGATGGGAAATGGATGCGATTGCAGCCTGCGTAGTAGGCGGCGTGTCATTTACCGGAGGTATCGGAAAAATCTCGGGAGTAGTAGTCGGTGTGTTTATTTTCACAGCGCTTACATATTCCCTTACGATCCTCGGAATTGACACAAACCTTCAGTTTGTATTCTCAGGTATTATCATTCTTGTTGCGGTAGCGCTGGATTGTCTGAAATATGTACAGAAAAAATAAAGATAAATCAAGGAAAGAGCCGACATTATGTCGGCTCTTTCTGCTTTAGGATAGGTGATGAGCCAAAGCCGGAGTCTGCCTGAGATCCCGGCGATCGCTTATAATTCCGGAATGTGCTCTTTGGTGTTCTCGGTGATTCTGAGCCGGTTTAAAAAGACAGAAAGAACAGACGACGGATAAAATATGAGGTCGTATTTACAGGCATGTATGTCTTTGTTATAATGAGGAAAAATAAAACGGAATAATATATATGGAGACAAGATGGATAAATATACAATACTTTTGGTTGATGATGAAGAGGAAGTAATACAGGCTATTATCCGAAAAATTAATTGGGAAGAGTTGGGATTTTCTGTAGTCGGATATGCCGATAATGGAATCAAGGCGCTGGAAATGATAGAGGAGAGTCAGCCGGATGTTGTTATGACAGATATTAAAATGCCGTATATGGACGGCATGGAGCTGTGCAGTCATATCAGAAGAGAGTATCCGGCGATGAAGATCGTACTTTTTACAGGTTTTGATGAGTTTGAATATGCAAAGGAAGCGGTTCATCTGGAAGTGGAGGAATATATTTTAAAGCCGGTTAATTCTGTGGAATTGATCAATATATTCACAAAGTTAAAAATAAAGCTGGATCAGGAGATAAGTGAAAGAAGAAGCATGGAAAAGCTGGAACATTATTATACGGAGTCCCTTCCTCTTTTGCAGGCAAATTTTTGTTCTACTCTGATAGAGGGAAGGATTCATGAGGATGAACTTCAGAAATACCTGTCGGATTATCAGATTTCTCTTCCGGGTCCATTATACTGCTGTCTGGTCATTCATATGTCGTCCAGTCAGATTCCGGAAAATATGAATTCCTTATTTTTAGCCGCGTCTGTACAAAAACAGGCAGAAGACCGTCTGGGGAAAAGATGGAAGGCAAAATGTTTTCCCTACCTTGGAAACAGCGTTCTGTTTGCCCAGATAAACAATGAAAATGAGATTGCGGAGCTGACAGATGACTGCGACCGCTTTTGTAAGTATGTAAACCGCATGATGGGAACTGTTGTCACGGTAGGAATAGGCCAGGTCTGCAGTCAGATTTTGGATTTGGCACAATCGTATAACGCAGCGCGTGAAGCGGTTTCATATCGTGCCGTCTACGGCGCTTCCAGGGCGATTAACATTAAGGAAATCGCGCCTAAAGAGTCGGGAGAGCCCTGTTTTACAAATGATATGGAATTGTTGAATTTATTTAAAAAGATTCGTTTGAATTCGGAAGAAGAGATTGTAGAAGCGGTAGATCAGTATATAGAAAGCATTTCATTTCCGCTGAAATCATTGCAGCAGCATCATGTGGTGATCATGGAGTTGGTAACCGCCTTGTTTCGGTTTTCTGTAAATAATGATATTGCAGCGGAGGGGGTAGGCGGAGATATCGGAATACTCTATGGAAAGCTGCTTGAGCTTGAACCCGATGCGCTGCGAAAATGGCTTACGGATATCAGCCTTTGCTTCAGCGAAAATTTGGTTACGGCAAGGAGCAGATCAACTCAGTCCTTTGTATCAAAAGCGAAGGAGCATGTCCGCAGTCAATATGCAGATGTACAGTTGTCTCTGGCTCAGATTTGTGAAAGACTTGGGGTGTCTAATTCCTATTTTTCTACAGTGTTTAAAAAGGAAACAGGAAAATCTTTTGTCAGTTATGTGACAGATTACCGTATGGAACAGGCTGCGCGCCTGCTGATTGAAACAAATGAAAAGAGTTATGTCATAGCGCAGAAAGTAGGATACACAGATCCTAATTATTTTAGCTATGTATTTAAAAGGAAGTTTGGCGTATCACCGTCAAAATACAGAGCGGAGCATATAAAAAGTGAAAAACAAGTATTTGAAAAGTAAATGCGGGTATGATATGCAAGGAGAAAACCAAAATACGGAAAAAAGCCGCATTACGGAACGGGTGAGAAGCTGGGAAAAATATGGGGGATGGACAAATTTAAAACCAAAAGGGATACAAACGACTCTGATGGGAGTGTTTTCGCTTGTTTCCATCACTATCATGTTGATTTCCGGGTTTGTTATGTATATATGGTTTTCTACGTTATCAAGGGAAGAGACTGTGCAGAGTACCCAAAAGCTGATGGAACAGACGGGGGAGAGTCTGGAAGATTATCTTGTCAGTATGAGACAGGTGTCTGATACCGTTTACTACAATATTATAAAAGAGAGCGATTTCTCCAAACAAAAACAGGAGATTCAAAGCAGGATGAATCTTTTGTATGAGGCAAATAAAGATAATCTTCGAAGTATCGCAATTTATAATCATTATGGAAGTTTATTGGCGGCAGAACCGGTAGCGTCTCAAAAAGAAGATCCGGACGTAACCCAGCAGGACTGGTACATACAGGCGTTGGATGAAGTGGAAAATATGCATTTTTCCACACCTCATATTCAAAATTTGTTTGATGATGGAACGCAGCATTATTATTGGGTTACTTCTTTAAGCCGTATGATCGAAATTACAGACAGCGGAGTGTCTAACTGGGGGGTTCTGCTTGTGGATATGGATTATGCGGATATTTCAAGAATGATGAATCAGATCAATACTTTGAACAATGGAGAGTATTATTATCTGTGCGACAGTAATGGGGAAATCATCTATCATCCGAGGCAGATACAGATCAGTAACGGTCTTAGCGGAGAAAACAGCAGTCTGGCAGCCTCCCACAAGGACGGTGTGTACGAAGATGATTTTAAAGGCGAGAGGCGGAAAGTAATAGTCAATACTATCAGTTATACCGGATGGAAGCTGGTGGGGGTAATTCCTTATTCGGCATTTATACACGGGATGATCGACGTGCGATATTTTATTATTTTGTTGATGCTTCTGACGGTAATGGTACTTGTAGCGCTTAATCGTGTCGTTTCAGCGAGAATCTCAAGCCCGATTTTGAAATTAAACGCATCAGTACTGGAGTATGAAGCGGGTGAAAAGCCGGAGGTATATATTGGAGGAGCGGAAGAAATCCGGTATCTCGGATATTCTATCCAAAAATCTTATGAGCAGATAGATGAGCTTATGAAGGAGATTATTATCGAACAAAACGAACGTAGAAAAAGCGAGTTGGATGCATTGCAAAGCCAGATTAATCCTCATTTTCTTTATAACACGCTGGATTCTATCACGTGGATGATCGAGGATGGACGCAACGACGAGGCGGCGTTTATGATTTCACAGCTTGCAAAATTGTTCCGTATAAGTTTATCAAAAGGGCATACTGTGATTAATATCCGGGATGAGCTGCAGCATGCCCGAAGTTATATGAATATACAGAAGATACGATATAAAAATGCCTTTTCAGTTACTTTCGATGTAGATGATTCTCTTTATGCATTTTGTATTGTAAAACTGGTTTTACAGCCGATCTTGGAAAATGCGATCAATTACGGAATCAATGGGACAGATGACTGCGGTGAAATAAAAATCAGCGGTAAGATGGAGAATGGGCTTATTATTCTTTCGGTGACAGATAACGGGATCGGTATGTGCAGTGAGGAAGTGAGCCGGCTTTTGACAGATGAGAAAAGAGTACATAAGCATGGTTCGGGAGTAGGACTTGTGAATGTTAATAACCGCATTAAGATTGTATTTGGAAAAGAATATGGTATAGTCGTGGAAAGCGAGCCGGATGAAGGAACAACTGTCTCGATCTGCATCCCGGCGGTTTTGTATACAGAAGAGAACCGCAAGGCTTTGGAAGGAGGAAACCTTCACGAAAAAGAGAATGAACAGAAAAAGGAACCGCAGAGGGAATAAGGATGAAGAATGGCAAAAAGATATTTATTTTGGTAGAAACATTTCTGGGGCTTATGGTTTTTGTGTTGGTCATGTTCATGTTTTTGGAAAAAAATGAAAAAAAGCAAGAAAAAATTTCCGTGATCATCCAGAATTCAGATGATAGTCAGTGGGCAGCATTTAAGTATGGGGCAAAAATGGCGGCGGCAGATAAAAAGACAGAGGTATTTGTGGTAAGTACAGCGGGAAGTCTGAGTGTACAGGAAGAAGAGAACTTAATAGAAAGAGAAATTGCAAACGGCGCATCCGGAATTATTGTAGAGCCTGCCAATGGAGAGAAAACAGAAAAGATGCTAAAAGAAGTCGAAAAGAAAGTGCCTGTTGTGCTTGTGGAAAGCCTTGCGTCTTCTGATGGAACAGAAACGAAAATGCCGGTTACGGGAGCGGATAATTATGCCATGGGAAAAGCGTTGGCAGAGGAATTATTAAAAGACTGCGGCGGAAATATAAAAGGGAAAAAGATAGGGCTCGTTTCGGGAGAAGAAAACGCAGAAGCTATAAGTGAACGGGCAGAGGGGGTTCGAGCGGTTTTGGAAGAAAAACAGGCGGATATTCTATGGCAGATATCGGATTCTTTTGCGGAAGACAAGGAAAAAAATTCAATGGAACAAAGCGAAAAAGTGGATTTTATAATGACATTAGATAATATAAGTCTGGTGGCAGCCGGGGAATGTTCTTCGACAAATAATCTGCATGGGGCGGTTCTGTATGGAATCGGACATTCTATGGAAGCTTTCTATTATTTAGATACAGGAGAGATACAATGTCTCGTAGTGCCGGATGAGTTTAACAGAGGATATCAGAGTGTGGCAGAACTATCAGACAGTTTGCGGCGCTTCATGAAAAAGCCGGAACGAAACACGGTTTCATATTCGACTGTTCGCAGAGAGACACTGTTTTCAAAAGAAAATCAAGAAGTTTTGTTCACTATGAGTCAGTAAGGCGTATAGAGTACATGAGGATTATAACAGAGGTGGAGGAATGAAAAAAAAGAAACTATTAGCGGCAGCGATTGTTTTATGTATGGTGATACAACTCTTGTGTGCCTGCGGTAAGCAGAAAATATCCATGTCAGACAAGGTTTATGTCGGAGTTACCTGTTACGATCAAAACGATACCTTTTTAAGCGAACTTCTTGTCTGTTTTAAAGAAGAACTTAATCATCTCAACAAGAATGGAGTTGAGACGACTGTGACAGTTAAAAATGCTGCCGGATCTCAGCGCACGCAGAATGACCAGGTGAAAGAGCTGATAAATGCAGGATGCAACGTCCTTTGTGTGAATCTGGTAGATCGGGCAGATCCGTCGGAAATTATAGATGTTGCAAAAGAACATGATGTGCCGATTATATTTTTTAACAGAGAACCGGTTGCGGAAGATATGAGGCAGTGGGACAGGCTTTATTACGTTGGCGCAGATGCAAAGCAGTCCGGTGTGCTGCAAGGAGAGCTGGCTGTTGAAATGATACGGCAAAACAGTCAGATAGATCACAATAAGGACGGAAAAATTCAGTATGTAGTTCTGGAAGGGGAAGCGGGACATCAGGATGCGATCATTCGTACAGAAAATGCGGTAGATACGCTTAACAAAAATGGGATTGAACTGGAAAAGTTAAGTTACCAGATTGCGAACTGGAACCGGGCGCAGGCGCAGAACCGGATGGAGCAGATGCTGGGGCAGTATAAAAATAAGATAGAACTTGTGTTGGCAAATAATGATGACATGGCTCTGGGAGCGTTGGACGCTTATAAAAATTTGAATTATACAGAGGCCCTTCTTCCGGTATTTATAGGAATAGACGGCACGGATATGGGGTTGAAGGCAGTGGAAGATTCAAGTATGGCGGGAACGGTATATAATGATAAAGAGGGACAGGCGAGAGCGATAGCAAAGCTTTCAGCTGCATTGGTAATCGGAAAAGAAGCGGAGGAAATAAAATTTACTAATGAAAATTACATTTATCTGCCCTATTCCAAAGTCACAAAAGAAAATGTCCATGAATATCTGAAGTGACGGATGATCCGCTGAGCAAGGTGAAAGGCAGAAAAAAACACACCGGGTAAAAGAGTTTTGGTATCTTGTACAAGGTGTGTTTTTTGTGTTTTTAAAAGTTTGTTTTACGGAAGATTATACATCTAATCTGGAAGCGCCGACACCGATGTCTACTACATAAAATTCAGCTTCATATCCGAATTTTTCTTTATAGGCCTCTCCGACATTTTTAATAAAATTGTCTACGGCTTCATTTTTTACAATGCTGACGGTACAGCCGCCGAATCCGCCTCCGGTGATACGAGAGCCGATGACTCCCGGGGTATTCCATGAAAGATCAACGAGCAGATCGATTTCTTTACATGATACTTCATAATCATCGCGCAGAGAAACATGGGATTGATTCATTAATTCTCCGAACTTTGTAATATCGCCTTCTTTCAGAGCTTTGACGGCGGCGATAGTGCGCTGATTCTCGTAAACAGCATGTTTGGCACGTTTTACACGAACTTCATCCCGGATCAGGTGCTTTGCCTCTTCAAATTCTTCTGGAGTAAGCTCGCCGAGAGAAGAAATGGACAGTTCCTTTTGCAGATCGCTAAGCGCATCCGCACATTCCTGACGTCGGACATTGTATTCAGAAGTGACAAGGCTGTGCTTTACTTTACTGTTTGTAATGATGATCTTGGAGTCCTCAAGAAGAATGGGTGCATATTCATATTGCAAAGTGTTTGTGTCAAGAAATATTGCGTTGTCTTTTTTCCCGACAGCTACTGTAAACTGATCCATAATTCCACAGTTACAGCCGTTAAAATTATTTTCGGAGTATTGTCCGAATAAAGCAAGATCTATTGGACTTAGATCGGTAATTCCATATAAATCAGTCAGGATCACTCCGGTCAGCACTTCCAGAGAAGCAGAAGAGGAAAGACCTGCACCGTTAGGAATATTCCCCCATATTACCATGTCAAATCCGGTATCAAGTTTGTAGCCTTTTTCGGAGAATGTCCATACAACTCCGAGCGGATAGTTTGCCCAGTCGTAACAATCCTTGTTAGTAAGGTCGTCCAGAGATGTTTCTACTACGCCGATCTCGTCAAGGTTGCAGGAATAAAAGTGCATAAGCCGGTCTTCTCTTTTTCTTGCAACGCCATATGTACCAAGTGTCAGGGCACAGGGGAATACATGACCGCCGTTATAGTCGGTGTGCTCTCCGATAAGGTTGACGCGGCCGGGAGCAAAATAAAAATGTGCATCATCCGTAGCGCCGAAAAGTTCTGCAAATTTGTCATATAGTTTTTGTTTCATACGTGGTTTCCTCCTACATAAAATATTGAAATAATAAATTCAAAACATCTTGCCTTTTATTATAATCTATAGCGGAAGAAATGTATAGAAAAAATGAGCGCGAATATAGGTAAAAATGTTGTATTTTTAGCTTTTATAAGACAAAAGTATCCCAACACCGGAGGAGGGGATACTTTTGCCGGAATATTTAAATTGCATAAGCTGTTTCAGCATTTTTGTACGATTTCTTATGACGGCTATATATCTGTTGACTGTTTCACTTTTTTCTTCCTGTTCAAGTAAATCTAAGTAGCCGTATATTGCGGTTAGCGGTGTGCGTAAATCATGAGAAATATTTGTAACAGCATTCTTCAATTCTAAATCACCTTTTTGAAATTTTCTGCGTTCAGCTTGGAGTTTTCGTAACTGGATATTTATTTCATTTGCTAAATGGCGCATATATTTATCATTGCTTGAAATATCAATTAAAGTATTACTATCGGTTATGAGCTTTTCGGAAAATGAACTTTCTATTTCTTGTGCAGATTTTCGCAATAAATGTATTTTGATGAGTAGCAAGATAATTATTAAGATCAATCCACTTATGAAAAGCCATAACCATAACATAATGTGTTCGCTCCTTTATTTTAAATCTTTTTTCTTGAAAATCCAAACACCTGCACCGGTTGTAAGGACAATTATTGCTAAGGAATATATAGGTAATCGTGTTAAATTGACAGGCTGCATTGTTGAACATTGAATTGCCTGACCACCTGGATTGACATCATAAAAGAATTGTACAATTTCTCGTTTTGTTCCGTCCGAATATTTTGGGTTTTCTGTTTCCTGAGCTGTTGTTTCGCCATTTTCTCCTATTGAGTAAGCCGGAATAGTTGGCGGAGCATCTAACATTCTATTACATATTGCCCCTGCAAGTAATAGTCCGAATGAAAGCAGAATACAAGACACTGCAATAATAGCTTTATTTTGAAAGAGCATTGTTATAAGTGTGAAAAGTGAAGCAAATGTAATTGATAAAACAAGGACGGTTACGCCTATGAGCATAATCAATTTCACATCAGCAGTAAAAAACAAGCAAAGGTATTCCAACACTAAGGTATGGAACAAAAAACACAATGCACATAGTAATCGCGATAACAGAACAAGTTATCATATTTGATAAATAGATCGTTTCTCTTTTTGTCCTACGATAATTTTGTTTCTGATCGTTCCATCATTATGTTCTGTACCGATAAAAAGGCTGCAAAATACAGCAAGAATAATTCCTATGAACAAAGCGCGCGCAAAAAATCCATTGTCAAGATTATTGATATATCCGGACTGCTTCATATCCTTATATCTTAACAGCGGAAAAGCCAGTCCGACTATAAACATAAAAGCTAATGAACCCCATAAACATTTATTTTTCTTTAATCGAAAGAAATTGGAAAAGGCAATGGAAAAAGAACTGTTGAGAGTAGCAGATTATAGTGCTGTAGATGCAGCGATTGCGAAAGCGAACGGTTTGGAGAAAAAGGATGTAAATTAAACATCAAAACCGAATAATCATACGAATAATAAAGAAAAAGCGCCAACTACGGCTGATACAAATGATGTAATGGGATATATGATTGTTTGATAAGTGCATTACTGATGACAGGTTTGTTATATAGTAAAAGAAAACAACGGACAAGTAATTAGATAGCAATATTTGAAAAAAATAGAAAATAATTCAATGAACAATCCATTGCAACTGAACAGATAAAAAGGTAATATTACTTATTAAGTAATAGAATTATTTATCGGGAAAAGAATGCGTATTCTTTGTCAGAGAACGAAAGAATGATTTTTATGTTTTATATCAGTTTGAGGTGATCAAATGAATCAACAATTTATACAAAGCCTGTCGATAGATTGGAATAAGATTGAGGACGATAGTTATTTACGAGAAATTGAAGCTATAAATAAATTAAAAGAAGTTGTTTTTGAAAAACCAATTACCTTTTTTGTCGGAGAAAATGGTAGTGGTAAATCGACGCTTTTAGAAGCTCTTGCAGTATCATACGGTTTTAATCCGGAAGGCGGCACTAAAAATTATTCTTTTTCGACTTTTGATTCACATTCTGAATTGTATAATGCTATCAGAATTTCAAAAGGATTTCGTAAAGCAAAATGGGGATATTTTCTTAGAGCAGAAAGCTTTTATAATGTTGCAACAAAAGAACTGGAGTATTCGGATTGGGCTCATCCATCAGAGAAATACCATGAAAAATCACACGGAGAGAGCTTTCTTGCGCTCACACAGAATCACCTGCGACCAAATGGGTTATATTTATTTGATGAGCCGGAAGCAGCATTATCTCCTCAAAGACAATTAACATTGCTTATGGAAATATATTCATGTGCAAAAGAAGGATCACAATTTATTATAGTTACGCATTCCCCTATTTTGTTAGGAATACCAGATGCACAGATTTTATCATTTGACGATGGAATAGTACACAAATGTGAATATGAAGATACGCAGAGTTATAAAGTTACCGAAATGTTTATTAATAACCGAAAGATTTTACTTGAAAGATTGCTTTCCGAGTAAGAGATAGATTTGTAACTTGTAAAGTAACGGAAGATATGAATTTGAAAGCGAGATATGTAAATGGAATTTTTTGCAAAAACATTTGATGAATTAACAACAAAAGAATTATATGAAATTTTGAAATCAAGGTCGCAAATTTTTACTATAGAACAAAATATTCATTGTCAGGATATGGATGATATAGATTATAATTCTTTACACTGCTATATTATGGATGATAATAAAGTTGTTGCTTATTTAAGAGCGTTTAGTCAAGATGATAATAAATATATAGTTCGGGTTGGCAGAGTTTTGACATTAGTGCATGGTAACGGGCTTGGAAAAGAATTGATGCAAAAAAGTATTGTTGCTATTAAAGAAAAGCTGAAGTGTAAAAAAATATGTATAGATGCACAAAAGCACGCAGTAGGTTTCTATAAAAAATTTGGGTTTAGAGTTTCATCCGATGATTTTTTAGAAGAAGGTATAGTTCATCAAAAAATGGAATTATGCACACATTTTTGAAAAAATGATTTTAAATATAGTTGAATCATACCAGGGAGAAAAAATAAATGATTGAAGATACAATAGAAATTAAATATCCCGTTGAAAAGTTATGGATAGTTTAGCTATGCTCAGTGAAACTTATTAAATATAAAGCTTAAATTATGTGATATAATCTTATAAATCTGAAGTATAAACGAGAATTTGTTTGGTGTTGGTAATACGAAAATTTGAAATTGTAAAGGAGAAAAATTATGGGCGAAAATTATTTGGATATGGCTACCGTTATAGTAATATTTTTTGCTCTCGGCATTTTATTATCAAGGCTGGGAGGTATTGGAGGAATTGTTGTAAGAATTAAAAGAATTATTTGCAAGCTAATGGGACATAGCGACTGAGAGAAGCGGTATAAATATTAGAATTTATGGAGGCTTTCTTATTTCATTGGGATTTTTGTTTTTCTTTTGATTGTAAGATTGATTTTTTCATAAAGAAATAGAGTTGTAAATTCCGGTAACACGAAAAATTTAAATTTAGGAATGATATAAATGATATAAATGATATAAATGATTAAAGATTTAATGTATATTGAACTGAAAACAGGATATTCTGATGATGGTTCAGCATGGATTGGGTATGTGAAAACTTCAAAAACCAAGAAAACCATTTATTTTAACAACCATGCATTTCAGAAATATAACGGTAATTACGCAAATTATATAGACATTGAAAATGGTGATGAATACTGGATTTCTGGTTTGAAAAAGAAGGAGAGTAATCGACATTGGGCTGGTCATGGAAAAATTATGATTGACCGTAGAGCTGTTAATGAATATCTTACTCTAATTGATGAAAAAGAATTGCCACTAAATTTGTTTGAAATAATTGATATTGAAGACAGATTTCCAGTTGAAAGAGTAAATAAACTTTTGAACGATAAAGAATAAAATCCCAGTTTGTGAATTTAAAGGAGGATCTATGAAAAAAGTCAGTTTGTTTATAGCAATGAGCCTTGACGGATATATCGCAGACAGTGAAGGCAGTGTTGAATGGTTGGTTGGACAGGGTGATGACGCTGATAACATTGATACATATTCTGAATTTGCAAAAGATATTGATACTGTGATAATGGGGTGGAATACTTATCATCAAATTGTTACTGAACTTTCGCCAAATGAATGGGTTTATAATGATTTTACAACCTATGTAGTAACACATAATCAAAAAACATCTTCTGATAAAATTAATTTTACCAATGAAAGCTCTGTTGATCTGGTAAAAAAACTACGAGAGGAAAGTGGGAAAGATATTTGGATATGTGGTGGTGCAACCCTTATCCAACAGGGAAGATATAATTGATTGTTATTATATTACTGTTATTCCAACTATTTTAGGGTCAGGCATTCGACTTTTTGAAAAGACTGACCATGAAATTAAGTTAAGGCTGCTCAAAACACAATCGTATAATGGAATGACGGATTTGATTTATACAAAGCGATAACTCTTAAACGTACATTATAGGGTGGGATCGCGGATATGTATTTACAAAAGGGAAATCCGGTATAAAAGTTTTGAAACTAACAAGAAGGTAATGCCAAAGTAAATGAGATGAGAAGAGAGTTATTTCCGTTTGACTTTTTGGAAGAAACAGAAAGCTCTCCGCCGATCTCTTCTGCAAGTGATCTGGCAATCGTAAGACCAAGTCCGGTTCCGCCCTGACTGCGCGCCGATTCCTGAATATAGAAGCGGTCGAACAGATGAGAAATATCTTCGGATGAAAGAGAACATGTGTCATTAGCGAACAAGATTTTAATGGAATTTTGTTCGTTTTTTATTGTTATATGAAAAAAGGTATGTGCGTATCTTCCGGCATTTTGAAACAAATTAAAAAAGATTCGTTCTAAAGCTGTTTTGTCAGCAAGCACATATATTGGGCGATCCGGCAAATCAAGCGAAACGTTTAAATGTGTCTCTTCGAGTATGTGGCAGTTGTCTGCAAAAGATTCTCTCAGTAATTTTACAGTATCAATTTTAATGAGATTTACTGTATAGTCATGAGCTGTAAGTCGGGAAAAATCATAAAACTGCGTAATCAGGTTTTTCAGTGATTCTGATTTTCGTTCAATGACATCTAGTGTATCTGAAAGCTCAGCGTTTTGTGAGATATAGGAAGACTGGGATTTTTTATATAGTCTAACATATCCGAGAAGGGATGTTAAAGGAGTACGCAGGTCATGACTGATATTTTCAATCTGTTTTTGAAATTCTTTTTCCTGTTTTGTATAACGCGCGCGCTCATGGTGAAGCTCATCTAAAAAAGAGTTGATTGTGATGAGAAGTTCCTTTAACCGATTGTTCGGAACGGGAAGATGTATCATCTGATTTTTGGAGAGATCCTGCTGTATGACATCGAGCTCTTTTTGTATCTGTTTTAATGCACGGAGAAGGGAAATGTAGCGAAACGCAACATATCCTCCTGCGATACTGATAAGAAATAGAATGATATACAACATATGTGATCCCTCCATATTTATGTTTATAAGTCTGCTTTTCGGATGTGCCTGAATCCGATTGCCATGAAAATAATAATTCCTGAAATTCCTGCAATTATGCAGCGCAGCATACCGCCGGTTGTATCCCATGCGGTAATGCATGAACTCATATTGACGTTTGCGGTGTTGATCTGAAAAAAGTTCGATGGCATCCACATGGCGATGTTGTAGATAAAATCTGTTTTAAAATGGGCTGAAACTGCTATTCCGAATTTAAGTAAAATTGTCGGAAAAATGAAAAAGACAAAAAGCCATGTAAAAAATATGAATGCGCCGTTTTGAAAACACAGGCAAAGTACGATTGTTAAAACAATACTGGATACGGCAATCAAATAAATAGCCGGAATTTCCATTAGCAGATCGGTCATATGAACCGGACCGGTTTTATCAAGAAACAGTTCGGTCATGAAAATCCAGAGGGTGAGAACAATCGTCATAATGACAGTAGCAGTGGTGATACTGACGATACATTGGCTGAAGAACACCTTTCCTCTGGGAATTCCGTTTGCTATCGAATTTTTTATAATCCCGTTTCTTTTGCTGTCTTCATAGAGAACCGAAGCGGTCAGCATTCCCATCAACGTGAAAAACATAGGACTCGATACAAGGATGGAATAAGAAAAAGAGGTTGTATGGTACTGTGTTTCAACAATCGAAATACCTGATATCAGTAAAATGGTCAAAACAGAGAGAATTCCGAAGAAGACACGGATTCCGGTTGTATGGATCATACGGTAGTACTCACTTTTAATAAAATTCAACATTTTACAGCACCTCTTTTCTTCAGTTCCATATAATAATCTTCCAATGATGTCTGGAGTGTCTGCATTTTTGTAATGTAAACATCATTTTTTGCGGCAAGTCTGCTGAAGCTTTCGGCTGTCTCATGCGGTTTATAAATGCGAATCGTATTTCCCGGAAGCACTTTATAGTTTTCTTCAGGAAAGATTTTTTCGAGCAGAACGGTATATTTTTCAGCATCAGAAACAGTCAGTTCGATACAGTTGGCGCATTTTGCGTGTAAAGCTTCAGAACTGATCTCTTCAAGTAAGATTCCTTTATTTAGGAAGCCGTAAACTGTGGCAAGGTGTTGTAATTCTGATAAAATATGGCTTGATAAAAGGATCGTGATGTTTTTCTGTTCATTTAATTGTTGAAGGATACTGCGAAATTCGACAATACCGCTCGGATCAAGTCCGTTGATCGGTTCGTCCAAAATGAGAATCTGCGGTTCACCCAGCAGGGCAACTGCAAGTCCGAGCCGTTGTTTTTGCCCGAGCGAAAGCGTTTTACATTTTGCATGTTGCTTTTCGGATAGACCGGTCAGTTGAATTGCTTCGCCGATTTTTTTGTTGTCTGGAACTCCCTTTTGAATGGCATAATAATGCAGAGTTTGCTCAACAGTCATGCCTGGAACAAAGCATGGATATTCGATCAGGCAGCCGATATTTTTGCGTATATTGCAAAGTGCTTTTTCTTCTGTTTCGCCAAAAAGGCATAGTTCTCCGTTTGTTGGAAAGATGTGTCCGGCAAGTAATTTGAGTAATGTGCTTTTTCCCGCGCCATTATCTCCGATCAGTCCGTAAATGCAGCCTTCGCTTACATGAAGATCCACATGATCCAGTGCGATAAAGGGAGAACGCGGATTGTATGTTTTTGTGATTTGTTTTGTCTCTATGACATATCTGTTCATATCTGTTCACTCCGTATGGATTTTATTTTATGCAGCAGGTTTTTGAATAAAAGCTGTTACGATGCCAATTATATCTGAATCTGTTTTAATAAGTCATAAAGAACTTTTAAAGAACTTATAAAATCGTACTGATTAGGTTTATCAAAGTTTAAATCTATAATTTTTGAATCAGTTCAGTTATTAAATGCTAAATCACTGCTTCAAATTTTGTTTTATTTGAATGAAGAACAAGTTTGAATCCAATTCCGTATACAGTACGGATATATTCGTTTTCAGGATCGGCTTCTTTTATTTTTTTTCGGAGATTGCTTACATGTACATTGACAGTATTGTTTTCCCCATAATAGCCTCCGTGCCAGACGAGATCGTACAGCATTTCGCGGGAATAGACCTTCTCTGGATTTTTTATGAAAAGATAGAGTAAGTCATATTCGTGGGCGGTCAGAGAAAGTTCGATTCCGTGAACAGTAACTTTTCTAGAATCCGGATATAACTCTAAATTTAGGCAAGACAGTTTTTTTGATGTTGCAGTACGCCGTAAAGCAGCCTGGATTCTTGCTATGACTTCTTCAGGTTCAAACGGCTTTGTAATATAATCATCGGCACCCATTTTTAAAAGTGACACTTTGTCTGCCAGGGCAATTTTTGCAGACAATATGATGACTGGTACGTCAGAAGAAAGATTTTCCCGAAGTTCGGATAGAAGTTCTTCGCCGGATAATCCCGGAAGCATAAGATCCAGTAAGATTAAGTCCGGCGTGTTGTGCATAAAGAGCAGTTTTGCTTCTGTTCCGGAAAATGCCTGTATCGGCTTAAAATGCTCGGTGCGTAATATTTTTGCAAGCAGATTGTTGATATCTGCGTCATCTTCTGCAATTAAAATTTGTTCTCCCATATCGTTAATATTTCTTCCTTTCCTATTTTCTGTCTTTAGAAAGACGTAGACGGGATACATCCGCTATGCTATAATAACTCTAACGCTTTGTCATAGTAAAGTGTAAATTTATGAAATTTCAAATTTCAGATGAGATGGAGGATAATGACGATGTACGACTTCGATGAAATCAAAAATGCAGATCCGGAGATTGCGGAAGTGATCACAGCGGAAATGAAGAGACAGAACTCCCATATTGAATTGATCGCTTCTGAGAACTGGGTGAGCAAAGCAGTGATGGCAGCGATGGGAAGTCCGCTTACAAATAAATATGCAGAAGGATATCCGGGCAAGAGATATTACGGAGGCTGTCAGTGTGTGGATGTTGCCGAAGAACTGGCAAGAGAACGCGCAAAAAAACTGTTTGGCTGTGAGTATGTAAATGTACAGCCTCATTCAGGAGCGCAGGCTAATATGGCAGTTCAGTTTGCGATGCTGACACCGGGCGATACGATCATGGGAATGAACCTTGATCACGGCGGACATTTGACTCATGGATCACCGGTCAATCTGTCGGGAAAATATTTTCATGTCGTTCCTTACGGAGTCAATGATGACGGAGTGATCGATTATGATAAGGTTTTGGAAATTGCAAAAGAATGTAAACCGAAGATGATCATTGCGGGCGCAAGCGCTTATGCAAGAACGATCGATTTCAAACGTTTCCGTGAAATCGCAGATGAAGTCGGCTCGTATCTCATGGTAGATATGGCTCATATTGCAGGACTTGTGGCAGCAGGTCTCCATCCAAGTCCGATTCCGTATGCACATGTGACAACGACAACGACCCATAAAACATTAAGAGGTCCAAGAGGCGGAATGATCCTTTCAAGTAATGAAGTGAACGAGAAGTTTAATTTTAATAAAGCAATTTTCCCGGGAACTCAGGGAGGACCGCTTATGCATGTAATCGCGGCAAAGGCAGTCTGCTTTAAAGAAGCTCTTGAGCCGGAATTTAAAGAATATCAGATGCAGGTTGTAAAAAATGCAAAAGCGCTCTGTGAAGGTTTGAAAAAACGCGGCGTGAAGATCGTTTCAGGAGATACAGACAATCATCTTATGCTCGTAGATCTTACCGGAAATGACGTAAGCGGAAAAGAGCTGGAAAAACGGCTTGACGATGCACATATTACATGTAATAAAAATACAATACCGAACGATCCTCGTTCTCCGTTCGTGACAAGCGGAGTAAGACTCGGAACTCCGGCAGTTACAACTCGGGGAATGAAAGAGGACGATATGGATAAGATCGCCGAGATCATTGCAATGGTGATCGAGAGTGAAGAAAATGTAGAGACTGCAAGAAAACTGGCAGCAGAACTTACAGAGAAATATCCTCTTTGTTAAATTTGATTTAATGATAAAAAGAATAGAAACAATAGAGTTCCTCTTTGCCCGACAGGATCAGGTCCTCCGGGTAAAGAGGAATTTTTCTTGATTTAAAGCTTTAATTCGCAAAAGTATTGTGCTATACTAATAGACATCAGTAAAAAAGAAAGCTGAAAAGCAGATTGCCGATAAGCGATGGCACAACATATTATAAAGGAGGATATGCGCGATGATATGGGCAAAGGAAGAGACTCTGCCAAGAGAAGAGATCGAACGGATACAGCTTACAAAGCTGAAGGATACGGTTCGATATATTTATGACAGAGTGAAACCTTACCGCGAGAAAATGGATATGGCAGGTGTACGTCCGGAAGATATACAGACGTTGGAAGATTTAAAAAAACTGCCGTTTACATATAAAGCTGATTTTCGGGATCATTATCCGGATGGGTTGTTTGCGGTTGATAAAAAGGAAATCGTTCGTTATCATGCAAGTTCGGGTACGACGGGAAAGCCGACCGTTGTCGGATATACAAGAAACGATCTGGATATCTGGCTGAATAATGTTGCGAGAATTGCATGCATGGGAGGCGCGACGGAAGAAGATGTGGCACAGATCGCGTTTGGATACGGAACATTTACGGGAGCGCTCGGACTTCACGGAGGTCTTGAGAAGATCGGAGCATCTGTGATTCCGATGTCTTCAGGAAATACAAACAAACAGATTATGTTTTTACAGGATATGGGTGTGACACTTCTTGTGGCTACCCCGTCTTATGCGCTCCATCTTGGAGAGGAACTTCGCAGAAGAGGGATCGATCCATCAAAAGATTTAAAGATAAGAATCGGACTGTTCGGAGGAGAAGGCATGACAGAGCCGATGCGGGAAGAGATGCACCGTGTTTGGGGAGAACAGTTTGTCTGTACACAAAATTATGGTATGAGTGAACTTTGCGGACCGGGTGTTTCGGGAGAATGTACACAGCTTTGTGGAATGCATATTAATGAAGACTGGTTTATTCCTGAAATTATTGATCCTGAAACAGAGGAAGTTCTTCCGCCGGGAGAAAGAGGAGAACTTGTTGTTACCTGTCTTGGAAAAGAGGCGCTTCCGATCGTAAGATACCGAACCGGAGATATGACAAGACTGATGTATGAGCCGTGTAAATGCGGAAGAACAACCTGCAGAATGGAAAATCTTTCCGGTCGTGCAGATGATATGCTTGTTATCCGAGGAGTTAATGTATTCCCGACACAGATTGAAGAAGTGCTCTTAAAGATTGATGAGATCGGACCGCATTATGAGATACTTGTAGAGAGAAAGAACCGTCTGGATGTAATGACGATTACGGTAGAGCTGATCGATGACAGACTTCTTGACAGCTATGCAAAATTAAGTGAACTTGAGACGAGGATTAAGTCAGCATTGAAATCGCAGCTTGGACTTGCAACCTGTATCAGGCTTGTGGCGCCGAACTCTTTAAGACGGTTTGAGGGTAAGGCAAAGAGAGTAACAGATTTACGAAAGGATGGACTTTGATATGGCAGAGAAAGTGATCATGCTCGGCAATGAGGCGATTGCGAGAGGAGCATACGAAGCAGGGGTAAAGGTATCGTCTGCTTATCCGGGAACTCCGAGTACCGAGATAAGTGAATACCTTGTACAATATAAAGATGATGTGTATGAAGAGTGGGCGCCGAATGAAAAAGTGGCGACAGAAGTGGCGGTCGGAGCAAGTCTTGCCGGAGTACGTTCTATGGCATGCATGAAGCATGTCGGTTTGAATGTGGCGGCAGATCCGCTGTATTCGGTTTCTTATATGGGAGTAAACGGAGGACTTGTTCTTGTTGTTGCAGATGATCCGGGACTTTACAGTTCTCAGAACGAACAGGATACGAGGATGGTTGCAAGAGCCGCTCAGATTCCGGTGATTGAACCGTCGGACAGTGCGGAGGCAAAAGATTTTTTTAAGACGGCGTTTGAATTGAGTGAACAGTTTGACAGACCCTTTATTTTCAGGACAACAACAAGACTTGCACATTCGCAGGGAATTGTAGAGTTGTGTGATCGTGCGCAGGTCGAAGATAAACCGTATGAGAAAAATATTCCGAAAAATGTCATGATGCCGGGAAATGCGAAACTTCGTCATGTCGAAATTGAAAAACGCAATCTTGAACTGGCAGAAGCAGCGAATACACTTTCGCTGAATAAGATGGAGATGAATGATACAAAGATAGGAGTTATTACAAGCGGTATCCCTTATCAATATGTAAAAGAAGCGCTTCCAGATGCATCTGTTCTTAAACTTGGACTTGTGAATCCTCTTCCGAAAAAATTGATCGAAGAGTTTGCATCAAAAGTCGAGACGCTGTATATCGTAGAAGAACTTGACCCGGTAATTGAAGAACAAGTTCGTTCATGGGGAATTCCGGCTGTAGGAAAAGAAATTTTTACAGTGCAGGGCGAGTACAGTGCCAATATGCTTCGCAAAGCGATACTGAAAGAAAATCCGGATCTGAAAAAACCGGCAGAAGCTCCGGGAAGACCGCCGATTCTTTGTCCGGGATGTCCGCATAGAAGTGTTTTCCATGTATTGAATAAGCTGAAAATGCATGCTGCCGGCGACATCGGATGTTATACGCTTGGAGCGGTTGCGCCTTTGAGCGTAATCGATACGACGATGTGTATGGGATCAAGCATTTCGACGCTTCATGGAATGGAGAAAGCAAAAGGAAAAGAATACATAAAAAATTGGGTTGCCGTAATCGGCGATTCCACCTTTTTGCATACAGGCATCAATTCATTGATGAATATGGTATATAATCATGCGACAGGAACAGTACTGATCCTTGATAATTCGACAACAGGAATGACAGGACATCAGGACCATGCGGCTACAGGGAAAACTTTGCAGGGCGATCCGACATATGCGATTGATATTCCGGCTTTGTGTCGTGCAGTGGGCGTGAAAAATGTTTATGAGATCAATGCTTTTGATCTTTTGCTGCTTGAAAAAACGATCAAAGAAGAGGTGGCAAGAGACGAAGTATCGGTCATTATTACAAAAACTCCGTGTGTACTTCTTGATAAGAGGAAAAAGCCGCTTTATATTGCACATGCCGATAAGTGCAAAAAATGTGGAATGTGCATGAAGCCGGGATGTCCGGCAATGACGAAAAACCCGGACGGAACGATTCATATTGACGATACAATGTGTACAGGATGCGGTTTGTGTAAAGATTTGTGCAAATTTGATGCAATCGAGCTTATAAAGGAAGGTGAGTAAGGGATGGCTGTGAAAAATATTATGATCGTCGGTGTGGGCGGACAGGGAACTTTGCTCACAAGCCGCATTCTCGGAGGTCTTACGATCGCGGGCGGATATGATGTGAAATTATCGGAAGTTCACGGAATGGCACAGAGAGGCGGAAGCGTCGTTACATTTGTTCGATACGGAGAAAAAGTGGCGGAACCGATTGTGGAAGAAGGGCAGGCAGATGTAATTATTGCATTTGAGCGGCTTGAGGCGCTTCGCTATGCGCACTTCTTGAAGAAAGACGGAGTGTTGATCGTAAATGACTGGCGAATCGATCCGATGCCTGTCGTGATCGGAGCAGCCCGGTATCCGGAAAATATTTTAGAAGATTTGGAAAAAGAATATAAAGTCTATAAAGTAGATGCAACAGAAGAATCAAAGAAACTGGGAAATCCGAAAGTGTTTAACCTGATCGTCCTCGGCGTAGCGGCACAGCATATGGATTTTACAAAAGAGCAGTGGTATGAAGTGATAGAGAAAACGGTTCCCCAAAAGACAGTCGAATTAAATAAGAAAGCTTTTGATGTGGGATATACGTTGAAATAGGTGGAAGCCATATAAAAGAAAAAGACATATGATAATGAATGTATCGTAACAACAAACAATCTGTGTGAAAAAATATTGGCAGATATTGACAGAGAATCTAAAAGGAAAGGCGGTGATAGTTAATGATCAGGCAGATATCAGTTTTTGTGGAAAATCAACCGGGAAGTATGATGAATGTGACAAACGTACTTACTGAGGCGCATGTCAATATTCGTGCAATTTCAACATTTGATACTCCGGAATTTGGCATAATGCGTTTGGTAGTAGATGATCCGGTCCGCGCAAAAGAAAGTTTAACGTCAAAAGGGTTTGTAAATCGCGTCAGTGATGTGATCGGTGCGGAACTAAAAGACGAAAAGGGAAATCTGAATCAGATGTTGAAAATACTGGCAGACGGACAGATCAATGTAAATTATATCTATTCTTTCGTAATCCGAGAAGGGAAAGCCCCGGTCATGGTATTTCATACTGATGACTTTGAAAAAGCGGAGAGCGTTCTGAAGCAGGCGGATGTAAAGCTTGTGGAGGAAGAGGATTTATAAAAGATATATAATTGACTAAAGGAGAAGAAATAATGGCTGCAGTATCAAGAGAAAACTGGGTTGAGAGGATTCGTGATCCTAAGATTGAATGCATGAGCAGGGACGAGATGGCCGCTCTTCAGAGCAGACGGCTTGTCGAGGTAGTAAACAGAGTATATAATAATGTAGAATTTTATCGAAAAAAAATGCAGGATATGGGAATAGAGCCCGGTGACATCAAATCTATTGAAGATATCGGAAAACTTCCGTTTACAACAAAAGAAGATTTAAGGGAAAATTATCCTTTTGGACTTTTGGCAATACCGAAAAAGGATGTTGTCCGTGTGCAGGGAACATCCGGTACAACAGGAAAACTGACGATTGCTCCTTATTCGCAGAAAGATGTAGAAGTATGGGGGGAATGTGTGGCAAGAGAACTGACGATGGCAGGACTTACCGAGGAAGATATTATACATGTCTGTTATGGTTATGGTCTGTTTACCGGAGGCCTTGGACTGGATTTTGGAGCAAGAGCGCTCGGGGCAATGGCGATTCCGATGTCTGCAGGCAATACAAAGCGTCAGATGATGTGTATGGAAGATCTTGGAGCCACTGCATTTGCGTGTACGCCTTCGTATGCTTTGTATCTTGCAGAATCCATTCAAGAAGCAGGGATTGTTGACAGGCTGAATCTGAAAGTCGGTATTCACGGCGCAGAACCGTGGACGGAAGAAATGCGGAAAAAGATTGAAGATATCCTTCACATTAATTGTTTTGATATTTACGGACTTTGTGAAATTACAGGTCCGGGAGTGGCTCAGGATTGTATCCATAAAGCGGGACTTCATGTACAGGCTGATTATTTCTATCCTGAAGTTTTGAATCCGACAACCCATGAACCGTGTGCGGACGGAGAAACAGGCGAACTTGTGTTTACAACTCTTGCGAAGGAGGCAATGCCGCTTTTAAGATATCGGACAAAAGATCTTACAAGTATTGATCACAGTACCTGTGCCTGTGGAAGAACACTGCCGAGAATTTCTAAATTTACAGGAAGAACCGACGATATGAAAGTAATTCGCGGTGTAAATGTATTCCCGACTCAGGTTGAAACGGCGCTTCTTTCAATCGGAGGAGTTGTAGCGCCTCATTATATGATGATTGTTGACAGGGAAGATAATCTTGATGTACTGACTGTTATGGTAGAGGTAGACGAATCTGTATTTTCAGATGAAATCAGAAAACTTGACGCTCTCAGAAATAAGATTGCAGCTACATTAAAGACTGCGCTTGGCGTATCTGTAAAAGTGAAGCTTGTAGAGCCGAAGTCGATTCAAAGAAGTGAAGGAAAAGCTGTTCGCGTGATTGACAACAGAGATCTGTAGAAGGAGGAGAGAACGAATGGGAATTACAATTCAACAACTGTCGGTATTTCTTGAAAACAGAGAAGGAAGACTGGATGAAGTCCTTTCTGTATTAGCGGGAAATGATGTCAATATCGTTGCCTTAAGTTTGGCTGATACAACAGAATACGGAATGCTTCGTATGATCGTGTCGGATCCAAACAAAGGAAAAGCGGTTTTAAAAGAAAACGGAATTACGGCAATGCTGACAGATGTCATTGCTCTGCGAGTTCCTCATGAGACAGGGTCTTTGAGCCGTGCGATGCATCAGATTGTAGACGGAGATGTAAATATTGAATATATGTATGCTTTTGCAAACGGAGAAGATGCCTCTGCGGTTTTAAAATGTGATGATCCTGCAAGGGTTGTAGATATTTTGAGAGGAAGCGGATTCGATGTATGGGAAGCTTCAGAAGCATATGTGTCTAATATAAAATAGCACGAGCAAAGCTAATAACGGTATAAAACATACAGGAACAGAGTCTGTTTAAAACTGTTCCTGTGTTATAACTAAAAACAAGAAAAACCGGGCAGTTCGATTACTGTCCGGTTCTCTTTTTTAATCTCATTTCTCTGTATTGCTTTTTAATAATAAATAAATCGAGTTTGTTTATATATTAAAAGGTACATTAAAAAATCTGATTAAAGTTTTACTACGTTAGTTGCCTGCGGTCCTTTAGCGCCTTCTGTTACTTCGAACTCTACAGCCTGACCCTCTTCCAGAGTCTTGAATCCATCCATTACAAGTCCTGAATAGTGAACGAAAATATCGTTTCCTTCTGAGTCAGAGATGAATCCGTAACCTTTCTGGTTATTGAACCATTTCACTGTACCTGTCATTGTGTTGCCCTCCATTTAAGAAAAAATAAATATGTTTCTGTATTAAAAAATGAGTTTTCAATACCGGCTAAGTTTAGCATGGTTAACAGCAAAAGTCAACGGATGATTGATAAAAGTGTGACAGAAAGATTGAAAAATTAGTGAATATGTTATATACTGTAAAAAGTACAACAAAAGTACGATGAAATCATTAAGGAGGACTAAGAGAATGAAAGAATTTAAATACGTTGTAACAGATCCGGAGGGAATACACGCAAGACCGGCAGGAATTCTTGTAAAACAGGCAGCAGGATATACATCATCCGTTAAAATTACAAAAGGTGATAAAACAGCAGATGCAAAGAGAATCTTCGGAGTGATGGGGCTTGGCGTAAAAACAGGCGAAGAAGTTACGATTACAGTAGAAGGTGACGATGAAGATAAGGCATTTGCAGAATTAGAGGCATTTTTTAAAGAAAATTTATAAATCGGATTAAGGGAGAATTTATAAATTATGATTACAATAAAAGGAAAAAGTGTATTTGGCGGCGTTTCTATTGGAAAGATCATGTTTTATAAAAGAAATGAAAAAGTGATCAAAAGAACGCATGTAGATGATGTCGATGCAGAGTGGAAGAGATTCTGCGATGCAAAGGATACGGCAGTATCCCAGTTGAAAGAATTGTACGATAAAGCAATAGAAGATGTCGGAGAGGCAAATGCGATGATTTTCGAGATCCATCAGATGATGCTTGAGGATCTTGATTATCTTGAGTCTATTGAGAATATCATCCGTACACAGGAAGTGAACGCAGAATTTGCAGTTGCAACAACAGCAGATAATTTTGCACAGATGTTTGCTGCAATGGACGATGCTTATATGCAGGGAAGAGCGGCGGATGTAAAAGATGTGTCTGAGCGGGTATTGGATATTTTGTGCGGAGTATCCGGCGGTATGAAAGAGATGACTGAGCCGTGTATTATCGCGGCAGATGATCTGGCTCCGAGTGAGACGGTACAGCTTGATAAGAGCAAAGTTCTCGGTTTTGCTACAATGTATGGATCTTCCAATTCACATACGGCAATTCTTGCCCGTACAATGAATATTCCGGCGGTGATCGGACTCGGAGAAGATCTGTTGACAAAATATGACGGTAAAATGGCGGTGATTGACGGATTTACCGGAATGTTATACATTGATCCTGATGAAGAAACAATGAAAGTCATGGAAGAAAAGCGCGCGAAAGATCAGGAGCAGAAAGCGCTTCTTGAGCAGCTTAAAGGAAAAGAAAATGTAACTAAGAGCGGACAGAAGATCAATGTGTATGCAAACATCGGTAATGTTTCAGACGTAGGAGCAGTATTGAAAAATGATGCGGGCGGTATCGGTTTGTTCCGAAGCGAGTTCCTGTATTTGGAAAATTCGGATTTCCCGACAGAAGAGCAGCAGTTTGCAGTGTACAAACAAGTCGCTGAAAATATGGCAGGCAAGAAAGTAATCATTCGTACACTGGATATCGGTGCGGACAAGCAGGTTGATTATTTCGGACTTGATAAAGAAGAGAATCCGGCTCTCGGATATCGAGCAATCCGTATTTGTTTGACGAGAAAAGAGATCTTTAAGACGCAGCTTAGAGCTCTTTATCGTGCGGCGATGTTTGGAAATATCTCTATTATGTTCCCGATGATTATTTCAGTTGCGGAAGTTCATGAAATTAAAGCCATCATTGCAGAGGTGAAAGAAGAGCTTAAAAACGAGGGAATCCCGTTTAAGGATGATGTGGAACTCGGCGTTATGATTGAGACACCGGCATCTGTTATGATCAGTCGTGAATTGGCGAAAGAAGTGGATTTCTTCAGTGTGGGAACAAACGATCTTACACAGTATACATTGGCGATTGACCGTCAGAATGCAAAATTGGATAAGTTTTATGATCCGCATCACCCCGCAGTACTTGCTATGATCAAGATGGCGGCGGATAATGCCCATGCAGAAGGTGCTTGGATCGGTATTTGCGGTGAACTTGGAGCAGATCTTGAATTGACAGAAGAATTCCTTAAGATGGGATTAGATGAGCTGTCAGTATCTCCGGCTATGGTTCTCCCGCTTAGAAAGCGTATCAGAGAGTGCGAATAAAGCAAATATAAATTGCATATAAAGAGCAGATAAAAAGCTGATTTTTAAATGGTAAGTTTGAAGCTTATCGTTTAGGATCAGCTTTTTGTTATAGATAAAATTGGGGGATTTTATAGTGTGTTACAAAGTTTCTTGCTTGAGTTATTGTGGCGGATGCAGAATAGACTCTTGAAAAAACAGAACATATGTGCTACTCTTTGATAGAACACATGTTCTAACAAGAAAGAGGAAGGTTTTCGGAAAATGTTGAAACTGATGCAGACGGAGATGACTTTAGGAGAAAAGCTAGAGATATTGTCTGATGCGGCAAAATACGATGTTTCATGCACATCTGGCGGCACAGAGCGCAAGGGAGACGGAGAAGGAATGGGAAACTGCAGGAAAGCAGGAATTTGTCATAGTTTTTCGGCAGACGGGCGGTGTATTTCTCTTCTGAAGATTCTCTTTACAAATGAATGTATTTATGATTGTAAATATTGCGTGAACCGATCAGGAAATGATGTTGTACGTACATCTTTTACTCCGGAAGAAGTATGTACTTTGACGATGGAGTTTTATAGAAGAAATTATATAGAAGGATTATTTTTAAGTTCAGGGGTTTTAAAAAGTCCGAATTATACAATGGAACTTTTGTATACAGTGTTATACAAGCTGCGCCATGAACACAATTTTCAGGGATATATTCATGTGAAAGCGATTCCGGGAGCGGATTCTCGTCTTATTCAGATGACGGGGTATCTTGCAGATAGGATGAGTGTGAATATAGAACTTCCTACTGCGGAAAGCCTTCGTCTTTTGGCACCGCATAAAACGCGGAAGAATATCCTTGCACCAATGCGTTTTGTACAGCAGATGTCAGCGGAAAATCAATATGAAATTCAAACTTATCGTCATGTGCCTAAGTTTGTTCCGGCAGGACAGAGCACGCAGATGATCATAGGCGCTACACCGGAGTCTGATTATCAGATTTTGCATGTGGCAGAGTCGTTGTATAAAAAATTTGATCTTAAGCGAGTATTTTATTCTGCATTCATTCCGGTCAACGAAGATAAAAATCTTCCGTCTGTCAAAGAGCAGCGACCTCCTCTTTTAAGAGAGCACAGGCTTTATCAGGCTGACTGGCTTCTCAGATACTATCATTTTGAAGCAGGAGAACTTTTGGATGAAGAAAATCCTAATTTTAATGCATATCTTGATCCGAAATGCTTTTGGGCGTTAAGGCATCTCGAAGAATTTCCGATCGAGATAAATTACGCGGCATATGATATGCTTCTTAGAGTTCCCGGAATAGGGTATAAATCAGCATCGCGCATTGTGAAAGCGCGCAGGATGGGGATGCTTGATTTTGAAGATTTAAAGAAAATGGGAGTTGTTTTGAAGCGGGCGCTCTATTTTATTACATGTAAAGGAAAAATGATGTATCCGATTCGAATGGATGAAGATTATATTACAAGAAATCTCCTTAATACAAAAGAAAAACTGCCCGAAGGCGCAGATGGGATGAGCTTTCGTCAGTTGTCGTTATTTGACGATATGGGGATAGAATAGGAGGTAAAATAAGAGCTGCTGATTTTTGGTTACTTTGAAAAATAAGAGAATATCCGGCAGATTGGGGGAAGCGATGAAACAGATCTATATATGTGAAGATACGATAACCGGCATTTATTCAGCTTTGCATGATGCCTGGAAAGAATGCAGAGATACGCAGGCGGGTGTCGAACTGAGGGGGAGGACACAGCGGCAGCTTTTTTGTGAGTACAGAATAGTAGAAGAATCAGAAGAAAAAGCGCTGAGATTAGAAAGAATGATAAAGCATCATCTCGGATACAATGCCTACTGGGAGATTTACCATGCGCTTCTTTCGACAGATGACAGAAAAGGAACGGTAGTATTTGAAGTGCTGCAGGAAGCCAGAAAAATCAGGCAGAGTGAAAAGATAATGGAACATTTAGGGTGTCCGGCAGTTGCGGATGTATTTTCTATGAGCAGGAGCGTGTCCAATGAAGCGCATAGATATGAAGAATTTATTCGTTTCAGAGAACTTGAAAACGGAATTTTGTTTTCGGAGATTACTCCGAAAGCGCAGATTTTAACTTGTGTTGCAGATCATTTTGAGGATAGGTTTCCATTGGAAAATTGGATCATATATGATAAAACGCATAAAGTATGTCTTGTACACGGAGTTAGGAAAAGATGGAGACTTGTGTGGGGAGAGCTTTTTAATGAGAGAGCGGCAGAGAATATATCGGAAGAGGAACGGAAATATGAGTTTTTGTGGAAGCGGTTTTTTCATTCGGTTTCGATCAAAGAGAGGGAGAATCCCAAATGTCAGCAGGCGCACCTTCCTTTTCGATATAGAGGGGAAATGACGGAATTTAGTTGTGCGGAAGATAAAATAGGATTATGATAGAACTATCATGAAAATTTCAAAATGCAGATAAGATGCGGTGAAGTGAAAGTGCTTATATGAATATCCGAAATTTTGATGAAATACGAAGTGACAGAACGGGCAGAGATATTATTGAAAGAAGAAGTGAAGATTGTTCGTATTTCCGTGAGAGATTTAGTTGAATTTGTTTTGCGGGAAGGCGATATCGATAATCGAAAAATAGGAATGTCAGATAAAGATGTTATGGCTATGGGCGGAAGGCTTCACAGAAAAATACAACGGCAGATGGGATCGGATTATCATGCGGAAACAGCGATGAAGCTTCAGATTCCATGTGGAGAATTCGATCTTAGAGTTGAGGGGCGGGCAGACGGAGTTATTATAAAAGGGGATACATCTGAAGTAATTATAGATGAGATTAAAGGTATTTTGCGTGATTTGAGTTTGATCGAACAGCCGGTGAATGTCCATCTTGCTCAGGCAAAATGTTATGCGTATATATATGCAAAGCAGCATAGCCTGCGTGAAATCGGTATTCAGATGACATACTGCAATTTGGATACAGAAGAGATTCGACGATTTTTATCACACTATACGTATGAAGCATTGGAATGCTGGTTTGAAGAATTGATCAGTAGTTATGAAAAATGGGCTCGATTTCAGATTAAGTGGGAGGAAAAGAGGAATTCGTCAATTCGATTGGTTGAATTTCCGTTTTCTTACAGGGAAGGGCAAAGAGAGGTGGCAGCGGCGGTTTACCGTACTATATTACGGAAAAAGAAGCTGTTTCTTCAGGCTCCGACCGGAGTCGGAAAAACGATATCTACTTTGTTTCCGTCGGTAAAAGCGATAGGAGAGGGGCTGGGAGAAAAGATTTTTTACCTGACGGCAAAAACAATTACAAGAACTGTTGCGGAACAGGCGTTTCGGATACTGGGAGAACAAGGTCTGCAGATGAAAGTGATTACGCTTACTGCGAAAGAAAAGATATGTAAATGTGAGGAGACAGAATGCAATCCTGTTTCATGTCCATATGCAAAAGGTCATTTTGACCGCGTGAATGACGCAGTGTATGATCTGATAATGAATTACAATGAAATTACAAGAGACGTGATTGAAAATCAGTCTGAAAAATATATGGTTTGTCCTTTTGAAATGTCATTGGATGTTTCGTTATGGGTAGATGCAGTTATATGTGATTATAATTATGCGTTTGATCCGACGGCACATTTGAAACGTTTTTTTTCTGAAAATGCAGGGAAAAAATATATTTTTCTTGTAGATGAGGCGCATAATCTTGTCGAACGAGGAAGGGAAATGTACAGTGCCCGGTTGTATAAAGAAGATTTCCTTGAATTGAAAAAAATGATGCGTGTTAAAGAACCGATTCTTTCAAAAAAAGCAGACGAAGTAAACCGACAGTTTCTTTTATTAAAGAGAGAATGTGAAGAATATAGAGTGCTTGAAAGTGTTTCTCATCTGGCGATAAAATTGATGAATCTTTTGGCGGAGATGGAACGTTTTTTTGAGAAATCTTCCGAATCGGATAAACGGGATCAAGTTTTAGAATTGTATTTTAAAGTAAGAGAGTTTTTAAATATTCATGATATTCTGGATGAAAATTATGTTATATATAGTGAGTATCAGCAAGACGGCAGATTTATGGTAAAGCTTTTTTGTGTAAATCCGGCAGTGAATTTACAGGCATATTTAGAATATGGTATCGGAACGGTCTTTTTTTCGGCAACGCTTCTTCCGGTCCGTTATTATAAAAAGCTTTTATCGATTGAAACAGATGATTATGCGATCTATGCGGATTCTCCGTTTCCGAAAGACAGTCGGCTGCTTTTGATCGGAAGAGATGTGAGTACAAGATATACACAGCGTGGGCCGGAGATGTACCGGCGGATTGCGTCATATATTGTGGGTGCAGCAGATGCGAAAAAGGGAAATTATATGGTGTTCTTTCCGTCCTATCGGGTAATGGAAGAAGTGCATAGTGTTTTTTCGGAAAAGTGCGGAAAAATTTCTTCTGCTGTTCAGTCTCCGTTTATGAGTGAAGAAGACAGAGAGGTGTTTCTTAAAGAGTTCGATGAGATAAGGGAAGAAAGCTTTGTCGGTTTTTGCGTGATGGGAGGAATTTTTTCTGAAGGGATAGATTTGCCGGAAGATAAGTTGATCGGTGTGATCATTGTTGGAACAGGACTTCCTCAAGTATGTAATGAACGGGAGATTGTCAAACAGTATTTTAGCGGAATCGGTTCAGATGGTTTTGAATATGCATATCTCTATCCGGGGATGAATAAAGTGCTTCAATCTGCAGGAAGGGTGATCAGGACAGAAAAAGACAGAGGACTGATCCTTTTGCTCGATGAGCGGTTTTCCACAGGAAGGTATCGGGAATTATTTCCCAGAGAATGGAGTAATGCCCGACACTGTACTGCGGAAAGTTTGACGAGTTACATGCAGGAATTTTGGGAATGTTAGCATGTTTTATCACGGAAGTAACTCAAAAATTCCATTGAGGCACGTGAGAGCGGAAGGTGTTCGTTGTATGCGATAGCAAGTTCGCGCTCGGGAAGTTCTTCTTTTGTGTGCAGGATGAATACGTCTTCGCTGTCAGGGGAAATACAATAGTCCGGCACAAAAGCAATGCCTAATCCTATGCGTGCCAGATCGATCAGCAGATCATTGCTCGTAAGTTCGATTTCGGGAACAAGATCGAGCTGATGTTGTTGAAATACCTGATGAAGAAATTCGTTGGTCGTACTGTTTTTGTCCAGCATTAAGATGGGATATTTCAACAGTTGGGAGAAAGTCAGAGTTTCTCCTTTTAGTTTTTGGAAAGTATTTCCGGCGATAAACACGTCTCTGAATTTTTTGATGCGCATAACGGAAGTTGTTGTTCCGAGGTGATTGTTCGGAAAGTTTACAACAGTAAGATCTACAAGTCCGTTTCGCAGAAGCTCGGCACATTTCATGGACGTTTGGTTGATTACTTTGATATGCGCGCCGGGAAATGCTTTATGAAAGCGCTCTAAGTAAGGAATCAGGAAATAGCGGCATATAGTATCGCTGGCACCGATGCGTATTTGCCCTCCGGTTGATGCCGCGTCGAGAAGTTGGGTTTCACCTTTTTGAATCAGATTCATAGCGGGTTCAACATGCCGCATAAGAATTTCTCCTTCGGGAGTCAGTTGAACTTTTTTTGTACTTCTGATAAAAAGTGTCTGATCTAGTTTTCTCTCTAATGTTTTGATAGACTGGCTGACTGCGGATTGTGAAATATAGAGCTGTTTGGATGCTTCTGAAAAGTTTAAAGTAGAAGCAACGTGATAAAAAACTTTGTAAAGTTCATAATTAATATCGATCACTATTAGACCTCCTAATAAATACTACAGGTATTATAAGATATATTTTATAAAATTACAATAAATTTGGAGGATAGTAGAGCGGTGACAGGAAGATTATTGTTTGAGATTCATAAAAAAGTGAGATGTATGGGAGACGTAGAATGAATGGGAAAACCAAGAAAATTATTCAGTGGACAGCGGGGGTGATTTTTTCATTATTAATCATTTTTGTAATTTTGATTTCTTCTTTTGAAATTGTTCTGTATTCGGATATGAGTGTTTACCGCAAAGAATATGAAAAGTATGAAGTGTTGGATGAATTGGATATGACGATGGATGATGCAATGTATGTGACACGTGAAATGATGGATTATTTGCGGGGAGATAAGGAAACATTATCTGTTATCACAGAAGTGGAGGGGAAAAGACAAGATTTTTTTAATGAACAGGATAGGTTTCATATGAGAGAGGTCAGAGATATTTTTGCCGGAGGGCTGCGATTGAGAACTGCGGCGCTTGTGGCGGCAGCAGTCTCCCTTTTGATTCTATATATGTGTCGCGCGGATGTTAAGAAGATCCTTCCACAGACATATCAGGTGGCAGTGGGGATTGTTTTGATCCCGACAGCAGGGATCGGAATTGCCGCGGCGATTGATTTTAATTCAGTATTTGTACAGTTTCATAATATCTTTTTTGACAATGATCTTTGGCTGTTTGATCCGGCGGAAGATTTTATGATCCGAATGCTTCCCGAAGGTCTTTTTTATGATATGGCATTCAGAGTCGGAAGCCTATTTGCCGGGATTCTTGTAATACTTTTTCTGTTAAGTCTTTATATGAGATGGAGAGAAAACAGTCGAAAAGTAAAAGAAAAAACAGGAAAAAAGAAAAATGATTAGTATTGCTTATTAGAAAGTTTAGTTATATTAATTATACTAATGATGTGAAGTGTGGTACGATACAAACAGAGGTTTTCAGTTAAAAATGGAGGAGACAACATATGAGTAATGTGAAACGTGTATTTGTAGAGAAGAAGCCGGAGTTTGCTGTTGCTGCGAAGGAGCTGGGTCATGAAATCCGCCATTATCTCGGTATTACAGATGTGACGGGAGTGCGTGTGCTGATTCGATATGATGTGGAAAATATTTCAGATGAAACTTTTGAAAAGGCATGTCAGGGGGTATTTGCAGAACCGCCTGTAGATATTCTTTATAAAGAGACATTTAATATGTCTGATGCGGATCACAGCTTTTCGGTAGAGTATCTTCCGGGACAGTTTGATCAAAGAGCTGATTCGGCAGAACAGTGTGTAAGATTTATTAAAGAGGATGAAACACCGGTGATCCATACGGCAACGACGTATGTGATCGAAGGTACGATTTCGGAAGAAGAATTTGCGGCGATAAAGAATCATTGTATCAATCCGGTTGATTCAAGAGAAGCCGGAGAAGAAAAACCGGAAACACTCGTGACGGTTTTTGATGATCCGGAAGATGTGATCGTATTTGAAGGATTCAAAGAAATGAAGGAAGACGAACTAGAAAAGCTTTATAGTTCATTGGGGCTGGCAATGACTTTTAAAGATTTTCTTCATATTCGCAATTATTATAAAGATGAAGAGCATAGAGATCCGACGATGACGGAGATCCGAGTTCTTGATACATACTGGTCCGATCATTGCCGTCATACAACATTTTCGACAGAGTTGAAGGAAGTATCTTTTAATGAAGGTTTTTATAAGAAACCGATTGAGGATACATATAAAGCATATCTGAAAGATCATAGTGAGATTTTCGCTGGTAGAGAGGACAAGTTTGTCTGCCTGATGGATCTGGCGTTGATGGCAATGCGCAGATTGAAAAAAGAAGGAAAACTTCAGGATCAGGAAAAATCAGATGAAATCAATGCATGCAGTATTGTGGTTCCGATCAAAGTGGACGGCGTAGAAGAAGAGTGGCTGATCAACTTTAAAAATGAAACGCATAATCATCCGACGGAAATCGAACCGTTTGGCGGCGCGGCTACATGTCTTGGCGGTGCGATTCGAGATCCGCTGTCAGGTCGTACATATGTATATCAGGCAATGAGAGTGACAGGAGCTGCAGATCCGACAGTATCTGTAGAAGAAACATTAAAAGGAAAGCTTCCGCAGAAAAAACTTGTTAGGGGAGCGGCTTCAGGCTACAGTTCTTACGGAAATCAGATAGGATTGGCTACAGGTCTTGTAAAAGAGATTTATCATCCTGATTATGTTGCAAAAAGAATGGAAATAGGAGCGGTATTGGGAGCGGCTCCGAGAAGGGCGGTAATCCGGGAGAATTCTGATCCGGGAGATATTATTATTTTGCTTGGCGGACGTACAGGACGTGACGGCTGTGGCGGTGCGACCGGTTCGTCTAAAGTGCATACAGAAGAGTCGATCGAAACATGCGGTGCGGAAGTTCAGAAAGGAAACCCGCCTACAGAGCGTAAGATTCAAAGATTATTCCGCCGTGAAGAGGTAAGCTGCCTTATTAAAAAATGCAACGATTTCGGTGCGGGAGGAGTGTCTGTGGCAATCGGCGAACTGGCAGATGGTCTCCGGGTTGAACTTGATAAAGTGCCGAAGAAATATGCAGGTCTCGACGGAACAGAAATTGCAATTTCGGAATCCCAGGAAAGAATGGCTGTTGTTGTAGATCCAAAAGATGTAGAGAAGTTTATGTCCTATGCGAAAGAAGAGAATCTGGAAGCGACGGAAGTAGCGGTTGTTACAGAAGAGCCAAGACTTGTTCTTGTATGGAGAGGAAAAGAGATTGTCAATCTTTCCCGAGCGTTTTTGGATACGAATGGAGCGCATCAGGAAACGGCGGTAGAAGTGGAAATACCTCGTCAAGAAGAAAGTTTATTTGTTAAAACAGCAGTAAGTGATGTGAAGGAAAAATGGCTGGATGTATTAAGCGATTTGAATGTCTGCTCTCAGAAAGGACTTGTTGAGATGTTTGACGGTTCAATCGGCGCAGGCTCGGTCTTTATGCCTCACGGTGGAAAATATCAGATGACAGAGACACAGGCCATGGTAGCAAAGGTTCCCGTGCAAAACGGAACAACTGACAGTGTGTCTATGATGAGTTATGGATTTGACCCGTATCTTTCAAGTTGGAGTCCGTATCATGGCGCAGCTTACGCGGTTGTTGAATCGGTTGCCAAGATAGTTGCGGCAGGTGGAGATTACAGTAAGATCAGATTTACGTTTCAGGAATATTTCAGAAGAATGTCAGAAGATCCAAAACGTTGGAGCCAGCCTTTTGCAGCGCTTCTTGGAGCTTATGCGGCACAGATCGGATTCGGACTTCCGTCGATCGGAGGAAAAGACAGTATGTCCGGAACATTTCAGGATATAGATGTTCCGCCGACTTTGGTTTCGTTTGCTGTAGATATGGCAGTAGAAAAAGAAATTATTACGCCGGAATTGAAAGAGGCAGGAAATAAGCTTGTGTGGCTGAAAGCGGCTCGTGATGAGTATGACCTTCCTGTTTATAGCCGGATTATGGAACAGTATAGCAAGTTTACAGAAGATATCAGAAATGGAAGAGTTGTTTCGGCTTATGCGCTTGACAGACATGGTGTTGTTTCGGCAGTCAGCAAAATGGCATTCGGAAATCAAATGGGTGTATGTCTTGAAAGCAGTTTGGATAAAGATGCGATTTTTGCTCCTGCATTTGGCGATATCGTCGCAGAGGTTAAAGCAGACACGTTTGAAGAGCTTGTGGGAGAATATACTTTGATCGGTGAAGTGACAAATGAAAAGGCGTTCGCATATGGCGATGTGAAGATCGGTATGGATGATGCGCTGGATGCATGGACAAAACCGCTTGAAAAAGTATTTGCAACAAAATCAGCGGAAAGTTCGGATATACCGGTAGAGGAAAAGTTATACGATGCTTCAACCGTGCATGTGTGCAGCCATAAGATCGGACAGCCTACGGTGTTTATTCCGGTATTCCCGGGTACAAACTGTGAGTATGACAGTGCGAGGGCTTTTGAGAGAGCCGGTGCAAATGTGATTACGAAGGTGTTTAGAAACTTAGATGCAGAAGACATCCGTTCTTCGGTGGAAGAGTTTGAAAAAGCGATTTCTAAAGCGCAGATTATTATGTTCCCCGGTGGATTTAGTGCGGGAGATGAACCTGATGGATCGGCAAAGTTCTTTGCAACAGCGTTTAGAAACGCAAAGATTAAAGAAGCGGTAGATAAATTGCTAAATGAACGCGACGGACTTGCATTAGGCGTATGCAATGGTTTTCAGGCTTTGATCAAGCTTGGACTCGTTCCATATGGACAGATCGTCGGACAGACCGATGATTCTCCGACTTTGACGTATAACACAATAGGACGTCATATATCGAAGATGGTTTATACAAAAGTGGTTACAAATAAATCTCCATGGCTTGCAGAGGCAAAACTCGGAGGCGTATATACAAATCCTGCGTCTCATGGAGAAGGACGATTTGTTGCGAGTGAAGAATGGATTGACAAGTTGTTTGCGAATGGTCAGGTGGCGACACAATATTGTAGTCCTGAAGGACATATTACGATGGATGAAGAATGGAATGTTAATGGATCTTATCACGCGATTGAAGGAATCACAAGTCCGGACGGTCGAGTGCTCGGAAAAATGGCTCACTCTGAAAGAAGGGGTAATTCTGTTGCGATTAATATTTATGGAGAGCAGGATCTTAAGATTTTTGAATCCGGAGTAAAATATTTTAAGTAAAAAGTCAGTAATGCAAAAGCAGGGCATATGCGAGTGTATGCTCTGCTTTTGTATGATCATTTAATATTGTCAGAGCAGGAGGGGGGCAGACTTATGTTCAAAAGTGAGAAAAAGCAGAGGGGTGAGGGGGATAACAACAGATGAAAAGGAAAAGAATATAATAAAAACTCCAAGAAAATATCTTGGAGTTTTTATTAGTAGCGGAAACTGGATTTGAACCAGCGACACCACGGGTATGAACCGTGTGCTCTAGCCAACTGAGCTATTCCGCCATAACTTGAACAAAATGTTCCGAATATTTGTAAGTTATGGGGCCTATAGGGCTCGAACCTATGACCCTCTGCTTGTAAGGCAGATGCTCTCCCAGCTGAGCTAAGACCCCATATTGTTTTGGGTTTCAGAAGCTTTTCCGTAACCCGCTTCGCTATTATACTATTATTTTTCATCAAATGTCAACACTTTTTTTAAAAAAATTTTTATTTTTAAATTTTTTAATTTTTAAGGTAAATGTAAGAGTAAAATCCAGTTTCTATGTTCATTTTCGGAAATCTGTTTTCCATTAATTTTAAAAAGGTGCAGGTATATGTTTTTTAACCTACCTTTTACAAGGAATCCTCTACTTCTAAAGAGGGGAAGGAATTGAGTTATATATTATTCATAAGTACACAAAGATATGATATTATATAAGCAGTCGAAATGATGAAAGATCATATTCTTTTTAAAGCACATCCGAAGTCTGAAATCAGTAAATTTATAAATGTTCATAAAAGTGCAGCCACAGACTTCTGAAAAAGAATTTCCACAGATTCGTGAGAAGTCCTCACCTCTTTAGGCGGTGGGAGTATGTCACGAGTTGCTTTAAGAAAAAAGAAAAATATGTTACAATAAAGCACATAATAATTACGGAGGAAGAGGAAAATGAATAAAAAGGCATGGTATACCTTTCGGATTGTTTTAGGAGGATATTTAGCTTGGCTTGGGATAAGGATGTTGATTGAAATGGTAAATGAAAAACCGAATAATATGGTTTTTATGTGTGTGATGTCTGTAATCTTTATATTGATCGGTTTAGCCTATGCTATTTATTATGTGAAAAAAATGTTTGATCTGAAAAAAGAAGATCATAGGATTGAAGAGGAAGATAAAGAGGCATTCGATGCGGGAAAAGATCAGGCGGATCGAAAAAGAAGAAAAAATGTTTTGCCGGAAATTGGTCCGAATGAGGAAATGAAAAAAGAAGCAGAGCAGGGGAAAACAGATAAGGAAACAGCACAGTCCGGTAATAACATCGAAAAAGAGGCAGAAAAGTTAGATGATAAAGCAGAAGGAGAAACGGAAAAATCAGGCTATAAGGCAGGATCGGAGACAGAACAATCGGATGATAAAGTGAAAAAAGAGGCAGAAAAGCCAAATGACAAAAACGAGGAAGATGCAGAAGATGAAATGATAAAAGAAGGTGGAAAAAATCAGGAGCCTGAATTGGCAATGGAAGAATTTATTGAAGAGACGGAAACAGAGATAGAAAATGATTATGAGGAGAGATGAGCATGCGAGTAGGTATGGGATATGACGTTCACAGATTGGCGGAAGATAGAAAGATGATTTTGGGAGGCGTGGAAATTCCGTATGAAAAAGGTCTTTTGGGCCATTCGGATGCAGATGTGCTCGTGCATGCGATTATGGATGCGCTTTTAGGAGCTGCGGCATTAGGTGATATCGGGAAACATTTTCCGGATACCGATCCGGAATATAAAGGGATTTCCAGCATTCGGCTTCTGAAACATGTAGGAGGGCTTTTGGATGAGAATAGGTATATGATTGAAAATATCGATGCGACGATCATTGCTCAACGTCCGAAGATGCGCCCGTATATTGATACAATGCGTCAAAATATTGCAGATGCACTCTGTATTGAGATCGATCAGGTCAATGTCAAAGCGACAACGGAGGAAGGACTTGGGTTTACAGGGGACGGAGAAGGGATTTCTTCTCAGGCGATTTGTGCGATCGAGAAATATACAAATTACAGCAGTACGGATGTCTCTTCGGATTGTGGAATGTGCGGAGGATGTTGTTCGCGCATCGGGAGGAACGAGTAAATGATCATCCGTAAATTAGAGCAGAGCGAACATATTGCGACACGAAAATTGTGGGAAGAAATATTTCCGGAAGATACGAAGGCATTCCTAGACTATTATTACTATATTAAAGCGGCAAAAAATCAAATTTACGTTGTGGAAGAGGATGGGAGAATTTGTTCAATGCTTCAGTTGAATCCATATCGGATCCGGCTGGAGGATAAAAGCTTTCCGTCAGAATATATTGTCGCTGTTGCAACGAAAAAAGAATATCGCAGTCGAGGATATATGCGGGCGCTGCTAAATACTGTTTTGGAACGGATGCATTCGGAAAAAGTGCCGTTTACATTTTTAATGCCTGCGGCAGAAGCGATTTACAGACCTTATGATTTTAGATATATTTATGACCAATGCATGCAAGAAGTCAAAAAAGATGAGACAGCAGATGCTAGAAATCGTGAAAGTGAGCCGCAGAAAGAAGGAACGCTTGAATTTTCAGATGCGGGATTGTGGGACGCAGAAGAGATGGCAGATTTTTTTGAGGAACATTTTTCGGATTCGTGGCAAGTATATGCTCAGCGAGATACAGCCTATTATCAGACGATGATATTGGAGCGGCAAAGTGAAAAGGGCGGGGTTAGACTTATGCGGGAAAACGGTGTGTTGAAAGGGTTTTATGCCTACGCCTTAGAAGAAGGACTTGAAGTACGAGAGCCGTTGTATCTGAATCAATTTGAAGGGGAATTTGAACGGTCGATGCAGATGCTGTTGGATAAAAGCAATATCCGGAAAGTGGATCAAAATGAAAACAGAGTACAGCAATCGCTGAGAATTTATGCTCCTTTAAATAAAAAAAGTTGTAAAATGCGGTCTATGATTATGGCAAGAATTGTTTGTTTGCCTGAATTTTTAAAAGCAATGATCGTCGATGAAACAGAAACTCTTGAATGTTCTTTTGCTGTGCTTGACTCTATTTTGTATAAAAACAGCTGTGTATGGAAATTGACAAGCGTACAGGGCGAGAAAGAAATACATGTACAGGAGACCGAAGATTCACAAGGAGTATTTCCGATAGCGGATTTGACAGAATATTTGTTTGGAAGGATCGATTTGGAAGAACTGCGTGAAAGAGAGGGCGTGATCTGTACAGCTGAGCTTGGTGAAGAGTTAGAGAAAATAGAAAAACTGACAAGAGTATATTTCAATGAGGTTGTCTGAGAGGAAAAGTGCTCAAAAGAAAAAGAAGCAACGGCGATTTTGATTGCCTTTGAAAGAAAAGCGGTATTGACAAAAATGTGGAATTTGCATAATATAAATTATATGTCGAAGAATAAAAAGCAGAGAACGGAAAGAGTAACAGATTGTGAAAGTTCGCAGAGAGGGAATGTCGGAGGCTGAAAGCATTCCTGTACAAAGATGGTTTGTGAAGTGCGTCCGGGAGCTGATCGGGTGAATGAAAAGTAGCCTGATTCGTTTAGCATACGTTACAGGCTGTTGAGTGAAAGAAAAATCTTTTAATAGAGTGGAACCGCGGAAAAACTTCGTCTCTGATCTGAGACGAAGTTTTTATTTAACCGGTAAAAGTAAAAAATATTTTGTGGGAGAACAGAATGGGTATTGTATCTTATATTAAAGAAGAAATACGAGTTGTGCGGGAACGGGATCCCGCGATAAAATCAAATATGGAAGTGTTGCTTTATCCAAGTTTTCGTGTAATACTCAGATACAGAGTGGCTCATAAATTATATTTAAAAAAACATTATTTTTGGGCGAGATGGATTTCACAAAGAGCGGCGCGAAAAACAGGGATTGAGATTCATCCGGGAGCTAAAATCGGACGCGGCTTGTTTATTGATCACGGGAGCGGAGTTATCATCGGTGAGACAACGGTGATCGGCGATAACGTAACTCTTTATCAAGGGGTAACGCTTGGCGGAACCGGAAAAGAACAAGGAAAGCGCCATCCAACATTGGAAGATAATGTGATGGTAAGCGCGGGAGCAAAGATATTAGGTTCTTTTACGATCGGAGAAAATTCAAAGATTGGGGCGGGATCAGTTGTTTTAGAAGAGGTGCCCCCGAACTGTACGGTAGTAGGTGTGCCGGGGCGTATCGTTAAAATGGATAATAAAAAAGTTCCGAGATCCGATATGGATCAAATTCATCTCCCGGATCCGGTATTGTCGGATATTAAGAGGCTTCAGGAAGAAAATTTAAGATTGCATAAGGAATTGAAACGTCTTGTGAAAGAGATAAGATGTGTGGAAAAGAAAGGAGATTATGATGAAGATTTATAATACATTATCAAAAAGAAAAGAAGAATTTGTGCCATTGGAAGAAGGCAAAGTAAAAATGTATGTGTGCGGTCCTACGGTTTATAATTTTATCCATATCGGAAATGCAAGACCGATGATCGCATTTGATACAGTACGCCGTTATTTTGAATATAAAGGATTTGAAGTGAATTTTGTATCAAACTTTACAGACGTAGATGATAAAATTATTAAAAAAGCGATTGAAGAAGGCGTTTCTGCTGATGAGATATCGAAAAGATATATTGCGGAATGTAAAAAAGACATGGAAGCAATGAATGTAAAACCGGCCACGAAAAATCCGCTTGCAACAGAAGAAATCTGCGGCATGGTGGAAATGATTTCTACATTGATTGAAAAAGGATACGCCTATGAAAAAAACGGAACGGTTTATTACCGTACAAGAAAGTTTGAAGGTTACGGAAAGCTTTCGCATAAGAATCTGGATGATTTGAGGTCGGGAGGAAGATCGCTTCTCGTTACAGGAGAAGACGAAAAAGAAGATCCGCTTGATTTTGTGCTTTGGAAACCGAAAAAGGAGGGAGAACCTGCCTGGGAATCTCCGTGGAGTGAGGGCCGTCCGGGATGGCATATTGAATGCTCGGAGATGTCTAAAAAATACCTCGGAGAACAAATTGATATTCATGCCGGCGGAGAGGATTTGATATTTCCGCATCATGAAAACGAGATTGCTCAAAGCGAAGCCGCGAACGGAAAAGAATTTGCAAAATATTGGATGCACAATGGATTTCTTAATATTGATAATAAAAAGATGTCAAAATCACTCGGTAACTTTTTTACAGTAAGAGAGATCGGAGAAAAGTATGACCTTCAGATCTTGAGATTTTTTATGTTGAGTGCACACTACAGAAGTCCGCTTAATTTTAGTGCAGAGTTGATGGAAGCAGCAAAAAATTCTTTGGAGAGAATCCTTACTGCGGCAGATAACTTGAAATTCCTTATTTCAAACACGTCAGAAGAGAAAATGACAGAGTCGGAGAAGAGATTGTTTGAGAAATCATCAGAATATGTAGAAGCTTTTGAAAGGGCAATGGATGATGATTTCAATACTGCCGATGCGATAGCGGCTATTTTTGATCTTGTCAAATATATGAACACGACTGCCGACGGAGCAAGCTCAAAGGAATATTTGCAAAACCTGCTTGACAGATTATGTCTGCTGACAGATGTTTTGGGTATTATCGTTATAAAAGAAGAGGAAATGTTAGATTCGGAAATCGAAGAGATGATAGAAAAACGTCAGGCTGCAAGGAAAGATCGTAATTTTGCTCTGGCAGATCAGATCAGAGACGAGCTCCTGGCAAAAGGGATTATTCTTGAAGATACGCGAGAGGGAGTAAAATGGAAAAAAGCTTAGGATATGGATTTGAGTATTATATGGATCTGATTCCCGGAATGAAGCAGGCCGACCCAAAAGCAAGTTCCTCTATTGTTTTAGCCTATATAGGAGATTGTGTCTTTGATCTTATTATTAAGATGAGAGTGGTAGGCAGAGGCGGCAGGCAGGTGCATAAACTGCATGAAGAGACAAGCAGGTATGTGCAGGCGTCTGCTCAGTCTTTTATGATGCGGGCAATTCAGGAACATCTTACAGAAGAAGAACATGCGGTATATCGAAGGGGAAGGAATACAAGGAGCGTTTCGGCTGCAAAAAATCAGTCGATCACCGATTATCGAAGAGCGACAGGGTTTGAGGCGTTAGTGGGTTATCTTTACTTGAAAAAGGAGTACAAACGGCTTGTTGAGCTTGTAACGATCGGACTGGAAAGTATGGAAAAGGAATTGGAAAATGGAGAGAAAAACGATTGAAAAAATTGAAGAAACAAAAGAACATACATTAGTGATCGAAGGACGAAACGCAGTACTGGAAGCGTTTCGCTCTGGAAGGACGATCGATAAGCTGTTTGTGTTGGACGGATGTCAGGATGGTCCGGTACGCACGATTGTCAGGGAAGCAAAAAAGCATGGAACAATCTTGAATTTTGTCGGAAAAGAAAGATTATCTCAACTTACGCAGACAGGAAGGCATCAGGGCGTAATTGCTTACGCTGCGGCTTATGATTATGCAGAGATTGACGATATGCTTAAACTTGCGGAAAAGAGGGGAGAAGATCCGTTTCTGATCGTATTAGATGGGATTGAAGATCCTCATAATTTGGGGGCAATTATAAGAACAGCCAATATTGCCGGAGCTCATGGCGTGATCATTCCGAAGAGGAGAGCGGTTGGTTTGACGGCGACCGTAGCGAAAACTTCGGCAGGGGCGTTGAATTATACTCCGGTTGCAAAAGTGACAAATCTTGTAAAGACAATGGAAGAATTGAAAGAAAAAGGAATTTGGTTTGTCTGCGCCGATATGGACGGACAATCAATGTATGATATGAATCTCACAGGACCGATCGGACTTGTTGTCGGAAATGAAGGGGATGGAGTCAGCCGATTAGTAAAAGAAAATTGTGATTTCGTTGCGTCAATTCCGATGAAAGGCGAGATTACCTCTCTGAATGCTTCCGTGGCAGGCGGAGTTCTTGCTTATGAGATTGTCAGACAGAGACTTGCAAAATAAGATGTAAAGCAGTGTTTGAAGGGTGTTTTAAAGGATGGAACAATATGAAAAGCTGACGGATGAACAGTTGATTGAAAAACTGCACTCCGGGGATCGGGATGTGACAGATTATCTGATGGAGAAATATAAAATGATGGTCCGCAAGAAGGCACGCGCAATGTATCTGATCGGAGGAGAAACAGAAGATCTTATTCAGGAAGGCATGATCGGACTAATCAAGGCGGTAAGAAATTTTGACAGCGGCATGGGCAGGTCATTTGCAGGGTTTGCGGAAACATGTGTACTTCGGCAAATGTACACCGCTATTGAGGCGTCAAATCGAAAAAAACATATGCCTCTGAATTCTTATATTTCACTTTATGAAGAAAGCGAGACGAATAAAAACGGTACAAAACTGCCTCTGATCGATCTGATAGAGCCTGACCGGGAAAATGATCCTGAGGCATTGTATTTTGGCAGAGAGTACACAGAAGCTTTTATTGAACGATTGAAAGAAAATTTAAGCCCGATGGAAGAACAGGTTCTTTATTTGCACTTAACAGGAACTGATTATAAAAAAATCGCGGAATTGTTGAAAAAAAGTCCGAAATCGATTGATAATGCTCTTCAAAGAATTAAGAAAAAAACAGAAAAAATGCTCAAAACAGAAATAAGAGCCTGAGAAATTCAAATAGAGAAAGCAGGTAAAAGGTTATGAAATTTGTAATACAGCGGGTAAAACAGGCATCTGTAAAAGTGGAAGGAAGCGTGATAGGAGAGATTGAAAAAGGATATCTCGTATTGATTGGCGTTTCAGACAAAGATACGGAAGCAGTTGCGGATAAAATGATAAAGAAAATGATCGGACTGCGGATTTTTGAAGATGCAGAGGGAAAAACAAATTTGTCGTTAGCTGATGTGGGCGGAAGTCTTTTGCTTGTATCACAGTTTACGCTTTATGCAAATTGTAAAAAGGGGAACCGGCCGAGTTTTATTGAGGCAGGGGCGCCGGATAAAGCAAATCAGTTATATGAGTATATAATTGAAGAGAGTAAGAAAAGTGTGTCAGTCGTACAGACGGGTCGCTTTGGAGCAGAAATGGAAGTGAGTTTGATCAATGATGGTCCGTTTACGATTTTGCTTGATTCGGAAATGTTGTGATAGGATCATCGGAAAAAAAGTAATTGTTTGAAATTTAAGGAGAGTCAGTGAAATACTAACTCTCCTGTTTTGTATAGATAATCAGAAGTAATCGATATATTAAAATCAGAAAGCTGTCTAGGGGACTTGAACCCCCGACCTCCGCCTTACCAAGGCGACGCGCTACCGACTGCGCCAAGACAGCATATATGTAACTCAAATGCATGATAAATATACAACGATTCAGCAGTAGTTGTCAAGAGAATTGTATTACAAGACGTTCATATAATTATATAATTATTTCTTTTTTGTTTTAAAAAGGACTGCCCGGCTGTGATTAAAAAGTGTTGTTCAGTGTCGCCTGTTTGTATCTCGGAGATATGAAATGGCAGGATAAAGACAGAATAATGCAAGAATTCCTGTCATTTTCTGTTCTTTTTTTGATTGTGTGGTATACTTGTACAAAATTTAGTGGTGATTTTCGCTATGGGGCGGAGGGAAAGATGAAAATAGGAAGAGAGGAACTGGAAGATTTAAAAGAAGGATTGGAAAAATTGACACATTTTATCAGAGTAATGGAGGGAGTGAAACTACCGGATTTTTATCGGTATTTTGATGCGATGAAAAATAATATTAATATCTTTTTTTATGCGGAATGTGAAGATATTGAAGATTTCTTCCCGATATTGGAAAGGGATTGGAAGGCATCGCATACAATGTTTATCGGTGTACAGAATTATGATTTGAGGAGGGAACATCCGGACATTGATCCGACGGTATGTTTGTATTTTGCAAGACTCCTTGCTGATGTGGGAAAATATTTTGAACGGGGCAATGTAGAATTTGCAAAAGAATATTAAATGTAGTTCGCTACTGTAAAAAAAGAAAGTTCTTTGGAGATCCACAGAACTTTCTTTTGATATTATTTACTGTCTGCACTTAATAAAGCAAATTTATAAAAACGATTATAGTTTGGTCTGTTTTTGCTTCCGTGTGACGGAAAAAACAAGGAGAAGAAATGCAAATGCGACAGCCATCCATACGCCGAAGACGACGTTGCTTTGAGAACTGAATTTGTCATAGTAGCCTTTTAAGTAGATGATGACAACGATCCAAGGAAGAATATATGTCATATATTTACGGATAAATTGAGGAAATTTCAATCCGTTTCCTGCATTTGCCTCCTGAATGAAATTGTTCCATCCCCAACCGTTTTTGTGTGTACAAAACATAAGATATATAACGGAACCAAGAGGAAGGATATTGTTTGACACAAGGAAATCTTCTAAATCCATAATGTTCGACCCTGCTCCGAGCGGTTGTATCCCCGATAAAATATTGAAGCCGAGAATACAAGGAATACTTAATACAATAATAAGTACAATGTTGATGCCGACAGATTTTTTGCGGCTGAATCCAAAAAGATCGATCCCGAAGGAAACAATGTTTTCGAATACGCCGACGATCGTGGACAGGGCTGCAAAGAAAAGGAAGAGGAAAAACAGAGCCCCCCAAACTCGTCCTCCCGGCATCTGAGTGAAAATGTTCGGAAGAGTGATAAATACAAGTCTGGGACCTGCATCCGGCTGTACATTAAATGAAAAACATGCAGGAAATACAATTAAACCTGCAGTAAGAGCAACGCAAGTATCCAGTAGAAGGATGCTTAAAGATTCTCCGGTGAGAGAACGGGATTTATCTAAATAGCTTCCGAAGATTGCCATTCCGCCCATTCCGATGCTTAGTGTAAAGAAAGCTTGACTCATTGCTCCGAAAATAACGTTTCCGACCCCGTTTTCGAGTACTTTTCCGAAATCCGGAATGAGGTAAAATCTGAGTCCTTCTGCTGCACCCGGAAGAGTAACTGACCTTATGGCAAGTACGACCATGATTGCCAAAAGGCAGAGCATAGTTATCTTCATGATCTTTTCGACACCTTTTTGAAGACCGATGCTACAGATCCAAAAAGCAAGTAAAATTACAAGTATAGTCCAAAAAGTCAGTGTGACAGGAGATTCCAGCATGGAATCATATTTTGCGGAAACTACTGTGGAATCAATGCCTGCAAACTCTCCTTTTGCCATCCGGAAGCAGTAATAAAGCATCCATCCGCCGACCATGGAATAAAACATAACAAGGAGATAGTTTCCGGCGATTGCAAACCATCTTGTAAAATGCCAACGCGTTCCTTTCGGTTCCAGTACGTTATAAGATGTGGCGATGCTTTTCTGGCTTGCGCGTCCTACACTGAATTCACATACGATGATCGGTAATCCGAGTATCACAAGGAACAGCAGGTAGATTAAAATGAATGCGGCTCCTCCGTATTGTCCGGCCATATAGGGAAATTTCCATACATTGCCCAGTCCGATAGCACATCCGGCCGACACTAGGATGAAGCCGAGTCGTGAACCAAAATTTTCTCTTTTCATAACTAAAAGCCTTTCTTTGTTTTTTGTAATCAGGTAAATTTGTTCTAAAATAAAAATAGCGCATACTTTTGAAAAAATGAAATGCGTTGATACATATTTTAGACAGCGGGCTTATTGTATCACATCAACGCGGCAAAGTAAACCGAGTACTTGTAGATATCTTAATTTTATGATAAGATAATTGCTATGAATGTTTGCGTTATTAGAGGAGGAGACAATGGAAAACGAAACTGTTTCAAAGAATTTTATCGAGCAGGAAATAGACAAAGATTTGGCGGAGGGAGTATATGATCATGTGGCTACTCGTTTCCCGCCTGAACCGAACGGTTACTTGCATATCGGACATGCAAAATCAATTTTGCTTAATTACGGACTGGCCCAGAAATATGGCGGCACATTTAATATGAGATTCGACGATACAAATCCGACAAAAGAAAAAATGGAGTTTGTTGATTCAATCAAAGAGGATATTCAGTGGCTCGGAGCGGACTGGGAAGACAGGCTATATTTTGCATCAGATTATTTTGATCAAATGTATGAATGCGCAGTAAAACTGATTAAAAAAGGAAAAGCATTCGTGTGCGATCTTACCGCAGAACAGATGAGAGAATACCGCGGGACATTGAAAGAACCCGGAAAAGAAAGTCCTTATAGAAATCGTTCTGTAGAGGAAAACCTGAAATTATTTGAAGAAATGCGGGAAGGAAAATATGAGGACGGAGAGAAAGTTCTTCGGGCTAAAATAGATATGGCTTCTCCGAATATAAATATGAGAGATCCGATTATTTATCGTGTGGCGCGTATGACACACCATAATACCGGAGATAAATGGTGTATTTATCCGATGTATGATTTTGCACATCCGATCGAAGATGCGATTGAAGGAATTACACATTCTATCTGTACATTGGAGTTTGAAGATCACAGACCATTGTATGACTGGGTTGTAAGAGAGTGCGAGTTTGAGAATCCGCCCAGACAGATTGAATTTGCAAAACTTTATTTGACAAATGTTGTTACTGGAAAGCGTTATATCAAAAAATTGGTAGAGGATGGTATCGTAGACGGATGGGATGATCCACGCCTTGTGTCGATTGCGGCATTGAGACGCCGCGGATTTACACCGGAATCTATAAAGATGTTCATCGAATTGTGCGGAGTTTCAAAAGCGCAGAGTTCTGTAGATTATGCAATGCTTGAGTATTGTATCCGTGAAGATCTTAAGATGAAAAAACCGCGTATGATGGCTGTGTTGGATCCGATCAAACTCATAATAGATAATTATCCGGAAGGTCAGGTTGAATATCTGGATGTTGCGAATAATTTGGAAAATGAAGAATTAGGCATACGTAAAGTTCCGTTTGGACGAGAACTTTATATCGAAAGAGAAGATTTTATGGAAGAGCCGCCGAAAAAATATTTCCGTTTATTCCCGGGAAATGAAGTGCGTCTGATGCATGCGTATTTTGTAAAATGTGAGAGTTTTGTGAAAGATGAAAACGGTAGGATAACAGAAGTACATTGTACTTATGATCCGGAAACAAAAGCGGGAAGCGGTTTTACAGGAAGGAAAGTAAAAGGAACGATTCACTGGGTTCCGGCGGAGTATGCACAGAAAGCGGAAGTGCGCCTTTATGAGAACTTAATCGATGAAGAAAAGGGTGTATATAATAAAGAAGATGGATCGTTGAATCTGAATCCGAATTCACTGACGATAATAAAAGATGCTTATGTGGAACCGAGTTTTGACGGTGCAAAAGCATATGACAGCTTCCAGTTTGTGAGAAATGGATATTTCTGTGTGGATTCTCATGATTCTGAGCCGGATCATCTTGTGTTTAACAGAATCGTATCATTGAAGAGCTCGTTTAAGCTTCCAAAATAAATGGTAGTTTATAATAAAACAGAATGAATGAATTAATGATTAATTTAAGAGCGGAACAAAAAGTCCCGCTCTATGAGCAAATATATGACTATATAAAAGATGATATCAAAAAAGGACGGATACAAAGCGGAGAGAAACTTCCCTCTACAAGAGCATTAAGCGCACATTTGGAAGTAAGCAGAAGTACGGTGGAACTGGCGTATGAACAGCTGCTGTCTGAAGGTTATATTGAGGCACAGCCTTACAGAGGATATTTTGTTTGTCAGATTGACGGATTGTTTCAGATAGATGCGCAGGAAAATAATAAAAGAGAAAATAATGAACAACGGGAACAAAAGTACCGGTATGATTTTACTCCGAGCGGAGTGGATCTGAAAAGCTTTCCGTATAATATATGGCGAAAATTATCCCGAGAGTGTCTTGTGGATGATAAGGCAGAACTGTTTCGTCTCGGCTGCCCTCAGGGAGAATATGGACTTAGAAATGCTATATGCAGTTACCTTCATCAGGCCCGAGGAGTAAATTGCACTCCGGAGCAGATTATTGTCGGAGCCGGAAATGACTATCTTTTAATGCTTCTCGGAATGATCTTAGGAGGTGAACATAAAATCGCATTGGAGAATCCGACATACAAGCAGGCGTATCGTCTGTTTAAAAATTTGTCATATGAAGTGTGTACTGTCGATATGGATGACAAAGGAATGCGTGTGGACGAACTGCGTAAATCGGATGCAGATATCGCATTTGTGATGCCTTCGCATCAATATCCGCTTGGAATAGTTATGCCTATAAAACGGCGAATGGAACTTTTGAAATGGGCGCAGGAAAAAGAAGAGAGATTTATTATAGAAGATGATTATGACAGTGAGTTTCGTTATAAAGGAAAACCAATTCCGGCTTTGCAAGGATATGACAGAAGCGGAAAGGTAATTTACATCGGAACTTTTTCAAAATCTATAGCTCCTGCGATTAGGATGAGTTACCTTGTCCTGCCGGAAAGAGTATGTTCGCTGTATAAAAAACGGTGCGGATTTATCAGCTCTACTGTATCAAAAGTAGATCAGCTTATTTTGCAGAAATTTATAGAAAAAGGATATTATGAACGTCATCTGAACAAAACAAGAGCTTTGTATCGGAGCAGACATGATGTTTTACTGAGCACTTTAAAAGAAATGAAAACAGAGTTTACAGTGTCGGGAGAAAATGCAGGAGTACATCTTCTTCTTCATTTTTGCGATGGAAGAAGCGAAAAAGAGTTAATCCGTTTGGCAGAAGAAAAAGAAGTAAAAGTATACGGACTGTCAGAATATTATGTGGGAGAAAAAGACAGAGAACAGAACGAATCGGTAATCCTGTTAGGATATGCAAATATGAGCGATGAAAAAATCTTGCATGCGGCTCGTCTGCTTGATGAAGCATGGAATAAAGAGGGAAATTGACAAATCAGTTTGAACAGATTCTGCTTTTGAGAAAGAAAAACACGTCGAAACTTATGTTCCGGCGTGTTTTAGTTGTGTATAAAATAGTAAATACACGGAATATTTCTGTACTATTTTTCTTCAAGTGATTCGGATTCGCCATCTGTGTCATCATCAGTCTTTTTTAAAGATACATATTCTCTGTCGGATGCAGGTTGAAGATCGGCATCAAGATCAAAGTCATCATCCTCGGTCTCGGCAGGATCATTTTCCTCTGGAATGTCGGAACTGTTCTTGCAGAAATACGCGACGGCAAGCCCGATCGCCGTTCCGATGACAGCGAAGATACTAAACCATTTAACAAGTTTTTTCAATTTGTTGACTCTCCTTTCTGTAAGAAGATGTGCTCCGTCTGTATAATGGAGAAACATCCTGAATGTATCTGTTATTTTAATACTTTTTCAGGGCAATTACAATAGCAGATTATAAAATCTATTGGCTCCTTTGTTTCAAAACAATTTTATGATCCTTTTATAAAAAACGAAATAACATTTTACATAATAAGAAAAATATAGTATAATTCTAACTGCGGTTATTCATAAGTACCGCTCATAATTATTTAAAAGCAACGATGTTCAGGAGGAATGGAAATGGTAAAAGCAGTAGTTGGTGCAAACTGGGGCGATGAAGGAAAAGGTAAGATTACAGATATGCTTGGTAAAGAATCTGACATCATCGTTCGTTTTCAAGGCGGAGCAAACGCAGGTCATACGATCGTAAATGATTATGGAAAATTTGCGCTGCATACACTGCCGTCAGGAGTATTTTATGATCATACAACAAGTATCATCGGAAATGGTGTAGCGTTGGATGTTCCGATTTTGTTTAAGGAAGTTAAGTCTATCGTGGATCGGGGTGTTCCGATGCCGAAGATTCTTGTTTCTGACAGAGCGCAGATGGTGATGTCTTATCATAAAAATTTTGATGCTTATGAGGAAGAGCGTCTCGGAGGAAAATCTTTTGGTTCGACAAAATCGGGTATTGCTCCGTTTTATTCTGATAAATATGCAAAAATCGGTTTTCAGGTGAGTGAACTTTTTGACGATGAATTGCTAAAGGAGAAAGTGGTTCGTGTAGCAGAACAAAAAAATGTATTGCTTGAACACCTTTATCACAAACCATTGATTGATCCTGATGAATTATATAAAGAACTTGTAAGCTACAGAGATATGGTGGCTCCTTATGTATGCGATGTTTCGCTCTTTTTACATAATGCTTTGAAAGAAGGAAAAAATATTCTTTTGGAAGGTCAGCTTGGTTCCTTAAAAGATCCGGATCATGGTATTTATCCGATGGTAACGTCTTCATCCACGCTTGCCGCATACGGGGCGATCGGTGCGGGCATTCCTCCGTATGAGATTAAACAGGTAATTACGGTATGTAAAGCTTATTCAAGCGCGGTAGGAGCAGGGGCATTTGTAAGTGAAATTTTCGGAGAAGAAGCAGATGAGCTTAGAAGACGCGGAGGTGACGGCGGAGAGTACGGCGCTACGACAGGACGTCCGAGACGTGTCGGTTGGTTTGACTGTGTCGCTTCAAAATACGGATGCAGAATGCAGGGAACAACAGATGTTGCATTTACGGTTTTGGATGTTCTTGGATACTTGGATGAAATTCCGGTATGTGTAGGTTATGAAATTGACGGAGAGGTAACGACAGATTTTCCTGTAACACATCTTCTTGAAAAAGCAAAACCGGTTCTTAAAACACTTCCGGGTTGGAAAGAAGATATCAGAGGAATCAGAAAATACGAAGATCTTCCGGAAAATTGCCGTAATTATATAGAGTTTATCGAAAAAGAGGTCGGATATCCGTTTACAATGATCAGTAACGGCCCGGGAAGAGATGATATTATTTATCGTAACCGTTAATTCATAGTTAAAAGTAAGGTTCTTGTAAAAGGTATATGGATTTTGTCTTTCGGAGGCTTTTGTTTCCGGGGGAAATAAAGAGTGAATATATGAGAATGAGGATGGTGTAAGCCGATGGTTTTCGCCATCCTTTTGTAATATTTTTTAAAGAGAAAGCATAAGATATAAGACCGGGTTTTGAAAAAAGCAAGAAGAGGAGGTATATTTTATGCGCCGGAATGACAGAGAGACAGAAATAAGGATGATGACGATGGAAGAATACCTGAAGAAAAGACAAGCGATAAGGCGGCGCGGCAACATGGGTGAAAATGAATGCCATGAAAAAACCGCAGCAGCCTTAAAGTTGGTTGAGTTATTATATAATTGATGAATTAATCATCGTTCTGATTATTCTTATTTTTTAAAAGCCGGGTGATCAGAATAAACCCGTAAAGCAGAACCGGAATTAAAATCGTAGCGGCTATAGAGGCTTTTAACAGGTCGTCTGATGCAGGAGATCCGATCAGAGCAAATATGAGAGTGCAGACATACATTCCGATAAGAAGGATAACACCTATGACTGCAAGGATACGTTTTATGTTTTTCATGATAAAATCCTTTCCTACTATAAAAATATTTTTGAATTGACGATCAACATGAAAAAATAGCTTGATCAAGTTTCTTGTTGAACTGAATAGGTATGCTGTAATTATACCTAAAATAATAGTTTACGGCAAACAGAAATTGTTATATAATGATTTAGATGGATTTTAAAGATAAAGGAGCAATATACAATGAGCGAAAAATGTTTATTAGATCAATGGAGAGATATGGCTTATGACAGAAACCTGTCAAAAGAGCAGTTAGAGAGTTTTTGGGGAAAATATTTTACAATAGAGACATCGATTTACGAGCAGCTTCTGGATGATCCTGATACAGAGGTAAAAGGAACAGTGAAAGAACTTGCCGAAAAATACGGTCAGGATGTAATGACGATGGTTGGTTTTCTTGACGGAATCAACGACAGTTTGAAAACACCGAATCCGATTGAGACGATGGATGAGGATACAGAAGTAAGTCTTGGATTTGATAAAGAAAAATTATATAAAAACATGGTAGATGCAAGAGCTGACTGGCTTTATGAACTTCCGCAGTGGGAAAAGATTTTTGATGAAAATACGAGAAAACGTCTGTACAAAGAGCAGAAAAATTCAGGAACAATACGTAAAGAAAAGAAAATAGGAAGAAATGATCCTTGTCCGTGTGGAAGTGGCAAAAAATATAAAAAGTGCTGCGGAAGAAATGCATAAATGAAAGAGTATTTCTGGATTTTGGGAAGTCTGTGTGTGTTGTATTATTTAATACTTGTCATTTATTCCCGCAGACTGCGATCGACCTTTGCGGTTTTTTGGTTGTTGACCGGCGGCGCACATCTGTTTTTTGGATGTGTGCCGCTTCCTGCATATGTGGAAAGTGTTTTCGGATGGATATGCCTGGGGTTATGGATTCTTTTTCTGACTGTGGAAATTAAAATCTGTCGAGGTATGTTTTCTAAACCTGAAAGAGGAGCGCAGTGGATCATTATATTGGGGGCGCAGGTAAGAGGAAGAAAAATTACGGATTCGCTGAAAAGGCGGCTTGATGCAGCGATTCATTATTTAGAGGAAAATGAAAGGACAATGGTAGTTGTTTCAGGCGGCAGGGGGCCGGGAGAAGATATTTCAGAAGCGGATGCAATGGAACAATATCTTATCGAACAAGGAGTTGCGGAAAATCGGATCAGAAAGGAAGATCAGTCCGTTTCTACAAGAGAAAATCTGAGTTTCAGTCGGAGATTTATTGATCCGAAACATGAGACGGTCGGAATCGTTACAAATAATTTTCATAGTTACAGGGCAAAACTTTTAGCAGAACAGGAAGGATATGCTCATGTTTTTTCAGTATCGGCTTCTTCAAATTATGTTTTTCAGATAAATTATCTTGTGAGAGAGTTTTTTGCGGTTTTGGCAATTTTTTTGAAAAATAAAAGAATATTATGAGTAATGTCAGGACATAATGCTATTGATATTGAATAAAAGGAGGTAGCGTTATGCCGCAATTAAAATGTACAGTTCAGACGTGTGTACACAACAAACAGTTTCTTTGTGATCTTGATGAGATTACAGTAGGAGGAGAATCTGCAAAAAATCCGAAAGAGACATGTTGTGACAGCTTTCAGGAGAGAAAGGAAGGAAGTTACACAAATTCTATGAAAGAGGCTTCAGATTGTTCCTGCGTTGATTGTAAGGCAACAAATTGTATGTATAATAAAGAGTGTGAATGCCATGCAGGAAAAATCAGCGTAGAAGGCGGAGATGCAAAACAGGCATCGGGAACAGAGTGCGCGACATTTCAATCATGCATAGGCTGATTGTTTAAAAACATGTTTTAAGGGTTAAGCAAGAACGAAAAAGGACAAAGCAGTTATTCAAGATAACGGAGAAAAGGAAAATCATATATCCAGAGTAAATGTCAGAGGAATCGTCTTAAATTAAAAGACGGTTCCTTTTATTTTTGTAATGAAGACGAATTTTGGGAGAGACTTTGGCAATCGCTTACAATCTGCGCGGCAAAATGGCATGGGGTTATGGTACGGGTTATGATATATTCCGGTTGACGCTGAAAGAATAAAAGCGTTATAATAAATTAATTATAGTTTATCTGATAAACGAAAAAGACTGGAAGGTATATGAGATGACCGATGAACAGGAAAATGTAGAAAACAAAAAAGATGAAAAGTATAAAAAGAACGAAAAAAATGGTGATAAAACAGGGTATTATGTGAAACAGCCGATATTCGGAACAGGAAAACCTTCTTGGTTAAAACAGCAGTTCGGCAAAACTGTGGCGATCGTAGTCGGCGCTTTAACATGTATTCTTTTTTATTTTCTGCTTTTGCGGGCAGGACACATATCGGGAGTGATTCGGAAAATATTTTTGGTTTCAAAGCCGATTGTTTACGGATTGGCAATCGCTTATCTTTTGAATCCGATAGTGAAAGCAGTAGACAGGAAGCTCCTTCCTTTTTTGGAAAAGAAATTTCCTAATTTTAAACAGGCGAAAAGCGTGTCGAGATCCGTAGGAATCTGTATTTCGATTGTGATATTGGCAACGATTATTTTTACACTGTTTAATATGATGATACCGGAACTTTATAAAAGTATTCGTGATATGATCATGAATGTTCCGAGTCAGATGAACCGTTTTATCAGAGAGTTAAGTGAAATGAATACAGAAAATTCGACGATCGGGAATATCGTAGAAAGTGTGATGAAAGAGGCCACTACATTTGTGCAAAATTGGATGCGTACAGATCTGCTTGGACGCATTAATGATTTTATGTCAGGTTTGACAGTCGGTGTGCTGAATTTCATGCGTGAAATTATGAATATTTTGATCGGATTAATTGTTTCTGTCTATGTACTGTTCAGTAAAGAAAAGTTTTCAAAACAGTCTAAAAAAATAACATATGCTATATTTAAACCGTCAAATGCCAATATGATTCTTCATCTTACTATTAAGAGTAATGAAATATTCGGAGGATTTATTATAGGAAAAATCATTGATTCGGCTATTATCGGTGTTCTTTGTTTCGCAGGCCTGTCGATTTTGAATATGCCATATGCGATGCTTGTCAGTGTGATCGTCGGTGTGACAAATGTAATTCCGTTTTTCGGACCTTATATAGGGGCAATCCCAAGCGCGATTCTTATTTTGCTTGCAGAGCCTAAGATGGGGATTTACTTTATTATTTTTATTATCGCCTTACAGCAGTTTGACGGAAATGTGCTTGGTCCTAAAATATTAGGAGATTCCACAGGCTTGTCGGCATTTTGGGTTGTGTTTTCGATTTTGATCGGAGGGGGTCTGTTCGGAGTTCCCGGAATGATACTTGGAGTTCCGACATTTGCAGTCGTTTATTATATTGTCGGAATGCTTGTTAATAACAAACTTGAAAAGAAAAAACTGCCTGTCAAGACAGATGCTTATGACGAATATAGTTATGTAGAATCGGACGGAACTTATGTCCATGCCGATAAAAATATATTCAAAGAAAAGGAGAGATAATATTATGCCTATTCGAGTACAAAACGATCTTCCTGTAAAAGAAATACTGGAACATGAAAATATATTTGTGATGGATGAATATAGGGCGGCACATCAAGATATCCGTCCAATCAGTATCGGACTTTTAAATCTTATGCCGTTGAAAGAAGATACCGAACTTCAAATTTTAAGATCACTTTCAAATACGCCGCTCCAAGTAGATGTGACGTTTGTTCGTATGACGAGCCATGTTTCTAAAAATACATCAACGAGTCACATTTATAAGTTTTATGAATCATTTGAAGATATTAAAATGAGAAAGTTTGACGGATTTATTATTACGGGTGCGCCGGTAGAACAAATGGAGTTTGAAGAAGTTGATTATTGGCAGGAATTGACAGAAATTATGGAGTGGACAAAGACAAATGTGACATCAACACTTCATTTGTGCTGGGGAGCGCAAGCGGGTATTTACTATCATTACGGGATCAATAAAAAAGCGCTTCCGAAGAAATTATCCGGTGTGTACAGACATCGCGTGAGAAACAGGAAGATTCCTCTTGTAAGAGGTTTTGATGATGTGTTTATGGCGCCTCATTCAAGACATACGGAAGTTCCTCAGGAACTTTTGGAGAAGGATGACAGAATCATGATTCTTGCAGATTCTCTTCAGGCAGGTGTATTTATGTGTATGGCCAAAGAAGGGCGTCAGATATTTGTGATGGGACATCCGGAATATGACCGTATGACTCTTGATTCAGAATATAAGCGTGATATAAGCCGTGGATTAAATCCTCAAATTCCGGAAAATTATTATCCCGATGATGATTCGGAAAATAAACCGGTACTTACATGGAGAGCACACGCCAACAACCTCTATACGAACTGGCTTAATTATTACGTATATCAGGTGACACCGTATGATTTGTATGGAACGCCTTTTTAATGTGATATTTACGGGATTTATTGAAAAGTCAAAGTATATAAAATGATGTCAAATATCGGGCTGTATCGCAAAATTGGGAGTACAAAGGGAGTATAGAAGAGTTTTTATAGGAGTACAAAAAGTATGATATAAATTGTCTTATAGAAACATTGTGGGGGCATATTGTGTAAGTGCAATATGTCTTTAAATTTTATAACTATGGACTTTAGTCTGTTGAGCCCATTGGAGTTTTTCGTTGATCCGAAAAATGGAGATGGGCGAAACAATAAACCACCCGCTATGCGGGCAATGTTGTCAACTTAAGAGTATTTATTAAAAAAAGCTGTATGCTAATAAAGTGATTGGATTTATTGTTACAAATAATCGCATCACAAATAGGACTGCTGATTTTTTTAACAGTCCGATAGCCTTTTGGTTATGTTTTTATTTAAATACAGCTTTTCATATGGCTGTAATATCTCCGACGTGTATGTTTTCGGTATCTACCAAACTTTCTATCAGGGCGGATAATGGGACATGTTTTGGAAGCTTCTTCCACTATCCGGCATATCATCTCGTAACATATGGACAAGGGCGACCGCAAAAGGTGTACGATACAGTTTTTTATACGGTTTAATATATAACTACGGTTAGCCTGGTAAGCATGCCTATTATTGATAGACACAATGATTTTTGAATCTGATTCCGACTTTATAACCGCAACTAGATTGGATAAATACATTGCTGCAAAGAACTCCTGTTGGATACTGGCAGGCTTAATGCTGTTAAAGGCTTCTATTTCAAGCCTGTTCTTAAGTTCTCTATATTTGCTTTCAACTCCCCAACGAAACTGGTATAAATCTGGAAAGTTCTCCTTAGCTATCTGCTCGGGCATCAGATTTGTCACTAGATATTCTGTGCTGCCGTCTTCCAATAAAAAGTGAATGCTCCTTAAAGTAAGGGATTCTTTATTACAAGAAGCAGGATATGTAAACAAAGCATCTTCCTGTTCCGATATAGCTTTCTTAAACGTCTTTGGCACACGCATAAGAAACAGAATTCCTTTGGAGTTTAGATAGTGAAACATGTCTTCGGAAGGATATCCTCTGTCAAAAAGTATGATACTGTTTGGAAACCTAGGTAAAAAATCTACATGAGCTTTAGCCGATTCCCGTTCATTGTAACGATAGGGATGAAGAGAAACGTCAATCAGAATATCGTTTATTACATCATAAAGAACGGATGCGGAAGCAAGAGGCGATATGATTTTTGTCTTGTTTGGGTTACCTCCAAACACTTCATAATTCTCTTTTGATTCCGGAATCTGTATCGTACTTCCGTCAACGGCATAAATATGGAAACCATTCCAAGTGCGTAAATTTACTGGTTGAAAATAGAATTGTTTCACAGAAAGACGGAATAATTCAAGAAATGCTTTATGAGAAATACCCTGTCTTGCCTTTGAAATTGCCTGTTTTGATACAAATATTGGAAGATCAGATGGAAAATTTTCTAAAAATCGGGCATAGTTTATAGGAATGGATTTATGAACCGACTGGAGCACAAAATAAATCAAGTTAGAAAAAGAAAGCTTTCCAGAACGTGTAAAAGCATTACCTATACGATGCCTTGTCAAGAAATCTTCTGATGTAATAAGGTCATTGGAAGATTGTAAAATGGATGTTAAAAGTTTTGTATTCATAAAATCACCTCGCATTGAAAAAGTAATCAACGCAAGGCAACATTTTTTTCGCATTTTATCAAGTGCTTTTAGACATTTTTATTTTATATTTTTGATATATCTTAAGTTGACGACATTGCCCGTTGGACGGGTTGTCATGATTTTGCCAATAATAATTATACTCTAAGTCTTTCTTAAAGATCATCCGTTTTATTTTGTAGTTATGTATCTTTGTAAATATAATCCGCGCAAAGTTTATTTTTTCTCTGTCTCTTTCTGCGTGGTTTTTGGCTTTTTCTTTCAAAATACTTGACAAATTCTGTATGTAAAATTTCTTTTAGTTCTTTTGGCAGCATATCTGATTTTTAGCAGTATTTGTAGCAATGATGTTCGCATTAAATGTGTGTGGGGAAAAACAGAGTTGAATAAGTTACAGAGAGAATGGAAAGGCAGAGATGATTGAAGAGGTTGAAAGTGTGTTTTATGAGTGTCTGATTCAACTCTTGTTTGAAAAATTTGAGGAGAGGTAAGGGGATGTTTTCAGAAGGAAAGATTTTATCGGAAATATGGATTTACAAAACATCTTATTTAACATTGGAAATACCTGAGTATCAGTAAATAAAAAGCTCTATCAAAAAGAATATTAGTTAATAGTCTTCTAACAACATATTGACCATCTCGTTTCTTTTTTTAGATAGTCAGTTAAAATCTCTTTTTCAATACATTTCATGCAGGAATGTGGATACGGTAAGCGGGATTGCGCCTATCATTTACATAAAATGACAACTGTGATAGAATAGAAACAATTCGATTTGAAAATTAAAGAATGTTTTATCATATGTTAGGGGGCGTTTGTATTGGACAGCAAGCATTTTTCAACTTTGATCAATGATTTTAAGCCTGGGATTTTCGGGGCGTTAAATGAGAAGAAAGAAGAGCTTTTGAAAGAAGGAAGAAAAGTATACAATCTTTCTGTAGGAACGCCGGATTTTGAGCCTCCATTGCATGTAATGAAAGCGATGGAGGAGGCGTGCAAAGATCCGAATAATTATAAATATTCATTGGCAGATATGCCGGAATTATTGGAAGCGGTGCAGTACCGATATGAGAAACGTTTTGGGGTGCATGTAGAAAAGGATGAGATTATGTCTGTTTACGGTTCTCAGGAAGCAATGGCTCATATCGGTATGGTATTTTGTGATCCGGACAATGTGATTCTTGTTCCGAATCCGGGATATCCGATGTTTGAGATGAGCGGAATCCTCGCGAAAGCGAACGTAGAATATTATACGATTGAGGAAGAGAACGGATACCTGCCGGATCTGGATAGTATTCCCGAGGAAGTTTTAAAGAAAACGAAGTACATGATTGTTTCATATCCGCTCAATCCGGTCTGTGTATGTGCTCCGGATGAGTTTTATGAGAAATTGATTGCTTTTGCGAAAAAGAATGAGATTGTAATTCTGCATGATAATGCGTATTCAGATATTACATATGGAGACAAGCCGGGAAAATCATTCCTTTCGTTTGAAGGGGCAAAAGACGTCGGAGTAGAATTCTATTCTCTTTCTAAGTCTTATAATCTGACCGGAGCAAGAATTTCTTTTGTTGTAGGTAATAAAGAAATTATCAGTAAATTTCGTCTTTTACGGTCACAGATTGATTATGGTATTTTTTATCCGGTACAGTATGCTGCAATCGCGGCATTGATCGGACCGGACGATTTTATTGAGGAGCAGAGGCGGCAGTATGCGTCTCGCAATAAAACATTGTGTGGAGGACTTCGGAGAATCGGCTGGGATGTCAGAGACAGTCAGGGAACGATGTTTGTTTGGGCGAAGATACCGGAAGGGTATGCATCGTCTGTGGATTTTTGTATGAAGCTTATGGAGCGAACAGGCGTTATCGTTACCCCGGGAAGCGCTTTTGGAAGCAATGGAGAAGGGTATGTCAGAATGGCGCTTGTAGTAAATGAAAGTGTCATTGAGGAAATTGTAGATGTTTTGGATGCGTCTGGAATTTTCAAAAAGAACAGCATTAAGGAGTCAGATATATGAAAAGAATAGCAAGATTTGAAAAGGTAAGTTTCGGACAATTTTCAGATGGCTGGGATGATACATTTCAGGCAATAGAAAAGGGAGAAAATAAAGATCAAAGCAAAGAAACACTTAAGGAAATTTACGATCGGATCAAGCTGCCTCGACGTGCAACGGCAGGAAGTGCGGGATATGACTTTTTTGCTCCGGTTGACATTATACTGAATCCGGGAGAAACGATTAAAATTCCGACAGGCATCAGGGTTTGGATGGAACCGGAATGGGTGTTAAAATGTTATCCGAGAAGCGGACTTGGGTTTAAGTTTCGTCTGCAACTGAATAATACGGTTGGAATTATTGACAGTGATTATTATAATTCGGATAATGAAGGCCATATTTTTGCAAAACTGACAAACGACAGTAATGAAGAAAAAACAGTTCAGATCAAAGCCGGAGAGGGCTTTATGCAGGGGATTTTTGTGGAATATGGGATTACCGTTGACGATGCTGCAACTGATGTGAGAAATGGAGGATTCGGAAGCACGACAAAATAAAACACGGCTCTGACATTTAGGGCAGAGAATAAAAGTGGATCAGGGGGATGTTTTTTCGGCTTACAAAAATGTAAGAGTCTCCCGGTGAAACGTAAGCTAAAAGGATGGAAGAAAGCGGATAGATTTTATATATTGAATATGCAGCGGGGAAATGCTTTTACGAAAGAGGAGGATACGTTTCAGATGAAAATAATAAAAAGACTGCTTTCTTTTATTTTTTTATGTGTAATCATTGCAGGGGGAGTTCTTGGATATAAAGGCTATGAGGAGTATAAAAAGGCTCTGTCAGAAGAAAGTGTGAAAGAGATGGCTGCAAGAATTGAAGAGCAGCCGAATTATACGACGATAGATGAATTGCCGCAGACTTATATTGATGCTGTTTTGTCAGTGGAAGATAAACGGTTTTATGACCATTTCGGGGTCGATCCGATTGCGGTTGGAAGAGCCTTTTTTAATGATATCAAAGCGGGAGCTTATGTAGAAGGCGGCAGCACGATCACCCAGCAGCTTGCAAAAAATCAGTATTTTACGCAGGATAAGAAGATCGTACGGAAAGTGGCGGAAATGTTTATGGCGTTTAAGATCGAGTCCGAGCTTGACAAAGATACGATTTTTGAGTTGTATGTAAATTCTATTTTCTTTGGAAATGGATATTATTGCGTGGCGGATGCCTCAAACGGCTATTTTGGTAAAGTTCCGTCGGAGATGAATTTTGACGAATGTACCCTTCTTGCCGGAGTGCCGAATGCTCCGACAAACTATAATCCTACAGCCAGTCCCGAACTTGCACGGCAGAGACAGAAACAGGTCATCGAGAAAATGAAAAAAGCCGGATATCTTGAAGAATCCGTTGATTAGCATGGTAAACCGTTATAGCGTAAAAAGAAATAATATATTAAAAAGCCGATCGAATAAAAAAATAAAAAAAGGGTATTCTAACCATAGAAAATGTACTGTCGGTATCCGGCAGAAAAAAGGGGAAGTTTCTATGGTAGAAAAAAATACGAAAAAGTTAAACAGTTCATTTGAAGAAAATATAAGATATATGAATGAGATTCTTCCGGTTAAGGAAAGTTTTGATATTATCAGAAGGGAGATCATAATAGGCGGAAAGGCGTCTGTGTTCTATTACATTGATGGATTTATAAAAGATGAAGCAATGTTAAAGATCATGGACTCCTTTCTTTCTGTATCCGAACAGGATATGCCGAAAGATGCAGAAATGTTTATTCAGAAACATGTTCCTTATGTGGAAGTAGAAATCTTGGAAGATTTTGATCAGGTGATCCGCAACGTCCTTTCCGGTCCTGCCTGCCTGTTTATTGATGGATATAAGGAATGTATTGCTCTTGACTGCAGGACATATCCGGCGAGAGGAGTCGATGAACCCGATAAGGATAAATCGCTTCGCGGATCAAGAGACGGATTTGTAGAAACAATCGTATTTAACACAGCACTGATGCGGAGAAGGATTCGGGATCCGCATCTTGTCATGGAGATGACGGAGGCAGGGCAGTCTTCGCGTACAGATATTGCGATTTGTTACATGAAAGACAGAGTGGATAAGGAACTTTTACAAAACTTAAAGAAAAGGATTGAAACATTGGAATTAAATGATCTGCGGATGAATCAGCAAAGCCTTGCAGAAGCTCTTTTTAAACGAAAATGGTTTAATCCTTTTCCTAAATTTAAATATACAGAGCGTCCGGATACGGCAGCGGCATGTCTTTTTGAAGGGAAAGTTGTAATTCTTGTAGATAATTCTCCGTCGGCAATGATCCTTCCTACTTCGATTTTTGATATGATAGAGGAAGCAAATGATTATTATTTTCCGACAGTAACAGGAATGTATTTAAAGATTACAAGAACGCTGATCACAGTTGCAACGGTATTTTTTACACCATTATATTTATTATTTATGCAGAATATTGAATGGCTGCCTGAAGTGTTTCGTTTTGTAGAGGTGCAGGATACAGTAAATATTCCGCTTGTCTTTCAGTTTATTATTTTAGAATTGTCGATTGACGGACTTCGTCTGGCGGCAATGAATACCCCGACAATGTTGAGTACGCCTCTTAGCGTGATTGCGGGTATTGTGATGGGCGAATTTTCGGTACAGTCCGGTTGGTTCAACAGTGAGGTGATGCTGTACATGGCGTTTGTAGCTGTGGCAAATTATACACAGCCTAATTTTGAATTAGGATACGCGCTAAAATTTATGCGTCTTCTTCTTTTGGTTTTGACGGCATGTTTCAATCTGTATGGATTTATAATTGGGTGTATTTTGGTGTTTTGTTTCCTTGTATTTAATAAGACATTATCAGGACGAAATTATATGAATGTAAAATTAAATTGATTTTCGGTTTTTGCGGCAGACAAGTTTTTGTGTATGGAAGAACTGTTATTACAAATTTTAATTTTTGTTAAAAAATTTTGCGTAATGTCTAAAAAAATGGTATTATATGTAAATATAAGAATACAGAAATTATCTGTGTTCTGATATTTGTACAGGAGGCATGCAAAAATGAGAGATTATGTGATTACAGTAAACAGCACGGTTGATGTGCCGAAATTATGGTTGGAAGAAAGACATGTTCCGGTTGTTGCATTAAAATATACGATTGACGGAGAAACCTATACAGATATGGAAGGATTGACTGCAAAAGAGTTTTTTGAGAAACTCCGCGAGGGGAAGATGTCTGTTACTTCGCAAGTGAATCCGGAAGAGGCTATGGAAGCATTAGAACCATTTGTGAAAGAAGGAAAGGATATTTTACATCTTGGGTTTTCGTCCGGTTTAAGCGGAACTTTAAACAGTATGCGTCTTGCAGGGGAGATGTTGGAAGAAAAATATCCTGAGGCAAAAGTTATCGTAGTCGATACGCTTTGTGCCTGCATGGGAGAGGCTCTACTATTACACAAAGCGCTGCAGAAAAAGGCGGAAGGCAAGACGATAGAAGAAGTTGCAAAGTGGACAGAAGAAAATAAACTTCATATTTGCCATAATGTGACGGTGGATGATCTGAATCATCTTCATAGAGGAGGTCGTGTATCTAAAACAACGGCAGTTCTCGGAACGCTTGTCCAGATCAAACCGATCATTCATATGGATAATGAAGGAAAATTACAGGTGATCGGAAAAGAAAGAGGACGTAAAAAATCTTTGAATAAAATTGTAGATATGGCAGTAAAACAGTCAGAAGGCTGGGAGAATGATTTGATTATGATTACTCACGGAGACTGTATCGAAGATGCGGAATATGTGGCGCAACTTGTACGTGAGAAGATGGGTGTTGAAAATATTTTGATCAACAATATCGGAACAGTGATAGGAAGTCATACAGGTCCGGGTGTAGTAGCTGTGTTCTGTATGGGAAATGAAAGATAGGAATCTTATTTTTGATCTGTAAAATATTTGTGTGTTTTGTTTGGAAAACAGCAAAAAAGATGATGAAAGAGCAGGAAAGAAAGGAATGCTGCGAGAATGTGAAACTTTTTCTGTAAATAATGTTTTAGAAGGTCTTCTATGGTAAAATATTTTATCATAAGGAGGCCTTTTATTATGGCAAGAGAAAAGAAACCTGTACACAAAGTACAAATGACAGAAGGAAAACGTAACATCATTCACCAGCTCTTGAAAGAATACGATATCCAATCAGCAGAAGATATCCAGGATGCGCTGAAAGATCTTCTTGGTGGAACCATCAAAGAGATGATGGAAGCGGAAATGGATGACCACTTGGGATATGAAAAATCACAACGTTCTGATAGCGGTGATTATCGCAATGGTTATAAGCGAAAAAGAGTGAATAGTCGTTATGGTTCTATGGAGATTGAAGTTCCACAAGACAGAAAATCAACTTTTGAACCTCAAGTAGTAAAGAAACGTCAGAAAGACATTTCAGATATCGATCAGAAGATTATTTCTATGTATGCAAAAGGTATGACAACCCGGCAGATTTCAGAAACAATCGAAGATATTTATGGTTTTGAAACATCCGAAGGTTTTATATCAGATGTTACAGACAAGATTCTCCCACAAATTGAAGACTGGCAGAATCGGCCATTAGATGAAGTTTATCCAATCCTGTATATTGATGCGATTCACTATTCCGTCCGTGATAATGGAGTGATCCGGAAGCTTGCTGCGTATGTCATTCTTGGGATTAATGCGGAAGGTAAGAAAGAAGTGCTTACTATCAGTATTGGAGAAAATGAAAGTTCCAAGTATTGGCTCTCCGTCTTAAACGAATTAAAAAATCGTGGTGTAAAAGATATCCTGATCATTTGTGCAGATGGACTCACAGGTATCAAAGAAGCGATTGCGGCAGCATTTCCTAAGACAGAATATCAAAGATGTATCGTTCATCAAGTGCGAAATACCTTGAAATATGTTCCAGATAAAGACAGAAAAGCATTTGCCACAGATTTGAAAACGATATATCAGGCAGCGGATGAAAAGAAAGCTTTGGCAGCTTTGGATCGGGTAATGGAAAAATGGACTGCAAAATATCCGAATTCCATGAAACGCTGGAAGGATAACTGGGATGCTATTTCCCCAATCTTCAAGTTTTCAGCAGCGGTTAGAAAGGTCATTTATACAACAAATGCCATTGAATCTCTGAATTCCACTTATCGGAAGCTGAACCGTCAGAGAAGCGTCTTTCCAAGCGATACAGCCCTTTTAAAAGCCCTTTATCTGGCTACCTTTGAAGCTACAAAAAAATGGACTGCAACAATCCGGAACTGGGCTCAGGTTTATGGAGAGTTAAGTATCATGTATGAAGGTCGCTTGCCAGAGTAATAAAAAAAGCAGAAAAACAGGCGGATTACCCGCCTGCTGTTGACATGCAATTTTGTAACTGTTATATATAAAGCAAGGGCGAAAAGCTGATTTTGTTTAAGCCTATCGCCCATTCTTATCATAGAAGATCATATTTACAGACTTTTCTTCATAGTCTCAATGCTGCCATGGGATGCATTCCTTTCTTTCCTGCCTTTTTATCTTGTAGAATATATTATTCGGCAAGTTCTCCCCATTTTTCGTACAATTCTTCAAGACGGAGTTCGTTCTTAGTTCGCTCGGTTGAAAGTTCCTGACATTTCACGGAGTTAGAATATACTTCTTCCAATGTCATTTGAAAATCAATTTCTCCGTTTCTGTTTTCGAGAAGTGCGATTTCATCTTCTGTTTTTTTGAGTTCGCTTTTTCTCTTTCGTTCTTTTGCCTGCTGTTCTTTTTGTTCTTGCCAGCTCAATTTGGAATCTGATAAAAAAGCTCCATCGGCAGGAAGTGTTTCACTGCCGTTTTGAGAAGTGGAAACTTGCCTCTGTATCTGACTTGAGGCGTAAGTTTGCGTCAGTTCATCCTTTTTTTCGAGATAGTAGTCATAATTTCCGATATAATTTACAAAAGTCTGATTGACAAGTTCCAGTATTCTGGAAGCAGTACTGTTGATAAAGTAACGGTCATGGGAAACGTAGAGGATCGTTCCGGTGTAATTGTTCAGGGCTTCTTCAAGTATCTCCTTCGAGGCGATGTCAAGGTGGTTTGTAGGTTCGTCAAGAATTAGGAAATTTGCTTCGGAAAGCATAAGTTTTGCAAGTGATACTCTTCCTTTTTCGCCGCCGCTTAATGAATGGATTACTTGGAATACTTCATCTCCCGTAAATTGGAATGCAGCCAATGTATTTCGAATCTCTGTATTAGTAAGATGAGGGTAGTCGTCGGATATTTCCTCAAATATCGTTTTATCATCATGAAGAACATGATGTTCCTGATCGTAATAGCCGATCTGTACTTTGGCTCCGAGAGTGAAAGAGCCATTGTCGGCTTTGATCACTTGATTTAATATCTTTAGAAGCGTTGTCTTTCCTGTTCCGTTATCTCCTATGACAGCTACATGCTCCCCGCGTTTGATCTCAAAACTGACATCTTGAAAAAGGAGTTGGGTATCAAACTGTTTTGAAAGATGCTCAACTGTCAGTACATCGTTTCCGCTGACACAGTACGGTTCCAGAGAAAAATGCATTTCCCGGACTGCCTCTTGAGGTTTATCTACAATGGTGATTTTTTCTAATAATTTTTCACGGCTTTCTGCCCGGCGGATGGATTTTTCCCTATTGAAAGAGCGAAGTTTTTCGATTACTGCCTGTTGATGTTTGATTTCACGCTGCTGATTGAAATATTCTTTTAGTTTCGCATCACGGATCTGCTGTTTTTTTTCAGAGTAGGCGCGGTAATTTCCCATATACATAGAAAGAGCGCCGTTTTCAATTTCAATTACTTTTGTAACTACTCGATTCAAGAAAAAGCGATCGTGAGATACGATGAATACAGCGCCGTTATAGTTCATTAAATAAGTTTCAAGCCATGAGATCGAATTTAAATCTAAATGGTTTGTAGGCTCGTCGAGGAGCAGGATGTCGGGATCGGTAAGAAGAAGTTTCCCGAGGGCGACACGGGTTTTCTGTCCACCGGATAAAGTATCTGTTTTTTTTGAAAATTCTTCTTCGGTAAATCCAAGTCCTTTTAACACACCGATAATCTCACTTTCACACGCATATCCGTTTTGAGATTCAAATTGCGACTGAAGGCGGTTGTATGTTTCGAGACGGGCATTTAATTCCTCTCCGGATAATGATTGTAGTTCGTGTTCGATTGAGCGAAGCTGTTGTTCCATTTCGATGATGTCTGCTTTGGCAGATCGAAGTTCTTCGTAAATGGTACCGTTTGGAATCAGGTTTTGATGTTGGGCAAGATAACCGATTGAGCGGCCTTTTGCAAGGATTATTTCTCCTCCGTCAGAAGGTTCTTCTCCGATGATCATTTTGAAGATTGTTGATTTTCCGGCGCCGTTTACCCCGACAAGAGCTGCTTTTTCACGTTCCTCTATATGAAAAGATCCGGTATCGACAATGATTCGGTCTCCGAATGATTTTTTAAGATTATGACATGCAAGTATCATGATATAATTCCTCTTTCATAATAACGATTATAGTAATGGTCTGTTTTCCAATCTATTATAGCTGAATGTCCTGTAAATAAAAAGTAAAAATGTCAATAACTTATGAAAATGTCACTTTTTAATATAGAAATTTATTTGAAAAAATGTCACTTTCATAAAAGGGCTAATGCCCTTTTATGAAGCTGACTGCTGCTTCTCGAAAAATAGCTCATATAAAAATTTAAGTGACAGATTATAATCCTCCATCCACCAGATTGCTTTCCATTCATCACTGCTGTGACGCAGCTGAAGGTGTGGTTCTACTGTTTTTGACACTTTTTGGGGAACTTCTGTATTGGCATTTTTGTTCTGAGGTTTCAGATAACGGATGGTATTATAGATTCGTCCGCCGTACTCTACACGAATTCCAAAACGTGGGTTAATTAATACAGTGATCTCACGGCGGGCATTGATAATCGGAAATCCCTCATCTAGGATTTGAAAACACCGATTTTTAAACGAAAATGTCCCGGCTGCATCTGTTTTTCTCGTGTGCTTTACACAAAGGATGGAATCCAGATTCAAATCTTTTGCGGCAGAGACAAAAATAGACTCTGCTTCCGGCTCAACGGCAAACCTCTGATTGAAAAGTTCCCTGTACTCTGTTTCCAGAAAACGGTTTGCTTCTGACACAGTAGTAATCCCACGTTTTGCGAACTCAACAGGGAGCCTGCTCTGCAGTGTGACCCATAAACGTTCAATCCGCCCCTTTGCCTGAGGAGTCTTTGCGAAAATAAGGTCAATGCCCAATTCGTGCAGGGAACGTCCGAACTGGGTAAGATGGACAGTCTTGCCTGCGATTAGTTCATCAACAGTCAGCTTTCCGGTTTTAGGAGAACGGAAGATGGTATGGTTGTCAGAATAAACCGTCTGTGGGATGCCGAAATCAGAGCAGCATTGACGCATGGTTTCCAGATAACCGTAAAGGCATTCATTCTGTGTCAGGAAAAGTCCGACGACCTGCCCGGTAGCATCATCGATAGCACCATGAAGGGCGTATTTGATATTTCCCCCAAACCACTCGTAAGGCGTGGCATCGATCTGGATGAGCTGTCCGGGATGGGGCTTACGTTTGCGCCGATGTGTGCGGTGTCGGATTTTTTTCTTTTTAGGGCTTTCAAAACCAGCATTTTTTAGTATACTGGAAAGAGCAGAGTAGGAAAGTTGAATTCCGAAATCTGCAGAGAGTATATCTTTGAAATGGAGGAAGTTGGCATTAGAGAATTCTGGGCGGGAATAAATCTTAAGGACAGCTTCCTTCAATTCGTCAGAAACGGAGTGAACGGGTTTTCTACCGGTATTTTTATGAATGAGGGATTGAGCGCCAGAGGTAAGGACTCCTTTCTTTAAGCGTGTGATCTGGCGTGTGGAGAGACCCAAAAGTTCAGCAGCCTGTTGTCTGGAAATAGACTTGTCAATGAAACGGTTGATGACAGTCAGCGTTTTCAGTTGTTCTTGTGACAATGTAATTTTACCTTCTTTCATAGCTTTAATAGAATACCAAAAAGAGACAAAACCTCAAGTGAATCTTAAGGAGACATTATCACAAGTTAATAACATAAATAAAAAGTAAAAATTGACATAATATTAACTATTTTATATAATGGAACGGAAGTGTCGGTACGTCCGACGTGTGAAACAATATAGATACAAGCGCGAGTATAGACGGCGCGGTGGAAAGGTGATAAACGTGGAGCGTAGAAAAATATCCAGAGCGGTAATTTCAAGACTGCCGAGATATTATCGGTATTTGGGAGATCTGCTTGAAATCGGGGTCGAGAGGATCTCTTCCAATGATCTGAGTAAGAAGATGAATGTAACGGCGTCTCAGATTCGTCAAGATTTAAACAATTTCGGCGGATTCGGACAGCAGGGGTATGGATATAATGTGAAGTATCTTTATACAGAGATCGGCAAGATATTGGGACTTGATAAAACGCATAATTTTATTATTATCGGAGCGGGAAATTTGGGACAGGCGCTCGCAAATTATGCTTCTTTTGAGAGGAGCGGCTTTGTTTTGAAAAGTCTGTTCGATGTAAATCCACGTTTTGAGGGAATGGCAATTCGGGGAATCGAAGTGCGCATGATGGATGAACTGGTAGATTTTTTGAAAAATAATGACATAGAGATCGCCGCACTGACGATTCCGAAGTCAAAAGCGATTGAAGTTGCGGATCTTCTCGTTGCGAATGGAATCAAGGCTATATGGAATTTTGCACATACAGATTTAAACCTTCCGAAAGATGTGATTGTGGAAAGTGTACATCTTTCAGACAGTCTTATGAAATTGTCTTATAATATCAGTCAGCGAGAAGGCGGACAGAAAAAATAGATACTTGAAGACAGAACCCCGCAGGAAACTGCGGGCGTTCCCATTTAAACAGCATAATAAAGGCGGTGAGATCAATGAGATATCTTCCCAATGGAGCGCAGATGAAAGCGGCAGATACATATACGATTGAAAAAGTAGGGATTCCGTCACTCGTATTGATGGAAAGGGCTGCGCTTGAAACAGTTAGAGTTTTGAAAGACAGAGGAGTAGATTTTTCAGATACACTTGTTGTATGTGGAAGCGGAAATAACGGCGGAGACGGATTTGCGGCTGCACGTATATTGAAGGAATATGGTTTTTGTGCAGAAGTATTATTTGTAGGGCAAGATGCGTCTATGAGCGAGGAATGCCGGACGCAGAAGCAAATTGCAGAACGGCTGGGCATTTCTGTGTTCACAGATTTTCCTAAAAAGGAATATACTGTTATAATTGACGCTGTGTTTGGCGTAGGATTGAGCAGGGCTATTGAGGGCAGGTACCATACTGTAATTGAATGGATGAATGATAAGAAGTGTGAAAAAGCAGCGATCGACATTCCATCCGGCATATGTGCGGAGAGCGGCAGAGTTTTGGGAATTGCATTTCGTGCAGATATTACAGTTTCTATGGAGTGTGTGAAGTTGGGATGCGAATTATTTCCGGGGAAACTGTATGCCGGGGAAACAGTATCAGTTCCGATCGGAATCGATCTTTCTTTTTTTGAAAAAAACAAAGATGTATGTATTACATATGATCCGGAAGATATTCCTTTGCTTTTGCCAAAACGAGCAGCGGATTCTCACAAAGGAGATTATGGAAAAATTTTAATGATTACCGGGAGTAAAGGAATGGCGGGCGCCGCGTATTTGTCGGCAAAGGCCGCATATGCGGTCGGCGCCGGACTTGTTCAGATTTATACGGCGGAAGAAAACAGGACTGTTTTACAGGAATTGCTCCCTGAAGCAATTATATCGTGCTATAACGAAACGGCCGGAAAGCCTGATGATAAAGAACTGGAAAAATTGATTCAATGGGCAGATGTTATATGCATCGGATGCGGACTTGGAACAAGTGTGTTTGCGAGCCGGCTTTTGAAAAAGACGATGGAAATATTAAGAGAAAATGGCAGTGAAGAAGAAAAACTCCGATCTTGTCCGTGTATTATCGATGCAGACGGACTAAATCTTCTCAGTATGGATATGGAACAGTTGCAGGGAGTTCCCAATGTGATTTTGACTCCGCATATGAAAGAAATGTCAAGATTGATCAATAAAGAGATCCCTCAGATTGCAGAACGTCGTTTTTCTGTCGTGAAAGAATTTACGGAACAATATCAGGTTGTATGTGCGTTAAAAGACAGCAGAACTGTCGTTATGAAGGAAGGACATCATCCTTTTTTGAATCTCGCGGGAAACAGCGCCATGGCAAAAGCAGGATCGGGGGATGTTCTTGCCGGAATGATCTCAGGGCTTGCTGCTCAGAAAACAGATATTTTCGACGCTGTATCGGCAGGGGTATATTTTCATGCATGCGGCGGAGATGAAGCAAGAAAAAAGAAAGGGAGTTACAGTGTTTTAGCAAGAGATCTGATCGATGGGATAGGGCAATGTTTGAAGAATGCGGAAGAAAGGCTTTGACAGATCAAAAAGAGAAACAGATGAGTGATATAAGGAGTAAGGACATGGATCAACATAATCGGGTATGCGCGCAGATTGATCTGGACGCAATCGCTTATAATATGGAACAGATGAAAGATCAAATCGGAAAAGAGGCGCGTCTGATCGCTGTAATCAAGACGGACGGATATGGGCATGGCGCTGTTCCGATTGCGCGGATGTTTGAAACATTTTCATATGTATGGGGGTATGCCGTCGCCTGTATTGAAGAAGCGGTGTCTCTTCGGAAAGAAGGAATTAAAAAACCGATCCTTGTACTTGGCTGTGTTTTTCCGGATCAATATGAAACGATGATAAAAAACGAGATCCGTGCGGCTGTCTACACAAAAGAGATGGCGGAAGGGATGTCAGACGAAGCGGTTCGCCAGGGGAAAAATGCTTATTTCCACATTAAGATCGATACCGGAATGGGACGGATAGGATTTCCTGTAAATAGCGAAAGTGTAAATTTGATCGAGGAGATCAGTAAACTTCCGAATATACATATGGAAGGGTTATTTACTCATTTTGCCAAAGCAGATGAAAAAGAAAAATCATATACGTTAAAGCAGCATGAACGTTTTTTGTGGATGAAGGAACAGTTGGAAAAACGGAATGTAGATATTACGTATTATGACTGTGATAACAGCGCCGGAATCATTGATTTTCCTAATTTGAAGCATGATCTTGCAAGAGCAGGCATTTCTACATATGGAATGTATCCGTCAGACGAAGTGCAAAAGAGCAATGTTCATCTGAAACCGGCTCTTTCATTGATCAGTCATATTACATTTGTGAAAGAAGTAGAGGCAGGAACACCGATTAGCTACGGGGGAACATTTGTTGCTCCGGAAAAGATGAAAATTGCCACGATCCCGGTCGGATACGGAGACGGATATCCACGTTCTCTTTCTAATAAAGGCAGTGTGCTTATCAGAGGAAAGCGGGCAAAAATCGTAGGAAGAGTATGTATGGACCAGTTCATGGTAGATGTGACCGATATACCGGGGGCGGCATTTATGGATCGGGTTGTTTTGATCGGAAAAGACGGAAAAGATGAAATAACAGTAGAGGAATTGTCAAAATTAAGCGGAAGATTTAACTATGAATTTGTCTGTTGTCTCGGAAAACGGATTCCGAGGGTTTACACAGGCGGTGATTTTGATCTGATGAAGTAATTGTTTGGTGAATACATCCGATGACAAAGGGAATACTGATAAATGAACATGACCGGGAGGTTATGAGGAGAATATTAGTATGAAATCGGAGAGTGAAAAATTTGATGATCAGACGCGGAGACATTTTTTATGCCGACTTAAGTCCTGTTGTCGGTTCGGAACAGGGAGGGGTAAGACCTGTTCTTGTCATACAGAATAATGTCGGAAACAGACATAGTCCGACTGTGATCTGTGCGGCGATTACATCAAAGATGAATAAGGCGAAGCTGCCGACTCATATAGAGATCAGTACAAGAGATTATAAAATCGTAAAAAATTCTGTTATATTGCTAGAACAGATTCGTACGATCGATAAGCAGCGGCTGAAAGAATATGTCTGTCATATAGACAGTGCAATGATGCAGAAAGTAGATAAAGCAATAAGGATCAGTCTTGAAATTGCTACATAGACTGTTCTGACTTCTTTACAGAAGATCAAAAGAGTGATAAAATTGTAAAGCGAAATGTGCGGTTGAGCGAAACGGACTGTACAAGAGAAAAAGAAGAGGAGAAAATTTATATGTCTGGACATTCAAAGTTTGCAAATATTAAACATAAGAAAGAAAAAAACGATGCGGCTAAGGGAAAGATTTTTACAAAGATCGGAAGAGAACTTGCTGTGGCGGTAAAAGAAGGCGGCGGACCGGATCCGGCAAATAACAGTCGTTTGCGCGATGTTATTGCAAAGGCAAAGTCGAATAATATGCCGAATGATACGATCGAGAGAAATATTAAAAAAGCAGCAGGCGAAGGAGCGGGCGATAATTACGAGCATATTACATATGAAGGATATGGTCCGAACGGAACGGCAATCATCGTAAAAACATTGACAGATAATAAAAACCGGACAGCTTCAAATGTACGCAACGCGTTTACAAAAGGAAGTGGAAACGTAGGCACGCCAGGTTGTGTATCATTTATGTTTGATGAGAAAGGCCAGATTTTTGTGGCAAAAGAAGACTGCAGCATGGATGCGGATGAACTGATGATGCTTGCACTGGATGCGGGAGCGGAAGATTTCGCGGAAGAAGAGGAAAGTTTTGAAATTTTGACAGATCCGGCTGCATTTAGTGAAGTGCGTCTGAAATTAGAAGAGGCGGGAATTGTAATGGCAGGAGCGGAAGTTACGATGATCCCTCAGACTTATGTCGATTTGACAAGTGAAGAGGATATTAAAAATATCCAGAAAACATTAGATCTTCTCGAAGAAGACGATGATGTCCAGGACGTATATCATAACTGGAATGAATAGGCGATTCAGGGAATGCAGGCATACAAACAGGAAAAACGCAGGAGGACAAAGAAGATGAGCGATTACAGAATCGAAACAAAATGTATACAGTCGGGATATGAACCCGGAAACGGAGAAGCAAGAGTACTTCCGATTTATCAGAGCACTACATTTCGTTATACGAGCAGCGAGCAGATGGGAAGACTGTTTGATCTTGAAGAGTCGGGATATTTTTATACGCGTCTTCAAAATCCGACGAACGATGCGGTTGCTGCCAAAATATGCGATCTTGAAGGCGGATATGCGGGGATGCTGACATCTTCCGGACAAGCGGCGAATTTCTATGCAATTATGAACATTGCGGAACAGGGAGACCATATCGTATGCGCGTCGGCTTTGTATGGCGGTACATATAATCTTTATGCTCATACAATTAAAAAAATGGGCGTAGATGCTACATTTGTAGATCCGGATTGTTCTGAGGAAGAACTGGAGGCTGCATTTAGAGAAAACACAAAAGCGGTGTTTGGAGAGTCGATTGCCAATCCGGCTCTTGTTGTTCTTGATTTTCAAAAATTTGCAAGTGCGGCGCACAGACACGAAGTTCCGTTTATTGTGGATAATACGTTTGCAACACCGATTAACTGCCGTCCGTTTGAGTGGGGAGCAGATATTGTTACCCACTCTACAACAAAATATATGGATGGCCATGCGGCGTGTGTCGGAGGTGCGATCATTGACAGTGGCAATTTTGACTGGAATGCCCATGCAGATAAATTTCCGGGACTTACGACACCGGATAAGACATATCACGGAATTGTATATACAGAAAAATTCGGAAAAGGCGCTTATATTACAAAGGCAACAGCTCAGCTTATGAGAGACCTTGGTTCCATTCAGGCGCCGCAAAATGCATTTTTGCTGAATATCGGACTTGAAACGCTTCACTTAAGAGTGCCAAGACATTGTGAGAATGCGTTGAAAGTTGCAAAGTATTTGAAAGGACATGATAAAGTAGCTTGGGTAAGTTATCCGTCGTTGGAAGGAGATAAGTATTATGATCTGGCACAGAAATATATGCCAAACGGTACGTGCGGAGTGCTGACATTCGGTCTGAAAGGCGGAAGAGAAGCAGCTGTGGAAATGATGGATAAATTGAAAATGGTAGCAATCGTAACCCATGTGGCGGACGCAAGAAGCTGTGTGCTTCACCCGGCAAGCCATACTCATCGTCAGATGAACGAGCAGGAGTTGAAAGAGGCGGGAGTTCAGCCGGATTTGATCCGTTTCAGTGTAGGAATCGAGAACGCCGAAGATATTATTGCCGATGTAGAGCAGGCATTAAAATAATTCTTAAAAAATGGTATGGATGTATACAATTTACATCTGTGCCATTTTTTGTATAGACGACGAGTGAAAGTTTGTTCCCCACCTATACTTTGGTGACTGCCTACAATTCTGAAATGTGTTTTTTGGAAAATTGTTTCCTCCAAAACTGCATAAAATATCTCGATTTTTTTCATACTGATTTTAAAGATATCGGATATCTTTTGATACGAATATTTTTTGCGGTATGAAGGAGGAGGCAAAATGGCTGAAGAGCAGCAAAAAAGAGAAGACGAAAATAACGAGATCAAAGAAATGGGAACTCTTAATATGAAAGAGAGCGGTTCGAAATACGGAATTCAATTACTGACGATCATAGGGGAAATCGAAGGTCATGACAGTGTTTCAGGAAACACGAAAGCAACGAAATACGAACATCTTCTTCCGAGACTTGCACAGATAGAAGAAGATGATGAAACAGACGGAGTTTTAATTTTATTAAATACGCTTGGAGGCGATGTGGAAGCCGGACTGGCAATAGCTGAAATGATCGCATCTTTAAGCAAGCCTACGGTGTCGCTCGTACTTGGGGGAAGTCATTCAATCGGAGGCCCGCTGGCTGTGTCGGCAGATTATTCCTTTATTGTGCCGACGGGTACGATGATCGTTCATCCTGTGCGTTCTACCGGAATGTTTATCGGAGTGATGCAAAGTTATCGAAATATGGAAAAAACGCAGGATCGTATTACAAAATTCATTGCGTCTCATTCTAACATCACTCAGGATCGGCTTTTAGAATTAATGCTTGATTCTTCGCAGCTTGTAAAAGATGTAGGAACAATGCTTGAAGGAGAGCAGGCAGTAAAGGAAGGGATGATAGATGAGGTCGGAGGAATCAAAGAGGCTTTTGCAAAGCTTCACTCATTGATCGACAAAGAGAAAGAGAAACAAGAGAAAAATTTGATGACATGATTTTCAAATGATGATATACTAAACATAGTATGTTTAATTACCAAGGGGGAATTATATGGCTTCCAAGACTACAAAAGGAAGAAAAAATACAAGATCAAAGAAAAAGACGAGAACGAAAGCGAAAAGCAGCAATGCAAAAAATACAGAACTTGCGGGGGAAATTACGATACTTGTTATATTGACAGTGTGCATTCTGCTTGTTTTGAGTAATTTTGGTATTGGCGGAATTGCGGGGGAGGCAGTTTCTTCTGTACTATTTGGTTTGTTTGGATATATGGCATATGTATTGCCGTTTCTTGTTTTTGCGGCCGCCGCTTTTTTTATTTCAAACAGAGGAAATACACATGCTTATATAAAAATCGCGGCAGGAGTATTTTTGTTCTTATTTTTGACGGCAATACTGGAATTGATATTTAATTCTTATACGCCGGGAACAAAACTGATTTCATACTATACTGCTGCCAGTGAGCATCATAATGCCGGAGGTTTGACCGGAGGCTGTATGATTAGTATGCTCTGCCCTTTGATCGGGAAGATAGGAACATATGTTGTCTTAGTTGTTTTATCGGTGATATGCATCATATTGATTACAGAAAAATCATTGTTAGCTCCGATCGGCCGAAAAAGTAAAAGAGCATATGAGGATGTGCGAAGGAAACGTCAGGAGACGGCAGTTTTAAGAGCAAAGCAAAAGGAAGAGTCAAAAACACTGTCTGAGAGTCGGAAATCGGGACAATCTTTGAAAAAAGAAGAAAACGAGCCGGAGAAAAGGATCGATCATAAAGTGTCCGGTGTTTCATTTGCAACGACTCTTATGTCTGAAGCAGAAATACCGAAAAAAGGCAGAAGGAAGAATAAATCGCCGGATGTGTGCGAATTGATACCTGATAACGAAGCATTTGTCATTAATCGTGAAGAACCTTTTATGGAAGCAGAACCTATTCGGCAAGAGGGGAAAGAACAGCAGTATGAGGCTTTGCAGCAGACAGATACATTCACGCCTTTAGAAGAAAAGGCAGAAGAGGATCTTCAGAATCAGAAAAATACGTCAGGAAGAAAAAACAAAAAAGAAGATTCCCAAGCAGTGGCAAGGGAAACTCAGAACGTGGCCGATGCGGTGAGAATAGAAGAGCAGAAGGAACATCCTGTTTATCATACACCTCCGATCAGTCTTCTGAAAAAAGGAAGGAAAGCCGGTGGAGATTCAGATGCGCATCTTAGAGCTACGGCGCTTAAGTTAGAGCAGACATTACGCAATTTCGGAGTTGGCGTACATGTGACGAATGCAAGTTGTGGACCGTCCGTTACAAGATATGAACTGCAGCCGGAGCAAGGGGTGAAAGTAAGTAAGATTGTCGGTCTTTCAGATGACATTAAATTAAATCTTGCAGTGGCGGATCTTCGTATCGAAGCTCCGATTCCGGGAAAAGCGGCAGTGGGAATTGAAGTGCCGAACAGTGAGAATACAGCGGTTATGCTTCGTGATCTTTTGGAATCAAAAGAATTTCAGGCAAGCGCTTCTCCCATTTCGTTTGCGGTCGGAAAAGATATTGCGGGAAAAGTAGTCGTTTCGGATATTGCGAAGATGCCGCACCTTCTTGTGGCAGGAGCAACCGGATCGGGAAAATCAGTTTGTATCAATACGTTGATCATGAGTATTATCTACAAAGCGGATCCGGAAGAAGTCAAACTGATCTTAGTCGATCCGAAAGTTGTGGAGTTGAGCGTATATAACGGGATTCCGCATCTGATGATCCCTGTTGTAACAGATCCGAAAAAAGCGGCAGGTGCTTTGAACTGGGCTGTAGCAGAGATGGAGAAGCGTTATAAACTGTTTGCTGATTATAACGTGCGTGATCTGAAGGGATTTAATGAAAAGATAGAACAAGGTCAGACAGGAGAGGATATTCAGAAAAAGCTTCCTCAGATCGTAATTATTATTGATGAGCTGGCAGACCTTATGATGGTTGCTCCGGGAGAGGTAGAAGGTGCTATTTGTCGTCTTGCACAGCTTGCGCGGGCGGCAGGACTGCATTTGATCCTTGCGACACAAAGACCATCTGTCAATGTCATTACCGGTCTTATTAAAGCAAATATGCCCTCTCGTATTGCATTTTCGGTTTCGTCAGGTGTTGACTCAAGAACAATTATAGATATGAATGGCGCGGAAAAACTGCTCGGTAAAGGGGATATGCTTTTTTATCCGTCAGGATATCCGAAACCCGTTCGTGTGCAAGGTTCATTCGTATCAGATAAAGAAGTTCAAAATGTAGTCGATTATCTGATCAATCACAGTGAAAGAGTTTCTTATAATAATGAACTGGAAGAGCATATGGTCACTAATATTGTGTCATCGGGAAATGGAATGCAGGCAGGTGAAAACGGTGATGACCGTGATACATATTTTATAGAGGCCGGAAAGCTTATTATAGAAAAAGAAAAAGCATCTATCGGAATGCTTCAGAGAATGTTTAAAATCGGGTTTAACCGGGCGGCAAGGATTATGGATCAGCTTGCCCAAGCCGGAGTTGTAGGTCCTGAAGAAGGAACAAAACCGAGAAAAGTATTAATGACAAAGGAAGAGTTTGAAAACTATTTACAAAAGGGAAATTAGGAGGTAGAAAATGAAGACAGATATTCAGATCGCACAGGAAGCAAAAATGGAACACATCAAGGATGTGGCGGCACGGGCAGGAATTGAGGAGAACGAGCTGGAGTTTTACGGAAAGTATAAAGCAAAACTTTCAGATGAGTTATGGGAGAAGATTAAAGATCGTGAAGACGGAAAGCTTGTTCTTGTGACAGCCATTAATCCAACTCCGGCAGGCGAAGGCAAGACGACAACATCTGTCGGTTTAGGTCAGGCAATGGCGAAATTGAATAAAAATGCGATTATTGCACTTCGAGAACCATCTTTAGGACCTTGTTTCGGAATCAAAGGCGGAGCGGCAGGCGGCGGCTATTCGCAGGTTGTGCCGATGGAAGATCTGAATCTTCATTTTACGGGAGATTTTCATGCAATCACGTCGGCAAATAACTTGCTTGCGGCGATGCTTGACAATCACATTCAGCAGGGAAATGAACTTCAGATCGACCCGAGACAGGTTGTATGGAAACGCTGTCTGGATATGAATGATCGTGTGCTGAGAAACATTGTTGTAGGACTTGGAAATAAGATGGATGGAATGGTGCGGGAAGATCATTTTGTTATTACAGTTGCGTCTGAAATTATGGCGATTCTTTGCCTTGCAGATGATCTTGCGGATTTAAGAGCTCGCCTGGGCAGAATCATTGTAGCGTATAATTTTGCGGGAGAGCCGGTGACAGCAGATGACCTGCATGCAACAGGGGCGATGACCGCTTTGTTGAAAGATGCGGTGAAACCAAACCTTATTCAGACACTTGAACATACACCTGCGCTTGTACATGGCGGACCGTTTGCAAATATCGCGCATGGATGCAACAGTGTGCGCGCAACAAAGATGGCGCTGAAATTAAGTGATATTACGATTACAGAAGCGGGATTCGGAGCAGATCTCGGAGCAGAGAAATTCTTCGATATCAAATGTCGTATGGCAGATGTCAAACCGGATGCAGTTGTTTTGGTTGCAACTGTACGAGCTTTGAAGTATAATGGTGGGGTTGCGAAAGCAGATTTAGCGGAAGAAAATCTGGATGCACTCGCAAAAGGAATTGTAAATCTTGAAAAACATATCGAAAATATACAAAAATATAAGGTTCCTGTTATTGTAACGTTAAATTCTTTTGTTACAGATACAGATGCGGAAAATGAATTTATCCGCAGGTTCTGCGAAGAAAGAGGCTGTGAATTTGCTTTGTCCGAAGTATGGGAAAAAGGTGGAGAAGGCGGTATTGCACTTGCCGAAAAAGTATTGGATACATTGGAAAACAAAAAATCAGACTTTGAACTTCTTTACGAAGATTCCCTTTCTTTAGAAGAAAAGATCGAGAAAATCGCCAAAGAAATTTACGGAGCAGACGGTGTCGTATATGAGCCGGCAGCAAAAAAACAGATTGCAAAGATCGAATCATTGGGATTCGGAAGTTTTCCGGTATGTATGGCAAAGAATCAGTACTCTTTGTCTGATGATGCAAAAAAACTCGGAAGACCGCACGGCTTTGACATCCACATCCGCGAAGTATATGTAAGTGCCGGAGCAGGATTTGTAGTTGCGCTGACAGGTGCGGTTATGACGATGCCGGGACTGCCGAAAGTTCCGGCTGCAAACGGAATCGATGTTACGGAAGACGGAACGATAACAGGCTTGTTTTAAAGGAGAAATAAATGCCATACATTATTGATGGAAAAGCAATCTCAAAACAGATTAAAGATGAGTTGCGCGACGAAGTAGAAAAATTAACAGAGGCAGGCATAAATGCCTGCCTTGCAGTGATACAGGTGGGAAATGACCCTGCTTCAACTGTATATGTGAATAATAAAAAGAAAGCATGCGCGTATGTCGGGATCAATTCCCGGTCATATGAACTGCCGGAGGATACATCGGAACAAACATTGTTGGATCTTGTACAGAAATTGAATGAAGATCCGGAAGTAAACGGCATTCTTGTGCAGCTTCCGCTGCCGAAACAGATCGATGAGGACAAGGTTATCCGTACAATTTCTCCGGATAAAGATGTGGATGGCTTTCATCCGGTAAGTGTGGGAAGACTCTGGATCGGAGAGAAAGGTTTTTTGTCATGTACTCCTGCAGGAGTGATCCAACTTTTGAAACGATCGGGAATTGAGATTGAAGGAAAAGAATGTGTGATCATCGGCAGAAGCAATATTGTAGGAAAGCCGATGGCGGCTCTTTTGCTCAGAGAAAATGCAACTGTAACAGTTGCCCATTCAAAAACAAAAGATTTGAAGAGTATTGCCAAAAGGGCGGATATCTTGATTGTAGCGATCGGTAAAGCAAAATTTATTACAAAAGATTATATAAAAGAAGGAGCTGTTGTCATCGATGTAGGAATGCATAGAGATGAACAGAATCATCTCTGCGGAGATGTGGACTGTGAAGATGTATCTTCGGTCGTTTCGGCAATCACTCCGGTGCCGGGCGGCGTCGGACCGATGACGATCGCCATGTTGATGAATAATTGTGTGGAAACAATACGCGGTCGGGAGGAAAGAGCATGAAATGCGTGCATTGCGGAGCAAATATTCCTGATGATCAAATGATCTGCCCCGTATGTGGAGCCGAAGTACAGATTGTTCCCGATTATAACCCGCTGGATGATGTACTTGCAAGAGAAGTAAGAGGGTCGGTTGAAGGAGCAACACGACAGATACGGACAGATGATATCAGAAGATACAGAAGAGAAGATCTGACAAAAAATATTAATTCTACCCGTGTTTTAAGCGAGGACGAGATGGAGCGTATTCGCTCAAACCGGAGAAAAAGTACAAATAATACTGAAAGAAATTCGGCAGAACTGCGCCGACAACGTCAAGCCCGGCAGCAAAAACGTCTGGAAGCGGCGAAAAGAAAGAGGAGAAGGCTTTTGCTTACACTGGCGGCAGTTGTTATATTGATCGGATTTGGTATTTATGTGGCATATCAGAATTCTTATACAGGAATGCTGAAAAAAGGGTACCGTGCAGTTAATGAGAAAGAATATATGGCGGCAGAAAAATATTTCGATCGTGCGATCATAAAAGATAAGTCAAGACCGGATGCATATGTAGGTCTTGCGGAAATTTATCTGGATCAAAATGATACAGACGGTGCGGAAGATGTTTATTTGAGCGCGATTGAAACACAGCCCACAAACGAAAAATTGTATCAGGCAGCAATCGATTTTTATATGGAGACAAAACAGCCTGAAAAGGTGGCATCTCTTCTTGAAGACTGTGAAGATGATAACGTATTGGCTTCGGTGTCCGAATATGTTTGTGAAGCTCCTGAATTTAAACCCGAAGAGGGAACATACAAAGAGGTTCAGGAGATTACGATCAGTTCGGATACGGAAGGTGAAATCTATTATACGACGGACGGAACAGATCCGACTGCGAAGACAGGGAAAAAATATAAAGAACCTATCTTACTGGAAAAAGAAGGAACAACGGAGATTCGCGCTATTGTTGTAAATATGAAAGGGATTCCGAGCGGAGTGATATCTCAGACATATACGATTGAATTTCCCATTGCAGATGCCCCTGCGGTGACACCGTCTACCGGCCGATATACAGATCCTCAGAAGATTACGATCACAGTACCTGACGGATATACTGCTTATTATACGACAGACGGATCTGAACCGACAGCTTCATCGGAAAAATATACAGGACCGATCGATATGCCGGCGAATACAACGACTACATTTAACGCTGTTCTCATCAATAACCGAAATGGAAAAGCGACGGAAGTGACAACGCGAAGCTACATTACAACAGCAGAATAGAGTATGTGAAAAACAACCGTGATATTATGTGAAAGTTACATATGTTTTATGCAATTTTTACAAATTCAGGGTTGTTTTTTTGAATTAAAAGAGTTATAATATTTATGTTAAGAAAATAACAATATTCAAATAAAGGAGATGTCGGAAATGAGCAGATTTTGTTTACCAAGAGACATTTATCATGGAAAAGGATGTCTTGAAGAGTTGAAAAACCTGAAAGGAAAAAAAGCAATCCTCGTAGTAGGCGGAGGATCTATGAAACGTCAGGGATTTCTTGACAGAGCAGTTGGATATTTAAAAGAAGCGGGAATGGAAGTGCAGTTGTTTGAAGGCGTAGAACCGGATCCGTCAGTTGAGACAGTTATGAAAGGCGCAGAAGCCATGAGAGCATTTGAGCCGGACTGGATTGTATCTATGGGTGGAGGCTCACCGATTGATGCGGCAAAGGCAATGTGGGCATTTTATGAGTACCCGGATACAACATTTGAAGAATTATGTACACCGTTTAACTTTCCGGAGCTGAGACAGAAAGCAAAATTCTGTGCAATTCCGTCTACATCGGGAACAGCGACTGAAGTTACGGCGTTTTCTGTCATTACAAACTATCAGACAGGCGTAAAATATCCGTTGGCTGACTTTAATATCACTCCGGATGTTGCGATTGTCGATCCGGATCTTGTCGCAGGTCTTCCGGTAAAACAGGTTGCATATACAGGTATGGATGCGCTGACACATGCGATTGAAGCATATGTTTCCACATTAAACGGACCGTTTACAGATCCATTGGCGCTGCAGGCGATCGAGATGGTATTGGATTATCTTCCGGCATCATATAACTGCAATATGGATGCAAGAGAACAGATGCATTACGCACAGTGTCTGGCAGGAATGGCATTTTCAAACGCACTTCTTGGAATCGTACATTCTATGGCACATAAGACAGGCGCAGCTTTCTCCACAGGTCATATTCCGCATGGATGTGCAAATGCGATTTATCTTCCGTATGTTATCCAGTACAATGCAAAAGATTCTGTAGCGGCAAAACGTTATGCAGAGATCGCGCGTAGAATGGGACTGGAAGGAAATTCCGAAAAGGCTCTTATTAACAGCCTTGTAGCTAAAATCGATGAATTCAACGCAAAACTGAACATACCGAAAACATTGAAAGATTTCGGTATCAATGAAGAAGAATTCAAAGAGAAGATTGCTAAGATTTCCGAGCTTGCGGTAGGAGATGCATGTACAGGATCTAACCCGAGAGCGATCGACCCGGCAGCTATGGAGAAACTGTTCACATGTACATATTACGGAACAGAAATTGACTTCTAAAATTTAACACAAAAATACACTGGTAATTGATAAACAATAAAGTGATATCAACCTTTTAAATAGTGATTTTACACAAAAACGGTTGGCAGGTGTGAACTGTAAAGTCGCTGTCTTGATAGAAGTATCGTGACAGCGGCTTTTTGTAATGGAGTCTTTTGGCACTTACGGAGATTTGAACTTGCCATAGAGTGGATTTTGGCGTATTATAGTTAAGAGTGAAATTTTCAAGGAGGAAGACCATGTATAAGATAATGAAAGCAGAAAAACTGGCAGACAAGATCTTTTTGATGGATGTGCACGCGCCGCGTGTTGCGAGTCATTGTGAGCCGGGTCAGTTTGTGATTGTAAAGATGGATGAGAAAGGCGAGCGTATTCCTCTGACTATCTGTGACTACGACAGAGAAGCGGGGACTATCACGATCGTCGTTCAGGAAGTGGGCGCTTCTACGACAAAGATGGGAACTTTGAAAGAGGGAGATTATTTCCGTGATTTTACAGGACCGCTTGGGTGCGCTTCTGAGTTTGTTCATGAAGATCTCGAAACTTTAAAAAATAAAAAAATGCTGTTTGTAGCAGGCGGTGTCGGAGCGGCTCCGGTGTATCCGCAGGTGAAATGGCTCAAAGAGCATGGTATAGAAGCTGATGTGATTGTCGGTGCTAAGACAAAAGATATGTTGATTCTGGAAGATGAGATGAAAGCAGTTGCGGGAAATTATTACCCGTGTACGGACGACGGTACGTACGGACATGCCGGAATGGTTACGACAATGATCGAAAAACTTGTAAATGAAGGCAAAAAGTATGATGTCTGTGTTGCCATCGGACCGATGATCATGATGAAATTTGTCTGTATTTTGACGAAAAAACTTGAACTTCCTACAATCGTCAGCATGAATCCGATCATGGTAGACGGAACGGGAATGTGCGGAGCATGCCGTCTTCAGGTTGGAGATGAAATCAAATTTGCATGTGTAGACGGACCGGAGTTTGACGGACATCTTGTAGATTTTGATCAGGCGATGAAGAGAAGCCAGATGTATAAAACTGCAGAAGGGCGCGCCTTACTGAAGCTTCAGGAAGGTGATACCCATCATGGAGGATGCGGACATTGCGGAGGTGACGAGTAATGGCAGATGTATTGAAAAAAGTTCCTGTCAGAGAACAGGATGCAAAAGTACGAGCAACAAATTTTGAAGAAGTTTGTCTTGGTTATAATATGGAAGAGGCGATGGAAGAAGCTTCCAGATGTTTGAACTGTAAGAATGCAAAGTGTATTCAGGGCTGTCCGGTTTCTATTGATATTCCTGCATTTATTCAGGAAGTGAAAGAAGGAAACATCGAAGAAGCATATAAAGTGATCGGAAAATCAAGTGCGCTTCCGGCAATTTGCGGACGAGTATGTCCACAGGAATCGCAGTGTGAAGGAAAGTGTATCCGCGGAATTAAAGGTGAGCCGGTTTCAATCGGAAAACTTGAAAGATTTGTTGCGGATTATGCGTTGGATCATGATATTAAACCTGTCGGTGCAGAAGAGAAGAACGGACACAAAGTTGCTGTAATCGGTTCCGGGCCGTCGGGTCTTACATGTGCGGGAGATCTTGCAAAGCTTGGATATGATGTGACTGTATTTGAGGCGCTTCATGAGCTCGGCGGAGTGCTTGTATACGGAATTCCGGAGTTCCGTCTGCCAAAACAGAAGATTGTTGCGAAAGAGATAGAGAAAGTAAAAGAACTTGGCGTAAAATTTGAGACAAATGTTGTGATCGGAAAATCCACAACGATCGATCAGCTTATGGAAGAGGAAGGATTTGAAGCGGTCTTTATTGGGTCCGGAGCAGGACTTCCGATGTTTATGGGAATTCCGGGTGAGAATGCAAACGAAGTATTCTCTGCAAATGAATACCTTACGAGAAGTAATCTGATGAAAGCATTTGATGATTCTTACGATACACCTATTGCTGCCGGCAAGAAAGTTGCTGTAGTAGGCGGAGGAAATGTAGCGATGGATGCTGCAAGAACAGCACTTCGTCTTGGCGCAGAAGTACATATTGTGTACAGAAGAAGCGAAGCGGAACTTCCGGCGAGAGTTGAGGAAGTTCACCATGCAAAGGAAGAAGGCGTAATTTTTGATCTTTTGACAAATCCGAAAAAGATTAATGTAGATGATAACGGAAATATTACAAGTATGACAGTTGTAAAGATGGAACTTGGAGAACCGGACGCTTCCGGAAGAAGAAGACCTGTAGAGATTGAAGGCTCAGAGTACGATATTGAAGTCGATACTGTAATCATGTCTTTAGGAACTTCACCGAATCCGTTAATTTCATCTACGACAAAAGGTTTGGATGTAAACCGCAGAAAGTGTATCGTTGCCGATGAGGAAAACGGACAGACATCAAAAGAAGGTGTGTTTGCAGGCGGCGATGCTGTTACAGGTGCCGCTACGGTTATACTTGCAATGGGAGCAGGAAAGGCCGGAGCAAAAGGAATTGATGAGTATTTGAAAAATAAAGAAAAGTAAAAAGCAATAAAAAGCAATAAAAAGGGGCTCTCTTTCCGGGTTTGGAGAGGGAGCTTTCTTAATACTTTTTAAATGAATGGAAAAGTAAGCAAAAAAGACTTTGCATTTAGTCGGCATTTTGGAGAATCACATGATAGCAGAAGAGAAAAAAATCTGGAAGATAAGGGAACAATTAGAAGATCTTACAGAAGAAAATTATAAACAATTTAATGAGAAACTCCTTCCCGGAGTAAAACATATCATAGGAGTGCGCCTTCCGGCTTTAAGAAAAATTGCGAAGGAAACTGCAAAAAGCAATTACAGCGAATATTTGAATGAGGCAGGGACAATGCTTGGAGAGGCTTCATATCACGAAGAGTTTATGGTATGGGGGCTTGTTATCGCTTATATAAAAGCGGATAGAAGTGAAGTGGAAAGGCATTTGGATGAGTTTGTTCCTAAAATCAATAACTGGGCAGTGTGCGACAGCTGTGTGACAAGTTATAAATTTATGCAGAAAGAATCAGATTTTTGGTTTGACTATGTGAAAAAATATGCAGAAAGTAAGAACGAGTTTGAACTTCGTTTTATGATTGTTTCACTTATGTCTCATTTTCTGGATAAGGAACATATTGATGAAATACTCACTATTTGCGGAAAGATAGATCATGACGGATATTATGTGAAAATGGGAAATGCATGGGCGCTTTCGGTATGTTACGTAAAATTTCCGGAAAAGACAAGGGCTTTTCTTGAGAAGGATACGTTGGATGATTTTACACATAATAAAGCAATACAAAAAATCAGAGAATCTTACAGAGTCAGTAAGGAAGAAAAAGAACAACTGACTTGTTTGAAACGCTGAAAATAAAATCAAAGAAAAGACAGACTGGAGAATCAGATGGAAGCAGATAACAGGCAGTTTGACGGAAAACTTTTTCTGAAAGATGTGAATAGAAAGCTAAACGACCGGTTGGCAGAAATTCAAAAAGATCTTAATCAGGGATTAAAAGAAATTGAAAATATGCATGAATATTACTGGGAAAATTATACGGAAATGGATCAGTACGGATATGAGGACTATGACAATCAGCAGGCGCTCTTACAGCAGGTAAATGCAAACAGAGATAAGTCAAAGTTGATGAAAAGACTTGAAAAAATGATTGATTCTCCGTTTTTCGGAAGGGTAGATTTCCTGTTTGAAGCAGAAGAAGAGGAAGAACCGTTTTATATCGGTATCGGAAATTTCGGAGAGCGTGCGGGAATGACGCCTCTTATTTATGACTGGAGGGCTCCTGTGAGCAGTCTGTTTTATGACTTTGATAAAGGTGAGGCATTTTACGAAGCGCCATCAGGAGTGATCAAAGGAGAGGTTGTTTCAAAATGGCAGTATAAAATACGCGGCGGCAAGATGATATATGGGTTTGAAAGCGATGTTAAGATTGACGATGAGATCTTAAAGCATGAGCTTGGAAACAACGGAGATGTCAAACTGAAAAATATTGTTCGAACGATTCAGAAAGAACAAAATGCAATCATCCGAAATACGAAGGATAAAATTCTTGTCATACAAGGCGCAGCGGGAAGCGGAAAGACTTCGATCGCCCTTCACCGGATCGCTTACTTGCTTTATCACGACAGGAAAAATTTAAAATCATCGAATATATTGATTCTTTCACCAAACAGTGTGTTTGCAGATTATATTTCTCATATTCTTCCGGAACTTGGCGAGGAAAATATAAAAGAAATGAGTTTTGATCTCTTCGCTTATAAAGAACTTCAGGACACGGCGGCAGACTGTGAGGATAGATATGATCAGTTAGAACGTATGATGAAGTTTGATGATCGAAGAGCGCAGGAACGTTTTGAGTGGAAACAGTCGGCGGGATTTGTAGGCGAGGCAGAAGGTTTTTTCGCGGTACTTGAAGATGAGCTGATGGAATTTCGAGAGGTGGAGTTCAGGGGGATGCGTTTTTCGGAAGAAGAAATCATTCATTTGTTTTACGATAAGTTTTATCAGATACCGCTTCTGAAAAGAATGGATGCGGTTATGGAATATTTTATTGATTCTTATGAGACGTTAAAAGGCAGAAATATTGAAGAGGAAGACAGAGAATTTCTTCAGAGAAAGTTTGACAAAATGTATGTAACGAAAGATATTTATGCTATTTACAATAAACTGCTTGCGGTATGCGGGCAGGAACAAATGGCAGAACTGCCTTATGAACGAAGGAAAATCCAATACGAAGATGTATTTCCGATGCTGTATGTAAAATACAGACTGACAGGAAAGAATGAGCATAAAAATATTAAGCATCTTGTAATTGATGAGATGCAGGACTACTCTTATTTGCAGTATCTTATCTTGAAGGAACTGTTTGACTGTAAAATGACAATACTCGGAGATCGTGCCCAGACTTTGGGAAAAGAACAACAGGATGTTTTAAAATTCCTTCCTAAAGTATTTGGGAAAAATATAAGAACCGTTATTCTGAATAAGAGTTACCGCAATACGAGAGAAATCGCAGATTATGCCGGTAAGATCGCGAATGTGAAAGATATTGAATTTTTGGACAGACATGGGAAAGATGTGGCAGAAAGAAAATTCAAAACTGACGAGGAAATGTTTGAGGCTGTCAGAGCAAATTTAAAGCTTGAAAAAGAAGAAAAAACTGATCATACAGATGATGTCGTGAATGAAGAAGTATATGAGACGGCTGCTGTCATAGCCATGACCGAAGAAGAAGCATCAGATATTTACAGACTTTTGGAAAATCGCGGAATATCTGCTTTTTATGTAGACAGGGATACGTCGGTATTTCATAAAGGTTTGACTGTGACAACATATTATCTGGCGAAAGGACTTGAATTTGATCAAGTTTTTGTCGTAAAAAGTAAAAAAGAAAATCCGTTTGAAAAACAGGCATTGTATATCAGTGCGACACGGGCTCTTCACGAATTGTATGTGTACGAAGAATAAGAAGAAAAAACGAAGGTTATATTGATTTATGGGGAATAAACAAAAAAGATGAAGATTACATTGATCACTGTAGGAAAGATAAAAGAAAAATATTTAAAAGATGCGATCGCGGAATATTCAAAAAGACTGAGTAAATATTGCAAATTGACTATCGTAGAAGTTGCGGATGAGAAAACGCCGGATCAGGCGAGCGAAACAGTAGAAGAAGCGATACGAACAAAAGAGGGAGAACGTATTTTAAAAGTTATAAAAGATGATATGTATGTGATCACTCTGGAAATCGGAGGAGCAATGCTTTCATCGGAAGAACTTTCTGCAAAGATTGAAAAACTCGGGATACAAGGGAAAAGCAGTATTGCATTTATAATCGGCGGTTCGATCGGTCTTGGAAAAACTGTGCTTGCAAGATCTGATTATGCTCTTAGTTTTTCCAAGATGACCTTCCCACATCAGTTGATGAGAGTGATTTTGCTGGAACAGATATATAGAAGTTATCGAATCATAAACGCAGAGCCGTACCATAAATAACAAACGGAAAATTATATTTTTGATTCAAGTTTTCGTTCTGTTACAGTGTGAAATATTTTTTCAAAACAAAGAGCGTACAAAGACCCGAAAATGTTTTGAGCGATTCTGAAAAATACGGCTTGCGGAAAACCGATGACACTGACGGCAATCATCATTGCTCCCAAAGAATTAAATACAGCCTGCCATCCATAGCTTGCGGAAAATCCGACTCCGATGCCTCCGACGATACCGACTACACTGTAAAGCCCGGCAGGAAGATGAGGAAAAATAAGGAAAAAGATCAGTCCTCCGAGCAGATTCCCGGGAATACGCCCGCATACATGCTTCTTAATATCTGTTCGAAACGGAAGCAGGACGGACATTGCGGCGATTCCTGCCCACATCGCTCTTGGAAGATTTAAGATCGAGGCGATAAAAATTACGCTTGAAACGGCAGAAGCCATTAAAAGCTGCCAACGGCTTCTGGAAGAATGAAGATTAAATTCGTTAAAAAGATCACGCAGTCCGCGTTTATATGTTTTCTTTCTATGATTGCGCCAGAAAACGACTCCTGTCAGTATAAATCCGAATAACATGGCAAAAAGGCGCATTGTATAGGCGCTTCCGGATGCATCATATCCAAAGAGAAGAAGATATCCGAGCACAAGGGTTGAATGATTGTAATAAATTACGTTGTGGCATCCCAGTACCATAAGAATCCATATGCATACAAAGTTTATAAGAAGTCCTCCGAATGCTCCCAACAGATTAGCCGCTTTCGGTCCGAATGTAAGAATAAGGAAAATAGCGGAAAGTGACAAAAGGCTTTGAGGAGCATGGATGCCCAAATCGACATTTCGGAATACAAGAATACAGAGAAGGATTACAACGCCTACGATACTGTTATCATTTCCGAAAATCATACTGTATGCAGTAACAAACGCAACACAGAATGCTACATTTATAAAAACTTTAAAGATATAAATAAAAAGATGATGTAGTTTTTCTTTTGGCGTTTTACAATTTTTAATAAGGGATTTTGATCCCGCCTGATTAAGCTGAAGTTCTTGATAAAATGTCATGCTGTTATTCACCTCGATTGAATTTCTGATAGTCAACGAGGCATTATACTAGCGGACACATACTTTGTCAATAAAAAATATCCGATTGTTATGGAAGCCTTGTAGCAGTTCGGTTCGCGCCATTCATAAAACCGCACTGCGTGCTTATTGTGGCGGGATATTCAAGAAAAATGAATAATGAGAAAACAGATGATGTATGAGAGGATAAAATTTTAAAGAAAGTCTAACTATTAAAAGTCAAGGTTAAAATGAAGATTTTTTGAGTAAATTGCAGAAATGCTTTTCAGATATATTTGAACCTTGAAAACTGCATGACAATAAGAGCATCTTTGCAGGTGCTCTAAAAGGAGATATGAAGTTAAATTTTATGCTGCTCTATGATAAAGCTGCCCTGACTTTTCTAGTTGGTAAATAACCCTGACCAGTTTCTTGGCAGCATGGGATATGGCAACATTATAGTGTTTGCCTTCGGAACGCTTCTTTGCAAGATAAGCAGAGAACTGATTATCCCAAATGCAGACAAATTTTGTCGCATTAAACAGCGCATAGCGGAGGTAACGGGAACCACGCTTTTCCATGTGAGAATAACAGCCGTCAAGCTGACCTGATTGGTAAGTAGAGGGAGAAAGTCCTGCATAGGCAAGTATCTTGTCAGGGGAACTAAAACGGTTGAAGTCGCCAATCTCAGCAATGATCATCGCACCCATTCGGTAATTGATACCGGGGATGGAAAGAATTGGAGAGCGGATTTCGTCCATAATGGATTTAATGGAGCATTCTATTTCATCAATCTCAGAAGTTAATTCCTGAATAAGCCGAATTGTGTGCTTTAGTTCAAGAGATTTTGCAGGCATATTTGAACCGATGGAATGTTTGGCGGCATTTCGGATTTCTATGGCTTTTTCCTTATTGTAGTGTCCCTTAGAAGCATTCGCCGGCAGATTTGTGAGGCGAGTCAGATGGCATGAAGCAATCTGAGCAGAAGAAGGAAACTCGGCTAAGAGTGCGTATATAGAAACCATGTGAAGACTAGGAACAAGTTTTTCCAGTTCAGGGAAAAGGATGTTAACAAGGCGTGAGATAGAAGTTTTCAGTTTTGCTCGTTCTTGTACTTTATCAAACCTGTATCTGGTTAATGACTTAAGCTCTTCGTTGTGATAAGATGTGTTTGAGTAGGACTGTAAGTTTACTCCAGACATCATCATAAGAGCAATCGTATGGGCATCCACTTTATCGGTTTTTGTCTGTCTAAGGCTAAGACTTTTACGAAACAGATTGGTATGCAAAGGGTTGATGACAAAGGTGGGGAGACCTTTATCAATGAGAAAACCTAACAGATTGTAATTGTAGTGTCCGGTAGCTTCCAGTCCTACTTTTACGTTAGAAAAATCATTTGTTAAGGAAGAAATCTTTTGAAAGAGGTCATGGAAACCATCCGCATTGTTTGGAATAGTAAATGCGTTAAAAAGCACTTCTCCTTCTGAGTTTGTGATAAAACAATCGTGTTTGTCTTTTGCAACATCAATACCAATATAAATCATGGCAAATCTCCTTTGAATATATTTGACACTGTTTTAGAACCACAGTTGCTCTTCGCAGTTGTGAACTCGTTCTAAATAAACCGTCATGCGGTATCTAACTGATTAACAATCAAGCAAAGAGACTGTGGCTGGACACTTTCTGAAACCATCAAAGTGGTAGAGAGGAAACACCAGTCCACAGCATCTTATATATCATAACCATACCTGTAGAAAAGGTAAAGAATGGTTATGATGGAAATAGCATACAGACCTTGGAGAGGGTCTATAAATACTACTACTTTATAATACGAGGTGAGGAAGAAAATGTCGGAACAAATAGAAGAAATTTTTGCCTACTATGGGAAACAACGGGATAAGAGCAGTCAGGAGATGGTTATTGCATTGTTGCGTGAGCTTCAGGAAGCAGAGGGGTGCATTACGCCGGAATTGAAGGTGCGGGTTATAGAGACGACAGAAATTACGGATAAATTTTTAAATTGTTTAATCAAAATGTATCCGAGTATAAAAGAGGCGAAGCAGGCTCATGAAATTATTGCATGCACAGGCGAGAGGTGCGGAAAGAAAGATGGAATGACGATCCTTCAAAATCTCAGACGAGAGCTGGGAATCAAAAAAGACGGGATTTCATCTGATGGACGATTTGAATTGCGGACACGAAATTGCCTGAAACAGTGCAGGACGTCGCCTAATATGTATATTGACAGAAAACTGTATTCCGGTGAACAGCTCAAAGATATAAAAACATTGCTGAATAATATCTGTAAAGAGAGATGAGGGATCGGATATATTGCCGGATGAAGAAAGGAATGCCAAAAGATCAGGTGCAAAAACAGCCTAAAATACAGAAAGAAAAGAGCATAAAAATGTTGAAATGCACAAAAAAATATGATATCTTGTAAAAGAATGTTGCAATGTAATGATATGTGCAGAAGAGGAAAAAGAATATGAAAAAAGCAAGACGGATAAAAGCAGGTGTTTTGGCATTTACGGCGGTAGTTTCGGTAGCGGTTACATCAGTGCCGGTATATGCAGTTGAGGACAGTCCCGTAGTTTATGATTTAAAGGCAGAGCAGAAAAACCAGGAAAACTTGGAGTATGATCAGGCTGCGTTGGATCTGCTTAAGTATTGTAATAAAGATGATTTTAAAACATGGGATCAGTCTCTGGCTCCGATGAACGATGCACAGGCACAGGAGATCAAAACATTTGTTGACGATCAGATCGTAAAAGGAGAGACGGAAGATTATAAAAAAGCAAGACTTATTTATGATTGGATTACAAAAAACGTACGGTATGCAGGATCAAATGATACAGATATCGGACTTGCTCCGTATGATGTGTTTACGAAGAAAGTGGCTGTGTGCGGAGGTTATTCAAATCTGTATAAAGCGATGCTTAATGCGGCAGGTATTCCGGCAATTTATGTTATCGGCTGGGCAGGCGGACAAGGTCATGCATGGAATCTCGTATATGCGGATGGAAAATGGTTTTATTCTGATACTACATGGGGAGTTTCCAATCCTAACTACTATTTTGCTCCGGATGTAAAAGATTTTTCGGGTTCTCATAAAACGCAGGATCTTGTGCAGGTTCGTTTGGAAGGAGCAAATAATACGCAGATCGGGTTTTCAAACGGTATTGCTGTAGTGGGAGTAAAAGACGGAATAACAGAGGTGAAGATACCGGAAAAATTTAATGATTTGGATATTGTATCTGTGTCATCCGACATTTTTAACAGTACGCTGAAAACATTAGATATTTCAAAAAGAGTTACCCATATCGATACACAGCTCGTATCTAATGCGGTTTCTTTACAGGAGATTCGTGTGGCAGAAGAAAATACGGCTTATGCTTCCGTGGATGGGGTGCTTTTTACAAAAGATTTAAAAGAGATCTTATGTTATCCTGCTGCAAGGACAGATGAGAGTTTTACACTTCCGAAAGAGACGGAAAAGTATGATGAGAAAGAGACTTTTGTATGCGAGAAGCTGAAAGATATTCATGTGGAAGAGGGAAACAGTAAGTATTCTTCCTATGACGGCTGTATATATAACAAAGAGAAAACGTTGCTTTTGACAATTCCGGAAGCAAAAACAGAAGTGAAAGTACCGGGAACGGTTGTGCTTGATAATACAACATTTGATTCAAGATCAAATATTACGAAGATAGAACTGGAGGAAGGTATTACGACGGTTATGCCATATGTATTCAACTATTGTACAGGCATTAAAGAATTATATCTTCCGGACAGTCTTGAATCTATTGAGGCGGATGCGTTTAACGGAGTGAATTTGAAGCAGGTTACGGTTTACGGAAACAGAGGTACATATGCAGAAGAGTTTGCGAAGAAAAACGGATGCACTTTTGTGGCAGATACTTCCGACTACAAAAAAGGTGATGTGGACTTGGATGGAAATGTCGCGATCGGAGATGTTCGTGTAGTATTGCGCAGCATATGTCAGAAGATAGAATTGAACGAGATGCAGGAGCTTGCGGCTGATGTGGAAAAAGACGATAAGGTAGATATAAAAGATCTGCGGAAAATCTTAAGATATGTGTGTGGTAAAATTGATTCGTTATAAAAGATATCGTGAATCAGATTTCATAAGTGAAACATAAGAGGCAGAAAAAATCCCCGTTTCGTTGAAAGTGATATGTCCCCTTCTAGGTAGACAGTTAAAATAATAAAACTGTTTATCGAGGAGGGGGAGCATATCAAAGACGGAGCGGGGATTAAATTTTTGTAATTGTTTTCATATGGAAATGATGTGTAGATGTGTATATGATATTTTTTGTAGATGTGTATATGATATTTTTTAGCTTGACACTTGAATTTTAAGAATTATAATGTTCTTTATGGTTAAAAACAAATAACGGAAAAGACAGGAGCTAAAAAATGGAACAGGATAAAGCGTTTTTAGGAAAAGAACCGATCGGAAAACTGCTTTTAAAACTGGCGCTTCCGACAGTTGCGGCGCAAATGATCAATATGCTGTATAATCTTGTTGACAGGATTTATATCGGACATATCCCAAATGTAGGAGTTTCCGCTCTCGCGGGAGTCGGAGTATGTATGCCTTTGATTATGCTTGTTTCGGCGTTTGCGGCCCTCGTCGGCTATGGCGGGTCTCCGCGGGTGTCGATTTATATGGGAAAGAAAGACAATGAAACAGCCGAAAAGATATTGGGAAACTGTTTTGCAATGCAGATAATAATATCTGCAATCCTGACAGCAGTGCTGCTTATATGGAGCAGAGATCTGCTTATGCTGTTTGGCGCGAGCAGAAAATCAATCGAGTATGCAGTCAGCTATATGAACATTTATGCAGTCGGTACGATCTTTGTAGAACTTACACTTGGCATGAATGCGTTTATTACAGCGCAGGGATTCGCAAAGACGGGAATGTTGTCTGTATTGATCGGTGCGATTTCCAATATCATACTTGATCCGATCTTTATATTTGGATTCGGAATGGGTGTCAAAGGAGCGGCTCTTGCCACGATTATATCGCAGGCATTGTCCTGTATTTGGGTAATCTCTTTCCTAATGGGAAGGAAAACGATGCTGAAGATCCGAAAAGAAAATTTGCTCCTTCGCCCGAAAATTATTTTTCCGTGTCTGGCATTGGGAGCGGCGACGTTCGTTATGCAGGCGAGCGAAAGTGTGATTTCTGTTTGCTTTAACGCTTCTTTACAAAGTTACGGAGGAGATATGGCAGTAAGCGCGATGGCGATTTTGACAAGTGTTATGCAGTTTGCACTGCTTCCCCTTCAAGGCCTCGGACAGGGTGCGCAGCCGATCATCAGTTATAATTACGGAGCGGGGAATGCAGGGCGTGTAAAAAGTGCGTTTAAGCTCTTGTTAAAAGTAAGTCTTTGTTATTCGACAATTTTATGGGGAGCGGTTATGCTTTTCCCGGATGTGTTTGCAGGAATGTTTACGACAGAAGCCGATTTGATCGTATTTACCCGTCCGGCGCTTCGTATTTATATGGCGGTTATGCTGATTTTCGGAATTCAGATGGCGTGTCAGATGACGTTTAATGCACTCGGAAGAGCTGTAGAGTCTATTGTGGTTGCCGTGATGCGTAAGTTTATTTTGCTCCTTCCACTGATTTACATAATGCCGCTGCTGTTTTCGTCAAATAAAACGATGGCTGTTTACCTTGCAGAACCGGCGGCAGATCTGCTGGCTGTGACGTTTACGGCGATCTTGTTTACAGTACGATTCAAGAAAGCGCTGCAAACAATGGAGAACAAAAAAATACAAGATACATAAAAAGCAGGAAAATATTAAGAAAGAGGTAGAAAAATGGTACATCATATTGTTATGTGGAAATTCAAACCGGAAATAGAAGAAAATAAAAAAGAAGAATTAAAAAAAGCTATGGAAGAAAATCTTACAGCTCTTGTAGGAAAAATCCCCGGACTTTTGACTCTTGAGTTTGTTGCTTGTCCGTTCGGATCGAGCACTCATGATATGGCTTTAGTCAGTACGTTTGAGAAGGAAGAAGATATTTCTGTTTACGCAAAACACCCGGCTCATGTAGCTGTTGCCGATACATATGTAAGGCCGTTTGTGACAGAGAGAGCATGTCTCGATTATTGATTGCCGATCAACGGAAATAAAGAAGAATAGGACAGAAAGTGCCGCACATATACTTGTTATAAAAGGCGTATGTGTGGCATTTTTTATATGGAAAAAGAACAGATTAAAAAGAAATTGGCATCGGCTGCAAGTATGCCGAAAGATGTTATTATGGGAGCTTCGGTTGTTACAGTTCTGGGAATGTCGGAAGTGTGTATTGAAAATTACAGCGGGATCACGGAGTATACAGACACTCTCGTACGTATAAGAACAAAACACGGACAGATACAGTTAAAAGGAAGTTGTTTGGAAATAGAGTTTTATACGAATGACGAAATGAAGATTACCGGTTCGATCAATTTGATTGAATTTCAGGAGGGGAGGAATCTCCGATGATTGAAAATGGAATGCGATATCTGCGGGGGTATGTAAAAATACAGATTCAGGGATATTCTCCTGAGCGTTTTTTGAATCTGTGTTCCTATCACCATATTTTAATCTGGGGATTGGCCTATGAAGATCACTGCTATGAACTTTGTATGAGTGTACGAGATTTTAAAAGGATCAGACCTTTTGCGAAAAAGACGCATACAAAAGTAAGGGTGAAAGAGAAATATGGATTTCCGTTTTCTCTTTATAATAATCGGAAGCGAAAGTTATTTTTTGCCGGTTTTATTATCTGTATTTTTTTACTGCAGATTTATTCAATGTTTATATGGGATATTCATTTTACGGGGAATGAGACGCGAACGGATGAAGCGTTGTCGTCTTTTTTAAGAGAGAAAGGTGTGTTTGCGGGGATGCTAAAAAAAGAGGCAGACTGCCGAAAAATCGTAAAAGAGATCAGGACGCAATATGATGACGTTGTATGGGTATCCGCATCACTGGACGGAAGCAGACTAAAAATTCAAATTAAAGAAAATGAAGATTCTTTCGAGAAGGAAGAAAAAAAGAAAGATGAGAACGCTGTAGATCTTGTCGCGTCTTCAGATGGGGTGATCACAAAAATTGTGACAAGAACAGGAACGCCTCAAGTTCATGTCGGTGATACAGTAAAAAAAGGAGATATTCTTGTCAGCGGACGAGTGGAGATCGTAAACGACAGTAAGGAAGTGATCGGCTATAAATACTGTCATGCCGATGCAGACATTTTTGCGGATACACAGATGGAGTACGAAGATGAATTATCGGCTTCATATGAGGAAAAAGTATATGATAAAAAAGAAAAACATCGTTTTTATGTGAAAGTTAAAGATACCCGGGTTTCCTTTGGAAGTGTAAAAATGAAACCGAACCGCTGTGAATTTATATCAAAAGAATACGGAGTAAAAGCAGGAAAAAATTTTTATCTTCCTTTTTCATATGGGATGGAAACCGTCCGTTCTTATCACTTGCGTGAAAAGATATATACAAAGGAAGAGATGAGGGCGGTTCTCAGTAAAGATTTTGAGCGATTTTGTAAAGATTTACAGAAAAAAGGTATTCAAATAAGAGAAAATAGTGTTAAAATACATCTGTATGAAAAATCTGCCAAAGCAATGGGTACTCTTTTTTTGAATGAGAGGATTACACAAGAGGCAGATACAGAAATAATAACGATCGAAAGGAAAGAAACAGATGAGTCTGTCGGAACTGATGATTGATATACCTGCAGAGCACGAGGCAAACGTGTTTGGGCAGTTTGATGCTTATGCAAAGAAACTAGAGAGAACATTTCATGTCACATTGATTGCAAGAGACGGAAGTATGAAGATTGTAGGAGAAAATACGGCTGCGGAAAAAACGCATCGTGTTCTCACTCAGCTTTTGGAATTATCACGGCGTGGAAATACTATTACGGAACAGAATGTGGATTATGCAATTTCACTTGTTTTTGAAGATCAGGAGGAGGGAATAGTGGAAATTGACCGGGATCTGATCTGTCATACTCTGCAGGGAAAACCGATCAAGCCTAAAACTCTCGGACAGAAAAAATATGTAGATTCTATAAGGGAAGGAATGATCACATTCGGACTTGGTCCGGCAGGAACAGGAAAAACATATTTGGCAATGGCAATGGCGATTACAGCATTTAAACGCAATGAGGTAAACAGGATCATATTGACAAGACCGGCAATCGAGGCAGGAGAAAAACTGGGATTTCTTCCGGGAGATCTTCAAAGTAAGATCGATCCGTACTTGCGTCCGTTATATGATGCTCTTTATCAGATCATGGGAGCGGAAAGTTTTTTGAAAAATTCAGAAAAAGGTCTGATTGAAGTTGCGCCTCTGGCATATATGCGAGGCAGAACGTTAGATAATGCATTTATTATTCTTGACGAGGCTCAGAATACGACACCGGCTCAGATGAAGATGTTTTTGACAAGAATCGGATTTGGATCAAAAGTTGTCATTACGGGAGATTCTACGCAGAAAGATCTTCCGGCAGGAACGGTTTCAGGTTTGGATGTAGCGGTAAAGGTTGTAAAAGATCTGGAAGGTGTAAGTATTTGCAGTTTGACAAGTAAAGATGTTGTTCGCCATCCGCTTGTGCAGAAGATTGTCCGTGCGTACGAAGAGTATGAGAAAAAGAATAATCCGAAAGGGAAAAACGGCAGGAGGAAAAAATCGTGAGTTTATTTATGGAAATAGAGACAGACAGAAAACTGCCGTTTGATGCAAGAAAAATTGCGGAGCTTGTAATCGAAACATCGCTTGATTATGTGAAATGTCCTTATGAAACAGAGGTCAGTCTTCTTCTTACAACGGATGAAGAGATTAAAGAAATAAACCGGATGCAGCGGCAGATTGACCGGGCAACGGATGTTTTGTCATTTCCTATGGCAGATTATGAGACACCGGGAGATTTTTCGCATTTGGATGAAGATGCCGGACTGTTTCATCCCGATACAGGAGAGCTGATGCTTGGGGATATTGTGATCTCTGTAGATAAAGTGTTTGAACAGGCAGAAGAATACGGACATTCGCTGCTTCGGGAATATGCATTTCTAATTGCGCACAGCATGCTTCATTTATTTGGTTACGATCATATGGAAGAAGTGGAAAGAAAAGAAATGGAGATGCATCAAAAAAAGATTATGGAACTTGTGAATATTACAAGATAAATGTTTTCAGGTTCGGGATCATTGGATAAAAGGAGAACAACTATGGGGGATACACAGGCAAATCAAAGAAAAAAAACAAGGGGAGAAGATTACATCGCTCAAGGGTCGATCCTGGCTGTGGCGGTTGTGATCACGAAGATTATCGGAGTTGTGTACCGTATCCCGCTGACAAACATATTAGGGGATGAGGGAAACGGTTTTTACGGATATGCTTATCAAGTATATGCGATTGCATTGATGCTTTCTTCATTAAGTCTTCCGACAGCAGTATCAAAACTTGTGTCGGTAAGGATGGCTGTCGGACAGAGGCGCAATGCGTTCCGCGTATTTTTATGTTCCCTTATATTTGCTGTTTCGGTAGGAATTATTATATCTCTTGCGATCTTTCTCGGAGCAGGAGCGATTTCGGAACATATGATGAAAGCGCCTTTCAGTGTTTACGCACTTAAAGTGCTGTCGCCGGGGCTTTTGATCGTTGCTGTTATGGCTGTTTTAAGAGGATATTTTCAGGGACTGGGAACGATGGTTCCGACAGCGGTATCGCAGATTATCGAACAGATCATCAATGCAGTTGTCAGTATTGTCGGAGCAAGCGTCCTTTTCGGAATGGGAAGTCGTGCGGGAGAGAAGGCGGGAGAAGAGCTGTTAGGTCCTGCTTATGGAGCGGCGGGAGGTACGCTTGGAACAGTAATCGGAGCCGCGGCGGGACTTTTGTTCTTGTTGTTTGTTCTTTGGATATTTAAAGGCGGAATACGCCGTCAGATTCAAAGGGATCATACAAAAGGAAAAGAAAGTTATTCTCATATTTTGAAGATTCTCGTTATGACGGCAATTCCCGTTATTTTCAGCACGGCGATTTACAACATCAACCAGATATTGGATCTTACCGTTTTTAATCATATTATGGATGCGCAAGGTTTTACAGAAAGTGAGTATATGGCTCTTCAGGGAATTTATACCGGAAAATATGATCCGCTTATTAACGTGCCGATGTCAATACCTTATGCCCTTAGCACATCGATCGTTCCTGCACTGACAACGGTTGTGATGGCAAGAAACAGGAAAAAGACACATTATCAGATAGATCAGACGCTTCGTTTAACAACGATCATAACGCTTCCAAGCTGTGTTGGATTTCTTGTACTGGCATCTCCGCTTATGGTGCTTCTATATAATGATGCGGGAAAAGTGCCGGCGCAGCTTTTAATGTTAGGTTCCGTAGTTATTATTTTGTACGGATGGTCTACAATTACAAATGCAGTTTTGCAAGGATTGAATTATTTATCTTCTCCGGCAAAAAACGCGGCAGCGGCATTGGTCGTTCATCTGGGAGCGCTTGTTTTAATGCTCACAGTGTTTAAATTGAATGTATATGCGCTCGTAGGAAGCAACATTGTATTTGCTGTTATTATGTGTGTTTTAAATCAAAGAAAAATACGTCAGGTATGCGGATTCAGAATCAATATACGAAGAACATTTGTAAAGCCGTTGATCGCTTCGGCGATTATGGGTGTTATAACGTATGCTGTTCATTTCGGACTTCACCGTCTGATCGGAGGAAGAGTTATCCCGACTGTTTTGGCAATTATCGTGGCAGTTATTGTTTATGGAGTCCTTATTTTAAAATTAGGAGCTCTTTCGGAGAAAGATATTCAGGCGCTTCCGATGGGAACACGGATATTGAGAGGATGTCAGGCGCTGAAATTGATGCCTCCAAGCGAAGAATAAAAAAATAAGTGAATAAATAAAAGAAAAAAGCTGATACTGTATAGAAAAGGGGTAGATTATATGAACTCAAAATACAGGATCGGCTTTTTGTGTGCGGGCGCGGCATTTTTCTTGTTTATAACGCTTGCATATAAAATGACATATGATTATACGATGGACAAGTATATGGAAAAGGTGAGTGAAAGAAACGAAGATGTACAAAAGGCAGACGGCATCGGAAAAACGGAAAGTATTGCGGCCGAAGGAGAGGCAGTAAAAGGCGGAGCAAAAAAGGGGTTTTATCTTAAGGAACTTCACGGATTTGTCGTCGTTTATCTTGAAGATAAAAAAACGATTTATGAATTTACCGAAATACCTCTGTCAGATCTTCCGGAAGAAGTGCGCCAGGAAATTGCACAGGGAAAGCAAATTGCAACTGCAGAAGAATTATATGCTTTTTTAGAAAATTATTCGAGTTGAAAAGCAAAACGGAAAAGGCCGGAATGATAAAAGCCGCAAAATGGCGATGGACGTAATCAAAGAAATAGTGTATAATACAGACCTGTAAAATAAGAAGTTATTATGGATAGAAGATAAAAAGTGAAAGGGATTATAATGGATCAACAGAAGATAGCAAGGATCAATGAATTATACAGAAAATCGAAAGCGGAAGGCCTGACTGAAGCAGAGAAAAAAGAACAGAAGATTTTAAGGACAGAATATATGGACTCGGTGAAGAGAAATTTAAGAAGTCAGCTCAATAATATCGACATTGAAGAAAAGGACGGAAGTGTGATCAATCTCGGAGAAAAATATGGAAACAAAAAGGGACATTAGAAAAATGATGACGGCGCTTCGTGCCGCAATGTCTGAAAAAGAAAGAGCAGAGGCGGGGCGCATCATCGCGGCGCGCCTTTTTTCTTCAAAGGTGTATGAAGACGCCGGCACAGTATGCTGCTATGCGTCTTTCGGAAGTGAAGTCCCTACGGAAGAAATTATAGAAGAATCGCTTAGAAGAGGAAAATGTGCTGCGGTTCCGAAAGTGACCGGAAAGCAAAAAATGAAGTTTGCCCTGATTCACAGTATGGCAGATTTAAAAGCGGGATTTCATGGGATACCGGAACCGGAATCATGGTGTCGGGAAATTCCAAAGTGTGGAAGCAAGCTGCTTGTAATCGTGCCCGGAGTTGTGTTTGACAGAGCGGGAAACCGAATCGGCTATGGCGGAGGATATTATGACTCATATTTGAAGCAGGCGGATTGCATAAAAGTCGGAGTGGCATTTGATTTTCAATGTGTGGAGCAGATTGTTCCGGAAGTGCATGACGTACCTGTAGATTATATTATTACGGAAAAGGAGATGATCACATGTCGGCAGGCTTGCCAAGAGATCCGGTGATGCTCTTAAGTGTTGTAAATACAAAATTAAGAGATTATTATTCGACGCTGGATGTGTTGTGTGAAGATATGCAGGTTGATAAACAAGAATTGATCGGTAAATTAGAGATGATCGATTATACATATGATGCAGGCAGTAATCAGTTTGTGTGAGTGGAATAAGAGGAAGTTATGGAAAATAAAACATTTATAACAGCAGATGCAGAGAGAAATATTCCGGTAACAGAGCCGGAAAGACAATATTATTTTATAGAGAAAGCGAAAGAAAAATTAACAAAGCTTAAGGAAGAGGAAAAAAGAGAATTTACATTTTGCGTTACAACATTCGGTTGTCAGATGAATGCGAGAGATTCGGAAAAGCTGGTTGGTATTTTGGAACAGATCGGATATGTAGAAGAACCGGATGAGGAAAAAGCAGATTTTGTTATTTATAATACGTGTACTGTTCGGGAAAATGCAAATCAACGTGTGTACGGTCGTTTAGGACAGTTAGGCAGGATTAAAAAAACGAATCCTCATATGATGATCGCTCTGTGCGGATGTATGATGCAGGAACCGGAGGTTGTGGAAAAACTGAAAAAAAGTTATCGGTTTGTAGATATTATTTTCGGAACGCATAATATATATAAATTCGCTGAGCTGATCGTCTCACGGATGAATTCAGGAAAAATGGTGATCGATATATGGAAAGATACCGACAAGATAGTAGAAGATCTGCCGAGTGAAAGGAAGTATCCGTTCAAGTCAGGAGTTAATATTATGTTCGGATGTAATAATTTCTGCAGTTATTGTATCGTTCCTTATGTAAGAGGTCGTGAAAGAAGCAGGGATCCGAAGGCAATCATAAGGGAAATCGAGCGCCTGGCAGAGGACGGTGTTGTAGAAGTAATGCTGCTTGGACAAAATGTCAATTCCTATGGGAAAACACTGGAGCATCCGATGACGTTTGCACAGCTTCTTCGAGAAATCGAGAAGATTGATAAAATTGAACGAATCCGTTTTATGACATCCCATCCAAAGGATCTTTCGGATGAACTGATCGAAGTGATGGCACAGTCAAAAAAAATCTGTCGTCATTTACATCTTCCTGTGCAGTCGGGAAGCACGCGCATATTAGAAAAAATGAACAGACGTTATACAAAAGAACATTATCTTAAACTTGTGGAAAAGCTTAGAAAGGCAATACCGGATATTTCACTGACAACGGATATTATTGTAGGTTTTCCCGGAGAGACGGAAGAAGATTTCCGGGAAACGCTGGATGTTGTGTGTAAAGTTCAATATGATAGTGCGTTCACATTTATCTATTCTAAGCGTACAGGAACGCCTGCGGCTGCTATGGAAGATCAGATATCGGATGATGTTGTAAAAGACCGGTTCGGACGTCTTCTTGAAGAAGTACAGACGATTTCGTCAAAAATGTGCTCAAGGCATGAAGGAACAGTTCAAAGAGTACTTGTAGAGTCTTGCAATGAGCATGACGAGAGGTTGATGACAGGTCGTCTGAGCAATAATCTGCTTGTACATTTCCCCGGAGATGAATCTATGATCGGTACGTTTGCGGATGTGAGTCTTGATGAATGCAAAGGCTTTTATTATATAGGAAAAATTGTAGGAAAATAAAAAAAGACGTAAGAACAAAGGTGACTATTCGTAAGAAACATCGGATAGTTGCCTTTTTGTTATTTTAAAAACTTTTTTGATTCATATTTTCGGGAGATGTACATATATTGTGTAAAGAGGTGGACAAGATGGAAAAAACAGGGAAGAAAATATCACATGTGACAGGAGTTTTAGCCAGATCGGTGCGTATAATTATTGAAAATATTTTGCGTGAAGGCGGAGCACTTCAGGAAATAAGAATGAGGATCGGACAGCCGCTTACTGTTATGATCGATGGTGAAGAGCAGATACTTCCGTTAAAAGAAAGAGCACATATTGTTACAAAGGAAGAAATAAAAGAGACGATAGAATATATGAGCAGATACTCTTTATATGCATATGAAAATGAGTTAAGGCAGGGGTTTCTGACATTGGAAGGAGGACATAGGGTGGGAGTTGCAGGAAAAGTGATCGTCGACCGTGGGAAAGTAAAAAATATTCAGTACATATCATCGCTTAATATCAGAATCGCTCACGAAGTGATAGGTTGTGCCGATGAATTGATTCCATATATTACGAAAAATAAAAAAGTATGCCATACATTGATCATTTCACCTCCGCGTTGTGGAAAAACAACACTTCTCAGAGATTTGATTCGTCAGATATCAGATGGAAATGAATATGTAAAAGGCTGTTCGGTCGGCGTAGTAGACGAACGTTCGGAAATCGGAGGATGCTATATGGGGATTGTGCAAAACAATCTCGGTATGCGCACGGACGTTCTAGACTGCTGTCCGAAAGCAGAAGGAATGATCATGCTGATTCGTTCGATGTCTCCTCAGGTCGTGGCAGTGGATGAAATCGGTACGGCAGAAGATATCCATGCTATTGAATATGCGATGCAGTGTGGCTGCAAACTGATAGCCAGTGTACATGGCATGGATATGGAGGAGGCGGCGAGAAAGCCGGTTCTGGGGGAAATGATACGCAGAAAAATGTTTGAACGGTATATTGTGCTTGGAAATGACGGACATCCGGGGAAAGTAAAAGAGATTTATGATGAGCGGGGGAGTGTTTTGTGCAGAAAGTGATCGGAGGGATTCTTATATTATCTGCAACTGCAGGAGCCGGTGTTGTGTATGGAAATGAATTGAAAAGATATTTACGGAACATGGTTTATCTGCGATATGTATTTGGACTAATCAGGGGGGAGATAGAATATACTTGCGCACCTCTTCCTGAAATTTTTTTCGGCGTCTCTGCCCGTGTGAAAGAACCGTACCGAAGGTGGCTGAAAAAAACGGCGGAAGAAATGGAGTGTCGAGACTTATCAGGGTTTGCGAGGGTATGGAACAGATGTACGGACAAGTATTTGGAAATACCGGGATTAAAACAGGAGCATAAGATACTTATAAAAGAACCCGGAACATTTCTCGGAAGTTTTGAAAAAGATATATCAGATCGTGCAATGGAAATGTATTTGAATAAAATGGATCTGGAGATCGAGAAACTTAGAGCGGAACTGGCGTCGAAGGTAAAAGTCGGCAGGTGTCTCGGAGTTATGGCGGGTTTATTTTTTATAGTGCTGTTGATTTGACCGGATAACAGCAGGAGACCAGCTATGAAAAGTCAACCATAAATTAGCAAAAAATTTCTTTTTCATATCGGTGGTAAAAAAGGGTAACTTTAATAGAGCTCCCTTAGGGTGCTTTTTCAAAATCTATCGATATAGGTATACAGATCTCTTACTCGAGGTTAAATTCTACTTCGTCAGTGAGCATCTTCCAGATGACTCTGACAAGCTTGCCGGCACAGTGCCCAAGTGCATTGTAGTGAGACCGGCCTTCAGCCCTCTTGGCATCATAATAAGCCTTGAAGGTTGCGTTGTTCCTGACAACGTTCCAAGCTGCATTTACAAGAGCATATCGTAAAACACGAGAGCCACGTTTGGACATCCTTGTTGTCTTAGCCTGAAAGTTACCAGACTGATAAACAGAAGGATCCAGGCCTGCAAAAGCAAGCAGCTTGTTTGGATTGGAGAAACGGTGAATATCGCCTATTTCACCAAGGATCATTCCACCATTGATATAACCGATACCAGGAATGGTCATGATGACAGAATCGTTAAATTTCATGATATCCGTCATCTCAGCTTCAATCTTTTCTAATTGGCTATCCAGTAACTCGATTTGTTGAATGGTTTGAGTTATCTGAATAGATATAGCGCTGTCGTTGGCACCGACAGACTTCTGTGCGAGAATTCTTAATTCTTTGGCCTGCTCTTTAGTAAAATGTCCGTGCGAGTTCACTTTGAGCAGATTTGCCAGATGAGTCATATGCATGGAAGCAATCTCTTTTGGAGAAGGTGCTTCTTTTAAAAGAGCATAGACAGCATTCTGATGCAGACCGGATTTGAAAAAGTATTGAATCTCCGGGAATACTTGATCAACATAGGTTGTCAGTTGGATTTTCAATCGGGTGCGTTGCTTAATGGTTTTCTGCCGAAAGCGCCCCAAGGCCTTAAGATCCATCATATCGAGATCAAAGAAGGTAATAAATCTTAGGTCATCCTGCATCATAAGAGTTTTAGCAATAACAAATGTGTCGACCTTATCTGTCTTTGTTTTACGAACATTGTTCTTACGCATCTGACAGGTTTTGATGGGGTTCAACACACACACTTGGTAGAACTCAGCAACAAGGTATCGAACAAGGTTGTCACCGTAGTGTGCCGTCGACTCAAGACCGATGATGATGCTGTTCTTATCGAATGATTCGAGCTTAGAGACCAGCAGTTGGAAGCCATCAGCGTCGTTTGTGAATTTGAACGGCTCAATGAGTATTTCACCGTCCGAAGAAATCGCAGCGGCGAAATGGTTGAGTTTGGCAATATCAATGCCTACAAAAATTTTCATGAGGTTGTACCTCCCTTTCATAAAGTCTGATACCATGATGTCCACCATCGATTATCATCGTAGACTTGATAGAAATAAGTACTCTGAGTGAAAAACACTCCGGCAACATCCAGCTAATAAACAATTCAGATAAAGGTAGCGGCAATACACTCCAGTCGAGTAGTCAAGGCTACAGGGAAAAATCAAAAGTCCATAGTATCTGAATTGTATTGAACCACGATATTAAAAGAAAGGAAACGTGTGATAATTAACTTCCTAATTATCATACAAGGAAATATGGATATCAGTCTTATTTTTAAAATTGCGGCAGTAGGAATACTTGTTTCTATTTTAAGTCAGGTATTAAAACACAGCGGCAGAGAAGAACAGGCATTTCTTGCAAGTCTGGCCGGACTTATTTTAGTGTTGTCATGGGTGCTTCCTTACATTTATGATCTTTTTCGTACTGTCAGACAATTATTCTCATTATAGTAAACGAAAGTGCGGGAAATGAGAAAAGAAAATGAAAATAGAAGAGGAAGAGGTGAGAGCAGATGAGCATGATACAGGCCGGAATGATCGGAGTGATCGGTGCAATGTTGGCGATCCAGTTAAAAGGAAGCAAGGCAGAATACGGGATTTATGTAAGCGTAGCGGTAAGCATTGTTCTATTTGTGCTCATCTCAGACAGGCTTGGTATTTTCGTTCGTACTGTAAAAGAACTTATAGCATACGCTCATCTTGAAACAAGCTATTTTTCCGTAATTCTTAAGATGGTCGGCATTACTTATATTGCGGAATTTGCTTCCGGAATTTGCAAAGATGCAGGATATCAAACGATTGCGGGACAGATAGAAACGTTCGCAAAGCTGACGATATTGGCGCTTGGGATGCCGGTTTTGACAGCTTTGCTTGAAACAGTCAGGGAGTTTCTGTCATGAAAGGAAGAAAAGGGAGATTTCTTTTTACATTATTTTTAACGCTTCTCGTATTTGGGTTCGGGACAAGGATCGTCCGGGCAGATGAAACGGATAATTTTCAATCGGATAAAAAAAGCATAGAAACAGCGGAAACAAAAATATTGGAAGAAGAGTTTGATTTTAAAGAAATTGAAAAAAGTCTATCGGAATTGTTTCCAAAAGAGAAAATTTCCTTTGAAGAAGTTGTATTTTCTTTTCTGTCAGGAGAGCCGGGGGAAATGTTAGAATTGCTTACGGGATACATAAGAGACGAGATAGCCTATGAGTTTTTGTACAGCAAAAAAACTCTCGTTTATATTATATTGATTGCCGTTATGGCGGCTGTATTCAGCAATTTTGCGGGAGCTTTTCAAAGCAGACAGATTTCGGGAATAAGTTTTTACGTTGTATATATGCTTTTGATCACGCTTTGTTTGATGTCTTTTCGGACGGCGGTTTATGGAATCAGTGAAAAATTGGAGTCTCTTACGACGTTTATGAGAGTTCTTTGTCCCGGATATTTTCTTGCGGTGGCGTTTTCGTCGGGAAGCGCGACTTCAATCTTTTTTTATAATTTGATTCTTTTTCTGATTTATATTTCAGAGCTTGTGATCGTAAGGTTTCTCTTCCCGGTGATAAATGTTTATATTATGGTGCAAATGCTTGGAAACTTAACGGAAGAAGATCTCTTTTCTGAATTTGCCGATCTGTTGAAAAAAGCGGTGACATGGACGCTTCGTACGATCGTTGCATGTATTGTCGGGGTGAATGTTGTGCAAGGGCTGTTGGCACCTGCGATAGATACGGTAAAAAGAAGTGCGCTTACAAGGACGGCAGAGGCACTTCCGTGGATAGGAAATGTGATGGGAGGAATGGCGGAAGTGACAATGGGAACGATTGTTTTGATTAAAAACGGAATCGGAATGGCAGGAGCTTTTATAGCGGTTTTAATATGTGCGGTTCCGATTCTGCAAATGTTGTTGTCTGCGCTTTTGTATAAAATGGCGGCGGCAGCGGTACAGCCGGTTTCGGACAAAAGAATTACCGCTTGTATCCGCGGAGTGAGCGAGGGGTATGAAATGATAGTTTCCGTTATTTTTACAGTAGGATTTTTATTTTTGCTTACAATAGCGGTTGTGGCCGGAGTAACTACATGAAATATGAAAAATGATAACTATATAAAGAACAAAAAGTGCAGGACTGAAAATACATATGTGTATGCTTTGTTTCGTTAAAAGGAGGCAAAAATGCTTGAAGAAGTATATAAATGGATTCAAAATATAGCAGTATATCTTGTTGTAGTGACGGCGATGCTTCATGCGGTACCGGGAAAAGATTATGAAAGATATATTCGTTTTTTTTCCGGTCTTGTATTGATCGTTCTTATTTTTATGCCGGTCTTAAGTGTGTTTGGCATGAAAGAAACATTCGGAGCAATCTACAGTAATCAGGTATATGAAAAAGAAAGAAAAGAACTGGAAGAGGCCGGGAACTCTTATGAGGAAATGCTGAAAAATTATATAGAAGAAAATAAAGAGGAAGAACATACAGGAACAAAAAAAGCGGATACAGATGCCGGAAAGGAGTCGATAAAAGATGGATTTGAAAAAGGCTCAAGAGTATATTAAGGCATTAAAAAACGGGGAAAAGTTTCCGAAGAAAAATATGTTTCTCATTATGTTTTTGCTTGGTGCGCTGCTGTTTGTTATTGTTCTTCCGACCGGTTCCTCTGCCCCGACTTCGGAAAAAGGCGGATTAGATGAAAATAAAAGAAAAGAAAATAAAAATTCACAAACGGGAGAATATGAAACATACATAGAAGAAAAAACATCTTCCGTGCTGTCGCAGGTGAAAGGAGCAGGAAAAGTAACCGTGATGGTGACGCTTAAATCAAACGGACAGAAATTGATTGAAAAAGATCATTCAGGAAGTACGCAGACCCAAGAAGAGACATCCGACGGCAATGTTCGGAAAGATTCGGAAAGTACGTCGGAGAAAATCAGCGTATATGAGCAGACGGCAGACGGAGCATCTGTTCCTTATGTAAGCAAAGAACTGACGCCGGAAGTTGAAGGGGTGATTGTGATTGCGGACGGAGGAGGTGATGCAGTTGTTGCCCGTAATCTTACAGAAGCGGTACAGGCATTATTTGGTGTGGAAGCGCATAAGATAAAAATAATGAAACGGGGATGATACATAAAAAGGAGGCTTGTGAAGTGAAACGAGTATTTAAGAAAAATCAGATTATCATAGCTGCGTTGGCGGTGATGATCGCAGTGGCGGGATATTTGAATTATTCCGGAAAAATATTTCATGAAAAAGACGGGGGAGCTGAGGAAGCAAATGCAGATCTTGCAAATCAGGAGCTGCTCGATATTTCGGAAGAGGATATAGAGACGGTAGGAGACGAGATTGCAAGTAATGATTCCGATGTAGAGGGAACACCGGGGGAAGCTGTACTGACGAATGGAAGCGCAGAAACGACAGTTGCACAGGCAAAGGTAACACGGGAGCAGGTAAGAGCTCAGAATAAAGAGACGCTTCAGGCAATTATAGATAATACAAATTTAAGTGAGTCGGAAAAACAAGAAGCGGTATCACAGCTTGTACAGATGACTCAGATTGCAGAGCAGGAAGCGGCAGTGGAGACAATGATGGCTTCAAAAGGATTTTCGGAAGCGGTTGTAAGTATTGACGCAGACTCTGCGGATATCGTAGTAAAAGCAGAAGAACTTACAGATGCGAATCGAGCTCAAATCGAGGATATTGTGACAAGAAAGACAAAAATTGCACCGCAAAATATTGTGATCACCCCGATTCGTGAATAAAAAGTATCTGCTGTATGTGAAAATGAAAAATTCGATTGTATCTGAATGTTTGCCTGAATCCCGTGGTGTCAATAACTTATGAAAATGTCACTTTTTAATATAGAAATTTATTTGAAAAAATGTCACTTTCATAAAAGGGCTAATGCCCTTTTATGAAGCTGACTGCTGCTTCTCGAAAAATAGCTCATATAAAAATTTAAGTGACAGATTATAATCCTCCATCCACCAGATTGCTTTCCATTCATCACTGCTGTGACGCAGCTGAAGGTGTGGTTCTACTGTTTTTGACACTTTTTGGGGAACTTCTGTATTGGCATTTTTGTTCTGAGGTTTCAGATAACGGATGGTATTATAGATTCGTCCGCCGTACTCTACACGAATTCCAAAACGTGGGTTAATTAATACAGTGATCTCACGGCGGGCATTGATAATCGGAAATCCCTCATCTAGGATTTGAAAACACCGATTTTTAAACGAAAATGTCCCGGCTGCATCTGTTTTTCTCGTGTGCTTTACACAAAGGATGGAATCCAGATTCAAATCTTTTGCGGCAGAGACAAAAATAGACTCTGCTTCCGGCTCAACGGCAAACCTCTGATTGAAAAGTTCCCTGTACTCTGTTTCCAGAAAACGGTTTGCTTCTGACACAGTAGTAATCCCACGTTTTGCGAACTCAACAGGGAGCCTGCTCTGCAGTGTGACCCATAAACGTTCAATCCGCCCCTTTGCCTGAGGAGTCTTTGCGAAAATAAGGTCAATGCCCAATTCGTGCAGGGAACGTCCGAACTGGGTAAGATGGACAGTCTTGCCTGCGATTAGTTCATCAACAGTCAGCTTTCCGGTTTTAGGAGAACGGAAGATGGTATGGTTGTCAGAATAAACCGTCTGTGGGATGCCGAAATCAGAGCAGCATTGACGCATGGTTTCCAGATAACCGTAAAGGCATTCATTCTGTGTCAGGAAAAGTCCGACGACCTGCCCGGTAGCATCATCGATAGCACCATGAAGGGCGTATTTGATATTTCCCCCAAACCACTCGTAAGGCGTGGCATCGATCTGGATGAGCTGTCCGGGATGGGGCTTACGTTTGCGCCGATGTGTGCGGTGTCGGATTTTTTTCTTTTTAGGGCTTTCAAAACCAGCATTTTTTAGTATACTGGAAAGAGCAGAGTAGGAAAGTTGAATTCCGAAATCTGCAGAGAGTATATCTTTGAAATGGAGGAAGTTGGCATTAGAGAATTCTGGGCGGGAATAAATCTTAAGGACAGCTTCCTTCAATTCGTCAGAAACGGAGTGAACGGGTTTTCTACCGGTATTTTTATGAATGAGGGATTGAGCGCCAGAGGTAAGGACTCCTTTCTTTAAGCGTGTGATCTGGCGTGTGGAGAGACCCAAAAGTTCAGCAGCCTGTTGTCTGGAAATAGACTTGTCAATGAAACGGTTGATGACAGTCAGCGTTTTCAGTTGTTCTTGTGACAATGTAATTTTACCTTCTTTCATAGCTTTAATAGAATACCAAAAAGAGACAAAACCTCAAGTGAATCTTAAGGAGACATTATCACAAGTTAATAACATGCCTGAATCCCGTGGTTGAAGTATCTTTTGAGATATGATAAACTAAATTGGTATGTCCGGAAGATGTTCCGGGAAAAATAAAAGAACGAACAGATGCATTTTATAAGCATTAGGAGAAAAGAAACATATGTCAGAGATAACGAATGAAATAAAAAAGAGAAGAACATTTGCCATCATTTCTCATCCCGATGCGGGAAAGACAACGCTGACGGAAAAATTTCTATTATATGGAGGGGTGATCAATCAGGCAGGTTCTGTCAAGGGAAAAGCGACATCCAAACATGCAGTTTCAGACTGGATGGAAATAGAAAAAGAAAGAGGTATTTCGGTTACTTCTTCTGTATTGCAGTTTAATTACGATGGATACTGTATTAATATCCTTGATACGCCGGGGCATCAGGATTTCTCGGAAGATACTTACAGAACACTGATGGCGGCAGATTCGGCGGTTATGGTGATTGATGCGTCGAAGGGTGTGGAGGCTCAGACGCGAAAACTGTTTAAAGTATGTGCGATGCGTCATATTCCGATTTTTACCTTTATCAATAAGATGGATCGTGACGCAAAAGATACGTTCGATCTTTTGGATGATATCGAAAAGGAGCTCGGCATTCCGACTTGTCCGGTAAACTGGCCGATCGGCTCGGGAAAAGCATTTAAAGGCGTGTATGACAGACAGAAAAAGGAAGTAGAGCTTTTCTCGGATACGAGGAAAGGAACAGCGACAGGTGAAGTGAAAGTTGTAGCTATGAACAATCCGGAGATTGACTGGCTGATCGGAGATGAAGCAAAGACAACTCTGATGGAAGAAATCGAACTTTTGGACGGCGCTTCGGCAGAATTTGACAGAGAGCTTGTCGATAAAGGCGAGCTCTCTCCGGTGTTCTTCGGTTCTGCACTTACTAACTTCGGAGTGGAAACGTTTTTAAGACATTTTCTTTCCATGACGACGTCCCCTTTGCCGAGGATGTCAGATCATGGTGCGATCGATCCGATGAAAGAAAAAGAATTTTCGGCCTTTGTTTTTAAAATTCAGGCAAATATGAATAAAGCTCATAGGGACAGAATTGCGTTTATGCGTATTTGTTCGGGTGAGTTTGATGCCGGGATGAACGTATATCATGTTCAGGGGAAAAAAGACGTAAGGCTTTCCCAGCCGCAGCAAATGATTGCCAGTGAAAGGAAAATTATAGACAAAGCATATGGGGGAGATATTATCGGTGTATTTGATCCGGGAATTTTTTCGATAGGCGATACACTGACAACGTCAAAAGAAAAATTTGCTTATGAAGGAATTCCGACATTTGCGCCTGAGCATTTTGCAAGAGTGCGTCAGGTTGACACGATGAAAAGGAAACAGTTTGTAAAAGGAATCAATCAAATTGCACAGGAAGGAGCAATTCAGATCTTTCAGGAATATAACACAGGAATGGAAGAAATCATTGTCGGCGTTGTCGGCGTTTTGCAGTTTGATGTATTGAAATACCGTTTGAAAAATGAATATAATGTAGAGATCCTCCTCGAAAACCTTCCGTACGAATATATCCGATGGATCGAGAGTGCGGATACGGATCTTGACCGTATAAGCGGAACGTCGGATATGAAGAAAATAAAAGATTTGAAAGATCGGCCGTTACTTTTGTTCATCCATGAGTGGAGCATTAGAATGACGTTGGAAAGAAATGACGGACTTGTTCTTTCGGAGTTTGGAAGATCTTAAAAATCGGATTCAAATACAGAGTTCTCTTGGCGGTGAACTTTTTCTTTGCAAACGGATGGAGATTTGTTATAATAAGAAAAGAGATGATACAAAACGGGAGGTTTTGAATATGGCTAAGGACGAAAGAAATGCTTATACAATACAAAATGATGCGAGTCTCGGCGAAGTTAAGATCGCGGATGAAGTTGTAGCGATCATTGCGGCTCTGGCTGCTACGGAAGTGGATGGCGTTGCTTCCATGGCCGGAAATATTACGAATGAAGTGATTGGAAAGCTTGGAATCAAGAACCTGTCAAAAGGCGTAAAGGTAGATGTATTAGAGGGTGTCGTTACAGTATCTCTGGCATTAAACCTGAAATATGATTACAGTATTATGGAAGTTACGAAAAAAGTTCAGGAAAAGGTGAAAAATGCGGTTGAGAATATGACGGGGCTTGAGGTTGCGGATGTCAATATTAAGGTTGCCGGAGTAGAGATGGAGAAACAGAACTGATCTGCTTTCGTATTGCAATATGTGACAAGGCGATCCGCCCCTGACATTGATACTAAGGGATGTCGCAAGACATCCTTTTTCAATATTGCGCGGCAATAAGATACAAGCGGGTACGAGCAGGACAGGAAGATGGCAAAAGGCCGTGTGCGCCGACAGAAGATGATTATGACAATAGAGAGGAATTACTATGGTAAGAACGGAACTTCGGGAACATATATTTAAAATGCTTTTTCAGATCGAGTTTAATGATTCTGTTGATATGCCGGAGAATTTGAACTACTATTTTGAGACGCTTGAAGATGCAAAAGAAAAAGACAAACAGTATATACAAAATAAATATGAAGCGATTTTATCACACATAGAAGAAATCGACGGACTTTTAAATGAGAACGCGACAGGCTGGAAAACGACAAGAATGAACAAAGTCGATCTGTCAATTTTACGGTTGGCGCTTTACGAGATAAAATGGGATGAGGACGTTCCGGCAAAAGTTGCGATCAACGAGGCTGTTGAGCTTGCGAAACGTTTCGGAGGAGATAATAGCTCGTCGTTTGTAAATGGTGTGCTTGCTAAATTTGCAAAACAGGAGTTATAAAATGAACGGCATTTATACAGTGAAGCAGGTTAATTCTTATATAAAAAATATGTTTACACAGGATTTCATGCTGAACCGTATCTATGTAAAGGGAGAAATTTCCAACTGTAAATATCACCCATCAGGACATATTTATTTTTCTTTGAAAGATGAGTCCGGCACGATTGCCTGTGTTATGTTTGCAGGCTCAAGGGCGGGGCTTTCTTTTACATTGAAAAACGGCCAGCGGGTCATCGCATTCGGTTCAGTAAGCGTATATGAAAGAGATGGCAAATATCAGCTTTATGCAAGAGAAATCAAGCTGGACGGAGCAGGAGAACTCTATGAAAAGTTCGAGGCGCTTAAGCGGGAACTTTGTGAAATGGGGATGTTTTCAGACGAATATAAGCAGCGAATTCCTGCCTATGTAAAAACAGTTGGGATTGTGACGGCGCAAAACGGAGCGGCGGTAAGAGATATAATCAATGTTGCAAAACGTAGAAATCCATATGTTCAGCTCATTCTTTATCCGGCCCTTGTTCAGGGTGAAGGAGCGGTGAAGAGCATTATAAGAGGAATACGGATGCTAGAACAACAAGGTGTGGATGTCATGATCGTTGGCAGAGGCGGCGGAAGTATTGAGGAGTTGTGGGCGTTTAACGAAGAAGAGGTTGCACGTGCAATTTTTGAATGTTCCGTTCCGGTCATATCTGCGGTAGGTCATGAAACAGATGTTACAATCGCAGATTTTGTTGCGGATTTACGAGCTCCGACTCCCTCAGCAGCCGCCGAATTGGCAGTGTACGAGATCCGCGAATGTAAAAAAACGATGTCTGCGTATGAAGACAGAATTGTTCGGGCTGCCTTGTCACAGATCGGTCTTTTCAGGACGAAAGCGGAGCGTTTCTCAATGAGGCTGAAACTGCTTCATCCACGGCACAAATTATATGAGCACAGGCAATTTACGGCAGAGATGGAAAACAGGATTCGCGATATTATGGAACGAAGACTGACGCAGGAAAAACATCGTCTGGCCTTGAATGCCGAACGAATGAAAAGAGTGTCTCCTCTTTTAAAACTGAGCAGCGGATACTCGTATATAAGATCCGAAGAAGGAAAAAATATACGATCGACAGCTCAGGTGAAACGGGGAGAAAAATTGGAAATCTTTGTAAGCGACGGAAAGATCGAAGCGGAGGTTCATAATACGGAAACAATGATTCACGGATAAAAACGGATCGGCGGAGGTTAAAGTGTCAGAGAAAAAGAAAGAAAATCTTGAGGAGATGTTCAAAGATTTGGAAGAACTGATCGGAAAGATGGAAAATGAAGAAATCACGTTAGAACAAACATTTGATCTATATAATAACGGAATGGAACTTCTTAAAAAATGTAACTTATCCATAGACGAGGTAGAAAAAAAGGTTCTCGTTCTTGATGAAAATGGAGAGACAGATGAATTTTAAAGAAGACTGTAGAAAACGAACAGAAAAAATAGAAGAGATTTTACGAAAATACCTGCCTGATCAGACAGGACATCAGCAGATCATAGAAGAAGCGATGGAATATAGTCTGATGGCAGGTGGAAAACGCCTTCGTCCGATGCTCATGAAAGAGACGTTTGACTTGTTTGGCGGAAAAGGCGGGGTCATCGAGCCGTTTATGGCCGCTATCGAGATGATCCATACATATTCTCTTGTTCATGATGACCTTCCGGCCATGGATAATGATGATTATCGAAGAGGACGGAAGACGACTCATGTCGTATACGGAGAAGATATGGGAATTTTGACAGGGGACGCACTTTTGAATTACGCATTTGAGACTGCATGCAGCGCCTTTGAAACAGATCCTCAAAACAGCATCCTGATCGGAAGAGCTCTGAAAATTCTTGCAGGCAAAGCCGGAATTTACGGAATGATCGGAGGTCAGGTGGTCGATGTAAGATCTGCAGGATGCAAAATATCAGGAGAACTTCTTGCGTTTATTTATAGATTGAAAACAGGAGCGCTTATTGAGGCGTCTGTAATGATCGGAGCTGTTCTTGCAGGGGCAAAAGAAGAGGAAATCGGAAAAATGGAAGAAATCGCCGGGAAAATAGGACTGGCATTCCAAATACAAGACGATATTCTTGATGTGACGAGTACGACAGAAATACTCGGAAAGCCGGTGCACAGCGATGAAAAAAACGAAAAAACGACTTACGTTACTTGGAAGGGGCTTGAAAAGGCAAAAGAAGAGGCTGCTCGTCTGACGGAAGAGGCGGTAGAAGAACTTCGTTCTATCGGAAAAGAGTGCGGATTTATGGAGGAACTGCTCCGAAGACTTGTATACAGAGAAAAATAGAACTAGGAGGATCAATCATGATAATTGAAATGATCCAGAAAGAGAACGATATAAAAAAACTTGATCATACACAGCTAAAAGAACTTGCAGAAGAGATCCGGGGATTTCTTCTTGATAAGATCAGTTGTACAGGAGGACATCTGGCTTCAAATCTGGGTGTTGTAGAATTGACGATGGCGCTTCATCTTACACTGGATTTTCCGCAGGATAAATTGATCTGGGATGTAGGTCATCAATCTTATACGCATAAACTTCTTACAGGAAGAAAAGATGGTTTTGACGATCTGCGTAAATATGGCGGCATGAGTGGATTTCCGAAACGAAAAGAAAGTGAATGTGATGCTTTTGATACAGGGCATAGTTCTACATCTATTTCGGCAGGTCTGGGGTATGTTGCGGCAAGAGAACTGAAAGGGGAAAAATACAATGTCGTTTCAGTGATCGGAGACGGAGCAATGACCGGGGGAATGGCATTTGAGGCATTGAATAATGCTTCCCGTTTGAAAAGTAATTTTATTATCGTGCTGAATGATAATAATATGTCAATTTCTGAAAATGTCGGCGGAGTATCGAAATATTTGGGATGCCTGCGGACAGCACAGGCGTATACTGATCTGAAAAAGGGTGTTGAAGATACTTTAAAAAAAATACCGGGGACAGGCGATCGGATCGTCAGCAGGCTGAAAAAGACAAAAAGTGGGATTAAACAGTTATTTGTTCCGGGAATGTTTTTTGAAGATATGGATATTACATATTTAGGACCTGTGGACGGACATGATGTTAAAGAGATGGTGCGTGTGTTCAATGAGGCAAAAAGGGTGGATCATGCCGTTTTAGTACATGTACTTACGAAAAAAGGAAAAGGGTATCTTCCGGCAGAGGAAAATCCGGCAAAATTTCATGGGACAGGTCCGTTCCATCTTGAGACCGGAGATGCGAAAGAATCAAAAGGGGCGGATACTTATACGGAAGTATTTTCTAAAGTGCTGCTTGATATTGCAAAAAAAGACGAGCGTATCGTTGCGATTACGGCTGCGATGGCGGACGGAACAGGTCTTACTCCGTTTGCAAAGCATTTCCCAAATCGTTTTTTTGATGTGGGGATCGCGGAAGAACATGCGATGACATTTGCGGCAGGTCTTGCGGCGGGGGGAATGAAACCGATATTTGCAGTATATTCTTCGTTTTTGCAAAGAGCGTATGACCAGACGCTTCATGATGTCTGTCTGCAAAATCTTCCGGTTGTGATCGCGGTAGACAGGGCGGGACTTGTCGGAAGTGACGGTGAAACACATCAGGGGGTGTTTGATTTGTCATTTTTATCAATGATCCCGAATATGACGATCATTTCTCCGAAAAACAGATGGGAAATGGCAGATATGATACGGTTTGCGGCAGATTTTCCATATCCGATCGCAGTGCGGTATCCAAGAGGCGAGGCATATGAAGGAATGAAACAATTCCGCAGTCCGATCTGTTACGGGAAAAGTGAACTGCTGTATGAAGAAGAAAAGATTGTGATCATATTTGTAGGTCATATGGCAGAACTTGCAGATCAGGTGAGAAAAGGCCTGAAAGAAAAAGGATATTGCTGTTCTCTTGTAAATGCAAGGTTTGTAAAACCTCTTGATACAGAATTGCTGGAAAGATTAGCGGAGAATCACGATCTGTATGTAACGATTGAAGAAAACATGCTGACAGGCGGATTCGGGGAACAGGTTCTTGATTATATTTCAGGAGCAGGTATTAATGTACGCGTGAAAAATTTCGGGATAGCCGATGACTATGTAGAACATGGAAATGTAGATCTGCTCCGCAGGGAAGTAGGTCTTGATAAAGATACGATCGTAAAGCAGATAATTGATGAATATGTGTAACTGAAAGGAAAAAAATATGAAAGAACGCTTGGATGTATTACTTGTAAAAAGAAATCTGGCGGAGTCAAGGGAAAAGGCAAAAGCGATCATTATGTCCGGAAATGTTTTTGTGGAGGGACAAAGAGAAGATAAAGCGGGAAGCACGTTCCCGGAAGAAGTCAGTATCGAAGTTCGGGGGCATACACTTCCGTATGTAAGCAGAGGCGGCTTGAAATTAGAAAAAGCGATCGCAAATTTTGATGTCAGCGTAAAAGATAAAGTCTGTACGGATGTCGGTTCTTCAACGGGCGGTTTTACAGATTGCATGCTTCAAAACGGTGCAAAAAAGGTGTTTGCGATCGATGTGGGACGAGGACAGCTTGATTGGAAACTGAGAAACGACCCGAGAGTTATCTGCATGGAAAAGACGAATATTCGATATGTGACACCTGAAGATTTGGGAGAAGAAATTGATTTTTCTTCTATTGATGTCTCATTTATTTCGCTTACGAAAGTATTGGAGCCGATTCGTAATTATTTGGCAAAAGACGGTGAGATCGTAGCTCTTATTAAACCGCAGTTTGAGGCAGGACGGGAAAAAGTAGGAAAAAAAGGTGTCGTAAGAGAAAAGAGCACACACCGGGAAGTGATTCAGAAAATTATGGATTATGCTATGTCGATCGGTTTCGATCTGTGTGCTCTTGATTTTTCTCCGATCAAAGGACCGGAAGGAAATATAGAGTATTTGATTCATTTAAAAAAGAGTGAAAATGAGGCCGGTGAAAATCTCGGCGGACTTGATCCTGTTATTGTTTCAGACAGAGCATTTGAGACGCTGGCAAAGCAGCACGCTTAAGTAATGTATGCGATGCAGTATTTTGTAAAAACAAGAGGACTAAAATGGATTGCTTTTATATTATTACAAATAAATTAAAAGATAAAGATTATGCGATCACGAGTCAGATTGAACAATATATTCAATCTTCCGGTAAAAAATGTTTTTTGTCGGAAAAAGACAGTGAGGGCCATATTATTCCGGGAACTGTTCCTAAGGAAGCAGAATGCGGATTGGTACTAGGTGGTGACGGAACTTTAATCCGTGCGGTCAGAGATCTTGGAGAGCGAAGCCTTCCGCTGCTTGGGATCAATCTTGGAACGCTCGGATATCTTACAGATGTGGATCTGGAAGATTTTGAAAGTGCATTGGATCATTTGTTTTCAGAGACTCCGGTTATTGAAGAACGGATGATGCTGGAAGGAAGCTTTCGTAATTCTCGGAAAGATATGGCGATGAACGATATTGTCATTGCAAGAGAAGGAAAGGTTCGTATCGTAAGTTTTCATATTTATGTCAACGGGGCGCTTCTGAATACTTATCACGCAGATGGAGTGATCATATCGACTCCAACCGGAAGTACAGGTTATAATCTGTCGGCGGGAGGCCCGATCGTTGAACCGACAGCACAGATGATCGTGATCACTCCGATTTGTTCACACGCGCTTAATACAAGCAGTATTGTTCTGTCAGCCGATGATTTGATTGAGGTAGAAGTGTGCGAAGGACGTTATGGAAGGCAGGAACAGGTTTCTCTTTGCTTTGACGGTGCAGAACAGACAACTCTTGTCACGGGAGAAAGAGTTTGTATTAAGCGGTCGTCTCATACGGCAAAACTGATCAAATTAAGCAAAGAAAGCTTTATGAAAACAATGCGTAAAAAAATGAAAGGAAATTGAACATATGAAAGTCAGCCGTCATGCAAAAATTATTGAACTTATCAGTCAGTATGATATTGAAACACAGGAAGAACTGGCAGAATATCTGAATAATGCGGGGTTTAAAGTGACGCAGGCTACTGTGTCGAGAGATATACGTGATCTGAAGTTGTCAAAAGTATCTACAGGAAGCGGACATCAGAAATATATTCTTCACAGGATCGAAGAACCCGGAATGAGTGAAAAATATATACGTGTCTTAAAAGATGGGTATGTGGCGATGGATATGGCGCAGAATATTCTAGTGATCAAGACTGTTTCCGGTATGGCAATGGCTGTGGCTGCCGCTGTAGACGCAATGAAATGGCATGAGGTCGTAGGCTGTATTGCAGGAGACGATACGATCATGTGTGCAATCAGAACTGTAGAAGATACAGCGGCCGTAATGGATAAGATAAGAAAGATCGTTTCAAGAGAAGTATAGGTGAATGGTATGCTACAAAATCTACATGTGAAAAATATTGCTTTGATCGATGAGACAGAAGTAGATTTCGGACAAGGATTGAATATATTGACAGGAGAAACCGGGGCGGGAAAGTCTATCTTGCTCGGCTCTGTCGGACTGGCTCTTGGAGGAAAGTATAGTTCTGATCTTTTGAGAAACGGGGCGGAAAATGGTCTGGTAGAGCTGACTTTTTCGGTTGACGACGGACAGATCATACAAAAACTGGAAGAGATGGATATTATTCCGGATGACGGTATGGTTACTTTAACAAGAAAGTTTACAGGAAGCAGAAGCATAAGCCGCATTAATGGAGAGACAGTGAATACAGGAAAGTTGAAAGAAGCGGCAGAGCTTTTGATTGACATTCATGGTCAGCATGATAATAAAACCTTACTTCAAAGGAAGAATCATTTGGTGCTTCTGGATCTTTTTGGGAGAAAAGAGATTGCTCCGATCAAATCAGAAATGTCAAAATGTTATAAAGAATATCGGGCGATCTGTAAAAAGGCGGAAGAAACTTCTTTAAATGATGAAGAAAGGCGAAGAGAACTTTCTCTTTATGAATTTGAAGTACACGAGATCGAAGAGGCTGCTCTTCGGGAAAATGAGGATGAAGAATTAGAGGAAACATACCGAAGGATGACGGAGAGCAGAAAAATCACGGATGCAGTTGCGCAGACTTATCGCTATACATGCGAGGACAGTTCGGCAAATGCAGGTGATTGTCTTACTCGGGCGATACGTGCGTTTCGGGAGGCGGCGGAATTTGATGAAGAGGGAGACCGTCTGTGCGCTCTGCTTATGGATGTGGACAGCCTTCTGAATGATTTTAACAGAGAACTGTCCGAATATGCCTCAAAATTTGAATTTTCAGAAGAAGAGTTCAAAGAGACAGAGGAACGGTTGAATCTGATCAATCATTTAAAAGCAAAATATGGAAGTTCTGTAAGCGATGTCCTTGCATATTGCGAATCAAAACGCCATAGAATAGAACAGCTTAATGATTATGATGCATATATAAAACAAATTGAAGAAGAGAAAGAAAAAGCGTTAAAAAAAGTAGAACGTGTAACGAAAAAACTTCATGATGTAAGAAATCGATATAAAACAGTTTTTGCTGACGAAATCTGTATTCATCTGAAGGAATTAAATTTTCTCGATACAAGGTTTGAGATACATTTAAAAGATGCAGGACAGTTTAGCGCGAACGGAAAAGACGAAGCGGAATTTTATCTTGCGCTTAATCCCGGCGAGCCTGTAAAGCCGCTTGAGAATATTGCATCAGGCGGAGAACTTTCCCGTATTATGCTTGCGATAAAAACGGTTCTGGCAGATGCGGAAGATACGCCGACTTTGATTTTTGACGAGATTGATGCCGGAATATCGGGAGTTACGGCAGCAAAAGTCGGAGAAAAACTAAAGCTGATAGGTAAAAGCAGGCAGGTGATTTGCATTACTCATCTTTCACAGATAGCAGCAGTGGCAGACAGTCATTTTCTGATTGAAAAATCTGCGGAAAACGAAAGCGTAAAAACAAGGATTCGTCTATTGAACGAAGAAGATTCGGTAAAAGAACTGGCGCGTATTCTGGGTGGAGATAAGATTACATCCAGTATTATGGAAAGTGCCCGTGAAATGAAAGAAATGGCAAAGAGTGAAATATAATACTAGTGTGGAAAAAGAAGAAACCACATATACTAGAAACGGATACAGAGAAGTATCCGTTTCTTTTTATATAGGAAAGAAGGAGCGGATGCGGATAAAAAATTATCGAGATATCAGAGAAAGGGTGTGGATATGTTGAAAAAACAAAAGTATGTGACCGCTGTATTCTGTCTATTCCTCTCCTTCTTCTTTGCGGCTATGGGTATTTTGCAGTATCAAATGATTCGTGGAAAGAAACCGGTTTCGACAGATGCGGGAATAGAAGCGATGAATAATGATACGGTGCTTGTCGGAGGAATGCCGATTGGTATTTATATGGAAACGGACGGAGTGATGGTTCTTAATACAGAGCAGATTGCCGGAGCGGATGGAAAGGAGCATGAACCAGCAAAAGGAATTGTTAAAGCAGGCGATTATATTATGGCAGTAGATCATTGTGAAATTACGGGAAAAAAAGAGCTTTTGGAGGCTGTCGGAAATCTAACCGGAACGTTCGTGGTGTTGACGGTCAGACGAAATGGGGAGACGATAGATTTGAAAATAAAGCCGGTTGAATATGAAACGGGAGAATATCGGCTTGGTATATGGGTTCGCGATAATGTACAAGGCTTGGGAACAGTTACTTTTTTAACGGATCAAAGTCGGTTTGGCGCGCTTGGGCATGGGATTCATGACGTGGATACAAGTGTTCTTATGTCGATTGCGGAAGGAAATGTATACCGCACGAGTATCAGAGATATCACAAAAGGACAGAGCGGATCTCCGGGAAGTATGGAGGGTATGATCATTTATAACAATTATAATATTCTCGGTACAATCGATAAAAATACAGAGGCTGGGATTTATGGGAAAATCGACAAAATTGATGAACTTTTCACAGAACAGACGGCAATCAGGACTGCAAAAAAAGAAGAAATTATAACAGGACCTGCTACAATCCGATGTTTTGTAGATAATGAAGTTAGAGAATTTGATATTGAAGTGACTCAAGTCGACATGATGTCTCAGGAGATCAATAAAGGACTTGTGATTAAGGTGACGGACGAAGAACTTCTTGAAAAAACAGGAGGGATTATTCAGGGGATGAGCGGAAGTCCGATCATACAAAACGGGAAATTGATCGGAGCAGTAACCCACGTTTTCGTACAAGACTCGACAAAAGGTTACGGAATATTCATAGAAAATATGTTAAAACAGGTGAATTTACCGGAAATGTGTGGATAAATGTCGAATTGTTACTACAAGATTCGCTTGATTATGCAAAATGGCATAGATATAATAAGCGAGTGGCGTTTTAAAGGGATGGTCTCAAAACTAAAGGAGAGACGAGAATGGAGCATTTGAGTGTGGCGATCGCTGACGACAACCAGAGAATTCTAGATATGCTTGACGACATCATACAAACGGACAAGGAACTGGATCTCGTCGGAAAAGCGAAAAATGGAGAAGAGATGTGTCAGATCATAAAGGACAGACAGCCGGATGTTGTCCTGCTTGATCTGATCATGCCGAAAATGGATGGATTGACAGTAATGGAGCAAGTAAACAAGCAGGAGTTTGTCGACAAAAGACCGTATTTTATAGTGCTTACTGCTGTCGGACAGGAAAAAATTACAGAAGATGCATTTAATAAAGGTGCAAATTACTATATTATGAAACCGTTTAATCATACGATTTTATTGGATCGGATCAAATCGATCCGAAAAAAGCCGGCGGTTTTTGAAAAGAAAAATGAAGAGAGTATACAGGAAGTTTCATCAAGACGGGAAAATCTGGAAAGCAGAGTGACGAATATGCTTCATGAGATTGGAATACCGGCGCATATCAAAGGGTATCATTATCTGCGGGATGCGATCATGATGGCAGTAAACGACATGGATGTGCTGAATGCAATTACAAAAATATTGTATCCTACAGTTGCAAAAAAATACCGGACAACGTCAAGCCGCGTCGAACGGGCAATTCGACATGCGATCGAGGTGGCATGGAGCCGCGGAAAATTGGATACGCTTGATGAGCTTTTTGGATATACTGTGAGTACAGGAAAGGGGAAACCGACCAATTCAGAGTTTATTGCGCTGATTGCCGATACAATTCAGCTTGAATACAGGCATAAAAACTAGGAAAGTCCTTTTCATTGCGCAGAGAATAGGGTATAATAACAATTAACAGAATTCTTTCCGGGAATTTATGTGAAGAATGGGAGGATCAGGATATGAAAAATATTTTGTTTGCTGCATCGGAGTGTGTACCGTTTATCAAAACCGGAGGTCTGGCAGATGTTGTCGGTTCGCTTCCGAAAGATTTCGACAAAGAAAAATATGATGTTCGTGTTGTTATTCCGAATTACATGTGCATGAAACAGGAGTGGAAAGAGAAGTTAGAGTATGTTGCCCATTTTTATATGGACATTGCAGGTCAGGACAGGTATGTCGGAGTACTGAAGATTGAATTGAACGGTATTATTTTCTATTTTATCGATAATGAATATTATTTCAGTGGATTTGCTCCGTATGATGGGGATCCGAAGTGGAATATAGAAAAGTTTGCCTTCTTTTCAAAAGCAGTGCTGAGCATACTTCCGGTGATCGGATTTCGTCCGGAACTGATTCATTGTCATGACTGGCAGACGGGACTGATACCGGTTTATCTTGATAATTTCAGATATCTGGGAGAATACTATCGCGGAATTAAAACTGTGATGACAATCCACAATCTGAAATTCCAGGGGGTATGGGATACGAAATCTGTTCGCGAAATTACCGGACTTCCGGAATACTATTTCGTTCCGGATAAGATGGAGGCATATAAAGATGCAAACTTGCTTAAAGGCGGTATCGTATATGCCGATAAAGTGACAACGGTAAGTAACAGTTATGCAGAAGAGATCAAAACACCGTTTTACGGTGAAGGTCTTGACGGATTAATGTCGGCAAGGGCAAATGATCTTTGCGGTATTGTCAACGGCTTGGATTATACAGACTGGGATCCGGCTTCAGATCCTAGAATTGCAAAAACCTTTTCGGTTGAAGATTTCAGGAAGAATAAAGTTCTTAATAAGAAAGCGCTGCAGGAAGAACTCGGTTTAGAGAAAGATACAAAAACGATGATGATCGGAATGATCTCACGGCTTACAGATCAAAAAGGATTTGATCTTGTCGATTACGTTATGGATGAACTTTGTCAGGATGCGGTTCAGATCGTTGTGCTTGGAACAGGTGATGTGAAATATGAGAATATGTTCCGTCATTTTGCATGGAAGTACTCCGGAAAAGTATCCGCAAACATCTTTTATTCGGATGAACTTTCACATAAGATTTATGCTTCCTGCGATGCATTTCTTATGCCATCACTGTTTGAACCGTGCGGATTAAGTCAGCTGATGAGCCTGCGTTATGGAACGATTCCGATTGTGCGTGAGACAGGCGGACTTAGAGATACGGTTGAAGCGTATAATGAATTTGACAAGACAGGAACAGGATTTAGCTTTACTAATTATAATGCACATGAGATGCTTAATACAGTTCGTTATGCGGAAAGAATTTATTATGACAGAAAACGTGACTGGAATAAGATCGTAGAACGTGCGATGAGCAAAGATTTTTCATGGAAGAATTCTGCCGGACAATATCAGGAATTATACAAGAGCTTGATCGGGGAATAAGACATAGTAAGAGGTACATATAAAAACACAAGACGGACATTCGTTTCGTCTTGTGTTTTTTTGCAGCAGCGCCGAACAGGGGGTTAAATTTATCTAAGTTCTTGCCACTCGTTTGCAAATCCAAAATGTGCTTTTGGTATTTTCGGTCGTTTGAAGAAACAATACTTGACAGAAAAAGCGTTTTAGAGGATAATTTTACCTAAAAAATGTCGAAGGAAATGGATTTCTAATACTTAGCCGTACGACAGAGAAAAACAGTCAGGAGAGTAAAGATGAAAATTATAGACAGATTAAAAGAAGACAAAATACATATTTCATTTGAAGTGTTTCCGCCGAAGACCGATGCGGGATTTGAAAAAGTGATCGCGGCAACTGATGCTATGGCGAAGTTAAATCCGGCGTTTATCAGCGTGACATATGGTGCGGGCGGCGGTACGAGTAAGAATACGGCAAAGATCGCATCTCATATAAAGGATGATCTCGGAGTGGTTAGTCTTGCACACTTGACATGTGCTTCTTCAACGATAGAGGAAGTAAGAGATGTGATTGAAAATCTGAAAGAAAACGGGATTGAAAACATTCTTGCGCTTCGGGGAGATATCCCGGAAGGCATGCCGTTCCCGAACGGAAATCGTTTTAGATATGCATATGAGTTGATAGAGGAGATTCGTAAGCATGGCGATTTTTGTATCGGAGCTGCATGTTATCCGGAAGGTCATGTAGAAAACGAACATAAGGCAGAAGATATCAGGTATTTAAAACAAAAAGTAGATAGCGGCGTTGATTTTCTTACGACACAGATGTTTTTTGATAACGATATCCATTATAATTTTTTATACAGGATCAGGGAAGCAGGGATCAATGTTCCGGTACTCCCGGGAATTATGCCGATGACGAGTGAGAAACAGATGAAAAGAAGTCAGGAATTGTCAGGGACAGTGTTTCCGAGAAGATTTTTAGCTCTCCTTGATCGGTTCGGCAGCTCGGCGGCGGCGATGGAACAGGCGGGAATCGCATATGCGACCGATCAGATCATTGATCTTCTTTCTAACGGTGTGAACAATATTCATATTTATACAATGAATAAACCGCATGTTGCAGCTGCAATTATGAACAATTTGTCGGAGATTATAAAGGCGTAGGTGATAGAATGGAAAAATGTTTTCAGGAAGCTGTCCGCTATTTGGGGTATGGGAAAAATCCGGTAGATGAGGCAACAAGCCGTCTTGTTGAAAAAGGTTTTTTGGAGCTGGAAAAAGTATCGGCGCTTCGCTCGGTGTTTCGTATTTTTGAAATGAATCGGATAGATGAAGAAAAAGTTGCGATCGGAACATTACAGATTAGCAGCAAAAGCCTTGCAAGAAACTTAAATCACTGTGAAAAGGCTGTTTTGTTCGGTGCGACATTAGGGACAGGAGTGGATCGTCTGATAGCAAGAACATCTCTGACAGATATGGCAAACGCTGTTGTGCTTCAGGCATGTGCAGCGGCAATGCTGGAAGAATTTTGTGATGAGAAACAATTTGAAATCGGCGAGGAACTTGAAAAGGAAGGTCTTTATCTGCGCCCGAGGTTCAGTCCGGGATACGGCGATTTTGATATCGGTTTTCAGAAATCATTTATGCAGATGCTGGATTGTGCAAAGGCAATCGGACTTACGATGACGGAAAGTTTTATGATGACACCGACGAAATCTGTTACCGCAGTGATCGGGGCAAGTCGAATAAAAGAGAGATGCCCGATTGCAGGCTGCGAAGTCTGCGATAAGAAAGAGTGTATTTACAGACGCTGACAGTTAGATGTATGAGACAAATATGTAGAGAAGGAAAACGACGAAAAAAAGGAGAAAGAGATGATCAGACAACGACTTGGAAAAGACCTCCTCTTTTTTGATGGGGGAATGGGAACTCTGCTTCAGGAAAAAGGGCTCGCGCCGGGAGAATTACCGGAGACGTGGAATCTGACACATTCGGAAGAAATATACAAGATACACAGGCAATATATAGAAGCCGGAAGCGATATCATTTTGACGAATACATTTGGTGCAAATGCGCTGAAGTTTCATGATGATTCCTGCTCTTTAGAAGAGATTATAAAGGCGGCGGTCAGCCATGTGAAAAAAGCAGAGCGGGAGGCGCTCTTACAAACAGGAGACGAGCGTAAAATCTATACGGCTCTTGATGTCGGACCTACGGGGAAATTGCTGAAACCTATGGGAGATCTGGAATTTGAGACGGCATATGAAGCTTTTAAGGAAGTAGTGATCTTAGGAGAGCAGGCGGGAGCAGATTTAATCCATATAGAGACAATGAGCGATACATACGAATTAAAAGCAGCTGTTTTAGCGGCGAAAGAAAACACGTCTCTTCCGGTATTTGCTACCGTAATATTTGACGAGAGGAAAAAACTTTTGACAGGAGCGGATGTTTCATCTGTTGTTGCGCTTTTAGAAGGTTTAGGCGTCGATGCTCTCGGGATAAACTGCGCAATGGGACCAAAAGAGATGCTTCCGGTGTTGGAAGAACTGATCAAATATTCGTCTGTTCCGATTATTGTAAAGCCAAATGCAGGACTTCCGAAACAGAGAGACGGGAAAACATATTATGATGTGACAGAAGATGAATTTGCGGCATATATGGAGCAAATCGTCCGGATGGGGGCATGTGTGATCGGAGGCTGCTGTGGAACGACGCCGGAACATATCCGTGCCATGCGTAAAAGATGTGAAAACGCAGAACTTGTTCCGGTGACAGAAAAAGAGTTTACGGTTGTTTCCTCTTACGGGCAAAGCGTTATTTTGGGTGAGGGTTCAAAAATTATCGGAGAGCGGATAAATCCCACCGGTAAAAAACGGTTTAAACAAGCGCTGAAAGAACACGATCTTGACTATATTTTAAGAGAAGGGATTACACAGCAGGATCAGGGAGCTCACATTCTTGATGTGAATGTCGGACTGCCGGATATTGACGAGCCGGCGCTTATGGAAGAGGTAGTTCAGGAACTGCAAAGCGTCGTTAATATTCCGCTGCAGATAGATACGGTTGATGAAAAAGCGATGGAAAAAGCGCTTCGTATTTACAACGGAAAGGCAATGGTTAATTCCGTAAGCGGAAAGAAAGAGTCAATGGAAAAAGTGTTTCCTCTTGTAAAAAAATACGGCGGAGTTGTTATCGGTCTGACTTTGGATGAAGACGGAATTCCGGCGGATGCGGACGGCCGTGTGAGGATTGCGGAAAAAATCATAAAAACAGCTGAAAAATTCGGGATTAAAAAGAAAGATATCGTAATCGACGCACTCGCAATGACGATCAGTTCTGAGCCGGAAGGAGCAAAAGTGACATTGGAGACGCTTCGCAGACTTCGAGATGAGATCGGAGTCAATACAGTTCTCGGAGTTTCTAATATATCCTTTGGACTTCCATGCCGCCCGATCGTAAACGCAGCCTTTTATACAATGGCAATGCTAAACGGTCTGAGTGCCGGAATTATAAATCCATCATCGGAAGACATGATGAAATCGTGGTATGCATACCATGCTCTTATGAATCTGGATAATAATTGTGAACAATATATTCAAAAATATGCCAATTCGGTAGTGAGCACAAATATAATGAAAACATCTGAACTTTCCGAAACGAAATTAAAGGGGGAAAATGACAGAAGCAGAAAAAGCAGCTCAAAAATGACGCTTCAAGAGGCAATCGAAAAAGGGCTGCGGGATGACGCGGGGAAAATTACAACAGATATGATTGCGACAGAAGCTCCGCTCGATATTATCAACGAAGAATTGATTCCTGCATTAAATCATGTCGGCGACGGCTTTGAAAAAGGAACTGTTTTTCTGCCTCAGCTTCTGATGAGTGCGGAAGCTGCAAAATCCGCATTTTCTGTTCTGAAGGAAAAGATGGAAAAAAGCGGTGAGATCAGAGAAAAAAAGGGACGAGTCATTTTGGCGACCGTGAAAGGAGATATTCATGATATCGGAAAAAATATCGTGAAAGTGCTTTTAGAAAATTACAGTTTTGATGTGATCGATCTTGGAAAAGACGTATCGCCTGAAAAAATTGTAGAAACGGCATGTGAAAAGCAAGTTCCGCTTGTCGGATTAAGCGCTCTTATGACAACAACGGTAGTCAGTATGGAAGAGACGATAAAGATGCTTCGGGAAAAGAAACCGGACTGTAAAGTGATGGTCGGGGGAGCTGTGCTCAACCAAGAGTATGCAGATATGATCGGTGCGGATTTTTATGGGAAAGATGCGATGCAGTCCGTACATTACGCCGAAAAGATTTTTAAAGATGCGCTGCAAAAAAGTGCCGATAAAAAAGAATAAATACTTGTCAGAGAAAGAATATTCGGTTGTTGACAATGATTTTGTAAACAGATATATTTAAAGAAATAGGAACAGATGTGCTCGTCGTTTCAATTTAGTATATCAGGAGGTAAGTGCAGATGATGAGAGGATTACATACTCCGGTACGGGCAATCCGGAGAAGAGTGTTTAAGGAAGTGGCGCAGCTTGGATTTAAGGCAGATGAGGATACGCTTCTTGCGGATATGGAAGCCATTCCGTATGCGATCGTAAATGAAGATTCAGAGAAATACAGAGAAAGCGTTTACCGCGCACGGGCGATCGTAAGGGAACGGCTGCGTTTGGCGATGGGACTTTCCCTGCGTCCGGAAAATAAGCCGGTTCATTTAACTGCGGGCGTGGAAGCAAGCAATATCTCTGAAAAATATTATGAGCCTCCGCTGATGCAGGTTATTCCGTCCGCATGTGAAAGCTGCGAAGAGAATAAATACGAGGTAAGCAATATCTGTAAAGGCTGTCTTGCGCACCCGTGTCAGGAAGTCTGTCCGAAAGACGCTATTTCCATGGTGAACGGGCGGTCGTATATCGATCAGGAAAAATGTATCAAATGCGGAAAATGCAAATCAGTCTGTCCGTACGATGCGATCGCGAAAAAGGAGCGTCCATGTCAGAAAGCCTGCGGTGTGAATGCGATTAAATCCGACAAAATGGGAAGAGCATATATTGATAATGAAAAATGTGTTTCATGCGGTATGTGTATGGTAAGTTGTCCGTTTGGCGCGATTTCGGATAAGTCTCAGATATTCCAGCTTGCACGGGCGTTATCAGAAGGTGAAAATGTAATTGCGGAGATCGCTCCGGCATTTGTAGGACAGTTCGGTGATAATATTACACCGAGAAATATTAAAGCCGCTCTTCGTGAACTCGGATTTTCGGAAGTGTATGAAGTTGCGCTTGGAGCAGACATCGGCGCGATTGCAGAGGCGCATCACTATGTGGATAAAGTTGTGACGGGTGAACTGCCGTTTCTTTTGACATCCTGTTGTCCTTCATGGTCTGTCATGGCAAAAAAATTTTTCCCGGATCTGATCGACCAGATCTCCCAGGAACTTACTCCTATGGTGGCGACGGCAAGGACAATTAAGCAGAAACACCCTGAAGCAAAAGTAGTCTTTATCGGACCATGTGCCGCGAAGAAACTGGAAGCGTCAAGAAGAAGCGTGCGAAGTGACGTTGATTTTGTTGTTACTTTTGAGGAATTGCAGGCAATGTTTGATGCAAAAGAGATCGATCTGACAGAGTATGAAGCAGAGTCTTCCTTCCATGATGCAACCGGAGCTGGCAGGGGATACGGATGTGCAGGCGGAGTTGCCGAGGCAATAGAAAAATGTATTAACGAATATTATCCTGATGTACAGGTGAATATTGAGCACGCAGAAGGATTGAAGGAATGTAAAAAGATATTAACTCTGGCAAAGGCAGGCAAGATGAACGGTTGTCTGATCGAAGGAATGGGATGTCCGGGAGGATGTATTGCCGGAGCGGGAACGAATATTCCTCTTCCGAAGGCGAAGAAAGATCTTGCGGCTTTCGTGAAAAACTCAAGTAAGTCAATTCCGCCGAAAGAATTAGAAGAGATCGAACTTGATTAAAATAAATACAAATTTGACAGCCGGACTGCAAGAAAAGAAAGCGGAAATGCCGTAAACGGAAAATTGCAGATAAAATATGGGATAAGATAAGTAAGCGGGCGCCTTTTTTTGGCGTTGTAGGTTTGTCAAACATATGTTACACCCCGATCAATAAATTCCCTCAGAACAGTTTGTGGTGATTTCCACCCCAGAGGTCTCATGGGAAACTGGTTATAATCCCTACGGTTATAGGTTTGAAGCTGCTTGGAAAAATCCTCAAAGGAATAGAAAGTATGCGAGGTATAAAAACGTTCATTATCCTTGCGGTGGCTGCGTTCCACTTTTCCGTTATGACGTGGTGTAAAGGGTCGGATCAGTTTATGTTGGATGCCAAGTTCTTTTAAAGTCCGTTGGAATAAAGTCAATGTTTCTTTGCCGGAAGTGGAAAAGCGCTTTGTAAACTCCACGCCGTTGTCTGTCTGAACGCATTCGATTGGCATAGGAAAGCGTTGGATCAGATGCTTGAGGAACTGTGCGGATGAATAGGTGCTGTGTTCTTCAAAAGCTTCCACATACCGCCAGCGGGAGTACTCATCAATGGCGGTATACTGATAGAATTTCTTTCCTTTCGCATTATTGACAAGACAACATGCAGGAACGAATTTCACATCGACCTGGATACGCTGTCCGGGATATTTCATCTGCTCATAAGGCTTCGGAATATATTTGGGATTCGGAAGTTTTTGAGCCAAGATTCCCTGTTTCTTCAGAAAACGATACAATCCTGGGATGGAACGTTTATAACCGCGCTGCATAAGTTTGACCCAAAAGACAACCAGACCAGAATGGGGATTGCGCCTACGCATATCTTGGATCAGCTTGATTTCTTCAGGTGTATGCTGATTGGGATGGTGATGGGGACGGCGTGAACGATCGCGGAGAGACTCTATTGTGCCGTCATAGCGGCGCTTCCAACGATAAATATACTGGCGGTTTGTCTTATATTTAATTGCTGCTTTTGAGACACCATATTTTTCGGCGAAACGGATCAGGGATAGACGATACCTCATATCTTGTGTTATACTTGCCATGCGGGAATACTTCCTTTCTTAAATGTTTAGGTTTGGTAGCTTAAAGCATAACACAGAAAAGGTATTTCCGCTTTTTAATTATTCAGTTGTAACACATGTATTGTAATCCTACAAGTAAGCGGGCGCCTTTTTTTGGCGTCCGCTTTACAAATATAACCCTCTATGATATATTATAAAACAGGCTTTTGGAGCGAAAGAGGAGGAAAATGCAATGAAGGCATATGGAGTAAATGAACTTAGAAAAATGTTTTTAGAGTTCTTTGAGAGTAAAGGACATCTTGCGATGAAGAGTTTTTCATTGGTGCCGCACAATGATAAGAGCCTTCTGCTTATCAATTCGGGTATGGCGCCGTTAAAACCATATTTTACAGGACAGGAGATTCCGCCGAGAAAGCGAGTGACTACCTGCCAGAAATGTATCCGTACGGGAGATATTGAAAATGTCGGAAAGACAGCGCGTCACGGTACATTTTTTGAAATGCTCGGAAATTTTTCGTTTGGAGATTACTTTAAAGAAGAAGCGATTCAGTGGACATGGGAATTTCTGACAGAAGTAGTCGGCCTTGACCCGAATAGACTGTACCCGTCCGTATATGAGGACGATGCGGAAGCATTTGAAATATGGAATAAGAAGATGGGGATTCCGGCAGAACGTATCTTTAAATTCGGAAAAGAAGATAATTTCTGGGAGCATGGTTCCGGTCCGTGCGGACCCTGTTCAGAAGTGTATTATGACAGGGGAGAAAAATACGGCTGTGGAAGTCCTGATTGTACAGTAGGCTGCGAGTGCGACCGTTACATGGAAATTTGGAATAATGTATTTACACAGTTTGACAATGACGGAAACGGCAATTACAGTGAGCTGGAGCAGAAGAATATTGATACGGGAATGGGATTGGAACGTCTGGCGTCTGTTGTGCAGGATGTAGATTCTATTTTTGATGTTGATACGATTAAAGCGCTTCGTGATCACGTATGCCGCCTTGCGGAAAAAGAATACGGGGAAGAGTACAACAATGATGTCTCGATCCGCGTCATTACAGATCATGTCCGTTCTGTGACTTTTATGATCTCAGATGGAATTATGCCGTCTAATGAAGGCCGCGGTTATGTTCTTCGCCGTCTGCTTAGAAGAGCCTGCCGTCATGGAAGACTTCTCGGCATTCACAAAGGATTCCTGCCGGAGCTTGCAGAAACTGTCATTGCGGGATCAAAAGACGGGTATCCGGAGCTGGAGGAGAAGAAAGAATTTATTTTGAACGTGATTTCCAAAGAGGAAGAGCAGTTCAATAAAACAATAGATCAGGGACTTGGAATTTTGGCAGAGATGATCTCTGATATGGAGAAAAAAGAAGAAAAGATATTAAACGGCGAAGATGCTTTCCGCCTGTATGACACATATGGATTCCCTCTCGATCTGACAAAAGAAATTTTGGAAGAAAAAGGACTCTGTGTGGATGAAGATGGATTTAAAGCCTCCATGGAAGTTCAGAGAAAAAAAGCCCGTGACGCCCGTGAAGTGACGAATTATATGGGAGCTGATGTAACAGTATATGAGTCTATCGATCCGAATGTGACAAGTGAATTTGTCGGATATGAACATCTTACATGGGAATCAGACGTGACTGTTCTTACAACGGAAACGGAGATTGCGGACGCATTATCTGAAGGAGAGCACGGTACGGTCTTTGTTCAGGAGACCCCGTTTTATGCGACAAGCGGAGGTCAGGAGGCGGATACAGGATATATCCGTACTGCAGAAGGTGAATTTAAAGTAGAAGATACAGTGAAATTGCTCGGCGGAAAAGTCGGTCATGTCGGAGTTATGACAAAGGGAATGATCAGATCCGGAGATAAAGTAGTGCTGGAAGTGGATGCGAAAAAGCGTGCTCTTTCAGCAAGGAATCATAGCGCAACTCATCTTCTTCAAAAAGCACTTCGTACAGTGTTGGGAAGTCATGTAGAACAGGCAGGATCAAGCGTAAATGAAGACAGACTTCGCTTTGATTTTACACATTTTTCGGCGATGACAGAAGATGAGATCACACAGGTTGAGAAACTTGTCAATGAAAGTATTGCAAAAGCATACGATGTAGATATTAAAAATATGCCGATCGAAGAGGCAAAAAAGACAGGAGCGCAGGCTCTGTTCGGAGAAAAATACGGTGATATAGTCCGTGTCGTGAATATGGGAGATTATTCTATTGAATTTTGCGGCGGAACTCATGTGAATAACACATCGGAGATTATGGCTCTGAAAATTGTTTCAGAGACAGGTGTGGCGGCAGGAGTTCGCAGAATTGAGGCTTTGACTTCAGAAGGGCTGATGAAATATTATGCGCAGACAGAAGAAAAATTGAAAAATGCGGCAGCGCTTTTAAAAGCAACGCCTGACAATTTATCAGATAAGATTCATCATATGATTGCTGAAAACAAAACATTACACAGCGAAGTGGAAAGTCTGAAAAGTAAGATCGCTCAAAGTGCGGCAGGAGACGTACTGGATCAGGTGAAAGAAGTAAAAGGAATAAAACTTTTGGCAGCGCAGATCGAGGGCGTTGACATGAACGGACTTAGAGAACTTGGCGATCAGTTGAAAGAAAAATTAGGAGACGGAGTTGTCGTCCTTGCATCAGGAAGCGATAGTAAAGTCAGTCTGATGGCTACTGCGACAGACGGAGCGATGAAAAAAGGCGCTCACGCCGGAAATCTTGTGAAAGCGATCGCAGGATGTGTCGGAGGCGGCGGCGGTGGTCGTCCGAATATGGCGCAGGCGGGAGGAAAGAATCCGTCAGGAATCCAGGATGCATTGAAAAAAGCGGAAGAAGTTCTTGCAGAACAGATCAAAGAATAGTTTTATTTTGTAAAAATATAGAAAAATGCATTTTTTATAAGCTTTTATGAAGTTTTTGCTCGGAAATAGTTGACGGGAGAAAAAAATATGTTATAATCTTTATTAGTGCAATAAAAATACCCGAACAGTCGTATTATGCACAATACAAGGCTGGAGGGGAGGTTAGGTGTGAGACTATGTCAAATGTAATCGTTAAAGAAAACGAGACGTTAGATAGCGCTTTACGCAGATTCAAAAGAAACTGTGCTAAAGCTGGTATTCAGCAGGAGATCCGCAAAAGGGAGCACTATGAAAAACCAAGCGTAAGACGTAAGAAAAAATCTGAAGCTGCTAGAAAACGTAAATATAATTAATAAGTGCACTTAAACAGGATGCCGACGGCATCCTGTTTTTCGTTATGGAAGAAAGAATCTGATTAAATTATATAGCGCCCAAAATGAATAAAACAAGATGTTTTTCTTTCAAAATAGGATATATTATATGTAATAAAGGCAAAAAATTGAAATTTTACGTTGACAATCTTTCATTTTCCTTTTAAAATGTACGAGTAGAAAAAATTCTATGTCGGATATGATCCGTAAATTCATTCAGGAGGTAATTTGAGATGTCATACGTTGATGAGGTAATTGATTTAGTTGTGAAGAAAAACCCGGCAGAACCGGAATTCCATCAGGCAGTAAAAGAGGTTCTTGAATCTCTTCGTGTTGTAATTGAAGCAAATGAGGAAAAGTTCCGTAAAGAAGCTCTTCTTGAAAGACTCGTCGAACCTGAAAGACAGATTAAGTTCCGTGTTCCGTGGGTAGATGACAACGGACAGGTTCAGGTTAATACAGGATACCGCGTACAGTTCAGCAGTGCAATAGGACCGTATAAAGGCGGACTTCGCCTTCATCCTTCAGTAAATCTTGGTATCATTAAGTTCCTCGGATTTGAACAGATATTTAAAAATTCCCTTACAGGACTTCCGATCGGAGGCGGTAAAGGCGGATGTGATTTTGATCCAAAGGGCAAATCCGACAGAGAAGTTATGGCATTTTGTCAGAGTTTTATGACAGAACTCTGTAAATATATCGGCGCAGATACAGACGTTCCGGCAGGAGATATCGGAACAGGCGCAAGAGAGATCGGATATATGTTCGGTCAATATAAGAGAATCCGCGGCGTTTACGAAGGCGTTCTTACAGGAAAAGGCTTAAGTTACGGCGGTTCTCTTGCAAGAAAAGAAGCGACAGGATATGGTCTGTTATACCTGACACAGGAGATGCTTAAGATCAACGGAAAAGAACTGGCAGGAAAGACAGTTGCAGTTTCAGGTTCAGGTAATGTTGCAATTTATGCGACGGAAAAAGCACAGGAACTTGGAGCAAAAGTAGTGACAGTAAGTGATTCTACAGGATGGGTATATGATCCGGAAGGAATTGATCTTGCAGCATTGAAAGAAATTAAAGAAGTAAATCGTGCAAGACTGACAGAGTATAAAAAATATCGTCCGAATTCCGAATATCACGAAGGAAAAGGAGTATGGTCTGTGAAAGTTGATATCGCTCTTCCATGCGCAACACAGAATGAACTTCATCTTGAAGATGCAGAAATGCTTGTTGCAAACGGATGTATGGCAGTTGCAGAAGGCGCTAATATGCCGACTACGATGGAAGCAACAGAATACCTTCAGGAGAACGGAGTCCTCTTCGCACCGGGAAAAGCAGCAAATGCAGGCGGTGTCGCAACATCTGCTCTGGAAATGTCCCAGAACAGCGAGCGCTTAAGCTGGACATTTGAAGAAGTAGATGCGAAACTGCAGTCGATCATGGTAAATATCTGCCATAACATGGCTGATGCAGCTGAAAAATACGGATTTAAAGGTAACTATGTAGTAGGAGCCAACATTGCCGGATTTGAGAAAGTTGCAGATGCAATGACAGCGCAGGGAGTATGTTAATATAGGAAATAAGATATTTTCATTTTTTATTCGTTTAGAACATGCTGCCAGGAAAGTAAAAGCTTTGATCGATAGTTTGTGAAAAAACTGTTAATTTAAGAAAAGGCGTTGACACATACTTTTATTTCAGATATATTACTGTTTAGTAAAAGGGAGTAACTGGCGCTTGTTAAAAGCGTTTGCGATGTCGTCAGTACGATGCATATGCATCCGTATCGTGATTAAACAGTGAGACTTTTATTGCATTACATAATTAGTGTGCAATAGGAGTCTCTTTTTTATTGTATGAGAAATATTACTTCTTATAGGATGAAAAAGCTCCGTGCATAATGCACACTCATATAATCTTAAGGAGGAAAACAGATGAAAACATTTTATCAAATGTCCGGAGAGGATACGATGAAGCAGTTAAACGGCTCTGCCGAACCGCTTACTGAATCGCAGGTGAAAGAGCATCAGGAAAAATACGGTCGGAATGAGCTTGTGGAGGGCAAGAAAAAGACGGTGCTTCAGATCTTTCTTGAACAGTACAAGGACTTTCTTGTTATCATCCTGATCATTGCGGCTATTGCATCGGGATTTATGGGAGATGTGGAAAGTACGGCGGTTATTTTAATCGTAATCACAATGAATGCAATACTGGGAACAGTTCAGACTGTGAAAGCAGAACAATCTCTTGCCAGCCTGAAAAAACTTTCCGGTCCGGAAGCAAAAGTGCTGAGAAACGGAACAGTTATCCCGATTCCGTCTTCGGAAGTAACAGTCGGTGATATTGTAATGTTGGATGCAGGAGATTACATTCCTGCCGACGGACGTCTTTTGGAAAGCGCCAGCCTGAAAGTTGATGAGAGCGCTTTGACAGGAGAAAGTCTTGGAGTAGAAAAGTCTGTAGATATTATAAATGAAGAAGAGGTTCCGCTTGGCGATAGATTGAATATGGTTTATTCAGGAAGCTTTGTCACATATGGAAGGGGATCTTTTGTTGTAACCGGAATCGGGATGGAGACAGAAGTCGGAAAAATCGCAAGTCTGTTAAAGACAACTTCCGAGAAAAAGACGCCGCTTCAGATCAATCTGGATCAGTTTGGTCAAAAGTTGTCGATCTTGATCCTTGTATTCTGTGGTATTTTATTCGGAATCAATATTTTGCGAGGCGATAAGATCGGTGATGCCTTTCTTTTTGCAGTAGCCCTTGCAGTGGCGGCAATTCCGGAAGCGCTTAGTTCTATTGTTACAATCGTACTTTCTTTTGGTACGCAGAAGATGGCGAAAGAACATGCGATCATGCGTAAACTTCAGGCAGTGGAAGGACTCGGAAGCGTATCGATCATTTGTTCTGATAAAACAGGAACGCTGACACAGAACAAAATGACAGTAGAAGATTATTATGTTGATGAGCTTTGCATTAAAGCAGAAGATATAGATTTGAATGACCCTTCCCAGAGCAGGCTGTTGATCGGAAGTATGTTATGCAACGATTCTAAAAATACAGACGGCGTAGAAATCGGAGATCCGACAGAAACAGCTTTGATCAATCTTGGAAGTAAGCTTGGACTTGATCCGGAAGAAATAAGAACGAAATATCCTCGTGAGAGTGAAAATCCTTTTGACAGCGATCGTAAGTTAATGTCAACAAAGCATACGATTGAAAATGTTCCTACGATGATCGTAAAAGGTGCGGTCGATGTGTTGCTGACTCGTATGGATCAGATACAGATCGGTTCTGAAGTGCGTCCGATGACGGAGCAGGACAGAAAAAATATCGAAGAACAAAATCAGGCATTTTCAAGACAGGGACTCCGTGTTCTTGCTTTTGCATATAAAACAGTGTCAGACGAGTTGGAATTGACTTTGGAAGACGAATATAATCTTACGTTTATCGGCTTGATCGCAATGATGGATCCTCCGCGTGAAGAATCCAAAGCTGCTGTAGCGGAATGTAAGAAGGCGGGTATTCGTCCGATTATGATCACGGGAGATCATAAAGTGACGGCTGCGGCGATTGCGAAAAGAATCGGTATTTTGGAAGATGAGTCTGAAGCATGTGAAGGTGCGGAGATTGATAAACTTTCCGATGAAGAATTGAAAGATTTTGTAGAGGGAATTTCCGTATATGCCCGTGTTTCTCCGGAACATAAAATCCGTATTGTACGTGCATGGCAGGAAAAGGGAAATATTGTATCTATGACAGGTGACGGAGTAAACGATGCGCCGGCGCTGAAACAGGCGGATATTGGTGTTGCAATGGGAATCACCGGAAGTGAAGTATCGAAAGATGCAGCGGCGATGGTATTGACAGATGATAACTTTGCAACGATCGTAAAAGCGGTAGAAAACGGAAGAAATATTTACCGGAACATTAAAAACTCCATCCAGTTTTTGCTTTCGGGAAACTTTGGCGCGATTCTCGCTGTGCTCTACGCTTCTATCGCAGGTCTTCCGGTTCCGTTCGCACCTGTGCATTTGTTGTTTATTAACTTGTTGACAGACAGCCTTCCGGCAATAGCACTCGGACTTGAACCTCACTCTAAAGAAGTGATGGAAGAAAAACCAAGACCGATGAACGAGTCGATCCTTACAAAAGATTTTATGCTGAAAATCGGAACAGAAGGACTGTCAATCGGAATCACAACAATGATCGCATTTTTGATCGGATATAAAGGCGGTAATGCATTGCTTGGAAGTACAATGGCATTTGCGACACTGTGCTCTGCAAGATTGTTCCATGGATTTAACTGCAAATCAGACAGACCTGTTGTATTTACAAGCAAGCTTTTAAATAATATTTATTTGATAGGTGCATTTGTTGTAGGTCTGGCATTAGTGACAATGGTTGTTATGATTCCGGGACTTCACAGTATTTTTAAAGTACAGACGTTGAATTTGACGCAGCTTTTGATCGTATACGGCCTTGCGGCAGTGAATATTCCGATCATCCAGATTTTGAAAGCAATCCGTCTGGCGCTGAAGAAAAAAGAAAAATAAAGCTCTCTTTAAAAGATTGGTTTAACAGAAGAGAAGCAGAGGGATACAGAAAGGAGGACTTTTATGAAACAAGTACAAAAACCAAGAAAGCCATTGATCGTATATTATCTGATAGCGATTGCGGTGCTGATCCTTTTTAACTCCTTTGTATTCCCTGCCATTGTAGGGGGAAATGTTGAGGAAGTTGATTACGGCACGTTCCTTACGATGGTAGAAAACAAAGAAGTATCGAAAGTACAGCTCGAAGGCGAAAGCATTTATTTTACAGATAAAAGTGAAGATTCCAGACAGTATGAAACTACGAGGTTTGATGACCCGGATCTTGTAAACCGTTTGGAAAAAGCAGGATGTAAGTTCGGAAGAGTTGCGGATCGACAGATGAGTCCGTTTTTAAGTATGCTCTTATCAATCGTGATTCCGATGATCATTTTCATTCTCCTCGGACAGTTTTTGTCACGTCAACTCATGAAAAAGATGGGCGGAGCGGCAGGCGGAAACCAGTTTATGCAGTTTGGAAAGAGCAATGCAAAAGTATATGTGCAGTCTACGACGGGTATTACGTTTAACGATGTGGCAGGTGAAGATGAAGCAAAAGAACTTTTGACAGAGATTGTTGATTTCCTTCATAATCCTCAGAAATATCAGGAAATCGGCGCCGTATGTCCGAAAGGCGCCCTCCTTGTGGGGCCTCCGGGAACAGGAAAGACGCTTCTTGCAAAAGCCGTTGCAGGGGAAGCGGGAGTTCCGTTTTTCTCTATTTCGGGTTCGGAATTTGTAGAAATGTTTGTCGGCATGGGAGCTTCAAAAGTGCGTGATCTGTTTAAACAGGCAAATGAGAAAGCCCCTTGTATTGTATTTATCGATGAGATCGATACGATCGGCAAGAAACGTGACAGCCACGGAATGGCAGGAAATGATGAACGGGAGCAAACATTGAATCAGCTCCTTACAGAAATGGACGGTTTTGATGCGTCGAAAGGTGTTGTAATACTTGCGGCAACAAACCGACCGGACACATTGGATCCGGCGCTTTTGCGCCCGGGACGTTTTGACCGGAGAATCCCTGTAGAACTTCCCGATCTTAAAGGGCGTGAAGAAATACTGAAAGTGCATGCACGAAAAATAAAACTCGGGGATAATGTGGATTTTAATGCGATTGCAAGAGCAGCTTCGGGAGCATCAGGAGCGGAGTTGGCAAATATGGTGAATGAGGCGGCTCTTCGGGCTGTCCGTGAAAACAGAAAATTTGTTGTGCAGTCGGATCTAGAGGAAAGTATTGAAGTTGTGATCGCGGGATACCAAAAGAAAAACCGTGTTCTTTCGACGAAAGAGAAACTGATCGTCGCATATCATGAGATCGGTCATGCTTTGGTGGCGGCATTACAGACACATTCGGCTCCGGTGACAAAAATTACGATCATTCCCAGAACTTCGGGTGCGCTCGGATATACGATGCAGGTAGAAGAAGAGGAACGTAATCTGATGACTGAAGAAGAACTTAAAAATAAAATTGCGACATTGACAGGAGGAAGATGCGCGGAGGAGCTTGTATTCGGCTCAGTGACAACAGGAGCGTCAAATGATATTGAACAGGCGACGAAGCTTTCCAGGGCAATGATCACCAGATATGGTATGAGCAGCCGATTTGGAATGGTTGCTCTTGAGACGCAGTCAAATCCGTACCTCGGAGGCGACAGCAGTTTAAGTTGTTCTCCTGAGACAGCGGCAACTATTGACGATATGGTTGTAGATATGGTAAAACAGTCTTATGAGAAGGCGCGAAAGCTGTTGAAAGATAATCAGGGGAAATTGCATGAACTTGCCAAATATTTGTATGAGAAAGAAACAATCACAGGGGACGAATTTATGCGGATCTTGTCACAGAAAGAACTTTCTTCAGATGGAGAGACTGCATCAGGCGCAGAGTTTGCGGCAGATGGCAGACAGATTTTAGAGGAAGAAAAAGCATCAGACAAAGAAGTGCATATTTCTGAGGAATAAAGATTATCTGTTAAAATTAAAAAATTGCAGGCGATAGCGTCGCTGTACAGAAAGAACCGTTTACGGTCTGTACATCGACGCTACCCTTGTACAACGGTATGAATAGAAAATAAAAAAGAACAGCAATAAGAAGTTAGACACAAAAGAAGAGACAGAGGTGAAAAGCTGTATGGCAAGAAGAAAAAAATTGCAGGTAGAAGAAAAAAAGGAACGACGGCTCCCGACAACAAGATATAATCCCGAATATAAAAAGGGACTGACAAGTCAGCAAGTTCAGGAACACCGGCTGCACGGTTGGACGAACAAGGCGGTTGAACCTCCGTCAAAGACGACGAAAGAGATTGTTCATGAAAATGTATTTACTTATTTCAACTTAATCTTTGTCGTGCTTGCAGTATTGCTCTGTCTTGTGGGATCTTTCAGAGATTTGACATTTCTTCCGGTTATTATTGCAAATACATTGATTGGAATTATTCAGGAGATTAGAGCAAAACAAGTACTGGATAAGCTGACTATGTTGAATGCGCCCCGCGCCTCTGTTGTCCGAGACGGAAAAAGAACGGTGATCAATGCCGAAGATCTTGTCGTAGATGATATCGTAATTTTTAAAGCCGGCGATCAGGTGTGTGCCGATGCGGAAGTATCTGCCGGAGAAGTTCAGGTGAATGAATCGCTTTTGACAGGTGAAGCCGATGAGATTACAAAACGTAAAGGCGATAAACTGATGTCAGGCAGCTTTATTGTTTCCGGACAATGTCACGCGCGGCTTGATAAAGTAGGAGAGGATTCATATATATCGAAATTGACATTGCAGGCAAAAGCGATGCAGTCAAAAGAACAGTCGGAAATGATTCGTTCGCTTGATAAGCTTGTTAAATGTGTAGGAGTAGCTATTATCCCGATCGGAATCGTTCTTTTTTCACAGGCATTTTTCATTCAACATGATGGATTTAGAGAAAGCGTGACATCTATGATCGCGGCGGTGATCGGAATGATTCCGGAAGGATTGTATCTTCTTGCAAGTGTGGCGCTTGCGGTGAGTTCAATTCGTCTTGCACAGAAAAAAGTGCTTTTGCATGATATGAAATGTATTGAAACGCTTGCCCGTGTAGACGTGCTTTGTGTGGATAAGACAGGAACGATTACGGAAAATACAATGAAAGTCCAAAAGCTGATCAAGACGGATGAGTACGATGAAAAAGAAAAGGGCGGGTTATCTTTGCTTGTCGGAGATTTTGCGGCAGCTATGACAAATGATAATATTACGATGGCTGCCCTAAAAGAATATTTTACAAAAGCATCAGGAAAGAAGGTTTTGTCAAAAACAGGATTTTCTTCCGCAACAAAATACAGCAGCGTTACATTTGAAGACGGAGCTTATGTGCTCGGAGCGCCGGAATTTGTTTTAAAAGAAAAGTATGACGATTATGCGGAAGAGATCACAGAATATGCATCTACAGGATCCAGAGTTCTTGCTTTTGGAATTTATGACGGAGAGGTTGACGGAAAACCTCTGACACATGGCATTCTTCCGTTTGGCTTTGTTTTACTTGCCAATCCTATACGAGAAGCTGCAAAAGAGACGTTTGAGTATTTCGCAGAACAAGGCGTAGAAGTAAAGGTTATCTCAGGGGATAATCCGGTTACTGTTTCCAATGTTGCAAAGCAGGCCGGAATTAAAAATGCAGACAGATATGTAGATGCGTCAGAGTTTGAAGATGAACAGTCCATGAGGAAAGCGCTTCTGAATAATACGGTTTTCGGTCGGGTTACGCCGAGTCAGAAACGGAAGTTTGTCCGTATTTTAAAAGAGGCAGGACATACGGTAGCAATGACGGGAGACGGGGTTAATGATGTGCTTGCCTTGAAAGATGCCGACTGCAGTATTGCCATGGCATCGGGAAGCGACGCTGCGGCACAGGCATCTCAGCTTGTTTTGCTGGAGTCAGATTTTTCATGTATGCCGGAAGTTGTGTTGGAAGGAAGGCGGGTTGTAAATAATATTCAGAGATCGGCAAGTTTATTTCTTGTGAAGAATATTTTCTCATTTTTGCTAAGCGTTGCGTCTGTCGTGTTTATGTTTACTTATCCGTTGGAGCCGTCTCAAGTATCATTGATCAGTATGTTTACAATCGGTGTTCCTGCATTCTTCCTTGCTCTGGAACCGAATAAAAATATGATCAAAGGACATTTCCTTACAAATGTGCTATTAAAAGCGCTTCCTGCTGCGTTGACAGATGCTCTTGCAGTTGCGGCTCTTGTCATATTTGGAAGAACATTTGACGTAAGCTCTACGGATATATCAACGGCGGCAACGATGCTTTTGGCGATCGTAGGATTTATGATCTTATATAAGATCAGCGCGCCGATGAATAAAATACGGTTTAGTATTGTAAGCGGATGTATTGCAGGATTATTGTTCTGCAGCATCTTCCTAAAAGATCTGTTCGCTATTACAAGTATGACAAAAGAATGTATTATGCTCTTTGTAGTATTTGCGATTGCTACAGAACCGGTGCTTCGTTATTTGACAACACTTGTCGAAAAAGTGAAATATTACTATCTGAAGCTGCGAGGCAAAAATCTGTCTTCAGATGATACATAATATTTTCAAGAATAAGAAAGATACGGAAAATGAATGGATATTAGGAGCAAAGCAGCTTAAAAATGAATGATGCCGATTAAGGAGCTTCCTGTATAATTCAAATATAAGGAATTCCAAGAAAGAAGGTTGAGAAAAAAATACCTCAGTGTAGAATAAGATTACTGACTTTGCACGGTTAGTAACAATCTTATTGAACAGAGAGGTATCTAAAATGAAGTATAACACACAGAACGCAAAAATTAAATCTATTACGGAAAAGACATTAATTGTTGGGATTGATGTGGGAAGTGAAACGCACTTTGCAAGAGCATTCGATTGGCGTAATTACGAGTATTCAAAGAAACCGTTGGAATTCAGTAATACAGAAGCTGGATTTATGACTTTAAAAGCATGGATGGCGGATTTTGCAGAAAAATACGGTAAAAACGTTGTGATTCCGGGAATGGAACCAACAGGACACTATTGGTTCAACCTTGGAGCATACCTGCAGGACAACGGCATGAAACCGGTTCATGTAAATCCACATCATGTAAAGAAGTCAAAAGAACTGGATGACAATAATCCAAACAAAAATGACCGTAAGGATCCAAAGACAATTGCGGCGCTGGTAAATGAAGGGAGATTTTCATATCCATATATACCAACTGGTATTTATGCTGAGATTCGGAGTCTTTCAAATCTCAGATTACAAACCCAGGAAGAAATTACAAGGATCAAGAACCGTATCGCAAGATGGTTTAGCATCTATTTTCCGGAAATCAAAGACGTTTATAGAAATCCGGATTCTGTGAGTGGTCTTATGATATTAAAAGAGGCACCTTTGCCACAAGATATCGTAAAACTGGGTGTAGATGGAATCAATAAGATTTGGCGGGATGCTAAGTTGAGAGCGGCTGGACTGAAGAGGGCAAAGACCCTGGTAACGGCTGCAGAGCACAGTATTGGAAGCCAGGAAGCACCTGATAGTGCAAGAATTGAATTGAAGAATCTACTGAACGATTATGAAATCTACAAAAATAGAGAGGAAGACCTGATGAGCCTGACAGAGGAAAAGTTGTCAGAGATTCCTCATATAGATAAGTTGTTGGAAATCAAAGGAGTTGGATTGAAAACAGTGAGTGGATTTGTTGCCGAAGTAGGAGACATCACACGTTTTGATAATCCAAAGCAACTGCAAAAACTAGCTGGATATGCCATTGTAGAGTGTAGTTCGGGAAAACATAAGGGCGAGAGTCACATCAGCTACAGAGGAAGAAAACGCCTCAGATATGTACTGTATGAAGCAGCCATATCCTTGATTGCAAGGAATGAAGAATTTAAGGAAGTACACCGGTATTATCGAACTAGAAAAGAAAATCCGCTAAAGAAGATGCAGTCAGTCATAGCAGTTGCGTGTAAAGTCTTAAGAATCTTTTATACGATTTTGACTAAAGGTGTGACTTATGACGGTGCAAAGATGATGCAAGATATCAAGAGACCACAGATGCTTGCAGCATAGAGTGCAGGAAGTAACCAACCCGAAAAGGTACAAAAGCAGAATGTAATGGGGAACGTCCACTGAAAAGTGCTGTTACAGGAAGCAAGTCAGTAATAATAGGAACAAAGAATGAGCAGGTAGTTGGCAGGAATATTTTCCATAGGGCAAGACCCTGACAAGGAGCTAAGCTGACACCCGGATTATGGATAGGCAGAACGAAGGAAGTTAGGACTCACGAAGTGATGATCCTGGTAGACACGGGAGGTGCGTTGCCATAGATGGAAGGGAATACACAAGGCCATTTAAAACGAATAAAAAAGACGTTTTATTTCGTATACCCTAAACTAGCTATTTTCGTACCAGATACAGAGAAATATCCATGATTCTTGTTCATTCATCTGAGATAGAAACTTTAAAAAACCTTTATTTTAAAGGAAAAAAGACTTGATTTATTAGGGAGGAATAGAAATATACAACCGGAAAATAGAATAGAGATAGAGTAAGAGATATAGTAAAAAATATAGTAAAAAGTATAAGCAGAAAAACAAAGAGAGATGAAATGAAAAGGAGAAGGGGAAATGGCAGAAAAATTGAAAGTATTGATTTTGAACGGAAGTCCTAGAACAGAGGGCAACACGACGATCGCGATCCACGAGATGGAACATGTTTTTGAAGAAAACGGCGTGGAATATGAGACGATCCAAGTTGGGAAAATGGATATCAGAGGATGTGCGGCATGCGGAACATGTTATAAAAACGGAAAGTGTATGTTTGATGATATCGTGAATGAGCTTGCACCGAAATTCGAGGCTGCAGACGGTATGGTTATTGCAAGTCCTGTCTTTTATGCATCTGCAAATGCGACGCTGATCGCCTGTCTTGACCGGTTATTTTACAGTACTAAATTCGATAAGACGATGAAAGTCGGAGCAAGTGTCGTATGTGCAAGAAGAGGCGGATGTTCTGCAACATTTGATGAGTTAAATAAATATTTTACAATTTCAGATATGCCGATCGCATCGGGACAATACTGGAACTGTATTCATGGAAGAAAGGTCGGAGAGGCGGCGCTTGATGAAGAAGGGAAACAGACAATGCGCGGTGTTGCGAGAAATATGGTCTTTCTAATGAAGAGTATCGCGCTTGGAAAGGAAGCGTTCGGTCTTCCTGAAAAAGAGAAAAAGGTTTATACGAGTTTTATTAATCCGTGAGTTTTCAAGACTTGGATCAATACAAAAAGTGTTGCGAATCTTTAATTCAGAGAAACAGGTTACAGAGAAACTGCTGTCAAAATGACGGCAGTTTCTTTTTGTATCAAGAAAACCACGCGATAGTCGCGTGGTTCCGTGAAAGCTTTAGCGGTGTATTCAGAAATAAAAACTCCTAATGTGTATAATAAAAACGTGACCTGCCAGTTACGTAAATAAAAACACATTAGGAGGACCGTATAATGTCAGAACAAAATACAGACGTAAAAAGCTTAGCACATACAAAATGGAATTGCAAATATCATGTAGTGTTTACACCTAAATATCGAAGGAAAGTATTTTATAACGAAAAGAAAGAAGCAATTCGTGAAATAATCCGAACACTGTGCCAATGGAAAGGTGTTGAAATCATCGAAGGAGAAGTATGTCCGGATCATATTCATTTACTTCTGAGTATCCCGCCCAAAATGAGCGTTTCGGGATTCATGGGATACTTAAAAGGAAAGAGTAGCCTAATGATATTTCAGAGATTCGGAAATATGAAATTTGCATACCGAAACCGCGAGTTTTGGTGTAAGGGATACTATGTTGATACAGTAGGGAAGAACACGGCAGCAATAAAAAGTTACATAGCCAACCAGCTAAAACAAGATAAGGAAATGGATCAGATTAGTCTATTCGATCCGCGAGACCCGTTTACGGGTAGCAAGTAATCCTGCGCGTGGCTGGCAGGCCAATAAAAGACGCACTTGTGCGTGGCTAGTAATATTAGGGCTATGCCCGAAAATGAAAAACCACCCGCTAGGCGGGTGGATGTTTATTTGCACAGCGACGAGCTAAAGTCCGGGTGTGAAAATTTTATGAATATATCAACTTGGAAATTCAGATAAAGAAGATACAGAAAAAATAAGTGCGACAAAAAAGTGATGTATTGTAACATAGTTTTTATGATTGATATTTTCGTAATAAGCAAAATAACGCAATATCGTTATTATGTTATTGCGATAACGGATGTTAGATCTCTGGGTCTAAGCACAAAATGGAGGACACTTATGATTAAAAAAACTATGAAAGTACGGGAAAATACATTTAGAAAATTGGAAGATCCTTTTGAAAATGGAGCGGCTAAGAAATATGTATTTTATGTTAAAGTAGATGATGTGGCAGAAGGAATTCCAATGGCAACAAATCCGAGGGATCAGAAATTAACGTCAGGTGTTGCGACTGCGATTAAAGAGTCCTTATTAAGCAACGATGGATATTTTCATTTAAAGAACAGAGGTATTGTTCTTTCTGCAGAGAGTGTTCATTACAATAATAAAGAGAAAATTGCAACGATTATTTTTTCGGATGAACTGAGCCATGGGAATATTGATGGTGGACATACATACAAAATAGTCTGCGAACATAAAGGTGAAAATTTAGAACAGTATGTGCAGTTTGAAGTAATGACAGGAGTGGAAGATATTATAGAGAATTTAGCTGAGGCTCGAAATACGTCTGTTCAGGTAGATGCTAAATCAATGGCTGAATTAGCAGAAAAATTTGATCCTATTAAAGAAGGATTAGAAGGAATGCCATTTTTTAAGAGAATTGCATTTAAGCAGAATCAGATTTCCGTAGATGATGAAACAGGTAAGAAAAATAAAATGATTGATGCTCGTGAAATTGTTGCAATTATAAGTATGTTTAATATTAGCTTATATGATGCGCTTCATCATCCTACCCAAGCATATTCATCAAAAGCAAAAATGTTGGATATGTACCTTAAAAATCCCGAAGAGTATAGAGAATATGTAAATATTATGCCGGATATTTTTGATCTTTATGATGCAGTTGAAATGGAATTTGCTGATGCTTATAATGCTGGTGGCGGTCGTTATGGAAGAAAAAAATATGCTGGTTACAAAGATGGGAAAATTGTAGCAAAAAGCAAATTTGGCTTAAATAAAATGCAGTATAAGGTACCGGATGGTTTGTTATATCCTGTAGTGGCAGCGTTTCGTTCACTTCTTGTAAAAAATAAAGTTACAGGGAAATATGAGTGGAAAAATGGAGTTGGACCGATTGATGTATGGGATAATAACAAAGAAGATCTCGTTAATAAAATTATGAATTTTGCAGCATCAATCGGAGATAATCCTAATGCGGTTGGTAAAGATTCAAATATTTGGGATCTTGCATATATGACTATAATGTTAAGGAATATGCCATAATATGAAAAAGAAAAATTATAAAGTAAAACTTAAAGTTAAAGAATTGTTGGAAGAACGAAATATTACACAGAAAAAGCTTGCACAAATATCTGGCATTAGAGAATCTACGATAAGCGATATTGTTCGCGGCACACGAACGGTAATTAACTTTGAACATTTATCTAAGATAGCAGAAGCATTGGAAATTGATAATATTTCGCAGCTTATTGATTTTGAGGAAATATAATTATAGGGGAGTTGAATTGCGCTTCCCTAAGTTAAAAAGACAAAACGCTACCTTTTTCTAAAACTTTTGTTTCAAGCAAAATAAAGTATACATATTTGTAAGGCAAGAGATGTGTATGACTTTGGAGAAAATATATTTATGAATAATGAAAAATATTTAGATGAACTGGATGGTAGATTACAGGTTTTGAATGAATTACGAAAAAGAATAATCGAATTGAGTAAGGCAATTATTGGAGATACACTTTATAAGGAGGATTTCTTTTTTACTTCTGCTATGGATCGAAGCGTTGTTTTATTAGATGGAATTTCTGAGATGATAAAAAATAGAAACTTAGCTTGTGGAGGGATTTTGTACGTTCGCAGATAGATAATTGTATGCGGATTTTCGCGGCCTTTATTGCAGAAAGTCAGACAGATTTTATTGACGGATTCTTTGTTGGAAAGAAAATTAGTGATATGAAAGATAATCGTGGAAATAAAATGAAGGACTATATTTTGCGACAAAGATTAGCGGAATATGATGCTAAATTAGATTTAGTGTATAGAAATTTTTCGGAATATGTCCATTTGGCCGAAAAAGCGTTTTATTCGAGTGTAACTACATCTTCATCAGAACAGTATGATATTGAGTTCTCAGTTGGATTGCCATTAAAAGAAAAAGCAAATCCTGTACTGCTTGAAGTAGCGAATGCATTTGTATATTATGTAAAATTACAAAATAATCTTGTTAATCAAATAGTTATTTCGAAAGCAGGTTGGTAGTAACGCGCCCAAGTTTTTACTACGATTGATAACTTTAAAATTGGAAGTGTAGAGTTACATTTCCTTGGTTCAAAAAGATGATAGAGGATGCGGATGCAGCTAATGCGTATCTACATTTTGTCCACGCACTCTGTGAGATACTCCTGGCATAGCAATCGAGCAACCAGATGTCTCCGAATTATTAAAATATGATGGAGCAAGAACAATAAAAATGCGTCCTTGGAGTGCCTATACTCGGACAACACAATTTCAGATTGAAAATGAAAAAGTAACATTAACTGTTTCAATAGGACAAACCGCAGAAACTAATAATGCAGAAAATAGGGGTGCATATAATCTTGGAAAAGTGTATACCTTTTTTCGTTTTTCCTTTGAAAATGCTCAAGGATTTGAAAAGATGGAAAAATATTACATTATAGCAAGAAAAATTGTTGCGATTTTGACTTCTCAAAATAATATTTGCTTTGAAGAGGTATATCTTAGTCAAAGAAATTCTGAACAAAAGTATTTTAAGACAGGAATATGTAAAATTTTTGATTCTTATGAGAATTATTCTATAAGGCAATGGCATAAAGTGATTCCAATATTTAGTGTTTTTGATTATATTCCCAATTTAATAGATGGAATTGTAAATGGTAAGGTTAATTCATTGCTGGAACTTCTTCCAGAAGATAATAAGATGGTTAACCGAATATCGATTAAAAATGTTCAAGATTTATGTACGGCGTTAGAAGTTTCTTACCAACTAGATGATAAGAGAAAAAGAGAGAAAGATGCACTTATTGAGGAACTAAAAAAGAATATTAAAAATACGATAGCCGAATTTACTAAAGCACATAATGAAATTGATGTAAATAAAGAAACTACAATGAGTAGTGCTTTTCAATATCTGGATTATACATTGAAACAGAAAATACTTACACTATATAATGAAAATAGTGATATAGTGGATGAAATTGTGTCAAAATACTCGTTACCTTCAGTAAATGAGAATAGTATAGCATCTTTTGTAAAATTGCGTAATAATAAGACACATTCTGGTTGTAGGATTACAATACATGTGTTACAACTGAATAATTAAAAAGCGGAAATACCTTTTCTGTGTTATGCTTTAAGCTACCAAACCTAAACATTTAAGAAAGGAAGTATTCCCGCATGGCAAGTATAACACAAGATATGAGGTATCGTCTATCCTTGATCCGTTTCGCCGAAAAATATGGTGTCTCAAAAGCAGCAATTAAATATAAGACAAACCGCCAGTATATTTATCGTTGGAAGCGCCGCTATGACGGCACAATAGAGTCTCTCCGCGATCGTTCACGCCGTCCCCATCACCATCCCAATCAGCATACACCTGAAGAAATCAAGCTGATCCAAGATATGCGTAGGCGCAATCCCCATTCTGGTCTGGTTGTCTTTTGGGTCAAACTTATGCAGCGCGGTTATAAACGTTCCATCCCAGGATTGTATCGTTTTCTGAAGAAACAGGGAATCTTGGCTCAAAAACTTCCGAATCCCAAATATATTCCGAAGCCTTATGAGCAGATGAAATATCCCGGACAGCGTATCCAGGTCGATGTGAAATTCGTTCCTGCATGTTGTCTTGTCAATAATGCGAAAGGAAAGAAATTCTATCAGTATACCGCCATTGATGAGTACTCCCGCTGGCGGTATGTGGAAGCTTTTGAAGAACACAGCACCTATTCATCCGCACAGTTCCTCAAGCATCTGATCCAACGCTTTCCTATGCCAATCGAATGCGTTCAGACAGACAACGGCGTGGAGTTTACAAAGCGCTTTTCCACTTCCGGCAAAGAAACATTGACTTTATTCCAACGGACTTTAAAAGAACTTGGCATCCAACATAAACTGATCCGACCCTTTACACCACGTCATAACGGAAAAGTGGAACGCAGCCACCGCAAGGATAATGAACGTTTTTATACCTCGCATACTTTCTATTCCTTTGAGGATTTTTCCAAGCAGCTTCAAACCTATAACCGTAGGGATTATAACCAGTTTCCCATGAGACCTCTGGGGTGGAAATCACCACAAACTGTTCTGAGGGAATTTATTGATCGGGGTGTAACATATGTTTGACAAACCTACATGCGTAATAATAAGACACATTCTGGTACAGTTGAATGGGGGGAAAGTGCAAAGATATATACACCCTTGTTTGCTATCGTTTATGCTAGTTTTTTTAAATATATTAAATTGCCAGATGAAGTAATTAAATCCACGTTATTACAGATTTTTTAGGTGTGAAACACAAAAAAATATTTAGGCGAAGTGCGGTATTATATAATGCTTTATATATCAAGCCTTTAATGATGCACACCCCTATTCGTAGTCTGCCCCTCCGAGCTGACTACGATTTGACTACTGTATATGGAAGTGCTTTGCATTATTTTGCAAAAAGTGTAGTTGGGGAGAAGAAAAATAGGATGCCCGGAAAAGTCGACAAACCAACGCAAAACTTGGCAATATAGGGCATATCAGAACAGGAGAAATTTATGATTAGAGTTTTATTCATCTGCCACGGCACTCTTTGAAAAACTCCTTAAAAAGTCAGTAAAATCAATACTTGAGAGGCATTTGTGGGGAAGAAATAACCCGAAAATACCCCACTAATTTTTGGCAAGTAGTATAAAGTAAAGAATTATAATTGGGAACGTGACATGATCATGGAAAGCTATGAGATTTTTATTAACTAAGTCTCATGGCTTTTTTATAATAATGTAATCAAGAATAAATGATATTTGATGTTGTTTTATAAGATGATACGAAAAAAATGGGTTTCTAAAGCAAAGGAGAAAATCTAATGATATCGTGAGAAAACACTTGTTTGGGTTCGCACGATATGATATGATGTAAATCACGGAAATTATGAGCATGGAGGAAAAATAATGGCGATTTGTTATGACAAATTATGGAAATTACTGATAGATAAAAAAATGAACCGCACAGAATTGAAGGAAGCGTCAGGAATAAGTTTTAATGTGTTAGCTCGGTTAGGAAAGAATGAGCCAGTTTCATTTGAATCAATAGAAAAAATATGTTTTACATTAAATTGTAAGATAGAAGATGTTGTAGAGATACAAAAAGAAGAACCATTACAAATCGATAGTGATGCGTTTACAACCATAGAACTGTTTGCTGGAGCTGGAGGTTTGGCTTTAGGGATAGAAAAAGCTGGATTTGAACCATTGGGACTAATAGAATTTGATAAAGATGCTGCAGAATCTTTGAAAACCAATAGGCCGAACTGGAGAGTTATTCATGATGATATAGCTAATATATCTTGTTTGGATTTGGAAGATTATTTTGGTATAAAAAAAGGAGAACTGGATTTATTATCGGGAGGGGCACCGTGTCAGGCTTTTTCCTATGCTGGAAAAAGATTAGGACTTGAAGATGCAAGAGGAACACTTTTTTATCACTATGCAACTTTTTTACAGAAATTACAGCCAAAGATGTTTTTATTTGAAAATGTGCGAGGATTGCTGACTCACGATAAGGGAAGAACATATGCAACGATAACAAATATTTTTGAACAGGCGGGATATACCATTCAGAAAAAGGTTTTAAATGCGTGGGATTTTGGTGTGCCGCAGAAAAGAGAGAGATTAATTACTGTTGGAATTAGAAATGATTTAGTGGGAAAAGTTTCATTCTCATTTCCCAAAGAACATAATTATAAGCCTGTTTTGAGAGATATTTTATTGGATTGTCCAGAAGGACCAGGAGTACCATATGGAGAAAATAAAAGAAAAATATTTGAATTAGTTCCACCTGGAGGATATTGGAGAGATATTGATCCGGAGATTGCAAAAGCATATATGAAAAGTTGCTGGGATATGGAAGGCGGAAGAACAGGAATTCTTAGGAGAATGAGTCTGGATGAACCATCATTGACGGTATTGACATCACCATCCCAGAAACAAACAGAAAGATGTCATCCATTGGAAGCAAGACCGTTTACAGTACGTGAGAATGCAAGATGCCAAACATTTCCAGATGAATGGCAGTTTTGTGGAAGTGTTCAATCTCAGTATAAACAGGTTGGCAATGCTGTTCCTGTCAACTTAGCATATGAAATTGGGTTGGAGATACATAAATCATTAGAGGGGGTAAAATAAATGGTGTGGAATTTAGATTTTATATCAGAAGAAGATTTTAAGAAGCATGTGCGTGCAACAATTATGAAATATGGAGAAAAACTAGAATCGTATGATTTGAAGCGATTCAACAGTAATCTGATTGATCCAATCAAGCTGATTTTTGATAAATCGGTGTATCGTACAAGCTGGGAAGAAATTGTAAATAATGAAATTTTCCGGCAGAGAGATAAGTCTAATAATAATGATATAGGATATTTTCATCAGAATATTTTTTCTTATTTCAAAGGCTGTGAAGTCCCACAGGCAGGCTGGGATGTTATTTACAGAAATCCAGATGGAATACAAATGCCAGATGGAGATATTGTACATACAATATATGTAGAAATGAAGAACAAACACAATACTATGAATTCTGCATCTTCTGCAAAAACATATATAAAAATGCAAGGACAGATTCTGGAAGACGATGATTGTGCATGCCTGTTGGTTGAAGCAATTGCAAAGAAATCACAGAATATAAAGTGGTCAACAAAAGTTGATGGAAAAAATGTACAGCATAGATTAATTCGCCGTGTAAGCATGGATCAGTTTTATGCAATTCTTACTGGTGAAGAAGATGCATTTTATAAGATGTGCATGGCATTGCCAGAAGTAATCAATTCTGTTGTAAATGAAGAAGGTGGCGTTGAAGTACCACACGATACTGTTATTGATGAATTGAGAAAAGTGGCATCATTGTATGGTGATGAAAATGGTGAATTATGCCATTATATTCAGAAGGTTATTCTGCACCAGAACTTATATTGGGTAAAAATATCACAGAAAAATGTGATTACTATTCAATAGGAATAATAATGAGTGAAATTTTATTATCACAAAAAAATGGAAGTGATATTAATAGTAGAATTGAGGAGTGGACTGGAAGAAAAGAGATAAAAGATATTCTATTATCATTAGTTCAAGAAAAGCCTGAAAATAGACCAGAGTCACTGGAAAATGTAATTGTGATTTTGGAGCGGTTAATAGGAAATCTTAATACATCAAGTTGTAGCTATAGTATTGCAATTGATTCTAGAAAGCTGGTTCAATTAAAAAGGAATTCTATTGTTGAAGAAAATATGACAATGGTACAGTTTACTAATTCATTTCTCAAAAATGAATTTAAACAATCCTATGGTTATTATGATGTAAAAGATCAGCAGTATGTAATTACTGGTGAAAAAATGATTATGAAGTGTGGATACGATGAAAATGAGCAGAAAATGTATGTAACATATGTTGGAAAAATTACTGCTGATAGAAGAAATATAAATATTAAAAGAAGCTTTAGAATTGTTGGACAAATATCCTTTGTATTAAATAGCAGAGATAATGGGTATGATCCACAAGACAATCACCAACTGGTTGTTATGTTTAAAAACCATCAAGATGATAATAAACAATATCAATTGCAAGAAGAAAAGTTTGAAAATTTGTTTGGTGGTTGGGAAATTGGTCTTACAGAGGCTGTTGAAAAAGAAAAAGGAAAATCTGCGATTATAAAATATGATAAATGAGTTATTGTTAGAATATAAAGATGAAATTATTAGGCAAATAAATAACAAGAAAGTATTACGGGCTCATTGGAAAAAGAAGACGATACAAGAGTCATATAATGGAGAATGTCTAAAGGAAGTTGAAAGATTAGTAGAGACAATAAAGGCTGCTGATTTTAAGAAGAAAAAGAAACAAAAAGAAATAGACGAACTTCAAATGAAAATATTATCATCAAGAAGACTATTAGATGGAGAAGTAAAAGTCTTATTGGACTATCTGGCTGAGAATGCACAACAAGTTGAAATGAGCGTAGATAATATCGATGATTGGGCATATGATAAAAATTTTGTGGGTAAATTATCACATTATGTTGGAAAAGCAACCTTAAAAATAAAATATCAAAGTAGTAACAATATTGGAAAAGCGATAGAACGAATAAAGCAAGGACATGATGTTACTGAATACAAAAAACACGAGCATGGATATTTTATATGTTGGAAATTTGATGATATCTATGAAATTTATGGGCTGCCTTCAGAACAAATTGCTATAGATAGAGACACAACTTGTATAGTAGTTGACTATTATTTGCGAAATTTAAATAGTAGTGTATGATAAAATCATATATTGTAAAATTTAATATTAATTTAGAAATTGAAGCAATCCTCATGATTTCAAGAGACTATGAAGAAAAGTCTGTAAATATGATCTTCTATGATAAGAATGGGCGATAGGCTTAAACAAAATCAGCTTTTCGCCCTTGCTTTATATATAACAGTTACAAAATTGCATGTCAACAGCAGGCGGGTAATCCGCCTGTTTTTCTGCTTTTTTTATTACTCTGGCAAGCGACCTTCATACATGATACTTAACTCTCCATAAACCTGAGCCCAGTTCCGGATTGTTGCAGTCCATTTTTTTGTAGCTTCAAAGGTAGCCAGATAAAGGGCTTTTAAAAGGGCTGTATCGCTTGGAAAGACGCTTCTCTGACGGTTCAGCTTCCGATAAGTGGAATTCAGAGATTCAATGGCATTTGTTGTATAAATGACCTTTCTAACCGCTGCTGAAAACTTGAAGATTGGGGAAATAGCATCCCAGTTATCCTTCCAGCGTTTCATGGAATTCGGATATTTTGCAGTCCATTTTTCCATTACCCGATCCAAAGCTGCCAAAGCTTTCTTTTCATCCGCTGCCTGATATATCGTTTTCAAATCTGTGGCAAATGCTTTTCTGTCTTTATCTGGAACATATTTCAAGGTATTTCGCACTTGATGAACGATACATCTTTGATATTCTGTCTTAGGAAATGCTGCCGCAATCGCTTCTTTGATACCTGTGAGTCCATCTGCACAAATGATCAGGATATCTTTTACACCACGATTTTTTAATTCGTTTAAGACGGAGAGCCAATACTTGGAACTTTCATTTTCTCCAATACTGATAGTAAGCACTTCTTTCTTACCTTCCGCATTAATCCCAAGAATGACATACGCAGCAAGCTTCCGGATCACTCCATTATCACGGACGGAATAGTGAATCGCATCAATATACAGGATTGGATAAACTTCATCTAATGGCCGATTCTGCCAGTCTTCAATTTGTGGGAGAATCTTGTCTGTAACATCTGATATAAAACCTTCGGATGTTTCAAAACCATAAATATCTTCGATTGTTTCTGAAATCTGCCGGGTTGTCATACCTTTTGCATACATAGAAATAATCTTCTGATCGATATCTGAAATGTCTTTCTGACGTTTCTTTACTACTTGAGGTTCAAAAGTTGATTTTCTGTCTTGTGGAACTTCAATCTCCATAGAACCATAACGACTATTCACTCTTTTTCGCTTATAACCATTGCGATAATCACCGCTATCAGAACGTTGTGATTTTTCATATCCCAAGTGGTCATCCATTTCCGCTTCCATCATCTCTTTGATGGTTCCACCAAGAAGATCTTTCAGCGCATCCTGGATATCTTCTGCTGATTGGATATCGTATTCTTTCAAGAGCTGGTGAATGATGTTACGTTTTCCTTCTGTCATTTGTACTTTGTGTACAGGTTTCTTTTCTCTTGCCATAATAAAAGGCCTCCTTATGATAAAATATTTTACCATAGAAGACCTTCTAAAACATTATTTACAGAAAAAGTTTCACATTCTCAAGCACAGCCTATCAATCCCAGCTCCTTGTGGTCATGGTAATATTGAACCGCATCAATTTTAAATTGTTTATCATAGTGCTTTGCCGTAATGAGATCCTCCTTCAGTGCATACATACATCATACCATGAAATACTGTATAAGGAATTCTCATTTTGACTTGTACTATTTATATTCTAGCACCAGTGGTTGTAACTAAAAAAGTGGCTCAAATACTGAATTCAAGCCACTTTGTTGTATATATTTCGTTCTATTTTGGACTAATCATCCTTGTATTCTTTGTTCAACGGAAAAGTAACTGTCATAACAGTTCCCTTTTCTGTACTTTCTTCTGCCTGCACTTTGCCACCGTGAATATCAGCAATTTCCCAAACCAAAGAAAGTCCAAGACCCACACCGCCATTTTCTCTGCTACGGGATTTATCCACACGAAAGAACGGCTGAAAAATACTTTCTTTATACTTTTCTGGTATTCCGCAACCTGTGTCGGCAACCCTGACAACAAGATCGTCACCCTCCTGAGAAACAGAAACACGCACAGTTCCGTCAGGGCGGTTATACCTGATTGCGTTTTCCGTCAAATTAAAGATCAAACGATAAATCAAGGTGTCACTGCCCACCATAGTGCCGGTGCCGTCACATTCAAGAGTGACCCCTTTTTTCTCTGCCACAGGAGAAAGGTCGGCAAGAATTTCCTCAATCATCGGTGCAAGCTCAATGCAGTCATTACACGGCACAGTTCGAAGCTCGCTCATTTCAAGCAAGGTCTTTGTAACCTGCGACATTCGCTCTGTTTGTTCCTGCAATAATTTGAGGAAGTCGGCACTTTCGGCATCCAAATTAGGATGCTCAACAGAAAAAAGTTCAAGTTGTGCCTGAAGCAATGCAAGAGGGGTGCGCAATTCGTGTGCGGCATTGCCGGTGAACTGCCGTTGTGCCGTGAACCCCTCGTCAAGTCGGTCAAGCATCTGATTAAAAGAAATGCTGAATTGCTTGAACTCGGCAGGCACATCATCGGTTATCTTCATATCGGGCAAGTTATTCGGCTGAACATTTTCAACCCTTGAAGCAAAGGTGTGCAAAGGCTTCAATGCTCTGCCACTGACAAAGCATGCCAAAACACCGCCAAGCAATGTTACAACCGCTGTTATGCACCAATTTGTAGTGGAAAACGACTCCTGCGCACCGTTAACTATAATAGTTACTTCTTGGTCAAGGTCAGCACTTTCAGGGTCAAAAAATTCCTGCTCACCTTTATACGAATCGCTGTTAGCAGAAATGCCACTGCCGATAGAATCCATATAATGTCTCCCCGAATAACCGATAAGGGAATTCATAGACACGCAGGTTATACCTATAAGTATAGCAGTCATCAAAGTGATACGCCATTGAAGAGATATTTTTTTCATTCTTCTTCCCCCATTACATAGCCCTCACCGATACGATTGCGAATCGGGTCATATCCAAGAGAAGTGCGAAGTTTCTTTCTCAAAGCAGAAATATGTACCCTTATCGAATTGCTGAAATTGTCAACGCTATTGTCCCACACATGTTCAATAAATTCTTCCTGACTTATGGGGCGACCTCTGTTTACCATAAGATATTCAAGTATGCCTGTTTCCTTGCGGGTCAACGGCAAAGGTTCACCTCCGACAATAGCCTTGCGAGATTTTGTGTCAAACGAAACATCACCGCAGGTCAGCACAACATCATTTTGAGTGAACTGTCGGAGGGTAAGACTGCGAATCCTTGCAGCAAGTTCTTCCAAATGGAACGGCTTTGCCAAATAATCGTTTGCACCTGCATCCAAACCGTCAACCTTATCAGACACTTCACTACGGGCAGACAAAATCAGCACCTTTGTGTCACGGTCGGTTTTTCTGAGTGTTCTTAAAACAGTCATGCCGTCAGCATCCGGTAAATTCAAATCAAGCACAACGAGGTCAAAGTTATCGTCAGCAAGCATTTGCATTGCGGTTATTCCGTCATAGCAACAGTCAACGCTATAAGCAAGACGCTTCAAGCTACGAGCGATTGTTTCGCACAATATTCTTTCGTCTTCAACAACTAAAATGTGCATAAAAACTCTCCTTGCTTTAAAGTATATTTATAATTATAGCACAAAAACATAAAATCTGTGTTAAATTTCTGTTCTTAACGAAAATTTTATATCCGATGTGCTACAATGACGCCAGAAAATGAAAGGAGTGATTGAATTGACCAGAGCAAAAAAGGCTTTATCACAGGCAGTACTGCTTATTTCGGGATCTATTATGCTCGGCTTCGGCGCAATGCGTGGCGAAACTGAAACCGTTTTGAGCAAGGCAATCAGGCTTTGTTTGGAGTGTGTAGGAATTGGATAAAAAGAAAACAAAGAATAAAAACCATAATAAGAAAAAATATACGGCATCAAACCAATTAGCCAAATTCCGAGGATGGATTCAGGCAGGAGCAACTCTGCTGACAAATATTCATCTGCCAAACTTTTTTAAAGGCGAAATTTATCAAGGCAAAGGCAAGGCTGTTTGTGTGCCGGGTCTGAACTGCTATTCCTGTCCTGCCGCATCGGGTGCTTGTCCAATCGGCTCATTTCAGGCGGTAGTCGGCTCGTCAAAATATAAGTTTTCCTATTATATAACAGGATTTCTCATTTTGTTGGGAGTTCTGCTCGGACGCTTTGTCTGCGGATTTTTGTGTCCGTTTGGTTGGTTACAGGATTTGTTGCACAAAGTCCCGACCAAAAAGTTTTCAACAAAAAAACTCAAGCCACTGACATATATCAAATATGCAGTACTGCTGTTGGCAGTTGTTTTATTACCGGTGCTCATAGTAAATGATTTGGGGATGGGCGACCCATATTTTTGCAAATATATATGTCCGCAAGGTGTGCTTGAGGGTGCGTTGCCACTTTCGGCAGTCAACGAAGGTATCCGTTCGGCATTGGGAAAACTGTTTTCGTGGAAACTTGTTGTGCTGATTTCGGTAGTCGTTTTGAGCGTGCTGTTTTACAGACCGTTCTGCAAATGGATTTGCCCACTCGGTGCATTTTATGCACTGTTCAACAAGGTTTCGCTGCTTGAGATGAAGGTAGACGAGCACAAATGCGTTTCGTGCGGTAAATGTGCAAAGGTGTGCAAAATGGATGTTGATGTTACAAAAACACCTAACAGCACCGAATGTATCCGATGTGGAAAGTGCATAAGTGCCTGTCCTACCGAAGCGGTCAGCTTTCAATACGGCTTTGGCTTGTTTAGAAAAACAGTAGACGAAAACGTAAAAATTGAAAACAAAACAAACAAAAACGAAACAAAAGAGGAATTATAACGGAGGAATAATTATGAAATTTTCAAAACTCTCAAAAATCTTAATAGTAGTATTATTAGTTTCTGTATTGGCAATTAGCCTTATTGCTTGCTCAACATCAAAAAACAACAAAGACGAAAAACAATCAATAGATTCAAGTAGTTCAACCTTGATGGCAACAGAACCGAACAGCGCTGACGAGGCTTCAAAGCTCTACAATCAGCTTATGGAAAAAGAAAATGAAATCTTGTCAACAGACAAAGCTCTTTGGGAAAAAGTATTTATGGCTTCAAACAAAGACACTCCAATGATTGAGGACGGCACAAACTACGGTGACTTCCTTCTCAAGACAATTGAGGGTGCAAAGGACCAATTCACAGATGAGGAATACAAAAAACTCGTTGCCGGTGCAGAACAAATCAAGGAAATTGAGGGCAAACTCACAATCTTGGAGCAAAAATATCCTGAATGTGCAAATGCACCTTCAAACGGTGACAGCGTTCCGGCTGACAGCAACGGCGTTATTTCAAAAGGCGGTGGCGCAACAAGTTTTCCGTCATTCGACGGCAAGGACCTTGATGGCAACGATATAAAGAGCAGTGACTTTTTCAAAAGCAACAATGTAACAGTTGTTAACTACTGGTTCAGCACTTGCAAGCCATGTGTCGGCGAACTTCCGGAATTAGAAGCACTCAACAAGAAACTTGCTGAAAAAGGCGGTCAGGTTGTCGGCATCAACACATTCACAATTGACGGTGACAGGACAGCAATTTCAGAAGCAAAGGACATCCTTTCAAAGAAAGGTGTAACATACAAGAACATTTGGTTTGATTCAAACAGCGATGCAGGCAAGTTCACATCAGGCCTTTTCTCTTACCCAACAACATATGTTGTCGACAAGAACGGCAACATTGTAGGCGAGCCAATCGTTGGTGCAATCACTGAAAAAAATCAAGCAAAGACACTTGAAAAACTCATAGACCAGGCTTTACAGGTCAAATAAGAATAAAGCATAAAGTGATAACCTCGCCCGAATTGAACTGCCCCAAGTTGTGCAGACAGCACAAAAAAACAGGTCTATGGTAGAATAATTAAATTTTAAGCAACAAACTGATTTCGTTTTTTTAACGGAGTCAGTTTTGTTTGAATACGGTAATAGTTGTGCGAGATTGAGAACAAATTAAAAACTATTATATCTGGTAGTCTTCAGGAATATTTTGGTACATCTTGGCTAGTTAAAGGCCTTCCTAAAAACATATTGGGGGTTAATACCCCGTTTAAATTCGCAGTTTTTGCGCGTGAAGGGGCGGCACCGTTGCCCGGCATAAAAGGTGACAGAGATTTAGACTGCCCCTGGGGCAAGTATCACAGAATCAGAGTGAAAATGACAAAAAAGGAAAAATAGTACAAAGGAGTCAGCTGTGTGACCACCTTGTCGGAAGGAGAGATACTATGGAGGCAGAATGCAATAAAACGCTTCCTGTTAGTGAGAAGTATATGCTCACCATCAAGGAGGCAGCAGCTTATTTTAATATTGGTATAAAGAGATTGAGAAGAATTGCAGAGGACAACCTTGGAACAGTGGCGGTGTACTGTGGAAACAGATTTCTTATTATCCGTCCGAAGTTCGAAGAATTCATCCTTAATTCTTCAGAAATATAGTTCCTTTTATCTGCCAAAAGTAGTTGCTATTACAGGGCATAAGAGCGAACATAGGATGACCCCGAAAACCCTTGAAAACAGCCACTTTTGGCAGAAAGAAAGTGCTTTATGGCAAGACCAAATTTAGCGGAAAAGGATATTTTGAATCCTTCTGAGGCAATTGAATATTTCGTTTTAAGCAGGAGAAAATTTTATGATTTATTGAATGATACGGATGGAGAAGAGTTTCTGGCATACTACGGAGAACGCAAGCTGATTCTTCGTGTAGCCTTTGAAAGGTATCTGCATAACCATCCAGAACTAAGGAGACGGGTATAATGGCAAAGGCAGGAAGGGGACAGACAAGGCGGGATTCCAAACGTAGAGTATTAAGACCGGGAGAGAGTGTAAGAGCAGACAGAAAATATCAATATAAATATCATATTGATGGAAAACCACATTTTGTATACAGTTGGAAACTGGAGCCTACGGATAAACTTCCAAAGGGTAAAAAGCCATGCCTTTCCCTTCGTGAGTTGGAAAAACAGGTAAACACAGATTTGGAACTGCTTGTAAATATCGTGGACGGACAGATGACTGTCTGTGAACTGGTAGACCGATATTTGAAAACAAAGACAGGAGTAAGGCAAAGTACGAAACAGGGATATGTTACAGTGCAGAGATTGCTTGCGAAGGAAACATTTGGCAAAAAGACGATACGAAGTGTGAAAACATCCGATGCAAAGCTGTTCCTTATCAAATTGTAGCAGGAAGATGGGAAAAGCTACAGTTCCATTCATACCATTCGAGGAGTGCTGCGACCAGCCTTTCAGATGGCGGTGGATGATGATATTCTGGTAAAGAATCCATTCGGATTTCAGCTTGCCGGAGTATTGGTAAATGATGCAGTCACAAGAGAGGTAATTTACAAAGACCAGATGCGGAAGTTTCTAAAGTTTGTGCATGACGATGTGGCATATTGTAAATATTATGAAGTGGTGTACATACTCTTTCATACGGGAATGCGAATATCGGAATTTTGTGGACTGACACTAAAGGACATTGATCTTGAGAAAATGACAGTGAATATCGACCACCAGTTGCAGAGAACATCGGATATGCGATATATCATAGAAACCACAAAGACAGATGCTGGAACAAGGGTACTACCGATAACAGAGGATGTAGCAGAAATGTTTCAGGCAATCATCGAGGACAGGAATGCATCGAAAGTGGAGAAAGATATAGACGGCTATAGCGGATTCCTATTCTATGATGATAATGGAATGCCACTTGTGGCAATGCATTGGCAGCATCGATTCAATCACATGGTCGGCAGATACAATGATATTTACCGGGTGCAGATGCCAAACATCACGCTTCATGTATGCCGACACACCTATTGCAGCAATATGGCAAAACCGGGAATGAATCCCAAGACATTACAGTATCTTATGGGGCATTCGGATATATCAGTCACGATGAATGTGTACACGCATATCGGATTTGATGATGCTGAGGAAGAACTGAAACGAATAGAAGAGTTTAGGAAGGCACGGGCGGAGGTTGAACAGAAGAAGGAGAAACCGATGTCACAGAAGATGTTTAAGGTAATTTGATACAGAAGATGGATAACGCTCCGGCTTGGCTGGGGCGTTTTTTACAATGTTGCTGAAATTGAATTTGTGGCGGATTATCAAAAGAAATAGTATAATATAAATGCTATCTTTTAAAGAGGAAGTGCTAAAGATGAAATTACAATCTGTAGAAGAATTTTTTCATAAGAGAGAAACTGTTGAAAAATATAATGTTGATAAAATCATAAAACTGAATTGGGAATGTCCGGATGTATTATTCTCTTTTAGAGGAGTATATGCTATTGGGGTTTTTATTTATTATCGACAATTATTTGGAGATAATGTGAAGACGGATATTAAGGTGAAAGATGAAAAGGGGGATACGAGACAGCGCCTTTATTCCGATAAGTTTTTAAGTGAGAATTATCCACAATTTAGTGACGTAAACGATTTACCGGAAATAAAAGGATTTTTAGAACACTACTATGATATAGGAAACATAATTCCAACATGGCCAGGGGCGAATATAAATAGAGGAATGGCACATTGCTATGATATACCCAATGTGTATTATAAACGGCATGCTAAATTTACGAAACTAGTTTATGGTAGTATTTATAGAAGTGTATTCATAGAGGAAATTTTAGAAAACGATAAATATGATACTGTTGAAAAGTTATTAAAGTTGAAACCAGAACAGTATGTTAAGTTTCTAGAATATATTGTGGATGTAATTATTAATCGAAATAAACAGTTACAAGATATTTTACAGGAGGAAAATGGGCATGAATAGTTTTGAATTGATTCCTACAGAAGAAAATTTGATACATACATTGGACAAAGATTTATTGAAACGAAACAAAGATTTAGTGCGTTTTTATGATTTGATATTAGTACAAGAAGGAGCTTCTTCTATTGCTATTGATGGCAGATGGGGGAGTGGAAAGACTTTTTTTGTGAAACAATCTATGTTGCTAATAAATGCAAAAAATCCGATGAGCGATATGGATGATGAAAAGAAAGCAAGTATTGTATACGCACTTCCATTTCCGAAAAAAGCAGAAGACATGCCAGAGAATTATGATGTGGCAGTTTATTATGACGCATGGGAAAATGATAATGGTACAGACCCGGTATTGTCTTTGGTGTACGAAATAATAAAGCAGTTAGGAATAAATTATGCTTTTGATGATAATAGCAATGCATTCAAGTTGGCGGGGTCTGTGTTAGAGGCACTTACTGGTAGAAATATAAACGGTATTATTGAAAACTTAAAAAGCGATAATCCGCTTACAAAGATTAAAGAAGAAAAAGATTTACACGAGAATATTAAAAATTTCTTTACGGAGTTGTTAGTTGAAAGAGGAAATCGGTTAGTGGTTTTCATAGATGAATTGGATAGATGTAAGCCAAGCTATGCTGTTCAATTATTAGAAAGAATAAAACATTATTTATATGATGACAGAATTACGTTTGTTTTTTCTGTTAATTTAGGTGAGCTACAACATACAATAAAGCATTATTATGGTAATACATTTGATGCGTGCAGATATTTAGACAGATTTTTTGATATGAGAATATCCTTGCCACCAGCAGATAAAACTGCATTTTATAGGGAAATGGGGTTGGAATCTAGTTATGTCTTAGAAAAAATATGTCGAAAAGTAATAGATACATATAATATGGAGTTGCGTGAAGCCACTCGTTTTTATCGACAAGTGAAAACAGCAGCATATGAGCCTACACATGAGAGTAGAAAATTTGATTTTTCTTTTTCAGATGAAAAAGGAAGACAACTTTTATTGATGTATGTGGTTCCAATTCTTGTAGGACTAAAAATTGTTGATATATCGTTATATAACCAATTTGTATGCGGAAAAAGTTCGAAACCACTTATGGATATTTATAAAGATTCTGATAAGGGAGAATGGTTGGCTACACGATTGCTGAATAGAAATGAAGCCTTTGAAGTGGAAGAAGGTAAGAGTGTAGTTACTGTTGAACAAAAAATCCAACAGTTATACGATGCAATTTTTGTTACAGAATATACGGGAAATGTGTATCATACCATACTTGGAGAGTACGAGTTTGATGATAATTCTAAGAACTTTGTGAAGAGTGTTGAGAGTATGCTTTCAGTATATGCAGATTATAATATATAATCCTTAGTAGTAACCCATTCCGTTTTACTACTAACTTTACTACTAACAGGTAGTAACAACATGCTCCATCTTGCACCATTTTGCCAAGATGCCACCTAAATCACACATTTCACAAATCCCCGAAATCCCTTGCAAACAAGGGCATTCCGGGGCAATTCAAGGAGAAATAAAACAATGATAAAAATACTTTTCATCTGCCACGGCAGTGTTTAAGGGACGGGGCAAAAGCCTTGAGTTTATTGGGGTTCTTGGATGGAAACGTAGAATTTACACCTTATTTACACCTTTGGAAGATCGGATTGGTAATCAAGACGTAGGGAAAACTTACGTCTTTTTTGATTGAAGGAAAAAGGCGTTACGTATCGGCTAAAAAGAATAATGTATCGGCTGAAAATAATAGTATTTTTGCCGATAATATGATATACTAAGTAATAGATTAGTACGTTTTTGATTTATGACGGAGGATAGCAGATGAAACATCTTTCAGTTACTGAAATAGCAAAAAAATGGAATATATCAGAGCGAAGTGTTAGAAATTATTGTGCTCATGGACGAGTGGATGGTGCTTTTCTTATAGGAAAGACGTGGAGAATTCCCGAAAATGCAGAAAAGCCGGAGCGTTCCAATAAAAAGAAAGAGCAGCCAATTACATTGCTGGATATTCTGCAGGAGCAGAAGGCAAGTAAATACTCTGGTGGGATTTATCATAAGACACAGATTGATTTAACATATAACTCCAATCATATTGAAGGCAGCCGCCTGACCCATGATCAGACCAGATATATCTTTGAAACCAACACCATCGGTGTAGAAAAAGATGTGCTGAATGTGGACGATGTGATTGAAACAGCAAATCACTTCCGCTGTATTGATATGATTATTGATAATGCAAAGGCAGTTCTGACAGAGAAGTTTATCAAAGAACTTCATCTGATCTTGAAGAGCGGTACTAGTGATTCCAGAAAAGATTGGTTTGCAGTAGGCGATTATAAAAAGATACCGAATGAAGTCGGTGGTATGGATACAGCACTTCCGGAAGAAGTTGCCGATAAAATGAAAACTCTGCTGACAGAGTACAACGGAAAAGAAGAAAAGAATTTTGAGGATATTCTGGATTTCCATGTGAAGTTTGAACGTATCCATCCATTCCAGGACGGCAACGGTCGTGTGGGCAGATTAATTATGTTTAAGGAATGCCTGAAATATAATATCGTTCCGTTTATCATCGAGGATAATCTGAAGATGTTCTATTATCGTGGATTGAAAGAATGGAACAATGAAAAAGGATATCTGACTGATACCTGCCTGACCGCACAGGACAAGTATAAGGCGTATTTGGATTATTTTAGAATTGCATATTAAACGTGATTCAAAGTGAAAAATTTGTGCTTTGAGAAAAAATAATGATATACATTTCAAAGACGGGAGTAAATACATGTTCTATAAAATGATAGAAAATAAGTGTACACAATGGTATGAATCAGAACGGTGTACGGTTAAAAACTTAATTGAATATATAGAGAAAACAGGGCAGATGCGTGATGCTCAGATTGAGGCTATTAAGGTATATCTGTTTCTAAAAATTGCCTGTGAATGTAAGCCGTTGACACAGCTGTTTAGACAGGGATTCTTTAATTCTATTGATTTGAATGAGATAGAATTGTCAAAATCCACTCGTGAATATTTGTTTCAGAATCCAGCGGCAGCGACATTGTTTGAATATGCATGTTTGACAAATGATAAAGGTGAACAGGTATCTGAAAAACTGGAAAAACAGATAAAGAAAGATCCAACGGGAATTGATTATAATGAATTCTTTCGTAATGCGTTTTATGGTGTTTCCTATACGGATTATCTGTTTAGCCTTCCTATGGGTGCAGGTAAAACGTATTTGATGGCGGCATTTATTTACTTGGATTTATATTTTGCTTATAACGAGCCAACAAATCCGTCATTTGCACATAACTTTACACTTACTGTGGAAAAGGCAAATCCTGAAGTTTCTATTGAAAAATCTGTTGATTCAGCGCAAATTGCAGGTAATATTATCAAAACAACAGATCTTTCTATGAATGTAAATAATATCAGTATCCAGGTGGATGATGCTGAATATGGTACAGAATATGCAACCTTTAATTCTTGGATTTATGGCATTATGAGAAGTGGATTTGGAACACCTTCCATGGCAGAATTAAATGCATATACAGAGCAGTTAAAAGTAGTATATGAAAAAATCACATACGAAAAAGGTGGCTCACGATATTTCAGTTCGAAGTACAATAAAAAGTTGGTAGAAGCCAATATTCGCAAAGCTTTTTGTGACAAAACGGATTTCAATACAACAGAAGAACTGATACCAGAAGAAGCTAATTTGTTGAACATTGCGAATTTTACTTCTGAGATATATGCAGATAATCTGGATGACTACTATCCAAGACAGAATGTTGTTGAAAACATAATGGCTGACGATCAGGGAAAATTGAAAGTTGATAAAAAGACACAGCAGTTAATTGATCTCGCTATAGAAACTGGAAACGATAGAATCGTTTTGGAATTGCAACAGCGTGTATCATCTCACCCAAATAAGAATCGTTCGTTCCACTACTTGCCATATCGTACAGACAGTGGTTTTGAACAAACATTTTTAAGAGAAGTATTGTCCTTTGATATTATCGAAGAATTAGGTCTGGAAGTGTATTACAATGGCGACCGTGCTATGACGGAGTTTAAGATCAAGTGCTATAAGAAAACCAGTGGAAAATGGAATTACATTGGTATTTACACACCGGACTTCCTTATCATTAAACGAAAAGATGGCGTTATCCATAAGGTTATTGTAGTGGAAACCAAGGGGCAGATTTATGCCAAAGATCCAGTCTTTAAAGATAAGAAGAATTTTATGGAAACAGAGTTTTCAAAACAGAATAATGCTGCGTATGGTTATGAACGTTTTGATTACCTGTATTTGGAAGATACGATGCCAGAGAAAGATAGATTGACACAGACACATCAAAAAATCTGTGAGTTTTTTAAGGAGAAAGCGTAATGAATGGAATTAGACCTACTGTAGGCATAGAGTTTGATGATAAATATACTAATGCAAAAAATAAATTGCTTGATTTTATTAAGGCATTAGACGAGTTGGATGACATACAAAAAGCAAAATTGGCACAAGAATTTATAACATCATATAGTATGGCAATTTCTTTTGAACAATTTGTAAGTTATATGAAAAATGGAGGAATCAAATAATGCCAATTAAATATGTACCGTTTATACCGGAGCCGGTGGAAGGACAGGCTGTGCTTGGTAATTTTAATAGAATATTGAGATACAAAGGCGCTGACGATGTTTCTATGACATTGCAACGTGGCATGCCTTTATATGAAATGGAAAAACAGGAAACTGTGGGCGAAAACTCCGATGGTAATATGGTTATTCGTGGAGAATGTGTTTCTGCCTGTGCTTATCTTAAAGAGCAAGGCATTCAAGTTGACCTTGTTTACATTGACCCACCATTTGCAAGTGGTGCCGATTACGCAAAGAAAGTATATATTCGTCGAAATCCGAAAGTAGCAGAAGTTATTGCACAGGCTGAACAAGAGCTGGATGTAGATGAATTGAAAGCTTTTGAAGAAAAGATGTATGGTGATGTATGGGATAAAGAAAAATATCTGAACTGGATGTACGAAAATCTTATGGCGATTAAATCGGTAATGAGTGAAAATGCGTCCATATATGTACATATTGATTGGCATATTGGGCATTATGTTAAGATTCTTCTCGATGAAGTGTTTGGTGAAGATAATTTTAGAAATGAAATTACTTGGGTAAGGACAGCTTCACATAATGATAGTAAGCAAAATTATAGTAGAGTTAAAGACAGTATATTTTTCTATTCTCGTTCAGAAGAGTATCCATTTAATATACAATACACACCTTATACAGAAGAGTACATTGCTGATGAATGGACAAAAGCACCTTCTGGACGATACTATAAATTTGAAAATATGCTTGATCCACAGAATAAAATGGCAGCTTACGATTTTCATGGCACAGTTGCACGTTGGAGAACAACGCCAGAAAAATTTGAAGAATTGTGGAATGCCCCTCAAACAGAAGTTCCCAATAGCCATGGCCGTGTAAGACTTGGAAAAAATGGAAAGCCTATCAAACGTTGCCGCATTGTGTTTATGGACGAACTTCCGGGAGTTCCTTTAAATGATAATTGGTCAGATATTGCGTATGTTGCAGGTCGATCTGCTGAGTCGGCAAATTATTCTACGCAAAAACCAGAAGCACTATTGAATAGAATTATCACATCTTCATCAAATGAAAATATGATAGTTGCAGATTTTTTTGGAGGTAGTGGTGTTACTGCAGCAGTGGCAAACAAACTGGCCAGAAAATTTATTCATTGTGATATTGGATTGAATTCTGTTCAGACAACCCGTGATCGTCTTGTCGCAGATGGGGCTGAATTCGATGTGCTGGAAATTAAAGATGGAGTTCAACTTTATCGTAATCCGGTTCAGACAATGGATAAAATTAAATTTTTGATTCCTGGCTTGAAAAATGAAGATTCTCTGGATTCTTTCTGGGAAGGTGCTATCTCTGATAGCAAGCTTGGTACAATTCCTGCTTACGTGCCAAATTTAATGGACAGCGCATCCAAACTTCTTGATAAAGTGACCATGAACCGTATTATTCATCAGGCGATTCCAGAATTGGATAATGACATTAAAAAGGTTATTGTTTACTATATCGACATTAGATGAGTTTAATGAATTATATGCTGAAACTTTAGGAATCACAATAAAAACTCGCCATTGGAGTAAAAGTTCTTATGCTCAGTCTGGAGGAAAACCACAGGCATTACTTAACGAGCAGTTTGTAAATAAATGTGATGCAGCAGTTGCGATTTTCTGGACAAGATTTGGCTCACCTACTGATGAGTATGGTTCTGGAACAGAAGAAGAAATTGAAATTATGCTTCAATCTGGAAAACAAGTGTTTATGTATTTTTCGGATAAGCCTATCCCACCATCAAAAATAAATGGTGACGGCTATGAGAAAATACAAGCATTCCGTGACAAATATAAAGACAAAGGAATATATTTCACTTATTCATCCGACGAAGAATTTAAAAAGATGTTTTTTGCCCATCTTTCCATGCATTTTTTGACAGAAAAGAGGGTAAGTGAAACAGCCAATGAATATCGTTCTGAGTTAAAGTTATTAGGTATTGACGAAACTGGAAGATTGACTGAAGAAGCGGTGGTATGCCCATTCGTGTTAAATGCAGAGATTACCATGAAAGAATACATTACTTCGATTAAGAATATGTATCAGGAGATTTCTGATATGAATGTAGGTGGTAGATCTGTTACAGCTAATACTTTTTTTGCTGGATTTACAAGCCCTGTTGACATAGATGAAGATGAAAAAGAGTTTATTACTGCTGTGGCTGAACAGCTGGAGCGTAAGTTGTCCGATTCCTTTTTTGAACTTGGAAATTTAAACCAAGATACTTTAACATCAAATCTACTCAGTGGTCCTAAGTTGAATGGAACATCCGAAGAAAAGCAGAAATATTGGAAAATCAAAAGATTGCATGAAACTATTTCTAAAGCTTTGGAATGGGCTCCGGTTGAGAAAGCGTTTTCTGGAATGAATTGTATTAAATTAGCAATTCAGAATTGTGGTAAGGCCATTGACGAAGATGCTGAAATTATGTTTGAAGTTCCAAAAGAATCCTTGCTTACATTAGGTGAATTCCCTAAGTTTAATAATGCAGAGATAGGATATTTGCTTACAGATTGTGATATGAGTATTTTGTTCGGAATTGAAGGCACATCTGAATATATTGAATATTCAGAATCAGAGCAAAATGGAAGAACTTCGTATGGAGCACGTCCATATGGTTTGCCTGGATATGTTCCGGATTATAGTGATGATTTCACTGATGAGATAAAAGATGTGTTTTGTTATGGATTCTATTCAAGTGAAGATAAGTATATTGTAAAGCTTAAAGTAGATTATATAAAACATAATACAACTGTTGCTTTCCCGACAATCCTTTTTGTGAAAAATGAGATTGATGAGATACCATATAAAATCACATCTAAGAATAATCCGGATGTTGTTGAAGGATGTATAAAGGTTAAAAGTTAGGAAAGGAATACTACATGGAAAAGCCACAATACATCGATTGGATAGTTGAAGAAACTGGTATTGTAATTAAAGATGACATACCGTTAAAATGCTATAAAATTGATTATAAAGATGATGAAAGTATTCTTGATGACTGGGCATTGCACATTCGAAGAAATTACATAGAAGATACTGAACTTAAAGAAGACGCAGAAGATGTCAATAAAGATGTTATGGCCAGCACAAAGATTAATAGCCGAAAAGGGATTGTTGCGTGGAGAAAGTTCTATCGTTCAACTTCCGACAGGGGTAGGCAAGACAAGAAGTATTGAACTAATTATTAGAGCAGCTTTTTTATCTGAACGAGCGAATATTGCTATTATAGTGGCACCATTAAGAGCGTTGTGCAACGAAATAACAATGGATATGTACAAAGCTTTTGGAAATGATGTCACGATAAATCAGTTTTCTGATGTACTTCAAAATGATTTCTGGAATTTGTTTTCTGAAGATATTAAACGGCAGATACTAATATGTACGCCAGAGAAACTGAGTTATGTATTACATCATGATCCGTTTTTCTTAAGTGCTATAGATTTATTTGTGTTTGATGAAGGTCATATGTTTGATGATGGAGGGAGAGGTGCAACATATGAGTTATTAGTAACACATATACGTCAGAACATAACGAGCGAACAGCAGTTGGTTTTGCTATCTGCGGTATTGCCAAATTCAGGGGATATTGCACAGTGGTTGTTTGAGGATAGAGGTTGTTTGGCGACAGATGATAGTATTGTATCTACACCTAAATCAATAGGATTTTCATCGACACAAAGGGATATTCATTTCTTTTCTGATGATAAATCAAATGAAGATTATTATATTCCCCGAATCCTTCGAGTTGAACAATTGAAGAAGTTACCCCGAGAAAGAAGTAATAAATACTTTCCAGATTTATCATTATCTACAGATGTGGCCATTTATAATGCAATAAAGTTGTGTCATAACGGCGGTGTTGCTATCTATCTTGGGCAGCAACGTTCAATGAAAACGGTATTTGAAAGAATTATAAATTTGGATAAGCGAAACTATGATTTGAAAGCATTAAAAGATAATACAAATCAAGCAGAGCTTTCCAAAATCAAGGGATTTATAGAAAGCTATTATGGTTCAGAGCACTATTATACGAAAGCAGCAGAATTGGGGGTTTTGCCTCATTCATCTAATCTTCAAAATGGAGTTAAGCTTGTTGTTGAACATGCATTGAAGAATAAATATGTTTCTTTTCCGATAGATGAATTGTCTGTTCAAATCGATAAATGCAAATCTTCTGTAAAAACAGCATTGAAGGAATTAGATGATGAGGGATTATTGGTTCGCAGATCCGGTGGATTTTCAAAACCCAATCATTTATATGTAAAAATTCCATCTGATGAGATCGGTTTACAGACGGTTGACAATAAGGCGGTTGAAAAGATGGCTGTAATAGAGTCGGAAAAGCACCCATCATCTGGTCGTAAAAATGGCTGTGCAGGAGTCAGAAATGTGGCACCTAGTAAAGTAACTGAGAAAAATAAAAGAAATAAATATCATGAAGTAAATTATTGCTATGGGGAAGGAGAGAGTTTGTGATGAGAGAAGAAGATACTGTATGTGTAGGCAGTGATGGTTTGCGATACTGTAAAGTCTGTGGGGAAGCGAAAGAAGCTTTTTTCCCTGAGGGCGGTTTTATGGGGATGAAGAAACATTCCAGGCAATGTGCTTGTGACAGAAAAGCATATGAAGAAGAACAAAAATATTTTAAAGACAAAGAACACCGGGAATTAGTCAACAGAAATACAAGCATCTGTTTTGATGAGAGCAGAATGGAAGAGTGGACATTTGAGAATGCAGATATGTCAGATGCGGTAATGCATAAGGCAAAAAATTATGTTGATAACTGGGATGAAATGAAAAGAAATCATATTGGTTGTTTGTTTTGGGGACCGGTTGGTACCGGGAAAAGTTATATTGCCGGGTGCATTGCCAATGAACTTCTTAAGCAGGAAGTAACGGTGAAGATGACAAATTTCAATACCATTATCGATGATATATTTCCACTGGCAGACAAAACGGAATATATCAATGCATTGGCTTCTTACCAGCTTTTGATTATTGATGATCTTGGAGTGGAACGAAATTCAGAATATGCATTAGGAATTATTTTCAGTGTCATAGATCGTAGGATCCGTTCAGGACGACCATTGATCATTACGACTAATCTTCCACTGAAAGAAATAAAAAGCGAGACCATGTTGGATAAAAGGCGTATCTATGACCGTATTTTAGAAATGTGTACGCCAATGTATGTTGGAGGCACAAGCAAACGAGAAGCGATTGCAAGTATGAAAATGGAGAAAGCGAAAACCTTGTTGAATACCAACAGAGGGGAGGAGAAATGCGAATGAATCATACAGAAAAAACAATACCTGTTTGGAAGAAATATTCTTTAAATGTTTCCGAAGCAGCTGAATATTACGGAATCGGAGAAAAGAGATTAAGACAGATTGCAGGTGAAAATGAAGGAGCAGATTTTATTTTGGAAGTTGGTTCGCACATCCGATTCAAAAGAAAATTATTTGAAGATTATCTGGATACAGCCAGCACAGTTTAAGTGACAGAATAGAAAAAATAGTAATGAAAATAATGTTCATTCTATCTTAGCGAAGGGAAGGTCTTGTGGTATAATGAATAAACCGAGACGGTCTTCCAAGTTAAATGAACATTTGATGAAGGAGACTAAAATAATATGAGTGAAAAAAGGAGAGATCATAGAGGACGTATATTACACAATGGAGAAATACAGTTATCTGATGGCAGATATCGATTTAAGTATGTCGATGAGATGGGAAAGGAGCGCTGCGTATATAGCTGGCGCTTAGACCATAACGATGCAACTCCGAAAGGAAAGCGCCGGGCTTTATCGCTTCGGGAGATGGAGAAGAAAATCCAGGCAGATCATTTTGAACAGATTGCAACAAATGGCGGAAATATGACGGTACTGGAACTGGTTGAAAAATATACATCAACAAAAACCGGTGTCAGACCTACTACAGTTGCAGGATACGGAACAGTTATCAATTTATTGAAGAAAGATCCATTTGGAAAAAGAAGGATTGATACGGTTCGGATTTCGGATGCAAAATGTTGGCTGATACATCTTCAGCAGGTAGAAAAGAAAAGCTATAGTTCCATCCATTCAATCCGAGGAGTTCTTCGTCCGGCATTTCAGTTGGCAGTGAATGATGACCTGATCAGGAAAAATCCATTTCAGTTTCAGCTAATGGAAGTGGTTGTGAATGACAGTGTGACAAGAGAAGCAATCAGCAGAGCGGAGGAACGTAAGTTTCTACGATTTGTGAAAGAGGATCCTCATTTTTGCAGGTATTATGAGGGAATCTACATATTGTTTAAAACAGGTCTTCGCATTTCGGAATTTTGTGGTTTGACGATTTCTGATATTGATTTCAAGGAGCATACGATCAACATCGATCATCAATTGCAGAAAAAATCAAAAATCGGATATTATATTCAAGAGACTAAAACAACCAGTGGAACGAGAAAGATACCTATGACTGCGGATGTAGAGGAATGCTTTCGGAAAATAATAGAAAAACGGAACCCGCCCAAATCAGAACCTATGGTAGATGGAAAAAGTGGATTCTTATACTTTGATAAAAATGAAAGTATCTGTTATTCCCTGCATTGGGAGCATTATTTTCAACACATCATTCAGAAGTATAATAATACTTATAAAGTACAGATGCCTGTCATTACACCGCATGTATGTCGGCATACCTATTGCTCAAATATGGCAAAATCCGGAATGAATCCAAAAGCATTGCAATATTTGATGGGCCACTCAGATATCAGCGTAACGCTGAATACATATACGCATGTAAATCTTGAGGATGCCAGGGAAGAAATTGCCCGGATTCAGGTTGTGTAATTACGATTTTTAATTGAAAATAGCAAGGTGTAAAATAGAAAAACATACACCTTATTTTACACCTTTTGCGGACGATATTATGCGAAAATAAACCAGGTTATGCCAGAAAACAAAAAAGTACAAGGGCTTACAAAGCCCGAAAAACCAAGAAAAACTAAGAAATGCGAGGTTATGCAACAATGATAAAAGTGCTCTTTATCTGCCACGGCAATATCTGTCGTTCTACTATGGCAGAATATGTAATGAAGGCATTAGTTAATAAATCTGGTTTATCGGATACTTTTTTCATTGACTCTGCGGCTACAAGTCGCGAGGAGATCGGTAATCCGGTTCACTACGGAACGCGTCATAAGTTAGAAGAAGTCGGAATTTATTGCGGAAATCATAAAGCGCGTCAAATGCAGAAACATGAATATGATGAATATGATTATATTATTGGTATGGATTCATGGAATATTAGAAATATAAACAGAATTATAGGTAATTCAGATCCTGAAGGGAAAGTATCGAAGCTGCTTGATTTTACAGAGGAAAAAGGAAAAGACATTGCAGATCCGTGGTATACAGGTGACTTTGATACGACTTACAGAGATGTAAAAAAGGGTTGCGAGGCTCTTTTGAATGACTGCCTCTTACGCTTTTAAAGCGTAGGAGAGCAGTTTTTTTAAATTGTGATGAAAACGTTTGTTTTGATTTTTTAATCGAATTTTTTCGGAATTTGACAATGTTTCTTCTACATAATCATCATAGCGTGAAAAGAGAGTATGATAATCGACAGATTGTTTTTGCCCCCAACGTACAAGTATCCAATTCATTGCATCGGAACTCCAGTAATCCATCGGAATTCCAGCCATTTTAAGAGCGGTAATATATTGGACGGCCTGTGTGGATAATTTTGCGATCTGCTGATTGCGGATCGTTTCTTCTTTTTGATATTTGCCCCATTTCTGAAAAACGCGTTGGGTCAGTGTTTTCTTTTGTGTTTCCTGCTTCATCAACCGAATGCTTTTATTGAGTATAGTTCTAAGCTGATTAGACATATTCCAATATGTGACAAAAGAACCTGTATTTTCTTCTTCGTTTTCCGGAGTTAATGTAAATGTTTTGAAAACGCGTTCGGTTTCGCCGAATGTTTCTTGGTTATATTTGCGGCGCTTTTCCGGATTCGATAAAACCCGGTATGCCTCAAGTATCTCCTGCATAAAAGCGGTTGTGTCAATATTTTTATGTGCATTTGCATCTGGATGATATACTTTCGCCAGTGCATTTTTAGCAGTTGTGATCTCGTCTAAAGTCGCATCTCTTGAAACACCTAAAATATCATAATAAGTATGAGACTTCATTAGTGACCTCCTTATTAATTTTCCCGTTGATTCTCCCTTGCTTAATATACTCTACGGATTGATAAAAGTCAATGAAACAGGTAAAAATGAGCAAGATTTGAGTGTAGGATTACAATACATGTGTTACAACTGAATAATTAAAAAGCGGAAATACCTTTTCTGTGTTATGCTTTAAGCTACCAAACCTAAACATTTAAGAAAGGAAGTATTCCCGCATGGCAAGTATAACACAAGATATGAGGTATCGTCTATCCCTGATCCGTTTCGCCGAAAAATATGGTGTCTCAAAAGCAGCAATTAAATATAAGACAAACCGCCAGTATATTTATCGTTGGAAGCGCCGCTATGACGGCACAATAGAGTCTCTCCGCGATCGTTCACGCCGTCCCCATCACCATCCCAATCAGCATACACCTGAAGAAATCAAGCTGATCCAAGATATGCGTAGGCGCAATCCCCATTCTGGTCTGGTTGTCTTTTGGGTCAAACTTATGCAGCGCGGTTATAAACGTTCCATCCCAGGATTGTATCGTTTTCTGAAGAAACAGGGAATCTTGGCTCAAAAACTTCCGAATCCCAAATATATTCCGAAGCCTTATGAGCAGATGAAATATCCCGGACAGCGTATCCAGGTCGATGTGAAATTCGTTCCTGCATGTTGTCTTGTCAATAATGCGAAAGGAAAGAAATTCTATCAGTATACCGCCATTGATGAGTACTCCCGCTGGCGGTATGTGGAAGCTTTTGAAGAACACAGCACCTATTCATCCGCACAGTTCCTCAAGCATCTGATCCAACGCTTTCCTATGCCAATCGAATGCGTTCAGACAGACAACGGCGTGGAGTTTACAAAGCGCTTTTCCACTTCCGGCAAAGAAACATTGACTTTATTCCAACGGACTTTAAAAGAACTTGGCATCCAACATAAACTGATCCGACCCTTTACACCACGTCATAACGGAAAAGTGGAACGCAGCCACCGCAAGGATAATGAACGTTTTTATACCTCGCATACTTTCTATTCCTTTGAGGATTTTTCCAAGCAGCTTCAAACCTATAACCGTAGGGATTATAACCAGTTTCCCATGAGACCTCTGGGGTGGAAATCACCACAAACTGTTCTGAGGGAATTTATTGATCGGGGTGTAACATATGTTTGACAAACCTACAACAGGTAAAAATGAGCAAGATTTGAGAGGCTTTTATAGGATAGTTATTTTTAGTCAGCGCAGTTATATGCTGAAATCTATCTTGAGGAAAAAGAGAGATTAAGTAATACTTTTTGCAGGATTTGCTTATATTTATAATAGATGAAATTTTGGAGAGTGGATCAAAAATGAGAAATGCAAGAACGGTAATCGCAGGTGTTTTATGTGCATTGATGATCTGTTGCATGTTGGGAAACGCATATACGGTAAAAGGCAAGGAAATGTTATTAGCGCCGGAAAATAAAGAAACAAAAGATCAAAATACAGAAAACAGCAAGATAGAAGATAACAATACAGAGAATGAAGAAGAACTAAATAAAGGCGCAAAAAAGGAGGATACAAGTATGCAAATCGGTGCTCCTTCAGCTCTTTTGATGGAAGCATCTACCGGAACGGTATTGTTTGAACAGGATGCGGATACGAAACGTCCACCTGCAAGTGTTACGAAAATTATGACAATGCTTCTTATTTTTGATGCTGTTGAAAGTAAAAAAATTTCTTTGGAAGATAAAGTTCCCGTATCGGAATTTGCAGCGTCTATGGGCGGCTCTCAGGTGTTTTTAGAGACAGGGGAAACTCAGACGGTCGATACAATGCTAAAGTGCATTTCAATCGCAAGTGCAAACGATGCTTGTGTGGCAATGGCAGAGTATATAAGCGGCAGTGAAGAGGCTTTTGTACAAGAAATGAACAAGCGGGCAAAAGCATTGGGGATGCATAATACAAATTTTGTAAATTGCAACGGTTTAGATGCACAGGGGCATGTGACGACTGCAAGAGATATTGCGCTGATGTCGCGGGAATTAATTACGAAATATCCTCAGATTCATGAGTATGCGATGACATGGATGGAAAATATTACTCATGAAACGAAGAAAGGTACTTCGGAATTTGGACTTACAAATACAAATAAACTTGTAAGGCAGTATGAATATGCTACCGGTTTGAAAACAGGGTCGACAGGAGAAGCAAAATTTTGCGTTTCGGCAACGGGAAAGAAGGATGATGTGGAGTTGATCGCGGTTGTTATGGCTGCCGATACATCGAAGGAGAGATTTGCGGATGCGGTTAAAATGATGAATTACGGTTTTGGAAAATGTCAGGTGTATTCGGACGAGAAACCGATGAAAACAAAATATGCAGTTGTAAAAAATGGAGTCGAAGAAAATATAGAAGTAGAGCGCGGAGAAAAGTTTACTTATCTAGATGTAAAAGGAAAGGATATGAAGAAAATTAAAAAAATTGAGAAAATAAATAAAAAGATATTAGCGCCGGTTCGAAAAGGAGATGTTGTAGGCTCGATCGTTTATACTCTGGATGGAAATGAAATCGGGCGCAGCGATATCATAGCAAAAAGAGGTGTACAAAAAGCAGGATTTTCGGATTATTTAATAAAGGTATCGGCAAAATTTTTGATTGGAGAAAAGAATTAATAAAAGCTGCTTTAGATCTGCGGAATAATTTCACACAAAAAGTTGTTTACGTGCTGATGTGAAGAAATACTTGAGTTTCAGAATACCGCTGTTTTATAATGAGAGAAAATGAGGAAAGTTTTTTATAGGAATATCGTTAAAGGAGACCAGCTATGAAAAGTCAACCATAAATTAGCAAAAAATTTCTTTTTCATATCGGTGGTAAAAAAGGGTAACTTTAATAGAGCTCCCTTAGGGTGCTTTTTCAAAATCTATCGATATAGGTATACAGATCTCTTACTCGAGGTTAAATTCTACTTCGTCAGTGAGCATCTTCCAGATGACTCTGACAAGCTTGCCGGCACAGTGCCCAAGTGCATTGTAGTGAGACCGGCCTTCAGCCCTCTTGGCATCATAATAAGCCTTGAAGGTTGCGTTGTTCCTGACAACGTTCCAAGCTGCATTTACAAGAGCATATCGTAAAACACGAGAGCCACGTTTGGACATCCTTGTTGTCTTAGCCTGAAAGTTACCAGACTGATAAACAGAAGGATCCAGGCCTGCAAAAGCAAGCAGCTTGTTTGGATTGGAGAAACGGTGAATATCGCCTATTTCACCAAGGATCATTCCACCATTGATATAACCGATACCAGGAATGGTCATGATGACAGAATCGTTAAATTTCATGATATCCGTCATCTCAGCTTCAATCTTTTCTAATTGGCTATCCAGTAACTCGATTTGTTGAATGGTTTGAGTTATCTGAATAGATATAGCGCTGTCGTTGGCACCGACAGACTTCTGTGCGAGAATTCTTAATTCTTTGGCCTGCTCTTTAGTAAAATGTCCGTGCGAGTTCACTTTGAGCAGATTTGCCAGATGAGTCATATGCATGGAAGCAATCTCTTTTGGAGAAGGTGCTTCTTTTAAAAGAGCATAGACAGCATTCTGATGCAGACCGGATTTGAAAAAGTATTGAATCTCCGGGAATACTTGATCAACATAGGTTGTCAGTTGGATTTTCAATCGGGTGCGTTGCTTAATGGTTTTCTGCCGAAAGCGCCCCAAGGCCTTAAGATCCATCATATCGAGATCAAAGAAGGTAATAAATCTTAGGTCATCCTGCATCATAAGAGTTTTAGCAATAACAAATGTGTCGACCTTATCTGTCTTTGTTTTACGAACATTGTTCTTACGCATCTGACAGGTTTTGATGGGGTTCAACACACACACTTGGTAGAACTCAGCAACAAGGTATCGAACAAGGTTGTCACCGTAGTGTGCCGTCGACTCAAGACCGATGATGATGCTGTTCTTATCGAATGATTCGAGCTTAGAGACCAGCAGTTGGAAGCCATCAGCGTCGTTTGTGAATTTGAACGGCTCAATGAGTATTTCACCGTCCGAAGAAATCGCAGCGGCGAAATGGTTGAGTTTGGCAATATCAATGCCTACAAAAATTTTCATGAGGTTGTACCTCCCTTTCATAAAGTCTGATACCATGATGTCCACCATCGATTATCATCGTAGACTTGATAGAAATAAGTACTCTGAGTGAAAAACACTCCGGCAACATCCAGCTAATAAACAATTCAGATAAAGGTAGCGGCAATACACTCCAGTCGAGTAGTCAAGGCTACAGGGAAAAATCAAAAGTCCATAGTATCTGAATTGTATTGAACCACGATATTAAAAGAAAGGAAACGTGTGATAATTAACTTCCTAATTATCATACAAGTTTTATAAATGAATAATACAGCATGGTGGATAATTATTTTTATCCTTATTTTGCTCATTTTAGCGGCAGGAGAAATTTATCGGGAAACTCATACATTCCGGGTGAGAAAATATAAAGTAAAAACGAAAAAAAACATCGGCATTCAAAACTGTGTAAAAGTGATTTTTTTAAGTGACCTTCATAACTGTGTATACGGAAATAAAAACGATAAATTGTATAAGGCGATTCAGGCAGAAATGCCGGATATGATTTTAATCGGAGGGGATATGCTGGTCGCAAAAGAAGGCAGTTCCGTACAGGAAGCTCTTGAGTTTGTGAAGAAATTACCGCATATTTGTCAGGTGTATTACACAAATGGCAACCATGAACAGAGAATGAAAGAAAATACAGATATATACGGGGATACATACGAACGATACAAAGCAAAGCTGGAAAATTGTGGAGTATGCTTTTTGGAGAATAAAGCCGAAAATATAGAAAAAAACGGTATGAAGTTTAGTATCTATGGCCTGGAACTGGATTCGTCTGTGAATAGAAAATTTAAAAAAGCAGATGTTACGGAGAAAACGGTTGAAGAAAAAATCGGAAAAAAGGGAAAAGATTATTCGATATTGATGGCGCATAACCCGGCATATATGGATGCTTATAAAAAATGGGGAGCCGATTTGATCCTATCCGGACACTTGCATGGAGGATTAGTGCGGTGTCCGGGGATTGGGGCAGTTGTGACGCCGCAGGGGTTTCTCTTTCCGAAATATTCAGGGGAAATGCGCAGAGAAGGAGAACAGACGATAGTTGTAAGTAGAGGACTGGGAAGTCATACGATCAATATTCGTTTGTTTAATATGCCGGAGGTTATCGCAATCGAGGTCTGTGTCCGGTAATAAGGCGGCAAGCTGACGAAGTAAAAAATATATGATCCGGCAGGGAAAACAATGACGGGAAAACGAGGCGGAAAAACGATAAAGACGATAAAAGAAAAACATTGTCAAAAGTAAAAAGCTCCTTTATAATGTAGAGTTGGCGTTAGAAATTTCTGCGATTTTCTTTTGTTGCGGAAATGGTGAACTGGCGAAATGTTAAGCAGCTGTTTAAATGATGGAGATAATTTATGGGAATTCCGGTAAAACTTGAAGTTTTTGAAGGTCCGTTGGATCTTCTGCTTCATTTGATCGATAAAAATAAAATAGATATTTATGATATTCCAATCGTAGAAATTACGAATCAATATATGGAATATATAAGGAATATGCAAAAAGAAGATCTGAATATTATGAGTGAATTCCTTGTTATGGCAGCTACGCTTTTGGATATAAAATGTCGAATGCTGCTTCCGAAAGAGGAAACGGAAGAGGGGGAGGAAGAAGATCCGCGGCGTGAGCTTGTAGAACAGCTTTTACAGTATAAAATGTATAAGTATATGGCGTATGAGCTGAAGGACAGGCAGACGGATGCAGACATGATACTTTATAAAGATCCGACAATACCGGAAGAAGTGAAAGAATATGCAGAACCGGTTGATCTGGATGAACTTCTTGGAGATCTTACATTGAAAAAATTAAATGAGATATTTAAAGAAGTGATGAAAAGGCAGGTTGATAAGATCGATCCGGTTCGGAGCAAGTTCGGAAAAATAGAAAAAGAAGAAGTCACCGTATCAGACAAGTTTATATATATACACGAATACATGCATACACATCATAAGTTCTCCTTCCGACAGCTACTCGAGAAGCAAAAGAGCAAGATGCATATTGTAGTGACATTTCTGGCGGTTTTAGAAATGATGAAGCTGGGAGAAATTCGTGTGGAACAGGAAGAAACATGCGGCGAGATCATGATTGAAAGGGTGGAAGAGGCGTATGGAAATTGAAAAACTTCAAAGTGCGATTGAAGCAATCTTGTTTACGATGGGAGATTCTGTTGAAATAAGTAAACTTGCATTTGCAATCGGACATGATGAAGAAACGACCAAAAAACTTGTTCGGAATATGATGGAGCGTTATGAAAAAGAGGATAGAGGAATCCGTATTATTGAGTTGGAAGATTCTTTTCAGTTATGTACAAAAAAGGAAATGTACGAATATTTAATTCGTGTAGCGAAACAGCCAAAGCGCTATGCTCTTACGGATGTACTCTTAGAAACACTTTCAATCGTTGCCTATAAGCAGCCTGTAACAAAATTAGAAATAGAAAAAATCAGAGGTGTTAAATCGGATCATGCAGTAAATAAACTCGTTGAATATGGATTAATTGAAGAGACGGGAAGATTGGATGCCCCCGGAAGACCTCTTTTGTTTGGAACAACAGAAGAGTTTCTTCGTCGGTTCAGCGTGCAGTCGTTAGATGATCTTCCGATGCTGAATCCGGAGCAGATCGAGCATTTTAAAGAAGAAGCCGAAGATGAAGCACAGTTGAAATTAGATATTTAAAAACAGGTTGAAAAAACAGGGATGGCATAAGCGGTGCACATCCTGTTTTTTTTGCAACAGTGACCGTCTACAATCTCGAAATGTGTTTTTTGTACTGTGGATGATGATAATATTTGTAGGAATAAGCTTGTATGGGAGGGCATATAGATAGAAAGACTATCGGCATAGAAGGTGTTTCGGAATGGAAAGAAAGAAATTTAAAAAGAGATTTAAGATGAATACAAGAAGTATACTGTCATTCATAATGTTGTTTGCGTTATGTCTGTCGGCAGTCTGGAATATTTCATGGGCTGATTGCAGGGCACAAGAGAAAATTATGGATGAAAGTCACAAGAGTATTAAGGTCAAGCCTTCTGATCTATACGCCCGTTCGGCCGTTTTAATGGACGCCGAGACAGGGCGTATTTTGTTTGGAAAAAATAAAGACGAACAGATGCCGATGGCGAGTACGACGAAAATTATGACATGTATTCTGGCGCTTGAAAACGGAAATTTATCTGATAAAGCAGAAGTTAGCAGCGTCGCGTCTGCACAACCGAAAGTAAAGCTTGGAATGACACAAGGGCAGACTTTTTATTTAAAAGATCTTCTCTATTCGCTTATGCTTGAATCGCATAATGATTCAGCCGTCGCAATAGCAGAATGTATTGCGGGAAATGTTGATAAATTTGCGGATATGATGAATAAAAAAGCTTCTCAGTTAGGCTGCAATTCTACATATTTTATTACTCCGAACGGGCTTGACGGACAGGATGAAAACGGAATTCATCATACGACGGCAGAAGAGTTGGCGAGGATAATGAGATATTGCATTATGGAATCTCCGCAAAAGGAAAAATTTTTAGAAATCACACGGGCAGATGCGTATACATTTACCGATTGCAAAGGAGAAAAAAGTTATTCCTGTGTAAATCATAATACATTTTTAAAAATGATGGATGGAGCTCTCAGCGGAAAAACAGGGTTTACGCAAGATGCAGGATATTGTTATGTCGGAGCGCTGCGAAAAGACGGAAAAACATTGATTGTGGCGCTTCTTGCATGTGGATGGCCGAATAATAAAGGGTATAAATGGTCGGATACAAAGAAATTAATGACATACGGAATGGAAAATTATTGTTATAAAGAGATTTCTCCGGATAAGATAGACAGAACAGAAAAAATCTATATAAAAAACGGATATACAGGAGGGTTTCCTAAAAAAGGAAAAGATCTTTTAGAAGTAGAGATCTTAGGGGAATCTAAAAAAATTTTAGTAGGAGCAGATGATAAAGATGAGATAGAAATAAAAATTAAGAAGGAAATTTGTGCTCCGATAAAAAAGGGAACTGTAATAGGAGAGATTGTTTATCGTGTAAATGGAGAGCGGATCATATCATATGAGGTTGTTGCGGGAAAAACAGTAAAAGAAAGAACACTTTGGATATGTGCAGAATATCTACGAAGAAAATTTCTTCTGTAAAGTATGAAAATACGAAACATTAAAAAAAATCAATATAAATGATTAAATTTGTCACTAGAATGAGTAAATATAATGTGATAGTATGTGAATGATAAAAAAAAGCAATATCATTGATATAATATAAGGAGAACTGTAATGATGACAACGAGAGAAAATTGGAAAAAATATGAAAAAACTTATTTTATGCCTCCGACACCTTGTTACGACTGGGTAAAAAAAGATTGTGTTGATAAGGCGCCGATCTGGTGCAGCGTAGATCTTAGAGACGGAAATCAGGCGTTGATCGAACCGATGAGTCTTGATGAGAAATTGGAGTTTTTTCAGCTTCTCGTTGACGTTGGTTTTAAGGTGATCGAAGTTGGTTTTCCGGCGGCGTCTGAGACAGAATATCAGTTTATCAGAGCATTGATCGAGCAAAATATGATTCCGGATGACGTTACGATCCAGGTTCTTACTCAAGCGAGAGAACATATTATCAAAAGAACATTTGAAGCTGTGCAGGGCGCGCCTCATGCGATCATACATGTATACAATTCTACTTCTGTTGCACAGAGAGAACAAGTATTTAAAAAGAGTAAAGAAGAGATTAAGCAAATTGCGGTCGATGGTGCGAAATTGTTGAAAAAACTGGCAAAAGAGACGACCGGTAATTTTACATTTGAATATAGTCCGGAAAGTTTTCAGGGAACAGAAGTTGACTACGCACTTGAAGTGTGTAATGCTGTTTTGGATATATGGGAGCCGACTTCAGATAATAAGGCAATCATCAACCTGCCGACCACAGTAGAAAATGCAATGCCTCATGTTTTCGCAAGTCAGGTAGAGTACTTTAATAAATATCTCCTTCACAGAGAAAATGTATTACTGTCCTTGCATCCTCATAACGACAGAGGATCAGGTATCAGTGATGCGGAGCTCGGTATTTTGGCAGGAGCAGATAGGATTGAAGGAACATTGTTCGGCAATGGAGAAAGAACCGGAAATGTTGATATTATTACATTGGCAATGAATATGTTTTCTCAAGGTGTAGATCCTGAATTAGATTTTTCAAATATGAGTGATATATGTGAAGTGTATGAACGAGTGACGCGTATGCATGTCTCTCCAAGACAGCCTTATGCAGGAGAACTTGTATTTACGGCTTTTTCCGGATCTCATCAAGACGCGATCGCAAAAGGTATGGCATGGAGAGAAGATCGGCAGTGTGATAAGTGGAACGTGCCGTATTTACCGATCGATCCGCAGGATGTCGGAAGACGGTATGATTCTGACGTTATAAGAATCAATAGTCAGTCAGGCAAGGGCGGCGTGAACTATATCTTGAAACAGAGCTTTGGAATCAGCCTGCCGGAGAAGATGAAAGAAGAAGTCGGTTATCTTGTCAAAGACGTTTCCGACAAAGCGCATAAAGAACTTACGCCGGACTGGGTATATCATATTTTTGAAGATAACTATATTACGGCAAAGACGATTTTTACAGTTGATGAATGTCATTTCAAACAGGAAAACGGAATGGTGGCTGATGCGGTGATCCATCATAACGGTAATGACCGAAGAATTGTGGGTGTAGGAAACGGTCGGTTAGATGCGGTGAGCAATGCGATAAAACATTATTTTGATGTGGATTATCAGTTGGCATTTTATGAAGAGCATTCCTTGACAAAAGGCTCTTCTTCGAGAGCTGTCGCTTATGTCGGCATAATATACAATAAAAAGAAATACTGGGGAGTCGGAATAGATGCGGATATTATAAAAGCGTCGATAGAAGCGCTTGTAGTTGCTGTAAATAAATTGAGTGAAATTGTGGATGGCGGAAAAGATGAAAGACTGCTGGAGATTACAAATTATATTTATGCAAATTATAAAAATGTGACATTAGAAGATCTTTCGGAAAAATTCTTTCTGTCAAAACCATATTTGTCAAAATATATTAAAGAAAAGTCAGGCATGACATTCGGCGATATTCTCAAACAGATCCGAATGAAAAAAGCGCGTGCAATGCTTAGAAGCGGGAATGCCACTGTAGAAAGCATTGCAGAGATGGTCGGGTATCAGAATGTAGAACATTTCAATCGAGTGTTCAAAAAAATGTATCATACAACACCGGTACAATATCGGAATAAAAAGTAAAATGATAAAAACAGCATGATAGCAGGGGATAGGAGGAACTATCGCTTTGGTGACTAATAAATCTCAAAGCGATAGTTCCTTTTGTGTAATTATAAATATTTTTGAAAATAAAGGATTGTTTATGATGCACAAAAAAATAAGAAATAAAGATTATTATATATTTATATTGACAGAAATATGCGGGGGGGGGGGTATACTTATGCTGACATTATGTAAACATTGTGCGTTTTTGAAAAAAGAAAAAATAAGTGTTTTATATATAATACTTTAAGCAATGTTTACGAAGTTAAATTTATGAAATAAACGGGTGGGAAGAAGGAGGAAAAAAGAATGAAAATGAAAAGAGTTCTGGCGTGTGCTTTATCAGCGGCCATGATTGTGACATTCGTGTCATTTGGCAATATGGGAGTTGGAATGGTACATGCTGCTGTAGATATCGAGAACGAGTCTGTAACTGTAGAAGAAAAAGTTTTAAAGGAGATTGAGTCAGAAGTTCTGAAGGCAAATGCAAAAGCAAATTCGGAGCAGAAACCGGCAGCTTGGGATAATGATGGTGAAGCTGGGTGGGCATTTGATGATGAGAATCATTGGTGGCATTCTAGATATCAGGGAAATCCTGTAGAAGGGGAAGTAAACAGTGGATTAGTAAGCGCAAGCAATCCTATTTGGATTCAGACAGGATTTGGAGAAGCAAAAAAAATTAAGAAAATAACTTATCTGTCAAGAGACAATGGTATGGGTTCTATTAATGCATATAAGGTTCAATATGCCAATGTTCAGCAGGGCGAACCGAGAGATGATGATTTTCATGATATTGCAGGTGCGGCCGGAAATTTGCAGAATGCTCGTACTGCACAGGAGATTGTATTTAACGAAGCAGTAACCGCAACGCATATCCGTCTTGTTGCAACATCGATTTATGCGAATGGCGGACAACAGTATGTGGCGGCAAAGCGCATTCGTGTGTTTGAAGAAACTGAGGGAACAGAAGGAGTAACTTATAATTTCTATAAACAATCAGATTTTTGGGATTATGAAGTTGCATATGGCAATTTGGCTGATCAGACAGAGAATGCAGATAGATGGCATTATCAGATTAAGAAGCCTTCAGAAGGAGGGTGGATTGATATTCCGGCAAATGCATTAAAAACAAAAGATAACGGTGAAAAAAGCTGGATGAATGATGATAAGGGCTTGGATGGCACATATTATTACGCAAAGCTGAATAAGGATGAAATTACATCTACATTTCAAGGTGAGGCGTATACAGCAGTAGCATATGCGTGGAAAGCTCCAAAGAATGGTTATTTTAAGATGACATTGGAAAGTCCGATAACACAGGCAAGCAGTCCGGCACCGAGTTTCTTTGTCTGCCACTCAAGTGATAATCAGGATGGCAAAGATTTATTCCGTAATATCGTTGGTGCAAATAGTACAATTACAAGTAAAATTGCAAGAGTCCACACAGGAGAATGGCTTCGTTTAGGAGCAACTACAAAGAATGCATGGGCAAGTGGTTTGAAACCGGTAGTGATGGAAGTTACTGCAAAAGATTATGCAGTTCAGTATTTAGAAGAAGTAAGTGGTATTGAAGAAGGGAACAGTTATACAGAAGCTTCCAAACAGGCAGTTAAAGAGGCACGATCAGCATTACAAGAAGCGATTCTGCCGGAAGTTCCGGATATGGTAGTTGTTGAGCAGAAGATTACAGCGTTAGAACAGGCGATTGCAGGATTGCAAGAGTATGTTCCGGTAACAGAAGTTACATTAAATGTAACTGAGGCCAATTTGAAAGTCGGTGAGACAGTACAATTAACGGCTATAGTTGCACCGGATAATGCTAGCCAAGAAGTTCTCTGGGTATCTGATGCAGAGGGTATCGCTTCTGTTGATAGTGCAACTGGATTAGTTACAGCTAATAGTGCGGGAACGGCGATTATTACAGCAACTTCCACAATGAATCCGGAAAAGAAAGCACAATGTACAGTTGTTGTTACTCGTGATGATACAGCATTAGATGTAGCAATCAAAGCAGCAGAAGAGAAAATACGGGAAGAGAATTTTGAAAATAAATATACAGAAGCTTCAAAAACAGCTCTTAGAGAAAATTTGGAGAATGCGAAACTTGCGAAAGAGAACGCGAACCTTTCTGTGGAAGATGTGAAATTAGTTGTTGATGCATTAAATGCTTCAATCGAAGAATTACAATTAAAAGCAGTAGTTACAATCAATAATAACGATCAGATAGAAACAAAATACTGTGAAATCGGAGAACAGGTGAGAGTTGTTGCACAGACTGTGAAAGACAAGAAGTTCTCACACTGGACATTCAATGGAACTCCTATCTGTTATTCGAGTCCGTATACTTTCACAGTATATGGAGATACAACGATAGAAGCGGTTTATGTAGATGCTGGAGAAGAAGTAACTCCGCAGGCAGCTATGTTGTGCAGCGTGTCATACAATAAATCTACGCAGACTATTAAATATACGGCAAAACGTTCAGTACCTGAAGGATGTAAGATTGTAAAACATGGAATGATTTTAACAAGCAAACCAGCATGGGAAGCCTTGTATAAAGATAATCAAGAAGCGTTTAAGCTGGAAGCAGACAGAATTATTACTAAAGTAGCAACGACCACAGGTTTAGCAGGAAATTATTCTGTTAGTGTAAAATGCACAAAGCCGAATATTTGGTATGCAAAAGGTTATGTTGTATACACGGATAAGAACGGTGAGGAACAGACTGTATATAGTGATGTTGTGAGCTATGAAGTAAAATAATAAAATTAAGAGGAGAAGAGAAAGATGAAAAGAGCATTTTTAGAGCCGGGGATGGAAGTTATTAAATTTCAGGATGAGGATATCATTACAACTTCTGTTATAGAAGATAACGAAGATGGTGGGACTATCGAGGGTGAGGATCCGTAAAGTAACATTTCTGGCAGAAGTAATGTGGGGTATCGTACGAGATGCGATACCCTTGCTTTTTATCATTATATATTGATTGAATTTTATGTTTTTTGAACAGAAAAAAAGATATATCTGTTGTATTGGGATCTGAATAAAATTAAGATAGAAAAGTAAGCATATGAGGCAATGAATTTATGCGTAATACATCTTTGGAAGAAGAACTTCGATCGGGGAAAGCTTGTGTCTCCACAACGGTTGGAGACAGCATGGAACCGATGCTGCGTAATCGAAAGGATACAATTATTATAGAACCGGTTCATGGAAGACTGAAGCGATATGACCTTCCACTTTATCGAAGACCGGACGGGAAATATGTACTGCATCGTATTCTGCATGTGAAGAAGAATGGGTATGTTATCTGTGGGGACAATCGTTGGTGGAAAGAGAATGTGCCGGATGAATGGATAGTCGGTGTAGTGACAGAGTTTTATCGTAGAGAAGAGCATATATATATAACAGATCGGAAGTATCGTCTGTATGTTCATTTATGGTGCGACTTCTTTTGGATTCGTGTGTTGATCCTTCGAGTGAAACATATTTTACAGCGAATAAAGAAGAAATGAATACAGGAAAAAAGTAAGAAAAAGTAGGTTTGCGAGAATAGAGAGTCTTGTCGAACCTTTCTTTTTTTTGTATACTTTAGTAGATTATAAATTATGAGAGAGTGTGAAAAGTAGCAGGGAAGGGAAATGATATGAAGAAGAAAACACTGCTTATTAAAACAGCAGATTTATGTATCCGAATTCATTATAAATATCCGTATATTGAACAACAATGTGAAACATGGAGGGTGAATGAAGGATACGAACCGGATATTGAAGTGTCTGTTACAGATGAAGAAATTGAAACGGAATACGCGGGGTATCGTGCAGAAAGCGTGAGCAGAGCTTTGTGTGAGAGTACATGTATTTACCGTGCGATCGCAAGAAAGCTGATTGCCTTTCAGGCATTTGTTATGCACGGCGCCGTATTGGAGTTAGACGGAAAAGCGTATGTATTTACCGCGAAGAGCGGAGTCGGAAAGACAACACATACGAAGCTGTGGGTCGAGTATTTTGAAGGCAGAGCAAGTTATATTAACGGGGATAAGCCGATCATCAGATGTAAAGACGGCGTATGGTATGCATATGGCACACCGTGGATGGGAAAAGAAAAGTTTGGAAGTCAAAGTTCTGCGCCGATTCAGGCAGTTTGCTTTATTGAACGGGGAGAAGAAAATAAGATTCAAAAGATTGCTGATAAGGAAGTTATAGACAGAGTGTTTCATCAACTGTTTTTCCCTGAAGATCCTGAGACGTTGATCGAGTTCATGGGATTGGCAGACGATTTTGTTCAAAAGCTTCCGTTTTTTGTATTAAAGTGCAATATTTCAGCAGAAGCTGTACGGGTGGCTTATGAGACTTTGAGTAAAGTATAAGTTTGAAGAAACACAATTAAGGCGATAAAAAAGAAATAAAATCAGGAGAATACGAAGATGAAAATAAAAGAAGGATTTATCAAACGTCAGGTAGGAGAACGCGTCGTAGTCGTTCCAATTGGAGAAGCGGCAAAAAACTTTCATGGTATGATCAACCTTAATGAGACAGGCGGAGAATTGTGGGATCTTCTGAAAGAAAATACAGATGAGGATAAGTTGTTAGAGTCCATGCTGGAGATTTATGAGATTGAACCTGAGCAGGCGCAAAAAAGCATGAAAACTTTTCTGAGAAAATTAAGAGAGGCGGGGGTTTTGGAGGAATAAAGAGAAAGCCTTGCAGTAAGTTTTAATTGAAATCTTATAGATGTTAGTATATACTAAAATAGGCAGAAATTTTGGTTTATTTAAACAAATTTATTTATATGGAGGGCTAAAATATGAGCTACAATGCAACAGGAAACTCAGCGGGCAGAAGAATTGCTACATTGCTTGATGAGGGAAGCTTTGTTGAGATCGGCGGCGCAGTTACTGCCAGAAGCACAGATTTCAACTTGCAGGAAAAAGAAACTCCGGCTGATGGTGTTATTACCGGTTATGGAGTGATTGACGGCAATCTTGTGTATGTGTACAGTCAGGATGCCGCAGTGCTCAACGGAGCGATTGGAGAGATGCATGCAAAGAAGATCGCAAATATCTATGATATGGCGATGAAGATGGGAGCTCCTGTCATCGGTCTTATCGATTGTGCCGGATTGAGACTTCAGGAAGCTACGGATGCTTTAGAAGCTTTTGGAAGTGTTTACTACAAGCAGGCAATGGCATCGGGAGTTGTTCCGCAGATTGCGGCGATTTTCGGTATGTGCGGCGGCGGACTTGCAGTTGTTCCGGGACTTGCTGACTTTACATTCATGGAAGAAAAAAGCGGAAAGCTTTTTGTAAATTCTCCGAATGCGCTTGCAGGAAACGAGATTTCAAGATGTGATACTTCCGCTGCAAAATACCAGAGTGAGACGGCAGGTCTTGTCGACGGTATCGGAACAGAAGCGGATATTTTAAATGAAATTCGTTCTTTGATCTGCATGATCCCGGCAAATAATGAAGATGATCTGTCCTATGAAGAATGTATGGACGATCTGAATCGTATTTGTCCGGATGTTGAAAATGCGGCAGCCGATACTGCAATCGTTCTTTCACAGATTGCAGATGATCAGATTTTTACAGAGATGAAGAAAGATTACGCAAAAGAAATGGTGACAGGGTTTATTCGTCTGAACGGTATGACGGTCGGGGCTGTTGCGAATCGTACAAAAGTTTACGCAGAAGACGGAACAGAGGCAGCATCATTTGATTGTGCACTTACAGTGGATGGCTGTAAGAAAGCGGTTGACTTTGTGAATTTCTGTGATGCATTCTCGATTCCGGTGCTCACATTGACAAATGTAGAAGGATTTTCAGCTACGCTCGACTCTGAAAAAGATATGGCAAGAGCTGTGGCAAGAATGACTTATGCGTTTGCTGAGGCAACAGTGCCGAAAGTGAATGTAATTATAGGAAATGCTTATGGAAGCGCATACATCGCGATGAACAGCAAATCAATCGGTGCGGACATGGTATATGCATGGGAAAATGCAAAGATCGGTATGATGGATGCAAACCTTGCGGCTCGTATCATGTATGATGACGCGGACATGGAAACACAAAAAGAGAAAGCGGCAGAATATGAAAAAATCCAATCCAGTGCTAAATCAGCGGCTCGCAGAGGATATGTTGATGCGATCATCACGCCTGCCGATACGAGAAAATATGTGATCGGCGCATTTGAGATGCTGTTTACAAAGAGAGAGGATCGTCCGAATAAGAAACACGGTACGGTTTAGTGAGGTGAGGCGAAGTGAAGAAAAAAATCAGTTTATTAGGGCTTATCCTCATTCTTGTTTTTAGTTTTTCGGGATGCGGAAAGTCTGATGATACAGTAGAATATGATCAGGAACAGCTTGAGCAGTATGCCGATTTTATAGTTCAGAATTTCAGTATGATGGGAGAGGCGGATTTTCAGAACTTTTCCGATATGTCTGATCTTGAACTTGAAATGACTCTTCTTCAGGCAGGCGTACCTGTAACAGGAGAAAATTTCCTGACGATGATGGGGGCGTGGGATGCCGGAGAACAAGAATGCGGAGAGTTTGTCGGCTTAAAAGACGGTTATACAATGGAAACAACAAATGAAGGCGCACTTCTGACTGTTGAAGGAGATTTTGCGGAAAGAGACGGAGCGCTTGAATTTGCGTTTGATAAGAAAGGAAATATCGAGAGTCTGACGATCGGAGCACATTACAGTACGGCGGAGATTTTGAAAAAAGCAGGACTTAATACGATTCTCGGAATGGGAACGGTTTTTGTTGTATTGATCTTTATTTCATTTATTATTTCACTGTTTAAATTTATTCCGGCGCTTGAACAGAAGTTTAAAAAGAGTGCAAAAACAGAGATTGTAAATGAAAAACCAACGGCAGCTTTGAAAACGGAGATGCCGGAAGTGTCGGAAGATGTTACGGAGGATACAGAGCTTGCAGCGGTAATTGCGGCGGCAATCGCGGCATCTGAAGGAACATCGGCAGACGGATTTATCGTTCGTTCTATAAAGAGAAGAAAATCAAATAAATGGAATTAAAGAAAAGGAGATAAGAAAATGAAAAATTATACAATTACAGTAAATGGGAATGTATATGATGTAACAGTGGAAGAAAAAGGCGCAGGCGCTGTTCCGGCTTTGAAACCGGCTCCGAAAGCAGCTCCGGCTCCGAAAGCGGCACCTGCTCCAGTGGCAAAAGCAGCGGGCGCAGGAAACATTCAGGTGAAAGCAGGCGCGGCAGGAAAAGTATTCCAGATCCCGACAAGCGTAGGTCAGAGTGTTCAACAGGGTGATACAGTGATCGTGATCGAGGCAATGAAGATGGAAATTCCGGTTGTTGCACCGGAAGCGGGAACGATCGCAAGTATTGATGTGGCTGTAGGAGATGCGATAGAATCAGGAGCAGTATTAGCTACGTTAAATTAGTTACTGACGGAGGTTTTTAACAAATGGAATATATTTCAAATACACTGGGAAACCTCATTGAACAGACAGCGTTTATGAATCTTACGGTCGGAAACCTGATCATGATCGCAGTTGCGTGTGTGTTTCTCTATTTAGCAATCAGACACGGCTTTGAGCCGCTTCTGCTTGTACCGATTGCTTTCGGTATGCTGCTTGTAAATATCTATCCTGATATTATGCTTCATGCCGAGGACTCAGCGAATGGTACGGGTGGATTACTTTATTACTTCTATGTCCTTGACGAGTGGTCGATCCTTCCGTCTTTGATCTTCCTCGGTGTAGGAGCAATGACGGATTTCGGACCTTTGATCGCGAACCCGAAAAGTTTCCTTCTCGGAGCTGCCGCTCAGTTTGGTATCTTTGCTGCATATTTAGGCGCTATGGCAATGGGATTTTCAGATAAAGCTGCCGCAGCGATCTCCATTATCGGAGGAGCTGACGGACCGACATCTATTTTCCTTGCCGGAAAACTGCAACAGACAGCGATTCTCGGACCGATCGCGGTAGCGGCATATTCTTATATGTCACTTGTACCGATCATCCAGCCGCCGATCATGAAACTTCTTACGACGGAGAAAGAACGTAAGATCAAGATGGAGCAGCTTCGTCCGGTATCAAAATTAGAGAGAATTCTTTTCCCGATCATTGTAACGATCGTTGTTTGTACGATTCTTCCGACGACAGCTCCTCTTGTAGGTATGCTTATGCTCGGAAACTTGTTTAAAGAGTCCGGTGTTGTAAGACAGCTTACAGAGACCGCTTCTAATGCGTTGATGTATATCGTTGTAATTTTGCTCGGAACATCTGTGGGAGCGACAACAAGCGCTGAGGCGTTCTTGAATTGGGATACTTTAAAAATCGTTGCTCTCGGACTGATTGCATTTGCGTTCGGTACAGCGGCGGGAGTGTTGTTCGGTAAAATCATGTGCTGGGCAACGAAAGGAAAAGTCAATCCGCTGATTGGGTCTGCGGGCGTATCTGCAGTTCCTATGGCGGCGCGTGTTTCACAGAAAGTGGGAGCCGAGGCTGATCCGACTAACTTCTTATTGATGCATGCGATGGGTCCGAATGTCGCGGGTGTTATCGGTACTGCGGTTGCAGCCGGAACATTTATGGCAATCTTTGGCGTTAAGTAATTGATGGAGGAAAAATAAATGGCAGAAATTGAAAAAAAACCGGTTAAAATAGTAGAAACGATTCTGCGTGACGCGCATCAGTCATTGATCGCTACAAGAATGACTACAGAACAGATGCTTCCGATCATTGAAAAGATGGATCAGGTCGGTTATCATGCAGTTGAATGCTGGGGAGGAGCTACGTTTGATGCGTCTTTGCGCTTCCTGAAAGAAGATCCATGGGAGAGGCTTCGTAAATTCCGTGACGGATTTAAAAATACAAAACTTCAGATGCTGTTCCGCGGACAAAATATTCTGGGGTATCGCCCGTACGCAGATGATGTAGTAGAATACTTTGTACAAAAATCAGCGGCAAATGGAATTGATATTATCCGAATTTTTGATTGTCTGAATGATATCAGAAACTTGAAGACAGCAGTGACGGCCGCAAATAAAGAAAAAGCACATGCACAGGTAGCGATGTCTTATACACTTGGCGATGCGTATACTCTTGATTACTGGGTGGATCTTGCAAAGAGAATCGAAGATATGGGAGCGAATTCTATTTGTGTTAAAGATATGGCAGGACTTCTTGTTCCGTATGAAGCGACAGAACTTGTCACAGCGCTGAAAGAGGCAGTAAATATCCCGATTGAAATGCATACACATTATACATCGGGAGTTGCTTCGATGACTTATATGAAATCTGTAGAGGCAGGAGCTGATATCATTGACACCGCAATGTCTCCGTTTGCTCTCGGAACGTCGCAGCCGGCAACGGAAGTGATGGTGGAAACGTTCAAAGGTACGCCGTATGATACTGGATTAGATCAGAAACTGTTATCTGAGATTGCGGATTATTTCCGTCCGATCAGAGATGAAGCGCTTGAAAGCGGACTGCTTAATCCGAAAAACCTCGGAGTTAATATTAAGACTTTATTATATCAGGTTCCGGGAGGAATGCTTTCTAATCTGACATCTCAGTTAAAAGAACAGGGAGCGGAAGAAAAATTCTATGAAGTGCTTGAGGAAGTACCACGCGTGCGTAAAGATCTTGGCGAGCCGCCGCTTGTTACTCCGTCTTCTCAGATTGTCGGAACACAGGCTGTATTTAATGTTCTGATGGGTGAGAGATATAAGATGGCGACAAAAGAGACAAAAGATATTCTTGCAGGAAAATATGGCGCGACTGTAAAACCGGTTGACGCTCAGCTTCAGAAAAAGATTTTAGGTGAGAATGCAGAGATCATCACATGTCGTCCGGCAGATTTGATCCCGAATGAGCTCGATACACTTCGCAAAGAGTGCGAGCAGTGGATACAGCAGGATGAAGATGTTCTTACGTATGCATTATTCCCGCAGGTTGCCGTTGATTTCTTTAAATACAGACAGGCACAGCAGACAAAAGTTGACGCTGCAGTAGCAGATACTAAGAACGGAGCATATCCGGTATAGATAAAAGGAATAGTGACAGGATCGAACGATTGAATTTATTCAGGAGATCGATCCTGTTTTATTTGTACTCTTTTTCGTTTAGTGGTATCATAAAAAGGAATTTTGAGAAGCGGGAGGTCTTGAATGAAATATTCGGGAAGCATTTCAGATAGAATTAAGGCTCTTAGAGCCGAGATGAGACGGGAAAAGATAGATCTTTATATTATTCCGTCAACAGATTATCATAACAGTGAATATATAGGTGAATATTTTAAGGAACGTCAATATATGACCGGATTTACAGGCTCTGCTGGAACTGTGGTGTTTACAGAGGAGAAAGCGGGGCTTTGGACAGACGGGCGCTATTTTATACAGGCAGAACAAGAACTGCAGGGCAGTGAGATCATCCTTTTTAAAGCAGGGGAGCCGGGCTGCCCGGAAATCGAAGAATTTATACGGACAGAATTGCCGGAAGGCGGAAAGATCGGATTTGATGGCCGTACGATTCGGGTAGAACAAGGAAAAGAATTTGAAAAGATTGCCGAAGAAAAATGCGGAGCGCTGTCTTATCTTTCGGATCTTGTCGATGTTGTCTGGAAAGACAGACCGCCTTTGCCGACGGAAAAAGCGTTCTTTTTGGATGAATTTTACTCGGGAGAAACAGCAGCTTCTAAGTTGGAAAGAGTAAGGTGTAAGATGGATGAATCAGGAGCTGATGTACATCTGTTATCAAGTCTTGATGATATTGCGTGGCTATTAAACATCAGAGGAAACGATATCTTGTGTTGTCCTCTTGTTTTGGCATATTTAATAATCTATAAGGATCATGTTGAATTGTTTGCAGATGAAGAAAAGTTCTCCGATGATATGAAGCGGGAATTTGCGAAAAATCATGTTGCTCTAAGACCATATACAGAAATCGAAAATGCGGTCGGAAAACTAAGCGGCAGGAAGAAAATGCTGATAGATCCCGAGCGTCTTAGCTATGCTTTATATAAATTGATACCGGATGAAACTGAAATGATAGAGAAAGAGAATCCGGAAATCATAATGAAATCTGTAAAAAATGATATTGAAACAGAGCATATTCGCAGGGCGCATTTAAAGGATGCGGCTGCACATACAAAATTTATATATTGGCTGAAAGAAAATATCGGGAAAACAGAGATTACCGAACGGTCAGCTTCCGCTCGTTTAGAAGAGTTTAGAAAAGAGCAGGATGGATATTTAGGACCAAGTTTTGAACCAATCAGCGCATACTACGAACATGGAGCGATTGTCCATTACAGTGCATCGAAGGAAAGCGACGCACGATTAGAAAAGGGGCATTTTCTTTTAACAGATACCGGAGGACATTATAAGGATGGATCGACTGATATTACAAGAACCGTGGCTTTAGGTGAAGTGAGTTATCAGGAAAAAGAAGATTTCACTCTTGTTTTGCGTTCGATGCTCAGACTTATGAACGCTGTGTTTTTGGAAGGGTGCAGCGGTGCGAATTTAGACTGTCTTGCAAGAGAAGTGTTTTGGAAGGAAAGGCTGAATTTTAATCATGGCACGGGTCATGGGGTTGGATATCTTTTGAATATTCACGAGCCTCCGATTAATTTCAGATGGAAGGAAGGCAAAAATGCTGCGCCGGCTCTTCAAAAAAATATGATAATTACAGATGAACCGGGGATTTACAGAGCAGGCCGACATGGCGTCAGAATTGAAAATGATCTTCTTGTCGTAGAAGATACGCAGAACGAGTTCGGAAAGTTTTTGAAATTTGAGCCGCTTACCTATGTTCCGATTGATCTTGATGCAATTCTCCCTGAAAAAATGAGTGATGAAGAAAAAAAGATGCTGAACGAATATCATGCTGCCGTTTATGAAAAAGTCGGAATGTATTTAGAGGAGAACGAGCGAGAGTGGCTGAAGCGATATACAAGACCGATATAAATTATGCACATCTGCAAATCGGACAATGACAGTAAAGAAAAAATAAGATATAATCAGTTGGTGATAATTGAGAAAAAGTAGGAAACAAAAATGGGACAAAATGAAACAACGACAAATGAACTTTTATTAAGAATTAAAGAAAAATATAAAAAAATGAGTAAAGGACAGCGGCGTCTTGCAGATTATGTATGCAATGATTACGACAAAGCGGTTTTTTTGACGGCTGCCAAATTAGGAGAGATCGTCGGGGTCAGTGAGTCAACTGTAGTGCGATTCGCTACACAGCTTGGCTATAAAGGATATCCGGGATTTCAAAAGGCATTAGAAGAACTTGTCCGTAATAAGCTGAATTCGATCCAGAGGATGGAAGTGACGTATGGAAGAATCAGCCAAAGTGAAATACTGGAAACTGTTCTTCAATCCGATATAGATAAGATTAAGATGACTCTTGCAGATATCGACCATAAAGCATTTGATCTTGCGATTGACACGCTCCTGAATGCGAGGAGAGTTTATGTAATAGGGATCAGAAGCTGCGCTCCGTTAGCATCATTTTTAGGATTTTACTTAAATCTTGTTTGTGATAACGTATCTGTTGTCGATGTAAACAGTTCCAGTGAAATATTTGAACAGTTGATCAGAATTAACGAACATGATGTTATCATAGGGATCAGTTTTCCGAGATATTCTATGCGGACATTAAAAGCATTGGAGTTTGCAAGTAACCGAAAGGCAAAAGTGATCACTTTAACGGACAGCGTCCATTCGCCTATGAATCTGTATTCATCGTGCAATCTGATTGCAAGAAGTGATATGGCGTCGATCGTAGACTCTCTTGTAGCGCCGTTAAGCGTAGTGAATGCTCTCGTAGTGGCGCTTTGCATGAAGAGACAAAAAGAAGTTGTATCAACACTTGAGACGTTAGAGGAAATATGGGGAGAATATGAAGTGTACAGCAGAGATGAATTAGATCCTATGAAACGTTCGTTTTTCCCGGATGAAACGGCAGGAGGAAAAGATGAGTAAAGTGATAGTTGTCGGAGGCGGAGCCGCAGGAATGATGGCGGCTGTATTTGCCGCCGAAAACGGGCATCATGTTCAGATTTATGAGAAAAATGACAGATTGGGCAGGAAATTATTTATAACGGGAAAGGGACGCTGTAATATTACAAATGCATCGGATGTTGAAGAATTATTTCAGGCGGTAGTCAGTAACCCAAAGTTTTTATATAGTGCATTTTACAGTTTTACGAATGAACAGGTGATCGACTTTTTTGAAAATCTCGGTGTGAAGACGAAGGTTGAAAGAGGAAACAGAGTCTTTCCTGTTTCCGATCATTCGTCGGATATAATCGGGGCGCTTCAAAGAGAACTGCACCGTCTCGGCGTTCAGATATCTCTTTGTACGGAAGTGGAAAAAATATGTGTAGAAAACGAGAAAATAACAGGAATCATTATTTCTGATGATTCCCAAAAACAAAAGCAGCATTTTGTTGACGCAGATGCGGTGATCATAGCGACTGGAGGGATTTCTTATCCTGCTACAGGATCGACAGGAGACGGATACCGATTTGCAAAAACATGCGGGCATAAGGTTACCGAACTTTTTCCGGCTCTCGTTCCGATGGAAGTAAAAGAATGGTATGCAAAACAGCTTCAGGGTCTGTCGCTTCGGAACGTATGTATCCGTGTGACCGACGGAAAAAGGAAATTATATGAAGAATTCGGAGAGATGCTGTTTACCCATTATGGAGTGACAGGTCCGGTTATTTTAAGCGCTAGCAGTATTGTAGGAAAAAGGCTGAAAGAAAAAGAGCTGACTTTACATATCGACTTAAAACCGGCGCTTACAGAAGAACAACTCGACAAACGGATTCTCAGAGAGTTCGATGCGAATCATAACAAACAGTTTAAAAATGCAGTCGATAGTTTGTTTCCGGCAAAACTAAAACCTGTTATGACAGAACTTTCAGGTATTGCGGAAGAAAAGAAAGTAAATGAGATTACAAAAGAAGAAAGAATGCGGTTTGTACGTCTGATCAAAGATTTTAAAATGACGCTTACAAGTTTAAGAAGCTATAGCGAGGCGATCATTACAAAAGGCGGAGTAAGCGTAAAAGAGATCCATCCGGGAACAATGGAGTCAAAGTTTGTTAAAAATTTATATTTTTCGGGAGAAGTTTTGGATCTTGATGCTCTTACAGGAGGTTATAATCTTCAGATTGCATGGTCTACGGCATATCTTGCGGGAATGAATGCCGGAAGAGAAGAATAAAAGAAAAAGCAGTAAGAAAGGGGAAAGAAAATGGGATATAATGTGGCGGTGGACGGCCCGGCAGGAGCCGGAAAAAGTACGATAGCAAAACTGGTGGCGAAAGAAAAAGGATATATATATGTAGATACAGGAGCAATGTATAGAGGATTGGCGATCCATTTTCTGAAAAAAGGAATTTCGCCGGAAGACAAAGAGGCTGTTGCAAAAGCGTGCATAGATGCAGATGTAAGTATTGTGTACGAAAACGGAGTACAGCAGGTTTATTTAAACGGTGAAAATATTACAGGCATGCTTCGTACAGAAGAAGTTGGAAATATGGCGTCAAAAACGTCGGCTATCCCGGCGGTTAGGGAAAAGCTTTTAGAATTGCAGAAAACGCTGGCACGCGAAAAAGATGTGATCATGGACGGACGGGATATCGGAACAAATATTCTTCCGAATGCAGATGTGAAAATCTATCTGACTGCCAGCGTAGAAACAAGAGCAAAACGTAGATATGATGAGCTTGCGTCAAAAGGGGAATCATGTGACTTTGACGAGATTGCACGGGATATCAAGGAAAGAGATGAACGTGACATGACAAGAGAAATTGCACCGTTGAAAAAAGCAGAGGATGCGATCTTAGTAGACAGTTCGGATATGACGATTGATGAAGTGGTAAGTAAAATATGCAGCTTCTGTAATTAGTGAGAGGAAAATACAGTGAAAGTGATAAAAGCAAAGACTGCCGGATTTTGTTTCGGAGTAAAGCGGGCGGTTGACACGGTATATAAGCAGGTAGATACAAAGTGTGGACAGATTTATACGTATGGTCCGATTATCCACAATGAAGAAGTTATCAAAGATATGAGGGATAAAGGGGTTATCGTACTACGTTCTGAAGAAGATTTGGATATGATCAGTCAAGGTACGGTCATTATCCGGTCTCACGGAGTGGAAAAACGCATTTATGAAAAGATCGAACAAAAAGGTCTTAGAATTGTAGATGCTACCTGCCCATTTGTGAAAAAGATTCATAATATTGTATCTGAAAAGAGCGGAGAGGGATTTCATATTATTATAATCGGAAACCCGGAACATCCTGAAGTTGTAGGGATAAAAGGATGGGCGAAAGACAATGTAACCGTCATACAAAGTGCGGAAGATGCGGAATGTTTTACAGCTGATCGAAAAGAGAAAATCTGCATTGTTTCCCAGACGACATTTAATTACAATAAATTTAAAGATTTAGTTGAAATTATAATGAAAAAGAGTTATGATGTAAGTGTTTTAAATACAATCTGTAATGCTACAAAAGAGCGTCAGACTGAAGCTGAAAGCATTGCAGAGTCGGTGGATGCTATGATCGTTATTGGAGATAAACATAGTTCCAATACTCAGAAATTAGTTGAGATCTGCCGCAAAGCATGTGACAATACGTACTATATACAGACACTTGACGATTTGGATTTGAATCAATTAGGGTCAGTGGAAACAGTAGGTATTACAGCAGGGGCATCCACGCCCAACAATATAATTGAGGAGGTTCAAAATAATGTCAGAATTATCTTTTGAACAGATGTTAGACGAGTCATTTAAAACGATTCACAATGGAGAAGTAGTTGAGGGAACGGTAATCGATGTAAAACCGGAAGAGATTATCCTGAATATCGGTTATAAGGCAGACGGTATCATTACAAAGAATGAATACTCCAACGATCCGTCAGTTGACCTCACAAAAGTAGTATCCGTAGGTGATACGATGACAGTCAAAGTTTTGAAAGTAAACGACGGAGAGGGTCAGGTTCTTCTTACATATAAGAGACTTGCAGCCGAGAAAGGAAATGAGAGACTGCGTGAAGCGTTTGAGAACAAAGAAGTCCTCAAAGCTACAGTTACACAGATTCTCGGAGGCGGCATTTGCGCTACAGTTGATGAAGTCAGAGTGTTTATCCCGGCAAGCCTTGTATCTGATTCTTATGAGAAAGATCTTGGAAAATATGAAGGTCAGGAAATTGAATTCGTAATCAGCGAGTTCAATCCGAGAAGAAACCGTGTGATCGGAGACAGAAGACAGCTTCTTGTTGCAGAACGTGCCGAGAAACAGAAAGAACTGTTTGCAAGATTACAAGTCGGAGACAGAGTAGACGGCGTGATCAAAAATGTGACGGATTTCGGAGCGTTTGTTGATCTTGGCGGAGTTGACGGACTTCTCCATATTTCTGAAATGTCATGGGGAAGAATTGATAATCCGAAGAAAAACTTCCACGTAGGTGATACTCTTACTGTTCTTGTGAAAGACATTCACGATACAAAAGTTGCCTTAAGTTTGAAGTTCCCGGAGACAAACCCGTGGGCGAATGCTTCAGAGAACTTTGCAGTAGGTACAGTGATCACAGGAAAAGTTGCACGTATGACAGATTTCGGTGCATTTGTTGAACTTGCACCGGGAGTTGATGCGCTTCTTCATGTATCTCAGATTTCGAGAGAACATGTTGAGAAACCATCGGATGTTCTTTCTGTAGGTCAGGAGATTACAGCTAAGATTGTTGACCTGAACGAAGAAGAGAAGAAGATCAGCCTGAGCATGAAAGCATTGGAAGCTGATCGTGATGAAGAAGATGCAGTATCTGTTGATTACGAAGCAGATGCTGAGTAATTATCTTTTGTATTTTATATAATGGATAAGATAGGGGACGATACTTGCATAGAGTGTCGTTCTCTTTATTATGTTAAAAAGATAACATTCTTCTGAAAATACAGAATTGTATGATTTTGTCGTTTGAATGACTGGATTTTTATGCTTCATTCTAGTAAAATAACGTAATATGAAAATAATGCGGGAATAGAGTGTGATAAGTAGATTCTGTTTCGGCGGGAAAGAAAGGAAGAATATCATGGGACTTCTGACATTTAAAGGCGGTATCCATCCGGATGACGGAAAGCGTTTTTCAAAAGACAGTGAAATACGTACATTACTGCCGAAAGGGGAACTGGCGTATCCGCTTTCACAGCATATCGGAGCGCCTGCGAATCCGATCGTAAAAAAAGGAGATCATGTTTTAAAAGGACAGAAGATTGCGGAAGCAGGAGGTTTTGTGTCATCACCGATCCATGCTTCTGTATCCGGAACTGTGAAAGGAATTGAATATCGGTTTAATCCGGCAGGTACAAAAACAGAATGTATCATCATTGAAAATGATGGAGAATACGCGGAAATAAACGATCTTACGGTGAAACCTTTTGGTGAGATGACAAGAGAAGAGATCATTGAGAGAATCGGTGAAGCCGGTATTGTCGGAATGGGAGGCGCAGGTTTTCCTACGAGGGTAAAGCTTTCTCCGAAAGAACCTGAAAAGATAGAATATATTATTGCGAACTGTGCAGAGTGTGAACCGTATATTACGGCAGATTACAGAAGGATGTTGGAGAATACCGGACAACTGGTGAACGGTATGCGTATAATCCTTTCGCTGTTTCCGAATGCAAAAGGAATCTTTGCGGTAGAAGATAATAAAAAAGACTGTATTGAAAAATTAAACAAAGAAACAGAAAATGACCCGAATATGGAAGTGAAGGCACTCATGACAAAATATCCTCAGGGAGCGGAACGTCAGTTGATCTATGCAGTGACAAAACGTGCGATCAATTCATCTATGCTCCCGGCAGATGCGGGTTGTATTGTTGATAATGTGGAAACATTGATCGGGATTCATATGGCAGTAGCTGAGGGGAAACCTCTTACGGAACGTGTTGTTACTGTAAGCGGAGACGCCATAAATTCTCCGGGAAACTTTAAAGTTCTTCTTGGAACAAACCATATGGAATTAATTGAAGCGGCGGGTGGATTTTCTCAACAGCCGGAAAAATTGATATCCGGAGGGCCTATGATGGGATTCGCCATGGTAAGTGCAGAAGCTCCGGTAACAAAAACATCTTCTTCTATTCTTGCGTTTAAGGAAGATATAGTTTCAAAAAGCGTGGAGACGGCATGTATCAACTGTGCAAGATGCGTTGATGTCTGTCCGAGTCGTATTATACCTTCACGATTAGCCGATCTTGCCCAAAGACATGATGAAAAGGCTTTTGTTGCGATGAATGGACTTGAATGTGTGGAATGTGGATCATGCAGTTATGTGTGTCCGGCGAAAAGACCTTTGAAACAGGCTATCGGTTCTATGAGAAAAATTGCGCTTGCAAATAAAAGAAAGAAGTAAGTGAGAGGTGAGAGAAAAGTGAATGAAAATTATCATGTATCAGCATCCCCGCATATTCGGGATAAGATAAAAAGCAGCAATATCATGCTTCTTGTTGTGATTGCCCTGCTCCCTGCTACTGTATTCGGAATTTGGAATTTTAGACATGAAAATGCGTGGATCTTAGTTGTTGCTACAACGGCGGCTGCTGTGCTTGCAGAGTATATCTATGAAAAATTAATGCATAAACCGGTTACAATCGGTGATTTCAGCGCAGTTGTTACAGGTCTTTTACTTGCATTGAATCTTCCTCCGACGCTTCCGTGGTGGATGGGGGTACTCGGAGCCGTATTTGCAATCGTTGTTGTAAAACAGCTTTTCGGTGGATTGGGACAAAATTTTATGAATCCGGCCTTAGCTGCAAGATGCTTTCTTCTAATCTGTTTTACGCAAAAAATGACGTATTTTGTGTATGACGGCGTGACAGGCGCAACTCCGCTTGCACAATTAAAGAGCGGCAATGTAGTAAATACGATGGATATGCTTCTTGGAAATGTCCGGGGAACGATCGGAGAGACATCGGTGATCGCGATTATGATCGGAGCGATGTTCTTAATATTGACAGGAGTGATAGATCTTAGAATTCCGGGATCTTATATCGTATCATTTGTTATTTTTATCACGCTTTTCGGCGGCAATGGATTTGATCCGTGGTACATAACCGCTCATTTATGCGGCGGCGGTCTGATGCTTGGAGCATGGTTTATGGCAACAGATTATGTGACTGCTCCGATTACGAGCAAAGGAAAGATTTTGTATGGCATTTGTATGGGAATCTTAACCGGACTGTTCCGTTTGTTCGGAGCTTCGGCAGAAGGGGTATCTTATGCAATCATCATCAGTAACCTTTTGGTTCCGTTGATCGAGAAGGTTACTCTTCCGAAACCTTTCGGTAAAGGAGGAGAAAAGTAATGAATAAAATTATAAAAAATACGTTGATCTTAACTGCAATAACAGTTGTTTCAGGACTTTTGCTCGGAATTGTTTACGATGTTACAAAAGAGCCGATTGCGCAGGCGCAGGAGCGTACAAAACAAAAGGCGTTTCAGACAGTGCTTCCCGAGGCTTCAGAGTTTACATCCAGCAATTTCGATGAAAAAGAGGCGGCAAAAATTTTAAAAGAAAACGGTTATACAGACGATATAACAGAAGTAGCGGAAGCGACAGATAAAAAAGGGAAAGTAATCGGTTACGTGATCAATGTCACTTCTCACGAAGGGTATGGCGGCGACATTGAAATTTCTGTAGGAATCGCCTCGGACGGAACAGTGAAAGGAATTGAGATGCTCTCCATCGGAGAGACGGCGGGATTAGGAATGAAAGCGAAAGACGCTGAATTTAAAGATCAGTTTCGGGATAAAAAAGTGCAAAAATTCACTTATACGAAAAATGGAGAAAAAGGCGATGATAAGATCGATGCCATCAGCGGCGCTACGATTACGACAAATGCAGTGACTAATGCCGTTGATTCAGCACTGATTTATTATCAAACGGAGTTAGGAGGCGGTATCAATGAATAAATGTGCAGAACGTCTTTATAATGGCCTTGTGAAAGAAAATCCTACGTTCGTTCTCATGCTCGGTATGTGTCCGACTCTTGCGGTTACAACATCTGCGATCAACGGAATCGGTATGGGGCTTTCTACGACAGCGGTACTTGTGATGTCAAATATGTTGATTTCTATGTTGAGAAAAGTGATTCCGGCATCAGTGCGTATGCCTGCTTTTATCGTTGTTGTAGCTTCTTTTGTTACGATCGTTGATTTTTTGATGGCGGGATTTGTTCCCGGGCTTTATAAATCACTCGGATTGTATATCCCTTTGATCGTAGTAAACTGTATTATTTTGGGGAGAGCGGAAAGCTATGCATCAAAAAATCCGGTGCTTCCTTCGATTTTCGACGGGATCGGTATGGGACTTGGATTCACGGTCGGTCTTACGGCAATCGGTATTGTGAGAGAACTGCTTGGTGCAGGCGAGGTGTTCGGCATTCGTGTTATGCCGCAGTCATATGAACCTCTTACGATTTTTGTTCTTGCCCCGGGTGCGTTTTTTGTATTGGCATGTCTTGTAGCTCTTCAGAATAAAGTGAAAGCGAATCTTGAGAAAAAAGGAAAAAAAGTTCCGGTATCGTCAGGATGCGGCGAAGGTTGCTCTGCATGTGCAAGCAAAGGAATCTGCGGAGGTCATCTCGCAGAAAACGAACCACATCATGAAGAGACGAATGTAAAAGAAGAGGAGGAGGCATAAATGCAGGAATTACTTTTGATTGCAGTCGGAGCTGCGTTTGTAAATAATGTTGTCCTTAGTCAGTTCCTCGGTATCTGTCCGTTTTTAGGTGTTTCTAAAAATGTAAAAACTGCAGCCGGAATGGGCGGAGCAGTTGTATTCGTTATCACAATCGCTTCGTTTGTAACAGGATTGATCTATAAATTCATCCTTGGAAACCCGAAAATTTTAGGAGGAGAGCTCCAATATTTAAACACTATCGTATTTATCCTTGTCATAGCAGCTCTTGTACAGTTCGTAGAGATGTTTTTAAAGAAAGTGATGCCTCCGTTATATAATGCCCTCGGCGTTTATCTTCCGCTGATTACAACGAACTGCGCGGTTCTTGGCGTAGCGCTGACAAACGTACAAAACGGATATTATGAAAAAGGTGTCGGGATCGGTTTGCTGACCGGTGTAGTGAACGGATTTGCGACAGCGGCGGGATTTTTTGTTGCGATTGTTCTTATGGCCGGAATTCGGGAAAAAATCGAACACAATAATGTTCCCGAAGCATTTAAAGGAACTCCGATCGTTCTTGTGACAGCCGGACTGATGGCAATCGCATTTTGCGGATTTTCAGGATTAATATAGGAGGTGCGATAGAATGAATATAACAGCGATTCTTTTGGCTGCCGCGATCGTCGGTGGAGCCGGATTATTTATCGGTATTTTCCTAGGTGTATCCGGAAAAAAATTCGCAGTTGAAGTTGATGAAAGAGAAGAGGCGATTCTCGATGTTTTACCTGGAAATAACTGTGGAGGCTGCGGTTATGCAGGATGTTCAGGCCTCGCTGCGGCGATTGCTCAGGGAAAAGCGGATGTAGGAGGATGCCCGGTCGGAGGCGCTTCTGTAGCTGGGAAGATCGGTGAGATTATGGGCGTAGACGCCTCGGCAAGCGAAAGAAAAACTGCATTTGTAAAATGCGGCGGAACATGTGAAAAGACAAAAAGTGAATATGAATATTATGGAATCAAAGACTGTATCATGGCAAGTCAGATGCAGGATGGAGGAGCAAAAGGGTGTGCATACGGGTGTCTCGGATATGGCTCATGCGTGGATGCCTGTCCGTTTGATGCAATCCATATTGTAGATGGAATAGCAGTTGTTGATAAGGAAGCATGTAAAGCATGTGGAAAATGTGTGGATGCATGTCCGAAGCACCTGATCGAATTGATCCCGTATAAGCAGAAAACATTTGTGCAGTGTAACTCAAATGAGAAAGGGAAAGCATTAATGGACGTCTGCCAAGTCGGATGTATCGGATGTCGTCTCTGCGAGCGAAACTGCGAAGCCGGGGCTATTACAGTTAATAACTTTTTGGCTCATATAGATGCCGACAAATGCACAAATTGCGGCGTATGTGCAGAAAAATGTCCTCGAAAGATCATAACAGTACGGTTTGAAGCGTGAGTAAATGAAGCGTTAAAAGTGTAGTGTATCGCCGGGATTTTCAACGTGTGTGAGGTTAGAAATGAAGAAAAACGATAACATTCTTATACTTGGCATCCTGTTCATTGCTCTGGTCGTGCTGGGAATTCAGCTATTACACTCGGCAAACGGTACGGAGAAAGTAAAAATTACTGTAGACGGGAAGGTTTTTGGCACATATCTGTTGTCTGAAGATCGAACTGTTTCAGTGAACGAAACGAATATAGTTTTAATTACGGAGGGTACGGTTTCAATGGAGTCCGCTGATTGTCCGGATCAGATTTGTGTTCACCATCAGAGGATCAAAAGAAGTGGAGAAAGTATTATATGTCTTCCGAATAAAGTCGTTGTGTCGATAGAAGGCGGAGGCGAAGAAAAACTTGACGGAACTGTACAATAGTCAGGAGAGAGTGATTTGAGAACCAGAGCTGCATATTTCGGTATATTTACAGCGCTGGCATTGATTTTAGGTTATGTGGAACTGCTGATTCCCATTCACTTTGGGATTCCCGGAGCAAAACTGGGACTTGCGAATCTTATAACAATTCTTGTTCTATATAAAATGGGGTGGAAAGAAGCGTTTCTCTTATCTGTTGCCCGCGTTGTTTTAGGCGGTTTTATATTCAGTAATCTATTTTCTATTTTATATAGTCTGGCAGGCGGGATTTTAAGTCTGATCGTTATGGGAATATTGAAAAAAACAGGGAAATTTACTGTAGTCGGTGTCAGCGTCTGCGGCGGTGTTTTTCATAATGTCGGTCAGCTTGCGGTTGCCATGGCTGTGGTTCAGACATACGAAGTAGGATATTACTTCCCTGTACTTTTGATTGCGGGGCTTTTGACGGGAATGCTCATAGGAATGATATCTGCCGAAGTACTGAAACGAACTAAAAATTTACGATTAAAGGAATAAAAAAATGATTTCATATGTAAAAGGTGAATTAGCTGCGATCGAGGAACAAAAAGCAATTATTGATGTGGGCGGCATAGGGTATGGTGTGTTTATGCCACATCAGGCACTGGCGATGTTACCTTCTGTAGGAAATGAAGTGAAACTTTACACTTATCTGAATGTGCGGGAAGATGCCATGCAGCTTTTTGGATTTTTGACAAAAGATGATTTGGAAATATTCCGGCTTGTGATCGGAGTAAGCGGGATCGGGCCGAAAGGCGGTTTGAATATTTTGTCATGTATGTCTCCGGATGAACTGCGGTTTGCAATCATGTCGGGAGATGCAAAAATGATTTCGTCAGCGCCTGGAATCGGGAAAAAGACTGCCGAAAAACTAATTGTAGAACTTCGAGACAAAGTAGATATTGAAAAAATGCTTGATCATGCTGCTCATCCGGAAGAAACAATACAGACAGATATGGCGAAAACATCGGCAAATGAAATGCAATCGGAGGCGGTACAGGCTCTTGTTGCGCTTGGTTACGGGAGTGCGGAAAGCCTTCGCGCGGTAAAGAAAACTTCTGTACAATGTCAGACTGTAGAAGATATATTGAAAGAAGCGCTGCAGTATCTTTTCTGATGAGAGGATGTGGATAAGGCGGAAAGGAAATAATGGACGGCAATGGGAAAACGAATCATAACGACAGAAAACTTAGAGGAAGACATTAAGATTGAAGGAGAATTGCGTCCGCAATCTCTCGGCGAATATATCGGTCAGGAAAAGGCAAAAGAAACACTTGGCATCTATATAGAAGCTGCTAAAGCGCGCGGGGAAACACTTGATCATGTGCTTTTTTACGGGCCTCCGGGACTTGGAAAAACAACGCTTGCCGGAATTATTGCGAATGAAATGGGTGTACACATGAAGGTAACGTCAGGACCTGCAATCGAAAAACCGGGAGAAATGGCGGCAATCTTAAATGGTCTTCAGGAAGGAGACGTTTTGTTTGTCGATGAGATTCACAGGTTAAACCGACAAGTAGAAGAGGTTCTTTATCCTGCTATGGAAGATTTTGCCATTGATATTATGATCGGAAAAGGGTCGGCCGCCCGCTCGATCCGTTTGAACCTGCCTAAATTTACACTTGTCGGCGCAACAACGAGAGCGGGAATGTTAACAGCTCCTTTACGCGATCGTTTCGGTGTTATGCACCGTTTGGAATTATATACTCCGGAAGAACTAAAAACGATCATATTACGTTCGGCATCTGTGTTAAATGTAGAGATCGAAGAGGACGGGGCTTTAGAACTTGCTCGCCGATCCAGAGGAACTCCCCGCCTTGCAAACCGTCTGTTGAAACGTGTAAGAGATTTCGCTCAAGTAAAATACGATGGCAAAATCACGAAAAAAGTGGCAGATTATGCGCTTGACCTTCTTGATGTCGATAAGTATGGTCTGGATCATATCGATCGAACGATTCTGCTGACAATGATTGAAAAATTCCAAGGCGGTCCGGTTGGTTTGGATACACTGGCGGCGGCGATTTCAGAAGATGCAGGAACATTGGAAGATGTGTATGAGCCGTATCTTTTGAAAAACGGATTTATACAGCGGACTCCGAGAGGACGCATAGTAACTGATCTGGCATACCGGCATCTCGGGATAGAATCTTTTGCGGATGAATAATTTCGGAATAGTTATGAAACGGATAGTTCCGAAAAAAGTAGTTGGTTTTTACCGCTAAATAGTTTATAATGAATTTTAAGAAACGCGAGGAGGAAGCTATGAGTTCAGCAAAACATTTTACGGAAGTATTGATCGGAGGAAAAGTATATACTTTGAGCGGATTTGAGGGCGAAGAGTATCTGCAGAAAGTGTCTTCCTATTTGAATCATAAGATAACAGAATGTACAAATAGTGAAGGATACAGAAAACAGAGCGCTGACACAAGAAATGTACTTCTCGCTCTTAACATTGCCGATGATTACTTCAAAGCAAAAAAACAGGGTGATTCGCTGGAGAGTGACATTGAACTAAAAGATAAGGAAATGTATGATTTAAAGCATGAACTTATTTCAGCGCAGATCAAACTGGAGAATGCGGAAAAAGAGTTGGCAAAATTAAAAGAAGAGAACAACGATCTTCAAATGCAGATTGTGAAGCTCGAGACAGAAATGAAAAATCGCAGAAGATAAAAATAAGGCTGTCAGTCATATGACAGCCTGTTTCTTTTGGATAGTGTCTTTTTAGATAGTTGTTGTTTTATATAAAGGGAAAACACCTGTATGTTAAAGGGGATGTAGGGAAAGGAGTCAGCATGGAAAAACGCCGGATTGAAATATTGGCGCCTGCCGGATCTTATGCTTCTTTTAAAGCTGCGATCAACGCAGGAGCGGATGCTGTGTACGCCGGAGGTCCGAAATTTGGAGCAAGAGCATATGCGGATAATTTTACAAAAGAAGAGTTGATCGAAGCGATCAAAGAAGCTCATATATACGGAAGAAAGCTTTACCTTACGGTAAATACACTGCTGAAAAACAACGAAATTTCAGAGTTACCCGAATATCTGAGTCCGCTTTATGAAGCGGGGTTAGATGCGGTGATCGTTCAGGATATAGGAGTTCTCGAACTTGTAAGAGAGTACTTTCCGAAGATGGATATTCATGCGAGTACGCAGATGACGATCACAGGGTATCGCGGAGCGGCATTTATGGAAGGGCAGGGAATCAGCCGTGTTGTTCCGGCAAGGGAATTATCTCTTGAAGAAGTGCGTATGATCAAAGAAAAAACAGGGTTGGAGATAGAATGTTTTGTACATGGTGCACTTTGTTACTGTTATTCCGGTCAATGCCTTTTAAGCAGCATGATCGGCGGACGCAGCGGGAACAGAGGTCAGTGTGCTCAGCCTTGCAGACTGCCGTATACAGTAGAAGGTGAAAAAAAATATTATTTAAGTCCGAAAGATATTTGTACGCTGGATCTGATCCCGGAACTTGCGGAGGCGGGAATCGATTCGTTCAAGATCGAAGGTCGTATGAAAAAGCCGGAGTATGTAGCGGCAGTAACTGCAATGTACCGGAAATACACAGATTTATATATGCAAAACGGAAAAAAGGGATATAAAGTTTCTTCCGAGGATAAACGTATACTGATGGATCTGTATAACAGAGGAGGATTTTCGGCAGGTTATTATCGACAGCATAACGGGCAGAATATGATAGCGTCGGATCGTCCAAACCACGCAGGCGTTCCGGCAGTAAAGGTAGAAAGCCAAAAAGGAAGATTGATCAAAGGAAAAATTCTTACAGACCTGCATGCAGGGGATGTGTTGGATATTTCAGGAAGCTATACTATTGGAAAAGATCAGAAAAAAGGGGAAGCTTTTTCAATGGTAGTGCAGAAACAAGTTTATATAAAACAGGGATCGACAATAAACAGAGTGAGAAACGAAAGTCTTATCACTTCGATTCATAAGCAGTATATCGGAGATTCAATCAGACAGAAGATAGACGGAAAACTTACGCTGGAAGTGGGAAAGCCGGCAAGTTTGAAATTGTACTGTAATGAAAGTACATATACTGCGTACTCAAAAGAAATTGTCGAACAGGCGCAGAACCGCCCGATGGAAAGAGAACGGATCGTTTCTCAAATAGAAAAATTAGGGAATACGCCCTTTGTTTTTGAAACTTTGGATATTAAGATGGATGAAGCGATTTTTCTCTCGATTAAAACACTTAATGATCTTCGCAGAGAAGCGGTAAGCGGATTGTGCGAGGCACTATCGGGGAAATATTACAGAAAAACAACAGATGAAAAAAAAGAAAAGAGAATTGCAGCTGAGGTTATAGAAGAAAAGAACAATACTTATGATCAATTTAAAAGAAAAGAAAACTTTTCTTATTCGGTTCTCGTGGAAAATAAAGAACAGCTTTCGGCAGTCTGCGCCTATTTGGAGAAAAGAGAAACGGAGAATATAAAAATCGCACGTATCTACGCCGAAAGCAATATTTTTCAGGAAGATATCCCGGGATACATCGAAAAATTAAAAAAGAAAAAGATAGAATTTTATCTTGCTCTTCCGCATGTATTCAGAAAAGGAAGCGCAGAACGGATTGAAAAATGTATCAGTCGGTTTTCGGAAAAAGAGTTAGACGGCGTACTTATTAGGAATTGGGAACAGTATACGCTGCTTTGTCAATTACAATTTGACAAAAAAGTAATTTCGGATGATAATTTATATGTGTTTAATCGGTTTTCAAAAGAGTTTATGAAAAAAGCAGGTTTCTCTGAGTTTACAGCGCCGGCAGAATTAAATGAGAGTGAGCTTAAAATACTTGGACTTGAAACTGCGGAACTGACAGTATATGGTTATCGCCCGGTTATGATTTCGGCGCAATGTATTATGAAGACGAGAGGAAAATGTACAAAAAACTCTTCCTTTACGCAGATGAAAGACAGGATAGGAGAAGAGTTTCTCGTTCAAAACCGATGTGATGAATGTTATAATATCGTTTATAACAGCGCTCCTTTATATTTGGGCACACAAAAAGTAAAGATTCAAAAGCTTTCACCGAAAAGACTGAGGATTCGATTCGGAGCAGAGCGAAAGGAAGAAGTAAAGAAAGTATTAGAACAAGCAATCGATGCATTTGGAGAAAAACCGCAGTTTGATTATACACAGGAGCATTTCAAACGCGGCGTACTGTAAGTGCGCTCGATTATCGTCAGGAGAAATAACGTGGTAAATATTATCATTCAATTATCTAAATATGTAATTATCATACTTATGGCTGCTTATACGTTTTCCTGTTTCTCGATTTTTACGAGAAATTATGAAGATGAAGAAAAAAGAGTGCTTATCCGGCAGGATGTATTGATGTTTCTTTTGCAGTTTGCAGCGTTTGGTACAATGTATTTGGCAACAAAAGATATTCGGATCTTGTTTTTATATGCAGTATTGACGGTGATTCTTCTTGCGGTCATTCTTTTGTATAATTTGATTTATCCGAATGTGTCAAGGCTTGTTGTAAATAATATGTGTATGCTGATCACTGTCGGGATGATCATGATCACGAGATTGTCCGCAGATAATCCGTCTCCTTACGGCACGGCGGTAAGACAGCTTGTATTTGTTGCTTTGGGAATTACCTTTGGACTTGTTGTTCCGGTTTTGATCCGAAAAATGAAGTTCCTTGATCAGTGGACATATATTTATGCGGCAGTAGGAGGAGCAGCTCTTCTTGCAGTTGCATTGTTCGCACAGATTTCCGGCGGGGCAAAGCTGGGATTCGAAATTGCAGGCATAAATATACAGCCGTCTGAGTTCGTAAAAATTATTTTTGTATTTTTTGTTGCAGCAAGTCTGAATAAATCAAAAGAATTTAAAAATATCGTTGTGACAACTGCGATTGCGGCAGCACATGTATTGATCTTAGTTCTCTCTACGGATTTGGGAGCGGCACTGATCTTCTTTGTTGTTTATCTTGTTATGCTTTTTGTCGCGACAAGACAATGGCTGTATGCGATAGCGGGACTTGGAGCCGGAGCAGCCGCGGCAGTTGTCGGTTATCATTTGTTTTCGCATATTCAGGTCAGGGTAGAGGCGTGGCAGGATCCCATCGGGACGTACAGCGGAAGCGGTTATCAAGTGGCACAATCGTTGTTTGCGATCGGTACGGGAAGCTGGTTTGGGACAGGACTTTTTAAAGGACAGCCGGATACGATACCTGTTTCGGAGACAGATTTTATCTTTTCTGCTATTACAGAAGAAATGGGAGTGATTTACGCACTTTGTCTGATTTTGATCTGTGTAAGCTGTTATGTGATGTTTCTGAATATTGCAATGGAATTGAGAAATAATTTTTATAAGTTAATCGCACTTGGATTGGGAACGTGTTATATTTTTCAGGTTTTCCTGCAAATAGGAGGCGTCACAAAATTTATTCCGTCTACAGGAATGACTTTGCCGTTTGTAAGTTATGGCGGAAGTTCGATGTTAAGTACGATGATTATGTTTGGAATCATTCAGGGACTATATATTATAAGAGAAGATGAAGAAGAGGAACGGGAAAAAGAAAAACTAAGAAAAGAAAGGAAAAGAAAAAATGGCGTGGGAAGAACAGCGCCCCGAAAGACGGCAAAAAGCGGACCGAAATTCGAAGAAGTCCCAAGACAGAGGCCGCGGAAAAAAACGGGAACGCGCACAAAATAAAGATTTCGCTAAAATTACATATTTCTTTGTGATCTTGTTTATTGCATTGATGGGGTACCTCGTTTATTTCACAACTGTAAAAGCCAAGACGTTTGTCAATAGTCCTTATAATCAAAGGCAGGATTCTTTTGCACAAAGCGTTGTCAGAGGAGATATTACAGATAGAAATGGCAATGTACTTGCAACAACGGAAGTGGACGAAGACGGAACAGAGACAAGAACGTATCCGTACGGCTCGCTGTTCTCCCATGTTATCGGATATAATGATTCACAGTTTGGAAAAACAGGACTTGAGTCCGCGCAGAATTTTGATCTTCTTACTTCAAATGCATTTTTTATGGAAAAGATTCAAAATGAATTTAAAGGAGAAAAAGATCAGGGAGACACAGTTGTTACAACACTTGATGCAGAACTTCAGCAGGCTGCCTATGATGCGCTCGGAGAGAACAAAGGAGCGGTTATTGTGATGGAGGCAGACACAGGGAAAATACTTACTCTTGTTTCAAAGCCTGATTTTGATCCGAATACGCTTGCTGAAAACTGGGAGATCCTAAATACGGATGAGGAAAACAGTCCGCTTTTGAATCGGGCTACGAACGGGTCTTATGCTCCGGGTTCTGTATTTAAAATTGTGACTGCTCTTGCTTATATGCGGCAGGATACGGATTATAACTCGTATTCTTATGACTGTCAGGGATCCATTACAGAAGACAATGTCACAATTCGCTGTTTTAACGGAACGGTACATGGATACGAAGATTTGAGAAGTTCTTTTGCAAACTCATGTAATGCATCATTTGCAAATATCGGCTTAAGCCTTGACGTGGACGGCTATCGGGAAACGGCGGAAAGCTTATTGTTCAATAAGAAACTTCCAAGCGTTATGGATTATACAAAAAGTTCCTTCGTGCTTGATGCGAAGTCCGGTTCCGCAGAAATTATGATGACGGCAATGGGACAGGGAAAAACAATGGTAAGTCCGTATCATATGGCGCTGATCACGGAGACGATTGCAAACGGCGGTACATTGATGCAACCCTATTATGTAGATAAAGTGACCAATTACACCGGTACGGAAGTGAAAAAGAATGTTCCGAAAAGTTATAAACGGATCATGACGTCAGAAGAAGCGGCACAGTTAAAAGAGTACATGGCGGCTGTTGTAAGTGAAGGAACCGGTTCGGTATTAAGCGGAAGGTCATATACGGTCGCGGGAAAAACAGGAACGGCTGAATATAGTATGACAGACGGAGAAAAAACGCATTCATGGTTTACGGGATTTACAAATGTTGACAATCCGGAACTTGTGATCACTGTTATTACAGAAGGTTCCGACGGAAGTGCAGGAGGAAAAGCGGTATCTATCGCAGGAGCTGTTCTGGATTCTTATTATAATCGGTGAAGTTTATGAGTCAGATAGAGTTTTATCATAATCTATATGTTAGTGAATGCTGGCAGAAGAAAAAGGGAAAAATAGTAAAAAGGCTGAAGGAAAATAAACTTCAGCCGCAAGTATATGTTATTACATTATCTCAGGGAGAACAAAATCAACTGGAATTTTTTTCAAGCGTCTTGCTAAAACAATCCATATTTGAACATTCAAAGCTTTTTGTGATCGGAATTGCAGATGGATATGATGAAGCGCTTTTCCTTGTTGAAGAAATTGTTCAAGACGTATATCAAGAAACCAAAAGTGCAAATGCAAGACAGTTTCTTTTAACAGATCAGGCTGAATACGAGAAAAAAGGGCGGTAGGCAAATGTTACATATCATACTCCTTATCTTAAAAATACTTGGATTTTTGATACTTGTTTTAGCAGGACTTATGTTAGTTGCAGTTATAACAGTTCTTTTTGCTCCGGCGGGGTATCGATTCGATTTAACTGCAGAAGAATTCGGGAAAAGTATTTTGGGAAAGCTGCGTTTCTATTGGATAAAACCGTTTATTTCGGGAGAAATCTGTTATGATAATGGGAATTTGACGTGGAATATAAGAGCGGCTTGGAAAAAGTTTGGAAATGCCGAAATACAAGGAAACGATAAAGACAAAAAAAATATAAGAAACGAAACCGATAGTTCAAAAAGAAAAGATCCGGAAAGAGAGAAAGATCAAGAGAAGGAAAAAAATTTTTCAAAGCCAGATGATACAAAGGGCGGGGAAGGCAGCGATACAAAAGTACTTCCCGAATCAAATACAATTGATACAAAAAGTATCCGTGAAATACAGACAGATGAAAAAAATACAGGTTTTGAGAGGGAAGCGGATGAAGTAAAAAAAATTCCGAAAAATAGAAAAAGTTCTTCGAAGTCATTTGGAGAGAAGATTAAATACACATTTCGGAAATTATGTGATAATATAAAAACATTAATAAAGAAAAAAGAAGTTCTTGAACAGTTCTTGAAAAATGAGATTCACAAAAATGCATTTTCAAAACTTATTAAAGAAACAAAACAATTCGCAATAAAATTACGTCCCCGAAAAGCCGCAATAAAAGCGAAGTTTGGATTTGAAGATCCGTCAGTTACAGGCTATATTCTCGCGTTAATAAGTATTATTTATCCTTTCTTGGAGGGGCAGACCGAGATTATACCGGATTTTGAACATAAAGTCTTTGAGATGGATCTGCATATTGAAGGAAAGATAAGACTTCTTTATTTGTTTTTATTTGCTTTTCATATGCTTATGGATAAGAATGTGAGAATAACGGTCACGCATTTGAAAAAATTAAAGTTATGATATTTGGAAGTTCAAACAGGAGGAATGAAAAAAATGGCAGACAGTAATAACAATTTTAAATCAACGGTAGAGGCTCTTTTTAAAGGTATGGATGCGGTCGTATCTTCAAAAACAGTTGTCGGAGATGCGATTCATATTAATGATACAATTATCCTTCCCCTTGTAGACGTTTCTTTTGGAATCGGTGCAGGTTCTTCTTCGGCAGATAAAAAAGAAAAAGGAATGGGGGGAATCGGAGGTAAAATGTCTCCGAGCGCCGTGATCGTTATACAGGGAGGGAAGACAAAGCTCGTAAATGTGAAAAACCAGGATACAATCACAAAAATTCTTGATATGGTTCCTGATGTTGTCGATCGTTTTACGGGAAAAGATGAACGTATGACAGAGAAGGAAGTAAACGATATTCTTGATGCCGAAATAGAAAAATAAAAAAGAAAAGTAAGCGGTATATTATTTTGAATGATATAATATAGTTCTGGATTTATAGGAATGTGCATAGGGTAGAATAAGAAGCTTCCCGAAAGTGAATACGATATATGAAAAAAATATGTGGCTTTGCATTATTTTGGATGGCGATCGGAATGTTTATAATGATGATGCTTCCAAACGTTATTTGGGGAGTTATTTTGATTATTTTGTTTCTGCTTGTCGGATATCGGCTTTTTTGCTGTTGTTAAAAAGAAAAATAAAGAAGCGGTATTATGTTTTTTCTTGAAACGTAAAAACAATGACATAAAAAACGGATCTGAATTTACAGATCCGCTTTTTCCGTGTCATTGTTTCCGATGATGTGTGTCTGATTAAGCGCGCTCAACGCGTCCGGACTTCAGACAAGATGTACAAACATACATTTTTTTGGAACCGCCTTCTGTTTTGACTCTGACGGATTTTACATTTGATTTCCACATTTTCGGTGTTTTTCTATGAGAGTGGCTTACATTGTTACCAAAATGAGCACCCTTTTCACAAATAGCACATTTAGCCATGACTGCACCTCCTAACAATCTGAACTCGTCATATAGACTCATAACACTGATATTCTATCAGAAACATTTCAGTATTGCAAGTATTTTTTAAAAAAAACGAATGTATATTGTAAAATGTTAGAAGTGATAGTATAATAAACATGTTATTTATGGCAAAATTGTGTGAAAGAACCGGAGGTATATATTATGAAAGGAAGTATGAGCACAGATCTTGGCATTATCACGGTCAATCCGGAAGTGATCGCCAAATATGCGGGTTCCGTTGCTGTTGAGTGTTTCGGAATTGTCGGAATGGCGGCTGTAAATATGAAGGACGGACTTGTGCGTCTTCTGAAAAAAGATAGTCTGACACATGGAATTCAAGTGACGATTTCTGATAATAATGAAATTACATTGAATTTTCATGTAATCGTTGCATATGGCGTGAATATCCTTTCTGTTTCTGACAATCTTATGAGCAATGTAAAGTATAAGGTTGAGGAGTTTACCGGAATGGCGGTAGAAAAGATCAACATCTTTGTTGAAGGTGTAAGAGTGATTGATTAAGGAGGATATTTTCGTGGCAGTGAAAACGATAAATACAGAGCTGTTCCGCAAGATGTTTCTTGCAGGTGCGGCCAATCTGGAAGCAAAAAAAGAATTTATAAATGAACTGAACGTATTCCCGGTTCCCGACGGCGATACGGGAACAAATATGACACTTACTATTATGTCTGCGGCAAAAGAAGTACAATCTCTTGAAAATGCGGATATGTTGACAATCGCAAAGGCAATTTCTTCAGGATCTCTTAGAGGAGCTCGCGGTAATTCGGGAGTAATTTTATCACAGCTGCTCAGAGGGTTTACAAAAGAGATCAGAGAACATAAAGAGATCGATGCGGTGATTTTGGCAAAGGCATGTGAACGTGCAACAGCAACAGCTTATAAGGCGGTTATGAAACCGAAAGAAGGAACGATCCTTACTGTTGCAAAAGGAATCTCAAGGAAAGCGGAAGAACTTGCGGAGACGACGGAAGATTTGGAAGTTTTCATTCCTGAAGTGATCAAATATGCGGAAGAAGTTTTGGCTCAGACACCGGAGATGCTCCCGGTATTAAAGGAAGCGGGAGTTGTAGATTCCGGAGGACAGGGATTGCTTGAAGTGATTCATGGGGCGTATGATGCATTTCTTGGAAAAGAAATAGATTATGCGGCAATCGAAGCAAGCGGCGGAACAAAAATGGTAAAACCTTCCCAGCAGGCGGAAGCGGATATTAAGTTTGGCTATTGTACAGAATTTATTATCATGACAGAAAAAGAATTTACAGATAAGAATGAAGCAGAGTTTAAAGCTTATCTTGAATCGATCGGCGATTCGATCGTTTGTGTTGCCGATGATGATATTGTGAAAATTCATGTACACACGAACGATCCGGGACTTGCGATTCAAAAAGCGCTCACATACGGTCAGCTTTCCAGAATGAAGATTGATAACATGAGGGAAGAGCATCAGGAAAAACTGATCAAAGACGCAGAAAAAGCGGCAGCTCAACAGGCATCTGAGAAGAAGAAAAAAGAACCGAGAAAGCCGGTTGGTTTTATAGCCGTATCTATCGGTGAAGGAATGAATGGGATTTTCAGAGAGCTCGGTGCAGATTATATCATTGAAGGCGGACAGACAATGAATCCGAGTACAGATGATATGCTCAGTGCGATCGATGAAGTGAATGCAGACCATATCTTTATTCTTCCGAACAATAAAAACATTATCCTTGCGGCGAATCAGGCACAGTCATTAACAGATGACAAAGATATTATTGTTATTCCGACAAAGACTGTTCCACAGGGAATTACCGCAATTATCAGTTACATGCCGGAAGCGGACGTAGATACAAATATTGAAGCGTTAGAAGAAGCAATCAAAAACGTAAAGACCGGACAGGTCACATATGCAGTCCGTGATACGCACATTGATGACAAAGAAATACATGAAGGCGATATAATGGGAATCGGAGATCGGGGAATTCTCGCAGTCGGACAGTCTGTTGAAGAGACGACAAAAGAGATGCTTGCACAACTCGTCGATGAAGAATCCGAATTGATCAGCCTGTATTTCGGACAGGACGTTTTGGAAGAAGATGCGGAAAATTTTGCGCAGGAAGTGGAAGAGTTGTATCCTGATGTAGATGTGGATGTACACATGGGAGGACAGCCGATTTATTATTATGTGCTCTCCGTAGAATAACAGAACAAAATTTTTATAACTAAGCAGTAATATATGATATAAAGAGGCGCTCTTCCATAAGGGGGAACGCCTCAAAATATATCAGATCACATAGGCAGATAGAAAAATAGGCGGGAATGAAAGTGGAAAAAAGAAAGATCAGTTCCTTAAAAGGAATCGGAGAAAAGACAGAAAAATTGTTTCAAAAAATCGGAGTAGATACAGTTGAAGATCTGATTCGTTATTATCCGAAAGGATTTGAGATTTTTGAAGATCCGATTTCTGTCGGTGAAGTAGAAGAAGGAAAAGTTTGTACAGTAGCAGGTATGGTTTTCGGCAGAATTCAAGTATCGACAAATTCTAAAATGCAGATAACAACATTACATTTAAAAGATGTGACCGGTACTTTAAAAGTTATATGGTATCGAATGCCGTTTTTGAGGAATACACTCGCAAAAGGCGGGACACTTGTTCTGCGCGGTCGTATCGTAAGAAAGAAAAATGAAATCGTAATGGAACATCCTGAAATATTCTATCCGTCATCAAAGTATGAGGAAAAAAGAGATACAATGCAGCCGGTATATAGCCTGACAGCCGGCTTGACGAATAATTCTGTCATTAAAGCTGTAAAACAAGCACTGTCTTTTTTGGATGATGAACAGGATATTCTTCCGGAAGAGCTTCGGCTTAAATACTCTTTTCCGAAATATGAAGAAGCAATTTACGCGATGCATTTTCCGAGAGAAAAAGAGGATTTTGTCCGGGCACGAAAACGGTTTGTGTTTGAAGAATTTCTTCTTTTTATTTTATCACTGCGTAGAATGAAGGAGTCCGAAAATCGCAGCGAAAATCCATTTCATTTTGCAGATCGTCCGGAGATAGAACAATTTTTAGGAGCTCTTCCATATCATCTTACAAATGCTCAGGAGAAAGTTTGGACGGAGATTAAAAGTGACATGCAAAGTGAAAACGTCATGTCGCGGCTTGTTCAAGGAGATGTCGGATCCGGAAAAACGATCATTGCATTTTTGGCGCTTTTGCTGTCAGCATTAAACGGATATCAAGGTGCGCTTATGGCGCCGACGGAAGTATTGGCGGTTCAGCACTATGAAAACATATCTGAAATGTTGGAAAAATATAAAATCCCGCTTCAAGCAGAACTTTTGACAGGGTCAATGACAATGAGTCAGAAAAAGAAAGCTTATGCCCGAATTGAATCAGGAGAAGCCGCTATTATAATCGGAACCCACGCGCTTATACAGGAGAAGGTTTTATATCGTAATCTTGCGTTAGTTGTTACGGATGAGCAGCATCGATTCGGGGTAAGACAAAGGGAAACACTGGCGCAAAAAGGGAAGACACCTCATATTCTTGTAATGAGCGCGACTCCGATCCCGCGGACGCTTGCAATTATCTTATATGGCGATCTTGACATTTCTATTATCAATGAAATGCCAAAAAACAGATTGCCGATAAAAAATTGTGTCGTAAATACTGAATATCGGGAAAAAGCATATCGTTTTATGAGAAAACAGGTTTTAGAGGGACGACAATGCTATGTGATCTGTCCGATGGTAGAGGAAAGTGAAAGTCTGGATGCCGAAAATGTTATCGACTACTCGCAAATGCTCGCAGAAGAATTGGGGGATGGTATTCATGTAGGCTGCCTTCACGGAAAAATGAAGCAGAAGGAAAAAGATGAGATAATGTCTGCATTTGGGAAAAATGAAATTCAGATACTTGTATCTACAACTGTTGTTGAAGTTGGGATCGATGTGCCAAATGCAACAGTTATGCTTATTGAAAATGCGGAGCGTTTCGGACTTGCCCAACTTCATCAGCTTCGCGGGCGTGTCGGAAGAGGCGGATATCAATCTTATTGTATTTTTATGTCTGCGTCTAAATCGGACGAGACAAAAGAAAGACTTGAAATCTTGAACCGCTCGAACGACGGTTTCTTTATCGCCGGGGAAGATCTGCGTCTTAGAGGACCGGGAGATCTGTTCGGAATACGTCAAAGCGGGATTCTTGACTTTAAGATTGCAGATGTGTTTCAGGATGCAGAAGTGTTAAAAATCGCCGGCGAAGAAGCAAATAAAATTTTAAAAAGAGATCCTGAATTAAAAGACCCTTCTTATAAAAAAATAAAAAATCATATCGATCATAAGATTCAACAGATTATGTTAGAAACGACGTTGTAATGGATGAAAGGTGTAAAAAATTGCCAGTTTAAAAATTGTTGTCCTCCATATACTATGAGCGTAACAAAACAAACGGAAGCAAATGTATCGTAACCGGCTGCATAGAAAGCAGATTACATACATGTGCAGCCGGAAGAATTGTTACAACAAACGAAAACGATAAATGTCGTTAAAATGCAAAAGGAGGAAATTGATCATGGCAAATCGTTCATCTAACAGAGCAGCAGTACCGGAGGCAAAGGGCGCTCTGGACAAATTCAAGTATGAAGTGGCAAGTGAGTTAGGAGTACCGTTGACAGACGGTTATAACGGAGACCTCACATCGAAACAGAACGGATCTGTTGGCGGATATATGGTCAAGAAAATGATCGAGCAGCAGGAAAAACAGATGGCAGGCAAATAACATCGTTTTTTCGATAAAAAAGCTCGTCCCTATTACAAAGAAAAAGACGTCCGGGATTGACCCGGACGTCTTTTTCTGATAAAATTTTGCGTAGTTGTTAAAGAAAACGAGGTGTCATTTTATGCGTGTAATTGCAGGAAGTGCAAGAAGTCTCAGATTAAAAACTTTAGACGGGATGGACACAAGACCAACGACTGACCGTATCAAAGAAACACTGTTCAATATGATCGGTCCGTCAATGTTTGACTGTGTATTTCTTGATCTCTTTGCGGGAAGCGGCGGGATCGGAATTGAAGCGCTCAGCAGAGGAGCTCGCGAAGCTGTTTTTGTAGAGAATAATCCGAAGGCAATGATGTGTGTTAAAGACAATCTGAAGTTTACCAAATTAGAAGGCAAGGCGGTTACATTGACTACAGATGTTATGAATGCGCTTTACAAGCTGGAAGGTGAAAAGGTATTTGATTATATTTTTTTGGATCCTCCGTATGACAGAGGATTCGAAAAGAGGGTATTAGAATATTTATCGGATTCAAGTCTTGTCTATGAAGATACCCAGATCATTGTGGAAGCGTCAAAAGAAACTGATTTTTCGTATTTACAGGATTTGGGATTTGAAATTATCAGAGAAAAAACGTATAAAACGAATAAGCACCTGTTTATCGAGAAGGCGGGGAAAGAGGAAGTATGTTAAGAGCAATTTATCCGGGCAGTTTTGATCCGGTTACTTACGGTCATATAGATATTATGCGAAGATCATGCAAAATTGTTGACGAATTAATTGTCGGCGTATTGAGCAATAAAGCAAAAATCCCGTTGTTTTCTGTAGAAGAACGTGTTAAAATGTTAAAAGAAGTGACAAAAGATCTTGATAATATCCGAATCGTTCCGTTTGATGGACTTTTAGTGGAGTTCGCTTCGCGTATGAATGCCGGACTTGTGATAAGAGGACTGCGGGCAATCACAGATTTTGAATATGAACTTCAGATGTCACAGACAAATCAAAAACTGGATCCGAATATTGAGACGATGTTTTTGACGACGAGTATTGAATATTCTTATTTAAGTTCTACAACAGTAAGAGAGATTGCTGCTTTTGGGGGAGATTTAACACAATTCGTGCCGGAGGCGGTAGCTTTGGAACTTGAAAAAAAGATGAATACAAAAGGAGAGTGTAACAAATGAGCAGCCGTATTGAGCAGATTATCGAAGAGATTGAAGAGTATATTGACCGAGACTGTAAATTCCAGCCGCTGTCAACTACCAAGATTATTGTGAATAAAGAACATTTAGAAGAGCTTTTGAGAGAACTTCGTCTGAAAACTCCTGACGAGATTAAACGTTATCAGAAGATTATCGCAAACAGAGATGCGATTCTTGCGGATGCACAGGCAAAGGCGGATGCGATGATTGAAGAAGCGCAGGTACAGACGACAGAGCTTGTCAGCGAGCATGAGATCATGCAGCAGGCTTATGCGCAGGCAAATGAGATTGTAACGCAGGCTACGGCACAGGCTCAGGAGATTATAGATAACGCAACGAGTGATGCAAATGCAATCAGGATCGGAGCAATCCAGTATACAGATGATCTTATGGCAAATGCCGAAAGTATTATCGGACATACACTTGATAGTTATACAACAAAATACGATGGTCTGATCAGCTCCCTCCAGGAATGTTATGAAACCGTTCGCGCAAATCGCGCAGAACTTGATATCCCAACAGAAGAAGAGTCCGGAATATATAATTCTCAGGACGATTTATTCTAGGGTGACGGATATTTCGACTATTTTTAATTATATATGATACAATAAAAGCAGACGCTTTTAAGAAAAAAGAGATGCCTTTCAAGCAAGATTGTTTGGAAGGCATCTTTTGTACCGGAAAGCAGCGGTATTGAAAGCCGATGTGCACATGTTCGACTTCCGGAGGACATCTTTTCGAAATGTGACAGATCTAGTGTCGGAAAGTGTTCAAAAATGGGAACTTTTGCAGTTATCTGGATGTAGCGTCCATTCATCTGAAATACATTTTCAAGAAGTATTAAAAATAGAAGAACTCTGTTCATTTGTCTGAAAAAGCGTTACAATCGTTTCAGAAGGACGGGGAGGTGTTCCAGAGATCAGAAAGAACAAACAGAGTGCATGGGTTTAGGTTTAGATGGAATGCAGAAAATGAACGGCGCGATTAATGTTGATTTCATGACTGAGGAAGAGATTCATCAGAAGCTAGAAGCGGGATATAAGGATATGGAAAGCGGAAAAGTTCGGGAGGCATCGATTGTATGATACAAAACAAACGATAGAACAAGTAACAGACTTTGCAAAAAAAGCAACCGCTTTGGGATTTTATAAGCAATATCGGGTATCTGCGGAATTGGGTTCTCAGATTGCTGGCATGATGGAGAAAGAATTCATAGACTATTTAGAAGAGAATGGTGTTTCCGTATGGAAATAGAAAAAAGATATAAAATGCTGGCAGATACATAAAAAATGAGGGAAGCACATAGAATAAAACCGGTATGAGTTGTCCTTGACAAAGGAGTTTGTTGAGGATATCACTATACCTAGTGATCGCACTACGGAAACTTGAGAAGCCCGTAGTCCGGAAGGCCCCTGCGGGGGCCTTTCGTTATTGTATCAAGAAAACCACGCGATAGTCGCGTGGTTCCGTGAAAGCTTTAGCGGTGTATTCAGAAATAAAAACTCCTAATGTGTATAATAAAAACGTGACCTGCCAGTTACGTAAATAAAAACACATTAGGAGGACCGTATAATGTCAGAACAAAATACAGACGTAAAAAGCTTAGCACATACAAAATGGAATTGCAAATATCATGTAGTGTTTGCACCTAAATATCGAAGGAAAGTATTTTATAACGAAAAGAAAGAAGCAATTCGTGAAATAATCCGAACACTGTGCCAATGGAAAGGTGTTGAAATCATCGAAGGAGAAGTATGTCCGGATCATATTCATTTACTTCTGAGTATCCCGCCCAAAATGAGCGTTTCGGGATTCATGGGATACTTAAAAGGAAAGAGTAGCCTAATGATATTTCAGAGATTCGGAAATATGAAATTTGCATACCGAAACCGCGAGTTTTGGTGTAAGGGATACTATGTTGATACAGTAGGGAAGAACACGGCAGCAATAAAAAGTTACATAGCCAACCAGCTAAAACAAGATAAGGAAATGGATCAGATTAGTCTATTCGATCCGCGAGACCCGTTTACGGGTAGCAAGTAATCCTGCGCGTGGCTGGCAGGCCAATAAAAGACGCACTTGTGCGTGGCTAGTAATATTAGGGCTATGCCCGAAAATGAAAAACCACCCGCTAGGCGGGTGGATGTTTATTTTCGGGGAAGTACAAAGGCGGCGGGGAAATGAAGAAAAAAGGATTTTTAACATAATGTTAGCAGTTATGACAAAGTTCAGAAATGTGTGTGCTCATAGTGATCGTCTGTTTGACTTTCGTACCAAGGATGCTTTATGTGATATGAAAATTCATGAAAGACTTTTCTTACCAAGAGAGCAAGGAAGATATGTGTATGGAAAAATGACTTGTTCGCACAGTTGATTATCTTGAAACTTTTATTGCCGGAAGATGAGTTTAAAACACTTTTCCACGAATTAAAAATTTGAGTGTATGAAGAAAAGTCTGTAATTAAGATTTTCTATGATAATGATAGGGGGGGGGAAGCTCGTTCCGGAGCTTTCAACCCTTGTTTTGGAACTTTATGGTTTTGTGGACATTAACACCACAACAGGTTAGATAATAAGTCGGACTCCTTTCGTAAAAGGTTTCATTATATTGTAAAGCCATTGAAAGTAGATATTATAAAAAAAGCAGTACATAACCATACGCTGCAGCGGCCGAAATTACAGCTGTTATTATTTTCTGGATTAAATATGGAATGAAAGGAATTCCGGAAGAATGAATCATACTTTTTGTCTGTGCGAGCGCGCATAATCCCCCGAATGAAGTTAATGCAATAATGAGCGGATATGAAACAGCAATATTCTCGAATCTCTCAAAAAGAATGATAATTCCGTTTGTCAGTTCCAAAACAGGAAGAAGATAAAAAAACGCAGGAATATCCGTGGAAAATTTTGTGAGAAGGCGTATAAAAACAGAAAAGATAATGATATAGCCGCCTACCTTTACAATGTTTTCAAAACTATCCATCATACATTCGTCGAATGTGCGGAAGGAAAACGGATTGTTTTTACATTCTGTCTGGCGCAAGGATTCTCCGTATGATTCACTATGTTTGAAATAAAATCTTCTGAAAAAGAAACTAAGAAAAATCGGAACCGCAATTAATATGATAAGCGTTGGAACAAGTAACGTCCGATCACGCAAAATCTTGTGTATAATAAAATTAACGATAAAAACAGGACTTGTATTATTACAGAAAGATAACAGATAAGCAGCCTCAGAGCGTTCGATCTTTTTTGTACACACAAGATCTGCGGTAACTTTTGCACCCATCGGATAACCGCATAAAAATCCGGCAATAACAGAAAATGCCCCTGCGGCAGATACGGAAAATATTTTTCCGAGAGGTTTTCCAAGTACATTTGCTATTATATTTAGTCCTCCGCTTTTTAAAAGAATAGCAGTAATAAACATAAATGGAAAAAGTGTAGGAAAAATTGTGTTAAACCAGAGTAAAAGTCCGTCTGCAGCACCTGTAAAAACGATATCAGGAGAAACGAGCATTGCAAGAAAAAGAAAAACAGTCAGACTTCCGGCATTGAGAAAACCTATTTTTTTTAATAAGTTTTTACTAGATGAGCATTTCACAATTTTTACTCCTTTTTTCCAGAAACAAAATCATATAGTAATGCTTATGATGCACACATCTTTTGTATGAAAATATCATATAGTGAAAGACAGAATAAAATGTGTTTTTTATATTGACAAAAAACGGAAGGGGCAGAGTGTGAGAAAGTTTCAAAAAGGGAAAAGAGACTTTTTTAAAAATTTTACAATTTTGTCTTCCGTACTGTTTTTCTGCGTATTGCATTCGGCTATATGGATTCCGAAACTTCAATATCAAAGCGAGAAAAGCCGATTGTCGGAAGATATTGTGTATTCCAATTTTTTTCGCAGACAGCCTGTATCTGATGAAGTGTTAAAAAAATTGAAAGAAAGTGAAGATCCGGGAAAGTTTCTCGGTTTGTACTGGCTGGAAAGTGATTTTGAAAGGGAAAAAACAGTCGGAGATATTACAAAATCAGAAAACAGATGGAAAAAAGCAGAGAGGTGGAACTCGTATGTCAGTGTCTGTCGGGCAATCTGGAATGACCTGGAATATTTTCCTGTAGCGGAAACTAATTTTGGGAAAGCGAACGTTTCTTTTTCAGATTCGTGGATGTTGGATCGGACTTACAAAGGAGATAGAAAACATGAAGGGACAGATATTATGCCGTTTGTCAATAAGCGGGATTACTTTCCTGTCGTAAGTATGACTGACGGGATTGTAACGTCGGTCGGTTGGTTAGAATTAGGTGGGTATCGTGTTGGAATCACTTCACCGGGAGGCGCTTACTTTTATTATGCACACTTAAGTTCTTATGCCGGAATAAAAGAAGGAGATCCTATATCAGCGGGCGATGTGATCGGATTTATGGGAGATACGGGATACAGTAAAAGAGAAGGGACAACAGGAAAGTTTCCTGTGCACTTACATCTTGGAATTTATATTTATAAAGACGGAAAAGAAATCAGTGTCAATCCATATGCAGCGTTAAAATATGTTGAAAACAGAAAAATCAAAGCATACTCAGACAGGTAGAATAATCATCGGAAAGTCTTTTATGAAGAGGCAAAACATGATATGATAGATAACACATGAAAAAAGAGTTGTGAAAAGCAACAGAAAACAGAGGAAATATTATGAATCTACCGATTGAATTTGAAGAAAAAATGCAAGATCTGCTTGGCGGGGAATATAACGATTATTTAAAATGTTATGAAGAACCCCGCCATTATGGACTCCGTGTAAATACATCCAAAATATCAATAGATCGTTTTTTAGAGATTGCTCCATGGCCGCTTCGTCCGATTCCGTGGATTGAAAACGGTTTTTATTATGATGGAGAAAAATATCAGCCTGCAAAGCACCCGTATTATTTTGCGGGATTGTACTATTTGCAGGAACCAAGCGCAATGACGCCTGCAAACAGACTCCCTATCGAAGCCGGAGACCGAGTGCTTGATGTGTGCGCAGCGCCGGGAGGAAAAGCGACAGAGTTAGGGGCAAAGTTAAACGGATCGGGAGTTTTGATCGCGAACGACCTGAGTAATTCAAGGGCAAGAGGACTTTTGAAAAATATTGAACTTTTCGGAATCGGAAACGTTCTTGTTTTAAGTGAAGAACCCGGAAAGCTTGTGAATTATTTTCCGGAGTATTTTGATAAGATCTTGATCGATGCGCCGTGCTCCGGAGAAGGCATGTTTCGCAAGGACAGAAAAATGGTAAAGGCATGGGAAGAACATGGTCCGGAATTTTTTGTAAAAATTCAAAGAAGCATTATTACACAAGCGGCGCAGATGCTGAAACCGGGCGGAATGCTACTTTATTCTACATGTACTTTTTCACCGGAAGAAAATGAACAGACGATTGAATTTCTGTTACAAGAATACCCTCAATTTAAGATTTGTGATATCAAAGGATACGAAGGGTTTTCAGATGGGATTTTAAAAGCTTCTTTGAGCGGCAATGAACAGTTAAAGAAAACAATCCGCATTTTTCCTCATAAAATGGAAGGAGAAGGACATTTTATCGCGCTTTTAAAAAAAGAAGAAGAGACAGTTTCAGAAAACTTAAAGGAAAAAGAAAAAAACAATCGAAATAAAAATGAAAAAGAAAAAAGATTACCGGACGAACTTACGGAATTTTTGAAAAATGTAAAAAGAAAATTCGATTCATCCAGAATTGATATGCGGGGAGAAAATGTATATTATATGCCGGAAGGTCTTCCAAAGTTAAACGGAGTGCGGTTTTTACGGTCCGGGCTACTCTTGGGAGAATTGAAAAAAAGGCGTTTTGAGCCAAGTCAGGCGCTGGCTATGAATTTGAAAAAAGAAGAATATGAAAATGTACTAGATTTTTCGGTTGATGATGAACGGATTATAAAGTATTTAAAGGGAGAGACATTGGAAGTTGAAGATCTCGTTTCCTCAAAAGAGAAGGGGTGGTATCTCGTATGCGTAGACGGTTATCCTCTCGGTTTTGGCAAGCTGTCAGGACAGATGTTGAAGAATAAGTATCTGCCGGGATGGCGGTGGCAGTCATCATGAAATTGCGGTTAGATAAATATTTGACGGAAATGGGATGCGGCACAAGAAGTCAGGTGAAAAAAGAGATCTTAAAAGGAAGCGTTTCCGTCAATGGAGAGATAGCAAAGAAAGCTGAGCGGAAAGTTGATACAGAAAAAGATGAGATTATATTTAAAGGAGAAAAGATCTTTTATGCAGGGTATGAATATTTTATGTTGAATAAGCCTGCCGGAGTTGTGTCTGCAACGGAAGATAAAAAAGAGCGTACAGTCATAGACCTGATCAAAGAAAGCAAAAGAAAAGACTTATTTCCCGCGGGGCGGCTTGACAAAGATACAGAAGGTCTTCTTTTAATTACAAATGACGGGCAGCTTGCGCACCGCCTTCTTTCCCCGAAAAAGCATGTGGATAAAATTTATTATGCAAAAATCAAAGGAATTGTGACAGAAGAAGATGTACGATTGTTTGAGAAAGGCGTACATATCGGAGATGAAAAACCTACGATGCCGGCGGCGCTTGAAATTCTTTCTGTACAAAAAGAACGGCGGAAAGAAAAGATAAAAGAGCAGAAAATATTGCCTGAAACAAAAAATGAAACAGATGAAAAGGAAGACGGATATTCGGAAATCTATCTTACAATCAAAGAAGGTCGTTTCCATCAGGTGAAGCGTATGTTTCGTGCGGTAGGAAAAGAAGTTGTTTATTTAAAAAGGATTCAGTTTGGAACATTGACATTGGATCCGTCTTTAAAACCCGGACAATATAGAAAATTAACAGAAGAAGAGGTAGAACAATTATGTTGACAGGAAAAAAAGCGGTCATTTTTGATATGGATGGATCACTTGTAGATTCGATGTGGATCTGGCCGGAAGTTGACCGTATTTATATGGATAAATATCACTTGACTGCACCGGATACATTTCACAGAGATATAGAGGGGATGAGTTATGTAGAGACCGCACAATATTTTGTCGATACCTTTACAACATTAAATCAAACAGTAGAAGACGTAATGCAGGAATGGCGGGATATGACAGTTGAGCTGTATGCAACGAAAGTATTTCCAAAGGCCGGCGCAGTTGAGTTTCTGGATTTGATGAAACAAAACGGTATCCGTCTCGGTATTGCCACAAGCAATGATCGGGAAATTGCAGAAGCTGCGCTGAACGGACGGGGACTGACGAAATATTTTGATTCTGTACGTACTTCTTCGGAAGTTGCGGCAGGGAAACCTGCGCCGGATGTCTATTTAAAAGTCGCAGACGACATGAATGTAGACCCGAAAAACTGTCTTGTATTTGAAGATGTTATCAATGGAATTCTGGCAGGAAAGAACGCGGGCATGGAAGTGTGCGCTGTAGCAGATGATTTTACAAAAGCAGACGAAGCGGAGAAAAAGGCTGCCGCGGATTATTTTATCCGAGATTTTTTTGACGTTTTAAAAAACACTTACGAAAGGTGCTGAATTGAAAAATATGAACCATGATTTTTTACCTGTATGCAGGGAAGATATGGAAAAACGCGGGTGGAAGAGCGTTGATTTTGCCTATATTATCGGAGACGGATATGTGGATCATCCGTCTTTTGGTCATGCGATCATCAGCCGTCTTTTAGAATCAAGAGGATATCGTGTCGGAATTATTTCTCAACCGGATTGGAAAGATCCGGAAAGTATTTGTATTTACGGAGAACCGCGACTGGGATTTCTTGTTTCTGCCGGAAATATGGATTCGATGGTAAATCATTATTCTGTATCGAAAAAACGAAGAAGAACAGATGCTTATACCCCAGGCGGAGAGATGGGAAAACGCCCGGACCATGCCTGTGTTGTGTATGGAAATCTGATACGACAGAAATATAAAAAGACCGCAGTAATTATGGGCGGTATCGAAGCAAGTTTAAGACGTATGGCACATTATGACTATTGGTCGGATAAATTAAAACGGTCAATCCTTCTTGATTCCGGTGCGGATATTGTTTCTTACGGAATGGGAGAACGCTCGATCCTGGAGATTGCCGAAGCTTTAGAGGCGGGAATACCAATCGAAGAAATTACTTATATTGATGGTACTGTCGTTAAAATAAAAGAGAAAGAAAAAATATATGACGCCCAGTTTCTGCCTTCTTATGAGGAGCTAAAAGCAGATCGGAAAATGTATGCAAAAAGCTTCTATACACAATATTTAAATACGGATGCATTTAGCGGGAAACGACTTGCAGAACCTTATTCGGAACATTTATATGTCGTTCAGAATCCGCCGTCAAAACCGTTAAGTGTTACAGAAATGGATGATATTTATGATCTGCCGTATATGAGGACTTATCATCCGTCTTATAAAGCGAAAGGAGGAATCCCGGCAATTTCGGAGATCCGCTTCAGCCTGATCAGCAACAGGGGATGTTTCGGAGGATGCAGTTTCTGTGCGCTTACATTTCACCAGGGGCGTATTGTACAGGTCAGAAGTCATGAATCGCTTATAAAAGAAGCGGAACAAATGGTTGAAGAAAAAGATTTTAAGGGATACATCCATGATGTAGGAGGTCCGACCGCAAATTTTCGTCATCCATCTTGTGAAAAACAGCTTCGGCACGGTGTATGCGCGACAAAGCAGTGTCTCTTTCCTGCTCCTTGCAAAAATATAGATGCAGATCATAGTGATTATGTTGCACTATTACGAAAATTAAGAAAGATCCCGAAAGTAAAAAAAGTATTTATCCGTTCGGGAATCCGATTTGATTATTTGCTGGCAGATAAAAAGAATACATTTTTAAAAGAACTATGTCAGTATCATGTAAGCGGACAACTGAAAGTGGCGCCTGAACATATCAGCGCTCCCGTGCTTTCTTTGATGGGAAAACCGGAACATCGAATATATGAAGAGTTTACACGACAGTTTAAGAAAATGAATGAAAGACTCGGAATGGATCAGTATCTTGTCCCGTACCTTATGTCTTCTCATCCGGGATCAACGTTAAAAGAAGCTGTTGAACTGGCAGAATACTGCCGTGACCTCGGATATATGCCGGAGCAGGTGCAGGATTTTTATCCGACACCTTCTACGCTTTCAACTTGCATGTATTATACGGGAATCGATCCGCGCACCGGTCAGTCTGTTTATGTTCCGAAATCCCCGCATGAAAAAGCGATGCAGCGCGCTTTGATTCAGTATCGTGATCCGAAACATTATGACCTTGTTTTGGAAGCTTTGAGAAAAACGGGAAGAATGGATCTTGTCGGCTACGGACCAAAGTGTCTGATCCGTCCCGGACGTGAAAAAGACAGTACAAATACAGGACGTGAAAAACAAGTAAATACAAGTAAAAAGCCAGCTTATAAAAAGATAGATAAGAAAACAAACTATAAGAAAAAGACAATCAGAAATGTGCATAGAAAGAAATGAGGATAAATGAAAATGAGAGTTGCAGTTGTCACCGGAGCGTCATCAGGTATAGGAAGAGAGTTTGTTCGTCAATTGGAATATTTTTATAAGGATCTCGACGAAATATGGGTAATTGCACGAAGGGAAGAACGGTTGGAGCAGCTTAGGAAAGAAGTTAATGTTCCGCTTCGCATTTTTGCGGGAGACTTACAGAAAAAACATGTATACAGACAATTTTATACAGAGCTTTGTCAATGGCACCCTAATATAAGAATGCTTGTCAATGCAGCCGGTTTTGGCAAAAGCGGAACTTTTTCGGAAATTGCCGAAAAAGGAAAACGGATTCATACGGATATGATCGATCTGAATTGCACTGCGCTTATCCGCATAACGCAAATGACGCTTCCTTATATGAAGATGGGAAGCCGTATTATAAACATGGCAAGTGCGGCGGCGTTTTGTCCGCAGCCTTCTTTTGCTGTTTATGCGGCGTCTAAAGCATGTGTTTTAAGTTTTTCACGTGCTCTGGGACAAGAATTAAGAGAAAAAAGCATTTATGTGACGGCAGTTTGTCCGGGACCTGTGGAAACAGAATTTTTCGAGGTGAGCGGAGAATTAAAAAATCCCCTCAAAAAGCTGAATATGGCGGCGGCAAATAAAGTTGTTCATAGAGCTCTTATTGACAGCAGAAAGAAGAAATCTGTTTCTGTATATGGAGCAGGAATAAAAGCGGCAGAAATTATGACAAAACTGCTGCCGGTAAGTCTTATTTTGAAAGCGGAGGAACTATTTGTATCATGAAAAAGACAGAAAAAGGAATGCCGGGATATTTAAATTATAAAAGAAAAATAGAAATCATAAGAACGCTTGCCTATTTTGGCATCGTGATCGCAATATTGCTTCTCGGATATTTTCAGACAGGAACAAAATTAAATCTTCTTACAGTAGTAGCTATTGTCGGATGTCTTCCGGCATCGAAAGCGCTTGTAGGAGTTATTACACGCTTTCCTTATCGTTCGATCGATGGAGAACGAGCGAAAGAAATCGCGTCAAAAACTGATCTTCTGACTGTTTGTTATGATATGGTGATCACGAGCAGAGATCATATAATGCCTGTTGACTGCATTGTGATATCCGGACATAATATTTTCGGATATACCCATTATAATAAAGTAAACACGACAGAACTTGCCGATCATATAAAAACAATTTTAGCACAAAACGGTTACAAAGGATTTCAAATTCGTATATTAAATGAGTATAAGCCGTTTATTACAAGAGCGGAAGGTTTAAATAATATTGCGGCTGTCGAACAGGAAGATACAAAAACAAAAGAAGAAACGGTACGTGGTCTTATTCTAAACATCTCTATGTAAATAAAAAGGAATTAAGTCAAATGAAAGAGATAGAAATCAACTCAAATGAAGCGGGACAGCGATTTGATAAATTTTTAGGAAAATATCTGGATCAGGCTCCGAAAAGTTTTCTCTATAAAATGCTTCGTAAAAAGAATATTACATTAAACGGGAAAAAGGCTGCGGGAAATGAAATTTTAGCTCTCGGCGATAATGTGAAGTTGTTTTTTTCGGATGAAACAATTAAAAAATTTTCAAAAACTTCAGAAGAAGTTTTTCGGCCGGTACAGAAAAATACCGCTAAAAGCAAAGTAAAACTGAATGTATTATATGAGGATGAAAATGTGATCTTTCTGAACAAACCGGTCGGAATGCTTTCCCAGAAAGCAAATCGGGAAGATACTTCTCTTGTAGAATATTTAATAGAGTATCTTTTGGATTCAGGGCAGGTAACAAGAGAGGAACTAAAGACTTTTCATCCCGCGGTATGTAACCGGCTCGATCGAAATACGAGCGGGATCGTTGCGGGAGGAAAGACACTGAGCGCGCTTCAGATATTAAATGAGATGTTCCGAACAAGATCATTGGAAAAATATTATTTGTGCCTTGTTTCGGGAAAGATAAAGGACGGACAGAGGATTTGCGGATATTTGAAAAAAAATACAAAAACAAATAAGGTATCTGTCACAAAAGAAAAGAGGGAAACAAAAGAAGCGCTTCCGATTGAAACAGAATATACCCCTCTTTTTGTTTCTGATCATGTAACACTTTTAAAAGTACACCTAATTACGGGAAAAACACATCAGATCCGTGCACATCTGGCAGCGATCGGTCATCCGATCATAGGAGATTATAAATATGGAGATTTTAAAATAAATGAAGCCTATAAGAAAAAATATGGGTTGAAAACACAGCTTCTTCATGCTTATCAGCTTTGTTTTCCGGATGTGGAACTAGTAAAAAATCTGCCAAACAGGCAGATCATTGCGCCTGTTCCCGATTTATTTAAAAAGATCTGTATTGATAAAGGAGTGAACAATAATGGCTGCATGGAATTCAAGAGGTCTTCGGGGTTCGACCTTTGAAGAACTTATCAATCAGACAAATGAACAATATGAACAGATGAACCTTGCCTTAATACAGAAAATACCGACGCCTATTACTCCTGTAAAAATTGATCAGGGAAGCAGACATATTACGCTTGCATACTTTGATAAAGTAAGTACAGTTGATTACATAGGAGCAGTACAGGGAATTCCCGTATGTTTTGACGCAAAGGAATGTAAGACAGATACGTTTCCTCTTGCAAATGTCCATGAACATCAGATTGAGTTTATGCAAAAGTTTGAAGAACAGGGAGGAATTGCTTTTCTGTTGATTTATTATACGACAAGGGATGAGTTATACTATATGCGGTACAGGCAAATACAAAAATTTTGGGATCGTGCGAAAAACGGCGGCAGAAAAAGTATTCGATTTGATGAATTGGAGTCAAATTGGTTTATGGAACTGAAAAGAGGATATTTTGTCCCTTATCTGGATTGTATACAAAAAGACCTTGACAGAAGGGATTGACAGATTGAACGAAACTTCGTATAATATCCGAAAGAGTTTAACGAATTAGCATAGTAAAGTGAAGGGGGTTTTATTTGCGATGGAACAAAAATTACATACGCCTGAAGGAGTAAGGGATATTTACAGCAGGGAATGTGAAATAAAACTCACACTACAGAAAAAATTAAATCAAGTTCTCCATTTATATGGATATCGCGATATTCAGACTCCGACGTTTGAATATTACGATGTATTTAGAGAAGAGATCGGTTCTACTTCTACACAGGAGTTATACAAATTTTTCGATCGTGAAGGAAATATATTGGCTCTTCGTCCGGACATTACTCCATCGGTTGCAAGGGCGGCGGCTACACTTTTTGATACTGAAGATTTTCCGCTTCGTTTTTGTTATGTCGGAAACACTTTTATCAATCATACAAGCTATCGCGGCAAGTTAAAGGAAAATACACAATTCGGCGCGGAACTAATCGGGCTTGATTCTGTTGAGGCAGATGCGGAGATGATAGCAATGGTTGCAGACGCATTGAAAAAGACGGGACTGGAAGAATTTCAGATTAGTATCGGTCATGTCGATTTTCTCCAAAGTATTTTATCTGCAGCGGAGTTAGACGAGGAAACTGTGGAACGTATACGGGAATTGATCGGAAATCGCAACTTTTTCGGAGCAGAAGAGCTTCTTGAAGAAAAGGATGTAAAAAAAGAAATCAAAGAGGCGTTTGCGATCCTCCCGGAATTAATGGGAACAGAGGATGTTCTGGACAAGGCGCAGCAATTTGCAATCAGCGACAAAGCAAAAGCCGCCATTGAACGACTTCGTCAGATCAATCATCTTCTTTGCCTGTATAATGCTTCGGATCATGTAACTTTTGATCTGAGTATGAGCGGAGGTTATGGTTATTACACCGGAATCGTATTTCGGGCATATACATACGGAACAGGTGATGCGGTTGTAAGAGGCGGAAGATACGATCATCTTCTTGAAAAATTCGGAAAAGAGACTCCGTCTATTGGATTTGCGATCATTGTAGATGAATTGATGAACGCTCTTTCAAGACAGAAAATTTCGGTAGACACGATAAGGCGGAACATCATTGTATATAACGAAGAGACTGAAAGCAATGCGATCATCCTTGCCGGTAATTTTCGGGAAAAGGGACGCTGTATCGAATTGATCAGGCAAAAAGAAGGACAGGATAAATCGCTGTATGAATCATATGCAAAAAGAAAAAATGCTGCGGCTTTAATCTATCTTTGCGACGATAAAAAGTTGGAAATGACCAATTTGATTACAGGAGAAAAGAAAACGGCAAACATTGCAGAATAATTGCCGTCAGTATAAAAGGAGCAGAATATGAGATATTTGACATTTGCCCTTACAAAAGGAAGGCTCGCAGGAAAAACGATGAAAATGCTTGAGAGTCTTGGTATTACTTGTGAGGAGATGAAAGAAAAAGATTCACGAAAACTGATTTTTACAAATGAAGAATTAAAACTGAAATTCTTTCTTGCAAAAGGCCCGGACGTACCGACATATGTAGAATACGGAGCGGCTGATATAGGAGTTGTCGGAAGGGATACGATTATTGAAGAAGGACGAAAAGTCCACGAAGTCTTAGATCTCGGTTTCGGAAAATGCAAAATGTGCGTCTGCGGACGTCAGGAGACAAAAGAACTTCTGAATCGTCATGAATTAATCCGGGTTGCGACAAAATACCCTAAAATTGCAAAGGATTATTTTTATAATAAGAAGCATCAGACAGTCGAACTGATCAAAATGAATGGTTCTATCGAACTTGCTCCGATTGTTGGTTTGTCAGAGGTGATTGTTGATATTGTAGAAACAGGAACGACTTTGAACGAGAACGGTCTGGTTGTTCTGGAAGAAGTATGTCCGCTTTCAGCAAGAATGATCGTTAATCCGGTGAGCATGCGTATGGAGAACGATCGGATAAAGAAAATAGTCACAGATTTAAGAGAACTTTTACGAGAGGAGCAATGCGGCCATGCGAATTGAAAAACTGAATCAAACTACGAAAAAAAATCTTTTGGAAGATTTACTCAAAAGAAGTCCGAATAGCTATGAGATGTATGAAGAACAGGTAAAAGCAATCTTAGATAATGTGAAAAAAAGAGGAGATGAAGCCCTTTTTGAATATACAGAAAAATTCGACGGCTTCTGTCTTGATCAGCAGTCTGTTCTTGTAAAAGAAGAAGAAATTGAAGAAGCTTATACTCAAGTCGACAGAGGATTGATTGAGATAATCAGAAAGGCTTTGAAAAATATTGAGACGTATCATGAAAAACAGAGACAGTACAGTTGGTTTGACAGTAAACCTGACGGAACGATCCTTGGTCAGAAAGTGACGGCTCTCGATCGGGTAGGCGTATATGTGCCGGGAGGGAAAGCTGCATACCCTTCTTCGGTTCTTATGAATATCGTTCCGGCAAAAACAGCGGGAGTAAGAGAAATCATAATGGTTACTCCGCCCGGAAAAGACGGAAAAGTAACTCCCACCACACTTGTTGCGGCAAAAGAAGCCGGAGCGGATAAAATCTATAAAGTCGGAGGCGCGCAGGCGATTGCCGCTCTTGCTTACGGAACGGAAAGCATATCGAAAGTAGATAAGATCGTCGGCCCGGGGAATATTTATGTCGCACTGGCAAAAAAGGCGGTATATGGTCATGTTAGTATTGACTCTATCGCAGGTCCGAGTGAAATACTCGTGCTTGCAGATGAAACGGCGAACCCGCGTTATGTTGCCGCAGATCTTTTGTCTCAGGCGGAACATGATGAAATGGCAAGCGCGATTTTAGTGACAGTAAGTATGGAATTGGCAGAGAAAGTTTCCGAGCAGACAGAACTTTTTATCAGTCAATTATCACGGGGAGAGATTATCAGAAAATCTCTCGATAATTACGGACATATTCTTGTGGCGGATACAATGGATGAGGCGATTGACGCCGCAAATGAAATTGCATCAGAGCACCTTGAAATCATGACTGCATCCCCATTTGAAGTGATGACAAAGATCCGAAATGCAGGCGCTATATTTATCGGGGAAAATTCAAGCGAACCGCTTGGCGATTATTTTGCGGGACCGAATCACGTTCTTCCGACAAACGGAACTGCAAAATTTTTCTCTCCTCTTTCTGTAGATGATTTTATTAAAAAATCAAGTATTATTTCCTACTCAAGGGAAGCACTTGAAAAAATTCATTCGGATATCGAACGGTTTGCCGAAGCTGAACATTTGACAGCTCATGCAAATTCGATAAAGGTTCGTTTTGAATCAGAACGAGGAGAGTAATATTATGAGTGAAAAAAACAAACGTATAGCGGTTTGCACGCGAAAAACAAAAGAGACAGATATCACCTTGTCTGTTAATTTAGACGGTCAGGGGAAAAATAAAATAGATACGGGGATTGCTTTTTTTGATCACATGCTTGACGGATTTGCCAGACATGGACTGTTTGATCTTGAGGTAAAAGTAGACGGAGATCTTGAAGTGGACAGTCATCATACAATAGAAGATGTGGGAATTGTCCTTGGAACAGCAATTAAAAAAGCGCTCGGAGATAAGGCCGGAATTAAAAGATATGGTTATTTTATTCTTCCGATGGATGAAGTGCTTGCTCTTTGTGCAGCAGATCTTTCGGGACGTCCTTATTTTAAGTTTGACGCCGGATTTACAACAGACAAATTAGGGACAATGGATACAGAAATGGTGAAAGAATTTTTCTATGCCGTTTCTTATAGTGCACAGATGAATCTGCATTTGAAAATTTTAGACGGAGGAAATAACCATCATATGGCAGAAGCGCTTTTTAAAGCGTTTGGAAAAGCGCTTGATATGGCAGTGTCTCCGGAGCCTAGAATGACAGAAATATGGTCTACAAAAGGGGCTTTATAACAAACGGCTGACTCAATGCCGTTTCGTACAAATAAAAAATTAGGAGAATAATCATGAGTTATAAAAGACTGACTCCCTGCATTTTTATTGCGGGAGGTAAGGCGGTAAGATGGTTTGACGACCGCACTGTATTGACAGAGGATGTAATTGCGCTTGCTAAGCAATATAATGCAAACGGAGCAGATGAACTGCTTGTATTTGATCTTTCAGATTCTGATGAAGATCATGAAGAATCCATCGATCTGATCAAAAAAATAAACCGGATCATCAGTATTCCGATGGTTGCGGGAGGAAATATACGAAGAGCAGAGGATGTTAAAAAACTTCTTTATGCGGGTGTAAAACGTGCGATGTTGAATTTTTCAAAAAAAGTTTCCATCGATTTAATTAAAGAAGTTTCCTTACGTTTCGGAAAAGAAAAAATAGCAGTATCTTTAAATGATTTTGACACGCTTTTTAAACAACAGCATTTAATAGAACAATATAGTTCTGAGATCGTGTTCATGCACCGTCTTGATCTGAATTCTGTTGTAAATGTAACGGAAATCCCGTGCGTTGTTGTAACAGATACAATGGATGAAAGCGAAATATTGCGGATTTTAAAAAGCAACGGTGTAAAGGGCGTATCCGGAATGTTTATCAGCAGTGTCGATATGGATTTTAACGACTTTAAAGAAGTGTGTATGCGAGCCGGAATTAAAATGACTTCGTTTGAAAGCATGATGGATTTTTCCGAGTTTAAGTTAAATTCTGACGGTCTGATCCCGGTAATCGTACAGGATTACAAGACAAACGAAGTTCTGATGATGGCATATATGAATGAAGAGGCGTTTGATCATACAGTAAAAACAGGTCGTATGACATATTACAGTCGAAGCAGGAATGCACAGTGGGTAAAGGGTGAGACGTCCGGACATTTTCAATATGTGAAGTCATTATCTGTCGATTGTGATAAAGATACTTTACTTGCAAAAGTCGATCAAGTCGGCGCTGCCTGCCATACAGGCAACAGATCCTGCTTTTATACAACGATCGTCGGCACTGATTATGATGCAAAAAATCCTCTTCAAGTATTTGAATCCGTATATAATACGATTGTTGACAGAAAGCAGAATCCAAAAGAGGGTTCCTATACAAATTATCTGTTTGAAAAAGGAATTGATAAAATTTTAAAGAAGGTAGGAGAAGAAGCTACAGAAATCGTTATTGCAGCAAAAAACCCGAATCCCGAAGAAATTAAATATGAAATTTCGGACTTCCTTTATCATGCGATGGTACTCATGGTAGAACGGGGAGTTACGTGGGAAGATATTACAAGTGAACTGGCAGACAGATAAGGCGATTACGTCTTTAGAAACCGGTATAGAAAAGAATCTAAAAGCATAAGATGTTGTAAAAACAATGTCTTATGCTTTTTTGTATGGCGAAAAACCTTGCGTTTCCCGAAATTTTAACAATCGCTTTCAATTCTGGAATGTATCTTTAGGTTTCGGCGGTTTATCTGCTTTGGAATGCAATACAAAAAATCAAAAGAAGAGAGACAGAGGGGAAAAAACAGTATGAATGATGCTCAGTTAAGAAGAAGAGAACTTCTTCGACAAACGAAACAGCTCTATGGTGAACGTGAAACTGTTCCTCCGATTCATCCTCGTTATGGCAATTTATGTAAAGAACAAGACGAAGGCGGTGAAGAAGCAGGCGGAAGCTTTTATATGCGGCTTGTAATCTGTATTCTCTGTTTCATCTTCTTTGTATATATGGATCAAAATCATGCGGAAGTAGCTAATGTAAACAGTACAAAAATCATAAATGAAATTGAACGGGATGTGGAGCTGGAAGCCGTGAAGGAAGTATGGGAAAATTTTGAATGATAACTATTTATTCAGCTGATTTACCTGAAAATTTATATTAAAACGAAAAGAGTTGTATACAATGCTGACTGCGAAATCATATCTTTTACTTTGGAGTTTTTGTCTAAGAACACCAGCACCGATTGATTCCGATTGACGAAAGATATTTGCTTGAAGTTCTTCCCTAAAATGTATATAATGATGTAGATTGGATGATTCAATCACATAGAAGATGTTTCTGTAATGTTGTATCGTCTTGTATAAATACGAAAAACAACATAAAAAATATCGATTTTTCCCTTTGAAAAGTCCAAAATAGGTTCGTAAGAATTTATAAAATATATACAAAAACAGGAAGGAAATATATGAGAAAGCTTGCTTTAGATGATGAAATATTACTAAGTATCGAAAAACCTGCCCGGTATATCGGGAATGAAGTAAACTCGATAATGAAAAATAAAAATGAGGTGGATATCCGTTTCGCCATGTGTTTTCCGGATGTTTACGAGATCGGCATGTCGCATCTCGGCATTCAGATTTTGTATGATATGTTTAACAGAAGAGACGATGTTTGGTGTGAACGCGTCTATTCTCCGTGGACAGATCTTGATACAATTATGCGTAAAGAGGGAATTCCGCTTTTTGCATTAGAGTCACAAGATCCGATCAGAGAATTTGACTTTTTAGGAATTACGATCCAATTTGAAATGTGCTATACAAATATTTTGCAGATTTTAGAGTTGAGCCAAATTCCTCTGCATTCATGTGACCGCGCGGAAAATGATCCGATTGTGATCGGTGGAGGTCCATGTGTCTATAACCCGGAACCTCTTGCGGAATTTTTCGATTTGTTTTATATCGGAGAAGGCGAAACTGTTTATGATGAACTTTTAGATACATATAAAAAATGTCGGGCAGAGGGAAGTACGAGAACAGAGTTTCTTGAACAGGCGGCCCGCATCGAAGGAATCTATGTGCCGTCATTTTATGATGCCGAATACAACGAGGATGGTACACTTCGATCATTTATACCGAATAATATATGTGCCCCTGCAAGTGTGAAAAAGCAGGTTGTTATGGATGTAACAGATACGGTATATCCGATGAAGCCGGTCGTTCCGTTTATAAAAGCAACTCAAGATCGCGTTGTACTTGAGATTCAAAGGGGATGCACCCGGGGATGCCGTTTTTGCCAGGCGGGAATGATTTATCGTCCCACAAGAGGGCGTAATGTAAAACGTCTGAAAGAGTATGCCAAAACGATGTTGACAAATACAGGACATGAAGAAATCTCACTTAGTTCCTTGAGTTCAAGTGATTATTCTGATTTGAAAGAACTTGTAATGTTTTTGATTGATGAATTCAAAGAAAAAGCAATCAATATTTCATTACCGTCTTTGAGAATCGACGCCTTTTCTTTAGATGTAATGAGTAAGGTTCAGGATATCAGAAAAAGCAGCCTTACATTTGCGCCCGAAGCCGGATCACAGAGAATGAGAAATGTAATCAATAAAGGACTTACCGAAGAAGATATTATGGGTGGCGCAAGTCAGGCTTTTGAAGGAGGATGGACAAAAGTAAAACTGTATTTCATGCTCGGACTTCCTACGGAAACCGAAGAAGATATGAAGGAGATCGCCCATTTATGTGAAAAGGTTGCCCGCAAATATTATGAAATCCCGAAAGATCAAAGAAACGGAAAATGTCAGATTACTGCAAGTTCCTCATTTTTTGTTCCGAAACCGTTTACTCCGTTTCAGTGGGCGCCAATGTGTACCGCTGAAGAATATACGAGACGTGCTCACCTTGTCAATGATGAATTTAAAGCGCAGTTAAATCGGAAAAGCTTAAAATATAATTGGCATGATGCAAATGTAACTGTTTTGGAAGGTATTATGGCAAGAGGTGACAGAAGAATCGGAAAAGTGATTGAAGAAGCTTACAGACTCGGATGCTTATTTGACTCATGGACCGAAAGTTTTCGAGATGATTTATGGGAGAAAGCTTTTTTGAACACGGGAATCGAAAAAGAGTTTTATACGCTTCGTACAAGAGATAAAAACGAACTTTTCCCATGGGATTTTATCGATACCGGGGTCAGTCGAAAATTTCTCAGAAAGGAATGGGAACGGGCAATGAATGCTGAGGTGACACCGAATTGTCGGGAACACTGTTCAGGATGCGGCGCATCAAAATTCGGAGGAGGTGTCTGTTATGAAGGCAAGAATTAAATTCAGAAAATACGGAGCGCTTCGTTTTATCGGACATCTTGATGTAATGCGCTTCTTCCAAAAAGTAATGCGCAGGGCTGAAATACCGATCGCCTTTACAGGAGGGTACAGTCCGCATATGATCATGTCGTTTGCGAGTCCTCTTGGAATCGGTCTCACAAGTGACGGGGAATATTTTGATATTGAACTGACTGAAGCGATCGACAGTAAAACGGCTGTAAAACGTATGAATGAAGTCAGTATAGAAGGAATTGAAATAATTAGTTTCAGAAAAATTCCGGATGATAAAAAACAGACGGGAATGACGATCCTTGCAGGGGCAGATTATCTCGTCTCTGTCAGAAAAGGAGCACTGCCTTCTGACTGGAAAGAACAGTTTTCCAAGTTTATGTCTCAACCGGAAATTCAAGTTATCAAACAGACGAAAAGAAGCGAGAGAATGGTTGACATACGTGCCCTTATCGATTCATGGGAGATTCGTGATGAACAGATCTATCTTCTTCTTGCAGCGGGAAGTTCGGAAAATTTAAAACCGGATCTTGTGATGGAAACATTTTTAAAATATGCAAATATTTCAGATGATGTACGATTTTTTTATCATCGCCTTGAGATGTATGCAGATGAAAGCGGCAACGGAGAAAGGAAGCTCATTCCTCTTGAAAATCTCGGAGAAGAAATCTGTATGAATTCAAAGACAGACCTGTAGTAAATCTGTAATGACATGGGAAGGATTTTGGTTTGAAACGAAAAATACTAATAGAAAAAAGCAAAAATAAAATACGGACATACCTTATTGAAGATGATGATATTGTTGAAATACATACCAGTATCAATGAAGAGCAAGTACCTCCGGGGAAACTAGGGGATATTTACATCGGGAAAGTGCAGAATATTGTCCAAAATATCGGTGCGGCATTTATAGAAATTACAAAAGGAGTAAACTGTTATTTTGATTTGAAAGATGCAGAAAACGCATATTTTACCCATAAATCCGGGAAAAAACCACTTTGTATCGGCGATGAACTTGTCGTACAGATCAGCCGGGAAGCGGTAAAAACGAAAGCGCCTACTGTAACTTCTCATTTAAGCTTCACGGGAAGATATGCCGTCTTAACTCATGGAAACACCCGGATCGGCGTATCTTCAAAAATTCCACGGGCGCTTCGGGATGAATTCAAAGACCGCCTGTCACGTATGAAAAATGAACAGTTCGGCATCATTATACGGACAAATGCAAAAGGCGTACCGTTTCAGGAGGTCGAAGACGAAATTGAACGTCTGAAAGAAGAATATAAAAAGTTGTTAAATACAGCATTGTCAAGAGTTGCTTTTTCACGTTTGAAATCGGCTCCTCCGACGTATATATCAGACTTAAAAAACGTATACATGGAAGGAATGGAAGAAATCGTCATAGAAGGAAAAGACTTGTATACGGAAATACAAGAATACTTTCTTACAGAATTTCCTGAAAAAGTAAAACTTCTCAGACTTTATGAGAATCCTGATTTTCCACTTTGCAAATTGTATTCTACAGAAACCGCATTGGAAAAGGCGTTGAAAGAGTTTGTATGGTTGAAAAACGGCGGATATCTTATTATCCAGCCAACGGAAGCTTTGACAGTCATTGACGTAAATTCCGGGAAGATGGCAGTAAAATCGAAAAACAGCGCCGGAGCGATGAAAGTAAACATGGAGGCTGCTCAAGAAGCGGCGAAGCAGATTCGTCTGCGTAATCTGTCAGGAATCATTATTGTAGATTTTGTAAATCTTGAATCAAAAGAAGATACCGGGATATTATTAAAAGAATTCCGAAACTTTTTGTCGAAAGATCCGATTCCGACTACTTTGGTTGACATGACGATGCTCGGACTTGTAGAAATCACAAGAAAAAAAGTAAGAAAACCGCTTTATGAACAGGAAAATTATTTACAAGCAGAGATCGAGGCGTTATAATATTTTACCGAAAGCGCGCTGAAAATTGCGCTTACAAAAATTTTTCTCATTATTCATGAGAAGAGAAATGGATCGATAAATAAAAGCAGCGAAAAAGCGCTGCGTGAGTTCTACATTTGGAGGAAAGAAGATTGAAAAAAGTAGTAAAATTCGGGGGAAGTTCTCTGGCAAATGCAGATCAGTTCAAAAAGGTCGGAGCGATCATTACAGCAGATGATACAAGACGGTATGTTGTTCCGTCTGCGCCGGGAAAACGATTTCCAAAAGATACAAAAGTAACAGATATGCTCTATGCCTGTTATGAAAGTGCAGCCAACGGAGAAGATTTTTCAGAACAGCTTGATAATATTCACGCAAGATATCAGGAGATTATTGATGGATTGAATCTCGATTTTTCTCTTGATCTTGATTTTGTACAAATTAAAGAAAATTTCAGTAACAAGGCGGGAGCTGACTATGCCGCTTCCAGAGGAGAATGTTTAAACGGAAAGATCATGGCTGCTTACCTCGGCTTTGAGTTTGTGGATGCTGCCGAAGTTGTCCGTTTTAATGATGACGGTTCTTTCAATGATGAAGTTACGAATACTCTTTTATCCGAGCGGCTTCAGGATTGTAAAACAGCTGTAATTCCGGGATTTTACGGAGCAAAAAAAGATGGAACGATCGTAACTTTTTCAAGAGGCGGATCAGATATTACGGGATCTCTTGTAGCTTTGGCAGTACAGGCGGATCTGTATGAAAACTGGACGGATGTTTCCGGATTTTTGATCGCGGATCCCCGCATTGTAAAAAATCCGAAATCAATCGAAACAATTACTTATAAAGAACTTCGTGAACTTTCATATATGGGAGCGAGCGTGCTCCACGAGGATGCGATCTTTCCTGTAAGAAAAGCGGGGATTCCGATCAATATCCGGAACACAAATGCACCGCAGGATAAAGGAACATTAATTGTTGAAGGAACATGTCGTCAGCCGAAATATACGATTACCGGAATTGCAGGAACAGATGGATTTGTAGCAATCACAGTCGAAAAAGCAATGATGAATTCGGAAGTCGGATTTTGTCGGAAAGTTCTGCAGGTATTTGAAGATAACGGAGTTTCTATCGAACATATGCCATCGGGTATTGATACAATGTCGATTTTCGTAAACAAAGATGTCTTTGAGGAAAAAGAACAGAAAATCTTAGCGGATATCCATAAAGCGGTAAATCCGGATCATATCGAACTGGAGTCTAATCTTGCGCTTATTGCCGTAGTAGGACGCGGTATGAAATCAACAAGAGGAACTGCCGGCCGCATTTTCTCCGCACTTGCCCACGCACATATCAATGTCAAAATGATCGATCAGGGATCAAGTGAATTGAATATCATTATCGGAGTCAGACATGATGATTTTAAAAATGCGATCCGTGCGTTATATGAAATTTTTGTCCTTACCCAGATATAAAAATCTATATCCGTTTGTTTTTATTGGATTACCATTATAGGAAGAATATATCAAGAAAAATTTGTTAAAAAACCGCATAAGATCTATACTCAATAAACGCATCATTTTGATGCGTTTATGTGTGGAAAGGGAAATATACAATGAATATCTTATTCTTTTTAAAACCAAAAAGCGAAGTGGCTTATGTTCACGACTATGGCACTTTAAGACAGGTTCTTGAGACAATGGAGTATCATAAATATGCATCTATCCCAATGCTGAATAAATCGGGCGAATATGTCGGAACAATTACGGAAGGAGATCTTCTTTGGGGAATCAAAAGATATACGAATCTGAATTTGAAAGAGGCGGAAAATATATTTATACAAGATTTTCCACGAAAAGTAGATTATGTAGCCGTATCAATTAATTCAGATATGGAAGATCTTCTGCAAAAAGCAATGAATCAGAATTTTGTTCCTGTCGTAGACGACCAGAAGAAATTTATCGGAATTGTTACAAGAAAGAGTATTATGGAATATTGTTACGAAAAATTAAAAAATTTACCGGAAGACTATTGACTTGTTCCAGAATGATATGTTATATTCTAACAGTATGCCGCACAATGAGGTTCAAGTTCTGTAAAACAGACACCGTAATTGGCGAGTAATGATAATAGGAGGTGCTATATGTACGCGATTATAGCAACAGGTGGTAAACAGTACAAAGTAGCTGAAGGCGATATCATTAAAGTAGAAAAACTTGGTGTTGAGGCCGGAGAAACTTATACATTCGACCAGGTGCTCGCAGTAAACAGCGATAAGCTTGTCGTAGGTAATCCTACAGTAGAAGGAGCTACAGTTACAGCATCCGTAATCGGTGACGGAAAAGCGAAAAAAGTTGTTGTTTACAAGTATAAGAGAAAAACAGGATACCACAAGAAAAACGGACATAGACAGCAGTATACAGCTGTTAAGATCGACAAGATCAACGCATAATAACTTTTGTTATGATTGAGGTAACCGTTTATAAGACCATGCGGCATGAATATGCAGGGTTTGATATGTCCGGACATGCTGGATATGACGATATCGGAAAAGATATCGTATGCGCAGCGGTTTCGGTACTTGTCATTAATACACTGAATTCAATCGAGCGTTTTACGGATGATAAGACAAGTTGTGTTTCTGATGAAAACAGCGGAACTGTTGAATTTCGTTTCAAAGATCATCCATCGCATGACGCCGCACTATTGCTGGATTCCATGATTCTTGGTCTGGAAGATATAGAAGACAGTGAAGAGTATGAATCATACATTGACATTATTTTCAAGGAGGTGTAAGTACCATGATGAAAATGAATCTTCAGTTTTTTGCTCATAAAAAAGGAGTAGGTTCTACAAAGAACGGACGTGATTCCGAGTCTAAGAGACTGGGCGCCAAAAGAGCAGACGGACAGTTTGTAAAAGCTGGAAACATCCTTTACAGACAGCGTGGAACTAAGATCCATCCGGGTCTGAACGTAGGACGCGGAGGAGATGACACTTTGTTCGCTCTCGTAGACGGTGTAGTAAGATATGAAAGAAAAGGAAGAGATAAGAAACAGGTTTCTATCTATCCGGTAGCTGAATAATCGGACTTGACGAAAAGTCTTGCCGGAACTTTTCACTCGTATAACAGGCAGTATAAGCCCCAGACTTTTTGTCTGGGGCTTTTGTTTCTATACATGAGATAAACTTTTAATGAAGTTTTTCGGTAACAATTATCATTTGATTCTTCCTGATATACAAAGCAGGAAAGATAAAGGAGAAATTATGTTTGCAGACAGAGCGAAAATATATATCCGTTCCGGCAAGGGCGGAGACGGACATTGCAGTTTCAGAAGAGAACTCTATGTACCGAACGGCGGACCCGACGGCGGAGACGGAGGACGCGGAGGAGATTTAATCTTTGCAATCGATGAAGGATTAAATACGCTTGTAGATTACCGCCATAAACGAAAATATGCGGCAGGAGACGGAGAACCGGGCGGAAAACGGCGATGCCACGGAAAAGACGGGAAAGATCTTATCCTTTATGTTCCGGAGGGAACAGTGATCAAAGAAGCTGTGACAGGGAAAGTTATTGCCGATATGTCCGGCGATAACCGCAGACAGATTGTATTAAAAGGCGGAAAAGGAGGACTTGGAAACCAACATTTCGCCACATCGACAATGCAGGTTCCGAAATATGCACAGCCGGGACAACCTGCAAGGGAATTGGAAGTAAAACTTGAATTGAAAGTAATCGCAGATGTGGGACTGATCGGATTCCCGAATGTAGGAAAGTCTACTTTACTTTCCCGTGTGACAAACGCGGAACCCAAAATTGCCAATTACCATTTTACAACATTAAGTCCGAATCTGGGTGTAGTAGATCTTGAAGGTGCAAAAGGTTTTGTGATGGCAGACATTCCGGGACTGATCGAAGGAGCGTCTGAAGGCGTCGGATTAGGTCATGAGTTTTTACGTCACATCGAAAGAACAAAATTGATGATCCATGTTGTTGATGCCGCAGGCACAGAAGGCAGAGATCCGATTGATGACATTTATAAGATTAATGCGGAATTGGAAGCGTATAATCCCGAAATCGCAAAACGTCCTCAAGTGATCGCCGCAAATAAGACTGATCTTATTTTTGAGGCTGATGAAGATCCTACAGAACGTTTGAAAAAGGAATTTGAGCCGAAGGGCATCAAAGTTTTTCCTATTTCGGGAGTTACGGGAAAAGGTATCTCCGAACTGCTTTATTATGTCAGCGCTCAGTTAGAAACGATGGATCGCAAGACTGTTGTTTTTGAGCAGGAATATTTCCCTGAAGACGAACTTATCTACGAGGAACTTCCGTATACTGTAGAACTGGAAGACGGTATGTATATAGTCGAAGGTCCCAAAATCGAAAAAATGCTTGGATATACAAATCTTGATTCTGAAAAAGGATTTGCTTTCTTCCAGAAGTTTTTGAAAGAAACGGGAATCCTTGATGAGTTAGAAGCAAAAGGAATACAAGAAGGTGATACGGTGAAAATGTATGGTCTTCAATTTGATTATTACAAATGATTTTTTTTAAACAAGAGTGTTCACGAAAAAATATTCTTAAAAGGAAGGAGATAAATATGACTACAAAACAAAGAGCTTATCTGAAAAGTCTCGCGATGAAAATCGAACCTATTTTTCAGATTGGAAAATCAAGTATGAGTCCGGGACTGACAGAGGCTGTTTCAGAAGCTTTAGAAGCGCGTGAACTCATTAAGATCAGCGTGCTTAATAACTGCGGGGATGATCCGAGAGAATTGGCTGAGATCATCGCAGGAAGAACACGTTCTCAAGTTGTACAGGTGATCGGTAAAAAAATCGTTTTATACCGTGAAGGAAAAGATGATAAGAAAAAGATCATCCTGCCATTATGAGAATAGGAGTCATGGGCGGAACATTTGATCCGATTCATATCGGACACTTGCTTCTCGCAGAGTTTGCTTATGAAGATTTTAAGTTAGATGAAATCTGGTTTCTTCCGAATGGAAATCCGCCCCACAAGAAAACGGACGAAAGTAAAAAAGCTCTTGCACATCGAATTAAAATGATCGAACTTGCGATCAGTGATATGCCTCATTTTAAAATAGATCTTTCCGAAGCCGAAACAGATGTACATTCGTATACTTACAGTACTATGCAGAAATTTAATCGCATGTATCCCGAATGTGAATTCTATTTTATTTTGGGCGCAGATTCACTCTTTGCAATCGAAGAGTGGAGATATTTTAAGGAGATTTTTCCGACATGTACAATTCTTGCCGCTATGAGAGATGATAAGGATGTTCGTACAATGCAGGAACAGATCTCTTATCTCAAAGAGCGCTATGGCGCAAAAATCGAATTGCTCAGAGCGCCTCTTTTGGAAATCTCATCAACGACTATAAGAAAGCGAGCGGCAATGAGACGCGGCATACGTTATATCGTTCCCGATTCTGTTTCAAATTATATAAAAGAACATGAACTTTATCAAACAAACGAATTCTTATAACGGATATATCTGTATCCCTCCTCAATCGAATACAGATAAGCAGTACGCATAATAAGAAGGGGTAGGAATAAAAATGAAAGAAGAACTGCTTCATATAAAAAAGGAATTATCAAAAAAGTTAAAAAAAGAACGTTTCGAGCATACAGTCGGCGTTATGTATACATCTGCTTCGTTAGCTATGCGTTACGGGGCAAACATCGAAAAGGCAATGACTGCCGGACTGCTTCATGATTGCGGAAAATATTGTTCCGCAAAAGAGCAGTTAAAATTGTGTGAAAAATATAAAATAACGCTGACTGATTTAGAACACTCCATGCCTGCGCTGATCCATGCAAAACTGGGCGCTTATCTGGCTGAAAATGAATATGGCATTAAAGATAGGGAAGTGCTCGATGCTATCACTTATCATACGACCGGAAGACCGGAAATGACAATGTTGGAAAAAATTCTTTATATTGCAGATTATATTGAACCCAATCGGAGGGAAATTCCGGGACTTTCTAAAATTCGACAAATAGTATTTCAAAATATCGATCAGGCAATCTGTTTGTCTTCCGAACGAACTATACGTTATCTGGAAGATAACGGGAATAAAATTGATCCTATGACAATAAAAACTTATGAGTTTTACGGAGGAAAGTTATGACTCAGTCAAAAAAAATGGCACGTATCGCCTATGATGCATTGAATGAAAAAAAAGGTGAAGATATTAAAATCATAGATATTGCAGAAGTATCTACTCTTGGCGATTACTTTGTAATTGCTAACGGAAACAGCTCAAGTCAGGTGACAGCTCTTGTCGACAACGTGGAAGAAGAAATGCATAAAGCAGGATTCTCTCTTCGTCAGAGAGAAGGGCGCGCATCGGGAAGTTGGATACTGCTTGATTTCGGAGATGTGATCATTCACGTGTTTGATAAAGAAAGCAGAGATTTTTATAACATTGAACGTGCATGGAAAGACGGAAAAGAAATCACGGTAAAAGATCTCGATTAATTCAGCAGATTTCTGAAAATCTTAAAATGAAATCCTAAATACGCAGATTTTCTTGACAAGTAAACTTGGTATGATATAATTAAATCAACAAGTAAACTTGGCAAGATGGGAGGTATTATTATGGATAAAGAATCTGTTTTACAAAAAAGAAATCGTGCAGAGCACAGTTCGCTTCTCATCGTTTCAGCCGGGTTTTTGCTTTTGTGCACTTGTGAAGTGTTCGGAATTATTACCGGCAAACTCTGGATCGGACAAAGGGAAATTGTTTTTGGCGGAACACTCTTTTTCATCATGTTTTTAAGTCAGTTTGCTTTGAATTTAAAGTATTATTTGATTGATAAAAAGAAATGGCGGATTGCCGAGGGGATTTTACTGATCTTTTGTATCGGACTTACGATTTTCAGAATTTTGAATCCCGGACACTATCTTATGGAATTTCTTTAAGGTGAATTATGGAAAATGAATTAGTTTTAAAAAATAACTTAAAAGAGGCGCGTGCCAAGAAACAGATTTCACAAAGAGAGCTTGCAGAAATGGTAGGAGTATCCCGCAATACGATCAGCTCGATTGAAACAGGACAGTTTAATCCGACTGCAAAACTGGCGCTGATTATATGTATTGCATTGGATAAAAAATTTGAAGAATTATTTTATTTCTGATTGTTTTCAGATAAGAGTCGATTTCTTTTGGAAACCGGCTCTTTTTGTAACGGTGATAAACAGAAGTCCGGGTGACGGATCCGCAACTTCGATGACCGCTTACAATCCCGGAATGCGCCTTTGAACACTTCCGGTGACGTATTGATACAATTAATCATATAGCAATAATGGAGGTAAAAGATGCTAAGAATCAGTCAGCTAAAGCTCCCTGTGGAGCATACAGAAGCACAATTAAAAAAGAAACTTCTGAAAACAGCTCATATAAAAGAGCAGGATCTGAAGCAGTTTTTTATTAGAAAACGATCTGTTGACGGCCGGAAAAAACCGGAACTTTACTACGTATACACAGTTGATCTTATCGTTGCAAATGAAGAGCATGTAAAAAAAATTTCCAAAGGGAAATTACAAACTGTTCAGGAAAAAAACTATCATATTCCCGAACACGGCGCCAAAAAGCTCCGGAAAAGACCTGTTGTTATAGGAAGTGGACCGGCGGGCCTGTTTTGCGCGTATTTACTTGCCTTTGAAGGATACGAACCTCTTGTGATCGAGCGGGGCGCGCCTGTGAGAGAACGCCAAAAGGTTGTAGAACAATTTTGGAAAGACGGCATATTAAATACTGCCTCAAACGTACAGTTTGGAGAGGGTGGTGCAGGCACTTTTTCAGACGGGAAATTAAATACTCTTGTCAAAGATAAATTCGGACGAAATCGTTTCGTACTAGAAACATTTGTAAAATTCGGAGCCCCGGAAGAAATTTTATGGGAAAGCAAGCCTCATATAGGAACAGATATTTTAATCGAAGTGGTAGAAAGAATGCGAGAAGAAATTATCCGACTCGGTGGGGAATTCCTTTTTCATTCGCAGGTAACAGATATCCTTCCTAAAGAAAACTGTCTGATCGTAAACGGATGCCATCGGATAGAAACCGACGCTGCTGTCTTTGCCGTCGGACACAGTGCAAGAGATACATTTCAAATGCTTTTTGACCGGAATGTTGCAATGAAATCTAAATCATTTGCCATAGGTGTCCGCGCGGAACACAGACAGGATATGATAGATGAGGCGATGTATGGCAGAAAAGAAAGAGGCCCGCTTGGTGCCGCAGCATATAAACTGACAGCACAGCTTGAAAACGGAAGAGGAGTATACACGTTTTGTATGTGTCCCGGCGGATATGTTGTCAATGCGTCGTCCGAGCAAGGACGTCTAGCCGTTAACGGCATGAGTTATCATGACAGAGCCGGAGAAAATGCAAACAGCGCTGTGATCGTTACCGTAACAAAAGACGATTATGGATCTGATCATCCTCTTGCCGGGATGGAATTTCAAAGACGGCTCGAAAAAAAGGCATGGGAAGAAGGCGGCGGCAATGTTCCGATACAACGATTTGCCGATTTCTGCACAGGGACAATATCAGTAAAGACAGGAAATGTTACTCCGAACATAAAAGGGAAATATGTATTTGGCAATGTGCGCAATATATTTCCTCCGGAACTTGCAGAATCGATTGAATCGGGGATTCGTGCGATGGGGAAAAAGATCAAAGACTTCGATCATGATGACGTCATACTTTCCGGTGTAGAAAGCAGAACATCTTCACCTGTAAAAATATTCAGAAAAGAAGACTTTACTTCTTCTTTTCCCTGGATTTACCCGTGCGGTGAAGGAGCCGGATATGCAGGCGGCATTACTTCTGCGGCTATGGACGGCATGAAAGTTGCGGAAGCGATTATAAAAACCTTCTCTGCTCCCGATAGTGTCTGAATCTTCACAGAATTTTAAGGAACAATCTCTATACACATTTTTTAAATTGTGCTAAAATATATCGTTGTATTGTATCATCGCACTGATTATAAAGTGAGAAAATGGAAAAAATCAATACGATCAAAGAAATGTACAAAGAAGATCGTCCCTATGAAAAATGTGAAAAATTCGGAGCAGAGAATCTGACAGACACAGAACTTCTCGCAATTTTGATACGCACAGGGACAAAAGGGGAAAATTCATTAGAACTTTCACGAAAGCTTCTCTACAAAAACGGCTTTCATAATGGACTGGCAGGGATACACAAATGGTCTCTCGACGAATTGATACAGATTAAGGGGATCGGGAAAGTAAAAGCAATCCAGCTTGTATGTCTGTCAGAACTTTCAAAACGGCTGGCACGTACAAGCACAGTCGGAAAACTTGATTTTTCATCCCCGCGCACGATCGCCGATTATTACATGGAAGATATGCGTCACAGGACGAGAGAAATATTAAAATTAATCTTTTTAAATACACGCTGCAGATTAATAGGGGAGTGTAATGTTTCGGAAGGAACGATAGACAGTGCACTTGTATCTCCGAGGGAATTGTTTATCGAAGCATTCAAAAGAAACGCCTACGGAATCATACTGCTTCATAATCATCCCGGCGGAGATCCCACTCCGAGCAGAGAAGATGTAATGATAACAAGAAGAATTTATGAAGCCGGGGAACTGCTTGGCATCCGCCTTTTCGATCATATCGTTATCGGTGATAACTGTTTTGTAAGTATGAAAGAAAAAGGGGTTTTCGGAAAATAGCATACTGCGCAATATAAGATTGAAGTATACAGTTTTTATTAAGGGAGAGTATTTTATTTAAAGTAAGGGTTGGTTAATATGTTTGGAAATATATACGGACTTGATCTCGGCACATATGAGATCAAAGTATTTGATAAAAAGCAGGATAAGATTTGTCGGGAGAGAGACGTTATTGCAATTAAAAATAAAAAAAATATTTTTGCGATCGGTGACAAAGCATATGAAATGTACGAGAAGGCTCCTGATGATATCGAAGTTGTCTTTCCGATGAAAAGCGGTGTGATCGCCCGTTTTGATAATATGCAGACATTGCTCGGTACTTTGTTAAGAACAAAAAAACGTTCAGTCTGGGGATCGGAATACGTTGTTGCCGTTCCTACAGATGTTACGGAAGTTGAAAAAAAAGCTTTTTGCGACTTGGTTCTGCATTCAGAGGCAAAAGCAAAATCAGTCCGTATTGTCGAAAGAGGACTGGCTGATGCAGTCGGTTTAGGCATTGATATTTTTAGAGAAAAGGGAATTTTTATTGCAAACTTCGGTGGCGGTATTACAGAATTATCAGTTCTTTCATCCGGCGGACTTGTCTTAAACCGTCTTTTAAAAATAGGCGGTGATGATTTCGATTCTGCGATCACAGGACTTGTACGTCATAATAAAGAATTTCTCATAGGAAAGACAACTGCTGAAATGCTTCGTAAAAAATTCGGGGTTTTTGAGCAAAGCACAAACAGTACGATTACCGTGTCAGGAAGAGATCTTGTGACCGGTGTTCCTTCGCAGACCGATGTATCTATAGGAATTGTCCGCGCTGCAATAAAAGACCCCCTTGATGAATGCGTCCGTGCGATTAAACTAATGTTAGATAGAACGCCTCCGGATGTAAGAAGGGCAATCGAAGAAAAAGGAATTTATCTTACCGGAGGACTGACAAATTTAAAAGGACTTCCTACATACATAAGAGAACGTGTCGGTCTTCCTGTTACAACTGTTGACGAACCCGAATTATGTGCTGTGAAAGGACTTCAAAAGATCATTTTGGACAAGGAGTATTATAAAAAGCTCACTTATTCGATGTTAGACGAAGATTATAGGTGGTTAAGGTAATGAAAAAGAAAAATCAAATGTCTCATACAAACAGATATATCCTGCTTGGGCTTTCCATATTTTGTGTGCTTATGATGGTGCTTTCCTCTTTCTCTGACAAAGTCGGCGGTCCGTTTAAGACGGTTGCAAATGTTACGGTAATCCCACTCCAACAAGGGATGAATCAGATCGGTGGCTGGATGGGAGATATGAAAGACAATTTCTCAACGATGAAACAACTAAAATCAGAAAATAAAAAACTGAGGGAACAAGTTGATGCTTTGACAACAGAAAATAACTATTTACAGGAAGAGCGTTATGAATTTGAACGTCTTCAGGAATTATATAAACTGGATCAGAATTATGCCGAATATGAGAAAACAGCCGCCCATGTGATCGGGAAAGACGCCGGAAACTGGTTCGGTACATTTACAATAGACAAAGGAAGTAAAGACGGTATTGAAGTCAACATGAATGTCCTTGCAGGAAGCGGACTTGTCGGGATCGTAACAGATGTAGGTCCTACCTGGGCAAAAGTACGCTCGATCATCGACGATTCTTCCAATATAAGCGCAATGGCGATTTCTACTTCGGATACATGTATCGTAAGCGGAGATATGGCGCTTATGGGAACAGGTCAGATCGCTTTTTCCCAGATGGAAAACAATGACAATGTAGTCGCTGTAGGCGATCAGATTGTGACGTCTTATATCAGCGATAAGTATCTTCAAGGTATTTTGATCGGTTCGGTCAGTGAAGTAAATGTAGACTCAAATAATCTGACGCGTTCGGGATACATTACACCGGCAGTCGATTTTAAAAATATTCAGGAAGTGCTTGTTATTACGACAACAAAAGCAGAACTTACAGGTGAAAACAAGACAGAATGAGTTTCTTTACAGACGGACATATAAAGAAAGGAATGAAGATTAAAATATGAAAAGAATGAAGGTCAAACGCATTTTTATAACGGCGCTTGTCATTCTCGTGGCATATGTACTTCAGTGTACGGTATTTCCGGTACTTGATATTGCCGGAATCAAGCCGAATCTTCTATTAATCGTCACTGCGTCATTTGGATTTATGAGAGGTTCAAAATCCGGAATGCTCGTCGGATTTTTATCGGGACTTTTGATTGATATACAATTTGGAAAGATGATCGGATTTTACGCTTTGATCTATCTTGTAGTTGGTTTCCTAAATGGCTTGTTTGAGCAGATGTTCTATGACGAAGATATTAAACTTCCCCTGTTTCTTATAGCGGTCAGTGACTTCCTTTATGGAATCACTATATATTTCTTCACATTTCTGCTAAACAGCGATTTTCGTTTTACCTACTATTTAAACCGGATCATCGTTCCTGAGATGATTTACACGATTGTAATAACGCTTGGAGTTTATCCGCTTCTTTTGTTTATCAATCATAAACTTGAAGCCGAAGAAAAAAGGAGTGCAAGTAAATTTGTTTAGAAGAATTATAGATCGAATAAAAGAAGCTGTTGAATATTTGATGAGTTCAAGGTTGATCGTTCTCATTATTGTCTTTTGCCTTACATCTTCGATATTGATCGGACGACTTTTTTATCTTCAGATCGTGCGCGGAGAAGATTACTTGGAAAATTATGAGCTGCAAATAAGAAAGACAAGAACTGTACCCGGAACCAGAGGCAATATTTTTGATCGTAACGGAGAAGTGATTGCTTACAATGAATTGGCTTATTCCGTGACGATCGAGGATATCATCCCTACAGACACTAAAACCGAAGATAAAAACAAAATATTAAATGATACGCTTGACAGTGTGCTTTCGATCGTTGAAGAAAACGGAGACAGTGTGATCGACAATTTCGGAATCATTCTTGATTCATCGGGTAGTTATCAATTCGCCGAGACAAACGAAACATCCAGACTTCGTTTTGTGGCGGATGTGCATGGAAAAAGTTTTATTGATGATCTTACAGAAAAAGAAAAAAATAAGACAGCCGAGCAGATCGTACATTATTTATGCAAACGATACGGATTGGATTATTCCGAACATGATGCCGCATATATTCTGAAAATGGTCAATATGCGTTATGCTATGGGACTGAATAGTTATCAGCAATGGCTTACAACCGTACTTGCTTCCGATGTCAGTGATGCTACGGCAGCGGCTATTATGGAAAATCAGGATTCCCTTCAGGGAGTAGATATTTCTGAGGATTCCCTGCGGCGTTATCCTGACGGTCAATATTTTGCATCGATTATCGGATATACGGGTCAGATATCGCAGGAAGAATATGATGATCTAAGCGATGATGAAAAAAAGAGATATTCTTTGTCGGATATTGTTGGAAAATCAGGCATTGAGCACACGTTCGATAGCGTTCTTCAGGGCGAAAAAGGTAAAACGACATTCTATGTAGATAATCTCGGGAAAGTAACCGATACTGTAAGTATGACAGATCCGAAAGCAGGAAATGACGTCTACCTTACGATCGATAAAAATTTACAGATTTCTGCTTATAAACTTCTGGAAGAAAAACTTGCCGGAATCGTTTTAAGCAAATTAAGCAATGTATTAGACTATGATCCTTCTGCGGAAAAAGATACGAAATATATTAAAATTCCCGTAGGAGATGCATATAATTCATTTATTGCAAATGAGATTATCGATATGAAAAAATTCGGAAGAACAGACGCAAAACCTGCCGAACAGGCTGTCTATAATACGTTTACTCAGAAAAAAGCCGAGATACTTTCCGAATTAATGGCACAGCTTCAGAACGAAAATGCTCCGGCATATAAAGATCTTTCAAAAGAAATGAAAGCTTATATGGACTATATATGCGATACTCTTCTAAAACAAACGACAGGAATCCTGATGTCAGACAAGATCGAAGCAGAAGATGAAACACAAATTGCCTGGGCAACGCAAGAGACAATTAGTTTGAACCGGTATTTAAATTATGCAATCTCCAAAAACTGGATCGATACCTCAAAGTTGGGAGACAGCGCTTATTCGAGTTCTGAAGAGATTTATAGCGGTGTTTTGGCATACCTTGAAGAATATTTAAAGGAAGACAGTAATTTCGACAAACTTCTCTACAAATATCTTATAAAATCAGGAAGTGTCACCGGCGCACAGATCTGTGCGATCGTTTATGAACAAGGCGTACTGCCAATGGATGAGAATGCGTATAACGGTCTTTTAAACGGAACGACAGACGCTTATGGCTGGCTATATGATAAGATTAAAACATTGCAGATTACGCCCGGGCAGCTCGCTTTAGAGCCGTGTTCCGGCGGAATTGTAGTTACAGATCCAAATAGCGGAGATGTTCTGGCATGTGTATCTTATCCGGGATATGATAATAACCGTCTGGCAAATACAATGGATTCCGCTTACTACAATCAGCTTAATACCGGACGTGCAAATATTTTCTATAACCGTGCCACACAGGAAAAAACAGCTCCGGGATCAACTTTTAAAATGATCTCGGCCACAGCCGGACTGGAAGAAGGGTATATTGACGCTTACACAACAACATATTGCAGCGGTTCATTTAATACGGTTACTCCGAGTCCGAAATGTTGGATCTATCCGGGAGGTCACGGAGCGTTGAATGTTGTTCAATCATTGCAGCATTCCTGCAACGTCTTTTATTATCAACTGGGATACAATATGGGAATCGATTCCAATGGAAACTATGACAGTGATCTTGGAACAGACAAGTTGAGAAAATATGCGGCTATGTATGGCTTAGACAGGAAATCCGGCGTAGAAATACCGGAAGCTGCACCGCAGATATCTGATGAATATTCGATTCAATCTGCAATCGGACAAGGTACGAACAACTTTACGGTAAGTCAACTGAACCGTTATGTAACCGCAGTTGCAAACAGCGGAACTGTTTATGATCTGACGCTTATCGATAAAACGACAGATGCGGCGGGAAATCTTATTAAAGATTATTCTGCAGAAGTAGACAGTACAATGGATGAAATCAATTCCAGCACATGGGATCTTATTCACCAGGGAATGGAACAGATGGTTGCAAGCTCAACCACTTTTACAGGCCTTGATTTTTCTATGGCGGGAAAAACCGGTACTGCCCAACATAACGAATTGCATGCCGACCATGTATTATTTGTAGGATATGCTCCGGCCGAACAGCCTCAATTATCGATTGCAGTCCGCATTACTTATGGCTATAATTCGGGATATGCATCAGAGATCGGCAGAGATATTGCAAAAGTCTATTTTAATCCTGAAACAGCCGGTGAATTAATTACCGGAAGCGCAGCTAATCTCGGAGAAGGAATTGCAGGAGACTAAAAGACGGGGGAATGACAATGAACAAACTTGTGACCATCAGAAGTAATCGATACGGATTAGATATTGAATTTGATTCCGAAACAGAATTCGATCAACTTCTTGAAGTTCTCGGACAAAAATTCAAACAATCCGGGCGCTTTTTTAAAGATGCACAGATGGCGCTTAGTTTCAGCGGACGCGAACTGACGCGAGCAGAGGAAGATCGTGTTCTTGCCGTCATAAGAGAAAATACACAAATTGAAATTTTGTGTATTATCGAACCAAATGATAAAAATGAGATGATGTACAGAAGCGTAGTAGAACAAAGTCTTTCAGATATCTATAAAAAAGAAGGAATTTTCTACAAGGGGACTTTAAGAAAAAGGCAGATATTAGAGGCAGAAGAAAGTATTGTCATACTAGGTGATGTAGAACTTGGTGCAAAAGTAATTGCAAAAGGCAGTGTGATCATAATCGGTACGTTATATGGATCTGTCTGTGCCGGAGCATCCGGCGATACGTCGGCGTATGTCGTAGCACTTTCTATGCAGCCTAAATATCTCAGCATCGGAGATATCGTAGCAAAACGTCAGATCATTTATCAGGAGAGCTTAAATATTAAAGGCCCCAAAATCGCCGTGATCGACGGAAACCGTATCTATCTTGATCCCCTTACGGATTGAGACAGGACATATGTAGGAGGAAAAGCATCATGGGAGAAGTAATTGTCATTACATCAGGAAAAGGCGGAGTCGGTAAAACGACAACGACAGCAAATATCGGAATCGGTCTAGCAAAACTCGGGAAAAAAGTTATAGTGATTGACACAGACCTCGGCCTTAGAAATCTGGATGTCGTATTAGGGCTGGAGAATAGGATCATTTATAATATCGTGGATGTCATAAACGGCAACTGCCGGTTAAAACAGGCATTGATAAAAGATACTCAGTTTCCGGAGCTTTGCCTGCTTCCATCTGCCCAAACGAAAGATAAGTCTGCGGTTTCCCCGGAACAGATGAAAAAACTTATCGAAGATATTCGGAGTGATTTTGATTTTGTTTTACTGGATTGCCCAGCGGGGATCGAACAAGGATTCCAAAATGCAATAGCAGGCGCTGAACATGCTGTTGTTGTCACGACCCCGGAAGTTTCTGCCATTCGGGATGCCGACCGCATTATCGGACTTCTGGAAGCGTCGGGTATTCGCAAAACAGATCTTTTGATTAATCGGCTGCGGATCGATATGGTCAAGAGAGGCGATATGATGTCCGTAGACGATGTCACCGAAATCCTTGCCGTAAATCTCCTCGGAGTAATTCCCGACGATGAACAAGTCGTTATTGCAACTAACAGAGGAGAAGCCGTTGCCGGAGAAGAATGTCTGGCCGGAAGATCCTACATGGATATCTGCCGCAGACTGACAGGAGAAGACGTTCCGGTCAACGACTATTCAAAATCAGAAGGTTTCTTCGGAAAAATAGCGCAATTTTTTCATAGAAATCAGGAGGAAAACCGATGAGTGTTCATTCAGTTTCGATCGCCAAATACCGGCTGAAGAATCTGCTTGCCGCAGACAGAATGCACTGTACGGCAGATTTGACGGAACAAATGAAAAATGACTTATATCATGCGGTTTCAAAATATACGGAAATCAATCCCGCATATTTTTCAATCGATATTACACGCAGCGATATACATATAAAATACATGGGAGAAGATCGTTGAAATTTTTAATCAATCATATTAAACAGCAATATCATATAAAAGATTATAAATTCGGACTTATTATTTCAGTAGTTGCAATTTCTGTCATCGGTATCATGATGGTCGGAAGCGCTAAACCGGATTTTATGACAAAACAGATCATGGGGGTGATCCTTGGGTTCGGAGCAATGGTTGTTGTCTCTTTGATCGACTATAAATGGATCATGAATTTTTATTGGATACTTTATGTTATAAATTTGATTCTTTTGATCGCAGTAAAAATTCCAGGATTAGGTCATTCGGCAAACGGGGCGCAAAGATGGATCAACCTCGGGTTTATGCAGCTTCAGCCTTCCGACTTGACAAAAATACTTCTTATTATTTTTTTTGCCAGATTTTTTTCTGACAGAGAGCTTAAGATCAGCAGCCCCAAAGTAATCATTCAGTCTGTTGCGCTGCTTATTCCGTCGCTCATCCTTATTGTGACACAGCCGAATCTTTCCACTACAATCTGTATCGCAGCGCTTTTTTGTGCTCTCATTTTTCTGGCAGGATTAAATTACAAATTTGTCGGAACAGTTCTTGCGATTACGATTCCTGCCGTTGCGATCTTTCTTGCCGTTGCGGTGCAGCCGAATCAGCCTTTTTTGCATGACTACCAGCAGGATCGTATTCTTGCCTGGTTAGAGCCGGAAAAATATGCGGATGATGAATCATATCAACAGTTAAACTCTGTTATGGCAATCGGTTCGGGTCAGCTTTCGGGAAAAGGATACAATAACGATGCCACAACTTCAGTTAAAAACGGAAATTTTGTTTCCGAACCGCAAACAGATTTTATTTTTGCAATTATCGGAGAAGAATTAGGATTTGTGGGTTGTTGCGGAGTCATATTTTTGTTATTATTAATTGTAATACAATGTATCTTAATAGGTTTAAAAGCGAAAGATACGGGAGGACGCATTATCTGCGGCGGCGTAGCCGCACTGATTGGCATTCAAAGTTTCATCAATATCAGTGTGGCAACTTTGATTCTTCCGAACACAGGTCTTTCGCTTCCCTTTGTCAGCTACGGACTTACATCCGTCGTATGTTTCTTTATGGGAATCGGACTCGTTTTAAATGTCGGATTACAGCCTAATAAGTATCAATAAGGAGAATGACAGCTATGAATATCGGATTGATCGCGCATGACGCAAAGAAAAAATTAATGCAGAATTTTTGTATCGCTTATCGTGGAATACTCAGCAAACACAGTTTGTATGCAACGGAAACTACAGGAGCACTGATCGAGAGCGTAACAAACCTTAATATCCATAAATTTCTTCCGGGACATCTCGGTGGAATCCAACAGCTTTCCTCTCAGATTGAAAGCAATCAAATTGATTTGTTTATCTTTTTCAGAGATCCGCTTACTCCACGCTCTCACGAGCCGAGCGTAAGTGATATTGTAAAAATGTGTGATATGTACAATATTCCGGCAGCTACAAATATCGCAACTGCCGAAGCTCTTATACTGGCACTTGACAGAGGAGACTTAGATTGGCGTGAAATGTACAAATAATACATCTAATACATCAAAAAATAAATGGTAGGAATAAAATGAAGGGAAATCATTATTCAGATAACAGGCGCAGACGCCGAAAACCTATTTACGTAAAAAAAAGACGGCGCCGAAAACGAACTTCTACAGTAATTGCGGTTCTTCTGATCTGTCTTATACTAATTGCAGGCGCAGGCGCTGTCGGATTTTTCATATTGCAGGAATATTCAAAAGATCATATCCGGCAATATGAGTTTGCATCATATAATAAAAAGCAATACACAGGAGAACTTTTCGCTGAAGATCTCTGTGTTGCTTCAGAAGATGTATCTCTTGACGGCGTTGAAGCAGATCCGGGATTTCACGGTGAAGGACTATTCAATATAGCAGATTCTCAGATCAAATACGGATACAAACTGTTTGACAAATTATATCCTGCAAGTACAACGAAAGTTATGACTGCTTATCTTGCTTTAAAATATGGAAATTTGGATGACGTTGTAACGATGAGCGCCACTTCCACGAATTTTAATTGGGATGAGTCTACCTGTGGTCTTTCTGCCGGAGATTCCCTGACTTTGTACGATCTCATATGCGGTCTGCTCTTACAATCCGGAAATGACTGTGCGGCCGCTATTGCGGAGCATATATCGGGAAGCCAGGAAGCTTTTGCCGAATTAATGAATACAGAAGCAAAACAACTTGGAGCGACAGGAACTCACTTTGTAAATCCTCACGGACTTCATGACGAAAATCATTACACAACAACATATGATTTGTATTTAATGTTTAATGAAGCATTAAAGGATCAAGCTTTTCTCGATATTATTTCTATGAACTCATATACGGCAAAAGTTACCTCGGCAGACGGAACTTCGTATACTCCTACATGGCAGGCGACGAATTATTACTCAGCCGGAGAAGCGACGCCGCCTGACGGGATACACGTATACGGAGGAAAAACCGGAACAACCGATCAGGCAGGAAACTGTGTAATTTTATATGAAAAAAACACCGCAGGAGAACCGTATATTTCCGTTATCATGGGCGCTTCTGACAAACCGCTTCTTTACGAAGAAATGAACGAACTGCTTGATGCAGGAATGAAATAGATCCCCGAAAGTGTCAAAAGACATCTTTCGGAATCGCAAACGATGCAAGTTTTCGGACAAATCTGAACTTTGATCTGCCGCCGTTATAAAAAATACAACACCCCGTAAAAATGAAATTTCCGATAAATAATTCGATCATATCATTTTACGAGGTGTTTTTCTTTTATTCTGACATTGATTTGATTCTGCCAAAAAGACTGATCAAGTATAAGCCGCACAAACCTACTAGCGTATAAATGATCCTGGAAAGCCAGCTCATATTCCCGCATATAAATGCCACCAGATCAAATCTGAACACCCCTATAAGAAGCCAGTTTACGGCGCCTATAATAACGAGTGTCAGAGCTGTATTGTCAAACCATTTCATGTTATTTCCTCCTTTATCATCTCAATATTTGTAACAATTCAGCTACCAATATTTTTTATTATGTCCATAAAAAGTGGAAATATACTAAAAAAAATGATATACTAGCAACGCCAGAAAAAAGCAGGAGGTGTATACTGAATTGTCATCCAAAAAAAATAATTCAGTCAATATAAAAAAATATAAAACAAAAAGAGAATTCAATCTCGGTATCTTTCTTTTTGCAATCGTGTTTATTTATTTGGTTGTAACAATTATTTTGTATTTTACTGGAGACCGGATCTCTGTTTATGAAGTACGGGAAGGCAGCATTGTGAAAGATAATTCTTATACCGGACTTATTATTCGTAAAGAGACGGCTGTAACTGCCGAATCATCCGGTTATATAAGCTATTATCAGGCCGAAAACAGTAAGATCAAGCGCGGAATGAATATTTATGCCCTTTCCCCTGAAAAGCTTGATACAAGCAGCAAAACAGACTCCACACAGGGAGAACACACAGAAGGTCAGTCCATAACAGTAAATCCTGAAGTCAGTTCTGCGATTACCCTTCAAATACAAAATTTTATCGAAGGGTATCGTGCAAATGATTTCGGTTCGGTATATTCGCTGAAATCTGAAATCACTACAATGCTTCAAAACGAATTCAGCGCGACCCGAACAGAACAACTTGGAGCAGTGATTGCCGCAAGCGGTCTGGATGTGTTGTCTTATCAGGCACAGCAGGATGGCATTGTAGCCTTCACAGTCGATGGATATGAAGGATTGACTACTGAAACATTTACTGAATCTGCTTTTGATAAAACAAAATATGAAGTTTCTTCTTTATCCGATGAAACGAAAGTTAAAGCAGGAGATCCTGTTTACCGGATGATCACAAGTGAAGATTGGTCGGTTATCGTTCCTCTTTCAAAAGAAACAGCTATAAAGTTAAAACATGAAGATGTATCCGGAATAAAAGTACGGATGGACAAAGACAGCGAAACTCTTTGGGGAAAACTTACTGTTATCGAACGGCAAGGAAAATATTACGGTCAGCTTGATTTTGATAATTCAATGATAAGATATGCCGAGGAAAGATTTTTAAATATAGAATTGATCATGGAAGATGAAAGCGGATTAAAAATCCCGAAATCTTCTGTAGTTAACGAGAAATTTTTTATCATTCCGAAAGAATACATTACGACAGGCGGAAACAGCAGCGCAAGCGGTGTAATGCTTGCAAAAGAGAATGGGAGCGCCGTATTTCACGCCGTAAATATTTATGACATTTCTGAAAATGGAGACGTTTTTGTCAGCAAGCAGGATTTAGAAGATGGAAGCGTACTCGTTAAACCGGAGTCATCCGATACATTTGTAGTCGGAAAAACAAAAAATCTGCAAGGTGTATATAATATCAATAAAGGATATGCCGTATTCAGAAAAGTAAGTGTTCTCTGTGAAAACGACGAATATTATATCGTGCAGGAAAACGAACCGTATGGTCTTTCTAATTATGACCATATCGTGCAGGAAGGTTCAAGCGTAAATTCAAATGATGTCGTATTTCAATAAAATCTAAAAAATAAAACTTTTAACTATTCGGAAAGAGGAGAAATAAAAATGCTTAAAGAAAATCTAAAGACGGTGGAAGAACGAATACAATCGGCATGTAAAAAAGCCGGAAGAAAACGAGAAGAAATTACTCTGATCGCCGTAAGCAAAACGAAGCCTCCTCATATGCTTCAAGAAGCTTACGATCTCGGAGTGCGAATCTTCGGCGAGAACAAAGTTCAGGAAATTCGTGAAAAGTATGAAGTCTTGCCAAAAGACATTGATTGGCATATGATCGGACATCTTCAGACAAATAAGGTAAAGTATATTGTCGATAAAGTAAAATTGATCCACTCTGTCGATTCTTTTAAGTTAGGAGAAGTAATCGAAAAAGAAGCTGCCAAACAAAATCGCATAATCGATATTTTACTTGAAGTGAATGTTGCTCAGGAGAGCAGTAAATTTGGATTAAAGACAGAAGAAGTTATTCCATTAATGGAAAAATTTTCGCAATTACCACATATACGTGTAAAAGGGCTTATGACAATAGCTCCATTTGTCGAAAATCCAGAAGAAAACCGTGCAATTTTTGCAGATTTACATAAATTATATGTTGACATTAAGCAAAAAAACATTGATAATGGTACTGTGAGCATACTTTCAATGGGGATGACCAATGATTATGAAGTTGCAATCGAAGAAGGAGCAACTATGGTCCGTATCGGAACAGGAATCTTTGGTGCCAGAAATTACAATATCTGATGTAAGATCTGGGATGAAAGTATAACATGGCAGAAGACTTGTCCGACAGAATAGCTGTAGTCTTAGAGCCGTGAAAATAATAAAATTGCGCGAGCATATGCAGCGCAAGATAGGAGTGTAAAAAATGGGTGTATTTGATAAATTTCTGGACATTATGAAACTGAACGACGATGATTATGATGATGATTTTTATGATGAAGAAGATGAATATTTCGACGATGAGGAATTTGATGAAAAACCTGCCCGTCGTTCTTTGTTCGGAAAGAAAAATACGAAGGAAGAATCTTTTGATGATTTTGATATGGAAGAGGAAAAGAAATTTCAGCCTGCTTCCTCAAGCAAGGTGACTCCGATGAGACATCCTGCATCCAGAAAGGGTGGAAATATGGAAGTTTGTGTTGTAAAACCAAGTTCTGTTGACGATTCCCGCGAAATAACAGAGACATTGCTTTCAGGACGCACTGTTATCCTGAATCTTGAAGGTATGGATCTTGAACTTGCTCAGCGCATCATTGATTTTATTTCAGGCGCCACATTTGCAATTAACGGTAATCTTCAGAAAATTTCAAATTACATATTCCTTGTAACACCGACAAATGTTGATATTTCCGGTGATTTACAAGATCTTCTCGGCGGTTCGATGGAAACACCGAGTGTGAAAGGAAGATATTAATTCAGATATGGGAAGCGGCAATCTTGAGAAAGATCAGTATCTTCTGGAAAAGCGTTTTATTGAATTATCCAGAAATGCATATCAAAGAGATTTTATCACATACTCTGATTTTCTGAATCTAAATGAACAAAATATACTGCATACGCTGCCGAAAGAAAATTTGTTTACACAAATACTTACTTTCGGCGGATATGGCATGGCAGAGCGTCAGATGGCTGCATTTATCCCTGATGCTCTTTATTTGCGTTGCGGAAAAAAGGAGCTCGATCCTGCTTTGATAAGATATCCTTTCAAAGCTCTTCAGGTCCTTCCGTTAAACCGAAAATTTTCAGAAGATCTCACACATAGAGACTATCTGGGATCAATTCTTAATTTGGGTATTGACCGGTCAAAAACCGGAGACATTCTTATTGAAAATAATACAGCGATTTTATTTGCACATGATGATATTGTATCTTTTTTATGCAGTGAGCTGACACGGATTCGGCACACATCGGTCAAAACAGAAGAACTTCCTTCATTTGACATTCAATATACGCCCAAATATGAAGAACTCACGGGAACCGTTGCGTCAGTTCGACTTGATAGTTTATTATCACTTGCATTTTCATCTTCCCGGACAAAACTTAGCGGATTGATTGAAGGCGGAAGAGTCTTTGTTAACGGGAAACTTATTACAAGTAATGGCTACCAGCCAAATGAAGGTGATCTTATCTCTGTTCGCAAAATGGGAAAATTTCGTTTTGCAGGAATCGGAAATAAAACCAGAAAACACAGAATATACGTCAGGATACAGAAATATATTTAGAGATGGAGAAACACAATGGCTTTGCAAAAAGAAAATCCGAAATTTCGTTTATTTAAAAGCTATATTATAGCATTTTTTTGGATAGGAACAGCAATTTTTATAGATCAGATTACAAAATATTTTGCAGTGGCGTATCTGAAAAATAATCATGCAAAAGTTTTGATAGACGGTGTTTTTGAGCTTCAATATCTTGAAAACCGAGGTATGGCTTTTGGAATACTTCAAAATAAACAGTTTTTATTTGTCGTTGGCGCTCTGGTTATATGTGGAGCGATTCTCCTCATATACGGGAGAATTCCATATACAAAAAAGTATATGCCTCTTCGTATCTGTTCGATCCTTTTGATCGCCGGGGCTGTCGGAAATCTGATCGATCGGGTAAGACTAAATTATGTTATCGATTTCTTTTATTTTAAATTAATCGATTTCCCGATTTTCAATGTGGCAGACTGCTATGTTGTCGTGGCATGCATTATTTTCGCTTTTTTGATTTTATTTTATTATAAAGAAGACTCTGATTTTGATTTTCTGCGCAAACAAAAAAATCGGATTTGATCAGATAAAATCAGTCTGCACTGCAATTTAACCTATAAAACAGAAAGGTTCGTATATTATGGAACAGATTAAATTTACAGCCGATCGCAGCGGGGAAAGGATTGATAGATTTTTGAGTGAAAATCTTGAGAACCTTTCCCGTTCTTATATTCAAAAACTGCTAAAAGACGGCAAAATTTCCGTCAATCAAAGCTCGGTCAAACCCAACTATAAAATCAGTGAAAACGATAAGATCGAAGTTTTTATTCCGGATCCTGAAGTATTGGATATTCTTCCCGAGAATATTCCGCTTGATATTTTATACGAAGACAGTGATATCCTTATTGTTAATAAACCCAAGAATATGGTCGTTCATCCGGCGCCGGGGCATTATGAGCACACTCTTGTAAATGCAGTAATGTATCACTGCAAAGATAATCTGTCCGGAATTAACGGTATACTTCGTCCGGGAATCGTACATCGAATCGACATGGATACAACAGGTTCGCTTTTGATATGCAAAAATGATAAGGCGCATCAGATCATAGCAGAACAGCTAAAAGAACATTCGATTACCCGACGATATCATGCGATCGTTCATGGAAAGATAAAAGAAGATAACGGAGTGGTAAACGCTCCTATCGGAAGGCATCCCATTGATCGAAAAAAAATGAGTACGAAAGCAAAGAACGGAAAACATGCAGTTACCCATTATACCGTCCTGCGCAGATTTAAAGATTATACTTATATCGAATGCGAACTGGAGACAGGACGAACCCACCAGATTCGTGTTCATATGGCAAGCATTGGACATCCCATTCTAGGAGACAGTATGTATGGTCCGTCAAAATGTCCGTTTAAACTTCAGGGTCAGACATTACATGCAAAAGTTCTTGGAATCACTCATCCTTCCACAGGGAAATATATCGAAGTCGACGCACCTCTTCCGGAATATTTTAATAAACTTCTCAAACAATTAGAAGAACGCTGATTTTGTTGAAGGAAAAAAGAAAAGAAAATAGAAATTTGATTGTATTTTTCTTTGTTTTTAGTTATAATACTCACATATAGTTCATTTGTATATGTATTTTTTATGCAAAATCACATATTGTTGACGTAAAGGAGAGTGACCTTAAATGAAAACAAATACGATCATTACTATTGGAAGAGAATTCGGAAGTGCCGGCCGGGAAATCGGATATAAAGTAGCCAAAGAATTCGGAATCAAACTTTATGACAAAGAAATGCTGGCCCGTGCAGCAAAAGAAAGCGGAATCTGTGAAGAAATATTTGAATCACATGACGAAAAACCTACAAGCAGTTTTCTCTATTCACTAGTAATGGATACATATTCAATGGGATATTCCGGAAACACCTATACAGATATGCCGATCAATCATAAGGTTTTTCTTGCACAGTTTGATGCAATCAAAAAAATCGCAGATGAAGGACCTTGTATTCTTGTCGGAAGATGTGCAGATTATGCACTTGAATCATATAAAAATGTAGTAAGCGTTTTCATTCATGCCGATCTTGATGCAAGAATACGCCGTATTGCAAGGATCTATAATCTGACGGATGCGAAGGCAAAAGATATGATCTTAAAAACAGATAAAAAACGAGCAGGTTATTATAATTATTATACAAATAAAAAATGGCCCGACTCAAAAAGCTACGAACTTTGTCTTACAAGTTCCGAACTTGGCATAGACGGAACGGCGAATGCGATTATTGACTATGTAAAACTAAAAGAAAGTATTGCGAAAGAAAGCAAACGAATTTAAATAAAGAAACTTAGAATAACTTAAAAAGCCCGAAAACTATAAAACCGATCTTGAAATTAAGATGATGTTTTATGATTTTCGGGTTTTTATTGTGTAATTTCATAATTTTTATTCATTGATTTTAGTTGATTTGTGTAGTATCATTAAAATAATAGGTAATTTTTGTATGAAATAACGAAAAAGGAGCGGGAACATTTTATGAAAAAGCTGAAACTCTTTAGGAAAATCAAAAGCATATTGAGCATTTTGCTCATATCACTACTTATCATACCTCTATGCAGCGGTATCGGAATTCATGCCAAGGAAAAAAACACAGAATCAAACGAATATAAAATTTATCCGATTCCTCATTCTGTTGTATATGATAACGAACAATTTGTGATGTCAGATAGAGTTCATGTTGTCTTCGAGGAAGGTATAGATAAAGCTACACAGAACTTTTTGGAAGAAGTTATAACAGACTATGGGAAAACAGTTGTACATTCTGAAGAGATCGTCAACGGAGAAACTACGATCCTGTTGGGAATAAAAGGTTCCAATGGAAAAGCGGACAGCTATATCAATAAAAATACAACGATTAAAACGTCTGATCTTTTCAATCGAACTGATTCATATATACTTAGCGCCAAAGAAAATATTATCTCAATCGTAGGAAAAGATACCGACAGTACATTTTTCGGTATCGCTACGTTACAGATGATGCTTACATCTTATGAAGATCCAGCCCTTCGCAGCGTACAGATCGAGGATTTTTCTGACATACAATATCGAGGATTTATTGAAGGCTTTTACGGAGGGTGGGATTATAAATCACGGGAAAGCCTTATGAGATTTGCACGTGATGTTAAAATGAACCATTATATTTATGCATCAAAAACTGATCCTTATCATACATCAAAATGGGGAGAACTTTATCCGCAAAGCGAAATCGATCAGATACAAAAACTTGTAAAAGTAGGTGAAGAGACAAAATGTTACTATACATGGTCCGTACATATTTCGGGATTTTTCACCAATTTAGATACATCGAATGAAACCGCCTATAATGAACGGTATCAGAAACTACTTGCAAAATTCCGTCAGCTTTATGACGCAGGCGTTAGAAAATTTGACATTTTAAATGACGACTTCGGACAAGGAACTCATGAAGATGTAGTAAATCTTTTAAATAAGCTGACAAAAGAATTCATTATTCCAAACAACTGCAAGCCGATCACTTACTGTATGCAGGGATATAACAAAGCATGGTCAAAAGAGGCTGAATTAAGTGCATTAAAAAAACTTGACAAGTCAATTATCCTATATTGGACAGGTGATGACGTAAACTCGCCGATCACACAGGAAACAATCGATTATGTTTCAGAGAAAACAGGACACAAAGTTTGTTTCTGGCTGAATTATCCGGTAAACGAACATGGAAAATCAGGACTTTATCTTGGAGATATCACACATTACGCCCGCGATGGCATAACAGGACTTACAGGAGCTGTCTCAAACCCTTCCCGCTTTGCACAGAGTAATAAAGTCGGTCTGTTCCAGCTTGCATCACTATTCTGGAACAATACTAATTACACTGCAAACGCGCAAACTGTTTGGCAGGATGCATTCCGTTATCTTGAACCTGAAGTACAGGACGCTTACTTTAAAATTGCATCTAATGTTGCAAACTGTCCTCGTTCCGTACGTGTACCGCAAGGCTTTCCGGAATCAGAATATCTGAAAGAAAAGCTTGAAAATGTTACAGCTAAAATCAGTAATGGAGAGAACTTGAAAAATGATAAAGAAACGGCAGCTTTAAAATCGGAATTTGAATCTATTCTTGCTGCAATCGAAACATTTAGATCAACATGTGACAATGCTGATTTAAAATCAGAATTAGATCCATGGCTGAAATCACTGCAAGATATCGCTTCAGGCGGAAAGGCAATTATCGAAAGTATCATTGCTATTCAAGAAAAAGACATAGATACAGCTTGGGAAACGTTTGCAACAGCAGGCAAGGCGCTACAAACATGGAATACATATCCGACAGCAGAAGGAGTAAAAGAAGGCGCAGAAGCAGGAAGTAAACGTATCCAACCGTTCGTATCGAAAGCAGCCGCAACGGCAAAAAATAAATTAACACCGTTTTTCGATCCTGATAATACGAATGTAATTCCTTCGTTTTATGCAGTTCTTGCAGGTGTAAAACGAACAGATGATACTGTTTCCGCAAAATTATTTGACAAAGATCCATCAACTGCCGGCGAATGGAATCAAAACCAAAAGATAGGAGATTACTATGGCGTAGATTTAGGTCGTGTTATCCCTGTAACAGATATTACAATTCTTCAGGGAGCATCAGAAACTGATCATGACTATTTCCACAATTTCGTTTTAGAATATTCTGAAACAGGTGAAGACGGTTCATGGGTCACAATTCAGGAGTACAAAGAAACAGATGAATCACATAAAATAGAAAAAACAGGGTTAAACATAAATGCACGCTATGTGCGTCTGCGTCTTACCAAGACAGGAACGACAACTCCGAACAAAGCAAATTATTGGACAAAAGTACGCGAATTTACAGTAAATAAGAAATTTACTGACGGGGAACGTATTTATACAAATATTGAAAAATTAAAAGAGACTCCGATCCACATTTACGAAAACGAATTTCGTATAAGAGACATTAAGGATTTAGAATTAAAACCGAATGAATATGTCGGTATCAAAATGACCTCCCTTGTCTCAGTGTCTGATATTTTTTCCGAATCAGACGAATTTGAAAAAGCAAAAATACAATATTCAACAAATGGAATTGAATGGACAGATGCGAAAAATTTCAAAGGGCCACAACCGATGCGATATGTCCGTCTTGTCAATCAGACAAATGAAACGCTAAAAGGATCATTGACAAAACTAGGTATTTCCGTAAATAATCTTAAGATCACACCGAAGATGAGCGAAACAAGTTTTACAAATCCGCTTAAAGAAGGTACGTGGGAGAATATGTTTGATGGAGATTTTACAACCCATGCCTGGACGAATCAGGGTCAAAATAATGGCGGATACATTATTATAGACCTCGGAACTTCAACACCGCTTTATGATGTTACAATCGTCACAGCGGATGGAAAACCTCATTTATACGATGCAGATATACAAATCTCCTCTGATAAAAAAGAGTGGACCACGATCGCGTCTGTAAAAAATGACAATACAAAAGTGGAACCTCCCTATCGTTATGTAAGAGCAAATGCCCAGGGAGCTAAGAGCAGATATCTTCGTATTCTCGTAACAGATGACGTTATCGGTAAATATGATAATCCGTTCCTTTGTATCAAAGAAATTGAATTTAACAAAAATATTGAAGAAAATACAAGTACATATCCGATTGCTTCGAGTGCAGAAGGTAATCTTGAAAAATGTATCGATCAGGATCTGTCCACTGTATTTACAACAGAAAACAAAACTGCCGGATGGCTGGAATATAAACTGACAGACAATACAAAATTAAAATCGTTCTCTATTTTGCAAGATGTACATACTATTTCCGAAGCTAATGTAAAGGTACGAACCGGAACTGATAAATGGAAAGACTTAGGTACATTTGATAAGGGAACAAAAACTTTTGATGTATCAGAATATGACAATATTTTCGCGATTCGACTTGAATGGGCAGAGGGAAAAGCGCCTTCTATATATGAAATTTATACAAACGAAGATGAAAAACAAAATACAGATGATATCGGAATCTATGTAGAACAAATCATCGATACAGAAGCAGATTCCGAAAAACCAAAGCCTGAACAACCTGAAATCCCGGATTCAGAAAATCTTGCTATAAACCGTCCGGTAGAGGTATCAGGAACCGAGCTTGACAGAGATCAAAAAGATTTTGCCGTGGACGGGAACCGTGAGACAAGATGGAACAGCAATTACATCAAAGGCGATCATGCATCTGAAGAAGCATGGATCATCGTTGATCTCGGTGAAGAAACAAATATCATCGAATCACTTACTGCAGAGTATTTTAATTTAGTTTATCCGACAGACTATGACGTTCTCGTATCTGCTGATAAAGAAAACTGGATCACTGCAAAAACGATAAAAAACGAACCGAACGGAGCAGCCCATCCAACAGATGAAATTTCACTTGATCAACCAATCATCGGAAGGTATGTCAAATTATTATTCCGTGAATTAAACAGTGCTGCTGTCGGAAACTGTGTAGGTTTAGAAGAGCTTACCATAACAGGAAAGAGGATATCCTCCGAAACAGAATTAAAAGAATATATGCCGATCAGCGATATTAAAATCGACAAAGGTACGTCACAAGAAGAATTAAGAAAGCTGCTTCCTTTAATTATCAGTGGAAAGCTTGCATTAAAAGACAGTGATAAAATACTGGACTTGGCATCATTATTTGTAAACTGGGATCTTTCAGAATATACTTCTGCTGAAGATACGATCCTCACTTTAAAAGGGAATTTGATCGGTGCAGGAAAAGCAACTGGAGACGAGATTTCCCTAAATGTGATCATAGGCACCGGATCAACAGAACCTCCTGTTGACCCTGAAGGTCCTACCGATCCGGAAGGTCCTACTGATCCGGAAGGTCCTACCGACCCGGAAGGTCCTACCGACCCGGAAGGTCCTACTGATCCGGAAGGCCCTACCGACCCGGAAGGTCCTACTGATCCGGATACACCTGATTCAGGAAAGATTGAACAATTAAAACAGGAATTAGCTCTACTCATTGAAACTGCTCAAGCAAAAGTGGAATCCGGTAAATACACAGACGAAACAGTCAAAATACTTAAAGAGCAAATCATAAAATCTGAGGCGCTTTTAACAGACAACGTCACTGCCGAACAACTTGAACAGCAAATCAATAGTATTAAAAAATCAATCAACGGATTAACCGAAAAAAAAGCCGACTTAGAAACTTCTGACCGGCCAAATCAAAACATCACTCATTCAGAAAAAAGTACAGCAGTAAAAACAGGTGACTCAACTCATATAATACCTCTATTTCTGCTGATGATTTGCACCGGATTTTCCTTGATCCTATTCAGGAAAAGAAATACTTATAATAAATAATAGGTGTTGACATGCGATAATGTCACATATTATAAAAACACATCCGATGGATTAAACATCGGATGTGTTTTACTTGCCGCTAGTTTATTCACTTTTAAGATCTTATTTAACGTCTCGATATCGTGCGCTGCGGCCAACCTTTAATATCTCCTGTTAAAATAGCGTGAAACATTCGTTCTTTTGTTCCCGGATGTTCTTTGTTAAGTTCTCTTAAAAGTTCTTTTGCATATTGCCGCTTCGTATGTCCGTCTACAGGACATTTTCCTTTTACAACCGGAAGAGAATATTTATTGCGAAAACCGATTACTTCCATTTCATCTATAAACATCATAGGACGGATAACAGTAAGATCCATACGATCTAAATATGTTTTTGGAGAAAAGGAATAAAATCTTCCTTCAAAAATCAATGAGAGCAACATTGTTTCAATAATATCATCTTTATGATGAGCATAAGCCACTTTATTACACCCCATCTCCTTAACCGCCTCATTTAAGGCGCCTTTACGCATTTTTGCACAAAGCGAACAAGGATTACTCTCTTGGCGTACATTAAAAAGAATATCATAAATATCTGATTTTACTATTTTATAAGGAACTTCTAATTCCCTGCATAAATTTTGAATCGGTTCCAAATTAAAATCTGCAAATCCAAGATCTACAGTTACAGCACTTAAATCAAACTTACGGGGATAAAACCGTTTTAATCCATGAAGCGCATAGAGCAGGGTAAGGCTGTCTTTTCCGCCCGAAATACCTACCGCAATATGATCCCCTTCCTGTATCATACTATATTCATCCACTGCTTTACGCGTATAACTGAGTAACCGTTGTAACTGCATTTTCTTCCTACCTTTCATGATTGATCTGTAATTATAACGTTTATATTATATCGGCAGAAGAATATAAATACAAGTCGAAAACTTACAGAAAATCATAGAATCACCGGTTGTTTATGAAAAAAATCAGATTACGATCCGTAAGTTAAAAATAGTAATAAATAATCAAAGAATTTGATTGAAATTCATCTCTGATAGAGATAAGATATTGTTTAGGGAAAATTTATTTTTTATTTTTTTGTAAATAGATGTCCCGTAACTATATTTTACCAGAAAAGAGAGTATTAAAATGAAAAACAAAGGAATATCTATTCGTGAAATATTAATCATTACATTTGGAATGTTTCTTGTAGCCGCAGGGGTTTATTTCTTCATGATTCCCGGAAATATCGTAGCCGGAAGTGTTTCCGGTCTGGCTCTCGTATTATCGAAATTGTTAGGGATACAAGTTTCTGTATTAACATTTATCTTAAATACATTCCTTCTTATTATCGGGTTTATCTTCATCGGAAAAGAATTTGGAGCAAAGACAGTGTACACATCTATGCTTCTCCCTGTATATCTTTGGATTTTCGAGCATTTCATACCACTTGACAAATCGATTACCAATGAACAGGTAATCGATCTCGTAATTTATGTTCTGCTGATTGCTCTTGGTCAGGCATTACTGTTCCATGTAAACGCATCTTCCGGAGGATTAGATATTGTGGCAAAGATGCTGAATAAGTTTACACATATTGAAATAGGAAAAGCACTGACAATTTCCGGGCTTATCACTGCAATGACTTCTATATTTGTTTACGATATACCGACACTTATTATCAGTCTTCTCGGAACATATGCAAACGGAGCAGCAGTAGACTATTTTATTGACGGCTTTAAAAAACGAAAACGCGTATGTATTATTGCAGATGATTACCGTCCGATCCAACAATATATTATTCATGATCTAAATCGCGGAGCAACTTTATATACAGCTCAAGGCGCTTATGACGAAACACACAGAACCGAATTGATCACAATTATCACACAACAAGAATATCGTACACTTTTAAATTATCTTCATTCATGTGGGCAGAAAGTATTCGTTACCGTCTCTACTGTAAATGAAGTGATCGGTCAATGGAATTCAAAATAAATACTTATACCTCGCGAAGTTTCACTATGTTTGCAGCCTGCCGGCGTCTGTCTTCATCAATGGCTGCATAATGCTTTTTCGTTGTATTTACATCTTTATGTCCGAGAACATCGGCAACAAGATAAATATCTCCTGTTTCTTTATAAAGGGAGGTACCGTAGGTACTTCTAAGCTTATGAGGAGTTATTTTCTTGTTAGGCGTTACTTCCCGGGCATATTTTTTTACCATATTCTCAATAGCTTGAACGCCCATACGTTTTCGCTGAGTAGATAAGAAAAGCGCATTTTCATGCCCCGGAAGCGGGAGAGTAGTTCTCCGTGTTGTATACATATATGTCTTTAGTGCATTTTCCACTTCTTCGCCAAAATATACAATCATTTCATTTCCGCCTTTTCGCATCACTTTGATTCCATTATTTTCAAAATCCACATCATTGATATCCAGCCCCACGCATTCCGAAACACGAATGCCCGTTCCTAAAAGCAAAGTTAATATAGCAAGATCTCTGTTTCTCGTTTTCTCAAAATAAGCCTTTTTCTGTCCGGTTAAATGATCGCCTCCATGATCAACATAATCAAGCAATCGGACAACTTCATCCGCATCAAGACGAATAATTGCCTTTTCGTGAAGTTTAGGCATATCTACAAGAAGAGTCGGGTTTTTCGATATTGCCTGACGTTTAAAATAATATCCATAAAAGCTACGAAGCGCTGACATTTTTCTTGCAAGTCCTTTTTCTGTATTTGTAACTTGCTTTTCATCATTTTTATATACTTTTAAATATTCTTGGTATTCCTCAATATCAACCGGTTCAAGATTTTCTATATCTGCCAATGTAAACTGATCGATCGTATAGTTTTTATAAACCGGATTATTTTCCATTAAAAAACGGAAAAACACACGAATATCGTATGCGTAGGAAATTCGTGTGTTAGCGGATGTCGTTGGCTCTATAGCTCTGAAATAATCTTTCGCAAACGATGGTAATGTTTTTAATATTTCCCTTAGCCGTAATGTATAATCGATATATTTTTGTTCATGATATGTTTTTACATCATAACTTACACGTAAACCTTCATCTGAAGTATTTTCCTTATTTGCCATAATTATATTCCTCCTTTATTTATTCGGATATACATATTATATCAAATGTATATCTTTACGTCCATATCTTTTGGAAAAATCAGTATTTGTCGTATAGATTGATCTATATTATAAGACAGCCGATAAAAATGAGTATTACTTCTATTTCTCACGGCTGTCGGTTGGAGTGTATATATCAATACATAGGGTGTATATTGATACCGATTTAAACATATCATTCAGTCATATACATAATCATAAGATTTTCTCCCGAATAAATTTTATCAGAAGAAAGTCCGTTTATCTCCTTAAGAACTTTAACATATTCTTCTGTCGAACTATATTTTTCAGGAAGATTTTCATTTGCGATATCCCACAAAGTATCGCCTTTTTCAATCTTAATACTTTTATAATAGATATAAGTACTTTCGTGATCCGGCGTATCCTTTTCCTTTGCGGAAACAAAAAATGCACTAAACGACATACTTACAAATAAAACAATAACAACTCCCACGAATAAATTACGAGCATGTTGTTTTAATATAGCCGATTTTTTTGATCTTTTTTCATTTCTTTTTCCCTTCATAATAGTATCCCCTTTATCTCTGCTTATTTTTACACTTTGTTTTCTCTTATTATTTTGTAATATTCAGTCTGCAAGAAAAATGTATACATGTATTCTTCGATTCGAATATTTGTTCCGCGAACTTATGTTCTATATTTGGATTATACAATAAGAACAAATGTTTGTCAACACGGAAATCGAACATATTTTCGCAACAAATGTTTGCTTTTTGTTCTTCGTTGTGTTACCATTATTTTAATAAAATAAACGGACTATAATATCGGAGGAAACTATGTCACAAGGAAAAATAAGTAAAAAACAACAGGAAATTTTAGAATATATTAAATCACAGATTCTTCAACGGGGGTTTCCGCCTGCTGTTCGGGAAATATGCGAAGCTGTAAATTTAAAGTCTACTTCTTCTGTTCATTCACATCTTGAAACATTAGAAAAAAACGGTTATATTCGGCGCGATCCGACAAAACCCCGTGCGATCGAAATTTTGGACGATATGTTCAACCTGACGCGGCGTGAAATGGTTCATGTACCGATTATCGGGCAAGTTGCCGCAGGAGAACCGATTCTGGCTCAGGAAAACATTGAAGATTACTGGCCGGTTCCCGCTGATCGTATGCCGAATAAACAGACATTTTTTTTAAAGGTAAAAGGAGAAAGTATGATCAATGCCGGTATACTTGACGGCGATATGGTTCTTGTGGAAGAAGATTCCACAGCTTCTAATGGAGATATGGTCGTTGCGTTGATCGAGGACGGAGCAACCGTAAAAACATTTTATAAGGAAGAAGGAGTTTTTCGTCTCCAGCCTGAAAATGATTTTATGGATCCGATCATTGTAAAGAATGTTACTATTTTAGGTAAAGTTATTGCTGTGATGAGATTTTTCTCATAACTTCCGAATATAAAGTACCGAAAAAATCATAAGACAAAAAGAGAAGTATCCTGTATTTAAAGATTTTGGATACTTCTCTTTTTGGTTTTTAATCAGGTTTTCTAAAAACTTGCTTCTCTTCCGCTGACTGCACCGCTCGCCCATGCCCATGTCAGATTATATCCACCGCACATGCCATCTACGTCGAGTATTTCTCCTGCAAAATAAAGTCCCGGAACATAACGCGATTCTAAAGTATCAGGATGAACGTCCTTTGTATCGATACCTCCTCGGCAAACCTGTGCCTGCTCATAAGAATTTGTTTCTGTTACAATCACTTTAAAATTCTTGATTAAACGGACAAGCTGCTGAATTTCTTTTTCTGCAAACACTCCGACTTTTTTCTCTTTTGAAATCCCTGCTTCTTTCACCCAAAGATCGGACAACTTTTTATTAGATAACCCTGTGAAAAATTGATCTGCTCTCTTATACGGACGCATTTTCGCCCGTTTTATTAAAAACTTTTCCAGCTCATCTTCCGAAAATTCCGGCATAAAATCAAGAATCGCCTGAACTTTTTTCTTTTTATATAATGCAATCGCCGCATATCTGCTCACTTGAAATACAGGAATACCTGATATGCCATAATTGGTCAGTTGTAATTCTCCCGTATCTTTTGCCAGACATTGATTTTCCGACCATATCGAAACAGTTCCCTGAACTCTTACTCCTGCGATTGATTTAAAAAATTTTTCTTCACATCTTAATTGTACAAGAGCAGGAAGAACAGGAATTATTTTATGTCCGAGTTTTTTTGCCAGATCATAACCGGAACCATCGGATCCGCTGGCAGGGAAAGCTCTGGATCCCGTACACAGGATTACATGATCCGCATATATTTTCCCCTTTTTCCCGTCTTTAACAATCTGAAGAGTAAACCCCTTTTTACGAGGGAAAATATTCGTGCATTCTGTTTGAAGTCTTACATCGATTTGCAGACGCTCTAATTCCATTTTCAAAGCCTCAGTTACAGACGATGCCTGATCCGAATAGGGATACATGTATCCATTTCTGTTTTTCGCATAAACGCCGAGTTCTTCGAACAATTTTATAATCTGCTCTGCATTAAATTTCTCAATGATCTTCCATGGAAATGATTCGTTATCAGAGTGATAACAGCTTCGATCCTGATAAGTATTTGTAAAATTGCATCGTCCGTTCCCTGTCGAAAGAATTTTTTTCCCGACGCGGTCCATATGTTCCAATACAACTACTTCTGCCCCGTTTGAAGCTGCTGTGATCGCTGCCGTCATCCCGGCTGCTCCCGCCCCGATTATCGCTACTTTTCTCATAATATAAATCCTTTTCTTTTCTAAGCATCAAAACACTGTTTTAAAGCGACTGAAGTTTGGATCTGTCAATAACTCCTGCATCAATCAAACTTTGAAGAGATTTTAAAATGCCCAGCTTCGCATGCTGCCATGTAAGACCGCCTTGAAAATAAACGGCATAGGGAGGTTTGATCGGACCATCTGCAGATAGTTCAATCGAGGACCCTTGTACAAATGCTCCGGCAGCCATGATGACTTCACTGTCGTATCCCGGCATTGCCCAAGGTTCGGGAGTTACATAACTGTCTACCGGAGCCGCTGCCTGAATTCCCTGGCAAAATGCAATCACTCCATCTGCACTGCCAAACGTAACTGCCTGAATAATATCATGACGGCTCTCGCTTGCATTTGGAACAACCGAATACCCGAGTTTTTCATAAATATTCGCTGCAAAAACAGCTCCTTTAAGCGCTCCGCATACAACTGTCGGCGCCATAAAAAATCCTTGATAAAAAGACTGCATCACTCCGAGAGACGCTCCCACTTCTTTCCCTAATCCGGGGGATGTCAATCTATACGCACAGTTTTCGATAAGTTCTTTTTTGCCTGCCACATATCCTCCGATCGGTGCAAGACCGCCGCCGGGATTTTTAATCAATGAACCGACAATCATATCTGCACCTACATCGCTTGGTTCGATCCGTTCTACAAATTCTCCGTAGCAGTTATCTACCATACAAATAACATCCGGTCTTTTCTTTTTTATAAATGCAATCAGTTCTCCTATTTTTTCTACAGAATAACTCGGACGTGTCTGATATCCTTTTGAACGCTGGATCGTCACAAGCTTTGTTCTTTCGTTTAATGCTTTTTCGATTGCCGGATAATCAAAATAACCGTCTTCCAACAGATCGACCTGTTTATATGTCACTCCATATTCTGCGAGAGATCCTTTAGACTGGCGAATGCCGATTACTTCTTCCAGTGTATCGTAGGGTTTCCCTACAGGAGATAACAATTCATCACCGGGTCTTAAGTTTGCCGATAACGCAAGTGCAAGTGCATGTGTACCGCATGTAATCTGCGGACGCACAAGAGCCGCTTCTGTATGAAATGCCGCCGCATATACTTCTTCCAGCGTATCGCGTCCTTGATCGTTATAACCGTATCCACTTGCATAATTAAAGCAGCTTTCATTTACCCGGCATTGCTGCATGGCAGAGATCACCTTCAGTTGATTATATTCTGCATTACTGTCGAATTCTGCAAATCGTTCTTTCAGACCTTCCTCTATCTTCTGCCCATATATCCACACATCTTCTGAAATTCCCAACTGTCGGTATATCGTTTTTGTTTCTGTATTACTCATATATATTTTCCTCTTTTTTTATTAGTTTTTCTCTTTAATCTTGTAAAGTTTTCGTTATATTGATCCATTATTTTGTTGGTTTTATATTTTATACTAAAATCTGCTTTTTTCTCAACTCTTCGATCATAAAATCAAGAATATGTTCCTCGTCGTCTCCGATAACGGCACGATCTATCCATGTGACATCCTTTTCTCGCTTAAACCATGTAAGCTGGCGCTTGGCAAAATGTCTTGTATCGCGTTTTATAATACGTACCGCCTCTTCCAATGAATACTCTCCGTTCATATATGCATACAATTCTTTATACCCAAGTCCCTGCATCGCTGTAGAAGTTGAACTCACGCCTCGGTCTTTTAAGAAACGAACTTCCTCTTCTAAACCTGATTTCATCATAAGATCTACGCGTCGGTCAATACGTTCATACAGTTTTGCTCTGTCGTCTGTCAAAACAAAATATGCATATTGATACGGAGATTCCTTTTCTCTTTCCGCTTCATTATGTTCGGATATTTTCATTCCTGTCTGATGATAAAATTCAAGCGCACGTATTGTCCGTTTTATATTATTTGTATGAATCTGCAATGCCGACTTAGGATCTACTTCCGTCAACATTGTATGCAAGTATTCTGCCCCTTTTTCCTTTGCGAGAATCTCCAGTTTTTTCCGATAATCATTTGGAGAATCATTTTCCGTAAAATCAATATTATAAAGAACCGATTGGATATAAAAACCGGTTCCTCCTACAATCAAAGGAATTTTTCCCTTTTCATAAATCTGTTCCATTTCCTCAAGAGCCATCTTCTGAAAACGAACAACATTAAATTCCTCTTCCGGCTCGAGAATATCAATCAAGTGATGCGAAATCCCGCTCATTTCACTGCGCGTAATCTTTGCCGAACCGATATCCATATGTTTATATACCTGCATAGAATCTGCCGAAATAATTTCTGCCCCTATTCTTTTTGCAAGCCCTATAGATGCTTTTGTTTTTCCGACCGCTGTAGGTCCGGCCAAAATAATCAGTGGTTTTTTCATTTATACAATCCTCTTAAACTTCTTCTCTAATTCTCGTTTCGTCATGGCAATGATCGTCGGTCTTCCGTGGGGACAATGATACGGATTATCTAAAGTAAGTAATTCACCGATCAGAGCGTCTACTTCTTTTGCCGATAAACGGTTATTGCCTTTTACCGCCGCCTTACAAGACATAGACGCTACCTTTTCATCAATCAAATCAGGAGTCATAGATGTGTTTATCCCATCTGCCAGATCGTCGATCATCTCCATAAGAAGTTCTTTTTTTGCGATACCGAACAAATTATCCGGCACTGCCCTGACAGCATATTCTTCTCCTCCAAAATGTTCGATTTCAAAACCGATTCTCGTAAAACGATCTATATGCTCCTCCAAAAGCTGAGCTTCCTGCATCGAAAGCGATAAAATGATCGGAGGGCTTAAATACTGAGATGTATATTCCCTGGATTTCATCTCTTTTAAAGTTCTCTCATACATCACTCTTTCATGCGCGGCATGCTGATCTATAATATAAAGACTGTCTTGGAATTGTACAAGCCAGTATGTATCGAACACCTGACCGATCAATGTGTATTCTGCCTTCACTTCACGCTTCAAGAAATTTTCTTCAAACAGATCCATCTGCTTCGGAGTCTTGTCTGCCTCTTTTGCCCGATATGCAGCAGCTTCCCGGATTCGTTCTGCCTGTTGCTGCGGACGATAAATTTCCCCACGGTCTAAAACTTCTGCAGACGAGGAGCGTTCATGATATGCCTTCACCCTTTCCCGCATTTTCCTTATAAAATAATCTTCATCATGAATTTGAGGTTCAGACTGCAAAACAGATTCTTTATCTGCCTCGATAGCAGACGTCTGTTTCCGGGCTTGCCCCTGTTCTTCATCCTGTACTTTTTCCCGTACTTGCTCCGGTTTCGTTTCCTGCGCTTTCTCCCGTACTTGCTCCGGTTCTCTTTCCTGCATCTTTTCCCGGATTTTTTCTATTGGATCATATTTTGTATTTTCTATAGATTTGGGTTTCAGCAAAAACGGACTTTCTTTTTTCTTTTGAGCTGCATCTGCCGGATCCGGAACTGTAGCTGTTTGAATCAATTCAGGTTCAAGAAGCCTTCTGTGAACAGCTTCGTACATTGTATTGTAAACTTCCTGCTGACGTTGAAAACGAAGCTCCATTTTCGTCGGGTGAACATTTACGTCAATAAGATCCCCTTCTACCTGGAAATGAAGAACAGCAAACGGAAATTTATGCTGCATCGTAAAATCTTTATAAGCGTCTTCCAGCGACTTAGAGAGCATTGCACTTTTTACATAACGCCCGTTCACAAAGAAATTTTCAAAATTCCGGTTTCCTCGGGTGATGACCGGTTTACCTAAAAATCCGGAAATAGAAAGACCGTCTTTTTTATAATCAAGTTCCAAAAGATTCGACGTCACTTCGCGTCCATATACATTATAAATCACATCTTTTAGTTTTCCGTTTCCTGACGTCCGAAGTTTTTCTTGTCCGTTATTGATAAATAAAAATGAAACTTCCGGATGTGACAGCGCCAGATGGATCAACAGATCCTGCACATGCCCCGCCTCTGTCACCGGTGTTTTTAAAAATTTTCGCCTCGCGGGTATATTATAAAATAACTGATGAATAAGAAAAGTCGTTCCGTTGGGAGCTCCTGTCTCTTCCAATGCAGTCTCTTTTCCGCCTTCTATGACATATTTTATTCCACTTTGTCCTTCCTCTGTTTTTGTGATAACTTCTGTTCTTGTTACCGCGGCAATACTCGACAAAGCCTCCCCACGAAATCCGAGAGAATGTATGGATACAAGTTCTTCCGCTGTACGGATCTTACTAGTTGAATGGCGCAAAAAAGCACATCTTACTTCATCTGCTTCAATCCCGCATCCATTATCTGTAACACGGATAAATGAAATTCCTCCGTCTTTAATTTCGACTGTAACAGAGGTGGCTTTCGCATCAATCGCATTTTCAACCAGTTCTTTCACAATAGACGCGGGTCTTTCAATAACTTCCCCGGCTGCGATCTTATCAATCGTTATCTGATCTAAAACTTGAATATGAGGCATGACTGCTCCTTTTCTTTTTGATTTTATCAACTTTACCAACGGTTCTTTAATTTATTCTGTAATCTGTATATCGTATTAAGAGCATCGATCGGAGTCATATTTCCAACGTCAAGATTTTTCAATTCTTCAAGAACATCGTCATCTTTTACTGTGTCAAAGAGCGACATCTGCGCAATATCTACATCATCGTATTTTTTTACTTTCGGTTTCTTTTTTACGACACGTTCTTTTGACGCAATCTCACTTACTCTTGCCGTAATATCTTCATCACTTAGCTCTTCTACAATCTCTTTTGCGCGGCCGATCACAAGCTCCGGAACACCTGCAAGTTTTGCAACTTGAATTCCGTAACTTTTATCTGCTCCGCCTTTGACAATCTTTCGTAAAAATACAATGTCATCACCTTTTTCTTTTACCGCGATACAGTAATTGTTTACATTATCGATTTTTCCTTCCAGTTCTGTCAGTTCATGATAATGTGTTGCGAACAGCGTTTTTGCACCTAAAAGTCTGCTGTCGCTTATATATTCGATCACCGCCCAGGCAATCGACAATCCGTCAAACGTACTTGTGCCTCTCCCGATTTCATCAAGAATCAACAGGCTTTTTGACGTAGCGTTTCTAAGAATATTTGCAACTTCCGTCATTTCAACCATAAATGTACTCTGACCGGAAGCAAGATCGTCCGAGGCTCCGACTCTTGTGAAAATACGGTCTGAAAGACCGATATTAGCGCTTTTGGCAGGTACAAACGAGCCGATCTGCGCCATAAGAGCAATGAGCGCCGTTTGACGCATATACGTCGATTTTCCTGCCATATTCGGTCCTGTAATAATAGAAATCCGGTGTTTTTTATCATCAAGATATGTATCGTTTGAAATAAACATTTCATTCGGGATCATCCGCTCTACAACAGGGTGACGTCCTTCTTTTATATCAATTACTCCTTTTTCGTTGATCTTAGGCCGAACATAGTTATTGCGTTCCGCAACGAGAGCAAGGGAAGCAAAGGCGTCAAGCGCCGCTACTGCTTTAGCGGTTTTTTGGATACGCTCTATCTGACTTGCAATCAAATCTCTTACTTCACTGTACAGTTCATATTCCAATGCATAAAGTTTGTCCTCCGCTCCAAGTATCATGTCTTCTAATTCTTTCAGCTCGGGAGTAATATATCTTTCTGCATTTGCCAATGTCTGTTTCCGTGTATAATATTCCGGAACCATTTCTTTGTAAGAGTTTGTCACCTCTAAATAATATCCGAATACTTTATTGTACTTAATCTTTAGATTTTTAATCCCGGTCTTTTCACGCTCGTCATTTTCAAGCTTTGCCAACCAGTCTTTTCCATCGGACTTTGCGCGGCGCAGCTTATCAACTTCTTCGTTATAACCGTCATTAATAATATTTCCTTCTTTCATCGCAATGGGAGGATCTTCCCGGATTGCTTTTTTTACAAGTATACAGAGATCTTCAAGAGGATCAAGATCAACAGCAAGATCTTTTAAAAGTTCTGCTTTCATTTCTTGCAATATATACAAAAGTGCGGGAAGCATCTCCAGAGAACTTCTAAAGGCAGTCAGGTCTCTTGGATTGGCAGATCCGTACGCTATCTTTGTGATCAGTCGTTCCAAATCATACACAGGAGACAGATATTCTCTGATTTCTTCACGAGAAATCGCCTGTTCTTTCAATTCCTGTACTGCATCCAGACGACGAATAATCTCTGTCTTATCGATCAGCGGCTGCTCCACATATTTTCTCAATGTACGAGCTCCCATTGCTGTCTTTGTTTTATCGAGAACCCACAGAAGAGATCCCCTTTTTTGTTTTTCACGGAGAGTTTCGCAAAGTTCAAGATTTCTTCTTGTCGAACTGTCGATCATCATAAACTTGCCTGCGGCATAAGGCGTAATATGTGTCAGATTTGAAAGCGAGTTTTTCTGTGTTTCCAACAGATACTGCAGAAGAGCTCCGGCGCTGATGATTCCGCAATCATAATCTGCAAGTCCAAGTCCGGCAAACGAGGAAACCTCAAAATGTTCCAAAAGTTTTTTACGGCATACTTCATCGTCAAAATACCATGATTCAAGCGAATAAATCGTAATTCCAAGCCGATCTTTCATTCCGTCCATGTCGACGCTGCTCATATAAAACGCTTCATTGCATATAATCTCCGACGGTGAGAATCGATAGATTTCATCTAATAATTTCGCACTGTCCGGAATCTCCGTTACAAAATAATCTCCCGTCGAAATATCGGCAACAGAAACGCCGTACCTGTCTGCAATATATACAATACACATAATATAGTTGTTCTTTGTTTCGTCCAACGCTTGTGTATCAAGATTTGTTCCCGGGGTTACGATACGTACAACTTCCCTTTTAACGATTCCTTTCGTCGTTTTCGGATCTTCTACCTGTTCGCAGATTGCCACTTTATAGCCTTTGGCAACAAGTCTGTTTAAATATCCTTCTACGGCATGATACGGAACTCCGCACATAGGCGCCTTTTCTTCCTGCCCGCAGTTTTTCCCGGTTAAAGTGATTTCCAACTCCCTTGATGCAGTCAGGGCATCTTCAAAAAACATTTCATAGAAATCACCCAATCTATAAAATAGAATGCAGTCTTGATATTGAGACTTTGTCTCCATATACTGCTTCATCATTGGTGTTAATTCAGCCACATTCCTACTCCTTTGTACATAAAAATAACAGTTTTAAACATAGTACCACTACGCTCTTATTCTATGGTAGTATAGCATTTTTAGACAATGCGTTCAACATCAAGAATTCTAATGAGCAAAAATCGGCATCAGTTCATTTTGACAGCAATATAAATTTATAGAATATGAAAACCCGGCTTTATTTCTCTGTATAAATAGCAAAGCAGATATCCGCTTATAATAATCCCGAATGTACATAGTCCCGAAAAAAGAACAGCGAACGGAAAGCAGATCTGCCCCATAAGGTGAAACGGCTGATCTGTATAATTCCAGACATTCCATCCCATAACTTTATTTACTATGATCCCTGTGATAAATTCAGCAGATACTACAAACGCCGTACACCAAAGGACTTGTTTCCAGAGAGGCTCTCTCCACTTCGTCCATAACCCTTGTTGTGCGAAAAATATAAAACAGATTCCGCCCAACAAAAACATCGACCAATGAGAATATCCTCTGAAAATAATTTCTATCATATAATAAAGCGTTCCTCCCAACGCTCCCATAAACAAATATTCACTTAATTTTTTCATTTTCATCTTCCGGACTCATCTCCTGTTTTTATCTCTTATTATAGTCTGAACATTTTAAAAAAATATATAACATATTCCTTTTCGACTTTCAAAATAATTGCCTAAGTTATGTTATTAACTTGTGATAATGTCTCCTTAAGATTCACTTGAGGTTTTGTCTCTTTTTGGTATTCTATTAAAGCTATGAAAGAAGGTAAAATTACATTGTCACAAGAACAACTGAAAACGCTGACTGTCATCAACCGTTTCATTGACAAGTCTATTTCCAGACAACAGGCTGCTGAACTTTTGGGTCTCTCCACACGCCAGATCACACGCTTAAAGAAAGGAGTCCTTACCTCTGGCGCTCAATCCCTCATTCATAAAAATACCGGTAGAAAACCCGTTCACTCCGTTTCTGACGAATTGAAGGAAGCTGTCCTTAAGATTTATTCCCGCCCAGAATTCTCTAATGCCAACTTCCTCCATTTCAAAGATATACTCTCTGCAGATTTCGGAATTCAACTTTCCTACTCTGCTCTTTCCAGTATACTAAAAAATGCTGGTTTTGAAAGCCCTAAAAAGAAAAAAATCCGACACCGCACACATCGGCGCAAACGTAAGCCCCATCCCGGACAGCTCATCCAGATCGATGCCACGCCTTACGAGTGGTTTGGGGGAAATATCAAATACGCCCTTCATGGTGCTATCGATGATGCTACCGGGCAGGTCGTCGGACTTTTCCTGACACAGAATGAATGCCTTTACGGTTATCTGGAAACCATGCGTCAATGCTGCTCTGATTTCGGCATCCCACAGACGGTTTATTCTGACAACCATACCATCTTCCGTTCTCCTAAAACCGGAAAGCTGACTGTTGATGAACTAATCGCAGGCAAGACTGTCCATCTTACCCAGTTCGGACGTTCCCTGCACGAATTGGGCATTGACCTTATTTTCGCAAAGACTCCTCAGGCAAAGGGGCGGATTGAACGTTTATGGGTCACACTGCAGAGCAGGCTCCCTGTTGAGTTCGCAAAACGTGGGATTACTACTGTGTCAGAAGCAAACCGTTTTCTGGAAACAGAGTACAGGGAACTTTTCAATCAGAGGTTTGCCGTTGAGCCGGAAGCAGAGTCTATTTTTGTCTCTGCCGCAAAAGATTTGAATCTGGATTCCATCCTTTGTGTAAAGCACACGAGAAAAACAGATGCAGCCGGGACATTTTCGTTTAAAAATCGGTGTTTTCAAATCCTAGATGAGGGATTTCCGATTATCAATGCCCGCCGTGAGATCACTGTATTAATTAACCCACGTTTTGGAATTCGTGTAGAGTACGGCGGACGAATCTATAATACCATCCGTTATCTGAAACCTCAGAACAAAAATGCCAATACAGAAGTTCCCCAAAAAGTGTCAAAAACAGTAGAACCACACCTTCAGCTGCGTCACAGCAGTGATGAATGGAAAGCAATCTGGTGGATGGAGGATTATAATCTGTCACTTAAATTTTTATATGAGCTATTTTTCGAGAAGCAGCAGTCAGCTTCATAAAAGGGCATTAGCCCTTTTATGAAAGTGACATTTTTTCAAATAAATTTCTATATTAAAAAGTGACATTTTCATAAGTTATTGACAAATAATTGCCTAAGTTATCACTGTATGATATAATAAATAAGATTATGGACAGTTCAAAGTATCCGAGACCACTGAAAAATATATTTTTCGTAAAATATGTTTTTCAGTAGTTTCGGGACATTTGTAAAAACCGTTCACGATTGATGACAACATAGATTGAAAAGGAGAATAACATGTACAAAATGTATGAAATGGAACTTGCAGGCAGAACACTGCGTGTAGATGTAGACAGAGTTGCCAAACAGGCAAACGGCGCTGTTCTGATGCATTACGGAGACACAACTGTTTTGTGTACATCAACGGCATCTGAAAAGCCAAGAGACGGAATTGATTTTTTCCCTCTTAGTGTTGAATATAACGAAAGACTTTACGCTGTCGGAAAAATCCCGGGAGGATTTAATAAAAGAGAAGGGAAAGCATCCGAAAACGCAATTTTAACCGACCGAGTTATCGACCGTCCGATGCGCCCTCTTTTCCCGAAAGATTATCGAAATGACGTAACTTTGGAAAACCTTGTAATGTCAGTAGATCAGGACTGCAGCCCGGAACTTACCGCAATGCTTGGAGCTTCTCTTGCGACAAGTATTTCCGATATTCCGTTTGACGGCCCGATATCTACAACACAGGTCGGACTCATTGACGGAGAGTTTGTGTTTAACCCGACGGCAGCTCAAAGAGAAGTTTCTGATCTCGCACTTACGGTTGCTTCTACAAAAGAAAAAGTGATTATGATCGAAGCCGGAGCGAACGAAGTTCCGGAAGACCGCATGATCGAAGCAATTTTTGCAGCACATGAATTAAACCAGAAAGTCATTGCTTTTTTCGATACGATCGTTGCAGAATGCGGAAAGCCGAAACATGAGTATGAAAGCTGTGCGATTCCCGAAGAACTGTTTGACGCAATCAAAGAAATCGTACCGCCTGCCGAAATGGAACAAGCTGTATTTACAGACGAAAAGCAGATAAGAGAAGACAATATTCGTCAGATTACAGAAAAATTAGAAGAAGCATTTATAGATAATGAAGAATGGCTCTCTCTCCTTGGCGAAGCCATTTACCAATATCAGAAAAAAACTGTAAGAAAAATGATCTTAAAAGATCACAAACGTCCGGACGGACGCGCTATCGATCAGATCAGACCTCTTGCAGCAGAAGTGGATCTTCTTCCAAGAGTCCATGGTTCTGCAATGTTTACAAGAGGACAGACCCAGATTTGTACGGTAACGACACTGGCGCCTTTGTCTGAAGCACAAAGACTTGACGGTCTTGATGAATCAGAAACGACTAAGCGATATATGCACCATTATAATTTCCCTTCATATTCTGTAGGTGAAACAAAACCGTCAAGAGGACCTGGAAGACGTGAGATCGGACATGGTGCGCTGGCAGAAAGAGCTCTTCTCCCGGTACTTCCAAGCGAAGCCGAATTTCCATATGCCATCCGTACAGTATCTGAAACATTTGAATCAAACGGCTCTACTTCACAGGCAAGCGTATGCGCATCCAGTATGTCGCTTATGACAGCCGGAGTACCGATCAAAGCTGCAGTAGCCGGTATTTCCGCAGGTCTTGTAACTGGAGATACAGACGATGACTATCTTGTTCTTACCGATATCCAGGGACTGGAAGACTTCTTCGGAGATATGGACTTTAAAGTAGCCGGTACACATAAAGGTATTACAGCTATTCAAATGGATATTAAGATTCACGGACTTACAAGACCGATCATTGAAGAGGCAATTTCTGCGACAAAGAAAGCCAGAACCTATATCATTGACGAAATCATGAATAAGGCAATTTCTGAGCCAAGAGCAGAAGTCGGTGAATTTGCACCTAAGATCATTCAGATGCAGATCGATCCGCAAAAGATCGGCGATGTTGTAGGACAGCGCGGAAAAACGATTAACGCAATCATCGAACAGACAGGTGTGAAGATTGACATTGATGATGAAGGTTCCGTTTCCATTTGTGGTACAGAAAAAACAGCAATGGAAAAAGCTGCGAAGATCATACACACGATCGTAACCGACTTTGAAGCAGGTCAGGTCTTTGAAGGAAAAGTTATAAGTATTAAAGAATTTGGCGCTTTTCTTGAGTTTGCACCGGGAAAAGAAGGTCTCGTTCATATCTCAAAAATCGCTAAAGAACGTGTAAATAAAGTTGAAGATGTACTCTCTCTCGGAGATGTTGTAAAAGCTGTTTGCCTTGGAAAAGACAAAATGGGAAGATTCAGCTTCAGCATCAGAGACGTTGCAGAATAATAATTAAGGGCAAGTTGAGATAGCGTAGTAGAGGCAAAATTTCCCAATCGCCCTCATCCCGCCCAAATTAAAAATTGAGACTCAGTACGGAGGATGATTCCTCTGTATTGGGTCTTTTTCTAAAACGGTCGTACACACCAAGATCCTTCCAGACAAGGAATTAGACTTTCCGTCATATAAAAAAGGAACAGATCAAATCTGCCCCTTTTTTGCTTACATTGAAACCTCTGACTATTTTCTGAGTCCGAGTTTCTCAATCAATGCACGATATCTTTCAATATCTACTTTTTTAAGATATGCAAGAAGACCTCTTCTCTGTCCTACCATCTTAAGAAGACCTCTTCTTGAGTGGTGATCTTTCGGGTTTGCTTTGAAGTGATCTGTCAGTTCGTTGATTCTTGCTGTAAGAATTGCGATCTGTACTTCCGGTGATCCTGTATCACCTTCGCTTCTTCCATACTCTTTGATGATTGCCTGCTTTTTGTCCTTTGCGATCATGTTGTAACTCCTCCTTAAATACTTTTATAAACGCCTGATATTAAGTAACGGTCGGAGTGATCCGATTACCGAACATCGGCTGGTTTTCTAACCTCAAGTAGTATATCATATGCCACTTACAATGTAAAGAATTTATTTTAGATTTCTTTTGAAGCCTTAAAGTAGTCTTTTCCATAACGGAGATCTTTCGCCACTTGTTTTTTTAATTCGTTCACAGAAGAAAATCTTATCTCGGGTCTTTCAAAATCACAAAATTCCACCGTAATTTCTTTCCCGTATGCATCTCCTTCATAATCATAAACAAATACTTCGACAAGACGCTTGTGTTCTTCCGTAACTGTCGGCTTCACCCCTACGTTTCCAATGCCGTTGTACCATTTTCCGTCTATATTGATACGGCAGACATACACTCCGAATCTTGGCAGTATTTTTTTTTCTTCAGGCTCGACATTCATTGTAGGAAAGCCGAGCGTCCGCCCCAGTTGTCTGCCATGCCGAACAATTCCGGTTACTCCATACCGATATCCGAGAAGCTCTGCCGCAAGAGTTACATTGCCTTGTGAAAGGACATCTCTGATATAAGTACTGCTGATCACGATCTGATCATATCGTTCTTTTTCGATGACATCCAGCGTATATCCCCCTTTTTCGGAAAACATTTTCAACATTTCTGTATTTCCTCGTTTTTCATGACCAAAAGCAAAGTCTGTTCCTACAACAATATGCGCCGCATGAAGTTTTTCGCACAAGATGTTCTTAATAAACACTTCCGCTTCCATTTCACGCAGTTCTTTCGTAAAAGGATATTCGATCAAACAATCGATTTTCCCTTCAAGATGACTCCGCCTCTCCTGCTTTGTCATTAACGACTCCCGGTGCATATCGAAAGCACAGAGGACGCTTTTACAATTTTCTCCCGAATAAGCGCATATTTTATCGATCAGTTTTTGATGTCCTTTATGAAGACCGTCAAACTTGCCGAGAGTTAACGCTGTCTTTTCTATTCCTGCATATTGCTCAATCCCCGTGATGTACTCCATGATCTACTCTTCCTTTTATCCGCTTCATATTATTCTCATCTCATTTACATAATTTGAAACGAATTTTTCTATTTTCCATCAGGATCGAAAAACATTTTTTCGATTCTGAATAACTGCCTTTGTTTTTGATAAGAGTATATAGCGATAAACCGTCCCTGCTCATCGTATACTCTATATTTTTTATATCTAGAAAAAATGTCGGAAAGATCATCCTCTCCTCCGTCTTTTCCGGGTAAAATCAAATTTTTCGCAGACTCTTTCGGAAAAGGATTTCCGTTATATGCCAACTGAGCCTGGCGTCCTGTTACGATTATCTTAGGATATTCGACAAATACTTCATCCAGAGGCAATATTATTTCTTCTGTCCTTCCTTCATTCTTCGCCTTTTCAATATCTGCAAGCTTCATACTGTCTTTTAACTCAAACCGACTGACTTTTGTACGAAGCAGTGATTCCATACATCCGCCAACGCCAAGAACTTCTCCTACATCATTACATAAAGTACGGATATATGTTCCCTTTGAACAAGAAACTTCCATCCGTATGCGAGGAAGTTTCATTTCCTTGATCCGAATGTCATAAATCTGTACTTTTCTGCTTTTCCGTTCTACGACTTTCCCTTCCCGAGCCAATTCATAAAGCTTTTTTCCATTTACTTTTAGTGCAGAATACATAGGAGGAATCTGATCATATTCCCCTATAAAACTTTCAATACATTTTTTTGCTGTTTCTTCAGTGATTTCCGATGGATCACATTCTTTTAAAACAGTCCCTGTAATATCTTGAGTATCTGTTTCTTTTCCAAGCAAAAGCACCGCTTCATACGTTTTATCTTTATCTGTCAGCAGATCACATACTTTTGTTGCCCGTCCAAGACATACCGGAAGCACTCCTTCCGCATCCGGGTCAAGCGTTCCGGTATGACCGATCTTCTTTTGTCCGAAGATTCCCCGAAGACGAGCCACCACATCATGCGATGTATAACCTTTTTCTTTGTAAATATTTAAAATTCCGTTTATCATACTTCTGATTCTAGTCCTTATTTCATTGCGGAATCACTGATTTTTCTTCCAGTTTTTCAAACTGACGGGCGATCTGCTCGGTAATATTGTTGATCACGTCATGTGCAGATCCTGTCATTGTCACACCTGCCGCCCGTATGTGTCCGCCGCCTCCGAAATGTTTTGCGATTACACTCACATCAATATATTGTTTAGAACGAAGGCTTACTTTATATTTTTGAGGTTCAAGCTCATGTAAGAAGATAGCGACTTCCACACCTTTTGTCTGCCTGAGAATACTTACTACCCCTTCCAGATCAGACGGCTCTGCATGGAAAAATTCCATCGAACTTTTGCGGATAACCGACACAACGCATTGACGATCCATAATGAGCATACTCTCAAGGAGCGCTCTTCCCAAAATCTGGTTTTGCACATATGTTTTTTCGTAAAAGGTTTGCTCAATGATCGCGTTTCCGTTTATCCCTTTTCTCATCAGTTTAGCCGCATTTTCCATCGTTTCCGGCGATGTGCACGAATATCTGAAAACACCTGTATCGTGAGCAATTCCCATATAAAGAGCTTCTGCCGATTCTTTTGATATTTTCTCTTCATCGAGCAAAGTAACTACAAGCTCAGACGTAGAACTTGCATCCGGAACAATATAGTTCAAGTCTGCAAACGATTCGTTGCTGATGTGATGATCGATGCAAACCGTCTCTTTTGCGTTTTCAAAGACCGAACTTGAAAATCCAAGTCTCATCGGATCTGCACAATCAAGACAGATAAACAGATCATACGGCGTTTCGTTATTGTTTACTTCTGAACGAACTTCATCTGTTCCTTTGATCAGACGAAATGTCTCAGGTATTTTTTCCAGATAAACGTCTGTCTGAATATGCGGATATTCTTGTTTTAAATAAAGATATAACCCCATTACCGATCCGATGCAATCGCCATCCGGGCGGACGTGTCCGCCCAGGGCAATTTTTTTCTTCTCTTTCAGCAGCTCTTTTAAATCAATTTTTTTACTATTCATCAATATCACCGGCCTCATCTTTCAGATCCTTTGTAACCTCGTCGATCTTCTTGCTGATATTTACGCCATATTCGATCGACTGATCTACAATAAACTTAATCTCCGGAGTGTTTCTCATATTAATCGTTCTGGCAAGCTCACGACGGATAAATCCTTCAGCGCTTTGCAGCCCTTTGATCGTATCCTGCTGTGCCTTTTCATCTCCGAGTACGCTGATATATGCTTTGCATGTTTTCAGATCCGGCGCCACTTCCACTGCCACCACAGATGTCATGGGCGACACTCTCGGATCTTTGATCCCGCCACGCAGTATATTGCTCAGTTCTCTTTGAACTTCCGCATTTACACGGGTATTTTTTATGCTGTTTTTTCTCATTAATGCTCCCTCTTTTCATCTGCGAAACTAATCATTCGGTTTTTTTGAATCAAATTTATTTTCTCTCAGTCTCAACCATTTTATAAGCTTCAACCTGATCTCCTTCTTTGATATCATTATAATTTTCAAATACAAAACCACATTCATATCCGGCTCTTACTTCTTTTACATCGTCTTTAAAACGTTTCAAAGATGCCAGCGGTCCGTCAAATACTACGATTCCGTCACGGATAAGACGTACAGAACAGTTTCTTTCAAAAATACCGTCCTGAACATAAGATCCTGCAATCGTTCCGACTCCGGATGCTTTAAATGTCTGACGCACTTCCGCGTGACCGAGAATTTTTTCCTCAAATACCGGATCAAGCATTCCTTTCATTGCAGCTTCCACATCTTCTATCGCATTATAAATGACTCTGTAAAGTCTTAAATCAACGCCTTCTCTATCGGCGATTTCTTTTGCCGTCGCATCCGGACGTACATTAAATCCGATAATGATCGCATTGGAAGCCGATGCAAGGCTGACGTCCGATTCATTGATTGCGCCTACTCCACCGTGAATGATCTTGATTACAACTTCATCATTTGAAAGTTTCAAAAGACTCTGTTTGATTGCTTCTACTGAACCTTGAACATCTGCTTTTACGATAATGTTGAGTTCTTTCAAATTGCCTTCCTGTATCTGGCTGAACAGATCATCAAGAGACATTCTTGATTTTGTCTCATCAAGAAGTTTCACTTTATTCTGAGCGATAAACGTCTCTGCAAAACTTCTTGCATCCTTTTCGGAATCACATCCGACAAACACTTCTCCCGCATTTGGAACATCATTTAATCCGAGAATCTCTACCGGCTGTGACGGACCTGCCTCTTTCACCCTTCTGCCTTTATCGTCCATCATCGCACGAACGCGACCATGTGCGCTTCCTGCCGCGATTGCATCTCCGACATGAAGAGTACCTTTCTGAACAAGAACTGTCGCAACAGATCCTTTTCCTTTATCAAGTTCCGCCTCGATCACAAGACCTCTTGCCGCACGGTTCGGATTTGCTTTTAACTCCATAACTTCTGCTGTCAGAAGAACCATTTCAAGAAGCTCCGGAATTCCTTCTTTTGTATGTGCGGATACAGGAACAAAAATCGTACTTCCGCCCCAATCTTCCGGAATCAACTCATATTCTGTCAGTTCTTGTTTCACACGTTCGATATTTGCACTTGGTTTATCAATCTTATTGATTGCAACAATAATTTCAATTCCGGCAGCTTTTGCATGATTGATTGCTTCTACTGTCTGAGGCATTACTCCGTCGTCTGCCGCTACGACAAGAATGGCGATATCCGTAGAGCTTGCACCGCGCATACGCATTGCCGTAAACGCCTCATGTCCCGGCGTGTCGAGGAACGTAATTTTTTCTCCGTTTGCTTCCACAACATATGCTCCGATATGCTGAGTGATACCACCTGCTTCACGATCGATCACATTTGAGTGACGGATCGCATCAAGAAGAGATGTTTTACCATGGTCAACGTGTCCCATAACACATACGACCGGAGGACGTTTTACCATCATATTTTCATCTTCCTCTTCCTCTTTTAACAGTTCTTCGATCACATCTACGACTTCTTCTTTTTCGCAGAGAACTTCAAATTCCATTGCGATCTCTTCTGCAGTATCATAATCGATTTCCTGATTCACTGTTACAACTTTTCCTTGAAGGAACAGTTTTTTCACGATAACAGAAGGAACAATCTTCATTTTATCTGCAAGTTCTTTGATCGTAAGAACTTCCGGAATTACAATCTGTTTAATCTTTTCTTCTTTCTTCTCTTCTTTCGGCTGCGGTCTTTTCACTTCTGCTACCTGTTTTTGTTTTTTGCCTTTTTTGCCTTTTCCGTCAAAGGCTTCGTCTCTGTATTCTTTTTTCTTATTATCACGTTCTTTATCTTTCGCCTTATTACGCTGGCTCTTCTGCTGCTCCACGATCGGTGCCGCCACATCATCTCTTCGTGACTCTCTTTTCTCTCTGTCAGATCGACCATTTTGTCCTCCCGGTCTGCGGTCTCTGTCTCCGCCTCGGCTCTGTCTTCCGTCACCGAACTGACGATTTCCCTGTGGTCTTTCCTGGCGCGAACGATCATTGGATCCGCGATCGAATCTGCCTTGTCTGTCAGACGGTTTTCCGTCTCTTACCGGCTTTCCGTCTCTGTTTTCTCTTACCGGACGATCATTGGACTGTCTTGCTTCACGATTTTCTCTTGCCGGACGGTCATTCTCTGTTCTTTTCTCCTTTTCGGACTGTACCTGTACCGGTTTTTCCGCACGTGCCGGCTGTTGCTTTTCCTGACGTACTCCCTGCGGCTTTTCCGCTGCTGACTGCGCTTGCGTACCCGGTCGTTTTTCTGTAGTTGAATGTTCGGCAGCAGTTTCGGCTTTTACAGTTTGAGCAGGAACCGGCCGCGCAGCCTGTGACTTTTCTGCACCTGACTTTTCCGAACGTGCTCCCTGTGATGCCGGACGCGTCGTCGCTGCCTTTGCCTCGTTTTGACGCGCACTCTGCTGTGGACGCGCAGACTTTTGAGCCGGACGTTTTCCCTGTATGCGACTGCTGTTTTTAGAGTTTTGCGGACGAATCACAAATGCCAGATTTTTCTTTTTCGGAGCTTCTTCTCCCTCTGACTTTCCTTCTGATCTTGTGTTTTTTTCTTTTCGGATCTCATCTGCTATATTGTCCTCGATCGAACTCATATGATTTGACACCTCCACATTTTTCTTATGCAACAAATCGATGAGCTCTTTATTTTCCATTCCAAGCTCTTTCGCAAGTTCATGTACCCTCATTTTTGTCATATTAAAACTACCTCCTTATGCAATATCCTCTCGGTTTTTCAGCTCTCTTTGAATTCCATCTGCAAATCCTTCGTCAAGTATCGCCAGAGATGCACGGAACTCTTTTCCCATTGCATGCCCTAAGGTATCTTTATCTCCGTAGAAACAAAATGGAACTTTATAAAACTTACACATATCCCCGAATTTTTTCTTCGTGTTCTCCGATGCGTCACCGGCGACAATGACAAACTTCGCTTTTCCTGATTTCGTCTCGCTTTCTGTCATTGTCTCGCCGCTTACACATTTTCCGGCCTTCATCGCCAGTCCGATCAGGGAAAGGACCTTATCTCTCTTACTCAAGCTCTCCCATCTCCTTTTCCATTCTCTCATATACTTCCGGCGGTATTGCCTGCTTAAACGACCGTTCCAATCCACGGTTTTTCACAGCTTTCTGAAAGCATTCTACGCTCCGGCAAAGATAAGCGCCTCTGCCGTTTGCTTTTCCAAGTGCATCCACGACGAATTCTCCGGTTTCTGTCCTGAGTATTCGCAGCAATTCTTTTTTAGGTTTCATTTCTCCACACCCTACACATTTACGCATAGGAATTTTTTTATTAACTGCCAAATAACCCACTCCTTTAGATATTACTCATTCTCTGTCTCGATAAATTCAATTTCTTCCGACTCTTCGTTCTGATCTTCTGCCGCTTCATCATAAGACTCTTCACTGTATTCTTCGTTATACTCTTCCTCGTAATCTCCTGTATAACCTTCTTCACCGACAAGTCCCATCTCTTCCATATAATTTTCTGGAAGTTCTCCTGCCTCTATCGCCTGTGTCTCGCTCTTAATATCAATCTTATATCCTGTAAGTCTTGCAGCAAGACGTGCATTCTGCCCTTCTTTTCCGATTGCAAGTGAAAGCTGATAGTCGGGAACGATCACACTCGCGATTTTTTCTTCCGGATCTGCCATTACAGAAATCACTTTTGCAGGGCTAAGTGAATTTTCTATCAGAAGCGCCGGATTCTCATCCCAGTTGATAATATCGATTTTTTCACCGCGAAGTTCCTGAACAACTGCGTTTACTCGTGCTCCGTTCATTCCCACACAAGCGCCTACGGGATCTACATTCGGATCGTTTGACCATACAGCCATTTTTGTACGGGAACCTGCTTCTCTTGCAATGCTCTTAATTTCAACTGTACCGTCTCTTACTTCTGCCACCTCTGCTTCAAAAAGACGTTTCACAAGTTCGGGATGTGTACGGGATACAAGTATCTTCGGTCCTTTCGGAGTATTTTTCACTTCTACTACATACAGTTTAATACGTTCTGTAGGTTTAAAATGTTCCCCTTTCACCTGCTCGTTCTCAGTAAGCATTGCATCTGCTCTTCCAAGATTAATACTGATATTTTTCCCGACATATCGCTGAACAACACCTGTCACAATATCTTTTTCTTTTTCAAAATACTGGTCAAATACAACTTTTCTTTCTTCTTCTCTTATTTTTTGAAGAATCAGGTTCTTTGCATTCTGAGTCGCAATACGCCCAAACTCTTTTGAGTGTACCGGAATCTGTGCGATATCGCCGACCTGTAATGCAGAATCCAGCTTTTCCGCTTCTTCGAGACTGATCTCCAACGCAGGATCTTCTACCTCTTCTACTACATTTTTCTCTGCATATACAGCATAATCGCAAGTATCACGATCCATGATTACTTTAATGTTATCCGATGTTCCGAAATGATTCTTACATGCGCTGATCAGCGAATTTTCAATCGCATCCATCATAACATCTTTACTGATATTTTTTTCTTTCTCAAGAATTGTCAACGCTTCCATTAACTCTGTGTTCATTTTGTCATTTCCTCCTAAATTTTAAAAATCCAAAGCAAGACGAATCAATGCAATTTCTGCTCTGTCAAATACTTGTTCTGTTTCATCTTCATATATAATGGTCACAGTGTTTTCATCAAACCCTTTCAAAATACCGGTAAATTCTTTCTGACGATCGATTGCCCGGTAAGTACGGATCTCTACTTCTTCTCCGATACTTCTCTTAAAATCTTTTTCTTTTTTTAACGGTCTGCCAAGCCCCGGTGAGCTCACCTCAAATACATAAGAATCCGGGATATAATCTTTTTCATCGAGAATATCCGAAAACTTTCTGCTGACCGCCTCACAGTCATCTACCGTAATCCCGCCCGGTTTATCGATATACGCACGAAGATACCATGTTCCGGCTTCCTTGACATATTCTACGTCAACCAGTTCAAATCCAAGTGCAGACACGATCGGTTCTAAAAGTTCTTCTGTTTTCTGTTCATATTCTTCTCTTTTTGACACGCTATACTTCCTTTCTTCTCATTTGGCAGAAGCTATCTGCCGCTTATGTTTCTTTTGTTATCGTGAATTTACAACTGAAAATATCTATAAGATATTTTTTGTCGTATGCATAGCAACAAAGAAGAGTGAACTTTCGTTCACTCTTCTGCCGGATTTCTATGTAACTATTTCATAGTATAGCACTGTTTTTTTTATATTGCAAGGCTTCTTCTCTATTTTCTTGCTTTTGTTCCTGCTCCATCACGTTTCGCCGTTTTCAATCGATTTAAAGAGACCTCTTTTTCATTATATAGAATCTTTGTTTCCGTTCCTTCTTCAAAAAGATATACCTTTTCCAGTTCATCTTTTTTCTGAAGACGGATACCTCTGACACCGACTGCAGCTTTTTTCTTTATAGGAACTTCCGTGGCCGGGAATCTCAAAAAGTACCCGTTCTTTGTCTGAAGAACGACATGCTTATTTTCATTAACAACCCGAACATCGACCAGAGAATCTTCTTCCTGAAGTTTTGTAGCCAGAATTGTTCGTTTTGCCACCTGAAATTCACTTCCGCTGACTTTTTTTACCATTCCCTGCGCCGTTGAAAACAAAAGCATGGCAAATCTCATCTGCTCGGAATCGTATACCGAGACAATCTGTTCATCAGAACTGGAGTAATTGCTGACATTGTCGATCGGAACTCCTTTATCCCTGAATTTTCCATAAGGAAGATCAATTACTTTCACCTGGTGCATTTTCCCGCTATTGGTAAAAATACATATTTTCCCCGTGTTCATACAATGGACAATATACTTATTCTCACTATCCGCCGCTTCCTTATTTCTTTCGTAAACGGCAACGTCTACTATTCTTGCATATCCGAACCGATCCATCAAAAATACGACTTCCTGTTCTTCGATCTTCTTCTCTTCAAAAACGGCTTCTTCAGCATTTTCAATGACTGTACGGCGCGCTTTTGCATATTCTTCTTTAAACGATTCAAGTTCTTCCACAATAACTTGCGCCATAGAATCATAATTATTGAGAATATCTTCATAACGCGCAATATTCTTCACCGTCTGTTCATGTTCCGCGATCAAAGCCTGTACTTCCAGACCGATGAGGCGATATAAGCGCATCTCGAGGATGGCAGCAGCCTGACGTTCTGTAAAGCGTAAAAGCACCGCCATCTTTTTGGAAATAGAAGATTTAAACTTAATATTATCTGTTACGCCATTTACAAGACATGCTTTTGCATCTTTTACAGATTTACTGCCTCGAAGGATTTCAATAATAAGATCGATCACATCACATGCTTTGATCAACCCCTCCTGCACCTCACTTTTTTCCTGTTCTTTTGCAAGAAGTGTTTTGTATTTTCTCGTCGCCAGTTCAAATCGAAAATCTACATGATGCTCAATGATCTTCTTAAGTCCGAGTGTTTCCGGTCTTCCGTCTGCAACTGCAAGCATATTCACGCCGAATGTGTCTTCAAGGCGCGTCTTTTTATAAAGCATATTTTTTAGATTTTCTACATCTGCGCCTTTTTTTAATTCCAACACAATCCGAATTCCTTCTTTGGAAGATTGGTTTGAAATATCTGTGATATCTGTTGTTTTCTTTGTCTCTACCAGACCGGCTACATCATTTAAAAACTTCCCTATTCCCGCTCCGATCATCGTGTATGGGATCTCACTGATCACAAGCTGCTTTTTGCCGCCTTTTAATTCTTCTGTCTCTACTTTTCCCCGGACTTTGATCTTTCCCTGTCCCGTTTCATATATATTGATCAGATCATCTTTATTAACAACAATTCCGCCTGTCGGAAAATCAGGCCCTTTTATGTATTTCATCAGTTGTTTTGTAGTGATCGAATCGTTTTTAATATATGCCTTTACCGCATCGATCACTTCTCCGAGATTATGAGGCGGTATACTTGTCGCCATACCTACCGCAATTCCTTCCGCTCCGTTTACGAGGAGGTTTGGCACACGCATCGGAAGTACAAGCGGTTCTTTTTCTGTTTCGTCAAAATTCGGTCCGAAATCTACCACATCTTTATCTAGATCTGCAAGGCAGACTTCCTGCGTGAATTTCGTCAGTCTTGCCTCAGTATAACGCATTGCCGCAGCGCCGTCACCTTCTATCGAACCGAAGTTTCCGTGACCGTCTACAAGTACCATTCCTTTTTTAAACTCCTGAGCCATAACAACAAGAGATTCGTAGATCGAACTGTCGCCGTGAGGATGATATTTACCCATCGTATCTCCGACAATACGCGCGCATTTTCTGTACGGCTTATCATAGCGGATTCCCAGTTCGTACATATCATAAAGCGTACGGCGCTGAACCGGCTTCAGTCCGTCTCTTACATCCGGAAGTGCCCTGGAAATAATTACGCTCATCGCATAATCAATATATGATTTTTTCATAAGATCCGAATATTCCGTTCTTATGATCTGTGATTCACTGTTCATTTCTCGTCTCCTTCATTTCATTTTGCTCATATGACACAAAGCAAATCCATTTTCTGACACAAATCACGTCGACTCTGTTTCGTCATACAGATTATATATCAAGTTCCGCCTCTGTCGCATTTTCATAGATGAATGCCCGCCGCGGAGGCACTTCCGTTCCCATAAGCATCTCAGTCACACCGGAAGCCATTCTCGCATCTTCAATCTCAACAAGCTTTAAAAGACGTCTTTTAGGATCAAGTGTTGTTTCCCACAACTGTTCTGCATCCATCTCTCCAAGCCCTTTATACCTCTGAAGAGTAAACGGTCCTTTGTGTGTCCTTCGATATTTTTCAAGCGCCTTATCATCGTAAAGATATTCCTCTTCTCCGCTTTTCGGCATTGCCTTATAAAGCGGCGGCATTGCAATATACACGTGCCCCTCATAAATCAGTTCCGGCATAAACCGATAGAACAGCGTCAGCAAAAGTGTTGAAATATGAGCTCCGTCTACATCTGCATCTGCCATAATTATGATCTTATCGTATCGAAGCTTTGTAATATCGAAGTCATTGCCGTATCCTTCGGAAAATCCACATCCGAACGCATTGATCATCGTTTTTATTTCTGCATTCGCAAGGACTTTATCAATACTTGCTTTCTCCACGTTTAATATTTTCCCGCGAATAGGAAGAATCGCCTGAAAGTTTCTGTTTCTGGCCGTTTTTGCCGAACCTCCCGCCGAATCTCCCTCAACAATAAATATCTCGCACTTTTTCGGATCTCTGCTCTCGCAGTTTGCGAGTTTTCCGTTACTGTCAAACGAATATTTTTGCTTCGTCAAAAGATTCGTTTTCGCCTTTTCTTCTGTCTTACGGATTTTCGCCGCCTTTTCCGCACTTGACAATACCGTTTTTAAAACGTCCAGGTTACGGTCAAAATAAAGAACAATTTCATCTCCCGCAACTTTACCGACCGCTTTTGCCGCGTCGGGATTGTCCAGTTTTGTCTTTGTCTGCCCTTCAAATCTAGGATCCGGATGTTTGATCGAAATAATCGCTGTCATCCCGTTTCGGATATCAGCTCCCGTAAAGTTCGTATCCTTCTCTTTTAAAATACCGATTTCTCTTGCATACTGATTCATAACCGTCGTAAATGTCGTTTTAAATCCGGTTAAATGCGTTCCGCCCTCGGCATTGTAAATATTGTTGCAGAAACCGAGCACATTCTCATGAAATTCATTAACATACTGAAATGCCGCCTCCACTTCAATACCGTCTGCTTCCCCTTTAAAATAAACAGGCTCATGAAGCGCCTCTTTTTTCTTATTCAGATCTCTGATAAACCCGATGATTCCCTCCGGTTCATGATATTCGATATGCTCGGTCTGATCTCCTCTTTTATCTTCGAATATTATCGTCAGTTCCGGGTTAAGATATGCTGTTTCATGCAGCCTGCTTTTTACTTCCTCCGCCCGGAACTTCGTCTTTTCAAAAATCGTATCATCAGGCAGAAAATTAATTGTTGTTCCTGTCTTTTTTGTCTTTCCGATCTTAGGAAGAAGTCCGTTTTCCAGTTCAATGACAGGAACTCCGCGCTCATATCTGTCATGGTATACCGCCCCATCACGGCTGATCTTAACATCCATATATGTAGAAAGTGCATTTACAACAGAAGAACCGACGCCATGAAGACCTCCGCTTGTCTTATACGCCGAATCGTCAAATTTTCCCCCTGCATGAAGTGTGGTAAACACAAGCCTTGCCGCAGAAATTCCTTTTTGATGCATATCAACCGGAATTCCCCTCCCGTTATCGGTTACTGTTGCCGTTCCGTCTTTTTCTAAAACAACACGGATTTCCGTACAAAATCCTGCCAGATGTTCATCCACGGAATTGTCCACAATTTCATAAATAAGATGATTCAGACCTTTTGTCGATACACTTCCGATATACATTCCCGGGCGTTTTCGTACCGCCTCTAATCCTTCCAATACAGAAATACTCCCTGCATCATATGTATTATTTCCAGCCATTTACCTTCTCCTTTACCGGATCATTCCTTCTATTTTTCTCGACTTCTTTTCTTATGCCGCACTAATTTTGTTTCACGCTATAACGAGATTGTACCCTCAGATGCCGGATGTTGTTCCTTTCATCTGAGGGTATCATTTTCTATGATACCACCCGTTTTCGATCTTGTAAATAGAATCCTTGTCATTCCAGTATAACTTCACACAGCGTATCTGCCACGACCTCCATCGCATTTTTCATTTCTTCTACAGTATTTGTCTGCGCACCGGCTTCAATCAACAGAGACTTCGGCAGCAGATGCAGATTATATCTATATGCCCGCAGATAAATATGTCTTGCAAACCCGGGATACATTCGTTCTGACGCAAGCTGCATCTGAAGAGAAAACGCCAGATTATCCTGTATGTACGGATTATAAAGATAATCGATATCTCCGTTTGTGCGAGATCGGCTCAATCCATTAAAATACATGATCTTTGCAGTCGGCTTTCCGTTTATTTCTGTGACTAAGTGCGTTCCCTCGGCAACGCCATCCCTATGAAGGTCGATTGCCACCTCGATCGTTGGGTTTGCCTCCAGAATCGGTCTGACAGACGCTTCTGCGTTTTCATATGCATTACTCCTGTCGAGCTGTCCGTTAATAATATCATATACCCCTGTGTCATGGATTGTTTTGATTCCCCGCTTATTTAAAAGCTCTGTCAGATATTCCCCTATTCCGACAATACTTGTGGCAGGATCTCCCGGAATTGAATCGACAAATTCCTCCTGTGAATGAGTATGAAATATCAATACTTTCGGACCATCTTCCTTTTTATTGATCTTCATACTCCTCCCAAGAAGGTCATCTGCATTCAACTGTTCAGGACCAATCATCGTAGAGCTGTCTACCGTATAAAAATTACTAAGCAAATAATCAAAATCTCTTAACCTCTCAATAGACATATCGACAGAAGAAAGTGACGTTTCTCCCGACGGCTGCACATTTTGCGCCGTTTCAGGAGACTCTTTACTAATAAGATTTCCGTTTTCATCGATACAGTTCTCATCGTTTGCCTGCGCCTCTAAAATTTGAGCAACAGTTTCTTGATCTTCTGCCGTAAATTCCTCTCTCCTATGCTCCATCGCATACCCTGCTGTCGGAAGAAACAGATAAGATTGTTCTATAAAAAACTCGTGAACTGTTTTTTGCGGGCTTCTGTTCAAATATGCAAGCCGCGGCATGTACATCTCTTCCGCACCCGAAAAAATATGAGTTTGGAAACCATACATTCGAGCCGACCACATTCCTTCCGAAATCAAACAAATCATTGCCAGAAAGAAAAACAGAAACCGGATCATCCGCTTCTTCCGTTCTCGTTCTTTTTCTAATATCCGAAATCGATCCGCCATCAGACATCGTCCTTTCTATTACTTCTGACAGTGTATGCTTTGTTCTTTTCTCTTATGCTTCCGATCTGCCTGAACCGGCCGAAAAAAGCATATTGATCGCTTCCGATAAAGTATGACTGATATGATGAACCATTTCATCAACATCTTTAGGCGTGACAAACATTCCGTTTAAATGAGGAGAGATCAGCTCTTTTACAAATTCATATTTTTCTCCGGCGTTATAGGAACGCAGCACTTCCCCGACTCCTTTTAAAGAATCCGAAGATTCAAGAGCCCTTATAAAGTTTTCCATTGTATCATTTACAATCGTTGCTGCGTCTACAACTGTCGGCACACCGATTCCGATAACAGGTACTCCTAATGTTTCCATTGTCATCCCGTTTCTGTGATTCCCCACTCCACTTCCGGGATGAATCCCGGTATCTGCGATCTGAATCGTCCGGTTCAATCGCTTACTGTTTCTTGCTGCCAATGCATCAACTGCAATAATAACATCAGGATTCGTTTCCGATACAATCCCACGCACGATCTCCGCACTTTCCATTCCCGTTTGCCCCATCACTCCCGGCACGACAGCGCTGATCATCGGCGCGTCGTCGACTCCTATTGCATATTTTCCATATTCTTTTACAATATGCCGCGTCACGGATAAATGATCTGCCACGCAAGGTCCCAGTGAATCCGGAGTAACTTCTCTATTCCCCAGCCCTACTACAAGAATAGATAGATCTTTATCTTTTACTTCAAATTTTCGGATCAGTTCCTTTATAAAAGAACATACCTTTTCGGCAATCACGGTCTGACTTTTTTCATCAGGCATTGCCAAATTAGGAGTTTCTATCGTCAAATAAGTTCCTACAGGTTTTCCCATTGCCTTTGCTCCGTTTTCTGTTTTGATCTCCACTCTTGTAACACGAAGTTCTGATGCTTCATCATAATCTTCTTCAAGAACTACCCCTGATATTTCTACATGATCTGATTCAAACCTTTCTTTTTCTTCAAGCGCAAGATCTGTCCGCACACTATAATTTTTTATCATATCTCATCCTCGCTTTTTATGTTCTTATTATAGTATTCCTGCTGTTTTTATATTCAAACCGTCTTTTTAATGCAGATACTGTGTTTTTTTATTCCGGTTTTCCAAATAATGCAGTTTTTCTCTATATATGTTCCATAATTCCCAATATTTATTAAAATATGTATTGACAACCCTTTAGAGTTGGCATAAAATAAATGAGTATGTTTCAGCAGAACGTCCGTGTCCGAGTCTGCGGAAACTCAAATTACATTTGAAATCATAGATATATTTGGAGGTGTACGCATTGGCTAACATTAAGTCTGCTAAGAAAAGAATTTTAGTAAACGAGACAAAAGCTGCAAGAAACAAAGCAATTAAGTCTAAAGTAAAAACTGCTGTAAAGAAAGTGGAAGCTGCAGTTGCCGCTAAAGACGCTGAAACTGCTAAGACTGCTCTTCGCGCAGCGATCGTCGAGATTTCCAAAGCTGGAACAAAAGGTGTTTATCACAAAAAAACTGTTTCCAGAAAGATTTCTCGTCTTTCCAAAGCTGTAAGCAGCATTGCTTAATCTTATTAATAGAATTGATAAAAATAGAAAAGACATTTGCTCCCGTCAGGCAGATGTCTTTTTTTGTACATAATCTTATCATCATAAACAAAAAGACATTTTCATACAAAAAGACGCTTCGCGTAATGCAAGGCGTCTTTTTGTAATTATATCCTATTAGTTATTGATCAGTTTATCTTCATCGCTCCAACTGTAAAGTTTTCTGATCTCTTCTCCTACTTTCTCTGCCGGATGCTCTGACGCAAGTTTTCTCATTGCGCGGAAATGTGCCTGACCTCCGGCTTCGGACATATCCAGAAGAAAGTCTTTTGCAAACGTACCATCCTGAATATCTGTCAAAATCTGCTTCATCGCTTTCTTCGTATCATCTGTAATGATCTTCGGTCCTGTTATGTAATCACCATATTCGGCAGTATTGGAAATCGAATATCTCATTCCTGCAAAACCGGACTGATAGATCAAATCAACAATAAGCTTCATCTCATGAATACACTCAAAATATGCATTTCTCGGATCGTATCCCGCTTCTACAAGTGTCTCAAAGCCTGCCTGCATAAGAGCGCACACACCGCCGCAAAGAACCGCCTGTTCGCCGAAAAGGTCTGTCTCTGTCTCTGTACGGAATGTAGTCTCGAGGATACCGGCTCTTGCTCCTCCGATCGCAAGACCATATGCGAGAGCTTTATCAAGAGCTTTTCCTGTATAATCCTGCTCTACAGCTACAAGGCAAGGAGTTCCTTTTCCAACCTGATACTCGCTTCTTACAGTATGTCCCGGAGCTTTCGGAGCGATCATTGTCACATCTACGTTCGCCGGCGGAACGATTTGTCCGAAATGAATGTTAAAGCCGTGTGCAAACATCAGCATATTACCTTCTTCAAGATTCGGCTCAATATCGTTTTTATATAAAGCAGCCTGTTTCTCATCATTAATCAGGATCATAATAATATCTGCTTTTTTTGCCGCTTCTGCCGCTGTATATACTTCAAATCCCTGCGCTTCTGCTTTTGCCCATGATCTGCTTCCTTCATAAAGTCCGATCACGACATTGCATCCTGATTCTTTCAGATTCAGTGCATGAGCATGTCCCTGACTTCCATAACCGATGATCGCGATTGTTTTTCCCTCAAGAAGTGAGAGATTACAATCTTCCTGATAATAAATTTTTGCTGCCATTTTGCATTCCTCCTAAATGATAATTAAAAATATGCTACATCCTTACTTCCTCTGGAAAGACCTGTAATACCTGTTCTTGCAAGTTCCAGTATCTCATATCCTCGAAGAAGATTCAGAAAAGCTTCCAGTTTACTCTGAGTTCCGGTGAGTTCGATGATCAGCGAGTCCTCTTCGACATCAACTATCTTCGCTCTGAAAATATCTGCCACTGAAATAATCTCGCCCCTTTGGGATGCGTTTGCCCGCAGTTTTACCATGATCAGTTCGCGGTATACTGACTCTCCGTCTTTCAAAACTTTTATATCAACGACATCTTCCAGCTTCCTTACCTGTTTTTCTATCTGGGATAAAATCAGCTCATCCCCCGATGCAACTACTGTAATCCTCGTAAACCTCGTATCGGTCGTCGCACCTGCCGTGATGCTGTCTATACTGTATCCGCGTCTGCTGAATAACCCTGCAATACGGCTCAACACTCCCGGATTATTGTCTACAAGCAATGAAAATACCTGACTTCTCATGTGTTCCTCTCCTTCTTCTCTAAAAAAACAGAGTGCGTTCTGTTTTTATATTTTATAATATTACCAACTCAGCTATTCTTTGTCAAGATGTTGTGCTAAAATTTTTACATATTTGATGACCGTTCAGTCAGTCTAAAATCAAGAATGAAATCAAAAGTTATACGCAGCCGATCTTTTCTGCAATCTCGTTTAAATAAACCCATCTTTCTGTTTTTTCGTCAAGCTGTGCCTGTACTTTCTCCTGTTCCTCAAATAACTCTTTTAGTTTAACAGAATTGGTCGCATTCGCATTGATCTGCATTTTAATTTTTTCTATTCTTTCTTCAAGCGCTGCGATATCGTCATCAATCGTCTCAAATTCTCTTTGTTCTTTATAAGAAAATTTAACCTTCTGCGGCGCATTTTGTTTCCAGCTTTTCGGATTACTTTCCGCAGGATCTTTCGGAAGATTTCCGCGCGAATTTTCGGTTTTGTCTGTAAACTGCGTTGATGCAGATTCTCTTTTCTTTACATTCAAATAATCGGTATATCCTCCTTCAAACTGACGGATATGCCCCTTCCCATCTAACTCGAAAATGCGATCCACAATGTTATCTAAAAAATAGCGGTCATGCGATACGGTGATCACGATTCCCGAAAAAGAGTTTAAATAATCTTCCAAAATCGTAAGTGTGGGAATATCAAGATTATTTCCCGCCTCGTCAAACAAAAGAACATTTGCATTTTCGGCAAGTACGCCAAGAAGATGCAGCCTTCTCTTCTCTCCGCCCGAAAGTTTACCTATCGGAGCATACTGCATATCAGGAGTAAACAAAAAACGCTCCAACAACGCTGACGCACTGATTTTTCCTTCTCGTGTCGTAATATATTCTGCAATATCTTTCACATAATCGATCACTCTTTGAGAAGGATCCATCTCTTGTTCTTCCTGTGCAAAATATCCGATCTTGATCGTTTCTCCGATCTCAATGTTTCCACTGTCCGGAATCACCTGTCCCGCGATCATTTTCATAAGAGTTGATTTTCCGCATCCATTTGGTCCTATGATTCCAAGTCTTTGATTTTTTAACACAATATAACTGAAATCATCCAGTATCACTTTTTCTCCGTATTTTTTACTCACATGATGAAGTTCGATCGTCTTTTTCCCCATTCTGGTTTCTACCGAATCAAGTTCTACTGTTTGATCTTTTATCGGAGTATTTCCGTTTTTCAGTTGTTCAAGACGCTCCAGTCTCGCTCTTTGTTTCGTTGTTCTGGCACGACACCCGCGTTTCGCCCATTCAAGTTCCATTCTCAAAACACTCTGTCTCTTTCGTTCAGATGCTGATTCCATCTCTTCTCTTTGCGCCTTCAGTTCAAGAAACCCTGAGTAGTCAGAGTCGTATCCATACATTTTTCCATGACTGATCTCCAAAATACGATTTGTAACTCTGTCAAGAAAATACCGGTCGTGAGTTACCATAATAACGGTTCCTTTATAGGACCGAAGATATTCTTCCAGCCATCGGATCATCGCTTCATCCAAATGGTTCGTAGGCTCATCCAGCAAAAGTACGTCAAAATCATCTGACAGTATTTTTGCAAGCACAACCCGTTTTTTCTGTCCTCCTGATAAATGCTCGATTTTCTGATCAAACCGGGTGATATTTAATTCCGTCAGATTACTTTCTACTTTCCAATTCTCTTCCCCTTTTTTTAATGCATATGACCGAATCGTACTGTCTTCTGAAAAAACCGGATTTTGCGGCACATAGGCAAGCTTCAGTCCATTTTGTTTTATAATCTGTCCTTTATCCGGTGTTTCTTCTCCTGCTATCATTTTAAGAAGCGTTGATTTTCCGGTACCGTTGATCCCTACGATCCCGATTTTATCTCCTTTTTGAATTCCGAATGACGCATCGTCAAATATTATTTTCTCACCGTATATTTTATAGAGATGTTCCACATTTATAATATTCATAAAAAACTCCTTGCAAACCATTTTCTCTCATTCATTTTGAGATGTCTGCAAGGAGTTGTCAAGTAGATTTTACCTATGCTTTTTTATTATTTTTATGATTATCTATTGTTTCTCTTTTATTCGTTTTCAATCTTTACATTCCGGCAAACCGTCGATTTATACCGAATTTTATTTACCAAAACAATAATAAGACTGACAATGAGCAAAAAGTAGAAATTAATTCCTCTGCTTACAAGCATGGACGGTATAAGATATGTACCGGTAAATACATGGGCAAACACAGTTTGATACATCAGCTCTGTAATTCCCTGCGCTCCCGGAAGCGGAAGCATATCTACCGCTATATAGACTGCGGCTTGAAGAAGGATAACTTTCATCATTCCGGTTCCGTGCAGCCCGAATCCAAGGTATACCATATATGTCAAAAGAAATACGCTACATCTTTGTAAAAATGTAACAAGCACAATAAACAAAAGCTTTCCTTTATGTGTCCTAAGCCATGAAACTGCGTTTTGATAACTTCCGATAAACTCGTGAATTTTTTCAGGACGCTTTTCAGAAGGTTTCAAAATGCTCATTTTAACAAACAGCTTTTCAAAAAAAAGCGCACATCGCAGCATAATATTCGGCATCAACATAATTCCCGCTATGACCACAACTAAAATTACATTTAATAAAAGTCCGAAAAGATAGAGAGGGAAAAATTTCCCTAACTCCGAATAGAGAGGCCGGTACCAAAATAATAAAATCGCCGCTCCTAAAATTACAAGTACAAATTTATAAACAACAGCAACTGTCATAAGCACAACCGTACTGTCCGATCCTCTGTTCCCGTCTTTGCTCATATAATAGAGCTGCACAGGCTGTCCTCCTGTTGCAGACGGCGTAATGCCAGAATAGAAAAATCCGATAAAAGAGTATTGGATACAACGAATCAAAGAACTTCCTTCTTTTCTTCGGTTTGCTTTCATTGCCTGAAGCAGATACCAGATCATATATCCTTCTGCGCATACAAAAAAGATAGCAAGAGCAGCCGCCGGAACCAAGTATCCTACTGACATTTTTGAAACGGCATTTGCAATTTCACCAAGATTTTTCCCACTGAAAAGTGTATAAAACGTCAAAAACATTACAAGTAAGAAAATCGTTACTTCAAGAATTCGTTTCTTAACGCTCATACCTTCTCCTCCGTCCTTTTCTTTCTTCTTCCCGGACATTATGTACATGCGCCATTGTTATATAATTTCCCGCAGCAGATAGATATGCCGGGCGGGATATCGGCGGAAAAGTAAGTGTTCCATACTCCGGATATGTCTTTTTCTCTCTTTCGGTAAGTTCTCTCAAACTACCTTCAAAAATTTTCTGTTTCCCCTTATATTCATAAAAATCCTTTGGCGTAACAAGCGAAAAATGCTTGTTCCATGTACAGACGCCTGCCTTTTCAAGCAACTCGGCAGCATAGGAAGAACATGTGTAATGATTTTTTTGATAAAACGGTTTTCCGAAAAGTAAAAACGGAAGTCCGAGAATTGTATAATGATAGCGATATCTGTTCTTCATCGCCTCATGAAGCTCCTCTTTAATAAACTGCTTTTGTTCTTGAGTGCATGGAATTGAGCAGATCATATAATCCGCTCCCGGAAATGCCCGCAAAATTTTTCTTTTCTCTTCTTTTTCAAATCCTGCAATCAGAGGAATCGACGGATGTCTCCTTCCGATACTGTATGCTTCATCCAGATTCTCATCAAGCCCGATTGCCACATGAATATATTTTTGTTTAATTACTCTTCGAATAATCGAAGCAAAAATTCCCGGTGTATCTACAAATGCTATGTATATTTCTGTCATATTAGTTCATCCTTTCCCCCTGTAATGTAAATCTTCCGGATTAACAATACATTTTTCCTTTTGTCTTTTTTACCGATCATCGTTCTTTATTGAAAGCGATATACTTTTTTTGCAAGACGATATCCCCCGATTGTCAAGCTTGTGCCGATCTTTCCGGGTAAATATGTAAAACCGCTCAAAGTACGAAAGCGAAGCCGATAGTAAAGAGCTTCATTATACTCTTTTACATGATTCCACATATCTTTTCGCTTTTTATAGGAATCGGCTGTATCGATAAGGAGCAGATGGATAGATGAAATTGTAAGCATAATTGAAATATTTCGCACCATGTATGCTTCTAATTTCGGATGGATTTTCTTTACTTCCGCCAGATCAACGCTGCGGGTTACAAGATCTGTTACCAAGATCTGCTGATCGATCCTTTTCATAAGCACCTTTTCATTTACAGATTGATCATCTCTGCCCAGGTAATAATGATACAGATCGATGTCCATATAATAAATAGTCTCGGCGTACGGAAGCGGCTTATATGAAAACAGATTATCTACATAAAATGTATGCTCCGGCAGTTTCACTTCAGATTCTCTGAGCACTTTCGCCTGAAACATGAGCGAGTGCATGATCAAATATTGGGACGGATAAAACTTTCCGATTTCATCCCATGTGCACTGTTTTTCAATCGGAAATACATTTTTGTAATCCATTGATTTTTTTATTCCTTCATCAAGGTGATCGTATACATAATTACATACGATCAGATCCGGACGCTCGCCTGTAAACGCTTTTAGCTTGACAAGAAGTTTCTGATATGATTCTTTATCAAACCAGTCATCCGAATCTACGACTTTATAATAAATACCGTTTGCCAACTCGAGTCCTTTATTCACACCGGAACCATGTCCCCCGTTTTCCTTATGCACAACACGTACAATATCCGGGTATTCAATCTCATATTCATCGGCAATCTGTGCAGTACGATCAGAAGAACCGTCATCGATCAGAATAATTTCTACATCTTTCCCTCCGATAAGAAGAGAATCCACACATCTTCTCATATAATTTTCAGAATTATAACACGGAACTGCAAACGTAATGTATTTCATATAACTTTTCCTCCTCAGTGTGTTCCATATGCTCCTAACGGGCTGAAACACAGCGTTTTTTCATCTCTCATTTCTTAATGCTATTATTTACAGCCTAAATAATACTTGACCCTTCTTAAGATAACATCGAGGTATTTCTTAAGATTTGGGAAAGATTTTTAAAACAATATGAAAATATAGAAGAAATCATTCCAATCGGCATAATGATCAAAACAATAAATAAGATCATCAGCCATCCGATCAGCCGTCCGACAATTCTGCTCACAGACAATTTCATCTCATTTTACCTCCTAAATATCTGTATGTATTTATTGTAGAAAAAAGAAAAATTTTTTCCACATGGATTGTCTTACATTTCCAAGCATGCATCTTACACTTTCGTAAGGCGCATAAAGAACAATGAAAAATTTCTTAAATTCTCTTTTATCACTTGTATCTCTTTTGGAAAAGTTATAACATAAGGAAATAATTTTATATCAGCTTATCCAAAAAAGGAGTTTTATTTTATGAGAAAAAATCCTGAATTTGAAGAGTTATTTGATGATGATTTTGAAGTGACATATGAGGAATACGTTCCAAATGAATATAGGTCAAGTAACGACATCTATAACGACTATGATGATGATGACGATTATTATGATGACGATTATTATGATGATGACTATGAAGATGAATACTACGAAAGTGATGATGAAAACAGTGACTATGATCACACCGATCCCGATGACCGTACCAAAAAGAAAAAACGAAGAAAAAATTCTAAAATACCTCTGGCTGCACCTATCAGAAAAGGAGGACGTATCCTTTCCAACATTTCCGCTTCTCTGATCCGCAGCCTGACGGCTCTTTTAATTTTAGCTGTCATGATATTCGCCTCTTGGACATTTCTCCGTGCAAGTGCGCCCTACGGAGATATTATGGAAGCTGTTAATACAAAAACCGTTCCTCTCTCACTTGCCGCATACTTATCTGTTGCGCTTATTTTTCTTTTAAGCGAATTTATTGCACTTCTCTGGTCTATGACGAAAGTAAGAGTTCGAGATCAATGGGGAGTTCACAAAGAAGATACCGGCAGAGGACTGAATTCTTTCTTACTTGTATTTCTCACCTCCTATGCTGCATTCTGGATCAATCGGTTTCTTCCCGAAACTCCGGATATCATCTATGGACTAAAGGGCGGACTTGAAGTATACGGTTCTATGCATAATGTTTTATTCGGACTTTGTGCAGCGGGGATCATCTCCTGCCTGATCCGCAAATACCTTTAAAATATTCCACAGCAGAAAATAGCAAAAGGTTTTTCTATATCGGACGCTCGATTCGGATCTTCACAAGATCTGCCGAGCGTTTTTTCAGATTCTTTTTATATCCCATCCCTTTGTACCGTTTGATCTGACACACAGTTCTTCCCATTTGATCCGATACCTGTTCTTCAGTCGCACCATATGCAAACAAATTAAACGCACAGCAATTTCTCACTGCTTCTGCGCTGTAAGATGGAATTTTTGCCTTTTCACAATACTTCTTCATCATTCGGCTGATATACATCGTATTCAGAGGATTTTTGCTCCGATTATAAAAAAGGGATCTTCCTTCTTCCCATTCTTCCAAATAAGAAAACAAAATTTCTTTTGCATCTTCCGGTATATAACACGGCTCTTGCCTTCCTTTTAAAAACACATACAATCCGTCGCCATACTGTACAAAATCTTCCGGCCCTTTCAATGCTATAATTTCCGTAGAGGACAGTCCTGCCCTATACATTAAAGTTAAGATCGTATACACCATATGATTTTCCGCCGATGCTGTCAACAATCGATCTATATGCTCCAAAGGAATCATCCTCGCCAACTCTTTTTCCTTTACCAGTTGTTTCAAATACGGTTCAAAATAGTCTTTAAACGAACTTGTTTTTGACTCATCTTCTAATCTGTCGCTCCACTCTTCTAACAAAAATTTTGAAAAAGAATGAAGTTCCCTGAATTTTTTTGTCACTGTCAATGGACCGATCTGTCCATTTTTTATCTTTTTTTGCATATAGATATAATATTTCTGTACATCCGAAAAATCTGTTTCCTGAAAACACTTTTCCGTAAAGCGACAAAATTCTGACAGATCGGATTTATATGATGCTGCTGTAACATCACTTTTAAATTTCTTGCAAAATAATTCCCATACTTCTTTTTTTATACAACTTTTAAAAAAATCAAATTTTTTATTTTTCGTATTGACAAATTTTGATTCTGCGTTTTGGCTCATCAGTTTATCTCCCCCGCCTTGTTTGTATCAAGCTTTTTAAATGTTATTAGTTTTATTCATACTATAACATTTTATTTCTTTTTTAACAAGCAGCATTTTAATATGCTACTCGTCAAATTCCAATACTGCAATATGAAACTGCGGCGTTTCTTTTAATTCTTTCACAATTCCTCTTCTGGTTTTTAACCGCTCTGCCTGTTTGAAATTAGCGCTCATCCCGAGTGCGTGCTCGATCGTGTAGTAATAAGACGTCGGAAGGACTCCTTCTGTCACTCCCACTTCCATCCCCGGCTTTAAAGCTTCTGTGTCTTCAATCGTAAACTCCATTTCGCGCATACTTTTCTCCACTCCTCTCTTCTATGACTGTGCGATTCAAATATGACAGCTTCCATTCGCTGCGCTGCTGTTTTTCTTTTCGTTTATCAGTATATCATAAAACAAAACTTTTGAAAGCTCTTCTTCGGCAGTCTTAGACTTTAACGACCACTGTTGAAAAAAACTGTACTGCAAACGAATTTCATATCTATTTGCAATACAGTTTCTTTTTTATCATTCTTCTTATTTTATATCAAATTCAGGATGTTCATCTAAATGTTCCGATACATATTTTCCGTTTTTCTTTCTCTGCCTTACACACTCGGTCAGCAAATATTCAATCTGCCCGTTGACTGAGCGAAAATCATCTTCTGCCCAAGCTGCCACGGCATCATACAATTTTGCAGAAAGCCGAAGCGGAATCTGTTTCTTTTTCTGATCTGCCATGATCAATACAAACTTCCCGAATTTACAATAGGCTGCGCATCTTTGTTGCCGCACAAGACGACAAGAAGATTTGAAACCATTGCAGCTTTTCTTTCTTCATCCAGTTCTACAACTTTCTTTTCGCTGAGACGATCAAGCGCCATTTCTACCATTCCGACCGCTCCATCTACAATCATTTTTCTTGCGTCTATAATAGCCGATGCCTGCTGTCTTTGAAGCATCACTGCCGCAATCTCCGGCGCATAGGCAAGATATGTGATTCTTGCTTCCAGAATTTCCAGACCTGCCTCACTTACTCTTTTTTGAATCTCATCACGAATTCTTGCAGCCACTACCTCGCTGGAGCCTCTCAGACTTCCCTCGTCTGCTACACCATCGCCGGTTGTATCTACATTCGGAGAAACATCATACGGATAAACACGTACAATATTCCTAAGAGCTGTATCACACTGAAGAGAAAGATATTCTTTATAATTATCTACGTTAAAAACCGCTTTTGACGTATCTACAACTCGCCACATCACCGCAATACCGATTTCTACCGGATTTCCGAGACAATCGTTAATCTTTTGACGGCTGTTGTTCAAAGTCATAATCTTTAAAGAAATCTTCTTTCCTGCCGATTCCAAACCGGATTTTTCCGAAGTGCCTGCCAATAATCCTGAAAGTGAAGATTTTCTTGTACTGTTGTCAACATCACCACTTTGATTTAGATGTGTATCCGCCGCCGGATTTACACTTGTACAAAACGGATTTACCGCATAAAATCCTTCTCCTTTCAATGTGCCTGTATATTTTCCGAACAATGTCAACACAAGCGCTTCTTGAGGTTTCAGCACACGCAGTCCACAATACGGAAACCAGCCTACACACATCCAAAAAATACTGATCCCGAGCAGCAACGGATTTCCGATCATAGCTCCCACAACGCAGACTGCGATTGACAATAGATACAACAATGTTGTTAGAATCAAGACAAGCATTCCGTTTTTCTTATTATTCAGTACTTTTTCTTTCATCATTATCCCTCCTGTTCTTGTTTGATATCATTATGATATCATTTTGTTTGTATTTTGTAAATAGTAATTCAAATATTTTATTTTTTGAGTATTGACAAAACATTCTTCCGTACATATACTATACTCAAAGCTAGTTAGTTACTCAACTAACAAACTAATGCACAAGGTGGTGATACGATGCATATCAATCCTAATATAGAAAAACCTATTTTTATTCAAATAGCTGAGCAGCTTGAAGACTCCATTTTTACAAAAGTGTTTCCTGAAGAAACAAAAATCCCTTCGACAAATGAACTCTCCTCTTTATTGAATATTAATCCTCATACTGTCTTAAAAGGAATGAATCTTTTAGTAGACGAGGAAATCATATACAAGAAAAGAGGGTTGGGCATGTTTGTAAAAAAGGGAGCAGTCAATAAAATCCTATTAAAACGGCAAAGTCAGTTTTACGAACAATACGTTGCTGCATTGATTCAAGAGGCATCCAAACTGCATATGAAAAAAGAAGAAATTATTTCATTAATAGAAAGGGGTTTTGAACATGAACAAAATTCAGATTAAAAATATCACAAAAAAATATAATAATTTAACAGCCCTTGACGATGTTTCATTTTCCTTTGAGTTCGGAAAAATTTACGGCCTTTTGGGGCGAAACGGAGCGGGCAAATCTACACTTATCAATATAATCGCAAATCGTATTTTTGCCGACGAAGGAATGATTCTTGTAGATGACATTCCGGCAAAAGAAAATATGCAGGTACACGAAAAAGTGTTTTGTATGAGCGAAGCTGATTTATATGATAAAGATTTAAAAATAAAAGAACACTTCAGGTGGATCAATCGGTTTTATGATTGTTTTGATTTAAATAAGGCCTTGACTATTGCCAAAATGTTTGACCTTGACATCAACAAAAAATTCAGATCGTTATCTAAAGGTTACCAATCCATTTTTAAATTAACAGCGGCATTGTCATTAAATATTCCTTATGTAATCTTTGACGAACCAGTCTTAGGATTAGATGCAAATCATAGAGAACTGTTTTATGAACTGCTTTTACAAGATTTTGAAAATAATGAACGAACAATCATTATCGCTACACACTTGATTGAAGAAGTAACAAATATTATTGAAGAAGTTGTTTTGATCGATCACGGAAAGATTATATTACAAGATACTGTTGAGAGTCTTTTAGAAACAGGATACAGTGTCTCAGGAATCTCTCACGAAGTTGATCAGTATTGCTCAGATAAAAACGTGATCGGGCATGACGAATTAGGCAATATGAAAATCGCCTATATATTAGATAACAAAACGTCCATCCCCCCGGACAGCAGCCTTCATTTTTCATCCATGAATTTACAAAAATTATTCGTAAAATTGACAGAGAAAGGCGGAAAATAGTATGAATAAATTAAAATCAATCATCCAATACGAATGCATGACCTCTTTTAAATATATATGGATCTTCTACGCAATCCAATATGCAATCGTCGGACTTATCACTCTGATCATCGGCATTGTCTCCGGAAGCTTTGAAAATGTCGGAACAAATTGTTTGGAAATCAATACTTTGTTTTTCGTAAGCATTTTGGGCGCCTTAGGGTTTAAAGAAGATTTTAAAACACTTATACAAAACGGATTTACACGTAAATATATTTTCATTGCGGCGCTTTCTTTATTTAGTTTTATGTCCGGAATCATGGCATTTATAGATACAGTCGTAGGAAATTTTCTTCATTATTTTAATAAGGATTATACATCCCTATACAGCGGAATCTACGGCTATGACAATATAGTGATGAACTGGCTCTGGCTCTTCCTTGTGTATGTAATGTTTTGTTGTCTTCTATATTTAACGATACTTATAATCAATAAAATAGGCAAAACCATGTCTATCTATTGCGGCATTCTTTTCATCGGATGCATAGTGCTTATCACTGCATTATTCAGATATGTATTTTCCGCTGAACTGGTAAAAAATATTTTAAATTTCTTTATGAAAGCAGCCGGTTTTGTGAAGGGCGATACAATTAACTACTTCTATCCCTCTTTCTCTTTATTACTCATTATCGGCATTTTAGGAACTACATCTTTTGTGGTCATTAGACGAACCGAACTCAAATAATCTGTCTGCAGCAAGAACGCTGATACCTAAAGTTACGTACTGCCTCGCATGTACTACACGGCAGAATTAAAGGCTGTCGCAGAACATTACGAACTGCGATAGCCCTTAGTTTTACAGTGATAAAGAAGTATTTATAATAATTTATTACTAACGCTGACAGACAGGTTTGTAGAACAAACAAGTTCTTTCTCCTTAAACCATGTCGGTAAAATAGTGGATATCCTAGCAATCTCACCATTACGAAAAATGGCAAAACGGTGAAAGTTTTTCGTGTTATCGTAGAACGCTGCCAAATCACAATATTTTAAAACATCTTTTAAATTTTTGAATGTCTCTACATAACGTCTTTCAATATCTTCTTCTGAAATTCCATGTCCACCCTTATTTATCCTTATTTTCACTCTTTCTTTTACAATCTCATCAGTGTTTATGCGTGGCATTCCTTTTAATTCATTTAATGCTTCATAAAGGGTTGACTTACCTGCACCATTGACACCGGCTAGTATACAGTTTCCAATGGGGTCAGTCAAATATAACGAGCCTGTCTACCCTTGTATTGTCTGGCATTGTAACTCTGTAGAGTGGAGATGTCAAAATCTCTAGTTTAAAAAGGGGCAACCCATCATAAACTCAAGTGTGGCTTACATGTGTCTTGCCGATACAAAAAGAGCTTCCCAAGCCAAACTACGACTTGAAAAGCCCCATAAAATCAAGGTTTTTTGCACCTATCTTAGAATTTACCTTCTTTTGCTGCTTCCTCGATGGAAACTGCAACAGCTACAGTCATACCAACCATCGGGTTGTTTCCTGCTCCGATAAGTCCCATCATCTCAACATGAGCCGGTACGGAAGAAGATCCTGCGAACTGAGCATCTGAATGCATACGTCCAAGTGTATCTGTCATACCGTAAGAAGCCGGTCCTGCTGCCATGTTGTCCGGGTGAAGTGTACGTCCTGTACCACCGCCTGAAGCAACTGAGAAATATTTTTTACCCTGCTCGATACATTCTTTTTTGTATGTACCTGCAACCGGGTGTTGGAAACGAGTCGGGTTTGTAGAGTTTCCTGTAATAGAAACATCAACACCCTCTTTCCACATAATTGCAACGCCTTCACGAACATCGTTTGCTCCGTAGCAGTTTACTTTAGAACGAAGTCCGTCAGAGTAAGCTGTTCTGGAAACTTCTTTAAGTTCGCCTGTATAATAATCATAATCTGTCTGAACATATGTAAATCCGTTGATTCTGGAAATGATCTTTGCAGCATCTTTTCCAAGACCGTTCAAGATAACACGAAGCGGTTTTTTACGAACTTTGTTTGCTTTTTCCGCAATACCGATTGCACCTTCTGCTGCTGCGAATGACTCATGTCCTGCAAGGAATGCAAAACAGTCTGTTTCCTCTTCAAGAAGCATCTTTCCAAGGTTTCCGTGACCAAGACCTACTTTACGCTGATCTGCTACAGAACCCGGAATACAGAATGCCTGAAGTCCCTCTCCGATTGCTGCTGCTGCGTCTGCTGCTCTTGTACATCCTTTTTTGATTGCGATTGCCGCACCCGTAATATAAGCCCAGCATGCATTTTCAAAACAGATCGGCTGAATGCCTTTGATCTGGTTGTATACGTCCAGTCCGGCATCCTTCGTAATCTTCTCTGCTTCTTCAAGAGAAGCGATACCGTAGCTGTTTAAAACTTCATTGATTTTATCAATTCTTCTTTCATATGATTCAAATAAAGCCATTTATGTATCCTCCTGATTTATTTACCTTAATATGTCGCTAAATCCCGATTACTCCTTACGCGGGTCGATGATCTTCGCTGCGTCATCAACACGGCCGTACTGTCCTTTTGCTTTTTCCCAAGCATCGTTCGGCGTATCGCCTGCTTTGATGAAATCTGTGAATTTTCCGAGGCTTACGAACTGGTATCCGATGATCTCGTTGTTTTCGTCAAGAGCGATTCCTGTTACATAACCTTCTGCCATCTCAAGGTAACGAGGACCTTTTGCAAGTGTTCCGTACATTGTACCAACCTGAGAACGAAGTCCTTTTCCAAGATCCTCAAGTCCTGCTCCGATCGGAAGTCCGTCTTCAGAGAATGCACTCTGAGTTCTTCCGTATACGATCTGAAGGAAAAGTTCTCTCATTGCTGTATTGATCGCATCACAGACAAGGTCTGTGTTAAGTGCCTCTAAGATTGTTTTGCCCGGGAGGATCTCAGATGCCATAGCTGCGGAATGTGTCATTCCCGAACATCCGATTGTCTCTACAAGCGCTTCCTGGATAATACCGTCTTTCACGTTCAGAGTCAGCTTACATGTACCCTGCTGCGGAGCACACCAGCCAACACCATGTGTCAAACCGGAAATATCCTTTACTTCTTTCGCTTTCACCCATTTTGCTTCTTCCGGGATCGGAGCCGGTCCGTGATTTGCGCCCTGCGCTACCGGACACATCATTTCTACTTCATGTGAATAAATCATGTTAAAACTCCTTTCAATATCTATGATTTTCTTCTGCATACGAACACATACTCGTGCCATACCTATTTTATTTTCTCATAAATTACCGCATTCGTCAATCAAACTTTGACAAAGTTTTCACTCAAAGTGTTCACTTTATGTTTTTATAATGCTTTTATACTATTTTAAAATTTTCTTTCCTATTTCCGAAAATCCTATTCTTTTAACAATGCATCTTTCAGCATCTCAAGTGCAGTTTCAACTGTTTGAGCTCTGTTTTCCATACGATTTCCGTGAAAACGGCATTCTTTTACTACTGTCTCCCCGTTCAGATAACATCCTATATACACGAGTCCGACAGGCTTGTCCTCTGTTCCTCCACTTGGACCGGCAATTCCTGTCGCGCTAAGAGCCGCTTCTGCACCTGCGGCTTTTGCCGCTCCTTCCGCCATCTCTTTCGCCGTCTGTTCACTGACTGCCCCATAAGTTTCAAGCGTCTCATGAGAAACTCCAAGCAGGCGCTCTTTCGCTTCATTTGAGTAAGTGACATACCCCTCATTCAATACTGCAGACGCGCCTGCCGCATTTACAAGTGTTCCTGAAATCAGTCCTCCTGTACAGGACTCTGCAGTCGTCACGTGAAGGTGTTTTTCAGATAAAAGTTCCGTCACCGTTTCCTCTAAAGTTTTCTCATATGCTTTTTTTTCTTTTAAATACCATTCAAGATACATGTTTACATCCCACCTTGTGTAAGTACCTGTTTATTTTTCCACACGTAATCGATCAGAGAAATGATCGTAAGTGCCACTGCTGCCCAAATAAGAATTTCTCCGATCAAGTCGAACACACCGCCTAAATCTGCAATAAGAACGATGATCATCGCCATCTGAAATACAGTTTTGAATTTTCCCCAATAGCTTGCTGCGATCACAATTCCGTTGTCAGATGCCACGAGACGGAATCCGCTTATAATAAACTCTCTTGCAATAATGATTATTACAATTTCGGCAGCTAATTTTCCGGAAGGAATCAGACAGATCATAGCCGAACAAACAAGCAGTTTATCTGCCAAAGGATCCATAAATTTTCCGAAATTTGTCACAAGATTATATTTTCTCGCTATTTTCCCATCTAAAAGATCCGTCAGACTCGCAACTGCAAAAATTGCGAGAGCAATCCACTTATTAGCCGCTCCGCCTACATCCGTAAGCATAAAAAATACAAAAAACGGTACCATGATAATGCGCAAAACAGTTAATTTATTTGGTAAATTCATAACAATTCTCCTATCAGATCATATTCTAAAGCTCCGGTTATTTTCACTTTTGCGAAATCGCCGGATATCAGTTCTTCTTCTGTGTTAATAAAGATCAATCCGTCCACATTCGGCGCATCGCGGTATGTCCTGCCGACATAAGCATTTTCATCCGCAACTTTGCCTTCAATCATAACAAGCATTTCTCTGCCGATCATATTTTCTGCATTGTCAAATGCAATTTCCTGCTGAAGTTCCATCAGATCCGCCTGTCGTTCTTCTTTTACTTCTTCTGCGATCTGATCTGGCATAACAGCCGCCGGGGTGTCTTCTTCCGGTGAGTAGGTAAAGACTCCTAAACGATCAAACTCCATTTCGTCGACAAACTGCATCAATTCTTCATGCTGATCTTCTGTTTCGCCGGGAAAGCCGGTGATCAACGTCGTACGAAGGCAAATATCAGGAATTTCTTTTCTCAATTTTTTTACAATATCTGTCAGTTCCTGTTTTGACGTTCTTCTGCCCATCCTTTTCAAAATACTGTCGCTTGCATGTTGGATCGGAAGATCAAGATAATGACACACTTTCGGTTCTTTTTTTATCACTTCTATCAATTCATCTGTAATTTCCTCCGGATAGCAATACAAAATTCGGATCCAGCGGATTCCCGCAATCTTGCATAACTCTTCCACAAGCCTGTGAAGACATTTTTCTCCATACAGATCTTTTCCATAAAGTGTCGTTTCCTGTGCCACAAGGATCAGTTCTTTGACACCTTGCTCTGCCAGCTCTTTCGCTTCTTTGATCAGTCGTTCCATGGGAACACTTCTGAAATTTCCACGTATTTTCGGAATAATGCAATATGTACAATGCTTATCGCACCCTTCCGCAATCTTTAAATATGCAAAATGTCCTCCCGTCGTCACAAGACGCTTTGCTCCTGAAACCGGAAGCGCATTAAGATCCGAAAGTATAATGCCCTGCTCTCCTTCCAATGCTCGGTCTACCGCATCTAAAATCTTATCATATGCCGTCGTTCCGAGAACTTCATCTACTTCCGGAATTTCATCTAATATTTCCTGTCTGTATCTCTGTGCCAGACATCCTGTCACGATCAACACTTTTACCTGTCCCGACTTTTTATATTCTGCCATCTCAAGAATATTTTGAATGCTCTCTTCTTTTGCGTCATGGATAAAGCAGCATGTATTAATTACAATAATATCTGCCTGTCTTTCATCATCTGTCATCTCATATCCTCTAGATGCCAAAAGTCCGAGCATCACTTCTGTATCTACGAGATTTTTGTCACATCCAAGAGAGATAAACAATATTTTCATATCTGTTCCATACCTCCTCTTCCTTTTTATTATACTTTTCACTTTTGTACTTTAATGTGGCAAGATTCATCCGCTAACATGAAAAAGGCAGATACCGTTTGGTTCTGCCTCATTGTTTTTACTCTTCTTCTGCCGCACTCTCGGCTTTGATCTTCAACTCGCCTTTGTTCAATTCTTCGATTGCGATCGACAATGGTTTCTCTCCCTCTTTCACATCGACAAGCGGAAGGTCTCCGGCAATCAGTTGTCTGGCACGTTTCGATGTTGCCATAACGATCGAATAACGACTGTTGACGATCTTTGTTTCCCCTTCTTCGACATCTTTGTTTACAACTTTCATCAAATCTGTATAAGACGGATGCAGCATATTTAATTTTCTCCTTTCAATCTTTCCAAATCTTCTTTTATTGTCTTCATGAATGCTTCATTCCGAAAACTTCTTCGGTGCTCTCCCTGAATGATCATATGCATTTCTTCAACGCACATATTCAGGTCGTCATTAACGACAAGGTAATCGTAATAATCCATTCCCTCCGCTTCCTCACATGCACGGTTCATTCTGGACTCGATCACATCCATCGTCTCTGTGCCTCTGCCTACGAGCCTTTTTTTCAGTTCACCGGCGCTCGGAGGTGTCACAAACAAAAGCAAAGTATCGGGAAATTCCTCTTTCACTTTTAATGCGCCTTGAATCTCTATTTCAAGGATCACATCTTTTCCCGCATCCAACTGCTTTCGCACATACTCTTTTGGAGTACCGTAATAATTTTTCACATATCTAGCATACTCTATCAATTCATCTTTGGCAATCATTTTTTCAAATTCATCTTTTGATATGAAAAAATATTCTCTTCCATCCTGTTCCCCATCTCTTGGCTGCCTCGTAGTCGCCGAGACAGAAAGTGCATACGTATCAGGATATCTTGACAGAAGTTCTTTCATCAGCGTTCCTTTTCCCGAACCCGAAAATCCCGATACAACGATCAAAATTCCTTTTCTGTTCACTTTGTTTCCTCCTATTCGATATTCTGTATCTGTTCTCTGATCTTCTCAATCTCTGTTTTCAGACTGATCGCGCGGTTTGATATATCCAGATCATTCGCCTTAGACAAGATCGTGTTCGCCTCACGATTCATCTCCTGTGCGATAAAATCAAGTTTTCTTCCGATTCCGTTAGACTCTTCCAATGTCTCCTTCATATGCTGAATATGACTTTTTAGTCTTACAACTTCCTCATCTGTACAGATCTTATCCGCAAAGAGAATCACTTCTGCCGCAATCCGATTATCATCAATCTGCGTATCCTCTAATAATTCCCGCATCTTTTCTTCTAATTTTGTCCTGTATTCTGCAATAATCTGCGGCGAACGCTCTTCTATAAACCGAATCTGTTCACTGAGCAGATCCAATTTCAAAAGAATATCTTCTTTCAAACGTTCTCCTTCTTTTGTCCTCATCTCTACAAACTGTGAAAACGCGCCTTCCAACGCTTCTTTTAATCCATTCCAAAGCTCGTCTTCATCCTCGCTGCATTCTTCCATCGTAAAGACTTCGGGATATCTGGACAATGTACTGACGCGAACATCATTATCTAACGAAAATTCTTCTGCCATCTGATTCAGATATTTTAAATATTCTGCCGCAAGAGCCGCGTTATACTTTACCGACACCTGCGATTGAGACAGATCTTCATACGTGATAAAAATGTCAACCTTTCCCCGGTCTGCATATGATTTAAGGAGCGTCCTGATGGACGTCTCGAAAAAATTCAATTTCTTCGGCATCCGAATGTTTACATCGAGATATCTGTGATTCACACTTTTTAATTCTACCGTAAATTTTCTTGAGTCCTTCAGAACTTCACATCTTCCGAACCCTGTCATACTTTTTATCATCTTGTCTTTCCTCGTGTTCTTCTCCTTGGCAGTCTATATATCAAATTTATCTGTTTTTTAGAACTGCCGATTACTGCAATTTTAGTTATTATACCTCTAATGCGCGTAAATGGTCAACAGGTCTTTTTTCATTCTCCTCTTTATGATATACTTTCTTATATATTCATGTTCAAAAGAAAAATGTTTTATCATTTCCCTTCTGAACAATTCAAAATATGGAGAATTTATTATGGCTTTTGACGGAATTGTCGTGGCAGGTCTTGTCCACGAACTGAAACAAAAACTAACAGACGGACGAATTGCGAAAATCGCGCAGCCGGAAGCAGATGAACTGCTTCTTACGATCAAATCCCCCTGTGGACAACATCGGCTTTTAATCTCAGCAAACGCTTCTCTTCCGCTTATTTATCTTACAGACACAAATAAACCAAGCCCGATCACGGCTCCTAATTTTTGTATGCTTCTTAGAAAACATATCAGTAACAGCCGGATCACGGATATTTCACAGCCAAAACTGGAGCGTATCATCTGTTTTACAATCGAACATTTTGATGAGTTGGGCGACCTTTGCCAAAAGAAGCTCATTGTTGAAATCATGGGGAAACACAGCAACATCATTTTCTGTTCCGAAGACGGAACGATCATTGACAGTATCAAGCATGTATCTGCACAGATGAGTTCTGTCAGAGAAGTTCTTCCCGGACGGAAATATTTTATTCCTGATACAATGCATAAAAAAGATCCGCTCACAACAGAATGGAAAGAATTTTCCCTTTCCGTTAATGATAAACCGATGTCTGTGGCAAAAGCTCTTTATACAAGCTTTACAGGGATCAGTCCTGTTACCGCAGAGGAAATCTGTTATCTTGCCGGTATCGACTCAACTCTTCCGGCAAAAGAATACAGTCAGGATGTTCTTTTCCATCTGTATACCCAGTTTACGATCTATCTGTCAGCAATAAAAGAAGGCAGATTTGAGCCCGCTATCTACTATGACAAACAAGAACCGAAGGAATTTTCCGCTCTTGAACTGACGTATCTTTCAGCATATGAAAAACGTCTCTTTCCTTCTGTTTGCGAAATTCTTCGTACTTACTACTCTGAGCGGAGCCTGATTACGAGGATTCGCCAGAAATCCGTCGATCTTAGACACATTGTACAAACTGCTCTTGAAAGGAATCGGAAAAAATATGATCTGCAGATGCGGCAGTTAAAAGATACCGAAAACAGAGACAAATACAAAGTTTACGGCGAACTGATCAACGCTTATGGTTACAATGTTCCCGAAGGCGCCAAACAGATGGAGGCGCTGAACTATTACACAAACGAAACGGTTACGATCCCGTTAGATCCAACAAGCACTCCGCAGGAAAACGCACAGCGTTTTTTTGCCAAATACAACAAACAAAAACGTACTTTTGAAGCGCTCACCCAGTTGATCCGGGAAACAAAAGATGAAATTTCCTATCTCGAATCCATACAGACCTCTCTCGATATTGCAATGACAGAGGACGATCTTGCCGCCATCAAAGAAGAGCTGTCTGAAACAGGATATGTGCGCCGCAAAACCGTACGAAAGAAAATAAAACTTAAAAACGAACCGCTGCACTATATTTCAAGCGATGGTTTTCATATGTATGTAGGGAAAAATAATCTTCAAAACGACGCCCTTACATTTGATTTTGCCGCCGGATGCGACTGGTGGTTTCATGCAAAACAAGCTCCCGGATCACATGTGATCGTAAAAACAAACGGGGAAGAACTTCCCGACCGTACATTTGAAGAAGCGGGCAAACTTGCCGCTTATTATTCAAGTATGCGAGGCAGCGAAAAAGTCGAAATCGATTATATAGAGAAAAAACATATTAAAAAACCAAAAGGCGCAAAACCCGGTTTTGTTGTCTATTATACAAATTACTCTCTCGTCATCGACAGCGATATAAGAGGCATCCAAAAAATATCCGGCAGTTAGAATTAGCAAAGGAGTCTCTATTCTCTCTGCCCGGCTTTTCACTGTTAAAACATCACAAGGCGTCAAACATGCCGAAAAACACCGATACATGTCTGACGCCTTTTATCGTTCTTAATTCTGTCCCATAAGATAATCAATAAACTGCTGTGCCGTCCTTCCCGACAAACCTCCATGAGACAATTCCCATTTATTTGCTTCCAGAAGCAGATCTTCTTCCGGCATTTCTATTTTATTTTTCTGCGCAAGCGTACGAACAATCTGACGAAATTCTTTCTTATCGGGCGAGCCAAAGTAAATCGTCACGCCAAACCTTGCGACAAGCGATAACTTTTCCTGAACCGTATCATTTGTATGAAGCTCTTCATCTCTGTCTGCTTTATCCCGAAACGTCTCACGGATCAGGTGACGTCTGTTAGAAGTCGCATAAATCAAAACATTATCCGGCTTTCTCTCAAGACCTCCTTCTATTACCGCTTTCAAATACTTGTATTCAATCTCAAACTCTTCAAATGAAAGATCATCCATGTATATAATAAACTTATAATTCCGATTTTTAATCTGCGCGATCACATCATTTAAATCTTGAAACTGATGCTTGTATACTTCGATCATCCGAAGCCCCTGATCGTAATACTGATTTAAAACAGCTTTGATCGACGTAGATTTTCCTGTTCCGGCATCGCCGAATAAGAGACAGTTATTTGCTTTTTTCCCTTTCACAAAAGCCTCAGTGTTATCGATCAGCTTCTTCTTCGCAATCTCATAACCTACAAGATCATCAAGATGTACATGCGCAATATTTGTGATCGGTTCTACCGACATCGTCTTTCCTTCCGGATGATCGATACGAAACGCTTTATGAAGGCCGAATTTACCGACTCCGAATTCTTTGTAAAACTGTGTCATCTTCCTCTTGAAGTCTATTGCGTCCGACGAATCTGCAAGTCCTTCTGCCAGATTACAGATACGATCCCGAATACGCCGGTTAAAAACCTTCCCCGCATTGCTCGTATTTTTATATTCAAAAAGAATCTGCATACATTCTGCCGAAAATTCACGCTCCATCTCCTGAAAATCATAATCAAACAATTCTTTAAATATCTGAAAGTCATGAAGGGCAATCCTGTTAATGCTTCCGTCAATCTCTCCTACAATCTCACATGACGTGCTGTAAGCATTTTCATCATTTACAAGAAGAAACGTCAGATATGTATGCCAAAGATTCCCCTCGAATCCATGACTGGCAGAAATCTCTAATATCTCATTCATACATTCAAAAAGAAGACTTCTCAAATCTTCCCTGTTATAGTAATCATTTCCACAATTTTCCATGAGAAACGTCATGTTTTTTAATATTCTGCCATGCTCCATATTTTTATACAGCATCAGTTCATTTGTACGCATTGTTCTCTCTCCTTCCGTTTTTTCCTGCTTTACCGTTTTATGTTAAACATCCTGTCTTTTCTCCCAGAAACTACTGGATTACGGCATCTGCCGTCTCAATAATTGCCGAGTATTTTTAAGTTTGTTGCCTCTTCACGAAGTCCGCGAATTGCATTTTTCACAGCAGGGTCTTCAAGGTTTCCTTCAAAATCAACAAAAAAACAATATTCCCAAGGTCTCCCTTTGATCGGACGAGATGCAATCTTCGTCATATTCAGATCATTATAAATAAAATGTGATAAAATTCCATACAAAGAACCGCTCTGATGCGGCGAATCAAAACGGATGCTTATCTTGGAAGCATTTTTCAAAAATATTTTTTGATTCGTTACAACGATAAAACGTGTGGAATTGTCCTCATCATCATTAATTTCATCGACTAAAACTTCCAGTCCGTGGACTTTTGCCGCATAAGCACTGCATACTGCAGCTTGTGAAATATCCTGTTCTTCAATCACTTTCTTTGCCGCCACCGCAGTATTGACAACACTGATTTTCTGCCAATCACCATGGTCGTCTAAAAACTCAGACGTCTGCATAAGAGCTTCTGTTTTTGAATATACTTTTTTTATATCCGAAAGCTTCGCGCCCGGAAGTCCCGACAATGTATGCACAACCGGAAGGATCGTCTCTGCTACAATATAGTTTTCAAATTCATCAAGCAGGTCATACATCTCGTTCACCGTACCGGCAGTGGAATTCTCGATCGGAAGCACCGCATAGTCAGCCGAACCTTCCTCTATCGCTTCCATCGCTTCCCGAAATGTCCTCACATGAAAATTATTTACATCTCTTCCGAAAAACTGATACATTGCAGCCTGTGAATAAGCTCCTTCTGTTCCCTGAAATACAACACGGGCATTTTCACGATCCAGATTTTCGATTCTGATAAACGGAAGGCGTCCCAGCGCTCCCGCTTCCACAAGCTGACTGTACTGAAGCTTCCTGCTCATAGACATGAGCTGCTGATACAGCTCCTGGATTCCTTTCTTATTGAAATCCCCCTCTACTTTTGACATTACATCTGCAAGTTTTTCTTTTTCTCTTTGCCTGTCAAACACCTTTTTTCCTGATTTCACTTTATATTCTCCGACTTTTCTGCAGACTTCCATCCGTTTTTCATAAAGCTCTGCTATTTCATTATCAATTTTATCAAGTGCTTCTCTCAATTCTCCAAGCGATGTCATTTTTTCTCCTCCGATGCCCCCAAATTTTTCTTTTCACAACAGTATAGTATATTTTTCTTTCAAAATCTACATGTTTACAAAATTAATGACAAACTAAGATAACAGTTCATCCATACAGGTGTCCGCTTATGAGTAAAAGAGTGGCGTCTTCGTTTTATGATACGATACGCCGCCTTCTTTTTCATATTTTGTTTCTGTTTTTCCGGCTTTAAACTTTTCTTTTTGTTCATTCTTCTTTGCCGTATCTCTCTATTTTAGCAAATATACATTTATCTGTTTATAAAATTTCCGACTGTTTGTTTTCTCTATACGGTTGAAAAGAAAAGGGTTTTATTATATTATAATTAAAGATTTTTAGGAGGTTTTGTATGAGACATTTAATGAGTCCGCTGGATTTCTCAGTGGAAGAACTTGACAAACTGCTGGATCTTGCTCAGGATATTGAAGCACATCCGGCAAAATATGCACATGCCTGTGCAGGAAAAAAACTTGCAACACTTTTTTATGAACCGAGTACACGCACACGGTTAAGTCATGAGGCAGCCATGTTAAATCTGGGCGGAAGTATCATGGGATTTTCTTCTGCCGATTCCAGTTCCGCAGCAAAAGGAGAAAGTGTATCTGATACGATCCGCACGATTTCCTGCTATGCAGACATCTGTGCTATGAGACACCCGAAGGAAGGCGCTCCTATGGTCGCCTGTCAGCACTCTTCAATTCCTGTTATCAACGCAGGAGACGGCGGGCATCAGCATCCGACACAGACGCTGACCGACCTGCTCACAATCCGCAACGTAAAAGGACGTCTTAAAAATATGACGATCGGTTTATGCGGCGACTTAAAATTCGGACGTACCGTTCACTCTTTGATCAATGCTCTCGTCAGATATGAAGGAATCCGGTTTATCTTGATTTCCCCCGAAGAATTAAGGCTTCCCGATTATATCCGCCACGAAGTACTTGACCGGAACAACATCCCATATGAAGAAGTTGTCCGTCTGGAAGATGCAATGCCCTCTCTGGACATTCTCTATATGACAAGAGTTCAAAAAGAACGCTTTTTCAATGAAGAAGATTATGTCCGCATGAAAGATTTCTACATACTTGACAAAGCAAAAATGAAGCTTGCGCCGGAAGATATGTATGTTCTCCATCCGCTTCCGCGAGTAAATGAGATTTCAACCGAAGTTGACAATGATCCGCGCGCCGCTTATTTTCGTCAGGTTCAGTACGGCGTATACGTGCGCATGGCATTAATTCTTACACTGCTTGAAATTCATGTTGATTAAGAAAGGTAAAAGGAACAGATCATGGTAAAAAACACATTGAATGTCGGAAGCATTACAGAAGGCTTCGTCCTTGATCATATCGAGGCCGGAAAAAGTATGGAAATTTATAAATATCTCCACCTTGATAAACTGGACTGCTGTGTAGCCATTATCAAAAATGCCCGCAGTAATAAAATGGGAAAGAAAGATATTATGAAAATCGAATGTCCGATTGATTTCATGGATCTTGATATTTTAGGTTTTATCGATCACAATATCACCGTCAATATTATAGAAAACAAACAAATTGTCGCTAAAAAGCAGCTCACGCTTCCAAAAGAGATCCGAAATGTGATCCGGTGCAAAAACCCACGCTGCATCACTTCGATCGAACAGGAACTGGATCATGTCTTTGTTCTGACAGATGAAGAAAATCAGATCTACCGCTGTAAATATTGCGAAGAAAAACATCGAAGACAACGATAATAAAATCCGGCTTTATAAGTCGTAATATACAAAAGGAAATGGTGAGCTGTAAGAACAATTTTTTACACTGCATCCATTTCCTTTTTATAATCACTCTTATTTTACACTTGTTTTTTCTGCTGTATGCCAAACTGAATCGGCTTGCTTTTTATCAGCATTCTTCTGCGATCTTATAGATCAGTCTTTCCGTATCGTCCCAGCCAAGGCACGGATCTGTGATCGACTTTCCGTAAATGCGGTTTTCCTCGATCTTCTGGCATCCTTCTTCCAAATAGCTTTCGATCATTACCCCTTTGATCAGTTTTTTTAATTCACTGTTATAATTTCTGCTGTGAAGCACTTCACTGACAATTCGGATTTGTTCTTTAAACTGTTTATTTGAATTTGAATGGTTTGCGTCAATGATCGCCGCCGGATTTTTCAATTCCCTTTGCCTGTACATATCCAAAAGACGGATAAGATCTTCATAATGATAGTTTGGGATACATGTCCCGTATTTATCTACGCCTCCGCGCAATATGACATGTGCCAGATCATTTCCCTCTGTCGTCACATCCATTCCCCTGTATATAAAAGAATGAGAACTCTGTGCTGCCACTACAGAATTGAGCATTACAGAAAAATCTCCGCTTGTCGGATTTTTCATTCCTACAGGTATATCCATCGCACTTGCCGTCAGACGATGCTGCTGATTTTCCACAGATCTTGCTCCGATTGCCTCATAAGACAAAATATCGTCAAGATAACTTCTATTTTCGGGATAGAGCATCTCATCTGCCCCGGTAAGTCCGCTCTCCTCAATCGCTCTTATATGCATCTTTCGGATCGCTATGATTCCGGCTAACAGATCCGGAGCTTCGTCCGGCTTTGGCTGATGAAGCATTCCTTTATATCCTTCTCCTGTTGTTCTCGGCTTATTCGTATAAATTCTTGGGATGATCATCAAGCGATCTGATACTTTTTCGTTGATTGTCGCCAATTTCGATACATACTCACATACGGAATCTTCATTGTCCGCCGAGCATGGTCCTACAATTACAAGAAACTTGTCTGATTTCCCTTCAAAAATCTCTCTGATTTCCCGATCCCTTTTTTCTTTCAGTTTAAGAATTTGAGAAGAAAGCGGATATTCTGCTTTCAAATCAGCAGGAATCGGAAGGTGTGCATTTATTTTCATACCCATAGTTTTTTCTCCTGTTTCTTTTTAAATTAGTATCCTCTTGACAGATCCGACATGTATTTTAGCGAATCACAGCTTTATATTGCTAAAGCATTCGGGGTAACAAAATGTGTTAAGCAAAACGATAAGCCGGGTTATGTCGTGGACAATCATCTATCTAGGCACGACGTTGCCGCCGTGCTCAAGCGACCTACCTGAAGCGTGACGGGCCGCCACATTGCTTCTATCCGGTCTTGCTTCGAATGGGGTTTACATGTGCCCTCTCCGTTACCGCAGAGGCGGTAGTCTCTTACACTGCCTTTCCACCCTTACGCCGATATGGAATCCGACGCGGTTTATTTCTGTTGCACTGGCCTGGGAGTCACCTCCACCGGACGTTATCCGGCATCCTGCCCTATGAAGCCCGGACTTTCCTCGTCTGCTGCCTTTCGGCACTTACATCCGCGATTGTCTGTCTTACTTAACACAGTATCTGATTATACTATTTTCCTACTCCTTCGTCAACAAAAAGTGTATCTCCATCCGCTGCCGAAGTGGCAAGCAGATCACACCTCTCATTTTGAGGATGTCCGTCATGTCCTTTCACCCAGTGAAACGACACTTTATGCTTTTCTTTTGCTTTGAGAAGACGCTTCCAAAGATCCGGATTTTTAACCGGTTCGTTTTTCCCACGCTTCCATCCTTTCTTAATCCATCCGTCTACCCACTGTTTATTAAACGCATTTACAACATACTGTGAATCAGAATAAACTTCTACCTCACAAGGTCTGTTCAACGCTTCCAATCCTGCGATCACTGCCATCAGTTCCATTCTGTTGTTTGTTGTTCTGACATATCCCCGGGATAGTTCTTTTGTATGAAGCGTCCCTTTCGTATCTACATATTCAAGAATCGCTCCATATCCTCCCGGTCCGTCCGGATTTCCCCGTGCCGCCCCGTCTGTATATATTTTTACCTGCATAGAAATGTCTGTCCTTCCCTCTCGATCTTCACAATCTTGTCCTGATAATCTTTTGTGCATTCTTCGAGCATCAAACGGCTGCACACATCATAATTTCCCCAAAAATGCATCGGAAATACTCTTTTTGTTTCCGTTCGTTTCATGAAACAGTCGATTCCGAGACAATACTGTTCCCCCAGTCTTGGATCGACCGGAACAAACGCCGCATCAATCTTTTCTCCGCAAAGCTTGTTGATCTCCGACTGATAAGAACGACGCATATTTTTATTATACTCATCCGGCTCCCCTTCCCAGTGCCACCAATTCAAATCCCCTGCGTGATAGATCGTCTGGTCTTTATAGCGAATGAAAAATGCCGTTCCCTCATCATTTGACCGGAGCGTTCGCACATAACATCCTTTTATGTCCGCCTCTTCTCCTGCTTTCATATAAATGATTTTATCGTTTTTCTCAGGATGAGAAGCCAGTTCATATACATCTGAAGAAATAATATATTGTATATCCCGGAATTTTTCCTGCAGCCTGAAAATTTCCTCGTTATAATGATCATGATGCCTGTGACTTACGAAAACATACATTTTTTTGTTTCCGTCTGTTTCCGGAATCGTTCCTTTGTAATAATCAAATAAAAAGCAGGCATCTTCCATTTCCACAAAAAATCCGCTGTGTCCGATATATGTGATCTTCATCATAAGTTAATACTCTCCACTACTTGTACTACTTCCGATAAAATGTATTCCATATCTTCTTTCGCTGTTTTTGCACTTTCCGGCAGATTCACAATAAGTGTATTTTTCCGAATGCCTGCCGCCATACAGTCGAGCATTGCTTTCTTGGAATACCTGAGATTATATGCCCTAAGCGCTTCCGGGATTCCCGGAATAAGCTGCTCTGCGACTTCTTCTACCGCCTTCGGAGCACAGTCCTGCTCTAAATATCCCGTCGCCCCTGTCGTTATGATCAGTTCGACAGAGCCCGAGTCTGCCAGCTGGCGAAAAACTGTCGCCACAACTTCTTTATCTCTTGGCAAAACTTTCGCAGCTTTCACTTCCAGCCTGTTTTGTTCAAGCATACGCTTCAAAGCCTCTCCTGCCGCACTTTTTTTCTTTGCTTCATAACTTTCTGTATCGATCGTAAATATTGCTGTTCTCATTGCTTTGTAACCCCTTTCATTTGTTTCTCTCTATCTGTTTTAATCATTTGTTTCCCCTTCTGCACAAATAATAAATCTCCGATACGTCTGTGAGCATTTATTCTTTGCCATCTAGTATCCTCTCTGCGATCCGGTTTGCATTTTCATAAATGTCTTCCACGCTTTCCCCGATTTTAAACTTCCCGTTTTGATAAACAGCTCTCCCGTTTATCATCGTCATTTTTACATTCAGCTTACTGGCGCTGTACACAACATTTTTTTCAATATTTTGTATCGGCTGCATATTCGGCTGCATCAGATCTATCATAATCAAATCTGCGTATTTTCCTTCTGCAAGTATATCACAGTTGTCAAGTCCCATCGCGTAAGCTCCGTTGACAGTCGCCATTTTCAGTACGTCTGCTGCCGGAACAGCCTCCGGATCATTATGAACTACTTTTTGAAGCCCTGTCACAAGAAACATTTCTTTAAACATATCAAGGCAATTATTACTTGCCGGTCCGTCTGTTCCTATAGCAACCGGAATTCCTTTTTCAAGATACGTTTTGACCGGGGCAATTCCGCTTGCCAGTTTTAAATTAGAAGCCGGATTTGTAACGACACATATTTTTTTCTTTTTCATAATGTCAAAATCTGCTTCATCTAAATGAACGCCGTGGAATAATCCTCCTCCGTTTTCAAAAAGGCCGAGAGAATCCATATATGCGATCGGTGTCATACCTGTTTTTTCCCGACATTCCTCCACTTCTCTTTTTGTCTCCGAACAATGGACATAAACAGGCTTTTTATATTTTCCGGCAAGCTGCGCGATCCCTTCCATCAAATTGCGGCTTGTCGTATATTCTGCATGAAATCCGAACTGATAGGACAAAAGCGGAGTTTCTTCACATTGATACCGAAAATAGTCTTGCTCCATCTCTTCTAAAGTACCGCCGAAATCATTGATATCTCCGCAAAAAACCATTCTAAAGCCCAGTTCTTCTGCCGCTTTTGCACTGTCTTGTTTTAATTTATACATATCAAAAGCCGCCGTAATCCCGCTTGTCAAATATTCCAAAATCGCAAGTTTTGTCAAATGATATACGTCATCGGATGTCAGCTTTGCTTCTGCCGGAAATACCTTATCAAAAAGCCATTCCTGAAGTTTCATATCATCTGCATAAGAACGCAGAAATGTCATAGCAGAATGAGTATGCGCATTTTTAAACCCGGGCATAATCAGATTTCCCTCTGCGTCGATTTCTTCGTCCCATTTTTCTTCTTCATTTAAAGCCGGTTTTTCTGTCCGCTCACTTTTTTCCGTTTTGGCTTCTTTTATGCGGAAAATCTTTCCGCCGTCAATATAGATCTCACCTTTAAAAACAGGTCGTTTTTCTTCCATTGTCAAAATTCTTGCATTGTATATTCTCGTCCTCATCCGTTTTCTCCTACTCTGATCTTTCATCCTCGCACATCTTTTCAATCGATCTTGTCACAAGACGTTCAAACTCCTGAGCTCTTCGATCTGCCACAGCCTGTACGTCAAGATGGCTTAATTCTTCACCCGACAATCCGCTTGCCATATTAGAGACGCATGAGATCCCGCACACCCGTATTCCCGCATGACGAGCTGCCATCGCTTCGCACGCCGTACTCATTCCGACTGCATCTGCACCTAATATTCCATACATACGCACTTCTGCCGGACTTTCAAAATTCGGACCGGACGTCTGAAGATATACCCCTTTTTTCAAAATAATCTTTTCTTCCGCGGCAGTTTTCTCAATGATCTGATTCAGATTGGCATCATAGATTTTTGTCATGTCGGGAAATCTTTCGCCAAGTTCCGATACGTTCTCTCCGATCAAAGGAGACGGAACGAAAGATGAAATATGATCTGTGATCATCATAAAATCTCCTACCTGAAAATCACGATTGATTCCACCTGATGCATTCGTCAGAAAAAGAATTTCAATCCCCATACGCTTCATAAGACGCACCGGAAGAACAACCTCCTGAGGCGTATATCCTTCATAAAAATGAACGCGTCCTTTCATTACCATTGCAGGAACTTTCCCTATATAACCAAGGAGAAATTTTCCATCATGTCCCTGCACTGTTGAAACCGGGAACCCCGGAATTTGGTCATATGATATCTCTTTTACAACTTTCATATTTTTCGCATATCCCCCGAGTCCGGATCCTAAGATCAGACCGACGCGGGGGATAAAATCTGTCACTGTTTTACAATATTCATAGCATTTCTCAAGTTTGTCAAACTGCGTACTCATCTTACGCCTCCTATTGAATTCTTTTGTCATACTGAAAGCCTAGACTATTTTTATTTTCTTGTCAAGAACTGCTGTCAGATAATAATACATACCATGCCGCCATTTGAATCATTTACGATCTTCTGCATAGAATCCTGAAGTTTTACCTGGCTTTCATCATTAATCATCGCTATTTTATTTCTCATGCCGTCCATCACAAGCTCTTCTACTGTTTTTCCGAAAATATTTGTTCCCCATACGCCCTCCGGAGTCTCACTCTCTTTTTTAATGTATCCGGCAAGATCTTCCGCCTGCTTCTCATTTCCGACGATCGGTGCGATCTCTGTCTCTATATTTGCACGGATCATATGGATCGACGGCGCCTCCGAACGAATCTTTACTCCGAATTTACTTCCCTGTTTGATAATCACCGGCTCTTCAAGCCGGATATCTTCTTTTGACGGACTCACGACGCCGTATCCTTTCATTTTCACATCGGCAAAAGCATCTTTGATCCGGGAAAATTCTTCCCGCATTGCCGACAACTCTTTCATCACTGCCATAAGCTCATATTCGCCGTGAATCTCTTCTCCTGTCACTTCACTGATCACTTCATAGTAATAAGATTCGGCAAATTCAATTTTCACCTGTACTTTTCCCGTATCCATCTCGATCTTTTCCGTCAGGATACGCTCTATGTACGGTCCTTCAGCCTCAAAAGACCGCGACACGACACTTCGGATATCATCCATCGTCTCCATGATCTTTCTTACATGCTCAAAAAGATCTTGTTTGATCTTATGTTCCCTCGAAAGCATTTCCACCCATTTCGGCACATAAAACTCGACCTCTGTGACCGGAAATTCATAGAGAACCTGACGCATAATTTCATGGATATCCTCTTCTTTCATCTGTTCACAATTCACAGGCAATACTGCCGTTTCGTATTTTTCACGAAGTTCTTCCTGAAGCTTCTTAGATTCTTCTGTATATGGTTTCTTACAGTTAAGCAATATCATAAACGGCTTTCCTATCGCTTTGAGTTCTTTTACCGTCCTTTCTTCTGCCTGAATATAATTTTCCCTCGGCAAATCCGTAACGCTTCCGTCTGTCGTTACAACAATCCCTATTGTAGCATGATCCCGGATCACTTTCTGCGTCCCGATTGCAGCCGCTTTCGTAAACGGGATCTCATATTCAAACCACGGTGTCTTTACCTGCCGCTCTTCGTCCTTTTCAATATGGCCGGATGCTCCTTCTGCCATAAAACCGACACAGTCGATCATTCGTATCTTCACTTCCAGATCATCTGACAGCTTCACCCCCGCCGCCTCTTTCGGAACGAACTTCGGTTCTGTAGTCATAATTGTCGTACCGGAAGCAGACTGCGGCAATTCATCTTGCGTTCGTTCTTTTGCATGTATATCTGTCATATTCGGAAGCACTAAAAGATCCATAAACCGCTTGATAAATGTTGATTTGCCTGTCCGAACCGGTCCGACTACCCCGATATAAATTTCCCCGTTCGTCCTCGCCTTCATATCTTTGTATACTTGAAATGATTCCATAAAAATACCCCCTTGTTCTGCTGATACAATTTATGCATCCGCAAACGGGGGTATGACTTTATTTTTCCCATTGAAGCGCTCTATGCTCGGAACGCGACTCTCTAAGCATCAGGTCATCCACAGCTTCCGCCGGTGATTTCCCTTCAAAAAGCACTTTATTGACTTCTTCCACGATCGGCATGGGAACATCATATTTTTTTGCCAGCTTCGCCGCTGCCTTTGCCGAATAAACGCCTTCAACAACCATCTGAACTTCATCCATTGCTTCCTGCATTGACCTTCCCTGTCCGATAAGATATCCTGCTTTCCGGTTTCTGCTGTGGACGCTGGCGCACGTAACGATCAAATCTCCTATTCCCGTCAAACCTGTGAACGTCTCGATCTTCCCGCCCATCTTCACGCCCAGTCTGGCAATTTCCGCAATTCCGCGGGTAATAAGCGCTGCCTTTGTATTATCTCCGTAACCAAGGCCATCTGCGATTCCCGCTGCAAGAGCAATGACATTTTTCAAAGAACCGCCAAGCTCAATTCCTAAAATATCCGGACTTGTATATACACGGAACACTTTATTAATAAACGCAGACTGCAAATATTCCGCCGTTTTTTTTGTTTTTGCTCCGATGACACATGTTGTCGGAAGCTTTCTTCCGACTTCTTCTGCATGGCTTGGTCCTGAAAGAACCGCTACGTCCGCCTGAGGGATTTCTTCTTCGATCTGAGCAGACAATGTCAAAAGTGTACTCTCCTCGATTCCCTTTGCCACATCAACGATAATCTGACCTTTCCCGACGTAAGCTGACATCTTCTTCGCAGTTGCCCTTGTAAACGGCGACGGAACTGCAAGTACAAGAAAGTCTTTTCCCTTGACTGCCGATTCCAGATCACCCGTGATCGTCATGCCGTCGGAAAGTTTCACCCCCGGAAGCTTCGTCAGGTGTTCTCTCTTTTTATCCAGCATTTCAACTTCTTTTTCATCGATCGACCAGATCGTCACATGATGTCCGTTGTCAGCCAGAAGAACCGATAACGCCGTTCCCCAGCTTCCCGCACCGATTACTCCTACATTTGCCATAAATCAATGCCCCTTTCTTTTTGAACCGAATTTATTTTCTGTTCCTTTGACCAGACGCTTTATGTTCTCTCTATGGCGATACCATGCCAATGCAGTCAAAAGAACTGCGATCCCATATAGTTCATAACAGTAGCCTGCTTCCATATCGAACCATCCCCACTGTCCAAATAGGATCATTTCAATTAAAAATGCTGTGTATGCACAAAGAGAACCGACAGATATGTACCTTGTCACGATCACAGGAATAAAAAAGAATAATGCCGTAACAAGTATAAGAAAAAGACTCTGCGGCATATGCCACACACTGTTAATAAAGACAAGTCCTGCCATAACCGCAATTCCTTTTCCGCCTTTAAAGTTCATATAAAACGGAAAGTTATGTCCGAGAGTCACTCCTGCCCCTGCGTACATTACAAGCAACGGAAGACAATCGCTCCCCCGATACATAAAACGTACAATAAAATATGCAGCCACACATTTTAAAACATCTCCGAGAAAAGTGAAGATCCCCGCTTTCCATCCGAGCACACGAAGAGCATTTGTCGTTCCCGAATTTCCGCTTCCCTCTTTTCTGATATCTATATGGTTCATCTTACCGACCAGATATCCGGTCTGAAAAAGACCGCACACATATCCGACCGCAAGACAGATCAATCGTTCCATATTTCTTTACCCCTTTTCTTTCCGTTCTCTTATAAAGAATTTCAGGGAAGTTCCTCTAAAACCAAACGCTTCTCTGATCTTATTTTCCAAATACCGCGTATATGAAAAATGCATCAATTCCTTATCGTTTACAAAGATAACAAAAGTCGGAGGTTTTACCGCAACTTGCGTAATATAATAAAGCTTCAGTCTTTTTCCTTTATCTGACGGAGGCTGCTGCATTGCCACTGCTTCTGTCATAATCTCGTTTAAAACTCCGGTTGCGATCCGAAGTGTCTGATTCTCGATAACCATATCGATCATATCATATAACCGGTTCAATCTTTGACCGGTTGCTGCGGATACATACATAATTTCCGCATACGGCATATAAGAAAGCACCTGACGGATATCGCTTTCATACTCACGCATCGTTCTGTCGTTTTTCTCAATCGCATCCCATTTGTTCACAACGATGATCACGCCTTTTCCACGTTCATGAGCAATTCCCGCAATCTTTGCATCCTGCTCCGTCACTCCTTCTGTCGCATCGATAACCATAAGCACTACGTCTGCTCTTTCCACGGCTGTTACCGTACGGATAATACTGTAGCGTTCCAGTTCTTCTTTGATTTTATTCTTTCTGCGAAGTCCTGCCGTATCAATAAAAATATATTCTTTTCCGTTATGAAGAATCTCAGTATCAATGGCGTCTCTTGTTGTTCCCGCGATATCCGAGACGATTACTCGATTCTCTCCGAGCAGTTTATTGATAATCGACGACTTTCCGACGTTCGGTTTCCCTACGATCGCAACCCGCGGGCGGTCATCATCTTCCGCCTGAGCGCTTCCTTCCGGAAAGTTTTCCGCGACAATGTCAAGCATATCGCCAAGTCCCAATCTGGATGCTGCCGAGATCGGAACCGGATCCCCGATACCAAGATTATAAAACTCATATACATCTGCCATATATTTGTCAAAATTATCCACTTTATTTACAACAAGGACAACCGGCTTTCCGGATCTTCTGAGCATGTCCGCGACTTTAGAATCCGCATCCACAAGTCCCTGCTTCACATCAGTTATAAAAATAATAACATCCGCCGTATCAATCGCAATCTGAGCCTGCTCTCTCATCTGTGATAAAATGATGTCTTTGCTGTCCGGTTCTATACCGCCTGTATCGATCATTGTAAATTCTTTATCAAGCCATGTCACATCCGCATAAATCCTGTCTCTTGTCACTCCCGGAGTATCTTTCACAATAGAAATCATCTCTCCTGCCAAAGCATTAAAAAGGGTTGACTTTCCGACATTCGGGCGGCCGACAATGGCAACTACTGGTTTACTCATATTATTTTCCTTTCAAATCAATCTTTCGGTTTTGCAGTCCGGATCTGTCTGTTTTTCTCCGATCACCGCATCTATAAAATCCTGTCCGCTTGATTTTACAATATCAATAGGCACTTGTAAAGCGTCGGATACTTGTCTTACCGTAAAATCATCAAGAAACACATCTTCATCTGTCTTTAACATATTGCACGGAATGAGCAGTCTGCTGCCAAGACGCTCTCCTTTAAGCTGCGCTGTCAGATCCTGCGCCGTGATCAGTCCGGACACAGTAATGCGTTCTCCGAAAAAGTCGTTTCGGATAGAAAAGACATGAATTTCCAAATTAGGAAATTTCTCTTCTATCTTTTCCGCCATGGCGCTTATATAAGGATATGCCAGCTTTCCTGTGGCAATCGACAGTTCTTCCTGCCGCTCGTCTCCTGTAAGGCTTTTATACCCTTCTGTAAATTCTTCAAAAAGAAGACGGAGCATTCCGACCCCATTTTCCAACTGAAGATATCCGTCATACCGCTCTTCCTCCGGCACCTCCTGTCCTGCGAGCAAATACCACTCATCCCCTGCATGAATGAAATGAATTCCGTACTGCTCATAAATGCGATCCTGCCATTTGTGTATAACTGATAATACTTCTTTGGCATCCTCTTTCGTAAACGGCTCTAAATGATACAGACCGTCTCTGAACTTTGTAAGCCCTACCGGAACGACAGAAACGCTTCGAAGAAGCGGAATATATGCCGTCAGGTCTTTAATAGAACGTTCCAGCTCAGCCCCGTCGTTTTCTCCTTTGCACAGTACGATCTGTCCGTTCATTTCAATACCGCCTTCAAAAAGTCTGTCTACTTTTTTCAGCGCATCTCCCGCAAAACGATTGTGAAGCATCTTGCAGCGTAGTTGTGGATTCGTCGTTTGAAACGAAATATTGATCGGTTCTAACCTATACCTAATAATCCGCTCAATATCATGATCACTCATATTTGTAAGCGTCACATAATTTCCCTGTAAAAAAGACAATCTTGAATCATCGTCTTTAAAATAAAGAGTATCTCTCATTCCCTCCGGCATCTGATCGATGAAGCAGAACATGCACTTATTCCGGCAGGAACGATACTCATCCATCAACCCCTGCCCGAACTCTATTCCAAGCTGCTCGTCTGCATCTTTTTCAATCTCAAGCTCCCACTGTTCTCCGTCCTGTTTCTCAATCAAAAGTACGATTTCTTCGTCTTCCACGTAAAACTGATAATCAAAAATATCTTCAATCTCCTGACCGTCGATCGAAAGAAGTTTATCTCCGGGTTCAATGCCTAATTCCTCCGCAATACTGCCGGGCATGATTGATTTGACAATATGCTCATGTTTTTTTCCTGTCATTTGTTATTCCCCTTATTTGCTGTTCATTCTATCACATACTATAACACATTTAAACCTCTTCGCAAAGACTGTACTTCACCAATACAACATACATACAAAAGAAGCGGCGCTTGAATTTCAGGCTGAAAAATGATATGATTCTAGTGCTGTAAAGTCGTTTGCATTTTTCTATGCTCCGGCTTAAAACTCAATTTATACTATTATTTAACAGGAGAATACTATGTCAAATATCGAACTTTTAGAAAAAACTCTTCCGGCCGCACCGCTAAAACTCATTGCAATGGAAAGCTGCAGAGAACTCGGACAAAAAGTAAATGATTATATTGTTTCTTTTCGTGAAAATACAATCAACGAAGTATCCGAATCTTCTCTGTATGTAAACTACAAGTCAAACAACTATCTCGTAGACTGCTGCTGTCCCCGTTTTGGCACAGGAGAAGCAAAAGGACTTCTTAAAGAAACTATCCGGGGAACAGATCTTTTCATCATGACCGACGTTTGCAACCACAACCTTACTTACACTGTAAACGGACATCTAAACCACATGTCTCCTGATGATCATTTCCAGGACCTGAAACGAATCATCTCCGCTGCAACCGGCAAAGCAAAGCGTATTAACGTCATTATGCCTTTCCTGTACGAAAGCCGCCAGCACAAACGTACAAAACGCGAATCTCTTGACTGTGCGCTTGCTCTTGAAGAATTAAACGCAATGGGAGTTTCAAACATCGTCACTTTTGACGCCCACGATCCCCGCGTACAAAACGCGATCCCTCTAAGCGGATTTGACAGCTTCAATCCGCCGTACCAATTTATGAAAGCGCTGTTTCGCGCCGTTCCTGATCTTATCCCCGATAAAGATCACCTTATGATCATCAGCCCTGATGAGGGAGCGATGCACCGCGCCGTTTATTTTTCCAATATTCTCGGTGTCGATATGGGAATGTTTTATAAACGCCGTGACTATTCTACAATCATCAATGGTAAGAATCCGATTGTGGCTCATGAATTTCTCGGCGATGACGTTGCCGGAAAAGATGTTATCATCGTAGATGATATGATCGCTTCCGGAGGAAGTATGCTTGATGTCGCAAAACAGTTAAAAGAAAGAAAAGCAGGCCGTGTATTTGTATGTACAACTTTTGGTTTATTCACCGAAGGATTTGAAAAATTTGACGAATACTATGAAAAGGGATATATCAATAAAGTTATTACGACAAACCTTACATATCTGCCTGCAGAATTATACAAAAAACCATATTTCGTAAAAGCAGATATGAGTAAGTTTCTCGCTTTGATCATTGATTCTCTTAATCACGATATTACAATCGGTGCTGTAATGAATCCGACAGACAAAATTCATGCTCTGCTTGAAAAATATGCCCGCGGCGAACAGATTTGATCGTGCATACAGTATAAAATATATTGTAACTAATTGATTTTAAAAGACCGGCGCTTGAATGTTTGTTTGCTATACAATGAAACTTAGAGCTATAAAAACGGTACAGTCAAAAGATTCTTTTATCTTGAGACTGTACCGTTTTTATAGTTTCCAAATGTATCCCTCATCGCTTTGCAAACTTAATACAGTTTAGCACCGATCAATCTCGGACGGTATCCTTTTTTCTCTAATGCTTTTAGTATCTCCTGCTTGTGTTCTGTTCCAAATGCCTCCATCGTAATACGAAGCTCTACTGCCGCATTTCTGTTTGTACTTACAAATTGGTTATGCTCCAGCTTAATTACATTTCCCTGAGCTTCTGCGATTGTCTGCGCCACCTGGACAAGTTCACCCGGTTTGTCAGGAAGAAGTACAGATACAGAAAAAATCCTGTCGCGTTGGATCAATCCATGCTGTACAATAGATGACATCGTAATTACGTCCATATTACCGCCGCTTAATACACAGACTACCTTTTTCCCTTTGCAGTCAAGCTGCTTCAATGCCGCTACTGACAAAAGACCTGAATTTTCAACGATCATCTTATGATTCTCTACCATGTCAAGAAATGCGCCGATCAATTCATCATCTTCTACAAGAAGAACGTCGTCTACATTTTCCTTAACAAAGGGCAGAATTTTATCTCCTACAGCTTTCACGGCCGTTCCGTCCGCGATCGTATTGGCGCTTTCAAGTTGTACGACTTCGCCTGCCGCAAGCGCCGCTTTCATACTTGCCGCCTCTGCCGGTTCTACTCCGATTACTTTTATTTTCGGATTCAACATCTTAGCCAGCGTCGCAACGCCGGAAACAAGTCCGCCTCCTCCGATCGGAACAAGAATGTAATCAACAGTCGGAAGTTCCTGAACGATTTCCATTGCGATCGTTCCCTGGCCTGTTGCTACATCTATGTCATTAAACGGATGTACAAACGTATATCCCTCTTTTTCTGCCAGCTCACACGCATAGGCATAAGCATCGTCATAGACATCTCCGTGCAGGATCACTTCCGCGCCGTAGCTCTTTGTACGGTTCACTTTTATAAGAGGTGTAACCGTAGGCATAACGATAACTGCTTTACAGCCAAATTTTTTTGCGGCAAAGGCAACGCCCTGAGCGTGATTTCCCGCCGATGCCGTGATCAGTCCTCTGCCTCGTTCTTCATCCGATAACGTACTGATTTTATAATAAGCTCCTCTGATCTTGTATGCTCCGGTATGCTGCATATTTTCCGGCTTTAAATAAACCTTTCCTCCGCTTTGCTCGCTTAAATAATCACTGTACACAAGCTTTGTAGAATTCGTCACTTTTTTTACAAGCTCGCTGGCTTCTTCAAATTTCTCCAATGTCATCATTTTTCTTCATCCTCTCTGTAAAACAATGCGTTTACAAACTCATCTGCATCAAATTTCTGAAGATCGTCTATCGTCTCTCCGACTCCGATATATTTTACGGGAATTCCAAGTTCTGCCTGAATCGCAACTGCAATTCCACCTTTTGCCGTTCCGTCCATCTTTGTAAGAATAACACCTGTAATGTCTGCCACTTCATTAAACTCTTTTGCCTGTGCCAAAGCATTTTGTCCTGTTGTCGCATCTAATACGACAAGTGTCTCCCGAAAAGCTTCCGGATACTCTCTGTCGATCACACGGTTGATCTTCTTAAGTTCCTCCATCAGGTTCTTTTTATTGTGAAGTCTTCCTGCCGTATCACAGAGAAGCACATCTGCATGACGTGCTTTTGCCGCAGCTACCGCGTCATAGATTACAGCTGCCGGATCTGCTCCTTCCTGCCCTCCGATCATATCTGCATCGGCACGGTTCGCCCATTCTCGAAGCTGTTCTCCCGCCGCAGCACGAAAAGTATCGGCTGCCGCCAAAACAACCTTTTTCCCCTGACTTTTCAACTTTCCCGCCAGTTTTCCGATCGTAGTTGTTTTCCCGACTCCGTTTACTCCGATCACAAACACGACAGATGTTCTGTTTTCAAACTCATATGCCGTCTCTCCTACATCCATTTGTTCCCGGATACTGTCAATCAATAATTGTCTGCACTCAATCGGTTCTTTGATATGTCTTTCTTTTACTTTTGCCCGGAGGTCTTCTAATATTTCCATTGTAGAGTGTACTCCGAGATCGCCCATGATCAACGTCTCTTCCAGCTCCTCATAAAACTCCTCGTCTATTTTTGAAAAGCCATGAAAAATACTGTCCATCCCGGATACAATATTATCTCTTGTCTTTGCAAGACCTGATACAAGACGCCTGAAAAATCCTTTTTTTTCTTCCATTTATCTAATTAATTCCTTTCTCTGATTCCTTTATCAATTCTCAGCGATCCAATTTATCTTCCAAAAGATCGACTGAAACAAGCGTTGAAACGCCTTTTTCCTGCATCGTGATTCCATACAGTCTATCTGCTGCCGTCATCGTTCCTCTACGATGCGTAATTACGATAAACTGCGTATTTTTCGTCAGTTTATGCAGATATTGTGCAAAGCGGGTCACGTTATTATCATCCAGCGCCGCTTCAATCTCATCAAGAAGACAAAACGGCGACGGTTTTAAATTCTGGATCGCAAATAATAAAGAAATTGCCGTCAACGCTTTTTCGCCGCCGGAAAGCTGCATCATATTTTGAAGTTTTTTCCCTGGCGGCTGGGCAATGATACGGATTCCCGCCTCCAAAATATCCTCATCTTCCATCAACTCCAATGTTCCTTTTCCGCCTCCGAACAACTGTCGGAACACTGTGTTGAACTCTTCTTTTATTTTTAAAAACTGCTCGGCAAACTGTTTTCTCATTGCAGCATCTAATTCATCAATGATCTGCATCAGCGTCTGCTCCGCCTCGACAAGGTCGTCATGCTGATTTTTCAAAAATGCATATCTTTCGGAAATATTTTTAAAATCTTCAATCGCATTGACATTGACTGTGCCGAGTTTTCGGATCTCATTTTTCAACTCTTGTATCTGACGCTTCATATACGCAAGATCCGTCAGATTTTCGTCACGAAGCTTCATCGCATGATTGTATGTGATCTCATATTCTTCCCACATATAATTCATCTGCTTTTCAGACGCCGCCTCGTAAGATTGTTTTTGACTGTCCAGGCGGAAACATTCTTTATCGAGAGCCGAAATATGTTTTGACAAGTCTTCCCGCATTTGCAGAAACTGTTTATGCTTCCTGTTTAATGCATCTCTTCCCTCTGTCTGTTCTTTTATTTCTTTTTCAATTTCATCAAACAATTCTCTTGAATTATCAATCGTTCCCCGAAGCTCTTTTATCTTGTCTTCCTTTTCCTTAATCTCATCTGACGCATAATCTTTATTTTTATCCAATTCTTCCAGTTCTGCCTGAAACTTGACGATCTCTTCTTCAATACGTGAAATATTTTCCGATACGAAAAGATTCTGCTGTTCCATTCCTGCCAAAGATAAATGTGATTCTTCTGAGATCTTAAGCTGTTCACTCTCCGTATCTCTTTCTTTTTCAAGCAGAGCATGAAGTTCTTCGATCCGAAGATTGAGTTCTTTTTCTAAATTTTCAGATACCTCAAGTTCCATCCTGATCGACTCTTCGTTCTCTATTATCTCTCCTAACTCTCTTTCAAGCTTTCCTTGTTCTGCGACATAACCTGCACAGCTTTGTTTTGCCTCCTCCATACGCGTCTTCGTCTGCTCGGCATTCATCTTCGCTGTATTTTCGATGACCGATGCCTTTCTGAGTTCCTGACGGATATCATCTACCATATTGTAGCATCCCGCGCGTTCAGATTTAATCCTGCTTACATCTGCCTCGGCGGCATCCATATCTTTTTTCAGCATGGCTACCGTCTTTTCAAATTCTTCGATCTCTCGTCTTCTGCTCAGCAGGTTGCTGGAATTTTTAAATGCGCCTCCCGTCATCGATCCTCCCGGATTGATCAATTCTCCTTCCAAAGTAACAAGTCTAATCGACTGCTTATATTTTCTTGCAATGAGAATTCCGTCATCGATCGTTCTAACGACAAGGGTTCTTCCTAACAACTGCTCTGCCAGTCCGGTAAAACGCGCCTCTACATAAACAAGCTTATCTGCCGTACCGATCACTCCCGGTTCTTTAAGCGCTTCTTCATTGCGAATTCCGCCTCCGCCTCTCATACTTGTAAGCGGCAAAAATGTTGCCCGGCCGAACTTATTCGTCTTTAAAAAAGAAATCATTTTCTTGGCTGTATCTTCATTATCCGTAACAATATTTTGAATACTTCCGCCCAAAGCAGTCTCAATCGCAATCTCATATTCTTTATCGACTTTGATAATATCTGCAACAACGCCGATCAATCCCGGATTTTTATCCTTATTTGCCATCACTTTACGGATACTGTTTCCATATCCATCATAACGCTCCGTAATATTTTTCAGTGATTCCAGCCTGGATGCCTCTCTGTGATATGCTGTTCGTCCGACATTCAATTTTTCCTGTCTGACATTTAACTCTTCTTGAAGTTTTTGTATCTTCTGTTCATTTTCGGTAATCTGCATATTATAGAGCCGAATCTTATCTTGAATCTCAGACAACCGCTCTTCATGTTCATGCAGCTGCTCTTCCTGCTCTTTCGCCTTTGCCGACACTTCTAAAATATTTCTTGCAAGCACGGATTTTCTTGTTGATATTTGATCTCTCGTTGTATCAAAATGTTGGATTTTTGCTTTCGTAGAAGCTCTGTTTCCAAGAAGATCCATAATTTCCTGTTTCCGCTGTTCGATCTCTTCTGTATGCTCCGCAATCTGTGTCTGCACATCGATCAGTCGTTTTTTTACAACCGTATCTGCCTGCGACGCTTCACGCAGCTTTTCCGAAAGATTTTTCTTTTCTTCTTCAAAAGACGCTTTCTGCTCTTTTCTCATATTGATTTCCGATTGGACGGTATTCAACCGGTTATCATAATGCTCATCATTCATACGAGCCGTATTGATCTGTTCTCTCAATACATTGATCTGACCTTCCAGTTGCTGCTTCAGTAAATTTGTTTCATTCAAACGATTTTTTGCAGTTTCGATTGCAAGGTCGATCTCTTCTACTTCCTCTTCAATCGCCTCATACTCCGTTTTCATCTTATCATAACTGATATTTGACTCTTCTAATTCTAATGATGCGATCTCCAGTTTCTTTTGTGTTTCTTTTAAACAGTCACGGATCCTCTCTTCTTCCAAAAGGAACATATTAATATCATATGTCTTTAACTCTTCCTTTTTCTTTAAATACTCTTTCGCTGTTTCCGACTGTTTTTCCAAAGGTCCCAACTGCTTTTCCAGTTCCTGTAAAATATCGTTTACGCGGGTTAAGTTCATACGTTCTTCTTCAAGTTTCTTTACCGATAGGTTTTTTCTCCGCTTAAACTTTACGATTCCGGCAGCCTCGTCGAACAATTCTCTTCTTTCTTCCGGCTTCCCGCTTAATATTTTATCGATCTGTCCCTGACCTATAATCGAATATCCTTCTTTACCGATACCTGTGTCATAAAACATTTCATTAATATCTTTCAGCCGACAGGACGCTCCGTTGATCAGATATTCACTTTCTCCTGAACGGTACAGCTTTCTCGTCACAGTAACTTCTTCATAATCAACAGGCAATTTGTGATCCGCATTATCCAATGTGATCGCTACAGAGGCATAACTTAACGGTTTCCTGTTCTCTGTTCCCGAAAAGATTACGTCCTGCATCGTACCGCCGCGGAGCTGTTTTACCCGTTGCTCTCCCAGTACCCAGCGAACTGCATCCGCAACATTGCTCTTTCCGCTTCCATTTGGTCCGACAATACCTGTAATTCCGTTATGAAAGTCAAATTTAATCTTATTTGCAAAGGACTTAAACCCCTGCACTTCTATACTTTTTAAATACATAGAACACCTGCTTTATCTTTTTTTCAGCACATGAATCGCCTCATAGGCAGCCTGCTGTTCCGCCGCTTTTTTAGTCCTTCCTTTGCCTTTACCGTACGACCTGCCCCGGATCGTCAGTTCCACAGAAAATGATTTGTTATGATCAGGTCCTTCCTCGCCTATCAGATGATATTCTATCTCTCCTAGTTTTTCAGCCTGAACAATCTCTTGAAGGATAGTTTTACTATCATAAAAGAGTTTCTTATCTTCCTGATCCGTCAAAACAAAACGATGTATAAACTCTTTTGCATTAGTAAAACCACCATCCAGATATATTGCTCCGATCAAAGCTTCCAGTGCATCTGAAGTCACAGAATCACGAAAACGCCCTCCTGTTACCTCTTCCCCTTTTCCGAGAAGAAGATAGCTTCCAAGATCGATGTCTCTCGCGCACATAGCCAATGACTGCTCACACACCATGCTTGCCCTTGTTTTTGTCAGCTCTCCTTCCGGAACTTTCGGAGACTGCCGAAACAAAAACTCACTGGAAATCAGTTCTAAGACCGCATCTCCCAAAAACTCTAAACGTTCATTGCATCTGTATTTTTCCATCCGATGCTCATTCGTATAGGAACTGTGCATCATTGCCTGTTCAAGAAAAGAAAAATTTCTGAATCGATAACCTATCTTCTGTTCTAACTCTTTTAATTTCTTATGCATTTTCTACTCTTTCCCGGTGTCTTGCACCGTCCTTTATTTCTTTTCCATGTAAAACGAAAAAGCCCACAGGGGCTTTTTCATTTTACACCAAATTATTCCACTGCTTTTTTGATCTGATCAACAGCATCCTGAACTGTTGTTATTTTCTCCGCTTCTTCATTATCGATCTCAATGTCAAACTCTTCTTCGATTCCCATGATGATCTGGAATACATCAAGAGAATCTGCTCCGAGATCATCTACAAATGTACTGTCCGGTCTAATCTCTTCCTCACTTAAATTAAGAACTTCCGCGATAATTTTTTGAAGCTTTTCAAATTCCATAATATCTTCTCCTTACCTGATCTTTAAATATTTTCCTGATTTTTTTGAATAACTGACGTTATCTTTTCGTTGATCTTCTGCTCTTTAAATGTCACACATTGAATAATCGAATTACATACTTCTTTTGATGTCGAGCTTCCATGTGTTTTGACAACAAGACCTTTCAATCCGAGCAGCGGTGCTCCGCCATGTTCGCTTGTGTCGAAATCTTTCAACGTATCTTTCAAGGCCGGTTTCACCAAAAGACCGCCTATTTTGCTCTTCAGATTTGCCATCATACCACTTTTGATCTTCTTGACAAGCGCCCCTGCAACGCCTTCATAAAGCTTAAGGATCACGTTGCCGACAAAAGCTTCACATACGATGACATCTACATCGCCATAGGGGATCTCTCTCGCTTCCACGCTTCCGATAAAATTGATATCAGGACACTCTTTCAGAAGCGGAAACGTCTCTTTCACAAGGGCATTCCCTTTCTCTTCTTCCGCGCCGATATTCACAATGCCAACCGTAGGATTCTTCTTACCTACAACGCTCTCCATATAGATAGATCCCATCTTTGCAAACTGGACAAGATGAGACGGTCGGGCATCTACATTCGCTCCGCAGTCGATCAAAAGGGAAACTCCTTTCAGCGTCGGAATCAGCGGCGCAAGCGGCGGACGCTCTACCCCTTTAATCTTGCCGACAAGAAGCTGTCCTCCAACGAGAACCGCGCCTGAATTTCCTGCCGAAACAAAAGCGTCTGCCTCACCGTTTCTGACAAGTTTCATTGCCGTCACAAGAGAGGAATCTTTCTTGCTGCGGATTGCTTTTACCGGCGGCTCTGCAGTTTCGATCACTTCAGTCGCATTCACAATATGAATCTTTTCATCCGGATATGTATACTTTGCAAGTTCTTCCTTCAATATCTCTTCTTTTCCTGTGAGCAGAACCTGAATATCGTTCCGCTTTTGTACTGCTTCTACAGCGCCTTTTACCATCTCCACCGGCGCATTATCGCCGCCCATTGCATCAAGCGCTACTCTTGTCATGTCAGACATCTTCATTCCTCCTAACGCTACTGAAATCATTCTAATTGATATTATTGTAAAAATCAACTAAAAAATGTCCGTCGGACATCTTTTTATCATACGCATAGCAATAAAAAAAGGACGTAAAATCATATTTTACGTCCTCTTCATTCAATTCACGATTAGTCAACGGAAATAATCTCACGTTTATTGTATGCGCCACAAGCTTTGCATACACGGTGAGGCATCATGAGTTCGCCGCACTTGCTGCATTTTACAAGGTTCGGAGCGCTCATCTTCCAGTTAGCTCTTCTTTTATCTCTTCTTGCTTTAGAAGATTTATTCTTTGGGCAGATTGACATAGGTTACACCTCCTTAAAATTCTTAAATAAGTCACGGACAACTGACATTCTAGGATCAAGCCCCGTATCTTCACAATCGCAGGACTTTGTATTCAAATTTTGACCGCATACCGGGCAAAGACCTTTACAATCTTCCTTGCACAGTACTTTTTCCGGCCATCCCGACAAGATCTCATTACTGAGTAGTTTGTCCACGTCAAGATGATATCCGTCAATAAAGTTTGATTCATCCAGCTCCTCTGTCAGTTCTGCGTCGGAGAGACCTATGTCGACATGTTTTGCAAAATCTAAAGCAAATTCATATCTTACATCCTCCAAGCATCTGTCACAGGGAATGACCGTCACAAGTCTGGTATCTGCATAAATAAGCATTTCCTTTCCCCTGACATGTTCTACCCGGACATGAACCGGCTCACTCTCGACAATCGGATACTTCCCGAATTTCATCCGGATCTCTCCCATTGTAAGCGGCACAGTCTCTTCAACTGTCTTATGCTGGTCTGACAAAACGTCTGATAGGTTAATTAACATTGTTATTTACTCCTATTCATACCTGAATTATTATATCATGTAAATTCTGTTTGTCAACCGTCATTTTCATGAAAACACACAAAATATAGTATTTTCCATACGATCTTTAAGACAACTCAACTCATTTACTATTTTACAAGCGCCAATGTCTCTCTTGCAATCGCAAGCTCTTCATTTGTCGGAATAACAAATACCCTTACTTTTGAACCCGCTTTTGTAATCTCAGCCTGTTTTCCTCTCAAACCTGTATTTGCCTCTTTATCAAAGTCAACTCCGAGATATCCCAGATAAGAACACACCTGTTCTCTTACATAATCGTCATTCTCACCGATTCCCGCAGTAAATACAATATCGTCTACCCCATTCATTACCGCCGCATATGCTCCGACATATTTGGCAACATTATAGGAAAATACGTCCATTGCGATCTTCGCTTTTTTATCTCCTGAATTCATCGCATTTGTCAGATCACGGAAATCGCTTGAGAGTTCTCCCGAAATACCGAACACACCTGACTTCTTATTAAGAACGTCCATCACGCCTGCAATATCAAGATGTTCTTTCTCTGCGATAAATTCCATGATCGCAGGATCGATATTTCCCGAACGTGTTCCCATTACAAGACCTTCCAACGGAGTCATTCCCATAGAAGTATCTACAGATTGTCCGTTCATGACAGCTGTCACACTTGATCCGTTTCCGAGATGACATACGATCGTCTTCAGTTCTTCATACGGTTTTTCCATCACTTCCGCCGCTTTCTTAGATACGAAACTGTGGCTTGTTCCATGGAAGCCGTAACGTCTGATCTTATAATCCTCATAATAATTGTATGGAAGTCCGTACATATATGCTTTTTCCGGCATTGTCTGATGGAACGCCGTATCGAATACAGCTGTCATAGGTGTATTCGGCATAAGTTTTTCGCAGGCTGTAATACCGATCAAGTTTGCCGGATTATGAAGCGGCGCAAGATCATTACATTCCTCTATCGCTTTCTTCACTTCTTCTGTAATCACAACTGAGGATGCAAACTTTTCTCCGCCGTGTACGACACGATGTCCTACAGCTCCGATTTCATCCAAACTCTTAACAACACCCGTTTCCGGATTTGTAAGAGCTTCAATCACAAACTGAATTGCCTCTGTATGGGTCGGCATCGCCTTTTCCGACACCTCTTTTTCTCCGCCTTCCGGCTGATACGTCAGACGTCCGTCAATTCCGATCCTCTCACAAATTCCTTTCGCCAAAACTTCTTCTGATTCCGCGTTAATGAGCTGAAATTTCAATGAAGAACTTCCACAGTTGATTACTAATACGTTCATTACTTCTCCTCCATTTTTGTTTTTATAAACTATATAAACAGAAAGTTTTACTGAAACTCTCTATGTACTCGATCTTACTCTGCCTGTGCCTGCACCGCCGTAATTGCAACAACACCCACAATATCTTCTGCGCTGCATCCGCGTGACAGATCGTTGACAGGAGCTGCGATTCCCTGTGTAAGCGGTCCGTATGCCTCTGCCTTTCCAAGTCTTTGTACAAGTTTATATCCGATATTGCCGGCATCAAGATCAGGGAAGATCAACACGTTCGCTTTACCTGCCACTTCACTGCCCGGAGCTTTCGATGCTCCGACTTCCGGAACGATAGCGGCGTCAAGCTGAAGCTCTCCGTCTAATTTTAATTCCGGCGCAAGTTCGTGCGCGATCTTTGTTGCTTCTACAACTTTATCGACATCTGCATGTTTTGCACTTCCTTTTGTAGAATGAGAAAGCATCGCTACAATCGGTTCTTTTCCTGTCAGCGTCTCGAAAGATTCTGCGGAAGAAAGTGCAATGTTTGCCAGTTTTTCCGGATCAGGGTTTTGCTCAAGTCCGGCATCTCCGAAGATGAACGTTCCGTCCGCTCCCATATCACAGTCAGGAACAACCATTAAAAAGAATGCAGATACAAGTTTTGTTCCCGGCTTTGTCTTCAAGATCTGAAGACACGGACGAAGTGTATCCGCCGTAGAATGACATGCTCCGGACACCATACCGTCGGCGTCTCCCATTTTCACCATCATAACGCCGTAGTACAGATAATTATTCAGGAGGAGCTCTCTTGCCTGCTCTTCTGTCATTCCTTTTTTCTGTCTTAATTCAACAAGCTTTGCAATATACTCTTCTGTTTTATCATTTTTAGCCGGATCAACGATCACAGCGCCTGTAATATCATATGCGCCTTTATTTTTCTCGATTTCTTCTTCGTTTCCTACGAGAATCAAATCTGCAATCCCTTCTCTTAAGACCGTCTGCGCAGCCTTATAAGTTCTTTCGTCCTCTGTCTCAGGAAGAACAATCACCTTTTTATCAGCTTTTGCTCTTGCCTTGATTTCATCGATAAATCCCATGATTTAAAAGCCACCTTTCATTTTTCACAATTATATTTTTATTATAACGCAAAGGGATTTTGTATACAAGGGGATTCCATGTGCATTTTTAAGTACAATTTTATACAATTTCTTTTCATCTTTGTATGATTGTTATAAAAATATCAATCTTTGGTTTCTTATGCCCTTTGTTATTTGTTTTCTCTTCCCTTTGTTCTTTTCTTCCGTTCTTTTACCCTCACAGCCTAAACATCGTTGTTACGATGTTAAAATAAACAAGGATTGTGCATGTATCAAGAATTGTTGTAATAAGCGGAGCCGCCATGATTGCCGGATCAAGTCCGATCTTCTTTGCCAGAAGAGGAAGGATACACCCGATACACTTTGCCATCATTACAACTGCGATCATTGTAATTCCAAGGGCAACTGCCAGCATAATGTTACGATCATACATAATACAGATTCTTACCCCGTTCACAAACGCAAGAAGAGTTCCGACAACAAGCGCCACTCTGATCTCTTTAAAGATAACTTTAAAAATATCCGAAAACTCAATTTCGCCGACCGCAAGACCTCGAATAATCAGAGTCGAGCTTTGAGATCCGCAGTTTCCTCCCGTTCCCATCAACATCGGAATAAATGTGATCAAGATCGGCATCGCAGCCATCGCCTGCTCATAATATCCCAGTATTTCGCCCGTGATCGTTGCCGAAAGCATCAGTAGCATCAACCACGGCGTACGGTTTTTCGCCTGTTGGAAAACGGATGTTTCAAAATAAGAATCTTCATTTGGACTGACACCGGCCATAATACTGATATCTTCTGTCGTTTCATCCTGCAATACAAGCATCGCATCATCTACTGTTACGATTCCGACAAGACAGTCTTCATGATCAATTACGGGAATTGCTACTAATCCGTATTTATTGATCATATTCGCCACATGCTCCTGATCATCCAGTGTGCGGGCGTAAAGCACGTTTTCATCCATGATCTCTTCTATCAGTCTCGACTCTCCTGCCGTAAGAAGATCCTTTACATCGACCATGCCGATCAATCTTCTTTTTTCCGTCACATAGCATGTATAAATCGTCTCTTTATTAATACCGACCTGACGAATCTTTAAAATAGCATCCGCAACCGTCATCTCTTTACGAAGGCTGATATACTCGATATTCATAATGCTGCCCGCACTGTCCTCCGGATACTGCAAAAGCGCATTTATCTTCTTTCTTGTCTCTTCATCCGTTGCCATCAAAAGACGATCCACTACATTTGCCGGCATTTCTTCTAATACGTCGACGGTGTCATCAACGTACATCTCTTCCATAACTTCTTCCAACTCCGAATCCGTCAGCGCATTGATCAAATCTTCTCTCATGTCGCTGTTCATATCCGTAAACACTTCCGCCGCTTCTTCTTTTGCCAGAAGACGGAAGATCAAAATACGTTGTTTTTTGTCCAATTCTTCCAATGCATCTACAATGTCTACCGGATGCACAGACTCCAGTTCTTCCTTTAATTTTTTAAAATCATGCTTTTCAAGCAGTTCGATCATCTGCTCTACGTCAAGTCTGTTTTCCTGATCCATGCCTAACTCCTCATCTTCCAAGATATCTTTTTGTAACAATTCAGCCATAATAGGCACGCAGTGCGGTTTTATGAACAACACGGACTGAACCGTTACATATTCCACTGTAAAAATTCATCTTTTTATAGTATAATATGGCAGAAAATGATATACAAGGAGTTTCTTATGAAAATTGTAGGACTTATTACAGAATATAATCCATTTCACAATGGACATCTCTACCATATCCAACAGGCAAAACGTACAACCGGTGCCGACGCTGTCATCGTTGTTATGAGCGGCGATTATGTCCAAAGAGGTGTTCCGGCTGTCATGCCAAAGCGTTTAAGAGCCGAATCCGCTCTGGAATGCGGTGCTTCCGCTGTATTTGAACTTCCTGTCTGCTATTCTACCGGAAGCGCAGAATTGTTTGCCGAAAGCGCTGTCGCTTTGTTGGACCAGCTTCAAATTGTAGACTCGCTTTGTTTCGGGAGTGAATGCGGAGATTTAGATGCTTTATCCGAAATTGCAGACCTTCTCTGTCAAGAGCCAAAAGATTACCGTTCTCTTTTAAAAAAACATTTAAGAAACGGACTTTCCTTTCCGTGTGCACGCAGAAAAGCTTTGAAAGAATATCTTCCGGAAAAAAACTTTGCGGCTCTTTTAGATGAACCTAATAATATTCTCGGAATCGAATACCTAAAAGCGATCAGAAAATTAAAAAGCACGATCAAACCATATACGATCCTCAGAAAAGGCGCCCGGTATCACGACCAAGAACTCAGTACAGAGAATTTAAGTTCTGCATCGGCGATCCGTTCTCTTCTTTCGTATTCAGGATCTTCTTTAAGAAAATATGACGATCTGCCAAAGGGAGCTTTTGACGACACCGCCCCTTTTAACATTTTCGGAGAATTGGAATCACAAGTGCCGCAGTGCTGCCTGAAACTTTTAAAAGATTGCCACAAAGTTTCTTACCCGATTTATCAAAACGACTTTTCTCTTATCCTGAAATACAAATTATTAAACAAATATCCCGAAAACCTGCTTCGATACATGGATGTCTCTGAAGAACTGGCAAACAGAATCTGTTCCCGGCTTAATTACTTTTTCAACTACAAACAGTTCTGTGACCTTCTAAAAACAAGAGAACTTACGCAGACACGGATCAACCGGGCACTCCTTCATATAATGCTCGGAATAAAGAAAACAGACGTAGAGGAATATATTGATGGCGGATATCATTTTTACGCCCGCCTTTTAGGCTTTCGGAAAGACCGGGAAAAACTGCTCACACGCATTTCAAAAGAAAGTTCACTGCCGCTTCTTATCCGGTTGTCTGAAACCGAAACCATCCCTCCTCTAGGCCGCAAAATGCTTCGCAATGACATGCTTGCATCTAATTTATACACTTCCGTCGTCACCGATAAGTTTAAAACAGCCTTCCAAAATGAATACAAGCAGAAGGTGATCAAAATTTAATTTCCGCCAGACAAAAACATGCCCGCAGCGGTCTTTTTCCACCACTGCGGACATGTTTTTATTTTTCTGTTATTTCAATCATTACAGTCTCTTTGCGATTGCTTTAATAAACTGCTCGCTGTTGAGTACCGTCGGATTTTCAAGCGTTGTGATCAATGCGAGATCTTTTGTCATCTCTCCCGCCTCGATCGTATCTATCGTTGCTTTTTCCAACTTATCCGCAAACTCCATCAATTCGGTATTGCCGTCAAGTTCTCCTCTTTTTCTAAGCGCACCTGTCCATGCAAAAATCGTTGCCACTGAGTTTGTCGATGTCTCTTCCCCTTTTAAATGCTTATAGTAGTGGCGCTGAACAGTTCCGTGAGCCGCTTCATATTCATAGTATCCTTCCGGTGAAACGAGAACAGATGTCATCATCGCCAACGAACCAAAGGCAGAAGACACCATATCACTCATCACATCTCCGTCGTAGTTTTTGCATGCCCAAATATATCCGCCTTCTGATTTCATTACACGGGCAACCGCATCATCGATAAGCGTGTAAAAATACTCAATGCCTGCTTCTTTGAACTTCTCATCAAACTCAGCGTCATAAATCTCTTGAAAAATATCTTTAAATGTATGATCATACTTTTTGGAAATCGTATCTTTTGTGGCAAACCAAAGATCCTGCTTTGTATCAAGAGCATAAGAAAAACAGCTTCTTGCAAAACTTTCGATCGAACGGTTGATATTATGCATTCCCTGCACAATACCCGATCCGTCAAAATTATGTACAAGCTCTTTCGTCTCGCTTCCGTCCTCTGCTGTATATACAAGTTCAACTTTGCCGGCTCCCGGAATTTTCATCTCAGAACCTTTGTATACATCACCATATGCATGTCTTGCAATCGTAATCGGTTTCTTCCAATTCTTCACACACGGCTCGATTCCTTTCACCACGATCGGAGCACGAAATACCGTTCCGTCAAGAATCGCACGAATCGTACCGTTTGGACTTTTCCACATCTCTTTCAAATCATACTCATCCATGCGCGCTGCATTTGGAGTAATTGTAGCACATTTTACCGCAACCTTATATTTCTTGGTCGCCATTGCAGAATCAACCGTGACCTGATCGTCTGTCTCGTTTCTATGCTCTAATCCAAGATCATAATATTCTGTTTTTAGATCAATATACGGAATAAGAAGCTCGTCTTTGATCATTTTCCAAAGAATTCTTGTCATCTCATCTCCGTCCATCTCCACAAGCGGTGTCGTCATTTTGATTTTTCCCATTGTTATTTTCTCCTTTTTAATATATGAACTTTTTGCCCCCATCTATTCAACACATCTTCCGCTTATACAGCTTCCGATGTAGCTGTACTTTTTGCAATCTAATATCCCTGCTTTTTCAAATTTTGCATTACATGAATAATATGCTCATTAGCAAGCTGTTCTGCCATCTCTGCATCTCTGTCTTTGATCGCACGTAAAATCTGTCTGTGTTCACGTATCGACTTTCTGGCTCTTTCTTCTGATACGATCGATGATTTTCTGGCTCTTTGCACATAATTATGAAAATCCGTCAGAACATGTTTCAGCATTCTGCTTCCCGAAGCTTCATAGAGAACAGCGTGAAAACGACCATCCAACGCCGCAACCTGCTCCGTGCTGAAGCCGCTTTCCTTTTTCATTTGAAACTCTGAAAGAAGAAGCGATTCTTCCAACTGGTCAAGCTGCTCTTCTGTAATATGTTCTGCCGCCCAGCGGGCGCACAATCCTTCCAGCATCGAGCGGATCTTATAGATATCCCATATATCTTTATGAGATATACCCGATACATAAGCTCCTCTGTTCGGAATAATCGTCACAAGCCCTTCCAACTCAAGCTGACGAAGAGCCTCCCGTACAGGCGTCCGGCTCACTCCTAATTCTTTCCCTATCGCCGTTTCCCTAAGTTCGTCGTTTTCTTTATATGTTCCATTTAAAATATTATCCCTTATCTTCTGAAACACACGACTTCCAAGGGAATGATCCTGATATTCTTCCATCTGAAATCCTCCGACTATAATCTACAATACAACATGCAGTTCCCTACATACACTTTCTATTTTGGCAATTAATTCTTCATCTGTCAAGACCGTAACGCGTCCGTCCTCATACTGTTTATCAACCCATTCTTTCAGACGATGTACCAGTTCCGAATTTTTATCAACTTTCCGTTCTTCCAGAAGTTTAAAATACGCATTGATCCAATATGCGATCCCCGCTGTTCCGGATGTATTGGAAACCGACACCAGTGCGGGACGGTTTAAAAATTTATCCGTATCAAAAATATTGTATATTTCCTCATTTTTCAACATGCCGTCCGCGTGAATCCCCGCACGCGTCACATTAAAATTCTTACCTACGAAAGGCGTTCTTGAAGGTACAGTATATCCGATTTCTTTCTCATAATATTCTGCAAGCTCCGTGATCACAGTTGTATCCATACCATCCAAAGTTCCGCGAAACTGCGCATACTCAAATACCATTGCCTCAAGGGGAGTATTTCCGGTTCTTTCCCCGATACCAAACAATGAACAGTTTACACCGCACGCCCCGTAAAGCCACGCTGTCGTTGAATTATTCACCGCTTTATAAAAATCATTATGTCCGTGGAATTCGATCAGTTCACTTGGAACACCGGCATGAGTCATTAAGCCATATATGATTCCCGGAATCGATCTTGGAATTACAGCTCCCGGAAAATTCACTCCGTATCCCATCGTATCACAAACACGGATTTTTACCGGTATTTTATATTCATCCATCAATTTCATTAATTCCATACAAAACGGAATCACAAATCCGTAAATATCCGATCTCGTAATATCTTCCAGATGACATCGCGGACGAACTCCCGTCTCCATACACTCACGAACTACAGTAAGATAATGTTCAAGGGCCTCTTTTCTCGTCATTTTCAACTTATAAAAAATATGATAATCCGAACAGCTTACAAGAATCCCCGTCTCTTTTAATCCGATCTCCTTCACAAGCTCAAAATCTTTTTTGCTTGCTCTGATCCAACTCGTAATCTCCGGAAATTCATACCCTTTTTCCAGGCAGCGATAGACAGCATCTCTGTCTTTTTTACTGTATAAAAAGAATTCGCTCTGCCGTACTTTTCCTTTCGGGCCGCCGAGTCTGTGCAAATATTCATAAATCGAAACAATCTGTTCAGTCGTATATGGAGCTCTCGACTGCTGACCATCTCTGAATGTTGTGTCTGTGATCCATATTTCATCCGGCATATTATGAGGTACAATCCTGTCATTAAATGCAATCTTCGGAATCTCATCATAATGAAACAAATTACGAAATACATTCGGTGTATCCACATCAACAAGGGGATACATATGTTCTTCTAATTCAAGCAAGTTCGTATGCTTATTCAAAAATACTTTTCTGTTTTCCATCAAATTTCCTCCTATGATTGCATCTTTTTATATGTATACACGTATATATGTATGCTATACATACTCTTGCACCTCGTGCTCAGATATATGTATTCTTGTATAATTGTATACAAATATACAAAATATGTCAATCCTTCATTAAAGTATTTTATTATACAAAAGTAACAATTCTGCCTGCGCTATTCACGAACCCTTACTGTATAGCCGGACTGTTACATACAAAAAGAGAGCGCAAACAGTTCTGTCATTCACACTCTCTTTCTCAACGATATCTAATTTATTTTACTCTCTTCACAGTAAGAGTTCACTTATCTGATCACTCTTACTTTCAACACGCCTTCTACCGCTGCTAACTGCGCTTCCACATCTTCTGAAACTGTTCCATCCACATCAAGCATCGTATATGCGTATTCTTTACGGCTTTTATTTGTCATAACTTCAATATTCATATTCTTTTCAGCCAAAAGAGCGGTGAACTGTCCGATCATATTCGGAATATTTTTATGAAGGATTGTAATTCTCTCTCCTTCTCCTTTCGCTCCCATATCGCAATCCGGGAAGTTTACAGAATGTGTGATATTTCCATTCTCGAGAAAATCTTTCACCTCTGCCGCAGCCATTTTAGCACAGTTATCTTCCGACTCCTCTGTAGATGCACCAAGATGCGGAATCACGATCGCGCCTCTGACACCGACTATCTCTTTTGTCGGGAAGTCCGTTACGTAGCAGCGCACTTTCTCCGATACAAGCGCGTCTACGATGTCTTCCTGATTCACAAGAACATCTCTGGCAAAATTCAAAATAACAACGCCTTTTTTCATAAGACTGATAGCGTCTTTGTTGATCATACCTTTTGTATCTTCCAATGCAGGCACATGAACTGTAATATAATCACACTCTTTATAAATTTCATCTGCTGTTTTCGCGTGATGAATATTGCGCGACAATCTCCATGCCGAATCAACAGAAACATATGGATCATATCCATAAACTTCCATTCCAAGATGAACGGCTGCATTTGCCACAAGAACACCTATCGCGCCAAGACCTATAACGCCAAGTTTTTTCCCTTCAAGTTCTGTTCCTGCGAATACTTTTTTCTTTTTCTCTGTGATCTTTGCAATATCGCCATCCTCTTCGTATTCCTGAACCCAGTTGATTCCTCCGATAATATCTCTTGCTGCCAAAAGCATTCCCGCAATCACAAGTTCTTTTACGCCGTTTGCGTTTGCTCCCGGCGTATTGAATACAACAACCCCTTCTTCGGCACAGCGTTCAAGCGGTATATTATTCACACCTGCGCCCGCACGGGCGATCACTTTCAAGTTTTTATCAAACTCCATCTCGTGCATCTTTGCGCTTCGCACAAGAATAGCGTCTGCTCCTTTTGCAGTCTCCACATTCACATAATTTTCATCCAGCTGATCAAGTCCTACTGCCGAAATTGGATTTAAGCAATGATATTTATACATGATTATGCATTCTCCTCTTCAAATTTTTTCATAAATTCCACCAGAGCCACAACGCCTTCATACGGCATCGCATTGTAAATACTTGCGCGCATTCCGCCGACTGATCTGTGTCCTTTTAAGTTCTCAAGTCCTGCTTCTTTCGCTTCTTTTACAAATTTAGCATCAAGATCTGCATCTCCTGTTACAAACGGAACATTCATAAGGGAACGATCTTTTTTGACAACTGTTCCTTTAAACATTTTACTCTGATCAAGGAAATCATAAAGCACTTTCGCCTTTTTCTCATTTTTCTCTTTGATCGCAGCAAGTCCCCCCTGTGCTTTCAGCCATTTAAACACTTTTCCGCAAATATAAATTCCATATGCCGGAGGTGTATTATAAAGCGATTTTGCATCAGCATGTGTCTTATATGTAAGCATTGTCGGCGTTCCTTCAAGCACATCTTCTGTAATGAGATCTTCACGGATAATCGCAATTACAACACCTGCAGGTCCTATATTTTTCTGAACTCCGCCATAGATCATTCCATATTTTTCTACATCAACCGGCTCTGAAAGGAAACAGGACGACACATCAGCGATCAATGTTTTTCCCTTTGTGTTCGGAAGTTCTTTAAACTTCGTTCCGTAAATCGTATTGTTTTCACAAATGTATACATAATCCGCATCTTCCGAAACAGGCAGGTCGGAACAATCCGGAATATATGAGAAAGTCTGATCTTCCGAAGACGCAATCCGATTTACCTTCCCGTATTTTTCTGCCTCTTTCGCCGCTTTTTTCGCCCACTGTCCTGTAATAATATAATCAGCCACTCTGTTCTTCATAAAATTCATCGGGATCATAGCAAATTGCTGAGACGCTCCTCCCTGCATGAACAACACCTTATAATTATCCGGTATATTCATCAGATCTCTCAAATCCTGTTCTGCCGAATTAATGATCTCCTCAAACGCTTTCGACCTGTGGCTCATCTCCATAACTGACATTCCTGTTCCGTTGTAATCAAGCATTTCTGCGGCAGCCTCTTTCAATACCTCTTCCGGCAGCACGGCCGGTCCTGCTGAAAAGTTATATACTCTGCTCATTTTCCTTCCTCCTGTTTTTATTTTTAATTTATTTGTTTTTATAATTACACATATGCCCATGCAGACTTTTACATGTCATCTTCGTCAAACGCTTCACTGATTGCGGCCCCGGGCGCTACCATAGGCCACACTTTATCATCACTGTCTATCTGGCAGTCAATCACAACCGGACGATTCAATGTCAGCGCTTTAGAGAACGCCTCCTTAAATTCTTCCTGCGACACAGCCCGCATTCCTTCTGCTCCCATAGCTTCTGCAAGTTTCACAAAATCAACTGCATCTCTGAGCACGGTAGCCGAATACCTCTCATCATAAAAGAGATCCTGCCATTGACGAACCATCCCAAGCACATGATTATTCACTACAACTTGTATAATCGGAATATTGTGCCGGACTGCAGTCGCAATCTCATTCATATTCATTCGGAAACATCCGTCTCCCGCAATATTTACTACGATTTTATCCGGACATCCTGTCTTTGCGCCAAGCGCCGCTCCAAGACCATATCCCATCGTTCCAAGTCCGCCTGACGTAAGAAGGGTTCTCGGTTTTGTATATTTATAATACTGTGCAGCCCACATCTGATGCTGTCCCACTTCCGTAACAATGAGCGCTTCACCGTTTGTCTGACGATAGATCTCTTCTACAAGAAACGGTCCCGATAATACATTCGGATGATATTTCAGAGGATATTTTTCTTTATACCCTTGTATTTTTTCAAGCCATTCTGCATGATTCTGCTGTTTTAAACGCTTATTAAGCGTCTTTAAAACATCTTTTAGATCGCCGATGATTTCTTCCGTAATCAAAACGTTTTTATTAATTTCAACCGGATCGATATCTAACTGTATAATTTTTGCATTTTTTGCAAATTTTTCTGTATTCCCCGTCACACGATCACTGAACCTTGCCCCCATAACAACCAAGAGGTCACATTCACTTACTCCGAAATTGGACGCTTTCGTTCCATGCATGCCAAGCATACCTGTATACCGCGGATCTGTTCCCGGAAAAGCGCCTTTGCCCATAAGAGAATCCGTAACCGGAGCATCCAGCTTGTCAACAAACTCTTTTAATTCTTGACTCGCCCCTGAAAGAACCGCTCCGCCTCCGACGAAAACAAACGGTTTTTCTGCTTCTTCCAACATAGAAATCACCCGGTCAAACCGTTGTTCATCCATCCTCGGAGTTTTTCTCGAGGAATCTTCCTTTGTGCATTTTCCCAATTCTTCCGGAATATATTCCGTTACTTTAGCCGTAATATCTTTCGGTATATCGACAAGCACCGGCCCGGGACGTCCTGTCTTTGCAATCCGAAATGCCTTACGGATAGTATCCGCCAATTTTGTCACATCTTTTACAATAAAACTATATTTCGTAATCGGCATTGTAATTCCCGCTATATCTATTTCCTGAAAACTGTCTTTTCCAAGAAGTGATACCCCTACATTGCAGGTGATTGCCACAATAGGAATTGAATCCATATATGCCGTTGCAATTCCGGTAACAAGATTCGTCGCCCCCGGTCCGCTCGTAGCAAGGCAGACGCCGACTTTTCCCGTTGCTCTCGCATATCCGTCAGCCGCATGAGAAGCCCCTTGTTCATGGGAGGTAAGGATGTGCCTGATTTCATCCCGATGTTTGTACAATTCATCATATACATTGAGAATCGCACCGCCCGGATAGCCGAAAACCGTGTCTACTCCTTGTTCTTTCAAACATTCTATTACAATTTCTGCTCCATTTAACTGCATGCCATAACTCCTTTAAACATCCTGTATCTCTTATCCGCACAGCCTGTAACCGCGCTCTTATTTTTCTTTCGGTATTTCCAGAATCGCACCTCTGTTTCCGGATGTGACCATAGACGCATATCTTGCCAGATATCCGGTCTTTACTTTCGGTTCTCTCGGCTGCCATTTTTCTCTTCTCTTCTTCAGTTCTTCTTCTGAAACTGCCAGATTCAAAGATAAATTCGGAATATCAATCTGTATAATGTCTCCCTCTTCTACAAGAGCGATCGGTCCTCCCACCGCCGCTTCCGGAGAAACATGACCGATAGATGCGCCTCTTGACGCGCCGCTGAAACGTCCGTCTGTAATAAGCGCTACTTCCGAGCCGAGTCCGTATCCTGCAATCGCCGAAGTCGGATTGAGCATCTCCCGCATTCCCGGACCGCCTTTCGGTCCTTCATAACGGATCACGATCACATCCCCCGGATTGATCTTTCCTGTTTTGATTGCTTCCGTTGCCTCTTCATCACTTTCAAAAATACGGGCAGGACCTTCATGTACAAGCATCTCATCGCAGACAGCAGATCGTTTTACAACGCTTCCGTCAGGTGCAAGATTTCCTTTTAACACAGCCAATCCACCTGTTTCACTGTATGGATGATCGATCGGACGAATTACATCGGGATTTTTATTTTCGCATCCCGCAATGTTCTCCCCAACTGTCTTGCCGGTTACTGTCAGACAATCTGTATGAAGAAGTCCTTTTTTATTCAGCTCATTCATAACCGCATAGACTCCGCCTGCCTCATTAAGGTCTTCGATATATGTATGGCCTGCCGGAGCAAGATGACAAAGGTTCGGCGTCTTCTCACTGATTCCGTTCGCAAAATCAATCTCAAAATCCATTCCTATCTCATGTGCGATTGCCGGAAGATGAAGCATACTGTTTGTCGAACATCCAAGAGCCATATCGACTGTAAGAGCGTTCAAAATCGCATCTTCCGTCATAATATCTCTAGGTCGGATATTGTTTCTCACAAGCTCCATAATCTGCATTCCCGCATGTTTTGCAAGCTGAAGTCTCGCAGAATATACCGCGGGAATCGTTCCGTTTCCACGAAGTCCCATTCCCAATGCTTCTGTCAGACAATTCATGCTATTGGCTGTATACATTCCGGAACACGAACCGCACGTCGGACATGCTTTATTTTCAAATTCATAAATTTCTTCATCGTTCATTTTGCCTGCCGCATAAGATCCGACCGCTTCAAACATGCTTGACAAACTTGTCTTTTGCCCTTTTACATGTCCTGCAAGCATCGGTCCTCCGCTCACAAAGATCGTAGGTATATTGACACGCGCAGCAGCCATAAGAAGTCCCGGCACATTTTTATCACAGTTCGGAATCATAACAAGACCGTCAAACTGATGTGCCATTGCAAGCGCCTCTGTTGAATCTGCGATAAGATCTCTCGTAACAAGAGAATATTTCATGCCGATATGTCCCATCGCAATACCGTCGCAAACAGCAATAGCCGGAACCATAATCGGTGTTCCTCCTGCCATTGCAACTCCCATTTTTACCGCTTCTGTAATTTTATCAAGATTCATATGCCCGGGAACAATCTCATTATAAGAGCTTACAACTCCGATCAGCGGTCTGTCTAACTCCTCCTGCGTCATTCCAAGCGCATTAAATAAAGAACGGTGCGGCGCCTGCTGCACCCCTTTTTTCACTGTATCGCTTCTCATTATCCTATGCCTCTCTTTCACGTTTTATATATAAGAACAGATTCGTTCTCCCATCTCTTTTGTTCCGATCTGCGTCATTCCTTCTGACATAATATCAATCGTCCGGTATCCTTCCTCGAGTACTTTCTCTACCGCCGCCTCAATCGCATCTGCTTCTTGATCGAGATCAAACGAATATCTAAGCATCATCGCCGCCGATAAAATTGTAGCAATCGGATTTGCGATTCCTTTTCCCGCAATGTCGGGAGCCGAACCTCCGCTCGGTTCGTAAAGGCCGAACTTTGTATCGTTTAAACTTGCGCTTGCAAGCATTCCGATTGAGCCGGTCACCATACTCGCCTCATCAGATAAAATGTCACCAAACATATTTTCCGTTAATATTACATCAAATTGTGCCGGATCCTTCACAAGCTGCATAGCCGCATTATCCACTAACATATGTTCAAGCGTTACTTCCGGATATTCTTTCGCAACTTCTTCAACAATTTTTCTCCATAATCTTGAAGAATCCAATACATTCGCCTTATCAACGCTTGTCACTTTTTTCCGACGTTTCATCGCAATGTCAAATCCGCGCTTCGCAATTCGCCTTATCTCCGTTTCACTATATGTAAGCTCATCTCTTGCAACGAGAACTCCGTCTTCTTCTTCCGTACTTCTTTTTCCGAAATAGAGTCCGCCTGTCAGCTCCCGCATGATCATCATATCAAAACCTTGTTCTGCAATCTCCTCTTTGAGCGGGCAGGCTCCTTTTAATTCACTGTAAAGAACTGCCGGGCGCAGATTTGCAAAAAGGTTTAACCCCTTTCTAAGCTGTAAAAGCCCCGCCTCCGGACGTTTAGACGGTTCCAGACGATACCATGGCGATGTCTTTGCATCTCCTCCTATCGATCCCATCAATACGGCATCACTTTTTTTCGCCTGTTCCAATGTTTCTTCCGTAAGAGGCACTCCGTTTACATCAATGGATGCTCCTCCCATCAAAAGCTGAGTATATTCTATCTGATGCCCGTAAACTTCTGCCGTTTTATCGAGCACTTTCATCGCCTCATCTACAATCTCCGGACCGATTCCGTCGCCTTTGATCACACCGATGTTCATATCCATAATTTCCCGTCCCTCCAAACTAAAATGTTACTGTTTATAATACAGCATTTTTATACACGTTTCAAGTATTTGCGTCTAAAAATTAGAGTGTACTCTGTGATTTTTTCAAATTCACGCGCTAAAGTGATGAATTTGAAAAAATCAGGGAGAATTTTGAAAATATTTCAAAATTCTCCCTGATCTCATAATGCAAAATAATTGACTTAAAATCAATCTGCATTCGGTTTTTCAATCTGAGCAATCGCAGCTTTCTGCATCGGAATACGACAGTTTTTATTATTTCCGAACTCTACAATCACATCTTCATCTGTAATATCAATGATGACTCCGTAAAAACCGCTTGTCGTCAGAGCTGTGTCTCCGACCTCCATAGAAGCCAGCATCTGCTGGATACGTTTCTGTTCTTTTTTCTGTGGACGCATAAGCAAAAACCACATTACACCGATAACTACAAGCCAAAGAACAAGCATTGTTACCATTTCACCCATGATTATAATTTCCTCCTAACTTTCCTAACGCAATAAGACTACTATACACAACTTTCTTCCATACTTCAAGGATATTTTTCAAAATACTGAAGTAACTTGAAATAAACATAATTTTGAGAAGCTTATCCGGTTATTGCATCATACCTTCCAGTTTTCTCTTTTTATAAGCCTTATACTCTCCCGCTTCAATCGCTTCTCTGATTTCTTCCATCATCGTATTATAAAAATACAGGTTATGAAGAACGCAAAGACGCATCCCGAGCATTTCTTTTGCTTTTAACAGGTGACGGATATATGCTCTGCTATAACTTCTGCATGCCGGACATCCGCATCCTTCTTCGATTGGACGGTCATCTAACTCATACTTTGCATTGAATAAGTTCATTTTTCCATGATTTGTATAAACATGCCCGTGCCGCCCGTTTCTGCTCGGGTATACGCAGTCAAAAAAGTCCACTCCTCTGTCTACCGCCTCCAAAATATTCGCCGGAGTTCCCACTCCCATCAAATAGGTCGGCTTATTTTCAGGAAGATGAGGAACAACCGCCTCCAGAATACGGTACATATCTTCATGACTCTCTCCTACTGCAAGACCGCCTACCGCATAACCGTCCAAATCAAGCTCCGCGATCTGTCGTGCGTGCTCCACGCGGATATCTTCATAGATTCCGCCTTGATTAATACCAAAAAGCATCTGGTTATGATTAATCGTATCTTCCAAAGAATTCAGCCTGTTCATTTCCGCTTTACATCGTTTCAGCCATCTTGTCGTTCTCGCCACCGAATGGACCATATACTCTCTGTCCGCTACGCTTGAGGGACATTCGTCAAACGCCATCGCGATCGTAGACGCAAGATTAGACTGAATCTGCATACTTTCTTCCGGACCCATAAAGATTTTACGTCCGTCTATATGAGAGTGAAAATGAACTCCTTCTTCTTTAATCTTGCGCAATGATGCAAGTGAAAACACTTGAAATCCGCCTGAGTCCGTGAGAATCGGCTTATCCCAATTCATAAAGCGATGCAGACCGCCCATTTTTTTCACGATTTCATCCCCCGGTCTGACATGAAGGTGATATGTATTTGACAGTTCAACCTGCGTTTTAATCTGACGGAGATCATCTGTTGATACGGCTCCCTTAATTGCCGCCGCCGTTCCTACGTTCATAAAAACCGGCGTCTCGATCGTTCCGTGTACCGTATGGAACCTCCCTCTTTTTGCCATACCGTCTTTTTTTAGCAATTCGTACATGTATATAACCTCTGATTTTCTGTTTTTCAATAAATTCTAAGTCTTATCATTTACATTAATAATGAAGAACAACCGGCGTTCCCGCGCTAAGCATATTAAATAAAGCTCCCGCCTGATCTACCGGCATATTAACACAGCCGTGAGAACCATATGACTGATATCTCGAACCGCCGAATGCTGTCTGCCAGTCTGCATCATGAAAGCCATGTCCTTGATAAGTAAACGGCATCCAGTAGCGGACATACGTTTCGTAAATCGGTTTCCCTGTTTCCGGATCTTTTTCACCGATTAATTTTGAATCCGGTTCTGTATAAAGAATCGAATATACACCTGCCGGAGTCGCATGCTTCGCATCGGGAAGGCCTGTAACAACATCTGTCTCCAGTGCGATCGCCCCGTTTACAATATACCACATATGCTGTGCGGAAAGGTCCACCTCAAGGTACGTCGTTCCCCAGTCTTGTGCCGCATGAGATGCCGCTGTCTTTTCATATGCAGGTTCTCTTGTCACAACTTCTCCGTTTTTAATACTTGCGATCAAATTCTGCGTTTCTGCCTCTTCGTCGATCGACCAGCCGTAAGTACCTCCTGATACTTCCACTGTCTTTCCTGTCGGAGAAGTGATCGTTCTCGTTGTTCCGACTGTATCATAAGTTTTTCCGAAATCTCTCATCCATGCCCGGACAGCTTCTTCATTGAATGTTACATTCATATCAGCATCCGCCGAAACCCATGTCGAAATAAGAGCTTTGTCTACAACTACATTTTCTTTCATCGGATAGGTAATACTTGCCTGACAATATTTATTCATATCGTCACACGCTTTTTGAACTTCTTTTGATTCCGTTGTATATTTAGGTACTTTATAGCATTTTTCATTCAGAAGATTTAATTCCGGTTCAAAATTGGTAATATACTCTTTGATCTTTTTAGTCAAAATTTCCATATCTACCGCACTTCCATACACTTCCGGCTCTACTTTGAATGATTCACCGTCAAATTTAGGATATGCAGATACCGGTTCCGTCTGCTCTGCTTTCACTGCCTGAATCGACCCGATTGCTTTACTCAGTGCATCCTCATTATAATCAACGTTGATCGTCACTTCTGCGCTGGATTTTGAAAAAAGCGCTCGTATCCACAGAAGAGGATTCTGATTTTTCAATGCGTCTTTTACACTATCATCTTTTTTATACGTCATTGAAATTGCCTCTCCATTAATCTCGTCCGTCTTATTATCAGCTTCTATAATCTTCAAAGAATACCCTTCCACTTGGTCTTTCATATATGCTACGACATCCGATTCTGTTTTCCCCGAAAAGTCTTTTCCGTTAATTGTTGTATTAATATAGAAATGACTGATAAAAAACGCCGAAATACCAAGGTATATCACGAGCAGTCCGCCTATGATGCTTCCTCCAATGATCCACGCTTTTTTACTCCGCTTTCCTTTATTTTCTTTCATCTTTTTCTGCCGACGTCTTTTTCCCCTTCTTCGGAGCACTTTCTTTTTTTTCTTTTTTCCCTCTTCATCTTCATCTTCATACAGCTCATCGTCATCAATATCATCATCGTCAAAGCTGTCGTCCGCGCTGAAGTTGTCACTCTCCGAAAAATCTTCCTCATCTTCAAATTCTTCAAACACTTCTTCATCTAAAAGCCGTACGTCTTCTTGCCGGCGTAAGGATTTATTTTTCTTTTCACTCATCCGTTAATCATCTCTCTCCCTTTTTCAATATCACGGCAACATTATATTACGATTGTAAAAAAAAGTACAGTATATTGTTTTATTTTAAGAAAAATTAAGACCTTGCTTGTAACTGCTCCTTTCTTCCTATATAATGACTTTTGTAATTCTGCTTTTCGACAGAACTTTACATATAACAGAATAGGTAATTGCGAAACAAGTCCGCAATCCTGACTGAAAACAGGCGAAGGCTCCTGTCATGCAGGATTCTTGGGATAGGAAGTGAAAATCGTTCATTTCTTGGCACAACAAATAAACCTCATGGGCTTATGAAGTTGGTAAGTCCTATGCTATGAGTGGTTTTAAACTTCGTATGTATTGATGCTGGTGAATTTTATCAGCAACCATGACAGTTATTAACTGAGAAATTCCTGCAAGCAACAAATCTGCATGTAGTGTTTTCTCATTTTGGGTTTTACGACCGGCAATACAGAAACTGTCTTTAAAATGGTTGATTGATTTTTCAACGTTTACACGGATTTTATAGGTCTCATCCCATTCTACGGAACCACGTTCCACACCGGGATAGGCACGCAGATTCTTTTCGGGGTAAATGTAAATCATTCTTCCACAGGAAGATGTGGTACAGGGGTTCTCACAGCGGCAGACACGGCGTTTCGTTTTGGTTTCACGGTTGTATTCCCATTTCATTTTAGGGCATACAAACTTCATGCTGGGAAGTTTGCTTCTCAGATGAGATTTACTCCCTTCCCGTTTCATAGGAAGTGTGGAATCATGCGGACAGCAAGGAACACCATTTTCGTTGAAGGTGTAGCCATTTTCTTCCATTGATAGTTTTGTCCGGAGTGGAATAAATGCTTTTTCAAAGCCAAGATCATCCAAAAGGGCTTTGTAGATTTCAATGGTATCAAAAGCGGCATCGCCTAGAAAAGTTTTAGGGTTGATCAAAGGATGCTTCTGAAAGAAATCAATCAAAACAGGGAGCAGTGCCTTAGAGTCCGCAAGTGATTTATCTTCATCTGGTGAATCGGATTTCTTTTCAACAATGATATTAGGATGAGCATTTAGGAAATCTTTATTGTAGAAGGTAATATCGCGAACAATACCAAGACCATTAGTGACAATACCAAACTTATAGGCATAGCAGAAATGTCCGTTGATGTACATCTGTTGGATAGCTGGGTTAGCAGTAGCGTGTGCAGGCATTGAGCCGTAAGCAGCTTTGTAAGGATCAAAGTTTTTATCAAAGTTGTGAGCCTTTGCAAAGGCCTTTAACTGTTTTATGATACGGTTTGCGTATTTCGGATTATTTTCTGTTACCCATGCCTCAATTCCAGAAGTATCAAAGATACTCATGGAAGCAAGGTTAGAATCAATACGTTGGCAGATCGGTTCAGTGATATCAACTAAGTGATCGAACATCGATTGTAAGTCCATAAGAAAGTCCTGTTTAAAGCGGGTAAATTTTGAGGCATCAGGAACAACACGGAAGCCACAGAAATCCCGTAGTTCCTGAGAATATTTTAAAAATATAATCAGAAGAGTATCTGTCGGGATTGAGAAAATGCGCTGAATAAGGAGAGCCTTAATCATAGGATAAAGTGGATGCTTACGAGGTCTTCCTGTAGAAGCGTGAAAATGAGTAACAAAAGAAACAGGAACAATTTCATCAAGATTAATGGTTTGGTCAAGTAGAGAAAGAAACTGATATTTGTCATTATCGAATTTATTTTGGCAATCTTCAAAAACTTCTGCCAAAGCGAGCTGCTTATATGGTATCATATAGGTACATCTCCTTTCGGGTGGTTGGTTTATAGTTTCTAGGCAACTCTATTTTACCACAATCCGTTGAGGAGATGTTTTGTTTTATAAAAGTTAAAATGCCGTATTTATGCGGCTTGTGGCGTTTCGCAAACACCTAATATAACAGAATTTTGAAAGGAGATCATTTTATGAGTGGCTCAACTTTTGGTAAAATATTTCGCATCACGACTTGGGGAGAATCTCACGGATCCGGCATCGGCGTCGTGATCGACGGATGCCCTTCCGGAATTTCTCTAAATGAAGAAGATATTCAGATATTTCTTGACCGCCGAAAACCCGGTCAGAGTAAATTTACAACGAGACGCAGCGAGGAAGATACTGTCGAGATTCTCTCGGGAATCTTTGAAGGCAAAACGACCGGAACACCGATTTCTCTTCTCGTACGTAATAAAGACCAACGTTCCCGAGATTATGGAAACATTGTTTCTATGTTTCGTCCGGGGCATGCGGATTATCCTTTTACGGAAAAATACGGCATCCGCGATTACAGAGGAGGCGGGCGTTCTTCCGGTCGGGAAACAATCGGCCGTGTCGCAGCAGGCGCGATTGCCTCTAAAATCTTAAACGAACTCGGAATTTCTCTTTGTGCTTACACGAAGGCAATCGGTCCTTACGTAATAAATGAAACAGAATATAACTACTCCGAGATCAGCCAGAACAGTCTTTATATGCCAAACAACAATATCGCCGAGCAGGCTGGACAGTACATTACTTCTTTAATGAAAGAAACTAATTCCTGCGGCGGAGTTATCGAATGTATTGCAGACGGACTGCCTGTCGGCTTAGGAGAACCGGTCTTTGACAAGCTGGACGCGCTTCTCGCACAAGCTGTCATGTCGATCGGCGCTGTTAAAGGCGTAGAAATCGGAGATGGGTTTCAGGCAGCCTCTTCTGTCGGCTCAAAAAATAACGATCCTTTCTATGTTGAAAATGGAGAAGTACATAAGAAGACAAATCATTCCGGAGGTACGCTTGGAGGCATGAGCGACGGCTCCCGACTGATCGTCCGGGCAGCAGTAAAACCGACATCCTCTATCGCAATACCGCAGGAGACGATAAATACAGCGCATGAGAATACCGAAATCGTCATCCACGGAAGACACGACCCTGTAATCGTTCCCCGCGCAGTCGTTGTTGTAGAAGCTATGACCGCGATCACGCTTACCGATCTTCTTCTGCAGAATATGACAGCGAAGATGGATCATTTAAAACAAATCTATACAAAAGAAATTTAGGAGGCCGCTATGTCTAACCGATTGATCGATATTGTCGATATTACAAAATCTTATGGGGATTCTGTCATTTTAGACCAACTGAATCTTTATATACGGGAAAACGAATTTTTGACTTTGCTCGGACCAAGTGGGTGCGGGAAAACAACACTGCTGAGAATTTTAGGTGGTTTTGAAACACCTGATTCCGGAAAGATCATTTTTGATGGAAAAAATATTAATGACATTCCGCCAAACCGCCGGCAGCTAAACACCGTTTTCCAAAAATATGCTCTTTTTTCCCACATGACAATCGCTGACAACATTGCGTTCGGCTTAAAGATCAAAGGGAAATCAAAAGCTTACATTAAAGATAAAATCCGCTATGCTTTAAAACTTGTCAATTTGGAAGGTTTTGAAGACCGGTCACCGGACTCATTAAGCGGCGGACAACAACAGCGTATAGCCATTGCGCGGGCGATCGTAAATGAACCCAAAGTGCTCCTTTTAGACGAACCGCTCGGAGCTCTTGATCTGAAGCTTCGCCAAGATATGCAGTACGAACTGATCCGTCTGAAAAACGAACTCGGCATCACCTTTGTTTACGTTACTCACGATCAGGAAGAAGCGCTTACAATGTCTGATACGATCGTTGTTATGAATCAAGGCTATATCCAACAGATCGGTACGCCGGAGGACATTTACAATGAACCGCAAAATGCTTTTGTCGCAGATTTTATCGGTGACAGTAATATTCTGCCTGCTACGATGGTAGAAGATAAAGTCGTAAAGATACTCGGAGCTGTCTGGAACTGTGTAGACGTCGGATTTGGTCATAATAAACCGGTAGATGCTGTAATCCGACCTGAGGACATTGATCTTGTTGCTCCTGGAGAAGGAGTTATCAACGGAGTTGTCACAAATCTGATCTTCAAAGGGGTTCACTATGAAATGGAAGTTCTCGCAAACAATTATGAGCTTCTTGTTCATAGCACCGATATGTTCCCGGTTGGAACAGAAGTCGGAGTAAAAGTCGATCCTTTTGATATCCAGATCATGAAAAAACCGGAATCCGAAGATGAGGAGGCTGTTCCGATTGAAGAATAGAAAAATACTCGCAGGTCCATATTTATTCTGGGCAATGTCTTTTATCATTATTCCTCTGCTCATGATCTTGTACTATGGACTCACAGACAAAAACGGGAGTTTTACTCTGAATAATCTTTCCCAGATGACAACTCCCGAAAATTTAAAAGCGCTCGGACTGGCTCTTTTACTGTCGTTTATCAGCACTTTAATCTGCTTAGTCCTCGCCTATCCACTGGCTATGATTCTTGCCGAGAAAAATATGAATCAGACAAGTTTTATCGTACTGATATTCATTCTTCCGATGTGGATGAATTTTCTTCTTCGGACATTAGCGTGGCAGACACTTTTGGAAAAAAACGGAGTCATTAACAGCATACTTAATTTCCTCCATCTTCCGGAGCAGTCGATCATCAATACTCCATCTGCCATTGTTCTCGGAATGGTATACAATTTTCTTCCTTTTATGGTACTTCCGATCTACAATGTGCTGTCTAAGATTGATAAAGATGTTATCCACGCTGCCAGAGATCTCGGTGCGAACACTGCGCAGACATTTTTTAAGATCATAATGCCGCTTAGTATTCCCGGAATCATCAGCGGCATCACAATGGTATTTGTACCGTCTCTTACGACATTTGTAATATCTGATCTTCTCGGAGGAAGCAAGATCCTTCTGATCGGAAATGTTATAGAGCAGGAATTTAAACAAGGAAGCAACTGGAATGTCGGTTCCGGGCTTTCTCTTGTTTTGATGTTGTTCATCATTGCAAGCATGGCTCTGATTGCCAAATACGATAAAAACGGGGAGGGAAATACATTTTGATCAAATCAACCGCAAAAAAAATCTACCTTTTCCTGATCTTTGTATTGTTATACGCTCCCATTATCACTTTGATGGTTCTTTCTTTTAACAATACAAAAACACGTTCCAAATGGAACGGTTTTACAGGAAAATGGTATTTACAGCTTTTTCAAAACAAAGACATCATGAATGCGCTTTATACAACACTTATCATCGCCTTTCTTTCCGCTCTGATCGCAACTTTGATCGGAACTGCCGCCGCCCTCGGCATCCAGGCAATGCGTACAAAAGCACGTACATTACTTCTCGGAGTCACAAATATTCCGATGCTCAACGCCGATATTGTAACAGGAATTTCTCTCATGCTCCTTTTCATTGCATGTCGGTTTACACTTGGATTTTCCACAATATTGCTAGCACATATTACATTTAATATCCCCTATGTTATCCTAAGTGTCATGCCTAAATTAAAACAGACGAGCAAACGCACTTATGAAGCGGCGCTTGACCTCGGCGCATCTCCTTCTTATGCGTTCAGAAAGGTCGTTCTGCCGGATATCATGCCCGGAATTTTTTCAGGATTTCTGCTGGCATTTACTATGTCGCTGGATGATTTTGTAATCACCCACTTCACAAAAGGACCCGGAATAGATACACTGTCTACAAAAATATACAGTGAAGTCAGAAAGGGAATCAAACCGGAAATGTACGCACTGTCCACAATCATGTTTCTGACGGTTCTCATTCTGCTTTTTCTTGTCAATATGACCCCAGACGATCCGAAGGTCAAAAAAGCTGCCGTTCATGCGCCTGCCGGAAAATTCCGCAAATTCAGCAGATTTTTCTTTCATCGTTTCGCTCCTGCCGCAATCATGCTTGTCATCGTTATCGGCGGGTTCGTATATGGTTCTTCCTCCGGAAATATGTCCGGCGAAAAAGTCATTGTATACAACTGGGGAGACTATATTGATCCTGAAATTATTACGATGTTTGAAGACGAGACCGGAATCGACGTTGTATATGAAGAATATGAAACAAATGAAATCATGTACCCGAAAGTGCAGTCCGGCGCGATTGCTTATGACGTCGTCTGTCCTTCTGACTATATGGTGCAAAGAATGATCGAAAACGATCTGCTTGCCGAGATTAATTATGAAAATGTACCGAATTTAAAATATATTGATGATATTTATATGGAAATGTCAAAACAATATGACCCGGAAAACAAATACTCCGTTCCGTATCTTTGGGGAACGGTCGGAATACTTTATAACAAGAAAATGGTGGACGAACCTGTAGACAGCTGGAATATTTTATGGGATGAAAAGTATACGGACAGCATCCTCATGCAAGACAGTGTAAGAGACGCTTTTGCCGTTGCTTTAAAATCACTCGGATATTCTTTGAACTCAACAGATCTTGATGAATTAGAAGCCGCCAAAAAGCTTCTCATCAAACAAAAACCTCTTGTTCAGGCCTATGTCATCGATCAGGTTCGGGATAAAATGATCGGAAACGAAGCTGCACTCGGCGTTATTTATTCGGGAGAAGCACTTTATTGCCAAAAGGAAAATCCCGATCTGGAGTATGTGATTCCGAAAGAGGGATCGAACTTGTGGATTGACGCTCTCGTCATTCCGAAAAATGCACAAAACAAAAAGAACGCAGAGGCGTTTATCAACTACCTCTGCCGTCCTGATATTGCAAAAATGAATTTTGATTATATTACATATTCTATTCCCAACTCAGCAGGAAGAGAACTGATTGAAGACGAATCAATGCGCGAAAGCAACATTGCATTCCCCGATATCTCCCAACTTAAAAATTGCGAGACGTTTAATTTCCTCGGAGACGAAAACGAAATCATCTATAATCAACTGTGGCGGGAAATAAAATCAAAATGATCCGCCATCTATAAACGGAAGCATCCACCGCCGACAAACTCTCTTAACAGAGAGTTTGTCGGTATAAATTCACTTCCGATCCCAACAAAGTAATCAAAAAACTTAAGAAGCCTTTTTGCTTCAATAAATTCTTTTGAATCTTTATCCACCGCAAAAAGAAGCGGTTCCACATATTGCTTCAGCACTGCCAGTTCATAGATCAAAGAAGAATTAAACATCACATCCGCTTCTTCCTGAAACGGAAATATGTTTTTTTCCTCTCCTCTTCTTACTGAAGCCCACATAGAAATCGTCTTCGATGCAGAAGCGCCGCGTGTGCGGGAATCTCTTACAATCCTCCTGATCAACCTTCCGTCTGTCGTAGGGATCCGATTATGTTCATCGATGTTCAACTGAGTCAATGCGCTGATATAAATCTTAAATTTGTTCGCATCTGCCATTGTCTCTGTCAATTTTGGATTCAAACAATGGATTCCTTCTATTACAAGAATATCCTGTGAACCAAGTTTTTTCGGTTTAGATTCATACTTTCTCTTACCGCTTTTAAAGTCAAAAATGGGAAGATACACTTCCTCTCCTTTTAAAAGAGCCCTCATATCTTCATTAAATTTGGGAATGTCGATTGCTTCCAAACACTCAAAATCATAATTTCCATCTGAATCTTTCGGAGTATGTTCCCGATCGACAAAATAATTATCTACCGCAATCGGATGAGGTTTTAATCCATTCACCCTAAGCTGAATGGACAACCTATGTGAAAATGTCGTTTTTCCGGAAGATGATGGCCCTGCGATCAAAACAAACCGAACATCTTTCCGGTCTGCAATCTGTCTGGCAATCTCGCCTATTCTCCGTTCCTGATAAGCTTCCTGCACAAGCACAACTTCCCGCATATCTCCTTTTGTTACCATCTCATTAAGCGCTCCGACTGTTTCTATGTCCTGACAATCTCCCCATAAAACAGACTCTTTCAATACATGAAATAATTTAGGACTTGGTCTAAATTCGGGAATCTTTTCCGGCTGTTCTTTCACCGGCATCTGAATGACAAAGCCTTCATCATACAAATGAAGAGAAAAATATTTCAGATATCCGGTATCAGGAACCATATATCCGTAATAATAATCTTCAAACTCATTAATACTATATATGTTTACTTTTGAAACCCTCCGGTATTCAAATAATTTTTCCTTATCATACATTCCATGTCTGTGAAATAATTCGATCGCATCATCTGTATGAATTGTCTTCTTTTTAATCGGAATTTTTTCATCTGAGAGCCAACGCATCCGCTTCGCCACATCCGCAAGGAACTGCTCTGTAATTTTTATATCTCCGTCAACTGTGCAATAATATCCTTTATCCACCGAAAAATGAATTCTGACGCGTTCGATCTTATCATGTCCTGCCACATCATGAACCGCTTTTACAAGAAGAAAGCACAAACTTCTTTTATAAGTTTCATGTCCGATTGCATCTGCTGTCGTAATAAACTTCAATTCACAGTCTTTCTCAACTGTTTTTCTTAGTTCCTGCAGTCTGTTTTCTCCTTCCACTGCAAGAACGGCAGGATGAGAAAAACTACCGCAGAACTCTTTTGCAACAGCTTGATATGTTGTTCCTTCCTCAAATTCTTTTGTCTCGTTACCTACTGTAATATTATACTTTTTTTTCTCCATTTTCCGGAACACACTCCTTTTACCCAAATAAAGTCCACCTTTTAAAGCACTTGGAATGGATGAACTATCGGAATCGACATCACATCCAATACCGGAAGTTTTTCATGTAAAAAGCATTTCATATCGTCTATGAATATATACTCTGTTCCATAATGTCCCGCATCAATGACCGCCAACCCCTGTTCAACCGCATCAATACCGTCATGATGACCTATGTCGCCTGTCACAAGCACATCTGCTCCTTTTTTTATCGCCGGCATTATCGCCGACTTTCCCGCCCCGGGAGAAACAGCAAGACAATGTACATTTTTTTTCATATCTCCATACACTTTCACACTTCCCAATTTCAATTTATGCTTCACATAGAGACAACATTCTTCCAATGTCATTTCCCGCTCAAGCATTCCGATTCTTCCGATTCCTTCTTCTGCTCCGTCTTTTTCCATTGTCACATCAAGCACATATGTTTTCTCAATACCAAGAATATCTTCTGCCAGCTTCGCCATGCCAAGCACATCATAATTTGTGTGCATTGCATAATAAGAAATGTCATTTTGAAGCAGCTTTACAACACGGCGTCCTATAAAATCTTCATCTGTCACTCTCTTCATTGGGGAAAATATAAGAGGATGATGCGTAATAAGCATATCTGTTCCTAATGCAATCGCCTTATCGATCACCTCTTCTGTCGCATCGAGCGCCAGATAAACCTTACTTACTTCTTTTTCCAGCCGCCCTGCCAAAAGTCCCACATTATCAAAATCAAGCGCCGCTTCTTTCGGATAAGACGCCTCTATCACTTGAATGATCTCTTTACAAAGCATAGTATTCCATCCCTTTCTCTGCAATATTTAATTCTTCTTCCAATTGCCGCTTTCTCACTTGTATCTTCTGAGAATCTTTCTTTTCAATCGACTTTAATATATCTGTTCTGATACGAATCTCCCGTTCCAAATAACGCTTTAACACCGGATGACGCTTTTCAAGAAGAAGCTTTCCATATTGAAGCTGTACGTCATTCCACATTTCCGATTTTATTCCGTCTTTCTTTCCGCTCTTCTTTGGAGGCCGGACTTTCATCATCGGATAGTATTTTCCGTCCTCTTCAACCATGTCTTCCTCTATAAAGAAAAAACCCTCCTGCAAAAGAAAGGCTCTTACTTTATCCGGTTCAGACTGCGGCTGAAGAATACACTCTTTTAAGCATGAAACTACATCATGCCCTTCCTCCAAAATACGAATCACAAGATTTCCACCCATCCCCGCAATTACTGCAGACTGCACCTCTTGTACTTTCAATGCAGAAAATCCATCTGAGAGACGTGTTTCTATCTGTTCTTCCATTTTATACGCACAAATATTTTCCTGCGCTTTTCTAAGCGGTCCTTTATTGACATCCATTGCTACCGCATAATCTGTTTTTCCTGTCTCTGTCAGAAAAATCGGTATGTACGCATGATCCGTTCCGATATCGGCCACTTGATATCCGGCAGTTACAAGATCTGCAACTGCACGGAGTCTTTTTGATAATTCCATCTGTATCCTCTTTTCTCGGTTACACTGTTTGCCGGATAATTAATCAAGATAATCTCTTAATTTTCTGCTTCGACTTGGATGGCGCAGCTTCCGAAGAGCTTTTGCTTCAATCTGACGGATACGCTCTCTCGTAACGTCAAATTCTTTTCCCACTTCCTCCAATGTACGCGCTCTTCCGTCATTCATTCCAAAACGAAGACGTAATACTTTCTGCTCCCTTTCGGTCAGTGTATCGAGCACTTCATCAAGTTGTTCTTTTAAGAGCGTCTGCGCCGCAGCTTCTGCCGGTACAGGCACGTTATCATCCTGAATAAAATCTCCTAAATGGCTGTCCTCTTCCTCGCCGATCGGAGTTTCGAGCGAAACCGGTTCTTGAGAAATCTTCAAAATCTCCCGAACACGCTCAACAGGCATATCCAGCTCTTTGGCGATTTCTTCCGGAAGCGGTTCTCTTCCAAGTTCCTGCAGAAGCTGTCTTGACACACGGATCAGTTTATTGATCGTCTCTACCATATGAACCGGAATTCTAATTGTCCTTGCCTGATCCGCTATAGCTCTTGTGATCGCCTGACGAATCCACCATGTCGCATATGTGCTGAATTTATAACCTTTATGATAATCAAACTTTTCAACAGCTTTGATCAAGCCTAGATTTCCTTCCTGGATCAGATCAAGAAAGAGCATGCCTCGTCCTACATACCGCTTCGCAATGCTGACAACAAGACGCAGGTTCGCTTCTGCCAGCTCTTTTTTTGCATCCTCGTCGCCTTCTTCCATCCGTTTCGCCAGTTCAATCTCTCGCTCTGCACTTAAAAGCGGTACTTTTCCGATTTCTTTCAAATACATACGAACCGGATCTTCAATACTTACTCCTTCCGGAACGGAAAGGTCGATATTCTCCATATCGACTTCTTCTTCCTCTGCGATCATATTGTCGATATCTACATCATCGTCCGTATCAGCCGTGATCCGCAAGACGTCAATATTATGTCCTTCTAAATACTCAAAAACTTTTTCCATCTGTTCGGCGCTTAATTCCATGTCCGCAAAAAAGTCATTGATCTCCTGAACATCAAGTATACTTTTTTTCTTCTTTCCCAGAGCGACAAGCTCGTTCATTTTTTCCAGAAATTTCTGTGCATTCTCTTCCATGTGTCCATCCTTCCTGATCTGTGCGCATACGCAGATCATCTTGTTTTATTTTATCCTTAATCTATAGAAATATGCAGTTGCCTCAGTTCCTCAAGCTTCCGCTTTTCTTCCATTAAATGCTGCAATCCGGCCATATCTGACGGATCCAGATTCAGCGTTCGCTCATTGATGCTGTGAGCTTTTACTTTTAAAATTGTATCTTTCAACGCCTGATCCTGTTCTTCTTTTGTTTTCAGTTGGCGGATTTTCGTATGAAAAAGAGAAGCCGCTTCCCTATGTTCTTCCTCTGATGTGAAATGATTCAAAAGTTTTGCCGGATTTAGTTCTCCTTTTTCATGCTGCTCATATAAAAGTTTCGCAACGCGCCGATTTAATTCTCCTGTGAAATCATCCGGACTTATGTAACTGCTTATCTTTGAATACAGATTTTCATTTTCGATCATCCATGTAAGCAGAACTTTCTGCGATGTAACAATTCCGTCTTCTTTTTGCAAGACCGCCCCATCGGCTTTTTTCGGGCGTGTGACCGGGCGGGCAAGTCCTGTACTTACAGCAGTTTTTGCGACAAGTTTTTCCAGACTCTCTTTGCTTACTTTATATGCAGATGCAACTGCCTCGATATAATTGTTCCGTTCCAATTCATCTTCAAATGAGAGCAGCCTATTTGCCGCCTCTCTGAAAAAAGCAGTTTTTCCTTCCGGGGAAGCCATATCAAATTCTCTCTCTAATATTTCAAGACTGAACATAAACCCGTTTCTTGCATTTTGGATACGATTTTCAAATTCCTGCGCGCCAAGATTTTTAATAAATTCGTCCGGATCTTTATACGGATCCATACGGATTACTTTTGCCGATATTCCCGCCTCTTTCAGTATCGGAACTGCTCGAAGCGCCGCTCTTGTACCTGCATCATCACTGTCATATGTCAGATAAACTTCCTGAACATATCTTTTGATCAAAGAAGCATGTCCTGATGTAAGAGCCGTTCCGAGAGATGCCACGGCATTTGTAAACCCAGCCTGATGCAAAGAGATAACATCCATATATCCCTCACAAAGCAAAAAATAAGTTTTTCTCGATGTCCTCGCTCTGTTAAGTCCATATAAATTCCTGCTTTTGTCGAACACTGCCGTCTCGGGAGAATTCAAATATTTCGGTTTTCCGTCCCCCATAACGCGGCCTCCGAACCCGATCACCCGGCTGTTTACATCCATGATCGGAAAGATGACACGATTCCAAAATTTATCATACACTCCCTGTCGTTCATCTGTATTGATCAGTCCGGCCTGCCGGATCAGATCTTCACTATACCCTTTTCCTCTCAAATATTGATACAGATCATCACTGTATTTTGTTGAATATCCAAGTCCAAACGCCGTGATCGTCTCTTCTGTCAAACCTCTGTCCGTCAAATATGTATGTGCTCCCACTCCTCTTTCGGACTTTAGCTGCACATAATAATATCTGGCAGCGATTTTATTTATCTCTAAAATAGACGCTTTTAAATCCGCCCTTTGTTTTGCTTCCTTCGAATATTCGGCCTCCGGAAGTGCAATTCCCGCTCTGTCTGCAAGAAATTTTACAGCCTCCATGAATGAAAAATTCTCATACTCCATCAAAAACGTAAATACATTTCCCCCTGCCCCGCATCCGAAGCAGTAATACATCTGCTTCTGTCTGCTGACAGAAAACGAAGGCGATTTTTCATTATGAAACGGACACAGTCCGAAATAGGAGCTTCCCTTTTTCTGCAGACGGACATAATCGGATATGACATCTACGATATCATTTCGCGTTCTTACTTCCTCTATTAATTCATCCGGATAATACATGTTTACCCTCCATAAAAGATTGTCCTATATATTATATTCGACAAAACTTTTTGATTTCCTTTATTTTTTTAAATTTTCCATGCTTCGGGCACAAAATAATCCTGGAATTTTTTAACCGCATAAGAATCTGTCATTCCGGCAATGTAATCACAGATGATCTGTTCTTTCTCATCATCCGAATTTTCCAAAGCCTCCTTAAAAATCCGGGGAAGGACTTCTGTATGTTCGGCATAATATTCAAAAAGCTGTTCGATCATATGTACCGCCTTATCTTCTTCCCCTTTTGCGTTCGGATTCAAGTATACATTTTCAAACATAAATTTCCGCAGATCTTTCATCGCCCGTTCCGTTTCCGAAGACATTTTAATAACCGGCTGATCCATACTGTTCGTGATCACATCATGCACCAGAGTATTAAGCCGCTCTTTACACGAACTTCCAAGAGCCTGCCGCAAATCAGAAGGAATATCATCCTCTGTCAGAATTCCTCCTCTTATTGCATCATCCATATCGTGGTTGATATATGCAAGCTTATCGGAAATGCGGACAACCTGCCCTTCCAAAGTATGAGGATGTCCTGACGTCTGATGGTTCAGTATTCCGTCACGGACTTCCCATGTCAGGTTCAGTCCGCGCCCTTCTTTCTCAATCCGTTCTACAACACGAAGACTCTGCTTTTGATGCGCGAAATGATATACATGATTTAAAGCTCTTTCCCCCGCATGACCGAAAGGCGTATGACCAAGGTCATGCCCCAGAGCGATTGCTTCTGCAAGGTCTTCATTCAAACGCAATGCTTTTGCTATCGTACGCGCATTCTGGGACACTTCCAACGTATGTGTAAGCCGCGTTCTATAATGATCTCCTTTCGGAAGAAGAAAAACCTGCGTCTTTTGTTTCAGCCTTCGGAAAGCTTTACAATGAAGAATCCGGTCACGATCTCTTTGAAAAGCCGGTCGGATATCACACGGTTCCTCTTTTCTTTTCCGTCCCTTCGAGTCTTTGCTTAATGCCGCATAAGAACTTAAATATTCAAGTTCACGAAGTTCAAGCTGCTCCCTGATGGTCATAATATCACCTTTCCTTTAATCTCTTTTCAATCGCATCTGTCACTGTCTTAAGCACTTTGATCCGTGCATAATACTTATCGTTTCCCTCCACAATAACCCACGGCGCATAGGCCGTAGACGTCCTCATGATCATCTCATCTGCCGCATGCTCGTAGAGATCCCATTTTTCACGGTTTCTTAAGTCTTCATCCGTAATCTTCCATCGTTTTTCCGGATTTTCCATCCTTTCGCAAAATCTGCGTTTCTGCTCTTCTTTATCAATATGCATCCAAAATTTCAGAATAACCGCGCCTGCATTTGCCAGATCTTTCTCCATATCATTTATCTCTTTGTATGCGCGTTTCCACTCTTCTTCCGTACAAAATCCCTCGATCCTTTCTACCATCACCCGACCATACCATGTCCTGTCAAAAATCGCCACATGTCCGTCTTTTGGCATCGCCTTCCAAAATCTCCACAAGTAATGATGCGCTTTTTCAACCTCATTCGGAGAAGCTGTCGGATTTACCACATATCCCCGAGGATCCATTTTTTCTGTCAGACGCTTAATCGCACCTCCCTTTCCTGCGGCATCCCAACCTTCAAATCCGATCACTACCGGAATTCTCTTCCTATATAATTCTCCGTGAAGCCGCTCCGCCTTCCTCTGAAGTTTATCAAGTTTTTGCTTATATTCTTCTTTTGTATAGCTGCAGGAAAGATCTGTTTTTGACAAGATTGAAACTTCCGAAAATCTGTTTTCTGCATATTGTGCGATCTGAACTTCCTTTTCCTCACAAACTTCTTCCACTATTTTATTTGTTTTCTCCAACAGAGCACTATTCTCTTTTTGACGTCGGATCTGCTCTTGCATAGCTTGTATCACCGTCATATATATTTTTGTTGTCGCAAACCGCCTGTCAGTCGCTTCTATAATTGTCCACGGCGCATAATCCGTATCCGTACAAAACAGCATTTCTTCTGCCATCAACGCATACTCGTCATATTTAACATTTCTCTCTTTGTCTCCCTGAGTCACTCTCCATTGCGTCTCTTTCTTTTTCTCCAATTTTTTAAAACGTTTCTCCTGCTCATCCTGATCAATATCCAAAAACAGTTTTATAATCAGCGTTCCCCCTTCTGAAAGCTGCTGTTCAAAAGCATTGATCGACGCAAAATCATCTTTCAGTTCTTTCTCCCGCGTCCTTTTTTCAAATCGGTCTACCCACACTTTTCGATACCAGCTTCCATCAAAAACCGCAATTTTTCCCTTTTCCGGAGTCTTGATCCAAAACCTCCACAAAAACGGATGCATCCGTTCTTCTTCCGTCTCATTTTTAATCGTATGCACCTCAAATCCCCGCGGATCCATACTGTGGATCAACTTTCCTATCTGAAGTCCTTTCCCGGATGCTCCGAATCCTTCAAATACGATCATGACCGGAATATCTAAATCTTTACACTCTCTTTGAAGTCTTCCAAGTTCCGCCTCTATCTTCGGAAGACTTTCACTATATTCCTGCTTTGACATTTTTTTATTCAAATCTATCTTTTCTAACATTACTGATCCTCCTTACATTTATTCAGATATTATTGACAATTTCAAATAAATTATCGTAATTATATCATATAATTTCATAAAACAAACAGTTTGGGTAAAATAAAAAAAAGAAAAATCTGATAAGATTTTCCCTTTTATATCTGTTCTGTCCTTACTGATTCCCATCCACCAACATGAGACTGATACTTAAAAACTTTTACCGTCTTATATACTCTTAAACTCATTCTTTAATTTTTTTCTCCTCTGCCTTTTCCATCTGCGCAGCCAAAAAGCTGATCACCTTTTGATTCGTCCTGTTCAACCTGCAGTAACTCAAAAAGAATTCAAAGTGTCTTAATAACATCTGTTCCATTTCCAAACGATATTCCTGTGTCATTCTCACGTCCGATAGCTTTAATATGTAATCCGTTGACACATGAAAATATTTTGATAAATGAATCAATATATCCGATGGCAGAACATTTTCCCCATTTTCTATACGGCTGATCGTCTGCTGTGAAACATTCATCTTTTCGGCCAAATCTCCCTGCCTCAATCCCCGTTCAGTACGCAACTCTTTCACCCTGTTCTCTAGCACTTCTATACATCCCCTTATCGTTTTTCTCCATTGTATCCGATACTTCTTATCGTGCTATCCGAATACCGGATATGCCTTTACTCATATTTAGGATATATCATTTCTCTGATGAAAAAGCATGATAAAATCAATATATATTGTGTGTTTTTCAAAACAGGATCTATCCTCCTTGCAATGAAAAAAGAAGAAAATGCCGTAGGCGAAAATATCCGCCGACTGCGTATGAGAAATCAGTTAAAACAAGCAGATCTTGCGCAAAAACTTAATATCAGCCGCCAATCACTTTCCGCTTATGAGCGTGGAATCACACTGCCCGATATCTACCTGCTCATAGAGATTGCCGATTTTTTCAGAATCTCTCTGGATGAGCTTACCGGAAGAATTACCATCCATTGAAACAATTTGAAGCTTTTTAAGAAATCATTCAAATTGAAGAGCCTAGTCATAAAAACAAAAAGACCACGCAAAAAAACAGAAAACCTTTCTAAGATTTCCTGTTCTCTTTATCTAATGCGGAAGATGGGACTTGAACCCACACAAGCGCAATGCTTACAAGATCCTTAGTCTTGCTCGTCTGCCAGTTCCGACACTTCCGCATTCCATATAGGATTCGTGATCTTTGTTTTGCTGACCACAAGAAATATAATAACATTGGAGGAATAAAAAGTCAATGTTTTTTTACTTTTTATGATGAGATTTTCTATAAGATAAGATACTTTTTAATCCCTTTAAAAAATCTCTTGTTTCCATATCTCTCAGAATATAAAAGTAGAAAATCCTTCATAAAAAAGACTTTCTACTTTTATCTAATGCGGAAGATGGGACTTGAACCCACACAAGCGCAATGCTTACAAGATCCTTAGTCTTGCTCGTCTGCCAGTTCCGACACTTCCGCATTCCATATAGGATTCGTGATCTTTGTTTTGCTGACCACGAATGATATAATATCATTATCAGCAAAAAAAGTCAACACTTTTTTTAATCAGATGTAAAAATCTTGTGAAAAGCCTCCTTAATCACATTGACAATTCAAACTGATTTTTACATCTGCATTTTTCAATTTTCAAACACCGAGCTGAAACTATATTTATAAGTTTTCCGGCACTTTCGGAAGTTTTGCAAGAGCCTCTTTTAACTCTTCATCAGATGGAATATAGTCACTCATCTTTCCGTCATGGAATTTCTCATATGCATACATATCAAAATATCCTGTTCCTGTCAGTCCGAAGAAGATCGTTTTTTCTTCCCCTGTTTCTTTACATTTAAGAGCTTCGTCAATCGCAACTTTAATCGCATGACTGCTTTCAGGAGCCGGCAGAATGCCTTCTACTCTCGCAAACTTCTCTGCCGCTTTAAATACCTCTGTTTGTTCTACCGAACGAGCTTCCATATATCCATCTTCGTAAAGCTGCGATAAAACAGAACTCATACCATGATATCTCAATCCTCCCGCATGACTTGCAGACGGAATAAATCCACTGCCTAATGTATACATTTTAGAAAGCGGGCAAACCATACCTGTATCGCAGTAATCATATGCGTAAACGCCTCTTGTCAAACTAGGACAGGACGCAGGCTCCACCGCAATAAACTGGTAATCGGCTTCTCCTCTTAATTTTTCTCCCATAAACGGGGAGATAAGACCTCCCAAGTTGGATCCTCCGCCTGCACATCCGATAATAATGTCCGGCTTGATCCCATACTTATCCATTGCAATCTTTGACTCAACCCCGATCACTGACTGATGAAGAAGAACTTGATTCAACACACTTCCAAGCACATAGCGGTATCCCGGCGTATGTGTAGCCACTTCCACAGCCTCGGAAATGGCACATCCAAGGCTTCCTGAAGTTCCCGGATGCTCTGCCAAAATTTTTCTTCCCACTTCTGTTGTTTCAGACGGTGAAGGAGTAACACTCGCTCCATAAGTACGCATTACTTCTCTTCGGAATGGTTTCTGTTCATAGGAACATTTCACCATATACACCTTACAGTCCAAATCAAGATAAGAACATGCCATTGACAGAGCAGTTCCCCACTGTCCCGCTCCCGTCTCCGTTGTCACGCCTTTCAAGCCTTGGTCTTTCGCATAATATGCCTGGGCGATCGCCGAATTCAGCTTATGGCTTCCACTTGTATTATTCCCTTCAAATTTATAATAAATTTTTGCAGGTGTCTGTAATTTTTCCTCAAGACAATACGCACGAATCAGCGGCGCCGGACGATACATCTTGTAAAAGTCACGTATTTTTTCCGGAATTTCTATATAACGATTTTCATTATCCAATTCCTGCTTCACTAATTCCTCGCAAAATACAACGCTTAATTCTTCTTCTGTCATCGGCTTAAATGTTTCCGGATTCAGAAGGGGCGCCGGCTTGTTTTTCATATCTGCCCGGACATTATACCATGTCTTCGGCATCTCACTTTCTTCCAAATAAATTTTATAAGGGATCTTCTTCTCACTCATTGTTATTCTCCTTTCAAAATTTTCTTTATATACCTCTGAATTTTTGTGGAACTTTAACTTGCCCGGATATGATTCCTTTACAGACAATTCTCAAAATATCTTTTACATCATAAATTCTTTCTTTAATAATATAAAAAACTCCTGTCCCACACAATGATACTATTGCAGGGACAAGAGTCGTAATTCTAAATTATATATCAAAACTCCTGCGGTGCCACCCGGCTTGATGTGAAAACACATCCACTCACGCATACTAACATATGCCCATTTTTATAACGGAGTTATCTCTCCGGCTCACCTACTTCTATACTTCAAATGTTCAGCTTGCCCTCAGAAGCCCATTCATCCCAAGTCAGTATACCGCATTCCACCATCTACGGCTCTCTGTGAAACTGATTATCGGAATTACTTGCTCTTCCTCATCGGTTTACAGCCACTTTATCACGTTAAAATATAAATGTCAATATTTTTTTACTTTTCTTTTCATCTTTTCAAAAACTTTTCAAAAACTCATCAAAACAAAATATACTTACAAGAAAGACTCCCAATCAGTATAACTGTTCGGGAGTCTTTTTGTTCTTACTTTTATTATGCAAGTTTTTCTTTTGCAAGAGCTGCAAGTGTTGCGAAACCTTCTTTATCATTTACTGCAAGCTCAGCAAGCATCTTTCTGTTAATATCAACGTTTGCCAGTTTTAATCCGTGCATGAATTTGCTGTAAGACAGATCGTTCATTCTTGCCGCTGCATTAATACGTGCAATCCAAAGCTGTCTCATCTGACGTTTGCGCTGCTTTCTTCCTGCATATGCGGATGTAAGTGCTCTCATTACAGACTGTTTTGCAACTCTGTACTGTTTAGAACGAGCTCCTCTATATCCTTTTGCCAATTTCAATGTTCTGTTATGTTTCTTCCTAGCGTTCATTCCGCCTTTGATTCTTGCCATTTCTTAATCCTCCTTAAATAAGACCATTATTCTGTAATCACTGTATCGTCCGACAACATCTCATACGCACGATCAGACTTCTTCTTACAGATATGGTAATACCTTCTTCATGTTCTTTACGTTTGTTGCATCTGTAATTGTCGACTGTCTGAGATTTCTTTTTCTCTTTGTCGATTTTTTTGTTAAGATATGGCTCTTATAAGCTTTATTTCTTTTCAGTTTCCCTGTACCTGTCTTTTTGAAGCGCTTTGCTACTGCTCTGTTTGTTTTGATTTTTGGCATGATAATTTCCTCCTTTATTGTGCTGCCTCTTTGGATCTCATTCCGGGCATATCGGTTCTTAACGTTTCTCAGCTAAAACCATGCTCATAGCTCTTCCTTCCATTTTTGCCGGTTTTTCAACTACCGCAACATCTGCCAGTGTCTCGGCAAAATCATCAAGGATATGCTTACTTTGCTGAACGTGCGCCATCTCTCTTCCTCTGAAACGAAGTGTCACTTTCACTTTATTGCCTTTGGAAATGAATTTCTTTGCATTGTTTATCTTCGTGTTCAAGTCATTTGTATCAATGTTCGGTGAGAGACGTACTTCTTTAACCTCGACCGTTTTCTGCTTCTTCTTCGCCTCTTTTTCTTTTCTTGCCTGCTCGTATTTATACTTTCCGTAATCAATAATCTTGCAGACCGGCGGTTTAGCCGCAGGTGCGATCTTCACGAGATCAAGTTCCGCTTCCTGAGCGATTTTCATAGCCTCACGGGCTGACATGATACCTAACTGTTCCCCATCCTCGCCGATCAGACGAATCTCTCTGTCTCTGATCTGCTCGTTAATCATTAAATCGCTAATTGTCGTATACCTCCGTCAAATGAATTCCTTCAGGTTTCCTATGCGAAACACAAAAAAACGAGTGAATATCATATCCACCCGACAATCAATAAAACCATTTCGGAAAATCCGAAAGGAAGTTCTTCGTTATCAGACCATAGTCACGCGCTTGTGCTATGGTGAGAGTGGATACTCTACTTTGTTTTTTGCTTCACGCAAAGATTATACTAACACACATACTTTCCTTTGTCAATCTTTATTTTTCTTAACTGTTATTAACTTGTGATAATGTCTCCTTAAGATTCACTTGAGGTTTTGTCTCTTTTTGGTATTCTATTAAAGCTATGAAAGAAGGTAAAATTACATTGTCACAAGAACAACTGAAAACGCTGACTGTCATCAACCGTTTCATTGACAAGTCTATTTCCAGACAACAGGCTGCTGAACTTTTGGGTCTCTCCACACGCCAGATCACACGCTTAAAGAAAGGAGTCCTTACCTCTGGCGCTCAATCCCTCATTCATAAAAATACCGGTAGAAAACCCGTTCACTCCGTTTCTGACGAATTGAAGGAAGCTGTCCTTAAGATTTATTCCCGCCCAGAATTCTCTAATGCCAACTTCCTCCATTTCAAAGATATACTCTCTGCAGATTTCGGAATTCAACTTTCCTACTCTGCTCTTTCCAGTATACTAAAAAATGCTGGTTTTGAAAGCCCTAAAAAGAAAAAAATCCGACACCGCACACATCGGCGCAAACGTAAGCCCCATCCCGGACAGCTCATCCAGATCGATGCCACGCCTTACGAGTGGTTTGGGGGAAATATCAAATACGCCCTTCATGGTGCTATCGATGATGCTACCGGGCAGGTCGTCGGACTTTTCCTGACACAGAATGAATGCCTTTACGGTTATCTGGAAACCATGCGTCAATGCTGCTCTGATTTCGGCATCCCACAGACGGTTTATTCTGACAACCATACCATCTTCCGTTCTCCTAAAACCGGAAAGCTGACTGTTGATGAACTAATCGCAGGCAAGACTGTCCATCTTACCCAGTTCGGACGTTCCCTGCACGAATTGGGCATTGACCTTATTTTCGCAAAGACTCCTCAGGCAAAGGGGCGGATTGAACGTTTATGGGTCACACTGCAGAGCAGGCTCCCTGTTGAGTTCGCAAAACGTGGGATTACTACTGTGTCAGAAGCAAACCGTTTTCTGGAAACAGAGTACAGGGAACTTTTCAATCAGAGGTTTGCCGTTGAGCCGGAAGCAGAGTCTATTTTTGTCTCTGCCGCAAAAGATTTGAATCTGGATTCCATCCTTTGTGTAAAGCACACGAGAAAAACAGATGCAGCCGGGACATTTTCGTTTAAAAATCGGTGTTTTCAAATCCTAGATGAGGGATTTCCGATTATCAATGCCCGCCGTGAGATCACTGTATTAATTAACCCACGTTTTGGAATTCGTGTAGAGTACGGCGGACGAATCTATAATACCATCCGTTATCTGAAACCTCAGAACAAAAATGCCAATACAGAAGTTCCCCAAAAAGTGTCAAAAACAGTAGAACCACACCTTCAGCTGCGTCACAGCAGTGATGAATGGAAAGCAATCTGGTGGATGGAGGATTATAATCTGTCACTTAAATTTTTATATGAGCTATTTTTCGAGAAGCAGCAGTCAGCTTCATAAAAGGGCATTAGCCCTTTTATGAAAGTGACATTTTTTCAAATAAATTTCTATATTAAAAAGTGACATTTTCATAAGTTATTGACATCTTTATTTTTCTTAACTTTCCGCTTTAACTTTCCGCAAATTATGGAACCGACATGAAAAATGACAAACTTATCGTTTATTGTTTTATCTTCTTTTAAATCATGATATGATAGTATAATCAGCACGCACTCCCAAGATTGTTTTGCTGAATCTTCCGTATATAAAAGCACATCTGTACGGAAGAAGAAAAGGAAAGAGAGTTTAACACTATGAAATCAAAACAAATTACAACTGAAGACAAATTCAACAACAAATGGGGGTTTGTCATCTCCTGCATCGGAAGCTCTGTAGGAATGGCAAATATATGGCTCTTCCCTTACCGCGCAGGTGAATTCGGCGGAGCCGCATTTCTCATCCCCTATATCATCTTCGTTGTCCTTATCGGATTTACCGGAGTGATCGGAGAAATGGCATTCGGACGCGCGATGCAGTCCGGACCTCTTGGCGCATTTAAGAAGGCTTATGAAATGAAGGGGTCAAAACTTGGCACATTCATCGGGCTGATCCCCGTTATCGGATCGCTCGGAATCGCAATCGGTTACAGCGTCATCATCGGCTGGATCTTGAAATTTTTTGCCGACTCGATCACAGGAAAAATTATCAGTGAAGAAGATCCTTCTGCCATATTCGGAGAACTTTCCCGCGACTTTGGCAGCATTCCGTGGCATCTTTTAGGTCTTTTCCTTGTCTTGCTCTGCATGTCATTCGGAGTTGCCCGGGGAATCGAAAAAGTAAACCGCATCATGATGCCTGCTTTTTTTGTTCTCTTTTTATTCCTTGCAGTCCGCGTTGCTTTCCTCGACGGTTCAGCGCCCGGGTATTCGTACTTATTCAAACCCGACTGGTCGGAAATGGCCAATCCCCGCACGTGGGTATACGCGATGGGGCAGGCATTTTTCTCCCTTTCCCTTGCCGGAAGCGGAACTGTTGTTTACGGAAGTTACTTAAAATCTGATGTAGATGTTGTAAGCAGTGCCAAATACGTTGCTTTTTTTGACACAGCAGCCGCATTACTAGCCGGTCTTGTTATCATCCCGGCCGTATTCTCTTTCGGCATGGCGCCGAACTCCGGACCGGGACTTTTGTTCATTACAATTCCCGCTGTTATACGTGATATTCCGTTAGGAAGAGTTTTTGCAATTATCTTCTTCCTCGCCGTACTTTTTGCCGGAATCACTTCTTTAATGAACCTTTTAGAAAGTCCGGTAGAAGCGCTTCAAAAACGGCTCGGCTGGTCTCGTCGATCTGCGATCACTTTTATCGGCGTCATCACTGCCGCTGTTGGAATCTTCGTAGAAGGCGGGCTCTTAAGCGCATGGATGGACAGTATCTCCATCTATGTAATCCCTCTCGGAGCACTGCTTGCCGGAATTACAATGTTCTGGATATGCGGAGATAAATTTGCAAGAAATGCCGCTCAGCTCGGTCGCGTGCGCACGATCGGAAAATGGTTCAAACCAATGACAAAATATGTATTCTGCGGTGTTGCAGTACTTGTCTACATTCTCGGAATTTTCTTTGGCGGTATCGGCTGATTGAAAGAGCCGAAAGCGCCTGTTTCAAAATTTGATATTTATAAAAGCGCATCTGCCGGATATTCAGATCCTGCAGATGCGTTTTTGTCTTTCTATTTTATTTTTTATGAAACATTATCTCGACACTTTTTTGATACATGTCACCGCCATTGCTCCAGGACCGATATGGCAGGAAACACTTAATGACAGAGGAGCTTCCAAAAACTCATATCCCGGAAAACGATTCATGATCTCCTGCTTCCATTCCATCGCTTCTTCTTTTGAACATGTATATGCCATACCAAGTATAATATCTTCTTTCACATCTGCAAAACGCTCATTGAGATCTTTTTCGATTGCATTCAGCATCGTTTTCTTTGCCACTTTCCACCCTCTGACTTTTGCAAATGCATCTAATTTTTCACCCTGAATCTGAAGAACCGGCTTCAAATTCAATACAGTTCCGATCGCCGCAGCCGCCGGAGTGATTCTTCCTCCTTTTTTCAAATACTTCAACGTATCAACTGTGATATAAATACTTGCCTGCAGCTTCTCTTTTTCGAGAATATTTTTAATCTCTTCCGCGCACATCCCTTTATCGCGCAAATACATTGCATCATATACAGATTGTTCTTGTGTAACCGAGATTCTCTGGTTGTCCACAACATAAACTTTCCCTTTATATTCCCTCGCAATAGACATTGCCGTCTCGCATGTACTGCTAAGTCCGCTTGACATAGGAATACATACGATCTCATCATATTCTTTCAACACACTTTCCCACAGTTCCATCACATTTCCCGGGGAAGGCTGGGAAGTAGATATATCCGAATCCGCTCTGAGCTTCTCATAAAACTGTTCCTGTGTCAGTGTGATGTCTTCAAGATATAACTCACCATCAATAAAAAAAGGCATCGGAAGTACATAAATCCCTAATTCTTTCGCTCTTTCCTGTGTAATACCACTATTACTGTCTGTTACGACCGCAATCTTACTCATATCATTCTCCCTTTATCACTTTAAACCTGACTATCTCAGACCATTTATTTCCTTCTGTCTTGTTTTTCCGTTTAATTTTTAAAGCTGTGAATCGGAGCCGGGATCCTTCCTTTTCTGCTCACAAATGCATCGCATCTGAATTCGTTTACCGGCATGATCGGAGCGTATCCGAGAAGTCCTCCGAATTCCGCGGTATCTCCTACATCTTTTCCGATTACCGGAATAAGGCGAACCGCCGTTGTTTTCTGGTTTACCATACCGATCGCCATCTCATCTGCTATAATTCCGGAAAGTGTAGCTGCGCTTGTATGCCCCGGAATGGCGATCATGTCCAGTCCTACCGAACAGACACATGTCATAGCTTCTAATTTTTCCAATGTAAGTGAACCGGCGTGAACTGCGTCGATCATGCCCTGATCTTCACTAACCGGAATAAATGCGCCGCTCAAACCTCCTACATAAGAAGATGCCATAACTCCGCCTTTTTTCACTTGATCATTAAGCATCGCAAGAGCAGCCGTTGTTCCCGGTGCCCCGACTCTTTCCAAGCCGATTTCTTCCAAAATTTCCGCAACGCTGTCTCCGATTGCCGGAGTCGGCGCAAGCGAAAGATCCACAATGCCAAACGGAATGCCTAACCTTTGAGACGCCTCTCCTGCCACGAGCTGTCCGACACGGGTAACTTTAAACGCTGTCTTTTTAATCGTCTCACACAACTCTTCAAATCCTTTTCCGCGAACTTTTTCCAATGCTTTCTTCACAACACCGGGGCCGCTGACACCGACATTAATCACCGCATCCGACTCTGTCACTCCGAGGAACGCACCTGCCATAAACGGGTTATCATCCGGAGCGTTACAGAAAATAACAAGTTTTGCACACCCGAGAGAATCTCTTTCTTTCGTCTCTTCTGCTGTTGCTTTTACAATCTCGCCGCACAGGCGTACCGCATCCATATTGATCCCGGTCTTTGTAGAACCTACGTTTACGGAACTGCAGATCCTTTCTGTCTGCGCCAGCGCCTGAGGGATCGAACGAATCAGATTCTCATCACTTTTCGTCATTCCCTTGGATACCAGAGCCGAATAACCACCGATAAAATTGACCCCTACTTTATCTGCTGCTCTATCCAGCGTTTTTGCGATCGTCACAAAATCTTCCGGACTCTTACATGCAGCACCACCGACCAAAGCAATCGGAGTAACGGAAATTCGTTTATTCACAATCGGAATCCCGAATTCTTTTTCTATATCACGACCTACAGATACAAGATCTTTTGCCGTCTCGGTAATCTTATCGTATATTTTACGGTTGAGCTCTTCCAGATCCGAATCAATACAATCGAGAAGACTGATGCCGAGCGTAATCGTTCTTACATCCAGATTCTCATGCTCGATCATTTCATTAGTTTCGGAAACTTCATACATATTGATCATATTGTTTATCCTCTCTATCCTGTGTCGTCTTATGAACTCTTCTCTTATAATCTGTGCATTTTTTCAAAAATATCTTCTCTCTGACAACGGATGCTGACACCGATCTCATCACCGAGTTTCTCCATCTCGTCGCACATCTGAGTAAAATCTTTTGGAAGTTCTGTCACATCAACAATTACCATCATATTAAAATATCCTTGAATAATGGTCTGTGAAATATCCAAAACATTAATTTTATTCTCCGCAAGATATGTACATACTTTTGCAACAATGCCCACTGTATCCTTGCCAAGTACTGTAACAATACATTTTTTCATTTTATTTTCCTCCTTGATCAAACCGTAATAATATCCGAAACGGTATCTCTGTTCGCTACGAACATATCCAGATCGTCGCCTTTGTACTCGTTATCTGCCAGCGTAACTTCTAATTTGACCGTCTCATATGCAAGTTTTGCGTAATTATTTTCCTTGCTCAAATGCCCGAGCACGATATGTTTCAGATTATCATGTAGTATATCACAAAGCAGACGACCTGACAATTCATTTGATAAATGTCCCCTGTCACCGAGAATCCTCTGTTTCAAGTAGTACGGATATCCTCCGACTTCCAACATATGAATGTCATGGTTTGCCTCAAGGAGAACTGCATCAAGATTTCTCAGACATTCGACTGTATAGCTGTCGTATTTTCCAAGATCCGTTGCAACCGCAACTGATTTTCCTCCCTGCTCCAATCGATATCCCGAAGGTTCATTTGCATCATGTGAAATCGCAAACGGTTTTACAGTCATATCTCCCAGTTCAAAAGGTTCATCCGCACGGATCTCGCGATATAGTCCTTCCGGCATTTTCCCCAAACCGGAATAACTTTTGATCCCCATGATCGTTCCCGGCGTAGCATAGATCGGAATCTCATATTTTCTGCTGAATACTCCTAATCCTTGAATATGATCCGAGTGTTCATGAGTAATTAAGATCCCATCTAAATCTTCGCCTTTTAATTCTAATGTTTTCAACCCTTCTTCTATTCTTTTCTTGCTGATTCCCGTATCTACCAATAAATGCGTATCATCGCTTCCGACATAGATACAGTTGCCGCTGCTCCCACTTGCAATGCTGCACATTCTCATAATTGTATCTTCGCTCCTATTTGTCTTTTTGTCTCTTTAAAATCTCCGCTGTTATCAATTACATCCGTACAATTTTCACGAAATTGCTCCACCGAAAGCTGAGATGCCATCATTTGTGTGATCTTTTCCTGAGTATACCCTCTTGATCGTTCCAGGCGGATTCTCCGAACATTTTCTTCTGTATAAATATACCAGATTTTATCGCACAATTCCTGCCCTGCTTCTGCCAGAAGAGCCGATTCCAACACGTACAGCTTCCGCCCTTCCTTCTTTCGCTTTTCTATATCTTTCTTCACATAATCCAACACCGGCGGATGAACAATTTCATTCAGGATCTTCCGTTTTCCTTCATCGGAAAACACAATTTCGCCAAGTTTTTTACGATCTAATTCCCCGTCAGTTCCGACGACCGCTTCTCCGAACCTGTCCACGATTTTCCGGAAACATATTTCTCCTCTTTTTTCCAATCGCTTTGCCACTTCATCCATCTGACAAACATAAGCTCCATATCTGCTTTCCAAATAATCCAATACTTCGCTCTTTCCCGACCCAACTCCGCCGGTGATTCCTAAAACTTTCATTCTATTTTCTATCCTTTATACTGCTTCCCGACAAATCGTCTATTTTGCCTCATACCAATTTTTCCCGGTATGCATATCAACAATTAGCGGAACAGACAATTTCACGGCGTTTTCCATCTTATCTCTTAAAATTTCTTTCACTTCATCTACTTCCGAACACTCTGCCTCAATAAGCAATTCATCATGGACCTGCAAAATCATACGCGATTTCATATTTCTTTTCTTAAGTTCTTTATGGACATCGATCATCGCAATTTTCATGATATCTGCTGCGGTTCCTTGTATCGGAGCATTCATCGCAACTCTCTCTCCGAAATTCCTTTGCATAAAATTGCTCGATTTTAATTCCGGCACAGGTCTCCTTCTGCCGAACAACGTAACTGCATATCCTTTTTCTTTTGCATTTTCTACCGAATCGTCAAGAAACTTTTTCACTCCCGGATAAGTCTCGAAATAATGCTCAATGTATTCTGCCGCTTCTTTTCTTGTAATACTCAAATCCATACTTAATCCAAAGGAACTGATACCGTACACAATTCCGAAATTAACGGCTTTTGCATTTCTTCTTTGCAAATCTGTCACTTCATCAAACGGAGTGTGAAATACTTGCGACGCCGTCATCCGATGAATATCAGTCGCTTCCCGATATGCTTTGATCAACTGCTCGTCGCCCGAACAATGAGCCAAAACACGAAGTTCTATCTGCGAATAATCGGCATCGACAAAAACACAGTCTTCTTTTGGCACAAACACTTTCCTGATCATCCGACCAAGTTCCATCCGCACCGGAATATTTTGTAAATTCGGTTCTGTACTGCTCAATCTTCCTGTCGCAGTTACCGTTTGATTGAACTTTCCGTGTATTCTGCCGTCATCGCCGATAAAAACCGCCAGACCGTCCGCATAAGTTGATTTCAGTTTTGCCAGCTGACGATATTCTAATATTTTGCTTACGATCGGATATTCTTCTGCCAGTTTTTCCAACACATCTGCCGCTGTAGAGTATCCGGTTTTTGTCTTTTTCGCATGTGGCATATTTAGTTTTTCAAATAAAATAACTCCAAGCTGTTTCGGGGAATTAATATTAAACTCTTCCCCCGCCATCTCATAAATCTGATGCTCAAGTTGTATGATCTGCTCTCCCAACTGATCTCCGTACAATTTCAAAGCTTCAGCCTCTACTTTCACACCTGCCGATTCCATCTCGTACAATGTAAAAACCAAAGGCATTTCAATCTCATAAAAAAGACGATCCATTTCAGCTTCTTTTAATTTATTATCAAGAACCGATGCCGCCGCAAACGCCGTGTAGGCCTCATAACAACACTTCACATTAAGTTCAGCCTGTATCCCGCCTGCAATCCCAAGATACTGTTCTGCCACATCTTCATACGTATAATCGCTTTTTAGAGGATTTAACAGATAAGCTGCCACGATCACATCAAACGCGCTGCTTTGCTTTACATTTTTGATATACGGAAGAATTTCTTTCAAACCACATACTGAGAAACAGCTCACTTTTTCCGCAACATGCGACAACTTTGCAAATAAAAATTCCATATCCGTAGAAAGATCACATGGAATCGTAACAACATCTTTCTCACTCCAAGCTATGGCAATTCTCCCGAATCCCGAAGGATGTGCAAAAAGAGGGAGTACGTTTCCTTCATCTTTTGACAATGCTACCCCGACACATTGTGCTTTCTCCGCCATCGCAAAAATACGTTCTATTTCTTCTTTTTCCGTAACTTCTCGAAATATCTTTTCTATTTTATTTTCTTTCGTTTCTATAGAAAAACGTCCAAGCATATTTTTAAAACGAAGCCGCTCAAAAATTTTGTACGCTTCTTCCGTATAAGGATTTTCATAATGCGCTTTTTCAATATCAAACTCAAAATCCGCATGTGTTTCAATCGTCGCAAGCACTTTACTCATTTTTGCCTGTTCCCAAAACTCCTGAATATTCTTACTTGCCCGGGGCGGCTTTAATTCCGACGCGTGTGCATACGCATTTTCAATCGTTTGATACTCCATAATAATTTTTGTTGCTGTTTTTTCGCCGATCCCCGGAACTCCCGGAATATTATCCGCCGAATCCCCCATCAAAGCTTTCACATCGATAAATTCTCTCGGCGTTACTTTATATCGTTCAACAACATCTGCAGCATAATAATTCTCAATCTCTGTTTTTCCCTGCTTCGTCTTCGGAATCCGAATCTTCACATGTTCAGTGGCAAGCTGCAGCGTATCTCTGTCTCCTGATATGATCGATACATCCATTCCGCTTTCTTCGCACATGCGTGAAAGCGTTCCCAACAGATCATCCGCTTCAAGCCCCGCTTTTTCTATTGTAGAAATATTCATTGCTTCAAGCACTTCTTTAATTACGGGAACTTGCTGACGAAGTTCTTCTGCCATCGGTTTTCTCGTTCCTTTATACTCCGAAAACATCTCATGACGAAATGTCGGCGCATGAACATCAAATGTAACAGTCAGATACTCCGGTTTCTCCTCATCTAATATTTTAAACATAATATTCAAAAACCCGTACACAGCATTCGTATGCAGACCTTCCGGAGTTGTCAGATCGGGAACTCCATAAAATGCACGATTCAAAATACTATGTCCATCTATCAATACGATTTTCTTTCGCATGGCAGCAATTACCTCCGTTTCACAATCATACTCAAGTATACACTAAAAAGCCTCTTTTTAAAAGGTTGATTTTATGCTATGGTTATCATATGATCATACAAATGAAAGGAATTATATACATGGACAGCATAATTTTTGACGTAGACGGCACACTATGGGATTCTGCCGATTCTGTTGCCGCCGCATGGAATTTGGCAATCAAAAAGTTCTCTTCCCTCGACATTACACTTGACAGGGAAATTCTCGGAAGTGTTTTCGGGAAAACAATGACCGACATCGGAGATATTCTTTTCCCCTCACTTTCCGAAACGGAAAAAGATTCTCTGCTTTCCGCCTGCTGTGAGCTCGAAAACAATTATTTAAAAAATCATCCCGGAATCATTTATGAAGGAGTCGCTGACACTATTGAAAAGCTTTCTAAAAAATACCCTCTTTTTATTGTCAGCAACTGTCAATGCGGATATATCGAAGCAACAATGCAGGCAATCGGTATCGAACATTTCATAAAAGATCATCTTTGTTTCGGAGAAACGGGCGTTTCTAAAGGACAAACGCTTCGCATGCTGATCGATCGAAATCACCTGTCATCTCCTGTTTATGTCGGAGATACACAAGGCGATGCAGACGCCTGCCACGCTGCAGGTATTCCGTTTATTTTTGCCGAATACGGATTCGGAAATGTTCCTGATGCAAAAATGACCATTCACAAATTTTCCGATCTGCTTAATTTGTAATTACCAAATATTTTTCATAAATCGAGTAGGAGGGGATTTTAATAAATCCCCGACCTCTCACACCACCGTGCGTACCATCCGGTACACGGCGGTTCAATCAACTTAACAAGTAACACACCTTTCGGTGTAGTAATCTAACATTGAGACTAATCCAAATGCAGTTAGTCTCTTCGACAAGTAAGTACTTTCATTCTTCTCTTAAACTTCACAACTGATTTTGCATGTGACTTAGCCTTAAACTGGTGTGCTCTTGTGTCAAAGCAGAATCCAAACCCAAGGTATTTCAGTCCGCTTGGTCTGAATTGTTCCTCATAGATTGGTGTTAATACCTGCGCTATAGCTTGTTGTATAAATCTGTCTGTTACTGTTGGTACTCCCAGGTTTCTGACGCCACCCTCCGGCTTTGGGATCTCCACTCTCCGTACCGGCTGAGGTTTATATTTTCTTGACCTCAACTGGTCCTTGATGTTTTCTCCGTTCTTTTCAAGATGTTCTTGAAGTTCTGTGTACTTCATTCCGTCCACTCCCTCTGCACCTTTGTTTCGTACGACTTGCAGATATGTTTTATTGAGGTTATCACCAGAAAGTATCTGCTCCATTAGACTACTTGTGTCCATGTGTTCTTTCCTTTCCGCCTCGCTTGATTTGACCACCCTTTCCCCGATTGGTTACGACAGATGCTGTCATTTCTGCAATACGAAACATACTCAAACTTATTGATTGTTCGCCCCTTTGCTCCGTTTCCATTACAAAAACTTCTTCACTGCTATGGGCTCGGCTGACTTCTCACAGTTCGTTGTTACTAGGCTGATGAGACCTCTGTGAGACCTCCTGCTTAAGGTTCACGCTCTTTCTCTCCATATATCCGCCACATCTACTCTGCTGCTACAAAAGTGATAGTTATTAGACTTCGTTGCTTTTGGCCAACTTATCTCTCACAGCCTAGCCTTATATGTGATTTCTGTCCGTCGGACCAGAGATTTGCTTACAACTTTCTTCAGATTCCACCTCACGATGGACTTGCTGTTCAGCTATACACTTCCCACTATCTGGGCGTGTTCGGGACTTACACCCGTTAGAGCGCGCCCATGGCGCGCAAACCAAAAAGCGAAAAGTGCACTCATTCACTTTTCGCTTTTATTATTTTATACTTATCTATTTATCTATATAAGGACTTTTTCTTTCCGATAACAACTACACCCGCTGTCAGCGATACTCCAAGAAGAACAATCCACACTGCCAACTGCCCTTCATCCCCTGTTTTAGGAGATGGAACCGTTGCGCTGACTGGATTTACCGTAGGAGTTGTTTCTACTGTTGTTTCTACTGTTGTTTCTTCTTTTGTCCCTGTCTGACTTCCTGATACAGAAGTTCCGCCCGGTGTCGTTTCCGTTCCTGCATTCCCGCTGTTTTGCACATTTCCCGTTCCCGGCGTTTCAATTCTGTTTGCATCCGGTATTTCTGATGCATCTGTCTCAGGTTGACTCGGCACGTCAGGTACATCCGGCGTTTCCGGTACATCTGTTTCAGGTTCACCCGGTACATTCGGCGTTTCCGGTGCATTTGTTTCAGGTTCACCCGGTACATTCGGTGTTTCCGGTGCATTTGTTTCAGGTTCGCTTGGTACATCCGGCGTTTCAGGTTCGCTTGGTACATCCGGCGTTTCCGGTGCATTTATTTCAGGTTCACTCGGTACATCCGGCGTTTCCGGTACGTTTGTTTCAGGTTCACTCGGTACATCCGGTGTTTCAGGTACGTCTGTCTCAGGTTCGTTCGGTACATTTGGCGTTTCTTCCTGAATCTGACAATCTTTATTTCCACCTATAAAATCCAGATTCCATGCATGGGCAGCCGCCTTTTCTCCCCAGTAAGGGTCCGATGCATAACTTACATTAATTCCGCTGCTCTTATCCCCAAGATAAGTTCCATGGTTTCTCCAATCCGAGCTGTCTAAATAACCTTCATCCATCCACTCTTTCATAAAACTGCGAATACAATCATCAATGCTCGCATATGTATCGGCGCTTATTCCGGGAGCGCTGTCCACCGCATTCAAGCCAAAAATATTATTTTTATTCCGGCAGATCCAACTTGTCCCCCAACCGCTTTCATTAATTGCTATTCCCATAGAGAGAAGCGCATTAACACTATAAACATTTTGGTATTTTACAAATGAAAGTCCTGTTCCCGATAATTTTGAAGAAGCTGTGTCAACTCCTGCAGCGCTCATTGCCGATTGGAGCATTACGTTCAATTCCTCGCCACTGTATTTTGTAGCTTCTCTCATGTTTTTAAACTGGAAAAAGTTATAAAACGCATTCCCTGCATTCACTGCGTTTTGACCGTTTGTATTATTTTGATAATCCGAAAGCATCACTGCATAATCGGTATAAAAATAATGTCCATCATAGCTGTAATACTTTACACCTTCATTTAAATAAGAAGGTGCTGTTCCGTTATTTATAAAAGAAACCGGAAGTTTATTTAAATCTTGTGAAATATAATGGATCAGTTTTCCACCGGATACCGCATAATAACTTACATGATCCGAAACCGCCGCATACTCCACAACCTGAACTTCTGAAGCATTTACCGTTCCTGTCACTCCTGACAGCATAAATCGAACTTTCCCATCATCAGTCATACCTAAATATGCCGCGTCTGCACCATAAGCTCCGTTTGTATATCCGCTTCCGCCGCCATATGTAAAAGAAGTTACAGCGCTGCCTTTTGTATTAAAATTGACTACTTTACTCTGCCCGGATGTTTTTGCCAAAAACATTGCATTTTGTGATGGCGTTCCTTCCGCAACAATACCTTTTTCCTCATGAATTTCATAAATTGCTCCATCTTCATCCATAGCCGTTGTCTCCTCAAGACGCTGACTATTTTCATCCTGAAGTGTCGCTGTGACCTGATCCTCCCCCGATAGCTCTGCAGCATTACTTTCCATGCCCGGCATAAAACTTACTACCATCGACATCAAAAGTGCGCATATCAGTAGTTTCTTTTTCTTTATCACTTGTGTATGGCCCTCCTTAACCCTGCTATTAATTATTTATACTAATCTACACTGATACATAACTACCATAACATTTTATTCCATCATTGGCAAGCATTACTTTTTAATATTGTATACAAGTATACAATGAGTATTATCACTATTCAGTCCGATTTTCAAGCTTTTAACAAAACAAATTCCAAGTAACCTCGTACGAAAATAAAATTTCCCATATGACAAAAAGGATTCTGTATAACACCGTCATACAGAATCCTTTTTTAATGCGGATGGTGGGACTTGAACCCACACGTAGTCACCTACGCAAGATTTTGAGTCTTGTGCGTCTGCCATTCCGCCACATCCGCATAATGGCTTCTTTTTTGAAGCCAAGAATTATTATATCACTTGTTTTTTTATATTGCAAGCTTTTTTTACTGTTTTACAAATTATCCTTAAATGAAAAACTAAATTCCACCATCATGCTGAATTTAGTCTTACTCTCTTCTTCTATATCCTATATTATTTTAGTACCTTCTATCCGCAGTAGAAAAGAGGTACTTATGTGTAAATCTATCCCTGGAAATCAAAAGCATATGACAATGGATCAGCGTATTATAATTGAAAAAAGGTTGGATCAAGGAAACTCCCTCCATAGCATTGCGCTACAGTTAGGAAAAGATCCAACCACTATCTCCAAAGAAATTAAAAAGCACCGCACTATTCAGGAACATAGCCACTTCAATGAATCAAAAAATAAATGTGCTCTAATAAAAGACTGCAAAAAAAAGAATATCTGTGAAATCTATGCTCCGATATGCAAAAGAATGTGTAAACTCTGCAACCACTGTAATTCCCATTGCGATGATTTCATTCCTCGCAGTTATCATTGTTCCAAACTAGATAAAGCTCCCTTTGTATGCAATGCTTGCAGTAAAAAAAGCGGATGCCGTTTGGATAAGGCTTATTATAGAGCCACGATTGCTCACAGGGAATATCGAACCGTTCTGATTGAATCGCGAACTGGTATCAACATTTCTCCTGAAGATTTGATAAGGCTGGATGAACTGGTTTCCCCACTGATTATGCAGGGGCAGTCCCCTTACATGATCCTACAGAATCATCCGGAGATCCCTTACTCAGAAAAAACGCTTTACAATTACATTGAATCCGGAGCTTTGAGTGTTAAAAATATCGATCTGCCTAAAAAAGTAAAATATAAGCTCCGTTCTTCCGGCTCTTCTGAATTAGTTGATAAAACAATCTATGAAGGTCGTACTTACAAAGACTTTCAGGCATTTTTAAAAGAGTTCCCGGATACAAGAGTTACTGAAATGGATACCGTTCTCGGCTGTGAAGGTTCCCACAAGGTGTTACTCACTTTCCACTTTTCCGAATGTTCTTTTATGATGGCGTATCTTCTTGACAGCAAAGAATCCGATCATATAAAAAATGTATTTGACTCCATTGAGCATGCGATTGGAACCTTTTCTTTTGCCTCTGCTTTTTCGCTGATTTTAACGGACAGAGGCGGTGAATTTCAGATTCCGGATGCATTGGAATGTGGTGAAGACAACCTGATTCGGACAAGTATTTATTATTGTGATCCGATGTGTTCCTGGCAAAAGCCGCATTGTGAAAAGAACCATGAATATATCCGAAAAATATGCCCGAAAGGAACATCCTTTGACGATTACTCGCAAAAAGAGATCAATCTGATGATGAGCCATATCAACAGTACTCCAAGACAAAGCCTTGGTGGATTGTCGCCTATGGCTCTTGCAAAAATCATGCTCCCACATGAACTTTTAAATTTTTTTGCTCTCACTGAAATACCGGCAGATGAGATCGTATTAACGCCTGCATTATTGAAAAAATAAAACCAGATAATAAAACAAATCTGCGGATAAAGGCTCCATATCACACATACCAGACAAGTGGAATTTAGTCTTACAGAGCAGATTCCAGTTGTCTCATTAGCATACATTTTTATTGCAGAAAAGCATTTATTATCTGGTTAAATTCCACTTTAAAGGATTTGACACAATTCGTCAAACCCTAAAATATCGAATTTAGTCTTCTGTATGGAATTTACTTTTACATATGGAATTTACTTATTCACTCAACCTTTTACAAATTATTTTAAACATTTTAAAAGAGTATGCCATACGGAAATAAAATATCACAATTTTCTTATTGAGTTTTCCCTTTCTCTCTATATATTAAAGTTATTGAAGGCACAAATACTGCAAGGTTACAAAATATAGCCATGCGATATAAAATAATCATTGTGTTCTCCGAACTCCATAAAGGAATTATGATAGCTACTAAATTAATAATAAATAATACACACATCATAATAAGTAATTTTTTCATAATTTCCCCTTTCCACTATTTAAAAAGAAAGTCTAAACAATTCTTTTATTTAAAACTATTTCCGTTAATAATAAAATATATTCTAAAAAATTATACATTCATAAGTTTCTTTCCAATTTCAAAACAATCAAATGTTGAAAAGTAATCAGCAGGAGTTTCTGCCCTTCTGATAAGTTTTACTTCTCCGTTCTCTTTAAGAAGAAGTTCGGCTGATTTTAATTTACCATTATAATTGTAACCCATTGCAAATCCATGTGCCCCTGTATCATGAATCACAAGATAATCTCCCCGCTCAATCAGAGGAAGCATCCTGTCAACAGCGAACTTATCGTTATTCTCACAAAGCGAACCTGTCACATCATATTTATGATCACACGGTTCATCCTCTTTTCCAAGTACGGTAATATGGTGATACGCTCCATACATTGCCGGACGCATAAGATTTACCGCACATGCATCCACACCGATATAGTTTTTATAAGTATTTTTCTCGTGGATCGCTTTTGTCACAAGACAGCCATACGGTCCCATCATATAGCGTCCTAACTCTGTATAAATAGCAACATCTCCCATTCCTGCCGGAACAAGAACTTCTTCATACACTTTCCGAACTCCCTCTCCGATCGCATATATATCGTTCGGTTCTTGATCCGGTTTATACGGAATCCCGATTCCACCTGAGAGATTAATAAACTTAATATGAACTCCCGCCTCTTTTGAAAGTTTTACAGCTTGTTCAAATAAAACTTTTGCAAGCATCGGATAATAATCATTCGTAACAGTATTGCTTGCCAGAAATGCATGAAGACCAAACTCTTTCGCGCCTTTACTTTTTAATATTTTATATGCTTCCAAAATCTGTTCCGGTGTCATACCGTATTTTGCATCTCCCGGATTATCCATAATATCGTTACTGATTTTAAATAATCCTCCGGGATTAAACCGGCAGCTTATTGTCTCCGGAACATGACCGATTGCCTGCTCCAAAAAATCAATATGCGTAATATCGTCAAGATTTATGATAGCCCCAAGCTTATCTGCATAAATAAATTCTTCCGCCGGAGTATCGTTCGAAGAAAACATAATGTCTTCTCCCGTAATTTCAAGAGCTTCCGACATCATAAGTTCTGTATAGGAAGAGCAGTCGCAGCCGCAGCCATACTCTTTCAAAATATCGATCAAAAACGGGTTTGGCGTAGCTTTTACCGCAAAGTATTCTTTGTAACCCTTGTTCCATGAAAACGCCTCTTTAAGCGCTTTTACATTTTCTCTGATTCCTTTTTCATCATAAAGATGAAACGGAGTCGGATATATTTTTGTTATTTTCTCGACCTTCTCTTTTGTCACAAACGGTCTTTTATCCATCTTCTCTCACTCCTCATATTTTTATCTTCAGCCTGATTCCTATTTTTTGCTTTTACATATTATTCCACAGTTGCAATTCTCATCATATTACTTGTGGCGCTTCTCTCTTTTTTTACATTCGGCGAAGGAATTCCCGCTGTGATTACGACAATCTCTCCTGTTTCTACAAACTGCTTCACTTTTGCCAGCTCAATCGCGCCGTCGCAAATGTCATCCGTCGTATTAAATGCCTGTGATTTAATCGGTTTTACTCCCCAGTAAATCGACATTCTGCGCAATGTTCTCTCATTCGGAGTCACACCTAAAATCACCTGACGCGGACGCAGATTGGATACAACTCTTGCCGTTGCTCCCGATACAGAAGGTGTAATAATGCATTTGGCATTCAGATTTGATGCTGCCAGCACAGATGAATATCCGATTGCGCTTGATACACCGCTTTTTAAATGTCCTCCTGTTTTTTCCAACATTCCTTCATAATCGAGATGCTGTTCTGTATTCTGAATAATATGAACCATCATCTGAAGCGCTTCCAGAGGATATTTCCCCTGCGCCGTCTCTCCTGACAGCATTACCGCATCTGTTCCGTCATATACAGCATTGGCAACATCTGTAACTTCCGCTCTTGTCGGACGCGGATTACGCATCATAGAGTCCAGCATCTGGGTTGCCGTAATAACTGTTTTAAAGTTCATATTACATTTCTGAATAATCATTTTCTGAAGATACGGAACTTCTTCTGCCGGAATTTCTACTCCAAGATCTCCTCTCGCAACCATAACCCCGTCTGCAGCACGGATAATTTCATCAATATTTTTAATTCCTTCTGCATTCTCTACTTTTGCAATAATCGGAACATATGGCGCACCGAGTTCTTTAAGGTATGCTTTTATTTCAAGTACACATTCTGCATTTCTCACAAAAGATGCAGCGATAAAATCAATTCCCTGCTCTACTCCAAAACGGATATCATCCTTATCTTTTTCTGTGATTGCCGGAAGTCTAACCGCTACATTCGGCACATTTACTCCCTTTCTCTCACCGAGTTCTCCTCCGTTTATGACTTCGCAGAAAATTTCCTTTTCACTTTTTCCAACAACTTTTAATTCAATCAATCCGTCATCAATAAGAATCACTCTACCGGCATCAACATCCTGCACAAGACCTTCGTAAGTGATCGAAACTTTTGATTCATCCCCTTCGATCTCCTCTGTTGTCAGAGTAAACTGCTCTCCGGCCTTGAGCATTATTCTTTTTCCGCCTTTCAATACTCCCGTACGGATCTCCGGTCCCTTTGTATCAAGAAGAATTGCAGTGTTTGTATTCAATTCCTGACGCAGTTCTTTCAGCAGATCCATTCTGCTTTTTTGTTCTTCATGATCTCCGTGCGAAAAATTGAAGCGGGCAACATCCATTCCGTTTTCAATCAACTTTTTCAGCAGTTCCCTGTCATTCGTGTTCGGTCCCATTGTACAAACTACTTTTGTCTTTTTCATCAATCAATTCTCTCCTTTATAATCTATCTGATATAAGTTTTCTCAACACCCGCATAAGCAATTTACAAACTGCTATTTTACATGCTCATGGGTAAATAAATGATCCTGGCAATATTCATAATTACCGTTACATTTTGAGCAAAACCGAAATTCAAGACACGGATCATCCAGTTCCGTCCGTCCGCATACCGCACAGCGATGTCTTGCTCCGTTGGCATATGTCATATGAGGCGCCGACTGCTGTTTGAACTTTGCCTTGCGGGCCCGTTCTTTCGGTGAATACCTGCTCAAATTGCGCGTTGATAAAAAGAATATAATAAAGTTTAAAATCGATGCAATGATCGCGATTCTCGTTACCATGCTGCCTGAAATAATTCCATACAAGATCATCACCCCGTATACAAGCCCCATCCATTTCATTTTGATCGGAATAATAAAATACAATAACACTTCCATATCCGGATAAGTTACCGCGAATGCCAAAAAGATCGACATATAGATATAAGAAACACTAAATAATCCGCTTCCTGTTAAGAGCAGCGTCTGACCGCCTATAAAAGCAGCATCATATGTCGCGCACAACACCCCGTACAGCACAAATGCCCCGATCACAGTAAACAACATTCCCGAAATAATATATACATTATACCGAAATGTTCCCCACGTACGTTCGAGAGTCGTTCCCAAAGAATAATACAGCCAGACCATAAGCAGAAAATAAATCGGTTTCTCAGCCGGAGCTACAAAAATCCACGAAACAATTCTCCAAATCTGCCCTTTCAGTATTAATCCCGGTTCCAGTGTCAGCCACTGAAGAAGTTCCGGCATAAGAAATCTGGTCATATAACCGATTCCATATGCAATAAGCAAGTACAAAGTCAAATTACTTATGGCATAACGCCCAACCTTTTTTTCCATTTTGTCAAACCAGCTCAACAATCATTACCTCACCTTTTAACATTTTTATCTAATTGTAACTTTCACATATCTGTTTGTCAAACATATGTTGTTTCTTTTCACACGTTTAACACAATCTTTATGTAAAATAGCTATATAAATCGACATTATTAGCGAAAACCCGCATAATAATCACGATTGTATTTCCAAAAATGATGTCGTATAATGGAAAACGTCGTATAATAGTATTATACATTTAATAGGTAGGAACTCTTTTCTTTTTCAGAGTTCTCTTTTCATTATAGTAATATTTCGAAAAATCATTATTTTTTTAAAGTTTGGAGATAATGCAATGAACTTAAACAAATTACATACTCTCGGTATTGATATCGGTTCTACCACAGTCAAAATTGCAATTTTAGACAGTGAAAACGAAGTCCTTTTTTCAGACTACGAACGTCATTTTGCAAACATTCAGGAAACATTATCCGACTTGCTCGGACGGGCACTTTACAAACTCGGTTCAATTCAGGTTTCTCCTGTCATTACAGGAAGCGGAGGTCTTACTCTCGCAAAACATCTAGGAGTTCCTTTTGTACAGGAGGTCATTGCCGTATCAACAGCTCTGCAAGACTATGCACCGCAGACTGATGTGGCGATTGAGCTCGGAGGTGAGGATGCGAAAATCATCTATTTTGAAGGTGGAAATGTAGAACAGCGTATGAACGGAGTCTGTGCAGGGGGCACAGGTTCTTTTATTGACCAAATGGCTTCCCTTCTTCAGACAGACGCTTCGGGATTGAACGAATATGCAAAGAACTATAAAGCGCTATACTCCATCGCGGCTCGCTGCGGTGTATTTGCCAAATCCGACATTCAGCCTCTCATCAATGAAGGAGCGTCCAAAGAAGATCTTGCCGCTTCTATTTTTCAGGCTGTCGTAAACCAGACAATCAGCGGACTTGCATGTGGAAAACCAATTCGCGGACATGTTGCATTTCTCGGCGGACCTCTTCACTTTTTATCAGAACTACGCGAAACCTTTATCCGTACTTTAAAATTAGATGACGAACACATTATCGCTCCGCACCACTCACACTTGTTCGCCGCGATCGGATCTGCTTTAAATTCAAAAAAGGATACGCCGACAGCTCTTTGCGAGCTTCAGAAACGCCTTGAAAATAAAATTCAATTAGACTTTGAAGTAGAGCGTCTTGATCCATTATTTGAAACATCTGCAGACTATGATAAATTCATTTCCCGTCATAGCAAACACCAAGTTCCGATCAAAGATCTGGCAACTTATACAGGCAAAGCTTTTTTAGGAATTGATGCGGGATCTACAACAACAAAAGCTGCTCTTGTCGGAGAAGACGGAACACTCCTTTACTCTTTTTACCACAATAATGACGGAGATCCTCTCGGAACAACAATTTCCGCGATCAAGGATATTTACCGCCAGCTTCCCGAAGACGTTGAAATCGTCCACTCCTGCTCTACCGGATACGGAGAAGCGCTGATCAAGTCTGCCCTTATGCTAGATGAAGGCGAAGTGGAAACCGTTGCCCATTATTATGCAGCCGCGTTTTTTGAACCTGATGTAGACTGTATCCTCGATATCGGCGGTCAGGACATGAAATGCATCAAAATCAAAAATCAAACAGTTGATAGTGTGCAGCTTAACGAAGCATGTTCTTCCGGATGCGGTTCTTTCATTGAAACATTCGCAAAGTCTTTAAATTACACGGTAGAAGATTTTGCCCATGAAGCTCTTTATGCTCAAAATCCGATTGATTTAGGGACACGCTGTACTGTTTTTATGAACTCTAAAGTAAAGCAAGCTCAAAAAGAAGGCGCTTCCGTAGCGGACATCTCTGCCGGACTTGCTTACTCCGTCATAAAAAACGCACTTTTCAAAGTCATCAAAGTATCAGACGCTTCCGAACTCGGGAAACATATTGTTGTTCAAGGCGGAACATTTTACAACAATGCCGTCCTTAGAAGCTTTGAAAAAATCGCAGACTGCGAAGCAATCCGTCCCGATATTGCCGGAATCATGGGCGCATTCGGCGCTGCATTGATTGCCAGAGAACGTTACGGAGAATGTAAAGGAACAACTATGCTTTCTATTGAAGACATCCGTTCCCTTGAATATTCAACTACTATGACAAAATGCCGCGGATGTACAAACACTTGTCGTCTTACGATCAATCACTTCAGCGGCGGCCGAAAATTTATAACCGGAAACCGATGTGAACGAGGTCTCGGAAAAGAAAAAAATACAAATACGCTGCCAAACTTGTTTGACTATAAATTTCATCGGTATTTTGATTATGAACCTCTTTCCGAAGAAGATGCCACGCGAGGAATAATCGGAATTCCCCGTGTACTTAACATGTACGAAAATTATCCATTCTGGTTTACATTTTTCACCAAACTCGGATTCCGTGTCGTACTCTCTCCTGCTTCTACGAGAAAAATTTACGAACTCGGTATCGAATCCATTCCAAGTGAATCCGAATGTTATCCGGCAAAACTGGCTCACGGACATATTCAATGGCTGATCAACAACGGAATCGAACACATTTTCTATCCGTCTGTTCCATATGAAAGGAATGAATTTGAAGATTCCAACAACCACTACAACTGTCCGATCGTTACATCTTATCCGGAAAATATAAAAAACAATATCGATCCGATCATCGAAAACGAAGTCGACTTCATCCATCCGTTTCTTTCTTTTAAAAACGAAGAAACCATTGCTTATCGGTTATTTGAAGAACTGGGATCAAAATTCTCACTGTCAAAAAACGAGATTTATTCCGCAGTACACGATGCATGGACAGAACTTGCTTCCTGCCGGGAAGATATGAGACGCAAAGGGGAAGAAACGATCCGGTTTTTGAACGAAACCGGAAACAGAGGAATCGTCCTTGCCGGAAGACCGTACCATATCGACCCGGAAGTCAATCATGGACTTCCGGAAATGATCCTTTCCTATAATATTGCCGTACTGACTGAAGATTCTGTATCCCATCTTCATCCCGTTGAACGGCCTCTTAATGTTATGGATCAGTGGATGTACCACTCTCGCTTGTATGCCGCGGCAAATTATGTAAAAACAACAGAAAACCTTGATTTAATCCAACTGAACTCTTTCGGATGCGGTCTTGATGCTGTTACTACAGATCAAGTTGCCGACATCTTAACAAATTCAGGTAAAATTTATACAACTTTAAAGATCGACGAAGTTAATAATCTAGGGGCGGCTCGTATCCGTGTACGCTCTCTGCTGGCTGCTATCCGCGTCAGAGAACAAAAAAAGACAGAGCGCACTATCCGCTCTGCAGCAATCGAAAAAGTTCCTTTTACAAAGGAAATGAAGGCGACACATACTATTCTTTGTCCGCAGATGTCTCCGATTCATTTTGAAATGCTCGAAGCTGCCTTTAGAGGATCCGGATATCGGTTTGAGATTCTCCCTAACGACAACAAACAGGCAGTTGATGTAGGCCTGAAATATGTAAATAACGATGCCTGCTACCCTTCTCTCATCGTTGTTGGACAGATTATGGAAGCACTTCTTTCCGGAAAATACGATCTTGACAAAGTGGCAGTTATCATTACTCAAACAGGAGGAGGATGCCGCGCTTCCAATTATATCGGATTTATACGGCGCGCCCTGAAAAAAGCAGGCTTTGGACACGTTCCTGTCATCTCACTGAATTTAAGCGGCCTGGAAGGAAATCCGGGATTTAAACTGACCCCGTCCCTTATCATGCGTATCGTATACGGCGCTCTCTTCGGAGATATTTTTATGAAATGTGTCTATCATATGCGGCCATACGAAGCCGTTCCCGGAACAACTGATCAGATTCATCGCAAATGGGCAAAGATCTGCAAAGACTTTGTTTCAAAAGGATATCCTTCCCGGCACAAATTCAAAAAGCTTTGCCGGGACATTATTCACGACTTTGATTCGATCGAAATATTGGATATCAAAAAACCCCGCGTCGGAATTGTCGGGGAAATACTTGTGAAATTTCTGCCGGCAGCCAATAATCATCTTGTTGAACTGCTAGAGGCAGAAGGCGCAGAAGCTGTTGTTCCTGATCTTGCAGACTTTTTGCAATATTGTTTTTATAACCAAAACTTCAAAGTCTCTCATCTCGGGATGAAGAAGTCAAAAGCACTTGCAGGACGTCTCGGTGTTCAGGCGGTTGAATGGTTTCGGTCTCCTGCCACAAAAGCCTTCGCAGAAAGCAAACATTTTTCACCTCCTGCAAAAATCGAACATTTAGCAGAAATGGCATCTGATATCGTATCGCTTGGGAATCAGACAGGAGAAGGATGGTTTCTGACCGGAGAAATGCTTGAACTGATTGAAAACGGCGCTCAAAATATTATCTGCGCGCAGCCGTTTGCCTGTCTTCCAAACCATGTCGTAGGAAAAGGTGTGATCAAAGAACTTCGCCGGCTCCATCCGCAGTCAAATATTGTCGCCATTGATTTCGATCCCGGCGCAAGCGAAGTGAACCAATTAAACCGAATTAAACTGATGCTTTCCACTGCCTTTAAAAATATGGAAAAAGAAAATCAGTCAATGTAAACAATATTACAGAGCTCGAAAAACGGCAGAGATGTAGGAAATCGTTTTACCTCCCGCATCTCTGCCGTTTTATTAAAAAATCATCTGTTCCTCTTATATACAACATGTAGTGTTTTAATCAAACTTCCATCAAGGAGACAATCTGTTCCGGCACTTCCACTAACATTTCCGCTCCCGACTGTTCCAATTCTTCTTTCGATCCATATCCATACAACACGCCTATACTGTGCAGTCCCGCTTTCTTTGCTCCGATCATATCATGAGAGCGATCCCCTACCATGACTACTTCATTTCTGTCTGTAATGTTACAGCTCTCAATCACATATTCTATCACTTCATATTTATCTGTCCTGCTTTCATTCATACAGGCTCCGCCGATAAAGTCAAAATATTTGGAAAACCCAAAATAATCCGCAATCTGCTTTGCAAACATCTCCGGTTTTGATGTTGCAATCGCTAAACGAAATCCTTTTTTTCTCAGTTTTTCCAACATCTCGATCACGCCGTCATATACATTATTTCCAAAAATCCCTTTGTCACGGTAATACTCTCTATAATCTTCAACCATCCTCGCACTTTCTTCATCCGCAAGACCACAAACTTTACAAAACTGTCCGCGCAGCGGCGGTCCGATAAAGCTTCGGAGTTGCTCTTCCGAAAGCATCGGAAGATGATTTTTCTCAAGTGCATATTTAATACTATTCATGATTCCCGGCGCGGAATCCGTAATTGTTCCGTCCAAGTCAAAAAATATCGTCTTGTATTTCATTCTTTTTCCCTCTGAAAATCAATTTTATTGATGTTTTCCATATTCTAAAAAATTCTAAAAAATGCTTATTATCCTTTTTCCCCTCATCCAAAAAAAGTTTAAAAACTTCGGATGTGATCCTCATCTTCACTTTGCGTCTTGATTACTTTTTTCACAATAACATAATATCCGAAATCATCATTTACTTTTATAAAAACACGATCTCCTTCTTTATGTCCAAGAAGAGCTTTTCCAAGCGGCGATTCAATACTTACAAGACCATTCAGGGAACTTCCTCTGACTGATGTTACAATCCGGTACGTCTCCACTTCTTCATCATCTTCACAGTACACCTCTACCGTATTATTAAGTCCGATTTCATCTTCTTTAGATTCATCTTCTACGATCACCGCAGTTTTTAACATTCTTTCCAGATAACGGATTCGACTTTCATTTCTGTTTTTTTCTTTTTTTGCCGCATGATATTCAAAATTTTCACTTAAATCTCCATGAGAACGCGCTTCTTTTACCGCTTCAATCAATTCTTTTCTTTCTACCAATTTCCGATGTTCAATCTCTTCCCGAATTTTCTCTACATCGCTCTTTGTCAGCTTTTCCCGCATAATTTTATTACTCCTTTACGGCTGCTTTATATATAAAGTTCCATTATTGCTCTACATAAACGAAAGACCCCGAATCTTCGAGGTCTGTTCGTATATAAAACGAATTCGCTAAATTTTTATTTCAAAAGAAGAGATTTTCCCGTCATCTCTTTCGGCTGCTCCATTCCCATGAGTTCAATCAATGTAGGAGCAATATCCGCAAGACATCCTCCCTCTCTGAGCTTATAAGACGGATCTGCATTTACAAGAATAAATGGTACAGGATTTGTTGTGTGTGCCGTAAACGGCTCTCCTGTCTCTTCGTCAATCAACTGCTCTGCATTTCCGTGATCCGCGCAGATAAACATCTGACCATTCACTTCTTTCACAGCTTCAACCGCTCTTCCGACGCATTCGTCAACAGCTTCTATCGCTTTGATAGCTGCCGGCTCAACACCTGTATGTCCAACCATATCCGGATTTGCATAATTTATAATAATAACGTCATATTTATCAGACTTGATTGCATCAACAAGCTTATCGCTTACTTCATACGCACTCATCTCCGGTTTCAAATCATATGTTGCAACTTTCGGAGATTTTACAAGTATTCTGTCTTCTCCTTCATTCGGCTCTTCTACCCCGCCGTTGAAGAAAAAGGTCACATGCGCATATTTTTCCGTCTCTGCAATACGAGCCTGTTTCAGACCCTTTGCTGCAAGAAACTCGCCAAATGTGTTTGTAATCTCTTCTTTTACAAAAGCAACCAGTTTATTTTCGATCGTAACATCGTATTCTGTAAAACATACATACGTTGTTTTCACCCGTTCTCCTCGTTCAAAACCGTCGAACTGATCGTCGCAGAATGTTCTTGTGATCTCTCTCGCGCGATCCGGTCTGAAATTGAAGAAGATCATAGAATCCCCGTCTTTTACTGTCGCTGTCGGAGCGCCGTCTTTCATCACTACAAACGGTTCCACAAACTCGTCAGTTTTCTCGTTGTCATAAGATGCCTGAATTCCTTCAAGCGCCGATGCCGCTTCAACTCCTTCGCCTTTCACCAAGGCATTATATGCTTTTTCCACACGATCCCAACGGTTGTCACGATCCATCGCATAATAACGACCTGATACAGATGCCACTTCACCGACACCGATTTCCTTCATCTTAGCTTCCAGTTCTGCCACATAATCTTTTCCCGATGCCGGAGGCGTATCTCTTCCATCAAGGAAACAATGTACATAAACTTTCTCGATTCCCTGTTTTTTCGCCAGCTCAAGCAAACCGTAAATATGAGTATTGTGACTGTGAACTCCGCCGTCAGATACAAGTCCCATCATGTGAAGAGCAGAATCGTTTTTCTTTACATTTTCACATGCTGCAAGAAGCGCTTTATTCTCAAAGAAATCTCCATCCTGAATTGACTTTGTGATTTTTGTCAAGTCTTGATATACAATTCGTCCAGCTCCCATATTCAAATGTCCGACTTCTGAATTTCCCATCTGCCCTTCCGGAAGTCCGACTGCCATTCCGCTTGCATTTCCTTTTACGAATGGGCATTCTGCCATCAGCTTGTCCATTACTGGAGTTTTTCCTTCTGCTACAGCATTACCCTTATCATCGGCTCTCAAGCCATATCCATCTAATATCATCAATACGGTTGGTTTTTTACTCATATCCATATCTCCTTTAACTATACATTTGTACTTTTCATTCCGCTATTTATTGTACCTTTTTTTTCTTTGTTTTGCAAGCATGAACAGACCGGACTGACGCATTTGTGCACCTGTCCGGTCTGTTTATAAAATCGATCTCGTATTTATTTTACAAAATATTCGATAAAAATTAGTAATTTACGATTTTTCCGAAATCAGCTTTCAAAGAAGCTCCTCCTACAAGACCTCCGTCTATGTCAGCCTGTGCAAACAGCTCTGCTGCGTTTCCTGCATTCACAGAACCGCCGTACTGAATACGGATTTTCTCTGCCGTTGCATCATCATACACTTCTGCAACACACTCACGGATTGCTTTACAAACTTCCTCTGCCTGTTCCGTTGTAGCTGTCTTTCCTGTTCCGATCGCCCAAATCGGCTCATAAGCAATAACCATCGTTTTTGCCTGCTCGGATGTAACATTCTGAAGACCTACTTTCACCTGCTGACGAATGAAATCCATTGTCACACCCTGCTCTCTCTGCTCCAGAGATTCACCGCAGCACATGATTGGTGTGATACCATGCTCTAATGCTTTCAATACTTTCTTATTTACGTCTTCGTTTGTCTCACCGAAATAATCTCTTCTCTCAGAATGTCCGAGAACGACATATTTTACACCTGCATCTACAAGCATACCCGGAGAGATTTCGCCTGTATAAGCTCCGCTCTCTTCAAAATACATATTCTCAGCACCAACCTGAATGTTTGTTCCTTTCACAGCTTCAACAACCGGTACGATATCGATTGCCGGAACACAAAATACAACGTCTACGGCGTCGTTTGCTACAAGCGGTTTCAGTTCTTCTACAAGAGCAACTGCTTCGCTCGGAGTTTTGTTCATTTTCCAGTTACCTGCGATAATTTTTCTTCTTGCCATTTCCATATTCTCCTTCTTCTAGACCACTTTCATTTATTTATCATTAGCTGCCGCTACACCCGGAAGTTCTTTTCCTTCAAGGAATTCCAGAGAAGCGCCGCCGCCTGTAGAAATATGTGTCATCTTATCGCCGAATCCAAGCTGATTTACAGCCGCTGCCGAATCACCGCCTCCGATGATCGTAACAGCCTCTGTATTTGCGAGAGCTTCTGCAACAACTTTTGTTCCTTCTGCAAATTTAGGCATCTCGAAGCATCCCATCGGTCCGTTCCAAACAACTGTTTTCGCAGATTTCACTGCCTCTGCAAAGATTTTTGCCGTCTCCGGTCCGATATCCAGACCCATCCATCCGTCCGGAATCGCATCACGTGAAACAACTTTCGTATTTGCATCGTTTGAAAATTCATCTGCTACGATCGTGTCAACCGGAAGAAGAAGTTTTACTCCTTTTTCCTCAGCTTTCTTGATCATATCAAGTGCATACTGAAGATAGTCTTCCTCAAGAAGAGATGCTCCTACACTTCCGCCCTGAGCCTTTGTAAATGTATAACTCATTCCTCCTCCGATAATCAATGTGTCTACTTTGTCAAGCAGGTTATTGATAACTGAGATTTTGCTGGAAACTTTCGCACCGCCAAGGATCGCAACAAACGGTCTTTCCGGGTTCTCTACTGCATTTCCAAGGAAGTCGATCTCTTTTTGCATAAGATATCCGACAACTGCCGTATCAACATACTCTGTAACTCCTACGTTTGAACAGTGTGCTCTGTGAGCCGTACCAAACGCATCATTTACAAATACATCACAAAGAGAAGCCAGTTCTTTGCTGAATGCCTCTCCGTTCTTTGTCTCTTCTGCTCTGTAACGTGTATTCTCAAGAAGGACTACGTCGCCGTCCTTCATCGCTTCCACTGCCGCTTTTGCATTTTCTCCTACTACTTCCGGATCGGCTGCGAATTTCACATCCTGTCCGAGAAGTTCAGCCAGTCTTACTGCCACCGGTGCAAGAGAAAGTTCCGGTTTCGGCTCACCCTTCGGCTTTCCGAGGTGAGAACAAAGGATTACTTTTCCTCCATCCGCAATCAATTTTTTAATTGTAGGAAGAGCTGCCACGATACGATTTTCATCTGTAATCTTACCGTCGATCAGCGGAACGTTAAAGTCACATCTTACAAGGACTCTCTGTCCCTTTACATTAATATCATCTACTGATTTTTTATTAAGAGCTGCCATTATCATTGCCTCCTGAATATTTTTCTGAAGATTCATAACAAAACGGAGTCCGGTCCTACAATAAGACCGGACCCCGTTGTGAGTCATTTTCATAACTGTTCGGCGCGACACTGCCTGTCCGCCAAAATAATCCATTACTTTAAAATGAATTAAGCCTCAAGCAGTTTTCCGAAGTATTTGATTGTTCTTACCATCTGGCTTGTGTAAGAGTTCTCGTTGTCATACCATGAAACAACCTGAACTTCTGTTGTTCCGTCGCCAGTCGGAAGTGCCATTGTCTGAGTAGCATCAAAGAGTGATCCGTAAGACATACCTACGATATCGCTGGATACGATCTCATCTGTATTGTATCCGTAAGACTCGTTTGCTGCTGCTTTCATAGCTGCGTTGATCTGATCAACTGTTACTTCGCCTTCTACAACTGCTGTAAGAATTGTTGTAGATCCTGTCGGAGTCGGAACACGCTGAGCAGAACCGATCAGTTTTCCGTTCAGTTCCGGAATAACAAGACCGATTGCTTTTGCTGCACCTGTGCTGTTCGGCACGATGTTGCAAGCTGCTGCACGAGATCTTCTCAGATCGCCTTTTCTCTGCGGTCCGTCAAGTGTCATCTGATCACCTGTGTAAGCGTGGATTGTGCACATGATACCGGATTTGATCGGTGCAAGATCGTTCAGTGCTTTTGCCATCGGAGCCAAGCAGTTTGTTGTACAGGAAGCTGCTGAGATGATGTTGTCATCTTTTGTAAGCTGCTCGTGGTTTACGTTATATACGATTGTCGGAAGGTCATTTCCTGCCGGAGCGGAAATAACAACTTTTTTAGCGCCTGCATCGATGTGAGCCTGTGCTTTTGCTTTAGATGTGTAGAATCCTGTACACTCCAGAACTACGTCAACGCCGATTTCTCCCCACGGAAGTTCTGCTGCGTTTGCTTTTGCGTAGATTTTAATTTCTTTTCCATCAACGATGATAGAATCCTCTCCAGCCTCAACTTTATCTGCCAGTGCATATTTGCCCTGTGTTGAGTCATATTTCAGTAAGTGAGCAAGCATTTTCGGGGATGTCAGGTCATTGATTGCTACGATCTCAAATCCCTCTGCTCCGAACATCTGTCTGAAAGCAAGACGTCCAATACGTCCAAATCCATTAATCGCTACTTTTACTGCCATGATTAATTCCTCCTAAAAGTTTGAAAAATATTTAACTGTTTCCAGTTATGCAAATGAACCCCCGCAAAGTAAACATTGTTAAGAATTCATCAACTAGCATAATTGTACTAAAACAGGAACAAAAATTCAAGTCCTAAATACATTTTTATGGAATCCGTCGAAAAACAGCCTTACGATTCTCAAATTCTGTATAATATCGAAAACCACAGGATTTCAGAAGTTCGCCCGCGATCTCAAATTCATATCCGATATGCTCTGCTTTATGAGCATCAGATCCCACGGTGATGATCTCTCCTCCCAGCTCTTTATATCGGCGAAGCACACTCGGATGCGGATGAGCAAATCCAAGACCATACTTTATTCCTGCCATGTTCAATTCCAGACCTTTTCCTGACGAGATCAATTCTCTTAATATCATGTCAATCTCATCAGAAAACTTTTCATAAGAATACGCCTCCGCCTGATGCTTTCCATATCGAACCACATAATCCAAATGACCGAGCACATCGAAACATTTTATTTTCCGAATGCATTCCAACGTTTCACAGAACATCCTCCTGTATACCTGTGCATCTCCCAGCTCTTCAAAGACCTTTCCGGTATAAGGGTCTTCCCCACAGACAAGATGCATAGAGCCGATCACAAAATCGAACGGATACTTCTCGATCAACGTCTCATATCTTGTCCCCAGATGCTTTTGAAGTCCTAATTCAATTCCGATACGCACCTGAATCCGTTCTTCATACTCTTTTTTCTTTTTTAAAAGAAACGGAAAGTAGTTTTCCGTATCCAACCGGAATGCACTTTCTCCCATTTCGTCATCCGGCGGGTAATCCGCATCCATATGATCTGTGATGCAAACCGAATAGAGCCCTCTTTCAACAGCCCGGTTCAACATACTTTCAACAGCCTCTTCACTGTCCGTTGAAAATGCGGTATGCATATGAAAATCAGATCGTATCATTGTTTCTTTTAATCGTTTAGGCATCCTCTCACACCTCTCACAAAATCGTACCGCCGCCAAGTACATACTCGCCGTCATAAAATACAATCGCCTGACCGGGTGTCACCGCGCGCTGCGGCTCCTCAAAACAGCAAGTTACTTCATCTTCTTTCGTCCGCTCGACCGTACACCACGCGCCTTTGTGATTGTACCTGATCTTCGCAAACACACGCAGCGGTTCTTTTAGATCTTCTACCGACATAAAGTTCAGCTGTTTTGCACGGACAACCGTTGTCAGAGATTCTTCATAAGTTCCGATAACGACCTCATTCGTTTCCGGACGGATTTCAAGAACAAATGCCGGATATCCAAGTGCCAGACCAAGTCCCTTTCTCTGACCGACCGTATAATGGATAATCCCTTTATGCCTCCCTATGACAGTTCCATCCGATGTAACAAAGTTTCCTTCCGAAGCTTTCTTCCCTGTATGTTCTTCTATAAAAGCAGCATAGTTTCCATCCTGTACAAAACATATATCCTGACTGTCCGGCTTGTCCGCAACGAGCAGTCCGATCTTTTCCGCAATTACCCGAACTTCTTCTTTTGTATATTCTCCTACCGGCATCAACGTTCGTTTCAACTGTTCCTGCGTCAGATTATATAATGCATAAGTCTGATCTTTTGCAGCAGTTGCCGAACGCCGCAGAGCATATCTCCCGTTTGAAAGCTGCTCAACTCTTGCATAGTGCCCTGTCGCAATAAAATCTGCTCCGATCGAGATGCTGCGCTTAAGAAGCGCTTCCCATTTCACATAACGGTTGCATGCAATACACGGATTCGGCGTCTGGCCGTTCACATAAGAATCTGCAAAATAGTCGATTACATTTTTTTGGAATTCCTCTCTGAAATTCATCACATAATAAGGAATGCCCAATGCCGCTGCAACTCTCCTCGCATCTTCAACAGCGCTTAACCCGCAGCAGCCTCCGTTTTCTTCTACTGTACAGACGTCTTCTTCCTGCCAGATCTGCATCGTAACGCCGATCACATCATAGCCTTGTTCTTTCAGCAGATATGCCGCCACAGACGAATCCACGCCTCCTGACATTCCTACAACCACTTTCTTCATTAATATTCCTCTTCTTCCTCGTCCTCATGAATATCTGTCTTTGGTTTTTCCAGCCCTTCAATCTTGATCCCGTTCTTTTCAGCATAATCCCAAAGCGCCGCATGAATTGCTTCCTCTGCCAGCAACGAACAATGTACTTTTACCGGCGGAAGACCATCAAGAGCCTCCATCACAGCTTTGTTTGTTACTTTCATTGCCTCCTGAATATTTTTCCCTTTTACAAGTTCTGTCGCCATACTGCTTGTTGCTACAGCCGCCCCACATCCAAAAGTTTTAAACTTCACATCCCGAATAATCTGGTTTTCATCAATGTCAAGATAAATTCTCATGATATCTCCACATTTTGCATTTCCCACTGTTCCGACGCCGCTGGCGTTTTCAAGTTCTCCTACGTTTCTCGGATGCTGAAAATGATCCATTACTTTTTCTGTATACATAAATAAATTCCTCCTATTCTCTGTTTCCGCTTATTCAAACGATATTTTTCTTTTGACTTAAGTCAATTTCTTTTCCCTGTTCCTTTACTTATTTTTTTGTTTTTTCAAAAAATCTTCATAAAGAGGAGACATGCTTCTTAGTCGAGCTACTATCTCTTTCAAACAGGTCGTCACATAATCCAGATCTTCTTTTGTCGTATCGTCTCCAAGCGTCAGACGCAAAGATCCGTGTGCAATTTCATGAGGAAGCCCGATTGCCAAAAGAACATGTGAAGGATCCAGCGATCCCGATGTACACGCAGATCCGCTGGAAGCGCAGATGCCTTTCATGTCGAGCATGATAAGAAGCGACTCGCCTTCTATATATTGAAAACTGAAATTCACATTATTCGGAAGACGCCTTTCTCTGTCGCCGTTTAATCTGCAGTATGGTATCTCTTTTTCAATCTTTTCGATCAAATAATCCCGAAGCTGACTTTCTTTTTCCATTCTTCTTTCCATAGACGCTGCAGCTATTTCAACTGCTTTCCCGAAACCGACGATTCCTGGAACATTTTCAGTTCCTGCACGACGTCTCCTCTCCTGTGCTCCTCCGTGGATCAACGAGCGGATTTTGACTCCTTTTCTGATGTATAAAAATCCAATTCCCTTCGGACCGTTTAATTTATGTCCGCTGGCGCTGAGCATATCTATATGACATTCATCGACATCGATCGGTATCTGACAAAACGCCTGTACGGCGTCCGTGTGAAACAAAATTCCTTTTTCATGAGCGATCGCGCCGATCTCTTTTATCGGCTCTACCGTACCGATCTCATTGTTCGCAAACATGACCGAGATCAATATCGTATCCGGTCTGATCGCCGCCTCTACCGACTTCGGATCTACAACTCCATATTCATCCACATCGAGATAAGTAACCTCATACCCTCGCTTTTGAAGATATTCACATGTATGCAAAACGGCATGATGTTCAATCTTCGTCGTAATAATATGCTTTCCTTTTGCGCCATACGCCTCTGCTGTCGCCGTCAATGCCCAGTTGTCGGCTTCCGTTCCTCCCGCCGTAAAATAAATCTCATTTTCCTTTGCTCCGATCACACCTGCGATCGTCTCTCTTTGTTTTGAAATCACTTCCTTATTTGCCGCCGCAAACGAATATATACTGGACGGATTCCCATAATGTTCTGTAAAATAAGGCAGCATTGCTTCCACAACTTCAGGTGAAGTTTTTGTCGTAGCCGCATTATCAAGATATATCAGTTTATCCATCTTTTTTCCTCCATCTCTTCATTAAATAAACTGTAATCAGTTTCTACAGTTTTTTCCGTTTTCTTTTACGAGTTGATCAAGTTTAATCTCATCTACCGTCTGGTTAATACTGTCGTTAATTTTCTTCCAAACATATTTTGTCACGCAGCTGTCCGAAACACTGCATCCTCCATTTGGTTCAAGACCCGCGCAGTCCACCGGCTCAAGACTGCCTTCCAATGCGCGAAGCACATCTCCCACAGAAATATCTTCCAGTCTTTTTACAAGCACATATCCGCCTCCGGCTCCTCTTACACTTCTTACAATCCCCGCTTTTTTCAGCATAGACATCAACTGCTCAAGATATCGTTCCGAGATATCTTGTCTTGTTGAAATACTTGTAATAGATACCGGCTGTTCACCTCCATTTTGCGCCAGATCGATCAACGCACGAAGTCCATACCTTCCTTTTGTAGATAACTTCACTTTCTCACGCTCCGTTCCTTAATAAAAATACTCTATTTCTTTATTCTTAATATTGCAGAATGGATTCCCCAGTATTTTACTAGGGATTTCTTTTGTAGCATAGCATTCATCCCCGGTTCTGTCAAGTCTCCTTATGACATATGTTTTAACAAGTATATGTCTGTTGTTACAAATCGAGGTGATTTTATGTTATTCCGTTCTGACAAATTCCGCTCCTTTTCTTCCCGCAATTTATTTCGCGGCGCCGCCGTTTTAACTGCCGCCGGATTGATCACTCGCATTATGGGATTCTTCTTTCGTATTTTTTTAAGTCATGCTTTCGGAGAAGAAAACGTCGGTTTATATCAGCTCATTTTCCCGGTCTATGCACTTTGTCTGTCAGTCAGCACATTCGGGATTCAAACCGCCGTCTCACACATGGTCGCAGAAAAAATGTCATCTGTTGTTACTTACTCTGCCGCCAGTTCATCCTCCCCGCATATTGAACGGCAAAAAGAAGCCGGAAACATTCTTGCAGTTTCTCTTGGCTTCACACTCTTTCTCTCACTTATAGAATTATATTTTCTCCAAAAAAACGCCTTTTATATAGCAACAACTTTTTTAGGAGATGCCAGGTGTGAAAATCTCCTTCTTATCGTCTCTTATGCATTACCGTTCGCCGCAATACATAGTTGTATCTGCGGATACAGTTTAGGGCTTCAGCAGACAAAAATTCCTGCCCTGTCACAGCTTATCGAACAATCCGCTCGAATTCTTTTCGTCGTCCTGCTTTTTCTCTTTGTTAAAAAAACCGGGGAAATCCCTTCTGTCAAACTTGCCGCCGCCGGCATTGCCGCAGGCGAGACGGCTGCCGCACTTTTTTCGATACAGATGCTGAATCGGCAAAAGCAGCTTTGTTATGCCGCTTCGATTTCTTCCATTTCAAAAACTTTCAGAAAACTGTCCGCTTTATCTGTTCCTCTTACAGCAAATCGAACGGCATTTACTTTACTCCAAAGCATTGAGGCGGCCTCCATCCCGACTTTTTTAAAAATCTACGGAATGACTTCTTCGGAAGCGCTTCGCCTTTACGGAGTATTGACAGGAATGGCTCTGCCATGCATCCTTTTTCCTTCGGCGCTCACAACTTCTATCGGAACAGTGCTTATGCCTGCCGTCAGCGCTGCCCAGGCATCTGATGATAACAGACGAATCATTCGTTTATTGAAACAATCTGTAGGAAGCTGTTTCATTTTAGGCCTTGGATGCTGTCTGTTTTTTCTGATTTTCGGAAACTTTCTCGGAAGAGTTTTGTTCCATAGTTCTGCTGCCGGAAGTTTCATTTTAACACTTTCATGGATCTGCCCGTTTCTTTACACAAATACCGCCCTTACAAGCATAATTAACGGACTTGGGAAAACATTCTGCACACTTCTCGTCAACACTGCCGGTCTTCTTGTTCGTATTGCCGGAGTATTTTTTGCAATCCCCAAGTTTGGAATATACGGTTATCTGATCGGACTTTTAACCAGTCAGTTTCTTGTTTTCGGAATCGCCGTTATTATTTTATTTTTTCATCTCCGAAAAGGAGCAAAAGATCTATAGACTATGTGCGCAGCACATAGTCTATAGACAACTACACATAATTCAAGAACAACTTCACTAATACAGGATTCACATATAATTCGGTAATAATTCCTAAACTCATCATCAAACCGACAAAAATTGTTTTCTGTCTGTTCCATCTGCCATCTTCTGACTCATAACAATATTTCAGGATCATAAAATACGCAGGAATATAGAAAAGAAACTGTGGAGAAACACCTATAAGACACAAGAGACAGCCTTTCATTCCCAAGTTCGATGCCGCCAGCGAAACAAGCACCCCCACAGATATGCCTGTCCACCCAAGAAATAACCCGGCGCTTACTTTTTTCAACTTCGTAAGAGCCAACCCTGAAAGCATAAAAAACGGAACGCAGCGAATGCGAAGCAGATACCATAAATATTCTTTTTCGTCTATCTGCACACCCCTGAATTGATCCAAAAAATATTCACTGAACAGATCCGGAGCTGCCACATATTTTTTAGCAAGAAAATTGACATAAATAATTCCAATTAAAAATCCCGGCATAAACAAAGCCGCTAACTGCTTTTTCACATGAAATACCTTCATTATTCCTCCCTGTATCGCGCAGTTGCTGATCCTTTTGCCATTCTGCACTTTACTTTTTATTGATATTTCATTATATGCCGGAATTTTTTCATTATCACTTTTCACGATCCGTTTCTTACATCATTTTCAGGCTTCGTATTTTACTGCATATGCCATTAATGATGCAACTGTTTTTGCATCTTCAATCTCTCCTGTAAATATTTTTTCTTTTAATTCATCAAGAGAATATGCTTTCAGATCAATAAATTCATCCTCATCTAAATGCTGTTTTGAAGGGATTAAATTTTTCGCCACATACACCTCGATCTTCTCATTGCAAAAAGCAACCGTTGTCCTCAAGGTGATCAGCCATTCCAATTCCTCACTTTTATAACCTGTTTCTTCTTCCAATTCCCGAGCAGCACATTTAAACCCCGGCTCTCCTTCCTCATCCAGAGCCCCTGCCGGTATCTCCAAAGTATATCTCTCAAGTGCATTTCGATACTGACGTACCATAAGTATCTTTCCATCTTCAGTGACCGGAACTACTGCCGCAGCTCCTTTGTGCTTGATAAAATCCCATACAACTGTATGATCCCCATTAATTTCCATTGTATCTTGATAGAAATCAATAATCGTTCCTTTAAATTTCAATTCTCTGTTCACACGTTTAATCTGTTCACTCATCGTCTTTCTCCTTCCCCGTATCCTCTCAGCAATCAACATATTTTAATAAAAGAAAGCCCTCGTCTTTCGACAAGGGCTGGTCTTTCGTCTGCTGTTATGATTCATTGCTATTTCGCATAATCTGTTGCCCGTGATTCACGGATTACATTGACTTTAATCTGTCCGGGATACTCAAGTTCAAATTCAATTTGTTTTGCAATATCCCTTGCCATAAGCACCATATCATCATCAGATACCTGCTCTGGAACTACCATAACTCGAATCTCTCTGCCCGCCTGAATGGCAAAAGATTTATCCACCCCTTTAAACTGGTTGGTAATCTCTTCTAACTGTTTCAATCTGTTGGTGTATGTTTCGATCGTCTCGCGTCTTGCACCCGGTCTTGCTGCCGAAATCGTATCGGCTGCCTGCACTACACATGCGATCAATGTCTGCGGCTCAACATCTCCGTGATGCGATTCCACCGCGTTAATTACGGTTGAGGATTCTTTATATTTCCTACAAAGATCCACACCGATTTGAATATGTGACCCTTCTACATCATGGTCGATAGATTTTCCTATATCATGCAGAAGTCCGGCACGTTTCGCCATTCTGACATCTATACCGATTTCGCCCGCAAGAAGTCCCGACAACTGAGCCACTTCAATCGAATGCTTCAACGCATTCTGTCCATAGCTTGTTCTAAACTTCATACGACCGAGAAGTCTGATCAACTCCGGATGAATTCCCGGCACGCCTACTTCTAACGCTGCCGCTTCTCCTTCTTCTCTGATCATTGTATCGACTTCTTTCTGCGCTTTTTCTACCATTTCTTCAATTCTCGCCGGATGAATACGTCCGTCTACGATCAAACGTTCAAGTGCAATTCTTGCAACTTCACGGCGGATGGGATCAAATCCCGATAAAACAACCGCTTCCGGTGTATCATCAATAATCAGTTCCACACCGGTCAATGTTTCAAGTGTTCGGATATTTCTTCCTTCACGACCGATAATACGACCTTTCATTTCATCGCTCGGAAGCTGCACAACGGAAATTGTCGTTTCCGCAACATGGTCTGCCGCACATCTCTGAATTGCATTGACAACATATTCTTTTGCTTTCTTGTCTGCTTCTTCTTTCGCCTGTGTTTCCAATTCTCTGACCATTTTTGCGGTGTCATGCTTAACATCTTCTTCAACAGTTTTCAACAGATATTCTTTTGCCTGTTCGGAGGTAAGTCCTGAGATTCGTTCTAGTTCCTGCACACGTTTCTGATTCAGCTCTTCTACCTTGGCTTCCCGCTGACGAAGCTGGTCTTCTTTCGCCGTAAGCTTCGACTCCCGATGTTCTAACACATCAGAACGCTTATCAACTGCCTCTTCTTTTGCCAGCACTCTTTTTTCATAGCGCTGCAATTCCGCTCTTCTTTCTTTTGTCTCCTTCTCAAGATCATTCTTTGTCTTGATCGATTCTTCTTTCACTTCGAGAAGAGCTTCCTTTTTCGTTGTTTCAGCAGTTTTCACAGCATCATCGATGATTTCTCTTGCTTTTGCCTCTGCATTTCCGATTTTACTTTCTGCATTTTTTTTCAAACCGGAAATTGTGAGAAATCGAGAAACCATCCCAACTATCAAAGCGAGTGCCGCAGCAAGTATAATAGCGATCACTAAATCTACTTGCACAGGAGCACCTCCTTATTAAATTTTCATTGTACATATTACTTAAATACAACAGTTAAATTTTATACTGTTTTCACAACAATGTCAAGCATCGTCATTATAATTTTGTATCACTTGACGGACTGTATCATAACGAAATCCTTTGCGCCCCAGATAGCCGTATATTTTCTGCATTTGAGCTTCTTCCGCCTTATTCGGATCAAACTTTTTTTTTCTTAAAATTTTGCGGATTGCCTCTTCTTCTCCCATTTCTTCATAGCAGATTTCCATAGCGCGCTTTGCTATTTCCGACGAAATCCCTTTCTGCAGCAGCGCCGTGCCGATTTCTTTTTTACTCTTCACATTCTGCCTGCTCCTCACGAAGTTTTCCGCATACCGGACATCATCAAGATAACCGAATGACTTTACATATTCAATCGCCGCCTCTGTCACGTCAGACGGATACAGACCCTGACGAAGTTTTTCGCGAAGGGCAGACTCTGTTCGGTCCATATCCTCGAGAAGATGCATCGCCCTAAGCTTCGCCCTCTTCAAAAGCACTTCCGTTCGGATCTTTTCTTCTGTTTCCGGCGGGATTTCTTCCCCGATCCGAATTCCGAAACGGGAAACCTCTCCTTTATAAAGTACAAACTTAAATGTCTCATCTATATAAATTTTAAACTTCGTTTTTGTACATGGCTCTATTTTAGTGACTATCATTATTTTTCATCACCTTTTAATGCAAGATCGTCACTTTTCCCTTTTTGTTCTTTTTCCTTTTTCACTTCTTTCTCATCTTTTTCCGAAGAATCTGTCCCAAGTTGATAATGTTCTCTTACTTTCTTTTCCAACTCTTCCATTATTTCCGGATGAGCAGACAGATATGTCTTTGCATTTTCCCGGCCCTGTCCGATCTTATCGCCTTCATATGCATACCATGCTCCACTCTTTTTAACAAGATCTAACTTAGTAGCCAGATCAAGGATATCTCCTTCTTTTGAAATTCCTTTTCCGAACATAATGTCAAATTCCGCCTCCTTAAACGGCGGAGCTATCTTATTTTTCACAATCTTAATACGGGTATGGTTTCCGACCATCTCTCCGCTTTGTTTCAGAGTCTCTGTTTTTCTGACATCCATTCGGACAGACGCATAAAACTTAAGCGCCCTTCCTCCGGTTGTCGTCTCCGGATTTCCGAACATGACCCCGACTTTTTCTCTCAGCTGATTGATAAAAATCACAATACAGTTCGACTTACTGATAACCGGAGTCAGTTTCCTAAGTGCCTGTGACATCAATCGCGCTTGAAGTCCCACATGACTGTCTCCCATATCTCCTTCAATCTCCTGTCTCGGCACAAGAGCCGCAACAGAGTCTACAACGATAATGTCGATTGCGCCGGAACGTGCCATCGTCTCTGCAATCTCCAAAGCCTGATCACCGCTGTCCGGTTGGGAAATATATAGTTCGTCAATATCCACTCCTATATTCTTTGCATAGACCGGATCCAACGCATGTTCCGCATCAATAAATCCCGCAATACCGCCGCGTTTCTGCACTTCCGCAATCATATGAAGCGCAACCGTTGTCTTACCGCTGGACTCAGGTCCGTAAACTTCAATCACGCGTCCTTTCGGAACTCCGCCCAATCCAAGCGCAATATCAAGACTCAAACAGCCTGTAGGAACTGTCTCTACCGCAACATGAGCTCCTGATTCTCCGAGTTTCATCACCGCGCCCTTTCCAAAATCCTTCTCAAGTTTTGCTATCGCCGCATCCAGCGCTTTTTTCTTTTCATCATTTCCCGCCATAATAAAATATCTCCTTCTGTATAACGATTTTTAGTATCGAACAGTTGTTCGCTTCTGCTATTATAGTATTATACCCTCTTTAAATTGTCAACACTATTTTTGCGAATAATATATCCGAATATTTTTCAGCACGGTATAACCCCAAAATGCCGATCAGCCTTCATACAATAAATTTTCATTTAGGATATCATATTTCTATGCCTCCCACAATCCCATGACAGTTATCATTGCGCAGCTTCCACAGCCAGAACAACCGTACATAAAACAATTACCGGAAGTTTCAAAAGCACATTCCGGTATTATAAACATTCGCCAAGATCTCGGTCACACCCCGACTTTGACCCGTCGCTTATACAAAAATTCAGCTATGCACTTTTCCGAAAACATATCAAAACCCATTACCGTCATCGGAAATCACTATGCATAGCTGAATAAAATATTCATATACGAATCCCTTTATCTTTCCTCGCGGAAATAATTCAGTCCGCAGCTCTTTGGCTGTGCATGCTCCTTACTTCTGCGCATACTTGTGATCACAAGAACAAGTATCGTAGCAATGTACGGGAACATATCATAAATCTGAGCCGGAAGTCCGGGAATATTAATATACATACGCATGATCGTAAGACCGCCGAATACAAGCGCCACAAGCATTCCTCTTGCAGGACTCCATGTTGCAAAAATAACAAGCGCTACCGCAAGCCATCCATACCCGCTGACACAGTTATGCACCCATACGCCTGATGTTGTAACCATGCTCATATACATACCACCGATTCCGCAGATCCCTCCGCCGATCACAGTCGCCATATATTTATATACCGTCGTATTGATACCCGCCGCATCCGCAGTTGCCGGATCTTCCCCGACAGCACGAAGATTCAGTCCCACTCTTGTACGATTAAAAAACCATGTCATAAAAAGCGCTGCCGCGATTGCAAAATAAACGACCCAGTTATACCGGAATAAAAGAGGACCAAGCACCGGGATATCTGACAAAACCGGGATATCAATCCCTGAAAATGCTTTCTTCGTCACTTCAGATACCGCCACATAACCGCCGGCCTTCTGTCCGATATACTCTCCGAAAAAATTTCCGAAACCGGTTCCGAAAATTGTTAATGTCAGACCTGTTACATTTTGATTTGCCCGGAGCGTAATCGTCAAAAAACTGTAGATCAGTGCCCCAAGAGAACCCGCCGCAAAAGAAGTAAGAAGAGCTATGACAGAAGAAACCGCTCCGTTCGGGTTCCCGCCCGAACCGATCACTGCCTGTTCATAATAATACGAACCTGCCAGTCCCGTGATCGCCCCCATGAACATCATTCCCTCTACACCAAGATTTAAGTTTCCTGATTTTTCTGTCAGTATTTCACCGAGCGCTCCTAAAAGAAGCGGCGTTCCGGCCAATACTGCCGCAATAAATAATCCATTCAACGTATTAAGCATGATGTTCCTCCTTTCCTCTTCCGATCAACTTATATGTGATAAAAAACTCACATCCGAGCATAAAGAACAAAATAATACCAATCAACAGATCGGCCGCAGATGCCGGAATTTTAAACTGTGTCTGAATTGCGTTCGCCCCTCGCTCAAGCATCGCGATAAATACTGATACAACCAACATTCCCGCCGGATTCATTTTTGCGAGCCATGCAACTGTAATGGCCGTAAATCCGACGCCGCCTGCAGTTCCTTCCGTAATCGTAAAGTCCGATCCCGCAAACTGAAGCATTCCGACAAGTCCGCAAAGCGCTCCGGATAAAAACATCGTTCTGCGGAATACCCGTCCCACATTGATTCCCGCATATCTGGCAGTATTATTGCTTTCACCTACAACAGCAATTTCATAGCCTTGTTTCGTCTTATTAAAATAAATATAAGATACGACAACGAGAATAAGCGCTAAGATCCATCCCCAGTGCACTCCGAATACTTTTGTCAAACGCGCTCCCGGAACAAGCATCGCTATTTTCGGATAGCTGCTTCCCGGAGCTTTCCACGGGCCGTTCATAAGATATTTGATAAATGCCAGAGCAATATAATTTAACATCAGTGTAAACAACGTCTCATTTGTTCCCCACTTCGCCTTGCAGACAGCCGGGAGCAAACCGTACAAACCGCCCGCTACGATCGCCGCCAGCATCATAAGAATTACAAGTGGGATCTTCGGAAAAATATGAGCAGTAAAAAGACCAAACGCACCTGCCGCAACTGCACCTACCAAAATCTGTCCTTCCGCCCCTATATTCCAGAATTTCATTTTGAACGCAAAAGAAATTCCGATCGCCGTGATAAGAAGCGGAATTGCGATCTTAATCGTCTCATAAGAAACAGTCTTCGTTCCCCATGCTCCCTTTATCATGGAAATATATACCGAAAACGGATTATGTCCGAGCATCATGATCACGACAGCGCCCGTAGCCAAAGATAAAAGAAAAGCAGCCGCACGGATCATCCACGCTTTTTTCTGAGGAATCGCATCTCTTTTTACCATTCGGAACAAAGGCTCTTTCGCATGTGTCACATTGGAACTCATTCTGTCACCTCCTCTTTTTCTCCATCTTGTTCTGTACGGATCATCATTAATCCGATTTCTTCTTTTGTCACTTTTCTCGGATCGACAATACCGCTTACCTTTCCTCCGCACATAACCATGATGCGGTCCGAAAGCTGCATAAGCACATCAAGATCTTCTCCGATAAATACAACCGCAACTCCCTTTTTCTTCTGTTCGTTCAAAAGATCATAGATTCTGTAAGACGCATTGATATCAAGACCTCTTACCGGATATGCGACAATCAGAACCGACGGCTGACAGGCTATCTCTCTTCCTAAAAGAACTTTCTGCACATTACCTCCCGAAAGTCTTCCTACCGGAGTTTCCACGCCCGGAGTTACGATTTCTAATTCCTTAATCAGTTTTTCCGCAAGATCTCTCGGACTTTTCCGATCTACAAAAATACCTTTGTTCGACTTATAACTTCTAAGCATGACATTATCTGTCATATCCATTCCGGCAACAAGACCCATTCCAAGACGATCTTCCGGAACAAATGCCATTGAAATTCCTTTTTTGGCGATTTCATCCGGGCTTAATCCTAAAATACGTTCTTTTACCGCCCCTTTTTCTGATGATTCAGAATACAAAACAGATCCCCCGACAGAAGGATAAAGTCCCGCAATCGTCTCGCACAGTTCTTTTTGTCCGCTTCCTGCAATTCCGGCGATTCCCAGTATCTCTCCTGCATAAGCATCAAACGAAACATTATCAAGAGCCTTCACTCCGTCTCCGCTCAAACAGGTAAGATCGATCACCCGAAGACGTTTTCCGCCCCGTTTTACTTCCGGTCTTTCAATCTCAAGACTGATCGGCCGGCCGACCATCATTTCCGTAAGTTGATCCGGATCGGTTTCCGAAGTTTCCACAACTCCGATATATTCTCCCTTTCGCAAGATCGCAACACGATCTGATATCGCCATTACTTCATTTAATTTATGTGTAATGATGATGATCGATTTCCCGTGTTTTTTCATGTTTTTCAAAACAGCAAACAGCTTTTCCGTTTCCTGAGGAGTAAGAACCGCCGTAGGTTCGTCTAAAATCAAAATATCCGCGCCTTTGTACAGCACTTTTAATATTTCCACCGTTTGTTTTTCAGAAACCGACATATTGTAAACTTTCTTTGTCGGATCAAGATCAAAGCCATATTTTTGTGCTAATTCTGCTACTTTCCGATTGATCTCACGGCGTTTTAACACCGTTTTCCCTTCCAATCCCAACACGATATTTTCCGCTGCCGTCAACACATCCACAAGCTTAAAATGCTGATGGATCATTCCGATTCCGAGAGTAAAAGAATCCTTCGGGGAACGAATCGTTACCTCCTTCCCTTTTACATAAATCTCTCCGTAATCCGGAAAATAAATTCCTGACAACATGTTCATCAATGTTGTTTTTCCACTTCCGTTTTCACCGAGAAGCGCAAGGATCTCCCCTGTTTTCAGTTCAAGATCTACATTTTTATTGGCAACGACTTTACCGAATGTTTTCGTTACATGATGCATTTTTATTGCATACTGCGCTGCTTCTCCCAAATTTTTTTCCTCCTTCTTCTCTCCTGCCGTATCTTTCTCATTTCCTCATGAAATCCTCATAGAACAAAGCGGTATTCCGCTTAAAAAACATTTAATGTTATAAACAAAGCCGTCCGAAGACGGCTCTGTTTTCATTTTCCGAAGATATCTTCTTTCGGATTTATTTTTTAGAATTACTTTATACAATTACTGAACTACGTTACATCCCTCGATAATATACTGCCATGACGGTGCAGAAGCCTCTTCCTGTTCCGGGAAATGATCTCCCTCTGCAACTTCAATCTTCTCTCCGTCCGGACTTACTCCTTTAAGCGGACCGCCGAATACAAAAAGTTCTCCGTTTTTCAGCGCTTCCGCCGCTTTATCGATCGCCTCCTGCGTTCCCTCTGCTGCGATCTTCTCATTCAATGGAGACAAATAAACGGCTCCGTCGGCATATCCTTTGCACCAGTCAGCCGGAATTTCTTTTCCGTCGATCACTGCCTGAACAGCTTCTGTCACATAAATTCCCCAGTCAATACGAGGAGAAACTAAAGACGCATTCGGTGCAGCGGCAATCATATCATTATTATATCCAACCTGCCATACTCCATTATCCTCAGCTGTCGTTGCCGGAGCTGTAGAATCCGAATGCTGGGAGATCACATCGCATCCGCGGTCGATAAGAGCTTTTGCAACCTGAGACTCGATTGTCGGATCATTCCATGAATTTGTATACATAATATCCATTGTTACATCAGGATTCACACTTTTTGCTCCAAGATAGAACGCTGTATATCCGCTGATAACCTCTGCAAACGGATGTGCCGCTACGTAGCCGAGTTTATTTGTTTCTGTCTTAAGTCCTGCCGCAATACCTGCCAGATAACGTCCCTCATAAATAGACGCAAAATAATTATGGAAGTTATCCAGTCCTGAATCCGATGCCTGGAATCCTGTCGCATGACAGAACTGGATGTCCGGATACTCTGCGGCTACTTCTTTCACATAGTCTTCAAACCCGAAGCTTGTTGCAAAGATAATGTTGCATCCTGCTTCTACGAGTTCTCTAAGAGCTGTATCACATTCTGCATCTTCCGGCACATTATATTTGTTGATGATCTGGTCATCGCTCAATCCCAGTTCTTTCTGCATTTCCTTTGTTCCCAGATCATGATTGTATGTATATCCCATATCGCTCGGATCGGAAATATGTACAAATCCTACCTTGATTTCATCTTTCGGAATTCCTTCCGACGCCTCTTTTTTGGAGTCTCCTCCTTTGTCTTTGCCTGCGTCTGCCGCCGGAGCTCCGCACCCTGCAACGAGAGTGACTGCCATAGCTGCACACAAGAATGCGCTGAGCATTTTCTTCTTCATTGTTTTTCCTCCTTTTATTCCGTTCTTTTTAAAAGAACGATGCTCGTTAAAAAAGCTACCCACTTTTCAGAAATCCGTTCTTCAAATGGATAGCTACATACCTATATTACTATTCAAATTGTCAGAAGTCAATCCCCAACACTTTATAATCCTGATCTTCCACTGCCTTTTTAAGTACTTCGTCAGCAACCTCTTCTGTCATTTCAACAACTGCCGTGCCGGTTTCATGACTGACTTCCGCCTGTTCCACTCCATCCAGCGCTTCAAGAACCTTTTTCACTCTCGCCTCGCAGTGTCCGCACATCATTCCTTCGATTTTCATTACTTTTTTCATTGTTTTATTCTCCTTTTCTTCTTCAGAATTTTTCTTGTTTTTTTGACTTCTTTTTCTATCTTTAGAACCATCATATAATTTAAACAAATTCAGCCTCAGGGCGTTGCTTACAACACATACGCTTGACAGACTCATTGCCGCTGCCCCGAACATCGGATTTAATTTCCACCCGAAGATAGGAATCCAGATTCCCGCTGCGAGCGGAATGCCGATCACATTATAAAAAAATGCCCAGAAAAGATTTTCATGAATATTGCGAAGCGCTGCCCGACTCATGCGCACAGCGGCAGGCACGTCGCTCAACCTGCTTTTCATAAGCACAATATCCGCCGCATCAATAGCGATATCCGTTCCTGCTCCGATGGCGATTCCGACATCCGCCCGCGTAAGAGCCGGCGCATCATTAATCCCGTCCCCAACCATCGCCACTTTTCCTTCTTCTTTTAATTTTTTGATCACATCCTCTTTTCCATCAGGTAAAACACCGGCAATCACTTCATCTACACCCGCCTGCTCTCCGATCGCTTTTGCCGTACGCTCATTATCGCCTGTGAGCATGACCACCTTGATCCCCATATTTTTCAATTCTCTGACCGCCTGCGGACTGTCTTCTTTTATAATGTCTGCAACGGCGATTATGCCGATCAGTTCCTCATTCCTTCCGAAAAATAACGGTGTTTTTCCTTCTGATGCAAAACTTTCCGCCTGCTTTCTTACCGCTTCCGAAATAACAGTTCTTCCTTCTGCAAATTTCAAGTTTCCGCCGAAAAATTTATCGCCGCCTATCTCTCCCGTCAAACCATTTCCGGAAACTGCCGTAAAGTTTTTCGCTTCTTCTTTCGTCTGGATTGCTTCTTCCTCTGCCTTTTTCAAAATTGCATGCGCTAACGGATGTTCACTTTTCTTTTCAAGAATGTATGCATACGTCAGAAGTTCCGACTCACTAAAAGCCGAACCGGGCAAAATATCTGTCACCGTCGGTCTTCCTTTTGTGATCGTTCCTGTTTTGTCCAGCACTACAACATCAATTTTCCCCGTTTCTTCAAGAGAAACTGCTGTTTTAAATAAAATTCCGTTCTTTGCTCCCACACCGTTTCCGACCATAATCGCAACCGGCGTCGCAAGACCGAGAGCACAAGGACAACTGATCACAAGAACCGAGATTCCCCGTGCAAGAGCAAAACCGATCGTTTCTCCGAATGCAAGCCATACAATAATCGTCAAAACAGCAACTGCCATAACAACCGGAACAAACACTCCCGACACTTTATCTGCCACTTTTGCGATCGGAGCTTTTGTCGCAGCCGCATCTCCCACCATATGGATAATCTGAGACAAAGTTGTGTCTTCTCCCACTCTGGTCGCCTTACATCTCAAAAAACCGGACTGGTTTATCGTCGCGCCCGATACACAATCTCTCTCTTTTTTATCAACCGGAATACTTTCGCCGGTAAGCGCTGATTCGTCAACCGCTCCGCTTCCTTCGACTACAATACCGTCAGTCGGAATGCTTTCCCCCGGACGAACGACAAACAGATCTCCCTTTTGCACTTGTTCGATCCCGATTTTTACTTCCTCGCCGCCGCGCACAACAGTCGCCGTCTTAGGCGCAAGACCCATCAGACCTTTCAGCGCATCTGTCGTCTTTCCTTTTGACCTTGCTTCCAGAAGTTTACCGACTGTGATCAATGTCAGGATCATCGCCGCAGATTCAAAATAAAACTCATGCATATATGTCATTACTTCTGCCGCATTCCCACGCATCTGCGCATCTGTCATCGCAAACAGAGCATAAATACTGTAGCCGTAAGACGCGCCTGCGCCAAGAGCAACCAGGGTATCCATATTCGGCGCTTTATGAAAAAGTCCTCTGACTCCACTGATAAAAAACTTCTGATTGATCACCATTACGGCTGTTGTCAGCAGAAGCTGTATGATCCCCATTGCCACGTGATTCTCGCTCACAATTTCCGGAACTTTCCATCCCCACATCATATGCCCCATTGACAGATACATTAACGGAATCAAAAAACAAAGAGAGGCGATCAATCGCTTTTTCATCTCAGGCGTTTCCTTATCTTTTAATTCTCCGCTCTTTTCCATCCTGCCTGCTTCCTGTCCTGTCCTGCTTTCTTTCTCCGCCGCCTTATATCCCGCCGCCTCTACAGCTTCAATAACTGTCTGTGCATCGACAGCCCCCTCTACTCCCATAGAATTAGTCAGCAGATTTACAGAACATGACGTAACTCCTTCAATCTTTGATACAGCTTTTTCTACACGTGCACTGCATGCCGCACAGCTCATACCTGTAACTTCATATTGTTTCAACCGGTTTCCTCCTTTCGATTCTCAAATCCTCGATTCCATTGCCTTTTCAGAATCTATTTCATAAGTTTTCTCAAAACTGTTACAAGTTCATCTATCGTCTCATCTTTTCCTTCCCTGATATCTTCCGAAACACAAGTACGGATATGTTCTGATAAAAGAACTTTATTAAAACTGTTCAATGCCGCGGTAATCGCCGAAACTTGTATAAGAATATCCGGACAATACGCATTATTCTCCACCATTCTGCGAATCCCCCTCACTTGCCCTTCTATTCTGTTTAAGCGGTTTATCATCAATTTTGTTTCTTCTTCTGTACGCTTTTTTATCCGATGTGTACATTCCGGACATTTCTTTTCTTTTTCCATAATTATCCTCCGAATATATTTTCCGGCTTTTGCCTTTTCTCCCTCTCACCATCATACTTTAAACCTAAAATACCCATATGGGGTATGTATAAGTGCATTATATACCCATATTAGGTATATTGCAACTGTTTTTTCATCGAGATATAAAATTTCAGATCTGCATAACAACTTTATCTGTTTATAAAAACATCCATAATGAAAGAGCAACTAACTTCTCATCGAAATTAATTGCCCTTTTATCAAACGTCATGCAAGATTTTAAGCACCATTCGAAGCTCTTCTGCCCCGAGCTGTCCCGGCGCCGACGCTTTTTTGACCGCTCCGAATGTAAGAGCAGAACCAAATGCTTCACCGCAAATACGACTGACTACTCCTACTTCCGACATAGACATTGTAACGACCGGACACTTTGCATGCTCCCTCACCATCTCTTCCGTTGCCAAAAGCAGCGTAAGCACATCTTTTTTAGATTGAGGCATTACCGCTATTTTCACAATATCCGCACCACACTCCTGCATAAAGCAAAGCCTCGATACAATTTCTTCTTTTGGCGGAGTTTTTTGAAAATCATGGTTAGATGCTATCACTTTTACTCCATACAAATGCGCCGTTTCTACGATTGTATTTACCTCATCTGTCCCGGTAAACGCTTCTGCATCCACAAGATCTGCAAAACCCGTTTTTACTGCCATCTCATTCAGCTTTACATATACACTCTTTTCAATCTCTTTCTCCCCGCCTTCTTTTAATGTGCGAAATGTGAAAAGGAGCGGAATGTCTCCAAGCGTCTCTCTTAATTCTTCCATCATCTTTTCTGTCTTTTTAAAATCCAGAACATCTTCATACCAATCTGCGCGCCATTCCACAAGATCCGCCGTTTCTTTCGCTTTACAAGCTGCGTCAATAATATCGTCTCTCGTAATTCCGACAACAGGCACGCAGATTTTCGGGATTCCTTTTCCTATCTCTACCTTTCTGACATTTACCGTATTCATATGCTCTTCTCTCTTTTAACTATATTTAAAAATCTTAACCGCTTATAAAATCTCCTGCCACTCCTTTTCTTTAAAACCAACGAGAACCTTCTCATTTTGCACGAGAATCGGTCTTTTTACAAGCATCCCGTCAGAAGCGAGCAGTTCAATCTGTTCATCCTCACTCATATTCGGAATCCTGTCTTTTAACTGCATTTCTTTGTAAAGTTTTCCACTCGTATTAAAAAAGCGCTTCAACGGAAGTCCGCTTTTCCTCCACCACGTTTTCAGTTCTTCCGCTGTTGGTTTCTCTTCTTTGATATCTCTTTGCTCAAATTCAATTTCTTTTTCTTCCAGCCATTTTTTTGCTTTCATGCATGTACTGCATTTCGGATAACATACAAATAACATTTTCTTTCTCCTTTCGTTTGCTACTCTGACCTTTTCCGGTCTTTCATTTTGCTTTGAAAAATCTACCGATTTTTTCTTTTATAATATTTTGAATACAGCCGAATCTATTTAACAGTGTATCTCATTTTTCCTGCAGATACAATTCTTATTTTTCTTATTTTTACTCACATAAATATTGCGCTTTTTTTCTATTGTGCTAGAATATAATCGACTATTTTTTAACATTCAACTTACTTGTTTATTTTGTATATTAAATTTAGGAGGAATCTTATAATGCAATGTTTCAGAAAAGTAACAGAAGACTTATATTGGGTCGGGGGAAACGATCGTCAGATTGAATTGTTTGAAAATATTTTCCCTCTTGCCAAAGGTGTCTCTTACAACTCATACCTTCTTTTGGATGAACAGACAGTTCTTTTTGATACAGCCGACTATGCGATCGGAAAACAATTTATAGAAAACGTTATGTCTGTACTGAACGGCCGCAATCTTGACTATATCGTTGTCAATCACATGGAACCGGATCACTGTTCTCTTATCGGAGAACTCCTTCTTCACTATCCCGACGTAAAGATTATCGGAAACGCAAAAACATTCCCGATGATCGAACAATTTTTCAGCTTTGACCTGACGGGGAAAACACTCACAGTCAAAGAAGGAGATACTTTCTGTTCCGGAAAACATACGTTTCGTTTTATTATGTCCCCAATGGTTCACTGGCCCGAAGCAATGATGACTTATGACGAAAAGGATAAAGTGCTCTTCTCTGCCGATGCTTTCGGCACATTTAATGCATTAAACGGAAATTTATTCAACGATGAACTTGATTTTAACAGAGAGTGGCTTGATGAAGCGCGCCGTTATTATACAAATATCGTCGGAAAATACGGCCCGCAAGTTCAAAATGTATTGAAAAAAGCCTCATCTCTTGACATTCAGATGATCTGTCCGCTCCACGGTTAGTCTGGAGAAGTAATCTGAATTTTATTATAGAAAAATACAATCTTTGGAGCCGATATGAACCGGAAGAAAAGGGAGTTATGATCGCTTATGCTTCCATGTACGGAAATACCGAAAATATGGCAGAAATCCTTGCCGTTATGCTGGCAGAGGCAGGCGTAAAAAACATTCATATGCATAACATTTCCAAGACCCATGTATCCGAACTGATTTCCGACAGCTTCAAATACAGCCACATTGTACTTGCCTCCCCAACATATAATAACGGCATTTATCCTCTGATGGACAATTATTTGGAAGACATGAAAGCTCTTTCCCTGCAAAATCGTACGATTGCCGTGCTTGGAAATGGATCATGGGCTCCTCAGGCAACAAAACTGATTTCCGCAAAGATCAAAGAAATGAAAAACATGCGTCTTTTAGAAGCTTCCGTTACAATAAAATCTTCTCTCAAAGAAGCACAGCTTGAGGAATTAAATTCTCTCAGCAGACAAATCGCCGAAGAAGTGTTATAATAATATTTGATTAAATTTTAAACGTCACAAAGGAGGAGTTCTTATGAAGTTAGTAATCACCATGAGCCGTCGTTTCGGAACAGGCGCCAGCATTATTGCCACAGAACTTTCCAAACGTCTCGACATACCGGTATATGACAAGGCTTATATTGAGGAACAGTTAAACGATCGCATGTATGAGAGCGAAGCTGAAGCAATCAGGAAGCTCGCCGAGCATCCGTGCATCATTCTCGGCCGCTGTGCATCCGATATTTTAAAAGACAAGATGAACGTACTGAATATTTTCGTGTGTGCCGACAAAGAAGACCGTATTCGCAGAATTATGGAAAAAGAAAACCTCGACTACAACGGTGCAAAAGAGAGAGTCGAAACAACTGATGAAGAAAGAGCTTCTTATTATTATGAACATACAGGAAAAACATGGGGAGACGTCAATGATTACCATATGATACTTGACACATCCGAACTTGGGGTTGAAAATTGCGCAAACATCCTTATGCAATATTTTGAAAAATTAGAATATATTTAAACCGGAATGTTGTTTCTTGTATAAAACGAGACTATGAAGAAAAGTCTGTAAATATGATCTTCTATGATAAGAATGAGCGATAGGCTTAAACAAAATCAGCTTTTCGCCCTTGCTTTATATATAACAGTTACAAAATTGCATGTCAACAGCAGGCGGGTAATCCGCCTGTTTTTCTGCTTTTTTATTACTCTGGCAAGCGACCTTCATACATGATACTTAACTCTCCATAAACCTGAGCCCAGTTCCGGATTGTTGCAGTCCATTTTTTTGTAGCTTCAAAGGTAGCCAGATAAAGGGCTTTTAAAAGGGCTGTATCGCTTGGAAAGACGCTTCTCTGACGGTTCAGCTTCCGATAAGTGGAATTCAGAGATTCAATGGCATTTGTTGTATAAATGACCTTTCTAACCGCTGCTGAAAACTTGAAGATTGGGGAAATAGCATCCCAGTTATCCTTCCAGCGTTTCATGGAATTCGGATATTTTGCAGTCCATTTTTCCATTACCCGATCCAAAGCTGCCAAAGCTTTCTTTTCATCCGCTGCCTGATATATCGTTTTCAAATCTGTGGCAAATGCTTTTCTGTCTTTATCTGGAACATATTTCAAGGTATTTCGCACTTGATGAACGATACATCTTTGATATTCTGTCTTAGGAAATGCTGCCGCAATCGCTTCTTTGATACCTGTGAGTCCATCTGCACAAATGATCAGGATATCTTTTACACCACGATTTTTTAATTCGTTTAAGACGGAGAGCCAATACTTGGAACTTTCATTTTCTCCAATACTGATAGTAAGCACTTCTTTCTTACCTTCCGCATTAATCCCAAGAATGACATACGCAGCAAGCTTCCGGATCACTCCATTATCACGGACGGAATAGTGAATCGCATCAATATACAGGATTGGATAAACTTCATCTAATGGCCGATTCTGCCAGTCTTCAATTTGTGGGAGAATCTTGTCTGTAACATCTGATATAAAACCTTCGGATGTTTCAAAACCATAAATATCTTCGATTGTTTCTGAAATCTGCCGGGTTGTCATACCTTTTGCATACATAGAAATAATCTTCTGATCGATATCTGAAATGTCTTTCTGACGTTTCTTTACTACTTGAGGTTCAAAAGTTGATTTTCTGTCTTGTGGAACTTCAATCTCCATAGAACCATAACGACTATTCACTCTTTTTCGCTTATAACCATTGCGATAATCACCGCTATCAGAACGTTGTGATTTTTCATATCCCAAGTGGTCATCCATTTCCGCTTCCATCATCTCTTTGATGGTTCCACCAAGAAGATCTTTCAGCGCATCCTGGATATCTTCTGCTGATTGGATATCGTATTCTTTCAAGAGCTGGTGAATGATGTTACGTTTTCCTTCTGTCATTTGTACTTTGTGTACAGGTTTCTTTTCTCTTGCCATAATAAAAGGCCTCCTTATGATAAAATATTTTACCATAGAAGACCTTCTAAAACATTATTTACAGAAAAAGTTTCACATTCTCTATAAAACAGCTTCATTATAAAAACTCCGAACAGATTCTTTTAATCATAGATTCTGTTCGGAGTTTACTTTATCTGTTTTTATTCTGTTTTTATTTTAATAAAACAATTATTTTGTTTCATCAGAAGAAGGTTCTTCCGAAGAGGATTTTTCCGATGTGATGATCTTTACACCTGTTTCTTCAAAATCTACTTTCTTCCATACTTTCTTATCTACTTTGATATCTGTTTCTTTTCTCCATTTTTTCAGAAGAGAATCATACTGTTCCTGCTTACGCTCTTCGATAATGGAAGCTTTCTTCTGATCCGTTGCCTCGCGATCGAGAAGGCTTGTCAGCTTTGCCACATACACCCCTGCGTCAGACTCGATTGCACCTGTCACATCGCCTTCTGCCGCTAAAGCATTCGCCGCCTCGATCAGAGCTGCATCCGGAGATGTACTCTTTGCATCAAATGCGGTTTTTTGCACCTCTGTTCCGAGTTCTGCTGCAACTGCCGCAAAATCTTCCCCTGCTTTTGCGCGTTCTGCGATCGTTTCTGCAGTTGATTTTGCTTTTGCTTTTTCTTCATCTGTCAGTTCCGTTACCGATCCCGACTCATCTGTTGATGTGTAAGAAAAATATACGTATTCCATACTCTTTTGTGCCGCTTCTTCATCTGACACTTCCTCGTTTACGCCTTCACGCATTTTTTCACTCATCTTTGACTGGATCGTCATAAGCTCCAAATATTTTTCGATATCTTTTCTGTAACCGGAAACCGCCTCTTTTGACTCATCCTTGTTATCTTTATCAAACTGCTCCGCCGCTTTTTGAATCGCTTCTTTCTCATCTTCCGTTAGAACGACTTCGTATTCGCCTGAATGCTGTGAGATGAGGTACATGTTTTCCACTGCTTCCATCACGCTGTCTTTCACTGACTCTTCATACGTCTTGTCATCTCCCGCATCCTGCGTCCACAGTTCTTCTGCAGTTGTCCCCATCATCCCCGCATAATATGTCTCATACTGTCCCTGCATCATCCTTGCATAAAAATTCACAACTCCAAGCGGAACCTTTTCCTTTCCTACCGTTACAACAGTCGCTTCTGCATCAATCGCCCCGCTGCATCCTGTAACCGACGCCGCCGTCAACACTCCTGCCATTGCAAGAAGAGCGGCTTTTTTTCCAAATCGTACCATAACGATTCTCCTCTCCCGTGTTAAAATATCGTCTGTACCGTTCTTTATCACCACGGCACAACATGTTTTTAGTATACCGTGTTTTTATTTCTATCTCAAGTCCTAATTTAAAATCTTAAAGTCAGGTCCTAATTTAAAATCTTAAATTTAAGTCAGCTTTTTTAGGTCTTCCAAAATCCGTCTCACTGTATCCAGTACATTTTCTGTATTGCTTTTTTTGTTTCTGCCTTTTCTGCAATACAGAAAATACGGCGGTTCTTCTGCCCTGAATATCAGATCGTTTTTATAACTATCCAAAAATTTAGGAATACCGGATGGATCGATCTTTGCTTTTTCATACATTGTAAATCGAATTTCTTCACCTTTTTGCTCGATAGCAGTAACATACACCGAATGAGCCAGACTTTTTAAAGATGCTATCACAAGAAGCTGCTGCACTTTTTTCGGAATATCGCCAAAGCGGTCGATCAGTTCTTCCGTCATATCTTCTAACTCTTCCTCACTTTCAATCGCCGCGATCCGTTTATATATATCCAGCTTTTGATATTCATTTTTAATATAATATTCCGGAATATATGCATCTACATTTAGATCAATCAATGTTGTAAACGTTTCTGCTTCCGGCCCGCCTTTTAATTGTCTGACCGCTTCATTTAGCATTTTGCAATAAAGATCATACCCTACCGCTTCCATATGACCGCTCTGCGCTTCTCCTAAAAGATTACCTGCCCCGCGAATTTCAAGGTCTCGCATGGCGATTTTGATTCCGGATCCGAGATCTGTAAACTCACGGATCGCCGAGAGCCTCTTCTCTGCCACTTCTTTTAATAATTTGTCTCTCTGATACAGAAGAAATGCATATGCCATACGATTAGAACGACCGACACGTCCCCGAAGCTGATAAAGCTGAGATAATCCGAATCGGTCCGCATCCTGTATGATCATCGTATTCGCATTCGGAATATCCAATCCGGTCTCAATAATCGTCGTTGAAACAAGAACATCGATATCACCGTTGATAAAATCATACATGATATCTTCCAGCTCCCTCTCTTTCATCTGTCCATGCGCAAATGCAACATTCGCATCCGGAACAAGACTTTGTATACGTCCCGCAACATCGGCAATATCATTGACGCGATTATAAACATAATATACCTGTCCGTCTCTTGCCAACTCCCGCGTGATTGCCTCCCGAACCATTTCGTCATTATACTCCATTACATAAGTCTGAATGGGCATCCTTTCATTCGGAGCTTCTTCTAATACGCTCATATCCCGAATACCGATCAGACTCATATGAAGCGTCCGGGGAATCGGTGTTGCCGTCAATGTCAGAACATCAATATTTTCCTTTAATTTTTTTATTTTTTCTTTATGGGTCACGCCAAACCGTTGTTCTTCGTCTATTATCAGCAATCCAAGATCTTTAAACACTACATCCTTTGACAAAACTCTGTGCGTTCCGACAAGAATATCCACAAACCCTTTCTTCGTGTCCTCTATTGTCTTTTTCTGTTCTGCCGCCGACCGAAACCGACAGAGCAGATCGATTCTTACAGGAAACTCTTTCAGTCGCTGTACAAATGTATTATAGTGCTGCTGAGCTAAAATCGTCGTCGGCACGAGACATACAACCTGTTTTCCTTCCTGAACCGCTTTAAATGCCGCCCGTATAGCAATTTCTGTCTTTCCGTATCCTACGTCTCCGCAGATAAGACGATCCATGATCTTCTTACTTTCCATATCATGCTTTGTATCTTCTATTGCCTGAAGCTGATCATCCGTTTCCTCGAACGGAAACATTTCCTCAAACTCTTTCTGCCAGACAGTATCCGGTCCATATACAAATCCTTCCGACTGTTGTCTGACCGCGTACAATTCTACAAGATCTTTCGCTACAATCTGAACAGCTTTCTTTACTTGGCTTTTTGTTTTTCCCCACTGGATCGTTCCGAGTTTATTCAACCGAGGTTTCTTTGCATCCGCTCCTGCATATTTCTGGATCAGATCCATCTGTGCCACAGGTATATACAAGACTCCGCCTTCGGCATAGACGATCTTCATATAATCTTTTACGATCTTCTCTACTTCAATTTTTTCAATTCCTTTATATACGCCGATTCCATGATTTTCGTGAACAACGTAATCTCCGGGTTTCAGCTCGGCAAAATCCTGAATCCGCTGACCTTCATACTTTTTGCGTTTTTTCTTTTTCTTTTTTCTTCCGAAAATATCCGACTCCGAAATAACGACAAATTTAAGCATCGGATACTCATACCCTTCTGACGCATAGCCGTACGCTGCCATGATCTCGCCCGGTTTTACTTCCCTCTGCATATCTTCACTGTAAAAACTGCTCAAATCATAGTCTCTTAAATCTTCCGCCAGACGTTTTGCTCTCGTTCTCGAACCCGATAAAAGGACAACTCTGTACCCGTTTCGTTTTAACCGCTTTAAATCACGTGTCAAAAGCTCAAAACTGTTATTATAAGGATTTACCCCTTTTGCCTGCACCGTATAAACCGATCTTACTTTAAATAAACCGCATTTTGATTCGAGCGTTGTCAAACCGATCCCGCTGTAACGATTCATCTCACTGATGATATCTTTTGTCTGAAAGACTCTCAACTCTTCTTCGCCTTCTTCTTTCATACCTGCATCAGCCCGGTTTTTCAAACTTTCCGTATATTCCGCCTCTACTGTTTCCGCCGTCTCCTGCAGTCTGTGCGGTTCATCATAAAATAATAGTGTTTCATTTTCCGGAAAATATTTCAAAAAGGATACCAAACCATTGTTTCCAAAACAATTTTCCGAAGCCGGATAAATTGTGATCTCCGAAATATTTTCTATCGACCTCTGGCTCTTAGCATCAAACATACGGATAGAATCGATCTCATCACCCCAAAGCTCAATCCGCACCGGCATCTCTTCCGCAAGAGGAAAAACATCGATAATTCCCCCTCTGACCGCAAACTGACCCGGCGCTTCTATTTGGCTTTCTCTCTCATATCCAAGAGCCGTCAGATCTTGTTCAAGTTTCGTAAGATCAACCGTATCTTCTCCTGTAATATGAATTCTGTTTTTTTGAATTTCATCCGGGGAAATGATCCCGTCCAAAAAAGCATCCATCGTCGTAATCACAGTGACCGGCTCTTCTTTTTTCTTTTCTGCAATCGCTCTTAACACTTCCATTCTTCGATTTGTAAGTGTCTTCCCTTTAATATCCGCATAATAAAAAAGCAAATCTCTTGCAGGATACAAATACGTCTCTTCTCCAAACAGTAAATACTCTTCGTATGCCTTCTTTGCCTTTTCCTCATTTGAAAAAACAACAAGTTTATACCCGCATCCCGATCCGATTCCACTAAGCAAATGTATCTTCTGAGTATTTACACAACCCGAGATCTGTATCATTCCGTTTTCTTTTGTTCTGTTTTTCCGGATTTCTTCATAATCCGCCAGTTCCGCAAGGGGAGCAAGCAACGCTTTCATAATTTATTTTTCCTCTTTCTTTTTCCGGTTATATTCATTCATCGCCTCATTGATCTGACCTGAAACGATCAATTCCACGGCATGAACCGCATGGTCATACCCTTCATCCATCAACTTCGCTTCCCCCTTTGAAAAATGTCCGAGCACATAATCCGCCAAATCGTATTTCGCCGGCTTCTCTCCGACTCCTACTTTAATACGGGGAAATACTTGGCTTCCAAGATGAGCAATAATATTTTTCATCCCGTTATGTCCTCCTGCGCTTCCTTTCGCTCTGATTCTAAGTTGTCCTACGTCTAAGCTGATATCGTCATAAATAACGATCAGTTCATGTTCTTCATCCACCTTATAATAATCAAGCAAACTGCGTACGCTTTCGCCACTTAAATTCATATAAGTCTGGGGCTTAGCCAAAATAACTTTCTGCCCCTGAATGATTCCCTTTCCGATCAGCGCTCTGTGTTTTTTTGCATCCACATCTATATTATATTTCTCTGAAATCCTGTCTATTACTTCAAATCCGACATTATGTCTCGTTCCTTCATATTGTTTTGTCGGATTTCCAAGTCCCGCGATAATAAACATATCTTCTACCTCCTATACAGCACAAATATTTTACAATATCTCTCTTCCTTTGTCACGCAGATAACATGCATATTTTTCCTTTTCCAAACATACACTTATAAAAAAAGCGGATCGCCGTAAAACGGCAGCCGGATAATCGGGAGGTAACTCTATGAGTTCCAGAACAAAAATCGTTGTTCTTCACATGAAAGAAATTATTTATACCGCCATTTTTGCGGCACTTGCGCTCCTTGTCATCGTCCTGCTTATTTTTATGTTCGGAACAGGCAAAAAAGACAGCGCCGTAAAAAACGAAAAACAGTACACGCCCGGAACATATACTTCCACTCTCACACTAAATAATACGAACCTGGAAGTAGAAGTTTCCGTAGACGCTTACAAGATCAATTCAATCCGTTTTTCCAATCTTGATGAAACAGTAACGACTATGTTCCCACTCATCCAGCCTGCCATCGAAGAAATTGCCGAACAAATCTATGAAACACAGTCACCTGATTCAATCACTCTGTCCGAAGATACGCCATATACGTCGCAACTTATATTGGACGCCGTTTCCGAAGCCGTCGAAAAAGCCGCAGTAAAATAACTGCGGCCTTTTCTCTTTGCTGCCTTATATTCATACAACAATACTTGACAAATATTATTCATACATTTGCTTTCACCGGTATTATCCTTCAACGATCAAATACGTTCCGTCCGGCAAAGCGAACACTTCCGAAGCTTCCTCAAGATCTTCTGCGGACATTCCGTCCACATCTACTCCCTCTTCTTCAAAGTATTCTCTCACCTCGTCAATAGAATCGACTACGACAGCCATACAGTCTGCAAGAAACGCTTCTGCTTCTTCCATGTTTTCTGCCACAGGCTCATCAAATAATTTTTTCTGTTCTTTCAAAAATGTGTTCAGACACTCTTCACTGTACTCATTCATCTGTCTTTTTCCCCTTTACCTGATAATGTCAAGAATTTCATCTGCCGCTGCCACAATTCTGTATGCATCTGCCTTTTCCAGTTCTTCTCGTGATCGAAATCCCCATTCTACAAGAACCGTATCCATATCCGCCGCATTTCCCGTCGCAGCGTCGACCTCTGAATCTCCGATATACAATACCTCTTCCGAAGACACCCCTAATGACTCTGCCATCGCAAACAATGCCGAAGGATCCGGTTTTCTCGGTACACCTTCTCTCTGCCCCCACACAAGGTCAAACGTCTCTTTCCCGAATATTTCTTCCACAACATGAACTGCCTGACGATCCGGTTTGTTCGACAACACTCCTAATTTCATGTTTTGATCTTTCAGCTTTAAGAGCATCTCTCTTATCCCCGGATAAGGTTTTACATGATAGGTACAGTTCCTGTCAAAAATACGTCCATATGCCTCAAAGGCTTTCTCGAACAAAAGAAGCTTTGTATCTCCTGCCGCTTTCAATGATTGTTCAATCAGTACCTTTGCTCCGTTTCCGACAAATGTTCTGCACTGTTCCTCTGTGATCGCCGGAAGCGCTACTTCCTTTAATGTCTCATTCACCGAAAATGTCAAAGACTCCAACGTATCGGTCAACGTTCCGTCTAAGTCAAATATACATGCTTTGTACACCGTTTTTCATCCTCTCTTGTCTTTGGTCAGATTTATATTACCATCAGTCACTTTATCTGACAAGATACTTTTAAACAATCTGTTCTTTCTCCTGACGTATTGTTTTTTCGCACTCTTATTTTCCTAAAAGATACTTGCGCATTATTTTTAAAGCATTCTTCTCCAGACGGCTTACCTGAGCCTGCGAAATATTGATCTGCTCTGCAACTTCCATCTGCGTCTTTCCTTCAAAAAAACGAAGTGTGATAATATATCGCTCTCTTTCGTTCAGTCGTTCCATCGCGGCCTCTAAAGAAAGTTCCTCGATCCAGTTTTCTTCTTTATTCTTTTTATCACTCACCTGATCCATCACAAACAGAGCATCTTGTCCGTCGCTGTACACAGGCTCATGCAGACTCATCGGCATCTGAATCGCATCAAGCGCATAGACGATCTCTTCCTTGGCAATCCCAATCTCTTCTGCGATTTCCTGAACGGTCGGCTCTTTCATATGCCGCTTTATATAACCTTCTTTTGCATAAATTGCCTTATAAGCTGTATCGCGCAATGATCTGCTCACACGGATCGGACTGTTATCCCGCAAATATCGTCTGATCTCCCCTATGATCATAGGTACTGCATATGTGGAAAATTTCACCATGCGCCCCGGATCAAAATGATCTACTGCTTTCATCAGTCCGACACATCCTATCTGGAACAGATCATCCGCATTTTCACTGCTGTTTTCAAAACGTTTGATCACACTTAGAACAAGCCGCAGATTCCCTTTAATATACTTTTCCCGGGCTTCTTCATCCCCTGCTTTTATCCGCTCAAAAAGTTCTTCTTTTTCCTCTTCTTTAAGAAGCGGAAGCTTCGCTGTATTTACCCCGCAAAGTTCTACCTTATTTACTGTCATCACAACAATCCTCCCAAGTAGTTTCTACTTAGAAGAATTCTCATTCAATAAGAAAGATATTCCGATTCCCGCAAATTTTTATAAACTTTTAGTCCTTGACAAAATCATCTTTTTTTGTATTTCCCGTCACGCAGACCATTTAGTCTTCCCATTTATCGGAAAGATTATTGATCTGTGTTTCAAATTTTGCCTTATCTTTATTAGAAAGTCCTTCATTTTTGTAAATAATATCAAGCAGACGTCTGCCTGCTGCCACAAGCCGTTCAAAAGCAGAGTCTGATTTCCGCCGTGCCGCTTTCTTTGCTTTGACCGGAACGCGCACTCCTTCGTTCACGATCTCATTCTTCAAAAGGTCCGCTTCACAGCAAGGGTAAGGCGCCCATGCAGAATACCCGAACTTTTCCTCTACCGTATGTGCAAACTCTTCTGTCACCGTATCTTCTCCATGTACGACAAACACTCTCTCAATCGGACTGACAAACGCCCCAATCCATGAAAGCAGCCCGTTCATATCCGCATGACCGCTTACCCCGTGTAAGCTTTCGATATGCGCATGAACTTCAATCGGCTCTCCAAACAGTTTTACATTCTTTTCTCCTTCAATCAGACTTCGTCCGAGAGTTCCGTTTGCCTGATATCCCACAAACAGGATCGTACATTCCGGACGCCAAAGATTATGCTTCAAATGATGACGGATACGACCTGCATCGCACATTCCCGATGCGGATATAATCACTTTCGGTTTCTCGATAAAATTGATCATCTTGGAATCATCGCTCGTTGTCGATATGTGAAGCCCGGGAAATACAAGAGGATTTATTCCGGCATTGACAAGCTCCATTGCCTCTTTATCAAAACAATCCCGCATATTCATTGTAAATACTTTCGTCGCTTCGATCGCCAACGGACTATCCAGGTACACGTCAAAATCTTCGTATTCCGGAAGCAGATGCTTTTCTTTGATCTCACGGATAAAATAAAGCATCTCCTGTGTCCTTCCGACTGCAAAGGAAGGAATGACAACATTACCTCCTCTGTCAAATGTCTCCTTGATAATGCGGGTAAACTCTCCCAGATAATCCGGTTTCTCGGCAGTATGTATCCGGTTTCCGTAAGTAGACTCCACTACGATATAATCTGCCGAATCTGTGTAGCTTGGATCTTTTATGATCGGCTGATCTACATTTCCGATATCCCCCGAAAAGACGATCTTCTTCGTCACATCACCTTCTGTTGCCCAGACTTCGATACTGGCCGATCCAAGCAGATGTCCGACATCGGTAAAACGAATCTGTATCCCATCGCAGATCGTGATCCTTTCCCCATACCCGCACGGCACGAGCAGTTCAATCGCATCCAACGCATCCTGCATCACATACACGGGCTCAAATTCCGGTTTTCCTGCCCTTCTGCCTTTCCTGTTTCGCCATTCTGCCTCAAACTCCTGAATATGAGCGCTGTCACGAAGCATGATATTACATAGATCGGCAGTTGCAAATGTTGTGAAAATCTGACCTTTAAATCCGTTTTTTGCCAATTTCGGCAGCATTCCCGAATGATCGATATGTGCATGAGTCAAAAATACATAGTCAATCTCATTTTCCGGAATCGGAAGTCCCGGATTTTCATACAGATCCGGTCCTTGTTCCATTCCGCAGTCTATCAAGATATTTTTTCCTGCCGCTTGAAGAAAATGACAGCTTCCCGTAACTTCATGAGCTGCCCCGACAAATGTAAGCTTCATAAGTCCACCATCCCTTTTCACTTTTCTTCTATTGTAACATCATTTGCAAAAATATAAAGTAAATTTCTGAAAAAACTCCTTCAAAAGCATACTTTATTTGTAAACTTTAATAGTATATGAGACCTTCCTCTTTAATTATGATATCCTTTCCTTTTATTTCCACTACGGAAACAGCACAGTTTTTCGGCACTTTATATTTCCAAAAATCTTTTATCTGCATATTTCCTTTTATCCGGTTCAACAAAGCTGTCATGGCCGCTCCATGGGTTGAAATCAAAATATGACTGTCTTTCAAATCCTCCCGATCTGCAATTTCCGACAAAAAGCAGCCTGTTCTTTCATATAATTCACTGATCGACTCTGCTCCTTCAGAAGGAACATAGTTTTCCGTATCTGTAAAAAAGCGCTGAAACGCTTCGCTCCCCGGATCTGTGATTTCCCCACGGAACTTCATTCCTTCACACTTTCCGAAACAAATCTCCTCAATGCGTTTTTCTTCAACCAGAGGAATTTCTCTTTCCCCAAGTATGATCTGCGCCGTCTCTTTCGCCCGGATCAAAGGGCTTGTATAACAAAAATCGATGCGGACGTCCTTCATCCCTTCTGCAGTCGCTTCCGCAAGATACCTGCCCCTTTCATTCAACGGAATATCCGTACGTCCCTGAACTTTTCCCGCCTTATTCCAATCTGTTTCCCCATGACGAACAATATAAAGCAGCATTTCTTTTCTCTCCTTCTCTTTTTTCTTATCCGCTTTTTGTATATTGCAGATTTTTTATTATTTTTCACATTTTCCCACTATGATCAATAGATCTTTTTTCCGATCCCTTACCCTTTTCCGCCTTCTTTTATCAACTTTCTCTCTTGTCTTTTTTCACGGTCATGTCTATAATAACGATGTTGCATCATAACACTTACATAAAAGATTAAAAAATCAGGGCGTATGGCTCAACAAACATAAGAAAGGAACATCAATATGAATAAAATCACAAGTTTTACGATCGATCACATCCGCCTCATTCCCGGAATCTATGTATCAAGAAAAGACTCTGTCAACGGTCATATCATCACGACATTTGACATCCGAATGACAAGCCCGAATGATGAACCTGTCATGAATACTGCCGAAATCCACACAATCGAACATCTGGGCGCCACATTTCTCCGCAACCATGAAGTATATAAAGATCAGGTGATCTACTTTGGTCCTATGGGATGCAGAACCGGTTTCTATCTTCTTCTTGCAGATGATCTGACTTCTTCTGAGATCTTACCTCTTATGAAAGAAATGTTTTCTTTTATCGCGTCTTTTAAGGGAGAAGTCCCTGGAGCATCTGCCAAAGACTGCGGAAATTATCTTGATATGAATCTTCCGATGGCAAACTTCCTTGCCCGAAAATTTCTTGAAGAAGTATTGACGGATATTCGGGAAGAACAACTGAATTATCCGGTCTGATAAATATTAAATAAGCCGTTTTTTAACGGCTTATTTTTATATCTTTCATTTCTTTTTCAATATTTCCCGGCGAACATAGCAAAACACTGTCTCTTCCCCTTGTTCCGCAAGCATATGCAAAAGTTTTTCCAAAAGTTTCCTCGTATCTTTATGCATCATATCTCCCGCTTTTCCACTGTTATAATATATCAGTGGATCGCTGTCTTTGTATGCTGCTCCTTTATATACTTTACATGCCGCGATCCGATCCATAAACATCTCTACGACGTATCTGACCGGCATCTTCATTCCTACCAGTTTCCCTTCTCCGTGAGAATCATAATCAAGCCAGTATTCATAATGATGCTTATTTCTTCCTTTGTGATGAAGCCATGCAGAAGAATACCCTTTGTCTTCCCGTTCTGCATTATTCGGACTTCTTGTTCCCTGATAATACCTGCATCCGACTCGAAATTCCGTCCATCCATATTTAGACAAATCATGAAGAAGTCCCTGCCGATACAAACCTACGCGAAAACATTCCTGCATAACGAGAATTTTATGTTTTGTGATCGTTTGAAAATGTTTGATCGCTTTCATATTCTTTACTCCTGTCTGCATTTCTTTTCTTTTTCGGCATCAGACGTTACTATATCTGTTTTTTCTGTTTCCGAAACAGATTTCTTCTCCGCGGTCTTACCTTTGGAGTGAAAATTTGTATTCCGTAACTCTGTTTTATCTTCCTCGCAGCTTATAAGAACTGCAATACTCCGCTCTCTGATCTCGATACGTTTCTGATCTTCCAATTTTATACTCTTTGACAGAACGCCTCTGTCCGTATCCAACGCCAAATGCCAGCATTTTCCTTTTCCCGGAGATGGAAGCGCATAACTATGAGGAAGCCAGTGCATATTATAAGCGACAAAGCAATCACAGTCTCCAACGCCTGCTCCTGAATACATAACGCCCAACTGGCGGCTTGACACTTCGTTTTTTACCTGCCATGCATTTTCTCCGTGATAAGAGACATCCGGCATTCCACATGCCGTACGATCCATTCCTTTTAACGGTTCTTTCTGACACAAACACGGATGATTTTTCCGAAATGTAATCAACGCTTTTACGTAATCAAACAATCCTCTGTCAGACTTAAGCCTGCTCCAGTCAAGCCACCCCGTTGCATTATCCTGACAATAAACGTTATTATTTCCTTTCTGCGTATTGTAAAATTCATCTCCCGACAAAAGACACGGTGTTCCCTGCGCCAACAACAACAAAAGAAACGCATTTCTGATCTGACTTTTCCGCAGATTCACAACACTTCTTTTACGGCTCTGTCCCTCTGCGCCGCAATTCCAACTATAATTATAGTCAGGACCGTCTGTATTATTTTCTCCATTTTCTTCGTTATGTTTGCAGTCATATGATACAAGGTCTCTCAATGTAAAACCGGTCTGCGCTGTAATATAGTTACATTTTCCGTCCGAAGCGCTATTGTGACCAAGTGATGAGATCACATCATTAACCATATTCTCATCGCCTTTTAAAAAACGGCGCATCACATTTTGAAACCCGTCATCTTTGCGCATCAAACGAATACCTTTCAAAAAAGGATCTTTATTTAAAAGTTCCCATGAAACGATATAAGGATTGACCACAAACCCGTCCACATGATACTCCATCATGTAAAAGCGCAGACACTCCGCCGCTTCTTGCTCGGAAATTCCCGCAGCAAACGGCATTTCCAAAACAACCTCTATGTCTGCCTTGTGACATGCTTTTACCATATCTTTCAACTCGCGCACAGCACATCCGTCCGAAGAATATGCCTCCTTCGGCGCAAAATAAAACGCCGGACCATATCCCCAATAATTAATCTTTGTTTTTGCACACTCATCAAACTCATAAATCGGCATGCACTGGATCTGGTTCACCCCAAGTTCTTTCAGATAAGGAATCTTTTCGATCACCCCTTGATACGTTCCTCTATGCAGCACTTTTGAGGAACTGTGCTTTGTAAAGCCCCTCACATGGATACTGTATGAAACTACTTCATTCCATGGATGCCGAATCGGGCGATCTTCGCCCCAATCATAATCTGAAACTTGTATTTTCGCCCGTACGCCATGTTTATCATCGTTCTGCCGTTTTCCAAATACTTCCCTTCCTGCAATTTCTTTTGCGTATGGATCTGTACATACCTTTCCATCGATCAAAAAGTTATATTCGTATTTTTCAGGATCAATTTCTTCTACACTTAGGAAACGTACCTCTCCTATGCCTTCTTCCTCCGGCATGTCAAAGCAGACTTCCGGCTTTGTGTTTCCTTCTCTGTAAAGCAGAAGTTCACACGTTTTTCCCATCGGAACCTGCACAGAAAAATTCACTTTTCTTTCTTTTGCAGCCGCTCCGAACGGAAGCGGACTTCCTTCTGTTTTTCTCATATTCCGTTTCCTTTCTTACTGCCAGCCATCTGTTCCGTATATCTCTACATTCTCTTTATTTATAAAAAATGTTTCGATCAAAACCTCTTCTTCATAGGAACCGTCATCTAAAATTGCATCTGCGGTCTTTACGGCAATTTTTCCTTCAATAATCGGAGAGCGTGCTCCAATTCCCGCCATCGCTCCTTCCTGAGCCAAAAGCGCTGCCTTTGCCGCCGGAGAACCGCCAATACTATAGATGAGAATATCGTTTTTTCCACTCTCTTTCACAGTCGCGCGAACCGCTTCAGCCATCTGATCATCTGCACACATAATAACTTCAACCTTTGTACCTGATGACAAAATTTCATTCAATTCTTTTGTCATCCCATCTGTCTGAGCGCCGTCAACACGCTTAACAACTTCAAATCCTCCGTTTTTGATCTTTTCTTCAAATCCTGAAATTCCTTCGCTTAAGTTTTGGTCTGCCTTATCCTCCACAATGACGAGCTTTCCTCCGTCAGGCATCTTCTCTTTCAAATCTTCTCCGCACACTTTTCCTGCATTATAATTGTCCGAACTGATAAACGCTTTCGCCAGGTCGCGTTCTTTCACTTGAGTTTCAAGTAAGATAACCGGAATATCCGCTTTGTCCAGAGCTTCTAAAGCCGGTGTGACAGCATCAGGATCAGATGCCGTAAGAAAAACAACGTCTGCTCCCTTATCAATCATCTCCATAAGCTGTTCATTTTGTTTCACCGGATCATTCCCCGCATCACGCACAATAAACTGCCCTTTGTTTTGTTCTGCCTGAACCCCGATAGCATCTTTCAAAGCCATATAAAACGGATCTTTGAGATCCGCACAACTGTATCCGTACAAATAATCTTTCGCAGGTTCCACAGACTCTTCGTCTTCTTCTACAACCGGATTATCTTCGGGTGTTCCTACATTTTTCTTGCAGCCTGATAAAAAAAGAACGGCAAATACCGTCAGCAATATAAATTCGATCACTCTTTTTTTCATGTCGTCTCCTCTTTACCGTATAGGTTTTTTGTTCTTATTTTATTCTACCTTGTTTCAAATGAATGTCAATACAATCACGTTGCTTCTTGCTTTTTCTCTTTCTTTCTGATACCATCTTATAAAACACACGATATGCAGATAAGGAGAAAATCATATGAATGAAAATGAAGCAATCACAGTTACACTGACACTTGAAAATGATGAAGAACTGGAATGTGCCGTTCTTTCCATCTTTGAAGCCGAAGAAAGAGAATACATCGCCCTTCTTCCGCTTGACGAAAACGGAGACAATGACGATGGACAAGTATTTCTTTATCGTTTCATCGACAATGGCGAAGACGCAGAGCCGGATCTGGAAAACATCGAAGACGATCAGGAATTTGAACGTGTTTCAAATGCATTTAATGAGTTGATGGAAGAACAGGATTTTGCGGATATAGATCTCGACGAGCTTGAGGACTGATCTTTTCATCCGCTCATCCCTATTCTAATAATTCATCTACAAAACGGGAAGGACTTGTCTCTTTCCCGTTTTTTGTTTTTACATAAGATACTTTCAACACTTCTTTTGCCCTCGTCATACCGACATAAAACAGCCTTCTTTCCTCCTCTGTCTCAGCATCCGTCTTTGCTTTCTTATATGGCATCTTCCCCTCGTTTGCTTCTACGAGAAATACAGTATCAAACTCAAGTCCTTTGGCAGAATGCAGTGTCATAAGATGAACCCCTTCTCTGTCTTCCTGTCTCTTCATCGACTTTAGCCGGAGCAAACGCGTATATTCTTCTATATGACGAAACCACTCTTCTATCGTTGCAAAAGGGCGCGCAGCCTCCTCCAGCTCTGCCAGCACTTCATTGAGATTCGCTCGATCGATTTTTCTCGTAAACGCATAATCTTTCAAAAAATCATCATATCCGATCCGCTTTCGTATATAATTAATTCCCGCATATGGCGCTGTTTTTCGAAGCATTTTTACATCCCATTCAAATTGATCGATCCGATCCAGCATCCATTCTTTATCGCAATAAAATTTTCTCATTTCTTCAAAAGAAGGTTTCCCTGATGCAACACTGTCTCTTCCTATATATCGTTTCGGGCGGTTCATAACTTGCAAAAGATCATTTCGTTCTATATTTCCAAGAGCCAGCCTGAAATAGGCGCAAATATCTTTTGCGATAAAATGGTCGTATAGATTCGGAAGCCGCTCTTTCATCTGAAACGGGATCTTCCGTTCCAGAAATTCTTCGGCAACCGGACGCGCATCTGTATGAATGCGGAAAAGGACTGCCATCTCTTCATACGAAATCCCCAGTTCTGCACGTTTTTCTATCTCGTCCGCAACGTACTGCGCCTCTTCGTTCGGGTCTTTCACTTCCTGCACATGCACGCAGAATCCGTTTTCCTTTACAGACTGAAACTCTTTTAGAAACCTCTTTTCATTATGTCCTATCACCTTCATCGAGTTTTTTACAATATTTCCCGATGACCTATAATTTATATTCAATATGATCCTTTTTGCCTGAGGGTAATCTTCCGAAAATCGAAACATAAATTCCGAATCAGCTCCGCGGAAGCCGTAAATTGCCTGATCGTCGTCTCCGACTACAAAAAGATTATTTTCCGGAAGAGCCAGCATACGAATCACATCGTATTGAACTCTGTTGATATCCTGAAACTCATCAACTAATATATACTTGAACTTTGTCTGCCATTGTTTCAATACATCAGGATGGCTTACAAACAAGTCTTTGCACAACACAAGCATATCATCAAAGTCCAGCTTCCTGACAGCTTTTCTTTGAGCTTCGTATTTTTCATATAATTCTCTGAATGTATCCTGTCTGCATTTCTTGGAAACAAACTGTCCTATTTTCAGCCCGTTATTTTTTACAAGTCCGATTTCTTCCGCAATATCATGCAGAAAATCTTCTTCCTCTGCCGCCTCTGTTCCGCAATCTTCCGATACTCTTCGAAGAATTCGATATTTTTCTTCTTCTGACAAAATATTATCCGGTCCAAGCCTGTATGCCCACTTTAAAATGCCGTAATAAATGCCATGAAACGTTCCGGCAGTAACCGGAACATTTGATTTTCCCATCAGGCTGCAAAGTCTGGATTTCATCTCTGCCGCCGCAAAACGGGTAAAAGTAACGACCAGAATCTCTTCCGGTCTTACTTCATATCTTTCGATCAAATATTTAATTCTGTTTACGATCGTCAGCGTTTTTCCGGATCCCGGTCCCGCCAACACCTGACACGGTCCTTTTCCGTGCATGATCGCTTCATTTTGTGCCTTATTAAATCCCATCTGATTCCTCGCTTTGACCGATGTTTATTCTGCCTCTGCAGTCTGGCTGAGTTTCTCGATCCCTGCACGAATTCTTTTAAGAGATTCTTCCTTTCCGAGAACTTCCATCAGTTCTGTTGCTCCGCCCGGTGTGTTCTGTTTGCCTGATACTGCAGTACGAAGCGGCCACATAACATAACCGATCTTATATTCTTTCTCTCCCGCAAAACTTTTGAGTGTCTCAAACAAAGAATCATTGTCAAACGCTTCCTGCGCTTCAAGAACCGGAAGCACTTCCCGCAAAAGCACGAGTCCTTTCTCAGGATCCGTTTTCATCTTCTTATGTCTGTATAATTCGTTATCATACTCCGGAACTTCCTCAAAGAAGTCAATTTGTTCGCAAATATCCGGAAGGATCTCGATTCTTGTTTTTACAAGCGCCGCAATCTTCTTCAGGTCATAGTCTTTCGTGACTGCCTTTTTTAAATACGGTTCTGCCAACTCATAAAATCTGTCAAAATCCATCGCCTTTAAATATTCGCCGTTCATCCATTTTAATTTTACCGTATCAAACACAGCGGGAGATTTACTCATATGGCGATAGTCAAACGCCTCTACTAATTCCTCCAAAGAAAAGATCTCTCTGTTGTCAGAAGGACACCATCCAAGCAAAGCCACATAATTCACAACCGCTTCAGACACAAATCCCTGATCGATCAAATCCTCATAAGAAGCATGACCGCATCTTTTACTTAATTTTTTATGGTTTTCATCTGTGATAAGCGGACAGTGTACATAAACCGGAATTTCCCATCCAAACGCCTCATAGAGACGATTGTATTTCGGCGCGGACGAAAGATATTCATTCCCACGTACGACATGTGTGATCCCCATAAGATGATCGTCTATTACATTTGCAAAGTTATATGTCGGAAATCCATCGGATTTAATCAGGATCATATCGTCCAACTCATTGTTCGGCACTGTAATATTCCCGTAAATCTCGTCATGGAATGTTGTCTCTCCCTCATTCGGAACATTCAGACGGATCACCCATGGTTTTCCTTCCGCAAGGTTTTTCTCCACTTCTTCTTTACTAAGGCCGAGACAATGCTTGTCATAAACAACAATATCTGTTCCGTCGTCAGAAACCGATGTTTTCAGACTTTCAAGACGCTCTTTATCACAGAAGCAGTAATAAGCGTCTCCCTGTTCTACAAGCTGTTTCGCATAATCCAGATAAAGTCCGGATGCCTGTCTTTCACTTTGAACGTACGGACCGAATCCTCCGTCTTTATCAGGTCCTTCATCATGAAGAAGTCCTGTTTTTTCCATTGTTCTGTATATGATATCAAGCGCGCCTTCAACAAAACGCTCCTGGTCTGTATCTTCTACTCTTAAAATAAAATCTCCGCCTTCATGCTTTGCAATTAAATATGCATAAAGCGCTGTTCTTAAATTCCCCACATGCATTCTTCCGGTCGGACTGGGCGCAAATCTTGTTCTTACTTTATTTTCCATGTTTTTTCTCCACTTCTATTTCTTCTATTTTCCTGCTCTGTGCAGTGTCCCGGCTCTGGCCGTTTCATTTTTCTGTCACAGAACCGTCTTCTGTATAAAACTTACAGGCAACATTATAAAACAACTGCAAAAAATGTTCAAGACGCTGTATACTTTCTTTTCACCGTCTCAGTTCAATATAAGACGGCAAACTCCTGATTTCTAAAACGGAACAATCAGAAGCATCCAAGACGGAAATTCCCGCCCGGTCAAACGCTCCGTCCGCAATTTCTGTCACATGTGAAGGAACTTTATAATTTCCCGTTCTTGCCGGAGGAAATGCCAAAAGACACGTTCCGTCTTTTGAAAATAAAACTCCGTCCTCTGTATAATATCCTGCGGAGGTCTCCATTTCAATCCATCCAAGTGAAGTCAAATCTGTAAACGCACGTTCTTCAATCTCTGATATATTAGCAGGAATATAGATTTCTGAAATAATATCTTTACAGGAAGCGAATGCTCCTGCCGCAATTCCCCTACATCCTTCTGAAGGAAGTATGAGATATCCGTCTTCCGAAATAACCGACAGATCAGAAATCCCGCAAATCATTCCTGACGCGTCTGTAACAAATCCGCCGCCTATTACTGTTTTATCTCCTACACCGCCTTCTTCTAAAGCCGGATCATCCGATATATTTTCATCGATTACCGGAATGTCTGACAATTCTCCGCTGATCGGCGGATCATTTGGCAGAATCGTCTCAATGATCGGAGCATCCGGTACGGTTTCTTCTCCAGGCAAAATGTTCGATATAGTTTCTTCAGCCATCAAAGCATCCGATATCGCATCTTCAACCGGTAAAACAACTGCCGCGCTGTTTCCCGTATTCAAATCTTCCGAGCGCTCCGATATAACCGCAGGCACAGTGAAAAGATCAGCTGAAACATCTGCCGAAATCTGAATCTCGGTTACCGAAATCATAAAAGAACCTGTTGTTCCTACTCCCGCCGCATATTCGGCGACAGCTCTTCCTGCCATATCTTTCAGCCGAACACTTCCGAAATTTATCGTCTCCATTCCCTGCCCCATCATACCGACAGTCAAAACGGCTGCCATAAGAAAAACGAAAAACAGTTTTCTTATTCTGTCATACACTGCCCTTAAATATCCTGTCTCATAAAACACACCACAAAATTCCATCTTTTAATATCCTCTCATTCGCTTTGCTTTGGAAAAATTTTCCATTACTTCACTATGATAAAATACCAAAGAAAAAGGAATGCTGCAATCCCCTGCAACACTCCTTAGCACATTTCTATATAATATTTTTTAATATGAACAGCATCAATTATACATTGATCTCCGCTTTCATACCAAGCTCTTTTTCATTTTCCTGCAAAAGCGGATAAATGACATTTTTCAGATAAGCGTCAACCTGCTCTCTTGCACGTCCTACGTATTTTGCCGGATCCATCGTCTTTTTCAGATCTTCTAAGCTCATATTAAAGGCCTGATCTTCCGCAATCAACTCAAGAAGGTTATTGTCAAGACCGTTTTCTTTTACGTTCTTTCCTGCTTCCATCGAAAGCTCTCTGATACGCTCGTGAAGTTCCTGACGATCTCCGCCTGCTTTCACCGCATCCATCATAATATTTTCCGTTGCCATAAACGGAAGTTCTGACATCAGACGTTTCTCAATTACCTTCGGATAAACGACAAGCCCGTCAACAACATTCAGACAAAGATCAAGAATGCCGTCGATCGCAAGAAATCCTTCCGGTACACTGAGACGTTTATTCGCCGAATCATCCAATGTTCTTTCAAACCACTGTGTAGCGGATGTAATTGCCGGATTCAGTGCATCAATCATCACATATCTTGACAGTGATGCAATACGCTCGCTTCTCATCGGATTTCTCTTATATGCCATCGCCGAAGACCCTATCTGTGTCTTTTCAAACGGCTCTTCGATCTCTTTTAAGTGTTGGAGAAGACGAATGTCATTTGAAAACTTATGCGCACTTGCGGCGATTCCCGCCAGCACATTCAGCACTCTCGTATCCACTTTTCTTGAATATGTCTGACCGGAAACAGGGTAACAAGCTTTAAATCCCATCTTTTCCGCGATCATCGGATCGATCTTATCGATTGTTTCCTGATCTCCGTCAAAAAGCTCCAAAAAACTCGCCTGAGTTCCTGTTGTTCCCTTCGATCCGAGAAGTTTCAAGCTCCCGAGAACATAATCCAAATCTTCCAGATCCATCTCGAACTCCTGCATCCAAAGTGTCGCTCTCTTTCCGACTGTTGTCGGCTGAGCCGGCTGGAAATGTGTAAACGCAAGTGTCGGCTGACTTTTCTGCTCTTCTGCAAATTTTGCCAGCTCGGCAATTACATTGATCAGTTTTCTGCGTACAAGTTTCAACGCCTCGGACATCACGATAATATCTGTGTTATCTCCGACATAACAGGATGTCGCGCCAAGATGAATGATTCCTTTTGCTTTCGGGCACTGTACGCCATATGCATACACATGAGACATTACATCGTGACGTACGATCTTCTCCCGTTCTTTTGCCACATCGTAATTGATATCATCTGCATGACTTTTCAATTCTTCAATCTGCTCATCCGTAATATTGAGTCCTAATTCTTTTTCTGTCTCCGCCAGTGCGATCCAAAGTCTTCTCCATGTGCGGAACTTCTTATCCGGGGAGAAAATATACTGCATTTCTCTGCTCGCATAGCGTTCGGAAAGAGGACTTACATAACGATCATTGCTCATGTCTGGTTCTCTCCTTTTTGTATCATACAATCCTTTTCTTATTTGATGCCGATCCGTTTAAATACTTCCTGATAAGCATCTTCTACATTTCCCATATCTCTGCGGAAACGGTCTTTGTCAAGTTTTTCATGTGTTTCTTTATCCCAAAGACGGCATGTATCCGGTGAAATCTCATCTGCAAGAATAATATCTCCGTGATATCTTCCGAACTCGATCTTAAAGTCGATCAGATCGATTCCCGCTTCGTCAAAGAACTTTTTCAAAACATCGTTTACTTTAAATGTATACTCTGTAATCTTATCGATCTCTTCTCTTGTAGCCGCTCCGATGGCAATCGCAAAATAATCATTGATCAGCGGATCTCCGAGATCATCGTCTTTATAACTGAATTCCAAAGTCGGTGCGAGCAGTTTTCTTCCTTCTTCGATTCCCAGTCTCTTAGAAAAACTTCCTGCTGCCACATTACGCACGATTACTTCAAGCGGAACGATCTCCACTTTTTTCACGGCTGTCTCTCTATCGCTGAGTTCTTCTACATAATGTGTCGGAACTCCTTCTTTTTCCAAAACCTGGAATACATAATTCGTCATACGGTTGTTGATCACGCCTTTTCCGACGATCGTTCCTTTTTTCTCCCCGTTAAAAGCTGTCGCATCATCTTTATAATCAACGATCACAACATCCGGATCCTCTGTGGCAAATACTTTTTTTGCTTTTCCTTCATAGAGCTGTTCTAATTTTTTCATAACATCCACACCTGTCCTTTTCATTAATTTTTCAAATCTGGAGTGATTAGTATACGGCATGTCTTATTTTTAATACATCCCGCAAATCCGATTATAATATAAGGCGGAGGGAAAATCAACATACCCTCCGCCTTGTATTTCTGTCATCTCATTATTTTATTCATTGCCATTTAATAAGTTTTTCTTATAAACAAAGTATTATTTATTACTTTTTTATAAAAAACATTATTTAGAAACTCATCCATTAGTAAAACGAGACAAAAACTGCTTCGTTCTCTCTTCTTTCGGATTTTCAAAAACTTCCTCCGGAGTCCCCTGTTCCAAAATACATCCTCCATCCATAAAAATCACCTGGCTGGACACATCTCTTGCAAACGCCATTTCATGTGTGACGATGATCATCGTCGTCTCCTGGTCTGCAAGACTTTGGATCACTTTCAACACTTCTCCCGTTAATTCAGGATCAAGCGCCGACGTCGGCTCATCAAAACATAAGATATCCGGCTTTAACGCAAGGGCTCTGGCGATTGCGACACGCTGACACTGTCCGCCGGAAAGCTGATGTGGATAATTTTCCATACGATCCGCAAGTCCCATCTGGGTCAGAAGCCTCCTTGCCTCTTTTTCAATCTCCTCATGGATCTCTTTTTTATGTTGTTTATAATCCGGTTGTTCTTTTGCGAGAAGCTCTTTTGCCAACATTACATTTTTCAGAGCCGTATACTGCGGGAACAGATTAAACGATTGAAATACCAACCCGAAATGAAGCCGTTTTTTCCGAATTTCTCCCTCCTGTGAAGTTATGGGATCATGAATATCAAACAATGTTTCTCCGTTTACACTGATCGATCCACCGTCCGGTCTTTCCAGAAAATTCAAACACCTAAGCAGCGTCGTCTTTCCGCTTCCCGAAGAACCGATAATTGAAAGAACCTGTCCTTTCTCAAGAGAAAAGGTGATGTCTTTCAACACTTCCGTTCGATCAAAACTTTTACTCAAATGTTCTACTTCAAGAATTGCCACACGCTCCACCTCCTACTTGAAATAATCCAGTTTCTTCTCAAGACGTCCCAGAAGCACTGTCAAAATACCGTTAAAGATCAGATAATATACCGCTGTAAAAAAGAGCGGCCAGATGACTCCGGCAATTCCCTGCGATCCTTTCAGAAATGCCTGTCCTGCCCATATAATTTCCTGAAGCGCAATAATGCGGGCAAGAGACGTATCTTTCACAAGAGTAATGATCTCATTAGACATCGGAGGTACGATCCGTTTTACCATCTGAAGCAAAGTTACCTTGAAAAAAATCTGACTTCGCGTCATGCCAAGCACAAGCCCCGCCTCTTCCTGACCATGCGGTACTCCCTGAATACCGCCTCTGTATATTTCTGAAAAATAACATGCGTAATTAAAAATAAATGCAACTGCCGCCGCAAGAAAACGTCCGGCTTCTCCCCCGCCCCAGATATTGTTTCCCATAACAAGTCCCGGAAAGAAATAGATGATCAAAAGCTGGATCATAAGGGGCGTTCCTCTTATGATCCACACAATAATCTTCGTCAGATAACTAAGCGGTTTAAACCGCGACATCGATCCGAATGCAATGACAAGCCCAAGCGGAACCGCTCCGAGCAGTGTCACAAAAAACAACTTTAATGTCTGGAGAAATCCGATATTCAGTGATTTAAACACAATCGGAAACTGTTCTAATATCAAATCCATTTTTTGTCTACAACTCCGTCTTTTATCTTATTTCACAAGCATATCCTGAAGGTTATATTTTTCCGCACATTTCACTATGCTTTCGTCTTCATAACACTCTGCGAAGAAATCGTTCAGAGCTTTTGCAAGATCAGAACCTTTTCTGAATCCAACGCCGTACTCTTCCTCGCTTAATCTTACCGTATAAGCAAGATCCGCATAATTTGTTCCTTCTCCGATCATCGCCGTCGCCATCAGAAGATCGATCACAGCCGCATCCGACGTACCTGCCGCAACTTCCATCAACGCATCCGCCTGTGCTGTCACCGGAGTGAAATCAAGTCCGCGATTTTCCACTTCATCTTCTCCCGCGCTTCCCGATTCTACCGCAAACGACAGATCTGACAGGCTTTTCTCATCCTGATATTTATCTGCTTTATCCGCCGGAAGTACAACAACCTGTGCATTATTTAAGTATGCGTCTGTACATTCCATAGAACTTGTAACTTCTTCGGTAAGCGTCATTCCGTTCCATACACAGTCGATCGTCTTCCCGTCAAGTTCTAAGATCTTATTATCCCAGTCAATCTCCACAAACTCTACATCTACGCCGAGGCTCTCTCCGAACGCCTTCGCCATATCCGCATCAAAACCGATCCATTCGCCTTCTTCATCCTGGTAATCCATCGGCTCAAAATTTGTGATTCCCACGACAAGCGTTCCTTTTTCCTTTACATAATCGAGATCGCTTTCTGAAGCTGCTTTCTTTCCCGAATCTTTCTTTGCATCATCAGAACCACATCCTGCCAACACTGAAACAACAAGTCCCGCACACAACAAAACACTTAACACTCTTCTTTTCATAGATAACCTCCACAACCAAACTTATAGTTCTCGCTTTCTTTCTTTACTAATGAGTCACTGTACCACAGTAAAGTTACCTCTGTATTCTAACATGGAGAACCCTCCGTGTCAACACACAGAGGGTCTTTCTTCTCACCGATTGTAACAGACCAGATTGTAATCTGATCTGCCAATATATATTATGCATGACTTCTTCTATGACTTCGTTTCCACTTTTCCATGATTCCGGGTTCCGGTTCTACAGACACCTCTTGGTTGATCTTATCTACTTCCCTGCGCATCTGGGCGTTTATTTCCATATATTCTTCGCTTTTTGTAATCAAAATATGGTATTCTTCAAGCGACATATATTTGTACGACGCATAAAGATACGGCTTGATCAACGTCTTATCCCCGCAGATCTGATATGCACAATCATACATTTTCGCCGACTCTTGATAGAGGAACAAACGACCGTATGCCGCTCCGAGACTTGCATAAATCTTTCCGTAAAACTTCTCATCTACAGTCTCATCTTTTTCCCCGTTTAAAATAGCCTGATATACAAGAATCGCCTCTTCCACTTCCCCGCTTTCAAGAAGATTGTCGCCTTTAAATTTCTGCCGTTCAATATCTTTTTGATTTTTCAAATGTTCCAAAACATTCTGAATACGAATCATCTCCGGCTCACGATACAAACGAGACGATTTCAAAATAGTTAAAACAAACTTTTCAACCGAACCGTGCAGACGAAGAACGTCTCTTAACTCTGATGCAAGCGCCTTCATCTCCAGTTCCTCGTCAAGCCAGTCGCAAAGCTGCCCGTTCATAATCGTATAATCGATCAAATATAAATTATTACACAGATAGTAGCACAATTCTTCTATTGTAAAAATACGGCAATGGATGCGCGTAATCTCATACGGATGTGCCGCATGTCTGTCATGACAAAGAATTAAATTTCCCATCATTGCCTCCTAAATGTATCGTCTTCTCCGCATGGAAGTCTGTCGCCGGGAAGAAATCTCCAAATCCGGCATCCCTTACGGAAATTCTGCATGTTTTTTCATCAAGAAACAGTGTCTCAAGCTGTAAACGCATGGAATACTCCGCCCTTTTCGGAAATCCGTCAAGAGACAGTGTTTCCGTTCTTACATTTCCCTGAACAAGAGACTCAATCCGAAGCTCGATGTCTTCTACGTCTTCCATGAGCACTTCCCACTGATTATTCGACTCATACCAGTGGTTCCCCCATGAAACGATCGGATACCACATCTCCTGGCCTCCAACCCGCATATTGACCGTAATCTGATCCGTCAGTTTATCTTCTGACAGATATACCGGATTTTCAATATGCATATACAACTTTCTATACGCTGTATAACAAGCGCCCTTACTGTAGAGATTATTACCGATAAATGCTCGCCGCCCGTTGCACAGCACTCGCAAAGATTTCGGATACCAGTCGTTTTCAAAACCTTCTCCTGTCAAAAATACAGAGGAAACAATCCGTTTGTCAAATACGCTCTCTATAAATTTGCTGAACATTGCATCCGCTTCTTTTGCCTTATCTTCATTCAAGACAGGATATACCATCGCAAGTTCCTTCATGTGAGCGCTTGCCACTTCATCTACTGTAACAAACGTCGTTTTTCCGCCTCCCAGCCCCGGCCGAAGCCTCCTAAGCATATACGCTTTGATCTCATTTCTGTCACAGCAAAACAGCGCTGCGTCATACTGCCACAATTCCTTCGGCTGATAAAACAGGTAATTGCAAAAACTCTCCTTGTAATCCTGGATAAAAATATTACGTTTATCAATATTCATCCGTACGGCGATTCCTCTGAGCATCTGCGCCATTTCTTCCGAAAGAGACGGAACTGTAAAAACAATACCGTCGATCTCCGGAAATGACTGAAGCGACATCTGAATAAATTGAGATAAAAGCCACACTGCGTCGTATGTTTCTTCTCCAAACTCGATCTTATCCCCAGCAAGACTTTTGCTTAGAAGTCTCGTTGCGGTAAATCCGTCTTTGATCGTAACAAGTCTTTTCGCTTCTTTTCCATACGCCCACGTGTCTCGCAGTTTTCCTATGATAAGCGGAATCTGATAATTGTCCGTATCCACTTCCAGCGTATCCGGCTCCAAGTCTTTTTCGTTATAAAAACTGATCTGACATGTTTTTTCATTTATCTCATATCCGATGATACTTCCCTGTCCCATGAAAAAACAACCTCCTATTGTTTAATCTTACGCCTGTTCTTTTGTAAAAATCTGCGCTGCAGCCGCATCTTCTCTTGCATATGCCTGAATTTTTTTCTTGCGCTCACTTTCGTTTTTCTCGATCAGGATATCATTCAGTCTTCCATAGCGCCCCGGTTCTCCCTGAACAGTTTCCCGCACACAAAGTTCCTTATCACTTCTGTAAGAGTTTCCGTCGATCGTCTCTTTAAAATAATATTTTAACTTTTCATTTGCAAAAAGAACAAACTTTTTCACATAAATATTTTCATACATCGGAGTAAGCACTTCCGTCGAATAATCGGACGATTCTTCTCCTCCTTTTTGCAGGCTGTAATAAAGCATTACCCTGCTTCCCTTCTGACCTTTATACTCGATCAGTGTTTTATCCCAAAGCTGCAGTTCAATCAGCCAGTCTTTTTCATATGAAAGAAAGAACGGAAAATAAATCTGCTTTCCACACAATTCCTGAAGGAATTTCTTTAACGTCTTTCTTGTCTGCGGACTGTACTCTCTCGTCGAATAGTATTTTAATACCGCTACTTTGCATATATCGATCGTATCCTCGCCCTTTTCATATTCACGGCAGATGATATCGATCACACTCCTGCTGATTTTTCTTTCTTCCACCACATATTCTCTCGACATATACACAAGATACGCCTGCTGAAGCCTGAAATATGCACCTTCCGCATAATACTGCTCAAACACCTGCGCTTCCTGAAATAATTCTTCCGAAAAGAGCATCTGTGTCAGGATCCTCTCTGCCAGCTTATGCGTATGTACTTCATAATCCCGCGCCTCTCTCCAAAGCATCTTCATATCAGATGTCGCGCCGCAGTAATAGCTTGCCAAATACGTCAGGATCACCTTGTCATATTGACCTTTTTTAAACAATTCAAAGCAGACATATGTAAGAAAATCATCATTCTCATAATTATTCTCTCTGATCGTTTTGCTGCAAAGTCCCAAAAGTTCATCTTCTTCGTAATTTTCAACTCCGTTTTCTCTGACGATCTCTGTCGTCAGTTCCTGAACTTCTTCTTCCTCCCGCGTTCTTCTCAGGCCGTTAATATATTTCCTGCACATATCCATATAGCGAAGCTCATAAAAAAGTCTCTGACTCTCATATGGGATAGAATCTGTATAATGCCTTCCGTCTTTTGACTCCCACACAAGCCGATCGGTTTTCGCATACAAGAATACACGCGCTCCGTTTTCCGTATACGGTGATTTCTGAGTAATCGTGCCGTCATCTGCAATAACATGAATAAATTTCATATTCGGCACTTTCGTCGTAATCCGGTATGCATGACATACATCATAAAGCGCTTTTACCCTTTCAGGATTCATAGATGCCTCTACTACAAACCGTTTATAAATGATACGAAGCTGTTCGTCAACATTTCTCCGGTCAAGCTGATTCCATGCAAACGCTTCCATCTCGTCTCTGTAATGAGCGTAAATCTCGCTGCTTTCATCTTCATATGTGATCAAGTTTGAATATAAAAATGCGCATTTATGGTAATCCAATGAATTTCCGTGCATAAAATACAAATATACCGATCTCGGAAGCGCTTTGTGAAAATCCGCCGGAACAACCGAAGCCATATAATATTCATAAAGCTGAGCAATCTTAAGCTCTGCTTCCACCGCTTTTTCATACCACTGAAAATAACAGCTTTCCACACAGTTTCCTTTGATCAGAAGAGTACAGATCGCCGTCAGTATCATCGATTCCTTATACATCTTATAAGAACCGACAAGAACCGCATATAACTGTTTGTCAAAAACTTTCATCTGACTTGCAAGATTTGCAGTGTAAAGCGCCAGTTCTCTTGTCATCAGTTTATGTTTGACTGCAAACAGAAGAACCCGAACTTCAAACATTCCGAGCTTTTTCAGAGAAGAACTCTTTTCCCTGTAACATTTAAACGCCTGTAAATAGAACCAGACGCTATGCGACTTTTCATCATAAAACTGTTTTTCCAAAGCCCGAAGACGTTCACTGTATATTTTATACTCCGAATCCACTTCCACAAGCATACACAAAATCTTCCAACTATCCGGATGCTTCATAAATGACTTGGAAAGCTCTTCCGCAACCTTTCGCTGCCCGATCGTGTCATTTGACAAAAGCGTTGTCAAATACAAATAATATGAACTAAGTTCCACATCCTTACCGATGGCAAAGCGATTATAATTATATGATTCGAGAAGCCATTTCGCCTCTTCCAAACGTTTTCCGATCAGACAGATATGTGCATGCGCAAGAAGATAGAATTCATTTCTGTCATCAACTTCCCTCAGATGGCTGATCCGACGGATTGCTTCCTCGACCCATTCGTTCAGTTCCAGTTTTCCACTTTCATATTTTAAATAGTTTTTAACAATTCCCGCAAACTCTCTGTCGTTTGCACGATAATCCTCATCTCTGCTTATATCTTTTTCTACGACAACCTCATAGGTAAGAGTCTCGTACGGAGATTCTAATATGATCCTGCCGAAATTACTTCCCGGATGAAGTGCTTCCACATTCAGAAAATATTCCAGCCGGTATGAATTTCCGATAAACTCTTCCGTCGTTACACGGGTATGTTCAACAGAGAGGAATTCCCCTTCTGTATGTACGTCGATTTCTAAATATCCCCACGTATTTTTTCTGATAGTAAACGTCTCTTTCCGCGCCTCTGAAAGCGACATAAACGCCCGGCTTTCCTCCTCAAGTGTCAGGAATATCTTCTCTTTTTGCTTACATCCTACGAGAAATTCTTCCAAAGCCTGCTGATCCAGTTCCCATTTCCGCATATTTTCATAAAGCGCCTGGATCCGCTTATCTTCGTATTTCAGTATTTCGTAAAAATCTCTGGAGCGAAACAGCTTTACTGCCTCAGCCGCATCCCGAAAAGACAGCTTCTTAAAATCGTCAAGACTTTGTATCTTCCCATAGCTCGTCATAACATACGGTTTCTCGATAATCGCGGTAAATGCGACATCATACTCGCCGCCGTTGCAAACGATCGTAAACTTCCCATGTTCGACATGCCCCGGCATCAACCCGCTGCCGTCATATGTATAATATATATTGACAGGATTCCCGTCGAAACCTTGTTCGTCACACTGCACACGATAAGAAGAGGGATAGACAAGGCCTCTGATCGTTCCTTCCCCCTGATTTTTCAATGAAAAACTTCCTCTGTATTTTTCCCCTTCTCCGACTCTCATTACAATATGTGTTTCCGGAAATATAATTTCCGGCTGCGGAATATGAAAGTCGCCTTTGGCAAATCGTTTGATCTTATTCTTCAAATCTGTCACCTACTCATCATTTTTGCAGCAGTCCGGGCATGAACGTATCGCGGACTGCTGTCTTTTGCCCTCGGACAAAAGTACGCTACTATGAATTATAACATTGTTCTGTCTCTTCTTGCAATGGGGTATTAAAAGAATTTCAGAGATATTGTATACAAGTATACGATATCTCTGTTTGGCTAAAATGCTCTGTTTTCAAACGATTTTACTTCAAGGGAGCATCTTTGATCATCTGCGCATATTCCAAAGGCTTGTATCCAAGTTTTTTATACAGAGCTACGGCTCTTGTATTATCTTCTTCCACTTCAAGCCTCATCCTTGTCACCGCCGAGCCTTTCACCTTATCAAGATATGCAAAAAATTCCCTTCCGATCCCTTTGGAACGAAACGCTTCCCGCACATACACTTCTTCAATCCACCAAACCATTCCTCCCGCTTCCTGAGAATAAGTTTTCGCGATCAGCCCGTATCCCGCCGCTTCGTTTTCACATTCAAAAAGAAATATCTCGGCATAGACATCAGAGCGAAGCGCCTCATCTGCAGTCCGTTCAAAATAGGTGTCCGGAACCGGATGTAATACGGCATCCGAATGATAAAACTCTCTCGCCATCTCCATATAAGTCTTTTTGTCTTCTGATCTCATTTTTCTTATCATTTTACTTTCTCCTTTTCTTTTTCTTTTTCATAAAACTTGCATCTTTTTCACAAAAAGGCGTTTCAATGCAATAAATATATTTTAGAAGCAGCCGCATTCCGGGATTCATCCGCCTTTTTGCCTCAGCATAAAACTTCCGATACAATTTATAGGATTCTTTCCATATTCTCCGGTCTTTTGTCGGATAATAAAACAAAATGCGCCGCACTTCTTCATAAAAACTATTCCACTCTTCCTCCGAAATCTGAGGATACTGTTTTTTCAGATGTTTCAACCAAACTTCCGAATAATCATCTGTATCCGAATGCCTGTTTCCGAAAATCTGCTTCTTTGGTTTTTCCGTCAGTCTTGCAACTTTAACTACATCGTCATACATTGTAAGAATACCGATTCCGCCCCGAGTCGTCCCAATCTTTCTCCTGTGACGTTTTCCTCTGACTACAGCCTGAATAAAAACGCCTCCAAACGCAGCCCCCGCCACAAAAACAACACACACAATCAACCGAAAAACCTGATTGCTTTTAAAACTGTTTTCTTTCTTTTGTTTTGCCGCATCCGCTCCCTGCATCTCGTTTCTTGAAGATGCCGGCGTATGTTCCATTGTGATCCACTCTCCTGTTTTCTCATCATATACTTCACACCATGCATGTCCCATTGTTCCGTCAACCTGCGCCTCATAAGTTCCGTTTTCTTTTTCTTTAAACGCAGAAGCCGGAACTACCAAACCTTCCACATAAATCGACTGGTAGCCGCACATCCTGTAAAGTAAAGCTGCTGTTGTGGCAAAATGTACACAAAATCCCTTTTTATTTTCAAACAGAAAATACTCTGCAAAATCCCATTTTGCAGGCGTTTTCCCAGGATTCGTATCATAAACTATATTCGACAAAGCTTCGTCAATCTGATTTTTCACAGCAGAAAACGAACTCTTATCCCATCCTTCGCACATTTTTTGCATACGGGTAAGTTCCGAAGGATACTGTAAAAATAGCTCTTCTTTTTCTTCTTCAAAATAATACTTTGAAGAATACACTACCTCTTCTAGTTTTTCATTTGTCCACGCACTGTCCTCATAAGTCGTCCCCCACCTATCATAAAGGTATGTTTTCTTTTTCTCAAGCACAACACATGTAGACACTTCCGAAGACGGCTTAAAAGAAGAAATAGCTTTGAGATCGTCCATTTTTCCGCCCGACGTCATATTGTCATTTTTTCCGTTTTGTTGTGTCGGATCATTTTCCGGCCGGAAAGGATTTTTTTCTTCTATATCTTCTCTGTCATGCTTGCTTTCAGCATCTGTTTTTTCTTCATCTAACTTTTTGCCGTCTTTTTTATTTTTTATTTTTTCAGCCAGTTCTTCTGCTTTTCCGATTACGTTCTCTCTGATTTTCTGTCTCGTTTCCTGATAAAATCCATTCTCGCCTACTCTGATCTGATCGATCTGTTTTCCCGCAAAAACAGAAATTCCCGCAGCAATCCCAAAGACCGCCGAAATCAAAACAAGTGAACGAAAAACCTGTTTAGCTTTGCATCCTTCCATTGCACAGCACGTTCCATACAATACCGCGGCAAAAACCAACATCCACGACGCCCATGGCGGCGGAAATTTTCGCGCGCATGCAGCAGATATAAACGGTGCAAAAATAACCAAATAAGCAATTACGCGCAGCCTCCTTACTTTGAATGCCGCAATCAACAAAATAAATACCGCAAAACTCACGGCAATCTCTGCAAAAATGATTTCTTTTCGTCCTATTTGATTTGCCAGCGCTTCCAAATCAAATACAGATAAAAATGCATTCCGCCATAATAAGACTGCACAAACAGCACTAAGCGCTTTCACAAAATTTATTTCCGGATTTTTCTTTTCCACATCGGCATCCCCACTTTTATAAACGAAGAAACAACTCTTCTTTCCCATCTTTTTTAATCTGTCCCTGTCCATCGATCGTAACTATACTGCTAAACTCTGCCCCTTTAAAACGCTCCCTCATATAGGAATCTCTTTTCTCTGTATTTCCGCACGGCTTTATATCGATCAATTCCCATACCATCTGACAGCAGCTTTCTTCATCTTTCACTTTCACAGTCACAATCTGTTCTGTATCCTCTTCATACCACGCAGCCAGATGAATACATTTTTCTTCAACAAGAGTGATCGATAATGATGATGCTGTCTTTAGCATTTTAGAAAAACCGTTCGCAGTACATTCTTTTTCTCTGATGTCAAACCAGATCAGTACGGCACATCCTAAAGGAAACGCCCTCTCTTTTGCTACAAGCTCTTCTTTCGCGGCAGTCAGTTTCCAATGAATATCTTTTAAAGAATCTTCTCTTCGATACTCTCTCACCTGATAAATTTCAGAAGGATCATCTCCCTTTTTCTCACAGGAATATTCTTCCGCATCTGTTTGAAATTCTCTCGTCTTTCTTGTGATCTCAACAGGCATCAGTTCAAATTCAGGCATGATCTTCACAAATACTGTTTCAGCCTCTCTTCTCCTGATATAAAAAATACAAAGGGGATCATAAATTCTTATTTCATTCAACGTAATTTCCATACTGCCACAAATATTCCCCGGCAGCTCATACCAAAATGTTCTGACATTTTCCGCCTGTATCACTCCCCGTATCCGCTTCTGTTTCTTTTTTTCTTCAATCTTGTTTCCCACAAGGATCACAGCTTCATACCGCATATTCCATGCGGATTGATTTTTTACGGTAATCCCGGCTTTTATCGTCTTTCCTTCTTCACCCATCGAAGGAATACGCGTCATATCTGTTCCGACTTTTCCTCGCTGGATCATCAAAAACCAAAATGATAAAAGCGGATACATTATAACAAATATAAGAAGTCCTGAGATTACAGTATCGTTATACATAAAAAATAAATATATCGTAAGTATAAGAACTGCCAGATATCCGATTATTCTTTTTACCATCTGTTCATCCTCAATATTTCTGTCTCATTGTCGGAGTCGGAACACTCTCCAGAACCCGCCGGATCAGTTCTTCTTTTTTTATATGGCCTACCTTCGCTTTCATATTCAGAATGATCCGATGCTCTGTGACACACGGAAATATTTCCTGTACATCGGAAGGAACGACATATTCCCGTCCATTCAGCCACGCACATGCTTTCGCCATAGCTGTCAACGCGACAGTTCCGCGAGGACTTAAACCTAACTCTGTCCATTCATTTTCCCTTGTTGCTTTTGCAAGTTCCACAATATAACCGAAAATCCGGTCATGTACAAAAACCTCCTTAACTTCTCTTTGCATTTCGATCAATTCCTCTGCATTGACAACCGGATCGATTCGTTCTCTCGTTTTTTCTATTGACTGTTCCCGTTTCAAAATCTCAATTTCCTCTTCTGCCGTCGGATAGCCCATACTCACACAGATCATAAAACGATCAAGCTGTGACTCCGGCAGAAGCTGAGTTCCGGCGGAACCTACCGGATTTTCAGTCGCGATCACAATAAACGGCTCTCCTGTCCTGTGAGTTTTTCCATCAACCGTTACCTGATGCTCTTCCATTACTTCCAAAAGCGCGGACTGCGTCTTTGGCGACGTTCTGTTTATCTCATCTGCCAAAAGAAGATTGCATATAGCTGCACCCGGCTGATACACAAATGTCCCTGATGCTTTATCATATATCGTAAATCCACTCAGATCTGCCGGAAGTACGTCCGGCGTAAACTGCACCCGATTCACCTTAAGTCCCATTGCATGCGAGAACGAAAGCGCCAGCGTCGTCTTTCCCGTTCCCGGAATGTCTTCGATCAGAACATGACCTCCGGCAAGAATTGCTGTCATAACTTTTCTTAAAATATCTGTTTTCCCAACGACTGATTTCTCCACTTCCCCTATAACTGACCGCGCTCGACATCTGTTTTCTTCCATAAGTTATTCTCCCCGATCTTATTCGCTTTTGCCTCTATATTTGCACACGTTTATTATCCTGTTTCATCTACTTATAATCTACTCTATGTACAATATCAAAATCAACCGTTATACAGAATTTTCCGGTAAAAATGTGACAGTTCACCTGCCCATTCATAAAAATGCGGCGAAAATGACCGCTGTCATCTTCGCCGTATATATCGTTTATTCTTTGATTCCTCTTTCTCTTAAATAAGCCGTCTCTTCTCTGTAGAAGTCCAGACACTTTTCAGGAGTCGTATGAGGTTCCATCGTACAAAAACCTGTATATCCGTCTTTTTCAAGCCTCCGCAAAAGTCCGTCTATGTTCACCGCTCCGTCAGATGCATATGGATAATAGATATCATTTCCCGCAAACATCCCCGTCATTTTCCCTCCTCTGCACTGCTTTTCGTGTCCGAATTCAGGATGATAAAAACAACCGTTTTTTATATGTACATGAACAATATACTCCTTCAAAACTTCATATGCATACGGAAAACCTTCATATCCCGCCTGATAATAGTTGGTCGCATCAAAATTTGTTTTAAAATATTCCGAATTCATATGCTCTACAATCGTTTTCATCCCTTCGGGACTTTGAGTAATATCATGAGCCTCATTTTCCAAAGCCAGATAGATTTTCCTATGCTTCGCTTTCCTGATCGCCCGCCCATAATACTTTTCCAATTCAGAAAAAGAAATTTCCGGACCCATTGCGACATGATAACAATAATGATTTACAACTTTTGCTCCCAGCTCATAAGCTATCTCAACAGCTCGTTCTAATTCTCTCGAAAAAAGTTCCGGATCTTTCGCCAATTCTTTATCAAATCCTGCTCCAAAGCATACACACGCTGCTTTTATTTGATATTTCTCCAGTATCTTTTTTGCTTGTTCCACATCTCTGTTTGCATACAAACGTTTATGCAGAAGTGTTTTTCCGACTTTTACAGGAATATTTTCCGGCCATATTTCGATAAAATGAATCCCGTTTTTTTGAAATAAAGATAAAATTTCGTCTAATTCCATCACACTTCCAAGCGTCTCTCCGGATATTGCTGCTTTCATAAGACTCACCTGCTATTTCATATATTCTTTTACATTCTCTTTTGTAACAAGCACAGACGGTACTTTATACTCTGCATCCACCTTTTTCCCTGCTTTCAGATCTTCAAGCATTTCAAACGCTTTTTCAATCTCTGCCTTGGAATCAACATAGATCGTCGCTGCCATTTCTCCTGAATCAACTGCTTTTAATCCTTCATTTGTTGCGTCCAGACCGTAAACTTTAATCTGTTCCGATTTTCCCGCCGATTTCAATACAGACACTACTCCGAGAGCCATTCCATCATTGTTGCAGACGATTGCGTCAATTTCTTTTCCTGAAGCCAGCCAGTTTTCTGCCAAAGGCGCAGCATCCGTAGCTCCCCAGTTGCCTGCCCCTTCAAATACAACTTCTACATTCGGGTATTTTTCAAGAACAGCGTCATAACCACCGCAGATCTGATTTGTCGTATCCTGCCCAAGCGTTCCTGTCATAATCGCAATTTTAGCATCTTCTCCACAATCCTTAATAACCTGTTCCATTTTCAATTCCCCGCCTTGTCTTACATCTACATGAATCAGAGATGTGACCAAGTCGGTTGCCGACACATTATTATGGATAACAAACACCGGAATTCCCGCGTCATGAGCCTCTTTCAACCCTGTCGTCAACCCGTCCACGCTGCACGGTTCAACGAGAATAGCTTCCGCGTTTTCAGAAATAGCCGTCTCAATCTGAGATACTTGTTTCGTAGCATCAAGATCAGCATCCATCAACTGCACTTCATACCCTGCTGCCTCTCCGACCTCTTTAAAATTTTCTGCCATTCCGACCATAAACTCATTCTGTTGGTTACTTACTGTCATAAACACTTTTCCGGATTCTTCTTTTTTCCCTTCTGTCTGTTCTGCTTTCTTATCCGAACCTCCGCCGGATTCACTTGTACAGCCCGCAAAAGCCATCATACACATAGACACACATACTGCCACTGCCAACATCTTTTTCTTCATCATTTTTCCTCCTTAAAACTCATTTTTTAATTTTTCTTTTTCTTTCCTCTTAAATCCAAAAATACGGCGAGTAAAATAATAATTCCTTTAATGATATTTTGATAAAACGAATTTACTCCCATAATATCAAAACTGTTTTGAATAATCGTTAAAATCATTGCCCCGACAACCATGCCAAGAACATTTCCCGATCCTCCGGTCATGCTGACACCGCCGATTACTGCCGCCGAAATAGCGTTCATTTCATACCCTTCCGCCACAGTGCCATTCCCCGACGTAATTCTTGAACAAATCAAAATTCCTGCAATTCCCGATAAAATTCCGCAAAAAACATAAACAAACAACTTTACTTTTGCAGTGGACACACCGCTTAACCTCGCTGCATCTTCATTTCCTCCCACTGCATAAATCCGTCTTCCCAAAACAGTTTTACTCAGGATAATATGTCCCGCTAAAACAGTGATCACAAGGAAAATCACAAGTGAAGGTACTCCTAAAACTCTTGAATTCGCAATCATATTAAACTCTTCAGATAGTCCGAAGATCGGAGTTCCGTTTGTAAAAACAAGGGGAATCCCTCTTGCAATCGTCATCATGCCCAACGTCATAATAAACGGCGGAAATCCAATGTATGATACACCGATTCCATTTATAAGTCCGCACAGCGCCCCAAGTCCGACTCCAACTAAAATAACCAGAGCAATCGGCATATTTTTTTCTGCCACAGCTACAGATGCAGCCATTGTTCCCGATAACGCCATTACAGATCCGACGGAAAGATCAATCCCTCCTGTGATCAAAACAAATGTCATCCCTACGCCGATTACCCCTGTAATAGACGCCTGCTTTATAATATTCAGAAGATTCTGCCCTCTGAAAAAGCTTGGACTGATAACAGATAAAATAAGGATCAGAATAATCATAACCCAGAGTATTGCCGTCTTTTTTACAAATTCCATAACAGAATTTTTACTTAAAACTTTCATTCTTTTTCCTCCTTTCTGTATCCCGATGCAAGAGTCATAATATTTTCCTGCGTCATCTCTTTTCCTCGCAATTCTCCGGTCTGTTCTCCTTCATGCAACACAATAATTCTTTGACTTAACCCGATCAACTCCGGCATTTCCGACGAAATAATAATGATTCCCTTTCCCTTACAGGCTAATTCCTCTATAATCTTATATATCTCTGCTTTTGCGCCAACATCAATTCCTCTTGTCGGTTCATCAAAAATGATAATATCAGGATCATTTAAAAGCCATTTTGAAAGAACAACTTTTTGCATATTCCCACCCGAAAGACTTCCGACAATCTGATCCATTCCCGTAACTTTTGTGTTCATACGGCTGATCATTTCCTCCGCAGCTTTTCTTCCCAACTTTCTTCTATAAAATCCAAATTTGGAAAGACTGCTCTCAATTACAGAAACCGCATTATCCTCGACTGATGCCGTCAAATTCAAACCGTAACGTTTCCTATCTTCGGTCACAAGCGCTATTTTTTGCCTGATTGCATCTTTCGGACTTTGTATTCTGACAGGAACTCCGCCTATTTCAATCTCACCTTCTTCCAGTTTCGCCGCTCCGAAAACAGCCATCATCAATTCTGTTCTTCCGGCTCCCATCAATCCGGCAATTCCAAGTTTTTCACCTTTCCGAAGTTCAAAATCAATCTTTTTAAACTCGCCTTTCCGTGAAGCATGTTTTACTTTAAGGATCACTTCGCCGATTTTACTCTTACTTTCCGGATAAATTTCCGTGATCTCACGCCCTACCATAGCTTTGATCAGATCATTCGGACAAAGATCTTTTGTCTTTTTTGAAAATACATACTGTCCGTCTCTAAGCACTGTAATGCGATCCGATATTTCAAACAATTCATCCATTTTATGAGAAATATAAATGATCCCTGTTCCCTGTTCTTTAAGCATTTTTATATTTTGAAATAATTTCTCCACTTCCGCTTCTGTAATTGCAGAAGTAGGTTCATCCATGATAATAATTCTTGCCCCATAAGAAAGTGCTTTCGCAATTTCCACCATCTGCATTTCAGAAACACTTAATTCTCTCATCAGTACAGACGGTTCCAGATCGATTCCCAACATATCCAAATATCTTTTTGACTCTTTTTCCTGCTCTTTTTTAGACGTAAAGATCCATTTTCTTTTTTCTTTCCCAAGAAATATATTTTCAGCAACAGACATATCCGGAATCGGATTGAGTTCTTGATGAATCATGGCAACTCCGGCTTTGAGCGCCTGATCCGGATTTGTGTACGCTTCATCTGATCCCAAAACAGAAAGACTTCCCGAATCCTTTTTATACATACCCATTAATATTTTCATTAGTGTAGATTTTCCTGCTCCGTTTTCTCCGATCAAGGCATGAACTTCTCCGGCAAAAAGATCAAACTGCACATTCTTCAGGACATTATTCGTCCCAAAAGACTTACAGATTTCTTTCATTTCCAGTAATTTTTCCATAAGTCCCTCCTAAACAGCTTAAAATTCTTCTGCAAAATCCGGTATTTCTACTTCTGCTCCGCCATGGTCTGCTGATTCCTGTGCGCAAATACCGGCCGCCGTATAATTTGCCGAGCGAACCGCATCCATATACGGCTGTCTTCCCTCTACGATCGCATTCACAAATTCATTGCAAAGATGAGGATGAGAACCTCCATGCCCGCTTCCTTGTATAAAGGACGGCTGATTTGGATCTTTAATAGCTGAACGCAACGTATACTTTTGAATCTCTTTTGGCAAAAGTTCCGCTGTGTCCGGAGCTGTAAACTTTGTAAAATCATCAATGCCTGTGAAAATAGTATGTCCTTCGTCTGCCGTCGGCTCCCACTCAAACGACATTTTATCTCCGTAAACATCAAAACACTCTCTTACCTGACGTACTGTCTCGAAAAGACATCTATGTGCCTCTGCTACGATATCGCTGTTTCTCAATCTAAATGTAGCGGTTTCTACCGCATACGGACACCCGTAATGTTCAGCTCTTTCTTTATTTACCCTTCCGCTTCCAAGACACCGCACACTCTTAGCTGTTGTACCGGCCAGATCCAGAATCGGTGACAGTACATGCGTGCCATACCAAAACGGCGGAAATCCCTGCCAGTAGTCTCCCCAGCCTTCCAGAGACATGTTCTGCATATGATCACCTTTTAAATACTGAATTTTTCCAAGTTCACCATTTTCTTTTAATCTCTTTACATAAAGGTATTCTCTTGTATAAAGCGAAGTTTCCATCATCGTATAGATTTTTCCAACTTCCCTGGATGTTTTTACAATCTCTCTCAACTCATCCAAAGATGTCGCCATCGGAACTGTACATGCAGTATGTTTCCCGGCTCTTAGCGCTTTGATCGACTGAGGATAGTGTTCTTTAATCGGCGTCACAATATGAATCGCATCCAATTCTTCATGTGAAATCATATCATCATAATTTGTAAATCTTAATTCTTCCGGAATTCCGAGTTCTTCCCCCACTTTATTTAAAGTTTCGGGATTCCTTGTACAGATCGCCACTTTATCAACAAGCGGATGATCACAGTAAATCGCCGCAAATTCTTTTCCAAATCCAAGTCCCGCTACTCCGATATTTACTTTTTTCATTTTCATTCCTTGTATGATAATTAGGAAGTTAATTATCACACGTTTCCTTTCTTTTAATATCGTGGTTCAATACAATTCAGATACTATGGACTTTTGATTTTTCCCTGTAGCCTTGACTACTCGACTGGAGTGTATTGCCGCTACCTTTATCTGAATTGTTTATTAGCTGGATGTTGCCGGAGTGTTTTTCACTCAGAGTACTTATTTCTATCAAGTCTACGATGATAATCGATGGTGGACATCATGGTATCAGACTTTATGAAAGGGAGGTACAACCTCATGAAAATTTTTGTAGGCATTGATATTGCCAAACTCAACCATTTCGCCGCTGCGATTTCTTCGGACGGTGAAATACTCATTGAGCCGTTCAAATTCACAAACGACGCTGATGGCTTCCAACTGCTGGTCTCTAAGCTCGAATCATTCGATAAGAACAGCATCATCATCGGTCTTGAGTCGACGGCACACTACGGTGACAACCTTGTTCGATACCTTGTTGCTGAGTTCTACCAAGTGTGTGTGTTGAACCCCATCAAAACCTGTCAGATGCGTAAGAACAATGTTCGTAAAACAAAGACAGATAAGGTCGACACATTTGTTATTGCTAAAACTCTTATGATGCAGGATGACCTAAGATTTATTACCTTCTTTGATCTCGATATGATGGATCTTAAGGCCTTGGGGCGCTTTCGGCAGAAAACCATTAAGCAACGCACCCGATTGAAAATCCAACTGACAACCTATGTTGATCAAGTATTCCCGGAGATTCAATACTTTTTCAAATCCGGTCTGCATCAGAATGCTGTCTATGCTCTTTTAAAAGAAGCACCTTCTCCAAAAGAGATTGCTTCCATGCATATGACTCATCTGGCAAATCTGCTCAAAGTGAACTCGCACGGACATTTTACTAAAGAGCAGGCCAAAGAATTAAGAATTCTCGCACAGAAGTCTGTCGGTGCCAACGACAGCGCTATATCTATTCAGATAACTCAAACCATTCAACAAATCGAGTTACTGGATAGCCAATTAGAAAAGATTGAAGCTGAGATGACGGATATCATGAAATTTAACGATTCTGTCATCATGACCATTCCTGGTATCGGTTATATCAATGGTGGAATGATCCTTGGTGAAATAGGCGATATTCACCGTTTCTCCAATCCAAACAAGCTGCTTGCTTTTGCAGGCCTGGATCCTTCTGTTTATCAGTCTGGTAACTTTCAGGCTAAGACAACAAGGATGTCCAAACGTGGCTCTCGTGTTTTACGATATGCTCTTGTAAATGCAGCTTGGAACGTTGTCAGGAACAACGCAACCTTCAAGGCTTATTATGATGCCAAGAGGGCTGAAGGCCGGTCTCACTACAATGCACTTGGGCACTGTGCCGGCAAGCTTGTCAGAGTCATCTGGAAGATGCTCACTGACGAAGTAGAATTTAACCTCGAGTAAGAGATCTGTATACCTATATCGATAGATTTTGAAAAAGCACCCTAAGGGAGCTCTATTAAAGTTACCCTTTTTTACCACCGATATGAAAAAGAAATTTTTTGCTAATTTATGGTTGACTTTTCATAGCTGGTCTCCTTTATCATCTTATCTATCGCTTCCACGCTGATCTTTCCTTCCATAGGACCAAACGCCGCTGTATTAATCGCACCTGCTGCTGCTGCCATTTTCGCCGCCTCTTCAATTCTCTTTCCTTCACACAGTCCGCAGATAAACGCCGCGTCAAAACTATCTCCGGCTCCGGTTGCATCTACAGGCTGAATTCTGTAAATTCCTGTTTCAACCGTTTTTTCCTTCGTATAAATCTTTGACCCCCGCGAACCTTGCTTTAATGCCAATATTTCAAGCTCAGGATTTTTAAAGCATTCTTCAACAGCTTCTTCCACTGTTTCTTTTCCTGTCAACAAAAGAAGTTCTTCCTCCCCGGGCAAAAAAACATTCGTCAACCGCATCAGATTCTCCAGAATTTTATCCGTCTCTTTTTCCCCTATTAATTCTTTTCTGATATTCGGATCAAAAGAAACCTTCGCCCCTATTTTTTTTGCCGTTTGTGCCGCTTTTAAAATTTCTTTTGCAAACTCTATATCAGCAAACAAAGAACAGCCCATTACATGAAAATACCGAACTCCATCCAGCACATCCTTCTGCGGCGCTTTCGCTTCAACAGCCGGAGTATTCCCCATATGAAAAATAAATTTTCGGGAGCCATCATCAAAATATGTTACAATCGCACATCCTGTAGCTTTTTTTGGATTTTCAATCACATGCGACACATCGACTCCGTCACTTTTCAATCTGTCCAACAGACATTTTCCAAAATCGTCTTTGCCTACTCCTCCGATAATTCCGCCCTTATGTCCGAGTCTCGCCACTGTATCAATAAAAATCGCCGGTGCTCCGCTCGGATAAGGTCCTCGAAAAACTCCTGCTTTATCCAGTGGCTCATTTTCTTTCTCCCGCATAATTTCCACGATCATTTCACCCATCGTCCAAATTTCTGCCATTTCATATCCTCTCCTCAAAACGTAAATTCATGTTTCAAAAATGTTAAAGATTCTTTTATATAGCGATCCAGCATTTTCTCATCTGCATTCCCACTTAAATCTCTCCACACTTTACAGTCCCGAGCGACCTCTCCTCCTTGAAGAAGAAACGGTTCCATAACGACGCCTTTCTCATATCCGATATCTCTTAGCGCCCGTCCGATATCTCTCCAAGGAAGGGATCCCATTCCCGGAAGCTTTCTGTTTGATTCTCCCACATGCAGATGGCCCAATTTTCTTCCTGCAAGCCGGATAGCCTCCGGAATATTATCTTCTTCGATATTCATATGAAATGTATCAAGAAGGAGATTAACGTTTTCACTTCCGACTCTCCTGCAGTATTCCAATCCTTCCCTGCAATCTGTGATAATATAAGTTTCATATCGATTCAAAACTTCCTGACAGCATTCGATTCCCAATGATTCCGCAGCTTCTGCAACCTCTTTCATCCCCTCGATGCTTCTCTCCCAGGCAGCTTCCTTATCCGTTATTTCAAATTGACACGGCCAATAAGAATACATTGCTCCAACAAGTGATTTAGATCCTACTTTTTCCATTGCTTTTAATATATCGATCAAATAGTTTACTCCCGCTTTTCGTATATCCGGATCAGGAGAAGCAAGATCTTTATCTTTTGCCGGTCCGATATTTGCCGTCAATACCATATCCATATCTTTCGCCGCGCGCCTCAATTCTGAAAGTTCATAATCTGACATTTCCAACAAGTGAGGAGCACCCATTTCCAAAATGTCAAATCCGATGTCTGAAACTCGTTTTAATGTTTTCAAATAATCACATTGCCATTTTGTTCCCCAATAAGAATATAATGTTCCAAATTTCATCTTCATCCTCCTTCTTTTTCGTGCTCGTGCACGTTTTTCTTGTATTTATAGTACCATGTTCATTTTATTGTTTCAATACTATATATTCACCATTTTTTCACTGTATTTTTTGTGCATTTTTTACATTTATATTGAGTTGTATGTTACATATATTTTTTTTGCACAAACTCTTATTTTTTGTAACTAGACACGAGCACGATATTATGTTATATTATTAGCAGTAAAAATGGTATTATATGGGAGGTGATTATTACATGGCGGTAACCGTAAAACAAATTGCAGAGCTGGCAAACGTTTCTCGAGGTACTGTAGACCGGGTACTAAACAATCGTTCCGGAGTCAGCGAGGCAACGCGCCAAAAAGTTTTGAAAATCGCAAAAGAACTGCACTATGAACCGAACTTCCTTGCCAAAGCGTTAGTATCTAAAAAGGAATCCTTAAAAATCGGGGTCATCTTAACACCGGATTATAACCCCTTTATCCATGATATTATTTCGGGAATCAACCGTGCCAAGAAGGAATTTTCTGCTTTTGGAATCGAAGTAATCATCAAACTGATGACCAGTCTTGATCCTTCCGAAGAAATCCGGATTATTAACGATTTAACTGAAAACGGAGTCAGCGGAATGGCAGTCTTTCCTCTGGATCACCCAAATGTTTACGCCCTTCTTAACTCCCTTATCGAAAAAGGAATCGCCGTAATCACCTTTAACTCTCCTGCTCCCGAAGTAAAAAGTTTATGCTTTATCGGACAGGATCATTATAAAGGCGGAAGAACCGCAGCCGGATTAATGTGTAAGATTCTTCCGAAAGATGCCAGAATAGGAATCATTATCAGCAGTACAAAACTTTCATGCCATCAGCAAAGACTGCTTGGTTTTCAAAATAAAATCTCGGAAACACGACCGGATATCAAAATCGTCGGCATTTCTGAAAATCAAGATAAAAAAGAAGATGCCTTTCGCATCACCTTAGAATACTGTAACAAACTTCCCGATCTGGACGGAATCTATATTACAGGCGGCGGTATAGCCGGAGTGGGAAGCGCCTTGGATATCATAGATGATTCTGAGAATATCCATGTGATCTGTCACGATCTTACAGAAGGCTCCATTCACTTGCTCCAAACACAGGTTGTTGATTTCGTATTGGGACAAGAACCGGTAAACCAAGGATATTTATTGATCAAAACTTTATTTGAATATTTAGTTAAAAATATTACTCCGCATAAGATCATCGACATTCCGGTCACAATTTCCACCGATGAATCTTACAAAAAAGAAGAACCTTAAAACAGATGTTTTTTCTTTTACATTTTGATCCCAATACAAAAAAGAGTTCAGCAGTATGATAGTATCATCTGTTCTGAACTCTTCTTAATTTATTTTATGATTTATTTATCCTGCACTGTCTCTCTGAGTTTCTTTGCTGCAACTTCTTCTTTAATCTGTTCTATAAACTCTTCCAGACCACACTGACCTTCATCTCCGGCAAATCTGCTTCTTACAGATACTTTGCCTTCCTCTTCTTCCTTCGCTCCTACAACGAGCATATACGGAATCTTTTTCATCTGTGCCTCGCGGATCTTATATCCGATCTTCTCCGCACGACTGTCAATTTCTGCGCGAATACCCGCCTCCTTCAGATCTTCAAGCACTTTACCTGCATAATCAAGATATTTGTCAGAGATCGGAAGAACTTTCACCTGTACCGGAGCAAGCCATGTCGGGAATGCGCCCGCAAAATGCTCGATCAGAATTCCGATGAAACGTTCGATAGAACCGAATACAACGCGGTGGATCATAATCGGTCTGTGCTTCTCTCCGTCCGCTCCTGTATACTCAAGTTCAAATCGAAGCGGAAGCTGGAAGTCAAGCTGGATCGTACCGCACTGCCACGTTCTTCCGATAGAATCTTCCAGATGGAAGTCGATCTTCGGACCGTAAAAAGCTCCGTCCCCTTCATTTACAATATACGGAAGTCCGATATCATCAAGCGCGCTTCTAAGAGCATCTGTCGCCATTTCCCAATCTTCATCACTTCCCATACTGTCGTCCGGCCGTGTAGAAAGCTCGACATGATACTTAAATCCAAACAAACTATACACTTCGTCGATCAGTTTTACAACGCCTTTGATCTCATCTTTAATCTGTTCCGGCGTCATGAAAATATGCGCATCATCTTGTGTAAAACAGCGAACTCTCATTAATCCGTGGAGCTGACCTGATTTTTCATGACGGTGCACAAGTCCCAACTCTCCCATACGGATCGGAAGATCACGGTAAGAACGCGGCTCTGACTCATACACAAGAATTCCGCCCGGACAGTTCATCGGTTTAATTGCGAAATCTTCCTCATCAACTACTGTTGTATACATATTTTCTTTATAATGATCCCAGTGACCTGATGTTTCCCATAAATGGCGACTTAACATAATCGGCGTATTAATTTCTACATATCCCGCTCTGCGGTGAATCTCTCTCCAGTAATCAAGCAGTGTGTTTTTCAGAACCATACCGTTCGGAAGGAAAAACGGAAATCCCGGTCCTTCTTCGCGCATCATAAACAGACCGAGTTCTTTTCCAAGTTTTCTGTGATCACGCTTTTTCGCTTCCTCAATCATCGTCAGATATTCTTCAAGCTCTGCCTTTTTGGAAAAAGCAGTTCCGTAAATTCTCTGAAGCATTTTATTATGTTCGTCGCCTCTCCAATAAGCGCCTGCAAGACTTGTTAATTTAAATGCTTTCACCGGTTTTGTTGTCATAAGATGCGGACCTGCGCACAGATCGGTAAATTCTCCCTGTGAATAGAAACTGATCGTTTCGCCTTCCGGAAGATCTTCGATCAATTCTACTTTATAAGGCTCATTTTTTTCTTTAAAATACGCAATCGCTTCTTCTCTTGGCATTGTATACTGTTTGATCTCAAGATTCTCTTTTACGATCTTCTTCATCTCAGCCTCGATCTTATCAAGATCCTCTGCTGTAAGCGGAGTCTCCTTGTCTATATCATAATAAAATCCGTCTGCGATCGACGGTCCGATCGCAAGTTTCGCATCGGGATACAGCCTTTTAATCGCCTGCGCCATAATATGAGATGCTGTATGACGAAAAGCTCCTTTTCCTTTTTCATCGTTAAATGTCAAAATATTCAATTCACAATCTTTGTCAACAACAGTTCTTAAATCAACTTCCTCTCCGTCAATTTCCCCTGCCGTAGCAACTCTTGCCAACCCTTCACTAATATCAAGCGCAATTTCATAAACACTCATCGGCTGTGCATATTCTTTGCTTGATCCGTCTTTTAATGTGATCTTCATCTTTTTCTTCCTTTCTTTTTGTTATTCTTCCCTGTCCGCAAACATAAAAGAAGCACTCCATACGGAATGCCTCTTATCTATGAATCTATGCTGCACGGAAACACTCCACACAGGGACGGGAAAACTCCCGCGGTTCCACCCTGTTTGTCTTCGTCAGAAAACCATCTTAATTCATGTGATGATAACGGAATCACCGTGCCGTATTAAGGCCGCTCCGAGGTGGTATTCAGTCAGCCGGAACATCAGGATCTTCACACCATACAGATCCCTCTCTGAGATGACCGGACAGCTTACTGTCCTCTTCAACACTTTCATAATCATTTTTACTTTACAACGGCTATTTTACATCAAAATAAGAATGTCTGTCAAGCCTGAAACTGCTTCTAAACGCAGAAAGCACCTTCCTTGCTGCAAGTTTTGTCTTTGCAAACTCAACCTCAACACAAAGTGGTGCTTTCTTTTTCTCTGCTTATTTTCCTGCAAAATCAATTATTCACGTTCCAAAAGATGATCGATCAAACGATCTCCTTTTTCTCTGAAGATCCCCGTTTTCTGTGCCGTCCGTTCAGAATACTCATCCTGTCCTTTTACTGCATTTGTGCTGTCATACAACATATACGGAACAGGATCACCTGTATGAGTACGCACGCGCACAGGCGTCGGATGATCCGGAAGAATCAGCATCCTGTAATCTTCACCCGCCTGCTCAAGTCCTTCTGCCACAGGACCGATCACAAGGTCGTCTATCAATTCAATCGCTTTGATCTTATCATCCGTACTTCCCTGATGTCCCATCTCGTCCGGCGCTTCAATATGTACATAAACAAAATCATAGCCGTCCTCTGTAAGCGCTTTCACCGCAGCTTCAGCCTTTCCTCCATAATTTGTATGGAGTCCGCCATTTGCTCCTTCTACCGTAATATTATCCATTTCTGCGCCTACTGCAATTCCTTTTAACAGATCGACAGCAGAGATCATTGCGCCTTTTACTTTGTTTTTTTCTTCAAACGAAGTCAGCGCAGGACGCGTTCCCGCTCCCCAAAACCATGCTGAATTGGCTGGGTTTTTCCCTTCTTCCCTGCGTTTTATATTGATCGGATGATCTTTTAATATATCGTAGCTTTTCACCATCATTTCCCGAAGCACTTCATCTTCCGGGAGATATCCGCCGATCTTCTTTGTCAAAATATCATGAGGCAGCGTCAATTCTGTCACATGTCCGTTATTCTGGATCAGCAGGTGACGGTAGCTCGTTCCTACATAAAAATGATATCCGTCTTTTGCAAGCCCTTTACTTAATGCTTCCATAAGAACTGCCGCATCCTCTGTCGATATTTCTCCCGAACTGTGATCAAGAATCGTGCGTTCTTCATAACAATCTTCATCCTCTGTCAATGTAACAAGGTTGCACCGAAAAGACACATCCAAGTCCCCCATCTGCGCGCCGATACTCAAAGCTTCTAACGGAGAACGTCCTGAATAATACTTCTTCGGATCATATCCGATCACCGACAGGTTTGCAGTATCGCTTCCCGGAGACATTCCTTTCGGAACTGTCTGAACCATCCCGATCTCCGCGTTTTTTGCCAGACGATCCATATTCAGAGTCTTTGCCGCTTCAAGCGGTGTTTTCCCTGACAGAGACTCCAGTGGTTCATCTGCCATTCCGTCACATAAAATAACGATATATTTCATAATTTTCGTCCTCTTTATTTTACTCTTCAACACGGATCATATGAAGGATTCCCTCAAATTTCTCCGCGATCTTTCTGTATGCTCCCTCTGTCATCACTTCTGTTATGATACCGAACTCATTTTCAAGACCTTCCGCTCTCACAAAAGTCACTGCTCCAAATGCCGCTTCTGTTTCTTCCCGACGCATTTTTTCGTCGCCGCTGATCCGTACAAAGAAACGTTTTTCCGTATCCTCTATCGGAAGAAGTTCCAGCTTTTCATTTTTCCACATTGTCATAATATTTCTGTGAAGATGTTTTGCTTCATCTACAACATCCGCTACAACAGCGCTCGCCGTAGGAAGTTTTCCTGCTCCGCTTCCGTAAAACATTGCGTCTCCAAGCATATTTCCGTTTACAAACACTGCGTTGAACACACCGTTTACGCTATAAAGCGGATGTTCATTTCCAAGAAGCGCCGGAGCAACGATCGCATGGAGGTGGTCGCCGTCACGCTTACTCGATGCAAGAAGTTTGATCGTCATTTTCATCTCTTTTGCATACATCATATCTTCTTTTGTTATCTGCGTGATACCTTCTGTGTAAATATCTTCAAAATCAACCTGATGTCCTGAAATAAGAGAAGAAAGAATCGCGATTTTCCGGCATGCGTCATATCCTTCTACATCAGCCTCAGGATTGCGCTCCGCAAAGCCGTTATCCTGCGCTTCTTTAAGCACTTCGTCGTACTGAGCACCTTCATAAAACATCTTCGTAAGCATATAGTTTGTCGTTCCGTTCAAAATTCCGGTAATCTCCTCAATGCGGTCTGCCGTCAGCGAAGAATTTAACGCGCGGATAATCGGGATACCTCCTCCTACACTTGCTTCAAACAGGAAATTGATCTCCCGCTCTCTTGCGATAGACAGAAGAGTCGCGCCATGCTTTGCCACAAGCGCTTTGTTGGATGTCGCCACGCTCTTTCCCGCTTCCAGACACCGTTTTACAAATGTATACGCCGGTTCTACTCCACCCATTACTTCCACTACGATTTGAACTTCCGGATCATTAATGATCACATCAATGTCATGCACTATCTTTTCCTGTATCGGATCTCCCGGAAAATCTCTCAGATCAAGAACATATTTGACACTGATTTCATCTCCTGCTCTCTGATTGATAACATCCTTATTTTTTTCGAGCACTTCTACAACTCCCGAACCGACTGTGCCATATCCCAATACCGCTATACTTATCATCCTATTCTTCCTTTCCTATCCCTTTTTCTGTTCGTAACATTTCACAAAACCACTATTAGCCAAAACAGGCTTCCGATCACTGCTCGGATGCCTGTTCTGTATTTGCACTTAAATATGCGTTGATAAACGGATCGATATTTCCGTCCATCACTCCGCCTACGTTACTTACTTCCGCATTTGTACGGTGATCTTTCACCATCGTATACGGCTGCATGACATAGGAACGGATCTGATTTCCAAAATTAATATCCCTTACTTCTCCGCGGATATCAGACATTTTTTCCGCCTGTTCCTGCTGCTTCATCAAATAAAGCTTTGATTTGAGCATCTGCATCGCTTTATCCTTGTTCATATGCTGAGAGCGTTCATTCTGACACTGAACTACGATTCCGGTCGGAAGATGCGTAATACGCACTGCCGAGGACGTCTTATTTATATGCTGACCTCCCGCGCCGCTGGAACGATATGTGTCGATCTTCAGATCATCGTCATTGATCTCTATATCGATATCTTCCTCTATATCCGGAATCACATCACAGGATGCAAATGATGTCTGACGCTTTCCTGCCGAATTAAACGGAGAAATACGCACGAGACGGTGTACTCCTTTTTCCGAGCGAAGATATCCGTATGCATTCTCGCCCTTCACCTCAAAAGTCACGCCTTTTACTCCTGCCACATCTCCCTCAAGATAATCCAGCTCTTCGATACTGTACCCTTTCTTTTCCGCCCACCTCGTATACATACGGTAGAGCATTCCGGTCCAGTCACAAGATTCTGTACCGCCCGCCCCGGCATGAAGCGTCACGATCGCATTATCTCTGTCATATGGTCCTGTAAGAAGTGTCCCGATACGCAATTCTTCAAACGTCTCTTCAAACTGCTGCAATTCTTCTTCAATCTCTTCCGCTGTTTCCTCGCTGTCTTCTTCCTCGCTCATCTCAATCAGAAGCATCATATCCTCATAATCTGAATACAGCTTTTCGATTTCTTTTACAGAGTCCTGCAGCCCTTTTAATTCTTTCATTACTTGTTGGGAAACTTCCGGATCATCCCAAAATCCCGGTTCTTCCAAACGCTTCTCCAACTCTTCAACCCGCAGCTTCTTAGAAGCTAAGTCAAAGTGAATCCCTCAAATCTTTCAGCGGTTCTTCATATGCGCTTAGTCTTAACTTCAGTTCATCTAACAAAACCACCTTGATCACCTCTTTCATTTATTATACAAATCCTGTCTTATCTTTTATTATACGGATTCTATTGTTTTTTATAATACCGTCTATTACACCGGTTTTCTTCCACAGCATTGTTTGTATTTTTTCCCGCTTCCGCAAGGACATGGATCGTTCGGATAAACTTTCTTATCTTCCCGCTTTTTCGGAGCGCGTACGGAAGTGTCATCCTTATTTGTTCCTGTAACTTTCGCTACCTCTTCTCTTTCTACTTTCTGCTCGACACGAACATTGAACAGTGTACGGATCGTTGTCTCGGCGATCATATTTGTCATCTCGCCAAACATATTATACCCTGTCATCTTATACTCAACAAGCGGATCTCTCTGTCCGTATGCCTGAAGACCGATTCCCTGACGAAGCTGATCCATATCGTCGATATGATCCATCCATCTTGCATCGATTACTTTTAGAAGTACGACACGCTCTAACTCTCGGATCTGTTCTGCTTCCGGGAATTCCGCTTCTTTCACTTCATACGCTTTCACCGCACGTTCTTTCAAGAGATGTTTCAGCTCTTTTTGACGCATATCAATACATTCTTTCTCTGACGGAAGCTCCATCATCGGAATAATCTTATGCAAGTTCAGCTCCAGACCTTTTACATCCCAGTCTTCTGCTGCCGCTTCCGGAGAGGCGAAACGGTCTGTAATATTTTCAACATATTCTGTGATCATATTATAGACGGTATCTCTCATGCTCTCGCCGTCGAGAACCCTTCTTCTCTCTCCGTAAATGATCTCTCTTTGCTCGTTCATAACCTGATCATACTCAAGCAGATTTTTACGGATACCGAAGTTGTTTGTCTCCAGTTTTTTCTGTGCTGTCTCTATCGCATTGGAAAGCATCTTATGCTCCAACTGTTCCCCGTCTGCAACACCCAGCGCATTAAAAGCTCCCATAAGACGGTCCGAACCGAACAGACGAAGAAGATCATCTTCCAGTGAAATATAAAATCTTGATTCACCCGGATCTCCCTGACGACCGGAACGTCCTCTAAGCTGATTGTCAATACGTCTTGACTCATGCCTTTCCGTACCGATAATCTTTAATCCGCCTGCCGCTCTCGCATCTTCATCAAGTTTAATATCCGTACCACGACCTGCCATGTTCGTCGCGATCGTTACGGCGCCGTGAACACCTGCATCCGCTACGATCTCTGCTTCCTGCTCGTGATATTTCGCATTCAGAACGTTATGTTTGATTCCTTCTTTTTTCAGCATACCGCTCAAAAGTTCGGACACTTCTATCGTGATCGTTCCGACAAGAACCGGCTGACCTGTAGCATGAGCTCTCTTTACTTCTTCAACGACAGCATGATATTTTTCTGCTTTTGTTTTATATACCGCATCTTCAAGGTCTTTTCTCTGAACCGGTTTGTTTGTCGGGATTTCTATAACGTCCATTCCGTAAATATCACGGAACTCTTTTTCTTCTGTAAGAGCCGTACCTGTCATACCGCTCTTCTTCTCAAATTTATTAAACAAGTTCTGGAATGTGATCGTCGCAAGCGTCTTGCTCTCTCTGCGCACTTTTACGTGTTCCTTCGCCTCAATCGCCTGATGCAGCCCGTCCGAATAACGTCTTCCCGGCATGATACGTCCTGTAAATTCATCGACGATCATAACCTCTCCTTCTGCATTCACAACATAGTCCTGATCTTTAAACATCAGATTATGCGCGCGCAAAGCAAGGATAATATTATGCTGGATCTCCAGATTTTCCGGATCGGCAAGATTTTCAATATGGAAGAATTTCTCTACTTTCTTAACTCCGTCTTCTGTCAGGTTAATTGCCTTTTCCTTTTCATTGACAATAAAATCACCCGTCTCTTCGATATCCTCTCCCATAATCGCATTCATCTTGGAGAATTCTCCGCTTGCCTCGCCACGTTCAAGCTGACGGGCAAGAATATCACACGCTTCATAAAGCTTTGTCGATTTTCCGCTCTGCCCGGAAATAATAAGCGGCGTTCTCGCCTCGTCGATCAAAACAGAGTCAACCTCATCGATGATCGCAAAATTCAGACCTCTTTGTACGAGCTGTTCTTTATATATGACCATGTTGTCACGCAGATAGTCAAATCCGAGTTCATTATTCGTTACATAAGTAATATCGCAGTCATATGCCGCACGGCGCTCTTTATTGTCCATTCCGTTTAAAATAACACCGACTGTCAATCCAAGAAATTCATGTACTTTTCCCATCCATTCAGCGTCACGTTTTGCCAGATAATCATTGACCGTAACGATATGGACGCCTTTTCCTGAAAGTGCGTTCAGATAAGCCGGAAGTGTAGACACAAGCGTCTTACCTTCACCTGTACGCATCTCGGCAATACGACCCTGGTGCAGAATAATACCACCGATAAGCTGTACTCTGTAATGACGCATACCGATACTTCTCCATGCTGCCTCTCTTACAACGGCATAAGCCTCAGGAAGAATGTCGTCAAGCGTCTCTCCTTCATTCAGTCTGTCCTTAAACTCCTTTGTTTTTCCTTTCAGTTCCTCATCTGACAGCGCCTCCATCGCAGGAGCAAGAGCTTCGATCCGGTCTACGATCGGATAAATTCTTTTCAGCTCATTATGGCTGTGGGTTCCGAAAATCTTTTCTATAATACCCATATTCTGTAATTAACTCCTTATATAAATTTAGCATCGGTAATAGCTCCGATGCCACCACTATTCTTCATTTTAACACTAACCAAAGCGTAATTCAATACTCAAAAATTGTTTTGACAACCATACGCGCACCGCCTTTTACGCACAAAAACGATACTCTTATATCGGAAATAATGATCCCATTCAGAATCATTCAATCACCGGAAGTACCAAAAGGCACATTCCGGGAGTGCAAGCGGTCGCCAAGGTCACGGGCAAGCCCAGACTTTGGCTTATCGCCATTGCAAAAAGCACAGAACCCATTCCAAAGGCTCTGTGCTTTTCTCATTCATCCGCACACAATATTTGATTATCCTGTGCTGATTTTTTTATGCATTGCTCTATGCTCTTTTTCTTCTTCTGAAAATAACAACTGCGGAAGCTACCAGCATGAACGCCCAGAACATGATCGGTGTCTGATCGCCTGTCTGAACTGCCTGACCTTTCTGTGAATCCGGATTTTTATCCTCATCTTCCTTAACGTCATCTTTTTTCACAAGCAGTTTCTCTGCATCTTTTAACGCTTTTAACATATCTTCAACGTCTTTTGCCGTCGCTTTCTTGTCTTCCAATACCGCTTTTGCTTTTTCCAAAACGTCTTTATATGCTTTCACTGACGCATCCGTATATCCGCTTAAGTCTTTCTTTTCAGCCGCTTTGATCGCTTCTTTCAATGCTTCTAACTGCTCTTTGCTCGGCTTTTTGTCTTCTTCCTGCGGATTGTCTTTCTCTACGAGAAGCTTGTCTGCATCTTTTAATGTTTTCAGCATATCTTCAACCTCTGTTGCCGTTGCTTCTTTATCTGACAACATTGTTTTTGCTTTTTCCACAACATCTTTATATGCTTCGACAGACGCATCCGTATATCCGCTTAAATCTTTCTTTTCAGCCGCTTTGATCGCTTTCTTTAATTCCTCTAACTTTTCTTTGCTCGGCTTCATTTCCAAATCAACGGCAGCTTTCTGCAGTTTAGCCAAAGCGTCGTCTACCTCTTTTTGTGCCGCCTTCTCATCTTTAAGAACTTCCTGCGCTTTATCATATGCCGCCTTAAAAGCATTCCATGTCGAAGGAGTATACTCTTCTTCTTTATCTGCGTATTTCTTTGCGAAATCTACATAACTCTGAAGCGCAGTCTTATCCACTTTATCCGGACTCGGTTTTGCAGTCAGTCCGCTGATCGCAGTTTCAAGATCCGTCTTCGCCTGATCTACTTCTGTCTGTGAAGCATCCGCGTTTTTAAGTACCGTTTCAGCCGCTGTCAGCGCTTGCGTATACTTCGCTGCGGATTCTTCCGTATATCCCGAAAGATCCCCGTACGCTTTTTTCGCCTCATCAACCGAAGCCTGCAGTTTTGTGAAATCTGCACGTTTTACAAGTCCGTTTACCGCTGTCTCAAGCGCTGTGCGAGCCGCCTCGATATCCGCATCAAGCGCATTTTCATTTTTCAAGACTTCATTTGCCGCATCCAATGCGCTCTTAAACGGCTGCCATGTGGACGGAGTATAGTCTTTTTCAGTCTTATCGCTCACTGCATCGACCAATACTTTCAGGCTTGTCGTGTCACCTATAAAGTCAAGCATATGTACGATTTCAAGCAATTCTGTGTACGCTTCGTCAACCTGCTCCTGTGACGCTTTTTCATTATCTTTCACCTGAACTGCTTTCGCAAGCGCTGCATCTAACGCTTTTTTCACTTCAGGAACGACATGTTCATATTCCGGTTTTTCTTTCGCGCTCTGTGCGTATCCGATCAAAAATTCAAGGAACTGCTTATTTACCTGTTCCGGCTGCGGTTCTTCTTTTTTCGGAGCCATTATACGGATTTCTGCCGCAGATGCAAAGTTCTTTCCTGCCTGATCTGACAATGTTCTCACTGCATATAATCTAACGTTTGTCGCCTCTGTCTGATCAAACTGAGCCCATTTCCATCCTGAATCATTTGTCCATGTTCCTGTCGCCACTTCATGATAAGACTGTCCGTTATCATTGCTTACCTCAATACGGTATTCAACGATCACACCGTTCACCGCGCCGTTTCTTGGAAGTATACGCAGTCCGTTGACAGTCTTGCTCTCTCCCAGGGCAATATCGATCCACAGATTATTCTGGTCGTCGCCTTCATATTTACTGTGCCAAAGCGTTGACACGTCTTTATCCAGAACATATGATGCAGGTCCTTCTTTCCCTGTCTGCGGCTGCGCGCTTCCTGCCGTAGCAGTCATCCCTTCTGTCGGAAGGTCAAACTCATCATTTGCCGCCGGATTTTTTACAGAGTAGTTTTCTAAAATTTCTGCTCCGAGTGTTTTCAGATCCTGCGGTGTCGCAGTTGTCGGATACTCTTTATTGCTGCGTACCCATTCCCATTCCCACTCAAACCAGTCGATATTACTCTCATAATCCGTTCCCGAAAGCTCGTTTGTTCTTGCTGTGATCCAGCGCTGCCATCTTGCTTTATAGAAATCACCGATCAAGCCTGACCACTGACGGTTAGAGTAATCTTTCAGACCGCCTTTTTCCGCCTGATTTTTCGATCCCCATGTAGTAACGAGCGCTTTTGCATTGAACTCATACAGTTCTTTTGTAAAGTCATCCGCATTATTTGCAAGCGCTTTTGCCTGCTCTACCCATCTTCCGAGAAGGAAGTATTCGCTTGTTCCCGTTACTTTTTCCATGTCTTCGATCACTGACATGAATTTTTCCGAATATTTTTTAAAGCTGTCCAGATCTTTTGCGCTGAACGCTGCAGACATACCTTTTTGATATTCCTGAGCGCTGTTGGAAAGTACCTGCTGCAAAACATTTGCCAGATCGTACTGATATCCTGCGCTGTCTTTCAGCTTATCATAATCAGCTAACAGAAGCGCTGCCGCTTCTTCAAGATCGCCTTTTTCATAGCTGATCACCGCGTTGCCCCATGTAGAAGCCGCCCCGATCGTAAGATTCGGTCTTGCATTTACAACTGACTCCGGCGCACCCTGTCCAAGGCCGTTTAAGCTCGCCTTATATACTGTTTCTTTCAAAATATCCCATGCCTGATTTGCCGACTCACTCTCTGCTCCGTATCTTCTCGTCGCATAATCATCAAGCCATGTGTCAAGATCGATCACTTCCATCTTCTGTGACGCATCATCCTGCCAGATCGTCTCGAACAAGAAATCATACAATACCGGGTTATTTACACTCGCCTCAGGAGTGATTCCGATTCCCGCGATATATTTCGTCTCATTAAATACTTTCGGAATATTATTTGCAAGGTTGTCAAGATGTCCGTGCAGTCCGAGACGTCCTCCGAAGTTATTCAGCATACAGAACAGCCACGGAGTCTTGTCAAATTCTTCCTCGTCTCCATATGCTTCCGCGCCGGGACGTCCTTCATCATAATGCGGGTCTTTCTCTGCGTACAAGTCAAGAATCAGCGCATGATCTGTTCCCTTTTCCACTCTGTCAAGACCGTTTAACAATGCAGTTGTCGGATTACCCTGCCATGACTGGATGATCCAAACCGCATCTTTGTCTGCCGTGATCATTTCAGTTAATACTTTTTCCGAAATGTCGGACGCATTCATACCGCCTGTAATGCCGCCTTCGTGGAACGGGTCTGTCGCATAATAGTTGCTTACGTCTCCGTAAACTTCTTTCTGACACTGATAGAATTTCTTCGCATATTTTTCAAATGTAGAAGAAGTTGTCTTTAACATCGTCGGACGCTGGAAGGAACACCACTCGCCCTGCTCGATCACTTCTGCATTTTTGTCATAATCGTGAATATTTGTCGGAACCATTCCGCTGTAACCTTGCAGTACAGGCTGCATTCCGAGTTTTCTCATAATAAGCTGATTCTTTCTTGCCAGCTCTGTTCTCTCTTCAAACCACGAGTCATGCACCGGGCCTCCGAAACCGGAAAGGTTCGCCATATATGCCCACGCATAATATGCAGGTCCTGCAATAAAGTCTTTAATATCTTCGTGAGAATATCCAAGTTCTCCTAAAAATCTTCTCCATACTTCTTCCTGCGCTGTCGCGTCAAGAACGACGTTCACGCCGTTTAACGCCAGCCAGTCTAACTCGTCACGCCATTCCTGCTCTCCCCAGAACGCCATAGAATAAGAAAGCGTACAGTAGTTATAAGAGTAGCGGACTTCCGCCTTCGTCTCTTTAAATACTTTTTCTGTCACAACAGGTTTATTTTCCGGCATATCTGCCTGATCTCCCACTTGTGAAAGATTTACCTGACAGAAATATTTCAGATAATGGTTCAGTCCTGTCGCAAGAGAAACACCGTCGTTTCCTTTGATTTTCACCTGATCTCCATCCATGGAAAGTTCAAAGTAATCATAACCGTTCTTTTTCGGATTCTCCGCAAGTTCAAGCTTAAACCAGTCTTTGTAAGCTTTTCCGAGTCTTCTTTCGATAATACCGTAAACTTCGTTTTTCGTATCATTTTCTGTAATCTCTACATTATATTCTGACTCTTCATATTTTACTGTATTGATCTCAGGTCTTTTCTGAACTTCTGACTTGCTCTCTTTTCCTGTCACACGGACTTCGTTCAGTACAGCCGCCGTAGACGCGGAATTATATTCCATATAAACGCGGACGATTCTCGCTTCTTTTCCTTCCGCCTGGTAAACTTCTCCCTTTTCAGCATCACAGGAATCTTTTGATGTCTTCTCTGCCAGTTTATCAAAATCTCTTCCGTCCATACTTGTATAGATCGTATACTGAGAATATCCATTCTCCGGTGTATATACTTCTACCGTATCAAGGTTATAATTTTTCTCCAGATCAATATCTACATAAGACGGATAATATGCGCCGGTCCACTGTGTCTTTTTGCTTCCGTCCGTAATATTTTTCGCCGTATTTTTTCCAGACGGCGTATGTACCGGTTTCTTAAATGCGATACTGCCTGTATCCTGTACTTCGATCTCGCTTCCGTACACCTCAAACTCTGCCACTGCCGGCCATCCGTTCTGCGTTCCGCCCTGTGTCTTACAAGAATGCATAACAATCTTCACTTCTGAATACTGCGCGGCATTAAACTTATAAACCTGCGCATAATTATCTGTACGGTTTGCCTTCTGGTGATCTGCAATCTTCGTATAATCGCTGTCTCCTGCTTTCTTCGCCAGGATGCTGTACTCGAACGCGAAATCAACACTGTCCGTATCTCCCACATGCTCAAAAGCAATGCGGAACGCATCCATCGTTCTTGCCTCGTCAAAATTCAAAGCGATGTACTTCTCTGAAGTCTGCGCTTCATTGTGGAACTTATACAATGTTTTGTCGTTTCCGTCAACAAGGTTTGCTGATCCTTCAGATTGATTTTCGTTTCCGTCTGTTGTGATCTTCGCCTGATTTGCAATGTTATTGTAATCAGACACTTTTTCTTCCTGCTCTTCAAACACTTCCACTTCCTGAACCGACGGCCAGAACGCGCCCTGACTTCCATCAGAATTCTGCGGATCGGAAAGCGTTACATAAATATGCGTTGCCGACTTCGGCACGTCCGCTGTAAACTCTTCTTTTGAATCTACCGTCATTCTCTTGCTTCCGAAATCAATCAAATCCGTTGTAATGCCGTTCTGTGCATACTGAACTGTCACAAGCGCCGTTCTTCCTGTACTGTTATCCCCGTCTTCGCCAAGTTCTACAGCCACTTTTGAAATACTGCGTCCTTTATCCAACTGGATCACAGCCGTTGCAGGCCACGTTCCTTGTGTCTGCCAGCTTGTTTTCGGATCACCGTCATTGATGTTTCCGATTACATAACTTCCATTCTCACCGTTCTGCGTACTTACCGTACCGTTAACGGCAACATTGACAAGCGTTGTCTTCGCCTCTGCTTTTTGCGGAGCTATGCCCGCAAATGCGCTAATAACCATGCAGGAAGCAAGAATCGATGATACGATCTTTCTAATCTTCTTTTGCATTCTTCCACTCCTTTATCATAATATCAGACCGAAGCAGCATATCTGTTTTCTATATCATGGCATATCTCTATACAAGACGCCACGCCGAATACAGGCAGAAAAAAAGATCGGATATTTTCCGGCATAATGCATAGAAAATATCTGATCTTATCTGTTCAAAGCCGCCATCTATGTCTTTGCTCTTTATCAGAATAGCAAATTTTCTCAAAAATGTCAATTTATACATTTGTATTGCTTGTTGTACATTTGCACCGCTTATATCATGCTCTTTTCTATCTATTAATACCAAACAGACCTTTCAAAATATACCATTTTTTCTCAAATAGTCACCTGTTATGCATCTTTTCATCAGTTATATTTGTTCACAATTTTTCTATATGAAACAGTTCCTCCGAAAAGATCGAGGGCGCTTCCTATCGTAAAGTCAAGTTGTCCGCCGCCCAAACTCCGAAACCGTTCCAAATCGTCTTCCGAACTGATTCCTCCGGCGTATGTAATCGGAATTTTTCCCCATTGCCCAAGCATATGTACAAGTTGTTCTTCCATTCCCGATCGTTTTCCCTCTACATCAACGCCGTGGATCAAAAACTCATCACAATAAGAAGATAATTCCTCAAGAACAGCGGCGTTCAAACGTAGATTCGTATATTTTTGCCAACGATCTGTAACTACATAATAATCTTCACCTTGTTTTCGGCAGCTCAAATCGAGCACGATATGCTCTTTTCCTACGGCATGAACAAGCTTCTTTAGATTTTCTCTGCAAAATTCTCCTCCGCGAAACACATACGATGTGACGATCACATGGCTCGCTCCGCATTCTATATATTCATATGCATTCTCGTCTGTAATCCCTCCTCCTATCTGCAGTCCTTTCGGATAAACACGAAGAGCCTCTTTCGCCTGTTGTTTTGTCTGTTCATAATATTCTGACTGCCGGCTGTTTAAAAGAATAATATGACCTCCTCTCAGACAATCTTCCTTATACATATTCGCATAAAATGCGGCGTTTAAATCAGATGCGAAATTCGTCTTTGCCATGTTCCCCTCATCTTTTAAACTTCCACCGACAATCTGTTTTACTTTTCCGTTATGAATATCAATGCACGGTCTGAATTTCATCTGCCCTTCTCCTTATGTATTGTTTACACTATTACAAGATCGACCGCAGACATAAAGTTCCTTCTCTCTGCGGTCGAATCAATCCCGATTATTTTATAACTGTTCTTATCATGCGACAAAAAACTATCTCATAGAGTCATCGGCATTTCCTGTTGCATCTCCCTGATCTGTATTTTTCATACGGTCGCCTTCTTTTTTCGCTCCGTTTTCATCAGTCAGATCATCCGCCGCATTGTCAACACCGTCTGTGACATCGTCTGTCACATCGTCAATTCCGTCTGTGACATCATCTGTTACGTCATCAACTCCCTGAGTCACATCATTTACCGCATCATCAAGAATACCGTCTCCTTTTTTATCTGACTTGTCCGACGCATCGTTGCGATCGTTGTCTCTGTCTTTATCCGTTGTCGTCTGATCCGCCGCATTATCTGTTTTATCTTTGCCCGCACATGCTGTCATGCCAAACAAAGTGAACACACAGAGCGTCAGCAAAATGAGTTGTTTCATTTTTTTCATAAGAATATCTCCCTTTCCATAAATATTGTTGTAGTTCTAATATCTGCAATATTTTCAATATTTATACATTCGGGATTTTTTCTTTTTGCTACAGAGCCTTTTTCCTCAGTTTTTCCATCGCTTTTGATTCAATCTGACGCACACGCTCTCTTGTTATACCAAGACTTTCACCGATTTCTTCTAATGTATATGTGCGGTCTTTCCCCAATCCAAACCGAAGGCTGATCACTTCTTTCTCTCTGTCGTTCAAAGTTTCAAGAAGTTCTTGTACTTCTTCTTTCCTGACAAGAACGTCCATCGCATCTTCCGGCGTCGTCTCAGATCTGTCTTCTACAAAATCTCCAAGACTGTCCTCGCCATCTTCCCCTACCGGAGTTTCCAAAGATACCGGATTTCGAATATAAGAAAGAATATTTTTCACTTCCTCTTCTGTCCGGTCGCCAAGCTTCTTTGCAATCTCCCCCGGTTCTGCTTCTCTTCCGAATTCCTGCTGCAGTTCTTTTGCTGCTTTTTGCACCCGTTTTATATTTTCCGCAACGTGAACCGGAACTCGAATTTCTCTTGACTGCTGATCGATGGCTCTTGTAATTGCCTCTTTGATCCACCATGACGCGTAAGTTGAAAAACGGTTATCTTTCGTATAGTCATACTTTTCGGCAGCATGCATCAATCCGATATTTCCTTCCTGAATCAGATCCATTAACGGCAAACCTCTTCCCGTATAATGTTTTGCGATAGAAACGACGAGACGAAGATTCCCTTCTTCCAGTCTCGCTCTTGCGGATTCGTCTCCGTCTGAGATTCTTCTGCCCAATTCTTTTTCTTCCGTCTCGTCCAACAGAGGAATCTCCCCTATCTCATTCAAATAGATCCGAAGCGGTTCTGACTCCTGAATTTCTTCTTTTCCCATACAAACCTCACTTTTATTTATCTGTTTTATATTCTCTTTATGTTCTGTTATATATCCGATACCTGCTATCGTTTTTCTCTGAGCTCACCGTTTCTGTATGCGACAAGCAGTCGTTCAAGATCTTTTACCTGACGTTTGAGTTCCTCACCGATATCCGTATCTCCGACTAAAAGCCTCTCCCTGACTCTTTTCACTATCATCGTTTCGGAATGGATATCTTTTTCCTTTGCGATCGCCGACTCTGTAGATTCAAACGGCTCGTGCGCAACAAGCAGAAGTCCATATGAATTAAAGATCAAAGTATAACCTGCAATTCCGGTTTCTTTCTGATACGCTTTGGAAAATCCGCCGTCGATCACAAGCACTTTCCCGCCGCATTTCACGGGATTTTCCCCGTCTTTTCGTTTCACCGGAACATGTCCGTTGACAATATGAGACACCGCCGGGTCTAACCCAAACTCTTCCAATATCTGATTGATAACTTTTTCATTTTCAAGCAGGGAGTAATACGGATTCTTTTTCTCTATGTGAGTTTCCGCATCTTGCAGAAAATACCGTTCAAAAGTTGCCATCTTATCTTTTCCGAAAAGCGGAGAATCAGGATGCAGCCATATATACCACATGATGTCCTTTCCATCCTGCCTTTCATTCTCATCAAGAGCAAAAAAGCCTTTTCTCACATAAGAATCCAGAACATCATAAAGTTCTTTTCCACCGTAAGACTTGCCGAAAAGCCGAATTTCTTTCAATTTTCCGTCTTCTGTGAGCGGAACACATCCGTGATAGAGAAGATTATCATTGTAAACTTTATACAAACTTCCCTTGTTCAGCAAAAACCTCATATGCCTTTGAAGCTTCTCACAGTGCAGAAACGCCTTTTCAAGCCGCTTCATGATCTCCTCTTCCTCTTGAGTAAAAGCGTACGGATCTTTCGGATCGACTGTAGGAAACGCCGTATCCAAAAGCGGATATTTCTTTCCGTCCAGTTCAATCGTACCTTTTTCAAAATCAATTCTGTGCAAAAGCGCCCTGTTTTCTAAATGAAATGCTTTCTGCCGACGGATGATCTGCCCTTCCACTTTAAATTGAATGATGGAGATTGCTTTATGAATCCTCATATTCATTTGCATCTCATCAGGATCTATCCCTTCAACCGCTTTTAACCGAAAACAAATACACGGATCATCCCCGTAAATCCGAAGGGCAAATGCTGCCAGAGGAAGAAGATTGATCCCATATCCATCCTCCAAAATATCGAGATTTCCGTAACGTGCACAGATGCGGATCACATTCGCAATACAGCCCCATTGTCCCGCAGCCGCTCCCATCCAAAGTATATCATGATTTTCCCACTGAATATCGACAGAGTGATAAGACATCAGTTTATCCATAATAATATGAGGACCGGGACCTCTGTCATAAATATCGCCGACAATATGCAGATGATCTACAACGAGCCTTTGGATCAACTCTGAAATTGCCTCGATAAAATCTTCTGCTCTTCCGATCCGTATAATCGTTGAAATAATCTCATTATAATATGATTCCTTATCATGTACCTCCGCTTTCTCCGTGATCAGTTCCTCGATCACATAAGCAAAATTTGGGGGAAGCGCCTTTCTTACTTTCGACCGCGTATACTTGCTCGCCGCTCTTTTGGCAACTTCGATCAAACGATATAGATGTACTTTATACCAGTCTTCCATATTCGTCTCTGTCTGCCGGATCAGGTCCATCTTTGCTCTCGGATAATAGATCAGCGTTGCCAAAGATTTCTTATCTGCGGCACTCATCGTATTTCCGAACACATCCTCGATCTTTCTTCGGACAGATCCGGATCCGTTTTTTAAAACATGAGAAAAAGCCTCATACTCACCGTGTACATCTGTCAGAAAATGTTCTGTTCCTTTCGGCAGATTCAAAATCGCCTGAAGATTGATGATCTCCGTCGATGCCGCCGCGATTGTCGGATATAAGTCTGACAATCGGGTCAAATACCGTTTCTGGAGTTCTTTCAGTTCTTTATATTCTTCTTTCATGCTTGTCTGCCCCCTTGTTCCACAATACACCGCACAATTTATATCTCTCATGTACGTCGGATGTCACAATCCGACCACATCGCTCATATCATACATACCGCTTTCTTTTCCGGCAAGGAATTTTGCCGCCTCGACAGCGCCTTTTCCGAATACGCTTCTCGAGTATGCCGTATGTTTAAATTCGATCACTTCGTCTGTTCCCGCAAAGATCACCTCATGTTCCCCTACGATCGTACCTCCGCGAAGAGCTGAAATTCCGATTTCTTTTGCATCACGTTTCTGGCGGACAGTGCTTCTGTCATATACATAATGATATTCGTTTCCAAGCGCTTCATTCACCGAATCCGCAAGTGCAAGCGCTGTTCCGCTCGGGGCATCCAGTTTCTGATTGTGATGTTTTTCCACAAGTTCAATATCATATCCCGCCGGAGCAAGCACTTTTGCCGCATCTTTTAAAAGTTTTAAAAGGAGATTAATTCCAAGAGACATATTCGCCGACTTTAACACCGCCGTCTTCTCTGCCGCCTTCTCTGCTTTTGCAAGCTGCTCTTCCGAAAGTCCTGTCGTGCAAAGCACAACCGGAAGTTTCTTATCCACGCAATAATCCAAAAGCGAATCCACTGCTCCCGCATTTGAAAAATCGATCACAACATCTGCGTCTTCCGTACATTTTTCCACCGAATCAAATACCGGATAATCATTCGGCGTTTCTGTATATGTGTCAACACCTGCCGTAATAACGGCATTTTCATCATTTTTTACGATCTCCGTGATCATCCTTCCCATTTTTCCGTTGCATCCATGCATCATTATTTTAATCATTTTATTTTCCTCCTGCCTGTATCATTTCACGTTTCAAAAACAATCGTTCACTACAAGTTTTTTTCCTGCGGCTCATTATTGAATCAAAAACGGATTTTTCTCTACTCAAAAAAGGATATCACATTTGAGTTCGCATCTCAACATATGATATCCTTTTCACAAAGTTTCTCGTAACAATTCAGCCACGATAAGCGCACAGTGCGGTTTTACGAATGGCGTGGGCTGAACTGTTACAGTTTCTCGATAACCGGTTCGTCAGATCATACCCGTCTTTATTCCTCATGCAAAGATAAAATCTCTGTAATATTTGACAGGTCGATTTCCGGATCGATCACCTTGAAACCTATCGTAACTTTTGTCACGTTACAGCCGGCTACATTGAATTTATTATACCATGATATAACTCCATGATATGACGATGCAGGTGCATTCCCCTTTTCAATACACTTCGTATGGATCAGATTGTTTTTTAACACCTCATATTCAAAAGAGTCTATCATTAAATAATTGCTGTCATAATAAACCGAAAACTTAGACTCCATATCAAATATATATTTATCGGCAAATTCAAAATAAATCTTCTCTGTCCGGTTATCCTTCGCCTCATATTGTATGGAACAAACTCTGCTCTCATTATGATCAATAAATAAATCTTTTTTAGAACTTTCCTTTTTTAAGATACTTTGTAAATCAGTCTGCTTAAAACTAAGTATCGAATATCCCGCGCATATCAATAAAACAAATACTGCGGCTATTGACAATAATTTGATTTTATCTTTCATGTGAAGTTCCTCATAAACCTTTCAAGACAACTTATCGGGGGGCAGCTACACAACAGTCAAAGCGCCCGCAAAACAGTGCGAACAGTTTTGCGGGCGTTCTGTACGTTAATTCTGTTTACTGATGAAAAATGACAATTCGGTCAGTTTATGAAAATTCCGGCTCGATCAGTCCGAAAGATCCGTCCTTTCTTTTGTATACAACATTTACTTCATCTGTTTCTGCGTTTGAGAAAACGAAAAAGCTATGTCCGAGCAGTTCCATCTGGATGCAGGCATCTTCAGGGAACATCGGTTTAATACCAAACTTTTTCGTGCGGACGATGCGGATTTCATCGTCATCAGATGACTCGTCGTCGGATTCGATAAACTCTTTTTTAATGCTTCCTGACGGAACAGCAGCAGTAGGATGTCCCTGGCTTTTCGCAACAAGTTTGTTTTTATATTTACGAAGCTGCCGTTCAATAACCTCTTCTACAAGGTCGATCGACACATACATGTCGCTGCTCGTCTGCTCGGAGCGGATGATAGATCCTTTTACAGGAATCGTCACTTCGATTTTCTGACGTCCTTTTTCCACGCTAAGCGTTACGATGATTTCTGTTTCAGGAGTGAAATACCTCTCAAGTTTTCCTAACTTTTGTTCGATAGCCTCTTTAAGCCCCGGTGTTACTTCAATGTTTTTTCCGCTGATGATAAAATTCATGCTGTTCAACTCCTTTTTGTATATACTTAACATAAACATGTGTAAAAAGGATGTTTATATTATGAAAATATTATAACACAGAACAGCTCTAATGTATATAATAAATCGTTTTGAATTCTGTAAATTCTTCAAATTTCATTAAATTATCATAATTTATTTCATCATACTTCTCTTCCGCATCCTTGAATCCAGGATTTTTTTGCGGATACGCAGCGTCTTCGGCGTCACCTCCAAAAGCTCGTCGGTGTCGATAAAATCAAGAGCCTGCTCAAGACTTAAAATTTTAGGCGGAGTCAGTCTCAAAGCTTCATCTGCGCTGGAGGAACGTGTATTTGTCAGATGCTTTGTCTTACATACGTTCAACTCAATATCATCTGTTTTTCCATTCTGGCCGATCACCATACCTGAATAAACCTTTTCTCCCGGTCCGATAAACAAAGTTCCGCGTTCCTGCGCGCTGTATAAACCATAAGTTACAGATTCACCTGTCTCAAATGCGATAAGCGATCCCTGCTTACGATACTGGATATCGCCTTTGTACGGCTCATATCCGTCGAAGCTTGTATTAATGATACCGTTTCCTTTTGTATCTGTCATAAATTCTCCGCGATATCCGATCAATCCTCTGGACGGAATGGAAAACTCAAGACGTGTGTAACCGCCGTTGGAAACCCCCATATTGCGAAGTTCTCCTTTTCTTTGGCCGAGTTTTTCGATTACAACTCCTGTAAATTCATCCGGCACATCAATATAAGCTGTCTCGATCGGCTCAAGTTTCTTTCCGTTTTCATCCGTATGATAGAGAACTTCCGCTTTGCTTACTGCAAACTCATATCCTTCGCGGCGCATATTTTCAATCAAAACGGACAAATGAAGTTCTCCGCGTCCCGACACTTTAAAACTGTCTGTATTTTCCATTTCTTCCACTCGAAGACTTACGTCTGTGTTCAGCTCTTTAAACAGGCGGTCACGCAGATGGCGGGAAGTTACATATTTTCCTTCCTGTCCGGCAAAAGGACTGTCGTTTACAATAAACTGCATCGCAATCGTCGGTTCTGAAATTTTCTGGAAAGGAATTGCCTCTGCTTTTTCAGGAGAACAAAGCGTATCTCCGATCGATATATCAGAAATACCGGAAATAGCGACGATCGATCCGATCGTTGCACTTTTAACTTCTGTTTTGCTCAATCCGTCAAATTCATATAATTTACTGATCTTTACTTTCTGCTGTTTGTCCGGATCATGGTGATTGACAAGTATCATATCCTGATTCACACTGATCGTTCCGTTATCCACTTTTCCGATACCGATACGTCCGACATATTCGTTGTAATCGATCGTGCTGATCAGCACCTGCGTCGGAGCTTCAGGATCTCCTTCCGGAGCGGGAATATATTCGAGGATCGTTTCAAATAACGGTTTCATGTCCTGCTGCGGATCAGACAGATCAAGGCATGCAACTCCTGCTTTGGCGGATGCATATACAAACGGGCACTCAAGCTGATCGTCAGATGCGCCAAGATCGATGAAAAGTTCAAGAACTTCGTCGATTACATCGTCAGGTCTTGCTTCGGGACGGTCGATCTTGTTGATGCAGACAATGACAGGAAGGCTTAATTCAAGCGCTTTTCTTAATACAAATTTTGTCTGCGGCATTGCGCCTTCAAATGCGTCGACAACGAGGATCACGCCGTTGACCATTTTCAGCACACGTTCTACTTCTCCGCCAAAATCCGCATGTCCCGGCGTATCGATAATGTTGATCTTTGTTCCTTTATAATGAACTGCCGTATTTTTGGACAGGATCGTGATCCCACGTTCCCGCTCAATATCGTTCGAGTCCATAACACGTTCCGCCACTTCCTGATTTTCACGGAAAACACCGCTTTGTTTTAAAAGCTCGTCAACCAATGTCGTCTTTCCGTGGTCAACATGGGCGATGATGGCAATGTTTCTTACATCTTCACGTTTTGTCTTCATAAATATACACTCTTTCTTTATTTTCCCCTGCTAAGGGAGTGATTTATAGTTATAGTTTTACTGCAACTGTTATATTTTATCATAAAATTTTCATTTTACAAGAACGCATGTCGAAATTTTGTGTCGAACGATTCTGTATGAAATCAGTTCTAAACAAGATGAAAAAAACATAAATTTAGTAGTGACTCAAAAATACAAGCAGTGCCGGACAGATACCCCGGCGATAAGAGGAGAGGAGAATTACAGAGCATGTCAGATAAGATTATTGAGAACAATCAGGTAACGGTTATAGGATCGGTGGCTTCGGAATTTACATACAGCCATGAAGTATTCGGAGAAGGATTTTATATGGTAGATATTCTCGTGAAACGGCTGAGCAATTCCAGTGACAGGATCCCGGTCATGGTCTCGGAACGACTCATCGATGTAACGCAAGATTACAAAGGCAGAAGCATTATGGTGTCAGGACAATTCCGGTCATATAACCGTCATGAAGAACAGAAAAACAGACTTGTTCTTTCAGTGTTTGCACGGGAAATGGAGTTCATCGAAGAAGAACCGGACGGCGCAAAGACAAATCATATTTTACTGGAAGGATATATGTGCAAGACACCGGTATATCGAAAAACCCCTTTAGGACGTGAGATTGCGGATCTGCTTCTTGCCGTAAACCGCCCTTACGGGAAATCAGATTATATCCCTTGTATCTGCTGGGGAAGAAACGCACGGTACGCATCGAACTTCGATGTAGGAGAACATGTGCGTATACTGGGAAGGATCCAAAGCAGAGAATATGTAAAGAAATTATCCGAAACAGAAACAGAGACAAGAACGGCATATGAAGTGTCAGTGAGCAAACTGGAATGTATTGATGAGTAATCTCATCATTTAGCAAATCCGGGCTTTTGCTCGTTGCCTATACAAATAAGGAACGCTGCTTACAGGCAGACTGTCGCCTGTAAGCAGCGTTCTTTTTATTGTTCAAAAATTTTTATTCCTTCTTCTGTCTCCGCAAACCAGCACTGCTCCGTTTTTTCCGTCATCGCCTGTCCGTTCGTGCCTTCCATCAGCTCTTTCATCAGAAATCCCTCTTCGTCATCCGGCACAAGAACTGTAAGTTCTACTTTATCTGTATACACTGTATCAAGAACGGATAATCCCCTTTGTCCTAAAATATACTGAATTTTTCCAAGTCCCGTATAGTCTGTAATAATTTTCAGTTTAAACCCATGTATCTTGGTTATAATAACCGTATGAGCAAGCGCCTCTGCCGCCGCCGACGTATACGCTCTTACAAGACCGCCTGTTCCGAGAAGCGTGCCGCCAAAGTATCTGGTGACAACAACAAATACATCTGTCAGTTTTTTCCCTCTTAACACTTCCAGTATCGGCTTCCCCGCCGTTCCTGCCGGTTCTCCGTCATCGCTCATTCTCTCTGCCGCCGGATTTCTTCCGATTACATATGCCCAGCAGTGATGTCTGGCATCCCAGTGTTTTTTTCGGATTTCTTCCAAATGCGCAAACGCCTCTTCTTCATTTGAAACCGGAAATACCTCTGCTATAAAACGGGATTTTTTTTCCACAATTTCTCCTGTTCCTTCTGTATATACCGTATGATAACACTCCATTTTTATCTTCTCCTTTTTCATAAAACAGTTCCATACCTTTTCTACTATAGCAAAGACATGGAACATGTACAACCATTATGCGGATCTCTCGCCTGTACGAACGTGAAGATACTGATATTATGATTAAAATTCTTTATAAAATATGAAGATTTCATTTTTTTCTTTATTTAAAAGACCTTATTTGATATAATCATAGAAGTTGAAAAGGAGGATGTTATTCGTGAACTACGGAAAAAATAATCTTTCAAAGAGAAAATCATCAATCTCTTCGAAAAAGAAAATGAAAAAGAAACGCGTAGGAGTTCGTTTTTTTAAAGCAGTTATCACCTGTATGCTTCTGCTTGTCGTTATAGGGCTTGTCGGCGGTATAATTTTTGCAAAAAAAATCATTGACAACACCCCGGACGTATCTGCCGAAGACATTCAGCCGAAAGGATTTACAACAACGATTGTCGATCAAAACGGCACAGTCATCGACACTCTGAAAGATTCTGATTCAAACCGTGTCTACCGTACTTATGACGAGATCACGGCAAAAACAGATTTTCTTCCGCATGCATTTGTGGCGATCGAGGACGAACGTTTCTATGAACATAACGGAATCGATATTCAGGGAATTTTAAGAGCCGGCGTCGTCGGAGTCATGAACGGTTTTGATTTTACCGAAGGAGCCAGTACCCTGACACAGCAGCTTATCAAAAACAACGTATTTGATTTTGTCAACGAAAAAACATTTTTTGACAGAGTGGAACGTAAATTACAAGAGCAGTATCTCGCTCTCGCATTTGAAAAAGAGATGAACAAAAACGAGATATTAGAAGCCTATCTTAACACGATCAACCTCGGTCAGGGATGTCTCGGAGTACAGACGGCATCTACAAGATATTTCAACAAAGATGTGGCGGATCTGACCCTTTCGGAATGTGCGGTCATTGCCGCGATCACACAGAACCCGACAGAGTACGATCCTGTAACGAATCCGGAATCTAACGCCAAACGCCGTGAAAAAGTTCTCGGCAACATGCTTGAACAAAAATACATCGATCAGGCGCAGTACGACGAAGCGCTTGCCGACCCTGTGTATGACCGCATTTTACAGACAGCCGCGATCACCGAAGATACAACGCCTTACTCTTATTTTACAGATGCCTTGATCGAAGATGTCATTCAAGATCTTATGGACGAGAAAGGTTACTCGGAAACACAGGCTTATAACCTTCTCTACAGCGAAGGATTGACTATCAAGTCTACTCAGGATCTGGCGATCCAACAGATCTGTGACGAAGAAGCCTCCAATGATGCTTATTATCCGATCGTAGAATACGGTATCACAGACTACGCACTGACAATCCACCGTGCGGACGGATCTGCCGAAAACTACAGTAAGGAAAACTTAAAGCAGTATCTGATCTCTGTACGAGGCTCTGCCGCTCCGTTTGTTTTCAGTTCGGAAGATGAAGCGAAAGCTTCTATCGAACAATATAAAGGCACTCTCGGTATTAATACAGATGCAGGCGATATTGTAGACGAACGTTTAAACATTACGCTTCAGCCTCAGGTTTCCGTCGTATTAATGGATCAATATACAGGACATGTAAAAGCCATTGTCGGCGGACGCGGAGCAAAGACGACCAGCTTATCTTTAAACCGCGCCACAGCTTCCCCAAAACAGCCGGGATCTTGTTTTAAAGTTTTATCCACTTATGCCCCAGGATTAAACGAGTGCGGCATGACTCTTGCAACAACGATCAAAGACGAGCCGTACCGGTACGCCAGCGGACAGCCGGTAAACAACTGGGATAACAAATACATCGGAAGCGCCCGCGTACGCTATGCTATCGAACACTCCATGAATGTTTGCGCCGTACGCACTCTGACCGAGACAGTCGGACTTGAAAAGGGATACAAATATCTCGAAAACTTCGGTTTTACGACGCTTGTAAATAATGATCCGAACTATCCGGGTATGTCGGATATCGCACAGGCTACCGCCCTCGGAGGTATTACAAGAGGTGTTTACAATATTGAAATGACCGCCGCTTATGCCGCGATCGCAAATAGCGGAATTTATACCGAACCGCTCCTTTATACAGAAATTCTTGATCACGACGGCAACGTCCTGATCGATAATTCAAAACCTATAACACGTCGTGTTTTAAAAGAATCGACAGCATTTCTTCTGACAAGCGCTATGCAGGACGTAATCAACCGTGGAACCGGAACGCCTGCAAGACTTAACAACATGCCTGCAGCAGGTAAAACAGGTACAACGGAAAACAGTACTGATCTCTGGTTATCCGCATATACGCCTTACTACACCTGTTCTGTATGGACCGGATATGACGAGGATAAAACACTGGAACAATTTTGGAATCAGTCATGGCACGAAGTAATATGGAAGCACATTATGGATCGCATCCACGCAGAATTAGAATATAAAAACTTCACTCCTCCTGCTTCTGTTGTACAAAGAACAATCTGTACCCAGACAGGAAAACTTGCAGTGAACGGATGTCCTTCCATCACAGAGTATTTTGATAAAGACACTTTGACAAAAGAAACTTGTCCGGGACACGGAAAGACAGATGACGAAAGTAAAGATGACGAGAACAACGAGGATAATTCGACAAACAACAATTCAGGCAGCTCCGAAAACTTAGGAAATACAAACGGAGATGATGGCGATGATGTGGATCCGATTCCGCCTACGCCGGATCCCGAACCGAATCCCGAACCGGAAGGGCCTGAAGTCATTCCTCAATCTCGAAACTGATTGCCGTAACATCTCTTAACTGTCTGCGAATCTCATAGTGGGATGTTTACACGCAAAAGCGGGAATCGCCGCACTGAACTAAGTTCAATGCGGCGATTCCTGTTTTTTGTTTCATCATGATATTACAAGATTTCATTATCTTCTTTTTTTCTAAACTACTTCTTTATTCTGTACTTTTACAATTTTATTTATCTTCTATTTATAATAAACATCTTTATTCAGCACTTTCTCTTTAAAGCTTACGATCACATTTGTAGCTGCGTCACCGATTACATTCAAGGTAATTACCGCCATTCCCGGAAGATAATTCATCGCCAGTACAAGCGAATATCCGATCATACATAATTCAGAGCTCATTCCCAACCCTGTCATGACAACATACACCATCGTCGTTCCCGCAACCGGAATTGCCGGAGTTCCCATCGCCGTGCAGATAGAAAGAAAAGCTGCTATGGCAAGTGTTGAAGGCTTAATATCAATTCCTGCCGCTGTCGCAATAAATGTAATCGCAATCATATGCATCGCTGTCGTACCGTTCATGTTGATCGTCATACCTGTAGGAAGAACAAAACTGCTGATTTCTTTTGAACATCCCAGTTCTTCCGTACATGTCTTTGTATTCAGCGGAAGTGTTGCCGCAGAAGAGTTTGTCGCTGCCGCAAACAAGCCGATCTTCAACGTTTTCTTCACAAACGGAATCGGATTCAGCCGGGTTGTAAGGAATATCCCTACCGGATAAATTGTAAATACAAGCACCAGACTTACAACAATCGTAGTAACGATCCATACAAGCGTCGGTTTAATATATTCGATTCCATACACCGCAAGCGTTCTTGTGATCATGCAAAAAATTGCAACCGGTCCGATCTTATCGATCAGGAAATTCAAGAAAAGTTGTACGACATCATTTAAATTTTCAATGACTTTACGAAGAGGTTCTGTCTTTTTGCCAAGCACTGTCATGCACAATCCGAGAATGATCGCAACAACTACGACAGATATGATCTCGTTATTAGATGAAAATGCCGAAAAAATATTAGACGGAACTGCATTGACGACTGTCACCAGCGGGTTATATCCTTCCATCGTCACCGCTTCTGTCACCATCTCGTTAGGAAGCTGTACGTCGAACCATCCCATTGTTTTCACAAAATATGCCGCTGCTCCCGCAAGAGCCGCTGCCACTACATAAAAGCAAATGTATGTGATAAATGTCTTCCCTGCAATCTTTCCGAGTCTCTCCGGATTTGCCAGACTGCACATCGCCAGACTCAGCGAAGTAAGTACAAGAGGAACAATAGCCAACTGAAGTCCTCTCATAAACAACTGACCGACAATATATAAAATACCGATACCTTCAATTCCGTTTGTCTTTGTTACATCTTGAAAAAAGATTGCATCCACTGTTTTCCATATTCCTGATTTCCCGCTTTCCAGAAGAAATTCCCTCAAAAAGAGCATGAGAAAACCAACCACGAATCCGGCTGCCACCGCGAATATCATACGTTTCACGATCGTATTCTTTTTTTCTTTTTCTTTCATCTCTCCATCTCCTTAACTTTCTGTGTTTTTCGTTTTTATCCCTTTATGTCTATATCGTCGAATACAATGGGATTTCTTGATATTTATTGTACATTTTCGGCAAATTATTGTCAATATTATTTCTTTGATTCAAAGATTTTCTATGTTTTAAACAGATTTCATCCGTTATTTTTGTTATATATTTTTTTGTTTTCTTCTATTTTCTTTGATTCATACATTTTGTTTATGATTGTTTTCTACACATAATTTAATACCTATATAAAAAAGGAATGACCGCTACAAAAAAACGCATCGGTCATTCCTTTTTTTATTCAAATGATAATTCTTAATCGAAATCCGAAAATTTCCTAAACAATTTAATAAATCAATTCAATCCCTTGTTCGGAGCAATACTCTATCCACTTTTCTGAAGGACTCCTGTCTGTAATAATGTAATTCACCTTCTGAAGATCGATCAGGTTCACAAATGCCGACTGATCAAATTTTGAAAAATCAACTAAGAGCGCAACTTCCTCAGCCTGCGAGAGCATTGCCTTCTTTACCTCAGCTTCGCTTTCGTTTGAATCAAGCACACCTTTTTCAATGCTCAGTCCTTTACAGCTGATCAATGCAAGGCTTACGTTATATTTCAGAATGTTTGTCTTGGCAAGCTGCCCTTGTAAAGAAAGTGATTTTTTATTATACTCTCCCCCAGTCGAGATAATATTAAGAGGAGACTGCTGAAATTCACGGAATACCTCAGTTGAATTTGTCACAACTGTTATATCAGGAGACTGAGGCAGCAGCTTCAACGCCTCCATCACCGTTGTGCTAGAATCCGCGATCATCGTTGTCTTTCCCTCGAAAAGTTTCGCCGTTTTGCGGGCAATCTCCTGCTTTTCTTTCAGATGTTTGCTCATCCTCCGATAAAAATGAACTCCTTCTTTTTGAATGCCTTCATTCCAGATCGCACCGCCGTGAACCCGGGTCACGACGCCATCCGCCTCCAACTTATCCAAATCTCTGCGTATTGTCTCTTCCGTCACTCTGCATATTTTACTCAATTCTCCTACAGACGCTTTCTTCTGCATCTGTATCGTTTGACGGATTGCCATCAATCTTTCCTTGCCCGCCATGCTTTCTTCCCTTTCTGTACCTTTTCCACCGCTATTCACACCACTTTTATTTAATAATAACTCCTTTGAGTTGGTTTTTGCAAGACCTTTATTCTTTGAAAACATGATTTCTCCTTTTGAAATATTCAGACTCGGAAATATATACAGGCAAACAATCTTTAAAATACAGTTGCCTCTTATTTATCGATTTCTTCCGCAAGCTCGCGCATATAAGCGACATCTTCCGGATCAAGTTCCAATTCAGCTGATTTCACATTTTCTTTAATCTGATCTACTGTTGTCGAGCCACTGAGAAGATTCAGGAAATCTCCTTGTGCCAGTATCCATCCAAGAGCCAGATTTGCGATTGTACAATTATATTTTTCGCAAAGCGGTTTCCATTTATCCATCATATCCATTGCCGCCTGCATATTATCCGGCTGGAACCATTTTTTCGGAATCTGTGCTCCGACCGGCTGATAATCTCTCGGCATCGTTCCCGAAAGAAGTCCCATCTCAAGCGGAGAGTATGCCTGGATCGTCACACCGTTTTCACGACAGCACGGAATAATCTCATCTTCAATACCACGATCAAGTATCGAATATTTCGCCTGAACAATATCAAGATCTCCCCATTTCAAATATTCTTTGATCTGGTCGATATCTACGTTTGCCGCTCCGATCGCACGTATCTTTCCCTGAGCTTTTAACTCATTTAAAACATCCATTGTCTTTTGGATCGGCACATAATATTCTGATCCTTCCACAGACTGCCAATGTGTCATATACACATCCACATAATCTGTTCCGAGACGCTCAAGAGAGCCGACAATTTCCTTTTTCACAGACTCGCTGTTCAGGTTTTTATAAAGCTGAATCCCGTTTACTTTATTAAACAGGTCTCCTTTCATCTCCTGATCCCATGTAACTCCGCATTTCGTAATGATCACAACTTCTTCGCGATTCATTTTCTCAAGAGCTTTTCCGAGAATTTTTTCACTGTTTCCGAAATTGTATCCCGGCGCTGTATCGATCAGATTGACTCCTGCCTTAGGAGCTTCCCTTATCGTATCTACAACTGTCTGAAGCTCATGATCTCCGCCCCACGCAGAACCGCCTCCGATCGACCATGTTCCAAGTCCGATTCTTGAAATATCTATTCCTGTCTTTCCTAATTTCATCGTTTTCATAATAGCTGTCTATCCCTTTCTTAACCTATTTCATCCAACCAAACACTTTTAAGTATGCAGATATTATTTATAATCTTCACGGTATTTCGCAAGCATCTTATCTACGATCGCTTTATCTGTCACACCGCCTGTCGCGCCGACATACTGAACAGAAACAGCTGCAGTACAGTTTGCATAGATCGCACATTCACGGATATCTTTTCCTTCCAAAAGGCCTGTAATAAATCCGGATGCGAAATTATCTCCTGCTCCGATCGTATCGATTGCCGTCACTCCTTTGCATGCCGGAACGATCATCGCACCGTCTGCATTACGGATGTAGCATCCTCTTTTACCGATCTTCATGATTACGTTTTTCACACCGCAGGCATATAACTTATCAGCCACTTTCGCTTCGTCTGTCTCTCCCGTCATTTCACTTGCCTCTTCAAAATTCGGGAAGAAATAGTCTACATAACTCAACGCTTCCGTAATATCTTCCAGTTTCTCATTCAATCTTGGCGACACCATATCGGCACAAATGATCATACCTTCTTCTTTTGCTTTGGAAAATACAGATACAAGCGCTTTATTATCAAAAAGCGGATTGTTGAAAATACTTGCAAACGAAAGAATCTTTGCTCCTTTTAAAGCTGACATATCCAAATCTTCGTACTTAAATTTCCAAAGACTTCCCTGACGGTTCGTGATAAAAGTTCTCTCTCCGTCAGCCGCTACCAGACCGACATTGATCGAAGTATCGATTGCCGGATCTTGTTTGATATATTTTGTATCGATTCCTGTTCTTTCACAATGACTTAACACAAACGCTCCGGCTACATCGACACCGATACAGCTCATCAAAGCAACTTTATGTCCCAGTCTTGTAATAATGGTCGATTCATTAAGCGCATCTCCTCCGATCGTCATTGCAATTCCGTCTACCGGATAAGATACAACGTCAAACACTTCTTTACTTACCGGGCGCAGCGGCAGATCTACGATCGCCGCCCCGATAATCATTACGTCCAAATCTTTACTCACCTTATTCATCAGCCCTTCCGTCATCACCAAATAATTTGATCTTGTACATTGCACGTTCTTTTACAGCCTGTCTTACCGCACGTTCCACAGCCAAGAACGGCTCGTCTTTATGTTCGTTGATCGCTTCCATAGCAGCCTGGCATAATTCTGTATGTATATTGATCTTAGCGATTCCAAGAGAGATCGCTTTCTTAATATCTTCATCTCCGATACCTGATGCTCCGTGAAGTACAAGCGGAACGTCAACTGCATTTGCAACCTCTTCCAAAATATCAAATGCCAGCTTCGGCTCAGAAGAATAAACGCCGTGTACGTTTCCGATCGCAACAGCCAGAGAATCGCATCCTGTTCTGTCCACGAAATCTTTTGCCTGTTTCGGATCTGTATAGTGATACTCGGACAACGCTTCTTCGTAGATCGTCTCGTTTCCTACATGTCCAAGTTCTGCCTCAACCGGAATGTTATAAGCGTGGAAATAATCTACGCATCTTTTGATCTCTGCAACGTTCTGTTCGTACGGAAGAGCAGAAGCGTCACGCATTACAGAATTCATGCAATGGTCTACGGCATTTTGAAGGATCGTCATATTGCGGCCGTGATCCCAGTGAAGAATTACCGGAACACTTGCTTTTTTCGCCATAGATTCCATCATATAACAGTAATCTTCAAAAGAAGTATTTCCCGTAAATCCTGTTCCGAATGAAATAATGATCGGCGCGCGCAGTTCTTCCGCCGCATCAATAACTCCCATCAGCATCTCTGCATTCCATACATTAAAATGAGGGATTGCATAATGTCCTTCACTTGCTTTCTTTTCCCAATATCTGATATCTGAAATCATAACTTTTCTCCTTTTCTTTTCAACGACCCAAGCTTGGATTTATGCACTTTCATATCGCCCGAGTCGGATAGATTCACAATTTTACTATTCTGCTACTTTGATCACGCCTTTAACCATCTCCGTCTTTTTCACAGGATCGATCGCTTCTTCAAATGCCTTCTGCACGTCTTCATAATCATAAATGTTCGTTACCATATCTTTTACATTAAATCTTCCTGATGAGATCGCTTCGATCGTCTGCGGGAAGTTATTGCAATAACGGAATGATGTCTGAATCGTCACTTCTCGGTTAATCTTTAAGAAATCGATCGGAACCGGCTTCGACTGTGTTCCTACCATCATGATTTTACCGCCCCGGCTTACGATCTGTACTGCCTGCTGTGCCGTAAATACAGCTCCCGCCGCCTCAAATACGAGATCCACGCCATGATCTCCGTACATTTCTTCCGATCTAAGAACCGCAACCGTATCTTCTTCTTTTCCGTTGATTACTCTTGCAGCACCTAATTTTTTTGCAAGTTCCAGACGTTTTTCAATAACATCTACAACTGTAATATCTGTTGCCCCGAGGCTGATACAAGCCTGAAGAACCATCAGACCGATTGTTCCTCCTCCGAGGATGACGATACTTTTACCCGGCTGTGCTCCTCCGAGAACAGCAGCATGCATTCCAACTGCCGCCGGCTCTACAAGAGCCCCTTCCATCGTTGTCATCCCTTCCGGAATATGATATGTCCATTCTTCCGGATGAGTCATATACTGTGTCAGCGCCCCTTTATAGTTCGGCTGTGTTGCCATAAAGTCAACTCCCGGACAAATATTATAACGGCCTGTACGGCAATACTCACATGTATCATCCGGAACACCCGGCTCAATAAGCACTTTGTCTCCGACTTTAAATTTTGTTACTTTCGCTCCTATTTTAACAACTTCTCCCGCCACCTCATGTCCGAGACCGATCTTTTGATTCGGATCTTTCGGAGGAATAAACGGTCCAAATTCAAATCCATGAATATCAGATCCGCACATTCCGACATACTCTACTTTCATAAGAATTTCATGATCTTTCGGCTCCGGAACCGGACATTCCTGTATTTCAAAATGTTTTGGAGTCACTAAGATTGCTTCTGAATTTTTCATTTTATATCCTTCCTTTCACCTTTCATCTTTTACAATTTTTCCTGTTCCCCAATACTAGGAGAACAGGAAACTCATTTACCTATTACTTCTGTTTAATCAACATTTCCGATATCTTCTACAGATTCTCCTCTAGTCTCTACGCCGAAGATCAAAATACATACTCCGATTATTACGGCAACAACAGAGATCAGGACGAATACTCCCGTGCTTCCCATAGAACCTGCTGCAACGCTTGTTACGAGGAACGGGAAGAAGATATTGCTGACACGTCCGATCGCATTACAGAAGCCGGAACCGGACAGTTTTGCCGACGTAGGCCACATTTCCGGAACATACACCGCGGAAGCATAGCATACGTACATATAAATTGCCGTGTTCAGCAAGAATGTTGTTACGATCAATGCTGTCATTGTTGTCTGCTGTCCTGTAATAACTCCAAGTACAGCCATTGCTGCCAGAAGAATCACGCCCATAACTCTTCTCGGAATCTTATCCATGATCAGTGATGCGATAAAGATTCCAAACGGAGCGCCGAACAGTCCGAACATTGTCATAAACTGTGACTGTGATGTATCATATCCCATTGATTTCAACAAGGACGGCATCCATGTCATCAATGTATACTGGATCGTGTTCATACCGATCAATACGAGAGAACCTACGATCGTTCTTCTCAAAAGTTTGCCTTTAAACAGAGCCGAGTACGGAAGCTGTTTTACTTCTTTCGGCTCTTCTGTTACAGGCGGAAGCGGTTTTCCTGTTGACGCTTCAATTTCTTTTTCAATCTTTGTAAGGATTGCGTCTGCTTCGTCAACTCTTCCCTGTGCCTCTAACCAACGCGGAGACTCCGGAAGCTTCTTTGCAATAATGATGGATGCAATAATAGAAAGAACAGACGGGATCATATACTGGATTCTCCAGTTCATATTATAGCTGATTCCTGTTGTCACGATCAAAAATGCAATTCCGTTACAGATCGGGTGAGCCCAGTTTCCGATAAAGGAGTTACGGCTTGACCATACACCACGGTTTCTTCCCGGCACATACTCTGTAAATCCTGCAAACAGAACTACGAGAAGCGCTCCGAGTCCGAATCCCTGTACAAGTCTGAATACATACAATACATAAATGTTCGGTGCGATCGCGCCGCCGATCATGGCGATAATATGGATAATTTCATATAAAAGAATACTTTTTTTACGTCCTATTTTATCTCCGATAGGACCTCCGACAAGCGCTCCGAAAAGCTGTCCTGCCGTATAAGTTGTTCCCCACATTGCAAGGAGTTTTGTACCCGGTTCTAACCAATGAAGCTCGTTAAGCAAAATATTCTGAACCGATCCTCCTATTCCGTTTGACCAGCACACCAACAAGGCAAATGCTGTAACAAGCCACATTTTAATATGCCATCCCGAATTCGGAAGGCGATCGAGTCTTGCGCCGATATTTGCGCTTTTTCTTGTTTCCATAATTAATTCCCTTTCTTTTCTCATTCTTTGTGACAGCCTCTTTTTCTATGTACATGAAACTGTCTGTATTGTATTTTACATTCCGGCGAGTTCACTTTTTACTTCCTGTTCCATGATTGCCCACGCCTTTTCGATATCCTCATCTTTATTCCAAAGAGCCGGAGGTCCGAGTACAACCATATCTGCACCTGCTTCATAAAGAGGAGCATAAACGCCTGCATTCATCGATCCGTCTGCCTCGATCAGAAAGTCAAGCTTCATCTCTTCTCTCCATTTTGCAAGGGTACGTATTTTATCATACATCTGTGTGATCACCTTCTGTCCGGCATATCCTGCATCTACGATCATAATCGTTACTTTCGACAGAAGGGGAAGGTAATATCGAATCGCCTCTAAAGGAGCTGCCGGGTTCATGGCAATCCCGGCTTTGCATCCCAGAGAGATAATCTTGTTGATCGTCACAAAAGCATCACCTTCAATGCAATCTGTGTGCGGAGTGATATAAGCTGCTCCGGCTGCAGCACATGCCTCAATATAATCTTGCGGATGTTTTACCATTAAGTGTGCATCCATCGGTTTTTTTACAACTTTTTTCAATACTGTCATAAAATCAGGACCAACGCCAAATGTTTTTACATAATTTCCATCCTTTATATCAATATGAAGGAAATCTGCATGTTCATCGATAAATTTTACTTGATGACCGAAATCATATAAGTCACAACAACCCATAGACGGTGCAAGCATTAATTTCTTTTCCATTGCTTCTCCCCCGGTCATCAATCCTCGTCATCAAAATCATATGTAAAGATTACTTTGATTGCTTCTTTTTTCGCCATCAGTTCAAATCCTTTTTCCCACTCGGAAAGTCCAAGTCTGTGAGTGATCATCGGCTGTACTTTGATCTGACCGGAAGCAAGAAGGCGGATCGCGTTTCTCCATGATGTGGAGTCATATGCCATATGTCCGATAATGCTCTTGTTCCATGAAGTAATGTCGTTGATTGAAAATTCAAGCGGTTTGAATCCCATTCCTACACGAACAACTTCTCCGTTCGGACGAAGCATCTCGATTGCCTGTTTCAAAGCAATGTTTGCTCCCGAACACTCAACGACAAGACCCAAGTTATCTCTTCCGCAGATTTCTGTACATCTTTTTACTACATCTTCTTTGGAACCGTTTACGCAGTGTGTAGCTCCAAGCTCTTTTGCAACCGGAAAACGAACCGGAACATCCTCGTCAAGTCCTACCATAACGATGTTGACCGCGCCCATAATTCTTGCTACCTGTACTGCAAATAATCCAAGCGGTCCTGTTCCGAATACTACGACATCCTGTCCCGGAAGGAGATGACTTTGCTGCGCGATCGCTTTGTATGAATTACAGATCGGATCAAGTACCGCCGCCTCTTCATATTTTACATTTTCCGGGATCTCCCAGATCGCATGTTTATGGATTCTCAGGATCTCTCCCGGAACTTTACAGTATTTAGAAAATCCGCCGCCCCATGTATTATTATCAAGACCTAAGTTTACTTTGCTTTCACAGCAGAGAAAATCTCCCTGTTCGCAAGCCGGGCAAACGCCGCATACATGAGCGCTGTTGTCAGACACAACTCTTTGTCCCACTTTCCAGTCCGTTACTTTCTCGCCAACTTCTACGATCTCACCTGCAAATTCATGTCCGCGGATCGAGTTGAATTCATCGGAGCCATTATCCACTTTATAGTGTTTCATATCTGCTCCGCAGATTGCAGCCGCCTTGATCTCAATAATAATATCTTCCGGACCGCATGTCGGTTTCGGAACGTCGATCATACGATATCCGCCAAATTCTTTTCCATATCTTGCTAATGCTTTCATCTTTTCATTCTCCTCTTTTTCCATTCTGTATTCCGGGGTTTCTTTTCAAATTTTACTTTTTTCAGTCACCCGCATTTTCATGCTCTTTAGCTTCCGGCCGGAAACTTTATTTCTTTATTTGTCTATATTTTATCATATATTTCTTTTAAGTCAACACTTTTTCTTTGTTTCAAAGATTTTAGTCTGTTTACACAACATTTTTTTAATTTTAATCCGTTTTTATCGTATTAAGTATTCTTTTTTTGTCTATTTTTTACATTTTGATTGTTAAAAACAAAAATTAAAAAAACACAACATAGGATAAACTTATTTTTTCCATATCGTTTTATCCTATATTGTGGTTTTTTTTCAATGATTTCAATTCAAATATTTTTGTTTTAAAAATATATTCTTTATTTCAGATATTTCAAACATCAAACGAAGAAAACATCAATTTTTCTTCTCGTCTAACACGAGCTTGGCAGATCCACAGATTCCCGCATCATTTCCCAACTGCGCAAGAACAAATCTTACATTTTTATCTGCAAAAAACGCTCTTTCTTTATACGGTTTCTCTATGTACGGAATCAGTACTTCGCCGGCTTTGGAAACGCCTCCGCCGATGACAAACACTGCCGGGTTCACGACTGCCGCAAGATTGGCAAGTCCGTATCCGAGATATTTTCCAAACTCAGCCGCAATCTCATCCGCCACTTCGTCGCCTGCCTTTACGGCATCAAACACATCTTTTGCCGTAATCGCAGCTTTATTAAGAATCGTTTCCCGTTTTTCTGTTTTTAATTTTTGTTCTGCCAGGCGGACAATTCCCGTAGCAGACGCATACTGTTCCAAACACCCTTTATTCCCACAGCCACATCGATCGTTCTCTTCATAGTTTACGCAGATATGTCCGATTTCTCCTCCTGCTCCGTTGTTGCCGACGAGCATCTTTCCGTCAATGATCACTCCGCCTCCTACTCCTGTGCCAAGCGTTACCATGATCATATTTTTTTCTCCGGCTCCGCCTCCTTTCCACATTTCACCGAGAGCGGCAACATTCGCATCGTTTCCGATGTACGCTTTCAAACCTGTCAGCTCTTCCATTTCCTTTTTCACTTCTTTATATTTCCATCCGAGATTTGCGCTCCCGTTTACAATTCCTTCTGCCGTCACAGGCGCCGGAACTCCGACTCCGATCCCGAGGATGTCTTCTTCGGATAGTTTTCTCTCTTCTATCTTTGTTTTTAACGAAAATGCAATATCCGGCAAAATTGCCTCTCCATCAGCCAATGTATTCGTCGGAATCTCCCATTTTTCAACAATAGTTCCCGTCTCTTCAAACAACCCTATCTTAACTGTTGTGCCTCCGATGTCAACGCCGAAACAATAATTCATAATTCCTGATCTCCTTCCTTATCTTTTATCTTTTTTTCGCAAGATTTTCCTGCACACGTTTATATAATTCCTGCGCCGCGTTATAACCCATCTGCTTCTGTCTGTGGTTTACCGCGGCTGACTCTACGATAATAGCAAGATTTCTTCCCGGTCTGATCGGGATACTGTGGCATACGACTTTATTTCCGAGAAATTCCGTATACTCTTCTTCCAGTCCGAGCCTGTCATACTCTTTTTCTCTGCTCCAGTCTTCCAGTGTAATGACAAGATCGATGTTCTGAGTTTCTCTGACGCTTTGGACACCAAACATTGATTTTACATCGACGATACCGATTCCTCTTAACTCAATAAAGTTTTTCGTCACATCCGGCGCAGAGCCTACAAGCGTCTCATCGCTCACTTTCCGTATTTCCACTACATCATCCGTCACAAGACGATGTCCTCTCTTGATCAGCTCAAGTGCAGCTTCACTTTTTCCGATCCCGCTTTCTCCCATGATCAAAACACCGACGCCATATACATCTACAAGAACTCCGTGAATCGAAATACACGGCGCAAGCTTTACGTTCATCCAACGGATGATCTCCGCAGAAAAATCAGATGTCGGTTTGGATGCGCTAAATACCGGCACATTACTTTCCACCGCCTTTTTTAAAAACACGTCGCCCGGCTCTATCCCCCGGCAAAATACCATGCACGGAATCGGGTGTTTCAGAAGCATTTCATAAATATACACTCTCCGCTCTTCTGTCAGCGTCTGCATATATGTGTACTCTACATTCCCGATGATCTGTACGCGGTTTGAGTCAAAATGATCAAAAAAGCCCGCTAACTGAAGCGCCGGTCTGTTGACGTCCGGCACATGGACTTCTTTCTCTGTCAGATCCAACTCCGGCGTCAGATTTTTCAGATCCATCCTTTCTGCGATTTCACTTAGTTTAATTCCTCGTCCCATATATTTTCCGTTCCTTTCATTTTATTTTTCATAGCCGGATCGGCTTTCCCCTCATCCGGCGACATTCTTTATTCATTTCTCTTATCATATCATGTATGAAAAAAATTGTATACCGCCTGCGCCGCCTTTTCATTCATAGAAGGAAGCTTCGCAAGTTCTTCTATTGAAGCTGCTTTGATCGCGTCCAGACTTAAATAATGACGCATAAGCGCTTTTCTTCTCGCAGGTCCGATCCCTTCTATATCATCCAGGATGGAATGTACCTGACCTTTTCCTCTGAGCTGCCGGTGGTATTCGATTGCAAACCGATGCGCCTCATCTTGAATTCGTGTAATAAGGCGGAAAGCTTCGGATGATTTTTCAATCGAAATCTCTTCGTTTTGAAAATAGAGTCCTCTCGTCCGGTGAAAATCATCTTTTACCATGCCGCACACCGGAATATTCAGATTCAGGTCCTCTAATACCTGAAGCGCCACGTTTACCTGACCTTTTCCTCCATCCATCAAGATCAGATCCGGAAATACAGTAAACTTTCCAAGCTCTCCGTTCTCTTCCCGTTCTTTCAAACCATGAGTAAAACGTCTGGTCAGCACTTCTCTCATACTTCCGTAATCATCTGCGCCTTGGATTCCTTTGATCTTAAACTTTCTGTAATCATTTCGTTTTGGTTTTCCTCTCTCATACACGACCATAGATCCGACTGACTCGAAACCGTTCGTATTGGAAATATCGTAAGCTTCCATACGCCTGATCTGCGAAATGCCAAGCAGTGCTTCTATTTCTTTTACAGCTCCGATTGTACGGCCTTCTTCTCTTCGCATCCGCTCTTTGTCTTTGCTCAAAACAAGCTTCGCATTGTCAGAGGCCAATTCGACCAGTTTTTCTTTTGTTCCTTTTTTCGGAACTTTTACCGTCACTTTCTGTCCACGCTTTGAGGTAAGCCACGTTTCGATCAATTCTCTGTCTTTGATTTCCTCCTGAATCATCAGTTCTCCCGGAATATAAGGCGTTCCCGCATAATACTGCTTAATAAAACTGTCTAAAATACCGGATGTTTTTTCTCCGCTTGAGATACGAAGATAAAAATGATCCCTTCCGATCAGCCGTCCTCCCCTTATAAAAAACACTTGAACAACCGCATCTTCCCCTTCCGAAGCTGCCGCCAGAATATCTCTGTCTTCTCCGCTCGAATCTGTGATCTTTTGTTTCTGAGCAATCTTTTTCACACTGTTTATCAGTTCCCTGTATTCTATCGCACGTTCAAACTCCAGATTCTCAGAGGCGGTATTCATTTTTCCTTCCAACTCTTTCAAGATCACATCATAATTTCCATTCAAAAACTTCAACACTTCCACGATCGCCGCCCCGTAGTCTTCCTGAGAAATATAGCCCTGACACGGAGCGTCGCACTGCTTGATATGATAATTAAGACAAGGACGTTCTTTCCCGATATCTTTTGGAAGATTTCGATTGCAGCTCCTTACATGGTACAATTTATGGATCAGATCAATCGTATCTCTAACCGCCTGCGCACTCGTGTACGGACCGAAGTATTTTGCCTTATCTTTCAGCATTTTCCTTGCCAGCAAAACTCTCGGAAAGGGTTCATTCACCGTCACTTTGATAAATGGATATGTTTTATCATCCATCAGCATCGTATTGTATTTTGGATGATGTTCTTTGATCAGATTACACTCTAATACAAGAGCCTCCAACTCCGAATCTGTCACAATATACTCAAAACGCCTGATATGCGTCACCATCTGTTCTATCTTGACGCCTTTATTTCTGCTGCTTTGAAAATACTGCCGCACTCTGTTTTTTAAACTGATCGCTTTCCCGACATAAATGATCTCGTCCCGCTCGTCATGCATAAGATATACGCCCGGTCTTGCGGGAAGCTTTTTTAATTCTTCCTGTATGTTAAAATTATTGTTTTCCATAAACTTTATTATACTTCCCATATATAAAAAAACAAGAAAAACTTATCTTTTATAAACATTCTCTTTCACTTTATCAAAAGGGATACTGCTCAGTGGCATTTTGGTTTTGTTCTATTTTTAAAAGCTCTGCTTTTCTCTCAATTCCGCCTGCATATCCTGTCAGATTTCCTTTTGCTCCGATCACTCTGTGACACGGAACGATCACCGACACAGGGTTGCGTCCGATAGCATTTCCAACCGCCTGACTCGACATCTTTGAAATCCCTCTGTCATGTGCGATCTGCTTTGCGATTGCGCCGTATGTCGTTGTCTCTCCATACGGGATCGTGCAAAGCATCTCCCACACACACATCTGAAAATCGGTTCCTTCCAAATGAATCGGTATTTGAAAGTCCGGTTCCACTCCTGAAAAATATATATCCAGCCATTTTTTCACACCCGAAAAAAGTGTTGTCTCTTTCTCCTCACTTTCCCGAATCAAACCTTGAACAGCATTTTTCTGTCCTTCAAACGCCAGTCCGGTCAGTCCGATCTCATCCGCTGTCAGCAATATCCTGCCAAGCGGCGATATATAACTGTTTCTGTATTCCATCCATTTTCCCTCTTATTCTCAAACTATCCGTTCCCGGAAATTCTTTTCTTCCAAAATTCCGAAAGATTCGACGGATTTTATGATTTCAAAAGAAAAAGGATCGCTCTCCGCTTTCTCTCAAACGGAAAACAACCCTTATTTCCTTATTTCATCGCAATTCTCCCACGCTCTTCTATACCGGATACCGCGCCTTCTTCAGGCTCGGAAATTCCTTTTACTTCTCTGAATATCTTCATAAATTCTTTTCCTGTGATCGTTTCTTTTTCAATGAGAAATTCCGCGATTTTATCAAGAGCTTCTCTGTTTTCGGAAAGAAGTTTCTTCGCCTCTGCGTACGCAGATTTCAGCATCTTCATTACTTCTTCGTCAATCTCTCCCGCTGTCGCCTCTCCACAGTTAAGAACCGCACGGCCGTCCAAATATTTGTTCTGGATCGATTCAAGCCCCATCAGTCCGAACCTGTCTGACATTCCATACTGCGTGATCATGGCACGGGCGATTTTCGTTGCCTGTTCAATATCATTTGACGCGCCTGTCGTTACTGTATCAAACACGATTTCTTCCGCCGCACGTCCTCCGAGCGCAACAACGATCATCGCTTCCAGTTCTTTCTTTGTATTTAAGAACTTCTCTTCTTCCGGAGTCTGCATCACATACCCCAGCGCGCCCATCGTTCTCGGAACGATCGTGATCTTCTGTACCGGCTCTGTATTTTTCTGAAGCGCTGTCACAAGGGCATGACCTACCTCATGATAAGAAACAATTTTCCGCTCTTCCTCGCTCATGATCCGGTCTTTCTTCTCTTTTCCGACAAGAACAACTTCAACCGCCTCAAACAAATCTTTTTGACTCACAACCTGCCTTCCGTGTTTTACTGCATTGATCGCCGCTTCATTGATCATATTCGCAAGGTCCGAACCAACTGCTCCGGATGTTGCAAGCGCGATTGCTTCCAAGTCCACGCTCTCATCCATCCGAACGTCTTTTGCATGTACTTTTAAAATATCGACACGGCCTTTCAGATCCGGCTTATCAACAATGATCCGTCTGTCAAACCGTCCCGGACGAAGAAGCGCAGGATCAAGAATCTCCGGACGGTTTGTTGCCGCCAGAATCAAAAGTCCCTTATTCGTATCAAATCCGTCCATCTCCGCCAAAAGCTGATTCAGAGTCTGCTCTCTCTCATCATTTCCGCCCATCGCCGTATCTCTTGTCTTTCCGATCGCATCGATCTCGTCGATAAACACAATACACGGAGCCGACTGCTGAGCCTGTTTGAACAGATCACGAACACGGGATGCTCCGACACCGACATACATTTCCACAAACGCAGAACCCGATAATGAGAAAAACGGAACTTTTGCCTCTCCCGCAACCGCCTTTGCCAAAAGTGTCTTTCCTGTTCCCGGCGGTCCTACAAGAAGCGCTCCTTTCGGAAGTTTCGCTCCGATCCCACTGTATTTTCCCGGATTATGAAGGAAATCAACGACTTCCTGAAGCGATTCTTTCGCTTCATCTTCTCCTGCCACATCCCGGAACGTCACTCCTGTTTCTTTTTCCATGTACATCTTCGCATTGCTCTTTCCAATGCCCATCATTCCGCCGCCCTTATTCATGCGCTTCATCATATATGTGAACAGCCACACCATGAGCAGAAGCGGCAGGATCACCGTGACAAACATTTCAAAAAACAACTGACCGATCGTATCCGGAATCTCACTTTGAAACTTAACCCCGGCACGGTCAAGTTTTGTCACAAGCGTATCATCGTCAACATATCCCGTATAAAAATCAGGCGCGTGTTCTTTCCCTTCTTTTTTTACGGAAGGCAGTTGGATACGCAATCTTTCCATCGCTTCTTCAAACGGACTGAGGCGTCCTTCTTTTTCCGCTTTCTCAACAGCTTTTTCCCGCGCTTCCTCACGGGCTTTGTCCGTTAATGTAATATAAATCTTTTCACTGTCTAACTTTACCTCTTTTACTTTATGTTCACTTACAAGTTTAAGAAATTTGTCATAACTGATCTCCCTTTGACTTGTATTGCCCATAGCAGAAAAGAATCCGATCAATACAAAAGCCACCAGCAGGGTCGTTATAAGCACAATGCCCAAACCCTGCCGGTTATTATTCGGATTATTTTTATTATTCTTCTTATTCTGGTTGTTATCCATCCTGTTCCTCCTAAAAATCTTCGGCGTCATTGCACAACGTGCATGACGTTATTACCATTATAAGTACAGCTTTTGCATAAATCAATAAAAAGATTATGAAAATATTGTAAAACAGTTAGATTTTATAGTATACTGAGTACGAAATGTGTCCTGCCGCTATTCTTTTGCATGCAGGATTAAAATGAACAAAAAAGTGGAGAAGAATAAAATGAGAATCGGTTTTGACAATGAAAAATATCTGAAAATGCAGTCCGAACATATCCGAAACCGGATCGGAAAATTTGGCAACAAGCTTTATCTTGAATTCGGAGGCAAACTGTTTGATGATTATCATGCGTCCCGTGTTCTTCCGGGATTTGCTCCTGACAGTAAACTCCGTCTTTTAAAAGAGTTGAGTTCTCAGGCAGAGATCGTTATCGTCATCAGCGCCAAAGACATTGAAAAAAATAAAATCCGCGGAGATCTGGGCATCACCTATGACACAGATGTTCTCCGTCTGATTCAGACATACAAGGATCAGGGATTATATGTAGGAAGTGTTACAATCACTCAATTTTCCGGTCAGGAAAGTGCCCTCCTGTTCAAAAACAGACTTGAAAAGCTGCATATTCCGGTATATCTTCATTATCTTATTCCCGGATATCCATCTAATATTCCGCTTATCATCAGCGACGAAGGTTATGGAAAAAATGATTATATCAAGACAAGCAGACCTCTTGTTATCGTCACTGCTCCCGGACCCGGAAGCGGCAAGATGGCAGCATGTCTTTCCCAGCTTTATCACGAGCATAAACGGGGCGTTCTTGCGGGATATGCAAAATTCGAGACGTTCCCTATATGGAATCTCCCGCTTAAGCATCCGGTTAACCTTGCATACGAAGCGGCAACTGCCGACTTAAACGACATAAACATGATCGACCCGTTCCATCTTGAAGCGTATGGAGAAACGACTGTCAACTATAACCGTGATGTTGAGATTTTCCCTGTATTAAATACAATCTTTGAAAAGATTTACGGAGAAAGTCCTTACAAGTCTCCTACTGATATGGGCGTCAACATGGCAGGAAACTGCATCTGCGACGACGAAGCCTGCCGTGAAGCTTCCAAACAAGAGATCATCCGCCGTTATTTTGATGCTCTGAACGCTCTTGCAAAGGGCAGCACTTCCGAGAAAGAAGCTCAGAAAATCGAACTTCTTATGAATATGGCAGGGATTACTGTCACAGACCGCAAAGTTGTAATCAAAGCTTTAGAGCGCGCCAAAGAGACAGACGGTCCCGCTGCCGCTCTTGAACTGCGTGACGGAAGGATCATCACCGGAAAAACAACCAATCTTCTCGGAGCAAGCGCGGCGCTTCTGTTAAATGTACTAAAAGTGCTTGCAGGTATCGATCACGAAACTCATATTATTTCTCCTGAATCGATCGAACCGATCCAAAAATTAAAAGTAGATTATTTAAAGAGCAAAAATCCACGGCTTCATACAGATGAAGTACTTATCGCCCTATCCGCAAGCGCGGCAACAAATCCGCAGGCACGCCTTGCCCTTTCCCAGCTTCCCGAACTTGCAGGATGCCAGGCGCACACATCTGTCATGCTGTCAGACGTAGACATTAAAATCTTTAAGAAACTGGAAGTGCAGCTCACTTCCGAAGCCGTATACGAGCACGCTTTATAAAATAACAAAGGGGAAGGATTACTCCTCCCCTCTTATTATCCTTATGTTACAGACAGCCGGATGTTTTTAGATCCGGCTGTTTTTTGTATTTCTATATTACTTCCTCATTCGCAAAAAGTTCCTCTATAATTTTTTCGTACACAGCACATTTTTCCGCTTTTTTGATCTTCTTTGCGTATGGTCTGCTATTAGTAAAAGAGGACGCCAAATAAAACCACAGTTCTTTCATCTTATACAAAACTGTTCTTTCACCGGACATTTCCTCGCAATATGCTTCATATAGCATATCATGAAAATGACGCATTTCCGCTTTATCCGCACCATCTCCGCCTTTTATCTTCCGGGCAATCGCCGGATCGGCGAGAACTCCCCTGCCGATCATTATACTCTCTACTTCCGGAAACTGTTCCGAAAGATTACGGACATCTTCTTCCGATGTAAGATCTCCGTTATAACATATTTTATGCCTTCCTGTGCCGAGCGCTTTTTCAAACACATCCATATGCGGAATATTTTTATAAAAATCTTTTTGTGTACGGGGATGAATGATCAGCTCTTTTATCGGATACTTATTATAAATATCCATAAGTTTCGGAAATTCCTCACCACTTTCTGTTCCGATCCGCGTTTTTACAGAAATATCGATCGGGCAATTTTGAAACACTTCTTCCAGAAAAAGATCCAAACGTTCCGGAAATGCTAAAAAGCCCGCTCCCCGCCCTTTCGTCACAACAGTTTTAGACGGACATCCTACATTCAGATTAATCTCTTTATACCCGTACTGTTCCAGCTTCTTTGCCGTCTGTACAAAGTCCTCTGCACAATTTGTCAATATCTGAGGAACAGCATGCATCCCCTTATTATGTTCCGGAAGAATATCTTTTTTCTCCCTCGCGCTGAAACGTCCCATTTGATTCGGCTTAATAAACGGAATAAAATACTTGTCAAACCCTCCAAAACACTTCTGTACGGCGCCGCGGTAAATCCATCCCGTAATTCCTTCCAATGGGGCAAGATATATATTCATATATAATAACTCTCCTTTAATCAATATATGACCTTTAGTAACAGTTCATCCCGCGACCTTTAGATTATTACAGCGCCCCTGCCTTGTCAAGAAAAATCTCATGTGCTAAGATAAGAACAGTATTTTTTACCAAAAAGGAGCATAACGTTTATGAATACATTACGGAAATTTATCACCTATTACTCACCGTACAAGACCGTCTTTTTTATCGACCTTCTTTGCGCTGCATTCATCAGCATTGTCGATCTTGCTTACCCGCAGATCCTGCGCGTGCTGACAAATACTTTGTTTACGAAAGACAGCAGTCTCATCCTTCATGCGCTCCCATTCATTGCAGCCGGACTTCTTTTCATGTATCTTATACAAAGTCTTTGCAAATATTATGTAAGTTACCAGGGACATATGATGGGCGCCTGCATGGAACGTGATATGCGCCGACAACTATTTGATCATTATGAAAAACTTTCTTTTTCTTATTACAGCAAAAATAATTCAGGACAGATGATGAGCAAACTCGTCTCCGATCTGTTTGACATTGCCGAATTTGCACATCACGGACCTGAGAACCTTTTTATTTCTGTCGTAAAGATCATCGGCTCTTTTATTTTCCTCTTTCTGATCAATGCGCGGCTCGCCCTGCCCCTTGCCATTATTGTTTTATGTATGTTCGTTTTTTCCATACGCCAAAACAAAAAAATGCAAGAAACATTTATGGATAACCGGAGAAAGATCGGAGATGTCAATGCAAGTCTCCAGGATACCCTTGCCGGAATCCGTGTTGTACAATCTTTCACAAATGAGGAAATAGAACGGAAAAAATTCCAGAAAAGCAATCACGCTTTTCTTCTCTCTAAAAAAGAGAATTATCACTGTATCGGAAGTTTTATGGGATGGAATCTTCTGTTTCAGGGGTTGATGTATTCAGTCACTCTTATCTATGGCGGATACCTTATCGCAAAAGGATTCATGAACGTCGGAGACCTTGCCATGTATGCACTTTATATCGGTATTTTCATCAGTCCGATCCAAATCCTCGTAGAACTTATTGAAATGATTCAAAAAGGTCTTGCCGGATTCCGCCGTTTTCTTGACGTCGTGGAAACAGAACCTGAAATCAAAGACGCTTCCGACGCAGAAGAATTAACAGATGTAAAAGGCCTCGTCCGCTATGAAAACGTATCTTTTCACTATGCTGATGACGATACGTCTGTCCTTTCTCACATATCTTTTGAAATTCCCGCCGGAAGATCAGTCGCTCTTGTCGGTCCGTCGGGAAGTGGAAAAACAACGATTTGTTCCCTTCTGCCACGTTTTTACGATGTGACAGGCGGCAGGATCACAATAGACGGAAAAGACGTCCGAACATTGACTTTAAAAAGTCTTCGAAGCCATATCGGCGTTGTACAACAAGACGTATATCTGTTTTCGGGAACGATTCGCGACAACATCGCCTACGGAAAACCGGACGCGTCGGATGAAGAGATCATAGATGCCGCAAAACGTGCAAATATTCACGATTTTATCAGCGAACTTCCCGATGGATATTCCACTTATGTAGGCGAGCGCGGAACCCGTCTCTCAGGAGGACAAAAACAAAGGATTTCTATTGCCCGTGTCTTCCTTAAGAACCCTCCGATCCTGATTCTTGACGAAGCTACCAGCGCTCTTGATAATGAAAGCGAACGGCGAATACAAAAAAGTCTCGAAGAACTTTCTAAAGACAGAACAACGATCACAATCGCACACCGCCTCTCTACAATCAAAAACGCCGATGAAATCATCGTCATCACAGAAGATGGCATTGCCGAGCGCGGAACTCACGGATCACTGCTTGATAAAAACGGACTTTACGCTCACTATTACCGCGCTTGATCTGTTTACTTTCCCGGATTATAAAAATAAATGTATGCTGCCGAAAACCGACTGCATACATTTATTTTTTCATCTATTATTCATATCTTACCATTTCCCTTTTTAATCTCTGCATGATCTTTTTTTCTAACCTCGATATGTATGACTGCGAAATCCCAAGCAGATCTGCGACTTCTTTTTGTGTTTTTTCTTTTCCATCCGGATTATCCAATCCAAATCGCATACTTACAATCAGCTTTTCTCTGCTGTTAAGTTTATTCAGAGCACGAATCAAAAGTTTTCTCTCCGCTTCATTTTCCAGATCTTTATAAATCGTATCTTCTTCCGTTCCCAAAATATCCGACAAAAGCAGCTCGTTTCCATCCCAGTCAACGTTCAAAGGTTCGTCGATGGACACCTCCATCTTTGTCTTGCTATTACGCCTTAAGTACATTAAAATTTCATTTTCAATACATCGGGATGCGTATGTTGCAAGTTTGATCTTTTTTGTCGGATTAAACGTATTGATTGCTTTGATCAAACCGATCGTTCCGATCGAAATCAAATCTTCAACGCCTACGCCTGTATTGTCAAATTTTTTCGCAATGTATACAACAAGCCGGAGATTGTGTTCTATTAATACTTTTTTTGCATCCTCTGCATACTCTGTTCCGAGCCGGTTAATCATCTCGCTTTCTCTCATCCCCTCAAGAGGCGGCGGAAGGACTTCCGTTCCTCCTATATAATGCACCTCTCTCCCGCTCCCGAAAATCAAGGTTTTCACATCAGGTACTACTCTTAACTTAAACCGCTGCGGAACAGCTACTTTCATCATCATGTCATATCCTCCTATATTCCCCTGTTTTAGTAATTTTAAGCGGCAGTAAATATAAACTGTCAAAGATATTAATCCATATTTTTTAACTCCCGCTTATAAAAAGATCCCCGGATTCAGGATCATTTCATATCGTTCTTTTTCCGAAAGAGTTCTTTCACTCATCCCGAGAAGCGGATTTTCTATCCATATGTCTTCATCCATGTGAATACACATTTTTTCAATCCGAAACACCTTCATCACTCCATCTCCCCCGATGCTGCTGTACGGAATCATATGAAAGCCTTTTTCCCATTCCGGATGTGTCGTAATAGACTCTGCCAATCGCGGATCAATAATATTGACCGGATCATCAGACGCAAAATCGCGGAGCTCATTTCCCGTATCTATAAGACCGATCACTTTCTTTACCCCAAGACTTGTATACAATGTTACTTCCGGAAGATTTTTCGTATTCTGTCTTATGCGCGATATAAACTTCCACATTCCCGTAAATGCAAAGTATCCGACTGCAAATACTGCGTAAAACACTCCGGCAAATTTCATATACGGACGAAACAGATTCGCAGCCCCTCCGAAGACAACTGCCGCTGCATACAGAACGATCAGCGTCCTCAAAAACCAGGCAGCCAGTTCTTTTTTACTTTGTTTTCTACCCTTTTTCAAAACATCTCCGCCAAGTCCCGCAAATATCATCACACTATTAATCCCAACGCCAAACAGAAGTGTTTTTATCGCCGGCATAAGCGGAAGCGCTATCACAACACAAGTCAAAAAACTGCCTGCTGCCCCTCCTGCAAGCATCCGCGCATAAGAATTCCTATACTGCATAACACGGTTTACAGCCATTAAAAGCAGACTGTCTAACATAAAATTTTCTAAAAAAAATACATCTATGTATAATTCATAGTACATAGTCCACCTTCTTTCTCTTCCGTAATTATGTAGTGCGGAATCTATTATATATTTAGAAACAGGAAAATTTTGTCATATATTGACATGTATCTGTAAATATATTTCGACAAAAAACAAAAAAACAGAATGGAACTCTTACATGAAATTCCATTCTGTCTTAAAATTCTATATTATTATACCGATTCGCTTATTTCTTAAAGAAATCCGGAATCTTAATAGACTGCTCTTTCACCGTACTGGATGGCGTACGCGGCTGTAAAGTCGGCATCGTACCTCCCTGCGGTCTGGCAGATGTCTGTGGTCTGGCCGCAGATACTCTGCTTCCATCATTGTCAAGACGACTTCTTACTGTCGATTCACCGGACGGAAGGATCGATCCGACTTTCTGCTGTCCTTCCAATCTCGCCTTTAATTTTGATGCGCTTCCGCCTACATTATGTAACCCGGTCGCAATAACAGTGATCGTACATTCATCTGACTTCGCGTCATCATACATAGCACCGAAAATAATACTTGCGCCTTCTCCTGCAAGTTCCTGTACATAATCAGCCGCATCAGAAGCATCCATAAGAGTAATATCTCCCGATACGTTAACGATAACATTCGACGCACCCTGAATCGTCGTCTCAAGCAGCGGACTCGCAACAGCTTCTTTTACCGCCTCAAGAGCCTTATCGTCTCCGCGTCCTGCACCGATACCGATATGAGCAATGCCTTTATCCTTCATAACTGTCTGAATATCCGCAAAGTCAAGGTTGATCAGTGACGGAACATTGATCAAATCTGTGATACCTTGAATACCCTGCTGAAGAACTTCATCAGCTTTCTTAAGAGCTTCCGGCATTGTTGTGCGTCTGTCAACAACCTCAAGAAGCTTGTCATTCGGAATTACGATAATCGTATCTACATTTTCTTTTAATTTATCAATTCCGCTCAATGCATTCTGCATTCTTGTTTTCGACTCAAAACGGAAAGGTTTTGTGACAACTCCGACTGTAAGAGCTCCCTGCTCTTTTGCAATACGTGCAATAACAGGTGCAGCACCTGTACCCGTTCCGCCGCCCATACCGCATGTTACGAACACCATGTCCGCACCTTTGAGCGCTGCCGAGATCTCTTCTGAACTTTCCTCTGCCGCTTTTTCTCCTACTTCCGGCTGTGCCCCTGCGCCGAGCCCTTTTGTAAGCTTCTCACCGATCTGCATTAATGTCGGTGCTTTACAAAGCTGCAGTGCCTGCTTATCTGTATTCACTGCGATAAATTCCACGCCCGCGATCTGTTCGTCAATCATCCGGTTTACTGCGTTGTTTCCGCCTCCACCGACTCCGACTACAATAATTCTTGCGGCCGCTTCTGATTCGTTGGTTTTAATTTCTAACAAGAGTACTTCCTCCTTCGTCGTCTTACTAATTTCTTATACATCCCTTAATATTGAACGATAGAATTCAATAAGTATATAATAAAGTCTTTTTAGCAAATAATCAATAGATTTTTTGCTATTTTTCTGAATTATTACACTTTTACAGATGATCCGCCGCCGCTATGCCGCCGGAACAAACGGAATCGACTCCGATTCGGCATCGTAATTCTCTAAATGCAGCACGCCCGCCTTTCCGGGATATAATTCAGTCAGTTTTTTAAGAATCGGTTCTACCTGTCTAAGCTTTTCTTCATAATTCCCGTTTCCAAGGCTGACCTGTACAATTTCAAAATATATCTGTACGCCTCCATCTGTACACCCCATCCTGTCAGGTGTGAGATTGTATTTTTTTAAATTTTTTGAAACTTCTACAATTTTTTCAAAAATACTGTCATCTTCCACCGGAAGTTTTTTCCCTATTTTAGCTTTTGCCGAATCAAACATAAGACCTTCGATATGAGGAACACCTTCGATTATTTTTTTTGTCCGCAATACTGCCGTTCCGGTTCTGTCAAAATAAAGATATGCACCGTCATAATCTACATATCCGGCCATTTCTTTTTCTTTCACTTTCACCTTCACCGTCCACGGATCTTTCAGTGAAATACTCAGACTTTCTACTCCTGACGGAAGATCGGCATCGGTAAAATTATATTTATACAGAACATACAGAGAATTTACCGAAAGCGGATCATTCTCAATCCATGTTGTGATCGTTCTCTCTCCGTAATAAGAATTTCCTTCCACTTTATATGACCTTGTGCGAAATAGAAATACCGCCGCAGCTGCCATAACGATCAAGACAGTAAGCACAACTAAAATAATCGGCCACACCTTTCTCTTTTTGTGTTTTTTTCTCTTCATCTATTCTGAACCTCCATACCGTAAACCTTCGTAATTCGATACGCTAAGCACAAGTCCCATCTCCAACAGAAGAAATACAACCGATGTACCTCCGTAACTGATAAACGGAAGCGTAATCCCTGTGTTTGGAATTGAATTTGTAACTACCGCGATGTTTAATATAACCTGGATCATCATATGCGCCATTGCCCCTGCCGCTATCAAAGCGCCAAGCAGATCCGACGCTTTTGTTGAAATCACAAAAAAACGCCAAATAAGAATCAAAAATAAAAGAATGATAAATCCTGCTCCGATCAATCCCAATTCTTCACAGATAATAGAAAAAATCATATCATTTTGAGCCTCTGGAAGAAATCCGAGTTTTTGTACACTGTTGCCTAATCCCCTTCCGAACAGACCTCCGCTGCCGATTGCATATAGTCCCTGCAGCGTCTGATACCCTTTTTCATATTGCTCCGGATGTCTCCAGATTGCCAGGCGTTCCAATCGATAACTTTCCATCGCCAGAAAAACCGTCATAAATCCTACGCCGATACTTCCCATCAATATAAAACGGACGTATTTCGGATCCGCTACAAAAATCAGAACAACCGCAATTCCGAGAATGATGATCGCAGTGCTTAAATTACTTGCTCCGACCAGACCTACGATCGGCAAAACCGGAATCATCATAAGTATCATTGTGCGAAAACGTTTCATCCGCTGTACATTTCTGCTCACAAGGCATGCAAGGAAAAAAATAACGGCTACTTTTGCAAACTCTGAAGGCTGAAAAGAAATCGGGCCCAAAGACAACCATCTTTTGGACCCGTTGTATTCATCCCCGAAAAATATAACAGCCACAGACAGAATGATCGACGTCACATATGCGGGAATCGCCAGCGGAACCCATTTATGATAATCAACGCGGGCGATAAGCGCCATACCAAACAGTCCTAGCAGTGTCGCAAACCCCTGCTTTTTCAAATAATGAAACGGATCGTGAAATTTCACCTGCCCATTGTAAGCGCTTGTGCTGTACAATATCACAAGCCCTGCGGCAACAAGAAGCAATACAACAAATATAAGCATCCCGTCATATCGTTTTTTCTTTTCAGAACGCGTCAATCAGCTCCACTCCTTATAGTTGGTCTACAAGTTCTTTGAATTTATCTCCACGTTCTTCATAATTTTTAAACATCCCCCAGCTTGCACACGCCGGCGATAAAAGCACCGCATCGCCCGGCTTCGCATATTTCACGCACTGTTCAAACGCCTCCTCAAAGGTATCTGCCATAATAATATCGTCAAATCCGTTTGCATGAGCGCTTTGCGCGATCTTCTCTCTCGTTGCGCCAAGCAGAACAAGTTTTCTCACTTTCCCGTCAAACGCCTTGATCCACTCATCATATTCGGAATCTTTGTCGTAACCTCCCCCGATCAGTATGGTAGGACGGTTCATGGCCTGAATCCCTTTGATCGCTGCGTCCGGATTTGTTCCTTTCGAGTCATTATAATAAAGGACACCTCTTTTTTCTGCCACAAACTCAATTCGATGTTCCACTCCGGGAAATGTCAGAAGATTTTTGCGGATCACCTCGATCGGAACACCATATGCATACGCCATTGCAGAAGCAGCCATCACATTTTCATAATTGTGTGTTCCGAGAATCTTCAGTTCACTGACATCGCAAAGCTCGACCGGAACATCTGCCGCGCAAATGATTTTTGTTCCATCAAGATATATCCCTTTTTCCAGTTTACGCGCACTGCTGAAATATAGAACTTGCGCTGCCGTTTTTTCTCCGAATTTCTGAAGTTCATCATCCTCATAATTCAATACGCACACATCTGCTTTTGTCTGATTTTCAGCAATACGCTCTTTCGCTTCGATATATGCCTCCATTGTATGATGACGATTCAAATGATCGGGAGTAATATTCAAAATCGCGCTTACTTTCGGATGAAATGTATGTATTGTCTCAAGCTGGAAACTGCTTATTTCCGCTACAATTACCGCGTCGTCCGTCGTTTCTTGTGCAACGCTTGTATACGGAGTTCCTATATTTCCTACAATATAAGCATGTTCTTTATAGTCCTGCATGATCTGTCCCAAAAGGGCTGTCGTCGTCGTTTTCCCGTTTGTTCCTGTAATTGCAAGAACGTCTCCTTTTCCAAACACATATGCAAGTTCGATCTCTCCCCAGATCGGGATGCTCTTTTCACGCATTTTTTCAACGATCGGAAGATCCGTCGGCACTCCCGGACTCATCACTACAAATGAAAGCTCTTCTATAATCTCTTCCGGAAATGTTCCGAGCACTATACTGAATTGCCCGTTTTCTTTTTTAGTTTCTAAAATTTTAGCTTCAATCTCATCGGCGCACAGTTTTTCATTTCCATCATACAAAACAACCTCCGCGCCTTTTTCGAGCAAAAGCCTGCATGATCCTTCTCCACTGATACCCGAACCGAAGACGAGCACTTTTTTTCCTCTTATATCCATTTTTATACCCCCATCAGCGCAATGAGGCAAAGCAACGCCGTTATGATAGAAAATACAGCTACCACTCTCGTTTCAGACCATCCGCATAATTCAAAATGATGGTGGATCGGCGCCATTTTAAAAAACCTCTTTCCGCCTGTTTTCTTAAAATAAGTAACCTGAATCATGACCGAAGCCACTTCCACAAGGTAAATAATTCCAACGATCAGGATAAACAAAGGCATCTGCATCATATAAGCCGTGCCTGCCACAAATCCTCCAAGAGCCAAAGACCCTGTATCTCCCATAAACACACTTGCCGGATATACGTTAAACAGTAAAAATCCAAGCAGCGCCCCGACTACAGCACAGGTGACAGGTTCGATCCCGCTTTTCGTTCCGATCGCCACAACTGTAAAAAATGTTGCGACAAGAACGGTCACACTGGAAGCAAGGCCATCCAGTCCATCTGTAAAGTTTGTTCCGTTGACTGTTCCGATCACTGCCACAAACAAAAGCGGAACTGCCATCCAGCCGATATCAAGATAATATCCGTTAGAGAACGGCACAAGCATCGTAAGCGGAATATCCGCCACTTTCACGAGATAGAATGCAAACACAGCCGTTACAATAATCTGCAGAGCCATTTTCTGCATCGGCATCAGTCCATCCGAACGTTTCAACACAACTTTAAGATAATCATCAAGAAATCCGATCAAACCAAACGCCACTGTAAGGAATAAAACCGGAATGATCTTCGGATAATCTTTCACATAGAACAGGGATGTCACAATAACAGCCGCAAGAATAATAATGCCGCCCATCGTCGGAGTTCCCGCTTTTTTCAAATGAGACTGAACGCCTTCTACACGCTCCGTCTGCTTCATTTTCAGTTTCCGCAAAAAAGGAATCACAATCGGTCCGAGCACAAGACTTACCGCAAATGCCGCAAGAACCGGAATCACTACATGACTACTCATAAATCCACCTCTTCATCTCTTTTATCTCATAAAGTATAAACCATCCATTACTTTTTTTCAATCCCGAGATAGGGGAGCACATTATCATATATGTCCCGAAGCACCGGGGCAGCGATCGTTCCGCCGTAATAAATTCCCTGAGGATCATGGATGATGACCATTCCGAGAATCTGAGGATCGTCCGCCGGAGCAAATCCTATAAACGAAGAAATATATTTTCCGGCGCTTCTTGGAAGCGTTTGAGACGTCGCCGTCTTTCCCCCGATAGAATATCCTTCAAGATACGCGTTTTTTCCCGATCCTTCGGAAACAACTTTCTCCAGAAGTTCTTGCATTGTCTCCGATGTTTTCTCCGAAACAATCCCTTCTTTTTCCCCATACTTAAACGTCTTGACCGTTTTCCCTTTCTTATCTAAGACCGACACGCCAAGATGCGGCGTTACACGCCTGCCGCCATTTACCATCGAACTGACCGTCACCGCCATCTGGATCGGCGTAATCTGAAATGATTGACCAAACGTCATTGTGGCCAGTTCTACCGCTTTAATATCTTCTCTTTTATGCATAATCGTCCCCGCTTCTCCGGGAAGATCGATGTTCGTCAGGCTCATCAGACCAAACTGTTCAAAATAGTCGCAAAACCTCTCTGATCCCAGTCTAAGTCCGATATCCATAAATACCGGATTACACGAATTTTCAATCCCTTGCACAAAAGTTTCCGTTCCATGCCCTCCTACTTTATGACACCGGATTTTCCTGTCTTCTACGATCCGATACCCCGGGCAGGAGAAAGTATCGTCTAAAGAGACGACGCCTTCTTCAAGACAAGCCGCCGACGTAATGATCTTAAAAGTAGATCCCGGCTCATACGTATCGTTAATGCAGCGGTTTCTCCACATCTGATTCAGTCTGTTCTGACGTTCTTCATCTGTCATCTGATCTTCCGTTTTGTCATTCAAACGATAAGGTTCATTCAAATTAAATTCAGGCACATTTACCATAGCATAAATTTCTCCGTTCTGCGGATTCATCAGCAAGACCGATACCCCTTCTGCCTGCTTTTCCTCCAGCACCTTTTCGGCCGCCTGCTCACAATACGACTGGATATTGTAATCAAGACTTGTTTTTAATGTATTTCCGGCAACCGGTTCAATCCGGTCCTCCGCAACTCCTTCCAACTCTATTCCTCTGGCATCTGTAACCGTCAGTATCTTCCCATTTGTTCCTTTTAATACGTCTTCATATTTCACCTCAAGACCGATGATCCCCTGATTGTCGCTCCCTGTAAATCCAAGCACTCTTGACGCAAGCCGGTCATATGGGTAGTATCTTTTGAAATCTTCATCCACTTTTACTCCCGGCAGATTATACTCACGGATACGGTCGCCTGTCTTTTTGTCAACATTCGTCTTTATTTTTTCCATAGAAGATACTTTCTCTACCTTTTTCAAAACATCCTCCCTGTCAAGTTCCAACTCTTTACTGAGCATGTCTGCCGTCTGCTGCGGATCTTTTATCTGACTGTGAATAACCGAAATCGTACACACCGTCCTGTTTGTCGCAAGAACAACTCCGTTTCTGTCTACGATCTCCCCTCTGGCCGCTTTGATCTCCCTCTCCCTTTCATGCAGTTCCTCCGCCATGTTCTGATAATACTCCGCATCAAATATCATAAGATAAACAAGTCTGCCTATCAGACAAAAAAGCACGAAAGCCGCACATAAAAAAACGACAAGTACTTTTCTCTTATTATAAGTTTTATTTTTTATTCTTTCCTCTATTTTGTTTCTCATAACAAAAAATCCCCACAGAAGATATTTTTACAGTTTATTATATCTTCTGCAGGGTTATTCCTCTACTCTGAAACGTCAGACGACGCCCAATCATCTAAATCAGGTGTATAGTTTTCATCCACATACGATCCGTCTGCATTTCCGTATGTATCCTCATAATTTTCATCATAATCCGTATATTCTGTATTGCCGAAATTCTGACCTTGCGCCTGAGCGTTTTGCCCGCTTTGTGCAATAGTCGTAATGCCAAGATACGGGAATGCCTCAGACATGATCTTCTGACTTAATCCCAGAACAAGGGAGCTGTCATCCTGTACAGCCGTATTAGGCTCATCGATCACAACATAAACTACGACTTCCGGATTGTTCTGCGGCGCATAACCGATATAAGATAACAGATACTTTCCGTTTCCCCTCGGAAGTTTTTCCGCTGTTCCCGTTTTAGCGCCGATATCATACCCTTCCACCTTTGCCCTCGTTCCTGTTCCGTAATCCATCGTCGCTTTCAAATACTGTCTCAACATCTTAGACGTTTCGGAAGACACTGTCTTTCTCAAAAGAACCGGATCTTTCGTCTCTATTACATTGCCGTCTTCATCCTGAATCTGTTTTACAACATGGGGTTCATAATAATATCCTCCGTTCACAAGAGAAGAAAATGCAGAAACCATCTGTGTCATCGTTACATTAAAATTCTGTCCGAATGAATTGGTAGCCAGATCGATCTCTCCCATCGTATCCGCCGTATAAAGCAGTCCTGACGTTTCCGCCTCTCCCGGAAGATCAATCCCTGTATACTCTCCAAACCCAAAAATATGCTGATATTTTGTAAAATTTTCCGGACCGATCACCGCTGCCATATCCATAAGAGCTACATTACATGAATTTGCAATGGCATCCTGTATCGTTTCCTGTCCGTGTCCCGACTTATAGTGACAGCTGATCTTCGTTCCGAGAACGTCTTTAGAACCCCCGCAGTAATAGCTTTCGTTTCCGGTCAATGTTCCTGTTTCCAAGCCGGCCGCCACAGTAAACGGTTTCGCAGTAGACCCCGGCTCATAAGCGTCACTTACGCAGAAATTTCTCCAAAGATCATTCATCGCTTCGACCTGATCTTCTTCACTCATCGCATCCCACTGCTCTTTTGTATAAAGCAAAGATAGATTTCTCGGATCATTCAAATCAAAATTAGGGTACGATGCTTCCGCCAGTATTTCTCCTGTGTTCGGATTCATAATGATAACGGCTGTGTTTTTACTGCCGGGATTTCCATCTGCGGCATGCGCACTGTTAAACTCTAAAATGCATTTTTCCACAATATTTTGCAATGTCACATCAATGGTAGACACGACCGTATTTCCGTTCTTCGCAGGTTTGACAGTACGCTCTACCGAAGAATCGGAGTCAAAATACCCATACTCTCTTCCATCCGTTCCGTTGAGAATTGAATTATACGCGCTTTCGATTCCAAGCGCCCCTTGATTTCCTCCATATACAAATCCAAGCACATCACTCGCCATAGAACCATATGGATAACTCCTCAAATAGTCTTCTTCCAGCCAGATTCCTTTCACATTCGGATATTTTTTATCATCTTCATCAATCTTCTTAAACTTCTGAGCAGTCGCATAATCCACATCTGACACAAGCACTTCATAACGACTGTCCGGAGACTCTTCGATCAATTTATCAACAACGTCCCCCTCTACATCGAAACATTCTTTCAATACTTCCTTTGTCGGTTCGATATACTCCTTTTTGTCCATCATAACCGCCACGTCAAGGATCACGTTATATACGCGCTCACTTGTCGCCATCTTTGTTCCGTTACGATCGACAATATCGCCCCTTTTAAAAGCGATCACCCTGCTGTCATAGTTTTGCTGATCTAAAACAACTTTTGTATATTTGCTTCCCTTCGTTACATTTATATAGGTTATTCTTCCTATAAGAACAACAAAAGCCAGTACTACTGCCATAAATAGCATTACCAGCTTCCGTTGCATTCTGAGCGGGAATTTTCTTGTCAAAAATTCAAATCTACTCTTTTTTCTTTTCTTTACAGCCATAATTTTTTCCTTACTTTAATACATCGCTGGACTTTGCGAGCACACCGCTTTCCGGAATATCGTTATACTGCTTTACATAATCCCCTTCCGGACTATCGTATTCTACGATTGTTCCCTGAGCAGCATAAACCATCCCCATTTCATTCATCGCTCTGTCCCGCACCGTCTCGAGATTCACCGAGTCTGCCGCCGAATTATATGCAGTATTATTTGCCTCCGTCAGATCTGCAAGTTGTTCCTGCATTGCCGTAACATTTTCCGATCTGCTTACGACCTCCGACTGAAGATTTAAGTATAAAACGCAAATCAATACCGCACAGACTGCCGCTGCCGTAAGAAATACAGCATAAGCCGGACTAATACTCATCGCGCGGTTTCGGTTCTTAACAACCCGGCTGCTTGTCCGTTTCGTCTGCTCCCTCTGCTGCGAATACGGACTCTTCGTTTTTCTCGGAAGAGTTTCTGCCTGACGTACAGTATTTCCATATACATAAAATCCACTTTTGTCTCTTTCACTTAGACTTGTCGTTCTGTATTTGGATGTACGATAGTTTGCTGCCATGACAAATGCCCCTTCCTTTTTTGTATTTTCCTAAGGGTTCTCCCCTCCCCTCGGAAATTCGTTTCTATAATGATACACTCCCAATTTATGCCCGTTCAAATATTCTGAGTTTCGCACTTTTTGAACGGCTGTTTGATTCCGTTTCTGCCTCCGACGGCAAAATTGGTTTTCTCGTGATCACTTTCCCTTTTGAAATCTTCCCACAGACACATACAGGAAAATGACTCGGACAAGTGCATGGATTTTCGTTTTTCCTAAATGCACTTTTCACAATGCGGTCTTCTAACGAATGAAATGTAATAATGCATATCCTTCCACCCGGATTCAGCATCTCGATCATGTCATCCAACGACTCCCTCAAAACATCCAGTTCGTGATTCAACTCGATCCGAATCGCCTGAAATGTCCTTTTCGACGGATGACCTGACGTCTTACGAAACTTCATCGGTATCGCATGACTGATAATTTCATTCAGTTGTCCCGTTGTTTCAATCGGATTTTTCCTACGCTCCGCCACAATATGCTTTGCAATATTCTTAGCAAATTTATCTTCCCCATAGTCGCGGATCACACGGTAAAGTTCCGACTCACTGTATTCGTTGACAATGTCTCTCGCCGTCATTTTCTGTCTCTGATCCATTCTCATATCAAGCGGCGCATCCACCCGATAAGAAAATCCGCGTTCGGCGGTATCAAGCTGGTATGATGAAACTCCCAGATCGATCACAATACCATCTACTTTGTCAACACCTATATTCTGGAGCTGCGGCTTCATATCACGATAATTGCTCCGAATTATCGTAACCTTCTCCCCGAAGCCTTTCAGGCGTTCTCCCGCTGCTTTAATTGCATCGGCATCCTGATCTATTCCTATAAATCTCCCCTTACTGCCAAGCCTTCTGCACACTTCATAGGCATGTCCGCCTCCGCCAAGCGTAGCGTCTACATAAACCCCATCCGGTTTGACGTTCAACCCGTCTACTGTTTCGTTCAGTAGAACAGACACATGTTCAAATGCCATTGTCTTCTCCTTATCAAATACGAATTCCTATGGATTCCATACGCTCTGCAATCGCGTCCAGATCTTCCTCGCTGATCTGACTGCGTTCCTCCCAAAGAGCCTTATCCCATATCTCGATGCGATCCTGAACTCCCACTAAGACTACATCTTTTTCTAATCCGGCTGCTTTGCGGAGCGACGGCGGGACAAGAACTCTCCCCTGCTTGTCGAAACTGCCCTCCGAAGCGCTTCCGAAAAAATAACGCTTGAAAATTCTGGCATCCTTACTCATGCGTGGCAAAGTCTCAAGTTCAGCAACGAATTTATTCCATTCTTCCTGAGAGTAAACAAAGAGGCAGCCTTCCAGTCCGTTACAAATAACGAAACTGTCACCAAGATCATCCCGCAGTTTTGCCGGAATGATGAGTCTTCCCTTTTCATCAATACTATGGTTAAACTCTCCTAATAACATCTGGAATCCTTTCTCTTAATGTGAGCTCCACATCGCCCCTACTTTACTCCACTAGCCTCCACTCTTTACCACTTGACTCCATTCTAAACCACCACTCCCCCTTTTTCAACCCTTTTTTGAGATTTTTTTGTGTCCTTTTTTCGGCTAAAAACGAATCAAAAAACAGGATTTTTCGCAAAAAAAGAACATGTATGGCATTGATGTTCCAAATACCCTACATGTTGTGTTTTTAATGAATTTATTCACTTTAAAGTTTTAAAAAAAATTTGGGTGCAAGGGTGTGCGCTCTTCAAATTCGGCGCTCACTCCCCACACCACACCATTTACTCAGCAGAACCTTCTGCATTCAGTCCGTTCAAATAATCAGATACGGCGTCATAATTCACCTCTGAGACAGTTCTCTCTTTTCCCGACTCATAGATATCATAAGCAGAATAACCAAGCCATCCGATCAATGCCAGAGCTACCACCACAAGCACCCCTTTACGCATATTATTCATCAGCTTCTGCTTACGCATGATCTGTTTTCTGTTTACTTTTTCCTGTTTATAACGGTCAACCTTTTCCTGACTCATCCCGTATTACTCCTTTCAGATAAGATACTACGCATGAGGACATTTTATCACAAACACTTCTACAGTACAACTATTATTCCACCGTCATTTGCATACATTGTGCTGATTCCGCCTGTCTCTACTATAAAACTGTCTTTTACTTTTATCTTATCGAGAATCATACGCTCTATCTCTCTTGCTCTTTCCGGGCAGTTGCAGTGAGCGATCGCCAACACTTTATTCTCTGTATTTTTGCCATCTGCCACAATATGCTCTGCCATCTTCGCAATCGCTTTCTTAACTCCTCTCGCCTGACCAAGCTGACAAATCGTTCCCTCCGGAGTTGACCCCATCACCGGTTTGATATTAAGAGCGCTTGCCATCAACGACTTAATTCCTGTAAGCCTTCCGTTCTTCCGAAGTGTATCCAGATTTTCAAGAACAAAATATGTGTGCTGTTCTTCGATATATGCTTCCACATGCTCTATCACTTCTTCAAAAGAATACCCTTTTTCTTCACACTCTTGTATTTTCAATGCGATCAAACTTTCACCTACCGATGCCGAACGCGAATTAAATACATAGATTTGTTTATCCCCGTCTTCGTTTTCTTCCTTCCACAGCTCTTTTCCAAGCTGAGCGCTATTATACGATCCGCTTAATTCCGCTGACAAGGTCACCACATAAACCCTCTTCTCCGCTCCGCCGTAAAGTTCCATATATGCATCCGGCGAAGGACAGGAAGACTTCGGACATTCCGGACTCACCGCTACTCTTTTCAGAAAATCTTTCCGGTCAAAACTTTCATCATCCAAGATCGTATCTCCGTCAACGAGCATACTCAAAACCGCCGTATGGTAAATCCCGCTCTCCTTCATCTTATATGTCAATTCTCCGCAACTATCCAAAACAATTTTATAATCCATAACACTTCCTCCTGAAACGCAAAATATATTTTACGCTTCTATTGTATGTAGTTTTTAATACCACATATAAATATATCACACATCTCATAAGAAAGGAAGCTTTTTCTATTCTAATCTTATTTTCCGTGAAATTCCAAGCGCAATTCCCATTTCCGCCATCAAAAATACGATTGCAGTTCCGCCGTAACTGATAAAAGGCAACGTAATACCCGTTGTCGGAAGAAGTCCCGTCACGACAGCAATGTTCAAAATAACCTGTAATGCGATATGCGCAAATATCCCAGTCGCGATCAGCGAACCGAAAAGATCGGGCGCATTTTTCGCAATAAAGATCAGTCTGTATAACAACAATGCAAACAGGACCAAAATAACAACCGCGCCAAATACGCCAAGCTCCTCACAAATAACGACAAGGATCATGTCATTTTGCGCTTCGGGAATCACGCCCAATTTCTGTGTACTGTTTCCCAGTCCTTTTCCGAACAGTCCTCCGCTTCCGATCGCATAAAGTCCCTGCATGACCTGAAAACTTCCCGTATCGGCCGTAGCTTCCGGGTTCAGCCACGAGATCACTCGCTGGAGACGGAAATTATCACTGTTCGCCACAGTTACCGAAAGAATTGCGATCCCGACTGCCGCTACCGCAATCCCGATCCCGATTATTACAAGAAACGGCTTCGTCTTCGGATGGCTTACAAAAATCAAAATACATGTAATCCCCGCCACGATGATCGCCGTACTCAGGTTATCTGTCAAAAACAAAACGCCTGCCGATGCCACTGCGCCAAATGCAAGTATCTGTGCAATTCCTTTCGGCGAATATGCCCTTTTCCCAAGACGGCATAACTCATAAGATATAAATAGAATCACTGCTATTTTTGTAATCTCGGCAGGCTGCAGCGAAAGGTTGCCGGGAAGTCCGATCCAACGTCTCGCGCCATTGACAGTCACGCCAAGCGGAGTCTGTACAAGCGCCATCAAAAACATCGAAATTACATAGATTTCAAATGCAAACGCTCCATACAGATGATAATCTAACTTTGACACAAGATACATGCCGATAAATCCGCCCACACCGATCAACGCCTGTTTTGAAAAATAGTACATGTCATTTCCGAAATCAGCCTGCGCTTCATAGAAACTGACACTATAAAGCATAACAAGACCAAAACACATCAGAAAAATAATCACAAAAAGAAGGTCATAGTCAAAATATTGTTCTTTTCCCGCTGCACTTCTTTGTCTTGCGATCAGCGCCGATAAACTATTTCTGTTTTCATAACGAGTTCTGCCTGACGTACGTTCCTTTTTCCCTTTGCGGGAATTCACACGTCGAGAAACCGGACGCTCCGTCCGTATCACTTCACGCCTACGGTCAATCGTTCTGCGGTATCCCTCATACCCGCTTCTGATATTCATCGGACGCATCGGCGCCGTATCGTACACATCTTCTCTGACGGGACGCATCGGCATCGTATCTCCGAGGTTTCTTTTCTTTTGCTTCTTTACATTTTTCCTGCCCTGTTCGCGTCTCTTGATCGGACGCACAGTCCTGCTTCTCATATCATCACACCCATCATCAATCTTATTTACCTGCTGTCATGGAAGGATGCACCGGTTTCCCATGTTCAAAAAAGCGGTCATACCATACAAGGAAAATATATACCGTCCAGATTTTGCGGCTGTCATCTGCTTTTTCATTCGTATTCTTTCCGTCTCTGTGATCTTCCAGCATCTTCATAAGCAGATCGGTATTAAAGAATTTTTTCGCCATAGAAGATGCAAACATCGCTCTCACACGATTATAATATTTTTCCTCTTTCAGCCAAACCCGAATCGGGATCGGAAAACCAAGTTTCTTTTTCTCTGCCGTCTTGTTTCTGATACTGCGTTCCGCCGCTGCCCGGAGAGCAACTTTCGTGCGCGGTGCCTGCACTTTATATTGAAGAGGAAGGCTTTCCGCAAGTTCCAGAACATTCCGGTCAAGAAACGGCACTCTGACTTCCAAAGAATTCGCCATGCCCATCTTATCCCCTTTCATAAGGATATCGTGAACAAGCCAAAGATGCAAGTCCACATACTGCATTTTTGTCACCGCATCCTTATCTTTCACCCGGTTATACAAAGGTTTTGTCACATCCTGAATTTCCGGTCTGCATCCCTTTTTCAAAATTTTAGCAGCCTCACGCTCTGTAAATATATTCGTAGCATTGGCAAAATACCGTTCTTCCAGCGTCTTTCCATGACGCATAAGAAATCCACGGCCTTTCATCCCCCTCGGCAGACAGTATTCTGCAAATTTTCCCATAAAGCGCCGGATCGGCATCGGGATTTTATTAAAAGCAGTATGTTCAAGAGGTTCACAGTAAATATTATATCCTCCGAACAATTCATCCGATCCTTCACCCGAAAGCACAACTTTTACTTTCTTTGCCGCTTCTTTACTCAAAAAATACAGTGCAACCGCCGCAGGATCCGCCACAGGCTCATCCATATAATATTGAATATCCGAAAGACTGTCCCAGTATTCATCCGGCGTGATCACCTTCGCATCATTCTTCATATGAATACTTTCGGCAAAATCTTTTGCATCCTGAATCTCACTGTATTCTCCCTCGTCAAATCCGACTGTAAACGTATGATCGACTTGTCCCAGATAAGTCAGGTAACTGGAATCCACTCCGCTTGATAAATAAGACGCAACCTCCACATCGCTAATCTTATGCTTCTCTACCGACTCCTTCATGACTTTTTCCACTTCAGCCGCAGCTTCATCGAATGTTTTTTCATATTTTCCTGTAAAATTCGGTTCAAAATACCGCGATATTTCCATTTTCCCATCTTCATAAATAAAGTAATGACCGGGCTGAAGACAAAATACTCCTTTGAAAAAGGTTTCGTTAGTCGGTACGAACTGAAAGGAAAGATAATTTCCCAAAGCATCTTCATTAAAAATCTTATCAAATTTCGGATGTTCCATAAATGCTTTGATCTCAGACGCAAACAAAAAGGTCTGATTCATCTGCGCATAGTAAAAAGGCTTGATTCCAAAAATATCCCTTGCACCGAAAAGTCTTTTTTTCTTTGTATCCCAAATCACAAACGCGTACATTCCCCGGAGACGATCGACAAGTTTCTCTCCCCACTGCTCATATCCGTGTATCAGAGTTTCCGAATCTGTATTAGAGACAAATACATGTCCAGCCTCGATCAATTCTTTTCGCAGTTCCTGATAGTTATAGATTTCCCCATTGAAAACAAGCACCATGCTTTTATCTTCATTATAAAGGGGCTGATCTCCGACTGAAGACAGGTCGATAATGCTCAAACGCCGAAATCCAAGAGCCGCATCCTCATCAACATATTTCCCTGCACTGTCCGGTCCTCTGTGTATGATTGTATCCATCATATTTACAAGAACAGTTTCCCGATCTTCTACTTTACCGACAAAACCTGCAAAACCACACATTTTTCTTCTTCCTTTCCATAATATCCGAAATAATAGATAAGGAATCAGTTTCCGGTAAGCCATTTACCTGATCTGATCCCTCATTGATCTCTCGTATATGATATCTTCTTCAAAACAAAAATATACTTCTGCAATCACCGGAAGTGCCAAAAAGCACGCTCCGAAATCGCAAGCGTCCGCCAAAATCTCGGGCAAGCCCGAACTTCGGCTCGCCGCCGCAATAGATCAGTCGGGGTGACAGGATTCGAACCTGCGACCTCACGGCCCCCAGCCGTGCGCTCTAACCAAACTGAGCCACACCCCGATGACTTACCTATTATATATAATTTAATGGCAGTTGTAAAGGATTTTTCCATATATCATTCGCAAAAACGTAAGTCGTTCATATTATAATAATGAATTTACAACAAAAGGAGATACCGCCAATGGCAACTTGTCAAACAAATAATCAGATGCGTTATATGCGCCGTACAATGCCCGACACCTCCTGCCCGTGTCACGAAACAGTTCCTATGAACGGATGTCCGAATACCCGGGACTTTTTCCCTGCAAATATGCCGATTGCAATGGCATATGTTCCATGGCAAAAATGGCAGAACATTTATGAACCGTGCCGCGCTCTTAAAAACGGAACGATCTTTGAGGAATTAAATAAACCATTCTCAGGGAAAGGAGCCTGCTGCCGATGAAAAACTATCCTTATTCTAACTCAAACTGTTCTGTCACAAATAATAATACTCAAGACTGTTCTTTAAATAACGCTTCAATGAAAAATATGCATCGTTCTATGAACCGAAACCAGCTTATGGAGCATATCAACCAGGTTAGTTTTGCTGTTGACGAAGTAAAACTTTATCTCGATACGCATCCTTGCGACAGCGAAGCGCTTGCGTATTTTCATGAAATGAGCGCCCACCGCAACGACGCTTTAAAACAATATGCTTCTGCCTACGGACCACTGACTGTCGACACAGCCGATTATTCCTGTGCCGAACGATGGAACTGGATCAATGAACCGTGGCCATGGCAGGAAGGAGGATGCTGATTTATGTGGAATTATGAAAAACGTCTTCAATATCCGGTAAAAATCACACAAACCAATCCTAAAATTGCAAAGATCATCATCAGTCAATTCGGAGGTCCCGACGGAGAACTGGCCGCATCTATGCGCTATCTCTCTCAAAGATATACTATGCCGTATAAGGAAGTAACAGGAACGCTAACCGATATAGGAACAGAAGAACTCGCTCGTAGAAGATGAAGCTAATTAAATAATGATAAGATGATGCAATATTTCTCCCCGGAGCTGATACTCCGGGGAATATTTTTAATATAACTGGAATTTATCAAGCGCAATGCCGAAACATCCGGCATATCCGTCCTGCCCGTTTCCTACTTCATTGTCGAATTGCCACGGATAGTAACCGCCGCCAATCGGAGCAACTCTGTACTGCGCTTTTTGATAACCATATTTTGCAACAATATCCGCCGGAGTATCATAATATACCTCTACGGCATCGATCACAGCTCCCGGATATCCAGCATAGCCGTTGTTTGCGTCAGACCAGTTACATCCGGTTACGTAAGGTAACCATCCCTTGCCCTTTACATGCACGCGGTATTTTACAGTACCTTTATTAACCTTTATCGCGATACCGGCGATTGTACGACCCGGAAGTCCTGCAAAATCAGACAGGTTATTCACAAAGGGCAGGATTGTTCCGTCGGTCAACATAACGCCATAAGTAAACACAATGCCGGGATCACCGGATGCTGCACTGCTTCCGCCTCCACTGACAACCGGAGCATCCGGCAACTTGTCCATTCCCATATACTCACGGATTTTATTAATAAAATATGTTTTACAGCCAGATGTGCCCCCATGAATCTCTACAGATCTGTGCGGGCACGCTGTCGCGAATACCTCCTTGTGCATCCGGATTGTATTCGTGTTTGGAACGATACCGTACTGCTTACACTTCTGCGCCGCCAACTTCAACGCATTCTCTTCATTTTTCTTAAAGATTTCCAAATCCCCCATACTCTGACAGACCTCGATCGAATAATAGTTCCGGTTTCCGTCTGTCTGCCCGCAGTGCCATGCTGCGTAGGCATCATCTTCCGCATACAAGATCCCGTCACTAGCTACATAAGCGTGAGCAAATCCGTTTTCTAACGGATGCGTTTGCAGCCATTTTCTGTAAAACGCTGCATTTGCATTTTGTGATCCTGCATCGTTGTGAATAAAAATTCCTCTCGGATTTCCACCTCTAAGTCCTGCTGCTCCTCTACAAATACTCATGTTCTTCTCCTCTCTCCGGCATTTGCGCCAGCGCAAAAAAAGAGAGCCTGCCTCCAAGCTCTCTAAATTATTCTATCTTCCTATATTTAGTTTCAGCATCAGCGCTTCCTGCAATACCTGTGAAAAATTAACTCCTCTGGCAACCGCTTCTTCGTTCAGCCATTCCGGAATACTAAGCGTCTTCTTGATTGCACGTGAATTGTGTTTCTTCTGATATTCCATCATATCAAACTCTACGACAGCTAAAATTCCGTCTTCCGCATCTACTTTATTTATTTCTGTCGGTTTTGGAATCGGTTCGCCTTCTGCTTTCCTGCTTGTAAGAGAGAGTCCCAGCGCATCTACTGCCATCTCATAAGCCTGCTGCATATCATCTCCCTCTGTTAAGCATTCCGGCAAATCCGGAAAGGATACCCAAAAACCGCCTTCTTCCGCCTCGTGAAAAATTGCAGGATAAAATAATTTTTCCATACGTAATACCTCCGCTTTCTTTTTCAGGCGCAGGGCTATTTAAGCCCCGCTTGTTTTAATATCGCCTGCTCCAGCCCCTTTTTCATGGCTTTGGAGTGATAAGGAACAATAACTGTTATCCCTGTCGTCTGATTCTTGAGTTTTACATGAGAACCATTTTGACTGATTTCCTCAAACCCGTTTTTCTTGAGATGTTTTATCATCTCTCTCGGTGTCATTGGCATCTTTTGTATCTCCTTTCCTTATCATGATTGTATTATATCACGTATCATTACGTATGTCAATCTTTTTTTCACGTATCTTTACGTATTATTTATGTTTATTAAATTTCGTCCGCTGCCAAATCTCCGCAACGCGTTCCCAGCCGCCGGTCGCTACTAAATACACAATAAACGATGCAATTACCGCCGCTACGATATAGTACCAAAGCAATGTGATATTATAGTAGATGCATGCGATCACTACTGCCAGTGCGGTTAGGATTAACGCAGTTACAAACGCAACTACATTTGTTTGGATGTTCCTCAGTCCGGGCATCTCTTTAATTACTTGTGTAATCAGAGCTGTCAAAAATGCCAGCACACCGACTGCCATCAGTGCAAATGTTGCATACTGCATTAAAAGTTCCATACTCATAATTATTCCTCCATGTCATGCGCCTGTTTGTTCAAGTGCTTTTCGATTTTATTGATTGCTTCTGTTACCGGGCCGTTACACCCCTGTTCTTTCAAGCCTTTCAGGCATGCCAACAATCCGTAAGTGGCAAGACACTGTTCCTCGTTTATTTTCCTGATATCTTCATCATGCGTTTTTTGTAAGTTTTCTAGTTTTTTCTCTAGTTTTGCTGGTTTTTGATAAAATTTATATATCGCGACTATTGTCCCTCCGATTACGCCGAGCGCGCCGATTAGCGTTGCCGCGGTTATAATCGTGTCTGTTGTAATATGCATCGGTCTATCCTCCTGTTTTGTTTTATGCATAAAAATAAAGACCTGTTACGGTCTTGCTCTGATTTCTATGTGGTCATGTCTCTTATGATACATTTATACTACCGCCATTCTCACTCTCCTGCCAGGTCGTTTGTAATCTCGATCACTACCGCCCGGAGATTAAACAGGTTTGGAACCTGATCGAATGTAAATACTCCGGAAACCACTAAACTTACCCAAGTTTTTACTAAAATACTGTTTTTTGTAAATGTCATGATTATTCTCCTTTCGTTCCATCAAGCACTTGATACACCACATCCCGAAGATTGCTTAAACCTGGGACCTGCTCCCTGGTATATGTACCGGCGAGGACAAGGCTTACCCACGTTTTTACAATAACGCTGTTTTCATTAAACATCTGCTTCACCCCCCTCTATATTTTGCGGCGTCCCCGCTGCTGAAGTCGCAAGCGTAGCGATCACTGTTGTCAACTCCGCGATTGCCATTTGCAGATCTGTGTTTGTCTGGTTAACAGTATCCTCGACATTGGTGAGACGTTCCTCGGTCGTTGTCCCCTCCTTGTATAACACCACTCCATAGATCTGCCCTGTGTAGATTTCTGCATGGTCGTATGCCGTGTAACCTTTGTAGGTCGCAATCGTCTGCCCTCGCTCCTGTACAATCATGCGGGATGTCCGGCTAGAGTCAGTAAACAGCACCTTTAACTGTTCCGGAGTAATTCCAACCGTCAGAATTCGCAGGTAATCCCCGTGGGATTCAACCTGCTGAACAATAATCTCGGTTGCATCATTAAAAATAAGCTTCATAAATATCATTCCTTTCTGTGCATCTATTTGAATAATAAAGGTTTGTCAGAGTTATCAGATCGTGAAGATGTCACCCTTAAAACCGGCGTGCGTTTGACGCGCTACGGAAAACTCCGCGTGCTCAGTCTTGTTAACGCGAGCAGTCCTACAGCAGGCGATATCGTAAGACTACCATCGGAGGATATACCCTCTAATTATGTAATGTCGTCTGCCTTGGTTCGGGGGCAAACACGAGGAGATTATTTTGTTTCTATAACGCCTGCTGATGCCAATCCCCCGGGAAAAGTAGGAATTTTTATCGGAAATAATGAGGCACAAGTTGTAAGTGGGGGCTATATTGTAGCTTGCGTGACATAGTGTGTATAAGCGCTTAATCCGACATTTTTATGTACTCCATAACTACGATGGCGGAACATGGAAGTGATAAGTGTTATTTAATTTCCCACTCTGCATCAATAAAAATGTAATTATTTGTGGCTTTTGGGATGCAGAAAAACAGATTGCCGTTTGCTTTTGCTAAAGAGGTACAGGCAACTGGATTTTTATACTCTCCATCTGATGCAGTTACATTGACAGCAGTATCAATTAACGGTCGGTACTGTGACGGTATCGTAAAAGCATTGTTGTACACATTATTTGCAACAATTATAGCGGTTGTGTAGATTTCCATGTTTAGGTGTATCGTGTTACCGGTCTTGTAAGAGTTGTTTACTATTGTTTTCCAAATCCCAGTGTTCAATCCGAGATCAGTCGGTGTGAGCATCTTTTTATCGTGATACAACTGTAACTCTGACAAATATGTATTTAACATAGGGATTGTCGGGATGCTTTCGAACATCTTTTCTACTTTTGTGATGCTTAATCCTTCAATTTTCACTCGATAGAGCGGCATTTCTCTGATTTTTCCCGATTGGTACAGATCGTTTTGTGTTAGCGCCGGATCGGTTGCCGCCCCGGTTGTGGATGCGCCCTGTTTGACCTCTAATGTATAGGTGTCGATGCCGCCTGTTCCCGTGGTGACGAATTTTGCTATGATGATGTCGTTTCGGTTTCTTCCGGATTGCCCGTTGGCGATCTCGCAATCAATATAATCTCCGTACTGGATGCGGGCAAAATGTCCGCCTACTACGATAACTCCGTCTTTTACCCTGACTTTATTGTTACTGATTACTTGACTTTCACATTGCTGGCCGATCATCATGACCCCGTCTGATCCGACGATGCTCTGATAAATCGCTGCGTCGTCTTCCGCGCAAATATGTGCCTCCGCCGCTGGGTCGGTATTGATTGTAATTCCTTTCAACTTTCCCACTTAATCATCTCCTTTTACTTTATATTCTGTTGTTGTTTTTCCGTTTTTTATTTTTATGATTTTCCTGACGATCGGCTGTTGTAGTCTCGTCCCTGTAATTTCTTCATATCCGCCGACAATATCGCCGATTTCCAAGTCAATCCCTTCTACGTTGACGTTGATGCTTTTATAGTTTTGCAGCTCTTTCAGTCGCTTTGTTCCATCCTCTTCCAGCTTTTCTTTGTCCGCGCTCGAAAACTCATAAACCGCTTCGTTTTCTTCGAGTCCTGTGTAATACGGAGTCTTTCCGACGCTTCCGTCTTTTTGTACGTATAAATGCAGGATGATCCGCTCTTCGTTTTGTCCTTTTCCGGCGCAGATCAAGTGATTGACACCGCCTCTGTAATCTTTTATGGTAAACTGTACCTCTCCGTCTTGTGAGTATTCCAGTGTTTCCGAGTAGTCTTTGACTTGTACAGCTCTGATGGAAACATACCCGTAATCAAGGTTTTCCGGCTCAATATAGCTGATCTGCAGGCGATATCCTTGAGTGCTTAACATTTTATCGACTGCATCATATAACGTGACGTATCGGTCGATCTGCCAGCCTGTGACGGTGATCCCCGCCTTTTCTTCCGGTACAAAAAAAAGACCGTCGAATCGGTCTTTGATAAGTTCTCTCAAGATGTCGTTCAAGTCTCCGCTCACCGTCAGGTGGTCCTCTCCCTCCGGCGGTTCTATGATTTTTTGCTTTAACAGTCCTCTCCACGTTGTGCCGCACCACACAATTTCTTGCGTTTTGGTCATCACTTCGAGGCTGTTTAGGATTCCGCCGTATTCTGTTCCCGGTACAAAAATGCGATTTCCGTACCAGTACCATTCTTTTGTCCACTCTTCCTGCGGTAAGCGGATTTCAAAGTCGTCCGTATCTCCAAGATCCATGTCGATCGCAACGCTCTGATCTAAAAATCCCAGCTCTTCTCCGTTTTTTCGGGCAATGATAAATTCCAGTGGGAATAGGTCTGCGTTTCGCACGATCAAGTCTCGTGTCTCTTCTGTTACTCCGCCATTATCCCCAGTCGCGGTAATCATTACCGGGTAAACCGCTTCTTTCGCTTTCGTTGTCGGCGCGTTTAGTTTTCCTTGGTAGCGATCTTTTCCGATTCCCGGTAAATTCTGCGTGCTCCCATTTAGCGTTGCTTCCACCCGCTCCATCTTGGTTCGCTCCTTTCTTCGTAGATCACGAGATCCCAGTCAAATTTACCCGACCATACAACTTTTTGCCGTCCGGGTGGGATCTTTTTAAAAAATTTCTTTCCTTTTTCCCGGTTATGAAACGCGTTGACTTGCTCACCGTTTTTTGATATTTTTGTAACGGTTCTTGTGCGGCTGTCTATCTCCAACCGTTCTCCCTGCTCCAAAACAATATTAACTAAATAGCTTTTATCTCCGATGATGACTTGAGGGTTTACGACCGGCCCATAAATTACAAGTGTAAAATTTGCATCTGTAAAATGAGGGTTTTGGACATGTATGTTGTTCATGCCATTCGCGTATCGGAACGGGTAACGCCCGGGGTAACGTTTATTATCAGATGACGATGCGCCGTAACTGTAAAACGTATACGGGTTTTCTTTTGTCCATATTGGACGTGGACAATACAATTTCACCTTATTTTGCGAATAATAGACTGCTATATCCGACGTTTTTGTTTCGGACGATGTTACAAACCCATCTATGTAATAATCCCCAAAATAAATTCTTCCCGGTCTCTCTAGTAAAACATCTGTTTCGAACGCATCCTGCATTTCATCCAAAAATGTTTTTCGATCTTCCAACGCTCCTCTAACCGTAAAAGTGATTTCGTACTCCGCCGCGTCTTTCTCAAAACCTTGTACAATTTCTCCTATTTTTCTTTTGCTCGTTTCCGGCGTCCAAGCGTGCTTGTGAAAATTTCCGCTTGTTGCTCTCACTCTTGCATCGTAAAATTTATATTCTTTTCCTTCTGAATTGATATATCGTATCATTTTTGCTTTACCTTTATACTTCCAACAAAGCTCTGCCTAATTCTCGTCTGTCTAGAAGCATTGTAACTTCTTGCTTTTTCCCTGCTATAGTAATCAGCACTTCTTCTAGTGCATCCAGTCTTTCTTCAATTCCGCGTCGCCCGTTTTCGTTCCCTATTTTTCCGATGTTTGTCGTATATGATAGATCTGTTGTCAATGGGTCATATGCAGCTTTTTTTACAAGGTTCGCGGAGTCTGTTACTAATTTCGCATCGCCCGAAATTCCGTTTGCAATTCCTTGATCGATCATATTACCTACGTATTCTCCCCAGCGCGAAGGCGAATGAATCCCGAAGAAGCCTAATATGTTGTCTTTAAAGTCTCCCAGCGCACTTTTTACCGCGTCCCACAATGCGCCTGCTGCATTTGCTAATCCGTTCGCGATTCCTTTTATGATATTTAACCCGATTTTTCCCCAGTCCACGGATAAAAACTCATTTTTTATGTTCGTTATGATCGTTGGTATTTGTGCGATCAATTTCGGTATTGCCTGTATTAATCCCGCAGCTAATTTCCCGATGATTTCGATTCCGCTTTGTAATACAGACGGCAGGTTTCTCCCTATTGCTGCTACATATTGTATAATTGCACTTCCTGCCGCTGATGCAATCTGCGGCAAATTCGTTATAATACCGTTGACAAGATTTAAAATAAGCTCCGCTCCCTTTTGCATTATCGTCGGAAGCATCGACTGCATTCCGCTAACAAAACTTACTATTGCTTCGCCTGCCATCGTAATTAATTGTGGGAGCGATTCTAGTATTCCGTTCGCAATTTTCGTCACCATCTCGACGCCTTTGTTTAAGAATTCCGGTAATTTCTCCGATATTCCCGTCATGATCGTGTCTACTATATTTGTATCTGTTCCCAGTGTTTCAACCGTCGCTGTCTCCAATCCCGTTTTTAATCCCGTTATCAGATTTTGTGCAACAAGCAGCCAATCCATCGTTAAAATCGCATTTGCAAAAGATGCTACCAAGTTCAGCGCCGCCTCCGCAAGGTACGGAAGCGCTGTTATAATTCCTGTTACAAGCGACGTCACGAACGAAACTCCTGATTCCAATATTTGATCGCTGTTCTCTGCGATCATGTTCAGCCCTGCCGCTGCAAAATCCTTTCCGAGCAAATCAGGAATTGACGCCAGTACATTTCCGATCATCGGTATTAAGTTACCTGTCAAGAATGTAACGACCGTTTCTCCGACCTGTTTCAATTCATCTGTAACGTCCTCTCCTATCGCAATATTCCCGAGCAGATTTTTAAACGCCGCTTTCATGGATGCCAAAGACCCCGACAGTGTTGTTGCCGCTTCTTTCGCCGTTGTTCCTGTAATTCCAAGCTCTCCTTGTATTACATGAATCGCCGAGTATACGTCTGATAAATTATTGATATCATACTTTACTCCTGTGATTTTTTCCGCATCCGCAAGCAGCCGCTCCATTTCCGTTTTTGTGCCGCCGTATCCTAGTTTTAGGTTGTCCAGCATTGTGTAGTTTTGCTTTGCAAAGCCTTGATATGCGTTTTTGATATCCTCCATGTTCGATCCCATTTTGTTCATGTTATCGGACATGTCTGTCATTGCCATATCTGCCACATCTGCCGCTTTAGCTGTATCATTTCCTAAACTTTGTAACAGACTCGCGGAGAAGCTTGTTGTTAACTGCATGTATTCGTTTGCGCTCATCCCAGCCGTCTTGTAGGCGTTCGCAGCGTTTTGTTTTACTTTCTCTGCGCTGTCTTTAAATAGTGTTTCGATTCCGCCTATGCTTTGCTCTAGTTCTGCACCTTCGCTGATTGACGCAGAAATGGCTTTTCCGATCCCCGCCGCGATTACAGCGACTTTGATCGCTCCGCCGATTCTGCCTCCGAGCGATTTTCCTGCCGCATCCGTTTCTCCGCCTACTTCGTTTTGCAGCATTCCGCCTATCCCTTTTGCGGACGGTATAATTTGCACATACGCCTTCGCAAGTTCTGTCTTTTCCACTATTTCACCCCTTTTCTGTCAGCCGTTTCCATTCTTTCTCAAACTCTTCCCCAGTTTCAAACGATATGATTTTTCGTTCTTCTTCGCCAAGTAGTCTCGGTAATATCGTTTTGGGTCTGTTTCTTCCTTTACGCGCATCTTCTGTTTGCATCCATGTCAGCAATTTTGTATGATCTGCGATAGATGCCAATAGCATATCTTCCAGCGTAACTTTAACGCCTGCCAATTTCATTTTTATTCTCGCGTTTTCTTTTAAACCTTTTGCATATATCGCCGCCATTTTACACGGTATCTCTTTATAGTTATAAATCCGATACGTTTCCGCAAAATCGCATACGAGCGCCTCCTCGTCTGTGTTTAGCATACAAACGAGGATCAAGAGTTTTTTCCCTCTTGGTTTCCTCTTAAAATCTCCCCGATTTCATCAAACATTCGTTTTATCGACACTCTTCCCGCTTCGTCTCTCACATGTTCTTTTAATTGTTCCTTTTGTTCTGGTCCAATGATTTTTTCTATTGCGTCTACTACCAGACTTGTGTTTCCTTTGTCTATTTCCCGTAATTCTTCAAGCAGTTCGTAATCGTCTAATGCTTCTTCTTGTACTGTATAGTCAAACCCGCTTTTTGTTGTTCCTTTAATCATTTTTCATTACCTCCGATCCTGCTTTTTTAATATATTCGTAGTGTGTATTTCCCGTCTTGTCTGCGACTGCTGCGATTGTCAATTCGTATCCCGTTGCCTCGTTGTCTTTGTATACAATATCCCCTAGCTCTGAGATGCTTGCTTGCGGAATTACAATTCTTTTCACCGCTCCTTTTAGTATCATGTCAAATACCCAAGATACTTGTTCTGTCTCACTGTTGTTTGCTTTAATTGTTATTCCGTCTTCTATCGTTCCCGTTACGTTGTTTTCCCCGTACACTGTTTTTAATACATCTACATTCAGCACTTCCAAGAGCTTTAATTTAAACGTATCTGCTTTGCTTGCCTGCATGTTCAGCACTGTATCTCCGCCCCATGCCTTTTGCTCTTCAGTTTCCGGGCTGTTTGTGTTTGTTATCCCATCGTCAGAGCAATATCCAAGTCCCTTAAAAGCCGCGTTAAGTTGTGTCGTTACATCTTCCGGCAGCTCTGTTCCAATCGGCGCTACGAAGACTGCTCCTCCTATTTTGGGTTTTCCTGCACTTACATTGTTCACATTTGTCATTTTTCTTTCTTGTATGATAATTAGGAAGTTAATTATCACACGTTTCCTTTCTTTTAATATCGTGGTTCAATACAATTCAGATACTATGGACTTTTGATTTTTCCCTGTAGCCTTGACTACTCGACTGGAGTGTATTGCCGCTACCTTTATCTGAATTGTTTATTAGCTGGATGTTGCCGGAGTGTTTTTCACTCAGAGTACTTATTTCTATCAAGTCTACGATGATAATCGATGGTGGACATCATGGTATCAGACTTTATGAAAGGGAGGTACAACCTCATGAAAATTTTTGTAGGCATTGATATTGCCAAACTCAACCATTTCGCCGCTGCGATTTCTTCGGACGGTGAAATACTCATTGAGCCGTTCAAATTCACAAACGACGCTGATGGCTTCCAACTGCTGGTCTCTAAGCTCGAATCATTCGATAAGAACAGCATCATCATCGGTCTTGAGTCGACGGCACACTACGGTGACAACCTTGTTCGATACCTTGTTGCTGAGTTCTACCAAGTGTGTGTGTTGAACCCCATCAAAACCTGTCAGATGCGTAAGAACAATGTTCGTAAAACAAAGACAGATAAGGTCGACACATTTGTTATTGCTAAAACTCTTATGATGCAGGATGACCTAAGATTTATTACCTTCTTTGATCTCGATATGATGGATCTTAAGGCCTTGGGGCGCTTTCGGCAGAAAACCATTAAGCAACGCACCCGATTGAAAATCCAACTGACAACCTATGTTGATCAAGTATTCCCGGAGATTCAATACTTTTTCAAATCCGGTCTGCATCAGAATGCTGTCTATGCTCTTTTAAAAGAAGCACCTTCTCCAAAAGAGATTGCTTCCATGCATATGACTCATCTGGCAAATCTGCTCAAAGTGAACTCGCACGGACATTTTACTAAAGAGCAGGCCAAAGAATTAAGAATTCTCGCACAGAAGTCTGTCGGTGCCAACGACAGCGCTATATCTATTCAGATAACTCAAACCATTCAACAAATCGAGTTACTGGATAGCCAATTAGAAAAGATTGAAGCTGAGATGACGGATATCATGAAATTTAACGATTCTGTCATCATGACCATTCCTGGTATCGGTTATATCAATGGTGGAATGATCCTTGGTGAAATAGGCGATATTCACCGTTTCTCCAATCCAAACAAGCTGCTTGCTTTTGCAGGCCTGGATCCTTCTGTTTATCAGTCTGGTAACTTTCAGGCTAAGACAACAAGGATGTCCAAACGTGGCTCTCGTGTTTTACGATATGCTCTTGTAAATGCAGCTTGGAACGTTGTCAGGAACAACGCAACCTTCAAGGCTTATTATGATGCCAAGAGGGCTGAAGGCCGGTCTCACTACAATGCACTTGGGCACTGTGCCGGCAAGCTTGTCAGAGTCATCTGGAAGATGCTCACTGACGAAGTAGAATTTAACCTCGAGTAAGAGATCTGTATACCTATATCGATAGATTTTGAAAAAGCACCCTAAGGGAGCTCTATTAAAGTTACCCTTTTTTACCACCGATATGAAAAAGAAATTTTTTGCTAATTTATGGTTGACTTTTCATAGCTGGTCTCCTTTCAGTAGTACGCTATGTTAAATACCGCTTGATATCTGTATTTTTTTCTTTTTGTATCCGTGTAATTGTAGTCACTGTTTAGTTCGCACCTGCAAACGCCATCTCTTTCCGTGATTCGCTTCATCGCTTCCTTCATTTCTTCGTTTAATTTTGCCGTGGAATAGAGCGTGTCAGAAAAAGACTGGACCGCCAGTGTTGCATGTTTAATATGATCCACTTCGCTTCCTCCAGTCTTTTCAAGCAAGATATATTTCTTTTCCTTGTTTTCTTCTTCCATTAACACCGGTACGTCCAAAATCGTTTTTAGGTGTTCTCTTACAATTTCTTCGATCATTTTCCCACCGCCTTTAATAGGCTGTTGTTTCCGTCGTCTCCTGTTACTTCCGCAACCGCCCTTGTTTGTGCTACATATGTCTCGACTGTTCCGCCGGATGTTCCGGCAATTCGTTCCGCGTGTTTTTGTATGGTTGCGCGCATCTCTTCCGACCGCAATAATGCTGTGATTCCTTTTCTATTTAAGACAATTTTCGCTTTCTTACCCATATCGCTCTACCATCCACTTTTGATTCCATTCCAGCGGTATATTTTGTTCGATTCCCTGCTGCGGAAATCCTATTACTTTCCAGATTTCTCCAAAAAATTCTACTTTATTATCTTTCCATGTGTGCTTATCTCCTTTAGGTATTGCGATCGTGTAAACTGCCTTTTTCCCCGTTAAGTTCAGCGCATCCAAAACCTCTTGTGTATTCGTGGAGGCTACAAGTACATTTTCAACTTTTGTCGGCGTTTCCTTGTAGATCAGTTTTCCAAATGGATCTTCATTTATTTTTTCCTTTTCATAAAGTGTCACTGTGATCCCTTTTATCATCGCCATACAGATCAATCACCCCTATTCTTTGTCGTTTCAGTCCGAGCCTTGCCAACTCGCTTTTTTTAATAAATAATCCGCCTCCCGGTACTAGGTATGTCCCAGAAACAGAATAACCCAGTGCCGATTCTGACCGTTGCGTCATCGGCTCTGCGTCTGTTGACGTCATAAGCGTGCGCGCTATCACATCTACAACTACAGACTTTGCAACATTTTCTAAATATGATTTTTCTTCTATCATACGATCAAGGTTTTTCCCCACCTTATCGGCTTCCATTCTCAAGCTATCCTCTACTATTGGCAGTAAGTTTTTTGCGCGCTCTTTTTCGTCTTCTGTCAGCGATCTCCACAGTTTTTCAACATCTTCGATCTTGGCAAAATTATTCATCTTTTTTCACCGTCTTTCTCTTTTTAGTGGTGGATCTGGGCGGCTTTTCTGCCTCCCAGTCTCCACCCTTCAGTTCGCACTGTGTTTCGATCACATTCCCTGTTCGTTTGTTTCTGTATATCAAGCTTCGTCTACCACCCTTGCGAAATATTCCGGCACAAGAATTCCCCATCCGAGATAGACTTCTGCGCGGATGTAAACCTGGTTGTAACCTTTTAAATCTTTTCCCGTGTTGTCCGGATCGCCATATTTGATGATCTCCAAAGGAATTTCTTTCGAGAACCCCCACTTGAAAGCGTTGGAAAAATCGCCCACGATTGCGTGATCTTTCACAGTGTCGTTGTATACAGTCTTGTTTACACTTGTTTTCATTCCTCCGAGAGATTCCGGCGATGCTCCAAACCTAAATTCTGGGTACTGTCTGACTCCGTTTTCCTTTACCGTTGCCATGTCTGCCCCGAATGCATTTGACAGCGCTATCCCTGTAACGTCTCCGTCCGATCCCTGCACCATTGCAATCGCCGCATCCAGATTTGTATCCGGCGTTCCTTTTGTATATTTGACTTTTTGTGTTACTTTACTGTCAAAGTGATTCGTGCCTACAACTGTTGATGCTCCGCCTGTCCGTGGGTTAATGCCGTGAAACGCTGCCAGATCAAAACCTTTCGCTACTTTTGCCGCAAAACCATTGTTAAACGCTGTTAAAATATCAAGCTGTTCTTCTTCTGTCGCGTACAAAAATTCGTCTGAAACTCTCGCTCCGTACTCAAATTTGATTGGCACGATTTTTACCGGATCTACAGTAATGCCGCCCTCTGACTTTTTCCCGTTTTCTGCTACAATATCGATCTCATTGTCCATTGAAAAAATAAATTCTTTCAGTCCGTTGAATGGGATCGGCGTCTGTCCCGACAAAACCGCTAAAGATGATTTTCCCTTCACTTTGTTCATTAGATCTTTTACAAGTACCGCGTCAAATAAATTTTCTCTTCCTGTTGCCATGTTCTTATTCTCCTTTCAAATTGTTTAACATTTTTTTCGTTGCTTCTCTGATCGAGTCGTCTTTATTGTCTGTGTCTCGTGTAAAGTTCGGGTATGTGGTTTTTCCCTTCAAAAATTTAGAAAAAGCTTCCGCGTCTTTCTTCATTTCGTCTTCTGTTCCCCCTGACAACTTCCCTGCAAGTTCGTAGGGAATTCCGTTTTCCATTGCCACTTTTACCCTTTTCGATTCTTTTTCGTACTTTGCGATCGTGGCGTCTTTGTTCGCCGCATCTTCCGGGGATAAATACCCTTTGTACTTCTCTTCTGCTTCTTTCGGTGATAAGTACTCTTTGTACTTCTCTTCCACAGCTTCTGGTGATAAGTATCCGCTAAATTCCCTTCTTACCGTTTCTCTTTCCTGTTCCAGCCGATCTTTCACAGCCTCCTCGAACTGTTCTCGCGTTTCAATAGCTTCAAAATCACTCATTTTTTGTTCTCCTTTCCCCGCTTAACCCGGTGGTTTTGGTATTTTTGTATATTAAAAAAGTGCTGTTTCCAGCGTCTTTTTAATATCTTGCTATCTGTTTTTTTCGTTCCTTTGTTTCTGTGCATTTCCAGTATGCAAGGATCACACTGTCAAGCAGCGCGATTTCAACCCCTTCTTTTAATGATCTGTATCCGAATCCTCCGTTTGATCCTATCGCCCTTTTTTCGCTGTTGCTTACAGACTGTGTTAACGATGCTTGGTTAGAATGACAGATATTTCCTTTAAACAGTCCTTGTTCAAAAGTCGCGTTTGCTCCTATAATTTCTTTTACAGTTGGCAGGGTTGGTGCTTTCATTTTTGCATCTTTCATGTCTTTTTCGAGTATATGCTGCCCGTTCGCTCCGTCTGCAACTACCGTTTTGGGTTTCATTTCCGCAATGTATGATAGTATCCAGTCGTTCCCTTCGCGGATTGTTCTGCAGTCGAGTGCCTCAACGAAAATTTTTCCTTCATTCGTTTTTGATGCTACCGACATCGCAACATGCTGTCCGTCATGTCCATATTTAACCCCAACAAAAAGTTCTCCTTTTAATTTTGGTTTTGATGCGATCGCCAGTGATTCCCACTCTGTTTTACTAATCGCCGATTTTTGATTATATTTTAACCACAGTCCCAGTCTTTGGATGTTAAAATCTATATCATCCGTTGTAATTTCTGCCCGGATCTTCCTTTCTGTCAGTATTGTTCCTAACGACGGGTTTGTTTCGTACCACGCCTCAACATCGTTCGCGGATGTCAAGTTTTCAACCGACCATTCCGCCCATCCAGAGTCAAATCCCCGGCCGGCAAGTACTGTCTCCCTATATTTTGTAAAAACTGTTCCGGCCGATACCGCCGTCGGCGGCGTTCCAAGCATGATTGTTTGTGGGTTCTCGCTGTCTGATACAATATATTTCAGTGACGTCTCCTGTGCTTCCGTGTATTCTTGTGCCTCATCTATAATTAACACGTCGTACCCTTCGCCAAGTCCGCCCGATGATGTTCTTGTTCGGAATTCCACCACACCTCCATCACTTGTGTATAAGTGTTCTTTTCCGAACGCCTTAAATGATGATGATATCTTGATTCCTGCTTTTTCGCACATTCGATCCAGCCGCTCCCACACTGCGTGTGATGTTGTTGCTCTGTGTGCCGTGTATAGAATTCTTTCGCCGTTTTTCAGTCCCCATAGGCAGCGCGCCAACACATTTTCCGACTTTCCGTTTCGTCTCGGCACTGAATAGCCATATTTCTGATGCATCCATAAACCATCATCGTTTACGGCCATAATGTCGCATTGTAGCAACTGCTGCCATTCAAGCAGCTCGTTCCCCGTCTTCGCGTACAGTTCCGCAGCTTCTTGTCCTCGTGTTTTTGAGTAAGGAATCGTTACGGATTGAGTAGGCGTCTGACGTCCCAGTCTCGTTTCCGTCATAACTTTCCTCCTGTCTTTTAACTATATCTTTCATGGGCAATATCACCCCATTGCCTGAAGGGATATTTTTTAAATTGCATTAAAAAACGCGCTTTTCGCGCGCTTAAGTAAATGGAGTTATTTCTTTTATGTCTTTCAAAAATTCTTTCGCTTTCTCTATCAAGGAGTTGTTGCACACATACGCAATCCCTTCCGGTGTGATCTCTGCCGTTTTTAAATCATAAATCAATTCTTTGCCCCACACTTTTTCTGTTTCGCATGTTATATATCTGTCTTCAATTAAATTTCTCATGATATAATCCCAGTATTTCCGGTTGATCTGCAGTAGTTGATTGTCGTGAGTAATCATGTTTGGATTTACATCTTCCCCCGATTTCAATTTTACATACAAGTACGATAGTATCTTGTATACAATTACAAAATAATCGTCTTTTGCCATTTCGCCTCACCCTTCGATCTCTTCTATCATTTTTTCAAACATTTCTTTTTCATTCATTTCTTCCATGTAGAACAGCTTTCCATCCTCAAACATGTTTTTTTCCACTTCTGTTTTTGAGAATGCGTGTTCTAATACGATCGCGTTTGCCCAACTCAGCCCCGATACAATAAAAAACTCGTCCTCTCTTACAGCAAAGCACTTTTTCCCTCGCACTTCTGTTTCTTTCTTGTATCTTCTTTCAAATTCTTTTTCTAACGCCTTGCATCTTTCGTCAATCTTCTTTTTCTTTTCCGTTGATATCATATCTTTTCACACCTCCTTCTCCTGTAGAAATTTTATAGTATTCACCTCCGTGATGACTTCTTTCTCCTGGGTGATACATTAATAATCCATCTCCCCCGAAGTTTACCCTGTATCCTCCGCCCTCTTCAAATGGAATATCTCTGTAATTTTCCCCTTTTAAAGGTTTTATCTCATATCCCGATTCTTTCAGTGCGTAGTATAAACCTCTCGGTGTATACGCGCTTAACATTTTGGGGTGTCCTGATATTCTTGAAGCAAGATCGAGTCCGTTTTCCTCTTTGATCCTTTTTTCTTTTTCCTTTGGCGTTTCTTTTATCTTATCACTTTTTTGCTTGTTAGACCACTCTTTCGTATTCTCTATTCTTCTGTTTACATCTTTCTTGTCTGTCGTTTTCTTTGTGTGTACATTTGTTACTTTTCCGTCTCCAGCGTCATACTCTACGGTACACCTACAATGCTTGTGCCGCCTGAACACATCGTTTCCGGTGTCCGATACAGCTTCGTAATCATATACCCCTGTAAGCCTGTTGCACCATTCGCAGCATTTTCCTGTTGATGTTCTTCTGATTTTCGGTCTTAACCCTGCTTTTAAGTGAAAATCTGCATTTTCTTTTACCGCTGCATCTATTACAGATTGCGTAAAGTTTACGACCGCTTCTCCTAGTATGTACGCGACATCCTCGTATTTTCCTCCTGATACGATGTTAATAATTCCTCGAACCCTATCTTCGTTCATTTCCGGTTTTATGGCTTTGATTCCGATTCCTGCTTTTTCGTTTAATATCTTTTGAACTTCTACTGCTGCCTCTGCTGTAATATCATAATTATGTTCCAGTCGTTCCCTTATTACCCTGTCAGCGATATTGTAATACATTTTGCCATCCGGTAATATTTCTTTTGATAAATTGCTTTGAAACGCATCCGCTAGTAGTTCCCCTGTTTCGATCGCAAAATCATTCGCATCTTTATATGTCGCTGTTTTTTTCTTAACCTTTTCTCGAAACGCTTTGATCGTCTCGCTTTTTTTTAATTTCTTTTCAAAATCTTTTTTTATTTTTTCCAGTAATTCCGGTGCGATATCTTTCATTTATCCCCTTGTATGATAATTAGGAAGTTAATTATCACACGTTTCCTTTCTTTTAATATCGTGGTTCAATACAATTCAGATACTATGGACTTTTGATTTTTCCCTGTAGCCTTGACTACTCGACTGGAGTGTATTGCCGCTACCTTTATCTGAATTGTTTATTAGCTGGATGTTGCCGGAGTGTTTTTCACTCAGAGTACTTATTTCTATCAAGTCTACGATGATAATCGATGGTGGACATCATGGTATCAGACTTTATGAAAGGGAGGTACAACCTCATGAAAATTTTTGTAGGCATTGATATTGCCAAACTCAACCATTTCGCCGCTGCGATTTCTTCGGACGGTGAAATACTCATTGAGCCGTTCAAATTCACAAACGACGCTGATGGCTTCCAACTGCTGGTCTCTAAGCTCGAATCATTCGATAAGAACAGCATCATCATCGGTCTTGAGTCGACGGCACACTACGGTGACAACCTTGTTCGATACCTTGTTGCTGAGTTCTACCAAGTGTGTGTGTTGAACCCCATCAAAACCTGTCAGATGCGTAAGAACAATGTTCGTAAAACAAAGACAGATAAGGTCGACACATTTGTTATTGCTAAAACTCTTATGATGCAGGATGACCTAAGATTTATTACCTTCTTTGATCTCGATATGATGGATCTTAAGGCCTTGGGGCGCTTTCGGCAGAAAACCATTAAGCAACGCACCCGATTGAAAATCCAACTGACAACCTATGTTGATCAAGTATTCCCGGAGATTCAATACTTTTTCAAATCCGGTCTGCATCAGAATGCTGTCTATGCTCTTTTAAAAGAAGCACCTTCTCCAAAAGAGATTGCTTCCATGCATATGACTCATCTGGCAAATCTGCTCAAAGTGAACTCGCACGGACATTTTACTAAAGAGCAGGCCAAAGAATTAAGAATTCTCGCACAGAAGTCTGTCGGTGCCAACGACAGCGCTATATCTATTCAGATAACTCAAACCATTCAACAAATCGAGTTACTGGATAGCCAATTAGAAAAGATTGAAGCTGAGATGACGGATATCATGAAATTTAACGATTCTGTCATCATGACCATTCCTGGTATCGGTTATATCAATGGTGGAATGATCCTTGGTGAAATAGGCGATATTCACCGTTTCTCCAATCCAAACAAGCTGCTTGCTTTTGCAGGCCTGGATCCTTCTGTTTATCAGTCTGGTAACTTTCAGGCTAAGACAACAAGGATGTCCAAACGTGGCTCTCGTGTTTTACGATATGCTCTTGTAAATGCAGCTTGGAACGTTGTCAGGAACAACGCAACCTTCAAGGCTTATTATGATGCCAAGAGGGCTGAAGGCCGGTCTCACTACAATGCACTTGGGCACTGTGCCGGCAAGCTTGTCAGAGTCATCTGGAAGATGCTCACTGACGAAGTAGAATTTAACCTCGAGTAAGAGATCTGTATACCTATATCGATAGATTTTGAAAAAGCACCCTAAGGGAGCTCTATTAAAGTTACCCTTTTTTACCACCGATATGAAAAAGAAATTTTTTGCTAATTTATGGTTGACTTTTCATAGCTGGTCTCTTATATCCCCGTGAAATCTTTCATTTTATCTTGTGTAATATATCCCGGGATTGCCTGATTGATTTTTATAGCTCCGTCTCCATAACTACTCAATGCGGCCGCGTCCGGTTCAAAGACCGGCTCCCATTTTGGTTTTGTTAAATAAAACTGCCTCCGCTCGTACGGGTAGTTATCCCTCAAGCACGCCGCGATGTATCCCGCGTTTAAAAAACCTGTGCCAAACGTCCTCTGCGCTTTTCTTGCGATTAGTCTAAGATTTTCGTGACTTGCCTTGATTGCTTCCGCACTGCTTGGATTGTCTGTTACAAACCCTAGATCGTCCAGCGTTAGACCTGTCTCTCCGGCAAATAATCCGGCAAACATTTTTAGCTGATCGTTGTGAGGTGACATGCTTTGCTGCGCAAATTGCCCTAGCTGCGGTTTGTCGCCGCCCTCGCCTTTCGTAAATTCCAACAAGCTCGACATTGCAGCCTTCCATTTGTTAATCGGTTCTAGATCAGGGTCAGTTCCAACTACATATTTTTGCGGAAACGAGTAAAACTCTGCCGCAATTTCTGATCGTTTTACCGTCCTCATTGCACTGTTGACAATATCCATGCACGCTCGACTGATCCTGCTATGACCAAACGGTCTTACCGCATCCGGCCGGAATACGATCGGGACAAGAAGCGGGTGTGGTACGTTGTTTTTAATTCTCTCCGGCGTCTCGTCTCCTTTTCTGTATATCCATGTGTCGTCTTTTGTAAAATATGCTTCTGTTTTCGGGTTTTTGTTTTTATCTCGTTCGAGTACGGCGTAACCTTCCACCAACAGACCTGTGCTATCGTCTATGATCCCCGTTGCATTCGCGCCGTCTATTACTTGCAATTTCGGAAATCCTGTTTTGTCTACTGATATATAAACAAAACAGCATGAAGAAATAAGCGCTGACAGTACGGCGCTGTCAAAAAATGTATCTGGGTTGTTCATCAAAAAAATTTCTCCGATGTCAAAATTATCATTTGTGAATTCTCTGAATACAATCCTGTCTGCAAGGTTATCCACTGCTTTCCCGCACCATCCGAGAACCGACTGTACGTTTCTCAATTCTGGCGGTGTCGATATCTGAAAATCCTTCACCCTGTTCTTCATTTCATAGTATTTGTAACGCATTTTCACTCGTTCGCTCTTTATCTGTAAACGTCTTCGTAAATAATTTACCCCTCTGTAATCTGCCATATTAGCTTCCTTTCTTTTAGCGTGTGTTTTTTTTCACAGTGACGGCGTGAAGTACGTCCATGCCCGTGTATAGGGGTGGTATGCCCCCTTATTTCCTATTTACTGCGTCTTATATTTTTCCAATCAAACGTGTGCGGCAACACTCTGTTGCTTATAACTTCATCCTTTTCTTTGTCTCTCCGCTTTATCAACTTGTCACTCTTCTGCCTGTTGCACGTCCAGTGTGCAAGCTGAAGATTGTTTATATCTGATGGATGTCCCCCTTTTGCTATCGGGATAATATGATCTATGCACGGCGACAACGGATGCGGATATTTTAATCCGAAGTCAACCGGTTTCCCGCATATCCCGCATACCGTCTGTGTTGCATATATTTTCTTCTTATTCCGTTCAAACGCTCCTCGGTGTGATCCATCTCGATCCGGTCTGTATGCCATGCCTTCATCCTTTTTCTTTATATACAAAAAAGCAGCCGACTTTCGCCTGCTGCCCTTTGTATTTCTCTGTTTACTTTTCTTCGATTCTTTTATTTGTTTCCGCTGTTCTTTATTTCTCCAGCTCTTCTGCTAACTCTCGGAATACTTCCGATAATTCTTTGCACTCTTCTTTGGTTAAATCATGCCCGAAACAATAGTCACAGCATTCCATCAGTGTAATGTTTTCTTCGTTCCATTCCAGCGAAAATACTCTGTCTTTTTCCCCTAGTTGTTTTAAAAGTTGCTCATGCTTTTTAACTACCTCTTTATCTTTGTATTGATCGTAATTGCAAAACATGTCATCACTCTCTTTCAAAATAGTTTTCAAAAAAAGGACGCCCTTTCGGATGTCCTTGCGCGTGGTTATGAGAGGGTTATTTCCCTCTTTGTCTTTTAATTCAGTTTATACTATATCACATTTTCGAGTCTCACGGAGTCTCATTTTATAAAATTTCTATAAAATTTCAAAGTTTTCCAGTGCACTATCATATATTCTGTATAGTTTCGCCTTACTTACTCCCATTTTTCGTTGTATCGCTTTATTGTTTTCTCTAAGTAAATAGTATCTTGTAAGTGCTTCTTTTTCTTGTTCATCATTCATTTTGTTTATTGCTTTTCTGATGCGTTCGTACCGGATCACGCTTTCAATCCATTCTTTTTTCAACTCATCCGTGAGGCTTTCGATTTTTGCGTAGCAATCCGATAGATCCTTTTGACTGCTGCCCCGTGGCATTCCATCACCTTGCAGCGCCGGAAGCATCATTCCGAGTCTTAGTTGTTGTATTTGATCTTTTATTAAAGTTTCTCTATTCTTTGCTTTTATATATCCCTTGAGGTATTCTTTTTTCTGTTCGATTTCTTCCCATTTCTGCATTATTATTGCCCCTCGTTCTCTTCCAGTATTCTAGTAGGGATATTTATACCCTCACCATGACAAGGCTGCTCATCAATTATTCTCAATATGCTTTTCTTATATTCTCTTAATGCCCAAGCAGTTATTGTTTTCCCATTTCGCATTCCAGTAATTGTTATTCTGAAGCTTTCTACTTCCTCTTTCAGTGTTTTCCGGTCTATCAAATCATCAGATCTTTTGTAAGTAGCTTTGTCCATGTACTTGCGAAAGATGCTTCTAATGTCCTTCATTTTTACGGCCGTGCTGTGTCTAATAGTCGTATTTGTGAACTCTCTACTTTCAATTTCTTCCAAAATCTTCTCTAGTACGTTCATGTTCTCAACTCCATTCTTGACCTTGTATTTCAAACTTCTTTCCGCATTTTTGACATTCTAATATTTCATAATCCCAATCTGACGGGTGTCCACATAAATCACAGAATTCTGAATAATCATATTCATTTTCTTCTTCGCAATACGGACATTCAAATACAACAGAGGTAGGAATACACCTAACTACAACTTCTACATCTTCCATCACTCCACCTTCAACAGTTCAAAGTATTCTTCAAAATGCTTTTTGGTTATTTCCAGCCACGAACCATAATCTACAGCATCAATATGAACATGGTCTTGACCGCCAATCATCATGTGACCGCTTTCATCTAATTCATAAGCTTTTCCTTCGTCGATTACAATCGAACTATTTTCGATTAGAAATCCATCTTCGTCGTATCTATCTACGCAAAAAGACTTCTTGCATTTATATTTCATTGCTCCACCTCCAACAAACTATTTCTTAAATTCACATGCTAAAATCTCGAATTCCACATCGTCATGCAACTTTCCATCCAGTAGTTTTGCAACCTGTCTATGATAAGCACACTCTCTACCGCCATGCTTTTTAATAAAATTTCTATATCCTTTAACTGCTGGGTTCTCGACAAATGCACTCCATGATACTCTATTCATGCCGTGTTTTTCAAATAAATCACAAATCACTTTATAAACATCTCTTGCGAACTCTATATGATTTCCAAAACTTATAATTCCGAAGTTATCTGCACTCATTGTTATCCAACTTATACGATAAGATATGTACCCAATCACATTTCCATTGTTATCAACTGATGCGAAATGATGAGCGTCATAATTATTGTCAGGAATTGTTGGTAGTTCGCTCCCTGTCCATCCGCTATAGAACATATATTTAAGGTCGTACCATGTCCTCAAAAAAAGTTTTTCTAATTCCTCTTTGTATAATTGCGCTGGTTTTAGCATCACTTCACCTCCAATCAAAATGAATATGCTACCCAAAAATATTGCGTACTTCCTTCAATCGGATAGTAATATATTCCATCTCCGGAATCTTCCCCGCGCATCCATTGGTCACAATATTCTCCATCTGTTTGTTCTTCTCCGTTTGGTTCTTGAGATACCCCAAAACCGTCTATCCAAAAATCCTCAAAACCATTTTCATTAGCAAACTCTTCCAATTCTTCATAAAGTTTATCTATTTCTTTTTTTAGCTCCTTATATCTTTCTGCTTTACTTGCTATTTCTTTAGGTGCTTTCATTTATCTCTCCACCTCCAACAAATCTGCATTATCAAAAATATTGCCGATTACTTCAACACAGTTCCTTTCACATACATAAAATCCAAGATTGCAAGCGTCTGTGTGCATCTCTTTTCCAAATACATAACTGTAATCTAACTGCCAATCTCCTTTATTGTATGTCACGATTTCAGGATATTTTTCTTTTCTATTGCAGATATCATTCTCCCAAATCTTATTACCGTTCTTGTCAGTAAGTCCTGTGTACTGGCAGATGGTGCCGGGGTCGATTTCAATCCATTCATTTTCTCTTTCATCAAAACCTATTTCTTTATTTAGGATCAGGAGAATATAGCGGCGTTTCCTGCAATAAACATAATATCCTTCCACCCATTCACCATTATCTTTTCTCTTTGCTTTAAAAAGTATTTCTCTGTTCATCTTCTACCTCATCAAAAATTTATATTAATTCCCGTATGTTCCAGATGTTGTATTCGTGTGTGTCGTGTTCTGCAATTTCTTCTTCGTCCCTTACTTGTTCTCTCTGATCCCCAGCTCAATCCCTAGTTCCTCTTTGATCGTTTTTATATAATCGTTCCAGCTTGCCATGTCATCCATGATGCATTCTGCTTTTTTGTTAAATCGTTTAATAAATCGGTCGCATCTTTGTGTTCCGAAGCCGAACTCGTCATGTAAGGTTGCCACGGAAAGGATTGTTACTGTGTCTACTGTCTGTTCTTTGATCTTGATTGTCGCCCTGTTAATGTCTTTTTTTGCTAAGGCGGTACGGATTCCGGTGACATTCCTGAATTTGATTTCTTTTTCCAACGCTTCGACACCCTCATTTTTGACGATTTCAAGCGCCATTAATAATCCATCTTCCCGTCCTGTTATGTAATCGTTTCTTTTTGCCATTGTTTTTCCTCTTTTTCATCCTTTTTTTCGAGATGTCAAAATCCCACTTCAAAACAGTAATTACTGTTTGTAGCAGGTTTTTGATTGATCCTTTTTTCTATCCTTTTATACTATAATTTCTTCGGCGCTTATGCAGTATTTGTGATGCAACCCTTTTTCTGTCCTGTAATAAAGATCGCCTGTTTCGGCGCTCCATCCCCAATCAGTCACATCATAAACGGTCTTGATGCCTGTTTTTGTTTTAATTTTTAAAATTCTCACGTTTTCCTCCTTTCTCCCGCCGCATAAAACGGCGGGGAAACCTGTATTTACTGGTTGCGCGTGACATTTTATGTATCATCGCCATACAGCGGAGGTACTAAAGGTAATTCTTTCTTGCGATCTGTTCCCATTCTTTTCGGGTGTGAACCTTTTCAAACTCTGTTTGTGCGATTTTACAGAGCAGCTCCCTTGTTTTTCGGCTGTTGTGTACTGCCTGCTGCCCCGTTCGATGATGCTCAATGCATAGGTCTACTTTTAACCCGTTTTCTTCAGATATCGCTCTTTGTCCTGCCCCGAACAGGATATGATGCTCTTCCGTCTGCTTTACGGAATAGTCGCCGTTTAACCGGGCGCATAAGTAGCAAATGCCCTTTTGACTGTTTAAAATGCTTTTTTTGTGGATTTTCCGTTTTTTCTTCTTTCTCGGCTTCGGGAAAGCCATGTCCGAATAGTCAATGCTCATCTTCCGTCTCCTGTGTGTATAACTCATGAGTCCCGTTTAGGATCTTTAGTTCTTCCAGTGATCGAAATGAGAACCCCATCTGCTGAAGTAATCTATAGAAGTCTCTTAGGCATTTCATCCCTTTTTCGTAGTGTCCGTAATAGTCAGTTGCTTCGTACGGCTCTGCCGTCCGGGTCAAGAGGATCAGCATTTGCTTTTCTTGGCTTATTTCTGCAAATTCTTTTTCGATCCGTTCTTTTTCCTCTTCTTTCGCTTCGTACGCGTTTTCGATCCCGTAAAATCCATACACCGCGTTCATGTGTGCTACGCTTCCGCCGTCCGTTATCCGGTTTATCATGATCTTCCAGCCTGTTTCTTTTACATCAACTTCTTTCGGTATTGTGATTTTTCCCGACACAAGTTCTTTAATAAAATCGTTCCTTTCCCTTCTCATCCTTTTCAGGATTTCCGTTATTTTTCTTTTGTTTTCCTTGATTTTCTCCGTTTTCTTTTCCTGTTCCGTTTTTTCCCGCTCTTTTTGTATTACTTTTTTTACTACATAGATCCTATCGTAGTATTGATAATAATAGAGCTGATCTTTTGTGTCTTGCAGATCGATTTTTGTTTGATCCTCCCACTGTGATAGATCAATATTTGTTATCTCTTTCCATTTTCCGGTCCATCTTTCTTCTTTCGCTCTTTTCGGCGCGGCTTTTACTCCTTTTTCTTCCAGTATTTCAAACACTATTTGAGCGTTTTTCTTTATTTTTTCTTCTTTCACGGCCTGTTTTGCTTTCCATGCGATTTCGCGTGACGATACTGCAGTCTTAAGGATTTCATTCCTTTTTTTGATGTCTTGTACCTTCTCCAGCTCGTAAAGGTCCGTTAATGTGAGTTGGAAGTTCTTATTTTCTTCGCGCCTCGTAAGTGTTTCTTGATCCAGTTTTGCAAGATTTAACCTATGTCGTACTGTACTTCTGCTAAATCCGGTCTTTTCCGCGATTGTTGTTTCTGTTTCTCCCAAATCCAACATGAGCTGGAATCCTTGTGCTTGCTCGCTTACTGATAGATCGCTGCGCTGCATGTTTTCCAACAACATCGTTGATATTTGCTCTTTTTCCGTCATTTCCACAACGGAACAGGGCATTGTTTTCAATCCCGCTTTTCTCGCTGCCGTCAGTCTTCGGTTTCCGATCACTACAAGATAGTGGTCTTTTTTGTCCGGGTTTGGTACTACAGTCAAATTTTGCATTACGCCACGAGCTTTTATGCTTTCCGCCAGCTCGTCAATGTCGGTGTATACCTTCCGCACGTTCTGCGGGTGTATGTCTAACTGTTCGATTGCAATATCTTGTATCATATCTGCTCTCCTTTCAGTAATTTTTCCACTTCCCACCAAGTAAACGACCTTTTGATCCCGTAAGGGTTTTCAAAAAGTGCGTGGTGTGGAAACGCTTTTAAAAAGCGCATCCGTTTCTTGATGGCAGTGTGTTTTTCGCTTCTTTCCGGCTGCTGCCGGAAAATCAACGTATATATCTTTCCTTCAACGAGTCTTGGGCGGTTGCCGATGTATTCCCTTGCGTTTTTCGCGCATCTTGCTTCTTTTGTAATTCTCATGGTGTCCTCCTTATGTTAGTTCTTCTCTTAGCAATCCCTGATAATCATTGCTGGCGCAAAAGCGAAATTCCGTTTCGTGTTTCTCCGCTTCCTCAAGGTACATTTTCCATAATTCTTTATTTTGGACTTCCGCGCCTGTGGCTTTTTTCCACTCGGATCGCCGCCACTTCTCCGGCGCTCCTTGTTCTGAAATATTTTTGATATAAGCGTTATCAGTGTGAATTACAACATGACACTGCTCTTTTAATTTTTGTAATGATTTTATGATTGCGATCAGCGTCAATCTGTTGTAAGTAGATTCGCACTCTTCGCCACTCATGACCCGGTATGCTTCTTCTCCGTTTGACTTAGTAAATACTAGGGCGGATGCGTATTTCCCATCTTTTACAATGGGGGATTTTATGGTGGTTTCTATGTAGATATTTACTGTTTTCATTTTAAATCCTCCTGTGGATTCTGATCAGTGTGTATCTGCGGTATCTCATCCCCGTAGCCGGGTTGATCCCCTCGTAACTGTTTGCGATGTAATAGCCTTTTTTGGGTTTTACTTCTTTTTGCCAGCGTACAAGTTTTTGGGATTTCGGTTCGGGTAACGGCATATTTTTCGCATGGTTGTAGCTTGCTTCTTTTAGTCGCGGTTTTCCTTTGCTTCCGTCCGATCGTTTTTCTCTTGTTTTTTCGTTTTTTGTCATATAGTTTGCCAGTTTTGTAAAATCCTCATCGTAAAACCGGCTTTTTTTGATCTGCGTAATATAGATTGCTCCGTGTTCCCATGCATCTTCGATCCATTCTGCCGCCCCTGATGTTTTTTTAATGACTAGATGGATGTGCCATGCACCCTTTGTGCCCCGCTCTATGTTTCTGATCCAGTAAAACGGAGTGTTTGCCTTTTTATATTTCGGACGGAGCTTTCGGAGTGCTTTTTGTAAGTCTTTTAGTGCCACTGTCATGTCTTTCGGTCTTTGCTCGACTTTGTAGGTGTATGTTACAAAGTAGTCTCCTGCATCAAAATATTCGATCAGTAATCGTCTGCATATCTTCGCTCGGTTGGCTCGGTTGACTGCCGCCATCTGTTCCGGCGTCGGTTTCTTTTTCTTTTGCCGTGCCTTTCCTTTTGCTCCATATCTTCCGTCTGGATATTCCTCTACGTCGTAGACGTCTCCGCCCCGTAATTTGTACGTTTTTCTCCGTGTTGCCATCTTTTATCTGTCCTAACTTTAATATCTTTATCGAGGTTTAAAAGCGGGAGTCCCCGCGTGTATCGCTTGACTTCCCGCCTCTTATTTGATACAATATATTTGTCCTAACAAGAGGCGGGAACGCCATCTTTTAAGCGCATCAGTTGCTGTGATGCGCTTTTTTAATTGATTACATATGTACCGCCGCGCTTTTTTTGCTTTTCGCGCGCATACGCTTCGACTTCCGATCTGGTCATTGTCTTGCACTCTAATGCGTACGGATCTCCCCAGCGGATGATCCACAAAATAACTTCTTCTTTCATTTCATGAGGTGTTTCGCTGCTTCTCTCGCTATTTCTTGCATTGACTTTTCTGCGTGTTTTTTTCCGTACTCTTCTTCGAGGATGTTTCTTATTCCTCTTAATATCATGACTGTTTCTGCTTCTAATAATATTAAATTTCCTTTTATTTCCACATTGCCTTTACTGCATTTAATCATCTTTACAAATTCCTTTCGTTAAAATGTTTTTTAGTTTTTGAATCTGATCTCCATCAAGTCCGCTAACATTAAATATTCTTGTGCTTTCTTTGTCTCTCCATGCGTTTCGCAGACCTTATCTCTGAACTGCGCAAGCGTTCCGTAGAAACATCCACAGCGTACGCCTACATCTCCATCTTTAAGCCGGAAGAATGTGGTTGTGCGATTACAAGATCCGAAACCGTGAGCATATGCATAATCCTTATCGCCGGAAACCCGTGCATCGCCGAAAACCTGTGCATCGCCGGAAACCCGTGCATTGCCGGAAACCCGTGCATTGCCGAAAACCTGTGCATCGCCGAAAACCCGTGCATTGCCGGAAACCCATGCATTGCCGAAAACCCGTGCATCGCCGAAAACCTGTGTATCGCCGGAAACCCGTGCATTGCCGGAAACCCATGCATTGCCGAAAACCCGTGCATTGCCGAAAACCCGTGCATTGCCGGAAACCCGTGCATTGCCGGAAACCCGTGCATCGCCGAAAACCCATGCATTGCCGAAAACCCATGCATCGCCGAAAACCTGTGCATCGCCGAAAACCTGTGCATCGCCGAAAACCTGTGCATCGCCGAAAACCCATGCATTGCCGAAAACCCATGCATCGCCGAAAACCCGTGCATTGCCGAAAACCCATGCATTGCCGAAAACCCGTGCATCGCCGAAAACCTGTGCATTGCCGGAAATCTGTGCATCGCCGTAAATCCATGCATCGCCCATATGACTCAGGTTTTCTTCTTTTTCTATGTATCCTCCCAAATCCCCGGCTTTTACATTGCCAAACTCAATTAACGCTTTAATGCGAAACAGTTTCACGCCGGAAATATCTACAATAAATTCGCTTGTTAGTTTAAACTTCTTCGCTTTTCTCATCCTTTCTGTTACAATAATCTTGGTTGTTTAGTTATGCGTCCTAGAGGCTGCCGCCTCTTATGGGCGCTTTTTTGTTCTGTAAACGTCAAAGTCTTCTTGGTTGCCTACGCTTCCCCACGATGTGATCTGATCATTTTTTACAAGTACGACCGTATTTACATAATCCTGATCGTATTTCAGACACCAATCTTCGAGCAGATCCAAGATGCAGTTCATTTCTTCTTCGGCGTCTTTCTTTATTTCTTCGTCCATTTCTTTGTTCACCTCCTTAGATCGGTCCTGCCTGCAGGATGTAAATAATCACAGCCATCACCGCATTTAACATCATGCTGGCAACCGTTACCGCGATCAGTCCTCTTGCAGCATTGTCTCTTTCTTTTCTTTTGCGCTGGATCTTTCGTTTCTCCCGCTTGTGATCCGCTTCCGGAAAATTTCTTCGCTCGATCGGGATCAGCTCCAACTCCGGCGCTGCCTGTAATTTCATCTCTTCCATGCTTGTCCTTCCTTTCTACCGCTTACGCGGTTTTCTCTTTTCGTATTAATGCTTCTCTGATAATCCGACTGCATGCGTCTATACTGCTTTGGATCTCTTCTTTTGTACGGTTTACATAACTGTCGTCATGCACTCGGATTGTTGCACCTCTTATGCGGATTTCTTCAACAATCACGTTCTTCACCTCCTGTTTATGTTTATGTTTTAATGTTTGTACTTGTTGCGTTGTCCCTAAAAATCTCCTATACTTTAAATACAGGCACCGGCATGCCGAGTATTAAGAAGGGAGTAGCTACTATATGTATGATGTTTATTTTTCATATTTCGATGGAAATGATCACTTGTGCACGAATGTAGATAAAATCGAAATTCCTACTTCATCCGGAATAAGAACATATTCGGGCGATGAAATTGCATCTCAGCATTTTAGGATTCACTCAGAGATTTACCTGTATAGTTCTAGTACAAGTTACACAATTTCTACAACTGGGTTAAAAGCCATCGAAATCAGAAAGAAATAATCTTTCTATACTAGAACCTCTATACTAATTTCTGTATGGGGGTTCTCTTTCTTTAATTCTTCTGCTTTCTTCAAAACATCACTAACATCGTCCATCCTTGTTATGTGAAAAATTATTTTTATTCTCATTATTACCTTCACCTCCTCTTCTGCTTCAAAGTCATGTTTACCGAACACCTTTCCTGTTACACTACTCTAGGAAGTACTCAATAGATACTCCGAAGTAGTCGGCGAGGATTTTGAGCTTTTCCATCTTTGGCTTACTTCTTCCTGACTTCCAATCAGAAAATGTAGATTTAGTTATTCCAGTATCTTCTGACACACGATAATCTGTCAGTTTTCTTGAATCCCTGATTTCTACATATTTTTCATACATTAAATAATCACCTCATTTCCGAACTTTCCTATTGATTTTAGTTCGGAAATCAGATACAATATATTTACCAGATACATTGACAAAGAATTAAGTTACAATTCTGTTTTGATTTCCGAACTTTGTAGCTTTATTATAGTGCGGATATCAGAACTTGTCAATAGCTTTTGTACTGATTTCAGAATTTTTTTGTGAGGTGTATTATGTATGAAATTTATTGCAAGTTAAGAGATGCCAAAGGCATGAAAGACGCTGACGTTGCAAGGGAAACTGGGATTACCAAGTCAACTTTCTCCGACTGGAAGAATGGAAGAAGCAACCCCAAAGATGCAAAACTACAAAAAATTGCTGACTTGTTTGGAGTATCAGTAGAGTATATTCGTACTGGCGAAGAAAAGGAAGGCGGTGAGAAGTACTATTTAAACGAAGAAACCGCTGAGATGGCACAAAAACTATTTGAAAACAAAGATTTGCGTGTCTTATTCGATGCTGCAAAAGATGCTACTCCGGAAGATTTGAAAACAACATATGACATGCTTATGGCATTAAAGAAAAAGGAACGTGATAATAATGAGTTTTGATTATCAAATTTTTTTCATGGACGGAATGACCGTTAATGAAGTAATAACCGAGAATGAAGATAATTCATTCACTATTTTTATAAACGCAAATTTATGTGAAAGCAAACGGTTAAAGGCAATTAACCATGCGATTAGGCATATAAAGGAGCGTGATTTTGAGAAAATAGATGTACAGAAAATCGAAATGTCTGCGCATAAATAAGGTATAACCGCTACGGCGATTATATAAAGTGGTGTTAAAGGAACAGGGGACAAAAGAAAGAGAGGGAAGTAAAAACGCTATGAAACAAAAAGAAAAATATTTTTTCGATAAAAATGAGGTCATCGGAAATAAAAAAAGAGCTATAAAAACCCTTAATGAGCTGCTTGAAGCACACATTAAAAAAGCACCTGAAGACAGCACAACAGAAAACGATTCCCATCTCAAAAAAATAAATCTGCTTTCGTATTGGATCAATACATATTGTAGATTTATTAAAAAAGAAAAAACATTTGATGCTTCAAAAAATAAAGTATACAAAAGAGGTGAAATTATTCAAGTTGACCTAGGCTTTCGTATTGGTCATGAAGAAGGCGGATTGCATTATGCGGTTGTTTTAAATAAAAAAGACTCCCCTTATTCCGATATATTAACCGTACTTCCTCTTTCATCTAAAAAAGAATATACCACACCTAATAAATTCACTATTGATTTGGGAAACGAAATATATGATAAGCTCCATCAAAAGTATATGCAAAAATTCAATAATTCAATTCAAGATGTGAAAGTATCGCCAAATCCGGTGTATGCCGGAGAGAAAATAACGATAGCTTTTACAGTAGATACAACGGAAGCCGATAAGGTGCAAAAAGAAATTGATTTAATGAAAACTGGAAGCATTGGCTTAGTTTCTCAAATCACAACAATTAGCAAAATACGAATAACAAAACCTTTGCATTATTCCGATGCTTTTGCAGGTATAAAATTAAGCGATGAAAGTTTAAATATAATAGATAAAAAAATCTGCGAATTATATATTGGTAAATAATTATAGTATAAAGTATTGACTTTTGGGGCATACCAACATATAATGTTATAGAACAAAACACCTTAGCGTGTATAACATTAGGACAATGCAGTTTACCTGCACAACTTAGACCCCGTAGTAATACGGGGTCTTTTACGTTATACGAAATATACCCGACACTCCCAAAGTCGCCGGAGCATATACGAAGGAAAATGTATTTACCAGGGTAGCCGGAGGACGAGCTTCCACCCATTCCGAGAATCCTGTGGAGGGGGGGTGGTAATTATGAGTACATATGAAGAACTCAGTTTGATCATAAGCATTGCGCTTTTGGTTGTAGCCATTCTGAATTATACGCATAAAAAATAGCCGTCCTGCCCTGACAAAGCTGACGACTATTTCTTATAGTTTTTTAAGTTGCACCGGAGCGGGTGAGATGCAGTCACCTTCCGGCTATCCTGTTAAGTACATTATAGCAAATGTACCATAAATGTCAACTATCTAGATTTTCCAAATAGTTAGAAAGAGGGTGTGATAAATGGATGATTTTGAAAACAAATTAACCGAATTACATGATCGTGTTCTTAGTAAGGCTCTTACCGAGGATGAACAGAACAGCTATACCGAATCTTTATTTGAATCCATTAAACATATCAATGAATATGGAGAGGAGTTTTGGTACGCAAGAGAACTTCAGCGTGCTCTAGAATATACTGAGTGGCGCAACTTTTCTAGAGTTATTGATAGAGCTGTAACCGCTTGTGAAAATAGCGGAAATGATGTCTTTCATCATTTTGTTGAAGTCAACAAAACGATAGATATGCCTAAATCTGCAACAAAAGAAATTACAGATTACGCACTCTCCCGCTATGCATGTTATTTAATTGTACAGAATGGCGATTCCCGGAAAAAGGTGATTGCTCTCGGTCAGACATACTTCGCCGTAAAGACAAGACAACAAGAATTAATAGATAATTTTAACGAATTAAATGAAGACCAAAAGAGATTAGCTATCAGACGTGAAATGGCAGAGCATAATAAATTATTAGTAGAAGCCGCAAAAAATGCAGGAGTTGAAACAAACCTTGATTACGCTATCTTTCAAAATTATGGGTATCGTGGTTTATACGGTGGTATGGATGCAAAGGCTATCCATCACCATAAGGGATTGAAACCATCTCAAAAAATCCTTGACCATATGGGATATGAAGAACTTGCCGCTAATTTATTTCGCGCCACACAAACAGAGGCTAAAATTAAACGTGATAATATACAAGGGAAAGAAAATGCCAACCAGACGCACTATAACGTCGGTAAAGAAGTTCGTGATACTATTTCACGATTAGGGGGAACGATGCCAGAGGATCTCCCCACCCCAACTAAAAGCATTAAGCAGATCGAACGCGAGCAAAAGAAACTGGAAGATAGATAGAAAAACCGCCCCTGCGTCAACAGGAGCGGTCAACACGCCCTCTCCGCACAGCAGAGATAGGACGGCTTAACTATAACATCTCCGGAGATGCTACAGCATTCCAACCAAAAAATATTGTATCATCTTCGGTCAGCTATCGCAATCAGAACATCTGTTTTTGATAGCTGTTATTTTTATACCTTTTTACATATAATTACATAGGAGTGTGATGCAATGTCTTATTTTATTTATGCTCGTAAATCAAGGAAGGATGCTGATCTCGAAGCGTTGGGAATCGATGTGCTCGAGCGCCATATCACCACTTTGCTGGAGCTTGCCAAAACGCTGTCGCTTCCGATCGGGGCAATTTATCGCGAAGTCGTCTCCGGCGACAGTATTGATTCCCGCCCGGTGATGTCTCAAGTGATGGCCGAAGTAGAGTCTTGTATGTGGGACGGATGTCTTGTTATGGACGTTGACCGCCTCGCCCGCGGAGATACGATCGATCAAGGGCGGGTACAGCGTGCATTTTTCTACTCAAACACAAAGATCGTTACTCCTAACAAGACGTATGATCCGGCAAACGAGTACGATAACGAATACTTTGAATTTAGTCTGTTTATGAGTCGCAGAGAATACGCAACAATTAAGCGCAGGATGCAGCGTGGCAGAGAACGAAGCAGCTCTGACGGATATTATGTCGGAAATATACCGCCCTACGGATGGCGTCGCGTTATCGCTCCTGATGGTAAGCACTTCTCTCTTGCTCCCGATCCAACCGAATCCCCCGTGCTCGATCTGATGTATGATCTATGCGGCAATAAACAATACGGTTATCAAAAAGCATGTACTCATATGGCCGAAATGGGAATTTTATCAAGAAGCGGACGCCCGTTTACGCCGTCCACGCTAAAAGGAATTATATCTAATCCGGCAAATATCGGAAAAGTTCGCTGGGGACATCGGAAAACGGTTCGTACGGTCAAAGATGGGAAAATTTCTCGTTCTCGCCCGCACTCGTCAGATTATATTCTTGCCGATGCAGTTTGGCCGCCCCGGATCAGCGCGGACCTTTTCCAGCGTGCCAACCAGCCAAAAGGGGGCTGCTCCGCTCCGGTGCGTGATGACAGACCGATTCAGAATATTTTTGCCGGTCTTGTCCGGTGTTCCCAGTGTGGCCGGCTGATGGTTCGTAAAAAAGCGCATACTAAAACGCCTTATGACATTCTGATTTGTCAATATACTGAATGCCCTACAGTCGGTATCCGAATTGATGAGTTAGAGCTCGCCTTGTTGGAATGGCTGCGGAATTACATAGATAAATACGAGCTCACTGACGCGTTGCCCGAAGACGTGGAGAACGTCGCTGCAAAAGAAGCGATTGTTAAGAATTTTGAAAAAGAACATGAAACACTTTTAAAGCAACGTGAATCCCTTTTTGATTTTCTCGAGCAGGGTATCTATACGAAGGAAATTTTTATCGAGCGGTCAAACGCTCTTGAGCGACGCGTAAAAGAATGTATGGAGCACATTATCTCCGCGCAGAACGACCTTCACGCCACACTCGCACTACAGGCAAACCGTAAAAATTTCGTTCCGCGCTGTAAGAATTTGCTCGGCGAATGGGGTAGACTTACAATTCCCGAAAAGAACAGCGCTTTAAAGGTTTTAATTGAAAAAATCATGTTCACAAAGACAAAACGAAACAAAAAGGGGCAGGATCGTTCTGATTTTGAAATTGATGTGTTTCCAAAAGTGCCGAAATAGCGGCGTTTTTCATTCGTTGCATCTTCTACGAGCGAAAGAACTCGCTCACATGGAAATGGTATGCGCCATCGTTTATCAGCTCACCAAGGACCTTTCTCCGGAGGAAATCGAACGCTCCGGATTTGCTCCTTATTATGTAGATCACACACTTGCCCTCTGGCCACAGGCAGCAAGCGGCGCCCCATGGACAGCAACTTATTTCCAATCAAAAGGAGATCCCATCACCGATCTTCATGAAGATCTTGCGGCAGAGCAGAAAGCGCGTACAACGTACGATAATATTCTTCGTCTCGTAAAAGATCCTGAAGTATGCGATCCGATCCGTTTCTTAAGACAACGTGAAATCGTCCACTACCAACGTTTCGGTGAAAGTTTACGCATTGTACAGGAAAAACTCGACAGCAAAAACTTCTATGCTGTCAATCCCGAGTTTGATAAATAATCACTGCAACACAAACTTCCCCTCCCGTTTCAGAGTTTTCTCTCTCCGGGAGGGGAAATAATTTTTCATTTATATATTTTCAGAAAAAGGATTTCTCTTTCACACTTACTGCAGCGTCACTTCTATAGTCTGCTCTTTATACTCTCCGTTTGTCTGAGGAATCTGGATTTTTAACGTCACAGTTGTACCTTTCTCATAGTATTGCAGCTGCTCCTGAAGAGCCTCCATGCTGTCTACTGTTATGTCATCAATAGCTGTGATAATGCACCCTTTTGTCATTCCTGCTTTTTCTGCACCGCCGCCTTTTGCAATTTCTGTTACATATACTCCTGCCGGCATCTCAATCTGCTGTGAAAAGGCATCCGAAACACTGATTCCGGTTATGCCGATAAGGCCTCTTTTATCTTCCGCAACTTTTGTTTTTGTTTCTCTGTTCATAAGGTTTTCAATCAAATCACCGACATCACTGATCGGAATTGCATATCCGATTCCTTCCACACTGTCACCTACAAGTTTTGAAGAATTAATGCCGATCACTTCCCCATTTACATTGACAAGAGCGCCTCCGCTGTTTCCTTCGTTGATCGCCGCATCCGTCTGGATCAATTTCACACCGCTTTCCTGTGTATCTCCAGTCTCTTCATTTGTCATAGAAACAGAACGGTTCAATGCACTGATAACGCCTGTTGTCACAGACTGTCCGTATCCAAGTGCATTTCCGATGGCGATCGCAGGTTCGCCGACTTTCAGGCTCGTGGAATCACCCAGAGTGGCAACTGAGATTGCATCCAGTGTATCATCCGAAATATTCTCAATAGGCACTGCAATAACTGCAACATCATACTGGGCATCTGTACCCTTAATGTTTGCTTCTACAGTTGATTCATCCGTAAAGGCAACTGTAAGAGTATCGCTTCCCGCAACAACATGATTGTTCGTCACGATCAATAACTCTGTGTCTGTTTTTCCGATAATAATTCCGGTACCTGCGCCTTTTGACTGCTGTTCATAAGTTCCGCCGAAAAAGCTGCGGACTTCTTCTACCGACATACTTGTGATAGAAACGATAGACGGCATCACCTGATCCACAACTTCAGATACATCAGATGTCACTACGCTGGATGATTTTGAAAGAGGAGTCCCTTTACTTACCTTATCAGAAGATGCGGTTGTAGATTTTGAAGAGTCAAGCAACCCAAACACCCGGTTTCCAACCACCGTTGTTGTAAGGAAAATCCCACTTGAAACAACACCGAATAAAATAGCAAAACCTACGACTGCAACCGTCCGCATCAAATTCTTATGCGGCTTTTTTTCCTTTTTCAAATGATCGCCGCCCGGCTGCCACTGTGGGGTATTTCCCTTTTGTTCTCCGTTTTGGCTGCCTTCGCTCTGAGAATTCATTCTCTGCCGATCTTCGTTATTTGAATTTTCATTTGGATTATAATAATTATATTGATTGTCCATAACACTACCCGCTTTCTTTCTTTTTTTCTATGGTCTTATCATAGCGGATTAATGTGATGAATTTGTGTTTATTCATTTAACAAATATTGAATTGAAAACACAAAAAAAGACCGGACTTAGAAAATGATTGAAAATTTCATCTTTTCTATCCGGTCTTTCATTTTATAAATCTACAAAATCAATATCAAAGCCATCTTTTTTTGAAGATGTTCTATTGCTTCTGCCTACTGCCTGTTTTTCCTCAGGCTCATCAAACGCTTCATCGTCGTATTCATTCTCATAATCGTCATCATATCCGACTTCAAAATCATCGTCAAACCCATATTCGTCCGACTCGTCGTCCAGATAACCTTCTTCCTCATAGTCATCGTCGTACTCGTCGTCATATTCATCTTCATACTCGTCGGCATATTCATCTTCATATTCATCCGAATACTCAGCATACTCTTCTGACTCATCCGATTCATCATCAAAGTCATCATCGTAATCATCTTTTGCTTTTCCTTTTTTAGCGGACTTTGCACTCAACTTTTTCTCTTCTTCCTCGAATGGAATGTCGTACTCATCATACAGATCATCTAATTCCTGATTTCGATGGACAAGTTTTACCGCAAATACGATTGCCAAAATCAAGAGAAGCAAAAACAATGCTGCCGCCGCTACAAGAACAACCATTGTATTTTCCGCTACAAATTCGCCCAGCTTCGCAACTATGCCGCTCTCACTGTCTTTCTTTTCCGTCTCCTCTTTCGGAGCCTCAAAATACTGATATGTTCCGTCTTCTGTATCGTACTGATAGAAAGATTTTTCACCTGTCCTTGTATTCAATGCATAAATAACATAATATCTGGAATTGGACGGATCAGACCATGCCGGGAAGTTTTCTTCCTGAACTGTCATGTCCACTTCCTGATAACTGCTCGGAAGTTTTGCCGACTTCGGTGCATCAACAACGATCAAAGATGTTGTATCCGATATTGCAATTTGTGCGAAAGGAGCAAATGTTGCATCCTCTGTATTAAACAGGAAAAATTTTCCTTTTCCTGCGTCATCCATTAAAAATCCAAGATAAACTCCCGCGTCATTTGCTACAAATTTTCTCTCTTCTCCGTTAAATGTCATCTTTGTCTCAGAATAACCTTCCGGAATATCTGTTGTCGTAAACGCCTCCGAAAAATGATAATCATTTCCGTCTACAGTCACAACAATATCTGTACTTTCACCTGCCGGTGAATTAGGAGCCGATGTCGGTTCTACACTTGTTGTTCCATCGTCTGCCGCTGCAATCGAAATTGCGGAAGATCCATTGTTCAAATTTAATGTATCTCCGGAAGAAATCGTAGCTGAGCTGCTGCTTACAGAAATCTGCGTATTCGCAACCGTAAGAGCTCTGAAAACTACCGCCGTTCTCAGCTCTGTTCCGCCGCCTGTACCTTTATAAGTCAGCGTACCCGCACCGTCTGCCGTAAATCCATCGCCGCTGACAAATTCAAGCGCCTTCGGATCATAACTCATTGTAACATCCACACTTCCGATCGTACCGCCTGAACTTTGAACAACAAAATCAACGCTCACATTCTCTCCGACTTTCGTTGACGGATCAGAAAACATCAATACGCCATCCGCCGCAAATACCACCGTACTCAACACCGGAATCATCAAACATACCGCAATAATAATGCTTGCAAATTTCTTTAATACTTTCATATACTTAACCTCTTTCTGTTTTTTATCTTCCCCTGTTCCGGTTGGATATTATTGAACTGTACCTTCCGGAGGTGCTTCGGTCTGTCCGCCGCCGCTGTCTGTTCCGCCATCCGGCACAACCGGAGGTTCTACAGTTGTACCGCCTGTATTATCCCCGGTACTGCCATTTCCTCCGACACCGCCTGTTTCTCCCGAATTTCCGGTATTACCACTGTTTCCGCTCATGCTTCCGTCATCATAATTTCCGCCGGTGTTTCCGCCTTCGTAATTACTGCTGTTATCGGTATATCCACTGTCATTATAAGATTCACCGCTATCATATGACGACTGCGATCCTGTTCCCGAAGACTTCTTTGCACTTGCAGTATACGAAATATTAGAACCGACCGTCTGCACTGTAGACGATGGAACATATCCTGTAATGCCAAACAGGAATTCATGAAGCTTTGTTACATTCGATACAAGATTATCCGGCACGACAACGCTTCCGATCTCTGAAAGCATATCTGTATACTTATCTTCCGGGAATCCCATATTTCCTACCAGTTTATATTCACTGTAAGCTGAAGCATATTTCAAAATCTCCGGCAGCGTAAAACTTGTTGAAACTTGCGGGAACACTTTATCGATGATCTTGTTTAACGTTCCGATATCCGCTCCCTTCGCCTTTTCAAACATTTTTTCTATTACAAGGCGCTGACGCTCCGTACGAGTAAAATCTCCGCCTGCCGTAGAACGAATTCTGGCATAAGTTGTCGCCTGCGTTCCGTCTAATTTCTGAAGGCCTGCACTTTGAAGAAGATTTGCCGCCTTTCCCGCCGAATTTGCCGTTTCAGGAATATATTGATTAATATACGGAAGTTCTTCCTCTGTAACTTCAATCTCTATGCCGCCCAACAGATCTACCGCATCTGCGATCGCGCCAAAATCAACCGTCACATAATCCTGAATATCAAGATCAAGATTCATGTTCAACATATTGATAGCAAGTACGGGACCTCCGTAGCTATATGCCGCATTACACTTCTGATAAGTTCCTTCTGAAAGATCAAGCAGCGTGTCTCTGTACACTGACACCATCTTGATTTCCTTTGTCTTATTATTCAAGCTTGCAACGATAATACAATCCGTACGATTTCCTTCTCCCAAGTCACCGTCTCTTGAATCCACGCCAAACAGCGCAACATTCGTATAACCGTCTCCAAGATCTACATTTTTATTTTTCTTCACTTCTTCATTGATAATGATGTCGTCCGCTTTAATTGATTTCGTATCAATCTTACTCCACTTCGCATAAACATACATTAATCCGAATGCTAAAAGCGCTGCGATGAAAGCTCCTACGCAGATTAATGCGATCTGCCATGGCTTCATCTTATGAACACGTCTCTTTTTGCGCTTCTTTCCTTTTCCTGAAGCGGAAAAATCTTTCCTGCGGGTAACCGGTTTCTTTGGCTTAGTTGACGTCTCTTTTCCCCTGTGCATTGCTTGCCTTCTGCGGGATGAATTACGCTTCACCTTGTTCTTTGACATATTTTCTCACCTATTTTAGTATATACTTAATCTACATCATACCATGATACAACAAATCTCTACATTATTCAATCATTTCCCCTGAAAAGATTAAATAAAAATCCCCAAAGTTCCCCGGGGATTTTTATCTGCATATTGAGGCTATTTCGCACAATATACTTATTCATATTTTTTTAATTGTTCAAGAATCGTTCTCGCCTTTTCTTCCCATGTATTCTCTAAAGCCTCTTTATCCAATAACGCCTTATATGTTTCATCTGTTTTCAGCAATATTGCCTTATCTAACTGCTCTAAAAATTCTTTATGGTCATGTCCGATCAACACCGATTCATATTTCCTGCATTCGTCCATATCCGTTGTCACGATCGGTTTATTAAGCGCCATATACTCAAATAATTTAACCGGAGAAGTCGCTTTCGTAATGTCGTTGATCAAAAACGGAATCGTTAAAACATCCATACGGGCGGCATAATTCTGAAGGATCTCATATGGACGCGACCCGCAAAAATGAACGTTTTTCCATTGATCTGCTCCCGATTTATCATAAGAATCATCATATTTGATTCCAAAAAGTACAACTTGATATTTATTTTCCTGATCAATTTTTTTCAACAGATCATAATCAAACCATTTTGCCAGCGCCCCATAATATCCGATAACCGGCTGCCCCTTTTTCAAGATAGACTCAAACTCTTCATCACACTTAAAATTCGGATCGCACCCATCATGAAAGTGAGCATAATCCACGCCATTACTTGAAAAAGCAAGCCGAACATCTCCTCGCTTTTCAATGACATCTTTCTTCAGCGCCTCGGCAGTTACAACAACAAAAATATTTTTATCTGTCATAGCCAGATCATACTTTTCTTTTACGTTCACGGGAAGTTCGTCTGTTCCCGCAAGATGCGGATTCAGGTCGTCAATATACTCATAAACGATTTTATATCCCTGCTGCATATACTCTTTAATCTTTGCCGCAGGCAAAGTCCAGTCTGTTGAATAGAACTGAACATATTTCGGAGCTTTGCATTTTTCAAGTTCCTGAAAAAGCAGCTTTGAAAATGCTGTATTCGCATAGTTGACCAGATATAAATTATCCGCCTGTTTTTTGATCCGCTTCACATCATCCGTAAAACGTGTCACTTCATAAAAGACAAGCGTTCTTTGCTTCGCAAAATTGCTGAAAATATGCTGAGGTCTTTGGTACAAAGGCACATCCCATCCAAATGAACTTCTCCAGATCACAATCCGATCGTAAGAATTTTTTGAAAGAATCCGGTCGATTCCCTCGATAAATTTCTTTTTATTAACAGCGACATAAATTCTTTCTTTTACAGAAAGCTTTACAAGATAATTAGAATAAATATATCCTGCCGCCTTTTTTATCGTTCCTGCCAACCCATATTTTTTTACAAGATTTTTCAATTTACTGATCTTATCTTTCATTTTTCTCCCATTCTCCCATATACGCTTTCAATTCTGCCGCTTTCACAGACCAGTCATTTTCCCACGCACACTTTTTCAGGAGCTCCTTCCGTTTTTCATCCTTGCAGTCGTCCTTACATTCTTCAACCAATGAAACAAATTCCTGTACATTTTGGGCGATTTTTACCGCAGTATATTTTAAACATTCCGGAAGCGCTGTTGAAACAACCGGTTTCTCCATCGCCATATATTCAAATAATTTAACAGGAGAAGTTGCTTTTGTAATATCATTGATCAAAAACGGGATAATGCATACATCCCAAAAATGTACATATCCTGCTAATGACTCATAAGGTTTTTTTCCAAAATACTTCACATTTTTATAATCAAGCAGCCCGCTCTTTTTCAGCGAATCATCATGCTCAATCCCGATCAGGATCAACTGGATCTTCTCATTATCTGCCAGTCTTTTCAAAAGATCATAGTCAACCCAAGCCGCCAATGCCCCGTAATATCCGACATGCAGCATATCTTCTTTAAGCCACTGTCTGTAGACTTGATCTTCCGTCACGCTCTCCGGTACAAACTTGTCACACTCTGCCCCATTGGAAATTTGAACGATCCTCGTCTTTTTATTATTCGACTTTGCCTCTTTATACAGTTTATCCGCAGTCGCTACAGTCAACACATTTTTTGCTCTTAACAAATATTGATGTCTCGATCGGATCTGCGCGATTTTTTTTCTTGAAATAAGTTCCTCATTAATATCATCTACATACTCATAAATAATCCGAAATCCAAGTTCTGAATATTGTTTTATTCTGCTTACCGGAACGGTATCAGTAGAATATACCATGACGTATTTCTTTTCTATCTGCTTCAATGCATTTAATAAATACTTCCTATAATAATACAGATCCAATACATATACATGACGCGCAATCGGCGTGATACGCCGTCTATCCTTAAAATCTATATCATAATACGAATTGTATAAAATGAGCGTCTCCTCATCCCCCATATTTCTAAGCATATGCTGAGGACGCTGCATCATTATGTTGTGATATCCAAAGTGATTCTCATAAATAACAATCCTGGAATAACCTCTTCTTAAAATCCGATCTATAAGCTCTTTCCTCACCCGAGTGATCGGCGGATTCCATAAGTCACGCTCTGTTTTCTTCCACTTCACGGCAATCATCTTGATTGTTCCGCATACACCCTTTTTTCTGATTTTATTTATGAGTTCTTTTCCCGCCATGACTTTCCTTTCTCAATTCAAACAAAAACTTCACATTGCTGTTCCAAAAACGTTTTATACGCTTCGGTTCTTTCGTAATCCTATACAGCCACTCCAAATTATGACGTATAAAAAATGAGGGAGCACGCTGTTTCTTACCGCTTAAAACATCAAAACTCCCACCGACGCCAATATAAATTCCTTTTCTGTCAGAACGGAAATATTTATGAATCAAAAGTTCCTGCTGAGGAGCGCCTAATGCGACAAACACCAAATCCGGATCAAGCTCCGTTATCTGCCGCATTACCTTTTCTTTATCCTCTACATATCCATCTGTATATCCGGAAATAATGACATTCTTGTACTCTTTCTCAATCCGTCTGACAAAAGAATCCAAAACCTCTCTTTTTGCTCCGAACAAATAAATCGAGCACTTTTTTTCATTTGCATATTTAAGCAGTTCCTCACACAATTCCACTCCCGGTATCCTTTCTTTAAAACGGAATCCCAACTGCTCTCCACCCTTTACAATGCCGATACCGTCTGCAGCAATCACTGTATTTTTATCCATAAGAACCCGATTCATCTCCGGCATCTTCTTTCCGAGCATAAAAATCTCCGGATTGGCTGTCACAACAAAACAGCCTTTCTTTTCATCAAGCCTTTTCTGCAAAAAATCTAAAAATCTATTTTTACTTCCTCTATACGTTTTTTCGTAATACGCTTTTATAGATGCCATCACTTCTTTTCCTCAAATCCTTCCGTACTCTCTTTTACAAAAAGTATTTTCCCCGTCATGATGATCAATTTCAAATCAAGCAAAATCGAATAATTCTGTATATACATCAGGTCTAACTTCAGCTTATCATACGCTGTCGTATTATATTTTCCATAAATCTGGGCATATCCCGTAAGTCCGCCCTTCACTTTCAACCGATAAGAAAATTCAGGCACTTCTGCCGTATACTGTTCTACATGTTCCACTCTCTCCGGACGAGGACCTACAACGCTCATATCTCCTTTTAAAATATCGATAAACTGCGGCAATTCATCAATTCTGGTCTTTCTTATAAATTTCCCGACAGGGGTGATCCTTTCGTCATCTTCTTTTGCCGGTATGACTTCCCCCTCTTTTTCCGCATCTACGATCATACTTCGGAATTTATGAATTTCAAATACTTTTCCCCCGATCGTACATCTTTTCTGCCTGAAAAAGACAGGACCTCCATCATACAATTTGATCGCGATTCCGGTAATAAGCATAATTGGAGATGTTATCACCAGCATAAAAACAGAAATAATAATATCCAATGTTCTCTTTACAAACTTTTGTTCAAAAGTAAACCCATTATTACGCGACAGCAATAATGGAGTGTCAAAAAAATGAATATTTTCGGAGCTGCGAATAATAATGTCCGAAATTTTCGGTGTAATATACGACCTGATCCCTTCTGCATAACAAAACTTTACTAATTTATTACGCAAAGGAGAATGTATATCACAGAGAAATACCGCGTCAAACTTCTTCATTTCTTCTGTGATACGATCCCAGCCTTCTTCTACATTCATGGATTCTTTTATATTATATCGATCTTTTCTTGAATTTACTTTTCTCAAAAAGGATGTCGGATCGTATTCTTCATATAACAGTAGAATATCTCTGGGCGGAAATAGTTTTCTGAAAATCCAATTTACAACTAATGTCCACACTAAAATAACCCCGACATCAATAAATGTCAGAACGATCATAGCTTCAACAGGAATGAATTTCGCCGACAAAAGAACTGTCTCCAAATAAATCAGCACATTTGATGCCAACAAAGCAAGCGTCTGCGACAACATTAAACTGCTGCTTTTTAAATATCCGATCTTCATTCCGCCTAAAATATAAGAAAAAACCGTAAAAAAGAACGCGTAAAACGCAGCCATCATCAGATAGCCTTTATAATAAAACGGAAAAACAATTCCATCGTTATAGTTTTCATCCCATATATGAATGAAAAAGAATATCAATATCGCCAATAATAATATATTAAATCCAAAACGTATCAGCCTCTTATACTGTTCCAGCTTCCCAGTATGCATCGCTATATACTCCTCTTTTCTTCTGCATTGTTCTATATCTGTTAGATTATAGTATATCTTGTACCTTTTTTCAAGGTTTCATCATTTTCTACATTTTTATTTAAGAAAAAAGACATCCTTCTTTAAGATGCCTTTTTATTCTATATATTTTTCACAAAATTCTGCAATTTAAAACTACTTTTTCTCGAGAAAAATCTTTCTTGTTATAAAGTTGTAGACCATAACGATCACAGTGGCAATGATCTTTGACAACATATAGTAAATATGCATCATGTCAACAAACAGCCACATAAACAACTGATTTATTCCCAAACCGATCACGCTTAACACAATAAACACAATAAATTCCTGTGTCTTATTCGCATCCTTTTTCGCATCAAATACCCATTTTACACTTAAAATGTAATTGTATATCACTGATGCCGTAAAAGAAATCATTCCCGAAATCAAATAATGAATCCCGCAAAATTCCGTCAGTAAAAACAATAATCCTGCATCAATAACAAAAGCTGTTCCGCCTACAAACCCGAATTTTATAATCTGGGAAAATAATTTCTTTGTATTACTCATGGGCTTTGTTTCCTTTTTCCATACTGATCATCTGCAGTTTAAACTCAAAGTCCTGACGATCTTTTTCCACGATCGTTGTCAAAATCAATCCTGCAAAGAAAGATTGAATCGCTGCCAGCGCAACAAATCCGCTGACGATCAATGTCGGGAAATTAGGTACTAATCCGGTCTTTAAATATGTCACAAAGACAGGAATGAATAAGATTGCCGCAATTAGAACCAGCAGCGCTGACAACATTCCGAAAAATCCTAACGGCTTATAGTTCTTATACAATCTGCCGATTGTCTTGAGCACTTTAAATCCATCGGAATAAGTATTCAGCTTTGATTCGCTTCCGTCAGGACGGTCGCGGTATTCAATGATTACATTTTCAACAAGCATGTTTTTATGCACAGCATGAATACTCATTTCTGTTTCAATCTCAAACCCCTTTGACAGAACCGGAAACGTCTTTACAAACTGATAGCTGAACGCCCTGTAGCCTGTCATAATATCACGAATATTGCTCTTAAACAGATGGTTAATTGTTCCTCTTACAAGGCTATTTCCGAAATTATGAAACGGACGTTTGTTTTCTTCAAAATAAGTGGATGACAAACGATCTCCTACTACCATATCCACATTTCTTTCCAATACTTTCGTAACCATTTCCCGTCCAAATTCTGCCGGATACGTATCATCGCCATCAATCATGATATAACATTCCGCATCTATTTCACGAAACATGCGACGGATTACATTTCCCTTTCCCTGCTGGTATTCATAACGAACAACAGCTCCTGCTTCTCTTGCGATTGCAGCCGTGTTATCCGAAGAATTGTTGTCGTACACATAAATTGTAGCTTCCGGCAACTCTTTTTTCCAATCTTCCACTACTTTTTTAATCGTCTGACTCTCATTATAACAAGGAATCAAAACTGCTATTTTATCCATTTTTTGTATTTTTCCTTTCTCTTTTCCATGATAACAACCCTTTTTGAGTAATTAAACTTAACATAAGCGGTAAGCACATAATCACAGGGTATGCATAACGAACGAGTGCTACAGGGGAGATCAACAACGTGAACCAGTATGCCCCCCAAAAGCCAAACACAAATAATTGCTTATAATTTTTTCTATAAAAACTAACACTTATTCCAAACAATAATACAATAAAATATGTGCCCGGAACAAAAAAGTTGGAAACTATCGGAATTTTTTTCCATACAGCACTTTGAAAAAACGGTCTCAACATTTCTTCATACTGCGGGAACAAACTCATTCGCTCTAAATAAATATAATCTCCTTTAAACAAATTTGGATCTGCCATATCAAATTCAGTATACGGATGAAACATTCTTTCATCCGGATATGATTTATTCGGATACCAAAACCCACAACTATTCTGCAAAAAAGCTTCTATATATTTTCTCGGACTTTTCAATCCAATACTTACATATAACTTTCCATATTTGGGCAGATCACTTTTCAAAACTTCTGAATTCAAATAATTCTTCGTTGCATCTGAAATCATCGGTCTATATTGATAATCCATAATATTTTTTTCCGGTATCAATTCCAATAGAGCTTCTTTTTCCTCATCCGTATACGCTTCCGGAGTTTCGACATACACTTTTGCCAACTGCTGGCATGGTATACTCATCATTTCACGAATGTTGCCGGATTTAACGCCTAGACTTGGAAGCAAAATATTCTGATATGATACATAGATTAACATTGATAACATAAACAAAATAATAGTTGCCTTTCTTCTCTCTTTAAAACAAAAAAAGCAAATCGGTATGAGCAAGATCAATGCATATAATCCATTATTCCGAAACATACACATTAATACTACATATAAAACAAACTTGACTAAATTCCACCGATTATCCCAAAATCCTGATGTGCGATCCGCCATCTCGATCAAACTTAAACTAACTAAAACAAAAAAACCTGCAAAGATACTGTCCTTTGTATCCCACACACTCATAATATAATGCAATGGGAAGCACAAATAAAAGCACATCGTAAACCAAAAAAGTCGATTATAACCTTTTTGCAACAAAAACCATGCAACTTTCATCGCCGCATATGCCAAAAACAATACCTGTAAAAGTGTAAATATCCCTAACCCAATTTCATAACTATGAAAAACAACATATCCGATTTTCATAAAACCGGACAATAATAATGAATGTAAAACCGGATGGTGGCCACTCACGTTCCCTGTAACCAAAAATTGCAATGTTTGATCTATTGAATCATAATCATAAATTCCCGGAAACATAGCAAGATAAGCAATGCCCCATATAACAATAATCGCTAAGAATATTTTCCATTTTGATATATTTTTCACACAAGATTCCGCAGCTTTAAATCTACAATCATCTAAAATGTAAACCAATAATACAAAAAGTGGAAATAAAAAAATTGCCAAACAGAGAACTTTTATCCATGTAATCCATAACCAATTAATTGCTCTTAAATACTCTATCTGAGCACCTATAATACAGATACATGCAAATAATAACGAAAGAATTCCTGCAAAAACCGCTTTCTTCTTTGTGATAACTTTACAGCAATAATACACTGAAAAAGCAGATGCCGCATAAATAAAATAATAGATTATATTATTTGCATAATTGGGAGATACATCCATTCCCGTTCCTATCTTAATATAATAAACGACACCGATCGTCCCCACAAAAGCCCATATTAAAGAAATTATTACACTTTGCTTTTTTAATTTTTCACTCATTATATCCTACTCCCGATTTAGCCCTGACACAAACTCATTGCTAAATCTCTGGCAGCAATCATGCAATCTTCCATTGAACAGTATGTCCACGCTCCATATCTGCCAATCGTATAGATTCCATTTTTTTCTTCTTCCGCTTTAAATTGCTGAACCATTTTCTCTGTCTCAGTATTGATATGCACGTAAGCCGGATCCATGATAATAGTCGAATGTTCTTCTAATTTTGTATCATCATCAATAATTCCCAACTTATGCAAATTTTCAAGAGTTAATTTTAACTGCATTTCTACATCTTGTTCTGTAATCTCATCTTCTTTTCCATATCCGATCTCAATATACATACTAAGTTTGTCTGCATCCAAAATATTATCGTAAAATCCAATTCTATAAAAATTTACTGCTTTATCCGGGATATACATCCAATGCTCTTCTGTGAATTTTGATTTTTTGTTGAACCCAAGATTAAATACGAGAACTTTATTATATGACAATCGGTTCTTCAAAGCAGAAAACTTTTCACCTTCAAAATATCCTAAAAAGTGATTTAACGGAGAAGTATTGATCAAATATTCATAATTTATTTTGCTGCCGTCATCCAATTGCGCAACTTTATGTTCATTATCAATTTTAACAACTTCATGTTCCATCAAAATTTTAGAACTATCCAATGCATCATACAGAATCTGGATAAAGGAACCCGCTCCGTTTTTTGGATAAAGAAAGCTATTGTTATATGAAGTGCTGTCTTTATTTGCTTTCATATTATCTATGATTGCCGGAATGTCTGCATACGGAAAAAATCTGCCCATTGCATCTTTATCCAATGTCTTTAAATCAACCGCATACAACTTTTCATTATATGGTTTTAAGAACTTTTCAACGATTGACTTTCCAAATTTCCCATAGAGCATATCCAAAAAGCTGTCATAATCTTCCTTTTCTTCTTTATGGAATAAATCATAGAGACAATCTATAAACTCTTCTTTCTCTAATTGATGAATATTTGTCTGAAACGGATAATCCACCAATTCTCCCTTATAAATAATTTTTGTATTTTTATCTTTATATTTAATATCTTCCGGATTCACGCTATCAAGAAATTTCTTTTTGAATTCATCTGTACTAAAATGGAAGAAATGCCCTGCATAATCCCAAACATAATCTTTCTTCTTAATAGTACGGCAATATCCACCCACTTCTTTTTCTTTTTCGATAATTAAATAATCACCGTCTGCGTAGTTTGCAAAAGTAAGTCCGGATATTCCAGCGCCAATAATCAAATATTTTACATTTCTATCCATCTGCTTTTCTCCTTTACTTCAAAAGATCACCAAATTTTTCTATAATCGCATCTGCGATACGTTCACTTGCATGCCCGTCTCCGTATGGATTACTTGCATGACTCATCGCATGATATGCTTCTTCATCTGTTAATAGTTTCTTTGCCTCTTGATAAATGACTTCTTCATCCGTACCTGTAAGTTTTAGCGTTCCTGCCTTTATTCCTTCAGGCCGCTCCGTTGTATCACGTAATACGAGAACCGGTTTTCCGAGAGACGGTGCCTCTTCCTGTATTCCTCCACTGTCTGTCATAATCAAATAACTTTTGTTTTGGAAATTATGAAAATCAAACACTTCCAATGGTTCAATCAAACGCACTTTATCACAATCTTGAAATACATCGTTAGCCACCTGTCTTACACGAGGATTCAGATGAATAGGATATACGACTTTCACATCATCAAATTCATCTACAAGTCTCTTAATCGCCCGGAAAATATGATACATCGGCTCCCCTAGATTCTCTCTTCTATGAGCAGTTAAAAGAATCATTCGGTTATCGCCCACCCACTCAAAAATCGGGTGCTGATAATTTTCATCAACAGTAGTTGCCATCGCATCAATGGCTGTATTTCCTGTAATATATATCTTAGACTTGTCTTTTCCTTCATTCAACAAGTTTTGAGCGCTCACCTCTGTCGGAGAAAAATGCATATCGGCGAGACATCCTACCATTTGACGATTCATTTCTTCAGGATATGGGGAATATTTATTCCATGTACGGAGTCCGGCCTCAACATGTCCGATTGCAATTTGACTATGAAACGCTGCCAATGCTCCTGCAAAAGTAGTTGTAGTATCACCATGAACTAATACGATATCCGGTTTTTCTTTTTCCAAAACTTCACTAATGCTTCCTAACACTCTCTGAACTACATCATTCAATGTCTGACCTTGTTTCATAATATCCAAATCATATTCCGGCTTAATTTGAAAAGTTTCCAAAACCTGATCCAACATCTGTCTATGCTGTGCCGTAACACATGTAATCTGTTCAATCTCTTCTCGCGACTGTAATTCTTTCACTAACGGTGCCATTTTAATTGCTTCCGGTCTCGTTCCAAAAACCGTCATCACTTTAATTTTTCTCATGTTGCTACCTCTCACCATCATAAGTTAATGTAAAATCTTATTTTCAACAAAATCATCAAATTTCTTTGCCACATTTACTGCATCATATTTTTTGCGGTTTTCTTCGTTTACTTCAATTTGATATCCTTCGTATAAAATCAAATATAAATAATTTTTGATCTCATCTACTGTATAGGAAACCGTAAGTCCATTCACATCGCGTACCACATCAGCCCCCGCTCCATCAAACATCGTAATTCCAAAAATCGGTCTGTCCGCGCCAATATAATCAGCTAATTTAGCAGCGAAGAAAATGTTCTCATCTAACACACCGCTCAAATTTGCATCAATATGAATCAGCCAGTCACTATTCTTCATAAGGGCTAAGCTCGTTTTATAGTCCACAGGTTTCTTGATCTGAACAATATCTAACAATTCATTATCTAAAAGATATACTTTTTCTTTTGCAGACATATTTCCATAAAAGAAAACTTCTAATTTCTCCGCCAAGTCCGAATGTTCTTTTTTCATACTAGCTATAGCTTTAAGAAACAAATGCGGCGTTCTGATATCATCAAGATGTCCAATATATACCATCCGTATCTTTCCACTATTTTCTGCATCAATCTCTTTATCATACAAAGAATAATCAAAACTATGCGGAAGAACGATTGCTTTCGCTTTTATAGCGTCTGAGTATTTGCCGGTCATATATTGCTTTTGATATGGATTATTCATAATAATATAATCAGATTTTGTTATAATGGCATCTTCTAATTCTTGCTCCTTTTTATACGGAATCTGCTCTTTTTTCATTCGTTTCTTCCATATCTCGTTCTTAATCATTCTCTTAGGTGATATAATTTCCCGAATTCCCATCGGTCTGATATATCTATTCTGTAATGAATACGGAGAAATCTTTTTTATAGTTTTTAATACAAAAGGATTATTTGCGATTGGATCTCCAAACGATGCAATCCACTTAATTTCCGGTTTAATTTCTTTTATTTTCAATCCGATCTCATGTGATTCCGGAGGCATGGAACGAGTCATAATAATGTCATACTCTTTTTTATGAGCGTTAAAATACTCTATTGTTTTGTTTTTCCATATCTCCAAAGTGTCTGCCTGAATTGGAATTTTCCGAACATTTTCGCATTCCGGCAGATATTCTTTATTTCCATATGACCAAGATGCATTACTTTCCTGCATACAAACATCATATTGCAATTTAGAATTTCTGAGAAGTTTATATGTCACTAATCCTTCTGATGAATTTATCGGCGGATAAAACCAACTTATAACTAATATTTTCTTCATTAGAATTTTCCTTTCAATCTTCTTGCCATTTTCATTGCAGTGTTCCATTTTCTACCATTCAATCTGACAAATTTAAACTTTGTCTTTCGATTATATCTTATATATGCCATACAATTTATCCGTTCATATAAAGCCTTATTCACCTTCAATAAATACTGATCAAAGTCCACTATTTCTTTATATGCTCTTGCATGATCCTTATCATATTCACAATAGATAGAATAATGTGTATTTAACGTATATGTGAGAATAATTTCTATATATTCTCTTTTATTTGACGACAACTTTGAAGAAATATGTGTATAATATTCTATCAGCCATTTTATCATTTTTTTATGGTGTTCTTGATTTCGGACAAAATTATCCATATTCATGCTTTGTTCTTTTCTTCCGATAAAATAACGATAAATATCCAGATGATAATACGTAAAAGTCTCAACTTTCGTCATAGGAACAACATTATACTGCATGTCTACATAAAATGTTTTTTCTAACATTTTAAGACCGGACGTTCTTAAAATTTCTGTCTTATACGTAGATGTTGCCATAACAAAATATTCACCTTCAAGAATTTTCAGATCAATATCATCAAAGCAATAACATTTTCTATCTTCTAAATTCTTATATACAAAATATTCCGATTTACTATTGTACGTATGTTCCTTTCGATAATCACACACAACTAAATCTGCATCTTCCGATTTTAATCTATTCACAAATTTCACAAAATCAGTAGAGTTAAACCAATCATCACTATCTAAAACTCGAAAATATTTTCCCTTTGCTTCCTTGATGCCTGCGTTTATTGTAGAGCCATGCCCTCCATTTTCTTTATCAATCAGTCTGACTGTCTCCGGATAACTATCCACATACTTTTGAATAATTTCAACGGAATGATCTTTTCCTCCGTCATTTACTACAAGTATTTCTATATCATCCATTATTTCAGAAACAATCAACGAATCTAAACATCTTTTTATATATTTTTCTGTATTATATACCGGAATTAATATTGTTAATGCTTTCATGCGTTCTTCAGGATTAAAAATCCATTTTCTCCTTTCTTTCTTTCTGTTTTTTTATAATCGACTGTACAATCTGAGTATATGATGTATTATCAAAATCTACCGAATTAATTACTACATCATTCTTAACCGGTAAGGCTTCAACGAGCTCCTCCACACTAAAAAACAAATCTTGTACGCACTCAAATTTCTCATATAAATCCATCATTTTATTATAATAGTGTGGGTGCTGTGTGTATAACAGCGAGAAAGTTCTGCAGCCATTCATGAGTCCCAGTAAAGCGCCATGATAACGCATACTGATAACCACGTCACATTCTCGTACTTTTTGACAAATATTTTCAAAACTATATGCCATAGATTCTATAGAAAAATTAAATTCACTTTTCTTTTCACAAAATTCATTATAAAATTTGTAATCGCAATCGTGATAATTATAAAACGGAATAAAATGAATTTCTGTTTTTTCTATATCGTACGTACTCTGAATATGTTCAACTAACTTTTCTAAAGATCCCAGTAAATCCGCCTGACAAATCCAAATGATTCCTATCTTATATTTTTCACCTTTTTCTTTCATTACCTTTGGATATTCATTTGTTAAAACAATATCATTTATCATAGTTATTTCGTGTCCGCAAGCAGACTCTATGAGTCTTTTACTGTACTTATCTCTCACGCTAAAATTAATACTTCCGTCAATAATTCTTTTTAACTTTTCCTGATACTCCTCATTGACTATTTTTTCATTTGTACTCAACCCGATGGCATGCACTTCCTTATTCTTTTCTATAAATGATAATGCCAATTCAATGAATATTTTCCCTAAATCATATTTAAAGCTTTCTTCTTGAAGATATCCGCTATCATCTAAAATTGCTCCACCTCCAAAAATAACACTATCAAATATATCGGCCAAATGATTAAAATCAAATTTTGTTTTAGGATAATGAATAATATTCATGCCGGGATAGCGAAAAGCATCTAAATTTTCATTGTCACACATCATCACATAAATGTCATTTTTAATGACATTCAGGTCTCTGTACAATTTTTGCAGCATCAATTCATCACCCAGATTAACCGCTCCATAAAAACCAACCAATAATACTTTCGGGGATTTATCAGATGGAACTTTAAAATACTCCAAATTCACATAATCATTAACTTTTCCTAATACTGCTCTTTCGGAAAACTGCTCAAATAATCGATCTGCACATTGTTCTGTAAATTGTTTCATCTGATCTACAGAAACAATCACTTTTTCAACTCTTTGCTCTAAATTTTTTTCTAAAAGTTCTTCTTTTTCAACTAACAAAGACTGTTTTTTATCAATCTCTAAAATTTTCCGATTAAGATATTTTAGTTTTTCTATCATGCCTTGCACTCTATCCAACATTTAATTCTCAATCCCCTTTTCTACATAAATGAGTAATCATTTTCCTATTTGACTCTCATAATATGCGGCACATACTTTTTCCGCTGTACCTACTTGAATTACTTTTCCATGTTCTAACCAAACCACTTTATCACACAAACTTTTAATAGATTCTATAGAATGCGATACATAAAGAACTGTTGTACCTCCTGAAATCAAACTCCGCATTTTATTTTCACTTTTTTTCTGGAAATTCAAATCTCCCACTGAAAGAATCTCGTCCACGATCAATATTTCAGGCTCTACAATCGTTGCAACTGAAAATGCCAAACGAGCAATCATTCCTGACGAGAAATTTCTTACAGGCACTTCTAAAAAGTCATGTAATTCAGAGAAATCTACGATTTCTTGATATTTGCTGTCAATAAAATCTTTTGAATATCCCATAACAGCACCGTTAAGATATATATTTTCCCGTGCATTTAAGTCAAGGTCAAAACCTGCCCCCAATTCAATCATCGGGCAAATATTTCCTCCTACGAGAACTTTTCCTTTTGTCGGCTTCATAACTCCGGCAACCACTTTTAAAAGTGTAGATTTCCCTGCTCCATTTGATCCGACAAATCCAACCACCTGACCTTTTTCCACTTTAAAACTAACATCTTGCAATGCCCAAAACTCATTTTCTTTTTTGTGCATTTTTCGTTTTTCTCTTGCACTTTTACTGAACAAATCTACTGCCATCTGTTTTAAAGAGTTATTTTTTTCAATTCCTAAATTAAAACGCATCGATACGTTTTGAACATCTATCATAACAGCCTCCTAGATCCTACATATAATAAATAAACTTATCCTGATTTTTCTTAAATACAATCATCCCAATAACTAATGTAATTAAACATGATGCTCCGCATATAATAAAGCTTTTTACTGACGGCATTTGATCATATAAAATAATCGTTCTCGCAAACGTAATGTAATGATACAACGGATTAAATTTCAACACTTGTTGTATCCATGGATCCAGCATATTAATGTCGTACATTATAGGCGTAAAATAAGTCAAGATTGTCAGTACAATTCCATAAATATAGAACATATCCCGTAAAAATACGGATATCGTGGATAAAATGAATCCAACCCCTACTGTAAAAAGCAATAAACACAAATATGAATAGGGCAAAAGAAGATGTAATGCCGTAATATGACATTTCGTTTCACCACTGCCCGACAACAAAATCACACCATATAAAGGAATTAATGTTAACAAAAAATTAATTCCCACAAATAAGCATTTTGACAAAGGGAAAATATATTTAGGAATATATATTTTGTTCAACAAAGAGAAATTTGCCACTACAGCACTCATGGATGAATTTGATGCTTCACTATAATAATTAAAAAATGTTAGTCCCGTCATTAAATAAACAAGATAGTTTACTCCCGGTACGGAAAACTTAAAGACATTAGAAAACACAGCAGCCATAACCGCCATCATCAAAACCGGATATAATAAACTCCATAAAACACCTAGTACAGAGCGCTTATATTTCACTTTGAAATCTCTGCTGACTAATTGTCTCAATAAAAATGAATACTTTTTAAAATTATCTATGATATTTTTAATATACATTCCTTTCACCTTTCCTTTTTCTACATTCTGTACTAGTATACGCTATCCCTTTTAAAATTTCAAGCATTTCACAAGCATAGAAAGGAAAGATCCAATTTAAAAGAGCATTCCATTTTTTCTCCGATTTGGAATGCTCTGATTTCATCAATATTTCTTCATTGGAAGAATATATAGTTTTACAATATTATTTCCATAATTTTTAGCTGTCGCCCATCCATATCCATTTGGATTTTCTTTTTGTCCCAACCACTGCACATATTCTGCGCTTCCACGTTTCACATATTGAAAACGTGGATCTACAACAGGCTGTTTCAATGCTTCTTTTGAAGCATATGCCTTCAGATGCTGAACATGAGCTCTGATTCCAATCCGAATAGAATCAAATTTTGCTCCTGATGATCCCCCGCCAATAGCTCCTATCCCAGCAAAATTATATTGATCTTTCTTAACATCTCCACCGAACTTCAAAAACCCAGTTTCCATCATTGCCTGTGCAAAAGCGACCTCTGCTTTTACGCCTTCTACTTCACTTTCCTCCTTATATATCTGACAGAACTTCTCTATTGTAGGCGCTTCGCTCACATTACTGTATGGATATGATACCGTCGCCTTATTTTTATAAAACTTAACCATTTGAGAAACAGACACATTTGTTTTACCCATAATAGAGTACAACGTTTTTTCTGTTTCTAAAAGTGTCCATTTTTGGGCTGTCGATTGATTAAAAGTATAAGTTTGAACATTTGTCCCTGCTGCTGCAGATGCAGATGTAACATCTAATACAGTACCCAATTTTGACTGTATATAATATTTACCATCTCCCGCATCCACAAATCTCCAAAGCTGAGCATCAGAGCCGTTCCACGAATACTGCCATACATTTGCACCTGCTGTTCTTGATCCATTTGCCACATCCAATACTTTTCCGGATAATTTTGACTCTATCTTATAATATCCGTCAGACACTTTCTCAATCTCAAATTCTTGTGCCTCCGTGTTATTTATATTATAGATCCAAATATTTCCAAAATTTGCTTTAGAACCATTGGCGATATCTAAAGTTTTCGATGAACTTAACGCTGTCTGAATCGTATATATTCCTTCCGGAACTTCGATCGAATCATATTCTTTTTCCAAATGCCATTTCTGTGCCAAACTACCGTTTGCTGTATACGTCCAAATATTTGTATATGGTGCATACACAGCGCTCCAAATATCAAGAACTGTACCTGTTTTGGATCGAATATAATACCCCTCGCTTGTACTCACAAATTTCCAAAGCTGTGTATCTGAATTTGCAACCCATTTTTTTTGCACTACATTCACACCCGCTTTTCGCGTATCATTTTCTACTGTCAGTGCTTTTCCCGAATGCTCGGCAATAATTTTATAATATCCTTTTCCCACATAGGAAATATTAAACCGCTGTGGCTTCGTGCCATTATAATAATACAACCATACATTCGCACCATCCACTTTAGAAGCATTCGCTACATCTATAGTGTATTCAGATTCTTTAGAACTTCTTAATGTATATTTTCCATCTTTCACCGGCTGATAAGTAGATGCTTCAAATTTCCATTGTTGTCTTTTACCGCTCTCCAGATAACTCATCTGTACATTCATCCCTGATGAAGCTGTATTTCCACTAATGGAAAGAAATGTTCCCAGTTTCGACTGTAAATAATATCCACCGTCTTCCGCCTTGATAATCCTCCAAAGTTGTGCTTCTGATCCATTCCATGAATACTGCCATACATTCGCACCCTGCTTCTTGGATCCGTTTGCTACATCTAAGGACTTTCCGGACTTTTCAGAAAGAATCTGATAATATCCATTTCCCACATAATATAGTTCAAATCTCTGTGCTGATGTATTATTGGAGGCATACATCTGGATATTTGCATAATCTGTTTCCACCGCAGACGCTATATCTAAAACCTGCTTACTGTTTGTTGCATTTGATATCGTATATGTTCCGTTCTCAAGAGGTCTTTCATCAATCCCATCTTTTCCCGATTCCAGTTTCCATTTTTGCGCGTCACTTCCATTCGCCGTATACATTTGAATATTTGTTCCTTCGGCGATAATTCCACTAAAAATATCTACAACTGTTCCCAATTTTGATTTTATGTAATAACTTCCATCCGAATTAACGATAAACTTCCAAAGTTGAGCGTTACTTCCGTTCCATGAATATTCCCACAAATTTGCGCCTGGTTCACTCGATGCATTTGCCACATCCAAAGATTTTCCTGATTGAACCGATAAAATTTGATAATATCCGGCTCCCATATACTTTATATCGAACATCTGATTTTTCGCACCCACATATGTTCCAAGCGTAGCATTTTGTCCGTTAATCGAAATTACATTCTCAGAAAATTTTGCATTTGAAATAACATACCTTCCATTTGCAACAGGTGCATTCTCCGCTTTTTTCAGCACCCATTTCTGGATATTATTTCCATTCACCTGATCCATACATACATTCGTTCCCGAAACCACATTCGATGTTGCTAACCCTATTGTTGTTCCTAATTTTGATCTTATATAATATGTTCCGTTATCTGCTTTTACAAATTTCCAAAGTTGAGCATCACTGCTATTCCATGCATATTGCTGCAAATTCGCATTTTTCTTCTCAGATCCATCTAAAATATCTAAGCTTTTTCCCGAGTGTTCTGCCACGATCTTATAATATCCGTTTCCGACATATTCCACTTCAAATCTCTGTGCCGAAATATTCTTCAGACTATCTAATTCAACATTGGCGAAATTATCTGATGATTCTTTTGATACTGTAAGAACTTGATTTTTATTTACACTATTTGCAATCGTATATGTACCGTTTTCTATCGTTTTATTATCAGCTTTAGTCAATTTCCACTTTTGAGCATTGCTTTGATTACAAGTATATGTCCATACTGTATTCCCATCGCTTGTCACTCCCGAGTGTATATCTATACAAGTATTCAACGCTGACATAATATAATATGTTCCGTTTCCCGCATCAATAAAACACCATTTTTGTGCTTCTAAAGCACTATTTCTCTCTCTTTGTTCTATATACGCGTAACCTGCTTTTCCATCTCCAACTGCTTGCAACGCTTTTCCCGAATGCTCAGCAATGATATTATAATAACCATTTCCGATACTAACTATTTCAAATCGTTGTGAAGAAATATTTTCTTTTTTTGTGGATAAAACTGTTCCCGCTCCTGAAGTGAAAAGATCATTGCTTATTTTAATACCTTTTCCTGATGCCAATACACTATCCAAGGTGTACGTTCCCTCCGGAACATTAACTCTTACTCCCATTTTTTGCAATCCGAGATATCTTGCAATCCCTGTAGCGTCTGCAACTCCAAGCTTTTTAAGTCCTGATTCCGTTTTCAAAAAATTATTTACATCACTACCATTTGAAAGGAATGCATGTTCTACAATAAGTCCCGGAATTCCATGTTCTTTACAATGAATCTGAACAGAAAAATAGTCTGAAATAGAACCATCCGGATATTTTTCATTAATTGTAGTATCTTTACTGTATACAGACCGTCTTCCTAATCCGATTGCCACAAGCTCATCTAAAATTGCTTCTCCTAATTTACGACCTGCCGCACCCACTTCTGCTTTCCAACTATTATTAGGCACAATTACTTCTGCTCCACTTGCAGCTGACGATACAGAAGAATTAAGATGAAAGCTAACAAATATTTTAGCTCCTGCATTTACAGCCGCTTTTACGCGATCTTCCATACACGTAATTCCCGGCTTATTGTAAGGACACGCAGCACCTGTGCGTGTCATATATACTGTAACACCTGCATATTGCTCAAGTTCCTGTTTACAGTAATTGGCAATCTTTAATGTTAAGTCTTCTTCCCTTAATCCATACCCTTGTGCTCCCGCATCATTTGCATCATGCCCCGGGTCTAACGCGACCACAATATTTCCCGATTTTGCATCAGAAGCGTTCCCATAAGTACTTACCGTATTCATTCGATCTGCACTGACTACCTCCAATGCTTCTGCTATATTATCTTGTGCTTCTGCAACTCCATTTTCATCTATTGTTACAACCGAAGTTTCTACACTCGACTCTTCTTCAGAAAATTGACCTTCAACCGGTTTTAATTCTTCAATCCCTTCATATTCGGTATCCACACCAAATTCAGCTTTGACCCCGATATCATCAAGTGCAATTTTCTTTTCTTCTGCACTACTTTTTATAAGAAGATTTGTTGCTTTATAAATTCCCGCTGATACACCCTGCGCATATTCTTTTTCAAACAGATATAACGTTCCCGACTGTTTTGCGAGATTCCATTCCTCTTGATTACCTTCTTCATCCTCGATCATTAAGGCTATTGTTTCTGCCCCTGTAATTTCTTTATCAAATGAAAACACAATTCTTTGTGTACCGGGAGTTTGTACATAGGGACTTTCAATATACACAAAGTTCACTTTCCCATAAGTAATCCCTATTTTTCCACTTTCTACTTCTTGCTCTGTTCCTTCAGTGGCATCTGTATTAACAGAAGACTGATCTTCATTTAGTCCATCTTCTGTTTTATTCTGATTTTGATTCTGTGTATTATCCTCTTCAGTAAATTGTTTACCCCCATCTTCTATACTCGCTGACTGATTTTCTTCTATTCTATCTCCATAGTTTTCCGTTCCGTAAACAACATTCATCGAAACATTTCCTGTAAGCATACTGGCAAACAAGATTCCTGCAATTATCTTTTTTATTTTTCTCTTCATACTTCTCTTGTATATCTCCTTACTCGCTTTTCTTCTTATACTATTTCTTTAATCTCAATTTCAAAATGACATTATTCCGCTATAACCGTCATAATTAGCTCCATGTGATGTTTGCAAAACTTTTCCTTCTTCAGTCAGTTTTATTCCATCACAGTCATATGTCTCAAGATATGTATTAATAATGCATCCTATAATCTGTATTTCACCGGTTGTTCCCATACTTCGTATGTATTCTCCGGTTGCAGCATTAAAATCCAGATCGATCAGATGTGTTTCTTCATTTACTTTAAAACTTAACAGCTGACAACCTTCCGTCAAAATTCCGTTTTCCTGAAGAGCCTTCCATATATCATATTCCGTTTTAACTGTAATGGTTTTTCCCATTATCTCTCCGGTTATGTCATCAACATAATAAACTCTGGCTTCCCTTGAATTTTCGTCTTCATCCTCATCTTCTTCAACCTTTTTATTCTCATCTGCTTCTTCATCTTTTTTATTGAAATCTTCTGCATCTTCTTTTTTATCTAGATTTTGTTCTATTTTCGTATCGTCTTTATCTTCATCGTCTTTATTTGCACAACCTGCCATAATAAAACAAGATATTCCAAGCAATAAACTTATTATCACTACCGATAAGCATCTTTTCTTCTTCATATTGTCACACTCCTCTTATTCACCTTATTAAATACTACTTACTAATAATAACAAAAACAAAGTTTCTTTACAATTACAAGTTTTTCCATTGCAAAAAGGATTCCTGTAGGATTACAATACATGTGTTACAACTGAATAATTAAAAAGCGGAAATACCTTTTCTGTGTTATGCTTTAAGCTACCAAACCTAAACATTTAAGAAAGGAAGTATTCCCGCATGGCAAGTATAACACAAGATATGAGGTATCGTCTATCCTTGATCCGTTTCGCCGAAAAATATGGTGTCTCAAAAGCAGCAATTAAATATAAGACAAACCGCCAGTATATTTATCGTTGGAAGCGCCGCTATGACGGCACAATAGAGTCTCTCCGCGATCGTTCACGCCGTCCCCATCACCATCCCAATCAGCATACACCTGAAGAAATCAAGCTGATCCAAGATATGCGTAGGCGCAATCCCCATTCTGGTCTGGTTGTCTTTTGGGTCAAACTTATGCAGCGCGGTTATAAACGTTCCATCCCAGGATTGTATCGTTTTCTGAAGAAACAGGGAATCTTGGCTCAAAAACTTCCGAATCCCAAATATATTCCGAAGCCTTATGAGCAGATGAAATATCCCGGACAGCGTATCCAGGTCGATGTGAAATTCGTTCCTGCATGTTGTCTTGTCAATAATGCGAAAGGAAAGAAATTCTATCAGTATACCGCCATTGATGAGTACTCCCGCTGGCGGTATGTGGAAGCTTTTGAAGAACACAGCACCTATTCATCCGCACAGTTCCTCAAGCATCTGATCCAACGCTTTCCTATGCCAATCGAATGCGTTCAGACAGACAACGGCGTGGAGTTTACAAAGCGCTTTTCCACTTCCGGCAAAGAAACATTGACTTTATTCCAACGGACTTTAAAAGAACTTGGCATCCAGCATAAACTGATCCGACCCTTTACACCACGTCATAACGGAAAAGTGGAACGCAGCCACCGCAAGGATAATGAACGTTTTTATACCTCGCATACTTTCTATTCCTTTGAGGATTTTTCCAAGCAGCTTCAAACCTATAACCGTAGGGATTATAACCAGTTTCCCATGAGACCTCTGGGGTGGAAATCACCACAAACTGTTCTGAGGGAATTTATTGATCGGGGTGTAACATATGTTTGACAAACCTACAAAGTTTTTCCATTGCAAAAAGGATTCCTCCATTTAAGGAAGAATCCCCTTGTAGCTTCTTATTCTACTTTACATTCAGTACTTCCTATTACATATTCTACATCTGTAAATTCTACTGCCCGAACATCAATATAATATTTCCCTTTTGCATTATTGAATAAATCCATTTTTATACTTACTTCATATTGATTATCACTAATTTTTTCAGCCTCTATCCACTGTAAGTCTCTTTGACCTTCTTCTGTCCACACCGCCAAAACAATCGTCTTTAACTTTTCTTTTATTGCAGGATTTATTTCTTCTATATTTACTTTTATAGAATCTGATCCTACTTCTGCTTCAATACAAGCTCCTTCCATTTTTCCTCCTCTAATTAGTACAGTTTCATTATTTTTATCTATTCCTGAAACTTTTTGTAAAAATTCAGATTTCTTTTTCAGCTCTGCTTTTAACTCCTCTTCTCCAACGCTTTCCATTAATGTCAACTCTTCTGAAAATAAATTCGTTCCAAGTCCTAATCTGTTTCCTTCTATTTTGACGCCCATTGCAGCCAGTGTTGTAGGAAAATTATCCATTGTTGTATATGTTCTCTTCATATTATTTACCGGATTAACAGCAGAATTAATATACGCCGTATATGTTCTTCGATCATACTTTCCTTCTTCATCTACTTTTACACAAAAGTCACTGTCCATTGTCAAGTGATCCCCCGATAATACGATTGTCGTATTATCATAAAACGGCTGTTGTTTTACCCACTCAATAAACTCATAAACTTGTTTACTTGAACACGCCATAACATTTGCATACTGATCCCCATAATCATTCGGACATTTTTCACACATATATCCATCTTCAAAATGTGTATCTACCGTAAGCATTGTAAGATTAAAAGGTTCTTCTTGCCGGGAAAGCTCCGTACATTTTTCTTTTGCAAACTCAAACAACTTTTCATCTTCATATCCCCACCAGACTTTATAATCAGAAGGTATCTTAGAATTTTCTATTGCATAATCATAGTCATCCAGAAAATAATCTCCATGCTCTGAAAAATATACTTTTCTCCCGCCAAATTCAGCTTTTGATCCGATAAGCAGTGTTTGAGAATACCCCTGTTCTTTTAATATATCTCCCAAAGTCGTAATACCCGGGAAGAAATGTTCCTGCGTATCCATATCATTCGCATCTATGCTTGTTTTTAACGGAAGTCCCGAAGTCTGTGCAAACATTCCTGCCATTGTCCACGTAGTTCCTTCTACTGTATGGCCACCGTTAAGATCTGTTGTTTCTCCCGAGAAGTCTTCATTTTCTTGTGCAAGCTTCGTCAACTCCGGAATATAATTTTCCGTAAACGCACCGCCGTTGTTTTCATCTGCATATGTTGTTTCCATAGATTCCAAATAAATATAAATAAGATTTCTTTTTTGCTCAGGAAATTCTAAATCTATATTTTTCGGATCTGCATAATTTTCTTCTATAAAATTAGATTTTGCAAATTGATTATATAAGTATTCTCCTATTCCTGCTTTTTCCCATGCTATATACAAAGAAACCACAATCGCACCCATTGAAAAGAATATTCCCGTTATAACAAAACAAACATAATACTTTGTTTTTCTTTTAAAAAATAAAAGCACAGAAAACAAAATTAAAACAAGAAGCATTGGTACAATACACTGTACTATATATTCTATAATCATATCCTGATTGGCACCACTTAAAGGTTCCGTGAGATGGAATACCAATTCATCTACTGCCAAATTAGGCCATGTTTTAAACATCCACCGAACGCTAAATCCTAATAATATCGCTAATCCTACCATTACAACGGATATAGCTGTTCCTAAATATTTAATCATTTTTTGAAACTTCTGCATTTTTGCACCTCTAAAATATGTATATTATTAATTTTTCTTTAATTTTCTTTTAAATTCTTTATTAGTTTAACTTTTTGTAAAATCAATGTCAACTGATTTTTACATATATAGATACAACCACTACCACCACTTTTTAGCGCCATACTATTTACATATCATTTCATAATTTCTTTCCACGTACTCAAGATAACAAAAAACAGAGCTTTCTACAGTTATCTATTCCACGCCTGTAAACAGCTCTGCTTTTCATCTATTTCTTTTATAATTCAAATATAACAGTAACGTTATTTCTATGCATTCTTTATAATCAGTATTAATTCAACGCCTCTCCGCTTTCAAGACTTCCGCCTTCTTCCACGATATTCGCCAATTCAACAATACTGTTCACAACTTCTTCATCAGGATAGAGCACATATAAAGGCATGTCCGGCACAGAGTAGCAATAATCCTCCCCATCTGTTCCGCTTGCCGCCACAGACTGAATTGTCCATTTTGCCCCTGACTTAAGCTGGCTTTTCACAAGAGAATTCAGCTGTCCCTGTGAAATGTTTGTCTCTACATCCTGACTCACTTGATTAATGATCGAATTTGCTTTCAAAAGCATCGTCGGTGAAAGCACTTTTTTAAGCATAGCTGTTATAACAGCCTGTTGGTTCTTACCTCTTTGATTGTCTCCGCCTTCCAATGCATGCCGTTCCCTGCTGAAAGCAAGCGCTTGTTTTCCGTCAAAATGATTTATTCCTTGCTGTACTTCCATCTCATAACCGGATTCCCATCCTGTCGTAAATGCATATTCCGAGTAAACATCTACTCCTCCTAAGATATCTACAATCTCAATAAGGGAACTGAAGTTTAATCTTACATAATAGTTAATATCCGTTTCATACAACGCACCGAGCGTTTCCATGGACACATCTATTCCATATGTTCCGGCATGTGTCAGCTTATCGTTCATTCCATCGGATATTCCGGGTATCGGAATATAATAATCTCGCGGTGTCGTAATCAGCAAAATCTGATGCGTCGTCGGATTTACGACTGCAATGATATTCACATCACTTCGTATGGAATCACGGTCATCGTCCGCATCGTCTCCGTATGTATCAATTCCGCTAATATACACAGTAAATGGCTTTTTAGTCAAACTGTCGTCTTTTGCCGAACCTCCGAAATCAAACTTCGTTTCAATCTCGTGCTTATAAATGATCCGGATCTGATCGTTGTAGCCTTCAACAGCATTTTCCATCAATTCTGTATAAGACTGATTGTATATAATTGCGTCCACTTCTCCCGAAATAAGCGCCTCTGCCTGTTCCTGAACAGACTTGTATTCTGTTGTGGATATATCTCCGATCTGATCCTGAATATCCATAACAGCAGCTTTCATGTTCTCAGCTCCGGTATTAAATTGAACTCCGAACTCGTAATCGGATGCATCCTCCAATGTTTCTGCCGGATCATCTTTTAAAACAGCCACTACCATCTTATCAACTTTTGAACCGCCGCTTGTAATTGCCGCGATCATATCATTTGTCTTTGCAATGTAATATGTGCCCACAGCTAAAACAGCAATCAGAAGAATACTGTATACTTTTCCCGTCACTCCTTTTTTCTTTCTAACTGCCTGTGTCGTAAATGTAATGCACCACAAAAAGAAAAGGATCAGCGCGGCAAGCGCCAAATATTTCAAAGGAAGCATATCAAGCAGTACGAGTACTCCCATAAATGCCGCACTCATAATAACCTGCAAAATCAGACAGAATTTTCCGAAACCATTTTTTCTGGATCTCTCCGCATATTTTCCCTTAATTTGATTTTTTCGTCCGGTATTTCCGGTCGGTTTTTGTTTCTTTGACATTTCAGCAATTCCTTTTTCCGTTTTTCAAATGTACGGTTTTTTATGTGTACCCTGTTCAGCCTTACAGCTTGTCCGGATAAATTCCTTTATCTATCAGACTTTTCACGGCTTCCACAACCGTTTCACGGTCTTCTTTGTATGTCACTCCAAACCATTGATCTTCAGACTTCAACACTTTTACGCTCACAGTTCCTTCTTTCAGCAGTTCGCCTATAATCGTCGGAAGTAAGTATTCAGCTTTCAAATCTTCCATATCTGTTTTATTTAAAAACTGTTCAAATCCGTTCTTTAATATTGCAAAAAATTCCGGCGTTAATCCCCACATATTCATAGATACCGGAGAGTCTGCATCGTACTCTGTTTCAATATCGCCTTCCCGAACAACCGCTTTATCTCCGTCTTTTTCTATATTATGTGTTTCAATGATCTCCTGAAGCATTCCGTTTTCATCAACACGACAAATTCCTCTTGTCACACCGCCGTTTTCACTTAAGGTATTTTTCAATACAAATCCAACCATACAAACCTGTATTTTATCAGCAGAGGGAATACTTGTCAAATAAGAGTACGCTTCTTTAAAAGCGCTCTTGCCGTAATAATCATCCGCATTAATTACAAGAAACGGTTCAGAAACAACATCTTTACAACACAAAATTGCCTGACCTGTTCCCCACGGTTTTGTTCTTCCTACAAACTTTTCGGCATATTCTGCCGGAATATCCGAAACTTCCTGATAGGCATACGCAACTTCAACCTTCTGTGCGATCCGATTTCCGATTACTTCTTTAAAATCTTTCTCCAGATCTTTCCTTATAACAAACACAACTTTATCAAATCCGGCCTCTATCGCGTCATAAACGGAGTAATCCATTATGATCTCTCCGTTCGGTCCTATAGGGGCAAGCTGTTTAATTCCCCCTCCGAATCTGCTCCCTATTCCTGCCGCCATTATAACCAATGTCGCTCTGCTCATCTTTTTCTCCTCTTTCTTCAATCACACGATATTATATTCAAATAAGTTCATTTTCTACAACTCGGATCATCTCCTGTAAAGCTTCTTCTTCATCTTCGCCTTCACAGATGATTTCTATTTCATCTCGATCTTTAATACACGCCCCAAGTACGCTGAGTACACTCTTGGCATTTGCAGTTACATTTTCATTTTTTGTAATTTTCTGAACTGTGATTTTGCTCTCGAACTGAATCGCAGCTTTACAGAATGTTCCTGCAGGTCTCAAATGCAGTCCTGTAGGATTATCGATCACTATTTTTTTTCTTACCATTATTCCGTCTCCCTTTATGCTGCTGCTTTTTCTCTGTTTTCGCCTACTTTCCATTCATAACAGCCATCTTCCGTTCCAAAAGCAGCTTACTGTCCTTTTTGTTCTGTATTCGTATCGCTTTCGTTGCCGCCTTCCTGCTCTTTCTCCGCAACAGTAAGCTGAACTGTCACTTTCTTCATCAATGTAATTCCTTCCGGAATATCCACATCTACATGCACATCATATACTCCCGGCACTACATATGCAGACATATCCACAGAAACCGCATTGCTGATATCCAGCATTTCCAATGCTTTCTGATCACCGCTAAAACGAAGCGCTATCTCCGCATCCGGCTCATAAGATACTTGCAGACCCTCTGCCAGATTATTGATCTGGATCGAACTTACCATAAAATTGATCGTTCGCGTTCCTTCTTCTTCCACCATTGCAGTAACTGTTATATTGGCAGTTTTCTCATCTACCAGCTGAACTCCTTCCGGCAGATATTCTGAGATATTGACAGATTTCTGAATCGGTTGTGAAGCTCCGCTGACATCAATAACAGGAACATCTATTTCCTCAATTTTATCGACCACATCTTTTTCCCCGTAAATCTGAACAGTTTCCGGTTCACTGCTGTACCCTGTATACTTATAGCCTTCTGCCGGAGTTCCCGAAACACTGAGTGAAATCGGAACGCTCTTGATCTTTAACACTTCAACAGACACAGTAATGCCGCCCTCGCCAAGATTATTTCCCAGCCGTGTCTGACTGATCGGGTTGCCGCTGATATCATACAACCCAAGTTTTGCTGTCTCCTCGCTGTCCTTTGCCAATCCCTCTACATCAATAAGAGCAACCGCCCGATCAATCTGGTCAAGGATCGACTCCGGTCCTGTGATCGTCACTTTATCCGGATTAACCGTCATATCACCTAAAATATACCCATCTCTTACTTTAGAATCCCCTGTGCTTACCGTAAGGGAAAGGACTTTCTTTCCCGATTTTTCTCTCTGTATCTGAAGATTTCTCGGCGCCGCCTCCGCAGATTCATATTTTCCGGCATAATTCGGTATGGAAATCTTGATCGGAACAAGTCCTGTACTTGTATCCATCTCCTTTATATCCGCTGTCGCGACAATATCTTCTTTTGTCAGTTTCTGCCGCACTTGTCTTGTCGCCGATACAACAACACTTACTTTTTCTTCCCCAAGCACCTGATAGGTATCGCCTGCCGATAAAATAATATCCTCATTTATAATCGTTACCGGAACCTCGCTGAAAGTCTGTGTACTTACGGGATTATCAAGATTCACAACAATAAGCCATAAGAACGCCGCAAAAATAACCGCTATGATCTTTAATCCCAAATTATCCGTAAACTTATATTTTTTCATTTTCTGCGCCATCCTTTCCGCAAGAAAAACCGCTTTGACTCGGCATTTCTATACTGAATCTGACTAAGACGCTTTCTCAATTCTTCCCTTGTAATCCCTCTGTCAAGCTGACCGCCCATAGCTACGGAAACAAGACCTGTTTCCTCCGACACCGCGATTACAAGAGCATCACATACCTCACTCATTCCCAAAGCCGCCCTGTGCCTCGTTCCGAGATCTTTGCTGATGCGCATATTATCAGAAAGAGGAAGGTAACATGTAGCCGAAGTAATCCGGTCTCCTCGTATAATAATCGCTCCGTCATGAAGCGGTGTATTATGTTCAAATATATTGATCAAAACCTGAGGTGACACCTTACAGTCCAATTCAATTCCGGTCATTTCATATTCTGTAAGCTGAATCGCCTGCTCTACTACGATCAAGGCTCCTGTACATACTTTTCCCATTTCAAAACATGCCGTCACTATACCTTCTGCTGTCTGATCAGAAAAACGTTCATTCTCTCTGTTTTTATCAAACGGATTAATATTGCTAAGCAGGTTTTTCTCTCCGAGTTTTTCAAGCGCACGACGCAGTTCCGGCTGAAACACCACTACAGCCGCAATAGCCAGTACGTTGATCGACTGCGCCGCCAAATACAAAATCGTATGCATCTGAAAAATCCATGCCAAAAGAATAAATACCCCCAGCATAATAATTCCTCTAAGAAGCATCCACGCTTTTGTATTCTTGATCCAAAGCATGATCTCATACACGATTACGGCAACGATCAGTATTTCGATCACATCTTTAATATGGATGTTAGGAAAATACATTCCATTTGTATAATTGTCTAAAATACTTTTTATCCAATCTAACATACCGTAATCACCACCTTACCGTTTACTTCGATTTACTCCGGTCTTTGTTTTTCCAAACCGAGTTCTTTACTCAAACTTCTTGTCAAAAGAATATCATCCGCATCATTCTCTGTATTTATATTGTTCAAATCCGCATCTTCTCTGATCACCGTCGTTTCCTGAGGCTGGTTTTCAGTAATCCGTTTTACCTTCTTTTCCGGAACGGCTACTCCGACTTTAGGAACGGCTTTTACATAATAATAGTATTCATCATCCTCAAACTGGATATTCTCCGTACGAGAATAATCTACGGAAAAGAAAAGAAGTTCCAGCACAAGTCCTGTCACCGCGCCAAGAACCGCGCTCAATATAATTTCTATATAAGATATATTTGTACTTAATACAATATTACCTGCCGCTGAAACAACAACCGTTACTGCCGCTCCCGCTGCCGACGCAATTTTCCAAGAATGATCCACACCTCTTGTACGGACAAAATTCACAACAAGAATTCCTATCGTCACTGCCATGACCATAAGCCACATTTCTTTACTTGCAAGCACTTGCTTTGTAAAACTCATCAAATTAGCCGCTATACCGGATGCATCTGCCTCCTTTAGCGCTGCCGCGGATACTTTCACATAATCTGTCATATAATAGGTGATAATTCCGCATGATGCAGGAACAATCCACACCGGCGATCCAAGCAGACCGAATGCAATCGGGATTACAAACGGGATTTTCAAACTAAACGCAAGTCCCGAAATCAACACAAGCCATGCTTTTTTCGGGGTAAAACGAAAATAGAAAATATACATTAAAATAAAAATGACGAGCGCCACAAGCGCAATCGGAAGCGACAACGCATAAAAATGTGCGAGTATCAATGCTGTCGCCGCTAAAACGGTAATTGTCATCGGAAGAAATGTACAGATCACTGCCAATCCCAATGTGCAAAAAACTGAAGATGCCGGCTTCATAAAACCTATGTTAGAGTTGATAACCCAAAACAAAACCAGCCCTGTCACAAACTGCAGCCCTTTTTGAATATAAATTGAATATAACGCATATATTCTCTGCAGCTTTTCTCTCCAAACAAGCAATGTACTCATGATTAATTTATCTCCTTCTTATTGTTGATCTTCTCGATTCTGGAAAGGTCTCTCAGATACTTTTTCACTCTCTGTTTTGCCTTGATATGCTTATTTTTATAAAAGCTTCCCGCACCGATTCCATATGCTATCAGCAGCGACACATAAGCGCCTATCGCCACCGCGGCAAAAACAAATAACTTTGCAAGCGTGATGCCTTCCATCGCAGCCTCTCCCCAACCGAGAAACAGCACTGCAACCGCCAATCCATAACCGACTGTGATCCAAATAAGCGTGACCCATGTATTTAAACTCGAATAATCTTTCTTATAATAGCTGCTGATCTTAAAATCTTCTTCTCCATAGTTTTTTTCATAAATAGCAGCCCGAGTCATCAAACGTATTTTCCTCTTATCTAACATGACGTCTTCCCGTCCTCCTATGTATTTTCCGAAATCCATATACTATATTCCAAATACGGTAAATAATTACATATGTATGATTATTATATCATATATTTAAATACCTTGTCCAATGCTTATAGTCAAAAAGTACACATTTTGCGCCCCTGCCTTTTTTAATATTTTTGCTGCCTGCTCTACTGTCGCTCCCGTTGTATAAATATCGTCGATCAGAAGCACATTCGCCACAGGTTTCCATCTTTCTGACAAAGCAAATGCATCCCTTAGATTTCCCATTCGTTCCTGCCTGTCCAACTTTTTCTGCGCCGTCGTTTTTTTCACTCGAAACAAAGCATCTGACACTAGAGACACTCCTGTCTTTTCCGACAAACATTTTGCTATAATCTCCGCCTGATTATACCCTCTTTTTCTCTTTCGAGATTTGTGCAGAGGAATGGGGATAATTTCCTCAATTCCCCATTTTATAACTTGATCTTTATAAGCTTGTGCCATTTCTGCCGCAAACAATTCTCCCCAACTGCGCTTATTATTATATTTGAATTTATATATCGCCGTTGATACCGGTTCTTTATGAAGCCACAAACTTCGCCCCTGGGTAATATGCGATGTTCTTTTTGCACAATCCGAACAATATTCTTTATATTCATCTTTTATCGGCTTCCCACATCTCATACATCTTGGCTGTCTGACGTATATAATCTTCTTTTTACACTCCGCGCAAACCCCTTCCGGCGAAATTTCCCCGCAGAAAGGGCATACTTTCGGATATAGCAGATTTAAAATTCTTGTATACGTTCCGCCAAACTTGTATACCGCGCCTGTTCGTTTTTGTTTTGTATCATTTCCTGAAATACTGCCTCACTCCCTACAATCGTCAAACATTTTTTTGCCCTTGTCACCGCAGTATACAACAGATTCCGGTTATAAAGAAGCTTCGGGCCCGGCAAAAGAGGAATGATAACTGCCGGATATTCGCTCCCCTGTGACTTATGTACGGTAATTGCATATGCCAGTTCCAGTTCTTCTGTCATATCAAACCCATATTTTACTTTTCGAGATTCGTCAAATTCTACCTCTATCGTTTCCGTATACTCGTTAATCTCTGTAATCACTCCCATATCTCCGTTAAACACACCGGTTCCTTTGTCTACCGTCAGACCGAATTTTGTAGATACTTCCCACTCGATTTGATAATTATTTTTAATCTGCATTACTTTATCGCCTTCTCTGAACAGCCTGCCGTTAATCTCACGCTGCGCCTTTTTCGGTTCTTCCGGATTCAAGTATTTCTGAAGGATTTCATTTAAACGTTCTACCCCAAGAAGTCCTTTTCTCGTCGGCGTCATAACTTGGATCTCGTTTTGATCTGCCCCTACATACTTCGGAAGCTTTTTCTGGATAAGCATGATCACAATACCTATGATCGTATCTGCATCCTGTCTTCGTAAGAAGAAAAAATCTCTGCTCTTATTATCGGGAATAACCGGCTCTCCTGCATTGATTTTATGTGCATTTACTATAATATCACTTTCTCCTGCCTGACGAAAAATACGAGTCAGTGTCACAACAGGAAACCGATGCGATGCAATGATATCTTTCAATACGCTTCCCGGTCCCACAGACGGAAGTTGGTCTACGTCTCCTACAAGTATCAGTCTTGTCCCCGGTATAACTGCAGACAAAAGCGCATGCATCAATGTCAGATCAACCATAGACATTTCATCAATAATAATCACATCCGCTTCAAGGGGATTCTGCCGATTTCTTAAAAATCCTCCCGAATTTTCCGCTTCTTCGGGATTTACATTCACTTCCAAAAGACGATGGATCGTCTGCGCCTCATATCCGGTAGCTTCTGTCATTCTCTTTGTCGCCCTTCCGGTTGGCGCTGCTAAAAGAATGCTCATCCCTTCGCTCTCAAAAAAACGGATCATTGTATTAATTGTCGTTGTTTTTCCCGTTCCCGGTCCTCCGGTCAACACAAGCAAACCGTGTTTGATCGACTCAATCACCGCTGTATGCTGCTTAGGATCCAATTTGATCTCTTCTGCCCGCTCCACTTTACAGAGCCGTCTTTCCATCATTTCCTCCGGCATATCACAATTTATATTCAAATCATGAAGCATTTTCGCCGTATTCAATTCCATATAATAATAATGTGCCGGGTAAATCCTGATTTCATTTTCATTTTTGTTTTCATTGACACATTCTTTCATAACCACTTTTTTCTCAATGCACAGATCCATCACATGCTTTTCTATATCGTCAATCTCCACTTCCAAAAGCGTTCTTGCACGACGTAAAAGTTCCTCCTGAGGAAGATAGATATGCCCTTCTCCTACTGCCTGCTGCAATGTATAAAACAGTCCGCTTTTAATCCGGTAATCGGAATCTGTATGGATTCCGATGCGTGCCGCAATCTCATCTGCGGTACGAAATCCGATCCCCTCAATATTATCCGCAAGTTCATACGGATTTTCTTCCATCACTTTGTATACACGCATACCATAATGATTATATATCTTTGCTGCCAATTTCGCAGAAATTCCATACTTTTGAAGATAGATCATTGCCTTTCGCAAATCCTTTTTATCTTCTAACTGTGATGAAATCTCTCTTGCTTTACGCTCGCTGATTCCTTTGATTTCGGCAAGACGCTCCGGTTCTTCTTCTATGATACGAAAAGTATCTTCTTTAAACTTCCTGACAATACGTCCCGCCAGAGCCGCCCCGATTCCTTTAACGGCTCCCGATCCAAGATACCGTTCTATGGATACGAGATCTTCCGGTTCTTTCACAACGTGAGACATTACCTTCAACTGATTTCCATACACACTATGAGTCACATACTCCCCCGTTATTTCCAACAGTTCCCCTTCTGTAATGTAATTAAAATTCCCCACACAGGTCACTTCTCCGTCATCATTTTCCAAATGAAACACTGTATATCCGTTTTCTGCATTCCGAAACACAATGTGACCTACATATCCCGTAACTTTTTCCACAGATCTTTCCTCTTTCCGTTATTGTTTTCCACAATATTTCGCTTTATATCCACATTATAACAGGGATGTGCCGTATTGCTCACATCCCTGCTCCTTCTCTCTCTTTGCCAAATCAGCTCTTCACGTCAGACTTCGCCCCGTCCGCTCATAAATTCAACAAATTGTCCTGTTCCGATCGCAACAACTTTCATCGGATCTTCCGCTGTCATCGTGTTAATGCCTGTCCTCTCCTCGATCAATTCCTCTAATCCGCGAAGCATAGAACCTCCGCCTGTCAAAACGATTCCACGGTCAAGTATATCTGCCGACAACTCCGGCGGAGTCTGCTCCAATACCGCTATCACAGCTTCAACAATCTGCCCGGTGGCTTCCCTCAAAGCCTCCTCTGTCTCCGAAGAAGTTACCGTAACAGTTTTCGGTAATCCTGTTACAAGGTTTCTTCCCCTAACCTCCATAGTCTCTTCCTCTACAAGAGGATATGTTGTTCCTATCTTTATCTTTATATCTTCCGCCGTTCTTTCACCGATCAGAAGATTATGTTTTTTACGCATATAACGGACGATTGCCTCATCAAAATCATCTCCCGCCACCTTAATCGATGTATTCACAACAGTGCCGCCCAGTGAGATTACCGCAATATCCGCAGTACCTCCGCCGATATCTACAATCATATTCCCACATGGCTTTGCAATATCAATTCCCGCGCCAATCGCGGCCGCTACAGGCTCTTCAATCAAGTGCACTTCCCGCGCACCTGCCGCATAAGTAGCCTCTTCTACCGCTTTCTTTTCCACTTCTGTGACACCACTGGGCACACAGATACTAATACGCGGTTTTTTGAATGTTCTCTTACCAAGCGACTTTCGGACAAAATATTTGATCATCTTTTCTGTCACTGTATAATCCGAAATCACGCCCTGCCTGAGAGGACGAACCGCAACGATATTCCCAGGCGTCCTTCCGAGCATCAGTCTCGCTTCTTCCCCGATCGCTTTGATTACATTCGTATCTCTGTCAAACGCGACAACTGATGGTTCTTTCAAAACGACTCCTTTGCCGCGGACATAGACAAGCACACTGGCTGTTCCCAGATCTATTCCGATATCTACCGACATATTCCATTCTCCCTTCTAAATCTTTATACTCTTTTCCCGCTGACATCTCCTCAAAAACGAAAATGTCTGTATCTCTCCCCAAACAGGTCTTATCATTCACATATTTCCAGACCGGATGATACCCCTGCATCCAATCTGCATTCTTTAGTATAATCGACTCAACAAAAAATGAAAACCCTTTTTTTTAATTACATGATACTTTTTACAACTTTTTTATAATTTTTATTGTAACAGTTCAGCCCTACAGTGTACGGAAAGCACAAAACATGCTCTCATGTTTTCGCTAACGGACATCTGTATGCGACAAGCGCACATTTATGAGCGAAACAGTGGCGCCGGCCACAATAAGCACACAGCGTGATTTTATGAATGGCGCAGACTGAACTGTTATTTTTTATAACTACAGTGTTTTCTACAGCATCTTCTTTATATACTTCCCTGTATAGGAATTTTCATTCTCTGCCACATCTTCCGGTGTTCCGTGTGCAACGACCGTACCACCGCGTTCTCCGCCTTCCGGACCGATATCAATAATGTAATCTGCTGTTTTTATAACATCCAGATTGTGTTCGATTACAATAACCGTATTTCCGTCATCTGTCAGACGCCGCAAGATCTCCGTCAATTTATGCACATCCGCAAAATGAAGTCCTGTCGTCGGCTCATCCAAAATATACACAGTTTTTCCTGTACTCCGTTTACTAAGTTCCGTTGCCAGCTTAATGCGCTGTGCTTCACCTCCGGACAATTCTGTAGAAGGCTGTCCGAGACGGATATAAGAAAGACCTACATCGTTCAATGTCTCTATCTTGCGCCTGATACTCGGAACATGAGCAAAAAATTCCAACGCCTCTTCCACTGTCATGTTGAGAATATCATAAATCGTTTTCCCTTTATATTTTACTTCCAAAGTCTCTCGATTATATCGCTTTCCCCCGCAAACTTCACACGGAACATATACATCAGGCAAAAAATGCATTTCGATTTTAAGAATGCCGTCTCCCGAGCACGCCTCGCAGCGTCCGCCTTTCACATTAAAACTAAACCGCCCTTTCTTATATCCGCGCGCTTTTGCATCCGGAGTTGCCGCAAACAAATCTCTTATCAGATCAAACACACCTGTATAGGTTGCCGGATTTGACCTTGGGGTTCGCCCGATCGGCGACTGATCGATATCAATCACCTTATCTACCTGATCTAACCCTTCTATTTTTTTATGTTTTCCCGGAATTGTTCTCGCGCGATTCAAATCACGTGCAAGCCTTTTATACAAAATTTCATTTACAAGAGAGCTTTTTCCCGAACCTGAAACTCCGGTAACACAAGTCATAACTCCAAGAGGAAATGACACATCGATATTTTTCAAGTTGTTTTCCCGGGCGCCGACCACCTTCAACCATCCCTTAGGCTGTCTGCGCTCTTGCGGAACCGGAATTTTGATCCTTCCCGATAAGTATGCGCCTGTAATCGAATTTTCATTTTTCATGATCTCTTTCGCATTTCCGACGGCAACAACCTCGCCTCCGTGTTCTCCCGCTCCCGGTCCTATATCTACAATATAATCCGCCTCCATCATTGTATCTTCGTCATGCTCTACGACTATCAGCGTATTTCCCAGATCACGAAGATGCTTTAATGTTGCAAGAAGCTTGTCATTATCCCGCTGATGAAGTCCTATACTTGGCTCATCCAAAATATATGCTACTCCCACAAGACCCGATCCGATCTGCGTTGCCAGACGTATTCTCTGCGCCTCACCGCCTGAAAGTGTTCCGGTAGCGCGAGCCAACGTCAAGTAATCAAGTCCCACATCCATAAGAAATTTGATCCGAGCTCTGATTTCTTTCAAAATCTGCCCTCCGATGAGCATCTGTGTTTCTCCTAATACAAGCTCTTCAAGAAAATTTTGCAATTTTCCGATAGACATCGACGTTACTTCTGCAATATTTTTTTCTCCGACGGTTACCGCCAAAGCTCCCGGTTTCAGACGTTGCCCGTGGCATGCCGAACACGGAGTTATGTTCATAAATGTCTCATATTCGGCTTTCATCGTCTCCGAACCGGTTTCTTTATATCTGCGCTCTACGTTTTTAATCAACCCTTCAAACGCAACATCATAAACGCCTTCGCCTCTCTGGCCTTTATAAAACACTTTCACCTCTTTCCCGTTTGTGCCATGAAGAATAATATCATGAATCTTCTTCGGATATTTTTCAAACGGTGTGTCCAGATCAAATTGATACTCTCTGCACAGCGCCTGAAGTATCGCATGAGTAAAACTTGATTTGTCTGTACAAGACTGCCACCCTAATACCGCTATTGCACCTTCATTAATCGACAATGACGGATCCGGAATCATCAAATCCTCTGAAAACTCCATCTTATATCCTAATCCATAACATGTCGGACATGCCCCAAAGGGATTATTAAATGAAAAACTTCTTGGTTCGATCTCTTCGATACTGATCCCACAATCCGGACAGGAAAAGCTCTGACTGAAATTCAACATCTCCCCGCCGATCACATCTACACTGAGCAAACCTTCCGATAAATGCAGAACACTTTCCACAGAATCTGTTAACCTCTTCTCAATCCCCTGTTTTACGATCAATCGGTCAACAATAATCTCAATATTATGTTTCAAGTTCTTGTCAAGAATAATCTCTTCCGTCAATTCGTACATATTTCCGTCTACACGTACACGCACATATCCGCTTTTCTTTGCTTTTTCCAATAATTTTGCATGTGTTCCTTTCCGGCCTCTTACGACCGGAGCAAGAAGCTGGATTTTCGTTCCTTCCGGCATTGACATAATTCGATCAACCATCTGATCGACTGTTTGCTTTGAAATTGCTTTTCCACATTTAGGACAATGAGGAATTCCGACTCTTGCATATAAAAGTCTGAAATAATCATAAATTTCAGTCACTGTTCCGACCGTAGATCTCGGATTGTGATTTGTCGACTTTTGATCAATGGAAATTGCAGGCGACAGTCCCTCTATGCTTTCCACATCCGGTTTCTCCATTTGCCCCAAAAACTGTCTTGCATAGGAAGATAATGATTCCATATATCTTCTCTGCCCTTCTGCATAAATCGTATCAAACGCGAGGGAAGATTTGCCCGAACCGCTCAATCCTGTAAGTACAACAAGTTCGTTCCGGGGAATGTCCACATCTATATTTTTAAGATTATTCTCATTCGCTCCCCTTATTTTGATATATTTCCGAACATCCATTTTCGTACTCATAATCCGTCTTTTTCCTCCCTGTAGTCATATTTTATTTTGTATTTTATCCTTCTATTTCATTCAACATTTTTTTCAATTCTGTCAACTTATCCCGCAATTCTGCCGCGCTTTCAAAATTCAGTTCTGCCGCCGCTTTCTTCATCTGTTTTGTAAGATCGGCAATCAGCTTTTTAAGTTCTTTTACGCTCATAGATTCCGGATCTTTTTCCAGTTTCAGCTCCTCTGCCGCAACTTTTTTAGAAATACTGATCAGGTCGCGTACTGATTTTTGAATCGTCTTTGGTGTGATACCATGCTCTTCATTATATTTCATCTGAATCTCACGACGCCGTTTTGTTTCATCGATCGCCAGCTGCATAGATTCCGTTATCTTATCCGCATACATAATAACATGCCCTTGTGCATTACGCGCCGCACGTCCTATTGTCTGTATCAATGACGTTTCCGAACGCAAAAATCCTTCCTTATCCGCATCCAATATCGCTACAAGCGTAATTTCCGGAATATCCAGACCTTCTCGCAAAAGATTGATTCCCACAAGCACATCAAATACATCTAAACGCATATCACGAATAATCTCTGTACGTTCCAGTGTATCCACATCCGAATGCAAATATTTCACACGAATTCCCACCTCACGCATATAATCCGTCAAATCTTCTGCCATCCGCTTTGTCAGAGTTGTTACGAGAACTTTATTCTTTTGGGAAATTTCTTTGTTTATTTCCCCGATCAGATCGTCTATCTGACCTTCTACAGGACGCACGACAACTTCCGGATCGAGCAGTCCGGTCGGACGAATCACCTGTTCCACACGGAGAAGCTCATGTTCTTCTTCATATACTCCCGGTGTTGCAGATACAAATAACGCCTGGTTGATCTTGCTCTCAAATTCTTCAAAGTTCAGCGGACGGTTATCCTTCGCAGACGGAAGACGAAATCCATAATCTACCAAGGTAGATTTTCTTGATTGATCTCCGTGATACATACCTCCGATCTGAGGAATGGTTTTATGCGATTCATCAATCATAATAATAAAATCATCCGGGAAATAATCTATCAATGTATATGGCGCCTGCCCGGGACTAAGTCCTGCCAAGTGCCGCGAATAGTTTTCGATTCCGGAACAAAATCCGGTTTCTTTCAACATTTCAATATCAAAATTTGTTCTCTCTGCAATTCTCTGCGCTTCCAAAAGTTTATCTGCATGTTTAAACTCCTTCACACGCTCATCCAGTTCTTTTTCTATATCATTTACAGCACGCTTTATGTTTTCTTTATCCACCACATAATGTGACGCCGGGAAAATCGCCACATGTGACAATTCGTCTTTGACCTCTCCTGTCAAAATATCAATTTCCGTAATCCGCTCAACTTCATCTCCGAAAAATTCGATACGAATCGCCACATCGCTCTCATACGCCGGTATGATCTCCACCACATCGCCGCGAACACGGAAAGTTCCGCGGTGAAAATCCATGTCATTACGGTCATACTGGATTTCTATCAATTTTGCCATAACCTCGTCTCTGTCTTTTGTCATGCCCGGGCGTAAAGAAATCACCATATTCTGATAATCTACAGGACTTCCCAAACCATAAATACACGATACACTGGCAACTATGATCACGTCCCGCCGTTCCGTCAATGCCATTGTGGCAGATAAGCGAAGCTTGTCAATCTCATCATTGATGGAAGAGTCTTTGGCAATGTATGTGTCCGAGGACGGAACATAAGCTTCCGGCTGGTAATAGTCGTAGTAGGATACAAAGTATTCTACCGCATTATTCGGGAAGAATTCTTTGAATTCTCCATATAGCTGCGCAGCCAGCGTTTTGTTGTGTGCGATTATGAGTGTTGGTTTATTTAATTGTTGTATGACGTTTGCCATTGTGAACGTCTTGCCAGAGCCTGTAACTCCCAGTAAAGTCTGGCATTGGTTTCCTTCTTGAAAGCCTTTTACAAGCTGGTCGATGGCCTGCGGCTGGTCGCCGGTCGGAGCATATTCTGATACTAATTCAAAATGATCCATAATTTCTCCTTTACTTTATTTCGAATTTCGATTTCAAATTCAATTCCTTTACAATTAAACTTATTCTCTTTCTCTATAGTTGCTGTAATAAAAATTGCCTTATTAATGAGCAAAACAAATAGCTTGCGGCTGATCGCCGGTAAGGGCGTATTCCGATACTAATCCAAAATGTTCCATAGTGAAATTTTCTCTTACTATGTCTAATATCAACCCAAAAATCCGTACATAACTTTGTGTACTTTTCCCCATCACTACTATTATCATGGTAACATGCTATCATAATTGCCGATATAAATCAAGAATATATCGAACATACATTCCCTTTGACATACATATTTTCTTTGTAAAAAAGATGCAGGACATCGCTTGCATCTTTTTCTCTCTATTTTATTATTTAATAATAATCTATCGCATAATTCAAATATTCTTATATAGCACATCTCTAAAAAACTCTCCTCTGAACATTAGTGCATAACTATAACCGATTAATCCTAATCTTGAAATCAATCGACTATGCATCAATCTTTATTCTTTATCATATCTTGCGTAATAGACTGCAATAGATTTTGTATTTATCTCTACTCATTTTGAATCGTCCACTAAGCAACCACGCTCACTATTTCTTTATCGTTTCCTATTTTATAATCATAATGATTACAAATTTAGGCAGGAAATCACCCATTTATAAAGTTTTCAAGAATTCAGATTTACTCATAATAGTTGCTAAGTCTTTTAAATCTCCTATCTCAAATCTAATATTTTTTCTTTCTTCTAATTCATCTACAATTAAATATCTATATTCATTTTGATACGAGAAAATTTCCTTTCTCTTTATAAATGACAAATCATCAAGACTATTTGTCATCAAATCCATAATTTTCATTTCATCTTTAATGCTCTCATCTCGATAATATAAAACGTCTCTGCTATAGAGCTGATATTTATTTTCTTTTGCCCCATTTTTTATTCTTTTATCAAATTCTAATTCATCCTCTATTTTTACAACATACTCTCCAAATTCAAACATCTCCTCTATTCTCGATGTACTATATTTGTTATTTAAATGATATAAACATAAGGCAAAATTCCTTTTCTGTTTATTAGCATCAATCGTAAAATTAACCCCTTTTCCTTGTGGCGTCTGATATTTTGTCGTATAATATTTACCTTCCATCTCATCATTTTTTCCAACACATTTTTTCTTTTCAATATACAAATATTCTTTTAGCCGTCCAAATTGTACTATTCCTGATATAAAAGAATCCGCACCTTTTTTATCTATAAATTTTAAAAATGCCATTGTTCTACCTTTCTGTATTTCCGATCTCTTTCATCTTCTTTATAGTCCCAACTTAAAAAAAATCACAAATTCCATTTGTTCGTCTAATATCATCTAATTCATTCCATCCCATTTTGTCCGCAAAATCCGTACCAAATATAAAGTCCTCATTTGCTTTACATACAGACTTCTTTATGTTGTTAATCATATTCCTTAACATAGTTCCTCCCCTTCCACAAACACCATTTTTTTCAACAATCCTGCCGCAGTTTTTTCCCCTCCTGTAAGGCACTCTTTATCTCCAAAAACCAAAAACGAATCTTTTGCCCGAGACACCGCAACATTCATAAGATCCGGTGCTCTGTTAATAAAATAACACCCATCTTCACTTCCATACACACTGGAAAACAAAATGACTTTTCGCTCCGCCCCTTGAAACGTATGTACAGTTCCAACATCAATAAACTTTGAATACTCCGGAAGTCTACGTTTTATAAGATTCTTTATCAAAAAACTTTGGCTCTTAAAAGGCGTGATAATCCCCAATACTCCTCTCTCCTCAATGCCATCTTTGTCGCTGTAGCATAATAAAATTTTTTCATATTTTTTCTGCAGCCACATTATAATAGCCTCAGCTTCTTCTCTGTTTCGTCTGCTTCCTCCGTATTTCTCTGATTTTGCGGTGGTAACCTGTCTGAATCCCATTACCGGAAGAAGCCCTCTTAATTCATTGTACTCAGCTGCATAAAAGGAACCCCTCTTAGGTTCCAATTTCCCCTCATATACCAGTTTGTTACAATATGTAATTATTTCATTATAACACCGGCGATGTTCACTTAAAAATAGCCCTCTTTTATATTTATTAAATTCACAGGATAGTGCAGCCATTTTCATAATACTGGATTGAGAACAATTTAAACCATTTTCTTCAAGCATACCGTATTCACCTTTATTTGCAATTACACCATTACTGATTGCCATTGCAATATCAAGAGCTCTTGCAGTTCCCCATACGGGCGGTATTTGTTCTTCATCCCCTACAATAACTGCTTTTTTAGCTAAGGAAAACGATGCGGCAGCAATCTCCGGAGATGTCTGTCCCGCTTCATCTACGACTAATAAATCTATATAGTTACACATAAAATAGTTCTTTTTATCATTTCCGTCATATGCCCAAAACTGTTTTGGAAGCATAAAAAATGTCATAACCATACACGGTGATATCATAGCAATCCGATGATACATATCATCCAGTATATTTTTAAATGTTTTTCCTTTTTGCTTCTCACTGACCGGATTATCTTCCTTCAACCAACGACTCTCATAATAATGTACTGCCAGCCAAAATTCTGCATATCTTACCCGATCCAATACATCGTTCAATTTACACAAGTCGAATTCATTTAACACACTGTCCTCCGGAACTGCAACATTATATTTTTCAAAGTTTTGATATCCTTCTTTTAAATGTTCCATCTTTATATCTATTTCTTTTTTTTGACTTTTTAATTTTTCTATTTTATCGTCTATACAAAGCTTCTGTTCCTGCAACTGACTTTTTTGCAAATCATTATCACATATTTTCTGCATATAAACTTTTTCTATCTCATCTATTGACATATCACGTCTTAAAAAGGATAATTCCGCTTGATTTACAAAGGGAAATGACCATCTTTGTATCTTGCTTTTAAAACAGAAAAACTTTTTTAATAATCGTACATACCACGGAAATTGCTGATAAGCTTTTCGCCATTCCTGCATCCTATTTAAAAACCATTGTGTAGTTTCCTGAATTTTTTCTATTTGATTTTGCAAATCATTTCTAATCGCTTCTTCTTTCCGTATGTTCTGCATTATCCTTTCTACATATGCTCCATACGATTCCCTACCGAGAACGCTTTTTATATTATCTAACATAGAGATACAATTTATTCTGTCTTTATTTACTTTCTCCAATTCCTTCCACAATATTTCTTCACATAACGCAAAATCAATACTTGCTGTCTCTCTTCGAAAATATTGATGAAATTCTTGTTTAAATAACCTTCCTGAGGAACGTCTATTTTCTTTTGACTCAAGTTCATCTACAAATCCACCCCCGCGTACCGTCGTATACTGATATCGTTTTTGGGCAGCTTCCTTTACTTTCCCATTGGAGGGAAAATAAACTGCAAAGCTATCTGTTCCAGTAATCCACTTATGTTCTAAATTAGAAATCCCAATCTCTGAAATCTGTCCAAAAGAATCAATAATATTTGTAACCGCCTGATTATTAGTGGATGCTGCAACAATAATCGGTGCCCTTTCCCTCTTCAATGCAGATTTTACATACATGTCTGCCACTACAGACTGCAAAAAAGTAGTCTTTCCTGTTCCCGGAGGTTCACTGACTGCCAAAAGATTTCCTTCTTTTATTTCTCCAAAATGGTTCATTGCCTCACGCTGAGATGGTGACAATGGATATGCCCCTCCCATTTGTCCGACATGAGCTTTCATTTTACTTATATCAGTATTTTTTATCAGCGGTTTTGAGGGCTCTATCTTTCCATTCGTTATTTTATCATACAAGGAATTAACAGTTCCCTTTATCAACGCATTATACAACTGCAAAATATAAAAAGAAGCATTAACTGTCGAATCCTGAAACAAATAATATCTGCCATCTGCTTTAAACAGTTCATTTCCATTTCTAATGTAGTTACTTTTAAATGGTATCTCTGCAACAAATTCATAGAGTTTGATCGCATATGCTAAATAATCCTGCCACGAATCCAACTGATATCTTTCGTTCGTAGTATGCTCCAAAAATTCATCATATTTCTCACCATCTCCTACAGCAAGCAAAGGATCCTCCATAGGTCTTAAATACTCCCGCGGTATCCAAGGTATTTTCCCTTCAACCGGCATACATAACTTTCCGGTACGGGTTACGCATAACGGCAAAAAGAAAAATGAAGTCATCTCTTCTATATTGTCTTCCATCTTTCCGCCATCCCGGAATTCCGTTGCTAATGTCTTTAATGCAATAATTACATTTTTTATCTTTAATTTTTCTTCATCATTATCGCTCTCTGCATCATACTCCTTCTTCCATATATTAAAATTATTCTCTTCACTTAACTTTCCAGATAATAATTCCCCTTCTGTAACTACAAAAAAACGCTCTTTTTTATAGTTTACGGTTCCTTGCATACTTGCTGCCACAGCATTTCTGAAATATCGTGTAACACTTTTCATTTTGAATCTTCTCCTACTATAATTAATCCCTATTGGAGGGTTATCATCTTCCGTGTTTTCTTCAGTTGCAAAACACCCCAAATCTTACCTCTTCGTTCTACTTATCTTTCCTAATCTTTTGCCTATTATATCACTTTTTCCATGCTTACATAACTGTCATTGTGTAAAATGCGTATCATCTTTTTGCAGCTCCTGTTATATCTGTTCAGATTTTTTAAGTCATTTTTCTCCGTCATTTCATAATGTTTTCTCATTTTATCCAATAAATTACGTTTTGCCATGAACTACACATACGGGACTAGATTACTGCCAGAATCATGTATACAATCTGAGTGATAATCCAGATTTCCCACAAAAAACCGACTGGATTTATCCAATTGGCTATTTTACATAATATTTTATTCTGCCGCATAAATTGACAAGTTTTCTATTCCCATCTATAATGTTTATATTACAATCGTAAGATTTAAAAGGAGAGAACTTATGAGCACATTCCCGCAGATTTCCGAAGCAGAATTTGAGGTCATGAAGATCGTATGGAAATACGCACCTATCAACACAAATGAAATTACCGAAAAGTTATTGCCTACTACAAACTGGAGTCCTAAAACAATTCAAACTTTAATCAAACGCCTTGTGACCAAAGGCGCGCTCACATACGAAAAACAAAGTCGTGTATTTGTTTATACTCCTGCAGTAAAAGAAGATGAATACATCAGACAACAAAGTTCTTCTTTTCTGAACCGTTATTATGATGGCAATATTACAGCTATGGTATCTTCCTATATAGAAAATGACAAATTATCAAAATCGGAATTAGATACACTCCGAACTCTTCTTTCACAGAAACAGGAAAAAGGAGGAGAATAATATGTCTGATTTCATGATTCGCTTTCTTATCTGCAACATATTATTTTGCGGCATCATCAGTATCCTTTTGCTTATGAAACATATTTTAAAAAATTGTCTGTCAAGCCGGATGCAGTATAACTTATGGTTTCTGTTGCTTGGACTTTTAACAGTTCCATTCTTACCTTCTCATTTTTTCAAGTTTTCAGAACTATTTTTCGGTTTCACGAACTTAAAGTTTCTTCCTTCTGCCGCCACAAAAAACGCCTCGGCTCCACCACTTCACACGAACATCGCAGGCGCAAAAGATTGGATGGATGACTTTGCGCTCTCCGTAAACGAAGCATCCTCATCCGCAATCGGTTATCTGCTATTTACTCTTTGGATTTTGGGTATTATCATTATGATAATATTAGCAATCCGATCTGCTCTGTTCCTGCATTCATTAAAAAAATCTGCATCACCTCTTGAAGATCAGGATGTTCAAAAATTATATCGACGCTGCCTAAATGACACAAATATTACAAAAAGTATACCCGTATACAGCGCTGCTTATCTAAAATCTCCTGTTATTGCAGGATTTTGGAAACCGTGCATCTTTCTTCCCGTTCACCTGATATCGGATAAAAATGAAACAGATATCCGGTATATGTTGTTGCATGAACTTCAGCACTATAAACACAAAGACGGATTTATCAACTATTTGATAAACCTCGCCGGAATGATATATTGGTTCAATCCGTTCGTCTGGTACGCACTGAAAGAAATGCGCGGCGACAGGGAAATTGCCTGTGATAGTTCTGTTTTAAACCTGCTGAAATCCGACGATTATGTAACTTATGGAAATACGCTGATTAACTTTGCCGAAAAGATTTCTCTGACTCCATTTCCCTTTTCCTCCGGCATCGGAGGAAATATGAAGCAGATGAAGCGAAGAATCCTAAATATTGCTTCTTATGAAAAACCGACATTACAAAAAAAACTGAAAAGCTTCATTGCTTTTCTGATGATATCTATTCTCCTTTTCGGACTTACACCGTTTGTCTCTACCTATGCGACAGATGAAAAGCAATATCAGTGGAACACAACTTCAAAGAATTGTTCTGAAATAGACCTTCGTAATTATTTCGGAAAATATGAAGGTAGTTTTGTATTATATGACTTAAAAAGAGATGTCTGGAAAATACACAATATAGACCGAGCTGTCTTACGAGTTGCTCCAAACTCCACCTACAAAATATATGATGCTTTGTTTGGATTAGAAGAAGGTGTCATCACCCCTGCAAATTCCTTGATCAAATGGAACGGGAAAAACTATCCTTTTGAAGCGTGGAACACCGATCAAACATTACAATCAGCTATGGGAGCTTCCGTCAACTGGTATTTTCAGACTATTGATGAACGGCTTGGAGCCGACTCTATTCAGAAATACCTTCACCAAATCGGATATGGAAATGAGAATTTAAGCGGTAATCTTTCTTCCTATTGGTTGAATTCCTCCCTGAAGATTTCCCCGATAGAACAGGTCGAGCTTTTAGTCAAACTGCATAATAACCGCTTCGGATTCTCCTTAGAAAACACCGGGACTGTAAAGAACGCCCTCCACATCTCCTCCTCTGCTTTCGGTGACCTCTACGGAAAAACCGGAACAGGACGAGTAAACGGACAAGATGTCAACGGTTGGTTTATCGGCTTTGTAGAAAATGCAGATAATACTTATTTTTTTGCTTCCAATATTCAGTATCAAAAACACGCCACCGGTAAAAAGGCTTCAGAAATCACCTTATCTGTTTTATCGGACTTAAATATATGGAGATAAACTAATTATCTCCATACAACTCTTCCCACTCTGTTCTTGTCAAGCGCGGTACGTGCCATCTAATCTCCGGATTGTTTATCGGCTCGATAATCCGATTTCCCACATACTGTATACCTCCATCTTTCGTATCGCGCACAGTTACTTCATGGATGTACGCTTTTGATACCCCTCTATAAGGAAAAACAGCCTGTACCTTCAATGTCAAAGTTCCGTCATCATTATTCACATATCCAATAACTTCCGGATACGGATATTCCGGATATTCTGTTTCTTCAAGCCCTCTCGGTTTGTATTCATAGACTTCTTCACACGGATAATAAACTGTCTTCGACTGCAACACTTCACTGCTGATTTTGAATTTAGATTTGATAACCGGTTCAAATTTTTCTTTTGAAATTAAATATACCGCGCTTGTTCCCATTGCATTTCCAAAAGTAAACTCTCCGTTCGCCGTATGATTTTCCTGATAAAACAAATCAAACATATCATAAAAATCTAGCTCTGCGAACTCTTCTTCACTCCAGTCTGTCAGAAACATATTATTACGTTCATATCCGATCGGAAGTATATATTTACGGTTTAGTTCTCTGCATGTTTCATCTAATGACAGTACCCTATATGCCATATATTCCATAATCTCATTTCTCGTAACTTCATAAGATCCTTCAAAGGCTAACCGACCGGAAAACATCAAATGTCCGTCTTCTGTATATTCCCATGATTCTGTCCTGTATATATCTTCTGAAGATTGCTTTAATTTACCATTCTCATAAATACAATAACTTCTGATCATATTTACAATTCCGTCATGTGTCTCCATATTCCGAATGATGCAGCTCCCTCCCTTTGCAACTTCTACAACGGTCATGCGTCCATTTTTCTTTGCTTCTGCCTTTTCACTAAATTGTTCCTTTTCCTCATCTGAGATAAGACAATCACTGGCTTGCGGAATAAACCAATATGCTGACTCTGTGGAAGTTTCCGCATTCTCGGCTTCTTCTGTTTCTGCTTCGCTATTTTCGATTTCTACAGGTGGCTCCCATACTTCTTCTGCCACCTTTTGTTCTTCTTCATGCATTTTCCCCCAACAGATTACCCCAACTATCACGAAAATCAACAGCAGTAAAATTAGAAGTCCACATTTTCTAAGCAGCCATTTCAAATCCTCCATTATTCTCCTCCGTACAATTCTTCCCATTCTTCTAACGTCAACCGTGGCGTATGCCAAGTTTCTCTGTAGTTGTCTTCGGATGGTATAATTCGATTAGATACATATTGTACCCGTCCATTCTCTAAAGGGCGAACCACAACCTCGTGAGCATATACCTTGGAATCACCCGCATAAGGGAATACTACATTGGCTGTAAGTGTAATTGTCCCATCATTGTTTTCTGTAAAACCTACTACCTCTGAATATGGATATTCGGGGTACTCTACTTCTTCAAAGCCTCTCGGCTTATATTCATAAGTCAAATTCTCCGAATCATAGATGGTTTTTGATTGTAGCGTTTCACTATCAATGTTGAAATATTTCATAATAACACTTTCAAATTCTTCTTTTGGAATCTGATAAACTGCACTGACTGATAAGTTGTCATCAGCAACATAGGGAGCATATTGACCATTCACTTTTGGATAAAGAATGTCATACATATCATAGAAATTCAAATCCCCGAAATCCTCCTCACTCCAATCCACAATGAACATATTATTCCGTTCAAAGCTGATTGGGTTGAGATATTTCCGACTCAACTCCCTATATGTTTCATCCAATGGCTGTACCCGTAATGCGGTATGTTCCTCTGCTCCACTCAATGTAAGAACATATAATTCTTCTGAAAACCAAACACCGGAAAACATCAGGTAACCTTCTTCTGTATAATTCCAATACTCCGCTTGATAGTTTCCTATAACCTCTCTTTTCATATTTCCATTTTCATACTTGTAATAGCTTCTGACCACATCCACATTTCCGCCTTTTGTGTGCAAATCGTATTTTACAAATCCGCCCAAATAACTGATTTCAAGAATCGTTATTTCTGCTTCCTCCTGTGCATCCACCTTTTCGCAGAATTCCACTACCTTCTCTGGTTCCGTCATGTTAATTTGATTTCTGCTGTCAACTGCCGAATAACCATTTTCTCCAAGACGATTTACAATACTACGGATTGTTTCCAAATCCGCTAATTTATTTTCTTCTTCTGCTTTCTCATAAAGATCAATGCAGACGCTTATAATTTCATCTGCATCCTCCTCTGATTCTTCCTGAATAGCCTGAACATCTATTACCGTTTCCGAAACTGTATTTTCTTCCGGGGGTGCATCACTGCACCCCGAAATACTAAGTATTAATACAAAGCTAATTGCTGCCAAACCACTCTTCCAGAACCAGGTTGTCTTTCTTAACAACATATCCGCTTCCTCCTCTTCCTTTCACATCTTCTACCATGCTAATAATCAATATAGGACGTTCTACCGTATCTTCTGCTGTAAAAATTGCAAACCATCCTAATTCCGTACCCGAAGTATCATCCTTCGATGCCTTGATTTCTGCCGTACCTGTTTTTCCTGCTAAAAGAATGTCATCCCGATGGGCTGCATATCCAGTTCCATTAGAATCATTCACAACCTTTTTTGTTCCTTCCAATACACGGCTTGCTGTCTCATTAGAAAAGGCTCCCGGAATCCAATACTCAGCTACTGCGTCTTTCTGATATACTAAATACGGCTTTATAACATTTCCCTCGTTACAGAAAGCAGAATAGATACATGCCATATGTAATGGATTCACCAAAACCTGCCCTTGACCGTAACCGCTGTCTGCTAACTGTATTTCTGTTTCAATTCCCTCTGAATTAGAATACTGCGACTCTGCCATCTTAATCTCAAATGGCAGTTCCTCATTAAAACCAAGTCCAGTCAAAGAACTCTCCATCTCTTCTGAGCCAATCTTTAATGCTGCCTTTGCGAAATAAATATTGTCGGAATATATTAGGGCATTCTCTAAAATGACTGGTTCATATGCATGGAGTGTTGTTACATGATAGGAACCCCACGATGCATCCTTTTGCCAACTTAAGCCTACGTTGCCGTAATCTTCCATTGGATCGATTGCTCCTGATTCCAAGCCGACCGCTGCGGTAATTGGCTTGAATGTAGACCCCGGACACCACACTTGCCGGAAGCGATTATACATTGGCTTATTCTCATCCTCGTTAAGTACAGTCCACTGCTCACTCGACAATCCCATAATAAAATCGTTATTGTCATAGGCCGGTGTGCTGACCAAAGCCAATACTTCTCCGGTATAAGGATTCATGGCTACCGAGCAGCTTTTATCTTCCTTAAACTGCTCATGCAAGGAAACCTGTAAATCAGTATCTATCGTAAGCTGGATGTCCTGCCCATGCTGTACCAGGATACAAGCAAGTTCCTCCTTCTCTTTGCCTTCCGAGTTTACAATGTAAATCCTGCAACCGTTCTGGCCTTTCAGTTCACTCTCGAACAAGCTCTCCATTCCGCTTCTGCCGATTACACTATTGGCTGTATAGCCTTCTCCTGCATGCTCCTCTAAATCTTCCGCAGTAACACTTTGAACATATCCGACCAAATGTGCCGCTGCTTCTCCTAATGGGTATTCACGCACTTCAACATCAGATATCATCACTCCGGGAATCTCCAGCAACTTTTCATGCCTTTCTTTCTCCTTTAGGACTTCTTCATCTGGACTGATAGACATTAACTCAATTTCTTCCACTCTTGGAATTGTTTTAATGGGAACAAAAGAATCATCCTTTACCCACTTTGCAGACAGTTTCTTTTCTATCGCTTCCGGTGTGATTTCCACTAGTTCTGCAATCTGTGCGATTGCTTCCTCTCTGTTTTCCAACTTGCCCGGAACGATTCCAACCGAAGATGCTGTACCTTTTCCTGCAAGGACACGTCCGTTCCTATCCAGAATTTCTCCTCGTTCTGCCTGTGTAGTGGAAACTCTTACTTTATCTGTAGATGCCAGATTCGGAAAAATCAGGGAATCATCCCAAACTAACTGATATCCTTCTTCGTCCTTTAGGAAAAGTGCTTTATTCTCAAAGCTGATAGTTCCTGCAACTGTATCGAAAGAAGTCTGGTAGGTTACCGTCATTTGCTCCTCGTCATATGCAATAATCTGGACAGCTATATTCTGGACTTCTATACCTTCATAAATAGCTGAATTTCGAGTTACAAAATCCTCCTGACTGACATTTCCCGATGCCTCAATATGTAGCATTGCATACATTTCTTCATACTCCTGTTTTGGAATATGATCCATGTACTCCACCAGAAGTTCTTCCGGTGTCTTCCAGGCATTTTCCTTTGTTGCCAACATTCCTGCCACACATACTGCAGAAATTACCGCAGCTATTCCTATAACAGCAATCGCAATCCATAGGAGCCTGCTTCTTGTTTTCTTTCGCTTGTTTCTGCTTTTTCCTTTCTTCATATTGACCTCCATTCATTTTGCTTTGCTGATATGGTCATATTCTATTTTCAATGTACGCTATATCTTCAAAATATTACACTCGTAAGATTTTGAAGTAAAAAAATTTCTCTTTGCTGGGTATATCGTACTATGCATTCCTCCTTCCTTTTATTACATGCGTAAGATTTCGCAACAAAAAAATTTCGTCCGCAATCCTACTGCACTTGTGTAAATATTACATCAGTAAGATTTAGAAGTCAAGTTATCTTTATATAAAAAGGCTTCTGCCAGGAAGTATCATACATTTTCACAAAAGTGATACCTTTTAGCAAAAGCCTATTATTCAGCAGAGTTTCAAAACACCCCACTGCTGCGATATTCAAATGGTTCATTCATAAGGCTACAAAACACATATCCATTTTCGTTCCTTAATATCCCACAAACCGCAGAAAATCAAGGTTTCTTTGAAAGCAGACATACGGTTTCAATATTCCCCTGAACATTTATTTTATACTGCATAGCGAAAGTATGCAATAGGTTTTCAAAGTGGGGTAATGGTTTTATCCCCATAAAAAGTGGTTGACTAAATGTATTTTAGAATTTTTCTATATAAATCCCACAGCCTCGGTCCACAAAAACCACCCAAAGCACTCAACCCACGATGCTCATGAACATCTCTATCTTCAACCTCAAAGAGCCTATGGAAATCATCTCCCTCACCTACATAAACTGATTTGTCATAATTAAGAAAAGTAGACTTGCCACTAAATTGGTCACCTGTGATATCTATAATAATATATTTGTCTACCATCAGCCATGCATGAGATTGTCCGTTTCCATCCGGTTTACCCCAATATGTTCCACAGACATAATCTGTTTTGATACCTTTATCCAATAAATACTGAGCTAACAAATCACTCGTATCTCCGCAGCAAGCACGTGGAAATCTGCGATATATGCTGTCGTTATCAAACTCCCCTGCTTCCAAAGCCAAGTCAATCGCTCTTCGAAATTGGGTTGCGAACTGTTCAATTTCCTTCATCATACGCTCCTTTAACAAAACCGCTTTTGCGAAAAAGTATTCTTTCGCCAAAATGTATATCTCCCGTTCTCCAAAGCCTATCCCCTGGGGTAAACCTCCTGATATATCATCACTCTGCGGAAACAGAAACACACATCCATTTTTGCCCCAAATCGGCGAAAACCTTTGATTTACCGGGCTTTTCTCGTAAGCAGAGCGACTGTCTCAACTGTTGTTTCGTTGTCCCAACTAAGTTCCTGAATTTCTTCACCGTCAAAAAATACCGGAAACTTAAATTTTATATGCTTCAAAAATCTTCCGTTCGGCTGTTCATCCTCGTAAATATCAACTCTTTCAACAAAACTGTTCATAAATTCTTTTTTCTCCATATCGGTGAATTTATCATACAGTTTGTCAAAGTACAAAAGATATTGATACACTCCATCCTCAGAAATTTTCTGCTGACGGATATACTCTTTTCTGGATACTATATCATCGATCAGACTTTCCAGTCGTTCAATCTCATCATACAAACCATTTAACCGATCCTGCATATCCTGATACTTCCTGTCATACATTTTATCAGAAATATCCAGATTGTCCATCTGTTGTCCTAACCTATTTTTAGCTCCCAATACTTGCCGCAGCTGTTTTTTCAAGTTCTCATGCTCTGTTTCCAATTCTCCGGTATCTATCTTAGAATTGATTTTTGCACGTATAGCGGCTTCAAATTTCGGATTATTCACCAGCTTTTTAATAACTTCTGCTACCGCATCATTTACTTTTTCTTCGTTCCACTGCTTCCGGTAATCACATTTATGACCATTCACATAATACCTATGCTTGCAGGCATAATAAAAATAATCCTTATAAAATGTTCCGTCTTTTTTCTTCTTACGGTTTACATTTCCATACATTCCCTTTCCACAAATTGGACATTTAAGAATTCCGGACAAAATATGTTCATGCTCCAAACTATGGATTTTCTCATGCTTTACTCCATTTATATTTCGTTTCTGTTTTGCCAAGTTCCAATCATCTTCGGAAATAATGGCTTCGTGAATACCATCACTTAATATATAAGAATCCTGCTTTACAATACGGAATTCATTTCTCTTGCCTGGCACTCTTTCAGTTTTCCTTCTTCCAAATGCCAATTTACCACAATAAATAGGATTATCAAGGACACCCTTTATAAAAGAAGTAGCAAACGCATCCAACGTATTATTCTGTCTCTTTTTCTTCTTGTAGCCATGCTCATTCAGATAGGCTGCAATGCCATTTACTCCCATATTGGTATGAATATATTTATCAAAAATAATACGAATGATTTCTGCCTCATCTTCTGCAATTTCCAGTTCTCCATTTAACAGCTTATATCCGTACGGAGCAAATCCGCCGTTCCATTTGCCATCTCTCGCCTTTTGTCTGCGCCCCTCCATTGTCTGTACCAGAATATTTTCACGTTCAATTTCTGCTACCGCAGACAGAACAGAAATCATCAGCTTACCGCTGTCTTTAGAACTGTCTATACCATCTTCAACACAGATCAAATTTACTCCAAAATCCTGCATTCTCTGCAAAGAATTAAGTACATCTGCAGCATTTCTTCCAAAACGGGATAACTTATATACCAAGACAAACTCTACACGATCTTTACCTTCTTCAATATCCCGAAGCATTTGCATAAATTCCTGCCGTCCTTCAATACTTTTTCCTGACTTTCCCTCATCCGAATACTCTCCGACAATCACCATTTCCTGAAAATCTGCATATTTTCTCAATCTTTCTTTTTGTGCTTCCAAGCTGTATCCTTCTACCTGCATAGACGTAGATACCCTTGTGTATATATAACATCTTCGCTTTTTCATTTATATTCTCCATACCAAATTACAGTTTACTTTTTATTTGTCCCAACTATATTTTACCGTAGCTGCACATACTCGTCAATATAGGTAAAATGCACAAATATCACGCAAGAAAAAAGAGAGCCAACATCTATGCTCTCCCTAATCATTTCCCAATGTATTCTGTTGCTGCTCTTGCTGGCAGTTATCTTCTGCTTTGTCCTCCTTCGGTAATCCATTCAGTTCCTGAAGGAGCTCACTGCCATATTTTTCTATCATTCTGGCAAGAAAATCAACACATCGTTCAAATTCAACTGTGTGTGCCATAGCTCCTCCTTCCAAACCGATATTTCTTGTCACCACGCATTTTTCGGCGGTACTCTTTAGCTGATCTGGAATTTGTGCTATAATTTCTATTAGACCAACTCCGTTCAGCCTGATGTCAGTTTAATGGAATTTCATAAGAAACTCATTGAGCATAGATTGAGCGGAAATTGAGTATTTTACAGAACAGGAGGGGATTCTATTTGGAAAGATGTGATTTTGGTTCGATTATGACGATCATTCGCCGTTATATCAGCGAAGATAAAGGAATGAATCAAATAGATTTTACCTATCTGTTATTTGACACGTTTATGTGCAGCGATGAAGCCATAGACTTTGATTTTGACAATGGACAGGTCTGCCGTTGGATGACAGGACAGGCAAAAGTAAGTCCCCGGATCGTAACCTACTTTTTAGATAAAGAACATCAATTAGAATTGGCAGGAAACATTCAGCGACATATTATTCCTCTGATGTATGATTCTGCTATGGCAGCAAAAGAATTATATGAGTTAGTATTACAGGATACATCTATTTCAGAGCCAAAAAAACAGGAACTAATCTGTTCTTATTCTCCCGCTGATATAGACACCATACATATTTTCATAACAAGGGTTCTGTGTTTCGGAATGGAACGGAATTTTGTGAAACGTGACACACGAACCAAGAAATTATTAGCCGCCGGAAATCTTTCTCCTGTCTTAACAGATTTTGTAATGGGAAATGACGTTCCCCGTCCATGCAGGCATTTTTGTGGACGTTCTGAAGAAATCGAAGTGCTGCATTCTCTGTTGGAAAAAGAGCGTAAAGTATTTTTATCTGGAATTGCCGGAATCGGGAAAAGTGAACTGGCAAAGGCTTATGCCCTGCAGTATAAGAAAGAATATACCAATATCCTGTATCTCACCTACAGCGGTGATTTAAAACAGGATATTACAGACATGGATTTTGCGGATGATCTTCCGCAGGATTCTGATGAAGAACGCTTCCGAAAACACAACCGTTTTCTGCGTTCTCTCAAAGAAGATACTTTGATGATTGTAGATAATTTCAACGCCACTTCCATACAGGACAGTTTTCTTTCGGTCATACTCAAATACCGCTGTCAGATATTATTTACTACCAGAAGCCGTCTGGACGGACATTCCTGTATGCTGTTGGAAGAAATTTCCGATAAAACAACGCTTCTGCAACTTGCAGGAAAATTTTTCTCCGACACAGAAGAAAAATCTGATGTCATAGAACAGATCATAGAAGCTGTCCATGCCCATACGCTCGCTGTAGAACTGGCATCACGCTTACTGGAAACCGGAATATTGGAACCAGAAATGCTCTTAAAAAAATTGTTGGAAGAAAATGTCGCTCTTGATGCAACTGATAAAATCAATATTATAAAAGACGGGCAAAGCAGCAAAGAAACCTACTATGGACACATACATACTTTATTCTCTCTATATCAGCTTTCTGAAACTCAACAAGATGTAATGAGATGTCTGTGCCTGATTCCTTTAACCGGTATTCCGGCACGAAGATTTGCTGCATGGCTGAATTTACCGGATTTGAATGCCGTAAATGATTTAATTGAAATGGGATTTATTCAGCCAAAAACCGGAAGAACCATTGTACTGCATCCCATGATACAGGAAATCGCTGTTGCAGATATGCAGCCGTCTGTAAAAACCTGTTTCCCTTTACTGGAAAGTCTGCAAAACATCTGCCTTTTACACGGCAATGATATTTCCTACTACAGACTTGTTTTCCAAACCGTTGAAAACATTATTACAAAAACAACTAAAGATGATATTTCTGGTTATTTATTATTCTTAGAAGATGTTTTCCCATATATGGAAAAATACCACGAAGAAAATGGTATGCAAAGAATCCTGCGTGAACTATCTTCTTTGCTGGAAGACACTTCTATCGGAACCGTGTCTGACCGGGCATTATTACTGGACTATAAAGCTACCCTTGAAAGAAATATTGGAAAAGCCGTAAAGCTGGAAAAAGAAGCGATGTCTTTGCTTTCTCCTGTTACACCTGAAAACGCCCACCTCGTCGCAAATCTATATGGAAATCTGGGTGGACTATATCACCAGCAGGGAAATACCGAACTGGCAAAACAGGCTATGGAGCAGGGAATCAGCTTATTAGAACAATACCAGCTTCTCTATATGAATGACAGTATTGTTCAAATCTGCAACTATGCAGCTCTCCTTACAGATACCGGTGAAGCGTCTCGTGGATTATCCTCCTTACGCAAATGTGCCCGGCTGGTAAAAGAATACAATTCCGATCAGTGTCTGGACTATGCCATTATTCAGGAAGCTATGGGAACTGCCTATCTGGTACAGGCTGATATAGAACAGGCTACCTCCCATCTCAAAAAAGCTATGGCAATCTATGAAATAGTATGGGAATCTGAACCGGAAGCTATCGATAATAAATACCAACAAATACAAGAATTGTATATCAATGCTGGAATACAAATTGGACAACAATTATTGAGCTCTACTAAAAATGTCTGAATAGTCTACAAATCAAACTATTCAGACATTAAAACTTATAACAATATGAATATTTTATATTAATTAGTCGGCAATAAATTTCCCATACTCTTCAAACTGATAGCTAAAGTAGAAGTATTATGTAGTAACGCAGAGGTCGTTGGTTGAATAATTCCTGCCACTCCTAGTGCAATCAGCATTGCATTAATACCGACAATCCCCCTGTAATTCCCCTGAATACGGTGCATCATCGCATTAGACAAACGTTTCAGTACTACGATTTCCCGCAGATCCTCAGCAGCAATCGTAATGTCTGCGATCTCTCGCGCAAGTTCTGCTCCATCACTGATTGCAATTCCCGCATCTGCTGCTGAAAGCGCTGGCGAATCATTGATTCCGTCACCGATCATCACTACTTTTCTTCCTGCCGCTTTCTCTCTTTCAATGAATCCTGCCTTATCTTCCGGAAGTACTTCGGAATAATATTCATCCACTCCCACTCGTTTCGCAATAGATGCTGCAGTACGTTCACTGTCTCCCGTCATCATGACGATCTTGGAAACACCTTCTTCTTTCAAAAATCTTACCATCTCCCCGGCTTCTTCCCTGAGAGGATCTTCAATACAGATTACAGCAACTAATTCTCCGTCAATGGCAAGGAACAAATGAGAGTATTCTTCAGGAAGCGTATCAAATCGTTCCTGATATTCCGGACGTATCCGGCACTTTTCATCCTCAAACACAAAATGACTGCTCCCTATTATGGTCTTCTTTCCTTCTATATAGGAGGAAATACCATGGGCTACAATATACTCCACTTTTGAATGCATTTCTTCATGATACAGACTTCTTCTCTTTGCAGCATCCACGACAGCTTTTGCCATGGAATGTGGAAAGTGTTCTTCCAGACAGGCAGCAATCCGCAGAGCTTCCGGTTCAGGATAATCGCCAAACACAATGACTTCTTTTACAGTTGGTTTCGCCTTTGTCAGCGTACCGGTCTTATCAAATACGATGGTATCTGCCTCTGCCACAGCCTCCAGATACTTCCCACCCTTTACGGTAATTCCATTCTGTCCGGCTTCCCGTATTGCAGAAAGGACAGAAATCGGCATAGCCAGCTTCAATGCGCAGGAAAAATCCACCATAAGAACAGAAAGAGCTTTTGTCATATTGCGTGTGACAGCCCAGACAAGCCCTGTCCCCAGAAGCGTATATGGTACCAGACGGTCCGCCAGATGCTCTGCCTTGCTTTCCAGATTGGATTTCAACTTTTCTGAGTCTTCAATCATAGTCACAATCTTTTCAAACCGGGTAGCACCTGATACGGCCCTGACTATGATTTCCAACTCTCCTTCCTCCAAAACGGTTCCTGCATATACGGACTGACCCTCAGTTCTTCGTACCGGAAGAGATTCTCCGGTCAAAGATGCCTGGTTCACCATTCCTTCTCCGCAAGACACCTCTCCATCAAATGGGATTACATTGCCCATGTGTACGATCACTCTGTCACCCGGCAAAATATCGGATGCCGGAACAAGAATTTCCTGCTCCTCTCTTTTCAGCCATACTTTCTTTATGTTTAAAGACATGCTGCGTGCCAGATCTCCTACAGACTTTTTATGTGTCCATTCCTCCAGCAATTCTCCAATTCCCAGCAGAAACATGACAGAACCGGCAGTATTAAAGTCTCCTCGCAGCACGGACACGCCAATCGCTGTAGCATCTAATACCGGCACCTCTATCTTCCGTCTGGCCAGACATCGAATCCCTTTTCCGATATATTGGACCACTTTAAAAGTAAGCCATATTTTTCTCACCGAATTTGGCAAGAGCAATTTCCCTCCATAATGGAGCAATGTTTTTGCTATCAGCTTTTCCCTGTATGCGGAATTTAAAGCACGCCCTGAACTTGATAATACATTATCCGGAACATCTGCTTTCTCAAAATGAAACTTTTTTAATTTATGGATCAGTTCTTCTCTGTCCCCTGTATAATAGATCACAGCATCTGCGGTGCGCTCATATACTTTGACCTTTATAACACTTTTCTGTTTTTCAAGAGCCCAGCAAAGAACATCCGCCTCCGTACATGTCATTCGGTTTCGGATAACGTGGATACGGAGACGGCCCTGTACTTCATGCTTGATAAGAAATCTCATCTTTTACCTATTCGTTTTCTTCCTGTTCAGACGCACCATCCTCCTGAACATCATCTTCCTGCACCTGCATTGCCTCTTCCTGTGCACGCTTTTCATTGATCTGTTGTGCTTCTGCAAGGATATCCTCTGCGTTCTCCTGCACTGTTGTAGCAGTCTTCATAACACAGTCTTTTGCCCGCAGTACAGCCGCAGTGCAGTTTGTATATACTTTTTTTGCGTCCTTACTGGAAAGGAGCTTTACACCCGCAGTCCCAAATACGACTCCTCCTACAAAACATCCGATTTTTTTCAAAGTAGAATCACTAAACATCCTATGTACCTCCTGATTATTTGTGTTTATAGCCTGTATAGAATACCATCAAAAAGCAAAAGACGGACGCCCACGCCCAAAACCTATGTTGTTTCACAACCACATCACTTCCTTTTCTATAAGACTCTGTTTATTTTTTCATAGTAACAACTTTCATTTAAGATAGTCAATTCTAACAGTCCTTATTGATAAATTTTGTCATTTGCAGGCTACTTATATACGATTTCTCTGCTAAGCACCCCGATATTCTCCAATTCCTTTACCAGACGGTAAACGGTTGCCATCCCAATGCTCTGGTCAAGTTTCACCACCCGGGCATAAATTTCCTTGCAGCTGGAACACCTGTCTTCCAGGATAATATCTAAAATCATTTTACGCTGCTTTGTAATTCTGCAGCCATTTTCTTTCAGTTTTATAATAATACTTTCTTTTTCACCGTTCATACCCGCTTTCTCCCATATGAAATACCACGGTCTAGCTTTGAATAGACTCAACTAAAAACCCTGCTTTTTCTACTGCGCAGATCAGGATATCTTCCCCTATTTCACGATCAAGGGATATCTCAGCACAACTTTTATTAAGATCTACTCTGGCGGAGACTCCATCAATCCGATTCAAGCTATCTGTCACACTTTGTACACAATGTTCACAATGCATTCCTGTAATAAACATGGTTTTCTTTGCGATGACCGGACCCGTCAATTTCTTTTTTTTCTTTTTATTTTTGCTGCTGCAATTTCCTCCCGCTGGACATCCAACACATTTCACTCCGCTTCTTTTTGCCTTAATAAGATATGCAGCTGCACTCCCTACTAAGATTACAATAACAAGAACTGCTATCATATTTTCCATAGAGCATTTCACATCCTTTTCTAATAAAAATGGTGGACAAAGTACTTCTTCTCTGTCCACCGTCTGCTATAACTTTTATCCTTTATGATTTTACAGAATGCAGGCTGTATTCTGAAGCAAACTCTTTATCTGACTTACGGATTCTCCAGAGAATAATCAAAGCAAATACAATAACCGCGATAAGTCCCGGAATAAATGCGGTGCCAAAAGATCCTGTTGTGATCAATGTACCAATCTGATATACACCAAAAGCTACGGTATACCCCGTTGCAAGTTGGAGACAGATTCCTCCAAGCAGCCATTTTCCACTCTTCATTTCTGAATTCATCGCTCCAAGAGCTGCAAAACAAGGTGGTGTGTAAAGGTTAAACATCAAATAAGCAAGAGCTGCTACCTTTGTCAGTCCCATAACAGTTGCTACTTCATTCCCACTTCCAACCAACGCCAGTTCATCTGTATCTATTAAGTTTGTGATACCGTAAACTACTGCAAGCGTCCCAACTACGTTTTCTTTTGCGATAAAACCTGTCACTGCCGCTGCTGCAAGCTGCCACACTCCAAATCCAAGCGGTATGAACAAAATCGCAAACGGATGGGCAATGGATGCCAAAATAGATGTCCCTTCTGCACCTTCTTCTACAAGCTGGAACTGCCAGTTAAAGCTCTGCATGATCTGTACCACCGTATTGCATACCAGAATGATCGTTCCTGCTTTTACGATATATGCTTTTCCTCGCTCCAGCATAGAGCCGCATGCCCTTTTCAAGCTTGGAAACTTATATTCCGGAAGTTCAATAATAAAGAAAGATTTTCTGTATTTTTGTCCTGTAATCTTTTTCACAAGTAAAGCTCCAAGCAAAACTAAGAGAATACCCACCAGATACATAGTTGCTGAAACCCACCATGCGTCCGCAAAGAATGCACCTGCAAAAAGAGCAATCACTGGGATTTTAGCTCCACATGGCATAAATGGTGTAAGCATCGCTGTGGTACGACGTTCTCTTTCGTTACGGATTGTACGGCAAGCCATAACGCCCGGAATCGCACATCCTGTACCAATGACCATAGGAATGACAGATTTACCGGAAAGCCCTACTCTCTTAAAAATCGGATCCAGAACTACTGTAGCTCTTGCCATGTATCCACAATCTTCCAATAATGCAATTAAGAAGTACATGACCATAACAAGCGGAAGGAAACCGACAACTGCACCAACGCCACCGATGATACCATCTACAAGGAGTGCATACAGAAGCGGGTTTGCATTTTCCATCAGTCCGCCGACCCATCCCTGGAAAGTCTCGATCCATGCCACCAGCCAGTCTGCGATCCAGGTACCGAGCGTTGTCTGGGATATGTAGAACACAAGGAAGATAACTGCTGCGAAAATCGGTATACCGATAATCTTATGTGTGATGATACCGTCAATCTTATCCTGTACGTTTCTATCCTTTGTAAAAACTTTTCTCTTCTCTACCTGCTTTACAATTCCATTCACAAACTCAAAACGCTTTCTGTCGGCCGCTTCTACTGCCGTTTTATCTTTGAAATCAATATCCCCCTGCACATAAGGTGCTTTCTGACCTTTTCCTCTTAATGCAGCCGCAGCATTTACAGTCTCTTTGAGTCCTTCATGTCCGGAAGAAGTGGAAATCGTCTTGATTACCGGACAGCCCAGCTTTTCAGACAGAATCTTCTCGTCAATTTTTGTCTGTTTCTTATTAACGATATCGCTCTTATTCAGTGCGACAACTACTGGAATCCCAAGTTCCAGAAGCTGTGTGGTAAAAAACAGGCTTCTGCTCAGATTCGTAGCATCCACGATATTGATGATCACATCCGGATTCTCATTCTTGACGTATCCGCTGGTAATGCTTTCTTCCGATGTAAAAGGAGACATAGAATAAGCGCCCGGCAAATCTACCGCAACTAACTCCTCCGTCCCGTCATAATAACCTTTCTTGATCGGACTTTCTTTTCTTTCGACCGTAACGCCTGCCCAGTTCCCGACACGTTCATTCCTGCCGGTAAGTGCATTGTACATGGTCGTCTTTCCACTGTTGGGATTTCCTGCAAAAGCAATCCTCATAATTCTCCTCCTTTTCGACGTCTTTAATTATACGCATCTTATCTTTATTAGTATGCACTAACCTTTGTGCAAAAAAAATAGTGGAAACTACTATTTTTTTATTATATTGAAATGGCTTTCGCCAGATCAGTATCAATATTATAACGCCCATCCTTAATGGAAACTACACAGCCACCCTTCAGATGAGAAACCACTGTAATTGGTTCACCACTGTAACAGCCAAGAGAAAACAGAAAAGAGGTCAGTTCTTCATCATCTGTCAAAATTTCCTTAATGATATATTCTTCCCCTTCTTTGGCTTCTGTTAAATTCATATCCACTCGCTCCTTATAGTCATTTTTACAATTATACTTAAAATTTACTCACAGCTATTCGATGTTTTTTCTCATTTGACGTTGTTAGTATATTCTAATCCCGGTGAGTTGTCAATAATTATTTAATACTTTTTTATTTTTCTTTTATAAATATATCTGGCTGAATACCATGAATCATGATACAATAACTATACAATTTTTATAAAAGAATCCGAATGATATAGGAGGTGACAAGCTATGCACATAAATTCGTCTGGTGAAAACTATCTGGAAACTATTTTAATATTAAGCAAAAAACGTCCTGTTGTTCGTTCTGTGGACATCGCTACAGAATTAGACTTTAAAAAACCCAGCGTAAGTGTGGCTATGAAGAAACTGCGTACAAGCGGACATATAACGGTATCTCCGGAAGGATATATTAATTTAACTGAATCTGGAAAAGAAATAGCTACACAGATTTATGAACGCCATGTTCTTCTTTCTTCCTGGCTAGAACGTCTTGGTGTTGATCCGGATATTGCCGCACAAGATGCATGCAGGATAGAACATGTCATTAGTTCTGAAAGTTTTGAAGCCCTCAAAAAGCATATCAAATAACTCTCTTCTCACTATAAATTGAATGGCATTTTAAAACCGGGAATTTCATACTTTCCCGGTTTCTAAAATCTTTTCATTTTCCATATTTAGTATTGCATTATTGATTTTTATCGTGCTTCTTATATCGAATATGCCCAACAATACCTGCAGCAAAGAAGAGTATTGCGGCTAAAAGTTGCATGCTTACCACAAAATCAACCCCATCTTTTCTGAAACTGTCAAAAAAGTTAGTCAGCCATATTACTGCGCCTACAAACCACAATAAATACCATCGTTTTCTTTTGCTTTTCATAACTTTTTTACCACCACACAAATCCAACCTTTTTTTGTTTTATCTACTTTTACTCCTCTAAAACCGGCATCCTCCAAAGATTTTTCTATTTGCTCAGAATTGTAAATCTTCATCCCCTGTATTATCTTCGTCCACTTTTCATCCTTTGGATTTTCACCGTTTGATTCATTGCAGATCATAAACGTTCCGCCGATTTTCAAAATTTTATATACCTTCTTAAAAGCCTCACTAATATCCGGCCAGAAATATATTGTTTCAAATGCAGTAATTACATCGAAAGTTTCACCTCTGAAAGGGAGTTTCATGACATCCCCCTGCAGGATTTCACAACGCTTACTTTCTATCCCTGCTTTATTGATTTTTTTGCTTTTTTCTACACTGATTTCTGAATGATCAATGCCAACCACTCTGCCATACGGACTTTTTTCTAATAACTTTCTGACATTTGCCCCACCGCCACATCCAATATCCAGACATACATTATCGCTTTGAATTTCCATATGTGTAAATCCCCATTCAGCCATAGATGAATGACCAGTATTCATCATATGAACCATAATTTTGCCGCCGATTCCTTTTGGCTTACAAGTATTTTGAAAAAAAGACATAACCTATACCTCTATCAACTCACCAAAACAATATCTATTCTTAATATATAAAAAAATTTCGCTACATACAGATACTTCCAAGAATCTCCTGTAACGCATTTTTGCTACTTGAATGGCATCTCACTACATCCGCATTGCAGCGTTCCGCCTCCTCCACTGCACACCTGGCCATCTTATGGGAAACCGTATTCGTGAACAGTACAATCAAATCTGGATTCCCAATCTGTTTACTTAAAGTTGCAGACATCTGTGTAAAGACTTTCGCTTTACAATTAAAACTTTTACAAACTTTTTTGTACTGACAGACCATTCTATCATGCCCGCCTATAATAACAACACTCATACCCAACCTCCCATTTTTAATATATTCATAAAACGCTCCGATAGCAGATATCTACAAAATCATCCGTTCTTGATCATCGGTTGCGTTCTAAATCGTATTATGGGAACGCTGCTATTAACTGATTAAAATCTTTTCTCGCAGCATTCCCCAATATTTATTAATCCAGATTTTCACCCAACGCTTTGCAGGATTGAATCCCCTCATCATCGGGCATTTCATTGCAGATCACGCTTTCACAAATCAAGACAGCTCCCGCCTCTTTGCATCTTGTCTCCCAGTCTCTCATCCACTCTCCATCTCCCCAGCCATAAGAGCCAAACAGTGCAATTCTTTTTCCTGAAAGTTTTGATTCACAAGAAGCAAACATCGGTTCAAATTCCTCTTCTTCCAATACTTCTGCTCCCATTGCCGGGCATCCAAAAGCGATCGCATCATAAGAATCCATCATAGAAACATCAAATTCATCCGGAGTTAATAATACAACCTCTGCCCCCTTCTCCTTCGCGCCCTCCAGTACTGCCTTTGCCATGGCTTCTGTATTTCCTGTGCCACTCCAATAAACTACTGCAATTTTACTCATGATTTTTACCTTCCTTTCTGAAGTTTGTGATTATATAGTAATCGTAAGCTGTTCAACAGCCACGCCACTTTTCCATCTCCTGCAATAAATTTCTGTGCATTTTTTATATTTTTTAAACAGAATCCTCGCGGCCTGTTCATCCCCGTACACCTTCCAACACCCAGAACATTTGCTGCAGGCCGCCTTATTCTCAATAAATCCTTTTACATCCTCTGCCGGATACCCTAAGAATAAACCTATTTCATGCGGAAAGTCTGGGGCACTCTGCAGTTTTTGAATCAGTCTGCAGATGCACTGTGATAGATTCGTACAATCATATCCCTTACATTTCAATATGATCTGAGTTTTCTCATCAGAAAAATCTTCTTTTAACTTTTCTGGACGATAGACATAAACCAGCATCCGTTTGTCTGATATGCGAACCGGGATAATCCGGATCCCTTTCTGTGTCAGTTTTTGATTAAATTCACGTATTTCTTTTATAATCATCTTTTGTGAACTATAAGGGCATGAAAAAAGACTTCCCGTTTTCAGTCCTGCTAACGTAGGTGAACAATGGCATACTAACATTTCCTCTGACATTTTCTTTCACTTCTCCTTAAACATCTTTTCTGAAAATGAATCTACTCTACCCAGTAAGTTTTCTTTATCAATAGTTAGTTTTAACTAATTCATGTGAAAAAAATATGCACACCTTGCTTTCATTAAAAACATCAGATGTACGTTTCTATAATTTTATAAACCTATCCCATTATCTAAACATAAGCCGTTTTTTAATTAGCTTTAACTAACTTTAGTTTACTTTATTTTTTCACTGTTGTCAATCCATAAATAGATGTGATTAATAAATAATATTTACTAACCTGATTATACACCCGTTTTTTCGTTGTAACTATTCCTGTTTATATTTGAAAGTTCATTGTAACTCAATTCTCACTCAATCCCGGCTCAATGCCATTCCCCCTTCTTTTCAATAAACTAATCCTGTGCGAAACATCCGCACAAAAGATTATCGGAAAGGAGGATTTTTATGAAAACACAAAGAGGAAGTCCTGTTACAGATGAAAAATACTGCAATAGATAAGTGTTCGTCATCTGAGGGGAGGTGAGTGCATGACAACCTTTCTTACTGCAAACAGTACTCTACCGCCATATATGGCATTTCCCAGTTTTCTTCTGGACTGTGATTTCTCCGAAACCACAAAACTGCTCTATATGGTGCTTTTAAACCGGGCAAGATTATCACAAAAAAATGACGGCTGGATTGATAAAAAAGGTCATGTGTTCTCCTATTTCACCATTGAAGATATGGCAGCAACACTTCGCAAAAGCCAGACAACCATCAAAACATCTCTGAGTGCTTTGGAACAAGTAGACCTTATCTGTCGTGCTCGTCAGGGAACCGGGAATCCCAACCGGATTTATGTAAAAGTCCCGGCTGATTTTTCAACACAGACAGAAGAAAAACTGTCTGTTAGACAGTCAGAAAACCGTCCCTTTGACAGACAGAATTCTGTCCGCCAGACAGTCAGAAAACTGTCCCCTAATAATAAAGAGAAGAAAAATAATGATTCAGTAAAACGCCATTATGAATGTAAGGAGGATGAAAGCCTATGATAAAACCACAAAACCTACTGCCGAACCTTTCTCCCCGGCAGCCTTTAGAAGATGAATATATCAGCGAAACGGACGGTCTGATCTACTGTTCCAAGTGCCACACCCCACGGCAGAAAAAGATAGAATTTTTAGGAAAAATCATGTTTCCGATCATCCGCTGCCAATGCCAGCAGGAACAATATGAAAAAGAAGAAGCAAAACGAAAACACCAGGAATTTCTAGAACACATCTCCCGGCTGAAATCCAGCGGTCTGCAAGACCCGGCTTTAAGAGAATTCACTTTTGCTCACGATAACGGTATCAACCCGGAAATTGAAAAGGCAAAAAATTATGTTACTCACTGGGAGGAAATAAAATCCAAGGCCATGGGGCTGCTGCTCTGGGGTGATGTCGGCACTGGGAAATCCTTTTTTGCAGGCTGTGTTGCAAACGCTCTGCTAGATAAAGGGGTTCCCGTACTCATGACGAACTTCGCCAAAATCTTAAATTCTCTGACCGGAATATATCCGCAGGATCGGAATGAATTTATCAATAGTTTAAATCAGTACAGCCTGCTGATCATTGATGATTTGGGTGTGGAACGAAATTCCGAATTTGCTTTAGAACAGGTCTTCCATGTAATCGACAGCCGTTACCGCAGTATGAAACCTATGATCATTACAACAAATCTGACGTTGGAAGAATTAAAACATCCGGAAGATTTAGCACACAGCAGGATCTATGACCGGATTCTGGAGCGTTGTGTCCCACTAAAGATCAACAACCAGAATATCCGGGAACTGAACGCTGTAGCTAATATGTCAGAAGCCCGAAAACTACTTGCTTAAAAATCTGACCGGAAACGGTCATAGAAGAAAGGAGGCCAATATGACAGATAAAAAAACACAAACAGAAATCAGAAAAGAATTATTACAGGCAAGACACAGAGCAGAGGAAGCACAGGCACGGAACCGTGTGAAAGAGCGAAATGCCCGGACACGCAGGCTGATTCAGGAGGGTGCCGTTTTGGAGAGCATCTTCCCGGAATTCCAGACAATGGAGCCGTCGCAGATCAGACAGGAATTGTTAAACCGTTTCAAAAGAATCTGACACTAGTTGACACCAGCAATTTCTCATCCCGAAGGGCGCACTTACTCACCACCTGATAAATCAGGCAGTGGTATCCCCTTCGGGGCTCGTGCGCTCTGCCGAGGGCTTTATCCGCTGTTGCAGGCAACATCGAAAGGAGGTGCCAGATATGGCAATTTATCATATGCAAGCCAAAGTCGTCAGCCGCGGTTCCGGTCGGTCTGCTGTTGCTGCTTCTGCTTATATGAGCTGTAGCCGCATGTACAATGATTATGACGGCATCCAGCATGACTATACCAGAAAGCAGGGGCTGATCTATCAGGAGGTGATGCTTCCTCCAATGGCTCCATTGGAATGGAATGACCGGGAACAACTCTGGAATGCTGTGGAAGAAAACGAAAAGACCAAAGACAGCCGACTTGCAAGAGAATTTGTTGTCGCACTCCCCGTTGAGTTGGATAAAGACAGCAATATTTCTCTTCTTCAAGATTTTATTAAAAAAATTTTGTAGATATGGGGATGTGTGCTGATTTTGCCATTCACGATACAGATGGTCACAATCCCCATGCACACATTCTTCTTACTGTCCGACCATTAAATGAAAATGGAACATGGCAGTATAAAACAGAAAAAGAATATCTCTGTATCAAAGATGGGGAAGAAAAAGGGTTTACTGCTTCTGAATTTAAAACTGCTCAGAAACAGGGATGGGAAAAGCAATATCGCTATAAAGTTGGGAAAAAGAAAGAATATCTGACTTCTTCTGTTGCACAGGAAAAAGGATATGAACGAATTGATAAACACCCCAAGAGCAGCCGATATGGCAGACAGAATCCTATTTCCCAACAATGGAACAGTGATGAACAACTTTGTATCTGGCGGGCAAACTGGGCAGATGCCGTAAATAAAATGCTTGCACGTAATCAGATAAATGCTACCATTGATCACCGCAGCTTTGCAGATCAGGGAATCACCGAACAGCCAACCATCCATGAAGGCTACATTGCCCAGAATATGGAAAAGAAAGGCATGATAGCAGACCGCTGTGAAATCAACCGTCAGATTCGTGCGGATAACAAAATGCTCCGAGAATTAAAAGCAAAGGTAGCAAAACTGGCTGAAGCTGTAGAAAAGTCTATTCCAATAATAGCTGAAACGTTAGAAGCGATCCGCAATCATATGATTTTTATACAGTATCATTTACTTCATAATGAGATGCAAAAAGAAGTGATCCATGACTGGATGAATCATTTCAATCCAATACTGAATAAATACAACACAGTTAAAAAGGAACTCAAAGCTAAAGTTACGGAACGGAAAGAACTGAATGTGCAAAAGGATAAAACCAGTATTTTGAATCCCATCCGGCATATAAAATTAAATCAGCAGCTTACCACTATTACCGAAGAAATCGAAGAACTGAAATCAAGGAAAGAGCAGCTAATCTTCCAGGCAGAATGCTCTACCAATAAAGATATGACGAATCTATCCAAGAAATATGACCAGATGAATAAAAATCTGGATATCCTGTATTCTCAGGACACCTCGCTCAAAAAGCAGCTTGAAAAAGACGCCGCCGCTTTCCGGGAAGAAAAATTTCGTCCTGAACCAGAACAGTATACAGAATTGCTGGACACCCGAATCCAGATACGTCCTGATTTTCGGGATAAGCTGATCGAACAGCTCAAAGGTACTTTTGGTAAGTATTATGACTATCACCGCCGTGATATTGCAGCCAATGAGGTAGATTATCTCAATGTGGAAGATCCTGATGTTTTTTCCCATCGTGCCTGGGAACTTGAATATCAGAGGAAACAGGAAATACGGCGAAATCAGCCTGCTCGAACTAAGAAAAGGTCGTATGATATGGAATTATAATTTGGTTCTTCTTTGCCCATTATAAACACAAGAGCTGAACAAATAGGATTTTTCGTCCTACCTGTTCAGCCCTTTGTTTACCTGTAAATCAATTCTTTCAACACAATCTCTTCTGCAGCATTCCGGACATTATTTACCGCTCTAACCCATTCCATCTGGTCACGAGCTTTCAATTCTTCCGTAATGCCCTGCTTCTCCATCATCTGACTCACCAGAATATCCATTTTCTCCTGTGTTTCATCGTCCACCGCATTCAGATGTTCTGTCAATCTGTCTTCCAACATATACAGTGAATACATTGCCGGACGATGCTCTTTCAGATATGTTTTCCGCAACATTCCGTATTTCCCATAATGCGGTTCTTCATCTGTACTGACAAGATTCGGATAGTAAATTCCGTCTGCGCCAAGTGTGTAGGTTCCACCCATTTTTTCAAATGTGCTTTTCATGTGTTATTCCTCCTTGAAATCAGCGATGTCCTTAGATCATCGCATAATATTTCAGGGCAGCCTTGATAGCATCTTCTTTCTCTTTCGGGCATTGTGGAACTCTTGCATTTTCTGATTTTGGAAGATTATAGTTTTCTCCCACTTCAATTCCACATTTGCGTTTTACCTGAGAAATATATAAACTTGAAACCTTCAAGCCAAATTCTTTCAGCACATAATCTTTGATTTCCTGATAGGTTGCTTTCAACTCGGCACTGGTGGCATCCAGCTCGTCCAGGTCTAAGTCGATCTCTATCGTGTCATCTGGTTTTTGTTGGGACAAAAGAACAACCGTCTCCACATGCACAGTCTCACAAAATTGATCCACTGCCGTCATTTTTTCAACCGTATACCCTCTCTGCTGTATCAACTCTAAATCCCGCGCCAAGCTTGTCATTTTACATGAAATATATACGATACGATCCACTCCATAATCCAAGATCTTCGGTAATGCCTTCGGATGGATTCCATCTCTTGGCGGATCTAATATGATCACATCCGGTTTCTCCTTTATATCATCAAGCACTTCAAACACATCCCCGGCAATAAACTCACAATTAGAAAGTCCGTTCCTTTCTGCATTCTCTTTTGCCGCTTCCACTGCTTCTTCTACAATCTCTACGCCAATCACTTTTTTTGCCACAGGAGCAAGCACCTGACTGATCGTGCCTGTTCCGCTGAACAGATCAAACACCGTCAGATCACGGATATCGCCTATGTATTCACGCACTGTTTCATAAAGCACTTCCGCCCCCTTTGTATTTGGCTGAAAAAAGGAGAACGGTGTAATCTTAAATTGTAATCCGAGCAGTTTTTCATAAAAGAAATCCTGACCATATAAAACCCTCGTCTCATCGCTTTTTACAACGTCTGACAAAGAATCATTCAAAATATGAAGAATGCCTACGATTTTCCCTTCAAGCGGAAGCTGTAAAAGCTGTTCTGTCAGTTCTGATAAGTCGTATTCTTCCTGCGTTGTTGTGACAAGATTGACAAGGATCTCTCCTGTCGTATCTCCCCGTCTTAAAAGTAAATGTCTTAAATATCCGACATGCTGCATCTTTTTATAATAACTGACTTTCCGCTCTTTAAAATACTCTAATACGCACACGAGAATTTTATTCATATCTTCATGCACGAGTTTACAGTCGGATGCGGTCAGCACATCATAAGTACTTCCTTTTTTATGAAGTCCGAGCGACAAAGGACCATCTTTATATTCATCTCCGAATGAGAATTCCATCTTATTTCTATATGCAAATTCTTTCGGACTTGCCTTCACACCTTCAAACAAATACTCGCCGTCCACAGCTTCATCCATAATTCTTCGGATCTGTCCTTCTTTCATTTTCATCTGTTCTTCATACGGCATTGTCTGATACATGCATCCACCGCATGCCGGAAAAATACTGCATACAGGTTTCCTCGTTTCAAGAGAGGAATTTTCCAGAACTTCTAACAGCCTGCCTTCTGCATTCCCTTTTTTAAATTTATTTATAATGAATCGCACTTTTTGCCCCGGTACTGCATTTTTTACAGTCACATATCTGGCATCTTTACCTTCTTCTTCAACTTTCACAAGTCCTTTATTCGGAAAATCTACTCTTTCAATTATTCCTTCAAAAATCTGCCCTTTCTTCATAAGCTTTTCCTTTCATAATAATTTTTCTTTTTAACACAGCAGAAAATTACCGCATTAACTCTTACTCTTTTATCAATTTTTCTGTTAACTTTTATGTCAATCCTTCATCCATATATCATTGCAAAGCAGACACCTTTTCAACTGCAAAACAGGCAGGGTGCAGTTTCATCCACACTCTGCCTGTATATTCTGTTTTACTTTTGCAAACAGTTTCTTACACCTGATCGTCTTCGCTGAAATAATCATCGAAGTCATCGTCAAAATCATCTTCAAACTCTTCCAAATAATCCGGTGTAAAGAAACGATACACTGCGTAAGCGATTCCTGCAACTGCTGCCACTGCTCCAATAATTGCCAATACCCAGATCACTTTATTTTTCTGACTTTCCGCCTCTTTTTTGTGCAGCAGATCATTCAGTTTTGTCTCGGCGATAAATTCTTCTACTTTGCTCATAATCTACGTCCTTTCTCTGTTCTGAAAAACAGTCTTTACTTTCTCAATATTATAACACTAACCGCTTTATATTACTACTGATTTTGAGCAAATTCTAAACAGTAATTTTAAGCCCAGTAATTTTGAGCAAGCTCTAAATACTAATTTTAATAATTCTAATAAGCAATCTTTAAATAAATTTCTAAAGCAATTTCTCAAATAGAACAATTCAGCTGCTGCATCCTTGATCGGTCGTTTTTAATGTCTTCGTTTTTTTCGTTTCCAAGTAGCATATAAAATACAGACAGACGCCGACATAATCAAAATCGTTTGCTTCATATATACCTTATTATCTCCGGTTTTTACCGTAACTTCTTCTTTTTTCAAAATAGATACTGTCTGTTCCTGATTTCTCAGATCTCGATGTGCATCAATCAAACAATCACCGAGATACAATACTTCAAAAACTACAATTCTTTTCCCCGGAAATTTTCTTGAATCAACATCAAATTCCATTGTAATCCCGTCTTTTGCGTCTTTCCCCTTAAATGTTTTTTCTGATGTTACCGGTTTCCCGTCCTGAAGCAGTTCTTTTCCTGTATCTGCATCCATCAATATGCCTTTCATCGTATAAGATGCATTTGCTTCCATATATTTAAAATTGACTGTATCGCAGATAATATGTTCCTCTCCTGCAATAATTTCTTTTGCCTTGCTTTCTTTCCAAACGGCGTGTGTATCCGTGATCCGTGTATGATGATTTTCAATCTCCAGAATTTTTTCCTGTTCTCCTTCTACTGTTCCGTCTTCCCTGATCTGAAACTCCCACACTTCTTCATTTTTTATATATCCTGTCAAAGGTTCAGACTCATAAAGACAGTAGACTCCCGGACGCAGATAAGAAAGATGTATTTCTCCATTTTCATCTGTAATATATGTTGTTTTCTCTTCGCTGAGATCTTCCTCTTCTGCATCGGATTCTTCGTTTATTTCCGATATTTTTTCCCGCAGTTCAAATTTCACGCCAGAAAGTGCTTTCTTTGTTTCCCCATCTGATTTTCGGATAACTACAGACGTAGGCTTATTTAATATTTCCGTCTCTTTTGTCACAACCGGTACGTCCTGACCTTCGTACTCTAATTCGATCTCAACGCTCTTTTCCGGCAAAATATAACCTTCTGCCTGCTTTGTCTCTATGATCTCATACGTTCCAAGATACAATTCTTCCGACCATGCTTTCCCGCTTTGGTCTGTCACTAATGATCCGACTACTGTTCCTTTTTCCACACGAACAGTTCCGTCAGGAGTACAAATATCTTCTGCTGCCTTTATCTCAAATTTTACTCCTGAGATTCCTTTTTCTGTTACAGAATCATTTTTTTGAATATAAATGCGCCCTTTCGCCGGTCTGTCTTTCGACTCAACAATAAAAGGTTTCTCCCAGTCATGATTTTCTATAATTGTAAATGGAATTAATCCATCTTCTATAAGATAACCTTGCGGCGCTTCCACCTCCTGAAAATAATAATTTCCGGCAGGAAGTTTCTCAGGCAAAACAAAACTTCCGTTTTCGTCTGTTTTAAACAGATCGTAAACTGATTCATTCGGGTAATGTGTCGTCATCGTAATCGGTTTTTTATCTTTGTCCAAAAGCCGAAACACCGCTCCTGCAACAGGAATTATTTTTTCTGTCTCGCTATCTTTTTTCACGAGCTTTACCGGAGAAAATATTTTCTTATTTTCTAATATGTAATATAGCGTTTTCGCATCTTCTTCTATTGTAATCTCAAAATCTCCTACCGGAGTCAACCCTTCCGGCGCCTTTTTTTCGCTCACAATATATGTATCATATACAAGACCTCCTTTCTGCTGTTCTTCTCCTTGTCGGAATGTTGACGCATATCCGTTTTCATCTGTTACAATTTCACACTGCCAGCCTGTTGTTTTTGATGTGATTGTAAAAACAATTCCCTCCAAAGGTACTTTTTGTTCGCCCTGCTCTGATTCTTCCTCTTTATCTTCACGAAATTTTACAATCTGCAGATTACCTCTGATGATCTGATCAGGTATTGTAGGACATTGAAAAATTGTATCTGTCTGTCCTGTGCCTTCTTCCCTAACCGTTTCTATAAAAATTTCATTGTTGAGCAAATATCCTTCAGGAGCTTTTATTTCCTGAAATGTAACAGTTCCAAGCGGAAGAACAACTTCTCCTTCCGTGTTTTTATAAAACGGATCTCCACTGACTTTTTGTTCTTCTTTCATTCTTATTCTTCCTTCTGAATCCGTTTTCATAATCCATTCTCTGACCGGTGTTACTCCTGAATCTGCCGGATTTTTTTCATAATATCCGGAATAATACTTAATAGAAAATTGAGCGTCTTCCAATGTTGCCGCTCCTTGAGCTTCTGATTGATCTGTTTCTTTATCTTTTTTCTGTAAAATCAGATCTATCGGATAATACTGCGCCTGATCTGTGCACTTATATGTACATACTTTGTTTTCATCTATTCGGATAGATTGCGGCTTAAATTGTATAACATGTCCGGCCGGAGCTTTTAATTCCCTGATATCATAATTTCCGATCGGAATATTTTCTTTTTTTGCATAACCTGATTCGTCTGTAGTCAATTCCCATAATAGTTTGTCTTTTCCGCTTTCATAGATACCAAACACCGCTCCTGCAAGAGAATAGCATCTGTTTCCTTCTATCCATTCCGGATGATCGGAATATTTATAAATCTCAATAGATCCGACTCTGTCTTTTCCACTTCCTCCCATTGTCTGTCCGGCTGAATTTAAGTTAAACAAAAACGCGTAAAATGATTCCGGCGGATCCGGCATACTTTCTATATTTTTTGCCTTCTGTTTTAAATTTTCAATTACCTGCTGATCTAATCCTAGAAACGCTTCCTCCGTTCCCATATAAAGATACGACAAAATGCAATGACTCATACAGTATTCGTCATTTACAGAATAATTTTCTCCAATGCCGATCGCACCATATTTTGCCCTATACAATTCATATCCTGGACCGCCATATGCATAATACAATCCTTTTCTTACAGCTCCGCCGGTTAATGCCTGCGTTTCATACGAACCTGAATTTGGAGTATCTTTCAGCGGTTCAAGACAGTATGCAGGTTTTCCGTTTACATCAAAATAATTAGTGCTGTAATTGCCATAATAAATCTCTTCTCCTACTGTCAGTTCTACTTTTGATCTTTCTGAAATTGCCGCCGCTTTTTTGAACATCTCATCCGATTTTGTCAAAACTGCCGGATATGTATCCGATGTGATTCCCGCAGTTGTCAGTATCATACCTTTCGATATCGTATCTCCGTCTTCATCTGCCTCTGATTCCAACGAAAATGTCATTGTTTCCATATCTAACACTGCTTGTTTTTTCTGCGTCAATACGGATGATTCTGCTGAGATTTCTCTTTTTCCAAAGCTTTCATCTGCGACTGCCTGATCCATAGTGAACATGTTCGTAAAAATGATTCCAAAAAGAAAACAAAATACAACTTTCATCCATCGTCTCATGCCATCATCCTCCCTGTCTGTACAGATGATCCGACACGAAGCTTACCGGAAACTCTGTCATACAAATACACATGATTACTTAATACATCTTCCTCTTCAACCTGTGTACTGTTGATTTCTCTTACCATCTCATCCAACTTACTGCATACATAGATTTCTGAATATGGCACAATGATCACTTCATGAACACTGCTTGGCAAAATATAATAATCTTTCTTTAAAATCTGACCGATCATTTCGAGCACGTTAGGATAAGCAATACATGCCGCTCCATAATTTCTGAATTTATTTGATAAAACATACATCTGATCATAGTCTTTTTTCTTTTCTAAAAGAAGATCTCCCTCTTCATATTCCACATCCCCTAAAAGAGATTTTAATGCATGGTTCATCGTAACAAATTCTGCCGGAAGCAGATTTTTTACATTTTTCACCGCGTCTTCCCACAATGTTTCTGCCTGCACCTTCCAAGTGTCTGCATGGCTTCTGTTAACAACCATTGCCGCTGTTCCTTCTTCAGACACATCAACAAGAACATAAAAAACAATAGACAGATCAAGAAACGCTAAATGGGGAACGGTTCTTAAAAATTTTCGATTTTTTGCCGTGTTGATCACTTTAAATACAATCCGGTTTCTGACCCCTTCATAATCCCGAAAAGATTCACAATCCCACGGTTTTTCCTGTTTTATTTCTTCATAAAGCTGCTTGATGTCATCTACAATCTGTTCTATCTTTCTACCCGCCACATAGCTTTCGTAATACTCTTCTAGATAGATTGTCGGAGAAATATTGATCCCGGGCATTTCAATCAAAATACCCGTTCTCTCTTTCCCATTATTTTTCATTGCCGTATATAAGCTTGCACGAACGCCCCCTTTCATCTTTTTGTTCATCATCTTTTCTACCGCATCTGCAAATTCAATATAAGTCATATAACTCCTTCCTTTTTATGCGGTTCAATTTGAATTAAATGAGAAATCCGGTACGAACTGTACCTTGAAATACATTGATAATTTGAAAAATATTATGTGCTCTTGATTATAGAGAATCAAAAAAGAAAATGCAACATGTAATATTGCACAAAAAAGATTCCGCCCTCAGACGGAATCTTTTTATATAATTTCAAAACACTATATAGACACAAAATCTAAAATATCGCTTTGATTAAACTCTTGACAAATACTCTCCTGTACGAGTATCAATCTTCAGAACATCTCCCTGCTCAACAAAAAGCGGAACCATAACCGTAGCGCCTGTTTCTACAACAGCCGGTTTCGTTGCTCCCTGTGCAGTATCGCCCTTAAATCCCGGCTCTGTTTCTGTAATCTCCAGCTCGACAAAAAGCGGCGGTTCAACAGAAAATACATTTCCGTTATGTGAGCAGATCTTAACTGTCTCATTCTCTTTCACAAATTTCAAAGCATCTCCTACGACATCCGCATTCAAAGCGATCTGATCATATGTCTCAACATCCATAAAGTTGTACAAATCACCGTCCTGATACAGATACTGCATGTCCTTTCTGTCAATATGAGCTTTCGGGAATTTCTCTGTCGGACGGAATGTTCTCTCTACCGCACCGCCACTGATAATATTTTTTAATTTTGTTCTTACGAAAGCTGCACCTTTTCCCGGTTTTACATGCTGGAACTCCAAAATCTGGTAAATATTTCCATCAATTTCCACAGTAATTCCGTTCTTAAAATCTCCTGCTGAAATCATTTATCTTCCTCCTTCAAAATCGTTCACTATTTTAGCACTCCATTTAATAATTCTATACTAATTTCTTTCATTTTTCAATCTTTTTTTATAGAAATGAAGAACGATCTTCTCAAGATACCTCTTAAGAACAATCTGAATCTCTTCTTTTGGATTGATCGGCCTCACAAGAATATTATGTATTCCTGTTCTTTTCGCTCCCCAGACATCTGTAAACAGTTGATCTCCGACAAAAAATGTATTTGTTTTATCAGTTCCCATAATCTTCATCGCTTTCTCATAATTTTTCGTTGAAGGTTTATGCGCATTATAAATATAATTTGTCCGAATCTCCTGATTGAACATTTTTACTCGTTCTTCTTGATTATTAGAAATGAGACAGGAGGAAAATCCAATCTCTTTCAATCTCCGAAACAGTTTTTTTGCTCTGTCATCTGCCGGTGCACCGTGAGGCACAAGAGTATTATCTATATCAAAAATTACTCCTCGATATCCCTCTTCATACAATCTTTCAAATGGGATTACATATGTAGATACCACATATTCATCCGGGAAAAATCTTTCAAACATTATTTCTCTTCCAACTCCATCAGTCTTGTAATCAGTTCTTCGCAGATCTGCAATATCGTTTTTCCATCCGTGCGAATCACAACATCTGCCGCATCTTCATACTTCTCTTTTCTTTTTTCCATCAACTGTGCAATAAACTCCACACTTTTATTTTCTTTTAAAAGCGGGCGGTCATTACTGTCTTTTACGCGTTCATAAATTGTTTCCGGGCTGGCAGTCAATAAAACGACCTTTCCGTTTTTCTTCATTTCAACGACATTTTCACTGCGAAGCGCTACTCCGCCCCCACAAGAAATAATACAATTTCTGCCTGTCTGAAGTTCCTTTAATAATTCCGTCTCAAGATTGCGGAAATATTCTTCCCCATATGTTGCGAAAATATCCGGAATGCTCATTTCCTCCCTCTCGGCAATTTCCTGATCCATCTCCACAAGTTTCATATCAAACATCGTGCTGAGATAATCTGAAATCGTAGACTTTCCCGCTCCCATAAACCCGATTAATACAATATTATATGGAAACAGCTTTCTTGCCTGAATTCTTTTGCTGTTCCGCAAAATCCTCTGGAATACATCATGGATTTCTTCCTGATATTTATTTCCCTGTAACTTTTCTTCCAACCTTTTTTCCTGCTTTTCCTCTTGCGCAGGCTGCAAAATCGGCATCCCGTATGTTTCTTTATATGACATTATCTTTTCGATGATTCCATTTCGCTCTACAAGCGCATCTATAAGCTTATCATCACACATCGCAAGCTGTTCACGATACATTTCCAGATCGTTCATCTTTACCCTCCACATTTCACTCAAACTAACAAATCTAACACATTATATCAATTCCATAGAAACATGACAAGGGATTTTACAAATACAGTCTGCGCAAATTTTCCGAAAATCAAAGAAACTGTCCTCAATATAATTTTCCAAACAAGCGGATCATCTATTTCTTTTGAACCGCGTCCCACACATTATCTTTAAACATTTCCCATGCATCTTCGTTTTCTACAAAATATTTCGGACAATTTTTTCCTGTAACATCGTAATGGCGAATAATCTGATCTTCTTTCAAATCAAATTTGACACAAAGCCATGCTGTAAGCTGTACAAGAGAACGGTATGTCGCATCAGTAAACTTTCCTGTTTCATCAGGGTGACAGACTTCAATCGATACTGTATCTGCATTTCGCTCATTCGATGCATAAGCGATCTCCCATGTCGGTACACATTGTATGATCTCTCCATCCAATCCTACAATAAAATTACTGCTTGCTTCCGTCTGCCCGGAATATTGAAGGCCATTAAAATAATCTCTGTTATCCTGAGCCGTACTTCCCGGATTTGCAGTATAATGAATAACAACGCCTTTTACTCCTTCGCTCTCGATTCCGGGCCTTGAATAGGGATTTACATCCAAAAGCTGTACATCAATATCCGGCTGTGAAGCATCTGTTTCTACAAACTGATTTCTCTCTCCGATACAGGAGCGCACAACTAAAATAATCGTCAGAATAAGAAGCACTGCGAGTCCTGCAACTGCCGTTATTCTGATTCTTTTCTTTTTCATCTTCTGCTTTAACGAATTCGATTTTACAGAACGGCTTTTCTTTGTACTTGATCTTCCAGTATTATGTCCCGATGCATTTTTTCTGTTTTTCGATACTTTTCTTCTGTTTTTTTTATAAAGACTCATTTCTTTGCCTCTGTTCTATGTATCTTTCGCATTTTGGTCTGCTGATATGATGAATCCCCGAAAGTGACAAAAAGCACATTCCGGGATTATAAGCGGTGACAAAGTCTTGGACAAGCCCGGACTTTGGCTCGTCGCCGTTATAAAAACAAATGCCTGTCAGAAATTCAACAGGCATTTATTTGATCACGTTTTCTATTTACTTTGATTCCCATCGTCACACAAACCGTTTTTCTGTTATGTAATGATGCTGATTTTCTTTATTCGTCTACGCTATAGTTTGGCGCTTCTTTTGTGATATGAATATCATGCGGATGACTTTCTTTAAGAGATGCTGCTGAAATCTTAATAAATCTTCCGTTTGATTTAAGTTCTTCGATCGTATGTGTTCCGCAATATCCCATACCCGAACGAAGTCCTCCCATAAGCTGGAATACAGTATCCTCAACCGTTCCCTTATAAGCTACACGGCCTTCTACACCTTCCGGAACGAGCTTCTTTGCATTTTCCTGGAAATAACGGTCTTTGCTTCCGTTTTCCATAGCAGCGATTGAACCCATTCCACGGTATACTTTATATTTTCTTCCCTGATAAAGTTCAAATGTTCCCGGACTTTCATCACATCCCGCAAAAATACTTCCCATCATACATACGTTTGCTCCTGCGGCGATTGCTTTCGTCATGTCTCCTGAATATTTGATGCCTCCGTCTGCAATAATCGGCACACCGTATTCTTTTGCAACATTATAGCAGTCCATTACCGCAGTAATCTGCGGCACACCGATTCCGGCAACAACACGAGTCGTACAGATAGATCCCGGTCCGATACCGACTTTCACCGCATCAACTCCGGCTTCAATTAATGCTTTCGCAGCTTCTCCTGTCGCCACATTACCGGCAATTACCTGAAGATCCGGATATTTTTCCTTCACCATACGAACAGTACGAAGAACATTTGCAGAATGACCATGCGCAGAATCCATAACGATAACATCTACTTTTGCCTTTACCAGAGCATCTACTCGCTCAAGACAATTTGCTGTAATTCCGATTGCCGCTCCACAGAGAAGGCGTCCCTGCGAATCTTTTGCAGACAACGGATACTTGATCTGTTTCTCAATATCTTTGATTGTGATCAATCCTGTCAGATTTCCCTCATCATCCACAATCGGAAGTTTTTCTTTTCTTGCCTTTGCAAGAACTCTCTTTGCTTCTTCAAGAGTAATTCCTTCTTTTGCTGTAATCAATCCTTCAGAAGTCATAGATTCTTTAATTTTTTTAGAAAAATCCTCTTCAAATTTTAAATCACGATTCGTAATAATACCGACAAGTTTACGCCCTTCTGTTATCGGAACTCCTGAAATACGGAATTTTGCCATTAAATTATTAGCGTCTTCCAAAGTATTCTCCGGTGACAGATAAAACGGATCTGTAATAACCCCGTTTTCAGATCTTTTTACCTTGTCCACCTCTTCCGCCTGAGCTTCAATCGACATATTTTTATGAATAATACCGATGCCGCCCTGACGAGCCATTGCAATCGCCATACGGTGTTCTGTAACCGTATCCATTCCGGCGCTCATCATCGGAATATTAAGTCTTATCTTTTTAGTCAAATATGTTGACAGATCTACTTCATTCGGAATTACCTCTGAATATGCGGGAACTAACAGCACATCATCAAACGTAATACCTTCTCCTATAATCTTTCCCATGTCCTTTGACCTCTCTTTCTACCAATCCATACTAGTAAATGTTATTTGATATACTACAAAAATTCAGAACTGATGTCAACCCTTTCAGAGAATGCTCACGATTTTCAGCATTGATTTATTTTAACCTTTATTTATAAGTTATACTTATATAGTGAATTTCACCATGATTTTTCATAATATATAGAATATATATCACTTTAATATTATACACATTGGAAGTTTTTCTTTCTAAATCAATATTCCTGACAAGCCCGACTTTAGCTTGTCTCTGCCGCAAAAAAAGGCAACGCCTTTTCAGACGCTGCCTTCTCTCATTCCGTTTGGAAAATATTCTCTTCTTATTTATATCTCGTTTACATATACCTTCAAAACTACATACAAAGAATCTTTTTCATCCTACCCTTACGGGTACCGTCTTTGATAAGCATCTAAAACACAGATGCTAACCAACGACATGTGCCTATCTCCGCTTTGGTTATGCCCTCGACCTATTAGTAACAGTCAGCTCCATGTGTTGCCACACTTCCACCTCTGCCCTATCTACCTCGTCGTCTTCAAGGGGTCTTACTAACTTGACGTTATGGGATATCTCATCTTGAGGGGGGCTTCACGCTTAGATGCCTTCAGCGTTTATCCCTTCCCGGCTTGGCTACTCTGCTATGCACTTGGTAATACAACAGATACACCAGCGGCCAGTCCACCCCGGTCCTCTCGTACTAAGGGCAGCTCCTCTCAAATATCCTACGCCCACGCCGGATAGGGACCGAACTGTCTCACGACGTTCTGAACCCAGCTCGCGTACCGCTTTAATGGGCGAACAGCCCAACCCTTGGGACCGACTACAGCCCCAGGATGCGATGAGCCGACATCGAGGTGCCAAACCACTCCGTCGATGTGAACTCTTGGGAGTGATAAGCCTGTTATCCCCAGGGTAGCTTTTATCCGTTGAGCGATGGCAATCCCACTTTATACCACCGGATCACTAAGTCCTACTTTCGTACCTGCTCCACCCGTCGGTGTCGCAGTCAAGCTCCCTTCTGCCTTTGCACTCTTCGAATGGTTTCCAACCATTCTGAGGGAACCTTTGAGCGCCTCCGATACCCTTTCGGAGGCGACCGCCCCAGTCAAACTCCCCACCTGACATTGTCCCCCAGCCGGATCACGGCTGCTGGTTAGAAACCCAATACTGCAAGGGTGGTATCCCAACATTGACTCCATGGCAACTGGCGTCACCACTTCCTAGTCTCCCACCTATCCTGTACATGCAATATCGAATCCCAGTATCAAGCTAGAGTAAAGCTCCATGGGGTCTTTCCGTCCTGGCGCAGGTAACCAGCATCTTCACTGGTATTTCAATTTCACCGGGTGCATTGTTGAGACAGTGCCCAAATCATTACGCCTTTCGTGCGGGTCGGAACTTACCCGACAAGGAATTTCGCTACCTTGCACCGTTATAGTTACGGCCGCCGTTTACTGGGGCTTAAGTTCAAAGCTTCGCTTGCGCTAACCTCTCCCCTTAACCTTCCAGCACCGGGCAGGCGTCAGCCCATATACCTCACCTTTCGGTTTCGCATAGACCTGTGTTTTTGCTAAACAGTTGCTTGGGCCAATTCTCTGCGGCCATTCGCATGGCACTCCTTCTCCCGAAGTTACGGAGTCATTTTGCCGAGTTCCTTAACAATGCTTCTCCCGTCGGCCTTAGGATTCTCTCCTCATCCACCTGTGTCGGTTTACGGTACGGGTATCCTGTAAACAATAGCGGCTTTTCTTGGCAGCCAGCTCACACACTTCTCTACTTCTTTTCGATCCGCATCACGTCTTCGGATTGCACACCGGATTTGCCTGATGTACTCCTACCTCGCTTGCACCGGTCTTTCCATTCCCGGCTTGTGCTCTCTGTCTGCGTCCCCACAGTTCTGTTACAGGATAGTACAGGAATTTCAACCTGTTATCCATCGACTACGTCTTTCGACCTCGCCTTAGGCCCCGACTTACCCAGGGCAGATCAGCTTTACCCTGGAAACCTTAGATATTCGGCCAAGAGGATTCTCACCTCTTTCTCGCTACTCATTCCGGCATTCTCTCTTCTTAAAAATCCACTGCTCCTTTCGGTACAGCTTCGTCTCTTTAAGAATGCTCCTCTACCAACCTGCATTCGCAGATTCCTGAGCTTCGGCAGTGTGTTTCAGCCCCGGACATTTTCGGCGCAGGACCTCTCGACTAGTGAGCTATTACGCACTCTTTTAATGGATGGCTGCTTCTAAGCCAACATCCTAGTTGTCTTCGAAATCCCACATCCTTTTCCACTTAACACACATTTTGGGGCCTTAGCTGCAGGTCTGGGCTCTTTCCCTTTCGACTACCCAACTTATCTCGGATAGTCTGACTCCCATACATCATCTACACGGCATTCGGAGTTTGATATCCCTTGGTAAGCTTTGACGCCCCCGTAGGAATTCAGTGCTCTACCTCCGCAAGACTTGTATGAGGCTAGCCCTAAAGCTATTTCGAGGAGAACCAGCTATCTCCGGGTTCGATTGGAATTTCTCCCCTATCCACACCTCATCCCCACCCTTTTCAACGGATGTGGGTTCGGTCCTCCATTGCCTTTTACGGCAACTTCAACCTGGACATGGATAGATCACCCGGTTTCGGGTCTACTCCGACTGACTTTCGCCCTGTTCAGACTTGGTTTCCCTTCGGCTCCGCACCTTCAGTGCTTAACCTCGCCAGCCAGCGTAACTCGCCGGACCGTTCTACAAAAAGTACGCGGTTCATCATATAAAGATGTTCCACAGCTTGTAAACATATGGTTTCAGGTTCTTTTTCACTCCCCTCCCGGTTCTTTTTCACCTTTCCTTCACAGTACTATGCGCTATCGGTCACTAAGGAGTATTTAGCCTTACGGGGTGGTCCCCGCATATTCAGTCAAGGTTCCACGTGTCTCGACCTACTCTGGATACCGCCATGTCAACTCGCCTTTCGCTTACGGGACTTTCACCCTCTTTGGTCAGCTTTCCCAAAACTGTTCTGCTAAACTTGTTGAATCAATTCCGCCGGTCCAACCCCGGGATGCACGCATCCCGGTTTGGGCTCTTCCGTTTTCGCTCGCCGCTACTCACAGAATCACATGTTGTTTTCTCTTCCTCCGGCTACTTAGATGTTTCAGTTCACCGGGTTCCCTTCCTGACGTTATGGATTGGCGTCAGGATAACTGAGGTTTGCTCAGTTAGGTTTCCCCATTCAGAAATCTCCGGATCGATGGGTATTTGCCCCTCCCCGAAGCTTTTCGCAGCTTATCACGTCTTTCATCGGCTCTTAGTGCCAAGGCATCCACCATACGCTCTTATCAGCATAACCAAACGATAGTTGTTCACGGGAATGAACTTCTATCCACACATGTATAGCGTTACATGTGTTGGTTCTAGGCCAATTTATTTTTAGTTTGTTTTCTTCAAACTTTATAGTAATTGTTAAATAACATTACCTCGGATGTCTTGATTAGATATTTTATCTTATCATTGATTTTCTCTGTATGCAGTTTTCAAGGTACACATCTTGACTGATCTTTCATCAGTCATTAGAACTTAAAATCTCTTTTAAACTCTAATCACTGGTGAACCCAGTTATTCCAACAGCACTGCCCTGCTGATTGGGTTGGCTTGACGAGGTGTTGCTCATCCCTGCCTGTATTTATTCTAAACTTCGACAGCGTTTCTGTCTTCGTTTTTTCTTTTTTTGATTTGGCGGCCACCTACTCTCCCACACCGTCTCCAGTGCAGTACCATCGGCCGTTCAGGTCTTAACCATCGTGTTCGGGATGGGAACGGGTGTTACCCCTGAACGCATCGCCACCAAAAAGTTTTGTCATCCTTGATGACTAAACAATAGACAACGACTCACTTTACTTCTTCTTCCGTTTTAGTTGGATTGTTCCAGACGAAAGAAGTTATTTCTTCCTTAGAAAGGAGGTGATCCAGCCGCACCTTCCGATACGGCTACCTTGTTACGACTTCACCCCAGTTATCGGTCCCGCCTTCGGCAGCTCCCTCCTTACGGTTGGGTCACTGACTTCGGGCGTTACTGACTCCCATGGTGTGACGGGCGGTGTGTACAAGACCCGGGAACGTATTCACCGCGACATTCTGATTCGCGATTACTAGCGATTCCAGCTTCATGTAGTCGAGTTGCAGACTACAATCCGAACTGAGACGTTATTTTTGGGATTTGCTCCACCTCGCGGTCTCGCTTCCCTTTGTTTACGCCATTGTAGCACGTGTGTAGCCCTGCTCATAAGGGGCATGATGATTTGACGTCATCCCCACCTTCCTCCGGGTTATCCCCGGCAGTCTCTCTAGAGTGCCCGGCCTGGCCGCTGGCTACTAAAGATAGGGGTTGCGCTCGTTGCGGGACTTAACCCAACATCTCACGACACGAGCTGACGACAACCATGCACCACCTGTCTCCGCTGCCCCGAAGGGAAGGACGCATTACCGTCCGGTCAGCGGGATGTCAAGAGCAGGTAAGGTTCTTCGCGTTGCTTCGAATTAAACCACATGCTCCACCGCTTGTGCGGGGCCCCGTCAATTCCTTTGAGTTTCATTCTTGCGAACGTACTCCCCAGGTGGACTACTTATTGCGTTTGCTGCGGCACCGAATGGCTTTGCCACCCGACACCTAGTAGTCATCGTTTACGGCGTGGACTACCAGGGTATCTAATCCTGTTTGCTCCCCACGCTTTCGAGCCTCAACGTCAGTTACTGTCCAGTAAGCCGCCTTCGCCACTGGTGTTCCTCCTAATATCTACGCATTTCACCGCTACACTAGGAATTCCACTTACCTCTCCAGCACTCTAGATGAACAGTTTCCAATGCAGTCCCGGGGTTGAGCCCCGGGTTTTCACATCAGACTTGCCCATCCGTCTACGCTCCCTTTACACCCAGTAAATCCGGATAACGCTTGCACCATACGTATTACCGCGGCTGCTGGCACGTATTTAGCCGGTGCTTCTTAGTCAGGTACCGTCATTTTCTTCCCTGCTGATAGAGCTTTACATACCGAAATACTTCTTCGCTCACGCGGCGTCGCTGCATCAGGGTTTCCCCCATTGTGCAATATTCCCCACTGCTGCCTCCCGTAGGAGTTTGGCCGTGTCTCAGTCCCAATGTGGCCGGTCACCCTCTCAGGTCGGCTACTGATCGTCGCCTTGGTAAGCCGTTACCTTACCAACTAGCTAATCAGACGCGGGTTCCATCTCATACCACCGGAGTTTTTACCCCCGCACCATGCGGTGCTGTGGTCTTATGCGGTATTAGCAGTCATTTCTAACTGTTATCCCCCTGTATGAGGCAGGTTACCCACGCGTTACTCACCCGTCCGCCGCTCAGTCACAATCCTCTTCATCCGAAGAATCTAAGCAAAGTGCTTCGCTCGACTTGCATGTGTTAGGCACGCCGCCAGCGTTCATCCTGAGCCAGGATCAAACTCTCGTTAAAAGTGTTTGTCTTGGTCAAGAATCACTACTAGCAATTCTTTCCCTCTTTACTGTTTTGGCATTGAACACTTAATGAGTCTCTCACGAATTTAGTGTGAAAGCCGAACCTCATCTTGTATCAATGTAGTTCTTAAAAATTTTTCTCTTTAAAGAAATTTTCAAGGGTTGTTGTCTATTGTTCAGTTATCAAGGTTCTTTCTCTGTTCTGTCTCAAGCGACAGTTTTTATATTCTATCAAAAGCTTTATCATTTGTCAAGAACTTTTTATTTTTTTGCTGACCGTTCAAGCGACAGCTTTAATAGATTACCACATCGCTGTGATATTGTCAACAACTTTTTTCACTTTCTGATCTTCCGCCTCCGCGTCTTCAGATAAGTTTTTCTGTTGTCTCCCGCTATCCGATCGTTTACAGTTCCCATTCTTTGGCTGTTCCGCCTCCGCGTCTCCAAAAGTCTGTTCCTGTATTTCGTATAGCCGTCATCAGCGACAAGTGATATCCTATCATGTATGGAAGTAATTGTCAATGTTTTTCTTGTTTTTTATTTATTTCAGATAATTCAAACAATTACCCTTTTTACCGCTTCTTTTCAGTCATAAATATTGCTTTCAAAATACTCATTCAAAATCCGCTCACCGAGACCTTACCCCTTGCAGATTTGTCATTTGCTATTTAATACAATTTCCCATCTCATACGCCTTTTTCAGTGCACTATGCCCTTTGATCGTTCCTGATTCGTTTACTCCTCCGGCAAATACGCTTCCTGAAAGATGCGCTCGATCAAAACAATCTATCCATCCTGTCAAACCACCGATCGCCCGATTCGGAACTTCCGGTTCATCTTCCGCAGCAGTTGTCAACATATAAATATCCGTAAATTTATAATCCGAATCATACAAGCTATTTGCTCTATCGATCATTGTCTTCATCTGTCCGCTCATTTCATAATAATAGATCGGTGTTGCAAATGCGATAACCTCTGCCTCATACATTTTTCGGGCAATCATATTCGCATCATCATCGATCACACAACGTCCCAGTTTATGGCACGCCATACACCCTTCACAAAACGCGATTGTTTTATCTTTTAAGGAAAGAAATTCCACTACATTACCGGCGTCCTCAGCCCCTGATGCAAATGCCTCTGCAAGTTTTTCCGAATTACTATTCTTTCTCAGACTCGTACTGATAACAAGAACTTTCTTACTCATAATCCGCCCTCCCAAACACCTAATACACTATCGGTACCGGTATTTCAATTTTCATTTTTTAAAGGTCTGTAGGAAATTCCCACAGACCTTCTATACACTATAATATGGTTAGATACTATTTTTACATCATACCCATTCCGCCTGCACCGCCTGCCGGCATAGCCGGTACATCTTCTTTAATCGTTGCCACAACAGATTCTGTTGTCAAAAGCGTGGATGCAACGCTCGTTGCATTCTGCAAAGCACTTCTTGTCACTTTAGCCGGATCCAGAATTCCTTTGCTTACCATATCAACATATTCTTCCGCATAAGCGTCAAATCCTACTCCCGGATCGGATTCTCTTACTTTATTTACAATCACAGCGCCCTCAAGTCCTGCATTAGCAGCAATCTGATGAAGCGGAGCTTCCAATGCTTTCAGAATGATCTTGGCTCCTGTCTTCTCATCACCTTCCAATTCCTCTGTCAATTTAGCCACTTCTTTTGAAGCATGGATATACGCAGAACCACCGCCTGCAATAATACCTTCTTCTACGGCCGCTCTTGTCGCATTCAGTGCATCTTCCATACGAAGCTTAGCTTCTTTCATCTCCGTTTCTGTTGCAGCGCCGACACGGATAACAGCTACACCGCCTGCAAGTTTTGCAAGTCTTTCCTGCAATTTTTCTTTATCAAACTCAGAAGTCGTCTCCTCGATCGCTTTCTTGATCTGTGCAATTCTGTCTTCAATCGCTTTTTTATCTCCGCATCCATCTACAATAACAGTATTTTCTTTCTGAACTTTTACAGATTTTGCACGGCCAAGCTGATCCATAGTTGTTTCCTTCAGATCAAATCCAAGTTCTTCTGAGATCACCTGTCCGCCTGTCAAAATTGCGATATCCTGAAGCATTTCTTTTCTTCTGTCTCCATAACCCGGAGCTTTTACTGCAACAACATTAAATGTTCCGCGAAGTTTATTTACGATTAATGTTGTGAGAGCCTCTCCTTCAATATCCTCTGCGATAATAAGAAGTCTTGCGCCGGACTGGACAATCTGCTCAAGCACCGGAAGAATATCCTGAATATTAGAAATCTTCTTATCTGTAATCAAAATATACGGATCATCAAGAATCGCTTCCATCTTTTCCATATCTGTTGCCATATATGCAGAAATATATCCTCGATCAAACTGCATTCCTTCTACAAGGTCTAATTCTGTCTGCATAGTTTTGGATTCTTCAATCGTGATGACTCCGTCATTCGATACTTTTTCCATCGCATCCGCAACCATCTGTCCGACTTCCTCATCGCCGGAAGAAACTGCCGCAACTCTCGCGATCTGTTCTTTTCCATTCACCTTGCTGCTCATAGCACGGATCGCTTCAACCGCGTTATCTGTTGCCTTTTTCATACCTTTTCTAAGAACGATCGGATTCGCTCCTGCTTCAAGGTTTTTCATTCCCTCATGTACCATTGCCTGCGCAAGCACTGTTGCCGTTGTTGTTCCATCTCCTGCCACATCGTTCGTCTTAGAAGCAACTTCTCTGATAAGCTGCGCTCCCATATTTTCAAATCCGTCTTCCAATTCGATCTCTTTTGCAATCGTCACACCATCGTTTGTAATAAGCGGCGCTCCGAAAGATTTGTCAAGAACGACATTTCTTCCTTTTGGTCCGAGTGTTACTTTTACTGTATCCGCTAACTGATTTACACCTTTTTCAAGGGCTGTTCTTGCTTCAGATCCGTATTTGATTTCCTTTGCCATCGTTAAACATCTCCTTATTCTTACCTGTGATCATCTGTCTTCTGACTATTTTTACTCTGTTACGATTGCGAGAATATCGCTCTGTTTTACGATAATGTACTCTTCTTTGTCCAGTTCCACGTCTGTTCCTGCGTATTTAGAGTAAATCACTTTATCTCCCACGTTTACCTGCATTACTACTTCTTTTCCATCTATATTTCCGCCCGGTCCTACAGCGATAACTTCTGCTTCCTGCGGTTTTTCTTTTGCCTGTCCCGGCAAAACAATACCGGATTTTGTCGTCTCTTCTGCTTCTAACTGTTTCAAAACAATTTTGTCACCCAACGGTACTAATTTCATTGTAATTCCTCCTTTAAATTTGCCTGTTAGCACTCATTTATTACGAGTGCTAAACTTCATGAATATAAAATAGCACTCTGTTTTCAATTTGTCAACACAGTTTATGAGGTTTTTATAGAAAAAATAACAACAATCACCGGAAGTTCCAAAACGCACATTATAGATCAATCAGCAGTTGACAATATTTCAGTAAGCCCGATCTTTGGCTCATCGCCCATAAATAAACATCCACCCGCCTAGCGGGTGGTTTTTCATTTTCGGGCATAGCCCTAATATTACTAGCCACGCACAAGTGCGTCTTTTATTGGCCTGCCAGCCACGCGCAGGATTACTTGCTACCCGTAAACGGGTCTCGCGGATCGAATAGACTAATCTGATCCATTTCCTTATCTTGTTTTAGCTGGTTGGCTATGTAACTTTTTATTGCTGCCGTGTTCTTCCCTACTGTATCAACATAGTATCCCTTACACCAAAACTCGCGGTTTCGGTATGCAAATTTCATATTTCCGAATCTCTGAAATATCATTAGGCTACTCTTTCCTTTTAAGTATCCCATGAATCCCGAAACGCTCATTTTGGGCGGGATACTCAGAAGTAAATGAATATGATCCGGACATACTTCTCCTTCGATGATTTCAACACCTTTCCATTGGCACAGTGTTCGGATTATTTCACGAATTGCTTCTTTCTTTTCGTTATAAAATACTTTCCTTCGATATTTAGGTGCAAACACTACATGATATTTGCAATTCCATTTTGTATGTGCTAAGCTTTTTACGTCTGTATTTTGTTCTGACATTATACGGTCCTCCTAATGTGTTTTTATTTACGTAACTGGCAGGTCACGTTTTTATTATACACATTAGGAGTTTTTATTTCTGAATACACCGCTAAAGCTTTCACGGAACCACGCGACTATCGCGTGGTTTTCTTGATACAAAAAGACGAAACGCATCTACGCACGTTTCGTCATTTTTCTGCCTTCATATACATTGTAAAAACCATTTTCAATCCGAAGCTTCAAAAACTTTCGGTCATCGCGACAATATCGTTCTTTCACAACCCCTGTGCAATACAAAAGTTCTGTCCTTGTCGAAATATAACATCTGTATTTAGCATCGAGTGAAATTACCGTCAATTCATCTTCTTTCAACTCAAGATAAATGTAATCTTCCTCCGGATCATATTTTTCAACCCTGCACTGCCTTGTCGCTTCATCAAAAATTCCATCTGCCGATATGATTTTTTCCATACGCAGATCTACGGGATTTCCTTCGTACATCGTTCTTCCTCCTGCCTGCCTCTATCTGACTTTCCGCTTTTTAAAAAACTACATACGTTCTTTTTTAATTTTCTCAAGTTCTTCAAAAATATAGTCGTTCAACACTTTTATATAGGTTCCCTTCATACCGGAAGAACGAGATTCAATTACTCCCGCACTTTCAAACTTACGCAGCGCATTCACAATAACCGAACGTGTAATGCCTACTCTGTCAGCTACTTTACTTGCGACAAGAATACCTTCCGTTCCGCCGAGCTCATCAAAAATGTGAATAATCGCTTCTAACTCCGAAAATGACAGTGTACTGATCGCCGATTGCACGATATGTTCTTTTCTTGTTTCTTCCGCACTTTCTTCATTTACAGAACGAAGCATCTCCAAACCGACAACAGCAGTTCCGTATTCGCTCAAAATAATGTCGTCTATCGAATACGTCTTATCTTGCTTATAAATAAATAATGTTCCAAGCCTCTCTCCCGCAATATCAATCGGAGTTACGATTGCCTGGCACCCCTGCACCGCCTCTGCTGAAAATCCAAGTGTCTCCAGATTCACATTTTCTTTTGTAGAAAGAATGCTTAAAAGTCTTTCATTTAACATCTGATCGATATGAGATCCGACAGCCTCTGTGATCAATTCACTGATTTCCTGAACATCCGGGCTTTTACTTACGCCGAGAATCTTCCCCTTTCTGCTTACCACAAGAACATTTGAATCAAGAATTTCGGTCAATACCGCACAAATATCATTAAATACGACCTTACTTGAATTATTGTTATGAAGCAATTTATTAATTTTTCTTGTTTTGTCTAACAGTTGTACGCTCATTATTTCCTCCGTTTGCTTCTTACAAGCCAATAATTGTATACACAAATCCAGATAAATATATAGATAATAATATGTTATCACACAATTTTTCTGATTTCAATACATTTCCGCAGTTTTATTTCTTATTTTTTATTTTTTTTATTTATAATCCGAATGCCTCTGTTTTTGTTTGGTTTCCACTCTATTTCCCGATTGTTTTTACATATCCGCATTTTTCATCTGCACATACGAGTTTATTTCCTTTTTCCAACATGTAACCGCCGCAGTCAGGACACTTTTCTTTCGACGGCTTCTGCCACGACATGAAATCACACTCCGGATTATTTTCACATCCGTAATATTTTCTGCCTTTCTTTGTCTTACGAATCACAACGTCCTTTCCGCATACCGGACAAGGTACGCCTATCTTTTCAAGGTATGGTTTCGTATTTCTGCATTCCGGAAACCCGGGGCATGCCAAAAATTTTCCATGAGGCCCGTACTTGATTACCATGTTTCTTCCACATTCTTCGCAGATCACATCTGTCACTTCATCTTCGATCTTGACACTTTCAAGCTCGATCTCCGCACGTTTTACCGCCTCATCCAGATCCGGATAAAAATTACGGATCACATCTTTCCATGCAACCTTTCCTTCCTCAACCATATCTAAAAGGCCTTCCATATTTGCCGTGAAATTTGCATCCACAATACTTGGGAAAGATTGTTTCATAATATTGTTCACCACTTCCCCAATTTCCGTCAAATATAAATTTTTCGCCTCTTTTGTCACATATCTGCGCCCAAGTATGATTGAAATCGTAGGGGCATACGTACTCGGACGCCCGATTCCAAGTTCCTCCAACGCCTTTACAAGACTGGCTTCTGTATAATGCGCCGGCGGCTGTGTAAAATGCTGTTTTGTATCAAAATCTTCTCTTGTAAATACAGAATCCATACTTAAGTGTCCTACAAGAACATTACTTTCCTCTTTTTCTTCATCAGCTTCTGTATAGACAGATCTAAACCCGTCAAATACACATCTTGATGTCGAAACCGAAAAACGATACTGCCCGGCTGCAATCTTAACCGAAGTAGATTCATATTGCGCCGGCATCATACGGCTTGCCGCAAAACGTTTCCATATCAGTTGATACAAACGGAACTGATCTCTTGTGAGAGATTCTTTGATCGAAGCCGGAGTTCTGCTGATATCCGTCGGACGGATCGCCTCATGTGCATCCTGTATTTTCTTTCCTTCCGCCTGCTTCGTCTGCCCCGCCGCAATATACTTTTCTCCGTAAACAGAAGCGATATATTCTCTTGCCGATGCGTCCGCTTCGTCTGCGATTCGAGTAGAATCCGTACGAAGATAAGTGATGACACCGACTGTTCCGCCGCCTTTAATATCAACACCTTCATAAAGCTGCTGCGCAATGCGCATCGTCTTTTGAGTTCCGAAATTCAGAGCCTTCGCCGCTTCCTGCTGCAGTGTACTCGTAGTAAACGGAAGAGGAGCTTTTCTGAACCGCTCGCTCGTTTTTATATCTGAAACTTTGAATTCTGCATTCTCGATCTTTTTGACAATCTCATTTAATTCCTGCTCTGATCTGATCGTCATTTTTTTCTGATCTGTTCCGTAAAACTTTGCTGTAAGAGGGCGCTTTTCCCCTTTTATCTTCAAAATCACGTCAAGTGTCCAATACTCTTCCGGAATAAACGCATTAATCTCCTCTTCTCTGTCTGCCACAAGACGAAGCGCTACCGACTGCACACGCCCCGCGCTCAGTCCGCGTTTTACTTTTGCCCAAAGAAGCGGGCTGATCCGGTATCCGACCATACGATCCAGAACGCGGCGTGCCTGCTGCGCATCAACTAAATTCATATCAATATCCCGCGGAGCTTTCAAGGATGCCTTCACTGCATTTTTTGTAATCTCATTAAAGGTAATCCTACGCATCTTCTTTTCATCTAATTTCAGCGCAGTCGCAAGATGCCACGAAATCGCCTCTCCTTCACGGTCAGGGTCAGTTGCCAGAAATACTTTGTCCGACTTCTTCGCCTCTTTCCGCAAAGCCGCAAGAATATCGCCTTTTCCCCTTATTGTAATGTATTTTGGTTCGTAATCGTGTTCTACATCGATTCCAAGTGAACTTTTCGGAAGATCCCGTACATGTCCCTGAGAAGCCGCAACTGTATAATTGCTGCCCAAAAACTTTTTGATCGTTTTCACTTTCGCAGGAGACTCCACGATAACAAGATAATGTGCCATAAAAAATTACTCCTCCATCTGAGCGGTATGTGCCCATTTTTAACCCAAAGCTGTTTTTATGATTTTCAAACTCAAATCAAACTGCAGGAAAATTCATTTTAAACAATAATATAATGATTTTTTGATATTTCCCGTATGTACCCGCGCAATTCCAAAGAAACCAATATTTCCATCACCTGACGTACTTCCAGTTTTGTTTCTTTCAAAATTTCTTCCACGCTCTTTGGGTACAAACCGAGACAACTATACAACAATTCCTCTTGAGTTTCAAGCATTTTTTTATTTTTACCTTCTTTCTCTGTTTTTTTACCTGATAATCCCAATTCTTCCAAAAACATTTCCGGTGAAAGTAAAATTCCCGCTCCCTGACGGATCAATTCATTACATCCGATACTCATCCGGCTATTTACAGGACCCGGAAGCGCATACACTTCTCTCCCTTGTTCTAATGCCAGATCGACTGTAATAAGCGAGCCGCTCTTCTCTCCCGCTTCCATAACAAGCACAACATCTGACAATCCGCTTATAATTCTGTTCCGAGCCGGAAAGTTTTGAGGAAACGGAGGCGTTCCAGGCGGCATCTCGGAAATAATTCCACCTCCTTGTTCCAATATATCTACATAAAGCCCGATATGCTCCCTCGGGTAACAAACGTCTACGCCACACCCCAATACCGCGAATGTTTTACCATTTCCAAGAAGCGCCCCTCTGTGACCCATTCCATCTACGCCGCGAGCCATTCCACTTATAATCTGCACCCCATGTTCTGCCAAAACTTTTCCAAAATCAACTGCATATTTTTCACCATAAGGAGTACATCTCCTCGCTCCCACGAGAGCCGCCTTTTTCGCAGCTTTATCCGGAAGGCTGCCTTTTACATAAAGTGCATAAGGATAATCCGAAATCCGTTTTAATTTTTCCGGATATTCATCCGTAAAATGCGGAATAAAACGAATTCCTTTTTCACACAGACTTTCATACTCTTTTTCCGGATCCTGCCGTTTTGCCTTCAAAATTTTATCTTGCTCTGATTCGTTTAAAAATTCTATTTTTTTCAGCTGTGTTTCTTCTATATAATAAATCGCTTCTGCTGTTTTCATGCATTGACGCAGGCGGATTTTTTTTCGCAAATTTATTCCCTGTATTTTAGCAAACCAATATTCGTACTTCATACATTCTCCTTTTATTTCATACTTTATTTATCTATTCACATTTCACATTACTTCGCCTCGACCGTTCTCTTCACTTCCGTTTTCATTTTATCCTCCTATACAGTATATTTCCTGTTATCCATTCTATATCCAAGCGCTTCTTGCAAGTGCTTTACTTTGATCGCATCACTTTCTTCTAAATCTGCAATCGTTCGCGCTGTTTTCAAAATCCTGCTATATCCCCGGGCCGTCAAATTCATAACCGAAAAGGCCTGCTCCATCACCTTTTTTTCTTTTGTTCCCAACTTGCAATACTTATTTAAAGCATCCCCTTCCAACATTGCATTTGTTAAATTTCCTGTTTCCTTATATCGTATTCTTTGCATCTCTCTGACCCGGCAAATTCTTTTTCGTATTTCTTTTGAACTTTCGCCTTTCTGCTCATCTGATAAATGCTCATATTTTACTTGAGAAGCTTCCACACATAGATCGATCCTATCCAGAAAAGGACGGCTGATACGATTCTGATACGCTTGGATCTGCAAAGGTGTACATGTACAATTTGCATTCGGAAAACATCCACACGGACACGGATTCATAGCTGCCACAAGCATAAAATTTGCCGGGAATGTATAATTTCCGTATGTTCGCGACAGATTCACATACCGCTCTTCCAATGGTTGTCGAAGCACTTCCAACGTATCTCTGCGAAATTCAGGGAGTTCATCAAGAAATAAAACGCCTTTATGAGCAAGGCTGATTTCTCCGGGATGCGGAATCGTTCCTCCTCCGATCAAAGCAGCTTTTGTTGCCGTATGATGCACTTCACGAAACGGACGGTCTACAATCAGCGGGGTTTTCTCATCAACTAACCCTAATACACTGTATATTTTTGTAATCTCCAAACTTTCTCGCAAATCAAGCGGCGGCAATATCCCGGCAATACATTTTGCCGTCATTGACTTTCCACTGCCCGGCGGACCGATAAGAAGAAGATTGTGCCCTCCTGCAACTGCGATTTCCGCTGCTCTTTTTACAAATTCCTGACCTTTCATATCTGCAAAATCAGGAAATTTCGTTTCTTTTTGAACTGTTTTTCTCAAATTCCCACAATCCGTTATCTCTTTATTTTGTATCTTCTTTCTCTTTCTTCTGTTTTGCATTGCCTCAACCGCTTCCTGCAAAGTCGCAGCTCCTACAATTTCCATTTCACTGACAAGCGACGCTTCCGTTACATTTTCAGACGGAACAATACACTTTCTCACCCCTTTTTCTTTCGCTTCCATTACGATCGGCAAAACTCCAGACACTTTCTTCACACTTCCTCCAAGACTGAGTTCTCCGATAATCAGACAGTCTTTCTCCGGCTTTTCAATCTGTCCTAATGCAGTCAATATCGCCGCGGCGATCGGCAGGTCAAAAGACGCGCCGTGCTTTCGCATTGTAGCCGGTGATAAATTCACAACAGTCCGCTTTGCCGGATACTCAAATCCCGAATTTTTAATTGCAGTTCTCACCCTTTCTCCCGCTTCTTTTACTTCCGATGACAAATACCCCACCATATGGAATACCGGCAGGCCGTTCGATATATCTGCCTCTACATGAATAAACGCCACCTCAAGACCTTCAATCACCGCAGATAAAATTGTACTGAAACTCATTTGCACTCCTTTCTATGAGCTTCCTGTTCTCCTTTGTTAAAATAACAAGATCTTCTATCGTTTATACTGTTGATTTATACACTATTTATTATAGAAGAAACACCACTTAAAATAATTGAATTCCAACCGATCCGGTCAGACACCTCTTTCAGAGGTCAGATTGCCGAAGATGAATTTCTTCGGGAATGTAGATTTATGATAATTCATAAAAAAATGAGCGTCAAGAAAAAAATGAAAATTTCACGAAATGACAGAATTTATTTCCCAGTTTACAGATGGAAAAGCACAAACAACATGTCTTTTACATAGACTATATCAAATGTGCTAAGAGGTGTTATCTTGAAATCATTTCCAAATCCGCTCACGCCGTCGGAAGAAAAATATTATATCCGAAAATACACAGAAGGTGACCTCGAGGCAAAACACATCCTGATCGAACGCAATCTAAGACTTGTCGCACATGTAATCAAAAAATATCAAAATTCCGAAGAAGATCCCGAAGACCTGATCTCTATCGGCACAATCGGACTGATCAAAGCCGTTGTCACTTTTAATCCTGACAAAGGAAACCGCCTCGCCGCCTATGCTTCCAGATGCATAGAAAATGAAATTCTTATGTATCTTCGTTCCAAGAAAAAAGCCGCAAAAGAAATCTCTCTTTATGAACCAATCGGCACTGACAGAGAAGGAAACGAAATAAAATTATATGATATTATCGAGACTGATGAAGAAGAAGTTGCCGAAAAAATTCACCTAAAAGAAAATATACAGACACTTTATGAAAAAGTCGAAAAAGAATTATCGCAGCGGGAACGTATTATTTTAAAAATGCGTTACGGACTCTATAACGGAGAAGAATATACGCAGCGGGAAATTGCAAGACAACTTGGAATTTCCCGTTCTTATGTCTCACGAATCGAAAAAGGGGCTGTGGAGAAACTACGGAAATCTTTTTCATGATTTCAAAAATACCTATATACATGTAACAAAATTGCTAACACTTATTTTCGGTAATCACCGGAAACGCCAAAAGCCTCTGAAAAATCCAGACTTTGTCTCATCTCCTAGTAAAAGAACTGCCTATCATCAATCTTTCAATGACAGGCAGTTCTTCTGCTTAAAATTCTTATTCAATTTCATTTACGAAAACAGTTTAGTGTACTCTGTCTGTGTATCGGCAATATGATATATATAAACTGTTTTTTCTATCAGTCGATATATAGAAACATACCTTTCAGATATAATCATGTGATACCCCTTTCGGTTCAACCATTTGTCAGGTGTAAGTGAACCAAAATTCGGGTATAACTCCAAACGTTCAATACTATTTAATATCTGATCTGTTACTTTCATCGCAGATTCCACACCGAATTGAAGTAAATAATAGTCCTCAATACTTTTCAAATCTTCCCACGCAGTAGGAAGAATCTCAACCTTATATTGTTCCTGCACGTTCTCTCAATTCCTTTCTTGCTTCGGAGATACTTCTTGTCTTTGCTCCGTTTAACCGTTCTTCTTCTGCTTGCATGATTTTCGCACGAAGTTCCAATGCCTGTTCCCTTTTCTCAAAGGCATCAATATTCATAAATACTCCGTCACCCTCGCCATTTTTTGTTATATAAATCGGTTCACTCGTTGCCCTTGCAAGATTGGAAATCGTAGAATAATCGTTTCGTAATGTTGCCGAAGCTTTAATAATCATTTTCTTCACCCTTTCATGTTTCTTTATTTTTATATCATTTTATTGATATAATTATATCTTCTTTTTTATATATTATCAAGTAAATCCAATTTATGAAAGAAGAAGTCTTTGGAAAATCCAGACTTTGTCTCATCTCCTATACAAAGAAATCGCTGAAGTATAAAACTTCAGCGATTTCTTTTTCACATTTCTTATATCGACAATCATCATATTCTCTGCTGAATATGATTTTCTTTGATTAACGAAAAAACTGTTCTTATAACTGCGGACCAGCTGAAACAAGAGCTTTTCCTGCCTCGTTGCTCTCATATTTTGCAAAGTTTTTAATAAATCTTCCTGCAAGATCTTTTGCCTTTTCATCCCATTCGGAAGCGTCTGCATATGTGTCACGAGGATCAAGAATGTTTGTGTCAACTCCCGGAAGCTCTGTCGGAACTTCAATGTTGAAGTACGGAATAGTTTTTGTCGGCGCATTTGCGATATCTCCGTTCAAAATTGCATCGATGATACCACGAGTATCTTTAATAGAGATACGTTTTCCTGTTCCGTTCCATCCTGTATTTACAAGATATGCTTTCGCGTTGTTAGCTTTCATTTTCTTAACGAGCTCTTCAGCATATTTTGTCGGATGAAGCTCAAGAAATGCCTGTCCAAAACATGCTGAGAATGTCGGTGTCGGCTCTGTGATACCACGCTCCGTACCTGCAAGTTTTGCTGTAAATCCTGACAAGAAATAATATTCTGTCTGCTCCGGTGTAAGAATCGATACCGGCGGAAGCACTCCAAACGCATCTGCTGACAGGAAAATTACATTTTTCGCTGCCGGAGCTGCCGATATCGGACGCACGATTTTTTCAATATGATCGATCGGATAAGACACACGAGTATTCTCTGTTACACTCTTATCATCAAAGTCAATTTTTCCGTTCTCATCAAGAGTTACGTTCTCAAGAAGAGCGTTTCTCTTAATTGCATTATAAATATCCGGCTCTGACTCTTTATCAAGGTTGATTACTTTTGCATAACATCCGCCTTCAAAGTTAAAGATACCGTTATCATCCCATCCGTGCTCGTCATCACCGATCAAAAGACGTTTCGGATCTGTGGAAAGCGTTGTCTTACCTGTTCCTGAAAGTCCGAAGAAAATTGCTGTATTCTCTCCGTTCATGTCTGTGTTTGCGGAACAGTGCATAGAAGCGATTCCTTTCAGCGGCAGATAGTAGTTCATCATAGAGAACATACCTTTTTTCATCTCTCCGCCGTACCATGTATTCAGAATAACCTGCTCACGGCTTGTAATATTGAACATAGCCGCTGTCTCTGAGTTCAATCCCAGTTCTTTATAATTTTCCACTTTTGCTTTTGATGCATTGTATACAACAAAATCCGGCTTAAAGTTCTCAAGCTCTTCCTCTGTCGGCTGAATAAACATATTCTTTACAAAATGAGCCTGCCAAGCAACCTCTACGATAAAACGGATTGCCATACGTGTATCTGCATTTGCTCCGCAAAATGCGTCAACAACAAACAGTCTCTTATTGGAAAGTTCTTTCAGCGCGATCGCCTTACATGTATCCCATGCTTCCTGGCTTGCCGGATGATTGTCGTTTTTGTATTCATCTGATGTCCACCAAACCGTATCTTTGGAGTTTTCATCCATTACGATAAATTTATCTTTCGGAGAACGTCCTGTATAAATACCTGTCATTACATTAACAGCTCCCAGTTCGCTTTCCTGTCCTTTTTCAAAGCCTTCAAGACTTGAATCTGTCTCTTCTTTAAAAAGCAGCTCATAAGAAGGGTTGTAAACGATTTCCGTAGTTCCTGTAATACCATACTGACTAAGATCAATGTTTGCCATAATATGTCTTACCTCTCTCTTTCTAAAATGTATATTTCACATCTACGCCGCTTAATGCCAGCGTTATGCTTTCATTATACAAAATCATTTTCCAAAAATCAACAATAATATTCATCTATCTCTCTCGATTATATGAAAGTTTTATAAACTGCAAATTCATATGCTCTATTTTATTTCTAAAAAAAACAAAATTACATTTCAATCACCGGAAGTGTCAAAAGGCACATTTGTGGATTTTAAGCGATTGTCAAGGTTTCCGAAAAATCTGGGTTTTGACTCGTCGCCATTTAAAAAATGCAGGATTTTTTTATCAATCCTGCATTTTCTACACGACAAGCCTCTCATAAATTATACATTCAAAATTTCTTTCACGATTTCTTTCATTTTGTCCGAATCGCATTCTCTGTTATGTCTGATCTGAGCATTTCGGATCTCTTTGATCGCATTCGGAATTTCCGTTGCCGACAGGGCGCTCAGCTCATCGATCAATTCAAATTCATCTTTCTTTGCATATTTATCGTCAATGGCAGTCATAACGCTATGGATAAATTTATACGGACTCGCCGTCGAAGCTACGAGACACTTCTTTTCATCCCCACTTTCCTTGCGGTATTGTGCGCATACATGTGCCGCTACCGCCGTATGCGTATCCATCACATACCCTGTTTTCTCATATGTATTTTTAATCGTCTCTTTCGTCTCTTCTTCCGTCGCAAATCCTCCGACAAAATCACCTAACTGTCCGCGCATCTCTTCTGTTATTTCATAAACGCCTTCTTCTTTAAGCTGTCTCATCAACTCGGCATTTTTCCCTGCATCCTGCCCTGCGATTGTATAGATCAAACGCTCCAGATTGCTGGAAATCAAAATGTCCATAGACGGGGAAGATGTCAGGATAAATTCTCTGTTTTTATCATAAACCCCTGTTTTAAAGAAATCAAAAAGCACTTTATTTTCGTTGGATGCACAGATCAGCTTTGCAATCGGCACTCCCATCTGTTTCGCATAATAAGCAGCCAGAATGTTTCCGAAGTTTCCTGTCGGAACCGTCACATTGATCTTTTCTCCCGCTTTGATTTCTTCATTCTCAAGCAGTTTTGCATAAGCGTAAACATAATATACTACCTGCGGAACAAGACGTCCGATATTGATAGAGTTCGCAGATGAAAACTGGTATCCGGCATCTGCCAACTCTTCCGCCAGCTTTTTATCTTCAAAAATCGCTTTCACACCGCTTTGTGCATGATCGAAATTTCCGTGGATCGCCACTACTGATGTGTTCTCTCCTTTTTGAGTCACCATCTGAAGCTCCTGAATACGGCTGACGCCCCCTTTTGGATAAAAAACGATGATCCTCGTTCCCGGAACGTCCGCAAAACCTGCAAGAGCCGCCTTTCCCGTATCTCCTGATGTTGCCGTTAAAATTACAATTTCATTTTTCACATTATTTTTCTTAGCCGACGTAATAAGAAGATGCGGCAAAATCGACAAAGCCATATCCTTAAATGCGATCGTTGCTCCGTGGAACAACTCCAAATGATATGTGTCACCCACTTTTACAAGCGGAGCGATCACTTCTGTATCAAACTTGGAATCATACGCACTGTTGATGCAGTGTTTTAACTCTTCCTCCGTAAAATCCGTAAAAAACTGTTTCATCACAGCATAAGCTGTTTCCTGATAAGACATCCCTTTCAATTCATCAAGCGTAACGTCAAGCTTTGGAATAGATTCCGGAACAAACAATCCCCCGTCATCTGCCAGACCTTTCAAGATCGCCTCGGATGCCGTCACTGTTTTTTCTGAGTTTCTTGTACTCTTATACAATAAATTCATTATTTTACCTCTTTTTCTTTCTGCAACACAATTTTCAACTAAATATATTCCTGAATACTCAGGCACTTTTTCGTTCCCGCCTTATGCAGATCGCCACAATACCGCATACTGCCATCAGCATCGGATAGATCAAATACGGCATAAAATCAAACGGAGTCAGACCTGTAAGAGCCGCAGCCGTAAGAAGCTGAGCGCCGTAAGGGATCAGCCCCTGTCCAACGGATGTAAACATATCCAGCAGAGATGCCGATCTTCTTGGATCAACGTCAAACTCATCACTGATTTCCTTCGCGATCGGGCCTGTCATAACAATCGCTACCGTATTGTTTGCCGTACAAAGATCAACTAAAAACGAAAGCAGCGCAATTCCTCCCTGTGCTCCTTTTGCTCCGTGAATCCTGCTTTTGATCTGATCCAGAATAAACTGGATTCCGCCGTTCATCTTCACAAGCGATACAATACATGCTACAAGAATAGATATTACAGTAATATCATACATCGATACAACGCCATCTCCTACAACAGTAAACATATCCGCTAAAACAATGTTTCCCGTTGCCACTCCCGCTATAAGTGAAATAACAGTTCCGCCGATCAGCACGAGAAATACATTGATTCCGATCAACGCACCTATAAGCACGACAAGATACGGTACAACCTGCCAGAAATTATAGTCTAAATTCTCTGTAATATCGTACGCTACATTGCGCGTCACAAACCAAAAGAACACGACTGTAATGATCGCCGCCGGAAGTACGATCAGAAAATTCATCTTAAACTTATCTTTCATCTCGCATCCCTGCGTTTTTACTGCCGCAATCGTCGTATCAGAGATCATCGACAGGTTATCGCCGAACATTGCCCCGCACACGACGGCAGCTACACAGATTGCCATAGAAAACCCTGTCTGTTTACTGATTCCGACCGCAATCGGAGCAAGCGCCGTGATTGTTCCTACGGAAGTTCCCATCGACACTGAAATAAAACATCCTATAATAAACAGACCTGCCACTGCAAAATGCGGCGGAATAAGAGAGAGTCCCAAATTCACCGTACTGTCCACTCCGCCTGCTGCGGTTACCGCTCCCGAAAAAGCTCCCGCGCAAAGGAAAATAAGACACATAGTAATAATATTTTCCTCTCCGAGTCCTTTTGCGATCACTTCCATCTTTTTCTGAAAACTTACTTTACGGTTCTGCAAAAACGCAACAAATAAAGCAATCAGAAATGCAACTACTGCCGGCATTGCGTAAAAATCCTTAAACAAGATTCCCGCGCCTAAAAAGATTACCAAAAACACGCCTATAGGCAGAAGCGCAAAAGCCTTTCCCTTTTGTTTTTCATTTCCCATTAAATTCTCCCTTTCGTTTTAGATATAATAACCGTTGCAAAAAGGCGGCAGTACTGCCTGCCGCTTTTCTTTTTGCCCGAATTTCGGCTAAAAGAGCCAAAACTTTATATATTATTTCTTTTTACTGTTTGTATAGTTGACCAATCCGCCTGCGGCAATCAATTTCTGCATAAATTCCGGGAAGGGCTGACCTTTAAATTCAGTTCCTTTTGTACGATTGTAAATCATACCACTGTCAAAATCAACCTCAACTTCGTCACCTGCTTCAATTCCCTGTGCCGCTTCCGGACATTCAATAATCGGAAGACCGATATTGATTGCATTTCTGTAAAAGATTCTTGCGAACGTTTCCGCGATAATGCAGCTTACTCCTGCCGTTTTCAAGCAGAGCGGCGCATGTTCTCTGGATGATCCGCATCCGAAATTTTTATTTGCCACAATAATATCTCCCGACTGTACTTTTTTTACAAAATCCGGATCTATATCTGCCATAGCGTGGCTGGCAAGTTCTTGTGCATCAAAGGAATTCAGATATCTTGCCGGAATGATAACGTCTGTATCTACATTGTCTCCGTATTTAAAAACATGTCCGTGCGCTCTCATGATCTTCCTCCTTCTTTCTGTTCTGCACATTGAATATTCCGCGAATCTGCCTCTTCGTCTGCAGCGCTTATTTTTTCGGGATTTGCAATATACCCTTTGATCGCACTTGCAGCGGCAACTTCCGGCGATGCCAGATAAATCAGAGAATCAACATGTCCCATGCGTCCGACAAAATTACGGTTCGTTGTGGAAACACACTTTTCTCCTGCTGCCATAACTCCCATATGCCCGCCCATACACGGTCCGCAGCTCGGAGTATTTACAGCACATCCTGCATCTACAAAAATATCCAGCAGTCCTTCTTTGATACATTGCTTATAAATCTTCTGTGTAGCCGGAACAACCATCACACGCACATCAGGATGTACCGTATGACCTTTCAGTATTGCCGCAGCTTTCCTCATATCTTCCATTCGTCCGTTCGTACAAGAACCAATCACAACCTGATCGATCTTAACCTGTTCCTCTGCCTCGATCTCATCAATCGTCTTTGCGTTTCCCGGCAAATGCGGAAACGCTACCGTCGGACGCACCTTTGACAGATCAATCTCTACAACGTCGTCATAAACCGCATCCTCGTCCGCCTCGTAAACTGTATACGGTTTCTCACAATGAGCGTCAAGATACTCGACCGTCTTTTCATCCACCGGAAAAATCCCGTTTTTCGCACCGGCCTCAATCGCCATATTCGCCATCGTAAAACGATCATCCATAGACAGATTTCCAATTCCGTCACCTGTAAATTCCATTGATTTATAAAGCGCGCCGTCCACTCCGATCTTGCCGATAATGTGAATGATAATATCTTTTCCGCTTACATATTTCCCCGGCTTTCCCGTCAGAACAAACTTGATCGCCGACGGCACTTTAAACCAGATTTCTCCTGTCGCCATTCCGGTTGCCACATCGGTCGTTCCCATTCCTGTTGAAAACGCGCCCAAAGCTCCGTATGTACATGTATGTGAATCCGCTCCGATGATACACTCACCTGCGGTGACAACTCCCGCTTCGGGAAGAATCGCATGTTCCACACCCGATTTTCCCTGTTCAAAATACCATTTCAGCCCCTGCTCCTTCGCATATTCACGAATTGCTTTTGAATTTTCCGCTGATTTGATATCTTTATTCGGTGTAAAATGATCCGGTACAAACACAACCTTATCTTTATCAAATACTTTATCCGACATCTGTCTGATGATCGGCAAAGCCATCGGTCCTGTAATATCATTCGCCATCACGATATCGAGTTTCGCTTCGATCAGCTGCCCTGCTTCCACAGTATCCAATCCTGCGTGAGCAGCCAAAATCTTCTGCGTCATCGTCATTCCCATTTTTGAGACCCCCTTTATCATTCATAAATATGGTCTTTGCCACATCATTTTTATTTCTTTGCGATATATCCTTTTGCCGTAAGCGCTTCTGCACAAAGCACTGCTCCGCCAGCCGCACCTCTTACTGTATTATGTGACAGTCCGATAAACTTAAAGTCATACATGCTGTCCTCTCTGAGACGTCCGATAGACACTCCCATGCCGCGCTCATAATCTACGTCTGCCGTTACCTGCGGACGATTTTCTTCCTCAAGATACTGGATAAACTGCTTCGGCGCGCTCGGCAGTTCTGCTTCCTGCGGGAATCCTTTAAAGTTTACCAGTTTTTCAATTAGCTGTTCTTTTGTCGGTTTCTTTTCAAAATTGATAAATACCGCCGCAGTATGTCCGTTTAATACAGGAACACGCACACACTGACATGTGATCTTCGGAAGCTCGGCTTTTACGATCTCGCCATTTTCCACTTTTCCGAGAACTCTAAGCGGCTCCTGCTCGCTTTTCTCTTCTTCTCCTCCGATAAACGGAATAATATTTCCCAGCATTTCCGGCCAGTCTTTGAATGTTTTTCCTGCTCCTGAAATTGCCTGATATGTTGTAACAACAAGCTCTTTCGGTCCGAATTCTTTCCATGCCGCCAAACACGGAGCGTAACTTTGGATCGAACAGTTCGGTTTTACTGCAATGAATCCTCTCGTTGTACCGAGACGTTTCTTCTGATCTTTGATCACTTCAAAATGTTCTGCATTGATCTCCGGTACTACCATCGGAACGTCCGGCGTCCAGCGATGCGCGCTGTTGTTTGATACGACCGGAGTCTCTGTTTTTGCATATGCCTCTTCGATCACTTTGATCTCTTCTTTGCTCATATCAACCGCGCTGAAAACAAAATCTACAGTCGAAGCTACATGCTCTACGTCATTTACGTTAAGAACAACAAGCTTTTTCACAGCCTCCGGCATCGGCGTATCCATTTTCCAGCGATCGCCTACCGCTTCCTCATATGTCTTTCCTGCAGAACGCGGGCTTGCCGCAACTGTTACAACTTCAAACCACGGATGATCCTCAAGCAGAGAGATAAATCTCTGACCTACCATTCCTGTCGCACCTAAAATACCTACTTTTAATTTCTGTTCCATCTTCTTTCTCCTTTTACTGTTATTTTTCCTGTTATCTTTCTTACTATAGCGCCATATCCACGTCAGCTTCCGCTTGCCTCTATAACCTCTATAGTATCTTCTATCTGTAAAAGCCTGACTCTGCGAAATTCTTTATAAAGCAGGCTGTTCTTTCAAATATTGCCGTTCTGCTCTGATCACCGCTTCCATTGCGTTTTTCCCCGGCGCGCCGATTGTGTTACGCATATCCACGCATGTTTTCATACTGATCGCCTCATATATATCTTCTTCAAAGACAGGAGAAATCGCCTTGAATTCTTCCAAAGACATATCGTCCAAAGCAATATTTTTCTCAATGCAATACAATACAAGTCTTCCAACGATACCATGGGCATCCCTGAACGGAACATTGTGATTTACGAGATAATCCGCAGCATCCGTCGCATTTGTGAAACCGTGCTTTGCACTTTCTTCCATGCGGGCATTGTTAAAACGCATTGTCTTTAACATTCCTGTAAATAATGCAAGACATCCTTTGGTCGTATCGATCGCATCAAATACAAGTTCTTTATCTTCCTGCATATCTTTATTATATGCAAGCGGAATCCCTTTCATCGTCGTCAAAAGTGAAGTGAGAGCTCCGTAAACGCGTCCTGTTTTTCCTCGTACAAGCTCTGCGATATCAGGATTTTTCTTTTGCGGCATAATACTGCTTCCCGTACTGTAAGCGTCGTCAATCTCAACAAATTTGTATTCATTTGTATTCCAGATGATCACTTCTTCCGAAAATCTGCTAAGGTGCATCATAATCGTTGACATGGCAGACAGAAGTTCAATCAGATAGTCTCTGTCCGACACCGAATCCATACTGTTTAAAGTCGGACCGTCAAATCCGAGAAGCAAAGCTGTATATTCTCTGTCCAACGGATATGTCGTTCCCGCCAAAGCTCCGCTTCCGAGAGGACAAAGGTTCATCCTTTTATAAATATCCCGCATCCTCTGATGGTCGCGCTTAAACATTTCAAAATAAGCTCCCATATGATGTGCCAGAGTAATCGGCTGCGCCTTTTGCAGATGTGTAAATCCCGGCATATATGTCTCTGTATTTTCTTCCATCAATTTCAAAAGAACTTCCATAAGTTCTCTTAACAAACTGTCAAGGTGTGTGATCTCATCTCGCGTATAAAGCTTCATATCCAAAGCGACCTGATCGTTTCTGCTTCGCCCTGTATGTAATTTTTTCCCCGCATCTCCGATCCTGTCGATCAGATTCGCTTCTACAAAGCTGTGGATATCTTCATATTCTTCTGTGATCTCAAGCGTTTTGTTCTCTACGTCTCTGCATATACTTTCAAGACCCTCTATGATCTGATCTTTCTCTTCTTTTGTCAGAATCCCCTGTTTTTCAAGCATCGTCACATGAGCAATGCTCCCTCTGATATCCTGTTTATAAAAACGCTTATCAAAAGAAATCGAAGCGTTAAAATTATAAACTAACTGATCTGTTTCTTTCGTAAAACGACCACCCCATAGTTGTGCCATTTCATCTCCTCTTTTCTGTTCTGCATTTTTCACCTAGTTTAACACATTAACGTGCGAAATGTCCATACTTTTTATAAAAACTGTTTTTCTCTATGCTCACGTTCTCTCATTGAAAACTCACATCCACAGTAATCCTGCCTGTAGAGCCCATATTCTTCGGATAATTCTACAGACCGTTTATATCCGTTCCGCTTTTTAAAATCCGAAACTAAATACTCTACGCCGTACTTTTTCCCGACTCGCACTCCGATCTCGTTCAACTTCTGCGAATTTTTCAGAGGGCTGATGCTCAGAGTCGTCGTAAAATAATCAAATCTGCCTTCCGCTGCCTGCTGCGCCGCCTCTTCAAGCCGAAGTTCATAGCATTTCATGCATCGTGCGCCGCCTTCTTTCAAATGCTCCATCCCTTTTGCCATTTCATAGAACTTCTCCTTATCATACTTTCCCGCAAGGAATGAGACCGGATATTGAAACCGCATATCTTTTATCAGTTTCTGCTGCTCTATGATCCGCTTTGTATACTCGCTCTCAGGATAAATATTCGGGTTATAATAAAGCACCGTGATCCTGAAATAGCGGGATAAATATTCCAGCACATAACTGCTGCACGGCGCACAACAGCTATGGATCAAAAGAGTCGGGACACGGCCTTCCTCTTCAAGACGTTTCAATATTTTATCTAATTCCTTTTGATAATTGATTTTCTGAACATTCATCTTAACTGTTCTCCTATATGCTGCGTTACCTTTTTGTTTATTCTACTTATAATAAGATATCATCTCTTTTTCCAAATTACAATGTCAATCCGTTTCATTTCCAAATCAGATCAAGTTCCGATATGTCGATATTCACACACTGCCGCCGGCTCTCATACATTAATCTTAGATACTTAAATAAGAACGGAAGTGACTCTGTGAGACCTTTACTGGAATTAAACAACATCAGTTATTCTTATCATACAATAGACGGAGAAACAAAAGCTTTATCCGATATTTCTTTTCAGCTTGCCCCCGGAGAATTTGCCGCCGTTGTCGGACCTTCCGGATGTGGGAAATCCACACTTCTTTCGTTAATCGCAGGACTTATAGAGGCAGAGAACGGAACAATCTTCCTAGACGGCGAACCATCGGAAAAATCTTTCAGAAAATCTGCCAAAATAGGCTATATGCTTCAGCATGATCACCTTTTTGAATGGAGGAGCATTTTAAAAAACGTCCTGCTCGGCGCTGAAATCAACAAAAGTGTATCCCAGGAAACGAAACAACGGGCAAAAGAACTTCTGCGTCAATACGGATTAAAGCGTTTTATTAACTCCCGCCCGTCTGAATTATCCGGTGGAATGCGGCAAAGAGCAGCTCTGATCCGCACTCTCATGCCGAATCCCGAACTGCTCCTTTTAGATGAACCTTTTTCCGCTCTCGATTATCAAACACGTCTTACCGTCAGCGATGATATCGGAAAAATCATCAAACATTCAGGAAAAACCGCGCTTCTTGTAACCCATGACCTTTCAGAGGCAATCAGCCTTGCCGATCGGATCATCATATTGACAAAACGCCCCGCACATATTGCCCGAATTGTTCCGATTGCATTTTCCATCGAAAACGATACCCCGCTAAACCGAAGAAATGCCCCGGAATTCAAACAATATTTTAACGAAATATGGAAGGAGCTAAATCAAGATGAATGATCAATCTAACGGACAAAAACTTTTTTTAACGCGCCTTCGCCGTCATAGGATCACAGTTTTGATCAGCCGTGTCCTTATTTTAACTGTGTTTCTTTTTTTATGGGAATTATGCGCTCGTTTTGAAATTATAGATTCCTTTATCTTCAGCAGTCCTTCAAAAATCACTCTTTGTTTTTTGGAAATGTTGAAAAACCGATCTCTTTTCCTTCATATCGGGATTACTTTATACGAAACATTTATCAGCTTCATACTCGTCATATTGCTCAGCATCCTTGCGGCAATCTTGCTTTGGTATAGTAAAAAGCTATCGGAAATACTGGAACCATACCTCGTTGTGCTAAACAGCCTTCCGAAATCCGCGCTTGCCCCTCTTCTGATCGTATGGCTCGGCGCAACTTCAAAAACAATTATTATTGCCGGAATGTCCGTCGCCATCTTCGGAAGTATCTTGAATCTGTATACCGCCTTTATCAATGTCGATCAGGAAAAGATCAAACTGATATATACACTGCACGGAAACCGCAGGCATGCGCTTACAAAAGTTGTACTGCCTTCCTCTGTTCCGGCAATCATAAGCAATATGAAAGTCAATATCGGACTTTGTCTTGTGGGAGTCATTATCGGAGAATTTCTCGCTGCCAAAAGCGGACTTGGATATCTGATCATCTATTCCAGTCAGGTATTTAAGATGGATTGGCTTCTCATGTCGATTATTTTGCTCTGTATTATGGCAATGGGATTGTATGCTCTGATCAATGTAGTGGAAAAACGAGTGTTGAAAAAGTATTAAATATGGCAATAGAAGACTGTCGCTTGAAACTTCAAACTCAAGCAGCAGTCTCTTTGCCGACTTAATTGATCTTTTATATTTAAGTAACAAGAGCATTATTTTTGATATTGTTAATAATCTTAACAAATTTTACCTGTTCTTCATATGTAAAAATCAAACTAAATTTATATGGTCTGTCAAACGGCGTTTTCATCAAATCAAGAACATTATTAATATACCCATTTTCTACGACATAATCTACAACTTGTTCAATAAAATGAAGTTGCTCTGTATTTGGTCTTTCTTCTAAAATAAATGTGGAAAACGCAGCATATGCAGCAGTCCGATCCATCTTTGCAATTTTACGAATCAACAAACCGAACGGTGTATCTTGATAATTCATCTCATAATCTTCTGCCGTCCCTAATTCTACAGTAAATATTCGCTCTAACTCGTTATAATCTTCCACAGAAATCGGTTCATTATGCAGGAGTTTATTAATCGCCGGCGTCGTTTTATGTGCTTCAACGTATTCGTTTACTTTTGCCCGGTAATCTTCAAAATCAGATGCAGACAGACTCGTCAATCTTCCTTCTTCTCTAAACACAACTATATCTTTAAAATTTGAATAATGAAGCTTTTCTTTCTTCGCGGGAATGTATTTCATAATTTCACGTAAAGATTTTCTTGTTTCTTCAAATTTCAAAACATCCTGAACATCCCAATAATGATCTGATACAAGTTCTTTCAATTCCGAAATTCTAACTTTTATATCCGGAATCGTAGCGCATTCTTTCAAAAGAATATTTGCATTACCAACAACATACCTTTTTAATCTTCCTAAATTTTTTCCTCCTGTCATAACTGACAACATCAGTCCATACATAAGCACATCAAAACTAATTGCCGCTTCGTCCTTCTCATCTGATACGACAAGTTTTGCAAGGTGATCTATAATTTCTTCTTTATGAATTTCCTCAAGGCATTCATACTGTTTTCGTTCTTTATATCTTTCTACATACCTTAGTTCTAAGCGCACTTCAACCCTTTCTGTTCCCATAGCTTTCACATCATCTACGACATGATCTATCAAATTCTCCCGAATATTCTGATACTTCACATCTACATAATTTGCATCCTGCAAACATTTGATCATCTGGACCATTCGGATAAATCTTGCCGCAACCGGAGCAACTACTTTCCCTGCTTCTCTTCCTTTTGGATGTTCGTCAAAAAATTGAAAATTCCTCATATAATCAAATACAACAAATTCTTTTTTATCCTCGCCTTCCCCAAAAAGGTTTTCACAAAGTCTTGTTCCTCGACCTAACATCTGCTCAAATTTAATCCGGCTATAAACTTTCTTGGCAAAAACAAGATTTGTAATTTCCGGCACATCTATCCCGGTTTCCAGCATATCTACAGTCACCGTAATAAACGGATAGTCATCCGCTTTTTTAAAATCCTTAAGATTTTGTCCTGCATATGGCTCATCACAAACCACCAACTTGCAAAAATTACCTTTATATTGCGGATATAATTCATTAAATCGATCAACAATAAATTTTGCATGCAATTTATTTTGTGCGAAAATAATTGTCTTCCCGACATGATTTCCATTTTTATGTCTAATGCCGTTATTCATCAAATCTGAAATCATTCTATCAACCGTATCGACATTAAAAATATATTTATTTATTCTCTCCGGCGGAATATGTTCAGGCACTCCTCCATCTTCGACAAACTCTGCTTCATATGCCTCCCTCTCTTCCTCGTCCAAATCCGCATATGTAATTCCATCATCTGAAATCTGTGTCGAAGTCTCAATTAAATAAAACGGAACTAACACATGATCTTTTTCCACCGCTTCCTCATACTCATATACATCCGTCGGTATATTATTTTTCATATCAAAAAATGTATAGGTAGACTGATGAATCGTATTCTTCGGCGTCGCAGTCAATCCCAGCAGGCAAGCGTCAAAATATTGAAAAATTGCTTTATATTTATTAAAAATACTTCTATGTGCTTCATCTATTACAATTAACGAAAAATGCCCCGGCGAAAAAAATCGCGATCCATCCGCATTTTTTATAGTATCAATCGCATGTAACATTGTCTGGTATGTTGAAAATATAATTTTTGCATTTCGCTCATCTTTATTTAGTAAAAGATTACACATTGTTGTATTCTCTATATATTTATAAAACGCATCCTTTGCCTGCTTCACCAATTCTTTGCGATCTGCCAAAAACAACACTTTTCCCATTAACTCACTGCGCGTCATCACATCTACTATCGATGCCGCTGTTCGTGTTTTCCCTGTACCCGTCGCCATTACAAGCAAACATTTTCGGATTCCCTTTTCATAATTTTCACAGCATTTTGTAACTGCTCTTAATTGATACCAGCGATCCGTAATTTGCTTATCAATCTGAATGCTGTTAACCGATTTCTTTATACATCGCCGCTCAATCATTGCATTGATATCTTTTTGCGGAAAGATGCCGCTCACAAGTCTGGGCGCACTGTTTGCATCATCCCAAAGATAAGTTTCAAAACCATTTGTATAAAATATAATCGGTCTTTTTCCCTGCATATTTTGGATACAGTCTGCATATAATTTCCCTTGATTCCGCCCTTTATCTCCGCTCTCGCTTGCCTTTTTTGCTTCTACTACAGCAATAATCTTTCCTGTATCTCCCCATATAACATAATCCACATATCCCCGTCCTGTTTGATTCGGCATTCCGACAACAGGATATTCAACTTCCACACAATTTCTCTTTTTATCCTGATCGAACACATATCCATTCGCCTCTAAATCTGCATCAATATATCTTTTTCTCGTCGTCCATTCTGACAGATCCGGTTCGTAAACATATTCCCGATTTTTTATATTACGGGCTTTTTGAACTTTCATCTCATTACGAAGTTCTTTATTCAAAGCTAAAAGACGTTCTATTTCTTTATCTTTTTCATTCACTATTTTATCAGCGTTTTTTTGAACGTCTTTAATAACCTGCCGATACTCTTCCTGTACCACATTCATATCCGTTGTCGCATCAGGAATCTTTTTCTCATCAAATACTCGTTCAACATAATCTCTTCCGTAACAATAATCAACCCATTCCACAAAATCAAATAATATGTTGAGAGAAAGAACTGCATTGTCTCGCGTCAGTCGTTTTGAAGTATGTACAGACTCATTTCCATTCCGAACAATGTGCTGAAGCCTTCTCCACAATGTAATATCCATCAAAGAAGGAAAGCCATTATTGTGAAGTAAAGACTGCAATCCTTCTCTATTTCCAATCGGTTCTAATGCAGAATCAATCGAATAAATCCATTTCACACACAATTCCAATGCTTTTCTTGAAGCTACCGCGCTCATCACCGGCGAAGATTCTAATATTCTTTCCGCATCAATACACGCTCCTGAAAACAATTCATATTCTTGTTTCTTCTCAAGAAATGCAAAATTCATTTCCATGATAAGCTCCTCCTCTCAAGCAAATTTTTAATATTTCCGCACTGCAACTTTTGATTTGTCGGTTAATTTAACAAAAGAAGCAAACTGATCTTGTTTCCTTTTTTCTGGCACTATTACCTTCAATTCACTAAGAATTTTCAAGTTGATATTCTTCTGAGCAGACTCAGGTGCCTGTGATTCCAGAATTGCTTGAAAGAAAGAAAACCAATAATGAACAAAAATATTATTTGTTCTTTCATTTGCAATAAATCCAACCACACTATCAGGAAAGCAAGCATCAAATTCCAATATAGCCGTCTTAGCAATATTAGCAGCAATCGTAATACAAAGAGTCCCCTTATCCCACATTTTGCTCTGTTTTAATCCAAGTTCCGAATATGTGCTGCTATAAGATGTAATATATAGTCCAGCATTTGCAACATCTCCTGTCTGAATTAATGGATATTTACCACCTAACAACTTAATATCATTTCTTGGTCTATGTTTAGATACTCCTCGACCAAATTCTCCCAAGTCAGGTAATGTAGCTTCTGGTAAACCGTAAGAATTTGAAACCGGATCACCAAACAGTTCGACAAATCGGGCTTTGATAAGCTTGTCCAATAATTGTAATTCCTGTTTACACAAATCAATAACTTTTTCGCATTTACTAAGAACACTTACAATTTCAACTTGCCGTTCCCAAAAATCAAAATTAAATTCTTCGTTTTTATAATCTTTAAAATATATATGCGGGATGGTTGCGCCTGTAAAATATTTTTCCAAATTCATATATTTTACTACATAAAAAAGATACTTTGGCAATATATTGTCTTTCGGTAAAAGATACTGCATCGTACCTATTACAGAAGTTTTTCCCGGGCATAACATTGCCCTTCCAATTCCAGCTCCATCCTTTACAACTGCGACATACGGATATCCTTGCTGATAAAAATCTACACTTCCAATATATCCTGATGCACCAAAAACTGAAAATTCCCCATTCTTTTCAGATACATCTGACAGTTTTAAATTTGATGTCCCACGTTCACAGACATCTCCTAGTTTTACTCTCATATATCATCCCCACAAATCTTAATTTGCTTGAGGGATACATTTCACTTTAAGACATATATTTTTGATGTGATGTTTTTACATTATTCTGATTTACCATCGCATACTGCATTGTTGTATCTATCTGAGAATGCCCTAAAATCTTTTGTACCTGCTCGATCGGCATTCCTTTATCGATTGCTCTCGTTGCCATCGTTCGTCGAAATTTATGGGGATGTATACGATCCAATTTCAGTTGTCTTCCTAACTGCCGCAATCGTATTTCGACTCCACTTATTTTCAAACGATCGTGCGGTGCATCCAACGTTACAAATAATGCTTCATTATTATCTTTTCTTTTTTCAATATATTCCTTCAGATGGACTTTTGCCTTCGCATCAAAATAAACGCGCCGTTCTTTATCTCCTTTTCCGTATACAATACATTCTCGCCCCTCTAAATCAATGTCTTCAATGTTCAGATTTACTAATTCTCCAACTCTGATTCCGGTCGAATACAGTAAATCAATTATTGCTAAATCACGTATTTCTGCACAATTATCGCGAAGTTTTTCTATTCCTTCATCTGTAATTACACTTTTGACGACTGTCTTTGTCTTTATTTTATGTATTCTTTTCATTGGGCTTTTCAAAATATAATCTTCCTCTTCTAGCCATGAAAAGAAACTGGATATATTTCGTCTGATATTATCAATCGTCACATTTGAACACCTGTTTATTTTCTGATAATCTGATAAATAAGTACGAATCTCTTCCGTGGTAATCCTCCTTACACTCTGATTCATTTTTGAAAATAAATGTTCCACAGTGACCCGATAATACTGTATTGTTCTTTCCGAACACCCTTCAATCCGCTTAGCATCCAAAAACATTTGCAAAAAATCATTATTTGATATTTCTTGTTTATCAGCTTCATTTTCCGAAAATGTTTTTAACACAACTTCCTGTAATTTTTTCATCTGTGCAATCGACAGATACTCTGACATCTCGTTCAATATAAGTACAATTTTTTCTTCCATGTTGATACTCCCCTTTCGACTTGTACCAACATCCTTCAACCAAAACTACGCAACCTAATGCCAGCGCAATGCATCTTTTATTCAATCACTCTATTTTCCAAATAACACTCCAGTAAGTAAGATGGATTTTCATAATACATACTACTATTATAATCATCTATCTTGGCACTTACAAAAGAATTATAAACATGAAACAGCGCGTCAATCACTCCTGTCTTTTCCCTATCAGCGACTCCTTTTATCAGCCTTTTATAAACTTTACCGATATCCCAATGCGACGGTATTGCATAACCACATGCTTTTACATTGTCAAAATTTCCTTCTTTCATTCCTGATTCCACTATGAAATCATCACTCACACGATCTATATTGTCACTATGGTACACATCTGCCAAATCATAAATTTTTTCAATACGTTTTTTCCCTAACGTATTTACAACATCCATTCTTGTATTTTTCGTTTTCCTTGCAATATAGTCGATCAGACTGCATGTAAAAAACAAATCGTTATCTTTTGAAGATTCTCTGCCAATATTATCCTGCATTACACAACCTCCTCAAACCCTCGGTATTCAAGACATTTTAATGCCTTTTCCGTACAAAAATTAATCTGATGTGTCGGATATTTGAATTTTGCCAAACTCCAAAATTGATCCCTTGTAATAACTCCCTCTATATAATCTGAAATATAATTATAAATCTGATCATCAGCCATCGCTCCAATTACAATATCATAATTATGACTTTTCCCACTCCGGCAATCAATAATAAAATCCAGCCACTCTTCCGTCATTTCTTGAAACTCTTTGATGTTCAAATCCAAATTTAATCTTACTTCATAAATAGAAACAACTTTTGTATCGTAGCGTTTTGCCCATCTCTGAGCCTGTTCCTTGATAACGGTACAATAAAACCCTGTTCCAAAATCCTTTGTATTTCTTCCTATACGAACTTGGGGATTTTCAACTGATATATACCCTCCGTGATATACTGTCATTTTTGCCATTTATCCGTCCCCCTTCTATCCCAAATAATTCTGTGTCATACTATCAAATAATAGCTAAACTTCCCTATAATTCTTTCTGCCTCACGTTTTTAATAAAAATATACGAAAACTTCAAAAAATCTGTTCATTTTATATGTTTTCTAACTCAATACCGTAATACTCTTCAATCCCCTTCTGCATTTTTACAAATGCCGGAATATAGTCTTTTAAAATAACGCCAACTAATCTTCTTGCTGACGACTCATCATAAATATGTGTTAAATCATTTCTGCTCTTTAACATTCCAAGCCAAATATCCTCATCAATAAAATCAAAAATCGTATATGCAGTTTTCAGAATCATTTTAGGAGAACCTGTCGCAGAGATAGATTGTCCTTCATAACTTAACAATTCCTTTAACACTTTCCAGCCCAACTCAAACTGCACAAAAAATTTATCAATAATACCACCCACAATAAATTCATTTGATAAGTCTTCATTTTCTGCTGTCACAAGCACTTTCAAGTTTGATTTAAAATGCTCAAATTTCTTCATATATTGTTTTCCCTTCTTTTTTGATAGAATCTCTTAATTCACTCTGTATTTCTTCGTCCAAATTAATAATATTAAAGCACAAAAGGGTACTCGTCTCCTCATTTACATCCAACATAAAATGCACGAAATTGCCGCCTTGCACAGCCAAATCAATATCGCTTTTTTCTTTAAAGCTTCCTCTTGCTCTTGAGCCAAACAGAATTACTTTTTTTACATTATACTTTTTGGCAAGATCACATATTTCCTTGTATGATAATTAGGAAGTTAATTATCACACGTTTCCTTTCTTTTAATATCGTGGTTCAATACAATTCAGATACTATGGACTTTTGATTTTTCCCTGTAGCCTTGACTACTCGACTGGAGTGTATTGCCGCTACCTTTATCTGAATTGTTTATTAGCTGGATGTTGCCGGAGTGTTTTTCACTCAGAGTACTTATTTCTATCAAGTCTACGATGATAATCGATGGTGGACATCATGGTATCAGACTTTATGAAAGGGAGGTACAACCTCATGAAAATTTTTGTAGGCATTGATATTGCCAAACTCAACCATTTCGCCGCTGCGATTTCTTCGGACGGTGAAATACTCATTGAGCCGTTCAAATTCACAAACGACGCTGATGGCTTCCAACTGCTGGTCTCTAAGCTCGAATCATTCGATAAGAACAGCATCATCATCGGTCTTGAGTCGACGGCACACTACGGTGACAACCTTGTTCGATACCTTGTTGCTGAGTTCTACCAAGTGTGTGTGTTGAACCCCATCAAAACCTGTCAGATGCGTAAGAACAATGTTCGTAAAACAAAGACAGATAAGGTCGACACATTTGTTATTGCTAAAACTCTTATGATGCAGGATGACCTAAGATTTATTACCTTCTTTGATCTCGATATGATGGATCTTAAGGCCTTGGGGCGCTTTCGGCAGAAAACCATTAAGCAACGCACCCGATTGAAAATCCAACTGACAACCTATGTTGATCAAGTATTCCCGGAGATTCAATACTTTTTCAAATCCGGTCTGCATCAGAATGCTGTCTATGCTCTTTTAAAAGAAGCACCTTCTCCAAAAGAGATTGCTTCCATGCATATGACTCATCTGGCAAATCTGCTCAAAGTGAACTCGCACGGACATTTTACTAAAGAGCAGGCCAAAGAATTAAGAATTCTCGCACAGAAGTCTGTCGGTGCCAACGACAGCGCTATATCTATTCAGATAACTCAAACCATTCAACAAATCGAGTTACTGGATAGCCAATTAGAAAAGATTGAAGCTGAGATGACGGATATCATGAAATTTAACGATTCTGTCATCATGACCATTCCTGGTATCGGTTATATCAATGGTGGAATGATCCTTGGTGAAATAGGCGATATTCACCGTTTCTCCAATCCAAACAAGCTGCTTGCTTTTGCAGGCCTGGATCCTTCTGTTTATCAGTCTGGTAACTTTCAGGCTAAGACAACAAGGATGTCCAAACGTGGCTCTCGTGTTTTACGATATGCTCTTGTAAATGCAGCTTGGAACGTTGTCAGGAACAACGCAACCTTCAAGGCTTATTATGATGCCAAGAGGGCTGAAGGCCGGTCTCACTACAATGCACTTGGGCACTGTGCCGGCAAGCTTGTCAGAGTCATCTGGAAGATGCTCACTGACGAAGTAGAATTTAACCTCGAGTAAGAGATCTGTATACCTATATCGATAGATTTTGAAAAAGCACCCTAAGGGAGCTCTATTAAAGTTACCCTTTTTTACCACCGATATGAAAAAGAAATTTTTTGCTAATTTATGGTTGACTTTTCATAGCTGGTCTCTATTACTATAGGCTTTATTCCTGTTTCTCCCATAATTTTCCTTCCCATCATCCAAAATACTCCTGCATTAAGCTATCAAATAATAATTGTGCTTCATCTAATGCTTTTTGCACTGCAACTTCCGATTGAGATTTCACCTGTTTTAAGAGATTTAATAACTGTTATATTTTGTTATTAAATTCTCTGTAAACCCTTGAAAACACTGGATTTGTCGCAGGTGAGCTTTCCCTTATTGTTTCCCTTGTGTTATATCGTCCCGCCAGTGTTTACAAACTCTGATAAGGGAAAATACAAGGGCAAGAAAATCATATAAAACAGTATAACACAAAATAAAAGTGACATGGTGAACTGATTGAAATGCTTCTGATTTTTGTAACTGATGATTTATTGATCGATAAGGAGATAAGATACGATGAGAACAATATTTGCAGAATATAATCCACAATGCAACAGTATTGATGTTTATACCAGTGCCGGCTATATGCTTCGCATTGACTGCTGGGAAACTGAGAAGGACTTAAAAACCACGCCTGGATCAGACTGTGCATTAAATACACTTGCTATTGACGAACCACTGGAATATGCAAGATTATATCTTGATGGAAATTTACAGATGTGGGTTGATGCAGAAGATTCACTTGAACTTTAATATTTCCTGTTAAAAATTGAGTAGGAGGCGGTGACTAAGAGAATGTGAAACTTTTTCTGTAAATAATGTTTTAGAAGGTCTTCTATGGTAAAATATTTTATCATAAGGAGGCCTTTTATTATGGCAAGAGAAAAGAAACCTGTACACAAAGTACAAATGACAGAAGGAAAACGTAACATCATTCACCAGCTCTTGAAAGAATACGATATCCAATCAGCAGAAGATATCCAGGATGCGCTGAAAGATCTTCTTGGTGGAACCATCAAAGAGATGATGGAAGCGGAAATGGATGACCACTTGGGATATGAAAAATCACAACGTTCTGATAGCGGTGATTATCGCAATGGTTATAAGCGAAAAAGAGTGAATAGTCGTTATGGTTCTATGGAGATTGAAGTTCCACAAGACAGAAAATCAACTTTTGAACCTCAAGTAGTAAAGAAACGTCAGAAAGACATTTCAGATATCGATCAGAAGATTATTTCTATGTATGCAAAAGGTATGACAACCCGGCAGATTTCAGAAACAATCGAAGATATTTATGGTTTTGAAACATCCGAAGGTTTTATATCAGATGTTACAGACAAGATTCTCCCACAAATTGAAGACTGGCAGAATCGGCCATTAGATGAAGTTTATCCAATCCTGTATATTGATGCGATTCACTATTCCGTCCGTGATAATGGAGTGATCCGGAAGCTTGCTGCGTATGTCATTCTTGGGATTAATGCGGAAGGTAAGAAAGAAGTGCTTACTATCAGTATTGGAGAAAATGAAAGTTCCAAGTATTGGCTCTCCGTCTTAAACGAATTAAAAAATCGTGGTGTAAAAGATATCCTGATCATTTGTGCAGATGGACTCACAGGTATCAAAGAAGCGATTGCGGCAGCATTTCCTAAGACAGAATATCAAAGATGTATCGTTCATCAAGTGCGAAATACCTTGAAATATGTTCCAGATAAAGACAGAAAAGCATTTGCCACAGATTTGAAAACGATATATCAGGCAGCGGATGAAAAGAAAGCTTTGGCAGCTTTGGATCGGGTAATGGAAAAATGGACTGCAAAATATCCGAATTCCATGAAACGCTGGAAGGATAACTGGGATGCTATTTCCCCAATCTTCAAGTTTTCAGCAGCGGTTAGAAAGGTCATTTATACAACAAATGCCATTGAATCTCTGAATTCCACTTATCGGAAGCTGAACCGTCAGAGAAGCGTCTTTCCAAGCGATACAGCCCTTTTAAAAGCCCTTTATCTGGCTACCTTTGAAGCTACAAAAAAATGGACTGCAACAATCCGGAACTGGGCTCAGGTTTATGGAGAGTTAAGTATCATGTATGAAGGTCGCTTGCCAGAGTAATAAAAAAAGCAGAAAAACAGGCGGATTACCCGCCTGCTGTTGACATGCAATTTTGTAACTGTTATATATAAAGCAAGGGCGAAAAGCTGATTTTGTTTAAGCCTATCGCCCATTCTTATCATAGAAGATCATATTTACAGACTTTTCTTCATAGTCTCGTGACTAACCGCCGTCCTCTCAGTGGACAGCCCCCAATTGGTGAACTGTCCACTTTTTTAATAATATTCTCGTTCTTCCCACCATTCTTTCACTTAACATCGGATTCCAATATAAATCACATTCTCAGGCAGTAACAGTACAATAAGATTTATCGGATATTTCAACAGACGTTTATAACAATCCACTGTATATTTTTAAATCTTCATCCTTAAACACATTAAAGATTACCTTTTTTATTCTGCTGTCTTTGTTAAGATACTGCTTTACAGTGCTCGTTGCAATCTCGGCAGCTCGTTGCTGTGGAAAACGGAATACACCTGTAGACAAACAACAGAATGCAATAGATTCCACACCAGTATCCGCTGCAAGCTTTAGGCACTCTGTGTAGCAGCTTGCCAACAGGTCTTCATCTTCTTTTGTGACTTTCCATTGTATAATAGGTCCTACCGTATGAAGAATATATTTTGTCGGAAGATTGTATCCCGATGTTATCTTTGCTTTGCCGGTCTCTTCTTCATGCCCCTGCTTTGCCATAATTTCATGCATTTTCAGACGAAGTTCCATTCCAGCATAAGTATGAATAAAGTTATCAATACAGGCATGCATCGGTGAAAAACAACCAAGCATCTGTGAGTTACACGCATTCACGATCGCATCACATTTCAAAGTGGTAATATTCCCTTGCCAGATATATAATCTCGAATCGGATTTTACAGGTGCAAGCGTGTCAACATCTGTGATTCCACGCTCTATATTTCTTTCTGTAAGATACTCATCCTGTATTTTCAAAAAATCATTACTGATTGGTCTTGGCGGTCTGACATTCATAAGTGAGCGGAGCAGATTTTCCTGCCCCTGCTTATCCGTAGGAATGTTCTGTCTGCCAAACGGTATTTCTTCTTTTAAAAGATACTGAATCAGATATTCTCTTTGCTCATCCTGTGTCATAATACCAGCCCCCTTATATCAGTAATTGCCTTTGCCATATCACCGCCAATACCGATTGCACGTTCCCCGAAGCTTTCCGGAACTACCGCTTCATCCATATTCAGGCGTATCAAACTATAAGACGAGTTCTCCCTCACCATCTTTTCAAAAGGGAAACGTATAATAATCGGCGTATTAAATCCAACTCCAAGTTCCAAAAGAACAACCTTTTTATCTTTATGCTGTTCCAGAAACCCCGCATACCTGTCGGCTGCCTCATGCCACGCTTCATCTTCCACAAAATAATTATCACAACGGAGATTCATAGCCATATTGCCGCCACACACCGGACATTTTGGTACAAGTTCTGATGGAATCAGGCAGTCTCTTCTTGCTTTATCCATTTTACGAAACAGGTCTTTTGCATCGTAAGTCTTTGAATGACAGGCTTTCTGGCACTGGATTTTCCCATAATCTCCCTGTGTTGCAAATATTCTTTTTTCATCGAATCCCGCTTTATAAAACTGATGATCCACATTGGTTGTAAGTACAAAATATTCTTTATTCTTTACAAGATCATAAAGCTCTGTATAAAGCGGCAATGCCGGAGGATCAAAGCGGTTCATCAATGCATGTTTTGACCAGTATCCCCACTTTGCCTCCTCAGACGGATATGGATAAAATCCGGCTGCATACATATCTGTCATGTAGTACTCACCGTATTTTTTTATAAATTCTGCAAAATTGTCTGTAAACCTTTTACCACCATATTGTATATTAAAATGTAGCCAGTTCCCCTCATGCGTTGATTTTACTGGGTTTAACTGTATACAAAACTGTGTTTACTGTTACTATCTTTCATTCTTTTCCAAAATAGCTTTGAAGCATAGGCCACATTATTTTCATATATGACACAAAGCTCAGCTCTACTTGTGCTTCATTAAACCATCCAACCATAAAGCTATTTATCTCTTCAAATAATACTTTTGAAAGTTTCTGAATAATAATTGTGTTATCCACTTCTTCAGTATAATCTTTCGCATACATTTTACATATAGAACGCACTCCAAAATAATTATATAGCACACCTACCGTTGTTTTTAATGCTTCAATATCTCTTGGAAAATCTGTTCTATTCATCATATTCACTACTAATTGATGTCTTGAGTTTAGGTAATTCCTAACTGTACTATTACCTATTTCAACATCAACTGTAAATGAAAAATCTTGAGTTTGTATACTATCTGCTCCTAACATTATCATCAATTCAACTTGTGCTGCATGATATTCTGTATAACCAGACAAAGCCATATATTTCCAAGAATCTTGCTTTGCATACATTTCCGTATCTAAAATATGCGTAAATTCATGAAACACAATATACCTTGGTATTTCCGAACTTTTGCATATCCTTAATATATGTTCATCTGTTTTCGTATTATAGTAAGCTTGGGCGGCTGAAGCGAATCCTGCTGCATCGCTTTCCTCAACATTAATTTCAAAAAAATCTATCTTATACTGTGGTAATTTCTCAATTTCCATAAACTCAATATATTCTTTTTCATATTCTTTAATTAAATTTTTAATTTGTATTTCTGTCATATTGTTTTATACCTCATATCAAAGTTAGCATTTCACTTTTAGTATACCATAAAACAATCCCATTCTCATTCTATATATTTTATCCTCAACGATGAAAAGATGTGTCTGCACACATCTCTTCCATCTTATTATTTTCAATGTTATAAGTTCTTAATAAAATTCAAATCCTGTTTCCGTAATGCCTTCTGTAACTTTTCGTTCTTTCTCTTCAGTTCCTTATTTTCTCTGCTCAGAGCTGCCACCTTCTGGTTCAACAGTTCAATCTGTTTTTCCATCGCCATGTTCAGAATTTCTCTTCTTGGATCTATCATTCCGGCCTGTTGCTCTACTGCTTGGTTCAATGTATCCCGGACGGTTGGATTTTTATAAAAGAATCCTCTCGACAATCCAGTTTTCTTCATCAGCTTTGGAACGCTGATACGTTCTTTATTTGCCAGCATATCTTGTATTGCTTGCAATGCCAGTTCAATTTTCTCTTTACTTTTTCTCTGATTTTCCTCAATCATCTTGTCGTATTTGCTCATATTCTTCACCCCATCTTGCCAGACTCATATATATGATGTCACTCATCCTCTGTCTTACTTCTCTGGTTTCGTCTGCCATTCTTTGATTGCTCATTTTCCGGTAATGCTGTACATTATTCAGTCTTTTATGCCCCAATAGTCTCGCTATCGTCCAGTCATCCAGATGCATTTCTGTAAGTTTGACGCCATAGTAGTGCCGGAACATGTGCGTTCCAAACCCGAATAATTCGCCATGATCATCTTTCAACTGCTTTTCCTGTATCATGGACATGACTTTTGTTTTTATAGCCATATACTGCATCGGGCGGTCAGGTTCTTTTTCATTAACAAATATGTATTCTGTATCACCGAACTTTTCCTGTGTATATTCAATAGAACTCTGTAACAGTTTTGCAAGTTCTTTACTGATCGGTTTTTTATATCTTTTAGTTTTAACTTGATATATTTCAATCATATCTTGGCCATTTTCTCTCGTCAGACAATCTGGTCTCAGTGTAAGGGTATCTGATATCCTAGTTCCAAGCATCTGATGTATCAGAAGACATCTTGCAATCTGTACATCCATCTGTGTAATTTCCGCATTCAGTCGTTTCATTTCATCATCAGAATACACTCTAAATTCTGCATTTACTTCCGGTGGAATATCCGTATTAATAAATAAATGCTCCAATCTTTCATAGCTGTAAATTTTTCCGATTGTCTCTAACTGTCGTCTTAATGAAATTACATAAGAACTATTCGCACTATGGGAAGTATCTTTTGTTGACAGATGTATCAAAAATTCTTCCAACACTTCTCTGTCTATTTCACTGCAGCTTTTTATTTTGGAATACTCTTTTTGGAGATATTCTGAGAATATCCTCATTATTGTCAATTCTCCCTGTACAGTTCCTATTGCTTCATACTGCAGATTCATATAAACAGCTTTCTTACATTCTTCCCTGATATCTGGCTGATATATTTTTCTGAAATCCAGTGTTTTTACATTATAAATTGGATTGGATCTGATTTTAATATCCAGATTTTTTAGTTCCCAAACATCTTTTTCTATCTCATCCCGTAAATCTTCTGGCCCTAAAAATTTCAGTACGTTTCTGAAATATAATATCGTCACTGCTTCGCCATAGCTTACTGTACCATACACACTCTTCTTTTCTTTTACAATAGTTATTCCCTGTTCTAACATCCAGCCTTTTAAAAGTGATATCCATTTTTCTGGATTTCTATCTCCAAGGCTTTTGATTCTCCGATTTATTCTGCTGTTCAAAAACTTTGCAATATGATTATAAGCTGTTCGATCCTGAATCAATGCTCTAAACGTTCCGTTTTTGCAGCGATACATAATATAACCTCGAAACTCTTCCTTTAATTCTTGCGTTGGAAGCAACGTTAAATCAAATTTTCCATTATCCTTACGTGTCCCTGTTTCTTGTAAATTGGGGAAATCGCTGAAGTATATAATATCATTTTCCATCTTTTTCCTCTTTCTTTAGCCATGATGCTAAACTACTTCCTTGCATTTCAAAGAACTCATCATTTGCTTTTGCAATCCTTTGCGGCATATAATCAATATACTGTCTTGTCATCTCTTCATAAGTATGTCCAAGATAATCCCTGATACTTTGCAGTGATACATGACTGTCATAAAACATAGTTGCTACTGTATGTCGATAATCGTGTGATTGAAATAAATATTCTCCATTTGCAATCTTATTTTCCCGGCACGCTTCTATCATCTGAGTTCGGAATGTACCATATAGACAAGCACCACCTCTGCTGTTTTTAAAAATGAATTCTTCAGGCTGAATTTCATGTTTTTTCAAGTATACTTTCATAATCTGATAAAGTGCCTGTGGGATTGGAATCCTTTTATAATTCTTCATTTTGACCTGATACACCTGAATCCAATAATCCTCGCCCTGCTGATAATAAGCATTTCCTTTCAATGTACACACTTCACTCGCCCGTAATCCTAGACACCACAGATGTAGGAACATACATCGTAATCGCTCTGGAAAAAGATATAATTTTTTCAAAATTTCCATATATACTGTTTCCTCAACGCTACGATCATGATGTACTATTACTTCTTTTTGTTGGAAATATTCAATTCGGAATGGCATTCTTGTAATATACTGTTTAACTTCCATGAATTTATAAAAATGACCGATACCGAAAATTCTTTCATTAAATCCCTTTGCCTGTATTCCCCGTTCTCGCAAGCCGTCTGCATACTTTTTTACTTCTGCGACAGTTGCATGAATCGCCAGTATCTTTTCTTGTTCCAGCAGTTCAATAAAATTTCTAATACATACAAATCTTCGTACAATCGTGCTGACTGCCTGTCCAGTAATTCCCAGTTCATATTTCATGTATGCCTGTAAAATTTCTCGATTCTGTATTTCCTTGACTTCCATAAAAGAAATGCTAATTAAGGATTTACTTTCGTCTATCCGATGTTTTCCAAGATGTAATCGTTCCAGATACCATACATTTGCTTCCCATTGGATCTGTTCCTGCTGCATAAACGCATCTCTTCTGCATTCACCTAAAATACTTCGTTGACTCGTTTCGGGAAAATTCTTTAAAATAGTTTCCACTTGTTCCATTTCCAGCAATCCAATATCCGTAATATTTAACTGAACACAAGAATCATAAAGAAGTTTTAAGGATTTTAACCTGACATTTCTATAAGCCTTAGACATTGAAGTATTGGCAATGATACGACTCAACGTATAAAAAATTTGTTTCTTTAAAACTTCTGAACAATTTTGTGTAAAATCCCACACCAATAGGTTTGTTTTATAAGAAGTTTCAAAGGTCTCAGCTATTTCCTTTTCCGGATAATACTTCAGAAAATAAATTTTATTTTGATATTTCCATTCATATATCCGCTTTCCATTTAGCGTCTGCATTTGTTGATAGATATGTTGTTGTTTTACCGTATCATATATTTTCAAATAGAAAGATACAATTTGTGATCGTATCTGTCCTCTTAAATATTGTTCATACGAATTTCGCAAAGGATAATCCATTTCTTCCAGATGCCAGATTTTTCTATCTGCCAAGAACTTTTTCAATTTGTTAATTCTTGAATCGCTTTTTATTCCAAGTGCATCAATTTCTGAATATAGTTCCTGCTTTTTCTTCTCAATATCTACTTCAGATTCTGTTATGTGTTCTGCCTGTTGCAATAAATATATAGGTATTTCTCACACCTCCCTACTCCAGCAGACGTTCCGCCCCATAAATAGCAGTGTGTTGTGCATAAAACTCATTACTTGCTTCTATCAGTTCATCATCCAGCCAGTCCAGATACTTTATAGTCGTATCCAAATGTTTATGCCCCAATGCCTGACTGATCATTTCCAGTTCCCATCCTGCCTGCTTTCGCATATTTGCAAAATAGTGACGTAACATGTGGGGTGTGATTTTAACTCCGGTTTTCTTTTCCATTCGGTCCAACATATCATATACACTGTCCACTCTTAATGGCTTTCCAATGTTCTCACCCATGATATTCACAAACAGGTAATCCTGATGTTGCAGGATTTTCCGATATTTTGCCAGATAATCCATGAGAAATTCAAACGTATCATTACTTATCTTGGCACTTCTGTATTCCGCATTTTTGGCTCTCGCTTCATTTTCATTATCTTCCCGGAAGCATACCCTTATCATGTGATTCCTATAATCAATATCTTTGACATATTTTACTCCCAGTAGTTCCCCAATTCTGTATCCGGTTTCTGCTAACATAAGTAACAGAAGCTGATCTCTTCGGTTCGTACAGGCCTGTAAAATTGTAATAATCTGATTTTCTTTTGCTGTTCTCCCACGATGTTCCTCTTCCTTCAGATAGGCTTTAAAAGAATGATTCCGCAGTACCTTTTTTACTCCCACCTGATTAACCGCTATAATCTGGTTATACGATAAGGTTTTGAGACTTCCGTACTGTTCATATTCTGCCTCTATAAATAAATAGAACCTGAACACATCTTTTAAGTATGCGTTGCAGGTTCCTTCATTCGGACACTTCTTTTCTCCAGCCGTTTGCTCTGTATGGTTTCCGGCTTTAAGCCAGTATAAAAATTCCACAAAGTGTTCTGTCTGTTTTTCATAATCTAACTGATAGACTTCTGTGAGTTCCATTTCTTTCTCTGCCATATATTTCATATAATAGCAGATTGAAAATGCTGTGCGTTTCACTGTATTTGGTGAACGTTTACATTTAATCTTATGCATTAGATATTTACTTGGCAGTTCTTCAATACTCATTGTTTCCAGATTTCTGATGAAAAAATATTTTTCTGTTCCATCTTTTATCGTTTCCACCTTGTATATCATAAGCTGCCTCCTTTCCTCTAACGCTATACACAGTATACCCACTTCATGCCGAAATAGCTATTCATCAATACCAACAATCCCACCGAAAACGCCCTTGAAATACGACCAAACTTTTCGTGCTAAATCTGCTATTTCTGTAGCAGAACCACGAACGGTTACAGGTAGTATTCCACGCCTTTCCGGTTTCGGATAAAGTGCTGGATATCCTTGATGTCTTTTGCCATCTTGCAGCTTGGAAGCGCACACATCACTTCCTCATGATACCTGCCGCCTTCTCCTGCACGCTCGTCTAAAATGGACACGACACAAGTATCTGTCTCGGTGCGGAGTGCCCGTCCGAATCCCTGTCTTAGTTTTTTCTGCATGTCTGGAACAATCACTGCCTGAATATAATCTTTCAGGCTGGCATATTCCTTCTTCTGTGCTTCGCTGATGGGATCAGGAACAGCAAAGGGCAGTTTTACTATAATCAGCGAAGATACCATATCTCCAGGGAAGTCTACTCCTTCCCAACAGGAGCCGGCTGCAAAAAGGACAGCATTGTCCATCTGTTTAAATCTTGTGATCTCTTCCGGTGAATGTCTCCACACCTCTATCATCGGGAACGGAATTTCATCCCTTAACATCTGGTAAACGTTTCCCATCAAATGATAAGATGTGAACAGCACCAGCGTATGCCCGTAAGTCGAACAGATCAGTGAATGGATATGGCCTGCTATCATCTCCGCCTCTTCCTGACTTCCTCTTCTGGATTTTTTCAAATTCTTAGGCAGATATAAAAGACAGTTCTTCTGATATTCAAACGGGGAGTCTGCCACATATTCCCGGACTCTCCGCACTCTCTGTAATCCTGTCATTTTCCGAATGTGGGAAAATCCCTGTCCGGTTTTTAAAGTTCCGCTTGTAAGAATCGCTCCCATTCCTCTGCTCCATAACATCTGGTCCAGATACTGTGGAATCCGCCTGCTGGATGCACACAATATAATCCTGTGATCATGGTCCTGCTTCAGATGCAGTACATACTTCTTATCCTGATGGAAAAAGTATTCCAACACACTTCTGGTTTCTTCCAGCTTGTTTCTGATCCACTTCGGAATCTTCTTTTCTAATTTTTCTATGATCTTATTCATGGTCTGTATCCCCTCACATAAATACATTGCACACTCTTCTGTCATGTGGAATTCTTCTTTTATCCCATATCTGGTTCTGTGGTTTTCTCCTATGATGTCCAGCACCATACGGATCGTCCCAGACAGTTTTCTTATCTCCGGGCCTTGGTACTCTTTCCCAAGATAAAAGCAGATTTCCCGGATATCGTCATAACAGAGGCTCTTCCCGAACATCTGCTTTGCCGCATCCGGCAGCTTATGTGCTTCATCGACAATCAATGCCCGGTAGTCTTTTAATAACGGGCGGTAATCCTGCAGCCTGTGATAACCATCAGCCAGCAGATAATTGTGATTACAGATCTGAATGAACATTTCATGATCTCTGGAACGCTCCAGATACTGCTGATACCTGCATGAGCCTCTTTTCGGGCAGTCTCCCGAACAGAACTTCGGTACACTCACCATCCTTCTGTCAAACCCACTTAAGTTGGACACTTCGTCCATATCATAATGTTCTTTCAACGACAGCAGAGCTTCTTTCTGCAACGCATTTTTGTTTTTTTCTTCGATTGCAACGATTCGTTGCTCCAACCTCTCATCGCAGACAAAATGCTCTTTCCCTTTTCGTATCACAGCTTTAATAGGGGCCTGAATCGTCCCGTTCTCCTGAAGAATCCGGGAGAGAAAAGGGATATATTCTGTAAGAATTGCTTTCTGGAGTGTAATGCTGGAAGTAGATATCACGATCGGACGCTGCTCATAAGGGGAACATCCTTCTGCAAGGAGAGAATATTTTCTCATCAGAACACAGGCCACCAGATAGGCATACGTCTTGCCGATACCGACACCCGCATCACACAGTGCTATGTTTCTTCCCAGCAGGTTATCCAGCATTTCGTGGCATAACATAATCTGTTCTTCCCTTACTGCCATTCCATGTTCTGGAAACAGCACACGAAAGATTGTATCAATTTCACGATGCGCTCTTTTTAAATATTCTTTTGTGTAATACATAATTTGTTACCTAATATGCGTGCTGATACCACATCAATACGGCTGTAAAGGATTTCTCCCTACAGCCGCATGTATCTGATATCAACGACACATTCTTCCTTGATTTCTTATACTTTTGTTTTTTGGCGTTGTATTTGTCCTCGACTCCCCCATTGCCTTACGGGAACATTACAGGCGGATGCTTGGCATTGCACCACTCATGGATTTTCTAAAGGTCTTGCTGATTACAACCCAAAGTCCATCCTCTGCTCACTGGCAGTTCCTATGTATCATTATCCCCTCGTAAGTGATCCTCGCAAAAGACCGCCACGGTCTGTTTCAGTTAAAGGTAATTCGCTCGAAACAAAAACACCAGCAAAGAATTTTTTATATTCTTTCCTGTCATTTTCATTTGTCCTCGCGCCTTCCTAACACGCTTCTACTTACGGGAACGTACCTGTAATGCTGGTATAGGATTGTCAAAGTACACTGGCAAAATTTACCTGCCTATTAAATAGCCGATGAAAAATGCTGTTATTATTCAATTTTCGACAAATTATTTAATTTTTTTCTTAAACGGTTTCTTTTGGTATAAACGGTCTGTTCTGCCATTCCCATAATTTTGGCAATCTCTCTTCCTGAATATCCCCATGTACTAAGCAAAAGTATCTCTAATGTCTGATGTTCTGTGCCCTTTAATAATTCATAGATCCGTCGGTCTCCAATGTTGTCTAAAAGTTCTCGGATATCCTGTGCAAACCGTCCTCTGTCCCTTTGTTTTATGGAATCCATATCCTGCATCATTTCATCCAGATGTTCCCGGAATCTGCGCTCTTCCAGAAAATCTTCCCTGTCCATCTGGCGCAACTTTTGGATCTTCTCTTCTTCCATTCCCAGTTCACGCAGTTTCTTTTCTTCCTGTTCTTTCCAATAATTCCACTTTCGTTCTTCACTTGTCTTGTTATAAGCCATTTAGCTTTCCTCCGATCTGATTTTTGGTATAGAAATCAAATCGGAGCATGGCGGTGACCGGATATGTACGTTATAATGTTCGAAAAATGTCGAATAAAAAAATGCTGCAACCTCTTCGATTACAGCACTTCTTTTTCCCTTACTCTTTTGTTTTTTTAAGGACTTCCATTGATGCAAATATAACTCTTCTCCTTGTCATGCCTTACTAAAACACCACAAAAAGAAGTATATAGAAAAAGACTGTCAGAACTGTGTAATGTAACAGTCATCTGCCAGTCACTTTTCGCATAATTCGACATTTTTCTACATTTTGCTCAATGTCTGTCTATATCTAAATAATATCCCACCTTTCGTATACTCTGAATTATCTTTGCAGCCTCCGGTTCTGTCTTTTCCATTTTTTTGCGGAGTCTGCGTACAAAACACCAGATCATGTTGGCAGAGTCATCTCCATATGGTTCTTTCCATAACTGTTCAAAGATAATCTCATGGGTAACTACCTGTCTGGAGGCATCTGCCAACAGATACAGGAATGCCTTTTCTCGCTCATTTAGGGTTGCAAGCTCATGCTTCCCCCAGTAAACAGTATGATAACGGCAGTCAATTAGAAGTTTTCCTTTCCTTATGATCTCCTGCTTTTCTCTTTTTTCTTCCAGTGTTCCATGTGATATCGGAACGTCTGAGTAATGCATACAGGTACGTGTTGATCAAGCTGACCGAAGGATGTGGAAATACTAGGTCTGCACCCCATTCGATATACTTTTTTACCGCCTGAATCCCCGGTATCACTACAATAATCGGAGCCCTGCTGTACTGCCGGACTTCCCAAATCAGCCTGCCCAGCTTTCCGTTATCATTTCTCACAAGCATCAATACTGCGTCATAGACCGCTATGGTATGGAATTTTTCAAACACATCCAGATTAACGGTCGTACATTCCCACTCATTTTTTAACCCTTCACAAAGTTGACTCCACTTATCTACCTCATCCGCAGCAATCAATACTTTTTTCATTTGTATCCCTTTTCTTATGTTACTTCATTTTTAAAGCAGAAAAGACAGTGAAATCTCTCCACCGCCTTTCCTGTTTTTGATTTAATTCGTTAATTTCATTTCTTCGTTTAACGTATTCTCTTCCTTCATCTTCCGTACCAATTCTTGAATCTTTTTATAAGATTCTTCGCTGATTGTATGTTCCATCCGACACGCATCATGATTTGCAGTTTCCGAAGATACTCCTATTCGTCGTAAAAATTCTTCTAAAAGCACATGCCTTGCATAGATTTTTTTTGCAATCTTTCTTCCTTCTTCTGTCAGTTCAATGCTGCCATATCGGTCTTTTATTACATATCCATCTGCCAGCAGTCCACGTACTGCAACTGAAACACTCGCTTTGGAATAGTTCAGATAATCACTAAGCATAGAATTACGAACATATCCTTTCTGACGTTTCAATACATACGCCGCTTCCAGATAATCTTCTTTGGATTCTCCAATTTTCATATACTACTTTATCCCCTTTTGGAAAGTATTTCTTCTGCATTCCTGCTGTTAAGAAATTCTGCCATTCTCCATTTCATATACCACATCTGCCACATTCATTGTGGATACTCTGTGGGATACCAAGACAACTGTTTTCTTCTTGGCCGATTCTTTCAATGATTTTAAGATAATTCCCTCATTTAAAGAGTCGAGGTTCGATGTAGGCTCATCGAGTAGAATGAGGGGGCATTCATGGAGAAATGCTCTTGCAATTCCGATTCTCTGTTTTTCACCACCGGACAGCGTATCACCCAGTTCTCCGACTTCTGTATCATATCCTTTCGGAAGTGTCATAATGAAATCATGGATAGATGCTTTCTTTGCGGCTTCCATAATCTCTTCTCTGGATGCTCCCGGCTTTGCGATGGCAATGTTGTTTGCAATGGAATCATGGAACAGGTGTGTTTCCTGCGTAACATAACTTTCCATATCTCTTAAATGCTTGGTTGGAATCTTGCGGACATCTGTACCGTCTACCGATACACTTCCATCCTGCACATCCCAGAACCGCATCAACAGTTTTAAGAGTGTAGATTTTCCGGAACCGCTCGCACCATGAATCCCTGTGATTTTACCCGGCTGTAATTTCAGTGAATAGTTATCTAAAATAACTTCTTCACCATAAGCAAATGTTACGTTCTCTGCCTCTGCTCCTTTAAATTCATATTCCATGCTCTCTACACCGGAAGTTTCCACATCCCCCGGAATTTCTTCCACAAGCGGCGTCTCTTCCAGAAGGGAGAGAACACGTTCACCACTTGCCAATGTCTGGTTCAGGTTGTTGGAAAGGCTTGATAATGCTACTACCGGTCCGAAAGAACCCATCATTGCGATGGTACAGGTTAAGATTCCCTCGAATCCCATCGCACCTTTGTCGTACAGCCAGATTGTCAGTGCCAGCATTCCAAAGGATGCAAGCAGGATAACCATGTTCGTAAATGAACGCTGTGAGCCTTCCATTTTGCTTAATGACTCCTGCATTCCTGCAAGATTTTTGGAACGCTCAGACATCTGCTCTTTTCTCTTTTCACCCTGTCCGTACTGGATGGTCTCGTCCAATCCTCGTAAAGAGTCCAGAACAAAGCTGTTCAGTTCTCCGAAGTTTGTCCGAAATTCCATTCCCTTCTGGCTGCCACGTTTTCCATTCCACATCGGGATGGCTACTCCGACAATCAGATAAGCTGCCAGTGCAAGCACGCCTGCTAACCAGTGATATCTTCCGATAAAAATCACCATAATAATTGAGGTCAGTGTTGCAATCGCAATCGGGGAAATGGTATGTGCATAGAACACTTCCAGTAATTCGATATCGGTTGTAATAATCGAGATCAGATTTCCCTTGTCCCGTCCTTCCAGTTTTGCCGGGCAGAGTTTTCTCAGTGCTGCAAACACTTTATGGCGGATGATTGCCAACAGCTTAAATGCGATAAAATGATTACAATACTGTTCCACATAATGCAGGATTCCACGAAGCACTGCAATTACGATCATGACTGTGATAATCGTTTTTACTGGAGTAAATACCAGCCACATATTGTCCACCGGAACAATCATTCCGGCTACTCCTGTCAGAAGACCATGCACGATGACCTGTCCTGCCAGTATCGTCAGGAAGATTGCACATAAATAACCCAATGTTCCAAGGATGATTGCTGCCAGCATGATATGGAGCAGGGGTTTTACCAGACCAATCAGACTTCCCATGATCTGGAGGGCACTTCTGCGTTTTGTTGTATTCGTATTTTCACTCATTATGCCACTCCTCCTTTTCCATAGTTTTCCAATGCCATCTGGCTTTCATACAGATGTCTGTACGCACCATTCCGGCTCATCAGTTCGTCATGCTTTCCGCTTTCTTTGATTTCTCCGTCTTTTAAGAAATAAATCTTGTCAGACTTCACAACATTTGCCAGTCTGTGAGAGATCAGAAGCACCGTCTTTGTCTTTGCCAGTTCGTGAATCACATTCATGATCAGTTCTTCACTTTCTACATCGATATTGGATGCGGCTTCATCAAAAATATAAACCGCACTGTCTGTCCGAAGCAACGCTCTGGCAATCACCAGTCTCTGACACTGACCGCCGGACAGGTTACTTGCTTTTTCCAGCAACTGTGTCTGCAAGCCATCCTGTGTCTGTAAGAACCCTAAGAGATTCACTTTCTGAAGGACAGCTTCCATCTCTTCTTTCGTTGCGTCCGGTTTTGCCATCTTCAGATTTTCTTCTACTGTACCTTTGAACAGGTAGCTGTTATGGCGAACCAGAACAACCCTCTGCATCAGATTGGTTTCATTCACTTCATTAAGCGGTACGCCACCGATGGTAATTTCTCCGTTATATCCCCGGTTCTTTGCTGCAAGGATTCCGGCAATCGTACTCTTACCACATCCGGATTCACCAACCAGTGATACAAAACTTCCTGCCGGAAGATTTAAGTTGATTCCTTTTAAAATCTCTCTGTCCTCTTCATAAGAAAAGTGCACATCTTTTAATGTAACATCTAACGCGACCTCCGGCAGTGTTTTTTCTCCAGCCTGTGGTTCCGGCAGATCTAAAATCTTGAAAATCTTATCACTCGCTGCCATACCATTCATTGCGATATGGAAGAATGAACCAAGCAGTCTGAGTGGCAGGAAAAACTCGCTGGCAAGCAGAACAATACATAACGTTCCTGCTACACTGATATTTCCTTTTAAGAATTCGGACACCGCGACTGCCATACCGATCGCAGCTCCACCATAGGCAACAATATCCATCATGCTTGTGGAATTGAGCTGCATGGTCAGCACCTTCATCGTAATCTTACGGAAATTCTGGGATTCCACATCTATCTCATCTGCTTTCTGCTGGTCTGCCTGATAAATCTTCAGTGTGGTAAGTCCCTGTAAATTTTCAAGGAACGAATCTCCCAGTCCAGTATAGATGCTCCAATAGTTATTTAATAATCTCTTCGCCACTTTCTGTACCACCACGATAGAAATCGGGATCAGTGGTACACAGATCAGCAGGATCACACTCGCTTTCAGGCTCACTCTGCAAAGAATGATAAATAATGTCAGTGGTGCAATCAGGCTGTAAAATAATTGTGGAAGATATTTTCCAAAGTATGTTTCCAACTGCTCCACACCCTCAGTTGACACCTGTACGACCTCCGAAGAGGATACCTGCTCACTGTAGGAAGCTCCCAACTTTAACATTTTCTCATAAATCTTTTCACGCAGAATCCGCTTTACATCCACACACGCCAGATAGGAAGACCTTGCTCCCATCCGTTCACAGATAAATCGAATCACCACAACCAGAACTAAAATCAGTATTGTCCGCTCAATGATCGGTACGGTTACTGCCCGGTACACTACCCGTTCCAGTAAATCTGCGATAGAAAAGACTGCCAACACTTGCGACAGGAGGGCTGCCCACTGCCACAAAATCGTATACACGATATACTTTTTTGCGTGGGACAACAGCCCCACCAGTCTTGTTTTAATCATAAAAATCTTACCCTTTTGTTTCTTTCTTCGATTCTTTTTTACTGCATACCAGATGCCATACTGCAAGAACTGGATGGTATAATAACATCCTTGGTCCTGAAAAACGCATAACCTGCCTGATCTGTTCTCTCACCTCTGGCTTATAGCAATGCACTTTACAGTTTGCGCAAAATGTCTTTTCTTTCATAAAAGGACACTTTTCACTTCGAAGTCTTGCATAATCCAAAAGTTCCTGACAGACAGGACAAATCTGCCCTGCCTGCCTGTCTTCTTTCGGATGTTTTTTCCGGCAATACAGCCGGATCATCTCTTCCACGACATGCTGTTCCTTCTGTCGTTTCTTTTCTACTTTATCCATCATATTATTCCACTTCTGCACCTTCCGGTAATTCTTCTCTCACTTTTAAAGTTTTCACTCGAAGGAAGAAGTATAACAGGTGGCATACCCAAACCACTGCGATACAGATTCTTCCGATTGGTACATTCTTCATGCAGATAAAGCCGATTGCCATGACTACCGTTACCATTCCGATAATCTTGCATTTTGTTCCTATTGTCATGGCTCTTTTCTGAACAAAACTGTCCAGATGTTTCTTATAAAGATTCGTTCCTACGAACCAGTCGTGCAGTTTCTTAGAACTCTTTGCAAAGCAAAACAGTGTTGCCATATAAAACGGAACGGTTGGCAGGATAGGAAGTACAATTCCTATCGTACCAAGTCCCAGGCAAAGAAATCCAAGCACGATCCATACTACTTTTAAAGGATTTTTCATCTTCTTTCTGTTCTCCTGTGGGAGTTTTCCTCCCCTTTATTTCTTGTCGTTCTACTACTATTTTCTTCTTACACCGCCAGCACAAACTTCCGTCCATCAACCCTTGTCACACCAAGCTCAATGCCATACAGTTCCCGGATGCTCTCTTCCGTAATCACTTCTTCCGGATCACCTTCCACCAGCACTTTTCCATCTTTCATGCCGATGACATTATCTGAATATGCGATTGCCTGATTGATGTCGTGCAGTACCATGATGATGGTTATTCCAAATTCCTGATTGAGTTTTTTCACCAGTTGCAGGATCTCAATCTGATACCGGATATCCAAATAGGTAGTCGGCTCATCGAGGAACAGCGTCTTTGTTCCCTGACAAAGTGCCATTGCAATCCATACACGCTGACGCTGTCCACCGGAAAGTCTTGACACTTCTCTGTCACGATATTCTGTCAGATTGGTTACTTCCAATGCCCACTGAATCATACGCTCATCTTCGGCACTGTCTCCCTGCATCATTTTCTTATGTGGGGTTCTTCCGAATGCCACCAGATTCTCAACGGTGATATCGTCTGATGCACTGTTATACTGCTGAACAATCGCAACCTTTCTGGCAAATTCTTTTAAATTCAGGTTCTGGATATTCTTTCCTTTGAGGAAAATATTTCCTTTTCTCGGATATAAGTTTTTCGTCATCAGGGAAAACAATGTAGATTTTCCACATCCGTTTGCTCCCATAATCGTTGTGATTTTACCTTCTTCAATCTTCAGGGATACGCCCTTTAAGACTTTATTTTTTCCATAGGAAAAGTGCAGATCTCTAACTTCCATCGCAGGCTTGTCTGCCCACTTATCCGCTTTTTTCACTTTCTTTGCTGCTTCATTCTCTGTAGAAGTCAAATCCATATTCTTTTCTTTACTTCGCATACTTCTTAGACCTCCTTAACAGAATGATGAAGAATGGGCCTCCGACCACACTCATAATGATGGATGCGGATACCTCATACGGAGCAGCTATCGTTCTTCCGATGGTATCTGCCAGCAGGAACGTAAACGCTCCGAACAAAGCACTAAATGGAACTAATGCCTTGTGGTCGCTTCCTACTAAAATTCTTCCGATATGCGGAACAATCAGTCCTAAGAAACTAATCACTCCGGCTACTGCTGTGGAAATACTTGCAAGCAATACTGCTATCAGTGAAATCACGATACGCATTGCATTGACATTGATTCCAAGGCTTCGTGCTGTCTTATCTTCCAGTGCTAACAGATTACACATCTTCGTCATAATCAGTGCCAGAACCAGTCCGATAATTACATACGGTACTAAGGTTTTCACATCATCCCAAGTTTTCATTGTGATATTACCATTGACGATGGCTGCCACGCCAGACATGTTTCCGCCATTCATTGAATTCAGCGCACTGGATAATCCGGTGAACATTGCATCGACTGCCACACCGACAAGGATAATTCTTAAGGGACTTAATCCCCCTTTCCATGACAGGCTGTAAACTAAGACAAATGCAATCACACCACCAAGAAATGCAAATAATGGAGTGAAGAAAAATAAAGTCGGTGCAAATGCGGTAATGAGTACCGCCGCAAAACTTGCTCCACTGGAAATACCGATGATTCCCGGATCGGCAAGTGGATTTTTTAATACCGCCTGAAATAACACACCCGATACCGCTATCGCAGCTCCGGCTAACATGGAGATTACAATTCGTGGGAATCGTAAGTCATAGATTGTTGCCACGTCTTCATTGTACTTTACAAATAATCCTTTCAGTAGTTCCGGGAAGCTGACTTTCAGGCTTCCGATATTCACTGCCGCAAAAAATAATGCAACCAGCAATACGATCATTACAATAAAGGAAATGGCTGCTTTTGCTGTTTTCCGATGCTTTCTTGCTTTATCCTGACCGGAGAGGTTCTGGACTTCCCTTTCGGAAGTCTCAGAAGTATTTTTTAATTCTGTCTCTTTCATCTGTCCTCTCCTTTCTACTTGCTCTGCTGTTCGTTGTATTTTTCAGTTGCGTCAGAATCCTTTGCTTTCTTCTGTGCATTATCACTGGTTTCTTTTGCTTTTGCTGAATCTTCATCACTTTCCGGATAAAGGATTGGCTGTAATTCTTCCAGTGCCTGTGGATACTTAAACGTAGCACTCATACCGAAATATTCATAAGTCAGATCATAAACTCTGCCGTTCTTCACAGCATCGAAATGCTGCCAGATGTCATTCTCCGCAAAATCTTTATTGAACATTTCTACCACCTGATCCGGCAGTGCATGTGCGGCACGTAAGATAATATCCGGCTCTTTGGTTTTCATGTCTTCAGTATTTACGGTCAAAAATTCCTGATCGGTGTCAGAGTATACATTCTCTCCGCCTGCCAGTTCCACCAGACTTCCTACATAGGAATTCGGTGTTGCGATAATATAAGACCCCGGAAGTCCCATCAGGATCATTACCTTCGGATGGTCTTTTCCTTCATTCTTTTTCTTATAATCATCATAGAATTCTGTAAACTCGTCCACCAGTTTCTGTGCCTGATCTTCTCTGTCGAAAATCTCACCCAGTTCCTGAATGGAACGGTACATACCCGGCACACTTCTAAGATTCAAAAACGCCCAGTCTGTATCGATTGCTTCATATTTCGGCTGCAGATCACTCTGCAATGACACCGGACTTAAAATCCAGTCTGGATTAAGTGAGGATACAATCTCCATATCCGGACTCATGGCTGTTCCGACTGTATCTACATCTTTGTATCTGTCTGGAATTGTGGATACGGTGCTACTGCAAACACCTACCAAATCCAGTTCCAGCTTGTCACAGATATCTGCGGTTGCCGGAGAAGTCGCTATAATTCTTGGGCTTTCTTTCATAGCCTGTACTTTTTTCTTGGCTGCTTCTACGGCTGCCTTTTCTTCCGGATCATTAATCTCTAAGAGAGACTTGGCATCTTCATTGGAAGAATCCTTGTCCGATTTGCTGTCAGAAGTCTTTTTATCTGCCGTCTTACTGCTGGCTGTCTCATCTGTACTGCTCTCTGTCTGCGTAGCAGAATCACTGCTTTTCTTTCCCTGACTCTGGTCTACACAACCTGCCAGAGAAAAAATCATGGTCATTGCAAGGAGAACAGCCGATGCTTTTTTCAAACGCCTATTCATCATCGTCCTCTGCACCTCCCCAACGTTTCCAGTTCTTACGGAAGAAATAAATCACTCCGGATACTGCTCCAAGCAGAATCAGACCTGTTACTACAACTGCCAATGCAATCTGAAAAATCCGGTTGCCGGAAGAAGTATTTCCGCTATCGGAATCGCTGTCACTTGTTCCATCTTTCGCAGTAGAAAGACTTAATCCTTCTGAAGAATTTACTGGATTTTCTGTATCCAGTGAAGAAGAATCACTGCTCGGTTTTGCAGCTTCTGTAATACTGCTCTCCAGTTTCTTTGATGAGCTGCTGGAAGAACTGCTTTTATCGGATGAGCCGGAACTCTGAAGAGAAGAACTTCCAGAACTTAAACTTCCACTGGAAGTAGAACCTGAATTATCTACTGAACCAGAACCACTGGATTCTACTGCTGTTCCATCAGAACTTTCTGTTACCATAGTTGCGTTCATGTCTGTATTGTTTCCTTCACTGTAGTTGCTCGGATACAGATAGAAAATAACATCTCTTCCCATCGGTTCTACATACATGGAACCTCTGACTACACAGTTTTCGCTTGGCACACGCATACACACATCGGCTGTTGTACCGTTGCTGTCTGAACCATTTCCTGTAATACCGATTTCTGATGGTGTAGACCAGCCGGAATCTCCTACATTCTGTACCTGAAAACTATGTCCACTGGTGTAGTCCATCAGACTCATGCGGATGGTCAGATAATAAGCTCCATCGTCTGATACTTCCAAGATACCATTGCTGTATACACAACCTTCTACCATGCCCTGTCCTGTTGCATAAGAACTCTCTCCACCGGAATCTTCGATTACTCCGGTAACCGGGTGTGCGTAACATCTGTTAATTGTACAGCTATACACTGTCCCGCTTGCGGCATAAGCCTTAACAGCAGGAAAGCCTGCCATTAAAGTAATGGCAAGCACACAAGTCATAATGGCAGACAATATTTTATTTTTTTTCGCTGCTAATTTCATTCCTTATCTCCTGTTAAATGAGTTTGGCAGACTCCCAGTCCCGAAGGAATGGGAGGGTCGTCTGCCAAATCTCTACTTAATTATTTTATGTTTGCTTTTTTCTTTCTGTTGTACTCCATGATTCCTGCCAGTAAAGCGACTCCTCCGAGAAGAAGGATAGCTGCCCACAGGGTATTGTTCTGTACAACATCACCAGTCTTAACGTTGGATGCTGATTTCAGGCTGGAACCTGATCCAAGGCTGGATGTTCCACTCTTCAGACTTGAAGAACCACTTCCAAGTGAGGAAGAACCAAGTTTGCTGCTTCCAAGAGAACTGCTTCCAAGGGTATTATTTCCAAGTGAGCTGTTTCCAATAGAAGAATTACTGTTGTTATTTCCGTTGGAATTACTATTATTGTTGTCGTTCTTATCAAAGTCTGGATCATCGGATGTTGTTGCTTTTAATGAGCTCCTATCCAGTTTCAGGTATACTGGCTGTGTTCCTGTACCAGAGCTGATTGCGTCCATAATCGGAACGAATACCTGTAACGGAACATATCCATCATTCAGAGCTTCCGGAATCAATTCGAATGTAACGACATCTGGATAGTTTGTTCCATAAGAATCAGATACTAACGTTCCATCTGCATTCTTCTGATAACTATCTACGGTAACATCTGCAAGTGATCCCTGCGGATTACCATACTGAGGATCAACACTATAACCTGTTGTGAAGTATTTCAGCTGGCTTAAATATCCAAGTTTTTGTCCTACGGTCAGTCCGTTGAAGTTCAGAGTGATATAGTATTTACCATTCTTCACTGTCAGTTTAATTGTATGGTTGATTGCTTCATTTGACATAGAATAAGTATTCTTGTCTACTTTCACCATTGTTCCATAGATAGAGTAAACCCCATCAGCAAGGTTCTTGATATCCAGTTTTCCATCACTCTTCTTTGCTAACTGCTGGATTGCTTCTGTCAGTTTTGTCACCTGATCATCTACCAGTTTCTGTGATGCAGAATCATTATCCATTACATTCTGAGCACGACCTACTGCACTCTGTAATGTTGCAAGAGAACTTTCTGTATAAATGTCTGTCTGGCTTAAATATGTCTTTGCTTCTGCAATCTTGCTTTCCAGTTTGCTCTTATCTACAACTGCTTTTTCTACCAGTCCGTTTAATGCAGTTGTCAGAGATTTCTCTGCTGCTGCAACTTCTGCCTCTGTTGCTTTTGGATTTGCTGCAACATTCTCAGCCAGTGTAATTGCTGTATTCAGGACCGTCAAACTGCTGCTTTCATAAACATCTGTTTTTGCTGCCTCAGCTTTTGCTTTTTCAATCAGGGCATTTAAGTTTGTCTTATCAACAACTCTTAAACTGTCAAGTGCTGTCTGAAGTGCTGTAACCTGTGCCTGAACTTCTGCCTTGGTAGCATCTTCTTTTGCTGCTACTGCCTGTGCATTTGTGATTGCTGTCTTTAATGCTTCTAATGTTGCAGAAGTATAAACAACATCGGTACGATTTGCTTCTGCTGTTGCTTTTTCAATCAAAGCATTCAGTTCTGTCTTGTCTACGATCTGAGTTTCTACTGCATCTACGGCTGCCTGTAAAGCTGTCACCTGCAGATCAATTTCTTTCTGTGTAGAATTCATATCATTGTAAACATCCTGAGCTGTCATGTAAGCCGCATTTAAAGCGTTCCAGTATTCGTCAGCAACATCACCCTGCTGCATACCGGATACCTGATTCAGAAGTGCTTCGATTACACTGTTGTCTCTTTCTACTCCTGTCTCCTGTTTGATGTTTGCCCAGTCGATAGAAACTCTGGCAACCTTTGTACCCTGTCCTTCACCGATGCTTTCCATAACCGGAACATAAACCTCTACATAGAACAGGTTGTCGTTCAGTTCAATCGGGATTGATAATTTTTTTGGATACCAGTTTCCTTCTGTATTCTTGTCGTAATACTCAGAGTTCTTGTCATTAAATAAATCGTAAACATCTGTGTACTCTTCCAGAATTGTTGCATCGGAAGCTTCATATTTTACCGGATAATTATATTTGTTGTATTCAACCGTATCCATATCTACTTTTTTCAGTTTGTACAGATAACCTGTCATTCCGGCAAATTTCATGGACTGGAAGTTCATCTCCAGTGTTACTTCACCTTTACCCGTAACTCTTACAATTCCGTTCTGAATCATGGAAGCATTTCCCATAGAATCTTCATCGGATGTTGCGTTGAGCAGTTTGATCGGTACGGAATATGTACCTTCAAAAATCTGCGGATATTTTTCAAAGAGATCACTCTGTTTGTTTTTAACAACAAGTGCTTCATAAGAAGAGGTCAGCAGTTTTGTCTGCTTTTCTACTTCTGGTTTTGTTGCATTGACATCAGCGGATACTTTCTGAGCAGATTTGATTGCTGCCTGGAAACTGTTCCAACTGTTGTCTGTATAAGTGCCGTCATTTGTCTTGGTCAGTGCATTTTCGATATAGCCATTTAATTCTGACTTATCTACTGCATCATCCAGACGAACAAGTGCTTTCACTGCTTTATCCAGCTTGTCAACCTGTTCATTCATTTCATCTACTGTCGCATCAGATTTTGCTAATACTTCTTCAGCTTCCTTGATTGCAGCCTTCAGATTCTCATAACTGTCTTTTGTATAATTTGCTTCTGCATAATTATTTTTCGCATCGGAAACTGCCTGATCCAGTTCTGCTCTTGCTTTTACGTCTTCTTTCATTACAAGACCTGCTGTTGCTGTGTCCAGAGTAACTTCCGCTGCTGTGATTTCTGACTGGAATGCCACTTTGTCTGCCAGAACACTCTCTGCTGTAGCAATGGCATTTGTCAATACTGCAAATGAATCACTTGTGTAATTCTTCTCTTTTAATACTTTTGCATCATTCAGTTTTGATTCCAGATCGGATTTTTTAATTTCCTGTTTTACTGCAGATTTTAAATCAAGATTTAACAGGAGTTCTGCTTCTCCGCTTTCTGTTGTTACTTTTACTTTATGGTTTTCTACATTTGCAGGAAGTTTCACTACAAGTCTGCCTGCGTCTGTATCTGCATCCGCATATCCGGCACCCTTGCGATACTGCATACCGGTAATTCCGTCCACGTACAGATAAGCAGTTACATTGCCGTCTTTATCTGTATATAAACGAGCAGATTTTAATCCTGCATTCAAATCACTTGCTGTTCCATCCTGATTGGTAAGTGTTGCCTGTACTTCGTAAACACCTTTTTCCATGGAAACGGCTGTTGACATCGGTACAAGTGCATCTACTGCTGACTGAAGGTCTGCGGATGCCTGATCTGCATTTTCTTCTGTTACCTTTCCTTCCTGAGCAGTAATCACTGCCTGAAGGTCTGCCCAGCTTTCTGCTGTATAATCTGCTTCATTTAATGCTTTGGCATTTTTCAGGACTTTATTGTATTTGTCAAGTCCAGTTGCCTCTTTTAATCCGCTGATTGCATCAGAAATTTCTTTATCTAATGCTACGATTTCAGAATCGTTTGCAGAAGTTGTTCCGTCGATTACCTTCTGAGCTTTTGCTACTGCGTCAGATAATACTTTGTAAGATTCCTCTGTATAATTGTCGGCTGTATATTTAGATGCTTTATCAACTGCTACAACTAAAACAGATTTATCGTGGGTTGGCTCGTTAATTTCTGCCACAGGTGTTAAACCAGATAAAGTCATAAATGCAGTTCTGCATCCTTCACCAGATCCAGGAACTTTATGCTGAAGTTCATCCATGATAGGAACAAAGAAGTTCAAATATACCCCATCATCTCTGTCTGCTGATTCTGGAAATTCAAAACCTACGCTCTTCGGATAATATAAGTCATATTCTTCCGCATAGGAATCCATATCTGTGCTTCCCGAATCATTTAGGTAGTAACTATAATAATCAAGCGGTGTATATTCACTTAATATCGGAAGTCCGTTTTCTTCTGTCTGCTCATTATTTGCCCAGAATATTCCATTTGTATAACCATATCTGCCCGTAATCACAATTCCTTGTGTATCAAAATAGATATGTTTCTTTCCATTCTCTACTACCAAACGAGCTGAATCATTTACAACCGCAGAATTGCTCATAGACAATCTATCCGGCTGATCCTGCTGCCACATAGTAACATTAACATTATATGTTCCGTCCTGGATTTCTGAAATATCTACTTTATCCGCTTTTTGTGTAATGGCGATTGTATTATAAACACGAGTAGTGCCTGTTATAACCAGTTCATCGCCCTCCATGTGAATACTTCCATCATCATTTTTATAGGAAGATGAATCAAAATACTCTATCGGATTAAACATTTCATTTACTGGATAATACCATTGAACTTCTATTTTGCTCGTATCCCAGTCTTTCGGAATTTTTACTCTTAATTCTACTGCTCTCGATGGAATAACCTGCGAGTCATTCATTTTTAATGACAAATTATAGATCAATGCTTTTGAAGCGTTTCCTGCTAATAAAGAATAATATTTGTTATATTCACTATCTTCATCTGAGGTTTCCTGTAAAAGTTCTGCTCCAAATTTTGCTTTACTATTAACTGTATAGTTATCTGTTACAAGTGTAACATCACCATCTGTCAATTCGAGTTTTTCTTTCGGTGTTGTTCTTACTCGCAATTCTCCATAGTAGGTACCATCTTCTGTTTGTATCTCAACCTGTTTTCCAAAAATAGCTTCTTCTAAGTTTTCGTATTCAATGGAAAATTTTCCATCTTCCAAAATATTGTCTGAATAAACAGAAATATACTTATTCTTTTTTACTTCTCTCGAATACGCATACATATATTGACGATATGAAGAAGTTGAAGGATAAGTACACTCGCCTAAATCCATAATTTCTTCAAGTACTCTTATTGAATCAATGCTACTTGTCTCTGCTGTAACAGTAACTTTTCCATTCTCAATTTTTGCTTCACAAGTACCACTAAACAAATCATTTGCAGTTTTTTCTTCTGCTACAAATCCTGTGAAATCCGGTGAATCTCCAACACTGGTTACAACTTTAGAAAGCTCCAATCCAATATTTTTATAATTTTCTTCGTTAATCTCTTTAGCAACTACTGCATTATTTACATCAAATGTAAATTTTCCGTTTACAATTCCGTACATATAGCTTTCCAAGTCATCATCTGTTCTTCCATAACTATAGAAAGCTTTAGTATACATCGTTCCTTCCAGTGTATCCACATCAAAAGAATACCACGACACACCCGTTGTTGCTTTTTCAACAGAATAATTTTGAATGTATTTATCATTCCACTCTTCATTAATTTGTCCTTGTTCCTTCAAATATTCCGTTGCCTCTGATGGATTTTCCTCATTATTAGCAATATATTTTTCTGGAATATTAAAAGTTCCCATAGGTGCATTCGAAGGTGCTATATCATCTGAAATTACACCCGGTTTTGAGAACTGCAAAATATCAATTTTTTCATAATTTTCAATCTGTAAGGTTACATGATATGTTCCATTATCATTCTTTTTTACTAGTGCAACATTATCCATGTAATCCTGAACTGTACCCGAATAAGGCTCCTCCGTAAGCAGTTTTCCAGAAGGTCCATAAAAAGTCAGTGGAACAACATATTCATTTTGGTTATCTAACTCTGTATTTGCGGTATTTGTTTCTTTCTGTTCACCAGCAAACGCTTGTATATTCATACCGCCAAGTAACATACTTGTACTCAATACAAAGGCTAATATCTTTTTTATTTTTTTCATTTTTCCTTGTATGATAATTAGGAAGTTAATTATCACACGTTTCCTTTCTTTTAATATCGTGGTTCAATACAATTCAGATACTATGGACTTTTGATTTTTCCCTGTAGCCTTGACTACTCGACTGGAGTGTATTGCCGCTACCTTTATCTGAATTGTTTATTAGCTGGATGTTGCCGGAGTGTTTTTCACTCAGAGTACTTATTTCTATCAAGTCTACGATGATAATCGATGGTGGACATCATGGTATCAGACTTTATGAAAGGGAGGTACAACCTCATGAAAATTTTTGTAGGCATTGATATTGCCAAACTCAACCATTTCGCCGCTGCGATTTCTTCGGACGGTGAAATACTCATTGAGCCGTTCAAATTCACAAACGACGCTGATGGCTTCCAACTGCTGGTCTCTAAGCTCGAATCATTCGATAAGAACAGCATCATCATCGGTCTTGAGTCGACGGCACACTACGGTGACAACCTTGTTCGATACCTTGTTGCTGAGTTCTACCAAGTGTGTGTGTTGAACCCCATCAAAACCTGTCAGATGCGTAAGAACAATGTTCGTAAAACAAAGACAGATAAGGTCGACACATTTGTTATTGCTAAAACTCTTATGATGCAGGATGACCTAAGATTTATTACCTTCTTTGATCTCGATATGATGGATCTTAAGGCCTTGGGGCGCTTTCGGCAGAAAACCATTAAGCAACGCACCCGATTGAAAATCCAACTGACAACCTATGTTGATCAAGTATTCCCGGAGATTCAATACTTTTTCAAATCCGGTCTGCATCAGAATGCTGTCTATGCTCTTTTAAAAGAAGCACCTTCTCCAAAAGAGATTGCTTCCATGCATATGACTCATCTGGCAAATCTGCTCAAAGTGAACTCGCACGGACATTTTACTAAAGAGCAGGCCAAAGAATTAAGAATTCTCGCACAGAAGTCTGTCGGTGCCAACGACAGCGCTATATCTATTCAGATAACTCAAACCATTCAACAAATCGAGTTACTGGATAGCCAATTAGAAAAGATTGAAGCTGAGATGACGGATATCATGAAATTTAACGATTCTGTCATCATGACCATTCCTGGTATCGGTTATATCAATGGTGGAATGATCCTTGGTGAAATAGGCGATATTCACCGTTTCTCCAATCCAAACAAGCTGCTTGCTTTTGCAGGCCTGGATCCTTCTGTTTATCAGTCTGGTAACTTTCAGGCTAAGACAACAAGGATGTCCAAACGTGGCTCTCGTGTTTTACGATATGCTCTTGTAAATGCAGCTTGGAACGTTGTCAGGAACAACGCAACCTTCAAGGCTTATTATGATGCCAAGAGGGCTGAAGGCCGGTCTCACTACAATGCACTTGGGCACTGTGCCGGCAAGCTTGTCAGAGTCATCTGGAAGATGCTCACTGACGAAGTAGAATTTAACCTCGAGTAAGAGATCTGTATACCTATATCGATAGATTTTGAAAAAGCACCCTAAGGGAGCTCTATTAAAGTTACCCTTTTTTACCACCGATATGAAAAAGAAATTTTTTGCTAATTTATGGTTGACTTTTCATAGCTGGTCTCCGTATCAACAAGCTGCTGCACTTTTGGGTACAGCAGCTTGCTTTACATACATATTTACTTATTTTATTTTGCTGTGATGTCTGTAAGTTTCAAATATCCTGTTGCGTTCATCGGCATACTTCCAACGTATGTTGTGAATTTACCAGTAATTACACAGCCTTCATAAATTGTAGATGCATCTAAACCTGTGAATGTGAAGTAGTAATCTGTTACGCCATTAGTTGTAGTCTGTTTCGGAGTAACTGTTTTTCCATTAACTACCATTTTTCCTAAATGTCCAGTCAGACCTAAATATGTAATCTCATGAGTATGAACAACAAGTGTTGCCTCATCATCTGCAATCGTAATTTCTGCACGCATATCATTGAGTGCAGCATCTCCCATAGATGTTGTTGTATAAGCTGAGTTCTTATAAAGATTCTGCTTTGCTGTGTACTTACCATCTGCTAATGAATCTGCAGCAAACGCTGTAACTCCCATTGCCATTACCATTGTTGCTGCTAACAGTGTAGCAACTAATTTCTTGATCTTTCTCATAACTGTAATCCTCCTTTTCGTTTTTTGGCATTAGCTTTTTTGCTAATAATTTATTAGTTATGATACTTAGAGTTCCATGAGAATTATTCCGGTTACCCACGTCTAACTCCTTGTCCAAAAGATACCATAATTTGCCATCCAATGTCAACACCATTTTTTACAAGTTTGTTGCCTGAATTGCAACAAACGAGCCGTTATTTCCTTTGATTTTGTTGCTATTCAGACAACAATAGACGTAAAAGTGCCGTTATTGATAGTGTTTTATCAACAGCGACACTTTATTGAAATTTTTTCTTATTTTGTTACATGATATGCGTAAATGAGAATTTTTCTCACTTCTTATTTATACCCAGAAATATAACAGTGCAGTGCTTTCCGGCATGTGCATTGGTCCTACGCTGCAGGTAACGGTAACTGGTACAATTCCCATCGTGCCAATCCCCGTCCATCGGTGGATTCTGCACGCTTCCATCGGGATTTTCACTATATTATTCTCTATTCTTGCTTCTTCAAGGACTTCATTATGCTCATACTTCAATGTTTTCAGTTTTCCAGCCATCATTTCACCACTCACTCTGGAGTGTGCTGCCATCTCTTTCAGCTTTAATTCCAGATAGCTTTCTCCATTCTCCTGAACGATTTCGGCTATTTCTTCAAATCCTCTCATCGCCATAGAGTCTCTTCCCTGCCCCTGCTTTTTATTCATCCGGTAAAGTCGGAACACTACCGGATGCCTTTCACATTTCTGCAGATTGTGCTGTATCTCCTGATCCAGTTCATTCTCTTTTTTCTTGTATACTGATTTTTTCTCTGTATAGGCGTTAATCATCAGTTCCAGCATGTGGATGTCGATATTCTCCACCATAACATCCAGTGATTCCTCGATTTCTTCCGGTTTTGCACCGATTTCTTCCAGATATTTTTCAAGATTCTCATACAGCTTGGTATATCTTTCCAGCCATTCTTCTCCCACAGGAGTAAATTCCAGTGATTCTGTCAGAATTCCTCTTTCTATGCAGTTCTTAAAATAACGGTTCACCGTTGATCGGTTCACGCCATAATATTCTGCGATACTTCCCTGAGCTCCACGTTTCTTTTCTACTTTTGACAGACCTTGTAAATATTGCAGTTGTAGCATCGTAGGTCTGTTCTGTCTCTTTAGATGTTCACCTTTTTCCATTTTCCTGTTCCTCTCTTCGTCACCATACATGAATATTCAATTCCCGATAATCGATTGGCAATGGCTTCTGTTCAAAGCGTGTAATCGCAATGATTGCCACTGCTTCTGTAATCGGGATTCCTGTATTCGCAGTATAAGTACAGATGTCTGTCGGTAACTGATAAACACCTTTTTCTTCTTTCGCCTGTATCCATTCATCATCTCTTCTGTACCATACATAGCCGATGGATTCGTCTTTTTTTGTCTTGAGCAGGAAACAGTTCTGTGACTTTTTCACTCTTAATATGACAGAGTGTTCCAGTTTCCCGTACTCTGGTGCAAGGAACCTTGGATTGCGTCGTTCCGGTTCATACAGTCCGAATGCCATCGGGAACTCACCATCCTCATAAAAGGTATACAAGTCCATATCGTCATAAACTCTGTCGTATACGTCACCGTACTGCAGAAAGTTTTCAATTCCTTTTAACCCTTCCGGACTGATATAATGTTCCACTCTACAGGCATCTTCCTGCGCCCTCTGCTGATCCATTCCACTTACCATCTGAAAGAACTGTGTCAGTTTCTCATGGCGTGCAAGGCACTCCATACCTTCCAGTTTTCCCTTATCGCTCAGTTCCAGATGTCCGTTTTCCGGCTCACACAAAAATCCTTTTTTCACCAGACTCCGCACCAGGCCTGCCGCTTCATATCCGGTTATGTTCACTTCTCTGGCATACTCTTTCGATGTGATCTGTCTGCCCTGCCTCCATGTCCGGTAGACATATTCCAGAAGATCTTCTTCCAGTTCGCCTCTGGCTTTTGTCACATCAATATTTCTGTTTTCAATCTTCTTTACCATTTTACCTTTCCCACCTGTCTTTTTTATATATTTGTCCGCTACACGATATCCGGTATTTTCTGCAAAAGCCTTCCATCCAGTAAGCATATCGTTTTTTTCTTGGAGCCTTTCTTTTTCTCTGCGACACCCCCAGATTACAGGTGAAGTGTATTTCACCCAACCACTGCTGTTCGTACTCTATGTGAAATGCTGTGGCAGGGATTTTGATGATTTGATCATTTACTTCTGCCTTCTTCCAGATTCCATGCATGTTCTGATACCAGATTATTCTATCATCCTCATTTTCCGGATGCTCCGTTAGTTCCAACCAAATCTCCCAAGGCTCTATGTACAGCCAGCCATCCCGTTTAAACCGCATATCTTCGATAGCCGCTTTTCTCTCTTTTCCAATCTCTGTGGTGTAAAAGGAATACCACATCTGAAAAATCGTCCGCAGAATATCTTTTTGCAGGTATTCTTTTGCCACTTTCTTTGTTTCCATTACTTTTTTTCCTCTGTTTCTTATTTCCCGATTACGCTTTGGTTAGTTGGTTCAAACCATGTATTTTTAATTATATTGTCCTTTTTTCAGGTTTGTCAATGCATTTTCCGCTACAACATTATAATTCCATATAAAAATATCCAAAAATATGTTTTTATTTCTTTTTTCACATACTTTTGGATATTTTCATAGTTAATTTCCTGTTTCCTTTAATTTTGACTCATCCGTAGTCTGTGCGTCAACGCAGACTGCATGGATGGCAAGCCGCTTGCTGTATCCGTTCCCTGTACAGGTAGAAAGTGTCAGTATCTTGTTACTGGTCTGCGGCTTTACTCCTGTATCGACATCGGAATCTTTTATCATCTGATCGATAAATTTCTGATACTCTTCGCCAGGCTGGTATCCTACTTTATACACATCACCGCCATTGACCGCATCTTCATAAGAGAAGATTCGATAACGGTAGGCGGTTGTCTCAGAATATACAGTGAAGTATTGATTCTTTTTCCAGAATCCGTCATCCTTATATTTTTTCAGGCTCCCAAACATGCTTCCGTCATTCATATTGTGACCGTAGATGATGTTGTAATAATCCGAAAAATCAGATTTGTTAAGACCTTCCAAAAAGATACACCCTGCGATGTGGCTGTTGCCATACAAGTCGGTTCTCAGATATTTCTCATTGTCACCTGAATACAGAATTGGATAATTGATGCCAAGTTCGTCCTGATTATCAAACCGTATCCATCCGATAACATCTGGATTCTCGGCTTTCAGTTTGTCAAACTCTACTTTTACGTCTGTTGCCCACCAGTCTTTTTTCTTCTGCTTTCCATCATCTGGTTCGGACTCATCATTTACATACTCCTCGGCAAGTTTGTCATAATCTCTGGCGGATTTCCATCGGTCGATGTATGGGGGAAGGATATGCATAAGTGCTACCCCGATTAAAACCACTGCCAGAATGATCCATATCAGCCATCGGTATGAGCTTTTTTTCTTCATGTTGTCTCTCCCATTTTTCCTGTTAGTTCTCTCGAACCACTATCGTCATTATGGAATGTGTGGTCAGAATTGTCAATCTTTTTCTTCTGGCGTACTGTCTGTTGCCTGTCCGTCTGCCCCTATCTATCTGCTCCTGTCTCTCCATCTGTTTCTGCCTGTCCGTCTACGAGGTCGTAGCTCATATCGAGTAAATCCAGAACTTTTGAATCGCTGACAGAACCATCCAACGGAACTGCCAGCCAGTGCTTCTTGTCCATGTACTTTGCCGGAGCAAGGTGATACATTTCGATGTAGTTGCCTATCATGTCCGGCTCTGCCTGAACTTCCATGAAAGTTGTTCTTTCAGCTGGTTGGTAAAAGATGGCATAAGGTGCGGCGGTTCTTGGGTTTTTGAAGATGGTGACGAGGTATCCGGATTTGTTGATGGTGTCTGGATGGGTGGGGTATTGCTTTTGGATGTATGTGAATATTTCTTGTTGGTTCATGTGGGATCCCTTCTTTTTCTCATAATGAATGGATGACCTCTGCCATCCATTATCATTTATTATAACTTTTCTGATTCGCTTATTACAATAGCTTTTTAACAAGTCTCTGTTTTTGAAACAAAAGAAAGCTACCAGTTTTTTTCCTCTGATAGCTTTCCATTCATTCTTATTCTGTTGGAAACATCGCTGTTTCCAGCTTACTCATCTCTGTATCCGAAAGACCATACTTTCCTGAATTATCTTTTTCCACTGATACTTTTACAGTAACAGTTTTTCCATAACTGTTCTTTTCAAGACTCTTCTGGACACTTTCTGTTAATACAGCTGCAAAGACTTCTGGATCATTTCCATCCAATCCCTGCTTTATTTTTTCATTGCTTACCTCTGTAGAGCTTTGTTGCAATGTCTGAAATACATTGGATGGTTCAACTTGTACACTTACTGTATAGACTCCATCCTCTTCTTTCACATCCTGTACTTTGTATTTTGCCAGTTTCTTTACTTCTGCCAGTTTTTCCGCATAATCAGCAATTCCTTTGTCCGTAATGTTATCAGAATCATCAAATTGCTGTTGGATGCTCTCATTAAAATCCTCTTCGATTTCTTTCTTGGCATCTTTTTCCGAGATTTCTAACAGATTCGCATAGTCCTTATATTCTCCATGATAGTATGCATCAAGAGAACTTTGGACGTAGGATTTGGCATCGAAGTCTGGTTGTTTGGAGCAAGCTGATAACAATATACATACTATAATTCCTATACTTATGCACAAAACACAATTCTTCTTTTGCATATTCTCTCCTTCGTTTTTTATTGAACGGCTAAAAGTAATTGATTATATTGATTTAATAAAATATCATCATCAAACTGAATTTTTCCGTTTTGCACATTCCACATATTTTTATTTTCTGAAAGAAATTCCAAAACATTTTGCTGGGATTGAATCAAATTCACTATATCGTCAATATTTTTTTTAATATCATCAACCGAACTTTCTTCTCCCACCATTTCTTTATATAAATCAATATAATACGAATCATCAACATTCTTTAAATAAGACATAACCGTATCGTCTTTTGACAATATTATCATCGTCTCTTTTGAAGCACTGAGTTTATCTTGTGTATTTTTTAAAATTTTCCTTGTTTTTACAAAATCGGGACCATCATTCTGATAATTTTCTGCAGTAAGCGCATTTGGTATTACTTCATCATTTAAAGCCTCTGAAATTGTTAGCATCGTATTTAAATTATCTGCCATATAGTTTTTTATGGCTTTCTCAATTTTGGCATAATCTCCTGTAGTTACTGTAGCTTTTAATTTTTTGCTTATTTTGTCTACATCTATTTGTTCAAAATCTACCATTTCTTTTTGAATTTCATCAATTTCTTTTCGAAGACTTTTCTCCTGCTGTAAATCTTTTATCACAAAAAATGTTATTGTAGCTACTATAACCAGAACCACAACTACAATTACTATTATAATTTTTCGTCTCATATTTTCGAGGCATTGTAATTATTAACAATGCCTCTCACCTCCACTGACTAATTTATACTTTTAAATTTGATTCTATCGGAAGATTTATCAGCTTGCAATATTGAAATATATCCTCACAAAACTGTTTATAATCTATTTTTGCTTTTCGAGATATCGTTTTTATGGATGCTAATATATTTTTTACTATCATAATCTGTTTATCCGTTATATCAGCTTTTAAGTATTCATCATAATCAATCCAGAGACTAACCGATGCAAAACCATATTTTATATCACACTTCTTTTCTTGTTTAAAAAGGCCCTGTTCTATAATATCTTTAGGTGCTATAATTGGTGTTATACCAACTATATCTACAAGATCACTGTACTGCTTATTTTCAACATGTTTTGATATACCTCTGCACATGCTGTAGATTTCATCGATAACCCCATATTGTTTTGTAAAATATGATGGCGAATTAATATTCAATTCCATTTCTTATAACCTCCTTCTATATTCATTACCAACTACCTAAACAATTTCATTAATTAAACTTTTATTTATTATTTCATCACCATCCCTTACTTTTTAATAATGGTGGAAATTCTCCATACTTTGATTCATAATATTTGTTCATATCATATTGCCACATATGAATATCTCGCTTACTTCCACTTTCTATAACTTTCATCACCGCATTATTTTCATTTAGATACTTTTGAGAATATCTTTTTTCAGGATTCAATGTTTCACCAAATTTTAATATTTCATTAGTATCTTTATCCACTAATGCATATCCATAATTTGTTCTTGTATCTTCCAAAGAGTTTCCATGATTATGACTAGCACTTGTTTTCTTAGATGGTATGCCAACCTCTTCATTTGATGCAAACTGTCCATTTTTCCTATGCCATCTACCATTATTATCTTTATAGTATCCCGATGTTGCTTCAGCATTATTTTCAGCGGTATTCGTAGTAGCTGTTTTTACATTATTTCCTTGTTTTGATGCTGTAGTCGACTTAGTAGTATTATTCCCCGCAGCCACTGACTCAATATTATTGTCCGATATAGAAGCGGAATTATTTCTTGCGGTAACCTTTGAAGCGGAAGATTGATCTGTTTGTGTTAATAAAGGTGCTTCATTTTCACTTGTATAATCCAGTTTTTTTGTAGCCATTTCAGTGATATGCCCCGGCTTAGTTGAACTAGATTTTCCTTTTACCAAGTCCTTCACTGCACTAAGTGCTTTACCGGCGCCATAAGTAAGACCACCCAAAACACCTCCAGATATTGCTCCTGTTAATCCGCCTGTTAAGGTATCTTTTGCAACTTGCTTCAAACTATTTCCTGACAATCCAGAACTTATTGCTCCATAAGAAGCACCACCAATTGCACCTGCTACAGCTCCTGAAACCATCGCAGTTCCTAATCCACCCATTGCTGGCAATGCTGCCAGAACTGCTCCAGTTGCTAAACCGCCTGTTGCCGCAACCACAACACCGGACACTACCATTGCTGTTACACCAATCGCTACATTTTTCCAGTTTACTTTGCCCAACTGATCTGTAATACGATTCGTTGTGGTACACATGTGGCGTACTACTTCAGAACGAATTTCTGATGTTCGTTCTGAAACATAGGATTTAAAAGATGTATAAGTTTTTCCAATTTTCTGAACACCATTACTTACCGAACAGACAAAACTGCTACCTCTTGATACAACTTTTCGGTATGAATTCGTCACGCTACTCCGCACAGATTGATATGTCTTTTTTGGATGTGTAACCGCATTTTTTACAGTTTTTGCTGCACCCTTTACTGCATTAACAATAGTTTTTGCCGCTTTCTTAGCTGTATTTACTACTGTTTTGACTACCTTTTTTGCAGTATTAACGATTTTCTTGCCGACACTCTTGACTGCTTTTGCTGCTTTTTTAGCTGTACTCTTAATCCTGCTCCATAATGAATGTCCTGTTGGATCACTGTAATTCAACGGATTATTGGTCGTATAGTCATAGCGATTTCTGGTTAATGGATTTTCTGTCGTTCCAAGGTCACTATCTTCAGTTGTAAAGGTTCCGTTCTCTGCGTCATAGTATCTTGCCCGCAGATACTGAAGTCCTGTTTTTACATTTGTGGACTCCCCGTTGTAGCCATAATAATTGACTCCATCTGCGGTTCCTGATGTAAGGTTTCCGTATGGATCATACTGATAGCTGTTCGTCAGATTAGCTGTTTCGGTCAGGATTCCGGTCACGCTGTTTCTTCCGTCATATAAATAATAACTGCTTTCTTTCGATTTATCAACGCTTACCCGTTCTCCGATTCCACTTTCTCCATAAGTATAAGCCTGACGTACTTTCTCGTCTGATCCATACTCTGCAAGGACTTCTGTATTTTCACGATTGATATCGTTGATATACTCTGTCAGTGTATAACCTTTAGCATTTGAACCACCTTTTACCAGAGATGCAAGCTGTTCTTTCGGACTGTCACCATCTTCTGTACGCTGGTTCTCCGGGATCAGGACTTCATCGCCATAGCAGTCTTCCCATTTATAGGTGTTATCCAGTTCGAATACCCGGTTGTTATCTCCATCATACATGGCTGCCATCAGGACTGTTCCACCCTGTTTTACGACTGCCAGTCGATTCTCAGCTGTGTATTCATAAGTGACCGGATCTGCACTGTTTGTCTTATCACATTCCTGGATCAGATTGCCATCTTTATCATAGCTGTAGGTTGTTCCCGGATCGCCCCAGATTTTTGCATTCGTGCGTTTGATGAGCTGGTTGGAATCGTTGTACTTGTAGTTATATTTTGCTTTGCTGACACCATCTTCGATCTTCTCGTAAGAGGTCCGGTTTCCAATCTTGTCATAAGTATAATTATGGACTGTCTTTTTACCGCCCTCTGCTTTTTCTGTACAGCGCGTCAGTTCCCAGTTGTCATCGTATTCATAGGTACGAGTCGTCTGGATCTCTTTTTCCTGATGCTCACAGTCTGCTTTGTCTGTCTCTTTCTGTGTGTCGCCCCAGTTGTACCAGTCTTCCCAGCTTGGTGCCTTTCTTGTTCCGGCTTCCAGTTCGGTCGCTGTCTCGCTGACTACATATCCCTGATCATTGTACTTGTACTCATAAGTGCTGATTACCTTGCCGCAGGAACCACAGGTATTCACAATCTTTGTGATATGATCTTCTGCATCGTAAGATACTTCCGTCTTTGTTCCATTGCTTCTAATGACTTCTGTCACACGATTCAGTGCATCATGCTTGTAGGTGGTTACTTTTCCATTACGGTCTGTCAGTTTTACCAGATTATCATTTAAGTCATATTCATAGCTGACCTTTGTACCATCCGGGTATACGATTGCCTGCAGATTATCTGCATCATCATAGACGTAGCTGACATCTTTTTTCGAACCGCTTGTTACTTTTGTGATTCTTCCGAGCGCATCGTATTCGTAACTGCTCTTACCAGTCTGATCCTTCATGGATACCCGTTCCCCGGCGCTGTTATATGCGTAGGTCACGTCCTTTTCGGATTTCTCGCCTTTTGCGTCCTGATATGATTTCTCCAACAGGTCATTCAGTTTGTCGTAATCATACGTGGTTTTCTTGCCGCTTGCCTGTGTATGTCCGGTCAGTCTGCCTTTTTCATCATAGTCGAATTTCTCTGTTCTTCCTGCCGGATCTTTGATGGATGTCAGGTTGCCTTCCAAATCATAAGTATAATTCGTTGTCTTATTTGCTGCATTGGTGAAGGTCACCAGGTTATCCATGTTGTCGTAACCGTAAGTTGTTACACCGCCAAGGGCATCGGTTACTTTTGTCAGATTGTCATTCTTGTCATATTCCAGATGGCTCTTTAATCCGGTCTTATCTGTAACAACCTGAATATTACCATGTGCATCGTAATCAAATCCCGTTGTGAATCCACGCTTGTCTGTAATAGAAGTTACCCTGCTGTCCTTATCATAGGTATAGGATTCCTTCTGCCCCAGTGCATCGGTCTCTTCTGTTACACGGTTGTCTTTATCGTAGACTGTCTTTGCAACATAGCCCATCGGGTCTGTTACAGATGTAACATTATAATTCTTATCATATCCATAGCTGGTCTTTCTTCCACCCGGTTTGGTGATCTCAGTAATATTTCCTGCCGGGTCGTAAGTATAAGCAGTTATCTTACCAAGCGGATCAGCTGCAGAAGTCATCTGGCCTGCCATGTCATAACTGTAGGTATTGCTCCGTCCAAGTGGATCTGTCTCCTTCACCAGATTGCCATACTTATCATAAGAAAAGCTGGTTGTTCCATCCAGTGCATTGGTAGAAGACTTCATGTTATGGAGCTTATCGTAAGTATAAGTGGTGGTACTCTTTAAGCTGTCGCTTTCTTTTACCACATTGTCCACTTTATCATAAGAGAAATTTTTAGTATAACCCAGTGGACTGGTCATACTCTTCAGACGTCCGGCTTTATCATAACTGTAGGTATACTCTCCGCCATTCGCCTGTGTCATCTTTGTGACATTGTCATTCAGGTCAACACTGTACTGTGTCTCATTTCCCTTTGCATCCGTTACAGAAATGACATTGCCATGCTTGTCGTAATCATATTTGGTAACTGCTCCCTTTGGAGAAATCTGTTCTGTCAGATTACTTAAGCTGTCATATTTGTATTCCGTAATAAGTCCCATCGGATCTTTCGATTTGGTAAGATTACCAATGGCATCATAGCGGTATTCATTGGTTTCTTTTAATGGAGATGTCTCTCCAATTTTGCGGTCCAGTTCATCATACTGGTAGGTTGTCGTATTTCCATTTCCATCGGTCTGGGATACGAGATTATCGTTTTTATCGTAAGCATATTTGGTGACTGTACCGTTTTCATCCGCCGCTTCCGTCACATTATCATTTCCGTCATATTTAAAGGTACTAGATGCTCCGAGAGGATTTGTCTGGGAGATCACCCGGTCTTTCTTATCATATGCGTACTGGTAAGTGGCTTCGTCTTCTTCTGTCATAGATAACTGGTTGCCAACTTTATCGTAAGTAAAGGTGGTTCTATGTCCTTCTGCATCCGTTACCGCTGTAATACGGTCCATAACATCATACCCATAAGATGTGGTACTTCCGTCTGCTTCAGTAAGTTTCAGGAGTCTGCCATACTGATCGTACTGATAGGTTGCTGTCCGGCCGAGTTCATCGGTCTGTGTCAGTACATTTCCGGCACCATCATAAGTATAATCCATACTGTTTCCACCATTGTCGGAGGAATGGATCAGGTTGCCTGCTCCGTCATATTGATAGGTAATTACGAGTCCCTGTGCATCCGTACATTTTACAAGCTGTCCGATGGCATCGTACTCCATCAGCACCTTGTCCCCTGTCGGCAGTATTATGGATGTGTTATTTCCCTCTTTATCATACACATAACTATACGCATTGCCGAGGGCATCTGTCATCTTTGTGCTGTTGCCCTGTGAATCGTATTCGTAAGTGGTCTTTCCTTTCAGGGCATCCACCGTCTGTTCCAGATTGTCGGTGGAATCATATTTCATTGCTGTAATGTTGCCCTTTGCATCGCTTACCGATGTCATGTTTCCATTACCATCGTAAGTCATGGTACTGGTATTTCCATTTTCATCGGTAGAGGATACCAGATTTCCATTTAAGTCATACTTCATGGATACGGTATATCCAAGGGCATCTTTGGATGTAGTCAGATTTCCTGCCTTGTCGTAAGCATAAGTATCTGTTCTTCCCTCTTCATCGGTAGAAGATACCAGATTTCCTGCTTTATCATAAGTATATGTGGTAGTTCCACCTTCTGGGTTGGTTTCACTTAAGCGGTTTCCTGTATTATCGTAGGTATAAGTCCAGGTTCTTCCACTGTCATCTGATTTTGATACCAGATTGTCTGCCGCATCATAAGTATAAGTGGTAACTGCACCTAATTCATCTGTCTCTTTAGCGAGTCTTCCGCAGTTATCATATTCCTTGGAATGGCTGCTTCCATCTCCATAAGTAATCTTGGTTTCATTTCCTAATGCGTCATATTCATATTTGGTTATATTACCAACTGCATCTTTGGACTGAAGCACCTGTCCAAGAGAATCAAACTTGGATACGGTTGCATTTCCATTTCCATCGGTATATTTTTTCAGATTTCCTGCTTTGTCATATTCATAGAGCTTTGTTCCAAAATCTTTATTACTCTCTTCTATGACACGTCCCATGCTGTCATACTTATAAGTAATTGTATTTCCTTTTGCATCGGTTGCTTTGACCTGCTGATAATTCTTATCATAAACGTAGCTGATCTGATTTCCTTTCGGATCTGTACCACTGGTCATGTTGTACATCTTATCATAAGTATAAGTGGTGGTATTCCCCAGTGCGTCAGTACTTGCTGTAATATTTCCCACACCATCCAGCGTATAAGCGGTCACACCGCCATCGGCTGCTGTCTTGGAAGTCAGATTGCCATTCGCATCGTAACTGTTCGAGGTTACATTTCCAAGTGGATCTGTCATGGTAACTGCACGATTCATCGCGTCATACGTGAATCCCCATGCTGCTCCATTTCCATCCACATATCCGGTCATGTTCGGTCCGTCATACGAATACGTTGTTGTGACACCTCTGCCGTCTGTCTGGGATACCATACGATGTTTGTCATCGTAAGTATAGGTAATGGCTGTTCCATCCGGTTTTGTAGATGTGACCATATTTCCATTACCGTCATAACTGTAAGTAACCGTTGCTCCGTTATATCCAGTTGCACTGGTCAGCTTATTCTGCTCATTATAAGTATAAGAGGCTGTCTTTCCATCCTCTCTTGTCTCCGTTGCTACATTAATCTAAAAAATCACAAAATTTTCATAAATGGTAAAAATGCCCCTTGAGGTGGCAAAAATAGACGAAATCGGTCGAAAAAAATAGTAAGACACCATCGCCTTACTATTTTTCATCTAATTTCATATATAATAATATTTTCACTTGAAAGGATTTCTCCGTATGGCAGATCTCCATCTGACCATGATATTTTTCTACTACGAGTTTCACATTTTGTAATCCTATTCCATGTCCTTCTTTCCTGCTTTTCGTTGTCAGATAAATTCCATTCCGCACTTTTGGTGTATCTTTTATGCTATTCTCAATCTGGATATTCATGATTCCTTTTCCATAATACATCTGAAACGATAATCTCCTTTCATCTGAAGCTGCTGTCCCACGAATAGCATTATCCATAAGATTTCCCACTATTATACTTATATCAAATAATTCTTCCCCTATATGATTCGGTATTTCTACAGAAATCTCCGGATTTTCAATTACTGATTTCGAATCTTCCAAAATATAATTCAGCAGATTATTCATATTACGGTTTTCTGTATATAAATGATGACATAAGGCTGTTCCGGCTATATTCTCCATTTGTTTCAGATACGATAGAATCTCTTCATTTCCTCCCGTTTTTGCCATTGCCCCTATTGTTGTAAGATGGTGCTTGTAATCATGATGTATCTTATTCAGCCTGTCCTGTGATTTCATCATCATCTCCAGTTCTTTTGCATACTGGCTCATCTGAATTTTCATCTCTTCCTGTTTTGCTGTTTCAATATAACTTTTCTGAACCTCATCGTGCAGATAGAAAATAAACACATTGATAAACAGTAAGAATAATACAATCGTAGACCGCACACCTCTTCTGTCTGGCAGCAATATCCTGATACAGACTATAATGCTGATCACCGGGACAGAAAGCATAGCAAGCCAATGACGGTTCTTTATATAATAACTTCTCTTTACACCTACTTTTCTTTCAATAATGACTTCCAGTAAAAAGAATATAAAATTTCCCATTACAATAGTTCCCGGTCCCATGTGATGATGCACCGGATTTCTTGCTACCGCATACCGTTGAAAGAACACGATTGGAATCCCATCACATAAAATTCCCATAATATATACCATAAGTGTATTCCAGACATGATGTTGCCAGTCTGCCTGATATGCCACTGTTATAATTAACAGAGCTATCAGCTCAAAGATCAGATCTCCGTACATCGTTCCCCACTGCATGCTTCCCCAGCATGAAAGCAGATATGCACAAAAATATGCAAATAGCTTTTGTGTATCCTCATTTTTTGGATACAGGATGGTATTGTAACGGAACACAGTATAAATCCAGAATAATTTACTTGTCAGATAAGTGATCAAATGGATATTCATAATCTTTTCTTCTCCGTTTGTAATAGTCTTTCCCTGACCTTCTTGCGATTTGCTTTACTGATACTGAGACGTGTCTTGTCTTTCATAACCACGTTGTCATATTCGTAATGCTCCACGTGTTCCATATTGATGAGATAGGACTTGTGAATCAGTAAGAAATATTCTTCTGTTACATCCGCTACATCCTTTAATTTTCCTCGATATTCATATTCTTTTTCCGATGTCACGATATGTACTCTTTTTCCCAGACTATAAAAATACAGGATCTTGTCATAAGAAATCTTGTGGATTCCTTTTGTATCCGTATATTCAAATATTTTCTTCCGTTCTTTTAACAGTTCCCGTAATTCACCTATCACCCGGAAAAGTTCTTCCTCTCGGATTGGCTTTACAAGAAAATCAAATGGATGAATACGGAATAATTTCATAGCATATTCCTGATATGTTGAAATATAGGTAATCCGCAGTTCTTTTCCATAATTTTTCTTTCGTATCTCCGTTCCGATATCAATTCCATTCTCATGTTCCAGACAAATATCAAGGAATAACATATCGTAGGATTCTTCTTCCAGCCTGTTAAGAAGCTGCTCCGCAGAATAGTATATTTCTATAGATATCTGACAGTCATTCGCTTTCCCATAATGGAGCAGCTTCTGTTCTAACCAATTACATAGGATGATGTCATCATCACAGATTGCAAGTTCTAGCATATTTTCTTACCCTCAGTCTTTCGTAACACGACAAATGGGGAAAAGAATCCCCTTCAATTCTTTTCCCGAATGGACATCACTAATTTTGTGTCATTTTTCCGATGCAACAGCACCACTTCCTTTGCTGTCTTATTTTGTCCTCTATATAATAAACACTTGAACAAGAAAAAACTGTCGCCATTTTATAATTTATTTATATTTTTTATGTTTTATTTATATTTTATCCAAATATTACAGCGATAACTAATAATGTCACCCCCTGCATTATTCTTTTTATTTTTAGCGTCATTTGATAAAACATCAACGTTTTTGATGGCAAAAAGGGAACCTGCAAAACCAGATTCCCTTTAAAATACATGCTCTTCTCTAAAAGGATGATAAATCCACCATCCTCTGCTTATTTTTAAAAACTTTTTCCTTTTTTACAATACTTATAAATATTAAATGGTTTTTCTTTTTTTTCAAATAAAATCCCTGTTGTTTTAATAATTTTTATAAGTTCATCCGACTCCATATCTGTCGTTTTAAATATAAATATTTTCTTTTCATTTGTTATGAAAAAAAAGAAGTTTTTATATAAGAACATTCTATCAATATTTTTAAATTCATAAATTTGATCTTCATCTATTTTAATTGCGTTTTCATCGATATCCACCGTTTCATATCCTGATCTACCCCAGACAAATTCATGAACATTTTTTTCAAAATTTTTACCAATCATTTGATACCAAATAATCCAAGCCACACAAGCCACACAAGTTCCAATCCCTATTCCAAACATCAAATAACTTTCCGACAGATAACAATTAATCGACAGTAAAAATTCTACAGGTGTAAAAATATAGATAATCATTCTACTTTTCTGTCTTGTTTTAAATAATTGATTAGGAATTATAAACCCAAGCGAAAGCATTCTTTCTAATTCTTCCCTATCCTCATCTGACACAATTGATTTAATATGCATTCTTCTTAATCCCCCTTTTGCCAGAGGTCCTCTTTATAAAATCGAACCTCTGGCCATTGTCTCTTTTATTCTTTTACAATTTACAGCGCTTGAATCAACAAACCAAAAACAGTACCTGCTCCAGCTGAAAATAAAGCAATAATTGACGGAATTGCATTTACAACTAATGCACCCGCAAGAACTAATATTACGGCTCCTGCCAGTATATTACTATGCTCTTTTGTGAATTCTACAACATTAAATTCAAGACCACTATTAGAATTTAATGTCATTGTAAAAATCAAAGCAACCGATATTGTCCACTCTTTTTCCTCTTCTGGCAGCAAATCTGATGTACTAAATACAATGGAAAACTCTACACTATTGGCAAAAACATTATTTATTTCAAAAGCAATATTACCAGATTTAACCGATAAAGCAATTTTTTCTATCGTATTTCCAAAGTTATCTGCTCCCTCTATACCTGTATCTGATAAATTTGATGAAATCTCCATAATTTGATTTTTGCAAGTTTGTGTCAATTCTCCATCATTTCCTATATCCACTTTTATATTATAAATTTTACCAGTTGAACTTTCAAGCGATGTGGATATTTTAGTAGAAATATCAATTGCTCCTTGAGGACTCATCATTGTTCCCAGTGAAATTTCCTTATCATACTCCACACCCACATCCATAATTTTATTCAGATAACCAAGCGGCTCCATTACATTATAGACATATTGATTTCGTGCTATTTTTACCTTTGCCCGAAGATTTTCTTGCGCTATTTCCTCATCTGTTTTTGTCGATACGGCATCGAACTTTTTAAATCCAGTATCTCTCCCTGAATATGCATCTTTATCCAGTGGGAACGAAGGTGATGAAGAAAATGAGTTCAACTCACAAAATTGATCAAATGCCCAGTTCTTCGGCATCGAATATCCCAAATTACAGCTAAATCCAGTTGACATATCTGCCACAAATGATTTACTTGCCAATCCTGCTTCATAAACTTTAGTACATACATATCTTGGTGCATAAATGCCGACTTTATAATTTTTATCATTTGTCGAACTGAAAAAGATCATGTGAATCTGTTCAAAATAAGGTATAATAAATGTATCAATCTGATATGAATAACAATCAAAATCCACTGCAAAGTATATAGTCGTTCCACTTGGTATACCGATTCTCTCGGCTGCTAAAATTGCTGTCTGTGCATCAACACTTCCCTGGGACGGATCCTTAAAATAGTTTAATTCATATCCTCCATCCTGATATATCGGGAATACCGATAATCCTGCATTTTCAATGTTTTTCACTTCTGTTGATGTCAAATATTTCGGTGTATGTTCTTTTCCAACAGAACCTGTCAGATAACGTCCTACATGAGTATACCCTGCATTTTTTATATCTAATGCCTGTTGTTTATTTAATACTGTTGCACAGTCACACGCTTTTGCTGCCCTGTTTGTATCGCCTTTACTCGTAAGCAATGATTTCATAGTAGAAACATTTACTTTTCCTTTTGTTACAAGTCCAATTCCTGTCAGACCATAAAACTCCTGAAATTCTGACACCTTTGACTCTGTAGTCGAATCAAACACGCCATCGAATCTTCCCGGATTATATCCGTTAAAATATAGTCCGTATTGAGCAATCTTATTAAATGGAACATATTTCGTCGAGTTCTGTCCGTTCTGTAATGTACCCGGAAACGCATTTGTTGTTGCATCGCCAAAATTAACTGAATTCAAATCTGTAATTAATTCAGTTGTAACTCCTTCAGCCGCCTGCAATGCACCAACTAAAGACAAAATTGTCTGTCTTGAGGCAATTCCATCACAAGGTCCAACACCAATAACATCTGACCAGTCACTATTTAATTGCTGTTGAATAAGAACAATATTGGAATCCCCACCAGAAACCTTTGTAAACCAGTTTAGGGATAACAATCCAGACCAAACTTTCCAATCAATTTTGCCCGTAACTTCCAGTCCTGCATTTTCCTGCATCTTTTTAACTGCATTTACTCCTGATGTATAATAAATTCCAGTAATTCCTCCAGCAGCATATCCTTTGCAAAACAGAGCACACTGAATCAAGCATACATTAACCTGCGGAGTATCATTCGGATCCATTTTTGTAATAATGGCTAACTTCTTCATGGTATTAATAGTAAGTGGTCCAACCGTTCCTGTAATCGTTGAGATTCCATTCTGAATCTGAAATGCACGAATGATTCCCTGCATCACGGCTGTTCCGGTCTTTCCATCTTCATCCAGTTTTACCCAATCCTTATGTCCACCAAACATCGCATTTAAATATTTTTGTGCTGCTTTTACATTCTGATCACTCATATTCACTACCTCCTAATTCAAGTCAATTATAAAGATTTCTAACTCTTTATATGTCTATCACTAAAAGTTACAATAACAATTTATCAATCAACTGTGCCTATTTTGTGACTATTTTCCAAAGGATTCATTAACTCCCTTATAAAATCCTTAACAAATTATGAAAGAAACCATCAATTTATCACCCCATATCCCATTATAGAACTGTAATCTACTGCATAATTTCTCTGCCGTACCTGATCACTGGAATTTCCCTCAATCGTGTAAACTCTTCCACCTTCACACTTTTCTACTATTCCTACATGATCCGATGTTCCATCATGATCCCAGTCAAAAAAGATGATCATTCCAGCTGTCGGAGTTGTTCCGCCACTCTGCCACTTATTCTTTCCCTGAAACCAGGACACTCCATCACTGCACAATGAGAATTTAGGAACATTCCCACTTGCAATCAGACCGCTCTGATCCGCACACCAGCTTACAAAACAGGCACACCATTCTACCCGACTGTCAAATCCGTACCAGCTCCAGAACTTCTGACCGCCACTGTTTCCAAGCTGCCCCATTGCAACCGACACAATCTGCTGATTACCAAACAAACCAGCAAACAGGCTGCCACCGGAATAATACCGCATCACATGGGGAACGTATTGGGGATCTCCGTAACTGCTCCATCCATGCGAAGCTGCCTGTTCCTGTGAAAACTGCAATGCATTGGCTTCTGTATAACCGCCTCTTTGCAATGCCCATCCTATGTAGCCATTTCCATAGTTATATCCCTGCCATGCAAGTTTCAGCTTGTCCAGATCCTGTGGACTGCTGCATCCTGCCTGTCTGATACAGTCTGCAAAGGTCTGTACTCCAACCTCTATCGAATAATCCGGATCAGTAATAGAACCAGGAGTGTGTGGGAATCTTGTATTATATGGACTTTCCGAACACTGCATCGGGTCTGTTCCCCTGCCTCCAGATTCCTGCATCATGATGGCCTGTATCGCAGACACATATTCCGGAATGCCGTATTGGGATGCATACTGCTGTATCACAGAAGTATACGCAAGCACTTCTTCACTTAGGGATTCGGAGCTTTCCGAACTACTGCTGAAAGCTGCTCCTGCAATGATTCCCACAATCAGAATAAATACCAGAAGAAATGCACCACCTCCGGCAGCAATCCATTTTCCCATTTTTTCAAGAGCTACTACCCCTTTTTGAATCGCTGCTGTAATTCCCTGTACGGATAACTTTGAACCCTTTCCAGTTACCTGAAAGACTGCTTTTCCACTTTCTGCCGATGCCTGTGCCGATTTTCTTGCCATCTGGACTACTCTTGCTTTCTGCATCGCCTGAAGGCTCTTTTCCACCTGCTGTTTCTGCATGGATGCCTGTGTCTTTATTTTCTCCTGAGACAGACCGGATACTTTTACCACTCTCGGTGCTGCTTTCACCTGCCGTTTACCATTCTCCTTGGCAAGTGCCGCCTGCTCCGGTTTCAGCTTGATTAATTTTTTTCCGCTTTCTGCCCCCTGCTCCATTGCTTCTTCAGCGGCTTTCGCTTCTTCCTGTCTGCTTTTTCTTTCCTTTATCTTCCTGTAGGTCACTCCGGCAAGTTTTTTTCCACCTCGATATGTGGTTTTTCCTATGGTTCTTCCTGCCACACTCGCCGCCCTGTACTGTACGGATTCTATTTTTTCAGTTCCATATTGTGTTGGGGAGTCTGACTGCCCACTGCTTTTCTCATGTAGTTCCCTTGGCTTTTCTTTTGCCTCCAGTACCGTCTGGCGAACCAGCTCTTTCGGAAGCCGGGCAGCCGGATTTCGAATCTTCGGATTCTTATCCCTTACCCGTTCCTTGATATCTCTCATCCGGTCACCCTCTTTCCGTATCTCTTATCTCATCGGGCAACATCCCGATGTTTCTTTTTTTCCTGCTGTTTCTGCAACTGCTCCAACTGTCTGATTGCTTCATTTGCCAGTGGATGCTCGTTGTAATATGGCACAAGTTCCAAATCCCCCCTGTCTTTTGATGACAACGGTAATGGATATTCCATGTCTGAATAAATTGATTCTGGATCATGGATAGAAAACTCAATAGCCGGACACATATTGGCAGATGTTCTACAATACTTCTGGTACTTTTTATATGCCTCTTCCAGCGTTCTGCATTTTGTATATTCTCCTAAATCATGGAACTCACCGCACTCTGCAGCATAAAAAGTTATCGTTACTTCTTCTTTTTTCTTCATTATGATTCTCCCGGTTTTGTTGTCATTAGTTTATAAAGGTCTGTATTCTTTGGAAATGTATTCTCAAATGGTACGATATTCCCAGAGCAACGGATCAGACCACTGCCGACCGATACATTTGTAATATAGGACAGTTGGTTTTCGGAAATATTCAAAAGAGTTGCCAGTTCTTCCCTGTCTGTACTTGCCTGATTCAAAAGAATCAAAAACTCACTGTTTGCCAACATCAGTCTTGCAGTGTCCGATTTCAGAAGTTCCTCAACATTTTGGGTTAAACCTGTCACGAATCCATTGTATTTTCTGATTCTCTTGTACAGTCGGTAGAAGAAATTTGCACTGTATTCATAGCGAAATAACAAATAAAACTCATCGGCAAATATCCATGTCGTTTTTCCTTCTTTCCAGTTCTGAATTACCCTGTTGAAAATACTGTCTAAGGTAACCAGCATTCCCAGTGGCATCAGCTGTTCCCCCAGTTCCCGGATATCATAATCCATGATCCTGTTCTTCTTATTCACATTGGTCGGCTGTGCAAAGGTGTTCAGGCTTCCATTGATAAAAAGTTCGGATGATAATGCCAGTCCTCTTGCCTCTTCTTCCGGCTGTAACATCAGCTGTCGGTACATATCTTTCAATGTCGGAACTTCTCCGGTATAACCACTTCGGATATAATCCCGGTACACATCTGCAGCACAGCGATCCAGGATTGACTTTTCTTTTGCTGACAGATTTCCTGCTCCAACCAACTGTTCGAACACAGACAGGATAAACTCCGATTTTTCAATCAGTGGATTCTTTTCATTGCCGTAGGCTGCGTCCATATCCATTGCATTCAGGTGATTGTCTGATGTCGCAGATACTTTTACAACCTGTCCACCAAGAGCCTCTACTAATTTTGTGAATTCGGACTCCGGATCAAGAATCAGGATATCGTCATCGGTACTCAATGCCAGATGCACAATCTCTTCTTTTGCCGAAAAGCTCTTTCCTGATCCACTGACGCCCAACCGGAAACTGTTTCCATTCATCAGTTTCTTCCGGTCGGCTACCAGAAGGTTCTTGCTGACTGCATTCTGCCCATAATAGATACCTCCCGGCTGCAGGATTTCCTGTGTATGGAACGGGATTAAAACAGCCGTTGATTCCGTTGTCAGTGTACGCAGCGCATTGAGCTTTCGCAGTCCGTAAGGAAGCACTGTATTGAGTCCGTCCACTTGCTGCCACTTTAATGTTGACATCTGGCACAGATGCTTTCTTGCCACCGACAGGAGCAGTTCTGTATCGGAATCCAGTTGCTTTTTACTGTCTGCCAGATGTACCATCGTCAGAATTCCAAACATCATCCGCTGGTCTCTGGTTGTCAGATCATCCAGCATTTCTTTCGTTTCTTTCCTCTGCAACTCCATATCGTATGGGACGATAGCTGAAAAGTTATTGTTTGCGTTCTGCCTTCTCTGCCAGTTGGTCACGTTGGTTTCCACACCAAGCAGTCGGTTCTGGATTTCCCTTACTGCTTCATCCGTAGGGACTGGCAGGATGTCAATCGACAACATCAGATTCCGGCTGAAGTCACACAGTTCTGAAATCATGTCATCTTTGACATAACTTGCATAATCCTGCATATACAGGACTCTTCCGTACCTGTCACCGATTTTAAAATGGTCACGTTCAAATTCCATAGAATCCGGACACATCCAGTCCTTGAAACTTGTTCCCTTCTTGGCAAATTGTTTCAGATCAAACGGAAATGCCTGTGGGACATCTCCCTTAAAGAAGTCCCTGAAAATCTGGAGCCGGCTCTCTGCGTCCAGTCCTTCTGCTGTGGATGATAACTTTGCCAGATGTGTTACGATGTCTGTTCCGATACGTGCAAAATAGGTTCTTGCATCATCAATCGATCTTTTATGTACACTGACAGTCAGATACCGTTCCTGATAGATGCTGTTGTTTGTTCCTGTAATCTTAGACAGGAGCATTTCGTTGTATTCTTCCCGATAGTGGTCCAGTCCATCTTCCTTCATTGGAAGCAGGATTGATTTTTCAAATTCTTCTTTATTGATTCTCCGGTTATTGATGGTAATTTTGGCAGAAATACCGGAATCCAGTGAATTTAAGAGTTCGGAATAATCCAGAAACATTTCTGTCTTATTGTCCTTACTCGCAATATAATAGTTGATATCTGTAAAACGATATGTTTTTGAGAATTTCGTTCCCTGTTGAAAAATTCCATCCGGCCAGATTCGCTGGATGGGAATTGCCTGTTGGACGGATTTCGGAACTTTGAAGCGTTCCTTATCCATCCGAAGTGCCTGACTTAAGGTTTTAATCAAAGGCATCACTCCTTCCCTTGCGTTTCTTTCTCTGTTTTGCTTCTGCTTTTTGCTCCCGCTCTTTTATGATTTCCGCTCCATCCTTTTGATTCTTTTCTCCCAGCGAGATGGTCTCCTGCATGCAGGAGTAGTAGATATCTTCCGACTGAAACACCAGTTTCTTCGGATACAGCAATTCGGATTTGATCACTGCCCATAAAAACTGTTCGGCTGTCATACCATGATATTTGAAGAAGCCACAGGCAGCAAATGGAGCAGCACCAAGCACACACAGCCATCCGGTTATTTCCTGTCCGGTAATATCACGCATTCCAAAGTAAATTCCGATTGCTGTAAGAATCGCAAGAACAGAACACACACATTGTCTCAGGTCCAGTCCCATAAACATGGATTCCTGATAGTCCCTGATTTCTTTGTTCATCTTTACTTCCATAAATTATCGTTCCTCTCCCCTGTTTTGTTTCTTCGTTTTCTGTGGTTTTTCTTTCGGTACTTCTATCCCAGCAAATCTACAGTGTTCCGCAACGCCTTCCGGATCAAATTCCGCAAGTCTTGCTAGATCAAACGCTACCTTCTGATAGGTTGCATATCCTGATCTTCCTGTTTCATTCAACACTTTTCCAAGTTTATGTTCCTTGATAAAATGAAGCATATCCTTGGTAAAATCTCCTGTTATAAAAGCCTCATTTGGCTCTAAGAACTGATAGGGCAGATTAATGGTTACATCTCCAAAATCTTCCCAGTCTCTCCCTTCCTTATGGCAGAGTCCTACATATAAATTTCCATTGTTCCGATAAGAGCTCACTCGTATCGCTACTGTCTCACGTCCGAATTCCCAGTTATATCTTAATGTTTTCTTTGTATCCATATTTTTAACCTCCAAGTCCCATCATTTCTCTGACAATACGGTCAGATGCCTTAATTGCTCCAACCAGCACCAGTAAATTGAATACCAGCTCTCCTACATAGTTCCACACGATTGTAACTGCACTCAGCTCCGTATCTCCGACTGCCGGAGGACTTGCCGCATAAGCAGAAAAGATAATACACGCCAGTGCAATAATTGCCCCTTCCAGACACACGCCTATATATGAACGGATAAAGTTCTTTCCGATGGACTGCGTGGGTTCTCCTGCAAACGAGGAAATCGGAATCGGGGCGATTGCTGTATACATATAGATTTTGAACATTCTGCCATACACTGTCAGAATCATTACAAATGACAATACAGTAATCAGCAGACTGCCAAGCAGTGTGACAATCCACAACGGAATGGATTCCAGCATTCCCACGCTCTCAATCTTATCTACAATCTCCGTTGGCAGTTCCGTCACGCTTCCTGCCATACTGGAGCCACTCATTACGGTTGTCACGATTCCCTGCACAATGGAAAACAGTGCCTGCATAAGTTCCATCCCGTATGTAATTGCTCCCTGAGCAAGTGCAAACCGGATAAATGCTTTTAGCACATGTTCCGGCTTTTTCAGATCTGTAAAACTGCCACACGTTTTTATGATTCCGGCTGCAAAAAATAACACCAGTAATCCATAGGCAATGGCTGTCAGTGTATCATTGATATTGGTCATAATCCGCCAGATGCCGCCACCCTTAAAAGTTGCCGGATTTTCAGTCAGCAGAGTCCACAGTTCTGCCATCTTTTCACTCCATGTGGATAGTGCTGAGTTTAGATTCTGTACAATCCAGTTATCACTCAAAAACTCTCACCTCCCTGAACATATTTTTGAATGCAGGAGTACCTTCCGGCACTCCTGCTGTCTCCTGATATACTTTTTCAAAGAGGCTTACGCCATAATCAGATCCAGGATTTCTTTGGCGAACGTAATAATTACCCCTCCGGCCAGTGTCAGAAATCCATTTGCCCTCTGGCTTGGATCATGGCTTTTTAAAGACAGACCAACCTGCACAACACCAAATCCAAGCAAAATCAAACCGATCGCACGAATCAGGGAAAAAATAAAAGTAGACAGGTTATTGATAACGGACAGCGGATCTCCGGCTGCGAATGCGGTCGTTGCTCCGACCGTTACGGTCAGTACCAGTGCCATATAAAGACTCATCCACTTTTTCTGTTTTCTCCCCATCGGCATCGGGGTTGTCATTTTTTCAGTTGTATTCTTTTTTGTTCTATTCTTTTCTCCTGTGAGAAATTTCTTCAATACACATCACTCCCATCCATCAAAAAACTGCTATTCACCAAGAATGTCCTCGGTAGACAGCAGTTCGTAGTCGTCTAATCTGTTAATGTCAATCTTTAGGTCGTCGTGAGCCAGTGGTATTTTCGCATAATCATAAGGCGATGCACCACCGTCCTCTGTGTATCTGAAATTCACATGCTTTTTTAAATCATATTTATCGTCCATGATCGGACGCTCCCCACGAATAAACAAAATCGCTTTGCGGTTATCTAAAAGCCGTATTTCATCCGGTGTTAAAAGTTCCCTTCCAGTCTGCTGATAATTCACCGAATAGCTGCCGCTACGCCCTTTTGTCTGTCCGTAGGTATTGGTATCCAATGTCTCTTTTCCCAATAATTCCGAGACATACTTATGTCCTTCTTTTTCATTTCCACCCAGATATAAAAATTCATCGCAGTTACCGATAAGGCTCTCATACGAGTCTTTAAACAAGGCTTTCATCTGTGCGATGTTCTGGATGATGATACTGCAGGAAATCCCTCTGGAACGCATGGTTGCCAGAATCTTGTCAAAATCATCCGGCAAGGCTACGTTTGGCCATTCATCCATAATACAGTGTACCGGAATCGGAAGCCTTCCTCCGTACTTCCGGTCTGCCACATAATACAGTGTCTGAAACAGATTGCTGTAAATCATGCCGACCAGATAATTCATACTGGTGTCCGCATCTGGAATACAGCAAAACAGTGCCACTTTTTTCTCCCCGATACTGTATAAGTCCAGTTCGTCTGTACAGGTCAGATTGGCGATCTGTTTCAGATTGAACGCTGCCAGACGGACACCAACAGAAATCAAAATAGATTTCGCAGTCTTGCCGGCCGCCTGCTTATAAATGGCATACTGCTTGACCGCAATACTCTCCGGGTCCCGCATTTCCAGTCTTTCAAACAAAATGTCCAATGGGGACTGGTAATCCTCATCATCTTCTTTGACCTGAGCGCTTCCAAGCATTTCCATGATCATCGGAAAGTTCTGTTCTTCCGGTGGAGCCTCATGCAGCAAATACAGCATAAGTGCCTGTAAAAGTGCAGTCTCGGACTTCTCCCAGAACGGGTCTGAACTCTGCGCTCCCTTCGGTGTTGTGTTGCGGATCAGGTTATTGATCAGCTTCAGTACATCCTTATCATCCCGGACATACGCAAACGGATTATAACACCAGGAAGTCTCCGGATTGATCAAATCAAAAACCCGGACTTCATATCCATTCCGTTCCAGAACACCTCCGGTTTTACGCAAAAGTTCTGCCTTGGGATCAGTAATCACCATCGAACAGTTGCACTGCATGATGTTTGGGATTGCATACGTCCGGCTCTTTCCAGCTCCTGAACCTCCGACTACCAGCACATTTAGGTTTCGTTTGTGCTTATAGCCGTCCAGTCCCATACGGAAATGCTGTGTTAAAAGCAGATTCTGCGTGTATTGTTTTTCGCAGTAACGTCTGCAGATTTCGGACACGTTGCCCCATTTTGCGGAACCATGTTCCACACCTCTTCTATAATTTCTTTTTTGGGATTCATAAATACCAATGCCTAAGAAATAGGCTGCTGTGAATATCAGAATACATTTGAACGTATACGGTGTATACGTGATAAAAAACGGCTGTTCGAGTTTTTCGCTCAGCATTTCTAAGATTTGAATAAAATTCTTATCCGGTGCAATGGCACAAGCGGTAATCGCTGCCGCCCACCAGACAAATGGCAGAAAGACAAGATACAGAACCCAGTCCTGCTTTTTTGTACTTATCTCTGCAAGTCAGATTCTCTTTTCTTTCGTGGCTTTTCTTCTGGATGTCCCTGTCCTTCTTTCTTATGAAAGGAATCCACTCCCGGTATCAGTGAGAGACTTCTGCCGTTGTCCCAACTGATGCCGAGCTGACCCGCATCATCCACATACTGCACAGTTCCTTCCAGTCCCTGCGGCATATCCGCTTCTCCGTCCATCGAATCCAGACAGATTCTTGTTCCTGCCGGATACTGTTCTCTAAGTCGTGCCACTTTTTCTCTTGAATAAATGACCAATCAACCACTCCTTTCTCTACCAGAACATGTGTCTGGTGGTATTCGGTTTTGCAACCTGAAGGATGACTTTATCTATTCCGTCACTGTATCTTCCGGCTGCAAGATATTTACTTCTGAGTCTGTTCAGTGCCTTACGGATCTGCCTCTGTTCCCCGGCTGTAATCTGCAGCCGTTTCTGGGCGAGGTCGTATTCACTTACTTTTTTCAGAAGAGCTTTCGTTTCTTCCAAACATTCGTCCTGCTCATTCTGTGCCTGCAGCTCATCATTCAGTGCCACCACGAACATATTTTTCATAATGTTATCCATCTTCAAATAGTATTTTGTCATCTGGCTGACCTCCTTTTTTTGTTACACCAACCATATCACAAGACCTCCGTAATAGCTACTCCAACCGTCCAACTTTTTCACTTTTATCGTTCCGGCTGGTTCTTTGCTTTTTTCTCTTTTCCGGATGCTTTTTCATCCTTGGTTTCCGGTGTTTTTACAGGGTCTCCGATTGCGAACTCATCGGTTACATACTCCTGTTCCTTTGCACCAAAATTGCGTTCGATATGGTTTCGGATACTGTAGGAAGCCTGACGGACATCATTTAAAAAGTCTCTCAGTTCCTGCGGATCTTTCTTTCCACATTCATTCCTCTGTGCAATATACTCCAGATTGAATCCGGTAACATCTACACCATAACGTTTCGCAATCACATAGGCAGCACAATAAGCCTGTGCGCTGACTTTCTGTCGGCTGTAGGTTCCGGTATGCTGATCCATCGCTGCACACGCCAGTTCTCTGTTCAGTGCATGGAATGTCGTTACTTCACTCATTCCGTTGCGGATATAGATGGTACGATATCTTGGATTGTACTGGGCCTGCACTTTGTCTGGCAGATTATCCTCAATCTGCACACGTACCGACTGGTCTTTTAAGGCAGCTCCTACCAGTTCTGTCAGGCTTCGCTGAGGGCGTTCTTCCAATGGCTTCCCTGTCATCTGGCTGATGTCAAATCCTTTTCCGATCGTATACCCTCTCCGCATTTCTCCATCTTTTTCATATTCAGTGGAAATCATATAAGTAATGCCATGCTCCCCTGCTTTTACCGAACGGTGTTCTTCTCTCCAGCGTTCATAAGACCTTACCACCTTAAAATCCGGATGCTGTCCATAGATCAAAAGCAGATTCGGTGTTCTCTGTGTATTACACTCTGCCATAAAATCCAGAAAACCTTTCAGTTTTTCTCCATCCTGAAAAACTCCCTGTGCCTGTGAATCTACTTCAGCCCATACCTCTTCTCTTTCCTGCTGTTTTTTGGCTGCATATTCTTCTTTCGTCAATTTCTGTTCAGGAATCGGCTGTTCTTCCGTTCCACCTGAAATCATATCTGTTAAATCCATATACATTACCTGCCTTTCGTTTTCATATTCTTGCGTTTCTTCCTGCTCTCTCTGGCATTTTTCCGTCTGTCCGGCCGTTTACGTTTCTCTTCCTGCTCCTTGCGGATATCTCCGAGTTCTTTCCGCACAGATGGTTTTTCATTCTTTTCTTTCCAGCTAGTTTCCCGATCGGAAGAAGTATTTCTGTTGCGCGAGAAAGGTTCGGATGGATTCTTTTCTTCCCCTTCCTGCGCCTGTGTAAAATTTCCTTCCGGGAAAGCCTCATCCCCGATCTGGAACATTTCTTCCGCATCGTCCAGTTCAAATTCTATCTTGCCTTCCGGCAGGACAACGGTCTCTGTCCGTACATTCTCCCTTGATTCTTTTTCCATCTGGTTTTCTGTCTTTTCCGGTGCAGTCTCTTTTTCCACTGCTTCTGTAACCATAGAACCTGATTCTGCTTTTACAAAATCCAGATTCATCCGGTCTAATACCCGGTTCATCTTCGCGGCATCATCTGCAAATACCATGACCTCTGTCTGGTCCGGATTCACCTTATCTTTGATGACTACATATAAGATACCTCTCGCCTTGGCTTCTTTTGCAAATTCTTTTAAACGGTCACCCGGAACGGTAAAAAATTTCATCGGGCGCTGTTCCTTTAACATTCTGGTAAGCCTTGTTTTCCCTCTTGTCTTTTTCTGATCCTTTAATGCGGCCGCAATAAAGATTGCCACGTGCTTTGCCACATTTCCGGTAATCTTCAAAGAGTATTCCATTCCTTCCAGACTGTACCGCACCACCTGATCAGCCGGTTCTGCTCCATAATTCATACTTATCTCACCTCCTGACTCTTCTGCATTCTTTCTTTATCTTCCACACGTTTTTCATTCTGGCTCTGTTCTTCTGCTTTCTGAAGTTTCGCTTCGATTTCCAAGGAATGTTTCTCAATCTGAACGGTCATACGAACTTCCTTACGGAGTCGCTTCAATTCCTCATTGATTTCGGACAATCGTTCTTCCCCCGTCTTGCTGCCCCCATTCCGATACAATCTTCTGCGTTCTTTCATAAGTTCCGCAATCTGCTTTTGCAATGGCTCTCGGTATGCGGCAAGCTGCTCTCTGGTTATGATGTCATGTTTCATTAGAAATTCAATCTGTTCAATCCTGCGGTTCCAGTTTCCGGATATCCTCTCTGACAGCGTATGGACTCCTTTTCGGTCTTTTTGGCAGTACCCCCATTTGATATAAATAGGAATAATACAGTGCCTGAATCCCGGTCAGTTTCTTTTTGGGATGAATCTGTACTGCCTTTTGATAGACTCGTTTCACCTTGGGCTGTAGTATCTGCCCACGTATTTCCTCTTCAGAATAATTTTTTCCAAGGGAACGCAGACGAATATACCGCTCCATTCCCGGAGCTTTTAAAGAAATGTATTTCCTGTTCAGTTTCCATGTATAACCCCGCTTTTCCATCTCTTTTAGGAATTGTGACCAGGAGTAGCTTTCCTGTACCGATTCCCTGATATCCAAACGGATCGCCGTTCTCCATGTCGGCTTTCCTTCCTGTTCTGCTTTCCACTGTACATAAGGGATTGATTTTTTCTGATTGGATTCAATGATAGACAGACCATATTTTCTGCACAGGTCATCGGAAATCTTACGGATCTCCGTATAATAACTCTTGGCATTACTATGGTACTTATGTCCGTCCACCATGCTTACAGAATTCCAGACAATATGATTGTGATAGTGTCTGGTATTAAGATGTGTTGTTATGACGACTTCAAATTGTCCTTTTAAGAGCCGGTCTGCCAATTCCTGCCCGATGAGATGTGCCAGTTCCGGTGTCACTTCACCTTCTGCAAAACTCTGTACCAGATGGTATCCTTCTACACCGCCCATCTTATGGAATCTCTTTTTCGTTGCCAGCATATCTTCATACGCATTTTCATTGGTACATCCGATGGTATCTTCGAAGACCGCCTGTTCCGTCTTGGTCCGATTCATGGCATAATCGATGGCAGCCTCCAGAGAGTCCGCTTTCTGTGTGGTTTTTTCTTTATCTTTCACATATTCGATAGAACGGTCCAGGCGGTGGACGGGGATAACACTTGTATAAGCCATCCGGCATTACCACTCTTCCTTTACCAGATGCCATGTTTCTTTGGTAAGCCGCAGCATTTCCTGAATACTCTGCTCGCTTGCCATACCAGAAGCATTGGCAACATGTGCAAGCTGATTGGCATTGTTGCATAAGCCTGCAATCTTTCGGAGCAATTCGGGATGATGCTCACAGGGTTTTGCATGAACCTGCGCTCCTAAAATCAACGAACGCATAAACTCTTCCCGGCTCAGACCGCTTCTTTCGACCTGCTCATTCAGTTCCCTGACTTCCCTTGCATTAAGCCGTACCGGGATCACATGGTTTCGTTTTCGCATTGCATCACCGTCCCTTCTTTTTTCTCTTCCTCTTTCATCATACCGCCAAGATCCTCATCGGATTTTTTCGCTGCAACCATGCAACAGGTCACTATCACTCCTATAAATCCTCCGCTCATCAATGCGATTACAATCATTACTCCATTTCTTAACATGACTTGATCCTTCCTTTCCATTTCCGTCTGTGTCCGGGGGATTGGGGTTCTCCCCAAAGTGCGTTTGGATATCCAAACGCTATGCTTGCAAAACGAGTACCGCCAGTTTCTGTAGCACCGGATTGACTCGATTCTGATTTATTTTGATTCTTTTATCTGTACCAGTCCATCAAGTGTCGTACAAATGATATGGAGTCTGTCTGCCATACTGATTTCGGTATTCATTGTTCCTGTCACTTCTTTCCCACATACGACTACCATCCGGCATCTCCGTAAAAGGATATGGGACATTCTTCCATATCCCTGCATATCTTCTGCATCAGACTCTTCCAAGAATGGTGAGAATACAAATCTCGGACAGATTGGTACATACCCAAGTTCATAGATTTTTCTGCAATATTTCTGCACTTTTACCCGGCTTTCTTCTGCTGAACAGCACACATAAGCCAGCGCCTGTTCCATACGCTCCATCTCCTTCCTGCATCCAGTTGGATGCCACTCATTTTCTCTATAAAAAACAAGATGTCCAATTGGACATCCCGGCTACTTTTCATCCTCTTTCTGCTCTGCTTCTAATGCAATTTTCACTCTGTCACTTCCCAGTTTGTAGTAGGCATCTGTTACCTCAATTCCCACTGCACGATAACCTGTCATAACCGCTGCAAGGACAGTTGTTCCTGCTCCGACAAACGGGTCCAGGATCAGCCCTCTCGGTTCACAAATCTGGATAACATCTTTCATAAGCTGCAACGGTTTCTCTGTCACATGAATCCGGTTCTGCGGATTGCCATATCGGAAGACGCCCGGCAGACAAGATACCGGACGGTTGATCGGCATCGTTCGGTTCTGCCCCACACAATATATTCAGCCTGCTGGCGGAAACGGCCTTTCTGTGGACGGGAGTTTCCCTTATCCCACACCGCTGTTCCTCGCCAGATCCATCCTGCCCACTGCAATGCATCGGTAATCGATGGATACTGACGCCAGTCAATGAACAGACAGATCGGAGCACCTTTCTTGCAGGCTTTCCGCACATCATAGAGCCATTCAGCCATCCAGTGCGTCCAAGATCTCTGGTCTTTGTTATCCCCATCGAAATCCGGAAGTGCATTGGCAGCACTCATACTGCTGTATTTCTGATTTGTAGTACGATTTCTTTCATTCTGTTTTGTTCCACCGGATGCATACGGCGGATCGGTAATAACTGCATCAAAGATTCCCGGCTGGAATGCTTTGACCAGTTTTAATGTATCTCCATGTAATATTTTCCAGTTTTCCCCTTCAGTATATTCCTCCGGGTATGTTCCCTCTTTCATAAGTTCTTCCAAACTCAGGCCATTTGTCATAGGCATCATCCTTTCTTTTCTCAGCGTTCCGGCTGATTTTTCTTCTTTGTCTTTTTATTTTCTTTGGGCGGCGGACTCAACTCAGTTTCTACATATTCGCTGATAATCAAAAGTGCTTTGTAATAGTCCCCACTTTCCAATACCCTTTTACGCATTTCTTTTGCTTCTGCTGTCTGTTTATTCTTTTTCAAAAGAGTTGAGGCATCGCCCATAATGGAAAAAATATTCCCATCATGTCCAAGGAGCTGTAACTTGGGACGTTGTTTCTCAGGCTTTGTCGGAATCTGCTCTGTTTTCTTTTCATACATTTTCGGCTGTTCCATATTAGGATGCCAAAAATGCACATTCATCGTTCCACCATCTACCTTGATATCCCTCTGTTCAAATCCTTCACCCCACCCGTCACTGTACTGCCCTGTAATGTATTCGGTGAATTCCTGTAGTTCTTCCTGACTTAAAAATTCATTTAATTCCAGTTTGGTACAGCCGTACAGGATTCCGTCTTTGTTTTCTATCGTAACAACTGCACTTTGTATCTTTTCCTGAATGGACTCACTTCCGTCAAAATACTGCATGAGATCATCTTCCCCATAGCGTTCCAGTTCTTCTCGGATGACTTCTTCATAATCGGCAAGTTCTGTTCCATCTAATGGCATTCCATATTCATCACTCTCCGACCACTCTTCTTCCCATTCGGATTCTTCTGAATAAAGATTTCCAGTCAGCTCCGTCAACAGATGTACGTGCATCGTTCCTTTTTCTTCCATTCTCTATCACCTTCTTTCTAATGGTCTGTCCCTGCATTTATTTGTCTGCTTTTTTTCTTTCGCAAGGTCTGCATAATCTGCCCCTTCTTTTTCCGGCAGATTGCAAATAATCTGATACGTTCCCTCGTAATGTTTTTTCATCTGTTCTTTCGCCCATCTCCCGGCAAAGTCATTATCGGTGCAGATTTCAATTTCTTTGATTTCCGGATGGTTCTTCAGAAACTCTTCCAGTGCATCCGGCAGCTTTTTAAAACGTTCACTCTGTATCTGTGTGTTTTCTTTCGGAGCAGCGATTCCTCCAAGGGAAAGACGATATTTATCCCTCTTTCCTTCTTCCAGTGTCATGTGGGCCAGTGCATCAATACACGCTTCATATACGACAACTCGTTTTGTTTCTCTTTCCGGTGGAATGCAAAAGCTGTACTTTTTTTCACTCCCGGTCTGCTCCATCTTGAATCCTTTCCCGTTTTTTTCATAGATTCCTCGCAGGAATGCATATCTTGCTTTTCCGGATTCATCTTTTCCAACAAAAACAGCGTTATGGTACGGGACACTTTCATAAAGGATTTCATGCGAAATGCAATACGTGATCACTTCATCGCTGATTCCTCTGTGGTTTAAATAAGCCCTGATTCGTCTGCAATTACAATATCTCTCCGGCAGCTTAAAGGGTGGTTTTTCCTTTTTCGCAGACTGTGTCGGAATAAAAGACGGACTCTCTTCGCACAACAGTTTTACGGCATCTGTAAATTTCATTCCATCTACTTCAATCAGGAACCGCAGTGCGGACACGCCACCGATATCTCTGGATTTCCAATGCCATTTGCTGGACAGTTCATTGATTTTAAAACTGTCATGATCCGTCAACTGCCATTCATTTCTGGTCCTTGTCTTTTGCAGTCTCTGTGCCTGATGCGTTCGCAAATACTCATACGCAGTCATATTCTTTGCTGCCTGAATCTCTTCTTCCGTTACCCAGGGCATTACAGAATGGTATCCTGAAGAGCCAGTACCTTATCGGTTCGCTCCCAAGGAAACTCCTTTCTTCCAAAGTGTCCAAAAACTGCGGTCTGACGGAAAATCGGACGGTTCAGCCGGAGAGATTCCATGATCTGGACAGGTGTCACTCCAAACACCAGAGGGATTGCTGCCGCCAGACAATCATCCGCACACACTTTTCCTGTACCAAAGGTGTCTACCTCAATCATAACCGGCTCTGCTACTCCGATTGCATAAGCCAAAGACACCTGACACTTGCTTGCAAACTCAGCAGCTACTATATTTTTGGCGATATACCTTGCCATATAAGCTGCCGAACGGTCTACTTTCGAACAGTCTTTTCCCGAAAATGCACCGCCGCCATGCGGAACCATACTGCCATAAGTATCCACCATCAGCTTTCTTCCGGTCAGTCCGGTATCTGCATCAAATCCTCCGCACACAAATTTTCCTGACGGATTGATCAGAATCTTCGTATCCTCATCCGGCGGCAGTAATCTGAGTGCTGAGCGAAGCACTTTCTCTCTGATCTCGGCATCTAACTTCTTCAGGTTCTTTTCTGCACCATGCTGGCAGGAAACAACAACACTTTCCAGTCTCACTGGTTTTCCATCTTCATATTCTACGGTTACCTGTGCTTTTCCATCCGAAAAGATATCTTTGATATATCCGCTTCTTCTGCAAGCCGAAAGTTCACGTGTGATCCGGTGTGCCAGAACAGTCGGCATTGGCATAAGCTGCGGAGTATCATCACACGCATATCCGACCATAACACCCTGATCTCCAGCTCCCCTGCTTCTATCTCTTAATTTTGCGCCGATATTATCCCGAAATTCTTTCGACACACTCACTGCTTTCGCAATATCTGGACTCTGCTGGTGTACAAACGTATCCATTTCTATCCCATCTGTACAATATCCACACTCTTCTAAAACTTTTCGGATCACATCAAACACTGGTGGTTCATATCCGCTGGTGATTTCTCCTGCTACAAACACATTTCCTCTTGTAGCAAGGACTTCACACGCCACTCTCGAAGATGGATCGTAACGCAGACATTCATCTAAGATTGCATCTGCTATCTGATCGCATACTTTATCCGGGTGTCCTTCTGTTACTGATTCTGCTGTATAAAAACGTCTCATCTTTCTTCTCCTTATCTACAGACAGGGCAGGCGCTGCCTTATGAACATCTCCTGCCCTGTCAGATTGGTTTATCCTGTAATTTTTATTTTATTTTACTTCTGTTTCTTCTTTGTTGTCTGTCATTTTTGACTTCTTTCTGCGGTATACAGTCACTCCTGTAGCTGTTCCGGCAGATGCCAGTGCAAGCAGAACAAACGGCCATACTTTCTGGTTATCACCTGTTTTTGGTGCATTTGTTTTTTCTGTTGTTTTCTCCGGTGTTCTGGCATCTTTCATTTCTACTTTCTGGACTTCCATTGTATCTTTCAATGTGAATGTAACATCTTCCGCAATCTCGTAACCATCCGGCGCTGTGATCTCACGCAGAGTAAGTTCTTCATTGACCGGGAGCTTTGCAACGGAATGTGGCTTTCCATCCGTAATCCACTCTTCCAAAACAGTTCCATCTTTGCGGATGATCTGAAGCTTTGCCCCTTCCAGTTCTTTTCCGGTTGTTAGGTCTGTTTTTGAAATTTCCACTTTGGAATATTCGTCTTTCATCTCAACCTTTGTCACACTTCCATCTTCTTTGACTTCAAACGTCACATCGCTGGCAGACACATAGCCATCTTCATAAGGAGCCAGTTCCTCATGTAAGGTATAACTTCCTTCCGGCAGTCCGTAAATGACATGTTCTTCCTTCGTACTAATCCACTCTTCCACAACAGTTCCGTCTTTATCAATGACCTGCAGTTTTGCTCCTTCCAGCTCATTTCCGGTTGTTGCATCTGTTTTGGTAATACGTGTTTCTGTCGGCTGATTCTCAACTTCTTTGTTCAGTTCAATCTTTGCAAGATTCTGATTTTCATAGGTTGCATCTACATTCCATACTTCTTCATTTGGAAGATATCCGGCTTTTCTGACTTCCTCTTTGACATAGTATTTTCCATGTGGAAGATCACTGTCGAAAGTAAGTGTTCCCTTTGTATCTGTTGCTTTCTTTTCCAGCAGGGTATCTTTCTCTACGAGAACCTCTCCCTGATTAGAAAGAATATCTTCCGCAGCATACAGTCCAAAAATAACACCTTCCAGCTTTTCTCCTGTGACAGAATCCTTCTTTTCTACCGATACGGAAACTTTCTGTCTTTCATTTTTATAGGTAACGCCTTCATAAACGACTGCCTGTGTATCATCCTCTGCTGTCAGGGTAAATTCTTTCTGTTCTGTATTCAGGACAAAATTCTCTCCTGCTACAACCTCTTTCAGATAATACGTTCCCAGTGGCAGATTGTTGATAACTGCTGTTCCATTTTCATCTGTAGTCAGTTTGGCTACCAGATCATCTTTCTCATAACGAACAACTGGATTTCCTTCTTCGTCCTTTGCTCCGTCCGGTGAATAGATGGTATCTTTGGCATATACTTCGAATTCAGCACCTTCTACTCCGGTTTCTTCATATTTAAAGCCTTTATAAATACCTGTTTCTTCTTTACCAGATACGGTATTTCTTACTTTAGAAACCAGTGCTTTTACTTTTGCCAGAACAGAATCTCCGGTTACTTCGGTAAGCTGTTCTCCCTTTTTCGTCAGGAGCAGGCTTCCTACCTGTTCGTCATTTTTCTGTTCTACTTCTACAATCGCAGCTCCTGTATCCGGATCAATCTGATGTGCAGTGTTTGAGGATACTGTAATTACAATACCATTCTGTGGATTTTCTTTATATGTTCCTTTTGTAGTCTGCTCTAATGGTGAAATAATCGTTGTTCCATCATACAGGGACTCTTCGCTTCCCTGTCTTACAAATCCTTCCGGTGCTTTTACTTCTTCGATTCGATAGGTAGCGCACTTCAGTTCCTGCGGTGTGATCAGATATCCTTCCTCATTTGTTTTGAATACACTGATCTTTTCTTTCTTCGGATACTGAACAACCTGTTCCACATATTTCTTATTTGTCACATCGTAAATCTTATAAGAGGCTCCGGCCTTTAAAACCGTATTTCCAGTCTGTGCATCCTTCTTTACGATTTTCAACAAAAATTCAAACGGACGGTCATCAAATACTCTCCACTGCATTGGTTCTCTGCTGTCATTTTCCACATTTACAACAAATGGATCAATGGTTTTCAGATTCTCCGGGGTAGTGCTTTCCACTACAACATAACTTCCATACGGCAGTTCCGGGCTGACTGCATATCCTTTGGTATCAGTGATCAGTTCCGGTACTGGTACGGCGGTTCCATTCTCATAAGTAACTGCAACCTGCTCTTTGCTGAAGTCATAATTCTTGAAATCACTTGCTGTATAGCTTTCTCCATTGGACGGTTTCAGTTTCCCATTTTTCACCTGTGTCAGGTCGCTGATCAGATATACCTTAAATCTTGCTCCTGCAACCAGGTCCGTTTCTGTCTGCTCTCCATCTTCACTGATTTTGATTAACTGGAATGCCTGTTTCTTTACCTGCTCTTTTACCGTAAGGTCTCTTGTCACTTCGGCAACATCCTGACCTTCATAAGTTACTGATACCTCATATTTGGTAGTATCCAGTGTATATCCTTCCGGTGGAGTGATTTCTTTTAGATACATTTCTCCAAGGTATAATTCTGAAAATTCCAGTGTTCCGTCATCTCCGATGACTCCCTGTGCAATCAGGCTGTCCTGTTTATACAGAACTCCTGTTGTGCCATCCGGATGCACGATGTCCTCTTTGGCATAAAGACCATACACCGCACCACGAAGAGCACTGTCCCCCTGCGCTTTAAATGCAAGTGTTTCTTTATCGATCTTTGCGATTTTTACTTTTCCGGTGACTCTCTCATCTGTTGCTGTTACATTCAATGTCTTTCCGGCTGCAACATCTACTTTATATACTTCTGTATTCAGTTTATATCCTGTCGGAGCAGTGATCTCTTTTACATACACAGTTTTCAGTGCAGAATCAAAATAATCGCTGACTGCTTTTCCATCTCTTCCGGTTGCTGACATTGTCATCAGCAGGTTTTCACACTTCTTATCAGTATAAATACCATAAACTGCTCCTGACAGTAGATTCTGTGTATTGACATCTTTCTTCATAAGTTCAATGCGTGTCATATTCAGCCACTGTACACTAAAACTTACCGGAGCTGCTGTTTCACTTTCAAATACACCGATATCCTGCTTGGAATTTCCGGTTGTCAGCACCAGTGTTCTCCATGTCTTTCCGACAGAACCATATAAGTTGCCGGAAGCATAACTGCCTGTCAGTAATAAATCCGCAGACAGATAGAATGTATCTCCACCATAAATCTGGATTTTTCCATTTGTAACACTTGTTCCTTTGGAAAGATTATGTGCTGTCACATTTTCCGGTACACTCAATGTCACATAGTTTCTGTGATCTCCAGACAGTGTGATATTTGGTGTTTTCTGGATGTTTCCATCCCGTACTGCATTCAGCTTTGTGCTTGAAAGGCTCAGTTCACCTTTTGGCGGTTCTTCCTGTCCAAACAGATAATTGATATATGCGATAACCCCTGCATTTACAAGGTCATTATAATTACACCCTGTAAATCCGGCTTCTCCTGCATAAGCGTAGCTGGCTGCAATGTGTGTATACACATACTTTTCATCTTCCGTTTTTCCAGACAGATAACTTCCTGTCAGATCTCCTGCCCCGCCATAACCATAATAAAGGACTTTCTGTAGATTTTTATTGCTGTCCAGTACCTGTGCTACATAACTTCCACTCGGTGGGGATGCTTTCTGGGACTGAAGGCAGTATGCAATTTTCCCATTGACTGTAAACAGGCAAGTAAGATAATTTCCAATATAACTTGGATAATAAATAGTTCTCCCCTTTGTCAATGTAACTGTGGAACCGCTGCTTGTAGCTCTTTCAGCCGCAGACAATACCATCACATTTCCCTCTTCGATGTCCTCTTTCAGTTCTTTGACTGCCTGTGCAGATGCATCTTCTTCGGATGTTTCAATTTCTACATCTGTGTAGTTCTGCACAGGCGAATCCGAATCATCTTCAGATTCTGTATCTGACTTCTGTTTCTCTCCACCATTTTCTTCAGAATGTGCCTGACCTTCTGTATCCGTCAGAGTCACTTTCCGGGTGATGGTATAGCTGTCACTCTTATCTTTTGGAACGACCATATAAGTGGCAATATATGTTCCTGCTTTGTCAGAATGATACTCTCCACCATTCTCATCTTTGATACTTACAAGCGTAACATCTTCTTTTTCTGCATCATAATGGATTCCTTCCATACAGGTTTCCACCGCAAATGTTTCATCCGAAACCGCTTTTGTGATATCATCTGCTGTAACCGATGTATCTTTCTGGCTTGTTACCGCCTGTACTTCCGTCTGCTGTTCCGAGCCTGTCTGTTCGACCGCAAACGCATTTACACTGCTCAAGGTACTGATGCCCATCAGGACAGCCAGTCCAAAAGCAGCTATTCTGGTCTTTAATTTTCTAACCTTCATGTGCTTTTCCTTCCTAATTATAAATAGATTTTTTTAATTAAATACCGCAGAAGATGTTTCCTCTGCGGTACGTTTTATCTTGTATATCGATTTTTTTCTTTTTTCACTTCCTGTCTGGTACGCTTCACCGCTTTCATGACAGAATCTGTTGGAATCTGGTTATCCTTATATCCTTCCAGAATTCCATCCAGATAAAACTTCGATGGTCTTGCCGGAACATCTTTGTGCGGAGCGTTCATCATATATACAAACACCTCTTTCTCCACTCCATCCTGATTTTTTACCTGAATCGATTCTTTCCCATAAAAACTTGGGAATCCTTCATAGAAATCCAGACTCTTCTCACACGCTTCTGTGATTTTCCATAAAACTCCTTCGACACAGCTTCCCTTTTCCGGCAGTACCGTTGCTACTCCGTTACCCGGAGCCTTTCCTCGAAATGCCAGCCGATAATCTTCAAGCCGGACATTTTCCACAACTTCCGCAGCCGGACACCTGTACTTCATCTGCTCCAGATTCATGTTGCTGCCATAAGCGAAGTAATATCTATCTTCCATTTTTTCTCACCTCTATCTGACTCCTTCTGTCCTTTGATTTTTCTTCAAACACTCATACGTGCTTTTATCATATCTCCACGCAAGATCACCATCCAGATTTGCCAGCAAATGTTTTCGGACATTTTTATATTCGTCTCCAATTAACCCAAGTCTCAATAAAAATGTACGAAATGTAAATGCTGGATTTTCTGATATCAGTGTCTTTTTCATCTGTGTCGATCTCTGATTGATCGCCTGTGCGGAAATGGCTAATGCCAGAGTAATATTTGCTCTTACCTTTCCTGCATGAAGTGTGCTTTCAAAACAGCGCCATTCCAAAGTTCCTTTTGAAAACACAGCATGAAGATTCAGAGCATAATAACGGGTATGATCATAATGGGTATGACTTCCATCCCTGCCTCCATACCAGACATTTCTTACTCGGTCCATTGTGATTGATTTATTTGGTATTTTTCGGATTTTCTCCAATACCTCCGGTCGCACCCTCTGACAATAACTATTTGCTCTTCTCTCCTGCACTTTCAGTGCTTTGAACAGAATATCTTCCTTTGCATACATAATTGTCAGTGCATTTTTCAGACTCTGCGGTGTATGATTCGATGCATCTACATGAACATGCTGACCACAGGACTCATTTACAAAACCGCCATGCTGTCGCAGACATCGTACTACTTCCTGTAACTTACCCATTTCATCATAGGATAATTTCGGAGATACCATTTCTGTTGAATATTCTCCACCTGCGTCTACAATTCGACCGTATACTTTTCGTTGTGTATAAATGCTCCCATCAGACATAAATTTCCACTTTTTTCCTTCCAAATCTATCACTGACCAGACTCCATAAGTAGTGCCGTCATAATATGCTTCTGTTCCAAACATTTCAGCAACAACTTCTGCAGCACGTTGTCTGGTAATTCCTGTCATCTCGATTTCTGTGCCAAAGTATTGGTCTTTTATACCGATCATGCCTAATGGATTCCTTTCTCAGACACTTCCTGTGTGTTGAGTTCGGAGTCTGCCTTTTGTAACAATCTGCCAATTGCCTCGATAACATTGACAGTTACTCCGTTTCCAGCCTGTTTATAAAGCTGTGCGTCAGAAGTGCTGTCTATGATCTTATCAATCTGCCAGTCGTAATAACCCTGCAGTCGCAGACATTCCCTCGGAACTAACCTTCTTATTCTGCCGTGATACAAGATGCCATGACGATCGGTTGCAGTAATTGTAAACATCGGTTCTTCGGGTTCTTTCATACGTCTGCCGTTCTGACGAACATTCTCTTTTGCTGGTGTTAAGACTGCTCTTGCTCCATCCTCTGCTAATACACCAGAACATTCTCCTTTGTATTTGTGGACACCGCATTGTCTGGTATTCAGGCTTCTGCATTCTTCCGTTACCACCGGCGGAGGTGAAAGATCGACAAAGTGCAGCGTTCCCTGTTGAACACCTGTTGTCAGGGTATGTGCGATCTGGTGTCCGACTCTTCCTCTCCTGCTGTTGAGATTCGCATAGCCTAAATCGATGCTGTCACCCTCTCTTGCAAGTTTGTAGCCGAGCTTTGTATTTTCTTTAATTGGAACACCCACATCATATAATCCTGTCTTTCCACCCATTCCTCCGGCTTGTGATGTCAGGGTACAGCTTAATCCTTTGGGACTGTAGACTCTTTTTCCCTGACTTCCTGCCCGGATTTGAACAAGAGCTGCTCCATTTGTTTCTGGTTCAGGTAATACTTTTCCGGCACATCGGAAATCAAGATATCCGACAATATACACCCGCTTTCTTGCTTGGGGGACTCCGAAATCCTTGCTGTTAAGCACTTTCCATTCGACATGATACCCCAGTTCAGAAAGCGTACTGAGGATGGTGCAAAACGTCCGGCCTTTGTCATGCGATAACAAACCGGGAACATTTTCAAGGATAAAATACGATGGTCTTTTAGCTTCAAGAATCCGGGCAATTTCAAAAAAGAGAGTTCCTCTTGCGTCAGCAAATCCTTCTCGCTTTCCGGCGATAGAGAATGCCTGGCAAGGAAATCCTGCACAGAGTAAATCAAAATCTGGCATTCGTTCTGGTTCAATTGTTCTTGCATCACTACAATACCACTCCCCTTCTGTGTCAAACAGCAATCGGTAGTTCTTATCCGCATAAGTATCCACCTCGCAATGTCCGACACAGACAAAGTTTCCTGCCCGTCTTAAGCCTTCACGGAATCCCCCGATTCCGCTAAAGAGATCAAAAAATTGAATGGTTGCGGCTATCAACCTCCTTTTTGCTGATAAAAACAGGCGGCATGATTTCTCATACCGCCCTTCGTTATTCTGTATCAATTGGTTACCATTCTGTTGGTTCTTCTGTTTTGGTTTCTTCTTCCAGATCAGTTTCTCTTTCTGGTTCAGTTTCCTCTTCCGGTTCGCTGTCCCCTTCTGGTTCGTTTTCCTCTTTCGGTTCACTCTCCCCTTCTGGTTCGTTTTCCTCTTTCGGTTCGCTCTCTCCATCTGGTTCGCTTTCCTCTTCTGGTTCGCTGTCCCTTTCCGGCTCAGTGCTTTCTTCCGGTTGTGTTTCTTCTGTTCCCAATTCTCCAATTGTCTGTTCGGATTCTTCAGGCTGATCTTTGCTTTGCCATTCGGCCTCTGCCTTTTCCAGTGCTTCTTCTATAATCTGAATTAAGAAGTCTTTCTGTTTCATGTGTTTCTTTCCGATGACTACTTTTAATCTCTGGAATAATTCCTCTGATACCTGTACTGCTACTGTTCTTACTGCTCCCATGCTTATTTCTCCTTTTCCTTCCAGTCTGTTGAAATGTTCTTCAATGACCTGTTGTAAAAATTTTTGTGTGCTGCTTTCTGTGAGTTCAATCTCTTCTCTTACTTTCTCATGTAAGTCCATCGGGATCTTTCCGCAGATATTTTTCATTTCTGCCATAACCTTTCTCCTTTCTCTTTCGCTACACACAACATACTCCAAAGCCGCATGGAAAGCTATTCACAATACCCACCAAAGATAACGATGCATTTTATGCCTTACCCCTAGCAGATCCAACAATGTATGTATCGTGCAATCATAGGCCTCACCCCCTTTACAAATTTTCCATTTGAGATAGAAAATCCATCATCTGATCTGGTATTTCTTCCGATGATGGGTTCGTTGTCGATTGTTCCGTAGTGCCACATATTCCTAATTCTCGAACACTTTCTTTTATCGTCTTTTGAATGACTTCTTCCATCCATTTCCGATCCTCTTTTTCCAGAATTGCCTGAACCAGATACTGGCTTTTCTGCCCTTCTGGAACACTTTGAAATTTCTCCCATGCCCTCTGGTGTTCTGGATTTTTCAGGTTCGGGCGGAACGAATATACCGGGCGTGTCATCTCGTCCACATCTGCTCTACAATCCGTTCATACCCTGTTGCGTTGGCATGGACGTCCTCTATAAAAACGGGGCGGCAAATCGCGTCCTGTGTGGTCACGTGGCGTTTTAAAATTGCAGAGCCTCCCCCCATAAATACGGTGGGTACTGCCCGGAGATCAAACCCGGATTCTGTCACCGCAGACAGTATTCTTTCTATATATTTCCGTCCGTTTTCCTGTATGATCCGTCTGGCCTCTTCTGCCATACTGCAAGATTCTCCCCGAAGCACACGCTCAATTTGAGTTTCTGTCACAGACAGTCCGGTATTTCTACGCACTTGTTCTGCTGTCTCATCAATACATCGGATTACTCCAAGTTCCAGACTTCTGCACGTTGCTGCATTCGGAACAGCATTGTCCAGCCTCATAAGGTCAACGGTCCAGCCACCAATATCAACAAGCAGAACAGACGGTTCATTCTTCAGATACTCTGGATGCAGAGCAAGCGCAGAGTATCCCTGTGGGAACAGTTTCACATCTTTTATTGTTATCTCATATAACTCACTTTCATATAAAAATCGCACTGGCTGCTCTTTCCGCAACAGATACTCCCTGAATCCCTGTTTCTCTCTTCCAAAACTTGAAAGCGGAAGTCCAACAGCCAGAATTACCTCTGTCTTTCGTTCCGCTTTCCGATGCTTGATTTCTTCTGCAATGGCTGCCAACGTCAGCAGATAATAATTATCATTTGACGTTTTATTTTTTACCAGCGTCTGTCTTCCCGTACCGCAGACATAATACTTTCCTTGATATTGCAGAACATTCTGCATGGTATACGGCTCGTAATCATACCCAATAATTCCACTTGGGAAAGACACTTGTCTTGTTTTAATGGCATAATAGCCATGATCAATTCCTATGATTATCGCAATCACATCCTTTCATTTTTTCTGTTTAACGTAAGGTCAAAAATGTTGTCACTGCTGCAACGGATCGTTGCAAAAGTGCCATTCGTGAACACTTTTCTATGTTCCAGCGTCCCAAAACCTGCGGAAAATCTGGCTTTTTTATACCACTATCGCCAGAGGAACACTACTGTTCCTTCCCAGCCGGTTATAAAAGATCCCTCTCCCGGCGGCGGTTAGGCCTGTCCGGGGGAGGGATATATCGCAAGTTTCCTTTTTGAACAATTGCCTGTCTTTTTATTTTTATGAGATGTTTTTCCTGCTTTTGTAAAATGGGAAGATACTCCGGTTCTGTCAAAAACTTCCGTATATAATTGCCCTTTTTTCCCAGCTTGTTATCATTTTTCAGCAGTTCTATTTCTACCATGTAATGGGTATCTGGATGAAATCTCTTCTCACACAAAATGCTGTCCCCTTTTATATAATCAGATTTAGCCGATTCTCTTGCTGCCGCCAAGAGTTCATAAATACTTACTTCCACCTCTTATCACCTCCCAAAAGACCAGAAAAAAGCAGACCTCTTAATCGAAGTCTGCTCCTGTCGGATATGGTAATCCTCTTTCTTCATATTTTTTATCGATATAATTTCGAATCCATTCCCTGTATTCTTCCGTTAATGCCAGTTCCTGAAATTCTAACAACCACTTTTCCCCTTTTGCTTCGTCATCAAGCCATCGATCTTCTATGCACTCCGGCTCATCTAACATTTTCATCATCGCTTCAAATGGCTCTTTTACATCATCACCAAATTCTTTCCATAAGGCGATTCCATAGTTCTCCAGTTCAAAAAATTCTGTCAGATATGTCAATCGTTCCATATCCCCCAATGTCATTCTTTTTTCACCTGACAATAATGCTCGATCTCTTTTGCCACATAGATTTAAAAATTTTCTCTTTTCCATCTCCACATCCATTATACTTTTACCTCTTCCTGTTAAAAATAATTCCTTATTACGAAACATTATAAAATTTAAATTCTTTAGAATCAATATATATGTTTCTGTATTACGAAACTTTTTATTTTATAAGGGGAGTTCATCATTATGCAAAAGATTAGACCAGATATGGATATTGGTAAAAATATCCAAGCAATTCGATATAAAAACAATATGACTCAAGACCAAGTAGTTGCAAAATTAAATCTTATGGGTATCTCCATCACCAAAAGTACCTATGCCAAACTGGAAACAAATCGCATGAACATTAAGGCATCTGAATTAGTTGCACTTGCAAAACTCTTTCATACCGATATCAATGCTTTCTTTTCCGGCTTGCTATAGTTCGACATTCCCCGACTCCCTGTGTATATAATAGCATATTAAAAATAAGAACCAGTCTATATTCTTATCGGATATAAACCAGTTCTTTTTTCTTATCAAATAATATAAAAGTGACAGGGAATTCAGATTCTTATCTTCTGTCACTCATGTAATTATTATTCTATTTTAAATTTAATGAATTTACCCATTCTTGAATTTCTTTTTCAATGTTATTTTCTATATAAACGTCATACACATTTTTCCACATTATCTGTGTATACTGTTATTTTCAACCCCATAATTATAACTTGGTACACGCTATACACTACTATAAACTGTACTCCATTTTATCCCAGTCAAAAACAATGGCCGCTTTCGCCCTGTTTAAAAAAGTTTTGATCCCGCCGCTTAAGTGCTCCAGCCGCTTTCCTACTTCCGTCACTTCTCGAAATGTTCTCGTATCAGAACCGTTCTTATGATCTACGACTGCTCCGTGAAATTTCTCATAGCCGCCCCTGCTCTTTCTCCACTGAAAATACTGAACCGAATCTGCTCCGTGCGCAACTGCCTGCATAGAAGAAAGCATGTGCATCCCCGGTCTTTTCAGCGGATTGTGAGAACGCCAGCTCACAGAAGAGGGCGTGCTTTCCATTAAAAGAAACGGCTCTCTTTTCAGACTTCTCATAAGAGCATTACCCGCAGATGTATATACCGCCTCCGGCACTTCATCTTTTCTCTCATGCCAAAACGGATAATTATCCCATGATATGATATCAACTGCATTTTTCAGAGTATTGTAATCAACTCCTTTGAAAAATCCCATCATATTCGTCGTTGTCGGAAGATCGGAAAATTCTCTCAATGCATCGGCTTCCATTTTGCAAAAATCTGTAATCTGCTCGGAAGAAAATCTCTTCCAATCTAAAGTCAACGCTGTCGTCAGACATTCGCCCTGCGGAGAAGGGCTGTGGATCTGATCCCAATCTGTATATTTGTGACTCCAAAATCCCGTCCACCACGACGCATTAAGCTTATCCAGTGTTCCGTACTTGTTTTTCAGCCATTCCCGAAACTTTTTCTGACATTTTTCACAATGACATGTGGAATCTTTGAAGTTTCCTCCGAACTCATTGGAAATATGCCAGAGGATCACATTTTCTTTCTTTCCGAATCGCTGCGCAAGAGCCCGGTCTATCTGCTTTACCTTCCGCCTCATGACCGGAGAGGAATAGCAGAAGTTATGGCGCTTCCCCGGCAGGTTTACCGTACCGTCCGCCTGCACCTGAAGCGTCTCGGGATACTTTTGTGTAAGCCAGTGCGGCATTCCTCCCGACGGAGTCGCCAAAACTACCTGTATCTTCCTCTCTCGGAGTTTATCTATAATTTCCTCCAGCCATTCAAACGTATAAACGTCCTCCTTAGGCTCTAACTCCGCCCAAGAAAACACTCCGAGCGTCACACAGTTTACATTTGCCTTATTCATCAACTTTAAATCTTCTTCCAATATCTCCGGATATTCGATCCATTGTTCCGGATTATAGTCTCCACCGTGTAATAAGTGTCCTCCTATCATAGTACAACCTCCTGTTTTCATTTCGGACAATGTGTGTTTTTGCCGCATTCCGGTAATAATACAGTCTCCAGCTCTTCTTTCTGCAATAAGTATGCCCCGAGATTTTTCAGATGTCAATTATAAAAAGAAACAGAGGCTTTCGGAATCATATCTCAAAAAGTCTCTGTTTCCACTTTATCGAAACATCGTTCGCAAGAACATTGTTTCTAATTATACTTCAAATATCAGATCTCCATAAGACGGCATCGGCCATGCCTCTTTATCAACGATCATCTCCAGCTTGTCGATCGGCGCACGCAGATCCTCCATTGCAGGGCACACTGTCTCATAATAATAAGCCGCTTTATCAGGACCGTCGTCCATGGAAGAAGCCGTCTCCGTCACTTTCTCAAGCTGTGCCTGAGCGCGGCTTGCTTCTTTGAGCAGCACGGTAATCTCATCAAGCGTCGCAAGCTGAACACTGGCATCCACACCTGCGGCTTTTACCGAATTAACCGTATCCGCCAGCGTCTTTGTATATTTAATGATCGCCGGAATAAACTGTTTTCTTCCCATATCGATCATCGTACGAGCCTCGATATTGAGCGCCTTTGAATAATTTTCATAGCGAATTTCCGCGCGGGATTCAAGCTCTGTGCGTGTAAATACTCCGAATTTCTCAAAAAGTTCTACCGACTTATCAGATACAAGCGCCGGGATCGACTCAACCATAGACTTAATGTTTGGAAGTCCTCTTCTTTGCGCTTCTTCTACCCATGCCTGTGAATATCCGTCTCCGTTAAAAATGATCTTCTGGTTCTCGATCGCATATTCCTTGATCAGGTCATGGATCGCTTTTTGAACGTCATCCGCCTGTTCCATAACATCACATGCTTCCGAAAACGCTTCCGCCACGATCGTATTGAGCACAATATTGGCAGATGCGATCGAGTCTCTCGAACCTACCATACGGAATTCAAATTTATTTCCCGTAAATGCAAACGGAGAAGTTCTGTTCCGGTCTGTCGCATCTTTCATCAGATCAGGAAGAGTACGCACACTCGTCTCCAGCTTTCCGCCTTTCAAACTATGTGTCGCCTCCCCTGTACTTACAAGCTGATCGATCACATCCTCGAGCTGCTCTCCAAGGAAAACGGAAATAATTGCCGGAGGCGCTTCATTTGCCCCAAGCCGGTGATCATTTCCCGGATCAGCCGCAGATTCTCTGAGAAGTTCCGCGTGTCTGTTGACCGCTTTCAAAACACATGTCAGAACAAGAAGGAACTGAATATTCTCATGCGGTGTCTTTCCCGGTTCGAGCATATTGATGCCATCGTCTGTTATCAGCGACCAGTTATTATGTTTTCCCGATCCATTCACCCCTGCAAACGGTTTCTCATGGAGCAGACATTTCATTCCGTGCCTGCTTGCCACCCGTTTCAAAGTCTGCATCACGATCTGATTATGGTCTACCGCAATATTCGCTTTTGCATAGATCGGAGCAAGCTCATGCTGAGCCGGCGCAGCCTCGTTATGCTGAGTTTTCGCCGTAACGCCTACCTTCCAAAGTTCTTCGTTTACATCTTTCATAAACGATGCGATTCTCTGTCTGATCGTTCCGAAATAGTGATCGTCCATCTCCTGACCTTTCGGAGGCATCGCGCCAAACAGCGTCCTTCCTGTATAGATCAGGTCTTTTCTCTGAAGAAACTTTTCTGAATCTACAAGGAAATATTCCTGTTCCGCACCGACAGACGGCGTCACTTTCTTTGAAGTTGTATTTCCGAATAAGCGAAGCAGACGCATTGCCTGCGTATCGAGCGCTTCCATCGAACGAAGAAGCGGTGTTTTCTGATCAAGCGCCTCTCCGGTATAAGAACAAAATGCAGTAGGGATGCACAGGATCGCGCCTGCCGCGTCTTCTCTTATAAATGCCGGAGAAGTACAATCCCACACTGTATACCCTCTTGCCTCAAACGTAGCTCTTAATCCTCCTGACGGAAACGAGGAAGCATCCGGTTCTCCTTTGATCAATTCTTTTCCCGAAAAACTCATAAGAACTTTTCCGCTTGGCTGGGGAGCCGATATAAATGAATCATGCTTTTCTGCCGTAACGCCTGTTAAAGGCAGGAACCAGTGTGTGTAATGCGTCGCGCCTTTTTCAATCGCCCACTCTTTCATCTCATGAGCTATGACATCGGCCGTCTCCAGATCAAGTTCCCTGCCCTCTTCGATCGTGTGCTTCAGATTTTTGTAAATCTTTTTCGGCAGACGCTCTTGCATCACTGTATCGTCAAAAACATTCTGTCCAAAAATTTCAGCTACATTGATTGCTTCTGTACTCATAATTCACCTTTCCTTCCTACCTTTTAACAAGACTGCATGAACGCTTTTTTGTATCAGACTACTCTATGTATTACTGCTTTTACAATATAATACAAAAAAGATTATGGCATACCATAAATCACCGGAAGCACCGAAGAGAACATTCCGGGATCGTAAGCAGCCGCCAAGATCTCTGGCACTCCCGTGCTTTAGCTCGTTGCTATTACAAAAAGGGCACTCCATGCTATGCTGGAACGCCCCTGTTCATGTCTCTGTCAGTCAGTATAACTCCGCCAACTAAAAAAGGCAAGTATTTTTTTGAAAAATTCAGCCGCCGAAAGCAGACGTCAGATATGCTGCGCCGCTGCTTAAGCTTGTCCGATAGAACCGAATAATTCCATTTTCTCTTTTACAGTAGCCATGATTGCGTCTGTACCCGGTTTAAGAAGTTTACGCGGGTCAAATCCTTTTCCTTCAAGGTCTTTTCCTGCTTCAACATACTCGCGTGTAGCTGCCGCAAACGCAAGCTGACACTCTGTATTTACATTAATCTTAGCAACGCCGAGGCTGATTGCCTTTTTGATCATATCTTCCGGAATACCTGTGCCTCCGTGAAGAACGAGCGGCATATCGCCTGTAAGCTGCTGGATCGCATCCAGAGTCTCAAAACTTAATCCTTCCCAGTTCTCCGGATATTTTCCGTGGATATTTCCGATACCTGCTGCAAGGAAATCGATTCCGAGATCGGAAACCATCTTACACTCCTGCGGATCGGCACACTCGCCTTTTCCGATTACTCCGTCTTCCTCTCCGCCGATAGAACCGACTTCTGCCTCGATGGACATGTTCTTCTCATGAGCGATCTTAACGAGCTCTTTTGTCTTCTCTACGTTCTCCTCGATCGGATAATGTGATCCATCGAACATGATAGATGAGAATCCTGCTTCGATACACTTCATACATCCTTCGTAGCTGCCGTGATCAAGATGCAGAGCAACCGGAACTGTGATTCCGAGTTCTTCCAGCATTCCGTTTACCATGCCTACAACTGTCTTATATCCTGTCATATATTTTCCGGCTCCTTCAGATACACCGAGGATTACCGGAGAGTTGCACTCCTGTGCTGTAAGAAGAATTGCTTTTGTCCACTCAAGGTTGTTGATATTGAACTGTCCTACTGCATAATGTCCTGCTTTTGCTTTTTGAAGCATTTCTGTTGCTGATACTAACATATTGTTTTCCTCCAATTCTCTTCTCCGCGCAGATACATCTCATAAGCAAGCTGCATCTGACCGAAAATGTTAATTTAAGCTCTGCGTTCATTATAGCTTATCTCTTAAAAAAAGACAATCAAAATTCGATTTATATTACAGACGTCACGAATGAAATTTCAAATAACGCTCTCATAACGATTTTACAATACTGTTTTCTTCATATTATATTTTGAAAATATCCATAATCCGCTCTTTATATAATGCCTATTATCATAATAAATATTTATGAATATATAGTTTATTATAATTTTACAAAATAACTATCCAAGTGTATAGTATGAATTAAGGGAACACTTTAAAATGCAATTTATGAAAGAAAAGAGGATGAAGTTATGATGTATGACGTAGTGATCATCGGAGCAGGACCGGCAGGGATCAGCGCGGGAATTTATGCGGCAAGCAGAGGAAAAAAAGTGTTGATCACAGAAAAAAACACCGTGGGAGGATTGATCGGAAAAGTATCTACCGTTACCCATTATGCGGGAATTATGACAGAAGAAACCGGAAGTTCTTTTGCCAAGAGACTGAAAATCCAGGCAGAAAATACAGGTATTGATATCATATACGAAGAAGTGACGCAAGTTGAGCTGCAGGGCAGCATTAAAAAAGTGTTCACAAAAGACGGCGCCTATGATGCAAAAAAAATCGTTCTGGCAAACGGTACAACCCCCAGAAAACTCAACATCCCCGGAGAAGCAGAACTTACCGGCAAAGGGATGGGAATGAACGCTCAAAGAGACGGAAGAAAATATACAGACAAAAACATTTACGTCGTAGGAGGCGCGGACGGAGCTGTAAAGGAAGCTCTGTATTTATCAAAATTTGCGAAACAAGTTACGATCATTCATTTTGAAGATACACTCGGCTGCATTGAGGAGTTTAAAAACAAAGCAGAACAAACTCCAAACATAAAACTGCGTTTAGGATCAAGACTTCACGCCGTATATGGAGCAGAACAGGTAGAAGCGTTGGAAATTTCCGATGAAAAGACAGGTTCTGTCGAAAAGATCGCAGACTGCGGATGCGGTATCTTTGTCTACGCCGGAACGACACCGAATACAGAGTTATATTCAGAATTAGAATTAGATAACGGATTTATCCCGGTTGATGAAAATATGGAAACAAACATAGCAGGAGTTTATGCAGTCGGAGATATCCGAGTAAAACAAGTACGTCAAGTATCAACGGCAGTCGCAGACGGAACAGTCGCGGGAATCCATTTGGCAAAATAAAAAAAGTCCGTAAATACGGACTTTCCAAATGACTCCGAGGGGAATCGAACCCCTGATTCCAGCGTGAGAGGCTAGCGTCTTGACCGCTTGACCACGGAGCCTTATTTATATTCGCTGTTTGGTGTTCCTCACAGCGAATATAAATATAACATATGTTTTTACTATATGCAAGTATTTTTTTAATTTTTTTGATTTATTTTTTACATTTTACTTTTTTACTTTTTCGGAATCCACTGATAAACCTGCCGCCACCTCTGAGTCAACTTTGATCTGCACGGCTTGCTTCTTATCTTTAACGGTAATTTCTTTGTGCGCCCCGCCAAATTCTCCGTCTAACGTCCACGGGATTTCTTCCTCTGACTCAAACTTAATTTCTCCCGTCTTAAACGAATACATCCGTTTTGAATCTAACTGTTTCATCACGATCGCGCCGAGAAGTTCATTCAATTCTATTGCGTTTTTCGGTGTCTTGATCAGCGTAACTTCAAATACTCCGTCGTCAAATACGATCTCCGGACCGATAATCCCCTTGAATCCACCGACAGATCGGGAATTTGTCACCATTCCGAATATAAACTCATCCTCTATCACTTCGCCGTCATGCGTGATCTTAATCTTATAAGACGGAATATTAAACACTCTTTTCGCGCCTTCCAAAATATACGCCATATGCCCAAGAACATTTTTCACATTCTGATCCGTGGCATAAGACACGTCCGTAAACAGTCCGAACGCTGCGATGTATGCAAAATAATCTTCCCCGAACATCCCTACATCACACGGGAAGACCGTTCCGTTTACCGCCGTCTCCGCCGCCTCAAGAATATCTTTCGGGATGCCGAGACTTGTCGCAAAATCATTCGTCGTCCCCGCCGGGATATATCCCAGCGGAACTTTACAGTTACAAAGCTGCATTCCTGTAACCGCCTCATCTAAAGTACCGTCTCCGCCGCTGCATACGATCAGATCATACTGACTCCCGCTTTCTTGTATTTTTTCAGCCGCATCATATCTTTTCTGTGTCGGATAAACAGTCACTTCATATCCGCTCTTCGTAAAAATATCCAAAACATCCGCAAGTTTAGGTTTTAATTTTCCCGTACCGGCATTCGGATTATAGATAAATAACATTTTTTTCATACTGCGTCACCGCCCCTATACTTTGTTATTTCCATCTCGTGAAAAGAGAGGACTGCACACAGATGTACAGCCCTCCTCCTTTTATTCGTTTTATCCATCCACTCTATTTTCTGCCTTTTGCAAAAAATGTTTTTATACCTTCAGCCGCTCGCTGCTCGTCTTCTCCATCTGTCACAACAGTGATCTCTTCCCCATCGGCAAGACTCAGACTCATCATACCCATAATACTTTTTGCATTAATGTGTTTCTCTCCGACCTGAATATAAATCGTACTTGCGTACTGACTTGCTTCCTGAACAAGCAATGCGATCGGACGTCCATCAAAATCTTCTTCCGTCTTTACTACAACAGGTGTCTTAATCATAATAATCCTCCTTGTTTCTGCCTGAGACTCTCTGCCATTTCGCTCAGTTTTCTCAGCCTGTGATTGATCCCCGACTTCCCGACAGGAGGAGTAAGACTCTCTCCCAGTTCTTTTAACGTAGCGTCGGGATGATCCAGCCTTGCATATGCCGCTTCAACCAGATTATCCGGCATATTTTCAAAACCGATCATATCTCTGAGATATGTAATATCCTCGACTTGTTTTACCGCCGCGGACACCGTCTTATTAATATTGGCAGTCTCGCAGTTCACCTTCCTGTTTACGGAATTACGCATCTCTTTCAGAATCCTTACATTCTCCAATTCCATAAGAGCTACATGCGCTTCCATTACATTCAATATATCTACTATCTGAGATCCTTCCTTCAAATAAACAACATAAGACTTTTTTCTGCGTACAATCTTAGCGTCAAGACCAAAACTGCATATAACCGACCTGATCTGCTCGGCAATCTCCGAAATCGTGCATACAATTTCAAAATGGTATGATTTATTCGGATCACTCATAGAGCCTGCCGCCTGAAATACGCCTCGCAGAAATGCTCTTCTGCAGCAGACCTGACGGATTATAAGAGGATTAAATCCGCAAATCGCATCCGTTCCCACCTGCTGTTCTCCGATCATCTTCGTTGCCTGAAGGACTCTGAGCGCATCCTCGTGACTTTTTATCACGACAAGATATGATACACTCTCTCTTTTTACATTTCTCTTTACAGAGATATCAGTTCTTATATTAAATGTTTTTTTTAACAATGTAAAGACTTTTCTTGCAACAACGATATTTTCCGAATGAATCTTAATATGATATCTGTCAAAACTGTCAATCGATACTGTTCCGCACATGCCGATAAACGCAGCTAGTTCTGCGATCCGGCAATGTCTCGCCTGACTGATGTTCTCAGAAAGTTCTTCTCTGACTTTTCCCGAAAAAGACATCGTCTCACTTCCTTTTTGTAATTGTATCTTTCTCAATATCGCGGTGTTCAATACGCACCCCGTAATTTTCCTGTTTTTCCAAAACTTTATACAACGCGTTCGCCAACGTTACGGAACGATGTTTTCCTCCCGTACAGCCGATCGAAATAACAAGCTGGTTTTTACCTTCCAGAATATAGTTCGGAATCAGAAATTCTGTCATGTCCTTTAATTTGTCCAAAAACTGTTCCGCCTTTTCATTTCCCATTACATAATCCTGAACTTCCGGATCATTTCCCGTCTTCTCCCGAAGTCCGTCTATATAATAAGGATTGGGCAAAAAACGCACGTCAAATACGAGATCCGAATCGCTTGGAATCCCATACTTGAAACCAAATGACATAACTGTAATATAAAGATTACAAAAGTTTTGTCCCTTCACAAAAATCTTCTCAAGTTCCAGTTTCAATTCTCTCGTAAGCATCTTACTTGTATCCAATATATAAGTCGCTCTCATCTTCAAGAACATGATCTTTTCTCGTTCTTTTGCAATCCCTGTATCAACACGCCCGGAACCGCTCAACGGATGCTGACGTCTTGTCTCTTTATACCGTTTAATAAGCACATCGTCCTGCGCGTCAAGAAAAAGAATCTCGTACTCGATCTCTTTGACATCCATCTCATCAAGAACATCTTTCAGTCCTCCGAAATCCTGTCCTCCTCTGATATCAATCCCGAGCGCAATCTTTTTCACTTCTTCGTCCGGTTCGCTGAACATCTCCACAAAACGCGGAAGAAGCGGGATCGGCAGATTGTCTACACAAAAATACCCCATATCCTCCAACATTTTAAGCGCTGTCGATTTTCCTGCCCCTGACATTCCCGTCACGATAACAAAACGCATTGTTAAAACTCTCCTATCCTTCTTACTTCCGGTTCTAACCGTACCCCGAACTTCTCTTCCACTCTATCCGCAACATCTTTCATCAACTGCATGACTTCCGCTGCCGTAGCATTTCCTCTGTTGATAACAAATCCGCAGTGTTTTTCAGACACTTGAGCGTCTCCGACTCTATATCCCTGCATACCGGAATCCTGTATCAGTTTTCCCGCAAAATACCCTTCCGGGCGCTTAAACGTACTGCCGGCGCTTCCAAATTCAAGCGGCTGCTTTGTAACGCGTCGTTCCTTTAAATCTTCCATATATGCACGGATCTCCTGCCGATCTCCTTTCTCCAGTTTCAAAACCGCAGACAGAGCCACATAATCATTTTTCGCAATAACACTTGTTCTATATCCCATACCAAGTTCTTCATTCGTCAAATTTAAAACTTCGCCTTCAGACGTAAGCACTTCCGCACTTTCGACGATCTGTTTCATCTCTCCGCCGTATGCTCCCGCATTCATACGAAGCGCGCCGCCGAGCGTTCCCGGAATGCCCGATGCAAATTCCATCCCTGTAAGCGACGCCTCGCACGCAACAGCAGCCGTTTTTGATAAAAGAGCTCCCGCCTGTGCATAAACGCGCTCTCCGTCTGCATACACATCGCTCATCTGCTTAAAGACCTGTACGATCACTCCCCGAAATCCTTTGTCACCTACAAGCAGATTACTCCCGTTTCCCATAATATAATATGGGGTAGAGCACTCCCGGCACACAGCAACGATCCGGCGGATCTCTTCTATCTTCGACGGCTGAATAAAATAATCTGCCGGTCCGCCAATGCGAAATGTCGTATGCATCTTCATCGGTTCGTCTTTTAATACATTACCTTCTCCTGATATTTCACATAATGCTTTATACAACTCCATAAATATCTCCATATTTCTGTTTTTTATATATTAATTATCTTCATTATAATGATACATTATAATTCACGCCTAATGCAAAGTAAAGCGAAACGTCACCGATTACCGCCGCATATCCGATTTTACTGATATTATCGGATTCTCTTCTCCGTTCCTTGTCATTATTATCCGCTCCTTGTCATTATTATCCGATTCTTGCAAATTTCTCCAAAAGAGTGTATACTGATGAGGTATCTATATTTTTGCATGCCATAAAATGGCTTATTTTATTTTTTATTAAAAAGGAGTGAATTTAGAACTGTGGATTCTGGTGACAGTTTTCAACTAATTATACTTATAATTCTTTTAGTGCTTTCAGCATTTTTTTCATCAAGCGAGACAGCGCTCATGTCCGTAAATAAAATACGGCTGCGTTCCCTTGCCGAATCAGGCAACAAGCGGGCCGCCCTGGCTCTTGATATTGTGGAGAATAAAACTTCCAAAATGCTGAGCGCCATTCTGATCGGAAACAATATCGTCAACCTTTCCGCATCGGCAATCGCTACCTCTCTCGCCTATTCATTCGGCGGTTATATGGTCAGCATTGCCACTGCTGTTTTAACGGTTATGATCCTTGTCTTCGGAGAGATTACCCCTAAAAATTACGCTACAATGAACACGGAAAAATTAACTCTAAAATTTATACCGATCATCCGATTCTTTATGATCGTTTTGACTCCGTTTATTTTCATCATCAACCTTTTTTCGCGCGCATTTATGTTTCTGCTCCGTATCGATCCGAACGCAGCTTCAACCGCAATGACAGAGGACGAGCTTCGTACGATCGTCGATGTAAGTCACGAAGACGGAGTAATCGAATCAGACGAAAAAGAGATGATCTACAACGTGTTCGATCTCGGCGATGCCAACGCAAAAGATATTATGGTTCCCCGCGTTCACGTTACATTCGCAGAAGTAAATAATACTTACGAAGAGTTGATCGCCATTTTCCGCGAAGATAAGTTCACACGTCTTCCTGTTTATGAAGATACTCCGGACAATATCGTCGGTATTATTAATATGAAAGATCTTCTGCTCTATAACAAAAAGACAGAGACGTTCAACATTCGTGATATTATGCGCGAGCCGCATTTCACATATGAATACAAAGATATTTCCGAACTTCTTGTGGAAATGCGGGATTCTACTTTTAACATCGCCATTGTCCTTGACGAATATGGCGAAATGGCAGGACTGATCACACTGGAAGATATTCTGGAAGAAATCGTAGGCGAGATTCATGACGAATACGACGAAAAAGAGGACGATATGTTCCGACAGATTTCCGAACAAGAATATATCATCGAAGGATCTATGAATCTGGACGATATAAACGACCGTCTGGAAACGGATCTTGTATCCGAAGATTACGATTCCCTCGGCGGATTTATCATCGAACATCTGGATCGCCTCCCTGAAGTCGGAGATGAAGTATGTACCGATAACGGAATTCGCCTTATCGTGGAGGCGCTTGATAAAAACCGGGTAGAATCTGTTCGTATGTATCTTCCAGAAAAACATGATGCTGACAACAAAAGCGAACTTTCTTCCTCTGAAAGCGCCGCACAGACAGCTTTCACCGAGGAAAAATAATACATCTTATACCTATATCGAATATAAATGAGCATATAAAAATTCCGTATCTCGATCTTACCGATCTTGATACGGAATTTTTATTATGTCTTTCTTTTAAATCTTATTATATCAGCGATAACCAATCACTTGCACAGCATCAGTCTTCTTTCTTTCTAACAGCTGCCATAACAGCGCCTGCTGCCAACGCCAGTCCTGCGATCGGAACGATCGGTGATCCTGCCGTGTCTCCTGTCTGCACTGCTTTATCATCATCCTTCGGATCTTCCTGATTCGGATTTTCCGCTGCTTTTTCAAAGTTCGCTTTCAAAGTCAGCGTTCTGTCAACTTTAAACGTAAACTCCGCTTTATCTGAAACTGCTTTTCCGTCTACCGTCCAGTTCACGAATTTGTATCCTTCTTTTGCCGCTGCCGTTGCAGTTACAACGTCTCCTTCTTTATAGCTGTCTTTTTCCGGATTAAGCTTCACAGTTCCCATCTTCGAATCGTTTACACTGACTGTAATCGTGTACTCTTCTTTTTCCACCGGCGGCGTTACCTCTTTCTTTGTCACTTCAACTTTGATTTCAGCTTTCAGATTCTTCGTATTCGTAACATTTTCAGGAAGTTTTCCAAGTGTTCCGCTTAACGTATATGTCTTTTCCGCTTCACCTTTGTATTCTCCCTTTTCCCATGTCACTTCTACGTCTGCCGTCTCTGCTTTCTCGCCTTCTCCGAAATGTACGGTCACTATCTTCGGAAGGTCTTTCTTAAGATCTTCAAATGTTGTTCCTTCTTCTACCGTCACTTTTTCCGGTTTTTCAACGGATATAACATCTTTTGTCTCAACCGGCGGCGTTACCTCTTTCTTTGTCACTTCAACTTCGATCTCAGCTTTCAGATTCTTCGTATTCGTAACATTTTCAGGAAGTTTTCCAAGTGTTCCGCTTAACGTATATGTCTTTTCTGCTTCTCCTTTATATTCTCCCTTTTCCCATGTCACTTCTACGTCTGCCGTCTCTGCTTTCTCGCCTTCTCCGAAATGTACGGTCACTATCTTCGGAAGGTCTTTCTTAAGATCTTCAAATGTTGTTCCTTCTTCTACCGTCACTTTTTCCGGTTTTTCAACGGATATAACATCTTTTGTCTCAACCGGCGGCGTTACCTCTTTCTTTGTCACTTCAACTTCGATCTCAGCTTTCAGATTCTTCGTATTCGTAACATTTTCAGGAAGTTTTCCAAGTGTTCCGCTTAACGTATATGTCTTTTCTGCTTCTCCTTTATATTCTCCCTTTTCCCATGTCACTTCTACGTCTGCCGTCTCTGCTTTCTCGCCTTCTCCGAAATGTACGGTCACTGTCTTCGGAAGGTCTTTCTTAAGATCTTCAAATGTTGTTCCTTCTTCTACCGTTACTTTTTCCGGTTTGTCGATAGATGTAACATCTTTTGTTTCAACCGGCGGCGTTACATTATCTTTTTCAAATTTCGCTGTCAGCGCATAATTTCCCGATACCGTAAATTCGTACTCTGCATCTGTAGAAACCGGAGTTTCTGCATTAGATGAATGATACCATCCTACAAAATGATAATCTTTATCAGGAGTTGCTTTTACCGTTACTTTCGCTCCTTTATCCACCTCAAACGGTTTTCCTGCTTCTGCTCCGACAATCTCGGCTTTTCCGCCTTTTTCTGCATTTACGAAAATTGTATTCTTTCCGGATTCGACAACTTGAATCTCATCGCCTACATTGAATTCAGACACTGCTACCCATCCGTCATTGGACGCTTTCGCAACAAACTTGAATCCATATACAGTCTGCTTATTAAAACGGAATACTTTCTGCGTCTTATCTGCCGCAAATTGTGCGTCTGTGACAACTTTCTTCATTTCTCCGTCTTTCTCTGTCTGAATATATAAGTCTGCCTTTGTTACATATCCGCTTGGCTGATCTTGTCTCGGTGTAAATGCGATCCTGTCGATCTCATAACCTTTGTCAAACTTTGCCTGTGCGAATATCGTATCTACCGTACCCTGACCTGTCGGCGCTCCGTCATGAAGTCTTCCGTTTGTCTCTCCTGCTCCCGCCTGCCACTCTGAGTGCCACTTTGTATCCGCTTTTCCGTCAAACGCCTTTGTAACTTCACCTTCTGTCGCAGAATTGTTGGAATATTCTGAGTCTGTAGTAATAGTCCAATCTTTTTTATTATACTTATCTTCTGTATTCACTGCCGATACAACAACATTGTCGATCTTTCCTGCAAGCGCATTTGTCTTAGATCCGATTCGCTCAATCGGAAGCGCAAACGTAGCGTTTTTAATTCCTTCTTTCTTCACCTGACCGTTATGCACGAATTTTCCGACAGCCGTTCCTACGGATCGACCGTCTGCAAATAATTCTGTCTTTTGCTGTGTAGAAACAATTTTCAGATTGACTTTCTTTCCTACCGGAAGTTCATAATCGAAATAATAATCGTAAAGCTCTCTTGTAAATCCTAATTTTCCGTTTTCCATCACCCGGATATCGTGCGTTCCGTACGCCGGATCTGCCTCAAACAGAATATCTCCCGGTTTGGAAGGCTTGTTCAGTTCAAGATCAAAGGAAATAGCATTGCCGTTTCCAAGCTGCTCGATCGGAGTTGTGACATAACTTTCTTCATCGCCAAGATTCAATACGCCATCTTTGACTTCCGCGCCTTTTCCTTCTTTCAGATCTCGTTTATTCTCTGAACTGTCTTTCATATCAGCGAACTCATATTTCTCATACTCTTCGCCTTTTTTCTCCTCCTGATAATACGGATTCGTATTCGGACCTGTTCCCATCTTCTCTGCAAGAGCTGTCAGCTTTGCCGAAGTTCCTTTTTCCTGTCCTGTTGCCGCCCAGGTTTTCTCTGCGTAGAACGGCATCGCATCGAAGAATCTCCAATACAGATCAGACTCGGAAAGTCCCGAAGCTTTTCTGTCAATGTTGTCGCTCCACAGGGCAAATGCCGCGCCGAGCATCTGATCGTCTCCTGAAGGAACCGCTTTATAAGCTCCGTTTTTCGTTCTTACATTATTTACTTTAAAGTCTTTAAAAATACGGCCTATGTCCAGCAAATCTCCGTAAGCATTTTTTCTTGTGAGACTTCCGTCCGGAACGAGATATCCGTGATCGTCGATCGTATTGATCAGATCATATCCCATATTGTACATATCGATTCCGTCTGCCCAGTCTTTTGACCAAAGATTGATCTGAACGCCATCAATAGCGTCTTTGTTGATCTCTGTCGGCGGATTGTCTTTGATCTGCGTCAAGCCGCCCCACATACGAACGGTATTCGTTTTGTCTACATATGGTATGATCTCGTTGACAAACTCTCTGTATGATTTTGCATCCGCCATAAACTCATCCGCTCCGATGTGAACAACCGTATCTGCATCGAAAGTCGGATTCGTTCCCTTTGTATAATCGTCAAAAATTTCCTTGATCTTCGTAACCGCAGCGTCGTTTGTCAGATCAAAATGATCGATCAGCGGGTTGTTGTTATGAAGCTTATTGCTCACTTTCAATTCCGGCCAGATCTTTGTAAATGACAATGCATGCGCCGGAACGTCGATCTCCGGAACAATATTCATTCCTACCGCGCGTTCGTCTGCGATAAATTTCTTGAACTGTTCTTTTGTAATCGAGTAATCTTTCGCAGTAGGACTTTCTCCTGCTTCGTTTGTCAATCCGGATTCAAGACGAAATGCCTCGTACGCACTAAACGCATTGTTTTCCGTTCCATTTTTTCCGTATTCGCCAAGCCAGATATAGTTATCCGACAAATGCGCCTGAAAATCATTCATCTTATAATAACGCATCGTCCTTGTGATCTCTTTCATCATCTCAAGAGAAACCGGCTTGCGGGCAACGTCTAAAAGAAATCCTCTCGTCTCGTATCTCGGATAGTCGCGCATCGTACCGATACTATATCCGCCGTCTTCACTTCCCTTATACATCTGAAGGATCGTCTGCATACCGTACATATTACCTGTCACAGAGACAGACTGTACGTCGATCCTGTCGGATTTGATATCCATCGTATAACCTTCGTCGCCAAGAAGCTCATCAGGCGCGGCTTTCTTAAAGTTAAAGGCATTTGCCTTTCCTTCGCTGCTCTTGCCTGCTTTTAACTCTTTGCCTGTAAAATCCTTATAATCCGATACAAATTCATCTACAATCGCTTTTAATGAATCATCACTGTATGTTACTTCCGTAAGTGTATCAACCGACACTTTCTGATCGGATTCCGAAAACCACTCCTGTATCTCCGGAATAACCGAAGGTTTCGCATTTTTCGCCTTTGTAGTATCTTTCGTACCTTCTACCGTAAATGCAAGATCTCCGGTATTTTTCACATTTCCTGTTTTTGTCTCAGTTACATTGAAAGAAATCTGCACTTCTTTGTCCGTCATCGGATGAACAACAGGAAGTTTTCCTGTCTCTTTATCCGCCTCTCCGATGATCTGCTCAAAATCAGCTCCGTTCGACTCGATCGTAAATCCGTCCGGTACATTCGGCAGTGTAAATTCATTTACATCTTTTGCAATCTTAGTGCCTTTGATCGAAGCAACAACCTCGTCAAGTGTCTGACCCTGCGGCGTCTCAGACTGATCATTGGAATATGCTCTCACTTCCAGAATACTGATGTTGTTATATCCGTTCTGTCCTTCAATGTCAATCTGAAGATCAAAGTTCGTCATCTTGAAGCTCTTCATATAAACAGGCGTCTCAAAAATGTGCTGTACATTTGTCACATAGCCTGTCTTGCCGCTTTCTGTCGATTTCGCGTTGCTGATCTTAACCGTATGCTCTGTTCCTGCCGCATCTGCATAAACAAGATCAAAGGACTTCACATTAGACGGCATCGGCGCCACGTCTCGAGTATGAAGATCAAAATCCAGCTCTTTTACAAGCGTCACCTTCGGAAATGTTACCGTTACCGTCTGCTTACTTGCTTCCGAATAGTCCGAAGCCCAGCGCGTCTGGTTGTTGCCGTCTTTAATATTAGAAACCGGAAGCGAAGATGCCTCTGTCGTAGACGCTTCCGCCGTAACGCCTGCTGCATTCACATGATTCTTATTCTCTGCCGCTTCGATATCGGACTCCTCTCCGTAAATTTCTATTTCGCTAAGTCCGATATTGCTCCAGAAATCATCCGGTCCTCTATCCGCCTTGTTCACTGTGATCTTAACTGCAGTCACAACTTCCTGCGCGTCCTCTGCCACTGTGATCGTCTGCTCTGACGGCGCATATGTATCTTCATCCGTCTTTTGATAAATATTTTTGTACTCGCCGCTCATCGTCTTCACATCAACTTTCCACTGCTTGATGTTATTCTGATGATTTCCGGCTGCTCCCGTTCTCTCCCAAAACACCTTGATTTCGCTTACTTTCGTCGGCTTTTCAAGTGTCACTTCTATCCACTCGTTTGTCACTTTGTTCTGTGATGTGCCCCAATGCGTACCTTTATTTCCATCAATCGCCTTAGCCGCCGATGTGGAATCAGCCTCTGCTTCGCTTGCCGCAGCTGTACCTTTTAACGCAAGATTTTCTTTTTCCGCTTTCGTATCATTTTCCTCAGCCTGTACCTTTTCAGGCGTAAAGAAAAATCCCGGAACAGCCGCTCCGCTGCTTACGACCATAGCCGCTGCCAACAAACAGCTCACTACTTTCTTTTTCATACACTTTCTCCTTTTTAATCTTTGTTACGGTGATTTAGACATAATCTATGTTTTTCACAAAACACCGAGCATAATCATATTCATTATAACACCTTTACATTTTTCAGGTATATTTTATTTACACAAAATATAATTTTTGTATACTTTTTCTATTTTAAATCATATTTTTTGTGCATTTCGACAATTCAAAAGGGGATTTTCTTTGCTTCCCTTTCGCCATTAAGCTACTCTGATATTTTTTAATGGTGAAAATTGAATAGATAAAAGATCATTGCTTCTAATTAGTAAGTATGTTATGATAATCCCACTTACAGAAATTCTTTCTGTGGAAGCTACCGGCAGCTTCGCCGACCTGAGGAATTCCCTCAAAATTACCCGATACAATACAACAACAGTTTTTGCGTGGATAGCCTTGTAGAACAGTTCTTTTTTTCGTATACTGATTTTTAAGAGAAGGTCTTAAAAAAGAGAAAAAATTTTCTTTTTCAGAGGAAGACTTTTGACGAAAGCAAGCTTAAAAGCAGCAAGTTTGAAAACAGTAAGCTTAAAAGTATTTTCCCGCCTGTACTGCAGGACTTATTCATGCACATGAAAGGAGAGCCTATGGCAGGAAAAGAAAACAGAGAAATTAAAAACAGTGTCTTTGTAGATTTATTCTATGAGGACGAATCAGCAGAAGCGAACGAGATCGCGCTTTTTAATGCAATCCATGATGAGCCGTTGCCGGAAGGAACGAAGATTCGGAAATTCCGTGTAGACAATACGATCTATATGAATTTTCAAAACGATATTTCTTTTGACGCAGGAGGAAAAGTGATCGTATTCGGCGAGCATCCGTCTACGGTCAACGAAAACATGCTCCTTCGGAGTCTGCTATACATCGGGCGTGCATATCCGTCATTTGCTTTTGCTGTAACAGTTACTTCACCTTTGTCATTCATCTCGCTGACTGTGATTGTTCCGTTCTCACTCTCTACTGCTGTAACTTTATACTGTGTAAAGCGTGATTCAACATTCATATCAGATGTGATCGGTTTTGTGAAATCTACAGCCGTATCTGTTCCAACAAGGTAGAACCCTGCAAACGCATGACCCGGTTTAGACGGCTCTTCTACTGTCAGTGTTTCGCCGTCTTTTACTTTATGTCCTGTCCCGTCGATCGTTACCGTCCACTCTTTCGGCTGCGGATCCGGCGTTTCACCGTTTTTCGTGAAATGAGCGATCAAAGATGTATTCATTTCTACAGCAAATGTATATTCCGCATCATCAGATACCTTTTCTCCTGTAAGAATATCATACCATCCTGCAAACTTATACTCTTTATTCGGAGTCGCTGTTACAGTAACGTTCTCGTGCTGCATTACTTTTCCGTCTTTTGCGCTGCTTGTAACTTTTCCGCCCTTCTGAGCCGCAGCATAAACTGTCATTTCTTTTACCTTTTCATTGTCAACATCAAATTCAGATACAGCTACCCAACCGTCATTAGATGTTTTTGCAACGAATTTTACAAACTGAACTTCCTGCTCGTCAAAGTAGAATGTCTTCTTAGATGCATCAGCGGCAAATTCTGTATTTTCGGCAACTTTTACCCATTCGTCACCTTCATTTGCCTTCACATATAAATCAGCTTTTGTCACCTGACCACTTGCATTTCCCTGTCTTGGAGTGAAGGAGAACTGATTGATCGTATATTTCTGACCGAGATTGATCACTCCGCCGATCTCATCAAAACTTCCCTGCGGTTTCAGCTTATCGCTTTTTCCATCTTTCCAATTTGAATGCCAGATTGTATTTGATTTTCCGTCAAATGCATATGTGAAAAGACCTTCTGTTTTACTATCAGCAATATTGGTTTCTGTATCAACAGATACTTTTGTCCATGCCGCTTTATTATACTCATCTTTTGACGAGATCGGATCTGCTGTCTTTACTTCTACATTATCGATCGTGCCGACGATTGAATTCGTCTTTGATCCGATACGCTGAACAGGCAGAAGCAGTGTTGCATTTTTAATCCCCTGTTTTCTGAGCGTATTATCAGTCTGTCTGTTGATGTAAATTCCTGTTGCCTGATATTCTTTTCCGTCTACGATCAACACAGTTTTCAACGTATCTGTCACGATTTCCATATGAACTTTCTCGCCAACCGGAAGTTTATAATCGAAGTAGTAATCATAAAGCTCTCTTCTGAATCCAACTCTTCCGTCATCCATGATGCGGATATCATGTACATAATCTTCTCCGCCCGGTGTATCTGCTTCAAACAGGATCTGTCCTGCTCTTGCTTCTTCAGTTAATGTAACGTCAAATGACAGGGCGTTTCCGACTGCAAGTTTTTCAATCGGTGTCGACGCATAACTTTCGCCGCCTTTCAGTTTCAGCGCGCCGTCAATATCTGCATTCTTTGTCTCTTTGATATCTCTGTTGTTTTCAGACGAATCTTCTTTATTGTCAAAACCGTAAGACATATACTTGCCGTCTTTATCTGCCGTTTCTTCATAGTACGGATTGCTTCCCGGAGCATCTCCCAGTTTCTCCGCTTTTTCTTTTACTGCGGCAAACTCAAGATCTTCACCTTCGCCCCAGCCTTTGCTTGCAAGAATCGGAAGCGCATCTTCAAAACGCTCAAAGTTATCAACTTCTGAGATTCCCTGTGCAGCAGTGTCAATATTATCGTTCCAAATCGCAAACGTACTTCCGAGCATCTGATCAGATCCTGCCGGAATTACTGTTCCGCCCATATTATTCGGAATCCAATTTTTGTAAAGGTCTTCTGTTCTCAGATAATCGCCATATCCTCCTCTGCTTCCGCTTCCATTCGGAACCATATAGAGAGAACCGTCCAGTGTATTGATAAGATCAAATCCATCGTTGTACATCTGTTTCGGATTGGAGTATCCTGTATTCCATACGTTCAACTGTACATTTTCGCTTTTTACCGGAACTGTTCCGTCTCCGTCAATCTGCGTCAAACTTCCCCACATACGGACTGTACGGTCTTTACCTTGAATATATTTGATCATATCATCGGAGAAATGACGGAAAGCATTCTCTTCACCATAATATTCATCTGTTCCGATATGTACTGTCATACTGTCGTCGAACATATTGTCTGTCAGATATTCATCCCACACACCCTGAACAAATGAAAGGCTCTTACCATACTGACTGTCTTTGGAATTCACATCACCGCTTAAGTCAAACTGCTCGCCTGCACGTTTTGCATTTCCGTTGACAGCTTGATTCTGCGGAAGCATCAGATCAGGACGAACTTTTGTAAATGCACCCGAATGTCCCGGAGCATCAATTTCCGGCACAATACTTACTCCCTGCGCTTCAGACTCTTCGATAAAGTTTCTAAAGTCTTCCTTTGTATAGAAAAGGTCTTCGTTAGTCAGATCTTTTTTATTTTCTCCGCCTGCCTTAATATCGGACTCAAGACGGAATCCTGTATACGCCCTTTCTCGAGCGACTTCTGCGCTTTCAAAATTCTCATAGAAGATCAAGTTATCATTCAAATGAACCTGAAAATCATTCATCTTGTAGTATGCCATAGCGTCTACAAAATCTTCCAATGACTCAAGAGATGCCGGTTTACGGGCAACATCCAAGCTAAAGCTTCTTACTTTGAACTTCGGATAGTCTTTTGTAATACCTTTCGGAATCTCACCGTTATTCAGTTTCACGATCTGAAGAATGGAACGTGTCGACCAGTAAGCTCCCTGCGCCTGCTCAGCCTTTACATTTACTTTATCGTCCATCTCCATGATATAGCCTTCTTCACCGAGTCCGTTTTTATCATCTTTTGTAAAGACGATATCGCCTGCATCTTCTCCGCTGTCTGCAACCTGAAGATCAACGCCGTACTCTGCTTTATAATCTGCTGCAAGAGCTTCTGCCGCTGCCTTAAACGCGGCGTCTTTATAAACGATCTTTGTGCCTTCACCGATCTTAACAGATCCGGCCTCTGTTCCGCCATACCACTCTGCCAGTTCCGGAATTACAACCGGTTTCGCATTTGTTCCAGCGTTATCATATTTACCCGGAATCGTAACTGTATGTTCTCTTGCGCCTTCTGCTGTCTCTTCACCTTTTGTTACTTTGTAAATTCCCTTTACAGTTGTCTCTCTAAGCGGCTGATAGATCTTGCCGTCTCTTCCGACAACCTGTTCGTAATCTGCGAGGAACTCTACAGTAACTCCTTCCGGCACATCCTGCCACTCTAATCCGGTTTTGTCCGCCTTTACAGTCGGAGCTGCCAGCTTGTCCGCAATCTGTTTTGCTGTTGCATTCTCATCGATGACGCCTGACTCCGGCTTCATCGCATATGCGCCGAATTCTGCCACAGAAACATTATACCAAGTTCCTGTCGCAGCGCCGTACTCCGTTACGTTTAATTTCAGTTCTTTTGCCCATACAGGTTTGTCTAACTTGATAATCTGCTCGGCTTTTGTAACCTGCTCGCTGTTTGTATGAACTACAGTAAATTCGCCGCCTTCTTTTTCTGCCGATTCAATCGTATATTTCTTCGGAGTAGGAACTCCGCTTGCCGGCATTTCCCAGTCGATCTTCACATATTCTACCCACTGCGCTGCCGGAAGCTTCACAGTCAGCGTACGGGCTGTCGTTCCTTTTCCATCGCTTTCTGTTGCCCAGCGTGTTGTTAAATCTCCGTCAATCGCTTTTGCCGGACCTTGTTTTCCCGGCTCGCTTTGAACCTCTTCAAAATTGCTTGCTTCTGCTGTTCCTTCCAGACAGTAGTTTTCATCCGGGAGAACCGTATCAGGAATCTCATTTGCATAGATCTGGAAGTCATAAAGAGAAACTGATCGCCAATTTGTCTGATCATCTGCCGCATTCGCCGTATATCCGTCAATATATAAACGTACATAACGTGCTGTTTTTGCCTCTGGCAAATGAATATTTTCATTTATATGAGAAATATGACTTGCTCCTGTTTTTGTATAGACGTCTTCCCATGAATTATCTTCGCCTGTCTGTGAAATCTGGATTTTATAACCGGTAATATTTCTTCTTTCCCATGCAAGAACAAACGACTGGAATGTTTTTGCTTCTTTCAAATCAATCTTCAGCCACTTTGCATCTGCATCTCCGCCTACGTTCGTTGCCCAACGGGACTGATCTCTTTTTGCTGCAGTTCTGTTAACAATACCGTCAACAGCTTTATCCGCGCCCCAATAGTCTGTTTCTTTATCGTTGACTGTTGCTGTTGAACCAATCGCCAGATTTTTCACTTCATCTGCCGCCTCAACACTTAGAGGTGCAAGCGGAGCTGCCAATCCGAAGACCATTACTCCGGCAAGCGCTCCCGCGCCGGCGCGCGTTAACTTTTTCATTTTCCTTCCCATTTTTTACCTCTCTGCTTTCTTAAAATTTTTAACGAGAGAAAACACGTTTTCGTACTTCTCTCGTTACTTCTGCTAATAAACTTCCAGTAAAAAGTTTATATCCTGATTTAGTCAGAGTCGATATAAAAAACCAACTCGCCTCTAGCGACTCTCTCATTATTATAGTTTTTTTCATCATAAAACTCAATATTTTTTATCACTACATAATTTTTCCCTTAAATGAAAAACTAAATTCCACCATCATGCTGAATTTAGTCTTACTCTCTTCTTCTATATCCTATATTATTTTAGTACCTTCTATCCGCAGTAGAAAAGAGGTACTTATGTGTAAATCTATCCCTGGAAATCAAAAGCATATGACAATGGATCAGCGTATTATAATTGAAAAAAGGTTGGATCAAGGAAACTCCCTCCATAGCATTGCGCTACAGTTAGGAAAAGATCCAACCACTATCTCCAAAGAAATTAAAAAGCACCGCACTATTCAGGAACATAGCCACTTCAATGAATCAAAAAATAAATGTGCTCTAATAAAAGACTGCAAAAAAAAGAATATCTGTGAAATCTATGCTCCGATATGCAAAAGAATGTGTAAACTCTGCAACCACTGTAATTCCCATTGCGATGATTTCATTCCTCGCAGTTATCATTGTTCCAAACTAGATAAAGCTCCCTTTGTATGCAATGCTTGCAGTAAAAAAAGCGGATGCCGTTTGGATAAGGCTTATTATAGAGCCACGATTGCTCACAGGGAATATCGAACCGTTCTGATTGAATCGCGAACTGGTATCAACATTTCTCCTGAAGATTTGATAAGGCTGGATGAACTGGTTTCCCCACTGATTATGCAGGGGCAGTCCCCTTACATGATCCTACAGAATCATCCGGAGATCCCTTACTCAGAAAAAACGCTTTACAATTACATTGAATCCGGAGCTTTGAGTGTTAAAAATATCGATCTGCCTAAAAAAGTAAAATATAAGCTCCGTTCTTCCGGCTCTTCTGAATTAGTTGATAAAACAATCTATGAAGGTCGTACTTACAAAGACTTTCAGGCATTTTTAAAAGAGTTCCCGGATACAAGAGTTACTGAAATGGATACCGTTCTCGGCTGTGAAGGTTCCCACAAGGTGTTACTCACTTTCCACTTTTCCGAATGTTCTTTTATGATGGCGTATCTTCTTGACAGCAAAGAATCCGATCATATAAAAAATGTATTTGACTCCATTGAGCATGCGATTGGAACCTTTTCTTTTGCCTCTGCTTTTTCGCTGATTTTAACGGACAGAGGCGGTGAATTTCAGATTCCGGATGCATTGGAATGTGGTGAAGACAACCTGATTCGGACAAGTATTTATTATTGTGATCCGATGTGTTCCTGGCAAAAGCCGCATTGTGAAAAGAACCATGAATATATCCGAAAAATATGCCCGAAAGGAACATCCTTTGACGATTACTCGCAAAAAGAGATCAATCTGATGATGAGCCATATCAACAGTACTCCAAGACAAAGCCTTGGTGGATTGTCGCCTATGGCTCTTGCAAAAATCATGCTCCCACATGAACTTTTAAATTTTTTTGCTCTCACTGAAATACCGGCAGATGAGATCGTATTAACGCCTGCATTATTGAAAAAATAAAACCAGATAATAAAACAAATCTGCGGATAAAGGCTCCATATCACACATACCAGACAAGTGGAATTTAGTCTTACAGAGCAGATTCCAGTTGTCTCATTAGCATACATTTTTATTGCAGAAAAGCATTTATTATCTGGTTAAATTCCACTTTAAAGGATTTGACACAATTCGTCAAACCCTAAAATATCGAATTTAGTCTTCTGTATGGAATTTACTTTTACATATGGAATTTACTTATTCACTCAACCCTACATAATTTTTTTGTGATTTTTAACAATATTTCCTTTTTCATCCTATGAAAACAGCCTTTCCGGGCGCATCTTCTCTTCAAAAATTTGTCAATTTTACTATTTTTACTTTTTTACACATGTGTTTCATATTCACATACTTTAAAACAAATAAGCGATCGCCAAGTTTCTGGGCATATCCGGACTTTCATCCGGTTTCTATAAGCTTCCTATAAAACAAACGAGACAGCACATACTATGATATGCTGTCTCGCTGTATATTACTTTAATTATGCAAGTTTCATCGGATTAACCTTCACGCCAGGTCCCATTGTAGATGTAAGAGTAATGCTCTTCAAATACTGTCCTTTAACCGCTGACGGTCTTGCCTTATTGATTGCATCGATAAGCGTCTGGAAGTTGTCCGCTAACTGTTCCTCTGTAAAGGATGCTTTACCGATCGGAACATGGATAATGTTTGTTTTGTCAAGTCTGTACTCGATCTTACCGGCTTTGATGTCGTTGATCGCTTTTGTCACGTCCATCGTAACTGTTCCGGCTTTCGGGTTCGGCATAAGACCTTTCGGTCCAAGTACACGTCCGAGACGTCCTACAACACCCATCATATCCGGTGTAGCTACAACTACGTCAAAGTCAAGCCATCCTTCGTTCTGGATCTTCGGAATAAGCTCGTCTCCTCCTACAAAATCAGCTCCTGCTGCTTTTGCTTCTTCTGCCTTTGCGTCTTTTGCAAATACAAGAATGCGAACTTTTTTACCTGTTCCGTGCGGAAGAACAACCGCGCCGCGGATCTGCTGATCTGCATGACGTCCGTCACAACCTGTTCTGATGTGAGCCTCGATTGTCTCGTCAAACTTTGCTGTTGCTGCTTTTTTCACTAATGCTACCGCTTCTTCTTTTTCGTAGAGGTTTCCTCTCTCGATCAGTTTTGCAGCTTCGATATATTTCTTTCCTCGTTTCATTTTACAATAACCTCCTTGTGGTATTTGCGGGAACGTGCCCCTCCCACTTCTTTCAAATCACTTGATGTTTGTTTCAATGCATCACGGATGTTTACATTCTGCCCTTCAAAACCGATTCATCCTCACCGCGCTTTGAATATGCAGACGAAACTCTGTGCCTACTCTTCTACTACTACACCCATAGAACGGCATGTTCCTGCTACCATACTCATAGCAGACTCAACTGTTGCCGCATTAAGATCCGGCATTTTCAGTTCCGCGATCTCCTGAAGCTGAGCTTTTGTGATCGTCGCAACTTTATTTTTGTTCGGTACGCCTGATCCGGACTGGATCTTGCAAGCTTTTTTAATCAAAACTGCTGCCGGCGGTGTCTTTGTAACGAAGCTGAAACTTCTGTCATTGTATACTGTGATGACAACCGGAATGATCAGATCGCCCTGATCTGCTGTTCTTGCGTTGAACTGTTTTGTAAATTCAACGATATTAACGCCGTGCTGTCCAAGAGCCGGACCAACCGGCGGTGCCGGAGTTGCCTTGCCGGCAGGAATCTGCAATTTGATATAACCTTCTACTTTTTTTGCCATTTCAATTACCTCCTTGTGGTATTGTCGGGGACAAGCCCCTCCCACTTACTTTTAATCCATTTTTTTCACTTCTGAAAAACTAAGTTCAACCGGTGTGTCACGGCCGAACAGCTCAACATTGATCGACAGACTCTTCTTCTGTTCGTTCATGCTCTGCACAGTTCCCACTGTGCCTTCCCATGCTCCGCTAAGTACGACAACCATGTCGCCGACTCCGAAATTCACGATAACATTATCTCTCTGGATGCCGAGATTTTCCATCTCATGCTCCTCGAGTGGAACCGGTTTTGATCCCGGTCCGACAAAGCCTGTCACTCCGCGAGTATTTCTGACTACATACCATGTATCGTCATTCATGACCATATGGATCATCACATACCCCGGAAACATCTTGCGCTGAACCGCTTTTTGAACACCGTTTCTCAACTCTGTCGCTTCTTCCATAGGAACGCGTACTTCAAGAATCTGATCTTCAAGATGACGGTTCTCGATCGCCTTATCAATATTCGCTTTCACTTTGTTTTCATACCCTGAATAAGTATGAACTACATACCATTTTGCTTCTGACATAAAATCACCTTTCCGCTGCGGTCAACTATTTTATCAATAAGTCAATACCGTATCTTAGGATTACGTCGATCACCGCGATCAACGCTCCGAGGATTACGGAAACAGCAACAACTGCCGTGGTCTGTCTTGCAAGTGTTTTCTTATCCGGCCAAATAACCTTTTTGAATTCCGCTTGAAGTCCTTTGAACCAGCTCTTTTTCTGAGTCTTTTCTGTTTCACTCATAATTCCACTTCCCCCTGACGACTACTTCGTTTCTTTGTGCAGTGTGTGTGATTTGCAGAATCTGCAGTATTTTTTAGTTTCCATGCGATCCGGATGAGCTTTCTTATCCTTCGTCATGTTGTAGTTACGGTTTTTACATTCCGTACACTCCAATGTAATTCTTGTGCGCACAACTTCCACCTCCGCTTTAATTATTCACTACTTGTTGCTGACGGCTGCGACCCCGTCAAAATTTAGGCATAAAAAAAAGACCTACTTCCATTCGCCGTAGTATTGTACCACGAAAAACGGAAGTAAGTCAAGATGTTTATTAAATTCCATTCATTTCTACATGAAATATATGAATTATCTCTGTTTTTGTTCCAGTCTTTTATATACACTCTCTCTAAACAGCGTATATACAACCGACACTAACGGAATAAAGATCAGCATCCCCACAACGCCCATCAAACTGCCGCCGATCGTTACTGCCGCAAGCACCCATATGGAAGGCAGACCGACCGAATTTCCCACAACTTTCGGATAAATGAGATTTCCCTCAATCTGTTGAAGCACGAGAAACATAATGACAAAAAACAATGCCTGCAGCGGATCGACCATCAAAATGAGGAACGCTCCTACAACACAGCCGATAAAAGCCCCAAATATCGGAATAAGCGCTGTAAATGCCACGAGCACACCGACCAGAAGCGCATACGGCATCTTGAAAAGGCTCATCGCCACAAAAAACATCGACCCGAGAATAAGCGCCTCAAGACATTGTCCCGTCAAAAAATTAGAAAATGTTTTGGAAGTCAGTGTACACACTTTCAGACATCTTTTTTCCCATTTTTCTTTCAAAAACGCATGCATCACTTTTTTTACCTGCACGCCGAGTTTCTCTTTTTGAAGCAAAATATAACATGCAAATACAAACGCGATTACAAATGTTGTCACACCGTTTACGATAGAACCGATCGCATATACCGTAGAATTCAGCACGTTTCCGGCGCCGTTTCTAAAGAAAGCGATCACGCTGTCCAAAAGCTTATCCAAATCTACGTCCAGATTATTCAGCCACGCGCGTATTTCACTGTTGTCTGTAAATAACTCTTCCAGAAAATGCTGTGCCTCCGGTACAAATGCCTGTATTGTCTTTCCAAGCGAAAGCACTGTCTGCGCCAGCTCCGGAATAACGACGAACATCACCAGAACGACAACTCCGATCACTGCCACGATCGTAAGCACAAGACTCAACGGCCGAGCCAGCCTTTTCGCCAGTTTCTTTTCTTTTACCCGCTTATTTCCAAACAAAGTTTCTTCAAAAAAACTCATTGGCACGTTCAGCACAAAAGCGATTCCTCCGCCTATAAGAAATGGAGTAACAATGCCGAACGCAAAGCCGATCCACTCAAACAGCAGTTTATAGTTCCAAAGTGCAATGAGAAGAATGATCGTAAAAACGATCAATTCTCTCATCTTTTTCATATTTTCTTTATTCAAATCCATATATTTTTAATTCCCGATCTCTATTTTTACCCGCGAAATCGTAATGCTTATTCTGTCAGCCCCTGATCTTCGATCACCTTCACAACGCTGTTTACATACTTTTCGCATATTTCATCAGTTGCCGCTTCGACCATTACACGGATCACAGGCTCTGTACCGCTTTCGCGAACAAGGATACGTCCGTCGCTTCCAAGCTCGTCAGCCGCTTTTTGAACTGCTTCCTGAACTGCCGGATTTTCTCTCGCCGTCTTTTTATCTGTGACACGGACATTTTTCAAAAGCTGAGGATAGATCTTCACCTCTCCCGCAAGTGTGCCGAGAGACTGTTTTTTCTCAAGGATTACTTCCATAATCAAAAGTGAGGTAAGGATGCCGTCGCCTGTTCTTGCATGTTTACTGAAAATGATATGGCCTGACTGCTCACCGCCGAGAATATAACCGTTTTTCAGCATATTCTCATAGACGTACTTATCGCCGACCGCCGTCTGCTCATATTTCATACCGATCTTATCACACGCTTTGTACAGTCCCAAGTTAGACATTACCGTTGTTACGATCGTGTTCCCCTCAAGACGGCCCTGTTCCATAAGATATTTTCCGCATATATAGAGAATCAAGTCTCCGTCTATCACTTTTCCGTTTTCATCTACAGCAATACATCTGTCTGCATCTCCGTCATAAGCGAATCCGACGTCAAGCTTTTTCTCTTTCACAAATTCCTGAAGAACGTGAATATGTGTAGATCCGCAGTCTGTATTGATGTTCGTACCATCCGGTTCATTATTGATAACATATGTTTTAGCTCCGAGCGCGTCAAATACGCTTTTCGCGATTGCAGATGAACTTCCGTTAGAACAATCCAATCCGACTCTCATATCTTTGAAAGAACGTGTTGCTACTGAGATAAGATGGCCGATATAACGGTTTCTTCCCGCTGCATAATCGACAGTACGTCCGATCTTTTCTTTTGTCGCCAGCGGAAGCTCTCCGATCTCACCGTCTATATACGCCTCAATCTTTTCTTCTACTTCTGCCTCTAATTTATGTCCTGCGCTGTTGATCACTTTGATCCCGTTATCATAAAACGGATTATGACTTGCAGAAATCATAATACCGCAGTCGAAATCTTCCGTTCTCACCACATATGAAACACTGGGGGTTGTCGTAACATGAAGAAGGTACGCATCCGCGCCTGACGCTGTCAATCCCGCCGCAAGAGCATACTCAAACATATAGCTGCTTCTTCTCGTATCTTTTCCGATCACGATCCTTGCCTTATGATCCTGTCCGAAATACCAGCCGAGATAACGTCCTACCTTAAATGCATGCTCTACTGTCAGCACAACATTCGCCTCACCACGAAAGCCGTCCGTTCCAAAATATTTTCCCATAATGATTATCCTCTTTGTTCTTTTATAATATTTATGCTGCAAAAGAATCTTCTACTCTCTTTTGTGACATAAACACATTATATTACCATTACGAAAAAGTTACAAGTATTTCTTATATGTTACATTTTTCTTTTTCCGCACAAGCGCTTAGTTCGATTCCGCTTCGCTACATCTCACTACCGTGCATCTCGCTTCGTCCGCACAAGCGCTTAGTTCGATTCTGCTTCGCTACATCTCACTACCGTGCATCTCGCTTCGTCCGCACAAGCGCTTAGTTCGATTCTGCTTCGCTACATCTCACTACCGTGCGTCTCGATTCGTCCGCACAAGCGCTTAGTTCGATTCCGCTTCGCTACATCTCACTACCGTGCGTCGCACGGTATATACAAAAAAAGGATTCGATATGAGTAAACTCATATCGAATCCTCTTTTTGTATATGTCGCGCTTGTGCTAAACGCTTACATTCCAGCCTGTGCTGCTACTTCTGCTGCGAAATCGTCAACTTTTTTCTCAAGTCCTTCGCCTGTCTCGAAACGAACGAACTTCTTAACTGTTACGTTAGCATTGTTTTCTTTTGCTACTTTGTCAACGTATTTTGCAACTGTAAGGTCGCTGTCCTGAACGTATACCTGATCAAGAAGGCAGATTTCTTTCATCTCTTTGTTGAGACGTCCGATGATCATCTTCTCAATGATATTTTCCGGTTTCTCCGGGTTCTCTTTCTTAGCCTGAGCAAGAAGGATCTCTTTTTCATGCTCCATGTATTCCTGAGAAACTTCATCACGGGATACATATTTCGGAGACATAGCAGCAACCTGCATAGCTACATTCTTAAGGCATGCTTTGATGTCGTCATTCACAACGTCTGTATCAGCCACTACGAGAACTCCGATACGTCCGCCGCCGTGGATGTAAGATACAACGCATCCGTTGTCAGCAGCAACTTTCTCAAATCTTCTGATGTTAAGGTTTTCTCCGATCACTGCGATTTTCTCTACGAGAGCGTCTTTTACAGTTTTTGTTGTATCTGCTGCCCAAGCTTCTGCCATGAACGCATCCATATCTGCCGCTTCGGAATCAACGATCTGATTTACAACTGTCTCTACAAATCCCTGAAATTCATCGTTCTTTGCAACGAAGTCTGTCTCAGAGTTTACTTCTACGATTGCAGCTTTGTTGTCTTTTACAACTGTTTTTACAATACCTTCCGCTGCGATTCTTCCAGCTTTTTTCTCAGCTTTTGCCTGTCCGTTCTTTCTGAGGAATTCTACTGCCGCATCCATATCTCCGTTTGTTTCAGAGAGAGCTTTTTTACAGTCCATCATTCCCGCTCCGGTCATTTCTCTTAATTCTTTTACCATTCCTGCTGTGATTGCCATGATAATTTCCTCCATTATCTTCTCAATATTCTTTTTCACCTAAACAAATCACCGTAAGTGCCAAACGGCGTCTTCCGGGATTGTAAGCGGTCGCCAAGGTCTCGGGCAGGCCCGGACTTTTGCTCGTCGCCTATACAAGCAAAAAGCTTCAACCTATTTTTAGGCTGAAGCTCTCGTTTTCTTACTCTTCAACAGCCTCTTCAGCTTCTACTGCTGTTTCTGCTTCGTAGTATTCTTCGTCTGTTGCTCCCTGATTTGCTTCAATCACAGCGTCAGCCATCTTAGAAACGATCAGCTTAACAGCTCTGATAGCATCATCGTTACCCGGGATCACATAATCCAGTTCTTCCGGATCGCAGTTTGTATCACAGATACCGATCAACGGAATTCCAAGTGTGTGTGCTTCCTGTACGCAGATTCTTTCTTTTTTCGGATCTACGATGAAGATTGCGTCCGGCAGTCTCTTCATATCTTTGATTCCGCCAAGGTTCTTCTCAAGTTTTGCCCACTCTTTTTTCAGCTCGATAACTTCTTTTTTCGGAAGTACATCGAATGTTCCGTCTTCTGACATTGTCTCGATCTCTTTGAGACGTTTGATACGGCTCTGGATCGTCTTAAAGTTTGTGAGCATACCGCCTAGCCATCTCTCGTTTACATAATACATTCCACAGCGCTCTGCTTCTGTTTTGATCGCATCCTGAGCCTGTTTCTTTGTTCCTACGAAAAGGATCGTGCCGCCTTCTGCCGCGATGTCAGAAACGGCTTTGTATGCATCGTCAACCATTCCTACTGATTTCTGAAGGTCGATGATATAAATACCATTTCTCTCTGTGTAGATGTACGGAGCCATTTTCGGATTCCATCTTCTTGTCTGATGTCCGAAATGAACACCTGCTTCTAAAAGCTGTTTCATTGAAATAACGCCCATGTTTCTTTCCTCCAAATTGGTTTTTTACTTCCGCATGTTTTGTTTTCCTCCGAAACCGTCCGGATTCTCCGGCTTAGGCACCGACGGAGATAACCGCATGCGTGTTTTTTTGCAACATTCGTAGTATATCATAGAAGATTTTCCTTTGCAAGGAATTCTTCCATAAGTTTTTTCACCTCTTGAAGGCTTTTTCCTTCTTCTTTCGGGCGCGCGATCACGATAAGTTCCGCCCCGGCTTTCTGCGCCGCCTTTTTCTTTTCCTCGAACCCGCCTGCGCCGCCTGATTCTTTCGTCACAAAATAAGCTGCATTTATATGTTTGAGCATTGCCAGATTCAGTTCTTCCGAATAGGGACCCTGCATTGCGATCAGATGTTTCCCCTCAAAACCAAGACGGACTGCCTCTGCGACTGCCTCCTGCGTCGAAAGGACTCTTGCAAAACATCTTTCTTTATAATCTTTTATCCGGGTATACAAATGCAGTTCTTTGCTCCCTGTAGATATCAGCACATTCCCGCCTGTCTTTTTTAAATATTCCACCGCTTCTTCTACCGAAGCCGCAGATATGGGTCTTCCGTCACTCGTTTCTCCCGCATGATCAGCCGGATCGTTCGTTTCTCTTTCCCGAAGACAGCGAACATATTTGATCTTTTCTTCTTCGCATGCGGCGCAAATATTTTCTGTAACTTGTCTTGCAAACGGATGGGTTGCATCCACCGCAAGTCCGATATTATTTTCCCTTATAAACGCTCTCATCTTTGACTGATCCATCCGCCCGGGTATGACCCGGATTCCCTCATTCTCTCCCAGAACGCTTTTTCCATATTCGGTTGCGGTGCTGACACAACACTTCATTTTCATTTGTGATGCATACCGGGTGAGCAGTCTGCCTTCTGTTGTTCCCGCGAAAATCCATATCTTGTCTTTTTTCATCTGACTTTCACTCTTTCTACTCATTTTTTAACTTCGGATTTTTCTTGCCTCTATCAAAAAGTTCTCTTATCAAGCGCTTTTTCATGCGCTTTTTAAGTCTTATTTTTTATTTACTGCCGATATTTTTTACGTTATAATCTAATACGCGGACACGCAGAAGAAACACTTATCCTTATATTTATCTATAACTTTTCTATAACTTTATGGAGGGATTGACCTATGATCAAATTAATTGCAAGCGACTTAGACGGCACTCTGCTTCAAAACGAAGCGCAGGAGCTGACGCCCCGGGCAATCGAACTTATCCGGGCGCTGACCCAAAAAGGAGTTCATTTTGTTGCCGCAAGCGGACGCCAGTATGCAAACGAACGACTTCTCTTTCACGAGATCAAAGACGATATCTCCTACATCGCCGAAAACGGTTCTCTGTGCATTCATCAGGGGAAAGTTATCTCCCGGGGACTGATTGAGGACGATCTCGCTTACCGCATTCTGCGCGAATTAAAAAAAGAACCCGGATTTGAGATTGTAGTATCACGAGAAGATACTTGCCTGATCGAAAACAATAACTCCCAATTCGCAAACCACATTGTAAATGTGATGCACAACACAACCGAGATCGTGGACGACCTCTTAACTGTCAAAGGTCCTTTTTTAAAGATTGCGTTCGCGAACATGACTTCCCGCAGAACAACGGACTGTCTGAAAGAACTTCAGGAGAAATTTTCATCCGAAATCAAAGTTGTCACTTCCGGAAACATTTGGATCGACTTCATCGTTCCCGGGTGCAACAAAGGAAGCGCGCTCCGAAATCTGATGGATCTTTTCGGCATAACCCCCGAAGAATGTGTCGCCTTCGGCGATCAATATAATGATGTGGAAATGCTTGAAACAGTCGGCATGGGATACGCCATGTCAAACGCTGCCCCCGGCATCGCCGGACATGCAAAGTATATTACCGACTCTGTAGAAGAAGTTCTTGAAGATATTCTTGCCGGACTCGATCTTTAAGACCGACATCCGGTTTTAAATTCTATGACCGCATATGGTTTTCTGTCTTCATCGCAAAGACGGACGATCACGCGGTCTTTTTTCTGTGCTGTTTCCGGAAATATCTTATCTCCAAGCACTGCGGACTTCTTATAATCAACCCGGACCTGACTGACTAAGATATCCCTCGGAAGCACTTCCAGCGCCATCTGAACATACTGACAGTTATTTACATGCTCATTTGTATCTATATGGTATTTTCGCACCGGAAACGGCGCTTTTTCCTCATAAGACTCCGCTTCTTCGATTTTGCGGTCCTCATACGGCATTTCCAGCGGTTCGTCAATCCCATAGGCTTCCGCCTGTTCTTTGTCAACACGAACCGGTTTTCCTTTTTCTACGTCCATATACACCCATATCGAGTTCGCACAGGCAATCTGCTCTCCGCTTTCGTCTTTCATATAAAAATTACGGTTTCCGAACATCCCTTTAAAACCTGAAGCAAATGTTCCGACTGTGATCCTTTCGCATAGCTTCGGATACCTTTTCACAATCACCTGCCAGTATGCCAAAACCCACGCTTTTTTCTCTTTTTTCAACACATCCATTCCATATCCGAGTTGCTCGGACTGAAAGGTACTGCAGTCCTGAAAATAATTGATCAACGCCGGAAGAGTCATTGTCGCCCTGTGATCGATCTCACTGTATCTTACCTTGCCTTCAAATTCGTATTTATGTGCTCTCTCCATTTTTATTCCTTCTTCCTGCCATTCTTCTTGTTGTTTTTCACGCTCTTCTTGCAGCTGTTTTTCGCTTTTCCGCCTCTTTTAAAGCATTTTCCGATCGTCCTTTATTCTTCTTTCATCCGTCTTTTATCCTTCGCTCTACTCTTCTGCTTCCGCTTTCGCCACAAATTCATAATCGACTGTTATCACGCACTCATATCTGTTGTCGATCTGTTTCAGCCTCTCCATCATCAGCAGCGGAAGCTCGTTTCTTCTCTCCTCATCATAATTGATGGGAATGACCATATCGAATACAAGATTGATCTGTCTTGTTCCGTGAACGATACGAAAATCATGCAGACTGCACGAAGGATCGAGTTCTCTTAAGATCTTTTCCGCCACTTTCCGTATCTTGAGCACATTTTCATCTTTCATCTCCACCGGATCCATATGAATGACAAGAAACAGACCTAACGTCTGCTTGGCATCTCTCTCGATCCGGTCGATGATCTCATGGGATTTTTCGATATCTACGTCATTCGGTACTTCCGCATGGATCGAAGCCATGCTCCTTCCCGGTCCGTAATTATGAACGATCAGATCATGCGTTCCTACAATGCCGTCGTATTTTTCTACAAAAGCTTTAATCTGATCATATACCTGAGGATCGATTGCTTCACCGATCAGCGGTTCCAACGTATCTTTTGCAATGCCGACTCCTGCCCACATTACAACAAGGGCAACTCCGATTCCGACCACTCCGTCAATGTTCCAGCCCGTAATTCGAAAAACGATAAGCGAAAGGATCGTCGCGCCTGTTGTGATCACATCTCCCATAGAATCCGCAAACACTGCCATCATCACTTTAGAATTTATCTTCTCGCCAAGCCGCTTGTTGAACAGACCAAGCCACAGTTTCACTCCGATCGATAAGATCAGTATAATGACCGAAGCTATCTGAAAATTCAGCATTTCCGGCGTTCGTATTTTCCCGATCGAATCTTTCAGAAAAGTAAACCCTACTTCCAAAATAAGAAAAGAAACTACTAGCGCCGCTATGTATTCAATCCTTCCATGTCCGAACGGATGATCTCTGTCCGCAGGTTTCTCCGCCATTTTCACTCCGATAAAACTAATGATCGACGAACCTGCGTCCGACAGATTGTTGAAAGCGTCCGCCATAACCGACACGCTGTGCGCGATCACTCCGATAGTAAATTTTACTGCAAACAAAAAGACATTACAGAAGATACCTACAATACTTGCCAGCACTCCATACGCCGTTCTTACAGATATCTTCTCTACGTCCTCATAATCTTTTACGAAATGTTCTATTAAAAATTGTGTCATTTTATTTCTTCTTCCAAAAATACCAGCTTATTTTAAACTCTGTTCCTGCCGTGATTTCTGAATACTCCTCTTCTGTCAAAACATGTTTCAATTTTTCTTTTCCTTCATTCGGAACGACTGCATTTGCCGCATCGCGAAAACAGAGACTCGGATAGAGAACGCACCACCAGTTATGTCCTTTTGCCGAACCGATCTCAATACGCAGCGCCTCATAATTTCCTGCCGGAAACGTTACATCGCCATATGTTTTATCGGGAAACCAGCAAGTTGTCACCGCCGCCGTTACAGGATAATCATAGTTTTCTTCGGCAACACACCGGCGGCTCACATCCTCGATCTCATCGATATGCTCCCGTATCCACATCACGGTTTCATCCTCTGTCATATGCTGTTCATCCGCCATGTTTGCCTCCAGAAACTCCAGCACTTTATCACGCACTTTTAATTTCAGCGCCTGATCTTCCCTGCTGTCGCTGTTTGCCAGAACATGAAAGCGAAGCACTTCTTCTGATAATCGTCGCTGAAGATCACTCTGCGCTTTCGCATCCATCCTGTAAACCGCCGTTGTCAGAGCAAACGCCGCAGCGAATGCAAATAGTACCGCAGCTGCGGCGCACATCCGCCTTGATTTTTTCATCTGCCGGCTAGTCGTTCTGTCATCATCCGCCCCGTATTCCCGCCTCCTGCCGAACTGTCCGAATTGATCTTTGATCTTTGTTCTGTCCATATGTATTCCCTCCGTCTGCTGTTTTTATAACTATGCTACAGAGAGTATGGACATTTCTTTTTCTTTTATACATCAAAAATCCGGCATTTTACTGCGCAGCGTTCCGACTACGGTATCTACCTGATTATTGATATGCTGCCCGGTAATCTGAGTCGCCATTGCTTTGTCGTGTCCTTCGATTGCCTGCATGATCGCTTCGTGTTCTGCGATAAGCTGCGGATAGCATTCCTTTTTCTTCAAATATTCAATCCGGTAGCGGTACATCTGTTCGCGTAGATTGTTCAAAAGCTGAATCAGTCTTTCATTATCCGTCGCCTGAAAGATCACATCATGAAACGCCTCGTCTGCCTGTGCGATACTTGTTATATCGTCACTGTCAAACATTTGTTCAAATCTGGCAGCAGCGGCATGAAGTTCGTGTATTTCCTCCTGATTAATGCGGTCACACGCAAGCTGTACGGCAAGTTCTTCAAGCGCACACCGAACTTCCAGTACGTCGCGCAGATTTTTTTCTGTAATCTCCGCTACCTCCGCGCCTTTTCTCGGTATCATGAGCACAAGTCCTTCCAATTCCAGCTTTCGGATCGCTTCCCGGATCGGCGTTCTGCTCACTCCCAGTTTGTTTGCAAGCTGTATCTCCATCAGCCGCTCTCCGGGCTTTAGTTCTCCTCTTAAGATTGCCCGCCTGAGCGTATTGAATACGACATCTCTCAAGGGAAGGTATTCATTCATCGTCACTTCAAAATCAATCGGCATCTTAATTCCTCCTCACTCCATGGATACTGGTCACATACACTTGTCCTGCCAGTGACTTCTCCCTGATACGTCTCTGTGCTTCACGCGCCGCAGTCCTGTTCTCAAACAAACCGAACACAGTCGGACCGCTTCCGCTCATCATTGCGTTTAAAGCTCCGCACTCTTTCATTTCCTGCTTGATCTCTTCAATAACCGGATGCATAGGAATCGTCACATCTTCCAAAACATTTCCCATAGCAGAGGCAACCTTTTTCAGACTGCCTTCTTCCAATCCTTCGATCACCCCGTCGATATCAGGATGTTCTGAGATTTCTTTCGCATCCAGAGCCTCATATACAACCTTTGTAGAAACACTGATCGGCGGTTTTGCTATAAGAACCGTACACTTCGGCATCGGAGGAAGTTCTTTTAGTTCTTCTCCGATCCCTTCTGCCAGAACCGTTCCTCTCATAATGCAGTATGGTACGTCTGCGCCGAGCTTCACTCCTCTTTCCATCAGTTCTTCTTTAGATAAACCGAGCCGGAACAACCGGTTCATACCGAACAAAACCGCCGCCGCATTCGAGCTTCCTCCCGCAAGTCCTGCCGCAACCGGGATATGCTTGTTCAAAGTGATCCTGACTCCGCCTTCCAATGAAAATTCTTCTATCAGCATGTGCGCCGCTTTGTATGCTATATTTCCTTCACCTATAGGAAGGAATCTTAAATTCGATACAATCTCGATTCCTTCCCTTCTCTTCTTCTCGATCTTCACTTCATCATGGAGATAAATCGACTGCATTACCATCCTTACATCATGATAACCGTTTTCTCTCCTCCCCAGCACATCCAGGCCAAGATTGATCTTTGCCAGTGATTTCAATTCAATCTCATTCATCTTCCGTCCTCCGCCCGTTTTCCGCCTCTGTGTATCTGTACATTTACTTGTATCTTGTATACATTATGCTTACAGTATACTCATATTTTCTTTAAAAATCAATAATTTATCCCCCGTTTTCACATTTTCATTGTCCATAGAATTAACTTCCATAATACCGGATACCGTCGTCATATATTTTTTTGCCAGACTCCACAAATCTTCCCCATCCTGCACAATATGACCGACGATCCCCGGGCGTTTTACAGAAGCGTCCGTATCGAACTGCCGTTCGGAAACATTCGTGATCATACTTGCCGATATCAGCTTTTTCAAAAAGATATCAAAGGTCAGCACCGCCTTCACTTCGACCGCCTCGCTTCCCGCAAGAGTCACGGCAAGCTGCTCGACATGATACGCCGGACTTGCGCTGACATTTTTCGGAAGATTCGGATATTCCACAAGATACGAAAACGGGATCATCCCTGTCCAACTTCCATATGGCTGTTCGTCATCCGCTCTCAGATAGAGAAAAGAAATATGGAGTATTCCTTCAATCTCCACTCCTTCCTCAGTGTACCGCTCGCTTTCTGCCTGGATACTGCCTTCACTGTGAATAATCTGCAAAACGTCCTCTTTCAGCTCAGGAAGCGTCAGACGCTCCGCAATCTTACATTTTGCCTGATTGTACATAAGCATTTCCTCATAAATGCCTTCTTTTTTCTCAAGTACGCACTCTCTGTCAAGAGAATACATATCTTTTAATATCTCTGTTTCCACTTCAGAATAAACATTCATTTTCATAGAAAGAGTCGCTTCGATACCAAGAGCTCTCATTTCTCCGTCTCCATCCTGACGGATATCGACGATAGGATCTTCCAGACTTTGCCGGATCTGACAGATCATATCTTCCTCTGCGCCTTCGCATGGAATCCTTCCCTCATACGGCACGCTCTGTTCAATCCATTCCACTTTTTCTTCCGGTGACAGATACATGCAGAATACTTCCGCCTCGCCCCGTATAAGCAGTTCATCCTGTCCGGGGCGGATTTCCGCTTTTCTTCCGCTTATGTCAAAAAATAAAATCTGTCCGATACTTTCTTTCGTTCCCGGCAGTACTATTTCTTCTTTGATACGGTACGTATCTTTTTTTGAAATCTTTAATTCCGACACATTCATCTTCTGTCGTTTTTTGTATACCGGAAAATCACTTTCTGCATCTGTCGTCAATTCTTCATCTCTCATCCGTTCCCTTCCCAGTTCCATTTCCGCAGCTACCCGAAGAGTCAGTTTTCTTGAATGAACGACCGATACAGTAAATTCCGTCCTTTCATTTCGGATAAAAAACGTCTCTTCGCCGTCATTTTCCGCATAGATCATCTCTTCAAACGGAATCTTTCCTTCCAACACCGAAAGCGTTGTCTCCCCCTGCGTCATATAAAGGATTTTGTAATACGCTTTTCCTGTTACTTTCACATAGTTTTCCACAGGACGAACATCCTCTGTCTTAAGCTTGGCACTGCTGTACACGATTCTTTGAACAGCTTCTTTCTGCTCGGGCACATTGTAATCTTCATCCAGATAAAACCGGTCAAAAACGGTTTTTCCCTCCTGTGTATAATGAACTGTTTTTTTCGTCAGATCCATCTTTCTCCTCCTCACTTAAACAAAACATCTTTTTTTACATCTTCCGTCTGCACGACTATATAGGGGTATGTTTCTGCTTTTTCTTTTTCCTCCCCTTTTTTCGGACCGATCAGAGTCGTTTTTATACAGACGGCCGTTTCCGTCTCATAAAGTTCCTTCACTTCCACACTATAACCGGTTGTCGGCTGAACCTCGTATCCCTGTGCGATATAGAGGAAGCCCTGATCCGAATATGTAATCCGAAACGGTTTCTTCTCTCCTCCTTTGATCATCTCCCGAAGACTTTGGGGAATATCTTCTTCCTCAATCACCTCGTACTTCATATCTCGTATCTTTTCCGTCTCTGCCTGTGTTGAAACACATCCTGTCAGCGCTGCCGTAAACGCTGCGGCACAGATCAGAACCGCTCCGAACACTGCCGCCTTTTGCGTATCTTTTTTTAACAGCTTTCTTTTTGCATATCCTCGGTCCATTCCGATCGAACCTCTGCATTTTTCCATACAAACATATGCGCTGTACACCTTCCTTATGCCTATATCATTCTATCCTTTTATAAGTCTTGTGTTTTCCTATCCTCCGCTGTATAATTACCGTTGTATTGCAAATTTAAGAAGAAAATGAGGTTTATTTATGTTTCGTTTTATTTGTATTGTAATTTTTCTTATATTATTTCTCATCCTTACAATTCCGATCCTCATCGTTGAATGGATCATCGGAAAATTTGCCCCGAACGCCCGCGACATAAGTTCTTTGCGCATCGTACAATGGGGATTCAAAGTGATTTTAAAAATAACCGGAGTAAAAACGACGGTCATCGGAGAGGAAAACATTCCCGACGAAGCGGTTCTCTTTGTAGGAAATCATCGAAGCTACTTCGACATTCTCCTGACATACAGCCGATGCAAACGTCTCACCGGATATGTCGCAAAAAAAGAAATGGAGAAATATCTGACACTTACAACGTGGATGCGTCGCCTGTATTGTCTCTTCCTTGACCGTTCCGATCCAAAACAAGGACTAAAGACTATACTGACTGCTATAGATTACATTAAACGGGGGATTTCAATCTGCATCTTTCCCGAAGGGACGCGCAACACAGGAGCGGAGCTTTCCCTTCTTCCGTTTAAAGACGGCGCTTTTAAAATCGCCACAAAAACAGGCTGTCCGATCGTTCCGATCTGCATGAACAACACGGCTGAAATTTTTGAAAATCATTTTCCGAAGATTAGAAAAACCCATGTCGTGATCGAATACCAAAAACCGATCTATCCGGACCGGCTTGATAAAGAAACAAAACGTCATATCGGAGATCACGTAGAATCGATCATCAAAGAAACGATTGAAAAAAATGCAAAATTATATTTTTAAACTCAAATAAAAATATCAAAAAAATAAAAAAGCAGTTCCGCTTTTCATACAGACTCATCGAACTGTCTGTAAAACGGAACTGTTTTTTATTTTACTTATTAAAATGATAATTCAGCACAAAATCTCACAAACTCTGATCTGCGATATATTTACATGCCGCAAGCGCCGCCACCGCGCCGTCTGCCGCCGCCGTCGTAAGCTGTCTTACTTCTTTTGTACGGCAGTCTCCCGCCGCAAAAATTCCCGGATGAGATGTAAGGCAGTCTTCCGATGCGAGAACGAATCCTCCCTCATCTAATTTTACCGTATCTGCAAACGTCTCGTTTTTAGGGATCTGGCCGACTGCGACAAATACACCTGACACATGAAGTTCAAAATCTTTTCCCGTCTTTTTATCATTTAAAATTAATTTTTCCACCATGGATTCTCCGACGAGTTCTTTCACTGTCGCGCTGAGGATAAACTCTACGTTTTCCTTTTCTTTCAGCCGCTTCACACCGCTGTTTTCACCCCGGAACTCATCTCTTCTATGGATCAGATATACTTTACTGCAATAGTCGGAAAGGAATTCCGCATCCTGGATCGCTGTGTTTCCGCCGCCTACTACGGCGACTTCTTTTCCTCTGAAAAACATTCCGTCACATGTTGCACAATAGGAAACTCCCGCCCCTGTCAGCCGCTCTTCATTCGGTACTCCAAGATGTCTGTGCGTCACTCCGGTTGCTAAAACAATACTCCGGCACGGATATTCTTTTTCCGGTGTAACGATTACTTTTACTTCTCCTTCATCACGAATTCCCGTCACCTGCGCCATCTGTGTCTCTGCGCCGAGTTTCATTGCCTGATCGAGCAGATTCATGGAAAATTCGCTTCCGCTCACACTTGCGATCCCCGGATAATTTTCTACATTCGGAGACGAAGTGATCTGACCGCCAAATGTTCCTCCTTCTATAATAATTGTTCTTTTTCCCGCTCTCTGACCATAGATCGCCGCTGTCATTCCGGCAGTCCCGCCACCGATGATTCCGATATCATACATAATTTTCATCTCCTTTTTTCCTGTCACTAAACGACCTGTTTATTTCTTTCATTCTGCAAAATTCAATTCGCTTCCTTGCTTCTGTAAAAGTCTGTTTTGCAGCACTTTATTTCTTCGTTATTACATCTTTCTCGATTTATCAGCGCATACTTTCATAGCTTCGATCACCGCGCTTCTAAGTCCTTTCTCCTCCAGAACGCGGACAGCCTCTATCGTTGTTCCCGCAGGAGAACATACCATATCTTTTAATTCTCCCGGATGTTTTCCCGTATCGAGCACCATCTTTGCACTTCCGTAAACTGCCTGCGCGGCAAATTCATACGCCTGCTTTCTCGGCATTCCTTCCGACACAGCCGCATCCGCCATCGCTTCAATAAACATAAATACATATGCAGGAGCGCTTCCGCTTACGGCAACGACAGCATCGATCATATTTTCCGCCACAATCTCTACTTTTCCGAAAGAACGTAAGATTTTCAACGCATATTCTTTTTCTTCTTCTGTCACCGCATCATTTGCACATGCGGCTGTCATCCCCTCTCCTACAAGCGCCGGTGTATTCGGCATTGCACGAACGATCTTAACCTTTTTTTCAAACTGTTCTTCCAGCCACTTAAGCGTCTTTCCGGGAGCGATCGTAATGATAAGCTGATCTTCTCTTACACAGTCTTTAATCTCCTTGATCGTCTCCGCATAATACTGCGGCTTCACCGAGAGTACAAGAACTTCTGATTCTGACGCCGCTTTCTTATTATCCTCTGTCACATTGATCCCATATGCAGATTGCACTTTGCTTCGGCTTTCCTTTGAAATATCCGCGCCGATGATCTCTTCCGGCTTAAAGATCTCATTTCTGATAATGCCTCCCATGATCGCGCCCGCCATATTTCCTGTTCCGATAAATCCTAATTTCATAATCTTATTCTCCTTTTCCATATTTCTATTTTCCTTTTATCTGTCGTCGTTCTATTCAATATTTTCTCTGTTTTATCATTTTTTCAGTTTTTCGTTTTGCTCATTTTTCAATACTTCACCGTAAATTCCCGTTCTTCCTCTAACGGAATCTCTTCAGTATCCATCCATTGAATATCGATGAAACGCCCTTGATTCAAGCCGACAAGCAGTTTATTGATCAGCGCTTCTCTTCCCTGAACTTCCATTGTCACAGTTTGATCCCAGTCGTTGCGAACCCAGCCTGTCAATTCCAAAGACTGCGCGAGATATTTTGCCGTATAACGAAATCCGACGCCTTGAACGCGTCCGTGAAAAACGATCCGTTTTCTGATCTCTGCCATATTACCGCCTCCTCAATTTCTGAAAATATATGCTTCAATCATAGAAATGAATTTACGAACCCTTTTCTATTATACTCTAGTTTCATATTAAACCAATAAAAACTTTTTAACAGTGACTATATCACAAATGAAATCATAAAAATCATATTATAGAAACCGCACTAAAAACATATTAAAGTTTTATGCATAATACATAAAACAACAAGTGAATCCCAAAATTTTTCGTGTCATTCTTCCAACTTTATGCTATACTCAAACACAAGACATACGTTCTGACTGCAAAGGCATCCTCCTGAGCAAAAAGGCGCACATATGGAATATCAGAGGGACTCTCCCTCTTTCTTTGTATATCCGCGCGCCTTTTCAGGCGCGCTTTTTACAATGTCTGCAAACGAAAGTCCGAACTTGTCTGAAACCTTGTCAACTGCTTACACTATACGAATTATAACAAGGAGACATACTATGGACACTAGAATCGCTCTTATCGGCGTTCTTCTCGAAACCCGAGAATCCGTCGATAAACTAAACCATCTTCTAAGCGACTACGGAGAATATGTAATCGGAAGAATGGGACTGCCATACAAAGAAAAAGGAATCCATATTATCAGTATCGCCGTAGACGCCCCGAACAATATCATCAGCGCCCTTTCCGGCAAACTCGGAATGCTTCCGGGCGTCAGCACGAAAACGATCTACGGCAAAACAACGTAACTTATTTGTAACAGCTATATGATCCAAACGCCCGCTTATGAGTAAAACAGCGGCGTCAGCCGCGATAAGCACGCAGTACGGTTTTACGAATGGCGCGAACTGAACTGTCACACTTATTTTTCTGCGAGAGGACACGACTATGACCGAAAAAAACGATACAAAACAACTGATTGACCGATTAGAAGCAACCCGTAATCTTTCCAGAGACGAATGGATCCGCCTGATTCAAAACAGAACGGCCGATGATGCAGACTATTTATTTGAACGGGCACAGGCCGTCCGCACACGCCATTATGGACGCAGCGTATACATCCGCGGACTGATCGAATTTACAAATTATTGTAAAAACGACTGCTTCTACTGCGGAATACGAAAAAGTAACAGAAATGCCAACCGTTACCGTCTGACAAAAGAGCAGATACTCTCCTGCTGTGAGATGGGATATGCTCTCGGCTTTCGGACGTTCGTTCTGCAAGGCGGTGAGGACGGTTCATTTACGGATGACCGGCTGACTGATATTATTTCTTCTATACGAACGCGATGGAGTGACTGCGCGATCACACTCTCAATCGGAGAACGTTCTTATGAAAGCTACAAGCAACTTTATGACGCCGGAGCGAATCGCTTTCTTTTAAGACATGAAACATACGATGACACGCATTACGGAAAGCTTCACCCCCCTGCCTTAAGCGCCGCCAGACGAAAGCAATGTCTTTTTGATCTAAAAAAGATCGGCTATCAGGTCGGCACCGGATTTATGGTCGGATCGCCCTATCAGACTTTTGAAAATCTGGCAGACGATATGCTGTTTTTAAAAGAACTCAATCCACAGATGGTCGGGATCGGTCCTTTCATCCCCCATCATGACACCCCGTTTGCAGATCAAAAGGCCGGAAGCGCTGATCTAACGCTGTTTCTGCTCGGATTGATCCGTCTGCTTCTTCCGAAAGTCCTTCTCCCTGCCACGACCGCTCTTGGCACGATTGATTCCGACGGCCGCGAAAAGGGAATTCTTGCCGGAGCGAACGTGATCATGCCGAATCTTTCTCCGCCGCAGGTGAGAGAAAAATATTTACTTTACGACAGTAAACTGTGCACCGGTGACGAAGCCGCCGAAAGCCTTCGTTCTTTAAAGCAGAGAATACAAAATATCGGATATGAAATCACAGTTTCCAGAGGAGATTCCCTGAACATATAAAAAGCACTTTCATCCGAAACATTTTCCCTGTCTGAAAGCAGATAAAACGATTTAAAATTCCGAAAAATAATATTAAAAATTAAAAGGAGACTCAACTATGTACGATGTAAATTCAAAACATGCAGATGATTTTATCAATCATGAAGAAATTCTCGAAACGCTCGCCTATGCAGATGAGAATAAAAATAACATGAAACTGATCGATGCGATCATTGAAAAAGCAAAAAAACGAAAAGGGCTGACACATCGGGAAGCATCAGTTCTTCTCGCCTGTTCGGACGAAGAAAAAAACAAAGAGATCTATAAGCTTGCAGAACAGATCAAAAAAGATTTCTACGGAAACAGAATCGTAATGTTTGCTCCTCTTTATCTGTCAAATTATTGTGTCAACGGCTGTACTTACTGCCCGTACCACGCGAAAAACAAACATATTATGAGGAAACAGCTCTCTCAGGAAGAGATCCGAAGAGAAGTCATCGCACTTCAGGACATGGGGCATAAACGGCTTGCTTTGGAAGCAGGCGAAGATCCTGTCCGCAATACGATGGACTATTACTTAGAATCGATCAAAACGATTTACAGCATCAAACATAAAAACGGCGCGATCCGCCGTGTCAATATTAATATTGCGGCTACGACAGTCGATAATTACCGCCTGCTCAAAGAAGCCGGCATCGGAACGTACATCTTGTTTCAGGAAACATACCATAAAGAAAGCTATCTTGAACTGCATCCGACCGGACCAAAACACGACTACAACTATCACACCGAAGCGATGGACCGCGCCATGGAAGGCGGCATAGACGACGTCGGTCTGGGTGTTCTCTTCGGACTGGACAAATACCGCTATGAATTTGCCGGGCTTCTCATGCATGCCGAGCATCTGGAAGCGGCGTTCGGAGTCGGTCCGCACACGATCAGCGTTCCTCGTCTGAAACACGCCGACGATATCGATCCCGATCAGTTTGACAACGGAATCGACGACGATACTTTTGCCAAGATCGTTGCCTGCATCCGAATCGCCGTTCCATATACGGGAATGATTATCTCTACCCGCGAAAACCAGAAAACACGGGAGCGCGTCCTTCATCTTGGAATCTCCCAGATCAGCGGCGGATCACGAACCAGCGTAGGAGGGTACTGTGAACCGGAACCTGAAGATGCCAAATCCGAACAGTTTGACGTCAGCGATACCCGCACACTTGACGAAGTTGTCCGCTGGCTTATGGAAATGGATTACATCCCAAGTTTTTGTACCGCATGTTATCGTGAAGGAAGAACCGGAGATCGGTTTATGTCTCTTTGCAAAAGCGGACAGATCCAAAACTGCTGTCATCCGAACGCTCTCATGACACTGAAAGAATATTTGATGGATTATGCGTCTCCTGAGACAAAGGCAATCGGAGACCGGCTGATCGACAGAGAAGTTCTCAATGTTCCGAATGAGAAAGCGCGTGCCGTCGTTTTGGAAAATCTGAAACTGATCGAGCAGGATAACAGAAGAGATTTTCGTTTCTAAATTTATTTTCTTGTGATATAATGAGCGTTGGCAGACGGAAGCCGCAGTAAAAACCACTTCTGCTTCCTCTGCAAATTTACGATACAGACGAAAGCAGTTTCATCGTTTCGTCTTATGCATGGCAATGAAAAGAGGGAATAACCATGAGCGCACAAAATCTCACCTTGCTGACAGATCTTTACGAACTGACAATGATGCAGGGATATTTTGAATCGCAGGCAAACGAAACGGTCATTTTCGACGTGTTTTTCCGCGAAAATCCAAACAAGGGCGGATACTCTGTCATGGCCGGTTTAGAGCAGGTGATCGAATATATTAAAAACTTGAATTTTTCTTATGAAGACGTAGATTATCTAAGGGGACTCGGACTGTTCAGCGAGGACTTCCTCCACTACTTGAGCGGATTCCACTTCAGCGGCGATATTTATGCCATTCCTGAAGGCAGCGTCATCTTTCCGCGGGAACCGCTCGTGAAAGTGATCGCCCCTATCATGGAAGCGCAGTTAGTCGAAACCGCGATCTTAAACATTATCAACCATCAGTCTTTGATCGCAACAAAGGCTTCCCGCGTTGTCCACGCGGCACAGGGAAACGGCGTGATGGAATTCGGTCTGCGCCGCGCCCAGGGACCTGATGCAGGTCTTTACGGGGCAAGGGCAGCCATGATCGGAGGTTGTGTCGGAACGTCCAATGTTCTCGCGGGAAAAATGTTTGACGTTCCTGTTCTCGGAACACATGCACACAGCTGGATCATGAGTTTTCCTGACGAATATACGGCATTTAAAGAATACGCCAGACTGTATCCTGACGCCTGTACGCTTCTCGTAGACACATACGACACATTAAAATCAGGTGTTCCGAATGCGATCCGTGTATTTCAGAAAATGAAAGATGCCGGAATCCATCCGAAAAGTTACGGAATCCGTCTTGATTCCGGCGATCTTGCCTACCTTTCCAAAAAGGCACGGAAAATGCTCGATGAAGCCGGATTTCCTGACGCAGTTATCGCCGCGTCAAATGATCTGGACGAATTTTTGATCAACGATCTGAAAATTCAGGGAGCTGCCATCACTTCATGGGGTGTCGGAACGAATCTGATCACATCAAAAGACTGTCCGTCATTCGGAGGGGTTTACAAACTTGCCGCCATCCAAAATAAAGACGGGGAATTTGTTCCGAAAATCAAGATTTCCGAAAATATAGAAAAAATCACCAATCCCGGAAACAAAACGATCTATCGCATTTATGATAAAGATACAGGAAAAATCCGCGCCGATCTAATCTGTTTTGCAGATGAAACTTACGATACTTCTGAAGATCTGCTTCTTTTTGATCCGAATTCCACATGGAAAAAGACACGGCTTGAAGGCGGCACATATACAATGAAAGAGATTTTAAAACCGATCTTTATCCGTGGCGAATGTAAATACACTTCTCCGTCCGTAAAAGAGATTGCCTCTTTCTGCGAACAGGAGAAAAATACTCTGTGGGATGAGACAAAGCGTCTCTTTAACCCGCACAAAGTATATGTAGACCTTTCACAAAGACTTTATGATACAAAAACCGAACTGTTAAATAACGTAAACCGATAGGAACAACTCTCTTATGAATCTATATCAGATCGACGACTTAGACGACTTAACCGAAACGTTCCATATTATAATTTAATGAAACTAAACGAATATCTGAAAATCAAATAAACAAAAACGAATATCTCGAAATCAAAGGAGTATAAACAATTATGAAAATCATCGTACTCGCCGGAGGACTAAGCACTGAAAGAGACGTTTCTCTTGCTTCTGCCGCCGGCATCTGCCGTACATTAATCGAAAAAGGTCATGACGCTTTTCTTCTTGACGTATTTTTAGGGCTGGAACACGCTCCCGAACATTTGGAAGACGTATTTACCCTTCCCGGTCACGGTCTTGAGATTGCGAAAAACATCAGTTGTGAAGAACCTGATCTTGCCGCTGTAAAAGCATCCCGGCCTGATCAATCCGACTGTTTCTTAGGACCAAACGTCATTGAATTATGTCGTCTGGCAGATATCACATTTCTCGGACTTCACGGCGGTGAAGGAGAAAACGGAAAACTTCAGGCTACTTTTGACCTGCTCGGTATCCGCTACACAGGTCCCGATTCTCTCGGCTGCGCCGTCGCTATGGATAAAGGACTGACAAAACAAGTCTTTCTCCAGGCAGGCATCGACACGCCGGCAGGCGTTACCATTCACAAGAAATCAAAAGACCGCTCTCTTGCTTTAACAGGTCTTTCCCTTCCTGTCGTTATAAAACCATGTTCTGGAGGTTCGAGCATCGGGGTATATATCGTCAGTACAGAAGAAGAATATGCAGAAGCTTTGGAAAAATCCTTTTTCTATGAGGATGAAGTCGTTGTAGAAGAGTATATAAAAGGACGTGAATTTGCATGTGGCGTAATTGACAACGAGGCGCTTCCTCCGATCGAAATCATACCGAAAACAGGATTTTTCGATTATGCGAATAAATATCAGGCGGACGCGACTTTAGAAGTATGCCCTGCGGACATTCCCGAAGAGACAGCTTCCCGGATGATGGAACTTACCGTAAAAGCATTCCGTGCGCTGAAACTCAACGTATACAGCCGCGCCGATTTTCTTCTGGATGAAAAAGGAAATCTTTACTGTCTGGAAATGAACACTCTGCCGGGCATGACCGCAGCCAGCCTGCTGCCGAAAGAAGCGAAAGCGGCAGGAATCGAATACGGCGATCTGTGTGAACTGATCATCAAAAAATCGTTAGAAGCGCGTTATTAATACATGTTGTTTAAGAAAGGCAGGAGCTATCTTATGAAATATATGTCATTACAGGAAATTGCCGCAGCCTGCGGCGGTACATACTACGGCGGATCTGAATTTCTCCCCCGTGAAGTAAGCAGCGTCGTCATCGACAGCCGTAAAGCAGAAAAAGACAGTCTGTTTATCGCGATCCGGGGGGCACGCGTCGACGGACATTCCTTTATTCCGAAAGTAATGGAACAAGGAGCGCTCTGCGCCGTTTCCGAAGAAGATCTCGGAGATGTTCCTTATTCTTATATTAAAGTGGCGTCATGTGAACAGGCTTTAAAAGATATCGCAGAACACTATCGGCGTTCCCTTGATATCAAAGTTGTAGGCATTTCGGGAAGCGTCGGAAAAACGAGCACAAAAGAAATGATCGCCTCTGTCCTGTCACAAAAATATTCGGTTCTGAAAACAGAAGGAAACTTTAACAATGAGATTGGGCTTCCTCTTACTGTTTTCAACCTCCGTAAGGAACATGAAATCGCGGTTCTTGAGATGGGGATCAGCGGCTTCGAAGAGATGACGCGCCTTGCGAAAGTTGCCCGGCCGGACATCTGCGTTCTCACAAATATCGGTGTCGCCCATATGGAAAATCTAGGTTCAAGAGACGGGATCTTAAAAGCAAAAACAGAAATGTTTGCTTATATGAATGAAAACGGAACAATAATCTTAAACGGAGACGATGACAAACTGCGCGGATATTCTCCCGAAAACGGAATCACGCCTGTCTACTTCGGTCTTGATGAAAGCTGCGGTTTTCACGCCGAAAATATTTCCGGCAAAGGTTTAAACGGAACGGACGCACAGTTTTTCACACCAAATTCTTCTTTTACGGCACATATCAACATCCCGGGCGCTCACATGGTGTACAACGCGCTTGCGGCTACCGCAGTCGGATACGCTCTTGGTATGACAGACAGGGAAATCTGCGCAGGAATCGAAGCAAATGTTCCGATTGCCGGACGCAATAACCTGATCCGTGCGCCCCATTTTACGATCATCGACGACTGCTACAACGCAAACCCTACTTCTATGAAAGCGTCTCTCGATGTTCTTGCCTTTGCAGATACTCGCAAAGCAGCAATACTCGGAGATATGTTTGAACTCGGAGAAAACGAAAAACAGATGCACCGCGAAGTCGGCATTCACGCCGTCAGAAAAGGCATCGATGTTTTGATCTGCATCGGCAGTTTGATGAAGTCGGCGGCAGACGGAGCGTTGGAATATCTTGAGCAGCAAAAAAACGCAGAACATACCGAAGAGACGCCTTCGTCTTCTGCGCATTTTCCGACTCAGATCTGCCATTTCGCCACAAAGGCAGATTTTCTGCGCGAGGCGAAAGAACTTTTAAAAGAAGGCGATACCGTACTTGTAAAGGCTTCACACGGAATGGAGTTTCCGGAAATCGTCGAATTTTTACAGCAATAATATTATATTTTGATAAAGCATAGGAGAAGGATTATGAAATATCAGGTTCTCGTCCTTGATCTGGACGGCACTTTGACCAATTCAAAAAAGGAAATTACCGCGCCGACAAAACAGGCGCTTCTTGAGATTCAGGAAGCCGGCCGCACTGTCGTTCTTGCCAGCGGGCGGCCGATCAACGGTGTTGCGCCTCTTGCAAAAGAACTTCAGATGGATACTTTCGGCGGATACATGCTCTCCTTTAACGGCGCACGTATTACAAAATGTTCCACAGGCGAGATCATTTACAATAAAACGATCCCAAAAGAAATCATCCGTCCGGTCTGGGAATACGTAAAGACATTTCCGGGACTGGATATCATCTCTTACGATGACACTCATATTTTCTCAGGGATTTGTCCGAACAAATATGTAGAAATAGAATCGGGAATAAACAATATGGAAATTGTTCCAACGGACGACTTTCCATCCGCCCTTGATTTCCCGGTAAATAAGCTGCTCATCTGCGGCGATCCGAAAACACTTGAAACGATGATCGAACCGCTCCGCAAGCAGTACCACGGGCTTTTAAATATCTATCTTTCCGAACCGTTTTTCTTGGAGATCATGCCGAAAAACATTGACAAAGCGCAGTCTCTCCAAAAGCTGTTAAACAGCATCGGTCTGACCGCTAATGAGATGATCTGCTGCGGCGACGGCTTCAACGATCTGTCCATGATCGAATATGCCGGTCTTGGAGTCGCCATGGAAAACGCACAGCCGATCATAAAAGAAACCGCCGACTTCATCACTCGTTCCAATGACGAAGACGGCGTACTCCATGTGATCGATACGTTTATGCGATAAAGAAATCTTTTATATCGGCTCACACATACAATCTGTAAGAGCTGTCACGATACTTTTTCAGGAAAAGAAAAGTTCCATCACTTCCTGTGCCGGCATTTCTTTTCCTGTAAACAGTTCAAACGCCGCAGCTCCCTGCCAGAGCAGCATCCCGATTCCTCCGACTGCGGCTTTACAGCCTGCCTCTTTTGCTTTTTTTATAAGCAGCGTCTCTCTCGGATTATACACGACGTCCGCAACAGCCAGATCTTTATGAAGTAATTCTTCCGGAACGGGAAGCACGTTTTCCAAAGGACTCATTCCGGCGCGTGTTGCATTGATCAAAAGATCGCTTCCGGCGATAGCTTCTCCTAATTTTTTCTCATCATCAATATCTTCAATATAGATTTTTTTCATCGACGGTACTGCTTTTTTAATCTTTTCTACCGTTTTTTCTCCGTTTGCGAAAAATTCATCCTTCCGGTTAAATATCGCAATCTCTGACGCTTTATCAAGCGCCGCCTGTACTGCGATCGCAGTCGCCGCTCCGCCTGTACCAAGCAAAACGATCTTCTTTCCCTCTATCCCGACTCCTTGTTCCTTCAGATTGCGGACAAATCCGATCCCGTCTGTAATATGCCCTGTCATCGTTTTGTCCTCTTCCACAACGACGGTGTTACACGCTCCGACAAGTTCCGCCGCAGGGGACAATCTGTCTACAAGCTGTGCCGCCGCGGTTTTGTTCGGCATCGTTATGTTAAAACCGCCTACGTTTAATGTGCGGAATGCGTCAATCGCATCTTTTGTTTTCTCCAGCGGTATGTCAAACGCAAGATACGCCGCATCGATCCCTAGCTTTTCAAAACTGTAGTTGTACATAGCCGGAGACCCCGAATGGCCTACCGGTGAACCGATCAGCGCGTAAAGCCTTGTATGTCCGTTAATTCTTCTTTCCATCTTTTCTCCCTCCATGATCATGCGCTCTCAAAACAGGCGCACTGCAAATATGGATACAGTATATCACAACTTTTTGTTTACTTCAACACTTTAAAGTGTGAATAAAATTCGTTAAAATAAAAATCGAATTAAAATGCATACATTTATCCCGTGTCACCCCATGTTACTAACGCGTTGTCGTTTTGTCTTAATGAATTGCCCCTTTTAAAAAAATGTGCTATCTTATTCCAAAAGAAAGGAGATTTTACGAAAATATGAAAAACAGTTTTTCTTTTCTCGCAAAACATATTTCATGGAAATACATTGTACTTATCTTAATCCTTATTTATATTATCCTCCTTACTGTTCCTTATCTGCCGCATAAAACTGTATCGGAAGAATACAAAGAAAAAGATGCGGCAGCCGAATATTATTCCGACACATCCGGGACAGAGCGCATCGCCTACATCACTGATAATAACGACGCTCTTTTGTATCGGCTCGGTATGATCGAAGAAGCAGAAAAATCCATCATTTTATCGACCTTTGATTTTAACGATGATGAGGCGGGGCAGGATATTCTTTCCGCCTTACTAAACGCCGCGGACCGGGGCGTCGATATCCGTGTTATCGTCGATGGAATCAGCGGATTTATGGATGTACAGCACAATCCGTGGTTTCTTGCTTTAGACGCTCATAAAAACGCTCAGGTCCGCATTTATAATCCTGTGAATTTTTTGAAACCATGGGATATGCAGGCCCGCCTTCATGACAAATATCTGATCATCGATGACCAGATGTATACACTTGGCGGACGCAACACAACAAACCTGTTTCTCGGAGATTATTCAAAAGGAAAAAACATCGACAAGGAGCTGTTTGTTTACGAAACAGATCCGGGCAAAAATATGCAAAACACTTCTATGTCCCAGCTTCAGACTTATTTTGATTCCATATGGGATTCTTCTGACAGCAAACCGTGCCGTGGCTCAAGAAACGGAAAAAAGACGGTCGAAAAAACAGAAGCTCTGAAAAAACATTACAAAGAGCTACAGAAAAAATATCCTGCCGCATACGAAAAACAAAACTGGGAAGAACTGACATTTGAGACAAATAAGATCACTCTTTTGAGCAATCCGATCGAATCAGAAAACAAAGAACCGTGGATGTGGTACTCTCTTCACCGGCTTATGATGTCCGGAAAACAGGCGACGATCTACACCCCTTACATTATATGCGGCAGGGAAATGTACGACGATCTTTCTCAGCTCACAGATAATAACGTCTCTGTCGAGATCATTACAAATGATGTCGCAAAAGGCGCCAATCCGTGGGGCTGTACAGATTACTTAAATGAAAAAGAAAAGATATGGAGAACCGGTGTGAAAGTTTACGAATATATGGCTCCCCATTCCTGCCATACGAAAGCCGTTCTCATAGATGACCGCATGAGTATCGTCGGTTCTTACAATCTTGACATGCGAAGCACATATCTTGATACCGAATTAATGCTTGCCGTCGATTCAACCGAATTAAACGCAATTATACGAAAAGAAGCCGAACATGATAAAACCTTTTCAAAAACGATGGAAAACGGAAAATATACCTACGGGGAAAATTACAAAACAAAAGAATTAAGCACCGGAAAGAAATTATTCTACGCAACATTAAGACAAATTATCAAACCGCTCCGAAGATTCTTATAGACAACTTTATTAAAAACTCTTTATAGACAAAACTTTTATGATTAAATTTTTACAGCCGAATTTCTTATGATCGATATCTTCTCTGATCGGATTTATCTGCACGGAAACGAGAATCACAAATCAGGCATCCCTTGTACCTTCCCGAGAACTGTTCCCATGCAGATAAACCGGTCTTTCGGCTTTACTACTACATCCTGTTCCAATACGTTCAATGCTTTCAGCTTTTTCTCTTCATTTTCCTGATATAATAATCTCAAATAATAAACTTCATTTACTAAGAAAATTCCTATTTCATTTTGACCTGCTTTTTTTTCGGTCAATGCGATCACATCCCCGTTCCGAAAAACAGGCTCGTATCTGTCTGTCTGAAGCTGCAGGCAAAATTCCATGCCGTCTATCATATTCTCCTTGCGTACACGGAATTCAAAATATTCTGCTCTTTTTTTACAAATCGCATCAATCCCTCCTCCCATATCTTTCATACACGGAAAAGAAATCCATTCTTCCTGCTGCATTCTCGAATACTCTTCTTCGATCACCATACGAACAAGTTTTTTCCCGCTGCTCGTCAACTGCCTGTACTTTTCAAGAGCATATATCTCATCCTGTGTGATCGCTCTTTTACATGCGATGGCAATCTCTCTGTTTCTTACATACTCTTCATAAAAGTAATTCGCATCTACTTCAAGCGTGATCATCAGCGCAACAAAAATATCCGGTTTCGGATAGCTGATTCCATTCTCATAATTTGCAATAGCAGACGGTGTAACCTGCACCGCTTCGGCAAGCTGTACTCTTGACATGTTTAACTCCTGACGTCGCTTACGAATCTTATTTCTGATCATCGTCATGATTTTAACCCTCTCTTCACCACATATTATTCAAAGTATATTACAAATTTCCTGTAAAAGCAATCGCTTTTTCAAGATTATTGTAGTTTCTCATTGACATTTTATTAAATCTGTCGTAAACTGATGTAGAAATAGCCGTAAAATTGGTATATTTTCTTAATATGAATCAATTTTCTTAGGTAATATTAACAACTAGAATCGAGGGGCATGATGAAAGATTATGTAATAGATGTACTGATGAACATCGGAGTTCCGGCAGGAATCAAAGGTTTTACTTATATTTGCGACGCAATAGAATTATTTAATACCGATCCATACTATCCTGACGGAAAGATATCAGCACTCTATATCGATATCGCTAAAAAGTATCACACAACACCATCAAGAGTAGAGCGTTCCATACGACACGCTTTCGATATTGCACTTACAAAAGGTGATCCTGATATGGTATCCCGCTATCTGGATCTGACAAACAGACAGAACTCCACGCTATTGCGGACACTCTATCTTCGAATCGGGCAAGAACGCCGCAGACATCAGGCAGAACGGCATCATCAGCAATGCAACCCACAAACTTGTACCTCACAGACTTGTGAGTTTAAAGCACAGATATATATGGAAGCAATGAAAACCTTATCCGAAGAGATCGAATCTTTGTTTAATCGCACTCTTGCTTCTGTAAGAGATGATATTCATCCGACAGACGACGGACAAAGTGAACGGAGCTGTTCCGGATTTCCAAAATCTTTAAAATCTTAAAGACTCGGCTCTTTCTTATTTTATTTTTATCATCTTTGAAAACAGCTCCGCAAAACAACATATGTTTGAATTTCACTTGGTTTTACCTCGCTTTTCATATATAATATTAGGCGTTTCACAAACGCCTAATACCGAAAATTATTGAAAGGAGATGGTTCTATGTCTACCAACATTCAGAAAAACCAGATTACAGAAGGCATTATTTGGCGGCAGCTTCTACTTTTCTTCTTTCCCATTTTACTCGGGACTTTCTTTCAACAGCTATACAACACGATTGACAGTGTTATCGTCGGTCAATTCGTCGGAAAAGAAGCTCTCGCCGCAGTAGGAGGTTCTTCTGCTCAGATCGTTGCTTTTGTAGTCGGATTTTTTACCGGGCTTTCTTCCGGGGCATCCGTAACGATTGCACAATTTTTCGGTGCGAAAGACTCCCGCTCTGCAAATAAAGGTCTTCACACAGCTTACGCGATCGCCGCTTTCGGAGGTTTGATCCTTACCGTATCAGGAATAATTCTGACTCCGTTTCTTTTAGAGATGATGAATACGCCTGCCGATATTGTAGCAGATTCCGCCGTTTACTTAAGGATCTACTTTGCCGGAATCATTTTCGTCCTCATTTACAACATGGGATCGGCAATACTGCGCGCCACCGGAGATTCCAAACGTCCGCTCTATTATTTGATCGTCTGCTGCATCATCAACATCGTGCTTGACGTTTTATTCGTTATCGTATTCCATATGGGTGTTATGGGAGTTGCCGTTGCCACCCTCATCGCACAGGCTGTAAGCGCCGTACTTGTCACTTTAAAACTGATGCGCTCTGAAGGCATATTAAAACTTTCCGTCAAACAGATCCGTTTCCACGGTTCGATTTTGAAAATGCAGTTAAAACTCGGACTGCCGACCGGATTTGAAGCGATCCTGTTCTCTATTACAAATATTGCCATTCAATCTGCTGTCAACACTTTCGGCACGGACACAACCGCCGCATGGTCAGCCTACGGAAAACTGGACGCAATTTTTTGGATGGTCAGCACTGCGTTCGGAATTGCGATCACAACATTCGTAGGGCAAAACTACGGCGCCGGAAAAATGGATCGCGTACGCAAAAGTACCCGCGTATGCCTTCTTATGGATTTTATTGTTTCCGCCGTACTTGTTGTCTTTCTGATCGCCGCACGATTCCTTTTATTCCGGTTATTTACAAACGACAGTCATGTAATTGAAATCGGATGCGACATGCTCGTTCTGATCACGCCATGGTACATTGTATATGTCTTTATCGAAGTTATCGCCGGAGCGCTGCGCGGAGTCGGAAACGTCGTCGTTCCGGTAGCCATTACTCTGCTTGGCGTCTGCGTCCTTCGCATCGCATGGCTTGCCGCCATGCTGAAAATCTCACCGACGATATCGGCGATTATTTTAAGCTATCCGGTAACATGGGTTATCACAGCGCTTGCATTTATCATCTACTATATATACATAACCCATAAAACTATCGCCGGAAGTTCTAAAAAGCATGTTCCAAAATTGTAAGCAGCCGATAAAATCTTAGATAGACCCGGACTTGGACTATCTGCGCTGCGAGAGTAAAAAAGCAAAAAATTACCCGAATCATCATAAAGTAATATACTCACATAAGAAACGGGTGATTTTTTGCTTTTCTGCATTCTTCTGCATAATAATCAAAATTATGTTGTCTTTTTCGGAAATTTCAAACAGGCTTTAAACTGATCGCAGTCGATCAATATATCAAATTCTCCCCCGAGCGCTTTGGCATAAGTACTTACGATCGCCAGTCCAAGTCCGTTTCCGTCTCCGGTTCTTGCCTTATCTCCTCTTGCAAACCTTTCGATAATATCTTCTTTTGTAAAATCCATCGGATATCCCGATGTGTTTGTTACTTCCAGCCATACTTCCTCTTTTCCTTCCGACTGCAAAAGCTTCGTTTTCACAAAGACACGCGTTCCCTTTGCAGAATATTTCAACGCATTTTCAATCAGATTCTGGCAGATTCTGTAAAAATAAGAATTGTCCGATATAAGCTGTGTATCTTCTTTTGTCAGATCGGTAACAAATTCCAAATGACTTTCTTTTATCCTGTCATCCATATCCGCAAAGATCTGTTCGATCATCCGATTTACCTCGAACGGCTCCGGATGCAGCTCTACATTTCCGCTGCTTGCTTTTGCAAGATTAAATAAACTGTTGATCATTTCTTTTAGTTTCTCTGCCCGCTCTGAAATCACATCCACATAATCGCGGACAATATCGCTTAATTCTTCCCTCTTGATCAGTTCAATATAGCCGACCATCGACGTAAGCGGCGTTTTCAGATCATGGGAAACATTTGTAATAAGATCTACTCTGAGCTGATCGCTGCGCGATACTTTTTCAAGACTCTTTCGCTCGATCTCTAGCGCTTCTTTGATCCTGTTTTGATTTATCTTTTCAAAATTACACATGATCATGTCTAACTGTTTCTTTTTAAAGTGATTCATCACCGCTCCGGCAAGCACAAACTGAACGAGCGCCGATAAAATCATGACATAACCCGATGCATAATTGTATTGCCATCCTGTTCCTATATACATTCCGCCGTTCATTAAGTACGACATATACCACAAAGCGATCAAAAGAGCTGTTCCGCCTATCCACTGCAGTCTGCGATTCCTGATTTTCCACCTGTTCTGCCATTTCACATACGCATCCTTTTCTCCCGGATCCCATTCACGGAATTTCCTCATAATGAGAAATGCGGTCAGTATCATCTGCCCTGCTCCAAATAAAGCATTTCCCAATATCCCGAAAAACAATGATTCTCCGGTCGGATGGTACGTACGGTACACTACAACACTATACCAGAATGCGATTCCAAACCCTGCCAGCACAAAACAAAATAGTTTCACTGCAATCCCTGTACTGCTAAGCCAGCATTTCTCTAAAAAACTTTTCGCCTTTGACTTAATATTTTTCCATTTTGTATCCAATACCCCACACCACCTTTACATATCTTGGTTTCTTTGCATCAATCTCAATTTTCTCCCGAATGTGTCTGATATGAACCATTACCGTGTTTTCCACTGTATAGTTTGCCGATTCCTGCCAGACATTTTCATAAATCTGCTCCGAAGAAAACACCTGCCCCGGATGTTCCATCAAAAGTTCTAAAATTTTATACTCCGTAGCCGTCAGCCTCACTTCCTCCCCTTCCACAAGTACGATCCGCTGTTTTTTGTCAAGTACAAGGCCTCCGTTTATGATCTGATCATCATTTTCCTTCGGAAGCTCGCCTCCCCACGCCCTGTATCTCCTCAAATGCGCTTTCACGCGAGCCATCAACTCCGCCGGATTATAGGGCTTTTCCACATAATCGTCCGCACCAAGCACAAGTCCCGATACCTTATCACTTTCCTCCGTCTTTGCCGAAAGAATAATAACCGGAATCCTGTATTTCTCCCGAAGCTTCATAAGAGCAGACAAGCCATTTAACCGTGGCATCATAACATCAAGCAGAATTAAATCTACCGGATTCTGCTCAAGCAAGTTTAACGCTTCCATTCCATCATACGCCGGAATCACCCGGTATCCTTCGTATTTTAAAAGTTCACTGATCGAATATACAATTTCTTTGTTGTCATCAACAACCATGACAACCTCTCCCATATTCATTTCCTCTGCCATCATTCTCTCCTCTCGTTTTCCTTTATCTGATATAAACAGTACACTTCCACTGTTAAAAAAAACTCGATGTAATTCTTAAATTTTTCTTATAAAAGGCCGTCGGGAATTTCCTTTCATACATTTCCTTTCCAAGCAGTGGATCGCCGGTATAATCCGCCACTTTTTGTGGCGGCAAGCCGGGCAATCGGCTTGGATTGCACAACGTGCAATCATTATACCACAAACGATAACAGGCGATCCGGAAATTTCTTTATTTCCGAACCGCCTGTCATCTTTACACATGTGAATTTTATTTTATTCCGCCGCAATCTGCTTTACCTTACCGAGTCCCTTTGCCACGGCAGGAATGCAAATGATCACGAGCGTAATCGCCGCTTCCGCCAAAAGAAAGCTATAATTATATGCAATCGGATAGATCGCTGTCAATGATTTCGGGAAGTTATCGGGCATGTAATCCATCCAATACAAATATCCCCCAAGTGCGTGAAACGCACCTCTTGCCAAAACTGCCGCGATATAACCTTTAAGCAGTCCGTGCTTCTTTTTTGCAAAAAATCCTGCCACACCAAGAGCTGCAAATGCCAGAATATAATCACAGCACACTTGGAAAAAAGAAAGTACATACGGTTCCTGTATAAACTGCAGGATTCCATAAGCAAGACCTACCAAAACTCCTGTTCCGACACCGTACCAGTTTGCCACAAGTACAATAAACAGCATGCTGCATAATGTCACACTGCCTCCCCATGGCATCTGAAAAATCTTTACATAAGACGTAACAAACGCCAGGGCCATTGCAGCCGCACAAAATACTAGCTGCTTTGTCGTCATTTTTTGACGCTTAGATCTCTTTCCCGCGAAAAATACTGCCGCCAGAAAAAGTACGATCCCGACGGATATCGTGACAACATATCCCGCAGTTGTCAGCCCGCCTTCTGCATTTACAAGTAAATCAAACATAAAAAAACCTCCTGTTCTCAGATTGAAAACAAAAGGTATAAACACTCATAACATAATCCCTACGTTGGCATTATCCAAATCAGGTTATGGGTCGAAGTTCCCAACTTCCTCTCAGCCTGTAACACAAGCTCCCCTTGTCATCAATCTATATGTAATTTTTTAGTAACAGTTTAGCCATACAGTGTGTGTGAAGCACAAAACATGCCTGCATGTTTTTGCAAGCGGACATCTGTATGTGCTAAGCGCCTATTTATGAGTAAAACAGTGGCGTCAGCCACAATAAGCACGCAGTGCGGTTTTACGAATGGCGTGGGATAAACTGTTACATCTTTGACCGTATCCATAATAACCTCTTTGACAAAAAATGTCAAGAAATTTGAACAATCATCCTGTCCGGCCTTTTATATGGGCATCGCTGTGCCCCCATCAGTCCTTCTCCGCTATTTCTTTTAACTGTCGATACACATAAGATACCGGGAGTCCGACCACGTTATAATAATCTCCGTCGATCCGTTCGATATAAGCTGCAAACTGCCCCTGTATACCATACGCTCCGGCTTTGTCAAGAGGTTCTCCTGTTGCGGCATATTCCCGAATCTCTTCGTCACTCATAGGATTGACAAAAACTTCCGTTTCAACTGCATGAACAACCGACTTTCTTTTTCCCTCATCGTCATAATCCAAAATTGCCACGCCTGTATACACTTTGTGACTTCTTCCCTGCAGACTTCGGATCATACGGACGGCATCTGCCTCATCTTTCGGTTTCCCTAAAATACTTCCGTCTGACACAACGATCGTATCCGCTCCGATCACAATCGTATCCAACAGTACATTATTTTTCTTATCAAAACTTATCTGCTTCACCTGCTCTTGTTTTTCCCGTAAATCATCCGCAACATTTTCCGCCTTTGAAAGCGCAAGCTCTTTTACAATCTCTTCGGGGATCAGACTATGATAAACTTCTTCTTTGTCACTGACTCTTACTTCAAATGAAATTCCGATCTGCTCAAGGAGCTCCCGCCTTCTCGGGGAAGCCGACCCAAGAATAATTCTTTTCTTTGTCTGCATTTTCACTTCTCTGCTTTCTTCTATTTATTTTATTTACTCCAAGTATACAACAACCAATGTATATGTGTACACAAAGAATGTCACCCTTTGTAAAAAACATACTTTACATAAATTATTTCATTGAGCAGTCCTGGCTTTTTTAATACGTTGCAGCTTATTTTTTATACGAAGAATTGCCGCTCGGATCAAAAACAAATCACACCACAAATGAACATATAGACGGTATGTCGGATATCTCACAGAAATATGTTTCTCACCACGATAAAATTCGGTCACGACACCAAGTATCCACTCCTCCGGCACATTCTCTTTCCACCAGCGATTGTCCCCACAGATGATATATCCTTCCTTTTTCACATGCAGGATACGATGCAGCACATATTTTCCGTCCGGTCGCCGATAAAGCGGAAGATCGTATCGCTTTAATCTTCCATGAACCGGTTCTATAATAATTGTATCCCTTCGATTACGCAACATCGGTTCCATGCTGTCTCCGACGGTTGTAGAGACACAGGTTTTCCCCGATCGAAGTTCTTCTTCTAAAGATGTATTGCGCATAACGTCTCCTCTATAAAATCTATCTTTCACTACAGATAATTTTATAAAAACATCCTTGACAGATCTTTATAATCTGCCAAGGATGTTTTTCATCTAATGAAAATAACTTTAGTTATGGAGTTTCTGGCCCCCACTCATCAGTATCCTCGCCGCCTCCAATATTTCCTTCAGTACCGCCATCATTAACAAAAGATGTTGTAATAATATCCTCTGTTCCAAATCTTACAACTTCTAATTCCGGCTCTAAAAATGTTTTTCTCACTTCTATTCCTCCTGCCTTCTCTTCTTATCGAATTGTATATTGCGCCATGTCGCTATATACAGTATGTTGCTCACCACTATTGTCCTGATATGTTACATATCCTCTTGCATACCAAGTTGTTGTTCTGCTCGTTTTTAAATACTGTGTGAAGTTTGCCAAATATAAATCTGTATTTACACCATATTTTTTCAAACGGGTAGTTGCTGTTGTATCTAATGTCAATTCTTGTTGTACTTCCTGAATTGCTGCATAGCCTGTACTATCAGTTGCCACAACACCGGCTTTTATAACTTTATAATCTGCATCTGTCGGAACAGAATATTTTGACAAAAACTTCACTCTTCCATTTGCATAGGACACATCGCACAAAACCGAAACTTCTTTTTGAATTTCTTCTGCTTCTTCAACATAAACAGATGTCACAGCTATGTCTTTATATACTGTAAATGTATAAGATTCATTGTAACAGATCGGTTTTTCATTCACAGTCCAGTGTGAAAACTTCTTTCCTTCAGGAGCCTGTGCTGCTACAACTCTTACCTGATCTCCGACTTCACAATATTTTGTTTCTGTGTTTCCGTTGTTATTGATCGTAACAACCGCCTTTAACTGCAATCCTTCGATCGACGTCTTCAAAGATTCAACAATCAATTTCACCTCTTCTACTGAAAGAGCTGTATTGTCTTTCGCTGCTTTTGCATCTGCAAGATCGTCTTCAAGCGCTTTTCTCGTTGCTTCCGTATATTTCTCCGCAAAATTTTCTTCCTTCATCCTGCTTTCTGCCGCAGCAATCGCTTCTTCTAACGCCGTATCGTCGCGGGTAACCGTAACAATACACTGTGCCGTTATATTAGGATAATTCACAGAACTTACTTTAATTGTTGCATTTCCCGCTTTATGAGCTGTGACAACTCCGCCGTCAACAGTAGCGACTTCCTCATTATCAGATTCCCATAAAACTTCTTGATCTGTCGCGTCTTCCGGGGTGATCGCTGCCTGCAGCGTCGCCGTCTTCTGCTCTTCCGTTCCTCCGACTTTCAAAGCCAATGCATCCTGATCTAATGTTATTCCCGTAACTGCGATTTCTACAGTTTCATATAATTTTGCATTTGCCCAACACGTATGCAGTTTCCCGCCATTTCCGTTGTTCCATGCGCTTGCAGGGCACTCTAGCTTCATATGAGTCGTTCCTTCCGGTAATTTCACACGAATACTTCGCAATCCACCGTTTGCCGAAAGATCTTCTGCATAATACTGCTGTGTATAATTACTTCCGTCTGTACTTGTAGAAACTTTAAATTTCGCTTTCACATTTGCAAAAACACCGCCGTCTGACGCAATCTGATGATTCTCGACACCGATGTCGGCAGAAAACATCTTGTAGCCTGTCACATCATATACAATCGAAGACGGCTCATGTGCACCTATGCCTTTTGTATATGTATTTATTGTAGACGTATCTTTCTTGATTGCTATCAACCTGTTTCCATCCGGACACAGATCTTTCTTAACTCCACCCCATGCAGTATTTCCGGACAAGTGCGTTAAATCCGACACATAAACTCCTGTTCCCAATTCATCCTGAAATTCCATTTTGAACTGTTCCAACTGTTGGAAAACAGCCTCAAGTTCTTCTTTTGTCGTGCTTTCCTGCGCTAACTTTGCTTCTGCCTCTGCCTTAATCGGATCAAATTTTGCTCTGGAATATACTTTACCCGAATCTGCGTTTCCGCTAAGCACGTTCAACTCCATCTGTGATTCCATCTGTGCAAGTTTTTCTCGTATTCTGATTTTTAAAGCTTCTGTTTCCGCATCTTTTTTTACCGGAGTCAATATACTGATTTCTGCCGCCGATATATGCTGATTGGGAGCGCTTCCATCCGTATGAATGACAGTAAGTTTTACTTTTTTGACATTCTCAACTTCTGCATCAAATACAAATTCCTTTTCGGATTTATTCTCTGCCGACCAATTAGCTCCCGGGTTGTTATAACTAATATGTAAGTTATTTCCTACATTTTCCCAATTTTCAGTTCCGTCTTTCTGAACCGAAACACTAAATTCTGTCACTGTTCCGTTTCCAAACGCGTCCTGCCTCGGAAGATAAGTAATCCCCTGGATGCTCTGCGCGTTCTGAAGTTCTACTGTTATCGTATTGTTGCCTGTCAGAGCGCCGTCTTCCCTGTTCGGCTGATTATCTCCGCTATAACACGAATGATAATAAGACGTAATCACTCCGTCTGTCGCATTGACTGCATGTCCCGTTCCGGGCGATGCCGCGCCTTCACCTGTACTTGATTCATTATCCGCCTCCGTATCCGCTGTTGTCGTCAGCTCTGTATAAGGCACTTTCTTATACCCCGATTCACTGACTTCTTCATTCCATACCCAATCAGCGCTTGCCTGTACGTTCACCGGAAATGCGCTTCCTGTAATAACCATCGCTCCAGCGCATAATAAAGCGAATGTCTGTTTCATTTTCATAATCTTATCCACCTCTTCCTTTTTTCTATACTTGCAATCCATAATTCAACGGTCTGCAGAAATATTCATATATTGCTTTTCTTCCCTCACCTCCCGGTTCCCTTATAATTATCGAAATCTCTGTTTCGACTCGAATGATAAATGATGTTATATCTTTATAATTTTACCCCCCCCCCTGTATTTTTCTGTCAATATGTTTTGTGTATTTTTTTCTAATATTTCTTTTATATCTTAATTTTTTTGTGCATTTTTACTCTATTTTGCCAATATTTACATTTTCAGATTCCCCACCATTCTTCCTTCCCACAGATTTTTATATCAATTTTTCTAATAGCAAAACAGATAATATATTATTGTTTCTCATTTACAGATATGCTATGATAATTCCACTCACAGAAATTCTTTCTGTGAAAAATACCGGCAGCTTCACCGGTCTGAGGAATTCCCTCAAAATTACCCGATACAATACAACAACAGTTTTTGCATGGATAGTCTTGTAGAACAGCTCTTTTTTTCGTATACTGATTCTAAATAAAAGAAACTCGTTTTTCTAAAATCCTTTTAAAAATCACGAGCAAAAGGCGTTTCAGAAAAGAGTTTTCTTGTTCTATAGGACTCATTCATGCACATGAAAGGAGAGCCTATGACAGGAAAAGAAAACAGAGAAATTAAAAACAGTGTCTTTGTAGATCTGTTCTATGAGGACGAATCAGCAGAAGCGAACGAGATCGCGCTTTTTAATGCAATCCATGATGAGCCGTTGCCGGAAGGAACGAAGATTCGGAAATTCCGTGTAGACAATACGATCTATATGAATTTTCAAAACGATATTTCTTTTGACGCAGGAGGAAAAGTGATCGTATTCGGCGAGCATCAGTCTGCGGTCAATGAAAACATGCCCCTTCGGAGTCTGCTGTACATCGGACGTGCTTATGAAAGGCTTGTACCGCCGAGAAGCCGGTATAAAAAGAAAATCGTTTCCCTTCCGACACCGGAATTTTACACATTCTATAACGGAAAAGAAAAGTGGGAAAAGGAAAAAGAACTGCGCCTGTCAGATGCCTATATCGTAAAAGACGGTGAGCCGAGTCTGGAGTTGAAAGTGAAAGTTATCAATATCCGGCCGGAAGAACATCATGAAATCTTAGAAAGGTGTCAGGTACTGAAAGAATACAGCCAGTTCATGGAAATCGTGCAGAACTATCAGATCTCCGGGGAGGAAGAGCCTTATAAAAAAGCGATAAAAGAGTGCATCGAAAGAGGAATTCTTGCTGATTATTTAATGCGAAAAGGAAGCGAGGTTGTCAATATGTTATTAGACGAATACGACTATGAGACAGATATTGAAGTGCAAAGAGAAGAGGCAAGAGAAGAAGGAAGAAAACTGGGAAGAGAAGAGGGAAGAATGCAGGGACGAGAAGAGGAACGAAAAGAATTTCTCCAAAAAATCTGCTCTCTCATTCAGAAAAAACTTGAAAAAGGAAAAACAGTTTCCGAAATTGCAAATGATCTTGAAGATACGGAAGAAAATATTTCTCATTTGATCAAGCAATTTCATCTAAATTAATCTTATATGCTTTTGTATGATTAAAAAGGAAAAAGTCCAAAGTTGCCCAAACCCCATCTACTGCTTACAATCTCATGATGTGCCTTTTGGCACTTCCGACGATTTATACTGTAAGCAGCTCTTTGAGGCTAAATTTATAATGACAGCCTTCCCTTTACTATGCTAAAATGTAAAAGATTATGAGAAAAACATATGAGAAATATGAAAATGAGGAGGATTTAAACTTTGGAAAACAAAAAAATTATCCAAGTAGAAGAAAAAGTACCTTTCAAGCTGCTCGTACCGCTAAGCATACAACATATGTTTGCAATGTTCGGTGCGTCCGTACTTGTTCCGTTCGTATTCGGACTGAATCCGGCCGTTGTTTTATTTATGAACGGAATCGGAACATTATTGTTCATCCTGATTACAAAAGGAAAAGCGCCTGCATACCTCGGCTCCAGTTTTGCATTTCTTGCACCGGCGGGAATTGTAATTGAAAAATGGGGTTACAGCTATGCACTCGGCGGATTTGTGGCAGTCGGATTCTTAGGATGTGTCCTTGCTTTGATCATCCGCAAATTCGGTTCCAAATGGATCGACGTTGTACTTCCCCCTGCCGCTATGGGACCGGTTGTCGCACTGATCGGACTTGAACTTGCCGGAACAGCCGCTTCCAATGCAGGTCTTACGGCATCTTCCATCGATCCGAAAAATGTGATCGTATTTCTTGTCACACTTTTAACCGCTGTCCTTGGATCTGTATTGTTCCGCAAATTTTTTGCCGTGATTCCGATCCTGATCGCTATCATTGCCGGATATATCGCGGCTCTTTTATGTGGAATCGTTGATTTCAGTAAAGTTGCTTCAGCATCATTTTTTGCGCTTCCGAACTTCTCCACGCCAAAATTCAAATGGGAAGCAATCGTGATCATTCTGCCTGTTATCCTTGTTATCGCCTCTGAACATATCGGACATCAGATCGTAACAAGCAAAATCGTCGGACGCGACCTTCTGAAAGATCCGGGCCTGCACCGTTCCCTCTTTGCAGATAATTTTTCCACGATGATCTCAGGATTTATCGGCTCCGTACCGACAACAACATACGGCGAAAACATCGGAGTTATGGCTATGACAAAAGTTTACAGCGTATACGTTATCGCAGGCGCCGCAGTACTGTCGATCATCTGTTCTTTCATTGGGAAAATGACGACTTTGATCAGCACTATCCCCGGCCCTGTTATCGGCGGAATTTCATTCCTTCTGTACGGAATGATCGGCACGTCAGGTATCCGCATCCTTGTCGATTCTCAAGTTGACTACGCAAGATCAAGAAATATGGCAATGACCTCTATTATTTTCGTAACCGGACTATCCGGTATCAAAGTACAGTTTGGAAGTATTCAGCTTACAGGTATGGTACTGGCATGTGTTGTCGGAATGATCATGGGATTGATGTTCTTCCTCTTCGATAAGCTAAAACTTACGAATGACAGAGAAAACTGCTAAAACACACTGAAAAAACAAAAAGAAAGAACAGAGGAATAATTACCATGCTGAAAATTGTCATTTCACCGGCAAAAAAGATGAATATCACAGATGAATTCCCCTGTAACGCCACTGTCCCGGTCTTTTCTGACCGGGCAGATGTGCTTCACGGGATTTTAAAAAATAAAAATATACAGGAACTGAAAACACTTTGGAAATGCAGTGATAAACTTGCCGAACAGAATTATCAAAGACTTCATGCCTTTTCTCCCGATCAGGCGGTAACACCGGCGCTTCTTGCCTATGAAGGAATTCAATATCAACACATTGCTCCTTCCGTTTTTACAGATGCCCAGTGGCATTATGTAAATGTTCACCTTCGCATTTTATCCGGATTTTACGGAATCTTAAAACCGACAGACAAAGTTATTCCCTATCGTTTGGAAATGCAGGCAAAGTTAGAAGCTGCTAAAAAGAACGACCTTTATGAATACTGGAGCGATACGCTGTACCAAAGTCTCCTCGCAGAAGGGATGACCGAACTTGTCAATCTCGCTTCCGCAGAATACAGTAAAGTAATCCTTCCCTACAAAAATATCCGCTGCATTACATGTATTTTCGGCGAAGAGGTAAACGGAAAAATAAAAGTCAAGGGCACTCAGGCTAAGATTGCCCGAGGCGAAATGGTACGCTGGATGGCAGATCAGAAAATCGAAAGCGTTTCGGACATCCGTGAATTCAAAGAACTGGGATATCGTTTTTCTCCCTCTCATTCCACGGAGGACACTTACACTTTTTCTCTTTGATCTAACTGCAGCTTTGTTTTGTATATGCGGACATATCACTCCCATTTGGGTCGCAAACGATAACTTGGGCTGCTGACTATAACTTTGACTACAGACTATAGTTTTTCCGCAGACTATGACTTTAGTTGCCGACTATAACTTTGCTCCAGGACTCTTTCATATTACTTTTATCTGTGTCTCCGGTGAGATCGTACGAAAAAGCTCGCTCATATTGATCTTCGCAGCACTGTCCGAAAAACTTGCGTCACAAAATACTGCCCGGCGCGGATGCTGTCCGGCAATCTTTCTGATCACAGTCTCGGATATATTTTCATTAAAGCAGGCGGCTAACTCTTTTCCGTCATAATAATGCACTGTATAACCACTGATTTTCTCCGAAGAGTACGGCTTTGACAATAAAAGTCCCCATTCCGTCAGACAGGCGAACAAAAGATCTAAGTCTGTACGATCAGGCTTAATATTTGTCTCAAGTCCGTAAAGCATTTCCTGCGTATACTCTTCAGGCATGTAATAAACATCCTCCATATTACTTTCATCAAGCCGCAGCACACGAAATCCAAAATCTCTGTTTTCGCATCCGTTTTCCCGTTTTATTTTTTCTGCTGCCCGGCGGATCCGTTCTTTTCCGATCTCACAGATTGTCTTATATCCTGCCTTATACGCTTCACTTTTTTTATCACATTCCTGCGGTATCTGAACTAAAATATAGTGCAGATCTATGTTTTTATCCGCCTCAGTCTGCATCACCGCATGAGCCGTTGTCGCCGATCCTGAAAAGAAATCCATTACGATATCGCCGTCTTTTGCCGCCATATTGATAAAATATTGTATGACGTTGACCGGCTTTACATTCTCAAACACTCTTTTTCCGTCAAACAGTTCCTGTACGCACTGCGTACCTGCATTGTATATGCTGACTGCCTCTTTCGGAATCAAAGTGGACGGAGCACCCATCGCGTCTCCCAAATATTTTTTAATATAGATGTTCCAATGTGCCTGATCTCCGTTTTGATCGACAAGCGGACCTGTCTTCGTTCTTTTAAATGTCACAAGACCTTCTTCCTTTGCCTGCTCAAACCTTTCCCGCACGAACCGGTAAATATATCCGTCTTTCGGACGCACTCTCTCCCCGTCCGGACAGATGATCTCGTATTTTTGGTTTGCATTTGTCGATTTATTTTTAAACACAAAATCTTTATCTCTGTATAATCCCCGCTCGTCTTTTTCCCGATACATCTTGATCGCTTCCCCTGACAACGGCGCAAAAAACATATCCAGACAAGTTTTATTTTTTGCATAACACAATATATATTCATGTGTCTTACTCGCAAATTTCGGCCGGATACCGCCTGCCGTAGAGCAATTCCATATAAAGCAGTTGACAAAATTTCGTTCGCCGAAAACCTCGTCACATATTTTTTTTAAATTTGCCTGCTCGTTATCGTCTATACTGATAAAAATTACTCCGTCATCACAGAGAAGGTTTCTGGCGGCAAGAAGCCGTGCATAAATCATGCTGCACCAATCCGAATGATACCTTCCGCTGTAATCCAAATTCTGATACATCCGGTTTTTATCATCTTGAGAAGCTCCGCCTGCATTCACATATTCTCTCGCTCTGATCCGAAAATCATCCGCATAAATAAAATCATTTCCCGTATTATAAGGCGGATCGATATAGATTACTTTTACCGAATCCAAATAACTTTCCTGAAGAAGTTTCAGCACATCCAGATTATCGCCTTCTATATAGAGATTGCCTGTCGAATCCCACTCAACAGAGTCTTGCACTACGGGACGCAGCGTTTTTCTGATCGGTTTATAAACTTCTTTTACGGCTTCCCGCTTTCCGACCCATGAAAATTCGCATGTTTCGCTTTCCTTTTGATTGATTCCCAAAAGAAGCTGCAACGTATTGATATCGACTTTTCGGATTGTCTTCCCATCGTTATCTTTTTGTTCTTTTACGCATGACGGGAAAATATCCGCAAGCCTGCGGATATTTTCCTGAAAACCGTCAACAGATTCAAATCTCATCTTTTCCATCTATGTCTTTCCTCAACTATTTCCTGCTCTGCCATACTTCATCCGTCTTTTGAAAAACATTCTCTGCATCGGTTTATAAATCTTCCGTTTTGAATCGCCGCTTCTTCACTGTCAAAAATGAGCAGCTCCTCTTTCAGCACTCTTCTTATAAACTTGCAGTCATCTGTTTTATGATAAAAATTTGTCGGCGTATATGGGTTTGCATACACTCTTTGCTTCGGCTTTCCAAACGCCTGCGCCAAACAGTCAATACCTTTTGTCTCTCCTAAGTTCTTTGCAAAATACAAGGCAAGTTCTGATTTATTTTTCTGTCTCATACGCTTAAATTGAACCGTATCATCGAGCAATTCCTCTTTCTGCATCCATCCGATCACAAATCCTTTTTTTGCCGGACGATCCAGGTAAACTCTCACAAAGATATCACAGCACTGATTTTCGCACTCCCATGCGATCACTCTGCACCGCAGGTTTTCGCCCTTACATCCGTCAAATTCCGAAAACCTTTCCTGAACTTCCCTGCAGTAATCATCCAGACAATATCCAGGATCACTTTCCCGCCGTTTCAACTTCGGATAACAGAATACATCATCTTTACGCCGGATCGTCTCCAACAGTTTTTGCACTGACTTCACATTATCATAATCCCCTGTGAAATCACTTTCTACTTTCAAATCGTTTCTTATATTCGTAGATTTTACTTCTACGATCTTCACGCCTAATGTCCTGCATAACCGCCTTGTAACATTGCTCAGTTTCACAAATTTATTAGGTGTTCTTGCAATATCCTGCCTGATTGCTTCTTCTATAAAAGCAATGTTGACCGTTCCGGTTTTCCAGAGCAGAAAATCAAACGGGGCATGTTTTTTAAAATCATCGTTTCTGATCTCATCGTAAGTTTTCAAAGACAACTCCTGAGAATAATACTGACGAATAAATTGTTCGGTGATCTCCTCCGCGATCTTCCCCTGTTCTATATTACATTCCCGCTCTTTCTTCGGTCTGTCCGGCTGCCAAGTTTCCGCCGTATAGTTTATGATCTGTCCTACCACCCGGGCATCTAAATGCACCTGTCCATAATCCGCACATACCGGAAATTGTTTTCCGCGAAAGGAAAAGCTTCGTTCCGGTAATTGATGACATCCCGTCGCTCTTCCTATCACCATAAGTTTCTTATATATTTTTCTTTTATCCATCATCATCTTACTCTGCAAAATGTACTAAGATCGGACAGACAAAAATCAGTGTACCGGCTAAAGAAAGCATTGAAAATTTTATACAACTCCAAATTTCCTGTTTCTTTTCTACTTCTAAAATATCCCAAATACTATACCCTAACTGTTTGTCTATATCCTCGCATAACTGATAGCAAAAATATAACGGCAAGGAAACTCCCACTATGACAGCGATCAAAACAACGATGACCGTTCTTAAAAATCCATGCACTAATTCATCCAGTATCGGGTAAAGCAAAAGAGAACCTAGCGCGCCATAGCAAAGACAATTTACTGTCATTTTATCCATCAACGAACTTAACGTTTCAACAGCGTCATGCTGCGCTAAATGTTGTCTTCCGCAATTTTTACATCCCCACCAGGTGATAGATCTGCTCTTTACTTTAGAGCCCGTGAAAAGCGCTCCGCACAATAATCCAAACGGACCGAGCAAACACATTCCACAGCACCCGCGCCCCATACTGTATCCTTTTGTTTTAATCTCTGTCTCGTTCTTAACAATCGGAAACGTATCCTCGCTGTTACAATACGGGCATATAGAATCTTTCGGTATATTCGGCGGCATCTGAATGATTTTGTCAATCGCATCGATAATATGAAGCCCCGCTTCTTTCATATATTCAATCAGCGCTTTAAAAAATTCGACAAGAGATTCCCAAAGCGATCCATCCGCGTTACTTTCCTGATATGAATTCTCATTTTTCCCTGATTGTTCCTCACTTACAGAAGCGCCGCAATTCGGACAATATTGAATATCTGAATTTAATTCTTTTCCACAATTTCTGCAATATTTCATCTCGCACGCTCCTTATTCTTTTCCGATCAATAACCGAAACTGTTCCACATCTTCAGTCATTCCATTTACAGGAATTTCAAAATTCAGTCCATTTTTCATTTTTAAATTTAAAACCTTTCCATAACCTGTATAAAGAAAGACTGCTATCAATAAAAGCCATGCTACATCTGTTATATTCATCAGAAACATTACCCCAAATAGCGCTGCATACAATGTATCCCAAAAATCCATTTTTGTTTTTAATTCCATTGAACCGATTTCTGATAATTTTATCTCCAAATGGTTTTCTTTTTCTTTCCTTAAAAATCTATGTATCTTTTGACTTATCTCCAAACGCTCTTCATTATTACTTACTTCTGTTCGGATAATTTTGTATCGTAATCTTCCGATCATTTTTACTTTTTCAAAATAAAATGTTCCTTTACTTTGTTCCGCTTTATCCTTTTCTTCATCTTTTAATGTACTTACATCCTCTTTTTGTTCCAATGTACTGCTCCCACATTTAGGGCAAAATTTTGACTCTTCTCTAAGTACATTCCCACAATTCACACACCTTTTCTCCGTTTTCGTCTCATGAACATTATGTTTACCGCTGTGATCTTCCTGCTGCTCCAATATATTGCTTCCACATTTTGAGCAAAATTTCGCCCCCTCCCTAACTTCATTTCCACAATTTTCGCACTTCATTCCTTTTTGCACTTCCTTTATAACTAATATTTTTATAGCTGTAGATAATTATACTATAACTAAGTAAATATTACAATTAAATCAATATTTTTTTGGAGGTTACTGCATGGACACTTTAAACTTTGAACAAATAGGCGAAAAATTAAAGAAAATCCGCCTTTCCAAAAACTTAACACAAGAATATATCGCTAATGCTGCTGATGTGAATACAAGTCATATCAGTAATATCGAAAATAACCGTGTCAAAGTTTCTCTTTCTGTTTTAGTGCAGATATGTAATGCGTTAGATACTACTGTTGACTATATTCTTTCCGATGAATATAACGACTCATCCTCTGCCATCGAACAGGAAATTCTCCATGAGTTACACTCCTGCAATAATGAAACAAAAGAGCAGATTTTGAAAATTGTCAAAGCTTTACAGTAATTTCTCTCATTAACATTACGGCATATCGAAAACCTTGTATGAATCCTTTTTCTTTTGCAGCCTCCGTTAATGCAAATAACTCATCGCGAACCTCTTCATACGTCTTTTTCTCCAAATTCACTCTATTTTCTTTCAACAGCCTCTCCGTCTCTTCGTCAATCTCTTTCCCAATTTCCTTCAAATAATCGGTTTCAGACAGTAAGAAGCGATAAATCTCTCTTATCTTTTCAGTCTTATCTGCCGAGCTGTTCTTTTTTGATTCTTCCGGCTTTTGAAACATACTCATTCTCCTATTTCTATTTCTTTCACTTTGCATTACAATATAAACAGATTATTTTATTGCCTGACACTATAATTAAACCATCTTTATCAAACAGCATGAAGCCGCAAAAAATTTCCGATTTTTTTTGCAGCCTTTTATACCGAAGGAGGATTCAAAAATGAAAGCAGCAAACAAAAACACAATTCCCATCACTTCAGAATCCGATATTTTATGCGCTTTCAGAAATCTGACTTCTTCTTATGACGAACGCACTTTACACAAATGGATTAATTTTTTCAAAAAATGTATGTATTACGCCTCTTCCGATTATTCTAATCCTATGTTTCTTTCTTTAACTTACAATGCAGTTAAAAAGAGCGAGCAATATCCTTATGAATTTTTATATATTCATAAGTTGATGTATCAGTTTCTCTGCCTGAGAACCCCCTGCTTTTTGCAGTTTCCTCCATATACCGATCTTGCATCCGAATACGATCGCACAGCGATCAAATGGAATGTTCCCGCTCCCATTACGCCTTTTTTAATCTGCTATATCAAAGCTGCCAGTAAATTCAAAAAAAATGCCCCTGTCACTTCGTTTTTCCATGAACTTGACGAGACATTTACAGAGACAGAAAAATTTCAAAACGATCTTACCCAAACAGAATATCGGATTTTAACTGATGAAATTCTTTGCCGTAAATATTTTTGTACTACGGAAGAAATTTATAATACTTTCTCAAAAAACGATTTCCAAAAAGAGGCGCTCCGGCATTGTATTTTTCATTTAACCGAAACATTAACCGCAATTTTGCAAAACAGCCGCCTCAAAAATTATTCCGCTGCTCCGGTTGTTTCAAACGCATATATTCTGTTAAATACTTTCAGGGAAAAATTATATGAACAGACCTGTTCAGAAAATAAAAAACTAGATTTAACGACCTTATATCCACACAAAAAGCCGTGGACTATTATAGGTGAAAACGAACTGATGCAGAGCATAAAACATTCTCTGTCTTCCTTTTCTGCAAAAATATTTTCTCTTGCAGAAGAAACTTTAGATGACCATTCCATTCACCATATCTCGGCGAAAGACTACGAAACCTTTTCCAACGGATGCACTAAGATCATAAACGACATAGAACAGCAGATTGAGAAAGAAAAAGAAAAAATCACAACATTCTATCTCAATATAACAAACGCCCCCGCTGTCAGTCACGCTCTCTCTAACGGACAATTAGAACTTGATCAAGAAAACTTGAATTACAGATGTTGTCTGCTTACAGATGCCCTTACAACATTTGCCAATTCTTTTTCACAAACGATCCTGACTTTCAAAAACAACGTCAGGAAGGCTTCTCACGCCTTCCCTGAGCAATATACATCTTTAAAAACCGACAGAGACTACTTTTCGGAATTCAAGCACTCTGTCAAAACAATCGAAAAGAGGCTCTACGGGGAAATCTTTATGACAGCTTTTGAACATTCCAAGCCGTTTCTGTTTTATAACGACAGAGGATTCATAAATACTCTCACATATCCCGCTGTCCTCTTTCCGGCAGAATGTTTAAGAATAACTCATGAATTGATAGGAAAATATTTTTTATCTGAAGATTATATCCTTCAGTATTTTCATGATAAAGGGATTCGTTTTCCGATATCACTTGCTGAATTTTTATCGAGAGTTGATATTAAGTAACACACAAAAACCTTTGCACTCCTTCATAAGTTTCTTTGAAATTGATGTAAATTTAGTGTAGTGCTAATGTAGGAATCTCTATTCCATTTTCAAGAACTCTTCAATCACTTTTACAAATTCTTCAGCTCTATCATACTGTTCCTTTGCATCTTGCAGAGACACAAGAAAAAAATCCGCATAATCGGTATTGTTTCGAATTTGAAATGCCTGACTGATATATTTTGAATATTTCTTGTCAAACTTTCCTGTCTTCACATATTCTTTCTGAAAATATGCAATAACTCCGGCATGCTTTGAAAAGTCTTGTCCTTCTACCGCCAGCAATGCACGCACCGCTGTAAACATTGCATAATAGGAACGACCTATAGAATCTTTATAACTTCCAGCCTCTAATAGTATTTTCGAGGAATGCAGTCGCTCTTTTGCCATTTCCAAGCGATATACTTTTAATTCTTCTCTATTATCAGGCAACGATTTCTACCCCCTCACTTTCGATATTTCTATAATAAGGTAAATCATTTTTATACTTCTCATATTCAGCAAAAGGAATAACCGTTGGAGACACTATCGTACCATACTCTAATTCCAAGTCTGAAGAAATATCCCACACACTTTTCAAGCCTTGTTGAAGTTTTTCTCTATCTCCCTGTACAATAGCGACTATATCTATATCTGAATCCTTTTGATAATCGCCTCTAGCATAAGAACCATACAAAATAATTTTCACAACATTTGCTCCATATACCGCTTGATACGCCTGAGTCATCGCCTGCAATATTAAGTTCAATTCATTTCGTGTACACATTTCTTTCATACTCCTCTGATTATAACATATAACAGATTGTTTCGATTTTATTATAACGTAATTCCTCTAAAAACAAAAGGTACTCTCTATACATCTTTTATAACCCATCTTTTATAACTGTATGTAATCAAATTTTATCTTATTGACAAAAATTGAGGTATCGCAATTTGCTAACACCTCGCAGTCTATTTATCAAAACAAATTTCCATCCTTAATGTTAAATTTTGTTCTAAAGAACGTTCTGTTTTGACAATATCTTAGAATTATTTCCCTAACATAACTTCTCGTACAATAGCTATCTTCGATTAATGTAGTGCCATCATCACCCTTTATCTGTTTTTTGAATATTTTCTTCTGTTCCCACTCGCTCTTGATTCCCTCAACTAAATCTTCACTCATTTCAAGATGCGAGAGAATTACTGAATTTAGTTCTTTGTCTCTAATTTCTTTAATTTGAGAGAATGTGCTTAACTGTTGCAATTCTTTTTTTACTGCACTTGTGTAATTGTCTGAACTGATACATTTGCTATTTGAGCCAGTCCTTCTTATGTATAACCTCAGCAAGTTTCTCAAGAATACCTCCAAATACTCGGTTGTTTCGTGGATACCCTTTTGCAGGTTCGTATAATTTGCCGGGACAAGTGCATTTCTAAAATACCAAGCATTTTTCGCAAAAATATCATTTGTGGCAGAAAATCCGAGCGTTCTCAAATACTTGATTAAAAATACTGCCGTCGCTCTTGTATTTTCCTCACCAAAGATATGGATTTGCCATAATCTTGAAACAAAGACTGCAAGATGATGAATGATTTCCTCCATCGAAAACCCTTTGTAAATAAAGTTTTTTCCTGCAAAAAATCATATTCAAGAGTTGCTCTTAGTTCCGGGCGCTTCCGTAGAGAACAGTTGCTCCGTCAAGTACCCACTCTTTTTCGTAATTTTCAAAATATAATCCTGTTTTTCTTCCACTCATAATAATAATCATGGTTCGATAATCTTTCATCTACTGTCATCTGCCTTTACATAACACAAACAGGCTCATAGAAAATACATTCCATGAGCCTATCTCTTTATATCTCTTTATATCTCTTTATAACGTTTTAAATCTGTTTTCATTATGGTACAAAATTGATATAAAAATCATTTTTTATTTTATTTCACATTAATTAGTACAATTTTGCGCCTGCCGGAATATGCTCATCAACCATCAGAAGATGAAGTTTTTCTTTCCCTTCTTCATTATGAACCGCTGAAATCAACATACCACAGGAGTCAATTCCCATCATCTTTCTCGGCGGCAGATTTGTAATAGCGATACATGTCTTGCCAACCAATTCTTCCGGCTCATAATATTCATGGATTCCGCTCAGGATCGTACGATCCTCTCCTGTTCCGTCATCCAATGTGAACTGCAGAAGTTTCTTAGATTTCGGCACTGCCGTACACTCTTTTACTTTTACCGCTCTGAAATCTGATTTAGAAAATGTCTCAAAATCTACATCGTCTTTAAATAACGGCTCGATCTCAACTTTGGAAAAATCAATTTTTTCTGCCGGTTTTTCCTCTGTTTTTGCCTGTACTGAATTGTTTGCTTCATTCTTAGCTCCGCCCTGTGTTTTCATTGTCGGGATTGATGTAGTGAAGTCTTCCACGATTATCCTTTTTCCTCTATAGAGTACCATACTTATCCAAGAATCAGTTTTTTAATTCTTCCACCGAAGTCCACCAAGCTCCAACTCGGTATAGTCAAATTTGTGGTACAAAATTTTTTTTAGAAAACGGAAATTCATCAAACATCATCAACGATTTTTCCCCTTTTTTCATTGCATGGATCTGTCCATCAAGCGTCAAGACACATCACTAACTATATTATAATCTTTCCACGGAGATTTGCAACAATTTCCTGCTTTTTCTCCTGTGTTGCTTCCGCATATACATCCATCGTCGTTGTAATATCCGCATGTCCCATAATACTCTGGATTACCTTTAAGTTAGACTCGTTCTCACACAATCTTGTACAGAATGTATGCCTCAGATGATGAGCTGAAAAATGCGGGATAATAAGAGGCTCTCTGTCTTCTTTCTCCGCTTTTTCAATCTCTTCCGTATTGTATGCATTCCTGGCGCTTTCGATTGCACGGTTTATGGCATTCGGCAAATATGCGGTTCCTGTTGCTGTCACAAAAATAAAATTTGAATATCCTTCAATCTCTTCGGAACAGAAACCAATGCATTTTTGGAGCTCATACTCATCCAGAAATGCTTCATACACTTCATCTATCATCGGAATTGTCCTTCGCCCTGAAATCGTTTTAGGCGTTGAGATATGCTTCATGGATTTTCCGTTTTCATCCGGTCGGTATACCAATGTATGGTTCACACTGATGATCCGCTTTTCGAAATCCACGTCCTCCCATCGAAGTCCGATACATTCTCCAATTCTCATTCCGGTTCCCAAAAGGACTGTAATAATCGGAACCCATCCCTGATATTCCCGATGTGCTTTCAGATAACCCATAAAAGCTTTCTGCTGGGGAATCGTAAGCGCATGTCTTGGATTATGTTCCCAGATATGACTTTTCTTAATTTCCCTCATCACACCTTCTGTCGGATTCTGCCGGATCAGTCCATCTCTTACAGCCATCTGAAATGCCGGATGAAGCTGCGTATGAATACTATCCAAAGTATTTGCTTTCATTTCTTCATTCAAGATCATCTTGTAATAGAATTTTTTTACATCGGAATACTTGATTTTTCCGATAAATCTTTTCCCAAATGTCGGTCTGACAAAATGATTGTACATATACAGATAATTTACCCTGGTAGACTGTTTTAAATCATACTTCTGTTCAATATATTTGTCATATAACTGATTCAGTGTCATCCGGTCTGCAAGCTGCGGATCCAGTCCGTCTTCCTTATCACGGATAATCTTTCTTTCTATTTTTCTCAGTTCAACTAATGTTTTTGCGTAGACGGTCCGTCTGTTTCTTTCCAGATCTGTATAAGAATAGGAATAACGGCCATCCTTTCTCTCACTCTCGCCGGTCCGCAACACATAGCCCCGGCTGTCTTTTCTTGAATTTGCCATTTTTTCACCTCACAAATAATGTGAGGAGCATATGAATTGTGCTTATCCTGCCTGCATAATAGCTGCAAGTCCTTCTTAAGCACCTGCTATTTGTAATTCATTTCTTACTCTTCTATTATACAGTTTATCTATCGATAAGTCAGCAACTTTCTGCTCCTCAACGTATTTCATAGATTGTCTTTACAATTCATCTCGAAAGTTCTCAAGATACTCATCGATCAGTTCCGTATTGATCAGAACGATCCGCTTCACATGGTAGACGGCCTTCGCATCTTTCGCTAATTCTTGGAACGTATGAACTCCCATGGAATATAGTTTTGCTCCTTCCTCATAACGGACAAATTTCTTTCTTCCGGTCTGAACCAGTTTCTCCAGTTCTGGAATTTCTTTTCTTACTTTAGGCATAAAAAATCCTCCTTCTCTTGTACATAAAAAATATCTTTCATATATACAAAAGAAGAAGGGTAAAAATACAGCCTCTGATATGCAATTTTTTATTTTAACAAATCAAGCAGAGTATATTCGCCTTTCGGAATCTTAGCTGTTCTATGATACTCTTTTATTGCCGCTACAAGAATTCTGGAATCAGAAAAGTAATCCAACACATAATCATAAGACTTTACATCGGGCATTTTAAGATTTTCCTTGCAAAAATCACTTGGTTTTTTCCCTGACTTTTTAAATTCTTTATACTGATTTTCGGCAAAGATAATCAACATTTCAATTTCCGGTGCAGTAATCACATTGATCACATCAATTTTATGTTCATACGCTTTACCAATTTTAAAATTTTCTCTTCTTGAATCCAATATTCTGATTACTGATATCTTCTCCGCAAATCCTTTTCTCAAATACTTCTGTTCAAATTTCTTACCATCCCTGCATCGAATTACCGACTCCTCTAACATCTCTTCTCTCGAAAACACGAGTAAATCTTCATCCAGAAGAATATCCATAATCGCATTTTCTGCAGCACCTTCACATATACATGCTTTATATTTTGCCAATTCCATAACGCACCTCCTATTTCAGAGATGCAGCTATGCTTTTCTTCAACTGCATATAGGCTTCGTAAGTAGGTGTCGTCCCTTCCAGAAATCCACTCTGATAAGCATCACTTTTCTTGATATCATTTCTTCCTAAAATATGGGAAAGATTTTCTGCTGTAATTCCATCTCTATTTCTGATAATAAAAATACTGTCGTTACGATCATATTCATCTAAAAGTTCCGGATAATGAGTAGAAAAAATTAGCATTCCACCATTTTTATTTAATTTTCCGTCCATAAAGAAACGAATCAAAGTGCTTACTATTTCTTTATTGAAATGATTTTCTATCTCATCAACAATCAGACATCCTCCATCTCTCAGAACTTCCTGTGCCAATGTAAATGTAATCATTCCTTTTACAGTTCCTGACGAAAGATAATTATTTAATTCTATTGCATTGTTCAGGACAATCTCTTCTTTTCCTTTAAATTTTAAATGAATAATTGGTTTTTCATTTTTTTCTTCAAAAAACAAATTTTCAATTGTTGGATCCAGGTAAGAAATCACCTCAGCCGGGATTCCTTCAGAAAACGGCAACACATTAATATTGGTAAAGAGCAACATACTGACTGCTTTGATATGCTCACCAGTTTTCTTATTGTAAGCAATCATAATACTTACATCATCTGACAGAAAGCTTTCCTGTTCATCCCGAACAATGATTGGTTCTCTCCCCTCAAAATCCAGCATAGCTTTACGAGTTGTTACTTCTTCTATCTTTTTTGACCAAAGTGACTCTGAGTCAATACGATACACTGTTCCTTCTACTTTCGTATTCTTAGATGTGATAACTGTTTCCAGTCTGCAAATTTCTTTGGTAGTCTCTGAATAAAAATATACATTCAAAACAGCTTTCTCTGTATTTCCCAATATTTCCTTTGTATTAATATGATTGATTGGTTCATTATTTATAATACCTAATGCCAGAAGAAGAACCTTTAATACTGATGTCTTTCCAGAGGCATTGATTCCTATAAACGCGTTGGCCGGATTCAAATATATATTTGAAAACAAGGAATACAGATTTATTTTATCTTCTTCTGCAACTCTTTGCTGTGCATAAAAAGGTAAATCCAGTTTTTCTTTAAATAATGGCAAGCCTTGTGCAGTAACTCTCAATAATTTCATATAACGCCTCCAAATTAAAAACAGATTTTACGTAGTTAATTTTCTTTTACTGCTATTATATCCATATTTTTATTTTTTATCAACGGATAATTCGTTTTTATTTTTCAAAAAAAGAGTACTCTTCCTTGTTTTATTAGATTTTGAAGCATCTGATAAGAGATACCTTTCCCTGTAATCTCGCAAGTACACATTATTCCGCCATATCGTCCAAATATCGATTCATAATTCATAGCCGTATTCATGTACATCATCTCAAACAACTTCATACAATTTCTCGACACTTTTTGTATCAAGTTCTAAAGGAAATCCCAGATAATGTAATCGTTCTGTTTCTTCGTATGGATATGCCGTTGCTTTGCCATATCGGATTTATCTGTAATTATTTTTTAGATTATTTTCCACTCACACCCTGTATTTTTCCCCTCCATCTTTTGTATATGTGAAAGGGTTCGTAGACACAGAGCAAGATCCACCCATGTTTAACAGTATTGCCGTTTGGCATCCTGTTGCTCTATGGGTTTTATCTTGATGGGAATCTCCCCATACCCTTTCAATACCAGACGTTTCATTCGTCTGGTGGTTCCGCCCAAAGGCGTTCACAGCACTATTTCTAATATCGGAAGGGACAGCCGATATTGAAATAAGTGGACTCCCGAAGGGAGGAATACTCTCAGCAGAAGGAGGAGTATGAGAACAGAAAACAAAGATAAAGAATTAAATCACAGACATTTTATAGGAGTACGTCTTACAGATGTCGAGCTGAATTTATTAGATCAGGGTGCAGCATCTTTTTCAATCAGTCGCTCCGAATATGTAAGGAAGCTACTTTTAGAAAAGCAAATCTATCATCAGGTGGAAGTCGTTGCAGACATGAATGATCTCAAAAAACTGGTCAGCGAATATGGAAAGATCGGATCAAATCTCAATCAGATTGCCAGATATTTTAACACTGGCGGCTCCCGTTCTCTCGCTGTGGAAAATGAAATCCATCAGTGCATTGCGGACTTATTCCAGCTAAGAAAAGAAGTACTGAAACTGGCAGGTGGTAAGAATAGCAATCGTAAAACATATTAAAAGCAGAAACGCAAATTACTCAGATGCCATCAACTATCTGCTGTTTGAGCACGATGAAAAAACCGGGAAAAAGATTGTTGATGAATCCGGCCGTAGCATCCTACGAAAAGAATTTTATATGGATGGACTGAACTGTGATCCGATGTCTTTTGATAAAGAATGCGAACTGACAAATATGCATTTTCATAAGAATCGGGAACGCTCTGATATCAAAAGTCATCACTATATCATCAGCTTTGATCCTGCCGATGTGACGGAAAACGGACTTACCGGCGAAAGAGCACAGGCTATCAGTATTGAGCTTGCAAAGCAAATGTTTCCAGGATACCAGGCACTGGTTGTCACACATACCGATGGTCATAATGAATCAGGAAATATTCATACTCACATCGTGATAAACAGTGTCCGGAAATATGCAGTGGACCGGCAGCCTTACATGGACAAACCACATGAAGAACGTGCTGGTTACAAGCACCGATCCACTGATAAATTCATAAAATTTTTCAAAAAAGCAGTCATGGATAGATGTCAGCAAGAAGGGCTTCACCAGATAGATTTACTTGCTCCTGCTGAAAGAAAAATCACACAGGCAGAATATATGGCACAAAAATCCGGTCAGGAGAAATTGGAAAAAGTCAATCAGGAAATCGTAGCAGACGGACTGAAACCAACATCCACAGTTTTCCAGACACAGAAAGATTATTTGCGAAATGCCATTGATGAATGTGCTGCTACTTCCGATAGCTTTGATGAATTCCAGACAAAACTGTTTGAGCAATTTCATATTTCTGTTGTTGATCATCGTGGCAGATACAGTTACCTTCATCCAGACCGACAGAAACGAATCACAGAACGTGCACTCGGAACGAGATATGGGAAAGAACATCTGGAACAGACATTTCTGCACAAAGATCCAATTGCCATCCTTTATGTCAGATCGCATCTGCGACTGGTCGTGGATCTCCAGACAAATGTCAAAGCCATGCAGAGTCCGGCTTATGCTCGTCGTGTAAAACTTACCAATCTACAACAAATGGCAAATACGATTATCTATGTACAGGAGCTTGGAATTGATACACAGACTGAGTTAAAAAGAATGCTTCTTGACTCACAGAAAGAACTTGCTGAATACCAAGATCAGTTTGCTCAACGCGTCACGAAAGCAAAAACACTCAACAATCAGATTCATTATACCGGACAGTATTTTGCAAATAAGGAAGTCTACTCCAAATTTGTAAAATCGAAAATCAAAGGAAAATACCGAAAAGAACATGCGGCTGAAATTCAGGCATTTGAAGAAGCCAGAGACTGGTTAAAGTCCTTCTACCAGGATGGAAAAATGACCAGTATAAAGGATCTGAAAATCCAAAAAAACAATTTACAGCAGACCATAGATTCAGACAAAGAATCCATAAAATCTCTGAAAGAAAAGTTAAAAGATTTGGAAACTGCAGATCAGAATATTGATGCTATTCTCCATATGCAGATTCCAGAAAAACGCAAAGAAAAATCAATAGAACCAGAACGATAAATCACGCCAAACAAAGGAGGAATTGTTACATGACACAAGAAGAATTTAATGTTGTCTTCGAACTTCAAATGAGAAAGTGCTCTGATATTCTTGCACATAAAAAGAAAGAATATACTGGCGACAATCTTGACCGGTTGAGCGCATTCAAGATTGCTGCCGCATTACAGAATTGCGATCCGAAAGCTGCACTGGCAGGTATGATGTCGAAACATGTCGTATCTCTTTACGATATGTGCTATTCCAGCCTGCTTCATTTTGATATGGATCAGTGGGATGAAAAAATCACGGACTGCATCAATTATCTTATTCTGTTAAAAGCACTGGTAAAGGAGGAACAGGCATATGGATCACATTGAAACAGCTATTCTGAACTGTTACGGAATCCGGGAAGCAGAACAGAATATGGTCTTTGCTGCCAGACTCACACAACATGGTCATACAATCCGTAACATGGAAGATTTAATGACTCTTTACCACCAGACATATAGCAAGAAAACAGTAGAAAATATTGCCAGTCTTCCACATCCAACTGTTCAGAAATTTATGGTCATCACCATAGCCATCGTTGGTGCAAGCAGACGATTTCTGACACAGATTACCCGGCATCAGAATGAAGTAAAATACATGAGTGCTTCTCTGCAGTACAGCAATTATTCCGGACATGCGGCTTTTGCCATTCCATACGAAATTCTAAAAGCAGAAAGCAGCATCCGGGAACTCTACAGCCAAAGCTGTCAGTCGGATCTCGATAATTATGAAAAACTCATTTCAGCTGGAATTGACCATGATGCAGCCGGATACGCAACACCTCAGGGCTTACGTAATGTTCTGATCATCAGCGCCACACCTTACCAGTGGAAGCACATGATTGGTCAGAGGACCTGCCGTAGAAATACAGATGAAACTCGAATTGTAATGCTCAACATCTGGAAGAAATTATACAGCCTGAGTCCCATACTTTTTGCTCCCGATCTGACAGGTCCATTCTGTCAAAGAAGTGCCTGCATGGAAAAACAGATGTCCTGTAAGAATCCTATTTCTCAGATCTGGACTCCCGCTGATATTTTAGAAGCCGATTATCCATTGCTTATCAAGAAGGAGGTGCAACCCAATGAAAATTAAACTCATCGATTTCGGTCTGAAAGAAAAGCACTATCCTTTCCGACCACATGAAAATGATGCCGGTGCTGATGTATTCATGCCTTATGACTGTACTTTACAGCCAGGAGAGATTGCCAGAATTCCTCTGGGGTTCGGACTGATCATTCCTGACGGATTTGCCGGATATGTCTTTCCAAGAAGCAGCATGGCAGCAAAAGGACTGGTATGCGAACTTCCGCCAATTGATTCCGGTTATCGTGGAGAAATTCATGCAATCCTCAGCAACGTAAGCACCGAAACACAGATCATTCATAAAGATACCCGGGTTGGTCAGCTCGTGATCACGCCCGTTTTAATCGCAGATTTTGTTCTGGATCTCGGAAATGAGCGAGGTACCGGAGCATTTGGAAGTACAGGAGCATAACTACTATGATTACATTTGGAAGAAAACTAAAACACTTACGACAGAAAAATCATCTCACCCAGAAAGAACTCGGTATAGCCATGGGATTCCCTGAAAATTGCGCCGACGTCCGGATTGCTCAGTATGAAAGCGATATCCGTACACCCAAAGAAGATCTTTTAAAACTTTTTGCATCTACGCTGGGTGTACCAATTGAAATTCTCACAGTCCCTGTTCTCTCTGAACCCAGGGAGTACGAAGCTGCATCTTTCTGGATGCACGAACTGGCATCTGAATTAGATTAACTATCGTAAGACCGAAACGAGGCAACGGATCTCTCCGCTGCCTCTCTTTTTTATTATTAGTACAGTTTTGCTCCCGCCGGGATTGCATCATTCAGCATTACCAGATTTAACTGCTCTTCTCCGTTGACATTATGGATTGCAGATAAAAGCATACCGCAAGATTCAATTCCCATCATTTTTCTCGGTGGTAAATTCACGATAGCAAGAAGTGTCTTTCCTTCCAGTTCTTCCGGCTCATAAAAAGCATGTACTCCAGAAAGAATGATACGGTCTGTTCCTGTACCATCATCCAGTACAAACTGCAGAAGTTTCTTACTCTTCTTAACTGCAGTACATTCTTTAACCTTTACAACACGGAAATCAGATTTGCTGAATGTGTCAAAATCAACAAACTCTTCAAATAATGGCTCTATCTCTACAGCATCCGCTTTTTCTTCAACTGCTTCTGTTACTTCCTCTGTATTTTCTGCTGTCTCAGCTACTGTTTCTTCAACTTTTACATTTTCTTCACACATAATTCCTTATCCTCCGTAAATATTGGTTCGCACATTATTTTAGCAGTTTCTAGTCAAGTATACAAGCATAGAAAGCTCTATTACTTCTCACTCGGCAACAGTTCCTCCCTTTCATCATTGATTACTGCCATCATAATTGTCGCCAGAGTAACCCCAAGATCATCCGGTTCTACATATCCCAGACTGGCTGTCAGGCTTCCCTGCGGATCTGCATCGATCAATAATACTTTCTTTCCCTCTCTTGCAAGTCCAATTCCTAAATTTACGGTTGTTGTTGTCTTTCCAACTCCGCCTTTCTGATTCGCAACACAAATTACTTTACACATTATTCGTTCCTCCTGTCGTTATATTGTTAAAAATCTTCGTCTCTAAACGCTTCCAGATATTCATCAATGATATCCAAATTAACAAGCACAATCCTCTTTACGTGATATACGGCTCCGGCATCTTTCGCCAAATTCTGAAATGAATGCAATCCCATGGAATAAAGCATTGCGCCTTCCTCATAACGTACAAACTTTTTTCTCCCTGTCTGAACCATTTTTTCCAATTCTGGAATCTTCTTTCTCCTATTTTTCATGTCGCTTCCTCCTTGATTCTTCCAATCTGGCAACAACCTGTGGATTTTCCTCTAAAAACTTTTCCAGAATATTCAGATCCACAATCGCTGTTTTTCTTATCGGATAATTGGATTGTGCCTCCTTGGCTGCTCTGACAAAAGACCAGTAGGATACGTCATAGAGTTTTGCACCCTGTGCATAATTTACAAATCTACGCCCTTTCCCATCTAGATACTTTTCCAGATCAGGTGCTTGTGCTTTTCTTTTTCTCATCAGTTCCTCCTTGTGTTGGAAATCCTTTAAATTATGAATTTATGGATTTCTTTTTTCGCAGGTGCTAATAGGACGTGCTTTTTTGCAAAACAAAAAGGACACTCCCAATTGGTATTTCTACCAAAAGTGAAGTGTCCTTCAAACACCTTATTCTTGAAAATGCTCCTCAAAAATAATCAATATTTAACTCTTTTTGGACAAATAATGTCAAATAGTCAGGAATCCATAGGACTCCATTTCCTATTTTTTTATAATCCATACAACGTCATTTAAATCCTTACGGGTCCGGGTAATTTCATGTAAGTCCATGTCTATCCATGGAGCTACATTTGCTGATTGGATAATCTTACCCGTTGACCGCAATCGAACATTAGTTCAGCGACTTCATCGTCGGGAAAAGCAGTACGTCTCTGATCGCGGCGCTGTTTGTTAAAAGCATACACATTCTGTCGATACCGAATCCGATACCTCCTGTCGGCGGCATACCGATCTCAAGTGCATTCAGGAAATCTTCATCTGTTGTATTTGCCTCTTCGTCACCTTGTGCCAAAAGTTCTTCCTGAGCTTTGAAACGTTCTCTCTGATCGATCGGGTCATTCAGCTCTGAATATGCATTCGCCATTTCCCAGCCGTTCATAAAGAACTCGAAACGCTCTGTATATTCCGGATTCTCCGGTTTCTTTTTCGTAAGCGGTGAAATCTCGATCGGATGATCCATTACGAACGTCGGCTGAATCAAATGTTCTTCTGCAAACTCTTCAAAGAACAATGACAAGATATCACCTTTCTTATGATGCTCTTCATATTCTACATGATGCTCGTCTGCAAGCTTGCGAGCCTCTTCCAAAGTCTTAACTTCATTCCAGTCAACGCCTGCATATTTCTTCACGGCATCTACCATTGTAATACGTTCAAACGGTTTTCCGAGATCCATCTCAACGCCATTGTAAACGATCTTCGTTGTGCCGAGAACTTCCTGTGCCACATGGCGGTAAAGATTTTCTGTAAGATCCATCATTCCGTTATAATCTGTATATGCCTGATAAAGCTCCATCAATGTAAATTCCGGATTATGTCTCGTATCAAGTCCTTCGTTTCTGAATACACGACCGATCTCGTACACTCTTTCAAGACCTCCGACGATCAGACGTTTCAGATAAAGTTCAAGAGAAATTCTCAGTTTCAAGTCTTCATTTAAAGCATTGAAATGTGTCTCAAACGGTCTTGCCGCAGCTCCCCCGGCATTTGCAACAAGCATCGGAGTCTCCACTTCCATAAATCCTTCGCCGTCCAAATATCTGCGGATCGCACTGATGATCTTAGAACGTTTGATAAATGTATCTTTCGCTTCCGGATTCATGATAAGATCCACATATCTCTGACGATAACGCATATCTGTATTCGTCAGTCCATGGAACTTCTCCGGAAGAATCTGAAGACTCTTGGAAAGAAGTGTTACATGAGATGCATGAATGGAAATCTCTCCTGTTTTTGTCTTGAATACCTCTCCTTCGATTCCGATCACATCACCGACATCAAGTTTCTTAAATTCTTTATAATTTTCCTCACCGATGCTGTCTCTTGCTACATAAGACTGAATATTTCCTTTTAAATCCTGAACATTACAAAAAGATGCTTTTCCCATTACTCGCTTTGACATCATACGTCCTGCGATGGAAACCTGCTTTCCTTCAAGCTCCTCGTAATTTTCTTTTACTTCTACACTGTGATGTGTCTGATCATATTTTGTAATCACGAACGGATCTTTTCCGCTTCCCTGCAGCTCTGCAAGTTTCTCACGGCGTACCTTTCTCAACTGATTCAGATCCTGTTCCTGTACATTCTTCTGCTCCTGTGCCACTTTCTTATCTCCTTTCCCGGATAACTTTTCTCTGTTTTGCTTTATCTCTTATTATTCCGTTACGCTTTTTTTCTCTTTATCTGCCTTTTTCGCCTCTTTAAAACATTCCCATACATGCGAATTCAGACCTCTTAAAAAGAGGTCTGTTTATAATCATCTGTTTACATTGAACGGCTGATTTCAAGCACTTTGTACTTGATTTCTCCCGCCTGTGTTTCTACGCTTACCGTATCTCCCACTTTTTTTCCGATCAATGCCTGACCAACCGGAGACTCGTTTGAAATCTTTCCTACCAAGCTGTTTGCCTCTGTTGATCCCACAATTTTAAATTCCATCTCTTCATCGAATGTTATGTCAAATACCTTTACCGTACATCCGACATTGATCTTATCAAAGTCAACTTCATCTTCAACAACCACTTCTGCGTTTTTCAGGATGCCTTCAAGTTCTTCGATACGCGCTTCGATATCTCTTTGTTCATCTTTTGCCGCATCATACTCTGCATTCTCGGAAAGATCTCCCTGCTCTCTTGCCTCTTTGATCTTAGCTGCAACTTCTTTCCGTTTGACAACTTTAAGAGTTTCAAGTTCATCTTCAAGTGCCTTTAATCCGGCATAAGTAAGTAATCTTTTCTTTGCCTCCGCCATTGATAACGCTCCTTTTCTGTCATTCTTTTTCACTGTTTTTTGTCTATTCCCGACAGGAAAACTTGTCCCTGCACGCTGTCTCTTTTAGTTTATTTCACAATTTCAATATTATAACCATCAACCCCATTAATGTCAAGGTTTTTGGCGTAAACAAGACAGCTTTTACATGATATTGCGCAGAAAATATAGCGCTTATTAACAATACAGCGTTATGCCGGAATTACCGTAAGTTCCCAAAGACACATTCCGGGATTACAGGCGGCTTTCCAAGGTCTTGATCCTTCTGTCTTTCGTTCATTGCCGCTCCAATGCAAACAGGGCCGCCACTAAGTGGCAGCCCTGCATTTTTCCGTACTATTTACGGATAAGGCTTATTTTCTTTTGTTTCTTTTGAAGATTGTCAGAGCCGCTCCGCCTGCAACCGCACCTGCAAGAACTACAAGTCCGATCAGCAGCGTTACGTTAAAGTTATCTCCTGTCTGAACCGCTCCGCCTTTGTCCGGTTTCTCTGTATTCGGTTTCTTATCCTCTGACGGATCTGCTTTCACCGATACAGCTACGTCTGCCGACTGTCCGCCGTATGTTACTGTTACTTTCTTCGTATCCGCTGTCAGTTTTGTATTAAGACTCGGATTAAAGGAGAAATCTTTTGCCGTCTCCGGTCCGTATGCAACAACTTTTGTTGTTCCGTCTGACATCGTTACTGTAAGACTCATTCCCGTCGGATCGAATGTCTCTCCTGCTTTGTATTCTGTCTTAGCCGGATTTGCTTTAATTTCAACTTTTTCTACCGTTGGTTTTTCCGGCTCTACCGGTGTGTCAGCTTTCACTTCAATACCGATGTCTACCGTCTTGCCGGCATATGTTACATCAACTTTGTTCATACCTTCTGTAAGTGCTGTATCAAGTGTCGGGTTAAATACAAAATCTTTTGCTGTTTCGTTTCCGTATGCAACTTCTTTTGTTGTCTTGTCTGACATCGTTACTGTAAGAACAAGTCCGCTCGGATCGAATGTCTCTCCTGCTTTGTAAGTTGTCTTAGCTGGCACTTTCTTAACGGCAATTTTGTCTACCGTCGGTTTTTCCGGCTCTACCGGTGTGTCAGCTTTCACTTCAATACCGATTTCTGCCGTCTTGCCTGCATATGTTACTGTTACTTTCTCATCACTTGTTTTCAGTGCTGTGTCAAGGCTTGGGATGAATGTGAAGTCTGCTTTTGTTGCATCGCCGTAAGCTACTTCTTTATCTTCGCCTTTGTCATATTTCACTGTAAGCACAAGTCCTGTCGGATCGAATTTATCGCCTTCTTTATACTCTGTCTTAGCCGGATTTGCTTTAATCTCAACTTTTTCTACCGTCGGGTTCTCCGGTACTACCGGTGTCTTTTTGTTTACTTTAATTTTGATATCTGCCGTCTTCTCAGCATATGTTACAGTCACTTTTTCATCGCTTGTTTTCAGTGCTGTATCAAGCGTCGGGTTAAATGTAAACTGATCCGCATTTGCTGTTCCGTATGCAACTTCATCACCATAAGAACCGTCACTGTATTTTATTTTTACAGAAAGTCCTGCCGGATTGAACATTTCGCCTTCTTCATACTCTGTTTTTGCCGGTGCGCTTACAACTTCAAGAGCTTCCGGTATAACTGGTTCTGATTCAGATACTGTGATGTTAACATCTAATTTCAAACCTGCATATCCAACTTCTACTTTTGTATAATCTTTTGTCAAAGCTGTACTAAGTGTCGGATTAAATGTAAATTCTCCTGCGTTATCCTGTCCATAAGCGACCTCTTTTTCTGTTCCATCAGAATATTTCACGCCAATAACAAGTCCTGCCGGATCAAATTTCTCGCCGACTGCATACGCCGTCTTTGTAGGCTGTGCTTTCAATGAAAGTTCTGTTGCTGTCGGTGGCACTACTTCTTCTTTTGTTACTTTCACTCTGATTTCAGCAGCACTCATCCACTTGTTTCCGCCTTGGTCATCATGTGTCTCTACACCACTGAAGCGGATATATTTTGCCTGAACCGGAGTTTCGAATTTTGCCATCTTCCATGTGTTGTCAACTGCCCACACTTTTGTTCCTTCTGTAACGGCTACCTCTTTCCATTCGTCTCCCTCTGCGGCTTTCACTTCAATCTTATATGTTTTAACGATACCGTTTTGTCCGCCATTCTGTCTCGGAAGATATCTTAAACCGATTACATTCTGAACATCCTCAAGTTCCATCTCGATCCATCTTTCTGCCGGATTTGTATTATTCCACTGGGTATGCCACAATGTATTCGTATCGCCGTCAAACGCTTTCTCCTTTTCATTTCCGGATTGTGCGCTTCCAACCGTTGAAGTAATCTTTGCTTTATCGTAATCTTTTGAATCATCTGTTGCGTCAGCGTCCAAATTTACAACGAACGTATTTGTTGTCTTATGGTCTTCTGACTCGATAATAATGCGTACTGCATTTTCGTATGTCGGAAGAACTGTAACTGCCGCATTGTCTGCTCCAACCGCTTCTACGGTTTTTGCTTCAACTTCTTTCGTTCCCCAACTTCCTGCACCTGCTGCAAGTACTTCTGCCGGAGCAGATGTTTCGTTGATCTTCAGACTCTCAAGTTTTGCTGTTGTGTTTGTTGTAAAGTCAGCCTGATTTGCAAGATACAGTTCTGCTTCTACAATTCCCGTACATGTAAATCCGCCGCCTTTTCCGCTTGCATCCGGATTATTTACAACATGGATTTTTACAAATACAGCCTTTGTCGGAACAAAATCATATGTATATTCCACGACGCCAATCGCAGGGAGTTCCTCTGGATGTGACTCTGTTGCTGTTACTTCTGTCCAAGTTCCCTCTTCTCCTGTTTCGGAAACATATATTTTTGTCGTATTATCTGCTGGATAAGATGCTGCATGGCTGTCAGATCTGAAGAAAATCTTAATCTGATTAAATATCTGCTGTGTCGCATACTGGAATGTAATATCAGCATCATTGTCTTTGGCATCTTTGCTGTTTTTATAGTTACTCCACATTGTAGAGTTTGTATTACCGCCCTGATTTCCGTCTACTGTTCTGTTTCCATCACGGATTGCTTCCAGATCATCAGACTGCATCTCCTGTGGGATATCCTGCGACAATGTCATCGCTTCTTTTGCAACGTTATTACCTACTGTATATTCTGCTTCCTGAACGCGAACTGTAGCTGTAACCGGCATAGATTCACCAAACACATCTGCCGTTCCTGTTACGTTCACGATTCCTTCTGCATCATATCCTTTTTCAGGAGCTTCCCATTTTACCGGGAATGCGGCTGTAAGAACAGTTCCGTCTTCCATTACTGCCGGTCTTGATGTCGGAAGACTCGGCGCTACTCCGACTGATGTTGTTGTCGAGTAATTCAAAAGCGCTGCTACTGTATCAATCATATTGACATTAACTGACACCGTCTCTGCTTTTTCAACACCTTCCACAGAAACAGTTCCCGTTAAGCTGAACGTACCTGCCTGACCGATCTGCTCTGCTGTCGCTTTCTCCCATGTCACTGTGCCTGTCGTTTTTGTCTTGTCTGTCAGTACAACTTCTACCTGTCCCGGAAGCTGCGGCTGATTGCCGACTTTAACATAATAACTCTTCGACATTTTTACGCTGCTGATCGCCTTTTTGCTCTCTGAACTGTCAGAAGACGGTGTTGTTGTAATCGTTACCGTCTGATCTTCCATTCCTTCTGCTTTCACTTTCACAGTGATTGTTCCGGCAGATTTTGTAGACTGAACGATTCCTACAAGCTGACCGCTGAATGCTTTTCTGTTATCGTCTCTGTAAGACTGATGATCTACAGGTCTTCCGTTATCCACGCCTGCAAGCACACCATCACCGCTGACTTCAAACGTCACCTTATTATCCGCATTCGGTACAAGATTTCCTTTATCATCAGTAACACTTACTGTCAAATAAGAAAGATCTTCTCCATTTGCTGTAATTTTTGTTCGATCAACATCAACTTTTAATTTTTTAGCTTCACCTGCTGTAGTTACTGATGTTCGTCCCTGAAGATTCTCTGTAATTTCTTTACCGTCTTTATCCCACGCTTTTGCGGTAATTGTTCCGGCTTCATATGGAACCATCCATGTCATGTACAGATTCTCATGTTCTGTATTGCTCTTTCCAGTTCCTTCATACATCTGATATGTGTATCCTGCCGTCGTCTTCTTTTCTGTAAATTCTTTTGCACCGAGCGATCTCTGTTCACCGCCGCTTGCCGGAGTAAAGAACAGTTCTACTTTTTTTGCATCGCTGTATACAACTACCGGAACATCATTTCCACTCTTCTTATATACAACTTCTTCATTCCAAGCCGGAAGAATATGAAGTGTATTCACGCTGTCATTCCACTGACTCTGATAGAAGTAATAGCTGTCTTTCGGAAGTCCGGCAGTATCAACGATTCCAAAATAGGAGCTCTTCGGTGCAGGCCATCTCGACGCATTACCCGGTTTGCCTTGTCCTGTTCCATTCCACGGCGTCGGTTCTCCGATATAGTCAAATCCTGTCCATACATATTCTCCCGCAATAAAATCACGCTTGATTACTTCATACCATGCGCTGCTTGCCGTAGCGCCCCAACCAACTGCCGATGTATCATAGGATGTCAGATCATAATCGCCATAATCTGTTTGACTACCCATTCCTTTATAAATGCCTCGGCTATTAACTGCCGATGCAGTCTCAGAGCCATACATACACCATTCAGGATAAGCTTCATGAATCATATCGTAATGAGTCTTTCCTGCATGATTTTTCCACTCCTGAGAGTAGTTCATACCATGTATTCCACCGGCTTTCTGTAATTCCTGACCAAGGGTAATAGCACCTGTCTCATTACTTTTCAGCTTATTATCTCCGGTTGTAACAGGGCGTGTAGTGTCTGCCGCCTTTGCCCATTTCACAAGGTTGTCCTGAGCAGTCTTATAATCATCACTGTATCCGCCTGTTCCTTCCCACATCTCGTTGCCAAGCGACCACATAATAATCGCCGGATCGTTCTGACCACGCTCGATCATTGCTGTAAGATCAAACTGCGCCCATGTCATGTTCTCTGCAGCGCCCATGATCTCGTTGCCGTCTTCAATCTTTTTATTAAACCACTTAGAATAATCGTTCGAGTTACTGTTTTTCGGAGCTACCCATCCGTCAAACGCCTCGTCGATCACTAAGATTCCGTGTTTATTACATGCATCGATCAATTCGTCTGACGCCGGATTATGTGTCACACGGATAGAGTTACATCCCATCATTTTCAATATCTCTACCTGACGCTCTGTAGAGCGGTCATTTGCAACCGAACCAAGCGCGCCCTGATCATGATGCATACATACTCCCTGAAGTTTCATCTTCTGACCATTCAAAGAGAATCCTGTATTATTATTGAAATCAAAATAACGGAATCCATAATCTGTCTCGTATGTATCAACTGTAGTACCGTCCATAAGGACTTCTGTTTTCACAGTATAGAGATTTGGAGTTGTCGTACTCCAAAGCTTTACGCCTGATACAGTAAAATCTGCCTGTACATCTTTTGATTTACCTTTGTCCACAGTCGCAACTTCCGTCTCAAATGTCCCAACCGCCTGCTCTGCCGTTCCGTTTTTCGGATAGATCGTATGTTTTACTTTTACAGATGCATTGTTCTCGGATTCATTTACAACAGTTGTTTTTACTTTTACCGCAACATTGTTTCCATCTGCATGATCTTTCAGATCCGGTGTCTCAATCTTTGTTCCGTTCTTATCTACATGAACTGTATCGGTTACAACAAAGTCTACGTCTCTGTAAATACCGCTTCCTGAGTAAAAACGGCTTGACGGTGTCTGGTGATCTACTTTAACGGCAATCACGTTTTCTTTTCCGAACTTCACATTATCTGTAATATCGAAAGAGAATGGTGTGTATCCGTTCGGATGTGTACCAAGCTTTTTACCGTTTACATAAATAGTTGCATTCATGTAAACGCCGCCGAAGTCGATACTGATTCTCTTACCTTTCAGGCTCTCGTCTACAGTAAAGTTTTTTCTGTACCATCCTGTACCGCCCGGAAGATATCCGCTTTCCGCCTCCATCTTCTGTGAATATTTCTGGTCGATACTGTAATCATGCGGCAGGTTCACCTGATCCCATGAGGAGTCGTCAAATGCCGGAGTCTGCGCTCCGCTTGCGTCTCCTAAATAGAACTTCCAGTTATCGTTGAAGTTCTGCGTTCTGACCGTTCCGCTGTATTTGTTAAGGAACACCTGCTCCGGCGCTGTGTTTGTCTGCGTCGAAGTTCCCCCTTCCAGTTGAACGATCTCACCCTGTGCGTAGGCTGTTGCCGGCAACACCATGCTTCCTGCCAAAGCTGTAGCAAGAACTGCCGAACCTGCTTTCTTCCACTTGAGATTTTTCATAAACTTTTTCGCCCCTATAGTTCCGGAGCACTCCTTCGTTCTGAATTTTCACGCATATTCCATGAAACGAAATAAAGAAAAACGACCTTTTTCTCCATGTTACTATGCGTAATATATAAATTATACAAAACTTTGTTTATTTTGTATAGATTACCGTAACATTTTTGTAAGGTCGTTTTTGCTTTTTGGCATTTTTACTATTTTTATCTTGCCGCTTCACATATTAAAGGATATTTTTTGTGCAGATTTTCATAGTTCTTCCAATAACATCATCAGTTCATCTAATGTCTCTGTCTCATTTACTCTGCGCCGGAGATCTGCCGCTCCTGTCAGTCCTTTCGTGTACCAGGCTACATGTTTGCGCATCTCCCGCATTCCCGCAAATTCTCCGCGATACTGAATCTGAAGCTTTGAATGCCTGAGGATCATATTCCGTATTGCCTCTTTATCAGGTCTGGGCGGAGTTACTCCGTTTTTTTCCTTGCCGATCATTTCCGAAAAGATCCACGGGTTTCCCTGTGCGCCTCTTGCGATCATAATTCCGTCGCATCCTGTCGTTTGAACAAGTTCTTCTGCTTTTTCCGGTGTAGTGACATCGCCGTTTCCGATTACAGGAATGGAAACCGCCTCTTTCACCTGCCTGATAATGTCCCAGTCCGCCTCTCCGCTATAATACTGCTCTCTCGTCCTTCCGTGAACCGCAACCGCCGACGCTCCCGCTTCTTCCGCCGCTCTTGCGACTTCGACTGCATTTACATGCGCATCGTCGAACCCTTTTCGGATTTTTACCGTAACGGGCTTCTCTATTGCTTTAACGATCGCGTTTACAATCTCATAAACAAGAGAGGGGTTTTTCATCAAAGCAGACCCCTCCCCGTTTTTTACAACTTTCGGTACCGGACACCCCATATTGATATCGAGAATCGCAAAAGGACGTTCTTCAATTCTTTTCGCCATCTCGCTCATAATCTTCGGATCAGAACCAAACAACTGCAAAGATACCGGCTGCTCTTCTGGATGTATTTCCATGAGTTTCTCTGTATTTTTATTTTGATACAAAATTGCTTTTGCACTAACCATTTCCATCCCTAAAAGACCCGCTCCCTGTTCCTTGCACAGCAAACGAAAAGGCAGGTCTGTCACCCCTGCCATAGGTCCTAATAGGTATCGGTTTTCCAATTCTACATTTCCTATTTTCAGCTTCTTCATCTTTTTTTCTGCACTTTCTCATGAATCATTCGCAAGCCGTTCAGTGTAAGCTGTGGATCATACAGATCTATGCATTCTGTTTCATCGGCGATAATTTTACCCAGCCCGCCTGTGGCAATCACATAGGCATTTTTATATCCCGACTCTTCTTTCATTTTTTTTACTATATATTCCGTCTGTCCGATCGCTCCGTATACAAGTCCTGCCTGCATTCCGCTAATCGTCTCCGATGCAAGCACGGATTCCGGTCTTCGGATCTGAATCGCCGGAAGCATCGCCGCTCCGTCCCACAGAGAACGTCCTGCCGTTTCAATGCCCGGGGCGATCACACATGCTTCAAGCGTACATTCAGGACCTATCAAATCATACGTCGTAGCCGTTCCGAAATCAACCACGATCGCAGGTCCTCCTGCAATAGCATACCCCGCTGCCGCATTGACGATTCTGTCCGGTCCTGTCCGCGTCGGATTTTCAGTCACAACACGAACTCCTGTATCTGTCTGAGAAGATACGATCATCGGTTCCGTTCCTAAATATTTGATAATACCGCTTGTAAAAGAGTGCATAATGTCGGGGACAACCGACGCAACGATCACCGAATCGATCTGCTTTGAGTCGATTCCTCTGTGCTCCAGTATTCCGCATATGGTGAATCCGTATTCGTCTGATGTCCTCGCCCGTTTTGTCGTCATACGGAACATACCGAGCAGGAACTCTTCCTCGAACACACCCATTGTAATATTTGTATTTCCTATATCAATCGTAAGAAGCATTGTCTTCTTCCTCCCGCTGTACCGAATCTTTTCATCGGTATTTTCCAAAAATATATTCAATATATATTTTCGATTTTATCTGATCGGCCGATCAACATTCTGCCGTCAATATTTCATAACTTTGTTCAAAGCTCTCTCCCGGCTTCACTTTATTGATATATGGTTTTTCCGAAAGTTCTTTGTCAAAGCCGACATCGTCGCACCGTCCCATCCACGGTTCAAGACAGACGAAAGGAGCGTCTTTCACAGACCAAATGCCGAAATTCGGAAATCCTTTACATTTCATGCCTACATATGGTTCTCCACCTTTGTGACAGAGCCATACTTCGTCAAACTGACCGCCGTCAAAAATCAGTGCGTCGTGTTCAAACATTTCCTCATTCAAAGCGCAGAATCCATCTTCCAGCTCCAGCTTGTACACTGTGCCGGGATCGGCTACACATTCGGAGAGATCTACCAGAATATATTCAAGTGCCTTTTTATCCGGAAATTTCAACTTATAATCCGTCTTTTTCTCATCCGCTTTTTGAAAACGGAAAGCCGGATGCCCACCGATCGTAAAATACATATCGTCGTCTCCGGTATTGTGCACTTCCCATTTCACGATCAGGCTGTTTTCTTTGAGAATATATGTAACGATCAGTTCAAAATCAAAGGGATATACTTCTTTTGTTTCTTCCCCTGATGAGAACAAAAACGCTGCCTTATCGGGCTTTGTACAGATGCATTTAAAATCGTTATCCCTTGCGAATCCGTGTCCTGACGTCGGATAAGATATTCCGTTAATCTTTACTTTATTTTTATAGGTTTTTCCTACGTTCGGGAAAAGGATCGGGGAATGTCTTTTCCAATACGTGGGATTTCCCTCCCACAGAAGTTCCGTCTCTTTCTTTTTATCATATATACGGGTAACCTCAGCCCCATGCTCTGAAATCTCAATACAGAGCCGTTCGTTTTCCATTTTCATTGCCTCTGTCTCCTTTTCCCTGAATACTTTCTTTTGCTTTTACACTGCCCGATCCACATCCGGTTCAGGCAGCGCATGTCCTGCCTTCACATATCTCATTTACCGGCATCCGGCACAGATCTTATTTACTGCTGTCTTCCTTGTTATTTGAATTACTGTCGGCATCACTGTCTGAATTTTCTACCTGAACACAATTATCCACAAGGTAATCAAGCACAGCGTCTCTTAAAATCGCAGCTTTCAGCACATCTTCTCCAACCTGTTCTACATAAGCATCCACATCGGCTCCCGCCTGCTCTGCATATTCTTTGAATTTTTCTTTGTATTCTTTTTCTGACGGCTCAAGTTTCTGCTTTTCCGCGATCAGTTTAATTGCCTCGTCAAACGCCGCTGTCTGCTGTGCGCTTTCTTTTACTTTTGAATTAAACTCATCTTCTGTCATCTGCAGATATGTCGTGATGAACTCAGACAATTCAATTCCGTATAATCCTGCCATCTGTGTATAGTAATCTGTCATCTGCTTTTTCTGTTCTTCCACAGCGTCTTTCGGATATTTTTTCACATCGATCTCTTCGAGAAGCGCTTCCTGGATCTCTGATTTTAATGTTGTCTCATTTGCTGTCTCCGCGCTGCTTTCAATCTGTTTACGGACTTCTTTGCGGTATTCGTCCGCTGTTTTTGCCGTCTTGCTGTTGCTTGCCACCCACTCGTCTGTCAATTCCGGAATGTTTTGTTTGTAAATTTCATTCAATACGATGTGGAAACGTGCAACTTTTCCTGCCACATCTGTTCCCGGATAAGAATCCGAAAACTTCACTTCTATATCGAATTCTTCTCCTGTACTGTGTCCGATGATCTGATCTTCAAATCCGGCATAACCGCCCTCTGCTCCGATAAAGCTTCCGCTTCCGAGCTCCAGATCGGATCCCGTCGCTGTTCCCCCTTCAAATGCCACATCATCGATATATCCTGTATAGTCAATGTTTACCCAATCGCCTTTTTCCGCCGCACGATCTTTGATCGGCTCTTTTTCTGCCGCCGCATTTAAGTTTGCCTGAACAGACTGCTCAACCTGCTCATCTGTCACTTCAACCTTTTCTACCTGTGCAACTTCAAGACCTTTATACTGCTTTACCGTTACATAGTCGTTTGACAATGTTTTACTTCCGCATCCTACAACGGAAAGAGCCACCATTGCCGCAAGCATCATTGATACAATTCTTTTTTTCATAATAATCTCCTTTTTTGTCCGCGTTTTATACGCGTCTTTTATTTATATTTATTTTTACTGCATGCATATTTGCCGTACGTTTTTTTGATTTTCACGTACGAGTTCCATCTATATACGCCTGATCTTTCCTTTATCATCCTTTTACAAAAGCGGGGAAAGCAAGCGCGAAAACTGTTCTTTCGCTTTTATGACAAGTCCTCTTTCATCATATACTTTCCTTGTCACCTGCGTACACAGCGTCATATCGTTTTCAAACGCACGTTCCAATCTTTGTACTGTACGCTCGCTGTAAATCACTGCGTTCACCTCAAAATTCAACCCAAAACTCCGAAAGTCCATATTTGCCGTTCCGACACATGCGACCATGCCGTCGATACTCAATGTCTTAGCGTGAAGAAATCCGTTGTTGTACACATAGCATTTTGCTCCGGCGGCAACCATCTCTCCGATATAAGAGTAAGTCGCCCAGTAAACAAACGGATGATCCGGCTTGCACGGTATCATGATCCGCACATCAACGCCTGATTTTGCGGCGATTTTCAAAGCGTCCAAGATCGAATCGTCCGGTATAAAGTACGGCGTCTGGATATAGACATGATCCTGTGCCCTATGAATAAGTCGTAAGTAATTGTCGTGGATCATCTTCGTTTTCGAGTCCGGTCCGCTTGATATGATCTGCACCGGATCTCTTCCGTTTCTCGTATATTGCGGAATTTCAAACAATGAATCTTCTAAAAACAAGTTTTCTTTCGCCGCATAATTCCAATCGAGAACAAACCGGACTGCCAGCGACGTTACCGCCGCGCCTTCGATACACAGATGGGTATCCCGCCAATAACCGAATTTCTTATCCCGTCCGAGATACTCTCTTCCGACGTTAAATCCTCCTACAAAACCGACTCTTCCGTCAATAACAACGATTTTTCTGTGATTCCGGTAATTCACACGAAGCTGCAGCTGCCCAAGCAGCGCCGGGAAGAATTCCGCAACTTGAATTCCTTCTTTTTCGAGGCGCTCCCAGTCACGGTTTTTCATCGTTCTGCATCCCATACTGTCAAAAAGGACACGAACTTCCACGCCTTCTCTCGCTTTTTGAATAAGTACCTTCTCTACTTCCTGCCACAATTCATCGTTGCGGATAATGTAATACTGCATGTGGATATATCTCTTCGCCTGCTTCATCTCTTCTATAAGCGCACGGAACTTCTCTTTTCCGTCCGTATAAACGCGAATATCGTTATTATCTGTCAGAACCGCTTCCCCGGCTTCCAGATTATAAAGAATCAGATCTTTAAACCTTGACATCTCCGGATTCGCCATGCGAAGCCGTTTATAATAAATCGTCTCCTCCTGCCGCCGGACTGCATATTTTAGTTCACCTTCGATCTCTTTTGCTTTAAACATCCTGCTCTTGTGGAAATCCTGTCCGATGATCAAATACATAACAAATCCGAGGATCGGTATAAAATAAAGCAAAAGCAGCCATGTCCAAACAGTCTGCGGGGATCTGCGCTGAAAAAAGACGATGACCAGCGCAAGGAAAATATTGATCAGAACAATATTATCCATAATAAAATTATAGACACTCACCGCTGCGTTCCAAATCATTTCTGCCATAAATAATATAACTCCTTTTTATGTACTTTCATGTACTATAACAGTATACTCGTTCACCTACTCAAAAGTAAACCCCTTTTTACTTGCACTACACAAAAAACAATGTTACAATGATATTTGCGTAAATGCGGAAAATAACATTATACAGTAGGATTTAGGAGGAGTTGTCATGAGTACATTCACCATTGTGATGATCGTCATTCTCGTGATATTGATCGGGGTGCTCGTCGGTCTTTACATTTTCGGAAAGAAGGCCGAGAAAAAACAGGCGGAACAGCAGGAGCAGATGGCAGCGGCGGCACAAGTTGTCAGCATGCTCATCATCGATAAAAAGAAACTAAGATTAAAAGAAGCGGGACTTCCGCAGATGGTCGTAGACAATACGCCGAAGTATCTTCGCCGTACAAAAGTTCCGGTCGTAAAAGCAAAGATCGGCGCAAAGATCATGACTCTTATGTGCGAGAACAAAGTGTTTGAAGTTCTTCCGGTGAAAAAAGAAGTCAAAGCGGTTGTAAGCGGACTCTACATAACAGAGATCAAAAGCGTACGCGGCGGTTCTATCGAACAGCCTGAAAAGAAAAAAGGATTTTTCAAAAAATAATTAAAAAGCAAAAAAACAGACGTCACGAAGGAATATTCCTTTTCTGCTGCGTCTGTTTTTTGTTATTTTTCTTTCCTACCGGATATCCAGCTGCATGGAGACCCCTTTACTGTTTCGCGGCACAATGCTCATATTAATGCGACAGTCTGCCATAGGTTCGTGATTTACATCTAATTCATAAGCGACTTTAACGCCGATCTGATCTTCGTCTACGCTGATCTCCATATTTTTTGTATTTACGCCTACCAGCATCTGACCATAAGGTGTCTTATAATATGTCAGATTTTTTTTATTTTTTTCAAATACCATATGAGAGGAAGTAACTCCGCTTTTCATAATTTCAAGACAGTCCGTTCCCGTGATCTTGATCTTATTTTTAATCGTGCCTGCCATTCCTTCAAGAACTTCATCATAGAGAATATAATGTTTTCCATTCCGGCAGTAATAATTTGCCGGAGTCACAACTTCAATCCCATCTTCTCCGACTTCATATCCCCTTGCAGGATCGTCCATAATATCGATATGTTTCCCCGAAATGCTGACTAATACATCTTTTGTCATCAATCTAATACTCCTCAATATTCACTACATTCGTTGTCGGCACGTCAAACGGCATTACTGTATTTGCGAATCTGCGGAATTTTTCCGCCGCATCACTTACATAAAAGGAGTATACACTGTGCTGTGCATCTGTCCCGTCATTTGCCATTTCTTTTTCATACAAAAGCTTTTTCAGATCCATAGCCGTTTCATATGCCGGATTCACAATCTTGATCTCCTCTCCGAGATAATCGCGGATCTTAGATCTAAGAAGAGGGTAGTGGGTGCACCCCAAAATCATAGCGTCAATCTGTGTGTGCCGCATTGACTCCAAATAATATTCGATCACTTCTTCTGTAACAACATGTTCCTTAAACCCTTCTTCCACCAGCGGAACAAACAGCGGACATGCCTTTTCGATCACTTCAATATCCGGAGCCATGCTTTGGATGACTTTCGTGTACATTCCGCTCTGTACAGTCGCATCCGTTCCTATAACTCCGACTTTCTGATTCCGGGTTGTCTCTACAGCCGCTCTTGCGCCCGGGATCACAACACCCATGATAGGGATATCAAATTCATCTCTCACGGCATCCAGCGCCAAAGCGCTCGCCGTATTACAGGCAATAACGATCGCTTTTACCTGCTTTGTTTTCAAAAAGCGTATAATCTGCTCTGAAAAACGGATGATTGTATTCTGCGACTTACTTCCGTACGGAACTCTTGCCGTGTCTCCAAAGTATACGATATTTTCATTCGGAAGCTGCCGGGAAATCTCCCTCGCAACCGTAAGTCCGCCCACTCCGGAATCAAAAACTCCGACAGGCGCGGTCTTTTTGCAGTCCATTTGCATGATTCCCTCCATCGTGCAAACAGCCGGTATAAATTTATACCGGCATGTTTTTAGAAATATATGTCTGTTTTTTCTTACAGTGCAAGTGTTTTTGCCACTTCGTACTGATACTCGGATACTGTTTTTTTCATAGCCAGAGCTTCTTCGATATCATAGTCTACATACTCGCCGTTCTTATATCCTACTACACGGTTTGTTTTTCCCTGACAAAGAAGATCAACTGCCATAGATCCCATGATCGAAGCATATACTCTGTCTTTACATGTCGGGCTTCCTCCACGCTGCATATGTCCGAGAATAGTCGCTCTCGTCTCAATACCCGTCGCCGCCTCGATTCTCTTTGCCATGTTGATCGAATCGCCGATACCTTCCGCATTGATGATAATGTAATTTTTCTTACCGCGTTTTTTATTTTTCAAAATATCATCAATGATCTCCTGCTCGTCAAAGTCATGCTCTTCCGGCATAAGGATACGTTCTGCTCCATTGGCAATACCGCACCACAAAGCAAGATATCCCGCGTCACGCCCCATAACTTCGATGATGCTGCATCTTTCATGAGACGTCGAAGTATCACGTACTTTATCGATCGCTTCCATCGCCGTATTTACAGCAGTATCAAATCCGATCGTGTAATCTGTGCAGGCAATATCAAGATCGATCGTTCCCGGAATGCCGATCGTATTTACGCCGAGGTTCGCAAGTTTCTGAGCTCCGGCAAAAGAACCGTCTCCTCCGATAACTACAAGTCCGTCGATACCGTATTTTTTACAGATTGCAGCCGCTTTCTGCTGTCCTTCTTCCGTACGCATAGATTTACAACGCGCCGTCTGAAGGAACGTACCTCCGCGCTGGATCTTCTCAGACACATCGCGCGCTGAAAGATCAATGATCTCCTCCTTCAAAAGTCCGTGAAATCCTCTTCTGATACCACGCACTTTCAGTCCTCTTGAAAGCGCCGTTCTTACGACTGCACGAATAGCCGCGTTCATACCCGGCGCATCACCGCCGCTTGTAAGAACTCCGATTGTACGGATCTGATCTTCAATCTCCTCTAAGTACTTTTCTTTTTGATTCTCTGCCATGATTTTTCCACCTTTCTGCAAAGTGTCGCTATTAATAATATTTATTCATTGTAATTTTTTTAACAATAGTCGAAAATTATTCTACATTATTTAGAAGTGGTTTTCAATAGCTTTTTCAACCACTTTTACCCGACTTTCACCAAAATGGTTCATTAACCTGCTTAAAACCTGCTCATTGATCTGAATATTCCGGTTTTTCGGCAGTCGTTTCACTGCCCGTTCTTTTGCGCAATATATAATAACCTCGTCTTCGCCTTCCGAATCTGCCAGGTATCCGTAAACGATCTGTTCTTCATCAAGAAACGTCTCTTTATCCGGAAATTGAATCCACAATTCTCGTTTTGTCCTCTCAAAGGGGATCACTTTCTCACAGATCAGCTTACTTGCCTTCTCGTCTTCTTCCGAAACCCTTCCGCTGATAAACACTTTCTCGTTTATTTCAAGCCATTGACGATTTTTCTCGTAATCTCTCGGAAAAATAACAACTTCCACAGTGCCGAGCAAATCTTCCAGCGTAAGGAACGCCATCACCTGATTCGTCTTTGTGTACTTGACCGTCTTGTCAACGATCATCCCTCCGACAACCGACTTTTCTCCGTCATGCACCTTCGTTCTATTCAGTTCCTCGTCAAACTGAAAATCTGCCGTTGTAGCCGAAATCATCCGCCGCCATCTCTCCTCGTGCTCCTCAAGCGGATGACCGCTTATATAAACGCCGAGCACCTCTTTTTCAAACGCAAGCTTATTTTCTTTTGAATACTCGCCTACATCAGGCATTCTGATCTGAAAATCCGCCTTTTCTTCTTCTCCCACAAGATCAAACAAACTCATTTGACCGGACATGGAATATTTTTTCTCCTGATTCACATGATCCATGATCTGAATATAAATACTCATGAATTGTTTTCGGGTTCCGCCTAAAGTATCCAACGCCCCTGCTTTGATCAGATTTTCAATAGTTCGCTTGTTCAGTCCTTCTTTCGATGAAACACGGGTAATAAAATCTTCAAGATTTTTATATGGACCAAATGTCCTGCGTTCTTCGAGCATCGCCCTAACAACCGGTCTCCCGACACTTTTGATCGCAGACAGCCCGTATCTTATATTCCCTTCGTCAACCGAAAAATCCGCTTCTCCGTTATTAATGTCAGGAGGAAGGATCTGAATGCCCATCTGCCGGCTTGCATAAATATATTCAGCTACTTTCGACGGATTGTCTATCACCGATGTCATAAGAGCCGCCATATATTCAACAGGATAATAATATTTCAGCCACGCAGTCTGATATGCCACAACCGCATATGCGGCCGCATGCGACTTATTAAACGCATAGTTTGCAAAGTCAAGCATCTCATCATAAATCTTATTCGCAACCTGCTCGTCAATTCCGTTTTTTACACATCCCGGAATACCGGAAGCCTCGTCACCGTACAGGAAAATCTGCCGTTCCCGTTTCATCTCTTCGCCTTTTTTCTTTGACATGGCGCGCCTCAAAAGATCGCTTCTTCCGAGGGAATATCCCGCAAGGTCGCGAACGATCTGCATAACCTGTTCCTGATAAACGATACAGCCGTATGTCGAATTCAGGATCGGCTCTAACTGCGGGCAGTCATATGAAATTGAAGAGGCGTCGTTTTTCCCTTTGATGTACTGCGGAATAAAATCCATCGGACCGGGGCGATATAGAGAGATTCCGGCGATCATATCTTCCAGACTGTTCGGTTTCAGCTCTTTCATAAAGCTTTTCATTCCCGCGCTTTCCAACTGGAAGATGCCGTCTGTTTTTCCGGTCCCGATATATTCAAGCACTTTTTTATCATCATAATCCAGCGTGTCCATATTTACCGAAGGATCTTTTTTTCTCGCCATAAGAACCGCATTTTGTATAACCGTCAACGTACGAAGTCCCAGAAAATCCATTTTCAAAAGTCCGAGCTGTTCCAGTGTCGTCATCGTAAACTGGGTCGTCACCGAGCCGTCCGCCGCTCTCGACAACGGCACATATTCGTCAACAGACTTCTGACTGATCACGACTCCGGCCGCATGCATAGAACTATGTCTCGGAAGTCCTTCCAGTCTTTTCGCCATCTCGATAAGATATTTTACTTCCTCATCATCTTCACACATCTTGCGCAGTTCAGGATTTACCTTCAACGCTTTTTCAATCGTCATCTTCGGCTCCTGCGGTATCATCTTCGCAATCGAATCGACAAAAGCATACGGCATATCCATCACACGCCCCACATCTCGAATCACACCTCTTGCCGCCAGCGTTCCGAATGTCACGATCTGAACAACTCTGTCTTTTCCGTATTTTCTCACAACATAGTCGATCACTTCCTGTCTGCGTTCATAACAAAAGTCAACGTCGATATCGGGCATGGAAACACGTTCGGGATTCAAAAAACGCTCGAACAAAAGCTGATATCTGATCGGATCGATCGTCGTAATTCCCAGGCAGTAGGAAACAATACTTCCCGCTGCAGACCCCCGGCCCGGTCCGACTGCGATCCCATGATCTTTCGCATATTTTATAAAATCCCACACGATCAGGAAATAGTCTACATACCCCATATTTTTGATCGTGCCCAATTCATAATCAAGCCGTTCCCGAAGTTCATCCGCCCGTTCTGCATAGCGTTTCTCAAGTCCTTCGTAACACAGTTTCCGTAAGTATTCCCACGATGTATATCCGTCCGGGACGTCATATTTGGGAAGCTTTGTTACCCCGAACTCAATCTCCACTAAACAGCGGTCCGCAATCTTCTGCGTATTTTCAAGCGCCTGAAGCGCATACGGAAAAAGACTTTTCATCTCTTCTTCAGACTTGATGTAATACTGTCCGCCTTCATATCTCATCCTGTTCTCATCCGCCAGCCTTTTCCCTGTCTGGATACACAAAAGGATATCATGCGCTTTTTCGTCTTTCGCATAAGTATAATGCACATCATTCGTCGCCACAAGTTCGATCCCCGTTTCCCGGGACATTTTCAAAAGCTGTTGATTTACAAGACCCTGATCAGGCAGACCGTGATCCTGCAGTTCTAAATAAAAATGATCTTTTCCAAAGATATCTCTGTACTCCAACGCAGCTTTCTTCGCTTCGTCATATAAGCCTTTCATCAGATATCTCGACACCTCGCCTGCCAGGCAGGCGCTCAGCGCGATAATGCCGCTGTGATATTTTCTGAGAAGTTCTTTATCTACACGGGGTTTGTAATAGTATCCCTCGACAAAGCCTTTTGATACGATTTTCATAAGATTGGCATAACCTTCGTTATTTTCCGCAAGAAGTACAAGGTGATAATACCTGTCTTCTCCTCCGGTCACTTCTCTGTCAAAACGGGAATTCGGCGCGACATAAACTTCACACCCCAAGATCGGATTAATTCCCTGACTTTTCGCCTCTCTGTAAAAATCAATCACTCCGTACATTACTCCGTGATCGGTGATCGCCGCACTGTTCATCCCAAGCTCTTTCACTCTTGCAACATATTCTTTTATCTTGTTAGAACCATCCAGAAGACTGTATTCTGTATGGACATGCAAATGTGCAAAACTCATCTTTCACCTCGTAAGCCGACCCGCAAAAGGTCTATCTGTTCTTGTTTACCGCAAAAATCTTTCCCACCTCGTTGTCGATCTGTATCTTTCCTTGTTTCAGAAGTCTTCCGACCGCACGTTTAAACGCCGCTTTACTCATCCCCATCTCCGACTTAATCCTCTCCGGATCCGCCTTATCTGTAAACGGAAGCATGCCGCCATTCTTTTCAATACGTCCAAACACCTTATCCGCATCCGCATCCATCTGTTCCGGTATCTTCCCGCGTATGCTCAGATCAAGCTTTCCGTCCGGCTTCACAGCCGTCACCCTCGCTTCAATGCGCTGACCGATATACATCTTCCCGTAAACTTCCCGCTTCGGGATCATCGCCGAATACTGATCGTCCACAGCGACAAACACGCCGAAATCCCGACTTAATTCATACACTGTTCCGCTGACCATATCGTCTTTTTTGTACGGTGAATCAGTACGAAGAAGCTGATACACTTTCATCGTCGCACACAGTCTGCCGCTCTTATCTATATAAAGACTAACGAGACATCGATCGCCTTTTTCTACTCTTTCCGTCTGTTCTTTGAACGGAAGCAGAAGTTCTTTTTCCAATCCCCAATCCAAAAATGCTCCGATCCTTCCAACATCCGTCACTTCAAGCACAGCCGTCTTTCCGATCGTAAGCTTCGGTTCATTCGTAGTTGCTATCATACGATCTGATGAATCTTTATATAAAAACACCTCTATCGGATCTCCGACTTCTATCCCTTGCGGCACCTGCTTTTTAGGCAGAAGCACCCTCTCTTCGTCGTTGCCCAGATATACGCCGAAATCAACGATCTTCACAACAGTCAGAACTTGTTTTTCTCCCAGTTTCATACATTTTCTCCTTTATTGTTCTGAAACAAAACTTTCTATTTATTGTATCACACCCGGATCGATTGTTCCATACTCTCCGTCAAATCCGGAGTTCCATTTTATCTTCCCTTTCCGAAGTTTGTCAACCAGACATCCCGTCTGTTCCCCTGCCGTCCGGCTGATCTGTTCTACAGGTATCTTTCGCAGCACTTCAAATTCAGGGCCAAGCTGCACAAGAAGCCGCATATACTCTCGTTCTGTACGTTTCCCTTTCACAGCAAATCCATTTGCCATGGCAATCACTTCCTTAAGCGGGATCAGACTCTCAAACGGTTCTTTCCCCGCCGCAGACTTCGCCTCCTCTTCCGATCTGTCTGCCATCTCCTCGATTCTGTGAGCCACTCCTACCGTCACCGCGCGCCCGCATACAGGACATACTCCTCCATGTGCTTTCGTCTCCGCAGGAGTAAAACAAACTCCGCATTTTCGATGTCCATCCAAATGATACTTTCCTTCCTGAGGGAAAAATTCAATCGTTCCGCACAAACCGTTTCCCGTCCGAATCGCCTCTGCAATGCCTCTGTAAGAAAGTTCCACATCAAAAAGAGTCGCTTCCCGACCTAAATTTCCCGGAGAATGAGCGTCCGAATTAGAAATAAGCCGATAATCATCCAATACAGATACTCTTCGGTTCATCAACGGATCTGACGAAAGTCCCGTCTCCATAGCATATACATAGGAAGTCATATCGCCGAAACACTCATCGGGCGTTTCAAATCCCGAAAACTCTCCGAATACCGAAAAATGCGGCGTCCATATATGAGCCGGAATATAAATCGAATTCCCACACTCGTCAAGCGCCAGTTCAAGAAGGTCCCGACAGTCAAGCCGAAGTGTCGGCCGACCGTCCGAACAGATATTTCCAATCTGTGAAAGACGATCCGCGATCCGCTCTGCCGCCTCAAAATCCGGAAGGAGAAGTAGACTGTGCACCTTCCGGGAACGTCCTTCTTTTTTATACACCGAACTGATTTCCCCACTTATAATAAAACGCGGAATCATCTCTTTTTGTCCACGCCCGTATGCGTCGATTTTTTTCCCGTCCGCTTCATCATAAAGTCTGTATTCTTCTTTCAATATATATAATCCATCTTCCGCAGGAGCCAGCTTTTCTTTTAACTCCGCCCGCCATGCCGGATGTGTAAAATCACCTGTCCCAACAATATGAATTCCTTTTCTCCTTGCCCATAAATCAAGATATTCCAGCGTACATGTCTTGCTCGTCGCATAAGAATAGCGGGAATGGATATGAAAATCTGCAATATACATTTTATCTCCCCGATCTGATTTTGCGGTATTTTCCGCATTTTAGGTAAATAGTTCAGCCATACAGCGTCCGTCTATGAGTAAAACAGTGGCATCAGCCACGATAAGCACACAGTGCGGTTTTACGAATAGCGCGGGCTGAACTGTTACCATTTTAATTCATTTATTTTATAATCCCTTCCGCATTTGATGCCATTGTTCTCCGCCCCAAGATGAATCCGATATCCCTTCATCTTCAAAGCCCATCTTTTTGTACATCTCGACTTTTGCGTCAAGACATGTCAGGATCAACGCACATCTCCCCTGCTGCCTTTGTATCCCGGAATACCGCCGCATCAGTTCTGATGCCACTCCGATTCCCCGGTACTTCGGCAAAACTGCAAGACCGAGTATCATCACGTTATCACCTGTCGGATCATGCAAGTCTGCATTCCTGAAAAATTCATCTTTCAAACAATCCCCGTCCGTTGCCAGACCATTCAAAAAACCTGCCACTTCACCGCTTTTTCTGTCAACCGCCACAAAAAACAATTCCCGAATCTTAAGAGCCCGCTGCTTCATCATCTCTTCGGTACACGCCTCGTTAGGAGGGAAACATACTCTTTCGACAGACGCAGCCTGCACAGCTTCCTCAGAGAATATAGTTCGGAACTCGAATCTTTCTTCAAGCTTTATTTTTTCATTTATTATAATACTTTGCTCAAAATCTCTCATGTCATACACTCCTGCACTCTCTGCCGTCATATAACACAGCAGCAGATCTTCTTTTTAAATTGTAGTATACTGTCTGAGGAAATTCAAGGAAAAGAACTCTCTTCCTCCGTTCCTGTTTGCTTATTTACACCAAACATATTAAACTATACTCAAACCTGCCACTACATAATTACCGGAAGCACTAAACGACACATTTCAGTATTGTGAAAAGCCACCGTTCCAGCAAACAGCTCCTAATACCACTGTTCCACCTGACAGTCTGCCCACACCTTATAATGATCCGCTCCTTATAATAATGAGAAACAAGAGGAAACAATGATATACGAAATAAAAGACACAAACAAAATTTCACCTTTATTTGGACACTGGGAAGAAACCCTTATCTGGTCATGCCTGCAGGGAATCATGGGGAAAATATATGCAAACGACCTCACCGCCCCTACTGCGGCTATGGCCGTGATCGGGGATTTCACCTTTTTCGCAGGCGAACCATGCCCGGAACTGATCGCTTATAGACCGCCCCACTGTACTCAAAACTTTATGATCGCCGTTCCTCAAAATAAACTTTGGGAAAACATGCTCACTCAATTTTACGGTAAAAAAGCAAAAATAATTTCTCGCTACGCAACAAAAAAGGAACCTCCTATTTTCAATAAACATCATTTAGAAAAAATCGTCGCTTCCCTGCCAAAACAATATACACTTTCCATGATCGACTCGCACTTTTACAAATTATGCAAATCAGAAGCATGGAGCAAAGATCTCGTATCACAATTTTCAACTTACGAAAAATACCGCCGTCTCGGAATAGGCGTTGTAATATCCAAAGACGGGCTGATCATATCCGGTGCTTCATCCTACTCCAGATATCAAAACGGCATCGAAATCGAAATTGACACACGAAAAGAATACCGGAGAAACGGCTTTGCCTGCATATGCGCCGCAAAACTGATCTTAGAATGCTTAAAGCGGAACTTATATCCCAGTTGGGATGCACATAACAAAGCATCCGCCGCACTGGCAGAAAAATTAGGGTATCATTACAGTCACGCTTATACGGCGTTGGAAATATGGGATTATTAAGATTATTGTAGATTCGGTTTCTAATCCTGCCGGCGACGTGGAGAAAAGAGCAATGGATAATATCTAAAATTCCTGTTTGAACATCGTTCAAATGAACGTATGTCGGATGAAGAATTTCAAAATTATTGTCATTTGATTGTCACTAGACATAGAGAGCCAAGAAAGCCCGCAAAATAGGCATTTCTTGGCTCTAATATATTATTCGAATTCAATCGTCGCCGGGGGCTTCGGGCTCATATCATAGCACACGCGGTTTACGTTCTCGACCTCTGCCAGGATTCTGTTAGTGATTCTGTCGAGAATCTCCCAGTCTACGTGCTCGATGCTGGCTGTCATCGCGTCGATGGTATTGATTGCACGGATGATTACCATGTACTCAAAGCATCTTGCATGATTCTTCATTCCCACAGACTTGAAATCGGGTACTACCGTAAAATACTGCCATACTTTCTTGTCCAGTCCTGCCTTTGCGAACTCCTCGCGCAGGATAGCATCTGACTCACGGACAGCTTCCAGGCGATCTCTTGTGATAGCGCCGAGGCAGCGAACACCAAGTCCCGGACCCGGGAACGGCTGACGGTAAACCATTTCAGCAGGCAGGCCAAGCTCAATACCGCAGGCACGAACTTCGTCCTTGAAGAGCTGCTTTAACGGCTCTACCAATTCAAACTGCAAATCTTCCGGAAGTCCTCCCACATTGTGGTGAGATTTTACCATCTTTGCAGTCTTGGTTCCGCTCTCGATAATGTCCGGATAAATCGTTCCCTGTCCAAGGAAATCGATTCCTTCCAGTTTTCTCGCTTCTTCCTCGAAAACACGGATAAATTCTCCGCCGATAATCTTTCTCTTCTCTTCCGGATCAGATACATTTTCCAGCTTTCCAAGGAAACGCTCTGTAGCGTCTACATAAATCAGATTTGCATGAAGCTGGTTGCGGAATACCTCTACAACGCTTTCAGATTCATTTTTCCGCATCAGACCATGATTTACATGTACGCAGACGAGCTGCTGTCCTATCGCCTTAATCAGCATCGCTGCAACTACGGAAGAATCTACGCCGCCTGACAGCGCCAAAAGAACCTTTCTGTCTCCTACCTGTCTGCGGATCAGCTCTACCTGATCTTCAATAAAGTTCTTCATGTTCCAGTTTGCTTCTGCCTTACATTCATCAAATACGAACTTTTTCAACGTCTCCTGATCCGGCAGGCTGTCAAAACGAACGTCGCATCTGGATGCAGGATAGTCTACGGAAATTACCGGATAGCCCCATGTATAAAGCTCTGGTCTTACTTCCACTTCTTTTCCATCTACCACACGGTTTTCTCCGCCATTTAAAATAATTCCTTTTACATTGTCAAGAGCCTTTATTTCTTCCTCTGTAATATCATGAGGATGAATCTCGCTGTATACGCCAAGTTCACGAATCTCCCGGGCGAGTACCGTATTCTCTGTACTTCCCAGATCCAAAATAACAATCATATCCTGCTTCATTTGTCTCTCCTTTTAACTGGTCAGATTATTTCCAACATTTTTATTTTACTGATTTTCCTTTAGTTTCGCAAGCAATATTTCAAATATTCTCTATCATCCACTGCGGACGCTGTCACAGCTCTTTTTATCGCCTGCTGCATCGCCCTTGCCGCCAGTGTTCCGGCTACATTTACATCGCTTTCTACCTCTCCCACACTGCAGGCATAGATGCTGTCTCCGTCAGCCATAGTTCCAACCGGATTGATGCATCTCGCATACGCATTTCTTGCCATAGAAGCAATTTTATTCAGCTTTGCCTTATCAAAACGTGCATTGCACACGATGCAGCCGATCGTCGTATTTGTATGAAATAAATCCTGAGGCGTCGTCATCATTTCTACAAACGCCTCTTCCAAATCCACAAATTTCGTTCTTTCCGCATCCATAAGGCCTGCTATCTTTTGTCCGTTCTCCGGATCAAAAACATCTCCGAATGCATTAACGACTACGACAGCCGCTATTTTCAGCTCCCCTGCCTGAAGCGCATAGATACCCAGACCGGACTTTGTCGCCCGTTCCATTCCAAACAGCTTTCCTACGCTGGCTCCCGTTCCTGCTCCGACATTTCCCATCGATACATCGCAGCCTTCCATCGCCTTTCTACAGGCCTCATATCCCATATCCGCATCCGGACGGATATCGCTTCTTCCGTATCCCAAGTCAAAAATGCAGGACTGACATACAAGAGGTATTTTGGAAAATCCCGTGTCGTATCCAATCCCCTGCTCCTCCAGACAGCGCATCACACCGTCCGAAGCCGCCAGACCATATGCGCTTCCTCCTGACAACACGACAGCGTTCAGCGGATTATCTGCCGTCATGCTGTCTGTAAGCGGCGTTTCTCTCGACGCCGGACCTCCCCCGCTGATGTCGCAGCCTGCCTGTGCGCCCCGTTTAAAGTACAATACGCTTGCGCCTGTCTTTGCTTCATTATCCTGCGCATGTCCTATGGATACGCCATCTATCTCTGTAATTGCGATTTCCCTTATAAATCTGTCCATCAAATTTCCCTCTCACCCTTTCTGTTCACACCCGAAGCTATTCGGCAACCACTGCCGTTCCGCTTGCCGTTACCATAAGCATTCCGTTACCTGCACCGAGCACCTCATAATCGATATCAACGCCTACAACCGCATTGGCCCCCAAATCTGCCGCACGCTGTTCCATCTCCTTCAGGGCGTTCTGTCTCGCCTAAACAAGCTCTTCCTCATAGCTTCCTGATCTTCCGCCGAAAAAGTTGCTGAAAGAAGCCGCAACATCGCGCACGAAATTTACGCCAGATATGACTTCTCCAAATACAATTCCCTTATATTCCGTAATTCTTCTTCCTTCTACAGACACTGTCGTTGTCACTATCATTCCCATTCCTCCGTTTCTTCCTTTTATAGGGTACTGTGAAAGTAGAAGCTTTCTGTTGATTGTTGCAAAATGCGTTACAAATTTATTATTTATATCATAGCAAAAATCATTTTAAGATACAATCGTTTCCTGGCAGGAAATCCTGCCTGGTTACTAAAATTAAATTCCCCCAAATTTTTACGAAATAGAGGGGTGTCTATCTTTCAATTTCTTGTGTGATACTTTACCGCACATGAACATTGGCAGAGGGAATGAAACAAAAAGACATTGCATTTCAGTTAGGTATCTCTGAAGCCTATGTTACTCAACTCAAAAAAGTTATAGCATTTTTTCTTACTAGAATTAGAGCCATTTTAGGGCCAAAAACCATAAAACAACCCCGGAAATGCCCATTTTATCAGCATTTCCGGGGTTCTGTCCGTTATTCAAACTCGACAATTACTAATCAATTTTGTTTAGAGATTATTCTCTGTCGTGTTTACAGTTCTTTTGATTATTTGATTTATCCATATTATCCTGCCTATACAGGCTAATGTTATCATTTTGTTATCGGTGTTGATAACACTTGCTCTGTAACTGTGGATAATAGCACTATATTCTATTTCAGATCATAAGCGATTTTGCTTAAAAAATCAATCCCTATTCAAATTCATACCATTCCTTAAATCTCAGTCTTTGAGCAAAATACGATTTTTTTTGTATTCAATCATGCCATCTTTCTGCATTTTAGAAAGCTCGTTGCACATAGTACTGCGGTCAACATTCAAGTAATCTGCTAACTGCTGACGGTTATATGGAATCAGAAAAGAATTACTTCCGGCATGTTTTGCGCATTCTGAAAAATAAGACATCAATCGTCCTCGTATGGATTTGGAACTGGTGTGCAAAATCCTTTGTGAAAGTTGCAGACTTTTATGAGCACAGACAGTCAGTAGATTTCGTGCAAGGTTTGTATGAAAAGGGCAGGCGTTTGTGCAGGTAGTCAGAACACGTCCCACATTCATAAACAACACAGAGGTATCTTCCACGGCAGACACTGTAACCAGCATCGGCTGTCCCGGAATACAGGCATATACCTCAGCAAATACAGAACCAGGCGCAACACTTCCTAAAATGCCGGTATTCCCCCAAATATCGTTACAAGATATCATTGCCATGCCTGACAGCACAATGCCGATATTCTCTATAATACTCCCTTCTGAAAGAATTACTTCTCCTTTTTTATAATTGCGTTTTACACTATTCAAACAGCTTAAAAGCGAGGAGATGTCATCTTCTTCTAACCCACGGAATAGCTGCATATCGGATAATTTCATATTTTTTGCCCTTTCGTTGTTATAACAACAGATTTTTATTTTTAATTATAATATACTATGCCCAGAAAGACAAGAGAAAGGATGGTATAAAATGATTCGAAGAATTATCCAAATAGATGAAGAAAAATGTAACGGATGTGGTGCGTGTGCCGAAGCTTGTCACGAGGGTGCAATCGGCATGGTAAACGGCAAAGCAACGCTTCTGCGAGATGATTATTGTGATGGTTTGGGAGATTGTCTGCCAACCTGCCCGACAGGTGCAATTTCCTTTGTGGAGAGAGAAGCTGCCGCCTATGATGAAAAAGCTGTGCAGGAAAATATGAGGAAAAAAGCGAAAAGCAATCATGCCGCTGTTCCCCATACAGGCTGCCCCGGCAGTCGAATGCAGCGTATTCAACATTCACAAGAAACAACTCCTTCTGCCCGGGTACAGACAGAATCACAGTTGGGACAATGGCCATGCCAAATCAAACTGGTACCGACTAATGCACTATATTTTGACGGCGCAAAATTGTTAATTGCAGCGGATTGCAGTGCATACGCCTATGCCAGAATGCACGAGGATTTCATGCGTGGGAAAATTACGATTATCGGCTGTCCAAAGCTTGACAGCATAGACTACAGCGAAAAGCTGACGCAGATCATTCAAAACAACAACATTCAAAGTGTGACGGTTGTACGCATGGAAGTTCCCTGCTGCGGCGGACTGGAATTAGCTGCCAAAAAAGCGTTGCAGGCAAGCGGAAAATTCATTCCTTGGCAGATTGTTACGATTTCGTTGGATGGTAAAATTTTGGAATAAAAGGAGAGATACTATGAGTAAAAAAATGAAAAACATTGCTCAATCAGAAGTACTGACGCTGAGAGAACAAATTTCTTATCAGGAGGGGCAGGTTGTCAGCAAAACTTTGACACAAAACCAGGCAGTAAGTATTACCCTGTTCTCATTCGCAAAGGGCGAAGAGATCAGCACCCATGAATCGGGTGGGGACGCCTTCGTCACCTGCTTGGATGGTATCGGAAAAATCACGATTGATGGCGTTGAATATCTGCTGCACGAAGGAGAATCTATTGTCATGCCAGCAGGCCATCCCCATGCGGTATATGGGCAGGAAGCGTTCAAGATGCTTTTAGTAGTTGTATTTTAATCAAACGCAAAATTGACAAAGGAAGGTGATTTTATGAAAGCAACAAAAGTAGATAAGGATCTCTGCATTGGCTGTGGGCTTTGCTGTGGGATCTGCGACGAAGTTTTCCGTATGAACGAGCAGGGAAAGGCGGAAGCGTATCAACCAGCAAACGCTGAAAATCAAGGTGCTGTACAGGAGGCCATCGACTCGTGTCCTGTGTCTGCAATCGCCTGGGAAGATTAATTCAAACGCGTCTATATGCTTTTTTGATTGAGAAGAAACCACATTATTTCAAATTTTAATAGTTTTTAGGAGGTATATTATGGAACAAAAAATGTTTTGCTATCAGTGTCAGGAAACCGCCGGGTGCAAGGGCTGCACCATGTCCGGCGTATGCGGAAAGAAACCTGATGTAGCGGCCATGCAGGATCTGTTGGTCTATGTCACAAAAGGAATTTCGGCTATTACGACTGCATTGCGTCAGGAAGGTAAGCAGGTATCTGCCAAAATCAATCACTTGATTACTCTGAATCTGTTCACTACCATTACCAACGCAAATTTTGATAAAGAGAGCATTGAATCAAGAATCCGTGCTACACTGACCGAAAAGGAAGTTCTGCTAAAGCAAGTTACCAATCTGACTGTTCTGCCTGAAGCCGCAAAATGGAACGGATCTGAAAACTGGGAAGAAAAAGCCAGAACTGTCGGTGTTCTTTCTACCGAAAACGAGGATATTCGCTCTCTGCGCGAGTTAATCACCTACGGTTTGAAGGGACTTTCCGCTTACTCGAAGCACGCAAATGTGCTGTTGAAGGACAACGATGAAGTTGACGCATTTCTTCAGAAAGCACTGGCTGCCACGCTGAATGACAACCTTAGTGTAGAAGATCTGATTGCTCTAACAATGGAAACAGGAAAATACGGAGTATCCGGTATGGCAATGCTGGATAAGGCTAACACAGACAGCTATGGAAACCCCGAAATTACAAAGGTAAATATCGGTGTCAGAAAGAACCCCGGCATTCTGGTATCCGGCCACGACCTGCGCGATTTGGAAATGCTGTTAGAACAGACACAGGGAACTGGAGTGGATGTGTATACGCATTCCGAGATGTTGCCAGCTCATTATTATCCCGCTTTCAAAAAATATCCTAACTTTGTTGGTAATTATGGGAATGCTTGGTGGAAACAAAAAGAAGAATTTGAATCCTTTAACGGTCCTATTCTAATGACAACCAACTGCATTGTTCCTCCTAAGGATAGTTACAAAAACAGACTTTACACTACCGGCGCTGCGGGATATCCGGGATGTACACATATTCCGGGAGAAATTGGCGAACAAAAAAATTTTTCTGCGATTATTGAGCATGCAAAAAAATGTGTCGCTCCGAGTGAAATCGAAACCGGTGAAATCATCGGCGGATTTGCCCATGCGCAGGTTCTGGCTTTGGCAGATAAAGTTGTAGAAGCTGTAAAAAGCGGTGCAATCAAAAAGTTTGTGGTTATGGCGGGCTGTGATGGTCGAGCAAAGAGCCGCGACTACTATACAGAATTTGCTAAGGCTCTGCCGAAGGACGCTGTCATCCTTACTGCCGGTTGTGCAAAATATAAATATAACAAGTTGTCTTTAGGCGATATCAATGGCATCCCGCGTATTCTGGATGCAGGTCAATGCAATGATTCCTATTCCCTTGCTGTAATCGCCTTGAAACTCAAAGAGGTCTTTGGGCTTGACGATATTAACGATCTGCCAATTATCTATAATATCGCATGGTACGAGCAAAAAGCTGTTATCGTTCTTCTGGCTCTTTTATATCTTGGTGTGAAGAATATCCACCTTGGCCCTACACTTCCGGCATTTCTCAGCCCGAATGTTGCAAAGGTCTTGGTCGAGAACTTCGGCATTGCAGGAATTGGCACCGTGGAAGAGGATATGGAGAAGTTTTTCGGTATTAACGCATAAATAATACTCCGTCAAAAAAATAGATCCAACAGGCATAAAGAAACCTCGGAAACCCTTGTAAAATGGGCATCCGAGGTTTTCTGTCTGTTATTCGAATCTGACAACGCCTAATCAATTTTGTTTAGATATTATTCGTTATCGTGTTTATAGTTCTTTTGATTATTTGATTTATCCATATTATCCTGCCTATACGAGCTAATATTATCATTTTGTTTTCAGACTTGCTTTCCACCATACACCTTTTCTTATTGATAAATCATCTCATTATCCACAATCTCCCTCGCACACGTTTGTATATTACTCATTCTCCCTATCCATTTTAAGGTATCATCTGCCTTTAACTATTCTGTAATCCCCTGCCCCCTGCGCCTGTTTCATCTGCTCTACAATCCTTTCAAAGCGTTCTTGTGCCTGTTCTTCTATATCTGCAAGATAACTATTCAGCCTGCCACTTGTAAGCAGAGTAATATAAGCCGCTCTCTTATGTTCTTTCAAATAGCGTTTATGCCTTTGTCCCCATACACCGATAAATCTCTGTTCTTCTTCCTCCGGCAAGGTAAGACAGGGGATAAGATAATCCCCGTGTCTGATATAAATGCCGCCCATTTCTTCAAATATTGTTTTCTTCATAATCGTTTCCACCTTTCTTATCGTTCTCTATCCATAGATTTTTTCTTAACTGACCGTTTCGGTTGCTGCCTGCCTTCCTGCTGATAGCGGTGCAATTTTTCCAGTACACTCGCTTTTTGGGGCTGTTCTAACGGATTCTCTTTCTTCGGTTTCGTCTGATTTTTCCACGCTCTCAGTTCTTCATTGTATTCCATAATCAGTTCTTCTGCCTTGTTATAAACCTTCTGAAAGGATTGCACATTGGGATAACCTTCCCGTTTTACGATCCGCCCCATACTCCTGTGCAAACGCTTTTCCAAATCCTCTAACAGCTCAATTTTCCCTTCCAGAGATTTTCGTTCTTTGCCTTTAAATAGTCCTCGTAACTCTGACAGTTGCTTTTTCAAAGAAGAAATATCCTGTTGTGTGCGTTTTATCTCCCTTGACTGTCCCTGTAATTCATACATGAGCTTCTGCATATCCTTCCATTCCTGCAAGTCAATCTTTGGCACAGTTCTTGGCGGCAGCTTAAATTTGAAAATCACCTCCTGTAAAAAGTCTTTTGCTCCTCGGATAATCTGACGGAACATATCCGGCAGCCAACCGTGTGTCCTGATAGATTGCAGCGTTTCGTCTGTGATTTTTTCCTGCTTAATCTTCAAAATATCTTCTTCAGGAACACCCTCAACCAATGCCACATCAACTGTCCGATTCCATTCCTGCCTTGCCGCATTGTCTGCCTTTATCTCCTCCGCTTTCGGATTGTTCTTTCCGATTTTCTTCATTGCCAGATAAACACCGCCCTGTTGGAATACAGAAAGTTTTTCTGATTCTTCTTTTACATAACAGTTAATCGTATCGGTAAACAGTTCTTTAACTTCTTTGGTAAAGGCTTTGTTCTTAAACCATTCCTCTTTTTTTGTGAAGATATGACTTTCATATACTTCCCCTTTAGGGATAATACTGCACCCAGCTCGGATATTTCCCTGCACGTCTAAAATCTCTTTTTTCGTGCGTCTATGCTTTCCCTGCTCATCATAAAACATATTTCGGGTGGCAATCTTCACTTCGGGCTGCTCCAACATTTTCCGTTCACTGAATACCAGATGAATATGATAATTCGTCTTTGTCTTGTTGTGATGAAGGGCTGCGCTGCACTCCACGCCATATCTTTTATGGAAAGTTTCCGTAAAAAGTCTTACCACATCATCTGCCCTATACTGAACAAAACTTTCGGGAAGTGCAATAATAAACTCACGCCCTTCGATACATTTCCCTGCCGTTCCTCTCGCCTTAAAATCCAACTGATTTTCTCTTGCAAGATTTTTCCAAAACTCAGGTGTTGCCCCTTCCGTCTGATAGGTAGCATAGAGATGTTCCTGCCTTTTGGGATTGGAAATATAATCAATACGCCCTGCCACATCGGACAGCTTACTTTGTCTGATAAATGAATGTCTGCCTATAAGCATCCTCCTTTCTCGGCTTGCGCCGGCTTTACTGTGAGTAGGTGCATAGGCACCTGTTTACGAACTTATCCGCCTATCGGCGGCTTGCCCCCTGCAAGGGCGAAATACGCCGAGCATAAACGAAGTTTGTGCGATGGGTGTATTTCGCTCTCAAACGCCGAGGGCTTGTTTTTGTTTAACAAAATCCGATTACTTCTCGGACTCATGCTTAGATTTATGGGCGTATCCGCCCTTTTTCTCTGCCCGTATCCGGGCTGCTTTTTCTATGACTGACAGCAGATTATCTACGGTACTTTCTTCCCATCCGGCAAGCCAGATCAGAGTTTTTTCCTCTGCTTTTGTCAGTTCCACGTCTGTCCAGATATTCTTTTCTTGCCCGTTCCCGTTCTTCCTTTGTCGGTGCAGTTTTTGATTTTCCAAACAGGTCACGCATGACCATCTTGTCCAATTTTTTCTCCAACTCCTTCTTAATTTCTTTCTCGCAACTCTCATCTTCAATCAAATGAAAGCGGAGCAGCTGCATAAATAATTCCTGTGATATTTGCACATTTCTCATCGTATCCCATCCTCTCTGTGACGGTATGTGACAGTTGTGACGGTTATTTTAATACTGCCCCCGTTGTCAAAAATACCGTCACAACTGTCACCAACTGTCACGCTGTTTCCGTATCGTCTTTCCAAAACCGTATTTTTCTTCCATCATGGGTACGGTTGTTCTTATAATAAATGCCATGTTCTGCATACAATCTCCCTGAAAGAATGTTCAGTTTTCTTGTAATAACGTGGGGCTGAATTTCTACCTTTATCAGAGAAACCAGTTCCGTTGCTGAACCTTCCCAAGAAGAAATGTCCTTCATCTTCAGGAATGGTTTCGCTGCCGTTTCCAACATCAAGCGTTGTCCATCCTTCGATTTTTTGAAGAGCAGAATTACATTACCTACTCTCTTCTCGGCAAAAACCGCCTGGTCAAATTCAAAATATCAGACTGGCCCAAAGACAATACCGTATTGGAATACAACTATCCCTGTAAAAAAGATACAGGGTTTTTCTTTTTCCCGATTGCCAAAGTTCACGAACTAATTGGCATTGGAAAATGCTCGGAAATGGATGTTATTCTGGATCTGTGGATTCATGCAGTTTACAACGATTCCTCTGTCCTGGGATCTGATTCCGGTCCCATTGTCTATTACCGGGATAATACCGGAAATCCCCTTACCAGCTTTAATGAACTGGGTGAAAGGTGGAGTCTGTCAAAGGCATCGGTATCACGACTCTTGAAGAAACTGGAGGAAAAAGAATACATTACACTTATCTCATTTACAGGAAAACACGGAAGCGTAATTTATCTCAACAATTACCTGTCCGTGATGTTTAATATCAGCGACGTTATGATTGACAAGGAGGAGATCGCTATGAAGATGCAATTACCAATCCATGTACCTGAAGAAATCACTATTGAGGATTCTGCTTCTGTTAGCGTTTCAGAAACTGTCACAGACTCACAAATCACCGTTACAAAAAATGATTCCTGCGTTCCAGATTCACACATGAAATTTATCGTGCAAAAAGTCGCAGAACTATTGGATTCACAAGGGATTCCATGTTGCCACTGCTCCAAAACCCGCTATATATTATCTCCATTATCAGCCTGCAAAGATATATTTAATACATTTACTCTAAATATTATCTGTCCCTACGGAAATGCCGCTTATCGGTTTGAGTTGTCCGTAAGTCCAGGGGATGAGTCTGCCCAAAAGATGCCTGCCGTGGCAGAGCCTTCTGCACTGAAAGGGGGGGAATAGACATGGCAAACCGCAATACACAGGGATTTCCTTCACCCGAAGAAGATCCACGTTTTCACGACACCTATCAGTTTTTACGCAGATACCGGGATGCAACCTACAGCCTGAAGGTAGTCGTACACCAGATGGAGCACCAGTTTAAGCTCCAATACGACAATGACATCGACAAATTTCTGGACTCCATCTATGCTGCCGGGGCTGATCTTACCGGAAGCGACATCGAACAACGGGCAAAAAGTATTGCCAGAAGCAACCAGATGCTGAAGCTTTTGGAATCATCCATCGATCTCCTCCGGAACAATCACAAGCATGGGGAACAGTATTACTGGATTCTCTACTACGCTTTTCTCTCTCCACAGGAAATGAAAAATACAGATGAGATATTGGATAAGCTGGCTCACCACATCACCAATATTTCCTACCGCACCTATTACCGGAAACGCAGGGCTGCGATTGAAGCACTCAGTACCATCCTTTGGGGATTTACTGCAAAAGAGACATTGGATACGCTCAACAAGTTCTTTCCAGAGTAATACATATCGCCTATCTCCTCGGCTTTTCGTAATATCATAAAAATGTTATACTAAAAAATGCAAAATATATATTGACTCTCACGGAACGTCATAGCGTACAGTTATCTTATCAGGAACAGGAGGTCAGCAACTATGAGGACAGTCAAAGAAATATCAGAACTTACAGGTATCAGCGTTCGCACGCTTCACTATTACGATGAAATCGGGCTTTTAAAACCAACACAAAAAAGTGATGCGGGATACCGGCTTTATGACGATAGGGCATTGGAAATATTACAGCAGATTCTGTTTTTCCGTGAGTTTGACATTCCTTTGAAAGAAATCAAAGCTGTTCTGGAGAATCCTGCTCTTGAAAGGAACCAGATCTTGCAAATGCAGAGAAAAATGTTGGTAGCAAAGAAAGAACGTATGGAACATCTGATTGCCAGCATTGATGATATCCTGAAAGGAGAGAATAAAATGGATTTTGCGATTTTTAGTAAAACGGAAGTTGAAGAAATGTTCCAAACTATGTTTGAACATATGCCTGACAATATGAAAGAACTTGCTGTAAAAGAGTTTGGAAGCATTGAAGAATGGAAAAAGCATTATATTAAGACAGTTTCATCAGAAGAAATGCAGAAAGGCTATGCTAAAGTTGTTGAGTGGTATGGAGGAAAAGAGCAATTCCTGTCTGTTGCCAACAATCCTATTAGCAAAGAGGCTGCAGAAAGTTACAACCAACAATTTGACAATCTTTTATACAAATTAGCAGCTAAAAAAGTATGTTCACCAGATTCTTCTGAAGTAAGAGAACTTGTTTCCGAATACGGTTTTCTTATGAAACAACTTTCACAGATAAAGAAAGAACACGGTCTGATGGTTGCACAGGCTCAATATTACCGTAATGAAAAAATCAAACCTATGATAGATGAAAAATACGGCAATGGTACAGCCGAATTCTTCGCACAAGCTTTCGAAGCATTTTATAAAGACAAGTAATCATTAGAACTACACAAAAGCACAACAATACACCATGCAGGGAATCAAAATGGTTTCCTGCTTTTTTTATGCCAACCAGTGAAAATGGCACAGAAATGACCTGCTTCTGCGATTGAAGCGTAAAATTACCCATGCTACAATAGGTATTGCTTATAGTTTTCCTTATTTCCAGCACCCATAGATGGTGCTTTTTTTGTACCTGTAAATTCAATCGCTGACAGCAGGTTCTATGTACTTTGTACGTACACTATACTTACAATACCAAACGTATCCTGTACGTACAGCCATATGTATAAAGTTTCCTATTATATATAGAAGGGAGTCAATCATGAAAACAAGGAACGAAATCTATCAAGGAGAGGGAGCCAAGCTCTTACGGTTCATTACCACTTACCATACTCTGAGGTATGACCAGGTTTTACAACTTTTCTCCCGACATGAGCAGTCTATCAAGTCATTGATTACCAGCCTCATCAAACAAGGGCGCATCATTTACGATAAAGAGCATGACCTTCTTTGTGACAGCCAGCAGTCTGCTGAGAATCCTGACTATGCTATAATTACATGCTTCTGGGTACTGCTGGATTTTAAGAAAGGTGTTGTATACCACACCAGTGGCGAATTTCCAATCAAGCTCAATTTCTTTTCGCAAGATGAACAATACGAAATCATCTATATCGGTGAAGAACAGGAGGCTCTGATCAATCATGTGATGGAAAGTATCCCATCACATGGTTCCAAACGCCTGATTGTCTTAGAATCCGAAAGCCAGGCTGCCAAAATCACCATTGATGATGTAGCCGCTTACTGCCTTGTAAATGAATCCGGTGCTGTCAGTTACTACATGAGAAAGTAGGTTATTATGACGCAAAATACACCAACCATTTACCAGCGGCTTGAAAAACTGGAAGGGGAGCTGCAAAAACTGACGAATACCGTTTACGCTCTGAAGGTCACTGATATCCAGAATTATGATAAAAATTTTGAGGAACTGAGCGTCAGTGCTGCTCTTCGGGCGGAGCGGATTGCCTGCCAGATGCGTAACCTTGTCTGTCCGGCTCTCTCCCCAAATCAAGCAGCTTATCTTCCCAAAGCGGCAGATGCACAGGGAATGCGGATTGCAGAACAGCAGGGGATTCTCACCATTACGCTTCCCGGACTGCTTCCGAAACGAAGAGTCCACACAAACACTGCATTTCTCCATGAACCGCTTAATTATATGCTTCGGGAGTATGTAAAACAAAATGCCCTGCCCCTCTATCGTGACTGCGTGATATGTTTCAGTCAAATATATGACAGGGAACTTCCTCAAAGACGTATCCGGGATTATGACAATCTGGAGTTTAAACAGATTCTGGATACACTTTGTACTTATGTTCTGACAGATGACAGCGGCTTTTTCTGTGATTCCTACTACACGACACAGCTTGGCTTAAAGGACTGTACACTGGTATCGGTTATGGAAAAAGCTGACTTTCCGAAATGGCTGCAGAACCAGAAAAATCATCACGAAAGCATGTCGGAAAATCTCCTGACTTCTCAGGCAGAAATCCGACATCGGTAAGAACCACCGCAGGGAACTTTGTTTTCTTGCTTTTTTTATCTCCAAACCACCGGAGATTTACCCAAGTATAGGCTTGCATGGGTAAGAACTGAATTGAGGTGATGCTTATTTGATAAGACCTGACACTACGAAATACCGCTTACTGGAAATGATAGGGATGTGCGGGGAATTTCCCGCAGACCAGCTAAACAGACTCATCCCAAGTGCCTCCTATGCGGAAAAACTCATTACGGATTTGAAGGCGGAACACCTCATCCGTACCCACTACCGGGATGCTCTCAGAGGCTACCGTCTTACAAAAGCTGCGAAAGAGATGCTGTTATCTGTCTCGCCGCTACGCTTCCAGTGCTATCTGACCGGCAATACCGAGACGAACCTCATCCGAAGTGAAGTATCCCGACGTATCCGCTTACATCAGAAAGCCGAAACGTATCTGACACTCCTTCATGCCGGGATTCCCTTTTATCCGGATGTAAAACCTGACATCTTCTGTAATCACCGCGAAGCTGGTTCCATCGGTATGCGAAGCCTTCCTCTTTTTTACGCTTCCAGAGAAATTAAGGAATTGGGCCCGGAGACCACGAAGATTAGGAACTCCCGCAGCATGGGCATCCTGATGGCACCGCAATGTGTCTATGTCCTTTATAACACGGGAAACGGAGTCCTGAAATGGGAATATCGAACGGAAGTCCGCTTAAACGCCTTCCTGCAGCATTACCTGCAAGGCTACCCTTACAACGGACATCCACAGATCCGGGCAATCATGACCGGAACCGACATGGAAATGGCTTTCCGGCTGTTTACCAGTACCGGAGGCTACAAAAAGAGCCTGTTTATGCTGGACACCTCCTTCGAGCATTTCCATTACCTTCCCAATACTCCGGAAGGGGAAGTGCTTTTAAAACTGCTGGTTCACCCTGAGATCATGGAAAAGCTGGACAACCTCCTGCTGTCCGATCTGGGCTGCCGCAGCGATTCAATTCCACTGGAACATGATGCCACGGATGCTTCCGGGAACCCCATCCTTCTTGCTTATGATTTTGACATGCAGCGAATCAACCGGTTCAATACCGGCTTAAATGTATACGGCAGATCCGGGAACCTGATCTGTTTCGATTTTCAGATTCCGGTCCTGAAAAAATACTTAACTGCCACAATCCATTTCTCCAGTATTGACCTTTGCAAATTCAAAAGGGGGTTTTTACATGAACCGTAAATGGTGGAAGCTCATTTATATGCTTCCGATCACCTTCTGCACCCTCTATGCAGGAGGCTATGTTGCTCAATTTATCCGCAACTATCAGACCTGGGAATCTGCCGGCAATTTTGCCGGAAACGGAACTGCCCCGCAGATCCCCTCCCCGCACCCGCTCGCCTGTCTGGATGCCCTGACTGCTTTCCCGTACAATCTGTATGGGATTTTTCTATGTCTGGCAGCTTTTGGACTCCTGACCTTCCTTCTCATGCGTATGGGATTTGACCGAAACGGGGAAATAACAGACCGGGGCCGGAACCTGAATTATTCCACAAAGGGAACCTATGGGACTTCCGGTTTTATGACTTTGGAGGAAATGCATCAGGTACTGGAGCTTACGAATGATGTCAAGAAACACAAGGGAACCATTCTTGGAAAACTGAACGGAAAAGCCGTTTGTCTCCCGAAGGATACCCGCATGAACCGGAATATTGCCGTTTACGGTGCCAGCGGTTCCATGAAAAGCCGGGCCTTTGCACGCAACATGATCTTCCAGTGTGTTGCCCGCGGGGAAAGCCTCATCATCACCGATCCAAAATCGGAATTGTACGAAAGTACAGCCACTTACCTTGAGAATGCCGGATATATCGTGAAATCCTTTAATCTTGTAAACCCGGAAAACTCGGATAGTTGGAATTGTCTGGGTGAAATTGGCGGACAGGAAACCATGGCACAGGTATTTGCTGATGTCATCATCCAGAATACCGGTTCTGCCAAAGGCGATCACTTCTGGGACAATGCCGAGATGAACTTATTAAAAGCTCTGATTCTCTATGTGGATCAGGGATTCCCACCGGAGGCAAAGAATATCGGACAGGTATACAAACTCCTGACCATGAGTTCGGAAAAAGAACTGAACAGCCTCTTTGACCTGCTTCCGGTCTCCCATCCGGCAAAAGTCCCCTACTGCATCTATAAGCAGGCAAGTGACACGGTACGTTCCGGCGTCATCATCGGACTCGGTTCCAGACTTCAGGTATTCCAGAACAAGCTGATCCGCCAGATCACTTCCTATGATGAGATCAACCTGACGCTGCCGGGAAAAGAAAAATGTGCATACTTCTGCATCACTTCGGATCAAGACAGCACTTTTGATTTTCTTTCTTCCCTGTTTATGACCTTCGTATTTATCAAACTGGTCCGTTATGCAGACACCTATGGGGAAGATGGAAAACTGCCGGTTCCGGTACATATCCTGGCTGATGAGCTGGCGAATACGGGAGCAATCCTATCGCTCAACAAAAAGATTTCCGTGATCCGAAGTCGAAACCTCAGTATTTCCTGCATTTTCCAAAACCTGCCTCAGATGCAGAACCGGTATCCCTTAAACCAATGGCAGGAAATCATCGGGAACTGCGACACTCAGCTATTTTTAGGCTGTACGGATGAGGTAACTGCTACATTTATCTCTAACCGCTCCGGTGATGTGACCGTTGGTGTCAGCAGCGAAGCCAAACAATTAAATAGCTGGAGGGTATCCGATTATACACCGGAATACCGCCAGACCAGATCCATCGGGAAACGAAAGCTCTTAACTCCGGATGAGATCCTGCGGCTCCCGCTGGATACTGCACTGATTATCCTGCGTGGTCAGAAGGTACTGCAGGTAGAAAAATACGATTACACCCTGCACCCGGATGCCCAAAAACTCATTCCCCGGAAGGCTTCCGAACATATTCCGGAATGGAGAAAAGGAGCATGTAGTGAAGAATATACGTACACTCCAACTATTCCTGCTTCCCACCCGAAAAAAACCGCTTCTTATGGAAAGCAGAAAAAGAAAAAAGCTGAACCGCACTTTGACCAGCAAAGCGTTTATCAGGAACCTGGCTATCACGATTTCCCGGATGACTTCTCAGCAGATAACTATTCGGATCACACAGACATGGTTCCTTTAGATAAAGATTCTATCATGTCATAATTTGAAAGGAGACACTATGATGCCAAACGAAACAACCAACACACCTATTTTAACTCTGGATTCCGATGCGAAGCTGGAAACAGCCCAGTCCATTTCAGACCTTACCTGGCATGAGATCCAGAATGCCTACCGTACCCGCCGGATCTTAACCGGAATGCTTGGCGGTATCGAGAAAACAGAAAACGGCAGCCTCATTGCCGTGGTTTACTACAAGGATTTCCGTACTGTCATCCCAGTAACTGAGATGATGATCCATCTCATGCAGGATGAAGCACACGATTATGGGGAGCTTGCTCTGCGGCAGAACAAAATCCTCAACAATATGCTTGGATGTGAGATTGATTTTCTGATTAAGGGATTAGATCCGAAGACACGCAGCATTGTCGCCAGCCGGAAAGAAGCGATGCTGAAGAAACGCCAGATCTTCTATCTGGATAAAGATGCTTCCGGAATGCCGAAAGTTTATGAAGACCGTATCGTGCAGGCAAGAGTCATTGCTGTTGCGGAAAAGGTAGTCCGGGCAGAAATTTTCGGTGTGGAAACCTCCATTCTTGCCAGAGACCTGTCCTTCGACTGGATGGGTGATGCCAGAGAACGCTTCCAGGTAGGCGATCACATCCTGGTACGCATCCTGGATGTGCGGGCAGACTCACCGGAGCAGGTCATTGTCCACGCAGATGTCAAAAGTGTGGAAGGCAACACCAGCAAGGAAAACATGAAAAAATGTAAGATTCAGGGAAAATACGCCGGAACTGTGGAAGACATCCATAAAGGCACCGTCTTTGTCCGGCTCTCCATCGGTGTCAATGCCATTGCCCACTCCTGCTATGACAGCCGGACAGTCGGGAAAAAGGATCAGGTATCCTTTGTGGTGACGCATATTGATGAAGAGCGTAATGTTGCCCTCGGCATCATCACCCGCATCATCAAGCAGACCATATAAGGCTTCCACCTTATTTTTAAATAGCTTTTTTTCATATACAGCACCAATTAGTCCAGCAAATACTCACGATACAGCTACATAAGGTGACAGAATAAAGTATTTTTCAGACCATTACCTTATTGTACTGAAAACGGTAACGTGTTATACTGATTCGGTATTACTGAACCGGAAAGACGGATGCATTTCGATTTTGCCCTCTAGTATCCAAGGAGGGTGATGCCCATGAATACAATGGAAGTATTGACTTTACTATTGGTAATTTTTGCGGCTTTGACTTATATAGATCGACATAATAAGAAATAGCATCCACGACCCTAGGAAAGTTTTGGATGCTATGACTTATACATAGAATATAAAATTTAACTGAGGGCATCAGATTTTGCATCTGAATACCTTTCTTGAGTTCATTATACACTGGGGGATTTGAGAAATCAAGTCCCCCTTTTTATTATGACATTGATTAGTATCTGCATTAAACATCAGAAATTTATATTCTTACTCACTGAAACGAATTCTCTCTATCAATGAATCTTTCCTTACTGACTTTGCAATGAATATTGCCAATAACATCTGTATCACAAACAATGTTAAAATTATAATAATAGCTGCTGTTACCGGATAATGGTATGTGCTGATATCAAACATTCCTGTACGCTTTGCATATAAAAACAACGGATATCCTGCAAGACTTCCCACTCCGATACTGATAATAAGAGTGCCTACTGTATAGAATATACCTTCCAACTGGAGCATCTTCATCAACTGACGGTCCGACATTCCGATTGCCTGCATCATGCCAAGCTCCTTTTTTCGCACATGGACACTATTGATCATTGTGTTAATCAAGTTCATAATGCTGATTGCTGCCAGAATGATGATAAATGCATAACATGCACCTCTAGTCATCTGTATGGCATTTTCCCATGTATCGTACTCATTCTTCCAGGTACGCATCTGCAGTCTGCCTGATCCATCCACAATAGCCTGTAGAGATGCTTCCAGTGCCTCATCATAATCCTTATCTGCAATCACCTGAAAATAGCTGGAAGAATTATTTATGGTAAGTTTCTCTGCCCCTTCTTTTGCCATGATAAGACAGTTATAGTTTGTCAGACCTGTTCCATATTCACCAATTGCTGCCACTTCAATCTCTTTTTGAAAGGTATTATCTCCATCATGAATATTGAGTTTCAGCTTATCTCCCACTTTAATATCTGGATACCAGTGAAGTAGCGCGCGGTCCAGAATCACTTTATCCCCGGATTTCAATTCCTCGTATGTGACATTGCCTTCAGTGATTCCTTTTTTCAGCTCTTCTGCGTATTCTTCCGGCACTCCATTGATAAATTCGGTTCCAATTTTTTCTTCAAAAGGTCCTCCTGATACCTTCAACGCGGTAAACACATCTACCCGCTCAACACCGTCAAGCTCCTCTATCTGCTGCTTTAGTCCTTCATTTAATGGATTATTCTTTTGAACCTCCGCCCATTCATATTCAGGATGCTCTTTATTCCCGGATTCCACAATTGGAGAAATCTCATATTGCCCCACAATCGAACTCTTTGCACTTTCCATCGGATTTGCACAAGACAGCACCGTTGCTACCATCATGACAAATATTCCGGTAACGGCCATAGATACAATCGTGATAGTACTCTTCTTTTTATTCTCTGCAAGATTTCTCTTGGTCAGTCGTCCGATATTCAGAAATTGATATCCCTTCCTGCTGCTTTTCTGTCGCTTACTGCCTCCCTGGTAACGCATAGCTTCTATTTCTGATACCTTCGCCGCCATACGCATAGGCTTCATCAGTGACAGATACACTGTACACAGAGTCACTGCAATTGCCAACAGATAAATCCACCAATAATAAAGTTGGACTTCTCCTTTAGCTACAACCTTGTATGCCTCTGTTATAAGTACGTTTGAATCCTTTGCATGTTCTACAAACTGGAGAAGTACAACTTTCACAGCAACTGTTCCGATCAAAAGTCCTATCGGAATGGCAAACAACGCCACTCCCATTCCCTCTCTTAGTACGATTTGTCTAAGCTGCCGTTTCGTAGCCCCGATTGCCTTTAACTTTCCAAATTCCCGAACCCTCTGGTTCATAGATACATAATAAACACTATAAATTGTGATAATGCCCGCCAATACAACAATAAGCATGATTCCTACAATCACCGGAATTGTAGCCGGATCCACATAATTTGCTGCAAGATACTCTTTATTAATATTCATGTCATCCTCGGAAATCCCGAACTGTCTGGCAATATTCTGTATCGTCTCTGTATAATCTGCAGTCGTATTTCCTTTCTGTCCATTCACCTGAAGTAAAAACCGATATTTCACCTGTTCTACCGGTATCTCCGCTTTCAGAAAGGCCTCTGAAACCAATGATGTATATTGTTTTTGTTCTTTGCTGCTCTCATTATCTGCTAAAAAACCACAGATTCGAAAGTCTTTCTCCTTCGTATAATCCAGTCCGTCATCTTTCAGAATCTGATAAGGTACTGTGATAGTGTCACCGATTTTCCCATTCTGTCCTAATGCTTCCAGTATTCCTTTTGAAACCACAATATCATTTTCTTTCTGCGGAAGTTGCCCCTCTTTCAGCTTCACTTTATAAAGTTCCATCCCTGTTCTGTCCATATACATCATGGAAACCGTCGCATCTTCCAGATTCATGTACCCCGCATCGCTGCGGAGTCCGTAAGTTTTCACATCATGATGTGCCGCCAGTTTCATAACTGTACTCTCGTCCACGTTCCGATAAAGGGCATGCCATGTTGGATAAATCTTATTGATTACCGCAAAGTTCACTTCCACCATATCTTTTCCGATTGATGGGATTACGAACAGCAGTAATGTTGTCAGGATAATGGCAATTCCAATCAGTATGTTTTTGCTCTTATAATGCCGCATATTGCAATATGCAACTCTGGTCGTCATCTTCATTATCTTCTCACCGCCTTGCCATCTTCAATGATAATCATTTCATCCGCCATCTGGGCAATCGTTTCATCATGGGTAATCATGATAAGCGTCTGCCCGAAATCCGACACGCAGCTTTTCAATAGGCTCATAACCTCTAGCTCAGTCTGGGAATCAAGGTTTCCAGTCGGCTCATCCGCCAAAATTATCGCCGGTCTTGTCACCAATGCCCTGGCTATCGCAGTTCTCTGTTTCTGTCCACCAGACAAAGCAGACGGCATCGCATCTTTCTTATCCTGCAGTCCGATTTTTTTGAGAATATCTTCCACTTCCCGCGGCTTTACCTTGCGATTATCAAGTCCCAGCGGAAGAACGATATTCTCCCACACATTCAGCGATGGAATCAGATTAAAATCCTGAAAGATAAATCCTATCTTCTTTCTTCGAAACTGTGCCAGTTTATCATCTTTTCGAGAATAGATATCGGTTCCATCAATCCATACTTTGCCGGAATCCGGTCTGTCAAGCCCTCCAATCAGATGCAGAAGTGTAGATTTTCCGGAGCCGGAACGTCCTACGATAGCTGTAAACTTGCCTCTCTCTATCTGTAAACTTGTATGATCCACGGCTCTCACCTGATTCTCGCCTTCTCCATAATACTTTACTAGATCTTCTACTTTTAAAATACTACTCATATCTTCAAGTCCCCTTTCCATTTCATACCCCTACTATAACATTCCTGCATTACAAAACCCTTACAACAACCATAACAGTTTTGTAAGGGTTCCGACTATTCTCCTATTATGAGCGGCAGTGTCACTTTAAATATCATACCTTTCTCAGCCTTTCTTTTGGCTGCTATTGTCCCCCCCTGTTCTTCTATGATCTTTCTGGCAAGATACAGACCGACACCCGCTCCGTCTTTTACCTGTTCCTTTGCTTTCCTTCCCCGGTAAAATCTCTGATAGATCTTATGCAGTTCCTCCGCAGGAATGCCCATTCCTTCATCTTCTACTTCAATAAGCACATTGCTTGCTAGCTCCTGCGTCCTCACTGTAATCGTTGTATGTTCCGGTGAATATTTGACTGCATTCTCAAGGATATTCGTTAATGCTTCTACCGTCCATTTTGAATCATGGTTCACAACTATATCATCATCCATCTCCACCTGAATGGAAATATCTTTTCCTCTTGCCTTCATATAAATCTGACTGACAGCCTCTGTTAGCGTTTTCTTCAGGCTTTCATGAAGCGAATGTATCTGGATCATATGTGTTTCCAGCCTTGAAAGATTTACCAGTTCATTCAAGAGCTGTTCCAGTTTGGTAAGTTCCTGTGATTCCTGCTCCAGAAACTCCCTCTGTTCTTCTCCTGTAACCCGATTTTCTGCCACCAGCTCATGACTCATCCGGAGTGATGCAAGCGGAGTCTTCAACTGATGGGAAATATCTGTAATCAGACTCTTCGTACCATTTTCTTCCTGCTCCAGACGTTCCTTCAAATCTTCGAAATATTGCCCCAGCTCCTTTACAGATTCCCACACCTTTAACCATTGTTCCGATTCTGATGTTTCTTCAGGATATGTTTGGAATTTTCCTTTTCTGAATTCCTGCAGACATTCATATAATTGCTGTAATTGTTCCTCATCACCGTATCTGCTCCAGTTTTTTCTTCGGTCCAGGTACAAGAACAGGCTACATACTATGACTCCCACTAGTAATCCAATTCCCCAGATAATCCTTATAACCACATCTGAAGATCCACTCCCTGAGTGATAACCATAAGTTTCTTCCAGCATCTGTACGACTCTTTCTATCTTCTGATCGTCCCGGTCTCTTATAAAATCTACTGTTCCTGACTTTTCCCAGATTGCAACTATTTCCCCTTCCAGTTCAGGATGTTCTGCAAGGAGCAGTGCTATCTGCGTTGCTTTCGCATTTTCCTCATACTTTGTTATCAGATACATTCCTACTGTAAAAAATACTGCAAAGATTACATATACGATAAAATACCGTTTTAATTTTTGTTTACCTTTCCGGTCCATATATATCCCAGTCCTCTCACATTCGCTATCTCTTCTGTTCCAAGTTTATTCTTCAGTCTGCTTATATTGACAGTAACCGTATTATCATCGACAAATTGACCGTCTATATCCCATACATGCTCCAGGATACTTTCTTTTGAAACAATCTGTCCTGCATTCTCCCAGAGATACAGCAACAGAGAGAATTCTTTCTTACTTAAAGTAACTGGTTCATCCCCTTTATACACCTGCATCGTTTTCATATGCACCGTAATCTCTCCGGAAGACATAATCTGTGCCTGTACCTTAGAAAGCCGTCTCATCAATGCGTTCACCTTCGACACCAAAGCCATCAGTGAAAATGGTTTGGTAATATAATCATCTGCCCCTGTATCATAACCATTTACAATATCTATTTCCTGATCCAAAGCCGTAAGATAGATAAGATATGTATCTCCACCTGCACGTACCATCCTTCCAAAATCCAGTCCTGTACCATCCGGCAATGTAATATCGCTGATAACAAGAGCATAATCTCCTTTTTGAAATGCTTCTTTTGCTTCCTTTATTGTATAAACCTGACGAACCTCATACCCTTCCCGTGAAAGTAACAGGGCAATTCCCCGATTTAGATTCAAGTCATCCTCCAGTAATAATATTTTCTGCATCAAATACTCCACCTCTATTTGTAATAACCTGTTCTTTTATCATATCAGTCCTATCTTTTGTCTACAATAAAAATAAAATTAACATACATACTTTTCCTTCATATGTTCAAGGATTTCACCGGATACTGCTTCAGAAATCGATCAATCCATTTCTGATTGCTTCTCTGTAACATCCGAAGTCTGGATAAAAGCTGTAGACAACTGCAGCTCTATGTTACTAAAGTCCTATCCATCAATACAGGAGTTATAGAATGCCGTGAAGATACCGTCAAATTCCATTTCAATAATATGTAGGCTGTCCATTGTGTGCTCCAGATAAGTCAGTGTTCCTCTATCCAAATCTATACTCGGCTTTCCTAGTGAGTTTGCTATTACATCTGGATTTGTAATTCCAAACATCTCCTTTATATCCGGCATAAGATAATCCACGATATCCGGCAGCCTTTTCTCATACGCCTGTGCCAGTTCAACTGCATGCTTCTCATAATCGGAATGTATACTGTCACAGACAAATTCAATCCCGTTTATTTCCATCTTATAGTAATCATTATTCTCATCATAGACAAACGCTGTACCCTTACTTTTTTTATTTTTTTCCAAAATCCCCATGATATATCTACACTTTCCCGGTTCTTCCGCCATACACAGTCTAAAAAACTGTAACTTAATGCTTACGTTTGTAAAAAATAACTCCTGCCAAAATCAATAAAATAATTCCAACTACAATCATAAAAATAAAATTATCACCATTTAACTTCCCTGCTATGAAAATAGAAGTCGGGCCATCCGCACCACCAATAACAGAAACGGCTGTGTTTTCTTTCTGCTTCAGTACAATGCCAATGACTGCCAATACAATTCCTAAAATTCCGGCTATGATTCCCAATCGCTTTTTCATTGCTACCACCTCAAATCATTTTTATCTGCTCAATCAAATGTAAATTGTTATGCAAGTATTTCTATGCAAATGAAGCATAGATAACCCATATTTCTGCAAACATTACCAATAAAAGTACACCATCTATCATCCAATTAAACTGAATGTCCGTTAAGAAAGTTTTTGAATGTGTCAGGCAATATTTTACTTTTTCTCGTCCAGTCAAAAAAGTGATAAGCACTTGTAATATAGGAAATAAAAATATTTGTATTTTTCTTCCATAATCATCCGCAATCCCATTTGCAAAATGTACTGGAATAATACTCGGTAAGAAAAATATACTTACAAGAGCAAGCAAAAATCCTATTATACAAATTATCCATGTGAATTTTCTAGTATTGATAAATTTCATAACAATCCTTCTTTCTGCTAAATTCAAGTTTTTCCAATACATAACACGTACTTACATTATACTCCTCACCAATGCAAACCTCAATTTATTCTCCATCCTTTTTCCCGTTATTAAGCTTCGGGCAGTAAAATGCCTTTACTTCCACCCCATCTTCCTCCGACTCAATTTCCACATAATAATCCCGGATAAAGTATCCCGCATTATGCTCCTGAATGGCGTACAGCTCCAATGTCTGAAAATCCACCAGTACCAGATCACGGGGCTTGGGTTTTTGCGTTTCCTCACAGAATACCTCCATGCTTTCCACCAGCTTATCCAGGCATTCCTGACACAGATGGTTCTGTACTTTTTTCACATCGAAGATACTATCTTCCCCGTAATCCACCGATACTTCGGAAATCCCGTAATCCGACATCTGCTCCGTATGGAAAAAGCAGCCGCCTTCTCCTGTCCCGGTATAACCCATATGCCCGTTTCCCTGCGGGCCGGTAAGATTCCCGTCCTCATCATGATTCCGGATATGCATATCCATCACATACCAGTGATTGGTACAGATCACTCCCAGATCGTCAAACTTCCGGAAATAATCCATCATACTCCGTTCATCGCTTCCACACAGCCAGCACTGTTTTGGATCTTTCAGCTTGCTTTCTACTGATTCAGGCACCTTTCTTTCTACCGGGTGATATTCCTGCTCCTGTGTTTTTTCAAGATAACCTGTCAGATCCAGCCGGCTGATTCCCAGTCCGATCAGAATTCCTGACGCACATGCCAATAATCCCACATATCCCTTTTTCATATTATAGTCATCCTTTAAGAATTAGTTTTATAATGCTTTTAGGATTACTATATCAAATCTTGCAATCACTTTCATCATAAATCGCATATTTTTATGTGTTTTATTGCATATACAGCTTTCAAAAAAACTGCCTGCGGCAATTTCGCAGACAGCTTCTATTTCATCATCTCTTCAATTATCACATCCAGCATCCGAAGCACGCTTTCCTGCTTCTTCGGTGTGAGCCTTTCCAGCTTTCCTTCCACTACAGAAGTATGTTCCATTCTGGTAAGAGGAATCACTTCCTTCAGCACTTCATTCGGTTCCGCACCTAATACATTCAACAGCTTTACAAATGTTTCCATCGTAGGTGTTTTCACTTCCCGCTCAATCGCACCCAGATGGTTGGTACTGATATCCACCAGTTCAGCCAGTCTCTCCTGCGTAATTCCTGCCTCTTCCCTGTACCTGCGGATTGCCTTTCCCATTCCTTTCACACGCACACCTCCTCCTTCCAGTATTCACTAACGCTTAAAGCATTAGTCATGTAAATCCAGTATAATTGGTTGCAAATCACGCTTACAGTATCCATAAGGATTGCATTTATAACGCTTTTAGCGTTGGTCACATTTTTGGCACTCCATCGTCTGTAACTGGCACAGTCCTGCGATTGTAGCGGTAATTTACCCATGTTAAAATTGATATTGTCAAAATTATATGCAGAACGAAACGCAGCACTGCCGTATGGGAAGCCTCTCCTGCGGCAAATAAGCTGCGTTTTTTCTGTAAGATAGGAGGATCTTTACAATTTCATACTTTGATTTAGGACGCAGCCTGCATTGACCGGGCTGCGTCCTTTCTTGAGGCAGGAAAACCATAAGCAAAGGCAGGGGAGGTAATTCTCCTGCCGCTCTTATAAAAAGGAGGTACTTTTACGTGAAACACAAACTGAAAAACGCTCCGCCGGACACAAAACGGCATGTCAATTATGGCAGATGCCTGTATGCTGCATTTCTGGCTGTCACAGTCCTCTGCGGATACACACAGCCGGTTTTTGCCGCTACCATCTGGACCAAAGCCAATGAGATCATGAAGGATGTCTATAACCAGATTATCCTCATTTCCACCATTGCTGCAGTCGTAACGGCATCGGTTGCCCTTCTGATGATGAATTTTTCCAAAAGCGGAAAAACCGTGGACGAATCACGTGCATGGCTCAAGCGTATCGTCATTACCTGGGCGATCTTAAACGGGCTTGGCTTTATCATGGCTTACATCACCCCGTTCTTTGCAGGCGGAAAATGGAACGGATAGACGAAAGGAGATGCCACTATGGGAATACTTGACGGAATCGTGGAATGGATTGCCGAACAGGTCATGAACATTCTGGATCTGATCACCACTTCAGTCCTCGGTGCTCTGGGCTGTTCCATGGATACGTTTCTTCGCTACTTTCCTGCTGCCGAGACCATGTATCAGGTCTTTCTGGCACTGGGCATCGGGCTGATCCTCTTAAACTGGGTATGGCAGCTCTTTAAAAATTACTTTATGGGAGCCGGTATCGAAGCGGAAGATCCCATTAAGCTGTCCATCCGTTCCTTCCTCTTTATCTTTCTCACCTTCTATGCGAAAGATATTGTGGATCTGCTCCTGAAGATTTCAGGAACACCGTACAACTGGATTCTGACGGAAGACCTGCCGCCTTTAAAATTTGCGGATTTTAACTCCGTAGTCACAGTCATCCTGGGAGTCTGTGCAAATGGGGCGGTAGCCATCATTGCACTGATTCTGGTACTGATTCTGGCGTGGAACTACATCAAACTGCTCTTTGAAGCGGCAGAACGCTATATTCTTCTGGGGGTACTGGTCTACACAGCCCCGGCAGCTTTTTCCATGGGTGCCAGCCAGTCAACCGGAAATATCTTCAAAAGCTGGTGCCGGATGCTTGGCGGCCAGTTCTTTTTGCTTCTGATGAATGCGTGGTGCCTGCGGCTGTTTACTTCTATGGTCGGCACCTTCCTTGCCAATCCGTTATCCCTATAAGAAAGGAGGACCAAAATGAAACTTAGAAAGAAACTCATACCATTCCTGGTACTAACTGCCTGTCTGGTACTGTTTTGCTCCATGCCGGTCTTTGCAGCGGAGCTTACGGAAGCAGACGTGGAAGCGGCAGTTGCCAGTCAGGGAAAGGAAGCGGTAACCGGAAATGTCTTCGTCTGGTTCCTGTGTGCCATTGCCTTTTTAAAGGTATCCCAGAAAATTGATTCTTTTCTGGCATCGCTTGGCATCAATGTCGGCAATACCGGAGGAAACATGATGGCTGAACTTCTGATTGCAGGACGGAGCCTGACCGGTTCCATGCGTTCCCATGGTGGTGGCGGCTACCACAAAGCCTCTTCTCCCGGAAGTGCGGCTGTCGCAGGAAGCTTCCTATCCGGCGGGCTTGCCGGGGCAGTGGGAAGACAGGTACAAAGAGAAGCGGTCAATTCCGCAACCGGTTATACCGAACACAGCAGTATCGGAAACATGCTCTACCAGTCATCCCTGAACAAAGGCGGAGACTTTGCCAATCAGGTCATCAGCAACATTGCACAGGGAAATTACGGTCAGGTAGGTTCCATCAAGGGAGCAGACGCACAGAAAGCCTTTACTTCCTATATGGGCATCAATCCGGGCGGCGGTTCCTCCTATGATAATGTAGAAATCGGTGGCGGAAGGATCACCGGTACCGAAACCGGAAGCTCCGGAAACCGGGATTTTGCCCTGTACCATGCCGACCAGTATGCAGCTCCTACTCAGGGCTCCTACTCTACGGTACAGTCCGTGGATGGTTCCACCTGGTACAAGCAGTATGCACAGGATACGGTCGAAAAAACACCATATACTTCCGGCAGCGGCAAAGTAGCCTACAATGAATCCATTGTCCAGAAACTGCCGCCAGCCCCACAGCGAAAGGAGCGTATGTAACATGCCAAAAACAGCCTTGATGGGCAGTCCTCTTGCTGTCATCGGTACAGTATTCCGGCACAGGCGCACCCTTGCGAAAACTGGAGCAGCCGTCGGCGGTGTACTGATGCTTCCCATTCTGTTCCTTGTCATGCTTCCGGGACTCGTCTTCGGAGACCTCTCTGAAAATACCGGAGCACTGACCAGCAACACGGTAATCAGTGAAAATATCCGGGCTTCCAATCAGGCAATCGTGGAGGTGCTTCAGGAAAGCCATGATGCACTGCTTGCTAAGATCAATGCGGAAATTGCCAGACTCCCGGAAGGAGATACTGCCTCTATCAGCGATCCTTACGCTTCCAGTATCATCGTAAATGCGAACCAGCTCATCGCACAGTTTTGTGCCAGCCAGGATGACTATAAAAATATAAATATCAGCAAACTCAAAAGCCTGATCCGGGAAAACGAGGACGGGCTTTTTTCTTATGACGTTACTTCAGAAACGGCCACGGTGGAAGTTCCGGCGGAAGAGGAAAATGCACCACCCAGAAAGGTTACTTTTACCCGCCATACATACACGGTCAGCTATGCCGGAGATGCCTACTTTGCAGATCACGTCTTTCATCTGACCGATAAGCAGAAAAAAACGGCAGACAGTTATGTGGAAAACCTGACCATGTTCTTTGGCGGCTCCGCTTCCGGTCTTGCCATGGCGGTAGGTGTCAGCGATGAGGTGCTGGCTTACCGGGCTACCATCCAGCAGGTCGCACAGAAATACGGCATGGAAGCTTATGTGGAACTCCTCATGGCAGTCATGATGCAGGAAAGCGGCGGGCGTGGAAGCGATCCCATGCAGGCGGCAGAAGGCGGCTTTAATAAGAAATACCCCCATGTCCCCAACGGCATCACCGATCCTGCTTATTCCATCGAATGTGGGATTCAGGAATTAAAGTATGCACTGGATAAAGCAGGATGTACCGGACCTACCGACCTGGACCGCATCAAGCTGGCGCTTCAGGGTTACAATTACGGCTCCGGCTATATCGACTGGGCAATGGAACGTGACGGCGGTTATACCAAAGAAAACGCCATTGCTTATTCGGATATGATGTGTGCCCGTCCGAACTGGCATTATGACCGGTATGGGGACAAGGAATATGTGGAGCATGTTCTCCGGTATTATCAGATTACCAATACCGGCGGAAGCTATCCGGCAAACGGAATGCAGATTCCGCACTATCTCCAGACCGATTACGGGAACATTCCTTATGGCGGCGGCTCCATCGCATCTTCCGGCTGCGGGCCTACCAGCTTTGCCATGATCGCCAGCTACCTGACCGGGAATACCATTACCCCTCCGGATGCGGTGGCATGGTGCGGGAATTCCTATTACAAGCCGGGAGTTGGAACCTACTGGAGCTACTTTCAGGCTGCAGCCAGTCATTTCGGCTGTGGCAGCGTCACACAGACCAGCAATGCCAATACGGTACTTCAGGCACTCTCCGAAGGCTGTCCGGTCATCTCCTCTCAGCGGGCAGGACTTTTCACCAGCGGCGGACACTTCATCGTACTCCGAGGTGTTACGGCAAACGGCAAGGTACTGGTCAATGATCCCAATGACAGTGACGCAAAGAACTATATTAACCGTGAATTTGATATGATGTCGGAAATCCATGCTACGGCAAATGCCTACTGGATCTTCGACAAAAAATAAAGGAGCCATTATGAACAGAACAAAAGTGATTCTTTCCATTTTTCTGATGCTGTTTCTGCTGCTTGCCGGACTGGTTCTCCCCAGTTTCTGGAAAAGCCAGAAAAAAGAAGCTTCCGGAAACAAAGGCAGGGAACCGGCAAAGGAAACAACAGAAACAAATTCTGATACCCCCATGCCGGAATATCTGGATTTTGATGCTTTAAAAGCATTTTTCTCCGACAGCCAGATTGCTTCTCTCAAAGGGCAGTTTCCTGTCTACCTAAAAGAGTATGTCAAAAAAGAACAGACAAGCATCACCTTCCTGCCGGAAAAAACCAGCTACCCTACCGAAACAACCGTCTGCCTGATGTTTTCACTTTCCGATCAGGATACGCTTCCGGTTACCTACCACACCCCGACGGGTGTGTTTTTATTTGGAGAAGACGGGGTACAGGTCTCTGCAGATACGACTGTTTACGAAAAGCAAACCGATGATTCCCTGCCGTCCCTGACTTCGCAGGACATTGAACACCTGCAGGAAGGCGGGTATCCGGATACTTCTGACAGCCCGGAAGCTCCGGACACAGAATCCGGCAGTGCCTCTGTGCCTTCCGAAGATGCGAAAGATACGAAAAAGGAGGTGCAGCCATGACACAGCCAGAAGAAACACCGGTTTCCTTTATCCCTTCCAACTTCATTGAGAAAGGCAAGATCCTAAACGGAACTTTTGACATCCGCAATGCCATAGAAAGCATTGTTCTTTCCCTGGCAATCGGTATCCCTGTTTTCCACCTGCCGCTGTCCCTGACTGCCCGCATCATCATTCTCTGCATGACCGCACTTCCAGCGGCAATGGTAGCCCTGATTGGAATCGGCGGGGAGAGCATCACTGCCTTTTTGATGAATGCCCTGCGTTTTGTAGTGAACCGCAGGGTAATCTGGAGGTCCGACAGTCTTCCGGAAGGAAAGCCACGCAGGAAACCACGTTTCAAAGAGCCAAAGACAAAGAAACACCGGAAAGCAGAAAAAATGGCAGAGCCTTCCAAAGTAATGGCATCGGCTCCCCCCACAGTCTGAACCGGACGCACCAGCTCCGCCAAAAAGTAAAAAAAAAGAACACCGGCAGTTTGATACCTCCACCAAGCGGGGCATCAAAAAACAGGCAAAGGAAGATATCCGTTATCTGAAGTGGGAGCAGAAAGAAGCCAGCCGACAGAAAAAAGAGGCGGCGAAACAGATAAAAATACAGAAAAAAACGGAAGCCCGGAGACGAAAGGAGGAAGAAAAACGGGCAGTTTCCGAAAAGCGGGCTGCAAAAAAAGAGCAGAAAAAAAAGGTGGTTTCCAAGGAGGACACCTCATCTGCCACGTCAAAACCCGTTTCCCGGAAAAAGCGAAAGAAAGACCAGACCTTGGAGGATTATCTTCCGGTGGAAAAAATCGCAAACGGAATCGTCTATACCACAGACGGACGGTACGTGAAGATCCTGGAGATTGAACCAATCAACTTTCTGCTTCGAAGTGCCAGGGAACAGCAGGGCATTATCTACAGCTTTATCAGTTACTTAAAGATCAGCCCTGTCAAACTCCAGATCAAGATGATCTCCAAAAAAGCAGACATCAATAAGCATCTGGAGCAGTCCCAGCTGGAGCTGGAGCGGGAAACCGATCCCCACTGTCAGGAACTGCAGCGTGACTACATCCAGTTTGTCCAGAACTTAAGTTCCAGAGAAGCAGTATCCAGACGGTTCTTTCTGATCTTTGAATATGAACCATTCAACGCAAACCGAAAGGAAGAGGAACGGGAAATCCTTGCTGCTCTTGAGACAGCCTCCCAGACCGCCAAAACCTTTCTATACCAGTGCGGGAATGAAGTGGTCTCCCATGACAATGAGGATGAATTTACTACGGATGTTCTCTACACCCTTTTAAACCGTACCCTTTGTACGGAGGTTCCGCTTTCGAACCGGATCAGCACTGTACTGTCCGCCTATACAAAGGAAAATCGCATGGAGGAACTGGATCACATCCGGATCAACGAGTTTCTCGCACCGGAAAGTGTGGATTTCAAGCACTCCCATTATGTGCAGATCAATGGGCTTTACCATTCCTACCTGCTTGTGCCGTCTGACGGCTACAAAAACCGGGTAACTCCCGGATGGCTGTCACTCCTTGTCAATGCCGGGGAAGGGATTGATATTGATTTCTTTCTCCAGAAACAGCCAAAGGACAAGATTCAGCAGCGTCTCGGTCAGCAGATCCGTATCAACCGTTCCAAATTAAAGGATGCGTCCGATACCAACACTGATTATGACGATCTGGATTCTGCCATCCGCTCCGGATATTTTCTGAAGCAGGGACTTGCCAACAACGAAGATTTCTATTACATGAATCTTCTCATCACCATTACTGCTTCCACGTTGGAAGAACTGCAGTGGCGGATTCAGGAAATGAAAAAGCTCCTGATCTCGCAGGATATGAACTTACACTCCTGCTACTTTTTACAGGAGCAGGGATTTTTATCCTCTCTGCCGCTGGCAAATCTGGACAAGAAGCTTTTTAAGCTGTCCAAGCGGAACGTACTGACTTCCGGGGCGGCAAGCTGCTATCCCTTCGTCAGCTACAGTATCTGCGATGATAACGGAATCCTCTTTGGGGTAAACAAGCATAACAATTCCCTGGTCATTGCGGATATCTTTGATTCCAGGCAGTACAAGAACAGCAACATCTGTATCTTAGGCTGTTCGGGAGCAGGAAAGACCTTCACCATGCAGACCATGGCACTAAGGATGCGAAGAAAAGGCATCCAGGTGTTCATCATCGCTCCGCTAAAGGGACACGAATTTTACCGGGCTGCAAGGAATGTCGGCGGAGAATTTATCCAGATCTCTCCTGCCAGTAAGAACTGTATCAACATCATGGAAATCCGGAAGGTAGACAATTCTGTAAATGAACTGCTGGACGGACCGACACTGGATGCCTCCGCACTGGCAGGCAAGATCCAAAGGCTTCACATCTTCTTCAGTCTGCTGATCCCGGATATGTCCCATGAGGAGAAGCAGCTTCTGGATGAAGCCCTAATCAAAACCTATGCCAGAAAAGGGATTACACATAAAAATGAATCCCTGACAGATCCGCAGCATCCGGAGCAGTACAAAAAGATGCCCATTCTGGAGGATGTCTACAATGTCCTGCTGGAAAGCGAGGATACCAAACGTCTGGCTCATATCCTGAACCGCCTGGTTCACGGTTCTGCTTCTTCCTTTAACCAGCAGACCAATGTGGACCTGACCAATAAATATACGGTACTGGATATCTCCGAACTGACCGGTTCCAGCGATCTTTTAACGGTCGGCATGTTCGTTGCCCTGGATTATGTCTGGGATAAAGCGAAGGAAAACCGTACCGAAGAGAAAGCCATCTTTGTCGATGAGGTCTGGCAGCTCATCGGTGCATCCAGCAACCGGCTTGCAGCGGAATTCGTACTGGAGATTGCCAAGATCATCCGTGCTTACTCCGGAGCCGGCATCTTTGCCACACAGGATTTAAACGACTTCTTTGCTCTGGATGACGGGAAGTACGGCAAGGGTATCATCAATAACTGCAAGACCAAGATTATCCTGAACATGGAGGATGAAGAGGCACAGCGGGTGAAGACTATCCTGCATCTATCGGAAACAGAAGTAATGAACATCACCCATTTCCAGCGGGGCAACGGTCTGATCTCAACCAACAACAATAACATCACTGTGGAATTTAAGGCTTCCAATCTGGAAAAGGAGCTGATTACCACAGATCGGCAGGAGCTTCTGGAAATCCTTGCGAAACAGAAGAAACAGGCTGTGTAACTTTTGGCAGCACTGACGCTGCCCTTTTCATTTGAACTTCAAGAAGGAGGAGACTTATGTTACAGACATACAAATCCTATACCAGACGGACGCTGGCTATGCTGCTGGCAGTCCTTGTCGCAGTCGGCGCATTGTTTTCCGGCAGTTTTCCGGTTCATGCAGCCGACGGCACCATCAGCTATAAGGCAGGTGCCAATATCCCTTACGGCAGCTATTTTACCTCCCGCATGAGCTTTGACGGGAGCAATACTGCCTACTGCGTGGAACCACTGAAGAAAACACCTTCCTCTGGTTCCTATTCCTATGACCTTTTAAGCCAGAACTCCCCGCTCAGAAAAGCGCTCTACTACTTAAACGGCGGTTACGGCTACGATAAAGTCGTCAAGGATAAATATTTCAGTGGCTGGAGTGATGATAACAGCTATGTCATCGGACATCTGGTTGTCGCTTACATCTATGCCGGTAATTCCGCTGACACCGGAGCTTTCCATGGCGCCCCGCAGTCCTATATTGATAAAGCACTGGAAGTAGCCAGTGCCATTCAGGGACTTCCGAACCCGCCGGAAGGCTTCCGGGCATTCATCGTTCCGGGACAGGGCAGCCAGACCATTGCCGGAAGCTGGTATCAGGTTCCAAACGGCTGGATCGAACTGAAAAAATCTTCTGCCAACGGAAGCGTATCGGACGGGAATCCGAATTACAGCTTAAAGGGTGCTGTGTATGGGATCTATCAGGGTGAGAAGCTCATCCAGAAACTGACCACTGATGAAAACGGGTATGCCAGATCCGGCGAACTGGAGGAAGGCGATTATACCATAAAAGAGCTCTCTGCTTCCAAAGGCTACATTGTAGACACCAAAGCTCACAAAGTCACCGTAAAAGCAGAACAGACTTCTGCTGCAAACGTAACAGATATTCCGCAGAATAATCCCATGAATCTGGTGCTTGAAAAGCTGGATGCCGAAACAAAGAAAGCCTCCCCACAGGGAGCAGCTTCCCTTGCAAACGCAGAATTTACAGTCAAGTTCTATACCGAGCAGTCTGACAGTGATCCTGCGGAAGCTGGAAAGAAACCGGCACGTACCTGGGTATTAAAAACAGATGTTTCCGGAAAGATGCATTTTACCAAAGATTCCTTTGTAAGCGGCGATGCCTTTTACTATACCAGTGATGGCAAGACCGTCTGTCTTCCGCTCGGTACCATAACGGTACAGGAAAGCAAAGCCCCTGCCGGATACCAGCTCAATCCAACTGTCTTCGTACAGAAAATTACAGGTGACGGTAAGCAGGAAATGGTTTCGGTATACCAGTCTTCTACCATAGAAGAATCTGTCATCCGTGGCGGAGTGAAGATCCAGAAACGTGACAGCGAGACCGGAGAAGCAAAACCGCAGGGTTCTGCCACTTTGGAAGGTACTGTCTTTGCGATCACTACGTTAAATGAAAATCCGGTATTAGTAGACGGAACATCCTACACGAAAGATCAGGTTGTCCTTACACTTACTGCCGATAAATCCGGTTCTGCTGCAACTGCAAAAGATGCTCTCCCATTCGGACATTACCGTGTGGATGAAACAACTGCACCTTCCGGTTATCTGAACAGCGGAAAGATCTCTGTAGAATTTGACATCACAGAACAGGGAAAAATCGTGGAACTGACTGCAAAAGACAATTCCATCTCCAATCAGGTCATCCGCGGGGATCTGGAATTTGTCAAGATTGCTGACGGCAGCCAGAACCGTCTGGCAAATGTGCCATTTAAGATCACTTCCAAAACAACAGGCGAAAGCCATGTGATTGTGACAGATGCCAACGGTTATGCCAGCACTTCCTCCAAATGGAACAAACATACCGCAAATACCAACCGGGGTGAGTCTTCGGAAGACGGCATCTGGTTCGGCACCTCCAAACCGGATGATTCCAAAGGCGCTCTCATTTACGATACTTACACTCTGGCGGAACAGCGTTGTGATTCCAACAAAGGCATGGATCTTTTAACCTTTGAAGTCAAGGTTTATAAGGATTCTGTTCTGATACAGGTTGGAACTCTGACCGATGATGCCATTGAGATCGGTACGACTGCTCTGGATGCCGAGACCGGTACACACATGAGCCAGCCGGCAAAAGAAGTGACCATTGAAGACGTTGTGGAATACGAAGGACTGAAAAAGGGCCAGAAATACAAACTGACTGGAACCTTAATGGATAAAAAAACCGGGGAACCAATCCTTGTGGATGAAAAACCGGTGATTTCTGAAACTGAATTTACTGCAAAGAAATCCTCCGGCTCCGTCAAAGTAACCTTTACCTTTGATGCAACTTCCTTAAAGGGAAAAACAACCGTTGTCTTCGAGGAATTATATCAGGATGAGATGCAGCTTGCAGTCCATACCGACATCAACGATGAAGACCAGACCATCTATTTCCCGGAAATCAAGACTACTGCGAAAGATGCGGACACGAACTCCAATATTTCCTGTGCAAAGGAAGAAATCACGCTGGTGGATACGGTTTCCTTTAAGGGGCTGGTTCCTAACCAGAAATATGAAGTGACTGGAACTCTGATAGATAAAGAAACAAAGAAACCAGTCGAAGCAGACGGAAAACCGGTGACAGCAAAAGCATCCTTCAAGCCAAAAGAATCCGCTGGTACGGTAGATGTTACCTTTACCTTTGATGCCAGCTCCTTAAAAGGGAAAACAGTAGTTGTCTTTGAATCCCTGGCTTACAAAGACAAGGAAGTTGCCGTACACACAGACATTGCGGATGAAGGACAGACTATTTACTTCCCGGAAATCAAAACCACTGCAACAGATGCTGCTTCCGGCACACACTATGCAAAACCGGAAAAAGAACTGACGCTTACAGACCTTGTGGAATACAAAAACCTGATCCCAGGCAAAGAGTACAAGCTGACAGGAACACTCATGGATGCGGAAACCGAAAAACCTTTCGATGTGGATGGCAAAGCTGTGACTGCAGAAACAAGTTTCACTCCGGAAGAAGCTAACGGCAGCGTAGAGCTTTCCTTTACCTTTGATGCCTCTGCACTTTCCGGAAAAACGCTCGTGGCATTTGAAACAATGACTTTTGAAGATCACGAAGTAGCGGTACATGCGGACATCAAAGATGCCAACCAGACCATCTACTTCCCGGAAATCAAAACCACAGCCAAAGACGGCAGTGACGGGGATCAGGATGTCTCTGCTTCCAAGGAAGCGACTATCGTAGATACGGTCACTTATCATGGTCTGATGCCTGGATCTGAGTACAAAGTCATCGGAACCCTGATGAATAAGGAAACCGGAGAGGCTTTGTTAAAAGACGGAAAACCAGTTACCGCTCAGGCAGAATTTAAAGCAGAAAAAGCTGGCGGCTCTGTGGAAGTTACCTTTACCTTCGACGCTTCTGCTCTTGCCGGACAGGATGTGGTTGTCTTTGAAAAGCTCTACTATACAGACGGAAAAACCGAGCATGAGATTGCTTCCCATGAGGATCTGAAGGATGAAGGTCAGACCGTACACATGACGGAGCTTCCGAAAGAACCGGAGACGCCTCCGGTAGCTCCGCCTGTAAAGACCGGCGATGAGACGCCGCTTCTCCTGTATGCCGGAATCGCCATAGCTGCACTTGCAGGTGCAAGTGTCCTGGGCATCGTTTACTTCAAACGCAAAAAGAAACATCAGTAACTCATAACGAAGACTCCTGCAGGCAGCTCCCACATGGAACTGCCTGCTTCTTTAGTAGGTGATGAATATGAAACACCCCCACTGCAAGACAGATGCCAAGCACATCCGTCATTTTCTGAACCTCTGTGAAGGGAACTGGCACTCCTGTATCTACGTCTGGTGCCGCACTTGTAACGCACAGGAAAGCTGTGAGAACTCTGGCTTTTTATTCCATCCGGATGAAACGGGAAGCCCCTGCATCCTCCCTCTTTCAGATGCAGCGCTTTTGTTTCCCCGGATACCGGAGCCAACCGAATGTACCGGAAGCATGAGCATTGCTGCTTTTACAGAGCTTTATCTGCCCTATCTGGCCGCTCAGAAGCTGCCTTTAAAGCCATGTCCCATTCCGGCACTGCTCCGGCTTCAGGAGAACCAGCAATATGACTGGTAACAAAAAGTTGCACTTTCAGGCTCTTATACGTACAGGATATGTAAAGAAAGGAGGCACTGCCTATGTTAAACGTAATTTCAATCATCCAATGTATCGATCAGGTCTTTACGAACCTGATATTTATTCCCATGATTTTTGTCCTGTATGTGAAATTCCGTCCGAAAAAGCCATGGACCAGAAGGCGCAGGAACACTTACCTGCTCTGTCTGGTACTGATCAGCTTATTCCTGCTACGGATTTTCTGTGAGAAGTTCATCTTTACACCGGTTAATTATCCACGTTTCACAGACAGCGGCTTATTCCCGCTCATCCGAGCAATTTTCTATCCCGGCATCTGAAAAATGGGGATTCGTGCCATTTAGTCCGAATCTGGGATCAGTATCCGCTTGCGTCCTATGGGAATTCATCACCTGCTTACTTACAATATAAGTATACAGTACGTACTGGTTATTCACGTACACGTTACGTATCGTGTATGTACAAGCGAGGTGAAAACAGATGAAGAAACCAAAAATCATCCGCTGCCCTTACTGCGGCGGAACAGCAATATTAAGAGATGCATCCTTTGTATATGGAACGCATTCTCATGGCGGACAGGTTTATGTCTGCTCCCACTATCCATCCTGCAATTCCTATGTCGGGGTACATCCGGGAACCAAGATACCAAAAGGAACGCTCGCCAACCGGGAGCTTCGTCAAAAGCGGATTCAGGCACATCGAATTTTCGATCAGATCTGGCAACAGGGCATCCTTTCCAAACCGGAAGCATATCGCTGGGTGGCAGATAAGTTCTGTCTGACAGATAAGCAGGCTCACATCGGACAGTTCAGCAACTATATGTGCGACCAGCTCATTCGGGAATCCGCAGATGTTTTAAAGAACAACCATATTCCCTTCCGCCTCCGGGCAGCCAGCTGAAAGGCGGTGATTGATGATGACCTTACCACTAAATAAAAAGCAAAAACAACTGGTGGAAAAATCCATGGATCTGGTTCCGATCATGATTCGTTCCATGACCCGCACCGCTGCCTATGTAACTGAGGAAGAACAACAGGAATTATGTCAGATTGGATATCTGGCTTTGTGCCGGTCGGCTGTCGGATTTGAGGAAGGAAGATCATTCCAGCCTTATGCCAAAACTATCATCCGTCATGCCATCTTTGACTACTGGCGGAAAATTGCCCGTGACCGCTCCATGCTCTGTTCTCTGGACGAAGCATCATCTGAAGATGAACATCTCCATTATCGTGATTTGTTTTCCTACGAGGATACACAAACAACTCACCCGGAAAAGGACACAAACCAGACCTTGCTTCTTGAGCATTTAACCCAGCTTGGCACCGGACAGTCCTCAACTATTCAGAAGGGAATTGTAGCCCTCTATCTGCAACAGCAGGGATATACCAGCTTTGACTTGGCAAAACACTACCAAGTACCAGCCAATCGTGTACGGGCATGGCAGAGCAAAGCACGGAAACTATTACAGCAGGATGATGCACTCTATGCACTTCTGACTTAACCTTGAAGGAGGGAACTTTTATGCTGACACTTTATACTGCTGTCGGAACCTTAAAATTTCAAAAAACGACAGGCGGAAAATCCATTCCTCTTGTAATCAACGATGGACAAGAATATGGACTATCGGATGACGAGCTGCTGCTCTGGAGCTGTCTTGCCTTCCAGATTCTGACGCTCCATGAACTCCAGGATGCCTATACCCTGCGCCAGATACAGAAAGAAGGTCCGAAAGGCTTATCCTTCCAACACTATCTGAACCGACTTTCCTTACGCGGTCTGGTTGTAAGCGGAATTGGACTGACAGGGGTGGATGCCTTATATCGCCTTCTCGGCAGTCTGACCATTATTCCCTTGAAGGATACCTTTCCCATCCGGCTCTTTGGCTGCGTTCAGCTTTATCTGGAAGGAACTATTGGTGCAAAAGAGTTTGGCAGATATTTAAAGAAGAAACCCTCTTCACCGATGGAAGATACCATTCTGAAGCTGGCTGATAAGGTATCCCTCACGACCGCTGAGCTTGTCACAAGTATGGAGCAGGAAAAAGTAATCCACAACGAATCGGATATTATGGATGAGTTATACACAGAACCGGAGACAACTTACCAAACACTTGTGGATGATGTCCAGATTCACCATACCCAGTATCCAGTGCTGCAGGCTATTGCTAATTTGTACCTGAATAAACAAATCACATTTCATACATGTTAAAGGAAGGAACCTTATGCCAAAACCATTTTTCACAAAGCTGGTTGCCATCAGTGCAATCGGCTTTTTCTGTGTACTTTTTGGGTGCATCTTCGGGATCGCCACCCATGACCGGCTCTTTATCCTCATGAGCCTCCTCATCGGAATCTGCAGCATCTTGCGTGCACTCAGTTTCTACCACCTGATCCATACACATGCTTATCTGTCACTGGACGTAAGCTGCACGAAACGGGAACAGACACTCTTCGGGAAAAACCAGCAATATTGGTTTGCCAGTGATAACGGAAAGGAATACGCCTTCTCACTGGAAAAGAATATCAAACTCCTAGAGGGACATCGGTATCGGCTGTACTTCCGGAAACCACAGCAGGGAACAGGGCAATCGATGCCATGTGCCGGAGATATTCTCGGATATGAAGAACTCACCGATCAACTGCCGGAACTTCCGGATACATCCGTTTAGATAGAAAATGAGCCGCCCGTACTGCATCACCCCTACAGTTCTGGCGGCTCATTTTATTATAAATAACCTCTCTTATTTCTATCAAACAATAGTGTTTGTATCCGCTTCAATGCCATGAGCATTTGCTCATGTGAGATAAAGAAGTAAAAGAAATGTAAAAAATTTTGCCGTTCCTATCCGGCTGACTGCCGGACAGGTCGGGCTTTATGCGTCGGGCAACTCTACCTTGCCGACGAAAGAATAATAGATTTCAATTTCCTGTCTGCGGAGCTTCCCCCGGCGTTTCCCGTCAAGGGCTTCCGATTCGTGGATTACGATTTTCTCCACAAACTCCCGTAACAGGGTAGGGGTGAGTTCCTCAAAGCTGGTGTACTTGCGTACCACTTTCATAAACTTTTCAGCGTTTGCCGTGGCTTCCAGCGTCCGTGAAAGCTCGCTCTGCAGAACGGCGGCACGCTCTTTCAGTTCCTTTTGCTCGGCTTCGTAGTCTGCCGACAATTCCGTGAAACGCTCGTCTGAAATGCGTCCGGCTACACTGTCCTCATATAGCCGCTTGAAGATTGCGGAAAGCTCGCCTATACGCTTCTCGGCGGCTTCCAGCTCTTTCTTCTTGGCGGCGTTCCGGCGTTTACTCCCGTCCTCGGTCTGCTCGGTTAAGAGCTTCATAAACCGGGCTTCGTGCTTGGCGGCATACTGTGTGACTTTCCGCAAATTCTCGGTCACTCCCTCGGTCAACAGGTCGGTGCGGATAAAATGCGCCGTACAGTCTGCCGTGCGCTTCTTGTAGCTGCCGCATATGTAGCAGTCCTGTTTCCGCTTGTCTGTCTGATACCTCTGCTGGTACATGACGCTGCCGCAATCGGCACAAAAGAGTATGCCGGAGAACAAGCCCACTTCATCATAGCGGTTGGGGCGTTTGCGCTGCTTGCGTAGCTCCTGCACACGTTCCCATGTGTCACGGTCTATGATGATTTCGTGGTGGTTCTCAAATACTGCCTGCTTGTCCTCGCTGTTGTAGATAATCTTGCTGTTTTTGTAGGATTGGGTGGTGGTCTTGAAGTTCACAAGGCAGCCCGTGTATTCCCGGTTTTCAAGGATATGCACCACGGTATTTGCCGCCCACTTGCACTCATAGCCGGGGTGGTAGCGGCGGGTTCTCCCTGTCCGGCGGTATTCCAGCGTTCCCGGCGTGGGGATTTCCTGCTCCGTAAGCATACGGGCTATCTTGGTCGGTCCGTTCCCGGCAAGGCATAAGCTGTAAATCTGCTTTACCACGGGTGCGGCTTCCTCGTCAATAATGAAATTTTCGTCCTCGTCCATGAGGTAGCCGTACACGGGCTTGCTTGTGACAGGCTTCCCGCTCATGCCTTTTGACCTCTTGACCGCTCTGATTTTCTTGCTCGTATCCCTCACCAGCCATTCGTTAAAAATGTTACGCAGAGGGGCAAAGTCATTGTCGCCCTGTGCGCTGTCAACGCCGTCATTGATTGCAATGAAACGGACGTTTTTCTGTGGGAAAATCATTTCCGTGTACATTCCCACTTGTAAGTAGTTTCGCCCTAATCTTGACATATCCTTTACAATGACCGTCCCCACAAGCCCCGCTTCAATGTCGGCAAGCATGGACTGGAAGCCGGGTCTTTGGAAAGCTGACGTTAGATAACGATACTTTTGAAAACACTGGAAAATCAAGGTTTTTCGAGCGACGGACAAGCAGGGTATTGTACTAAAAACTGAATACGACGCAGAAGCGGCGTTTCTTACTCTCTACATGGGAGAACAGGAACGCCGCTTTTTTCATGCCCTTTGTTACGCAGTAGGGGCAGAAAAAGCCTTGCTACAAGCGGTTTTGCGGGTGTGTATCTGGCGCGGCAAGGGATTTATACCTTATTCCCCGAAACCGCGCTTCTACTGCGTAACAAATCCAAAGCAATTATTACACTTGGGGAGAAAATACCCGCCGCACTCGGTACAGCGTTTTCTGTCTGCCCGGTGCAAAAGGGCGGCTTCCAGCTTCCCGTCCAGCGGCAGCACGGCGGCAATGAACCAGCGGCAGAGAAGCGAATAGCTGATACTCTGCACACATACGCAAGGCTCGCCGTTATCCAGTAAGATACAGTTGCCGTTATCGTAATTACAGCACTCATGCACAAGCCGGCAAGCCGCCCGGTACTGTAAATAGTCCATGTATGGGTGTTTATCGTTCATTATCCCGCCCCTTTCCGCGCTCCGGCTCACGCCTTAAAATCTGCTCAATGTTACCCTTGACTGTCTGCAATTCCTTTGTTTTCTCCCGCTTTTCCCGGTACTCGTTGTAAAGCGTGTTTTTCTCCCTCATAAGCTGCTCAATTTCCGCTTGTAAGGTCTTGGAAGCTGGAAGTTTGGCAATGCCGTTTGCCTTAAAATACCGGGTGGCAGCTTCGGCTATCATAAAATCGCTTTCGTGCTGCTCCCGGTAGTTCTTGCGGGCTTTCTCTGTTTTCTGTGCTTTCAGCCCGTCACGGGTGGGCTTGGTCTTGATGTAGGCTAATAGCTGTTTCTGCAAGTCTTTTTTCTCCCGTAAAGTGCTTTCCACGGCTTTCAGTCCGGCGTGGACGCTGTTCAGTTCCGCACTGGCGGCAGCAAGGGTGGCTTCCAGTTCCTCCGGGGAAGAAAAGCCGGATTCCTCGTAAATGCTCATGGTCGCCGCCATTTGTTTTAGGTTATGTACAGCCGCCCAGCGGTCATATCCTATTCCCTTGCCCTCGGCTCGCTTGGCTTCCCGGTCTACCATGCGCTGTACAGCTTCCCGTTGGGAAGTGTCCTGTTTCGGGGCGTTTATTACGGCTTTATTACGTTGTAAACGCTCCCTTATGCTGCGGGGGTGTTCCTCTTTGGGTGCGGGCGTTTCGGCGGCTCTGACGGCGTTCTGTGCGTTTATGGTGAGTGTTTCCAGTACGGCGGTGCGGTCAAAATCATCACCCAACTTCCGGGCGGTGACTGGCTTCGTCCTGTCCGGCGTGAGATACGATAACCTCCCCCGGCTCTCCTTGACGGTCACTCCCTGTTGCAGCAGCTTCCCGGAGAAGTCCTCAAAGGAAATGGCAGAGGAAAGGGCGGTGCGGATCGTGCGCCGTAACTTCTCTTTATCGGTTTCAAATTTTGTAAGTTTGGGCGGTTCTCCTGTGGCGGCATGGGAAGCGTTCTCTTTATCCAGTGCGGCTTGTCCTTTCCGTTTCGCCCAATACTCCCGCTCGGTAATGCGGCTCTTGCTCCCGTTCAGTAAGTCAATCTGATAGAGGTTTTCCCGGTGGCACATCTCCATGACTTCCGCTTTGAAATATTCCATAGCTGCGTCCGTGCAGCGGTGCTTGCAGCCCTCCCTTGTGTCCGCTGGTCTTTCCATGTAGGGCAGTAGCGGCACTTCCGCAATCCGCAAAGAATTGATTACGATATGCACATGAATGTTGCCGCTGTGGTTATGCCCGTCCGGGTGGGTGCATACAAGGGCTTGGTGTCCGGGGAAATGTTCTCTACAAAACTGCTCGCCCAATTCCTGCGCCCGGTCTACGGTCAAGCCGTTGTCCTGTGCGTCACGGGGGTCAAAACTGATGATATAGTGGTGGCTCTTTACGTCCTCCCGTTTTTGGTTCTTGCCGTATTTCAGATTGGAGCGCATACACGCGATTGCAAAATCTTCATCACCGCAATTCAGAGAGGAAATGAGATAGCCTGTCCTCGGAACAATCTGCCCGTTTTCATCACGGGTGGGCTTCATGGTAAACTCGTCATGCTCAAAGGTTAGGTACTGTTCAGCCGCCCCGTAGTCGGCATTTTTAGAGCTGATATGTTTGAACGTTGCCAACGGCTTCACCTACTTTCTGCAAGACTTCAAACTTCAAGGCGGCAAGCTCCGCTATGGCGGCGCGTACCTCATTGGAGAGTGTGTTATAGGGTGCGCCGTATTCGTTCAGACAGCGGGCAATCTGATTCAGATTCCCGCCGATTTTGCCGTACTCTGCTGTAAGTTTCCCAACGGCAGAGAGCAGTTCATCATTGACCGGGGAAACAGTAATGACCGGGCATATCCTTGACTTGGTTAGTGCTTGCCGGATAAACTCGGCTTGGCTCATTTTGCAGAGGGAAACACGCTCGGAAAACTCGGCGTATTCTTCCTCGGTCAAGCGGGTCTTGATTACCCGGTGGCGGTGGGGCGTATTGTATTTTTTCATGGTCGTAGACCTCCTTTCTTTTTATGCTTTGCCCTTTCACTAATAGGAGAAAAACAGGGGCATAAGCGGAAGTGTTTTTTGAAAAATCCGAAAAAATTTTCGGGGATTTTTCAAAGCGGCGCAAGCCGCAAAAGGCGGGCTTGGGGTGGCAACCCCAACAAGATTCCCGCAGGACAAAATTGAGCGGTCAGCGAAATTTGGTACTGTGGTAGAATCTTGCTCTAAGAAAACAGCGTAAATTTCCCCCTCTATTCCTTACTACGCAGAGAAATGCAAATATGGCAAAGTTTTGGGAAACTTTTTGATAAAACTTTTCGACAAAGTTGAAAAATCGGCTCGTTTTTTGGCGCAAAAAAACAGGAAACCTTTTCTTGATTTCCTGTCATGGTATGCCGCCATAATGGGCGGCGGTTATTTGGTTTTCATTCCCCGGAAGCAAACTTGTAGCCCATGCCTAAAACCGTCTTGATGTAGGTGGGCTTGCGGCTGTCCGGCTCTATTTTTTTCCGCAGGTTGTAAATCACATTTGCAACGCTTGACTGGCAGCTTTCACTTTCCATGTTCCAAACGGCTTCAAATATTTGTGTCCGTGTGAGGACAATGCCGGGGTTGGAAGCAAGATATACAAGGGTACTGTATTCAAGGCGGGTAAGGCTTACTTCCTCCCCGTCTTGAAATACCCGGCGTTGGTTCTGCTTTATTTCCAGTCCCGGAAAAGATAACACGGAAGCGGTTGTGATCTGCATGGGTTCAATCTGTATATAATCAGATATTGCTAAATAATATTTTATATAATTCAACAATGTCAATTTTTATAAATTTCTGTATTTCCTGCTTGATTAGATTTTTTTCTTCTTTATGCCCCCGCCCTTTTCCTGTTCCAAATATTTGTTCTAAAATATAATCTTCTAATTGTTCTAATTTTATGCCTAATGGTGTTTCTGGTCTTCCTAATATCTTGTCTTTTAGAATTTGCTCGCTTACAACGCATTTTCCTTCATAATAAACATCTTCAAATTCTATCCACTGGCGGGGTATATCAATGAGAAATTGGTCTAAAATTTCCCTAAAAAAACTTGACGTTTTAAATTCTATACTATTTCTTGAAATTTCCTTGTATTTTGAATTGACAATCAAGTTTTCTAAAAAATCATTTCTTGACTGAATTTTCCTGCCATTTAATAACTCACTAAGTATATCTTCAAACACGGAAGAAATAACATTATCTTCTCCCAATTCGGGCAATACATTTGAAATATATTGCTCAAATATAGAATTTGGGGAAATAATCATAATGTTATTTGCGGACAGCTTTGTTTGTAAACCTTGATACATAAGATAAGCAGCCCGGTGGAGAGCAATAGAGGTTTTTCCACTTCCCGCTACACCCTGTACCATTAGCAGGTCATTTTCCATATCTCTAATAACCACGTCCTGTTCATGCTGAATTGTTTCAACAATAGCTTTCATTTTAGCAGTAGTGTTTTGTGACAGTAATTGCCTTAAAAATTCATCAACAATCTGAACATCTGAATCAAAAAAATATTCCAGTGTTCCGTTTTTTATTTCATATTGGCGTTTCAAATTGAGTTCGCCTGTTACTCGTCCACATGGAGCGTCATAAAACGCTTCGCCTGTCATAAAACGATAGAAAACACTGGCAATCGGCGATCTCCAATCATAAACATACATCTCTTGATAGCTGTTTTTTCGTAGAGAAGAACGTCCAATGTATATTTTTTCAAATTCGTCCTCATCATCAAATTTAAAATCAATTCGGGCAAAATAGGGCGATTTTATCATCTTTTCTAACAGAAGTATTTTATGTTCTTCTTCTTCATAATCTATAATTTTGTCTGTAACAGGATTGATATATTGGCTTAATTCAACAAGTGCCTCGAAACCGTCTGATGTGTACAGTGATGTAATGCCGTGTTCTGTATTTTCACGCACATCTTTTTTGGCTTCGATAATTTCTGATTTTTTTTTGTCTGCCGCTTCTTTTGCCTGCTTTAATTGTTCCTCGGCTAAAGAGATTGTTTGTGCTAATCTTTTTTCTTCAAACGCTTTTTCTGTCTGATTATTCCCCATAATGATTATGACCTCCTTGAAAAATGAAAGAAAGTTTTACTGAAACATTGCTAGGCTAGTTTAGCATGTGTCAGCTTATATAAACAGTCTTGTATTCATAAAATTTGTATGGTATTATTACAGTGGGAGGAATTATGTTAGATATTTGATTTCTGCAAGCATATCAATTCTAATACGGGTAATTTAAACAATAAACAAATTGGGACAAAGAGTTATACCATTATGTCCCAATTTGTTATTACTCCATATCTTCAGCAGACAGAAACACAAGCCCGGCAAATTCTTCCTCAATCAGTTTCTTCAACTTTTCCGCTGTGCTCTATGCAGGTTCCCTTATCTCCATTCCAACCTATAATCTCTTTCTGTAAAAGCAAATCTTGTTCTGTGAAAAAATGATTTGGATTCCGTAGTAGTCGGCATCGTGCGTAATGTGTATAACTGGCTGTATCATGGAATTGTGGGTAACTCTGTTTGCAGGACGTGGGAAAGCTGCACTTTAGCTTTTCCATGTGCTGTGAATAGAGTTATCCATGATTCCATAGCCAGTTATGCACATTTCCACAATGCTTGTCTTTTGGTCTTTATCAAAATGAGCATATTGGTTATTAAGAAAAGCCCTGCATATTATCATATACAGAGCCATTCTAATCTTTTTACCCTCTACATAGAGCGTTTTCTTTCTGCAAAATTCATTTTACAGAATGATACCCGCTTTTTTTGCAAAATAGCCTTTTCTCCCGGTAAGTTCCGACTGTTTTTCCTTTGGCAGATTATTGAATAAATCCTCATAAAGAATATCGTCTAACTGCATTTCCCTAGCAAGTAAAAACACATTTAGACTAAGCCATTCCTCCCAAAGCCCTTCAAATAAACTATGGCTGTCTGTATAGGTGTCAAGTTCTTCAAAGCCATATGACGATGTATAGCACTGCAATTTAACAAAACCGTACCTACCAACATCAACCACTAAAATATCTTCATCTTCCATTTCGTACAGTTCCGCAAACGCACCAATTACTTTGTAGCACATTTCCCGTTCTTTCTCTGTGATATATACTGTTTTTTCCATGCTCATTTACCTCTATCCTTTCAAATCGTGGAATACGGTTTTCAGTTTTCTTCTACTTCTAAACCACATATTTGAAATGCCACATCCGGTTGATGGCATCATCCACCTGTTCTCTTGCATCTGCAATCTTGCTCTGCACCATATAATCTGCCACCAGCCCGTCCAGAAAGAAATCCGCAAAGGAAAGGAAGCTGCCGATTTCCATGCGCAGATCCAAGGAAACCTGCACATCTCTTAATTCTCTCTGAAAACGCTGAATATCGCTTTTCGCCTGTTCCATCAACGCAGCTGCGTCATTCATTTTAGAATGCTTCACAAAGTCACTGATAAAGCCTCCTCCAAGCATATCAAAAATGCCCCAGTTTCTCGCACTTCCCAACTTATCCCTTGCTGCGTAAAGGCTCTGAAGCGCCCGCTCCCCTGCCTGTACTGCTTCCTGCATTTCCCGTTTCATCATTTCGTTACTCATCGTTTATCCTCTCTTTCTTTTTAGCAGACTATTGCGGCAGATTTTCTATATTTCATAATAAAAAAAGACTCCTATCATGACCTCTGCCACAATAAAAGTCTTGCTATCTCATTTGCTACGGGTATCTCTCGATACCGGTTGTCGGTTACAAAACCACCTCTTTCAAGGCGTTCAGCTACTCCCTTTTTTGCTTGAGATAAATATAACATATTGGAAATAATTTGTCAAATCATGCATTTTTCTTTTCCAACCGTTCCGCTTCTCTGGCAAATACATGCGAGATATCAAACAGTTCCGGTACATCTGATATGGTACACACATTCACACAATAATTGAGCCATGGAAATTCTTTTGTCATCTGATAAATAACTGCCATGGCTTTTGCTTCTGACATTGCTTCCACCGAATGATATCCCGATCCCTGAATATGCTCAAATCCGTTTGCTTCAAAAAAGTCCCTTACATCCGCATATGCATTATGCAAGTCACCTTTCGGATAATATTCCTTTAGTGCTTGTGTATTCAGGTCAAAATTGATGCCTTTCCTCTGTAAGCTGTCCATCTGTTAGTTCCTTATAAAGTCTGTAATCAGGTTCTCCTTTTCTGTTCCGTTATACCAGAAACACTCTAACAAATTCTCTGCAATTCCTACGGAGTTTTTCAACTGAAAGATTGCTGCCCAGAATCTTCCATAGTCCTGCTTGCGTCCCCGGTCAAGATAAATCCTGCTTCCAAGGGCTTTGACTGCACAGCTTAAATCCTCCTGCTCAAAAATCTGATCTGCCTGTTCACACATCTGATTTACCGTTTCCGGAGCGAGCTTGCTTGTATCAAATTTAAGTTCTACTTTATACATTATACTCATCCTTTCATACAACAAATGACTGAGTGACTCTTCTCTTTCTACTGTAATTCTACCATGAAACCTATATAAAGTCATTCCCCATTTTCACTTGCTTTAATATAAATTTTTCCTTTTATTTTGGAAACACAATCTCCACACAGAACTCATTCCCTTCTATCCGGGCGCTGATTTTCCCATCCATACGAAGTACCAGCTCTTTCGCAATTGATAAGCCGAGACCGCTGGAAGTCTTACTGCGTGCTTCATCCGCTTTATAAAACCGTTCAAACACCTGATCTACATTTATTTTTTCCACATGACATACTTGATTTTTTATCTGTATCCGGATGTTGTTTTCAACTTCTTCCAGTGAAATACTGATTTTCTTCTCCCCGTGATCCAGTCCGTTTTTTATGATATTCTGAAAAATTCTCTGGATTCCCTGTTCATTTCCGTTCATAAACAGCAGTTTATCTGTAATCTGTATCTCCGGTTCAATTCCTCTGCCCGTCCATTCATCGTAGTAGGAAAATATGGTATCTTTCAAAATCTTGTTGATACAGCAGGATGACATTTCCAGATGAAAAGAATCGTTTTTAAGTTTTGTAAAAGTAAATAATTCTTCCAGCATTTCTTTCAGGCTGCCGATTCTCTCCTGTATGATCTTCATATACCGTCTCTGCTCTTCCTGGTCTTCACAGGTTTCCATTAACTGAAAATATCCGTCAAGGGATGTCAAAGGAGTACGGATATCATGTGAGAGATTTGTATATGTATCCGAAATCATCTCCTCTTTCTTCAAGTATTCCTTCTTTTCCCTTCGCTTCAGTTCCAGCCATTCGTTTAAAACATCTGCCAACTCACCAATGCCTCCAAAATCCATTTCTCTGGTAATCAGCATGTTGCTGTCGTGCTTCATCAGAAACGACAACTGGCGGCAGATGTCTTTCACCTGCCGCTGGTATTTCCAAAATAACATTCCTTGTACCAGTATCACTGCTATCAATAGCACGAACCCTAGTTTTATCATTTAGATATCTCTCTTTCTGAATACCCATGCTGTCAGTAATGTAACCACGATTCCGAACGCCGCCGCAATCACAACTGCCGTCAGGCATTCCTTATTGGTCGGTGACATGGATAAAAGTGCAATCTTTCCTGTCACTGTATATTTCAAAATCTGGAAATTCTCCACACCTGCCTTCTGGATCAAATGATTGATCACTCCGTATAAGACAATCATGGTATTCATGCACAGGCAGATAACAATCGTCATGCTGAACACGTTGCTGTTCAAAACCACCGCAATCGCCATACTGATTAGTACCAGTGCATAATGAAGCAAAATCTGAATACCAAAGTATCTCAGCAACTCGCTTCCATTCCCCCACTCCAGATATCCGAAGTACATCTGCTGTGCAATAATCTGAATGATGAAATAAAGCAGCATGGTAACAGTCGTATACACAAACAACACGGAAGCTTTGGAAAAGATCAGGTTTCTCCGGCTCCTTACCTGCCCGCCGATATTTTTAATATAACCGCTTCCTATATCTGCACTGGAAAACAGCACTGTAAAAATCACCAGAAACAACGCCACAAACTTCGCCTGCAGGTTTGCATATACCTGATCAAAGACCGTTACTTTTTCTCCCGGCTGTGTCGGCAGGAATACGGACATTCCCATATTGATGGTTTCTGGTTTCACTGTTTCTGCAATGCTTTCTGTCTGCTGTTGTTCCGCTTCCTTGTTCATCGTATCAATATCCAGTTTCGACATGGATGTGGAGAAGAATATAGCTGCCGCCATCACAATCCATACCACATACATACTTTTTGTCCGGACCATCCGGTACAGATCCATTTTTATCATATTAAGCATTTTGATTCCCTCCTGTCAGATTCAAGAAATAGGTTTCCAGTTCTTCACTGGTAATGGAAATTCCATTGACCAAAATTCCTGCTTTTGCCAGTTCCATATTGACATTGGCGCTTTCATTCAATCGTTCAAATATATGGATATGGCTCTTATCTGTAACCTGATAGTTGGTAAATCCCATTCTGTCCAGAATCGGGACTGCCTGCTCCGGATGGATTAACTCTATTTCAATCCGTTCACTGCAGCGTTTCATCAGTTCTTCGCTTGTCAGCTCCTGCAGAAGACTTCCATTATGGATAATTCCATAATCCGTTGCAATCTTAGATAATTCCTCTAAAATATGACTGGATATCAAAATCGTCATATTCCGTTCATCTCGCAGTCTCTGTATGGTATCACGCACCTCTGCAATTCCCTGGGGATCAAGCCCATTGATCGGTTCATCAAGGACCAGGAGATCCGGCTCCCCGACCAGTGCCAGCCCGATTCCGAGACGCTGCTTCATTCCAAGGGAAAAATGTTTCGTTTTTTTCTTTCCGACACCTTCCAGTCCGACCGTCTCTAAGATATCTTCGATGTATCCCTTTTTCCGAATACCAAACAATTCACATTTTATTTTCAGGTTTGTATATGCATTCATGTTGCCATACAGCCCCGGTGCTTCAATCAGACACCCCACACGAGAACGAATCCTCTCCAGTTCTTTTCCTTTACACCCGAACATCTCAATCTCTCCGGCTGTCGGTCTTGCAAGTCCACTGATCATCTTCAGGCAAGTCGTCTTTCCCGCACCGTTCCGTCCGATAAATCCATAGATAGCACCCTTTTTTATGTGAAGGTTTACTTTATCCACTGCCTTATGATGACCATACTGCTTCGTCAATCCATTTGTACTTAATAACAATTCACTCAATGCTTTCATCTCCTTTTCTTATCTGCTGTTATCATATCGGATAAATCCTAATCAAACGCAAATAAATAGTAAAAAAAGAGTAAAGATTAAGAATGCAGACGGTAGCCGATTCCCCATACGGTATCAATATATTCCTCCTGCGTTACTGCTTTTATCTTTTTCCGGATATTGCTGATATGTACATCCAGTGTCTTTGTCTCTCCCATATAGTGTTCATCCCACGCATATTCAAAAATCTCTTCTTTGCTGAAGACCTGTTTCGGATGCTCCAGTAAAAGCTCCAGAATTGCAAATTCCTGCTTTGTAATTTTGGGAAGCAGCACTCCGGCAATCCGGACTTCAAAGCGCTCACGGTCCAGTTCCAGGTTTTTATATGACACGCTTTTATGTTCCGGCTCCTGCTGCATATGGCGGAGCTGAACCTGAATCCGGGCAAGCACCTCCTGTATCTCAAACGGTTTTGTAATGTAATCATCTGCCCCACTGGTAAGAAGCCCGATTTTTTCATCCAATCCGTCTTTGGCTGTCAGGACAATAACCGGCGTATTGCCCTGTTTCCGAATCTGGGCAAGCACCTCTTCTCCTGAAATTCCCGGAAGCATCAGATCCAATAGAATCAAAGAAAAGCCCGCCTTATCCATCTGGAACAGCATCCTCGCTTCCGTCCCGGAAAAAGCCTGTACCGTCTCATACCCTGCTTTCTGTAATGCCGTATATAAAAGATTATTGATATCCGTATCGTCTTCTACAATCAGAATTCTGTTTTTCTGCTCCATTTTTCTCATCCTTCCATTTTCCGATTTAAACAATATTATATTGCACTTTTATAACTATGTCCAAAATTCTTTTGATATTATCCTTCCACCTCGTCTACATATGCTATATATAGTTCTAATTCTTTTGACATATGCTATATCTTGTGTTAATATAATCTTGTATTTAAGTTTTTGTGCTGTCCCGTCATGGGAGTCTGGACCATTCATCCAGAAGCATATGCAGTTTAAGTTTGGAAAATCGTGTCATTATACTGCCGTTTTATACGGTGCTATAATGGCACTTTTTTTATTTTAATCTATTTTAACGCCCAAAGAGGCAGAAAGGAGAATTTTTATGTCAGCAATTTTAACAATTTTAGGGAGGGCCACAAGAGATCCTGAGATGCAGCAAGGAAAAAATTCCGGTACGGAATATGTTTCTCTGGACATTGCAGTTTCACAGCGAGGCCAGGATGGAAAGGAAGAAACCATTTACTATCAGTGCTATTTTAACAAGTTCCTTGCAGAACGCTTAGCAAAAGCAGGCGTAAAGAAAGGAACCGGGCTGATGATCTATGGTGATCTGGAGCTTCATCCGTTCATTTATCAGAAAGGAAAGAATGCGGGGCAGGCAAATGCCGGTCCGAGGATCAATGTCAAGGACTGGCACTTTGTACCATCCAACCGTTCTGACAGCAATACCGGACATCCGGGTGCAAACCAGAACAGCCAGCCGAATGGTGGTGCGGCAACGCCCGGTGCAGCCGGCAATGGCAGCTACCCAATGCAGGGAAATCCCAATGGCAGCTACCAGAATCAGGCAATGCCTGGCGGCTATCCACAGCAGGGAATGGCTCCTGCTAACGGTGCCTACACGCCTCCTGCAAATGGCGGACAGTATCAGGCTCCGCCAAACGGAACCGGTCAGCCACAGAGCAGCTACCCGCCGCAGGGCAGTTATACCGGAATGCCAAATTACGGAGGTATGCCGGGCAGTCAGCCAACTGACGGCTTTCAAAATGTGCCGGAACAGATGGCATCCCAGTTGCCCTATTAACTCTCAAGGAACCCTATGTTGAGGAATTGCATTTATCATCTTTGTGATGATGCAGTTCCTCTTTTTCATGTCCGGAAGCGGCGATTTCCCATCCAGCTTCCGGGCTTGTCTAAGAATCATGAATCAGAAAGGAATCAGCTCATGAAAAAATCAAATCGAAAAAAATTCTTACAGTTTGTCGTGCTTGTACTGTTTCTTGCAGCACTTTTCGTACCACAGGATGCCAACCGGCTTCTGATTGCAGGCATTGCCCTGATCGGTATCGGAGTCACGCTGTTCAGTTATCTTCTCCCGCTTTTCACGGAACGCCTGAAAAACAGGGAGCATAAGCTACGAAAACGCCCAGAAAGAACTCGTCATCTGGAAGGAACACCTGATCTGGAAACCATTCTCTGGAGACAGATCAAATTCCAGATTACCGGAAAGCTCAAGGAAGCCTTCCCGGATGCCACATGGGATTTTGTGAAAGAACCACCGCTCTCCCAGATACTGGATGGGGAACCATTACGGATTCGCACACGGAATACCGGAAGTTATAATTTTGCGGAAATTCTCATGGATGCCCGTGGCAGTCTGACGCTTCAGATGATGACCATTGAATCCTTACATAAAAAGGAACCGTCAGAAGGAAATCCGGATTCCAGACCAGCCGTTAATCCCAAATCATGGTATTCCCTGATTGGGAAACCGCTACTGATGGAATTGGTCGGTGACTTACAGGCAAGGGGCTATGAAAAGCTGTTTATCAACGAGCAGGGAGATGTCTATATTCTGAACGGCACTGAACCGGAAGTCCGGGGAAAGCTGGAACATTTCCCGCCCAAAGATTACTGGGGCGAATTGACGGAGATTTTTACTGAAGATGAATTGACCACAGAAGAGACCGAGCAGGCACTGGAACTGTCCTGGATCTCATAAGAAGGAGGAACGAATCATGGCAAATAACATCGTAGCAACCTGGGGGTTCAAACGCAAACTCCCGGAACCATTTGAGGATTATACGGACCATGCAATCTTTGATGACATTGCATCCAAATACTGTACTCAGCCACGGAAAAAATCCACGCTTCATGCAGCTACCCTGCGGGCAGTCCTTGCTTATCTGGAGCTGGAAAACCCGGTTGGCAGTACCCCGCCGGAAAAGCTTGGGGCGGTCGGTACCCAATCCAACAATTTTGTTGTGGCGGAATATCCGAGCAAAACCGGTGATCTTCAGGTGGTTGTCTACAACCAGCTAAACGGAAAGTTTTACGGAGGCTGCTATACTCCTCCGCCGGATGTGGAAAGCACACCGGAAAAATACGAATTTAAAGACTCCAAACAGTCCGGTGCGGCTCTGCTGTTCGCACTGATGCCGGTTTTTCTGGCAGATGAAGAGTGTAATGAAAAGTATCAGGAATTAAAAGCGCACCGGGACAACGGTTATCCCGATCTGGACGCCGCTGCGGAAACAGCAGCCGTTCTCTGCGACAACATTTACCGGAGAACCCGCTATGCATCAGGTCTCCCGACCGGTGGTGTTAAGATTGACCTTCCGGCAAACGGCGTATTGTCGCTGATCAAACCGTTAAATATCCAGAAGGGGGTCTATGCACCAACCGAAGTGCTCCATGGAGACTTTCAGGTGTTACGTCCAGGAAGTGGATTTAAGAAAGCACAGGCAGCCATTTCCAGAGATGATTTTGTTGGGAAATTTATCCTGACCGCATCCCGAAGGCTGTCTCCGGAAGAGGAGGTATCTGTTCCGACATTGGCAGAGTGGTACATCATCCCTCCGGAAATCAAACGGATCTGCGAACACGCAAAACTGACAACGGATACCACACAGCCGATGCGGAATTTTCTTTTACGGGGACCGGCAGGTACCGGAAAGACCGAAGGAGCCAAAGCCATTGCTTCCGCACTTCACCTTCCTTACCGCTGCATTACCTGTTCCGCAAATACAGAGGTATTCGACCTTTTAGGTCAGATTCTTCCGGATGTGGACGGAAAACGCACCCGGCTTCAGCGGCAGTACCCGTCTTTTCAGGAAATCCAGTTAGATCCCTCCGGTGCCTATCAGAAGCTGACCGGAAACTATGATGAAGAAATTTCTGCCGAGGGCACCTACCAGAAGCTGATCGATACGATTTTTGATGAAATGCACAGCTATTATAAGGAACACACCTCCGGACAGAACTTCCAGTATGTGGATACGCCTCTAGTCGAAGCCATCCGCTATGGGTATATTCTTGAGATACAGGAGCCTACGGTCATTGCTAATCCCGGTGTACTGGTTGGACTTAACTCCCTTTTAGACCGCTGTAACAGCGTATATCTTCCAAACGGAGAAACCATCCACCGTCATCCGGATACGACCATCGTAATCACCACAAACAATGACTATGCAGGCTGTAAACAGATGAACCAGTCTGTCATTTCCCGAATGAACCTTGTGATTGATCTGGATGAACCGGATGAGGATACACAGGTAGAACGTGCCATGGCTGTTACCGGATGCAAGGATGCAAAAACGGTACGTCTGATGACACGCATTGTCAAATCCATGGCTGTCTACTGCCGGGAAAATCTCATTACAGATGGCTGCTGTGGCATGAGGGAGCTGATTTCCTGGGTGCAGTCCTACATGGTCTGCGGGGATATCCGGGAAGCGGCCCGTTACACGGTGCTTGCCTCTGCCTCTGCCGATGCTGAGAACCGTACGGAAGTGGAAGAAAGCTGTCTGGATACTGTGCTTGCTGCGTAGGACACGCCTATGAGAAAAGCAGCACTCACAGAAGCCCAGATCCGAAAGCATCTGGCAGATAATCTGTCTTATCTCCGGCAAGCCAAAACACCGAAGTTATCACAAAAGGCAGTTGCCAGAATCTTAAATCTTCCCCCGAAAACCATTATGAATTATGAAAATGCAAACTCCTCCCCGATGGCTTATGCCGTCCTTCGCCTTGCTGTGTATTACGGCTGCACGATGGAGGAACTGCTGACAAAAAATCTAAGAAAAGAAAGGAAGAATATCACGTGAATCACAGCCAAAGAAATTTAAAGAAACTAATCCGGGCAAAAGAGGATTCCATTGCGGATGAGGAGTTATTCCTCTCCGCTGCCTATCAGAAGTACCAGACCTCCCTTGCCAGAGCCGTTACCGGACGTTACCGGTATGGACTGCAGGTACTGCTGGACTGGGACATTTCCGAACAGGCAGGCGTTGCATATACCGACAATTATAAGGTACATCTCAACGCAGCGAACCCGATCACCCAGTCTTTCCCCACCCGTTTCTTACGTTCCCAGAGCCTGACAGGGATCACCGGGCATGAAGTGGGGCACTTACTCTATTCTGATTTCACAGCCCACGCTGTTCATCTGAGGAGTCTGGAAAACGGTTCCTTCTATCCGAAGGAGCCGGAGCTATCCCTTCCAGCTTATCAGACAGCACTGGAGGAGATCAAAGAAGTGTTAGAAGAAAAGGACAAAGCCGGATGCCTGACACTGGCACGATGCGCCGCAACTTTTCAAAACATTCTGGAAGACATCCATATTGAAGACCGTATGTGTGAGGAATTCCACGGCACCTTCCGACAGGGGATTGAACTCAATAACCTGCGTATGTCCGAACAGATTCCTTCCATACAGGAACAAATTGACAAAGAATACCAGCCATTTTCCATCATTGCCAACCTGATCCTTTCCTATTGCCGGACCGGAAACATCAACAATCCCACCGGCTATCAGGGGGATTATCTGGATACCATTTCCGATTGTACCGATCTTCTGGATACGGCAATGGAATCGGAAAAAGGCACTGACCGGATGCTGGTTTCCAATGCGCTCTTAGCCCTGACCTGGAACTATATCCAGCCGCTCATCGAAAAAACACGGGAGGAATTGGAAATGCATGGCGAGGATTCCGCTGCCGATGCTCTGGAAGATCTTCTAGGGGATGAAGTCAGCAGCGGCGCTCCTCTTCCGACCGGAAAAAGCGGTGCCATTCCAAAGAATATCAAACCAGCTTCCCCAAAAGGAAGCGGGAATGATGAGGGCAATGCTCCTTCCGGTCCACGTACCAAAGAGGATGCTATAGAGGAAGCCAAACAGGTGCTTTCGGAAGAAGGCGGGCGCATCGCTCTTACAAAGACCAATACCATTCTGGATGAAAACAACCCCGGCGTCACTTATGTCAGTCAGTATCAGGGCAGCGGCTATGAGCATGCTGCAGAGGATCTGTTCCGGATCTTGAACGATGTGGCTGCAGAAAAGGTGCAGGAAGACTGTCAGACGGAACTGACCGAGGAACTGCAGAAAACAGCCAATGATATTCATTACGGCAATGCCCATGCAGGCATCCATGTTACCATCCATCGCCTGACCAGTGTTTCCGATTACCTGAAGAATGAATACCAGACAGTTGCTCCCCCGCTCCTGCGGGCTTCCAAAAAGCTGCAAAGCACCATCCTGCCGCTTTTGAAAGAAGAACAGCAAGGCGGAAAGCAGAAGAATCTCCTGTTTGGAAAACGTCTGGACTCCCATGCTCTCTATAAGACAGACGGAACCATCTTTACCAGAACCAGACTTCCAGGAGAGGAAAAACGTCTGGCTGTTGCCCTCCTGATTGACGAGAGTGGTTCGATGGGTTGGGGTGACCGGATGACACATGCAAGAAAGACTGCCATTGTCCTTTATGATTTCTGTAAAAGCCTCGGTATCCCTATCACCATTTACGGGCATTCCACGGATGCAGGCGGCGTTGCTCTTTACTCCTATGCAGAATTTGATTCTGTGGACAATGAGGACTGTTACCGGCTGATGGATATGTGCGACCGCAACGGGAACCGGGACGGCGCAGCTCTCCGCTTCGTAGCAGAGCATTTGTGCACACGCCCGGAGCTTCAGAAGCTGCTGATCCTGATTTCTGACGGTCAGCCAGCCGATTACGGCTACAGCGGAACGGAAGCAGAGGCAGATCTGCGGGGCATCAAGAAAGAATACGAAAAACGGGATGTCATCCTGTTTGCGGCTGCCATTGGTGACGATAAGGAAAATATCCGCAGGATTTACAAGGACGGATTCCTGGATATCACGAAACTGGAAGAGCTTCCAAAGAATATGGCACAGCTTGTCAAACAGCATCTCAAATAAAGGAAGGTGAATACTCATGAATGAAACTTATCAAAACCGGATTACCGACCAGATCTGCAAGATCCAGAATGACCGGGCACTCATTGCCTTTTATGACCGGCTCCGCTACGCACCACTCGGCAACTATGCACAGCTACATGCCAAAGGGGAATATCAGGAAAACGGGCATAAAGTACATTCTTTAATCTGCATCACCATTCAGGATTATTCCAACGGTACCGGAGACCGGAATATCATCACCCGTTTCAACCTGGCACCGGAACAGATCCAGTTCCTCTTAACCCGGATCACTTCCGGTTTTCAGGAATTTGAATGGAGCCAGAGCAAGATCTACGGCAATCCCGATCAGAACGGTTATTCCACAGCCCAGATGTTTTATATCTCCAGACATCCCTATGATTCCAAAGGGCAGCCTATGAAAAGCCCATGGAAAATCCAGATTGTAAATGGGAAAGGCATCAAAGCACAGAATAAGAACGGTGGTTCCTACATGCAGCCACGCAGCTTCCAGTCCGAAAAGACGACAGCCATCCAGCTTACCGACATGGATCTGTTCACGCTTCTGAAGCGGACGGATTCCTATATTTCCAACTGGGAAACGGTGATTGCTGCATCACTGATCAATAACGGAAAACGGATGCTGGCAGACCAGCAGAACAGTCAAATGCAACAGACAGCACAGGCTCCGCCTTACGCTGCCTAAATTTTCAGAAGAGAAGCGGTACTTTACTGCTTCTCCTCTTTTTAAGAAAGGAGACTTTAGTTATGAATATTGCACTCATCCGGACCATGGACTCTCAGGGGCGTATCGTCATCCCTGCAGAAATCCGGAAACAAATGAAGCTCTCAGACGGAGATGCACTGGAACTGGAAAATGTGGGAATGGAGCTGCTTTTACGCAAATGCCCTACCCACTTAAACGGAAAAGAGGAAATGGCTTCCTATCTTTCCGTCCTCTACAGTGTCATCCACTGTGGTATCGCAATTTGCAGTGAGGCTCACATACTCGTATCTGCGGGCATCTATCTTCCGGAAGGCACTCCCGTTACAGAAGAACTCGCCGAATTGGTTGCGGACGGCCAGGAACTGATCTCTGCTGAGAACTGCCCTGTCTACCCGGTATCCAACACCCGTCAACCGGTTTGTGCTTTTTTCCCGATTTTAAGGGAAGACAGAGAGCCGCTGGCACTTCTTCTCTGTTCCAGAACCGGACAGCATTTATCCGAGATGGAATTGGGATGCGCTAAACTGGTCGCTGCCGTAATTGCAAACAAAATTAAGTAAGGAAAGGAGCGTGAAATCAATGAAGAATACAAATATAACCTTACACACCACCCAAAAGAAAGAATATGTCCTCACCGGAATCCTGTCCCTGCCCCTCCATCTGGGAGAACGGGCGTGGATCTATAGTTATAACCAGACCTTTGCTACCAGTCCGGTGCAGAGTATTCTGGAAGTATCCGAAAACGGTGTGGTATTTGAGACCTGCAACAGTATTTACCGTCTCAGCTACACCCGTGTTCCGATGGAGCTGGAGGCGATGTGTGCTTGACAAGAATGGAAGAACTGGAGAGCTGCCTTTCGGGGCTCCTCTCCACCTTAAAGAAGAACCGGGAACATGTGCCTCTGGAAGTGCTGAAGACACAGTATAAGCAGCCGTATGAAGAACTGGTCAGAAACATCAACCTGACCGCTTCTGCCTATGCAAAATCTGTGCTGCTCCACCGGCTGGTCCTGAATCCGGATGCAGATGTGGAGGAACAATGTACCGTCATCAACCAGATGATACAAACTTCCGGGATGCTGAAGAAAATCAGCTCCTGCATGTCCAAAACCTATGATGTAGGACAGATATATCCTCTGATACTGGAACTACGCCATATGGTCGAACAGGCACTCTGGCCCTATGTGAATCAGGCAACTTGTCTGGTCGCAGATCTGGATGATATAGAAAAAGAACCGACAATTTACAATTTTTTGACACATGAAGTTTATGAAAATGATACCTGGATTCACCGAGAAATCGACCTGCGCTGGAAACTACTGGTACATCTTACTCCCGAACAAAGAGAATCCGTACCACCAGCCAATCATAGTATGAATGGAGGAATTTACCATGAAAGAACAACCATCTAATCCTTGCGAGAAAGTCTCATTTATTTTGACCTATGACCAGCTTGAAGCTGCTTATAACATCTACCGGGAACAATTTATTTCCTGCGACTTCATCCGCCGCTCCATGGAACGTCTGGAGGAAAGAATCGGACTCTGCAACCTTCCATATGAAACGCTGCGTGATGATCCAAGCCTTCTTCATGAAGCATACCTGCAGTTTCTCCGACTGGAAGACTGCAATGTGGCTTATAACGACACGCTGGAGCAGGTAATTGATGCAATCGAACAATGGCTTGCCTCTGGCACCTTATCCCCTGTAAACCTTACGGTTTCCAACCAGAATATGGGTGAAACTTTTGGAACGGAGGTGGATGTGTAATGGCAAATATCTGCTGTGATGATGTGATCTTTTATACAGAAGGAAATCCGGAAGGACTATATGACTTGTGGGAGGACCTGGAAACCTACATCATTCTGAACCAGAATCCTGATTTATGCTGGATTGGCAATTTATTTTCCCACAAGAAAATAGATTCCACCGGAATATCTCTTCGTGGAAATGTCAGCTACATGGAATGGAATGATACGTATGTGGGATTTCCAGATCCACATGATCTACCGCTGTCACTCCATTTTTAAATGTTAGGTCTGTTCTTTCGTGAATACCCGATTAGGAGATAAAGCAACCACAGCGATTTGCTTCAAAAGTCTCTTTCGCCTGGTATACCGTTTATAACTTCTCATGTTTATCACCTTCAATCTGCTTTCAAATTTAATAATCTATATTTTATGACAATTCAGCATATAGAAAAGTTAGTTATTCGTGAAAATTATTTTTAAATTTAGAACTTGCATAACCACTACGATGTAAAAACAGTTTAGAGGCATTTATGACAGAGATTGATTTTATCTGGTTTTCGACTTTCTCCACGAAAGTGGCAAAAAATACCTGGCTACGAATTCCTTCGCTTAGGGCAAATCTGAAATCCTGAACGCTTTTATTCCTGTAGCCGACAAATTTGTCATCAACATAAGGCAAAAGCTTCATTGAGGAATCTATTTCATTTGACATATACTACATCTAGTGTTATACTGTTCTTATATCAATTATTTGTGTCAATCCGGAAAGGATTTATCACACGCAGTTTAGGTTTGAAACGTAGTCAGGAGTTTTCCTATGCCCAACAAGCAGCAGGGACTTCTGGCTTTTTTTATTTTGCAGGAAACTGCATCTATTTTGAGAATGAACATAAGCGTCATTCTCTTTTTTTATGCCTGAACGCGGGGAAAGGAGGATTACGGAAACAAATGATTCCGGAACTGGCACGCCACAAAAGAAAGGAGACTCTATGTCAGTCAAAAGAATTAAGAATCTTGTAAAACAACTCAATGAATACCGTCATGCCTACTACAATCAGGATGCCCCTCTGGTATCTGATGCCGAGTATGACCGACTCTTTGACGAACTGAAGGAACTGGAGGAACAGACTGGTTTCATCCTGTCAAATTCTCCGACACAGACGGTTGGATATTATCCGGTCAGTGAACTTGCCAAAGTCACCCATCCGATTCCACTGCTCTCGCTTGAGAAAACAAAACTGATTTCAGAGCTTTTAGATTTCATGAAAGGACAGGAAGTTCTCTTTATGCTGAAACTGGACGGTTTGACTAGCAAACTCATTTACGAAGATGGCAGACTGATTCAGGCTTCTACCCGTGGAGATGGTGAAGTGGGGGAAGATATTACACACAATATCCCGGCATTTTTAAATGTACCGCTTACCATTCCACACAAAGAACGTCTGGTCATTACCGGTGAGTCTTTTATACCAACCAATGATTTTGAACGTCTGAAAGATACTCTGCGTGATGGAAATGGAAAACCTTATAAAAACGGACGTAATTTTGCTTCCGGATCAGTACGAAGTCTTGATCCGAAGAACTGTATCGGACGTTGTGTTCGCTTTCTTCCGTTCAATGTATTAGAAGGAATGGAGGATGTTCCCTTCCCGGACAGCAGAGCCTGCAAATTAGAAGGTTTAACACACCTGGGCTTTGGTTACTGCCCGTTTTTCTCAATTTCAGGAACCGGACTTTCAAAAGAATATGCGGAGAAATTCATTCAGGAATTGGTATCCACAGCAGCAAATTTACATCTTCCTATCGATGGCATTGTCATGATTTTTGACAGTCTCAGCTACTCCAAAAGCTGCGGAAAAACCGGACACCACTATAAGGACGGCCTCGCCTATAAGTTTGAGGATGATACCTACGAAACTTTCTTGCGTGAAATTGAATGGACACCGACCAGATTCGGAGAGATTGCTCCGGTCGGCATCTTCGATACCGTGGAGATTGACGGCTGTGATGTTTCCAGAGCTTCCCTTCATAATCTGACCTTTATCAAAAATCTGGAGCTTGTACCCGGATGCCGGATTCTTGTTTCCAAACGAAACATGATCATCCCACATATAGAGGATAATCTGGATCGTGGAAGGTATACCGACATCACGCCTCCGGTCTGCCCTTGCTGTGGTTCCAAAACCAGAACCTACAGCCGTAAGACCAGCGACGGTCGCACCGTAGAAACTCTGCATTGTGATAATCCGCAGTGCGACAGCCAGATCACAAGAAGGTTTGTCCATTTTGCCAGCAAGAAGGCAATGAACATCGAAGGACTGTCAGAAGCCACTTTAGAAAAATTCCTGAATCTGGGCTATCTGCACTCTTTTCAGGACATCTATCATCTGGAGGAACACCGGGAAGATATTGTGGCACTGGACGGATATGGTGAGAAATCTTTCGACCGCTTGTGGGAATCCATCAACGCCAGCCGGAGGACCAGCTTTGTCCGCTATCTGGTTTCCATGGATATTCCTATGATCGGCAGAACCAAAAGCCGGATTCTGGACACCGTATTTTCCGGAAATTTAACTGCATTTGAACAGGCGGCTGTCGGAGATTACGACTTCACTCAGTTAGAGGATTTTGGCGAAATCTTAAATCACAACATCCATTCCTGGTTTGCAGATGAAGCAAATCTTGATTTATGGAAAAACTTACAGAACGAATTCACATTTGAACAAAGAAAGGAAGAGACCATTATGACAAAAGAAAACAAATTTACAGGATGTACCATCGTAGCAACAGGGAAACTGGAGCATTTTACCAGAGACGGTATCAACGATAAGATTCTGGAGCTTGGTGCCAAACCTGGCAGCTCTGTAACAAAGAAAACCGATTACCTGATCTGCGGGGAAAAAGCCGGCAGCAAACTGGCAAAAGCCCAGAGCCTTGGTATTCCAATTCTTACAGAAGCTGAATTTTTGGAGATGATTGCATAACCATCTCTGCAATAGATGAGAATTATTTTGAGGTGTGGCTGAAAGGCCGCACCTCTTTTACAAAGGAGGAATTTATAATGAATCAAACAAATACAAGCAAGCGCATACCTACACAGATCAATGAATTTCGGGGAGATTATGCTTTTCTAAGCAATTTCTATCCGGCACCGGTCTCTTACATGGGACAAACCTATGCAAATAATGAAGCTGCTTTTCAAGCGCAGAAAACACTCTCTGCGAGAGAGCAACGCAAATTCTGTATTTTTCGGATGCATAATCCTTCTGATGCAAAGAAACTCGGCAGAGATCTTACATTACGCCCGGACTGGGAAAAAGTGAAAGTCCGGCTCATGTATGAAATCTGCATGTGCAAATTCATGCAGAACCCGGAACTCCGGGATAAACTTCTTGCAACCGGAGAGTCCACACTTATTGAAGGAAACAACTGGGGTGACTATTTCTGGGGCAAAGTCAATAACTGCGGAGAAAACCAGTTAGGAATCATCCTGATGGATGTACGTGCGAAGCTGCAGTGGAATGCAGAAACAGCGCCCAATAATATACCTCAATGTCTGCAATAAAGGAAAGGATGGTCTAATAGAATGAATGAAAATGCAAAAACAAAATTAGTGCTTGAGTATACTGGCATGGATGATTTTTCCTGTCCGGTATATAAGGACCAATTCGGAAAGTTGTGGAAGGATATTGACCTTGGCAAAGAGCCTGAACCGAATCTTTATTCTTTATCTTTTAACCATATTGATGGAGAACCTTCCCATCCCATACAGCAGGAGTACACATTTCATCCGGCTCCGTATCAAAGAAGTTCCTATGAATTCGAGTACCGGATGTTAAGTAAATTACAGTCTGACTGTGAATACTATCTGGGCTACGGAAATCGCAGTCCGTCTATCCTATGCAATCATAGCGTTCAAAACCATATTGCCCGTATGAAAGAATTATGGAATGGTTTTCCCACAGATCAGAAACCGGAATGGCTGACCTGGGAACAGCTTCTTCAGTACGAAAAAGTAATGACAGAAACCGGAATACCCGTGAAGAACTGCTCAGACTAGACAATTCATCATTTATCAGAAATTACCCTCTATATTATCCATTCATATTTTGATATAATAGGAACAGTTGAAAGAAAGGAGCATTTCCCATGTATCTGAAAAGAAAAGTTTACGATCAGCTTCTGGATTGGAAAAACGATACCGTCCACAGCACCTTGGAAGTGAATGGTGCCAGACAGGTCGGAAAAACATATATTATCAATAAATTTGCGGATGAGAACTTCAGGCACAAGATCTACATTAACCTGTTTGATTTGTCCGGCAAACAATTTATGGAATGTTACAAAAAAGCCACAGACTGGACTCCCGGTACAAAACGACCGGAGCAGCCGCTTCACGATGCTTTTAAACTCTTCGATCCGGATTTTGAAGATACCAACGATACAGTCATCATTATTGATGAAATTCAGGAATCCTCAGAGATATTCAACCGTATCCGAGAATTTACCCGCTATTTTCAAGCGCATTTCATTGTAACTGGAAGTTATCTGGGACGTGTACTGGAACCGGAATTCAAATTCTCCAGTGGAGATATTACCAGTATCCGTATTTATACCCTTTCCTTTAAAGAGTTTTTGGAAGCATTGGATGACCAGCTTTTTCAGAAATATCTATCACTTCCACTGGATCATGCAGATGACACCGTACCGGAACTATATGACGAATTAAAGAATGTTTACGACATCTATAGACAGATTGGCGGCTATCCAAAGGTTGTGGAAACATACCTTAACACAAAAGACGTGGAAGCAGCTCAAAAAGAGCTTGTTAGAATCATCCGCATTTTCTTAAACGAATCTATGCGGTACTTTGATGACATCACAGATATTAGTGTTTTTACCAACATCTTTTTAAGCATCTGCCGTATTCTGCTTCGTGAAAAGAAAGGATTAGATGAGGACAGTATAAGTGAAGAACTGCAAAAGCTCGTTACAAAGAATTACTCCAGTAATCTTTCTAAAGCAACCTGCTATCGTGCTATCAACTGGCTTTATCATTCTGGAATCATCGGTTTCTGTGGCAAAATCACAGAACTGGACATCCTGAATTTCAAACCGGGAAGCCGCTGCTTCTTCATGGATCTTGGAGTTGCATATTATTATCTCTCCAGAACTGGTGCTACTGTATCAACTATGGATGGCTCATTGAACGAAAACTATGTTTACATTAACTTGTCCAAACGCCAGGAATTCCCGGAAGAAATTATCTTTGAGACACCGGCTTTTGCTACTTATAAAGGTGGTGAAATTGATTTTGTAGCTCAGACATTGAAAACTCACATCCGCTATCTGATTGAAGTTAAAGCCGGTAAGGGAACTGCATCTACTGCCTTGAAGGCATTGGAACAGGGGAAGGCCAATAAACTACTATATCTGAAAGGTGATACCAAAGGCGGAACCGCTGGGAATGTACAAACACTTCCTATCTATCTGCTAGAACAATATCATTTTTAATCAAAGAAAGAATACTTCGAGCCGCCCATAAGGACGGCTCTTTTCATCTATATTCTTGTATATTTATTTTACTAACAGCGCATCATTCTTTGAAAGAAGATATATACAGTATTGATTCATACTGATGCCTTCTTTTTTTGAGTGTTCCGCCAGATCCCGGTGTAAGCTGCGTGGCATCCTTATTTTAAACTGTCCCGAATACTCTTCCAGGCTTCCCGGTTCGTGAATCTCAATCCCTTCTTCCAGTGCAGCTTCTAACCATGCTTTTTTTGCATCCGCTGCATTTTCAACTGCCCTTTCTATCGTCTCTCCACAGGTGATGCATCCCGGCAGTTCCGGATAAGAAACCACAAATCCACCTTCATCCTTATCTTCCACAATTTCCATGCGATAGGACATTGCCAAATAATCATTCAGTGTCTTCATCGTTTTTCGCCTCACTTTCTACAATCTGCTTTACCATTTCAACATAAATTTTCTTGATTGGTTCGTGTTTCGGTATTGTTATCGGCTGGCATCCCGCTTTACGGAATGTATAATGGCTGCTCCCACTTCTCGGAGCATTTATCTCATATCCATAACTTTCTAATACTTTTCTTAATTCATCAAAACGAAGGTCTTTCGATAATGAGCAAATTCTTGTCAATAGTTTATCCCATTTCGACATCTTTAATGCCTCCTATCTATAGTATATGTGGTGTCATATGTGGTGTCAATCTGTTTTTCATCTTTCTTGGTCAAATAAGGGATGTAGCTCTTTCTTAGCATCCGCTACAAATGCTTCTTTCCTCGCACTTACCATATATATCTTCCAGAGCATCAAATGCAGGATTTCCGCATCCACCACACTGCATTTCTTTTGAACCATGCGGACAAACGGGCAGATTACTGTATCTGACAGCTTTTCCCCTTTAAGCAGCAGCTCCCCATCCGTTCCATATACTTCATACAGACATTCCAGAATACTCCCCAGATCTGTCACAAATCGGAAGGCGGGCTTTACATATTTCTTTTTGGCTTCCATCATCTATCTCCTCTACATCCGAACAGTCAGCCCGCCGAGGCGTGTCTTCGAAAGTCCCACAAGATACCAGTTCTCGTCCATTTCAATCCGAACCGGAATCCATACATCCCTTACCTTCACATCAAAGCAGTCTCCACAATGCAGTCCCCCATAATAGGATTCAATACCAAACCGGATATCATATCTTCCCATAGATGGATCATAAATCAAAGTACCTATTCTTTTTTCACTCATATTGCTTTCCTCCTGAAATTCTTTGTTCTATATAAGTAATAGGGCTTTCATTCTAGGTATTGGAAAGTTCCGGATATTTTTCATAAAAAGTTTTACGATACCGGTAAAAAGTCGAGTGTGTCATTCCCAGACTCTTCCGAAGCTGCGTCGGTGTCATTTTTCCGGAAATAACGCTCTGGAAGTTCTCGTCAAAGGTTTCCTGCTTCATCACGCTTGGTCTTCCATAATCATCCCATTCACCCCGCAATTTCTTCGCTTCTATACCTTCCCGCTGTCGCTTCTCCTTTTTCTCCAGCTCTGCCTGCGCCATAGAAGCATAAAGCTCCAGCATCATGTTATTGATTGTTTCCAGCATCATCCTTGCCATCGCATTATCCATCACAGATAAGTCCATAAGCGTAGTCGGCAGTTCCAAAACCATAAGCCGCACTCCCATGTCCTTGATCCGCTGGATCTGCTGCATGGTGTCATGCTTGTTTCTCCCCAGTCTGTCCAATTCTGTAACAATCAAAATATCTCCCAGCCGCAGGACATCCTCCACTAAAACGGTATATCTCGGACGATTAAAATTCTTCCCTGTCTCCTGATCCGTAAAAATATTCGTAAGTGCCATCTCATGCTCGTTACAGTACCGCTCAATTTCCTGTATGCCACGATCAAGATGCTGCTCCTTTGTACTGGTGCGGTGATATCCATATATCTGCATCCACATTTCTCCTTTCCCTGTCCCAAAATATCCACACTTTTGTTGGCATATCTCAAAACTGTGTGTGTAACCTTTTTAAGATATAATCCCCCTTTCCGGAACGTACTTCTAAAATGTATACATTTTGGGATATGTTTCTTTTCTATTTCTGTACGTACCAGAGCCGAAAAGTGCAACAAATATGACAAAAAACTCCCAGAGGATGTTACTCCCCTGAGAGTGGTTGAAACTTATAGCCCACACCTCGGACGGTGCGGATGTAATTCCAGTTCCGTGAATCTACTTTTAACTTTTTACGAAGCTGGCTAATGCAGCACATAACCGCATTAGCACAGTCAATCGGTTCTTCCTTCCAGACATTACGATAAATCTCCTCGTGAGAGAATACCCAGCCAGGATGTTCTGTTAGATATTTTAGTACCGTAAATTCTTTCAGACTCAATTCAATCTTTTGATCATTCATAAAAACAGTATGACAGCGAATATCTATCTGTAGGTTTTTGTCTTTGTAATGCAATTTACTTTCCTCCTAATCTGTTTCACCTTATCACAGCTAATCTAAAATGCTATTATTAGACTGCCAAAACTCAAATTCAAAACCAGAGCAATGCTTTACCTGCAAATAGTCTGGTAATAGACCAGTAGAATCGCAATAGCTGCAAGAGCCAGAAACGGCAAACACATAATTACCGGGGCAGAGTGAAGTGATAAATAAGAACCACTGATTTTTTAGCATTTCAGCCGGATATACAAGCCATCCCCATAGATTGGTGACCGTTACTGTTAAAATTACAGCACTGCCTATATATGTGGCAGCTCCTTTCCGGGTAAAGTTAAAGTCGCAGACCTTTACGACCTACGGCTTAATAGTACGAAAAGACATTAACTTTTCTGTAAAAGAATTTGATGTACTTTATATGCTATATTCTAATCCAGGGATGGCTTTTACTAAACAACAGATTTATGAAGCAGTTTGGCATGAAAAAGCAAATGGTTATTTCCACGCCGTGGAAAACACTATTTTTCAAATACGCAAGAAGATAAAAAAGTATTCCAGCGACAAGAATTACATAAAAACAGTAGTTGGATATGGGTATAAATTTGAAGTTTAATCTGCAGGATATAAGGAGCACCGGGTTTGAGGGAGATTCCCCACTAAGAAAATTTCTATGTTCTGGCTACAAAGCCGGAACATAGGTCGGCATCCATCCCTGTTTCTTCCCAATCCTGCAGACCTAATAAGAAATCAGCTAGTGACTTCTTCATCAAAAGTCTTTTTTTAGAGAAATAATCCATTTTTCAATAGCATCCGCCAAAACTATCTGCTGTTGCAATACTGCCATACCAGTCTTAGGGATTTCCGGATCATTCTCTTTCTCTCGAAGATTTTCCTCCAGATAAGTTTTTAATATTTCAATATTTTCCTCAATACTGGCAATACATGATTGTTGACTTTCAGGCGGTAACTTATCCAAATTTACAATTACTGCATTAAAATCTAAAAAAAAGTGAATGGGTTTAGAGGCTGTTTCCATCATAAGCTTTACAAATTCTTTTTCGCCTTCATCTGTTAATGAATAAACTGCTTTTTCAGGCATCTTACCTTCTTTCACAATTTCTCCTTTAATGAAGCCTTTTTCCTCCAACTGAATTGCTTTTTTGTAAATGGATGGTGTACTGATTTTTACCCATTTTGATATATTACGATATTCCACTAATTTTTGAATATCATAGGCTCCCATCGGTTCCTTTTTCAATATTCCTAACACAATTAAATCTATTGTAGCCATAGTTCACCCACTTTCTATATCCACGAAAGCTATAAAATACTTACGGTTATATATACTGTAATTTATAGTATTTGATTTTATACCTCTTGTCAAGGAAATTGCAGGATACACGCTTGACAACTACTATAAATTATAGTAGTATTCTCTCACGTAGTATACTATAATTTATACTACTATAATTTATATTCTTAATTGAAAGGAGTATTTGAAATGAACAAGAATAACAACAAAATGGATTTATTAGGAAATGCACCTGTTCCCCAAGCACTAATGGCTCTTGGTATACCGATAATGATTGGTATGCTTATTAACGCTCTCTACAATTTGGTGGATGCTTATTTCATAGGAGGACTTGGCGAGAGTCAAATGGGTGCAATTTCCATTGCGTTTCCTTTAGGACAAGTAGTTGTTGGTTTAGGTCTGATGTTTGGCAATGGTGCCGCCTCCTACTTATCAAGACTTTTAGGGCGAGGAGATAGGGAAGCTGCAAGTAAAGTCGCCAGTACTGCATTATACAGCAGTGTTTGTATTGGCGCAGTTATTATTATCGGAACTGCAATTTTTTTGAAACCTATTTTAACCATGTTAGGTGCAACAGACACGATTATGCCATACGCCCTTTCTTATGGAAGAATCTATGTTATTTCATGTATTTTCAATGTATTTAATGTAACGATGAACAATATCGTTGCAAGTGAAGGCGCCGCAAAAACAACTATGTGTGCATTATTATTAGGAGCTGTATTGAATATTGGTTTAGATCCTATTTTCATCTATACTCTCGACATGGGGGTTGCTGGTGCGGCAATCGCTACAGCAATTTCTCAAATGGCTTCTACTCTTGTATATTTAATTTATGCATTACAGAAAAAAAGCGCTTTTACATTTTCCATTAAGGAATTTTGTCCTTCTAAGCAGATCATAACTGAAATTCTGAAAATCGGTATACCCACATTGACTTTCCAGCTTCTTACAAGCCTTTCTATCGCATTCATAAACCGGGAAGCTAATATCTATGGAGATGCTGTTATCGCCGGAATGGGCGCTGTTACAAGAATCACTTCAATGGGAACTCTGGTTGTGTTCGGCTTCTTAAAAGGTTTCCAACCAATTGCCGGCTTTAGCTATGGTGCCAAAAAGTTTGATCGGCTCAGGGAAGCAATTAAAACTTCTATCTTATGGTCAACAATATTTTGTGTAGTTGTGGGATTGACAATAGCCCTATTTTCCACACAGATTATTTCGCAATTTACAGAAGGCAATACAGAGATGATTTCTGTAGGTCAAAAATCGCTAATGGCAAATGGATTTTCCTTCTTCGTATTTGGATTTTACACAGTGTATTCTTCTCTGTTTCTTGCACTTGGAAAAGGCACCGCCGGATTCGTTCTTGGGGCTTGCCGACAAGGTATTTGCTTTGTTCCGATCATTCTGTTGCTCCCATCATTCTGGGGCATAAATGGAATACTATATGCACAACCGATTGCCGATGTAATTTCTGCTATTGTTACTGTGTTTATGGCTCTACATCTTCATAAAGAACTGGCAACAACAAAAGAGCATTAAAGCATCAGGCAACATAATAGATCAACACCGTCTGCCGCTTCGAACTGAGGCAATATCACCCTTCAAAAAACAATCACTCCCAGAGGATGTTACTCCCCTGAGAGTGATTGCAGCCTTTGTTTAAGATAACTTACTCAATTATCTGGAATCTCTGGATACACTGAAGCAATGTACTTACCAGTTCCTGATACAGATCTTCATCAAATCTGCCATTTGTGCATGTGTTATCCTGCTTATCATAACGCACTTTAACGCATTTCGTATAGTGTTAATCTACGATAAAATATATGCCTTAAATGAAAAACTAAATTCCACCATCATGCTGAATTTAGTCTTACTCTCTTCTTCTATATCCTATATTATTTTAGTACCTTCTATCCGCAGTAGAAAAGAGGTACTTATGTGTAAATCTATCCCTGGAAATCAAAAGCATATGACAATGGATCAGCGTATTATAATTGAAAAAAGGTTGGATCAAGGAAACTCCCTCCATAGCATTGCGCTACAGTTAGGAAAAGATCCAACCACTATCTCCAAAGAAATTAAAAAGCACCGCACTATTCAGGAACATAGCCACTTCAATGAATCAAAAAATAAATGTGCTCTAATAAAAGACTGCAAAAAAAAGAATATCTGTGAAATCTATGCTCCGATATGCAAAAGAATGTGTAAACTCTGCAACCACTGTAATTCCCATTGCGATGATTTCATTCCTCGCAGTTATCATTGTTCCAAACTAGATAAAGCTCCCTTTGTATGCAATGCTTGCAGTAAAAAAAGCGGATGCCGTTTGGATAAGGCTTATTATAGAGCCACGATTGCTCACAGGGAATATCGAACCGTTCTGATTGAATCGCGAACTGGTATCAACATTTCTCCTGAAGATTTGATAAGGCTGGATGAACTGGTTTCCCCACTGATTATGCAGGGGCAGTCCCCTTACATGATCCTACAGAATCATCCGGAGATCCCTTACTCAGAAAAAACGCTTTAATACTGGAAATGATATCGTTATACATGGTAATCACACCTTTTTCCAGAGAATCACAATAATCCATATCCGGTCTGCCACTTCTCATCAGAAGATAATCAGAAGTAAATCCGCCAATATCAATCCCTACGACTTTCGGAATCTCACGGATTTCCATCATCCTCGTCATCATGGCTGCATAATCCTGCGGAAACGCCATTACATTCTGTATACAGAGGTGATAGACTTTATCGTTGAAGCACAGTTCCTGCACCTTCCCGTCCCCTTTGAAATAGCGTTCATATCTCTCACAAAGCTCTGCAAAATGCTTCGGCGGAAGCCCAATCGGAAGTTCCACCTGAATGACATCCTCCGGCTGGATCTGGCTTTTCTGCTCCAGCTCCATTGCAATGGCAAATAAGGTCAGAATCCAGAATCGGTTCCGGCTGTCCTGCGTCTTGTCCCTCTGGTACGGAATCCGCTTCTCACTAAGGGTATAATACTTTCCCTGATATTTCAGATACTTCTCTCCCCTGGCAGGCTTTTTATCCTGTTCCGTCAGTCCTGTGGTAAAGATAAAATGACAGGTTTTCATGTTCCGGTTCCCGTGATCCACGGCTACTCTTAATTTTTTAATCATAATGATTTCACTCCTTTGTATTTGATACTTATTCTGTACGTAGGAGGTACCTAGAGTGCAACTCTTTATAATCCATTTTCTTATTTTACCAATCAAAAAATTCAAAAAACAAAAATTAAAAATTATCTTTTTTAATTTTTTAAATAAATGCAACCGTTACAATATTTACTGTGTATCTTATTACAAAGGGAACCTTGGAAAGGAGTCGTGTACATATATGAAGGCTTATAAAAAAATAATCAGTTTTATCCTAACACTCGTTATGATGCTGTCGCTAAGTGTTAATGTTTTTGCAGCAGAGCCGCTTACAGATGACCCTAATATGATTGAATGGAAGTACACTGTGTTTGCTGACGAAAGCCTGCAGAAAGTTGTTGAAGAAGGTGTTATTCCAAATGCATATGCCCGATATACTTGGCGCGGAATCACATTGAAAAATGGCGAAGTCGCCATATTAACACCATCAAATAACAGTATGGGACTTTATTGTAATAGCGGCAGATACATAACTATAAATTACACTTTGAGCCGTTCTGCTTTTCATCGTTCAAGAGTACGCGCATACGTAGCTGGACCTTCATCAGAATTTGTGCGTGAGATTACAGCAAGTGGTTTGCGTTCAGGATTTACGACACAGGCAACAGATTACTATTACGGCATGGTAACTAATCTGTCCTCTGATGCCTTTACAATCAAATCATTTTCTATTACATTTTAATAGTGGAAAATATTTCAAGTGCTGGTGAGTACTTATCCTGATTTTAATTGAAGCTTTTTAACTTGGTTTCTCGGTTCCCTTTTTTGAAAATACACATTCCCATTATTAAACCACTGCTATAGTATTCACTGAATTTATGAGGTAGAAGCATGTTATTTAATCGACATTTAATCGGGACAGAAACCAATGATAGAAGCTACATCATATTAAAAGACGGTGTATATACCAATGAAAATGGGAAAGTTGTTGATATTGAGGAATTAGCCAAATCTTCATCAGAATTTCCTGAAAGCAGAATTGTTAAAAGCAGTCTGATGCCTAATTTCATACCATCATCAATAGTAGAGATTCCTACTGATAAATCAGATGAAATGTATATCATTCCAGAAATAATTCTAATCAACAATTCACTTTGTGTACTTACACAAGACAATGGAAAGGGATGGGAACTAACTGATAAAGATAATATAGTCATTTCGTTTGATAAATATAAATCAGACATTACAGTATCCCAAGATTTGATTATCGGTTATGTAAAAGACGGGATAATGTATGAAGGAGAAGTGTTCGATGAACTGAGTGGAAAATATAGTTTCTCACCAGATGAAAAAGGGGAATATTTTTTCTATCTGCTTAGCGGAAGTTCCGATTATCTATCTCTTAAAAGCGGTAATCTGGAGGTAAATTAAATGTTGCTTTTGCGGGACTTCAGCATACCAATTAACTTTAGTATAAGGACGGGAAGACCTCTTCCGTACAGGAATAGGTCTTCTTGCTGTCTCCGTGCATGCTTTAAAGTATAAATAGGCTTTAATCTGGATACAATTTCAACTGCATCGTTGATACACGCTGTGTTTATCTCGTTTACTGTATCATTCATAAGAATTTAATTGGTTATGTTTATTGTGATGATAGAGTAGCCTTTGTTTTGAACATCTTCCTTGAAAGATTTGTAAACGATACTGTAGATTATCATATTCATTATGTCGGCGTAGATTCTTTAGATGAAGAATGTATTGAATGCAGAAAATACTCTGATTATTGTGAACATATTTTACCTGCTTTCTGGATAGATGACGATTTTTGTGAATAATGAAACACTGGTGTTTGGTTATTCAAAATTTAAGCTGATAGATACTGGTGTTAAGTATATTAATCCGAAGCATTTTTCCGTAAAAAACTTTGTAAAGTATTGCAGATTCAATAAAGAGTGAAATTACAGTAAAATAAAAGATAGTTTTTTCGTTCCTTTGTTATGCCATTGTTCTACGCCGGAATCTTTTCTGCCATCTCCGGCAGGCACTTCTCAAATAATTCCCGATATCTTCGATACCCTTCATCCCGGAGTGGACCTTGCAGTGATGTCAGAGACCAAAGGAGAAGCTCTTCCTCTTCCACAGCATACGGAGAGGTATAGACAAATTTTTTCCCGTCAAAATGCGGTTTTGATAACTTCAGTATTTCCGTAATCTCTCCTTTTGTTTCCGCCTGCATAATCATTTCCACTTTCTTCCGATGGAACTCGCAGACGATGCTCTCCAGAAATCCCTGCTTCAGATAAAATTCCGCCCTTCTATAAAGTTTTACAAGAGCCTCCACTCTTTCATCAAATAACTTGTCCTTTTCACTGACTATCATCTGTGCCAGTGCGTTTGCATGTTCCATAACCAATGCTGTTCCCATTACATTTCCTCCCATAATAAAAGCTGGCATAAGAAATTTCTTCTCACACCAGCACGATTCTTTTATTCCTCTGTGATGATCTCACTGCTTAATTTTCCATGTACCAGATAGCGATAATTCCGTCTGGAATTGACACAGGTAGACAGCGTAACTATCCGATCCGTTGCCGACAGCTCGGTGCCGGTATCATAATCCCTATAAGAAGACACCGTATCCAGAAACGTCTGAAAATCTTCCGCTTCCGGGAAATGATACCTATATCCCTCACTTCCGGTTCTTCCCGCATAGCAGGAAAAGATACGATACTTGAGGATCTTGTCCGGCAAATAGAGATAAAACTCCGGATGTTGTTCAAATAGCTCTTTGTCTTGGTACTTATCCAGAGTTCCGAACATGCTCCCGTTTTTCATATTATGCCCGTACACGATCGTATTCTGATCCGTAAAGTCCGGCTGATTATGGCAGTCCACAAAGATGCTCCCGTTGATATTGGATTCTCCCGAAAAAAGGTGATGAAGATAATATGCATTATCTTTCCCCTGTACCACCGGATAACTAATATCCAGTGCCGGAATCTGAATCCACGCTATGACATCCGGATTAACCGCTTTTAAACCTGCAAAATCAATTTCTAGATACCTATTCTTAGGTTCCTCCTTTTCTTTCTCAGACTCCGGTGATTCTTCTTCCTCTGGTTCCTGAACATATTCCTGCAGTTTCTCGTAACTTACGTCCCCTTTCTGATACTTCAGATAAGCACCAAAGAGTTTTCCTGCCGCTGCGAGAAAAACAAGCAACAGGCAGATAATGAGTCCTGCAAGAACCGTATTTCCTTTTTTTCTCATGATTGTTCTCCTTTCGGAAGAGCCGAAGTCTGTGCCCCGGTTCCTTCCTTCTGTTTGATGGCGGCTAAATAGTCATCAATCCCCTTGTGTTTCCCGTTCCACTCCCCGCTCTCGTCCATATCCCAGACCATCCGGTTCATCGGCAGGGAAAGCTCCCGGCAGATTTCATAGACCTTATTGCAGCCGTTCTGGATAATCCTCCGTTTCTCCGCCTTATGCTGGCAGATAACAGGGGAACGCTCAAAACAGACCGCACACTTACTGTCATGCTTATTGCAGGCTACTTTCATCTTCTTATCCATGTCATACGCCTCCAAAAGCTGTTTCATCCCATATCCTTTCATCCGCTCCAGCACCGGTTTCAGATTCCGGTACTGGTTCACTCCGGCAACGCACACAAAGGTAGCGCCGGACAGATAATGGGCTATGGTCCCTTTTAAGGCTCCTTCGGTCAGATAGACACGTTCTGCGGCAAGATCACCGATCACATGTACCGGACTTCCGGAGGAAACTCCCTGGTCATAATTGACACTGGACAGCCAGATATATTTTTTCGTGTCAGTCACATGATCTACCCGGATCTGAAAACCCTGGATGAACCCGTCCAAAGAAACTATGGGAATCAGGATTCCTGAGTTTTCTGCTTTGAAGTTAATCGTCCAGTTTCCGTCTGTATCCCGGTAGAATCCCGGCACGCCTTTCACCATATATCCTTCTTCTGCCAGCCTTTTGACCAGCTTCTTCATTCCAAACAGCGGGACACTCCGGTAACGCTGTGCTTCGATCTGTTCCGGTTTTAATCCTCGTCTTTGCAGATCCTCCTGATGCTTCCTGTTAAGCGTGAGCATGGACAGCATTCTCTGATACGTCCGGTGGATTTCCTCTATGGGTGCAAGCTCTGCCGTTGCCTTTTCTTCCTGTACCGGCGTTGCTTTGATATAATCCGTCCGGTATTCTCCTTTTCCTAATGCTTCCCGGATCTGCTGATTTGCTTCGGAGAGTGTAACATTGTGCAAATCCGCATAAAGCTTCAGCATCCCCCCGGACGCATCACAGCGGTTGCACCGGAATACATTCTTTTCCACATTGATATTCAGTTTTCCATGCGTCTCTCCACAAAACGGGCAGTCATAATAGTTTCCCCGCCGCTTTCTGAGATGCAGCACCTGCACCACATCCAGTATTCCATAATCAAACCCAGACATATCATAATACATCCCGGTCTCTTCCTCCTTTCCCCCGCAGAAAAAAGCTCTCTGCGGGGTTCTTCCTTAACCAGCCATCGGCATTGCTTTTTGTAAAATTACCTTTGCTGCCGCCGGAACCAGATTGTTCGGTCCGGAATATTGCTCGGCAAACCACTGGATCGTTGACGGGCTTTCAACTGCCACCTGTCCCATGGTCTTTCCGCCGTATTTTCCCTTTCCCGGAATCACAGTCCCGACTGCCATTTCATAGTTCATGTGTTTCATCAGTTCTTCTACCGGAAGGGACGTATCCAGATTCTGTAATGCTCCCTGCAGCATCTGTCCGGTCTTTGGCGGCGTAGAGGCAGCCGGAGCGGAACCGTAGCCAGGCATTTGTCCACTGCCATGGTAAATGGTGCTTCCCGCCGCCTGTGCCTGCTGATAGAACTGATTCATCATCTGCTGGCCTGCATATTCCGGCTGACCTGGCATCTCTCCATAATTTGGCATAGCGGCATTTGCCATGGCATCTGAATCCGGCATCTGTGGATTCTGATATGGAATTCCGGCATCTACCTGTGCAGGATCATTTTCCTCTCCCACATCCGCAAACTGCACACCATATCCGGCATCCGATAATGCCCTTCCTACGGCTGCTGTTTCCGCCATTTCCAAAAATTTGTCTCCAAACTTCGGATCATCGCTCCGGAATTTCTGCGAAAAGGAATTGGCTACATAATTGTCTTCCTGATCACATTTATCCAGATAGATACGTGCTTCCACAACTGCCATATTCTCTGTGAAAGTGATAATCCGGCTGATGATCTTTCCTGCCGGATTGACCAGACGAAACCAGAGCTTCCGGTATTTCACATCCAGATAAAGCTGCTCCTCCTGCCCTTCTTCTCCAATCTTTCTTGCCAGTTCCATCGGATGGAAGCCATCCACACGGTTTAAAGCGGCAACTGCCTCTGATTTCTTATACAATAATTCTTTCATTCTCTGCTCCTTTCATTTAGAAAAGCAGACGTTCCCCTATATAAGAGTAATAGTCCGCTTATTTCAAAAGTTGAAAAATATTTTTAAACAACAAGTTTTAACTGCTCCATTTCCGGTTTCTGTTCACTCTGATACTGATCGTAATATTGTACGATCCGCTCACTCAGAATGGTGTTCCTTGTCCCGCTGTCGTCCGTGTGGATTGCCTGACAGACTGCAGCCCATTCCCCTACCAGATAAACCTTGCTTTTCGCTCTGGTCACTCCGGTATAGAGAATATTGCGCTTCAGCATCATGTAAAAGGCTTTCACCCAAGGGATGATGACAACCGGACATTCGGAACCCTGTGCCTTATGGATGGTTATTGCGTTTGCATGTTCGATCATTTCCATCTGGTCAGCTTCATATTGCACCTGCCGCCCGTCCGGGAATCCGATCACTGCCCTGGCATTTCCATCCTCATCCGTGATACAGTCCAGTATCCTGCCCATATCGCCGTTACTCGCCATCTCGGTATTTTTATTCTGTAAAATCTTATCGCCAACCCGGAACACCTGACTGCCGATATGCAGTTCCTTCTTCCCTGCGATCGGCGGATTTACAAAATCTTCCAGAGATTTGTTCAATTCATCCACTCCGGCAGCACTGCGTTTCCGATACGGAGTCAGGATCTGTACCTGATCCATGCCGTTTTTTGCAATCTCGTCCAGATAAATCCTCCGGACAATCTCTGCCGCTTCATCTGCTCCTTTACAGGCAATGAACTGAAAATCCTCCCCAAAGCTCAGATTAGTCTTGTTCTCCTGCATCAGTTTTGCATTATAAGGTATGCTGCTCAAAGCGCCCTGCCGGTAAACCAGATCCAGTACCGTGACCGGAATCAGCCCGCAGGCAATCAGTTGCCGGAACACATCCCCGGCTCCTACGGATGGGAGCTGGTTCTTATCCCCGACTAAAAGGACTCTGGCATGTCTGCTAACCCGCCGGAAAAATTCATAGGCAAGATGCATGTCCACCATGGACACCTCATCTACATTTAGAAATCCGGCAGACAGGTACTCAAAATCCGGTTCAAAATCCGTATCATCTCCCAAAAGCCCCAGGGCCAGATGCATCGTGGATGCATTTTCACAGCCGGTACTCTCCACCATACGTCTTGCCGCACGTCCGGTCGGAGCCATAAGCTGTACCTCTGACCTGCATAACGCCTGATGGATATAGAGAATCACCTTGAGAACCGTTGTCTTTCCGGTTCCGGGACCTCCGGTAATAATACTGATGGGATGTGCAAACACCATTCGCACTGCCTGTTTCTGTGTTTCTGACAGCGTGATCCCCAGTGTCTTCTGTGCCTTTTCCAGCTCCGGTTCAATGGACAGCAAAACCGGCTTCTCCAAAAGCCGTCTGGCTATCATGGAAGCGGTCTGTGTTTCTTCTTCATACTGCCGGATAGAATAGATCCGTTCTTCCTCCACAACAATGCTTTTTTGCAGCACCAGCCGGTAAAGCACCTGACTGACATCCTGCTCCGATACTGCCATGACCTGCAGATCCCGGTTCAGCATTTCCAGTGCTTCCCTGATAACCTCCTGACGCTGCTTAAACAGATGTCCTTCTTTCATTGCCTGATTCATGATATGTCCGATGCACCCGGATATCCGCATGGGATCATTGAGTGCACAGCAGCACTGTCTTCCGATCGCATCCACAGTCAGAAACCCGAAGCCTTTGACTGCACTCAGCATGTAAGGGCGGTGCCGGATAATATCCACCGATTCATTTCCGAATTTCTTCAGAATCATATTCACTTTTTTGGGTGTTACCTTAAAAGGCGCCAGAAACGTCATCAGTTCCCGGAACACCTGGTTTTTTCCATAGGATTCCACAATAGCAGCCAGCTTCTTCTCGGAAATTCCACGGATCTTCAAGAGTTCCTGCGGGTTGTTTTCCATGATTTCCAGTGTCTGAAGCCCAAACTTCCGGAAAATAGTATCTGCCATCTTGGGACCGATACCTTTGACTGCACCGGAAGAAAGGTATCCTAAGATACCCTCCTTTGTCCGTGGTACAACCTCCATGAAATTTTCCACCTGATACTGAGTTCCATGCTCTCCGCTCTCCCATCTGCCTTCCATCTCAAGCTCAATCTCGTCTGTAAGCGGAAGACCGAATCCAATCGCTGAGAAGCCGATGATATTCCGGGATGCCAGATATTTGTCTCTGGCTGACAGGGGGACAGACGTATCCTGTGTGGTGAATATGGCAATCGTATACCCATTCTCCTCATTCTGGAAAATCTTATGTTTAAATCTGCACCTCATTGTTTATATCCCTCCAGCTTTTTATCCGCATCCATTCATTTGGTTTTCTCATTACGCCGCCTCCTTCTTAATTCGGAAAGTACGGCTCTCCGTTGTTTTTGTATATTCCTCATAGATATCCGGATGCTGGTTTTTCAGCTTCTCCATCTGGTCTTTCCCAACCGAAGTACGTCTGGTCGGATTATAGGTAATACGGTAACGGTTCGTGCCGTCCTCCAGCACTGCCTTGCAGCCCTGCCCCAGCTGTTCCACAAAAGGAACACTGATTGCCCGCTGTTCTGCTTCGATTTCCTTTTTCCGTTTTTCCAACTGTGACTTTTCCTCCGAAAGGGTAAGATACTTCTCAAGATTTTTTGATTCCAGACCGGAAAGCACAATTTCTGGAATAGATTTGTCTGCAAAACCACCATAATTACGGATATTTGCCAGAACCAGATCGGAATTCCCGTTATGCGGCGGTACTACATTTTTCAATACATGTTCCTGCCAGAAATACGTTTCCTGATCAATGATGTCTTCTTCCTCAATCAGATCACGCTCAATGGTGCGATACACAAACTCATTCTCGTTATTTCCATACAGGCATGCGATAAAGGCTTTCTGCATATTCATCACAGACAGATAATGCCTTACCTGCAGCACATAATGAGCTGGAATACCCTCATCAGCCCACTTATCTTTCGCATTATAATTGCAGGTTTTACATTCCAGAATCGCAAATGTCCCATCCGGCATACGAACAAAAAAATCCACATCTGCAAGCATGAACGGATATAATGGATGCCGGAACATGACACGTACCGGAAATACTTCCAGTCCGGTCTTTTTGGAAAAGATTTCTGCCACCAGATCTTCCAGCCGGTGTCCGACTTCCTTGGCAACCCAGTTGCTTTCCTCTTCCTCCTGAATGACCGGCTGCACACCTGTTTTGTTGTAAAACAGATCCCGGATAGTGGCAAATGGAGAGATCCCCATGATTGCCGCTACATCACTGCCGCCGATTCCTTTTTTGCGGTATTCCAACCAGTCTTCTCTTGACAGGTTACTGATATCCACAACCTTTTCCGGTGTATACTCTGCTTTGTTATTCATTCCAATTCCTCCTAACATTTGACTGCTCCATAAACGTCATATTTTTTCCAGTCTTTTATAAGCGCCTTCGTAATATCCTCCTCCAGCTTCAGGATGCCCTGTCCGGACATTCCTTCACAGGCTGCAAAAAAGGAGGCTTCATTCATGGCATAATAAAGATCATGTGCCGTACAGGCACCTTCCCCGTTCTGGGATACAAATAGCTCCACCACCTCATTCCGGATCTTCTGTTTAATGCCAAGTTCCTTCATCAGCAGCTTCAGGCAGTTCACCGGATTACGGATCTCAATGTCCATAAGCTGAGTAAGATTCTTCATCGCATCCACATAGCGGGCGCATACCTGCTCCAGATTTTTCCGGAAGTCCAGAATCGTTGCCCCTTTATCGTGAGCCAGCTTGATTGGACTTCCCAGACTGATAACGCCGTTTGGTCCGTCTGTCAAAAGCATCGGATACAGATTTGCACCGCTCGCTGCCACGTCAGATGTGGTAAAACGAAGTGCCGGTGACAGGATCTTCTCATCCATTCCGTGTGCATCCAGTGCTTTTCGGTAAGTATCCAGAAGTTCCTGACTTCCTCCGAGCTTCCACATGGCAGATACAATGGAATGGTCATAGATACCAGAGCCCTCCATGTAAACACTGCCTTTGAAATTCAGATTCAGATATTCGCAGGTTGTCTCAAACATGGCTTTCATATCAAGGATCTTTTACTTCTGCAAAGGATCTCTCAAATCCATCTGCATACACTCTTGCTTCATTCATGTTCTTATTCCACCTTTCTTAAAATAATATTTATCCATCAACAGCCGAAGCTGGTTGTGGCATGCAACTATGCCGAAACCTAAATGTAAGCACAAAAAAAGAATGAAAAGAGAGTCTTTTCTCTGTTCATTCTTAAAAGTCTGGTTTCTTCCTGAAAAAACAAAAGTGCCACGCAGCCAAAAAAGGCATACCGTGACACTCACTACAAACATAAACTACTTATGCCAGGAATCAGCTCCTGCTGTTTCCTGTAAGTTTGGAGATTCTTATGAATCCCGAAACTCCCCAAAAAGGGTGTGCATAAAATAAACTATATCAGTATACTAGCACAAGATATTCCTCATGTCAATTCAGGCTTATACTATATATGGTGTTTATATTTGTTCAAAATACTACATCTATTTTTCTACTACGAATTCAATCTTCTCTTTCAGATACTCCCGGCAGCCAAACCGAACCGTTCCACACTGCTTTGACTCCTCTTTCGCCTTTTCATTACAGCAGTCCAAGTAGGGACAATCGTTACATTGATTCCGCAGTGCTTCCTTCGCCCATTCAATTTCCTGCTCATTTCCTATAATCCGCACAGACATCCACTTCCTTTGCTATCATCATACCCCAAAATCCATTTTCTATCATCCATAATTTCTTTTTTTGTATCATTTTAGTAAATTACGGTTATATTACGGAATAATCACTATATTTCAAATATATCTCTATTTTATTCCGTAATTTGCTGTAAGTAAATAGTTTAAAATGTGGAAGAGAGGTGTAAATGTATGGATAAAAACTTTATTGGAGAACGCATCAGCGAACTGCGTTTAAAGAAAAATGTATCTGAATATCAGATGAGTCTGGATCTTGGCAAAAATAAAAGCTACATCCAGTCCCTCACTTCCGGACGTTCTCTGCCTACCATGCAGAGCTTTCTGGATATCTGTGACTATCTGGAAGTCACTCCTCAACAGTTCTTCGATTCAGAGCTGCACAATCTTCCTCTGATTGACAAAGCAACTGATCTGATGAAACAACTCGATGACGAGGATATGCTTGCGCTCATTTCCATGCTGAATCGTCTGGCTCTAAAACGCAAATAGATTTCCGTGGCTGCCAAATCAAGGCAGCTTTTATTTTTATCATTTTTTCTTAAAATTTTTCAATCTTAAAGAAAAGCCCCCTATTCCTTAATTGAATGGGTAATATATCCATTCGCCGTACCTTGAAAACAAAAGAAATCTTTCGGGAGATTGATATAGGTGACTGCAGATAGTTTGCATCTTCGCACGCCTGCAGCTTAATAGTTACAAAGTAACACCGTTTTACGTGGCCGGAACGGGCATAGGAACTGGCTTCTGAAAGAATAACATAGACTTTTGGGATTTTAGCTTATAGCGCTTTTATTAGAGAACTTTTACTCAAAATTTGATATAATAATAGACAGGTATCAAGTTGATTCCCTGTCTGTGGAAAGGAGATTCATGATAACTGTAACAAAAAGGGATTTGATTGAATTAGGCTACGGTCCTTCCTTTGCTGCTGATATTATCAAAAAAGCAAAGGAACTTATGGTAGAAAAGGGGCATACCTATTATCAATCCAGAAAATTAGACAGGGTTCCAAAAGAAGCCGTTGAAGAATTATTAGGGATTACTTTGCCCGATAAGCAAGAATGATCGTGCTTTTTGCATTTTAGTAAGGAGTGAAATCATGGCAAAAGATCCAATTAAAAAAGCAGAAAACGGCACTTATTATTTTCGAGCCAACCTCGGATATCATCCTGTAACCGGAAAACAGATTCAAAAATACCGCAGCGGATTCTCAACAAAAAAAGAAGCCCGTGCCGAGTATTCCAAATTGATTCTTGCATCAACGGAAGAATTAGCTGATAAGAAGGAAGACATTACCTTCAAAAAGTTTATTGAAGAAATCTATCTTCCGTGGTACAAAACTCAGGTGAAAGAAAGTACCTACAAGAATCGTTACTCGACCATTCAAAAACACTTTGCCTATTTCTACAAGAAGAAAGTGTCCGAAATAGAAGCGATAAATGTACAGACCTGGCAGCTCAAGTTGGCAAAACAATTCAGTCCAAACTATGTACGCATTGTTCAGGGAATGTTATGTTTAGCTTTTGACCGGGCGATTATCCTCGGACTTGCAAAGAAGAATCCTGCCCGCATGATCGGCAATATCAAATCTAAAAAAGTAAAGATCGACTTCTGGACTTTGGAGGAGTTTCAGAAGGTAATATCCCTGCTGTACAAAGGTGACTACTACGAGCACTATCTCTTCATCTCGTTCTGGCTTTTATTTATGACTGGAATGCGTATTGGAGAGGCTGCCGCCTTACAGTGGGATGATATTGATTTTGAAACAGGTATGCTGATTATTAGTAAAACACTGTACTATAAAACAATGAATGACTACAAATTCGTTGAACCTAAGACGCAGGCAAGCAACCGTACCATTTATATTGATGCTGATACCATCAAGGAATTACAAGAATGGAAGGCGGTCCAGGCAAAGGTTTTACCAAATTGTGGATTCGTACTGAGTTATAACAGTACACCCACCAGCAAAACAACGCTTCCAAGAGCATTAGAGAAATTGGCAAATTTAGCTGGTGTCCACAGAATCAAAATTCATGCCCTGAGACATTCGCATGCTTCCCTGCTTATCAGCATGGGCGAAAATCCACTGCTGATTAAAGAGCGTCTTGGACATGAAAAAATACAGACGACACTAGGAACTTATGGTCATCTGTATCCAAACACCAATATTGAGATTGCAAAGAAGCTGACCGGGGTTCTCAGCTACCAGTCAGCTTCTCAAAGTATTGCTAATTATACCAGTAATCAGCATACTGCAATGTATCACAAAGAAATATAAAAATGCAATGATAATGCAATTTCAAACACCCAAAGCCGCAAAGCCCCGTGGTTACGGGCTTTGTAGCCCAGCGTCAACTATTCAAACTCAATCGTTCCCGGCGGCTTACTTGTCAGATCATACATAACTCTATTCACGCCTCTAACTTCATTGATAATTCTGCTCATTACCTTATTAAGCACTTCATACGGAATCTCTGCTGCTTCCGCAGTCATAAAATCAACTGTATTCACCGCTCTGAGTGCAATAGCATAATCATAAGTTCTCTCATCGCCCATAACACCGACGCTTCTCATGTTTGTAAGCCCCGCGAAATACTGGCCGATACTTCTATCTAATCCTGCATTTGCGATTTCCTCACGGTAGATGGCATCCGCATCCTGCACGATTTTCACTTTTTCAGCGTTCACTTCTCCGATGATGCGGATACCAAGTCCCGGACCGGGGAATGGCTGACGGAACACAAGATATTCCGGAATTCCTAATTCTAATCCGGCTTTTCTCACTTCATCTTTGAAAAGATCTCGCAACGGTTCTATAATTTCTTTAAAATCAACATAATCCGGCAAGCCGCCTACATTATGATGCGACTTAATAACCGCAGACTCGCCTCCAAGACCGCTTTCTACTACATCCGGATAGATTGTTCCTTGCACAAGAAAATCAACTGCACCTATCTTCTTTGCTTCTTCTTCAAATACACGTATAAATTCTTCACCGATAATTTTACGTTTTTCTTCCGGCTCTTCCACACCTTTTAATTTTGCATAAAATCTTTCCTGAGCATTGACACGAATAAAATTGAGGTCATACGGTCCTTCCGGTCCGAAAACGGCTTCAACTTCATCGCCTTCATCTTTTCTCAGCAAACCATGATCGACAAATACGCAAGTAAGCTGCTTTCCGATTGCTTTTGACAACATAACTGCAGCAACAGAAGAATCTACGCCTCCCGAAAGAGCGCACAGCACTTTTCCGTCTCCGACTTTTGCGCGGATTGCTTCAATCGTGCTTTCTACAAACGCATCCATCTTCCAATCTCCGGTACAGCCGCACACATTTTTCACGAAATTATTGATCATCTTCGTTCCTTCTACCGTATGAAGCACTTCCGGATGAAACTGAATTGCATAAAGCTTCTCTTCTGCATTTTCTGCGGCAGCTACAGGACAGTCTGCCGTGTGTGCGGATATTTCAAATCCCGGAGCAATTCGGGAAATGTAATCGAAATGACTCATCCAGCAAATTGTAGATGGTGAAACATTATCAAAAATCTTTGAAGAAGTTTTATCAATCAAAACCTCTGTTTTTCCATATTCTCTCACATCTGCTTTCTTCACTTCCCCGCCAAGAACATGCATCATAAGCTGTGCACCGTAGCACAAGCCAAGTACCGGAATGCCCAGTTTAAATAATTCCTCTGTATAGGTAGGTGAATCCGGCAGATAGCAGCTATTCGGTCCTCCTGTCAGGATGATTCCCTTCGGATTCATTGCTTTGATCTTTTCAATATCTGTTTTGTAAGAATAGATCTCGCAGTATACATTACATTCTCTTACGCGCCTGGCAACAAGCTGGTTATACTGTCCGCCGAAATCAAGCACGATCACAAGTTCATTCTTCAAGATTGTCCTCCTGTTTAACACGGCATGATAACCGCTTTTTATGTACTCATTATAGTTGGGCGTTTCCGTTTTTACAAGTGCAACAAAAATTCCCAACGTATTTTATTATACGTCAGGAATTTATTATTCTCAACTATTTTGTAGTTTCCATCGTTTCGGTTTTAATTCGGTTTTAATTCAAGTTCTATTCATGTTTTATTTGCAAGATTGTAATTTCAAGATTCGGACAACCTTTCATACACATCTCTTTAAACATAAAATTTCTTATGCTGCATATTTTGCAATTTCTCTGCAAAGTTCTTCACAGTCATCTGTGTACATCTGCAAAGCAATTTCATTATTAATACCAAGATGCATAATTCCAAGTAATGACTTTGCATCTACGACTACATGTCCTTTTTTCATATCCATGTCAAATTCATACTTGGAGACCGTGTTTACAAAATCAAGAATCTCATCAGGATGCTTGAATGTAATCTTCATTTCACTCATTTTTCACCTCTCCTTTGAATATTTATGCGAAATTTAATTGTTTTTATATTTTTAGAATATTTTCTTTCTATTTTTCCCTAAAAACAATCATCTGTAATTTCCAGACCTCATATTATCATATTTTTCCAAAGTTAAAAGGGTGAATTTCTTTATAAAAGAGTACTTTTTTAATGCATTTATCGTATCAGCAATGCGCCGATTTACGGAATTCACTTGGCAGTACGTCCACTTCATCTTTGAATACTCTGCTCATGTATTTTGCATCTGAATATCCTGCCAATTCCGCAATCTGATTCAATTTCAGTTTCGTGTTGGTAAGCAGTTCTTTGATTCGTTCTATTTGTAATGTACGAACCATTTCTTTAAAGCCTACCCCGATTTCTTTTTTAAACTGACTGCTCAAATATTCTTCTGATACAAATAATTTATCTGCCATTTCTTCCAAGGTAATCCCCTGATCGTATTCCTTTTTTACCATCTGCAGCGCTTTTTGAATCAGCGGACTTAAATCGGCATTTTCGTTTTCTTCCTCTGCCTGAAAATTCAGTGTCCTGAAAAATAATTCTACCGCGGCGCGAATTTCTCCCCAACTCATCGCCTTCGCAATATCCTGCATGCTTTTTTGCACCTGCAGTTCCGAATGAATTTCTCTTTTCAGCTTATATGCGTTCAAAACAGCCATGTTAAAACGAATCAAAACTTCTTTTATCTGACTCGGACTATGCGGGTCGCGTTTACACAGATCATACAACGTATAATAACACTTTATGATTTCTTTTCGATTGGAAATAACTGCCGACCGGCGCAGCCTGTTCTCCAGTTCTGCCGGATATTTAAGAGGAACGATTTCCATAGATTCTACATCCTCGCGTCTGATCAGATCTCCTCTGTCAAAGAAAAGATTCCACTCCCGTATCATCCGTAGATTTTTAAGTGATACATTCAACATTTCTAAATGCTGCACATCCTCCCACAAACAGACCAGTTCCCCTCGGATCATTCCGCTTAATCGTGACACTACCTCATTTTTGAAAAAAGGATACCGTATTGTTTTTTTCTCCGGTCCATATATGATCACAGTAAAAAGATGCCATTCATCAATAGGAAGCACACAAACCGAAAATTCTTGATTCTGTCCAAGTTTTTCTAATATTTTTTGCGTCATCTCCCTCTGCTCCATATAGCCGTTTCCAAGCCATACCACAAACAGGTTTCCGCGATCGGCAAGCGTAAATCCATACTTTTCGTGTGTAATTCCGTCAACAATCTCATCTCTGTGGATCTGTCCGTTTAAACATGCCATAAAAATATTTTCTACGGAAAGAGCTGTTTCTATCACAAGTTCTCCCGCCAACTTGTCCTCAATCATCTGCAGCGCTTTTGCAATTTGCACTTTTTTCACCGGTTTCAGCAAATATTCGTCCACTCCAAAACTAATTGCCTGTCTTGTCCTGTCAAAATCATTATCTTTTGTAATTACAAGCACTCTGCTGTGAATTTGCTCAGACCGTATCTTTTTCAAAAGTGGCAAACCGTTTTTCCCCGGCAGTTCAAGATCCATGATAATAAGATCCGGGCGTTCTTTCACGATTATCTCACACCCTTTCCGTCCGTCTGCCGCTTCCCCGACAATTTTGCACCCTGATTTTATTTTATGTGTCTCAACCACTGTGTTTATAGCTTGTTTAATGACTTCTCTGGATGTCTCTTCGCTGTCAACTATTACGATCCTCATTCGTCACCTCCGCCTAAATATAAACCTTCGCGTTTATCTCTTACTGCTAATTCGTACCTTACTGTATCTTTCTAGTATATTCGGCTCTGACTCGATTTGTAAAGAACTTTCACTTCTATTCAGATAACATTTTGTGCAAATATTTTTCCCGCGTAGCCATCCCTCCCCGAATATGACGTTCTGACTTATTCGTATCCAATACCTTTCGCGCCTCTTTTGCTAAAGCCGGGTTGATCTGTATGAGTCGTTCGGTTACATCTTTATGTTTGGTCGTCACAATTTAGAACGGTTTCATTTTCTTCAATTAATACAGACTCATCTAACCCAAGATCACCAAGCAAGCGTAAATAAATATCTACATTTCCCTCCTTATCTACTTCTATCTTCTGAATCAATCGTTTTAACTGCTGATTGGTCATCTGGTGTACATCTGTGATGTCCTCAATCTCCTTAAATGTATTATTTAAAATGTTCTCTAACTGTTCTCCCTTGGTTAAATGATAAGATACCATCTTGAGTTCATTTTCTATCCGCTCCATCTCTTGACGAGAACCGCCAATCTTCTCATTCAACTCTTCACGGGAAATCAAATCATCCGTATACATATCCATATATTTTTGTCTGGTCTTTTGCAATTTAGCAAGTTCTGCATTTAATTCTTTTTCGTACTCTACATTTTCATCTTTAGCTTTATATACACGCTGAAACTCATTTACCACATGAGCAATGACTTTTTTCTTTTGTTTCAATACATTTGTAAAATATTCCTGCAGAACTTCAATGAGTTCTTCCTCATCCACAACCGTTTTATTGGGGCAGCTATCTACGCCCCGGCCATTTCGCCCCGAGCATACCCACCGTACATACGTGTTCTTATAAGTACGAACCGTTCTACGGAAGGACCAGCCACATTCTTTACATTTGATCAATGTCGAAAACAGATGCTTATTACTCTGCCGTTCGTGACTAAGATTAAATGCATCATGTCTGCCTCTTAAAATCTCCTGTGCTTTTTCAAATGTCTCATCTTCTATGATTCGAAGTTCCGGTCGCTCCACAACCATCCATTCAGTCTCGTCCTTGTCTCTTCTCTGACCTGTCAGAAAATCACTGACTTCTTGCTTGCCATTGATGATTTTTCCGGTATATATTTCATTTGTTAAAATACGGCACGTTGCATTCTGACTCCATTTGCAATTTCGTTTTGTCTTATAACCTTTTTCATTTAACATATTTGCAATCTTGGCCGCACCGTAACCTTCTTCTGTATACCACTTGTAAATCTGCTGTACAACTTTAGATTCTTCTTTATTGATTGCAAGATTAAAATAATCTCCGATTGTTTTATCGTATCCATATACAATATTAGGAACTCGTCCTTTTTCTGCGTTCATCTTCTTTCCAAATTTTACACGCTTGGAAGTATTGGCACTTTCTTCCTGTGCCAGAGCTCCAAAGATGGTTAGTACGAACTCGCTGTTTCCCATGCTGGTCATATTTGCGGTTAAGAACTGCGTTTCGATTCCCAATGATTTTAGCTTACGGACATTTTGTAAAAGATCTACAGTATTTCTTGCAAAACGAGAGATGTCTTTTACAACAACCATATCAAATAATCCATGCTCTGCATCAGTCATCATACGAAGAAATTCTTTTCGATTTTTAATTTTAGTTCCGGAAATGCCTTCATCTGCATATAATCTTACTAAAGTGTCCCCTGTGCGTTTTGTGTATTCTGAGAAAAATTCCTTTTGGGCTTCCAGACTGTTGAGCTGATCGGCTTTGTCGGTGGAGACTCGGCAATAGGCTGCTATGTTCATAGTGTCACCTCTCTGTTATAGTTGTATCGTTCTGTTACTTCTTTTATTATACAATAAATTATAAAATAGTAAACAAAAAACATAGGGAACAATTGAAAATTCAACGTTCTCTATGTTTTTGTGCATTTTTTTAATATTATTCAAAAGTAATTTCTTCTTCTGCTTTAAAATATACATCTGCCTGTGCTTGTACATCAAGTCTATTAACAATCCAACCTCTCATCATGCACATTTTTATGAAGTCATCAATTCTATTTTCACCATTCATTTCTCTTAAAGTAACTACTATTCCAAAACGCAATCCGCGTCCTGCTTTGGGATCAAGTCTCTCTTTTGTTTTAATACTTAATCCCCATAGTCCCGATTGATACACTTTACGCGGGCGTCCATTTTCCTTTAACGCCTCACTTATATGCTTAACATTATCCCATTTCCGGTATAGTTTTCGTGCATCTTCTTCATAAATCGTATTAAGTCCCTCTTCTGCCTGTTTATTATAATCTATTGCTTTAATAACTGCCTTTTCATCCTGTCCCTTTATTCTTCCAAAATGAATATCCATTTCTGTTGATGTATAATCAACTCCTTGATTTCTATCACTTTGCGGGAAATAGGCAAGTGTTGCCTTTGCAAAAAAAGGATGTGCATTCATCTTTTGTGGTACAGGAATATTATAAGTATACACCTCATACTCATCAATATTTCCAGACATAATAAATCTAATTTCATCATCTCGAGAATATAAAATATCTTCAATTTTTTTAGGTACAATTCCATATCCTTGTAACTGTTTTTTTAACTTCAAAACGTGTTCGACACTAACGCTTTTCCCCTGTCTACATTTTGAAATGTAAAACCCTCCATTTCTTTTTCTTCAAAGCAGATTTTCTTATTTCTTACAACCAGTTCCCTACGTTCTTTTTCTTTAAAATATTGTGCCTCTTCTGCATATGCCTGTCGTTCACACGCACACTGCCTGTGATGCTTTTTCATTTCAAGTAATGAGCCTTTTGGATAAAATGCTTCCACAGGTTCCTTACAAACAGTACAATGCATCAGTCCATCTGCACCTAAATATGTTTGTATCTCATCCATCACAGGCTTTCTCCCTCCCCACACTCATAATTTATCTTTTGATTCTTTATACTGTAACTACTTACTCCATACTTATTACTTGTATTATTTTTCTCTATTACTTTATTAGATGCCGTATTTATATCCTTCGTAGAGTTATCATTCCGACCATATGAAAGCTCATTTTTCAGCTCTATATCGGCTTTCTTTATATCGGTCTGTAATTGTGCCTTTCTGGAAATCTCTACTTTGTCTGGTATCATTACATGCATATGTCTTGGTTTTGAAAATCCACCAAGGATTGGAGTTTTTCCTTCTTTCAGAGGAGCAAAATCCCAAACGTCTTCACTCCAGCCCATGTTCGTGTAAAACTCTTTTTGTGAAAGTTTATCCACTGTAACATCTGTGATCTGAGTCAGATTCGTATTTCCGGTACGACTACTCTCTCTTTTCAGTCTGCTTTCTCTTAAACTATAAAGATTTTCAATCTGTGCCGTAGTATATTTGATAGTTTCAGTTGATCCATCAAACTTATATCCTGCATTTCCGGTACTGTATGAAACATTGCTCTTTAGTACACCTGTCGCATCAGCCTCTCCTATATATCCGATGAATCCTCCTGGCTGTCTGTTGGTTCCAGTCAGTTCCATATTGATAGCGGCATAACAATTTGTTACTGAAAAGTTTGTTTTACAGTTATGCCATCCGATCAGTCCGCCAAGCGCCCCATTCGTTCTATTTCCTCGAATTGATCCAACAGCATATGAATTTTCTACAATATTAGGACCTTCATTTTGATTGGACATTTGACCGATTAGTCCGCCCGTCGTATTGAAAGATCCTGTAATCTCCAGATTAGCAGAGCATTTACTTACTTTCGCATAATCCATACGCCCTACAAGACCTCCGAGAAGTTCTCGGCTGTTTGTACTTTTCAAACTTCCACTTACATGTACGTTCTCGATCACAGCATCTTTCTGAGCTTTATTCGCTATTGTTCCACCACCTGCATCTTTATAACTGTTTACTTTTGTAATGGAAACATTTTCAAGTTTAACATTTTGTACCTTACCTCCAGAAACCGTTCCGAACAGAGTTGTTGTCAGACCTTTGATCTTATATCCATTTCCGTTAAACGTACCGCTAAATGTCGGAACAAGGTAATCATCTCCCTGAACCATACTTGCGTCTATATCATGCTCCAGAGTATAAGTTCCGCCTGGATTTGCCTTCATTTGATCGATCAGCGACTGCATCGTAATATATTTTGTAGATACTTTATCGTTAGACTTCCGTCGTCTTCTGTCACAGTTCTCGTGATTTCTGCATAAGCTCTCGCCGCGTAATCATTTTTATATCTTTCTTTCGGCAGATTTGCCAAAACGGCTGTAAAGTAAATCCTATCATTGTCTTCTGAAAATTTCTTTACTGCCGGTACTTTTGCCGGCTTATAGACCGAGCCGTTATAAAGGTACTTGCCGTCAAGCGTCAATGCCTGACCTTCTGTCAAATACTTTTTCGGAAGCAGTACGATTCCATAACTTACCGTCGCTCCGCTTTTTTCCAACTCTTGAATATATGATTTCTTGATGCAGGCAACCATTCGCAGCCCCATCGGATCGATCGTACGAATCTGCCCTCCAACCATCTGTATGTTTACATCTTGTATCTGCGGCTCGGATGCCTTAACCGGAACGGTGAACTGCGTCAAAAGCAGCGCTGCCAGAAAAAGTATCCATAACCCTAATCTCTTTCTCTTTTGATTCATCCCTCTCATATTCCTTCCTTAATATATACCTGTGATCCACCCCGGTTCATTCACCTGCGGCAATGCCGGTTTCTGCGGGGTTGACGGTTGTTCATCCGGTACGGACGGTTTCTCATCCGGTACGGACGGTTTCTCATCCGGTACGGACGGCTTCTCATCCGGCACAGACGGCTTGTCATCCGGTTCTGACGGTTGTTCATCCGGTTTTGATGGCTTCTCGTCCGGTTTGGATGGTTTCTTATCCGGCTTCTTTGATGTATCTGTATCTTTTGATGACTCCGGTTTTTTTGCCCCGCCTGATTGCTTAGAAGAATCCGACTTTTGAGAAGAGCCTGACTTCGTCGAAGAATCTTCTTTCTTCTCCGTTTTCTCGCTCGTCACATCTTCTTTTCCCGACGCCTTTTCTCCCTCGAAAAGCTCCTCCAAATCTACAACATTGTCGCGTGAATTCAAGCTTTCAATTTCCGCAACTTCATCTGATACGATCTGCTTTTCATTTTCTTCTGCATTTTTGCCGTACATATTCCATACGAACAGACCGCCTCCTGCTAGCACACAGACTGAAAGTCCTACCGCAGCAGCTTGCACAAGTTTCTTGTTCTTCTGCATCTTCATGCTTTCCCTCCTTACAAAATATACCTTTACATAAATATAACCGGAGAGTTGTGGAATAGATCACGCAAGACTCCGGTTATTATTCTGTTACACTATTTTTCCCATTTGATAATATACTTTCTTTTTTTACTTTCTGCAAGCGTTTTTTACAAAAAACAACGAATTTCCAGTATTTTACGAATAGTGCATCTTTCCCCTCTATTTCAGTTCCTTTGCCCCGCTGTAAAATTTCTATAATCCGGTTACGCAAACTGACTCATATAAAGAGCCGCATATTTCCCGTTCTTTTTCATCAGTTCTTCATGATTTCCGACTTCTTTGATATCTCCGTCTTCCATATAAAGGATCATATCTGCGTCACGGATCGTAGAAAGTCTGTGGGCGATCACAAAACTTGTGCGTCCTTTCATCAGTTCTGCCATCGCTTTTTGAATAAGAACTTCCGTATGGGTATCTACGTTACTTGTCGCCTCGTCTAAGATCATGATCTCAGGATCGGAAGCGATCGCTCTTGCGATCGTCAGAAGCTGGCGTTCTCCCTGCGAAATGTTCTCCGCTCCTTTACTAAGCGTCATATCGTATCCGCCCGGGAGTGTTTTGATGAAACTGTGGGCGCATGCCGATTTCGCGGCTTCTACTATTTTCTCTTTCTTCATATTATCCTCGGCATATCCGATATTCTCTCCGATCGTTCCTTCAAACAGCCATGTATCCTGAAGAACCATACCGAATCTGTCGCGCAGTTCTTCCCTTGGCATATCCGTGATCTTAGTTCCGTCCACTTTGATCGATCCGTTATTTACCTCATAAAAGCGCATCAAAAGATTGATCAGCGTTGTTTTTCCCGCTCCGGTAGGTCCTACTACCGCAACTTTCTGCCCCGGTTCTACCGTCAAATCGATCCCGTTCATCAAAAGATGATCCGGCGTATATCCGAACGTCACATTTTCAAATGTAACGCGACCGCTGCGGTCATCAGGTACGATGCACTGGTCTGAATCCGGAATTTCCTCTTCTGCGTCAAGCAGTCCGAAAATACGGTTTCCTGCTGCCGCTGCCGCTCCGAAACTTCCTACCATTCCGGCGATTGCGGAAAACGGCTCTGCAAAACGCCATGTATACTCCAACATAGCCTGTACGTTTCCGACTGCGATCTTTCCGGCGATCGCCCAGAGACATCCTAAAGCGGCGCAAAGAACATACCCAAGATCATTCACAAGAGTTGTAATCGGACTGATCGCCCCTGCTGTTGTCTCCGCTTTTCTTGAACTGTTTTTAAGCGCGTCATTCAACTGAGAAAATTTCTTTTTCGCACGTTCCTGATAATTAAACGTCTGCACAACGGACTGTCCGTTATACATCTCTTCTACATATCCGTTCAGCTTACCGAGAAGCTCCTGCTGTTCTCCATAATACTTTTCGCTCGCTTTCATCACTCCTGCGGCGCTCAATAGAGAAAGAGGCACCATAACAATCGGGATCAAAGACAGCTTCGGGCTGATCATCAGCATCATAATAAGTACGCCGATGGCAGTCGTAACCTGTGTTACGATCGAAGTTAAGTTCTGACTGATCGTATTGTTGATCGTATCTACATCGTTTGTAATTACACTGAGAATATCTCCGTGTGTATGAACGTCATAATAATTCAGTTTCAGCCGATGCATTTTCTCATCGATTTCCCTGCGGATCGTCTGCATCACATTTGCAGTGATCTTTGCCATACCGAATCCCTGCAAAAAGGAAAACAACTGTGATACAAAATATAACGCTACCAACGCCGCCAAAAGCCAGATGATCGTTTCCCAGTAAAAAACTTTATCGGCAATACTTGCAAACAACGTCGTCGTCACCTTTCCTACAAGAAACGGAGCAAGAACCATAAAGGCAGTGCTGATAACTGCTGAAAGCAGTACAAAAAATAACCGAAGTCTGTACGCTTTTAAATAGCCCAGCAGCCTCTTAAATATTGTCGTATTTTTCATATCAAAGCGCCTCCTTTCCTAACTGAATCTCTGCAATTTCCCGATAAAGCGGACAAGTATCCAACAATTCCCTGTGCGTTCCGTTTCCTACGATCTGCCCGTCGTCAACTACTAATATCCGGTCTGCGTCAAGAACTGTGCTAATCCTTTGCGCTACCATGATGACCGTTGCATCTTCGATGCTTTCCTTCAGATTCTGACGGAGCTGACGGTCAGTCTTCATATCTAAAGCAGAAAAACTATCGTCAAACACATAAATTTCCGGTTTTTTCATCATCGCTCTCGCTATCGCCATACGCTGACGCTGCCCGCCGGATAAGTTCGTGCCGCCCTGGGCGACCGAATCGTGATATCCTTCTTTCTTCTTACAGATAAACTCATCCGCACAGGCAGTCTTTGCCGCCTGTTTCCAGTCTTCTTCCGTTCCGTTTTCATTTCCGAAATTAAGATTATCTGCAATATCTCCCGAGAAAAGAACATTTTTCTGCGGTACGTATCCGATCAAAGAACGAAGATCTTCCGTGCGGTATTCTTTCGCGTTCACTCCGTCGATCAGCACTTCTCCGAACATCGGATCATAAAGTCTGGGGATCAGTTTTAATATACTTGATTTTCCCCGTCCCGTTCCTCCGATGATCGCCGTAACTTCTCCCGAACGGGATTCAAAACTAATATCTTTCAGGATCGGCTCATCCGCTCCCGGATAAGCGAATGTCACATGACGAAACTCAACCGTTCCGCGCACCGGACGATTTTCCATCTGAAACTTTCCACCCCGTATCGAGCTGTCTGTCTGCAAAACTTCCGCGATTCGTTTCGCACATGCATAACTTGTAGGAAACATCATAATGACAAGAGACAGCATCATCACAGATGTAAGTACCATACTGATATACTGGCTGTTTGCCACTAAAGAACCTACTTCCATAGCGCCTGTACTTACATAATATGCGCCCATGCCCAATACAGCCGCCGTCGTCACTCCGAAGATCACACTGATAGCGGGCATCAGAAGGCTTGTGATCCGCCCTGCTGCCATTGCCGTCATCGCATAATCTTCATTTGCCTCTTCAAAACGTGCATTTTCTGTCTTCTGCTTATTAAACGCGCGGATCACGCGTACTCCTTCCAACGATTCCAAAAACAATCTGTTGATCTGATCGAGCTTTTTTCTCAGACGGATCGAATACTTCGATGCCAGTACCATGATGATCGTCAATACAGTCAGAAGAACCGGTATCGCGACAAGAAGAACCGAACTGACTTCTCCTCCCGTAGCTGCGGAAAACACTAGTCCTGCCGCAGCCATCATAGGCGCAAGCAATCCGACTCTAAGCAGCAATGTCAAAAAGTTCTGTACATTCGTAATATCCGAAGTGCTTCTTGTGACAAGACTCGCTGTTCCGAACCGATCCATCTCTGCCGCCGAGAACTCCTGCACTTTAGAAAAGACCTGAGTTCTAAGCTGTGCCGCAAAATCTGTAGAAATATAAGATGCAATCTTAACAGAGAGAAAACTGATCACGCAGGAAAACAATGTTACTCCCGCCATGATCACGGCATACATCCAGACAATACGGTTTTCTCCTTCCGCCACGCCATGGCTGATCATCTGTGCCAAAAACGACGGTAAAAGCATCTGCCCTACTGCCGACAGCAATACAAGCAAAAACAACTGAACGATCTGACCCGACCTTAACTTTACTTTTGAAAATATTGTTTTCATCCCTGGTCAGCCTCCTCTCTTTTCTTATGCGGCGTTTTCTCTGCCACTTTGATCTTGGACAATCTGAACATCACCGTTCCAAGCGCATATTTCTGCAGATCTATATACGCTTCTTCCGAAACCTTTTCTCCGAAATTCATAATCTCCATTTCCCCGCTTGCTCCCGTTATAAAAATATCAGACGACGTAAATCCGTTTTTCAAATAAAATTTTCTGCGGGCAATCCTCTGTTCTTTGTTCTCTGCCTTATCATCAAGGCGCTCGATCAGAAGAACAATTTTTTTATCTTTGTACTGCCTGCACACATTCTGCATAATATAACTTCCGGTTCCTCTGCTGCGAACTTTAGATGACACTGCCAGATAATCTGCCATTACCATATCTTTATATGGAATAAGGACGATAAATCCCAACACCTGTTCACCTTCGGTTGCTGCCATAACAACCGCTTTTTTCGTTTTTACGGAATGCCGCAGTGCAAAATATGGTTTTCTCTCCCGCTTCGGAAATGCTTCCATATAAATTGTTTTTATCTCTTTCCACTGTTTCTCCTCGGCACATATAAACTCCATCCCGATCTCCTTTCTGCGCTTTATCATTGATTTTCTTCTTTTCATCATGTATCATATAATGTACAGTAACTGTACAGTCAAGGAGTTTTTTATGAATCGAAAAAATTATTTATATTCTTCCGGGGAATTTGCAAAACTGACCGGAGTCAACAAACGCACGCTGCACTATTACAATGAAATCGGGCTGTTCCGCCCCGAAATTATCGGAGAGAACGGATACCACTACTATACATGCTTTCAATTTACAGAGTTAGAACTGATCCTTACATTGCGCAAGATCGGTCTGTCCATAGACGAGATCAAAGATTACTCATCCCGCCCTTCCGACGAATCTTTTACAGAGATGATGACAAAAAAGAAAAAGCTGATCGACGAGTCCATCGAACAGCTTTTATCTGCACAGGCTTTTTTAGAACAAAAAGCAGAGAGATTAAAAATAGGAATGTATTCGCAGCACGGAACGATCGAACGCTGTACGCTGCCCGAGAGAAAGATCATCTTCTCATCCCCTATTTCGGGAGAATACGACGAAGACGATTTTTCCATCGCCGCGGAGTTCTCTCTCCGCCTGAAAAAATTATTTCATCTTTATGACAATTTCGGAAGCTGTATTTCCATAGAAGATATCCAAAAAAACAGTTTTAACAGCTATCACTCCTTCTTTGCATACTGCCCGCAAACTTCTGACGTATATGATGAAATCCTGCCTGCCGGAACATATCTGCGCGCTTTTTGCATCGGTGACTGGGGAAAACTTCCCGAAATCTACCGCTCGATCCTTTATTATGCCCGCAAACACAATCTGACGCTTACAGGGTATGCATACGAAGAAGGACTAAATGAAATGTCTATCAAAGACCGAAGTGATTACATTACGATGATCACAATTAAATGTGACTGACTGCGATCTTGATCACATTATCTTTTCTATTTTCAAAAATATCATATGCCTGTTCTATTTCTTCCAGCGGAAATGTATGTGTGATAAGCGGCGTTGTGTCGATACGTCCCTGCTCGATCAGTTTCAATATCTCATCGCAGTCACATCCGTCTACGCCTCCTGTTTTGAAAATAAGATTTTTCCCGTACATTTGCGGAAGCGGAAGCGTCTGGTTTTCTTCATAGAGCGCCACGACTGTGACAATCGCATTCGGGCGCGCGACCTTCCATGCAAGTTCAAATGTATCCGAGCTTCCCGCCACTTCCAAAACTCGATCCGCCCCGTTATGCCTGCTGTTTTCTTTCACGAATCGTTCTGCATCCGTCTCTTTCGGATTCACGACAAGTACGTCCGGATAATGTTCCTTTACAAATGCGATCCTCTTCGGATCTACTTCGCATAAAATAATCTTTTCGGGATTCTTAAGCATCACGCACAAAAGCGTACAAATTCCCGTAGGTCCTCCTCCGATAATGACGACCGTATCCTCTTCTCCGATCTCTGAAATCCGCGCCGCCCAAAACCCGGTTGCGAGGACGTCTCCTACAAAAAGAGCGGCTTCATCCGTCACCGAATCCGGAATCTTATTTAACCCCTGCTCGGCATAAGGAACACGGACATATTCCGCCTGCCCGCCGTCGATCCGGCATCCGAGCGCCCAGCCGCCGTTTTGATCCGTACAATTATTCACAAACCCATTTTTACAGAAAAAACATTCCCCGCAAAATGTTTCGACGTTTACAGTGACACGATCTCCGGGTTTTACCTTTGTCACACGCCTTCCTGTCTCTTCCACGATCCCGACCATCTCATGACCGACCGTTATCCCCGGAACTGCTCTCGGAACGGCGCCGTGTTTGATATGGAGATCGCTGGAACAAATACTTGCCAAAGTCACACGTACGATCGCGTCGTCCTCACTTTGCAGCGTTGGTTTTTCTTTCTCTTTCAAAACAAACTTTCCGTTTTCTTCATATGTGTATGCTAACATTTCTCCTGTCTGCTCCTCTTTCCTATGCTATTCTTATCATGCTTATGCTAACGTCATAAATGTAAGGACGATTGCCAGAATCCAGTTTACAACGGCTATACATATTCCCGCGATACTTAAGACTTTTCCTGCCTTTGCCATGGCTGTTCCTGACAGATCATTTCTTTTCCGCACTCTTACAAGCGATACAGTCCCCAGAACGATCCCGACGATCGGAATCCAAAGTGCGAAAATAACGCTCACAATACCGAGCACAAGCAACGAGATGCCTGTGTCGTTTCCCGTTTTATCCGATGCCGGATTTTTCTCACGTTTCGCCATTGCTTTCCTCCAATATCATATTACGGCTCATATATACATATGAACCGTAATATTTTTTCATTCATTCTATTTTCTTTTTCACAAACTTTTCTGCCGTCGTCTGTTCCCCAACAAAACGACCGCAAATGAATCGGCAGAACACTGCCTGCACGATACGATCCAGACATTACGCGATCTCATACCAGATGATCTGGTTCGGCTCAAGAGCAAGCTCAAAGCTGCTTCCGTCTCCGCGGTAGATCGTTGTCTGCTGCGGCTCATCCGTATTATTTACAACACAGTATTTGTTGTTCTTCGGATAAGCATGTACATCTACATTATAATTTGTACTGAACCATCTGTTCAGTTCATCTTCGCTGTGTGTGCTCCAAAGCACTGCACGGTAAAGTACACGGCTGTTCTCGAAGCTGTACGGAAGTCCGCTGATATAAACAGCGCGTCCTTTTCCGAATTCGTTTACTGCCATCTGTACTTCTTTTTCTTTCTGCACAAGGATCGTTGCACTCGGAAGAGCATAAATATTCTTCTTGCCTTCTCCGAAATCTACTTCTTCAGAATCTTCCAAAATGAAGTGTTCATGCTCATCCCAGTTGTATTTGTCGTATCCGAGTGTGAAGCCCGTTTCTTCCTCTACACCGAATACGTTAGCAAGCTGGAAGAAATGTCCCTGATACTGATGACCGGAAGGTTCGCCGACACCGATAATTCCTCCGCCGTTGTAAACGAATCCGCGGATCGCTTCGATGATCTTCGGGTTTTCCCACCATTCTCCTCCTGTATGCGCCGTATCTGCATCCCCGACATTGATGATCACATCGATATCGTCAAGGATCGCCGGATTATCCAGAATATCCTGGAAGTTGATAAATACAACGTCAAACGGCGCTCCTGACAGCGACTCGATGATTCCTGCATATGAATAGTTCTGTTTCTGATACAGTGCATGATGTACCATATGGCATCCCCATGCTCTCATCTTGCCCCAGCAGTTAAGCACTGCGACTTTCTTCACGCAGTACGGTGTCGTTCCTTTTACATTTGCATAAAGCGTACGGAACTCGTTGCATACCTGCTCTACATAATCAAGGAATTCCGGGAACTGAAGCGCAAGTTTAAGATAACCGCCGTATCCGATACGATCGATCGGTTTTCTAAGGATTGCTCTTCTTGCTGTCACCCAGTTATATTTTGCTTCTTTGACCGGATCTCCGTTCTCGTTGAACACATCCGGGAAGAAGTACGGCAACAGACGTCCTTCTGTATATTTCACTCCTTCGATATCACTGATCAGACGAAGCGTCGAACCGTTTCCTACGCTTCCTACAACAGCGTCAATACCAAGTGTTTTAAACTCTTCCATAAACGGCTCTGTTCCGATCCAGTGATCTCCGAGGAACATCATTGCTTTTTTACCACATTCGTGCGTGATCTCTGTCATCTCTTTTACGATCTTGGCAACTTCTCTTCTCTGGAACGCCTGAAAATCCTGAAATTCTTTGCTCGGAACACGATACTGATTATTGTAATATCCCTGATCGATAATATATTCCGCGCGGAACGGATATCCCACTTCTTCTTCAAACTGTTTTAAGATATACGGACTTACCGACGCCGAATATCCGTACCAGTCTACATATTTCTCACGGGCAAGCTCGTCAAATACAAGTGTAAACTGATGGAAAAATGTTGTAAAACGAAGTACGTTTACATACGGATGATCCTCAATAAATTTTCTCAGACGTTTCAATGTATACTCATGTGTCTTCGGCTGACGGACATCAAAGGTGATCTGATGCTCTACATCTTTCCAGTCATTTGTTACGGCATTGTACATATGCACCGGATCCCACATGATATAGGCGAGGAAGCTCACAGTATACTCATGGAACGGAACTGCCTTGATCGTAACCTTTCCTTCCTCTTCATTATAATCCCACTCGTCTGTCGGAACGACTTTTCCTGTCGTGCGGTCTACAACCTCCCACCAACGCTTAATGTCATCCCGTGTATTCGGACTGAGCATGTCAGGATAAAGACCTTTCATGATCTCAATCGACAGACTCTCGGAATCAGCCGTATAAAACGGCGTCATAAGATACATCTGCTGTATCTCTTCCGGATTTGCCTTCGCCCACTCATTGTCTTTTCTTGTCGTATAATATGTAGAATAAATTTCCGCGTCTGCGTCTTTGAGCGCCTCCGGAAAATCTGTACCGTCACAGTCTCTGATCGCATCTGCTCCCCAGCGCTTCATCAGTTCCAAAGTCTCGGGAACAACGTCGAGATCTGTAGGGATGGTCACAAGTCCTTTTGAATTTTCCATGAATTATACCCTCTTTGTTCTTTCCTGTTTTCTTTTTCTGTTTTCTGTTATATTTTGCTATTTATATTTATGATTATAAAAAGCAAGAAGTCCGATCAGACCCGCAAGTCCTGCAAGCATTGTCAGAAGCCCCTGCGGTCCGATATTTTTCTGACCGATAATGATAAGGGCTACAGACGCGATAAAAATAACAGCAACAATGATTCCTACTAAAACCTGTTTTGTTCTTTCATCCATAATATCAACCTCCTACCCCTTCAATCCGCCGAGTGTCATACCCTGTGTCAGTTTCTTCTGTACACAGATATACAAAATCAACGTCGGCAGCATAACGATAACAAGACCTGCATACATCTGACCGTATTGAACTGCAGATTTCTGCGCCGCCATCAAGTTCATAAGTCCTACCGGCAGAGTTTTCAGTTCCGGTTTTGTCAGAAGTGTCATTGAAATAATGTATTCATTCCAGAATGACAGGAAACTGAACAAGATTACCGTAACAATACTCGGTTTTGCCATCGGGAAAATAATCTTTACCATCGTTGTAAAGTAACTTGCTCCGTCTACATAAGCGGCTTCTTCAAAATCTTTTGCCAAAGATCTGAAATATCCGGACAAAAGATAGATCGTAAACGGAAGCGCCGTAGACGCATACACAAGAGCCAGCACAAACAGGTTGTTCAAAAAGAACGTACCTCCTGTGAGCTGACGAAGCGTTTTATCCCAGTTATTGAGCATAAGGAAGATCGGTACAACAATGTAACTTACGTTAATGAACAGGCCTGCCATAAAAAGTACGTTCCAGAATTTTGACGTTTTAAACTTGAATCTGGACAATACATATGCCGCCGGAAGAGAGATCACGATCAGCAAAAGCAATGCAAGCGCTGTTACGATCACTGAGTTGAGCATGTAAGTTCCCATGCTCGCCTTCTCCCACGCATCGATAAAGTTCTGGAAATAAATCTTCTCCGGAAGTACCCACGGACTTCCGTAAAACTCTGAATTCTGCTTAACAGATGCAACAAATACCCAGCCGACCGGAATGATAATTGTGATCGCAAGGAGAATTAATAAGATATATACTACCACTTTTGAAAGTGTCAATGGTTTTTTTGACTCTTTTACTTTTGTTTTTCCCATCTTGATCTCCTTCCCTTAAAATTCGATTTCCTGACGTTTTGTTGCCACATTCAGAATTCCCGCAAGTGCAAACGAGAAGAGGAATACCATAACACCGATCGCCATACCATATCCATAGGAAGAGTTCGTGTACGCTTCCTGATACATATAACTTAAGAATACATTTGACGCTCCGTCCGGTCCGCCGTTTGTCATTGCTTTTACAAGCAGGAAACTCATATTGATCGTACTGATAACGAAGAATGTAAGTGTTGTTCTGATGTTTGTCCAGATCAGCGGAATTGTGATCGTAAAGAACTGTCTGATCTTTCCCGCGCCTTCCAAAGCCGCCGACTCATAAAGGCTTTCCGGCACGTTTGCCATACTTGCCATATACATAACCATATAGTAACCGATTGCCTGCCATACAAGTGCAATCACAATACTGTAAATAACTATCTTCTGATCTCCAAGCCAAAGCGTCGGGTTTTCCGCTCCTTTGAACAGATTCAAAAAAGAGTTCAAAAGTCCAAGGTTCGGATCATAGATTGCCGAGAAAATAGCACTGATAACTACTACCGACAAAATGTTCGGAATGTAGAAAATAACACTGAAAAATGTTTTTCCTTTAATTTTTTCCCGTGACAAAATATAAGCAAATACAAGCGCAAATGTAAATGTTACAAGTGTAACAAGAACGATCAGCAAAATCGAGTTCTGGAACGCCTGATAAAATTTGTCACTCTTGAAAAGTATTTTAAAGTTGTCCAATCCTACAAATGTCTTATTATCTGTATATCCACCCCATTTAAACATAGACATACGGAAAATATCGATCGTAGGCAGGATCATAAATACGATAAACAATATCGCTGCCGGGGCAAGACAGCAAAATACAAACAGCCCTTTTCCTTTTCTTGCTTTCATTAATTCATCTCCTGTCAGGATAAAACGGGCGGTGAAAACAGATTCACCGCCCGCCTACACCTGTGATATTCTTCCGGTCATCAGAACCGGTAAATTTCCGGTGATTTATTTTTTATTTATTTCAGCGCTTCATGGAATTTAGCACTGTCAGCTTTGATCTGATCGATCCAATCCTGCTCTGTCTTGTCTCCAGTTACAAGAGAGTTAACCGGATCAAAGAATGTAGAACGTGTTGTAAGACCTTCGATCGGCTCTGTTGCTGCGAATGCATCCATAACTGCAACTGCGCCTGTGTCGTAGATTGAGTAATACAGTTTTGTATTATCATCTGTGATCATATCAGACATTCCTTCGATCGGCTGAACTGCTCCGCCTTTATCGAAGAAGATCTTAGCTGCTTCATCAGAGTACAGGTAAGCGATAAATTCTTTTCCGAGATCCTGCTCTTTTGCTTCTGCCGGCATCCAGATCTGCTCGAAGAATGTGTAAGAAGCTCTCTCTCCGCCTTCTTTAACAGCCGGAAGAGCTGTGAATCCCCACTCGAATCCGTCTGCTTTCGGAGCATCTTCCATCTCGCCGATTACCCAGTTTCCGTTCGGCATGAACAGCGCTTTGTTGTCAAGTACAAGCTGTTGGTTCTTACGGAAATCGTTGTCGTTTGCATTAGCCGGTGTTGTTTTTTCTGTATATGTAGCAAGTTTTGCAACAATGTCAAATGCCTGTTTAGCGCCTTCTGTATCCCAGATACCATCTTCATATGTCAGCGCTTTAGAGAAATCGTCTCCCATTGTCTCATGCATCAAAGCATAGAAGAATGCGTCAAAGTAACCTGTTGTCGGATATGTAAACAATGCGATTCCTTCTTCTTTCGCTTTGTCGCCAAGTGCCCACATCTCATCCCATGTAGTCGGAACATCCCAGCCTTTTTCCTCAAACAGTCCTGCATTGTAGAACAGTCCGCATGGGCCGTAGAACATCGGCATCAGATATGTTTTTCCGTCTCCGTACGGATTTGTAATTGTATTCTCAACGAATCCCGGAAGGATCTTGTCTCCTACAGTTACTTCTTCGCCCGGTACTGTCATATCAAGAACATCTGTCAGATCAACAAGGTTGTTGTCTTTTACGAATGTCTCTGTGATTCCCGATTCAGCTCCTACAGCTCTTAAGATCACGTCCGGATACTCGCCGGATTTCATCTGCGGGTTGATTACATCTTCGAGCTTTTTGTCGATTGTAAGTTCAACCTTAACGCCTTCGTGAGATTTCTCGAATGCTGAGCAAACTTCTTTCCACATGTCTGCGCCGTAAGCTGTTTCTACCGCTGCAACCTTCAGTGTTTTTTCGTCTCCACCTTTGTCAGCGTCTTTGTCGTCTCCGCCTGATGAACCACAAGCTGCAAGGCTGAATGCCATAGAAGCAACAAGTAACAGACTGATCAGTTTTTTCTTTTTCATAATCGTTGGTCCTCCTTTATTTAACGATTTGTTTCTCTTGGTCTTAGAATAAACGAAATCCGATAATTTTTCAATACCCATTCTTGTCCTTTTTTTTATAAATATTGCTTTTTTGTATTTCCCCCGACTTTTTTTGCGTTTTTCCGACAAAAACTTTTTTATATTTATTTTTTTGTGCATTATATATAATTTCTTTTTTCGCCGCTTCTACAATACATCCATTTTCCCTTGATTTTTTTTTAAGAATTCACTATAATAAACACATTAATTTTTTACTTTTTTAGTTAAAAACAAAATTTCTAAACTATTCCAGATAAACAACGGAGGCTGTATTTATGGGAAATATACGACATTCATTCAACACTTCTAATCAGGAAACAACATTTTCGCAAATGCCGTACCGCCTGCTCTACTCCAGTTATTCAAAGTACGAACAAGACTGGGAAAGCTACCCGCACACCCATTATTTTTCCGAGCTTTTTTACGTACTGAACGGATGCGGAAGCTTCATTGTAGAAGAAGAATCATTTCCGATCCGAAAACAGAATCTGATCATCATCAACCCGAGCATCCGCCACACGGAAGTTTCAGACAAAAATTCTCCCTTGGAATACATTGTCCTCGGCGTGGAGGGACTAAACTTTCTTATTTATAACGACAAAGAATATTTAAATATACAGTGCGAAGATTTCTCCGAAAATCTCGACTTCTACTTTCATACGATCCTCCGGGAGATGGACGAACAAAAAGAAAGCTACGAGACGATCTGTCAAAATCTTCTCGAAGCTCTCATCATTCAACTTTCACGACATACCGGATCGCCCGTAGAAATGCTTCCTTCCTCAAAAAAGATTACCCGCGAATGCAGTTACGCAAAGCGCTTCATCGATTCTAACTTCAGAGAAAACATCACTCTTGACACACTTGCGGAGCTGACCCATCTGAATAAATATTATTTTGCCCATACATTTACCGAAATTTACGGGATCGCGCCTATGAACTATCTTGCTCAGAAACGGATCTTCACAAGTCAGGAACTTCTTACTTCAACGGATCTGAACCAGGCAGCGATTGCAAAACAGTGCGGCTTCTCTTCTTCAAGCTATTTTTCCCAATGTTTCCGAAAAATATGCGGCATGACTCCTACCGCTTACAGAAAACAGTTTATACGTTGACAGACGACAATTACATAATTTCATTCATCCTGTTAGTACGCTCGCCGCGTCTTAACAGGATGATTCCTGCCGCATCCGCCATCGCCCAGCCGATCGGTATCGCCGTCCAGATCGCTCCAACGCCGAACAACGGCGCACATGCATAGGCAAGGACAACCCGTGTTCCAAGTGAGAGGATCGTAAGAAGAAGAGAAACTTTCGGTCTTTCCACTGCCCGGAAATATCCGTAGAGCAAAAACAGGATTCCGATCCCGCAATAACACGCTCCCTCTGTTTTCAAATACCCTGTTCCGATCTGAATGATCTGTGTTTTCTGCGGATCAATAAAAATCCCCATCAAAAACTCTGCTCCGAAAAAGACTGCCGCAGATGCCGCCGCGCAAAACATTATGACAGTCACGGCAGCGCTTTTTGTTCCTTTTCTGATCCGTTCTTTTTTATCCGCCCCATAATTCTGCGAGATAAATATCGAATATGCATTCCCGAATTCCTGTGCCGGCATATATGCCAATGTATCAATCTTTACCCCTGCAGCGAACGCCGCCATAACCGATGTTCCGAAACTGTTCACAAGTCCCTGAACCATAAGTATCCCGAAATTCATCACAGACTGCTGGATTCCCGTCGATGCAGAATAAGAAAAGATCTCTTTCAAAAGATCTGCCCTTATACCGATCCCCTCTTCTTTCATTTTCTTCATGTTAAGTTCCGGTTCTTTCACAAGAGCGTATAATGCGATTCCAAGTCCTGCCGCTGCCTGAGCAAGAACCGTTGCCTCAGCCGCCCCTTTCACTCCGCGCCCGAGTTTTGCGACAAAGAAAAAATCCAGTCCGATATTAAGCGCAGTTCCGACGCCGAGAAAAATCAGAGGAATCACCGAATTTCCCGATGAACGGAGCAGAAACGCAAAATAATTATAGAGAAAAACAAAGATCAATCCGGCGAGGATCAGCCCCATATAAGAGCGCATCAGTCCGTAAATATCCGCCGGAATCTGCATCAGCGTGAGAATCGGATCAAGGCACACATATGAAACAATCGTCAAAATCACTGTCACTGAAAAAATAAGCACAAACGATGAAACAATATATTCTTTTAGTTTTCTTAACGCTCTTCGGCCATAACAGATTGAAAAAAGCGCTCCGCTCCCCATACACATGCCGATCAGGATCGAATTTAAAAACGTCATAAGCGTATATGCGCTTCCGACAGCCGCCAGCGCTTCCGCGCCGACAAACCTCCCGACAATCCATGTATCTGCCAGATTGTAACATTGCTGCATGATGTTTCCAAGGATCATCGGCACGGCAAACAGCAGCATTACAGCCGTCACATTTCCTTTTGTCAGATTACGTTTTTTCATAGTTTTTTCATCCGATCAGTTCTTTCACAAATTCATCCGCCGGATTTTTCTTTACATTTTCCGGCGTATCGCACTGCGCGATCTTTCCCTGCTCCATCACAAGAACCCGGTCTCCCAATTTCATCGCTTCCCTGATATCATGCGTAATAAACACGACTGTCATTCCTAATTTTTTCTGTAATGCCAGAAGTTCATTTTGCATAGCCCGCTTTGTAATTTCATCCAGCGCCCCGAATGGCTCGTCCATCAGAAGAAGTTTCGGGCGGGACGCAAGCGCCCTTGCGATCCCGACTCTTTGCTGCTGACCTCCGGAGAGTTCTTCGGGATAACGGTCAAGCATCTCACGCTCCAAACCGACCAGACCGATCAATTCTTCCGCCAGTTTCCGGTTTTGCCGTTTATCCTTCTGTCCGCTTATAACAGGAACGTAAATAATGTTTTTTTCAACAGTCATATGAGGAAAAAGCCCTTTATTTTGTATCACGTAGCCGATCTTTCTTCGAAGCCGGATCAAATCTGCCTCTCCTACGTCTTCCCCTGCCGCATATACTTTTCCCGAATCCGGCTTTTGCAATCCGTTTATCATCCGAAGCATCGTCGTCTTTCCACATCCCGATCTGCCGATCACCGTCAAAAATTCGCCTTCTTCCACAACAATGCTCACATCATCCAATGCTTTATATCTGCCAAAGCTTTTCGTCACATGTTCCAGACGTATCATTTCCATACGCATTCATTCCCCTGTACTTTTTTGTTTCTTCTCGAAAGTTTCTTCAAACGGTTCTGTTCTCACGGTTTTCGGAAAATATTTTACAGTAACCCGGACGTTTTTAAAAATTCTTCCGCCACTTCCGCTTCGTCACGTCCTTCTTCCTCAACCTGATAATTCAGTTCCGCCATTTTTTGATCTGTAAGAATTCCGTCCATCAGCTCTAACGTCTCTTTGAGCTTCGGATATTTTTCAAGCGCATCTTTGCGGACAACCGTTGAACAAAAATAATTTACCTGATAAGACTTATCGTCTTTTAACGCTCTCACATCATCCTGACTGATCTGAGCGTCTGTCGTATACCCGTTCGTCACATCAATATCACCGTTTCTAAGCGCCTGATATTTCAAACCGATATCAATATCTTTGATCTCTTTAAACTGAAATCCATACGCCGCAGACATCCCCGGAAGACCGTCCGCTCTCTCGATATAATCCGGGTTTCCTCCGAAAACAAGCTGATCCGAAACCGCCGCCAGATCCGAGCATGTCTCAAGATTGTATTTCTTTGCCGTATCTTCTCTTACGACAACGGCATACGTATTGTTCTGACCATACAGCCCTACCCACGTCATATCGAATTTTTCTTCGTATTCTTCCTGAAGTTTTGCAAGCATCTTATCATCGCTTACTTCACCTGCCTTATGTCCGAGCACAAGAATCCATCCGCTGGATGTATATTCCGGATAGAGATCAAACTCTCCCTTTTCCATTGCCGGCTGGATATTGCTCGTTCCTCCGCCGATACCTTTTGTAAGTTCTACTTCATAACCTGCCTTCTCCTCGATAAGCTTTTTCAACATTTCTCCGAGGATAAACTGCTCTGTCATCGGCTTTGTGGCGATCTTAACCGGTTCTTGAGCTTCGTTTCCCGCACTTCCTTCTTTCTTATCTTTGCTTCCGTTTCCCGCGCATCCGGCCATCGAAAGTATAAGCGCGCCGGTCAGAAAAAGCGCCGTGATCTTCTTTAATCTCATCTTTTGCCTCCTTATTCATAGTGTCCTTTTATGATTTTCTGTTTATATTTTTCTATTTATATTTTTCTATTTATGTTTTTTTATTTATGTTTTCCTGTTTTATCTGTTTTTTATGCCTGTTTTCTTTTTCACTTTCCGTTCCAGCAATCCGAGCAAAAGATCGCTTACGATCGCCAGAAGCGCGATCAGAAAACTACCGCAAAACGTCATTGCCGAATCATAGATCGTAATACCTCTGTAAATCGCTACTCCAAGACCTCCCGCTCCTATAAACGACGCGATCGCCGACACAGAGATTGTCATAACGACCATATTTCTTACGCCTGCTATGATGACTCCCGCTGCCAGTGGAAGTTTGATTTTTGTCATGATCTGGAAGCGCGTGCTCCCCATTCCTTCCGCCGCCGCGACTACTTCTTCCCCGACGCCGGTAATTCCCGCATACGTATTTCGCACCATCGGCATGATGCCGTAAATCGTAAGAGCGGTTATCGCCGTCTTATCTCCGATCCCCAAAACCGGGATCAGCATTCCCAGAAGTGAGATCGCCGGAATCGTATAACCGATATTTGCGATCGTCAGAACGGGACCTGCCGCTTTTTTATGTTCCGAAATAAAAATCCCTAAAAGAAGTCCTATGATCCCCGCGCTCACAGCCGCCGTTAAAGCCAGCCCCACATGTGCCGCAAACAAATCCAGAAACCATTCTTTTCTCTCAGCATACAGTTGGATGACCTTTTGTAAAAATTCCACACCCTACTCCTCTCCGAGATAAAACACCCTGTAAAATGTTTCAAGCGATTCAAACAATTCTCTTTTCGTCTGCTGAAGCTGTTTGATCTTCAGCACACTTCCTATCTCATCAAAAGCAAAATCATTTTCTTCGTGCTCTACTTTTAACTCGAGATTTCCTTCTTCATCATATACGACAAGGAGAATGCCTCCCACATCTTCCGTATACAATACGCACATGATCTGCAGTTCCTGACGCACTGCTTCCGGCAGCGACTCAAACTGAGGATTCAAATAAAATTTCTGTTCATATGCGCTTGCCGCACAAAGCACAACCTCTTCTTCCATACATTACCTCTCTTTTTCCTGTTTTTTTCCGAACTTAAAATCTGCATTTAGTTCGTCTATACTCATCCATATCTCTCAGCTTATCCTATGCATGCATTTCTTATCCCGCACATGCATTTATACATAACCGTACACACCTCTGACCGAGACTTCTCCGGCATAGACATGTTCCGAAGTTCCGTCTTCCCTTCTCACGATCAACTCTCCGTTTTTATCGATCCCCAGTGCCTTTGCCTTATATGTTCCGCTTGGATCAAGTACAAGAACGTCCCGATCCCGGTTGACAAGCATCGACATATACGTTTCCATCAGTCCGGATAAATCTTCCGTCTCAAGAAACAGGCGGTAATCTTCCTCAAAACATTTCATGATCGACGCAATGACAGACGCTCGTTTCACCATATGTCCGCATTCAAGATACAGCGATGTTGCATGATCTTTTAATTCTTCCGGGAACTTTTTTGTGTTTGCATTAATTCCGATCCCGACGGTCACATAATTGATATAATCGATCTGCGTACTCATCTCCGTGAGAATACCTGCCAGTTTTTTCCCGTTGACAACGAGATCGTTCGGCCACTTAATCTGAATATCCGGACAGGAAGCTCCCTCATTTTCAAAATATTTTTTTATTCCTTTCGCCGTACTGCACGCCGTCACGATCGTCAGCATAGACGCTTTATCCGGCGTGATCTTCGGTCTTAAAAGAACCGACATAAAGATCCCCGCTCCGGCAGGTGATTCCCACGAACGTCCTCTGCGCCCTCTTCCCGCCGTCTGCTCTTCCGCCACAGCCAGCGTTCCGGCTAAAGCGCCTTCATCTCCCATCTGCTTGATGCGCAGATTCGTTGAATCCGTCACTTTATAACATACGACATTTCTTCCCGCCCATTCCGTATGCATACAGCTTTCCACTTCTTCTTTTGTCAAAATGTCGGGACTTTCCACCATGCGATACCCTTTGTTTCGCACAGCTTCCACCTCGTAGCCGTCTTCCTGAAGCCGGCGGATCACCTTCCAGACCGCAGTGCGCGACACATTGAACTTCTCACAGATTTCCTGCCCCGAAATGTACCCGTCTGCTTCCCGCAGCATTTTCAAAATCTCTGCTTTCATAATTTTATCTGCTTTTCGCCTTCTCTGATTTTACTTTCTTGGCTTTTTGCCTTCTCAAGTTTTCGTCTTTTTATTCTCTCGACTTTTTATCTTTTTTACGTTCTCAGCTTTTCGTTGTCTTTATCTTTCTTGCTTTTTGCCTTTGTATCTTCTCTGTTTTTATCTTCTTTTCTACTTATTTTTTACTTCAATGTAGCATCCATAACCGCTTTAATCGTATGCATCCGGTTTTCCGCCTCATCGAACACTTTCGACTGTTCAGACTCAAATACCTCGTCCGTCACTTCCATATCTGTGATTCCGAAACGCTCGCCGATCTCTCTTCCGACTTTCGTTCCAAGATCATGAAACGCCGGAAGGCAGTGAAGAAAGATTGCTTCCGGTTTTGCATTTTCCATCACTTCTTTTGTTACTTTGTACGGAGTCAGCTCTCTGATCCGTTTCTCCCACACTTCGTCAGGTTCTCCCATAGATACCCATACGTCTGTATAGATGACGTCAGCGCCTTTTGTTCCTTCTTTCACATCGCTTGTCAATGTAATTTCAGAACCTGATTCTTTTGCATATACGCGGCACTCCTCTACAAGCTCCTCATTCGGGAAATAGTCTTCTGTCGTACACGCCACAAAATCAAGTCCGAGTTTTGCACAGGCGATCATGAGCGAATTGCCCATATTATAACGGGCATCTCCCATATATACAAGTTTCAGACCTTTCAGTTTCCCGAAATGTTCACGGATCGTCAGCATATCTGCCAGCATCTGTGTCGGATGATACTCGTTTGTCAATCCGTTCCATACAGGTACTCCCGCATACTGAGCCAGCTCTTCGACAATCTCCTGTCCGAATCCTCTGTACTCGATTCCTTCATACATTCTTCCAAGTACTCTTGCCGTATCTTTGATGCTCTCTTTCTTCCCGAACTGAGATCCCATCGTTCCGATATAAGTCGTCCCCATTCCGAGATCATGTGCCGCTATCTCAAAAGAACTGCGTGTACGCGTACTGTCTTTTTCAAAGATCAGCGCCACATTTTTCCCTCTGTGATGATCGACAAGTATCCCTTTTTTCTTCTTTTCTTTTAATTCTGCGGCAAGGTCCAAAAGATAAATGATCTCTTCCGGTGTAAAATCTTTCAGTGTCAAAAAATGTCTTCCTTTTAAATCCATTGTCTTATCCTCTCTTTTCATTTATTTTTTATCTGTATTTATTTACTTTCAATTATTCACATTTGTTTTCATTTACTTTGATCATCATTTACAGACTCGCGCCGCCTTATTTTCTCTTGTTCCGCCTTTGTCTGCCCGCTTCAAACATAAGTACTGCCGAAGCCACCGCTGCATTCAGCGACTCTGCGCCGCCTTCCATCGGGATCAGTATTTTCCGATCCGCACATGCCGCAGTTTCTTCTGTCAGACCGTTTCCTTCATTTCCGATAAGAAATGCGCATGCCGTCTTGTAATCTTCCATATCATAGGAGTTTTCCCCTTTAAGATGCGCCGCATAAACCGTGATTCCTTCCCGTTTCAGTTCGTCGATCGTTCCTTTCAGATCATCCGTATAAATAAACGGAATCCGAAAAATCGCTCCCATCGTAGAACGGATCACTTTCGGATTATACAGATCTACACAGTCTTTGCTCAAAACAATGCCTGTAGCCCCCGCCGCCTCTGCAGTCCTGAAAATCGTTCCGAGATTGCCCGGATCCTGAATATTTTCAAGAACGAGCACATGCGGAGTCTCCCCTAAAATATCTTCCGCCGTATACTCCATCCGGCGTACGACGGCAAGGATTCCCTGCGGAGTCTTCGTGTCCGACACATGCGCAAATACCGTATCCGACATCACTTCCGCCTCTTGAATAAACCGATCGTTTTTTTCTTTGACGCATTTCGCCTGAAAACTTTCCGACACATACAGTTTTACAATGCGCTCCCGTGGGATCTCTTCCGCCATGCGCGGTCCTTCTACGATAAATACGCCCTCTTTCTCCCGCTCACGGCTTTTTTTCTGCAAACGAAGCAATTCTTTTACTTGTATATTCGATGTACTTGTAATCATTTTCTCACCTGCATTTTCTATCTGTTTTTCATGTCAAATTTCTCAAGAATATCGTTAGAACCGATCACGATCAATATTTCTTTTTCCCGAAGCGGCTCCTGCGGATTGATCGCGACTTCGATCTTTCCGTTCTTGATAATACCGACGACATTGATTCCCAGACGCTCTCTGACTCCGAGATCGACAAGACTCTTTCCTACCCAGTTTTGCGGCACGACGATCTCTACCATACTGTAATCATTTGAAAGAGAGATCCAGTCCACAAATTCTTTCGACACGAGGCTTTTTGCCACGCGGCTTCCCATCTCGATCTCAGGATACACGATACGATCCGCTCCGACTCTTTGCAGGATCGCGCCCTGAAGTTTGTCTTTCGCCTTTGCAACGACGAGAGGAATTCCCATTTCTTTGCAAAGCATCGTCGCCATAATACTTGCCTCTAAACTTTCCGAAATGGCAACTACCACTCCGTCAAGATTACGTCCTCCGAGAGCCTGCAGCGCGTCAGGCTCTGACACGTCCGCTTTGACCGCGTAAGAAACTTTGTCGGATATTTCCTGTACTTTCTCGTAAGACTCGTCTACGACGAGCACATCGCATCCCATATTTTCCAATGTAAGCGCAACGCTTGACCCGAAACTTCCAAGTCCCAACACCGCAAATTGTTTATCCATAATATGTTCCCTCCTTTTAAATGCTTCTGTCTTTACATTTCCGGTTTTGTATTTCTACTTTTTTATTTCTCTGTCCATATTCTCATCTTCATGCTCTGCATTGCATTTTCTTTCCCAATTATCCAAGCATTACGTTGTCTCTCCCACTTAGCCGAGCATCACATTTTCTTCCGGAAGTTCTCTGAACTTAGAAATCTTATCGCTTCTTCCCGATAATGCAAGCGCCATAGTAAGCGGTCCTATCCTTCCGACATACATAAGGATCATAAGGATCACATGACTTCCCCTGCTCAGGATCGGAGTAAGGTCTGCCGTCAGTCCGACCGTTCCCATTGCGGACGCCGCTTCATAAGTAAGATCAAGGAAATCAATTCCGGGTTCAAAGATTGTCAGTGCGGTAATTCCCGACATCAGGAAGATCAAAGTGATCATTGTGATCGTAATTCCCGATCTGACGATATTATTATCAATCTTTCTTGCAAAACACTCTGTATCTCTTTTGTTTTTCAGTACACAGAGAACCGTCAGCAAAAGCATCGCGATCGTCGTTGTCTTAACGCCGCCTGCCGTACCCGCCGGAGATCCTCCGATGAACATAAGCATACAGCCCAAAAGCTTCGAACTTTCTCTTAAGTCTCCTTGCGGAACTGTCGCAAATCCCGCCGTTCTTGTCGTCACCGACTGAAATAAAGATGCCGTCATCTTCTCAAGAAGATTCATATCTCCCATTGTTTCGGGGTTGTTAAACTCCAGCAGGAAAAATCCGACGGCGCCGCACAGGATTAGAAGTCCCGTCATCGTAAGAACGATCTTACTTTGCAGACAAAGTCTTGTAAACAGCCATTTTAAAGGTCTTTTCTTGATTTCCGTCATCTTTTTTATATTGATCGCAATGTCATGCCATACCGGAAAACCAAGTCCGCCCATAACGATCAGAAACATTGTCGTAAAATTAATAAGCCACGACCCTGAATACTGTATAAAGCTCGTACTTCCAAGTATATCGATACCCGCGTTGCAAAATGCCGAAACAGAATGAAAGATTGCGTAACCGACGCCTTTTATAAACCCAAACTCAGGAATAAACCGGAGCGAAAAAAGTACCGCGCCGATCCCCTCTACCAAAAACGTTCCTTTTAAAATACGGATCACGAACTTTACAAGACCTGAAAGCGTATCCAGTCCATATGCCTGTTGGATCGTGATTCTTCCTTTCATATTGATCTTTTTTCCCAATAAAAGGAAAAACGCAGACATGCAGGCGATCACTCCAAGTCCGCCGACCTGTATCAAAAGCAGTAAAATAATTTTCCCTAGCAATGTAAACTGTTCCGCCGGAACAATCGTCACAAGGCCGGTAACGCATACGCTGCTGACAGACGTAAAAAGCGCGTCTATAAACTCGATCGGCTTCTGATTACAGATCGGAAGGCTCAAAAGTATTCCGCCCCCGAGTATCACCCCGAAAAATCCGATAACAACCGTCTGCACCGTATTGAACTTCAGTCTCCTCGGACTCTTTTTTTTCTTTTCCATTTCTAAAAACCACCCTATGATCTTAATCTGTTTTCCCCATACACGGCATATATATTCCATATTATGCCGCTTCCCTTTTGACTTCTATATGATACACGCATTTATTCTCATTTACAATAGAAAAGGAGTTCCGAAAAACGAAACCCCTTTTCTCTCATGACAAATATAAAATCAAACTGTGTTTTCGTCATGCCATTACACTTTAAAGCGATATCCCACTCCCCATATCGTCTCGATATACTGTGGATGAGACGTGTCATATTCGATTTTCTCCCGAATCTTCTTAATATGCACTGTCACAGTCGCGATATCTCCTATCGACTCCATATCCCAGATCTCGCGAAACAGCTCTTCTTTCGTATACACATGATTCGGATGACTCGCCAAAAATGTAAGAAGATCGAACTCTTTCGTCGTAAATGACCGCTCTTCTCCTCCGACCCATACGCGTCTCGCCGTCGTATCGATCTTCAATCCGCGGATCTCGATCACTTCATTTTCCTCCGCATTGCTGTTGATCAGCCGTTCATATCTGGCAAGATGCGCTTTCACGCGGGCCACAAGCTCACTCGGGCTAAACGGCTTCGTCATATAATCATCCGCTCCAAGGCCCAGACCTCTGATTTTATCAATATCGTCTTTTTTGGCAGAAACCATAATAATCGGCGTATTCTTCTGATCTCTGATCTGACGGCATATTTCAAAACCGTCAACTCCCGGGAGCATCAGATCAAGAATAATCAGGTCAAAATCTCCGCCCAGTCCTTTTTGCAGACCTGTATCTCCGTCATTCGCCACTTCCACCTCAAAGTTGCTCAGTTCAAGATAATCTTTCTCAAGATCCGCAATACTCTCTTCATCCTCTACGATCAAAATACGCTTACTCATCAATAGATACCTCCTGATATTTTCTGATTACAAAATACATTGTTGTTCCGGCGCCCTCTTCACTGGTCGCCCATATATTTCCTCCATGTTCTTCCACGATCTTCTTCACGATCGACAAACCGATTCCGCTTCCGCCTTTCGATGAATTGCGGGAAGCATCCGTCCTGTAAAAGCGATCGAAAATGTACGGCAGGTCTTTTGCGGCGATCCCTTTGCCGTTGTCGCCTAATTCAACCTGTATAAAATCGCCGACATCTTTTACTTCCATCGTGACTTTTCCGTTCGGCTTGTCCATATATTTCAACGAATTCGATACGATATTATTGATCACCCTTCTAAGCTGCTCGGGATCAACGATCACCTTGCAGTCTTCTTCCATCGTATTGCAATAAGTAAATTCGATTCCTTTCGACTCAAGCTCCATATGCAGATCTTCCCCGCAGTCTCCAAAATACCCTTTCGCCGATATCGTCGTAAAATTATACGGAATACGATTCGTGTCGATCTTGGAATAAAGCGTCAGTTCGTTGATTAAAAGATCCATCTCATTTGCTTTATTATATATTGTCTTAATGTATCTGTCCATCCTTTCGGGGGTATCCGCAACCCCGTCCATGATTCCTTCCACATATCCTTTGATCGCCGTGATCGGTGTTTTCAGATCGTGGGAAATATTACTGATCAGCTCCTTGTTCTCCCGGTCGAATGCAACCTTCTCTTCCGCGTTCGCCTTCAGCCTAAGCCTCATCTCCTCAAAATCCTGACAGAGTTGTCCGATCTCATCATCCGACTCCTGCCTGATCTCAAAATCAAGATTCCCTTCCTTGATATTTCTTGCCGCCTTCTGCAGTTTCGCCAGCGGAACAGAAACCGAACGGTAGATCCAATAAATCAGCAGCGTCGTTGTGATGAATACGACAATCATATAAAGCTGCTGAAGTTCTCCTACTTCCCGCGACGCGAACGTATGCATCACTACATTCAAAAAGATCATCGGCAAAATCATAACAGACATAAATGCCACGATCAATTTTGTCCTAAGCTTCATAGGCGCTCCTCCTAAAACAGATTCTCACTTTTGCATGATATTATATATTATACCGTTACCCCTCCCCTTCTTCAACGAAACTTTTTATAAACAAATCAGCCGCCTCTTCGATATGGATATCCGTTACCCTGTATCGAAAAGACGGCCGAATCGTCATCTTAGTTTTCTATCCTTTTTCTATACCGGTCTTTCCCGCCGGTAAATCTGTTTTATGATTCAAGATATTTTTTCAGATCGTCTGCTTTGTCCAGTTTTTCCCACGGCAGTTCAACGTCAAGTCTTCCAAAATGTCCGTACGCAGCGGTCTGCTTATAGATCGGTCTGCGCAGATCCAGCATTTTAATAATTCCCGCCGGACGGAAATCAAAGTTCTCACGGATGATCTCCACAAGCTTTGTATCCGAAACCTTCCCTGTGCCGAACGTATCTACGGATACCGACGTCGGCTGCGCTACGCCGATGGCATAAGAAAGCTGGATCTCGCATCGTCTCGCAAGACCTGCCGCAACAATATTTTTCGCCGCATAACGCGCCGCATATGCCGCGGAACGATCCACTTTTGTACAATCTTTTCCCGAGAAAGCTCCGCCGCCGTGACGCGCCATTCCTCCGTAAGTATCAACAATGATTTTACGTCCTGTCAAACCGCTGTCTCCATGAGGTCCTCCGATCACAAAACGTCCTGTCGGATTAATGAAAAACTTTGTTTCATCATCTGTCATATTTGCCGGAATCACTTCATCGAATACATATTTCTTAATATCTTCATGAATCCGCTCCTGCGTCACTTCAGGATCGTGCTGTGTAGAAAGCACAACCGCATCCAAACGCTTTGGAACGCCGTTTTCATCATATTCCACAGTTACCTGTGTTTTCCCGTCCGGGCGAAGATACGGCAGTGTTCCGTTCTTTCTTACTTCTGTCAGACGGCGCGCAAGCTTATGCGCCATCGCCGCCGGATACGGCATATATTCTTCTGTTTCATCAGACGCATAACCGAACATCATTCCCTGATCTCCTGCTCCGATGGCTTCAATATCGTCTTCTGACATTTTATTTTCTTTTGCTTCGAGCGCTTTATCCACTCCCATCGCAATATCGGACGACTGTTCGTCAATCGTTGTGATCACGCCGCATGTATCGGCGTCAAATCCGTATTTTCCTCTTGTATAGCCGATTTCACGAACCGTGTCACGTACGATCTTCGGAATATCTACATAAGCTTTCGTCGTGATCTCTCCCATCACCATAACGACGCCTGTCGTACAGCATGTCTCACATGCGACACGGCTCATCGGATCCTGCTTCATAAGTTCATCCAAAATAGCGTCCGAAATCTGATCGCACATCTTGTCCGGATGTCCTTCCGTAACCGACTCGGAAGTAAATAAAATCTTTTCTCTCTCCATAACCATTCTCCTTTCGTTCACTTTCTCTATTTCTTTACGATCAAGAAAGATATCTGCCTGCGGCAGACTGCTTCGGATCATAAGCAGTCGTCAAGATCCCCGGATGACCCGGACTTTGACTCGCCGCCGCAAATAAAAACAGCCCGTAAAAGCGGACTGTCTCTCTATCACAACAATCCTCTTATTGTTCGATGACTCGCTCAGGTTGGCACCTTCCTGTTCAGGGGTTGCCGCAGCTTCTCAGATCCTTTGTATCTCCACTGCTCTGAATAAGAGAAAGTATTTTTATTAAACTGTTTTGTTACAAACAAGACTTTACAATGTACACTCGGAAATGTCAATGCTTTTCTTCATTTTCCCGCAGAAGATATTTTTCATCTTCCCCTTTACCGGTCAGGTTCTCAAGCCACACTCCCTTTTTCACCATTACCGCGCCCGCAATACACTTCAGCCATTCCCCGATCTGCATCGCACTGTAGACCGCCCACGGGGCAAGTCCGGTATATCGGCATAAAACAAAAACGATCGGAATGTTGACGCACCATAAGAATACACAGTCAAAGAAAAAAGTGACACCTGTTTTCCCGCCTGCCCGAAGGGTAAAATAAGCGGCGTTGAGAAATGCATTCTGGGGAATAAACACCGCCTGTGCCAAAACAAGTCCCATAGCCGCCTTTCGCACAGCTTCCGTCGTATTATAAATCCGGGGGAAAAACGGCGCGAAAAGAAACATAAAAACCGATACTGCGAAACTGATAAGAACGCAGGATACAATCATCTTATTGTCGATCTCTCTCGCTCTTTTCATATCTCCGAAGCCAAGCGCCTGCCCGACTATGATCGCCACGGATTCTCCCATCGCCGCAAACACAACGCTGAATAAGTTATTGATCGTATTCGCTATGTTCATCGCCGCGATCACCGTCAGCCCGCGCACAGAATAGTTTTGTGCCAAAACCGCCATACCGAAAGACCATAACGCTTCGTTCAGCAAAAGCGGCGTTCCCTTTATAAAATATTTTTTTACATGATCCCGGGGCACGGACAACGTTTTATAAAGTCCTGTCATATATGTATTTTCTTTCTCATGGGTATGCGCCCATATTACGACGATCGCCGTTTCCGTATAACGCGAAAGCACCGTTGCCACAGCCGCTCCCGCCACCCCCAGCCGGGGGAATCCGAACTTTCCGTATATCAGCAGATAATTGAAAATAAGATTGACCGCCACAGCCGCAGCTCCCGCCTTCATCGGCACTACTGTTTCCCCGCACTCACGCATCGTACTGGCATAAACCTGCAGGATCATAAACGCCGGAAGATCCAATAAGATAATCCGAAGATACGTCATCCCATATTCCAGCGCCAGCTTTTCATTTCCTCCGTTTTCTCCCATCAGATACAAAAGAATCAGCTGCTTTCCGAAAAACAGAAGAAGAAAAGCGGCGCCGACAGTAATTATCAGCGCCAACCAAATCTTATATCGGAATGTACTGCGTATCCCTTCATCATTTTTTTGTCCGAAATATTGGGCGGTAAAGATTCCCACACCTGCTGTTCCGCCGAAAATACATAAATTATACACAAATATGATCTGATTGACGATCGAAACACCCGACATCTCTTCTGTTCCCAGTCTTCCAACCATAATATTGTCCAAAAGGTTCACAAAATTTGTAAGTCCGTTCTGGATCATGATCGGAACGGCGATCGCCATGACCATCATATAAAAGGCTTTATTTCCAATATATTTTTTATACTTTTCTTTCATTTTTTCATATCAATTTTATACCCGCATATGCTGTGCCGTACGCAGATTTTCTATCATCTGTTCACTCACTTCGTTTCCCGCAGCTCTGCACGCCAGTATAATCCCGCCTGCCGACGGGAGCAGACACGGCTCTGTGAAAACGCACGATACGTCCCGCAGCTCTTCTTCCAGCGTTTCTTTTATATACTTCATCGCTTTGAACACACCTCCGGAATAAGACACATAAACCGGTATATCAAAATTCCCGTTTCTGTACACGCCTTTTACGATCTTCGCAAGTTCGCGCGCCGCGCTTTTAAAAATGCCTGCCGCCGCAGAATCGCCCTGTTCCGCAAGTTCATATGCATCTTTTGACATAGATGCGATCTTATCCCGTTCTCCCTTCCACTCATTAATAACGAGCCTTAATATCTCTTCAGGACACGCAAGACCGTATTTTTCCAAAATATAATCAAACATCATCGTTTTTTCTTCTCTTCCGTCCGCCTGCATTGTAAAATGCCGGATCAACTGACATCCGATCCAATAACCGCTTCCTTCATCCCCTCCGAAAAGATGATGCCATCCGCCGCTTCGCACATAGTAACTGTCCTTGTCAAATCCAAGCCCGATCGATCCCGTTCCGGCGATCACATGGATTCCCTGTTTTCCGAGAAGAGATCCTGCCAGTGCATTTTCCGTATCGTTCCCGAGAGTGATCGACATCCTCGGAAACGTTTCCCGTACAAGGCGGGTAAGCACCGGCACATCCGCCGGTATATCTTTAAACCCTGCGATAGCTATAAAACTGTGAGTGATCTCACTTTGCGCGATTGCCGCCTGACAGCAGATCTGCAAAATACCGTCTTTTAATACTGACAGCACATGATCGATTCCGTTCACCATATAGTTGCCGGGGCCTAACGTACACGCAGCTTCCAGCTCTCCCGTTTCACGGCACAAAAGAAACGCCGTCTTTGTTCCGCCACAATCAACGCTTAAATACCGTCTCATCTCACACCTCCTACAAAGCGGTTTTCATCAAGAGAAAGAACTTTACATGCATTTTTATAATATATCTTTTTCAAGATCTCATCTTCCAGTCCGATTCCGTAGATTGCCCATCTTCCCTGTCCCGGAAGTTCTCCTTCGGGCTGATACGGAAAATACTCGTCTTTTGTCTCGAAGAAACGATAATAAATCTTATGATATCCCATACCAAGCGGCGTACAATCCGTACCGAACAAGATCCGATCCTGATGCTTCACAAAAAACTTCTTCGCACTGTACGGAACTCTTCCCAGCTCCGCCAGCCGGGCCGCAACATCTATATACATATTCGGATATTTTTCCAGCTGCCCGCTTACCCATTCCAGATTCTCCGCGTAACTTCCGACATGAGCGATCACAAACGTCGTTTCCGGATGACTGCGTACCGTATTCTCTTGCATTTCCATAAGTTCTTCAAAACTCATATACTTTTCATGATCTGAAAAATCCCATTCCGGACAGACATCAAGCTCTTCCCATCGTTCATTTTTTTCACTTTTCGGAGTAAAAAACGCCGCCGGATCAGCTACATGCATCAGCACCGGAATGTGCAGTTTCGCCGCCGTATCATAGATGATATCAAAACGAGGATCATCTGTACGGATCGGCCTGCCGTATTTATCCCGCTCCCACAGCGAAAGATCTTTCCATAATTTGATCCCCCGGCATCCGCGCATACAGGAATCTTCTATTACCTTTTTCGTTTTATCGCAAAAATCAGGATCATCATACGCAGAAAAATCAAGCTGCATAAAATTAAAAAACATTTCCTCGAATCCTTCTTGTTTCTTTTGCATCTTTTCCAGATCTTTTCCGAAATATCCATCCATATTCACAGCGCATACAACGCCGGCATCTTGCAGTTCCCGGACATATTCCTTCGTGTCATACTTTGTTTCATACGATTCGCCCAACAGCATTTTTCCCATATGCATATGGAAATCTATCACCGGATATGCCGGTTTTTCAATTTCTGTTTTTTTCAGCACTGCGGCGCAGACAGGATCAAATTTTTCCAATTCCATACAGAATCACCCCTTCTGATTCTCTTTTTTATGTTTTCCTCTTTTTATGTCCTTAGCATTTACATTTTATCTTTATACTTCTTGCTTTTTTAACTTTTTCTTTTCCACATTTTTCGTTATTTCATTCCGGTCATCGTAATTCCTTTGATGAACTGCTTCTGGAATATAATAAATACGATCGACGCAGGAATCATAATAAGGGAAGCGGCAGCCATCGTCGCCGAAAGATCCGATAAATGCTGAGTTGAAAAATACGACATTGCAAGAGGCAGAGTCATATTTTCCGAGCTGTTCAAATAGATCAACGGCGTCTGGTAATCATTCCACAATCCTAAAAAGGTAAAGATCGTCAGACTTCCGAGCGCCGGGCGGATTCCCGGAAGCACGATCTTTCGATAGATCGTAAACGGCCCCGCATTATCAAGCATCGCACACTCGAAAAGTTCCTTCGGCATATCGTCGATAAACTGTTTGCACAGGAAAATTCCAAATGCATTTACAAACGTAGGCACAACAAGAGAAATGATCTTATCATACCATCCCAGTTTTGATATAAGCAAAAAGTTCGGGATCATCATTGCCGCCGTCGGCATCATCATTGTGATCAATATTACATAAAACAAAAATTTGTTCAGTTTGAATTTATATTTCGACAGCACAAATCCGATCAAAGAGCTCGTAAACAAAACGACAAGCGTATCAATAACCGTTACAAAAAGCGAATTTCCCATCCATCTGAAAAACGGCGAATCTGTAATCACTTTCACATATCCGTCAAGCGTAAACTGCTTCGGCAGCATATTCGTAGGCTCCAGCAAAATCTCTTTCGTAGATTTAAAGGAATTGGAAAGCATCCAAAAATACGGCGCAAGAAACACGATCGCTGCCAAAAACAAAATCACGAATGAAATAATCCTTAGTTTTCTGTTCTTTTTGTCTTTTAACATTTTCATAATATGCCTCCTAATACTCCCAGTCTACCGCGCTCTTCTTCTGCTCGATCAATGACAGTGTCATAATAATGACAAAGAGAACAAGCGACACAGCCGATGCATATCCCATGTCTTTATACTCAAACGCCATCTTGTAAATATATCTTGAAAGAACAAGTCCTGAATTCTGAGGGCCGTCTTTCAAAATGAGCACTGCAAACTGCGCAAACATCTGAAAATGTGAGATCAACGTCTGTACAATGACAAACTGAAAGCTTCTTCCGAGCAAAGGCCATGTAATCTTGCGGAATTTTACCCATTCGCTCGCTCCGTCCAGATCTGCCGCCTCATACACATAAGAAGGAATTCCGTCAATACCTGCCGAAAACAGGATCACGTTATAACCGACGTCTACCCAGATCGTATAAATAATAAGTGAGATCATCACTACTTTCGGATCTCCGAGCCAGTTGATCGAGTCGATCCCGATCTTGTTCAGAGCCACGTTCAGAAATCCTGTTGTCGTCGGGAAGATAGAACGGGCAAATACAACGGATGTTGCAACCATAGGCGCAATACACGGCAGGAAAAATACCATACGGAAAAAACTTCTCACCTTATTTGATTTAAACCATGAGATCATCTGCGCCACAACGAGCGCGATGCCGATATTCAAAGTAACCGTGATGAGCACGAATAACAGCGTATTTAAAAGCGCCTTACGAAAATCCGCGTCTTGAACAAGCCTTACAAAGTTTTCCAGTCCTATAAATTTATTGTCTGAACTGAGTGGATTATAGTTAAAGAAAGAAATCACAAGACCTATCACGATCGGGATAACGATAAATACAAACATATGCAGCATAGCCGGTACCATGACCGTCCCTACAAATTTTTTATTTTTCATGACGCACCCCCTTGTGAGTCAGACTGCCGTTTTACGGCAGTCTTTTTATTTTATTCCAGTATTCCATTCAGTTTCGTATTCATATCTTCCATCGCCTCGTCCAACGATCCGTATTCCCCGGAACAATAGGAAACAAACGTATTGTTGATTGTTTCTTTCAGACGATCCGTGTTAAAGTTTCCGATAAACTGTCCCTGATCGAGAATTCCTACAAGAACGTCCGCGTACGGAACTTCTTTTTTGTACTCTTCGCTCTGAGCCAGACTTTTCTTTGCCGGAATCTGTGTGCAGCGTATGTTATGCTCTAACATAACATCATCCTGATACAGATATTCAAGGAATTTCAAAGCGATTTCCTGTTCTTTACAACTGGAACTTACCGCCAGCGACCATCCGTTTTCCGAAGCAAATTTCTGATTGTTTCCATACTGCGGCATAGCTGCATAATCAAAATCCGTGCCGAGTTTTAATCCGAATGACTGTTCTCCTTCGGAGATCGTCCACGGTCCGCGCGGTACGATCATGTTGCGTCCGGCATATAACTGCTGATAACCTTCCATATCCGCTCCGCCTGTCAGTCCTTCAAGATCTGTAACTTTATCTTCTGTTACCATTGTCGCAAGTTCATTAAACGCTGTCTTAGCCGCATCTGTCGTCACGTCGAATTTTCCGTCCGCCGTCATGTAATCCGCATCCTGCTGAAGGATAAAGGCAAGGAAATAATATGGCACAGAATCCCAGTTCACAAAATCAAAACCTTTGCACTGGAAAATATTGCCGTCGTGCTCTGTTCCTTCGATTGCCGTTTTACGAAGTTCTTCCCATGTTTTCGGAACAGTAAGCCCCTTCGCCTTGAGCAATGTATCGTTCACAAGCATTCCGCCGTACTCGATATTATATTCCAGCGGGATACCATACATTTTATCCTCATACTCAAGTGCTCCGTATGTCGGCTCGTAATTTTCTTCTCTCACTTTTTCTGCCATTTCCTCCGGCAGTTCCATCAATGTTCCGTAAGGAGTAAAATCTAATGCCCAGCCTCCCCACAATTCATAAATATCCGCTCCGCCTTCACCATCGATCAAAGCGGTCTGTACTTTTGATTCAAACTCATCATATGGGAACGTCTCAAGTTTAATCCGAACGCCTTCATTTTCCGATTCAAACTCTTTGATCGCATCTTTATATGCCGCATTCCACGGCTCATTGATATGTGTCCACATTGTCAGTGTAACGTCGTCTTTTCCTGCTTTATTTTCTCCGCCGCCTGAACATCCTGCCGCTGAAAATACCATGAGCCCACATAATATTAAACTAACGATTCTCTTTTTCATGAAGCACCTCCATATTTATCTTTAACGACTTAAAGTAACTCAAATACTCTGCATTTTTATCAAGCATCTCCTGAACCATGTTCAGGATTTCATCCATGCTGCAGACCGCGCTTGTAAGCGGATCATACAAAACAGCCTGGAATACAAGGTTCGGATCGCCTTCAATGGCAGCTTTCACGGCAAGGTCTTCGATCAGCGCCGAATTATTTACAAGCACTGCCAGATGATCCGGAAGCGTGATCTGTTTGATCGGAACGATTCCCGCTTCTGTTGCGACTGTCGGAACTTCCACACATACGCCTTGTTTCACATTTGTAATATAACCATGGTTTTTCAGGTTTCCGTTAAAGAAGTAAGGTGTGTGATCGCCGAACACTGCGTTGAAAATATTGGAAGCGTATTCCTCTCCTCTTTCAAGATCGACTTCTCCGTTTTCAAGCCAGTCCGTATATTCCTTTTCCCATGTATCTTCCCGTCCTAAATACTCATCCAGTATAAATCCGTACGCTCCCGGATTCCATCCTGTTCCGTGAGTACAATATTTTTCGATCAGATCGGGACGTTTTCTAAACCATGCCACATATTCCGAATTATGTCCCGACGATTCTGTATTAAAATATCCAAGTTTCTTGAACATTTCGATTCTGACAGGTTCTTCAGCCGCCACTTCTTCTCTTTCGATTGCTTTATAAAGATCCGGATAAGCATCTTTTCCATCCACTTCAAAATCAAGATAAAACGCCTGATGATTGATTCCTGCACATGTATAACGAACCTGCTTTTCTTCTGCTCCGATCCATTTTGCAAGCATTTCCGCCGTTCCCTGAACACTGTGACATAATCCTGTAATATTCATGTCAGACATCGACTGCAGATAACTTACGAGCATTGCCATCGGATTCGTATAATTGAGAACTACCGCGTTCGGACATACCTCTTCACAGTCTCTTATAATATCGAGAAGCACCGGAGCCGTTCTCAAAAAACGGAAAATACCGGACGGGCCACGCGTATCTCCTACACAAATATCTACATTATATTTCTTCGGAATCTCGATATCATGACGCCATACTTCCACACCTCCCTGCAAAATCGTGATCAGAACGCCATCCGCATCTTTCAATGCTTCTTTCCGGTCCTGCGTTCCTTTTACTACTGCCGGATATTTTCCGGCATCTACGATTTTCTGTACTCCTTTTACCGCATATTCAAGACGTTTCGGATCAATGTCCATCAACATAAGTTCCGCATCCCGAAATGCCTCGAACGTAAGAATGTCTCTTACAAGATCTTTTGTAAAATCCAAAGATCCTGCTCCTATAAATGTAAATTTTTTCATGTTGCACCTCCGTTTACTAAATAATCTGTCTTTGTTTATCTAGATAATAATATTTGTTTTATTTATTTTCAAGTAATTTTAACAAATTATTTTATTTTCGTCTGGTTTTTATAGTTATTTTAACCTATTTTGTTTACTAAACTTTATTTTTTGTTGATAATTTACATAAAATTCAGGTTTACATTCTCTATTTTTTGTGATACTATGTTTACTAAACAAGGAGGGATATTATGGCTACAATTAGAGAAGTCGCAAAAGCGGCAAACGTTTCCATTACTACTGTTTCCAAAATTCTTTCTAACGATCCCGATTTTCGGGCAAGTCAGGAAACAAGAGAACGCGTTCTGAAAACAGCAGAGGAACTTCATTATCAGTATACAGGAAAAAAAAGTCAGCTCCACATCGGCTGCATCATGTCTCTTACTTATAGTTACTCCGATCCTTATTTCAATGATATTCTGGGAGGGATTCAATCTTACTGCGCATCTCACAATGCGTTTATTTCCCTGATCGTAAGTTATTCCCAGCTGCATAATATGACTCCCGGACTCAAAAAGCAGCTTTCGGAACTGGACGGACTGATCATTACGGAAATTCCGCCCGAAACTCTTGAATTTATTACAACGCTCAATAAAAAAATCGTATTTGTCGACAACTATATTGACGGATACTGCAATATAGGATACAACACCGTATATGCAAACCAACTGATCTTCGACCACATTATCAAATGCGGTTACAAAAAGATCGCCTACATCGGCGGCGCTTCCAACTCATCCGCCCCATCCGACTTCGACTCCTGCTGCCGCATGATGATCTTCCGTGAAACGCTTCGGGCAAATAATATTCCTTACGATCCCGAACTGATCTATAACTGCGACTGGGATTCAAAAGTATGTGCGGCACAGGTAAAGGAACTGCTCTCAAAGCATCCCGAAACCGAAGTGATCTTCGCCGGTTCGGATTCTCTGGCAAGCGTCATCCTTTCTCAGCTTAAAAAGCTGAACTTAAAATGTCCTCAGGACATCGGTGTCGTCGGCTTTAATGACATCTCCCTTTCCAAGAATTTTTCGCCTGCCCTGACAACCGTCCGGCTTCCTTCTGCCGAAATGGGAAAACTGGCGGCAGAAGTGTTGATTCGTCAGATCAAAAGCAACTCCGTATTAAAACAGCAGATCCTTCTCCCTGTAGAATTAAAAGTACGGGAGTCCACTCGAAAAATCCGATAAAAACTATCCAAAACGCCAAAAGTGCAGTTTCCTTTCCACTTCCCGGAAACCGCACTTTTTCTTTTTATATCTTCCATCGCCGAAAGAGCCAAAAGGCAGAACCGTTTCTCGGTTCTGCCTTTTTTTAACCAACTTTCAATTTAAACTTCTGAATCTCTTTTTCACTGGATACACGCTCGATCATAGCGCCGAGCCCTCTAAGTTTCTCTTCAAACCGCTCATATCCTCTCTGAATATAAACGATATCATCCACGATCGTAATGCCTTCCGCCGCAAGACCCGCAATGCAAAGCGCTGCTCCCGCGCGAAGATCCGGCGCGCTCACACGAGCAGCCGAAAACCGCTCAACGCCTTCAATCGTCGCAGAATTGCCTTCCACTTTTACCTGTGCTCCCATACGGGCCAGTTCACCGAGATATTTGAAACGATTCTCAAAAATACTTTCCGTGATCGTACTCGTTCCTTTTGCCAAAGCGAGCGCCACCCCGATCTGAGGCTGCATATCCGTCGGATATCCCGGATACGGAAGCGTCTTCACCTGGGTACACCTCAGACGCTTCTTTGCAACAACGCGAACCGCATCGTCAAACTCTTCCACTTCGCATCCGATATCCACTAATTTAGAGATCGTCGCATCAAGATGCTTCGGAATTACGTTCAATACCGTTACGTCTCCTTTTGTCGCCGCAGCCGCAAACATAAATGTTCCCGCTTCGATCTGATCCGGTATGATGGAATACTCCGTCTTATGAAGCGATCTCACGCCGCGAATCTTGATCACGTCAGTACCTGCGCCTCTGATATTCGCGCCCATGCTGTTTAAAAAGTTTGCCACATCAACAACATGCGGCTCTTTCGCCACGTTTTCCATGATCGTAAGACCTTCGGACATAGCAGCCGCCATCATCACATTGATCGTTGCCCCGACTGTCACAACATCAAAATACAAATGCGTTCCACGAAGTTTCTCCGCCTCTGCGACAATCTTGCCGTGTTCAATATCAACGTCCGCTCCAAGAGCCCGAAATCCTTTCAAATGCTGATCGATCGGTCTGCTTCCGATATTGCATCCTCCCGGCAGCGCGACTTCCGCCCTTTTATATTTCCCGAGAAGAGCTCCCAGCAAATAGTAAGACGCTCTGATCTTCTTAATGTAATCATACTCTATATTAAAATCGCCGATCGTACTTCCGTTGATCTTTACTGTATGACGATCGATCCTCTGCACCATCGCGCCGATTCCCTCGATCGCTTCCAACATCACATTCACATCATTCACATCAGGAAGATTATCGATCTGAACAGTCTCATCCGTCATGATTGCAGCCGCCAAAATTGCAAGCGCCGCATTTTTCGCGCCGCCGATCTCCACTTCTCCGACAAGCGGATTTCCGCCTTTTATGATATATTGTTCCATATCACACCTCTGTTTAGATTTTATTATCATACTTGTACTTTCCCGTACGTTTTTTCTATATCTCTTTTCTATCTTATATTCTTTATAATATCTTTTCAGTCTGCCGTTTTTATTCTACCACATATCCGGCTTTTTTTAAATCCCAACTTTTGTCAACGTATCATTCTAGTGTTGTTCACTGTACATTGTCAAGTTTTTTTACTTCTTCCAGGACATTTTCTATCGTATCTTCGATCTCGCATCCGTCTTCACAGATCGTAATATCCGCATATTTTTCAAAGAACTTCACGCGCTCTTCATAAAGCTGCCGAAACGTCTGTCCGTCGCGCAGAACAACTCCGCGCTTTTTCGGATTGCGGATTCTCTTTTTTATTGTCTGATAAGACGCTTTCAAATATACGACCGTTCCGATATTTTTATAATGTTTCATCGCCTCTTCGCAATAAATCACACTTCCGCCCGGGGAAATGACCGCGTTTTCCGCATCGACGTCTGCATTCACCCTGTTTTCGATCTCAATAAACCCATCTTCTCCCACTTCGGCTATAATCTCACACAAAAGTTTCTTCTCCTGCTCCTGGATCAACAGATCTGTATCGATAAACTGCATTCCGAGACGCTTCGCCACAACGATGCCGACCGTACTCTTTCCTACTGCGGGCATCCCTATAAAAATCAAATTTTTTTTCATATGTATTCTCCGCCTTATTTTATTCCCCACCTAATATACATTACTATATCTTATTTATTTTATCACATTTCATCTTAATAGTAAATCAAGAGAGCTTCTTTGTGTTATTAACTTGTGATAATGTCTCCTTAAGATTCACTTGAGGTTTTGTCTCTTTTTGGTATTCTATTAAAGCTATGAAAGAAGGTAAAATTACATTGTCACAAGAACAACTGAAAACGCTGACTGTCATCAACCGTTTCATTGACAAGTCTATTTCCAGACAACAGGCTGCTGAACTTTTGGGTCTCTCCACACGCCAGATCACACGCTTAAAGAAAGGAGTCCTTACCTCTGGCGCTCAATCCCTCATTCATAAAAATACCGGTAGAAAACCCGTTCACTCCGTTTCTGACGAATTGAAGGAAGCTGTCCTTAAGATTTATTCCCGCCCAGAATTCTCTAATGCCAACTTCCTCCATTTCAAAGATATACTCTCTGCAGATTTCGGAATTCAACTTTCCTACTCTGCTCTTTCCAGTATACTAAAAAATGCTGGTTTTGAAAGCCCTAAAAAGAAAAAAATCCGACACCGCACACATCGGCGCAAACGTAAGCCCCATCCCGGACAGCTCATCCAGATCGATGCCACGCCTTACGAGTGGTTTGGGGGAAATATCAAATACGCCCTTCATGGTGCTATCGATGATGCTACCGGGCAGGTCGTCGGACTTTTCCTGACACAGAATGAATGCCTTTACGGTTATCTGGAAACCATGCGTCAATGCTGCTCTGATTTCGGCATCCCACAGACGGTTTATTCTGACAACCATACCATCTTCCGTTCTCCTAAAACCGGAAAGCTGACTGTTGATGAACTAATCGCAGGCAAGACTGTCCATCTTACCCAGTTCGGACGTTCCCTGCACGAATTGGGCATTGACCTTATTTTCGCAAAGACTCCTCAGGCAAAGGGGCGGATTGAACGTTTATGGGTCACACTGCAGAGCAGGCTCCCTGTTGAGTTCGCAAAACGTGGGATTACTACTGTGTCAGAAGCAAACCGTTTTCTGGAAACAGAGTACAGGGAACTTTTCAATCAGAGGTTTGCCGTTGAGCCGGAAGCAGAGTCTATTTTTGTCTCTGCCGCAAAAGATTTGAATCTGGATTCCATCCTTTGTGTAAAGCACACGAGAAAAACAGATGCAGCCGGGACATTTTCGTTTAAAAATCGGTGTTTTCAAATCCTAGATGAGGGATTTCCGATTATCAATGCCCGCCGTGAGATCACTGTATTAATTAACCCACGTTTTGGAATTCGTGTAGAGTACGGCGGACGAATCTATAATACCATCCGTTATCTGAAACCTCAGAACAAAAATGCCAATACAGAAGTTCCCCAAAAAGTGTCAAAAACAGTAGAACCACACCTTCAGCTGCGTCACAGCAGTGATGAATGGAAAGCAATCTGGTGGATGGAGGATTATAATCTGTCACTTAAATTTTTATATGAGCTATTTTTCGAGAAGCAGCAGTCAGCTTCATAAAAGGGCATTAGCCCTTTTATGAAAGTGACATTTTTTCAAATAAATTTCTATATTAAAAAGTGACATTTTCATAAGTTATTGACATCAAGAGAGCTTCTTTGAAAATTTCTGTAAAATATACATAAAATTCAAGCAAATATTTCATGTAATTTTCAACTAAAACATATTTTTTGCCAAACAGTTCCGCTTCGCCTCACAAAACTTGCATAAAACAGTTCCGCTTATTTAAAAAATCTGCGACAACATCTTCTGTGGTCACAACGGCGTTTGTATAACTCCTGAAACAGCATTACCTCCACAAGATCCCTCAGATTCTCCATAGTTATTGCTTCATCTTCGGATAAATCTTCCTCCTTCTCATCCTCTTCCCGGCAAATATGTTCATGCCGTCTGATATTGTCACACACCCGCGTGCACATCAGCTTCAACTGCAGTTTATCAGGATATGCGTCGTACACCATACTGTTTTCGTATTCCATACGGTCGCATTCTTCTTCTACATACGGAAGAATCCGTTTCGGAATCTTCGGATACATACTTTTCAAATATTCAAGATCCATTCTCTCGATCCGCTCGTCATCAAAAGAAAAGGGCATCGGATAAGCCATATAATAAGGCAGTTTTTCGTTCATCGCACTCACTCCCGAACTGATATTATATGTGTACTATATGTTCATTCCCCGAAAATGTGACTGCCAAAAACGCGCCGCTTCCTATACGGCAAACAGCCCGCTTTACAGTGCGGCAACTGTCTGCCTTCCCGCAAAACGGACTGTTCTTTTCTATATGCTGCGTTTAATCGCTCTCACGCAAAATCCTCTGCACTTCAAGCCGCGTCTCCCCGACTCCGATAATATCGTCTCTTTGGATCTCCATCGGCCGGTCGATACGGACACCGTTTAAATATGTACCGTTTCTCGAATCCTCGTCTTTTACATATAATTTGTCATTCTTATGTATGATTACACAATGAAGCTTGGAGATCCTTCCGTCAGAAGTGAGCGGAAGATATCTCTCATACATGCTTCCGTCCTTTCCTCTGCCGATCCCTACGCTGTCGCAAAATGTAAAGCTATATTTTTCCCAACTGTCAATATCTTCCAGAATGATCTTCCAGCGGCGTTTCTTACGTTTCGGGCGCTGATCCTTTGCATACGCTTGCGCCTCTCGTTCTCGTTTTGAACGCGTGCGGACTTCCGCCTCATACTCATCTTCATATTCATCCCGACGTTTTTTTCTTCCTCTTCCTTCTGCCCGCGCCAACTCCGCTTTGCTCTGTTTGATTCCCGAAAACGATACAAACAACATCGCGGCACAGCCCGACACAAGTAAAGCTACTATAATCCAATACCACATAATTTCCTCTCCTTTAAAAATTAATACTACTATATTTTTATAATTCGGGCAAGTAAAATGTCGGTTTTTGTCTAACAGTTCAGCCATACAGATATCCACTTTTACCGCACTTCAGGTCGACTCTCCCGTGACAAACCGCTTTCGCCTGTGGTATAGTTATCTGACAGATGATTTTTAGGAGCTTCCTGTATAATAAAAAATGTGGATGTTGAAAATTGAAAATACCTCAGAGTACAATAAGACTACTGACTGGCAGGTTAGTAAAAATCTTATTGAACAGAGAGGTATCTACAATGAAGTCTAACACACAGAACGCAAAAATTGAAGCTATTACAGAAAAAACTTTGGTACTCGGAATCGATGTCGGAAGTGAAACGCATTATGCCAGAGCTTTTGATTACAGAGGAGTCGAGTATTCGAAGAAACCATTCAAATTTAGTAACACGGAAGCAGGATTCGTGACATTTAAGGCATGGGTTCTGGATATCAAAGAAAAGCATGGGAAGGATAAGGTGATTCCAGGGATGGAACCAACTGGTCATTACTGGTTTAATCTTGGAAAGTTTCTTCAAGATAATGAAATGAAACCGGTTCTTGTAAATCCTCACCATGTGAAGAAATCAAAAGAACTCGACGACAATCATCCGACAAAGAATGATCGTAAGGATCCAAAAGTCATTGCAGGATTAGTTAGAGAGGGACGATACATGATCCCATACCTGCCAGACGGTGTTTATGCTGATCTTAGAACGGCATCAAACATCAGATTTCAATTACAAGCGGAGCTTACACGAATTCAAAATAGGATTAATCGTTGGTTCAATATATATTTTCCTGAATATAAGACGGTATACGGTAAGCCGGATGCCAAAAGTGGAATACTGATTCTAAAGGAAGCACCACTCCCAGAAGATATTCTGACGTTGGGTATTGATGGAGTGAACCAGATTTGGCGGGATGCAAAGTTGAGAGCAGTTGGAAAGGCGAGGGCAAAGACCCTGATCGAAGCTGCTGAGCACAGTGTCGGAAGCAAAGAAGGTGCAGTATCTGCAAGAATGGAAATCCGAATGCTTCTGGAGGACTATGAATCCAGAAATATACGTCTTCAGGAAGTGATGGGTCTGATTGAAGGATTGGTAAATCAGATTCCAATGGCTGAAAAGCTGTTGGAAATCAAAGGTGTAGGAATCAAGACAGTGTCTGGATTTCTTGCAGAGGTAGGCGACATCAGACGCTTTAATGACCCGAAAGAACTGCAGAAACTTGCAGGTTTAGCACTGGTTGAAAATAGTTCTGGAAAACACAAGGGCAAGACAACAATAAGCAGACGAGGTCGAAAGAGACTTAGATACCTGCTCTTCGAGGTTGCAATGTCGCTTGTAGCGAAGAACCCAGAATTTAGGGAACTCCATAATTACTACACAACTAGAAGGCTAAATCCATTAAAGAAGATGCAGTCACTTATGGCAATAGCAGCGAAGCTGCTTCGTGTTTTTTATGCCATACTGACAAAAGGCGTGGGCTATGATCCCAAGAAGATGGTCAATGACATCAGGAGACCGGCGGCTTATGCGCAGGCTGCGTAAGAAAAACAAGTAACTATAGTGGAGGCTGTCATCTGGGCAGCCACCGAATAAGCAGAATGTAACAGATAACGTCCACTGAACACAGTGCTGGAACAGGAAGCGAGTCAGTAATCAATAATACAAAGAATGAGCCAGTAGTCGGCAGGAATATTTTCCATGGGGCATGACCCCGTTAGGGAGCAAAGCTGACACCTTGGTTATGGGCAGGCAGTACGAAGGAAGTTACTAACCTCTGGAGACAGAGATGATCCTGGTGGATATAGGAGGTTAGCTGCCATAGAGGGAAGGGTATACACAAGGCCAGTAAAGCGAAAAACAATGACGTTTTATTTCGTATACCCATTAATCACTATTTCAGTACCCGATACACGGAAATGCTTGTAGCTGAGGCCTATTCACTGAGATATAAAAGGTTGAAAAACCTTGAATTTTCAATAAAAAACACTTGATTATATGAGGAGGAAAAAGTTAATGGACAAGAAAACAAAAATGAAAGAAAAAAAGGCAAGCGGTATTTGGAAAAAAGTGTTGGGAATCTGTCTTGCGGTAATCATGGTCATCGGGATGACGATGCCGGCATGGGCGCAGATCGATGCAGAGTCGAAAGGTTCTATCAAAGTTACGGCAGATGAAAGCGGATGGACAGCATCGGCGTACCGGGTGATCGATGTGAATTTTGATTTTGACAACCAGCAGCCGAAAGAGCCTGCTTATGTGTGGAACAAAAACGCCGCAGAATGGGTCAGAACAAACTTTAAAGATTATATTGAAGCGGACGGCAACGGCGTAACAGAAGCGTTTATAACAATGGATACGGATAAGGATGCGGTTAAGGTAAAAGAATTTGCAGATAAGATGTCGTCGGCGATCGCGGCAGATACGATTCAGATGGGAGCGGCAGGAAGCGTTCAGCCGGGTGAAGGTCAGACGGAATCGACGATCGGAAATCTTTCAATGGGCGGATATCTTCTGCTGATGACAGGCGGAAGCAAGATCTATTCTCCGGTATTTACACATATTTATCCGAAGTTTAGCGACGATACAAAAGAATGGGCAATCGTAGACGGAGATATTACAATTACCGCAAAGGGAACAAACCCGACGATCAAGAAAACTGTAAAAAATGCAGACGGAAAAGAAATATCTACGACGGCGATCGGAGATACGGTAACTTACGAACTGACAGTTGATATTCCGGTTTATCCTGATAGTGCAAATGTAAAAACATTTGTTTTCGGAGATGTTCTTCCATCCGGTGTAGCGTTGGTTGAAGATTCAGTGGCAATCAACCCGTCAGGTGCGCAGACAGATCTTTCGGAACACTTTATAAAAACAGAAGGAAAATTTGAATACAGCGTCAAAGATTACGGCAATTTGAAAACAGCAGTCAACGGTGCAAGTCAGATTATCGTAACTTATAAGGCAAAAGTTGTATCAGAAGCTTATGAAACACCGGATAACTTGAAAAACGTAGCGTATTTGAAGTACAACAGCGTTTCTTATAATACACAGGGCGTTGAAAAAAAGATCAATGTGGACCGTCAGTTATATACGTATGGCGTAAAGATTAAAAAGGTAGACAACAAGGACGAGAATACGGCGCTTCAAGGTGCGGAGTTTGCTTTGAAAAAAGGCGATACAGAAATAAAGTTTGCGAAAAGCGGAAAGATGTATTATCCGGCAGCAGACGGAGATGCAAAACTGACGACAGATGGAAATGGAGAAATGCTTATCGCAGGTCTTGATCTTGGAACATATACATTGACAGAGACGAAAGCGCCGTCAGGTTATACTTTGCCGAGAAATCCTGAGACGACAATCACGCTGTCTGAAAAAGACGCTGTAAACGGTACGCTGGATGAGTCAAAAGCAGAAGGAACGAATGTGAAAGCAAACTCGGCATCTGTTGATACACAAAAAACATGGCAGTTGAACTTCGTTCTTACAAACGGCAAAAGTAATTTCAACCTTCCGATTACAGGAGGCATCGGAACGGCAGTCTTTACGATCGGCGGAATTATGATCATGGCAGGAGCGGTAATGCTTCTTACATATGCGATCCGCAGAAGCAGAAGATAGGAAGTTTCAGGAAGAAAAGAAAAAAGTTCCGAACGGAAAACAGACAGAGAAAAGGCAGAAAAACAAATAGAGAAAGAAAAAGACAGAAAGAAAAGGGTTTGTCTGTATGCGCGAAAAAAGAAAAAGCCGAAAACGGCACAATAAACGCGGGCAGATATTAACACCGGTCATATTCCTGACGTCCCTGCTTTTATTTGCGGCGGGCGTCGGGATTTTCATTTATCCGGCGTTAAGCAACTATCTGGCGCAGCGTGAGCAAAAAGAAGTCATAGAAGAGTACGCTCAGACTGTAGAACAAATTGATAAAGACAAGATGGCAAGACAGTGGGAACTGGCAGAAGAATACAACGAGACTCTTCTCGGTGATCCCGTTCATGATCCGTTTATTCCGGGAACAGGATATGCGCTTCCCGATAATTATGAAAGTGTGCTGAATGTAAACAAAGACGGCGTAATGGGGTATCTGAAGATCCCGAAGATCAAAGTCGATCTTCCGATCTATCATGGCACAAGTGAAGAAGTTTTGGAAAAAGGCGCGGGACATGTCGACGTGACCGCTCTTCCGATCGGCGGAGTGAACCGGCATCCGGTCATCAGCGCGCACAGAGGTCTTCCAAGCGCGGAATTATTTACAAGGTTAGATGAATTGGAAAAGGGAGATCGTTTTTTTCTCCATATCCTTGATAAAACGCTCGCCTACAAGGTAGATCAGGTGAGAGTTATTAAGCCGGAAGAATTGGAACAACTGCAGACATATCACGATAAAGATTATGTGACGCTTCTGACTTGTACGCCTTACGGAGTGAATACACACAGGCTTTTAGTACGCGGAGAACGGATTCCGTATGAAGTGGCGGAAGAAAATGGGGGTGAGGCGTTCGATGATGAAAAGAATCAGGGAATGCCGCAATGGGTGAAAGAGTATGTTGTTATGATTATCGCAGGGATCTTGCTGCTTGTTTTCGCAGGCAGGATGTTTGCGGCGAGAAAATAAAAGAACCGCAGAACAGAAGAAAAGAAGACTACTGTTCTGCGGTATTTACTATTTCGTCAAAACTTCTACGCCGTCATTTGTGACAAGTACCATGTATTCGATCTGGGATGACAGTCCGTCGTCGATCGTGTATACAGTCCAACCGTTATCCTCATCAACGAAGAAGTCGGGACTGCCTTCATTGATCATCGGTTCGATCGTGAAGATCATACCGGGAACGAGAAGCATTTCACTTCCTTTTGGAGTGACATAGCTGACAAACGGATCTTCGTGGAATTCAAGTCCGATTCCGTGTCCGCCGATCTCTTCTACGACAGAATAGCCGTTTTCCCGGGCATGAGTGTTGATCGCATGCGCGATATCACCGAGATGTCCCCACGGTTTTGCGGCCGCAAGTCCGAGGTTGACGCATTCCTCTGTTACGCGGACGATTTTTTCGGCTCTTTCGGAAACCGTTCCGAGCTTAAACATACGGGAGGCGTCGGAAAAGTAGCCGTTTAAGATTGTAGAGACGTCAACGTTGATTATATCGCCGTCCTGAAGAATGATATTTTTATCCGGGATACCGTGGCATATTTCGTTGTTGAGCGAAGTGCAGACACTTTTCGGAAATCCCTGATAATTAAGCGGCGCGGGGATTCCCCCGTGTTCTTTCGTGAACGTATATACGATGTCGTCGATCTCGGCAGTGCTCATTCCGATGCGGATGTGCTTTGCGACTTCATCGAGTACAGCGGTATTTAATCTGGCGCTTTCTTTGATCTTTTCGATCTGTTCAGCCGTTTTGAGGATTGCCCGTGTCGGAACAATCTCGCCGCGTTCTGAATGCAGAAGAATTTTTTCTTCGATCGGCATATGGCATTTTTTGTATTTTTTGCCGCTGCCGCACCAACAGAGTTCATTTCTTTCCATGAATAACATCTCCTTGTAGTTATTTTATTACTGTATTTTAAAAGCGGTGAATGAAAAGGCCGCTTCGCAGTTTTGGTTCAAACCATGTTGATTTCGGAGGCATGAGAAGCCCGGCGTCCGCAACGCCCATCAATTCAGTCATAGAAGTGGGATACATTGCAAATGCGATCCCGCCTGTCTGATCTGCGGCGTCTTTCAGCGCGTCAAGTCCCCGGATTCCGCCGATAAAACGGATGCGGGAATCTGTTCTGGGATCGCTGATGCCCAGAACCGGGGAAAGGATGTGATCCTGTAAAACGGAAACATCCAGATCTTTTACCGGATCGCCGGAGAAAAGGTCTGCTTTTGCGTTTACACGATACCAGTTTCCGTCGGCATACATTCCGAATTCGCCTTTTTTCTGCGGGCGGACTGCTTCTACGCCGGCCAAAGCCACATCGAACCTGCTCTTTATTGTATCAAGAAATTGTTCAAATGTATACCCGTTCATATCCGTAACAACTCGATTGTAGTCGTAGATCGCCAGTTCGTCCGCGGGGAAGAGGACAGAAAGAAAATAATTGTATTCTTCTGTTCCTGAAAAATGGAGATCTTCTGCTCTGCGTTTCAGTCCGACTTTGACAGCAGAAGCTGCGCGGTGATGTCCGTCTGCAATGTACAGATGTGGAATCGCCTCAAAAATCTTAGAAATGTCAACAATCGTTGACATTTTATCTATACGCCACACCTCGTGTCTTATCCCGTCGTCAGAGGTGAAGTCGTAGACTTCAGGTGTTAATCGGACGTTTTTGATGATCTCTCCTAGTTTTTTGTCGGCGCGGTAAGCGAGAAAGATCGGTCCGGTCTGGGCGCTGCATGCGTCGATGTGACGGATTCTGTCCTGCTCTTTTGCTTCCAGTGTATTTTCGTGTTTTAAGATCACATTGTTGCAATAATCGTCGATCGAAGCGCAGCCTACAAGCCCTGTCTGTGTTCTTCCGTTCATTGTAAGCGCGTATAAGTAGTAACAAGGTTCTTTGTCCTGAAGAAAAGAACCTTCATCGATCATACGGTTCAGTGTTTCAGATGCTGTTTTATATACTGCTTCGCTGTATGGATTTGTGCCTTTTGGAAGAAGCGTCTCGGCTCGGTCGATCTGAAGAAAAGACTTCGGTTCGGCAGCCACGATTTCTCTTGCTTCCTCGCTGTTGTATACATCATAAGGAAGGGCGGCTATGGCAGAAGCTAAGTCTGCGCGAGGGCGGATTCCTTTAAATGGTCGGATAATGCTCATAGTAGTACCTCCTCATATAATCAAGTGTTTTTTATTGAAAATTCAAGGTTTTTCAACCTTTTATATCTCAGTGAATAGGCCTCAGCTACAAGCATTTCCGTGTATCGGGTACTGAAATAGTGATTAATGGGTATACGAAATAAAACGTCATTGTTTTTCGCTTTACTGGCCTTGTGTATACCCTTCCCTCTATGGCAGCTAACCTCCTATATCCACCAGGATCATCTCTGTCTCCAGAGATCCTAACTTCCTTCGTACTGCCTGCCCATAACCAAGGTGTCAGCTTTGCTCCCTAACGGGGTCATGCCCCATGGAAAATATTCCTGCCGACTACTGGCTCATTCTTTGTATTATTGATTACTGACTCGCTTCCTGTTCCAGCACTGTGTTCAGTGGACGTTATCTGTTACATTCTGCTTATTCGGTGGCTGCCCAGATGACAGCCTCCACTATAGTTACTTGTTTTTCTTACGCAGCCTGCGCATAAGCCGCCGGTCTCCTGATGTCATTGACCATCTTCTTGGGATCATAGCCCACGCCTTTTGTCAGTATGGCATAAAAAACACGAAGCAGCTTCGCTGCTATTGCCATAAGTGACTGCATCTTCTTTAATGGATTTAGCCTTCTAGTTGTGTAGTAATTATGGAGTTCCCTAAATTCTGGGTTCTTCGCTACAAGCGACATTGCAACCTCGAAGAGCAGGTATCTAAGTCTCTTTCGACCTCGTCTGCTTATTGTTGTCTTGCCCTTGTGTTTTCCAGAACTATTTTCAACCAGTGCTAAACCTGCAAGTTTCTGCAGTTCTTTCGGGTCATTAAAGCGTCTGATGTCGCCTACCTCTGCAAGAAATCCAGACACTGTCTTGATTCCTACACCTTTGATTTCCAACAGCTTTTCAGCCATTGGAATCTGATTTACCAATCCTTCAATCAGACCCATCACTTCCTGAAGACGTATATTTCTGGATTCATAGTCCTCCAGAAGCATTCGGATTTCCATTCTTGCAGATACTGCACCTTCTTTGCTTCCGACACTGTGCTCAGCAGCTTCGATCAGGGTCTTTGCCCTCGCCTTTCCAACTGCTCTCAACTTTGCATCCCGCCAAATCTGGTTCACTCCATCAATACTCAACGTCAGAATATCTTCTGGGAGTGGTGCTTCCTTTAGAATCAGTATTCCACTTTTGGCATCCGGCTTACCGTATACCGTCTTATATTCAGGAAAATATATATTGAACCAACGATTAATCCTATTTTGAATTCGTGTAAGCTCCGCTTGTAATTGAAATCTGATGTTTGATGCCGTTCTAAGATCAGCATAAACACCGTCTGGCAGGTATGGGATCATGTATCGTCCCTCTCTAACTAATCCTGCAATGACTTTTGGATCCTTACGATCATTCTTTGTCGGATGATTGTCGTCGAGTTCTTTTGATTTCTTCACATGGTGAGGATTTACAAGAACCGGTTTCATTTCATTATCTTGAAGAAACTTTCCAAGATTAAACCAGTAATGACCAGTTGGTTCCATCCCTGGAATCACCTTATCCTTCCCATGCTTTTCTTTGATATCCAGAACCCATGCCTTAAATGTCACGAATCCTGCTTCCGTGTTACTAAATTTGAATGGTTTCTTCGAATACTCGACTCCTCTGTAATCAAAAGCTCTGGCATAATGCGTTTCACTTCCGACATCGATTCCGAGTACCAAAGTTTTTTCTGTAATAGCTTCAATTTTTGCGTTCTGTGTGTTAGACTTCATTGTAGATACCTCTCTGTTCAATAAGATTTTTACTAACCTGCCAGTCAGTAGTCTTATTGTACTCTGAGGTATTTTCAATTTTCAACATCCACATTTTTTATTATACAGGAAGCTCCTTATTATTTATATCCCCCTTTTCTCATGCCGCGTGATCTTACAGTTTTTCTCTTTCTCGAATCATACCAAAACCACAACCCGGCTGCCGCCGCGATCAGAACCGTGCCTGCAAGATAGCTGTATCCCCTTCCGCCTGATAACGGAAATTCGGCATAAGTATAGTTGATCACTTTATACGGATTCTCATCCGTTCCTTCCCCCGAAAATGCCGGAGGCCTTTTTACGCTTCCGGTTATCTTCAGTTCATGAGTCTCTTTCTCATATGTGACTTTCCACTGACCTTTCGCCGTCACGTATCCGCTCGGAGCTTTCAACTCCGCCAGACGGTACTCTGTGCCTTCTTCTGCCGGAAGATTTAGGAATTCGACTGTTCCGTTTTCATCCGAAACCGCCGTTCCCTGCAATTTCCAACAATCTTTATACGCATATCCGGCGTCGAGACTACCGTTTTCATCGTGCCGGATCAGATCTTTATCATGCTTTCCTCCATGAGACGGATCGCTGCAGATCAGCCGGTACAAAGCGAACTTCGCGTTCTTCAAAGGCTCTCCTTTTCGGTTTTCCTTTGTAAAGCTTACGACTCCGCTGTTTTTTTCATTTCTCACCTGAAGAGTCACATTTTCTTTATTGGAGAGAGGACTTTCCAAACTTACTCCGTAAGGAAGTACAAACTGATTTTCCTCTCCCTCCTGTATCGATAATTTAAACCGAATCGGATCTGACGCGCCGTATCCGTTCGGAGGCGTCGTCTCTTTTAAAACGTATTCTCCTGCCGCAAGGTTCTCGAAACATGCCGCCGCGCGAACTTTTTCACGATTCTGTGCATCCATTCCTTCCGCGCTTTCAGGATCTTCCATTCCCTTTTTATATGCGGCAATCTCTTCGTTCGTCAGCGGTACATAATAAACGTTTTTCTCAGCCGGATCGCCTTTCAGCGTATATACCGTATAAGACGTATCTCCCCGATGATACCTTCCGCTCGAACTGTCATAATTCGGATCGCTTATACTGATCTCATTTTGCCACATATAAACGGCCGTCCGGTTTTGAACGATATTATCTTCCGTATCATAAAGCGTAAAACCTGCGTTTTCCAAAGGCACGTTTCGGGAACTGTCTGTTTTCAAGACCGCAACATTATGAGAGCCGATATTTGTAAACGTAAAATTATGACGGCTTTCTCCCGTTCCGCCCTGCGCTGTCCAAAACCCTTTCTTCGCACATTCGCTTCCGATCGCCCCTTCTTCTTCCGGAATGATCGAAATATGCTTCTTCTCTGCTTTTACATCTGTATGAGAATGATTCTGTTCGGTATCCGAAAGTGGGTCATCACTTCCCAATACCGTTGATCCTGCGTCCGCTTCCAAAGTCAGAAGAGCGGTTTCATCTACTTCATGTACTTCATATTGTGCGCCAAGCGGGATATTTTCATAGACAGTACTTCCTGTCAATTCCCCTGCTTTTACAACTACAGTCTGCGGAACGACAACGACCTTTTCCTTATTGTTTTCATCCGTTGTTTTATAATGGATATGGAACAAATAACCCCGCTCTTCTCCATACGCTTTTCCCTGAAGTTTTTTCGTAATCTTAATTTCTCCGTGAGCAGGCACTTGTTTATTCGCAAACGTAACTTCCTGTACGCTTTCTTTCATTGTACCTTCCGCCGTTTTATATTCGACTTCCGTTCCGTTCACATTATATTTCTTTGTTCCCACCTTCACCTTGTGGTCATACTCATCACCTGTGCGTACACCGCCTCTGTCAGGATCTGTCTGCACGAAATTTTTTGCCACGTTTTGAGGATAAGTATAATTCCCGCCGATCTCGATATTTTGCGGTATCTCATTTTCCTCGTGGATCGTATATACAGTCTCTTTCGGAATACCGTACACTGCTACGCTTGCAGTCTGTTTTCCCGCCGGAACAGTTACGTCGATTTCCTGAACAATACTGCTTCCGCTTTCCGACATGCTTCCCGATCCGAGATTTCCTTCAAGGCTCATTCCGGCTACGTCAGTATAATGAACATGAAATTTATATGTATGATCTTTTTTCGGATCGATCTGATCGACGGTTTTTGTAATGATCAGTCCTCCGCTGATCAGATCGTTTTTATACGCCACAGTCAGATGGATCCCGTTTTTCTGAAGGTTGTCAGGATCGAGATAGCTTCTGAAAACAAAAGTCTCGTTCTTTTCCGATACATGTCCTTCTCTGTTTGAACTCGGATAGTGATACCCTTTTCCGTCCGCGCTCTTTACATTTCTGTCGTCTGACGCCGTATATGTTCTTACATCCGTCACTGTATTATTCAAAATCTCCGGATCATTTTCCACCGTTCTTGCCGTCGGATGCAGCGCAAGAATGTTATCCGCAATATAACCTTCCGTATACATTCCCGACGCACCGTCATATACCGAATTTTCCAAAATCGACCATGAAGTCCGAAATACTTTGTTTCTCAGCGGATCGTCTTGTGTGATCTGCAAATAACTTCCCTCACGGAATTTATCGACAAAAGACGCTTTGTTTCCATCTGTAAGCTCCAACAGTCCTCTCGATCTGACCATGAGGTCATTTCCGTTGTTCACAACATCTGTTTCCTGTATCGGATTCAACCGGAAGAACGCTCCGCTTACCGGATTTAAGACCGCCTCATTATAGCTAAGAGGCCGCTCTTTTGTTCCCAGCGATTCATAATCTGAAATCTGATCGTCGCTTGCATAAAATCCGGTCGATTGGTTCGGAATGATCTTTCCTTTAAAATCCATATCCGCCATATACAGACTTCCTCTGTCACGCGCAAAGGCGAACTGCACTTTGGCGACATTTTTCATATCAAAATCCGATATTCCCGAATTCCAGTCTGCCAGATTCAGACGAACGATCGACCACTGGCCTTTCGGCATCGAATTACTGTATCCATAATACGTCATCTGACTGGCAGGTCTGGTGATCACATTTCCGTGCCGGTCTGTCAGTCTCGCTTTTAACGACCACCCGGTAGCGCTGGAAGCATCCGAGTTATTATAAACTGACATTTGAAGATATGCCGCTTTTGACAGATCCACACTGCCTCCGTTCTCCGCACAGTCGATCGTTGTCCAGTATTTTCCCGAAGCAATTTCTTCCGACATCTGATACTGATCGAGATTTTTGCCGCTGTCTTTATTCACAAGCTTTATCACATCGCTGCGCTCACCGATAATCGGGCCGTCTGTCTCTGCGTCCGGATCTGCTTCTTTGAGCTCACTTTCTCCGGTCTTAGACCCTCTGTATGTTCCGCTGTTTTTAAAATCGTTAAACTTAACAGCGCCTTCGTTACGGAGATAACCTACCGAATCTTCCACGGGAATCTGCCTTCCGCTTGTCGCCTGATTCAATATTTTATAAGTAAAACTTCCGATATATCCTAATGCTTTTCCGAATACGTCCTGATTTGCCGAAGCAGTGCTTACCTGATTCGTCAGATCAAGCTGATTCGTTTTCGGGAAATTAAAACGGATCTTTAAGTTGGAAACACCCGCTCCGCGCTCCGCATAAAAAATCGTGATCTTATGTATGCCTTGCGAAAGTTCTTCCATATCTAAACACGGACCGTTCGCATCATTTTTTTCATAAATATTCGCCTGTGCATGATGCTGATTTTTATTGATCGGATATCCGTCCTCTGTTGCACCGTCTTTATTTAATCCGTACACATCTACCGCTCCGGTCTCAAAGTTAATATGACCTTCCAGAGGATTATGTTTCCCTGCCATATCAAGTACAAGTTTTCCGTCGATATACAATAAGAAATCATCGTCTCCCGAAAACTCAAATTCAATCGGCTTCTCAATATATTCTCCTGCCTTTTCTCCCGGCATACGCACTTTTCCGTCTTCCGTCAGCTTAAATTCCAGTTCCATCTTCATACCGAAGCAGAAATTCGTTTTCATCCTATCCAACCGGTAAAACGAGTTTTCTTTCGTTGCGTCGTTTTTGTCATTAAACGGGAAAAATCCGAATTGATCTTTTCCCATTGCGACATCTCTGTCACCTGTTTTCAGCGCGTCTTCCTTTTCTCCTACGTCTAAATAATAGCCTTTATCGGGATCTTCTTTTAACCGCAGCACATGATCGGACTTCAAACTACTGTACTCCCAATAGCCGTCATCTGCAAGGAAAAACGGAAAAGAAACGTTATTATACACGTATCCCAGCGCCGAGTGAAACGCATTGTTTCCGCGAAGAAAACTCTCGTCAAACTGCGGAAGTTTCACACCTGCAGTTGAGATTTTTCCATCTTCCAGTTGTTTATCGACATGCCCGTAAGCATACTTTAACGTATTTCCCGAATGCCAGTCATTCGGTCCGATCTGATTTCCCGACATATTGCCCGGAGAAGAATTATTTAGCGGATTATCCCCGTCTGTTACAGCCGGATGCCTGATATATTTTCCATAATACCACGCCGCCGCTTTTTCATTTTTCCCTTGGAAATACTTGGAGATGCCGTCGTTCAATATTCCGAAACTCGTTTCATATTCGTACGGCGATCCGTTTACTTCGCTCAATCTTTTTCCTTGAAGTTCATAATCCGAATAATAATCATAAAACGTCGTATTTGCGTAATAGTATTTTGGATCATACGACTTGTTTTTCGCTATCGGAATGTTCTTTCCCTCATCTCCGTGATCGCTCGCCTTAAAGATCGAACTCCATGTTCCGTTGATTTTCGACTGCTCACTCGTATAACTTAAACTTTTCTTCTGAAGTACGTCTGCGAAAAAGCATGGAAAAGCATAAGTATCGTCAATCTCAGTTATATCCGTCTTATATTTTACAACTTTGCCGTCTGCTCTGTTTTCACATATACGAAATTGAATATACTTTTCTTTATCCGACAGTTTTTCATGTGTAAAAAATGTTTTATAAAAAACTTCATTTTCCATATCTTCGCTTGCCTGACCCGTTCCCGAAGATTCCGGCAGCGCCTGATCCATCTTTTTCCATTCGGTTTCCACTGCCTGCCCGTCTTCCGGGTTTTCGCAAAGACGATATTCCACCGTATCCGCCGCTTCTGTTTTCCCGCCTTCTACACCACTTGCAACGAGCGCTCCCGACGTTCCGTACATCTGATCTTTAAACGCGACATACCGATCGCCGTCTGTTTCATAACTTCTCCAAATACGATGACTGTCATCCAAGTTCCTCAGAATGAAAAAGTTATCGCCTGATGCAATATTATATAACTGATAATATACTTTATCGTCTTCTTTATTATCGGAAGGATGTTTAAAACCGCCTTTTTCATTAAGCTCTCCGTTTGAAATTGCCAGAAGCGACAGTTCTGTCAGACCTGATCCTTTTCCAAACGCATAATAAGTACATAATTCATAGCGGGTCTCTCTTGTAACTTTCTTTGATACGATCTTTCCGTTTTTATCTGCGTAAGATACCCATAACTCATCCCACACTTTATCTGTTTTCGTATCATAATTTCCGTCTTTGTCATTATCAACATAGATCGCCAGTTCATCCAAGATGTTATTACTTGATGACGGATGACCTCCCCAGTAGGACGTGTGATAGGACATGTCCCAGTAAAAGCAGTCTCTTGTCTTTTGCGTAAATACAAAAGATCCCGATCCTCTTTGCTTTACCTCTCCGGCGGCGTCTATTACCGGCTCTTTTTTTATCTCATGATAAGGGTCGTTCGGATTTGCGGCCTGACGCAGATTGTATACGATCTGAGAGTCTATTTCTCTCGCTTCTCCGTTTTTATTCGTTACTTCCATCTCAAACGCAACATAAGAACAGCCTTCCGGTATTACCGTTCCGAACAGTCCCGCTTCGTCGACGCTGATCATTCGATATGTCTTCGGTATTTCCTTTTTCCCCGCATTCCCCGGTTCAATCGGATCTTCTTTATAAAACAATGCGTAGACTGTATTTACATGCAGTTTCTCAAACGTTGTCGCTCCGCCGAACGCACTTGCCTCATACAAGTTCGGGATACTTGCAAAATACATTGCTTCATATACCGCGCTGTCTTCCGCTGTTCTGTAAACATCCGTCTCTGTCATCCGCTCCCCGAGAGCGCAGAGCGCATGTTGCCTCCCATCCAGATCATAATAGATGTGAGAACAATATTCATCATTGCACAAGCTTTCCTGCTGCGCAGATGTCATGTTCTCTTCTTCCGATGATCCTTCAGAAACCGTTCTATCCGATGCATTCGGACTGTTCTTCGCGTCTGTCTCATCAGACGTCTGCCCGTTTTGCCGTACAGCATCGTTTTCAGACGTCTGCCCGTTTTGCCCATTCTCTTCTAACGGATATAGGGCGCTCCCATCTATTCCGTCGGACAGACTTTCTCCTTCCTTCCCCACCTCTGCGGAAGGGTTTTCTGTTGTAATTTCACCTGGTTTTGCCGAGACTTCCATAATCGGCCGGATGATCATAACGATCAACATAAGCACCGCCAAGATTTGCGATGCTTTCAGATTCCCCTTAAATATTCTGTTTTTTCTCCCCATTATACACCCTCGTACTTATTAGTATTATACTTATCTGTACAAGTTCCCCAACCTTGTACGAATATATCCGTATTCTATCACTCGCATATAGGAATTACAACCCTGCCGCCTGATCTATTTAAGTTTTCCTCATTTTTGTGATATTTTTCTATATTTTTCCACATCCGCTCTTTATTTTCCCTTTTTTTCGCCGCTTTCTTTCGTCTTTTTGCACAGCATCCAAAGATATTTTTCGTATTCTGCTCCTTCTTTCCCCGAAATTCCAAGCGCTGCCGACTCCCTAACAGCCTTCTCGATCATCTCTCCCGCCAGTCTGACCGAATCTTCTGTACGGTCTCCGCGAGCCTTTCCGCCTGCAATTACGGAAGCGAACAGATCTCCTGTTCCCGAGTAACTTGCCCCGATAAAAGAAGAGATCCCTGCCGTTGTTTTCTCACGCGTCACCGTAAGATTTGCGACCTTCCTGCCGCCTGTTCCGGTCTCTTTTCCGACTGTACACTCTTTCGCAGCGTCCTGCTCCTCAAATAACACCCCTGTCACGATCACTTCCGATACGCCACTGTCCAAAAGTCTGCCTGCCGCTTTCGACACTTCCGAAAAAAGAGCTTCTCTGTCTCCCGTTTCCGAAATATTTTGAATCTTATCATAATCATAATCCGTCAAAAGACAAAGTTCCGTCACATTCGGCGTCACGATATCCGCTCTTTTAACAAGCTGTTTCATCTCTTTCTGAAATAACCCGTCAAAAACAGAAAATCGTTTTCCGTTATCTCCGAGCACCGGGTCTACAAGAAGAAATGTGCCTTCTTTGTGAAACAGATCGAGAAAGTGATTCACTTCCCCGATCTGTCTGTGGTCTGACATAAACCCTGTAACGATCCCGTCAAACTGCGCGCCTGATTTCTTCCATTCTTCGGTAATCATCCCCATCTGCTCTGTAAGATCCTGAAAAAAATAACTTTCAAACCCTGTCTGTGCACTCAAAACGGCTGTCGGAAGAGGACACGGCTGCACCCCCATCGCCGACAATACCGAGATTGCGGCTGTCAGCGAACATCTTCCGAAGCCTGCCAGATCATTTAGAACCGCTACTTTCCCTGCCATGTTTTCTCTCCCTCCGAAATAGGTTTCATTACGATTGCGGAATGACGCCCCATATTGATGACGATCTCTCCGTTTTCTACAATGAACTCGTCATACTCTGTCGTATATCCTTTCTCATATGTATACATAAGCCTTTCCATCCTGCCTTGCTTCGGAACTCCCGCAAACCAGACCGGAACTGTCAGCTCTTTTAAATCTTTACTGTTGTTTAAGATAACAATGATCTGCTCATCTTCCTGAAATCTTGCGTATGCAAGTACGTTTCTTTCCGCATAGAGCAGCTTGATCGACCCTTTCCTAAGCGGTTTTTCCTGTTTATGGATTCGGATCATCTCTTTATGAAACGCGAGCAGTTCTTTATTCTCCCTGCCCCACGGATATGTGCGCCTGTTGTCCGGATCTGTAAATCCGCATACTCCCGCCTCGTCTCCGTAATAAACGGTCGGCGCTCCGACCCATGTCATCTGAACCGTAACCGCTTCACGCATAACGGCATAGTTAACGCCTTCTTCCGCAGCTTTCGCACCGACATGTTCGGCGCGTCCTACGATGTGATTCGTCCTTGTCAGGAAACGGGAGTGATCGTGATTGGACAGCTCATTCATCGCGACCTGCAAAGAAGGAGTGAGCATACTTGCCATAAAATGGCGCATTCCGCCTATGAAGTTGTCTGCATTTCCCCACAGGTCTGTTCTTCGCTCGTCACTGTGTTTTTCCATTCCGGTCAAAAACCACGTCAAAGGTTCCATAAACGCGTCATAATTCATAACGCTGTCCCATTCGTCCCCCTGCAGCCATTCTCCCGGATCGCCGTAATGCTCTGCCAGGATCAAAGCTTCGGGATTTGCCTCTTTTACTTCTTTGCGAAAACGCTTCCAAAACATATGGTTATATTCGTTGCTGCACCCTAAATCCGCCGCAACGTCAAGTCTCCATCCATCCGCATTATACGGAGGCGAAACCCATTTCTTTCCTATATCCATAATATATTGCTCAAGTTCCGGGGAATCCTCATAAGAAAGTTTCGGCAGCGTATCATGTCCCCACCATCCGTCATAACTTTTATTGTAAGGCCACGCCTCTTTTCTTTCATCATGAAAACGGAAAAACTTCCGGTACGGACTTTCCCCGCTCACATATGCCCCTTTTGGATATTCCGGCTGCTGTTCATAGATCCGCTCCCTGTCAATCCATTTGTTAAACGATCCGCAATGATTAAATACGCCGTCGAGAATCACACGCATCCCTCTTTTGTGCATCTCCTCCACAAGCCTTGCAAACAGCTCGTTGCTCGCTTCAAGATTGCGGATATCGCCTGTTCGCTTCTGATATTTTGTAGCGCCTGTATTATCTTTCGCTCCTTTAGGAAGCGTCTCTCCGCCGTCCGAGACGATCTTTCCATAATGTGGATCGATATAATCATAATCCTGAATGTCATATTTATGATTTGACGGAGAAACGAAAAGAGGATTAAAATATACAACCTCAACGCCGAGATCCTGAAGATAATCCAGTTTATCCATGACGCCCTGAAGATCTCCTCCGTAAAAATTACGGATATCCATCGCCGCCGGAACTTTACTCCAGTCTTTGATCTTTACGCTCGGAGCGCCGATATAAATATATTCCCCGTCCTCCACGTCATTTGTCGGATCGCCGTTACAAAACCGATCCACAAAAATCTGATACATAACCGCGCCTTTTGCCCACTCGGGAGTAGAAAATCCCGGAACGATCATAAACGCATAAAAATCTTCTCTCTGATCGGAAACGCCGCACCTGCTGAAATAACATATCTGATCTCCGCTTTTTACTTCAAACAGATAACTGAACGGAACATCACTTAGCTGCCATTCTATCTCATAGAAATCGAATTCGCCTTCCGAAACAATCTTCCACATCGGATACGACGAATTGCCGGTCAAAATATGGACTTCTTCCACATCGTTGTGAGCCGTGCGAAACCGAATCTTGATCTTTTCGTTTTCCTTCGGTTCTGCAGGGATGACATAATCCTGCGTACCGTCACAGAATAGTGCCTCTCTGTTCATATATTACCCCTCCTCCGACACTCCGTCCTCAAACAATGCCTCAAACTCGCTTCGTGTGATCTTCTCTTTTTCAAGCAGAAGTTTTGCGCACGCCTCAAGAACATCATGGTATTCTTCAAGAATAGAACGGGCTTTGGCATAGCATTCGTCAATAATACGTTTTACTTCCTCGTCGATCGTTCCCGCGATCTTTTCTCCGTATCCTCTTGACGTATGCCCGAAGTCGCGTCCGATAAACACTTCGTCACTGTCATTGTCGTAGTTGATCAATCCGAGGCGTTCGGACATACCGAACTTTGTAATCATTGATTTTGCGATCGCAGTCGCCTGTTTGATATCCTGCGAAGCGCCTGTCGTAATATCGTCAAATATTTCTTCTTCAGCTACACGACCGCCTAAGGAAACCGTAATTTCCTGAAGCATCTGCCCTTTTGTATTAAACATTTCGTCTTTCTCCGGAAGAGGCATCGTATATCCCCCTGCCCCGCCGGTCGGAATGATAGACACACTGTATACAGGTCCTACATCCGGAAGAACGTGGAACAAAATCGCATGTCCCGCCTCGTGGTAAGCCGTAATCTTTCTCTCTTTTTCAGATACGATGCGGCTCTTTTTCTCCGCTCCGATGCCTACTTTTACAAACGCATGACGGATATCTTTCTGTTGGATAAACATTCTGTTATCCTTTGCAGCTATGATCGCAGCTTCATTCAGCAGGTTTTCAAGATCCGCCCCTGTAAATCCTGCCGTCGTCTGAGCGATCTGTTTCAGATCCACATCTTCCGCCAACGGTTTGTTTTTCGCATGAACTTTCAGGATCTCCTCTCTGCCGCCGACATCCGGCCGGCCTACAAGTACGTTTCTGTCGAAACGTCCTGGTCTTAATATTGCCGGGTCAAGGATATCTTTTCTGTTCGTCGCAGCCATCACGATAATTCCCTCGTTGACGCCGAATCCGTCCATCTCAACGAGAAGCTGATTCAACGTCTGCTCTCTTTCATCATGACCGCCGCCAAGTCCGCTGCCTCTTCGTCTTGCCACAGCGTCGATCTCATCAATAAAAATAATACACGGAGCATTTTTCTTCGCATCCTGAAAAAGGTCACGCACGCGAGATGCGCCGACACCTACGAACATTTCCACAAAATCCGAACCCGAAATACTGAAAAACGGCACTCCCGCCTCTCCTGCAACAGCTTTTGCAAGAAGTGTTTTTCCTGTTCCCGGAGGTCCTTCCAACAAAACGCCTTTCGGAATACGAGCGCCTACCTGCACATATTTTTTCGGCGCTTTCAAAAAATCGACGATCTCCGCAAGTTCTTCTTTCTCTTCCTGTAGTCCCGCTACATTTGCAAACGTCACCTTTATCTCGTCATGATTTGTCATGCGGGCGCGGTTTTTTCCGAAGTTCATCGCTTTTGCATTCGCCCCGTTTCCCTGACGGTTCATAAGAAAGAAAAGCAGCATGATCCCGCCAAGCGTGATCACGGTCGGAAGAAGAACGGAAGAAAGCATCGACGTTTCCGGAATTGCGGATACCTGATATAAAACTTCGTTTTTATCAAGCAGTTTCTCTACTTTTTCCACATTCGACACATTGACCGAACGGTTCTCATCTGTATCTTTCAGAGCAAACACTACCGTACCTGTCGGAACTGCCTTATTCTGATCGATATATACTTCTGTTACATTTTCTGCCTCAACCTGCTTAACAAACTCTGTGTATGTCATCTCCTGTCGATGCATCTGCATCCGGTTTGCCATCCAGAGCGCGCCAAAAACGATCACCATAAATATAATGATCGTAAATCCATTCACACTTCTGTAATTTCTGTTATTATCCAAAACTGATCCTCCTGATTATTCCACGCCTTCCACTACGCCGATATACGGAAGGTTTCTATATTTTTGGGCGTAATCAAGCCCATATCCCACAACAAATTCATCCGGGATCTCAAATCCGCAGTAATCAACCTTTACATCTTTCACTCTGCGGTCCGGCTTATCCAAAAGCGTACACAGGCGCATACTTGCCGGATTTCTCTTTTTCAGCACATCGATCAGGTAATACAGTGTATTCCCGGAATCAATGATATCTTCCACAATAAGCACTTCTTTATTCTCGATCGACTCATCCAGATCTTTCGCTATACGAACAACTCCGCTCGAAGCCGTTCCGTCTCCGTAACTTCCGACACACATAAAATCCATAGAAACCGGCACGGTAATCCGCTTAGCCAGCTCACACATAAAAAATACGCCGCCCTTTAACACACAGATCAAATGAATTTGTTTTCCTGCGTAATCTTCACTGATCTGTCTTCCGAGTTCCCTGATCCTCTCGTCAACTTTCTCTTCCGAAATCATCTCTCTGATCGTTTCTGCCATCTTTTTCTTCCTCCGTAATCTTTATCTCAACAATATTTTTTGTCTTTTCTGTCACTTTGTACGCTCTGCTCATCCTGTATCCCGGTATCCACACAATATGGCTTCCGTCTGCGACAAGAAGCATCCTGTCTCTTTCTTCCTTCGGGATCTTCTCGTTGATAAACCATGCTTTCAGTTTCTGACGTCTCCCCTGATCATCGATCACGAGATAATCGCCGCTCTGCCTTGTCCGTACGCAAAGACCGCATTTAATTATATCATAATCAATCCATTTCGTGTAACTTTTTTGCGGGATTTCTTCTGCCTGCAAAATGTCTCCGTTTTCCACAAAACGCAGTTCCAACTTTCCGGCGGCGTCTGACTCCGGCGCCGCTTTTCCCGTTTCCGCCCTGCTTTGTGTTTGCCTTATGATCTCTATCCCGTCATATGTCCTCTTCGCCGCAACGCCTCCCGGCAGATCGATCTGTTTTCCCACCTGCCGGTCAAACAATTCCGAAACCGACTGAAGGTGGGCAGACGTCAGATCTTTCTGTCCTCCGCGCACTTTACCGATACATTTTTGCAGAAGCAGTTTTCTCACTGCCGGAAAACTTTGAAAAAAGCTCTCTTTTTCTATGACAAGTTCTATCGGCGATTCCTTCTGTTCTTGGTCCTTTTTTCTCACGCTGACGCAGGTTTTCCACAACTGCCGCACGCTGTAATCGAGATATTCACATATTTCTTCCGCCTGACGGGATAACGATTCCAGATGTTTCACCGTCTGATCGTTTACTTCGTTTTCCAATACCGGCAGCACTTTATGCCGGATCCGGTTGCGTGTATAATCGTCCTCCTCATTCGTTGCGTCGACGCGCCAGACGATTCCTCTCTCCCGCAGATAAGACTCGATTCTGTCTCTTGTAAGTGAAAGAAGCGGTCTGATCCGGTTGTCCCTGACAGGCACGATCCCGCAAAGGCCGCGTATTCCTGTTCCTCTTGCTATATTAAGCAGAACCGTCTCCGCCTGATCGTCTCTGTGATGCGCGGTTGCGATCTTCGTTCCTCCGTTTTCGGCACACATTTGTTCAAATGCTTCTCTTCGTACTTCCCTTCCCGCTTCCTCACAAGATTGTTTCCGTTTTTCAGCGATTAATTCCACTTCTTTTCGGAAAACACGACACTCCACTCCAAGTTCGCCGCAAAGCTTCTTTACATACTCCTCGTCCGCATCCGCAGCCGCTCCGCGCAGGCAGTGGTTCACATGGCACACTTTTACCTCGAAACCGAACTTTTCCCGCAAACTGCAGAGCGTCAAAAGCAGGCATACCGAATCCGCTCCGCCCGATACGCCTGCTATCACAACATCTCCATGTTCGATCATATGAAATTGTACGATCAATTCCTCTATTAATTTTTCTGTTTCTCTTCCTGCTTTTTCCATCATAAGTATACTATACCAAATCCGTGTTTTTATGTATGAAGCGCCGCGCAATACACAGCTTTTCACTATACGCATACTATACCGAATCCATCCGCGCCTGTAAAGTATTCCTGTCACATATTTCCCACATTCCCACAACGATCACCGTCATATCATCGGCAGGCTCTCTGCCTGTCCACGCCAGGACCTGTTCCAGGATATGATGCGCCATTTCTTTCGGATTGACTATAGCGCTTCCCTGAATGATCGTTTCAAGCAATATATCCTGCTCTCCTACCGGAAGGGCGTCAAGAATCCCGTCCGTAACCATGATCACAAAGTCTCCGTCCTCAAGTTTTCTCCTGACAGAATCAATCTCTATATGATGGACAACCCCGATCGGCAGACTCGTAGAACTTAGATGCTCCACACAGTCTTTTTTCTTAATAAATGTCGAGGAAGCTCCTGCTTTTACGATCTCGCATTCTCCCGAATACAGATCAAACACACTGAGATCCACAGTCGAATAATGAATCTCCTCCCGCCCTGTCGCCAGCGTTGTATTGATCATCTGAACGGCGGCTTTTTCCGGGAATCCCGCGGCAAGCAATTCTTCCAAAAGCTCGATCACAAGCGTGCTCTCCTTACATGCCGTCTCACCTGCGCCCATCCCGTCAGAAAGAGCCGCCGCCTTCTTTCCTCCCGGCAGTTCCATGAGTGTAAAATTATCTCCCGATATTTTCGCACATCCTTTCCCGATCTTGGCAGTACCTGACAGCGTATAGTACGACGGTCCCTCTCTGCATACGATCGTCATATAACGGAATCCGACTACCTGCGGACTTCCATGTGCAAGGACAAAACGTCTTCCCGCTGCTTCTGATACGGCCTGAACGACTTCTTTTGCCGTCCCTTTCTCTTTGCCTGTACTTCGTACTGTCACATGTACTTCAAACTTTCCTTCGCCATTTAAGAACAAATATGTATACAAAACTCGCATTCCACATTTTCTAAGCGCCCCTGCTATCCTCTTTTCCATGCGCTCATCCGTAAAAATACTTTTTTCCAATTCCCGCACTGTCTGTTTCATAATATCGGCAAAAAGATCCATCTGAAACGCACACCCTTCCCTGCTTCGCGCCAGACGGTTTGTCCATATGATCGTTTGTCTCGCATCCCTGAAACCTTCCAGCATCTCCCGCAAAAATCTCGGAGCTTTCTCGCATCTTTGCATCAGTTTTCTCTTTGTCTCTACGTTTAATTCATTTCCATAATGATCGACCGCCGAGAGCACGTCATATCCCATCTGGTACGTATGAACAAAGTTCTCTCCCCAGCACCACGCGTTCTTTTCACATTTTTTGCAGACCCTTTCTTTCACCCGGTCAAACATCCCGTCAATATCGGCTCCCGAAAACTCTTCTTTGTGTGCCTCTAACTCTAAAAATGTATGGGAAAGCTGTTTGAGCGAACTTGCATATTTTTCAATCTGTTCTACATAAGGACTTCCCTGCAAAGCCTGTCCTTCTTTCATTGTATATCCCCTTTCTTACAATCTGACTTTCCCGTCTTAATGTAACACGGTATTTTCTTAAGCGGCATCACCGAAAATGCCAAGAGTCATATTCCGGAATTACAGACAGCCGTCAATGTCTTGAACAGACCCGGACTTCAACTCGCCGCCGTCAATAAAAAAACTCCGGGAAATCTTCCCCGGAGTTATCTTTCGTACATGCCTGTCTGGCTTTTTTGCTCTGTTTGTTTTTCGTCTTATTTATTTTTATTCGACGGTTTAAAAATAATCTCATTCGGATTCACAAGTCCTAATTTATCTTCTGCCGTCTCTTTTATATACTCGTCTGTCTGAACATACTTTTCGTATTCTTTCACTTCTTCCGAGCGCTTCTCTTCCTCTTTGATCTGCGCCGCCAGTTCCTCTTCCTGAGCCTTATACGCGTTGTTCTTTGCATAAAGCTTTACCGCGCCCACCGCAAGTACGCCTGATAAAAACACAAGAACCGTACAAATCATCAAAACGCTTTTCTTATAACTGTGCAGATGTGCCGATCTTCTGCGTCCGGCATTCCTTCTGTCCGCCGTTCTTTTCTTCTTGCCGTTCATTTATCTCACCCTGTTCATCTTTCTTTACACTCCCCAGTGTTAAGTAATATTGTATCTTCTTTTCTGACTCATTTCAAGACTTATTTTCTATTTTCTTTCCTTGCTTTTCTGCACGATTTTTCCGTTTTTTCCTTTTTTCCGCATCTTTCGGCACATAGTTTCACAATCTTTCTGATCCCCGCATGCCCTGCCGCCGCTCCGCACAGCATCCCAAACACAAAAAACCAGCGGATGCTCCCGTATGTTGTGTCATACATTTTCCGAAAAATATAGATGCTCGCAGCAAGCCAGTAAATAAAATCCTCCAGACTGACCGCCCAGCCGCTGTGAGGAACAAGCTTCCGAAAACAAACAAGTACATGATAAGCTGCCGCCGCTTCGACTCCCGCCAGCGCCGCATACAGAAAGATTCCGGCTTCTGCTCCGATCCCGGGTATCATATCCTACTTAAACAGCTTCGTCAGAAAGCTGTCCCCCTGTTTCGCCTGCGGCGTTACGCTTGAATAAGCAATACTGTCAATATTGCCCGACAGATCTACCTCGCCTTTTTCCACGGTCAGTCTGTTGACATGAAGATCCGTGCCTTTCACCATGAGCATCCCCTGCTCTGTTTCAAGAAGTATCTCGTTTAGATCAAAAGACAGTACGTCAAGCACCCCTGTCACCGTACTCGTCTTTCTGTTATTTACAACTAATTTATGCGCCTTCGCAATACGCTGTTCTTCCATGAAAACTCCCTCCCGCCTCCGAACTTTTTACAGCATGGTTATATATATGAGAGGTTGTTTTCATTTATGCTTTTCTTTTCTCTTTCTCTACAAATACCGGAACAATTCCTCTGCTTTTTCCTTCTTCGTCGTATCTTCCAGCTTCAGCACTTCCGCTTTCACTTCTCTTGTTCCGAAATGGATCTCTATCACATCGCCCGGTTTTACCTGCACAGATGCTTTTGCCGGTTTTCCGTTGACGGAAACGCGCCCTGCATCACATGCTTCATTTGCTACAGTCCGCCTCTTAATAAGGCGGGATACTTTTAAAAATTTATCAAGCCGCATTTTTCTCTCCTTCAATAATGTCCGGATCCGCCTCTGTTTTCAGTAAAAACAGAAGCAACAAGGCACTTACGATGATACCCGTAAGTGCCTTTTTATCTGCCCGTTCAAACGAATTGATTAATTGATAGCGTCTTTAAGAGCTTTTCCTGCTTTAAATTTCGGAGCTTTGCAAGCCTCGATCTTCATTGTCTTTCCTGTCTGCGGGTTTCTTCCCTCTCTTGCAGCTCTTTCACTCACTTCAAATGTACCAAAGCCTACAAGCTGAACCTTCTCGCCTTTTTTAAGTTCTTCGGTAACAACATCAACAAAAGCTTTCAGCGCTTTTTCAGAATCTTTTTTTGAAATGTCAGCGCTCTCTGCGATTGCTGTAATCAATTCTGTCTTGTTCATAGGTAAATCCTCCTCTTAATTGTACCACAATACATGTTATTCATTTTAAAGGGGAAGATTCCGAACGCACACGGATTTCCACCTTTAAATATTGTTATATCGGGTTTACACAGCTTTGTCAAGATTTTTCACCATTTCCATTATGGCTTTTCCCATTTCGTCGGATTTTACATCCGCATCTGTCAGAGAAGTACCTTTCACGCCGTAGTAGAATTTCACTTTTGGCTCTGTTCCCGAAGGTCTTACGCATACCCACGCTCCGTCAGGCAGCTCATAGTAAAGTACATTTGAATTCGGAAGTCCTGTAGCCGTAACTTCTCCGGTCTCCATATCCCGAATCGTATCCGCCTGATAATCTCTCACTTTAAGTACTTTATATCCTGCGATTTCTTTCGGAGGCTCGCTTCTTAATGTGGCAAGGATCTGACGAATCTTCTCGAGTCCTTCGATTCCTTTCATTGTGATAGACTGGATGTCGTCTTTGTAATATCCGTAACGCTCATACATCTCGATCATCGCATCCCACAACGTCATCCCTTTTGTGCGGTAATATGCGGCAGCTTCACACAGAGCCATCGTAGCGACGATCGCATCTTTATCTCTTGCATGTGTTCCGATCAGACATCCGTAACTTTCCTCAAATCCAAACAGATACTCTCCTTTTCCTTTTGTCTCGAATCCGAGAATCTGCTGTCCGATATACTTAAATCCTGTCAGACACTCGATCAATCCGACATTATAATGCTCTGCGATCGCATCCGCCATATTGGAAGTCACGATCGTCTTGATAAGATATCCGTCTTCAGGCAGACCTTTTAATTCTTTTCTCTGTCCGATCTCGTAATCCGCAAGAAGGCATCCCGACATATTTCCGGTCAGATCATGATATACTCCGTCTTTATCTTTCACACGCACGCCGAGCCTGTCCGCATCCGGATCTGTCGCAAGAACGATATCCGCATCGATCTCTTTCGCCAGTTTTAATCCGAGTTCAAACGCCTCTTCGGCTTCCGGGTTCGGATAGGAAACTGTCGGGAAGTCTCCGTCCGGCAGTTCCTGTTCTTTTACGACATATACGTTCTCAAAACCAAGCTCTTTCAAAATACGGCGAGCCGGAATGTTTCCCGTTCCGTGAAGCGGCGTATACACGATCTTAAGATCTTTGCCCGCTGCTTCGATCGCATCTTTATGAAGCACCTGCTTTTTCAGTTCCGCAATATAAGCATCGTCAACTTCCGCGCCGATCACTTCGTAAAGTCCGGCCGCTTTCGCATCCTCTTCCGTCATCGTCTTCATTGTTGTGTAATCTTCCACAGCCTTCACTTCGTCCATAATTCCTTTATCGTGCGGAGGCGTGATCTGCGCGCCGTCTTCCCAGTATACTTTATAGCCGTTATACTCCGGCGGATTATGGCTTGCCGTAATATTGATGCCTGCGATACATCCGAGTTTTCTCACCGCATAAGATAACTCCGGCGTCGGGCGCAGCGATTCAAATATATATGCTTTGATCCCGTTTGCAGCCAGACAACATGCAGCCTCTTTGGCAAATTCCGTGGACATATGACGGGAATCATACGCAATCGCAACGCCTTTTCCCTGACCGTCGTTTTTCATGATATAGTTTGCCAGTCCCTGTGTAGCTTTGCGTACTGTATAAATATTCATACGGTTTGTTCCCGCGCCGATGATGCCTCTCAGTCCTGCAGTACCGAACTCCAGATCCATGTAAAATCGTTCCTTTATTTCATTTTCATCCTCTTTGATACTTTCAAGCTCCGCTCTCGTATCTTCATCAAAGTATGAATTAGAAATCCATTCTTCATACCTCGCCTTGTAGTCCATATTTCTACCTCCTAAACTAATATAAATTTTATATCCGCCCCTATATGCCCGATATGTTTTATTATACAACAATTATTTATAAATTCAAAGGAAATATCCGACTAAGGAACTCATATTTCTCTTCTGTCTGACGGATGCATATCTGTAGCTTTTCTACATTCTTTTCCGAGAGGTGCGCCTTATTCGACCGGTAATAGCTGCCCGCGATCTTTTTAAACTTTCCGGGATATGCAAGACTCAGCGCCGCAAACTCTTTCTCCCTTTCCGACAAAGGACGTACTTCTTCATATGCTTCCAATATTTTTTGTCCTGTTTTTTGTTTCCATTGATTTTTTTCCATTGCTTTTCTTAAAAAATAACAGAAATCTTTTATCTGTATATCCGTATGCATATGTTCAAAATCAGTTACGGCAATATCGTCTCTGAGCATGATCAGATTATGATAATTATAATCTCCGTGTACGACGCTCCCTTTTGATACGCTCTCTTCAAAAAGCTTTCTGCAGCCGGAAGTTTCCATCCTGGCGAGAATATCGTCCGCCGTACGGTACATTTTTTCAAAATTTTCCAAAAACAAAATTTCAAAATCATTTTTAACAGGTCTGGAACGAATAAATGAACGGATCTTTTTTAATTCCCTGTTATATCTTCGCACCTCTTCCACCGGATTTTTTCCCTGTGCATCCGCTCCGGGCCGGATTTTTACAGCCAGTTTTTCCATATCTTTATGCAAAACGGCAAGTTTTGCCGCCGCCCGTACAACGTCCTGTTCCTGACGAACGTCGCACTCTCTTCCCTGATACCATTTTTTCAGCATATAAAAAGCTCCTTCCCGGGAAGCGGCTCGAAGTTCGCCTTCTTTCGTAAAGACAGGTGTGTCAACTTTTACATTTCCACATCTTTCTATTTCACTTAGAGCGTCATATAAAAAAAGGGCGCGCCGCTCTGACAGTTTTGTCTCTTTGAGCAGCATCGGCCTTTCTTTCGTATCGTAATCGCCCGCCGCGCCAAAAGGAACACTACGGGATTGCAAGCAGTCGCCAAAGTCTCCGACACGCCCGGACTTTAGCTCGCTGCCTATACAAAAAAACGCACCCCTTATCCGCCGGGTGCTTTTCACTTCTATATCATACTTTTCCAAAACTTCCAGTTCATATTCTTCTCTCATAACTGCCCCCTGTTTTCTACATTATAGCTCTCTCTAATGTATGAACGGCAGAGGGCAATTATAACCTTCCTTTTCTTTTTCCGATTAGACAGTTTTATTCCTTTGAGATATTTTTTTCTTTACATAGTTGCATAATATTTTCTTATCATTTTTTTCCGGATTATCTATCACATACTCCAAAAGCTCGCTTAACATCCTTCCTATCTCTACGCCGGGTCTCATGCCAAGATTCATCAGATCCCGTCCGCTTACAGCGAGCTGCCTGAGAGTAACGCATTCATCCTTTATGATCGCTTCCTGATAGAACTTTCTCATCGCCACTATATTCTCAATCTTTTCCCGCCTTCTGTAAGAACTTTGCGCTTTCGCATCTGCCATGCGCACTGCCAGATAATACGGAAACAGATCAACGCCGATCCGATTCATTGCTCGGCGCACGTTTGCCGGCGTCGCCTCTGTGCGGTAATCATGAAAACATACGAGACGCGTCACTTTTTTGATCGTGTCATTATCAAATTTTAAACGCTGCATCACGTCCCTGGCGATCACTTCGCTCACCAGCGCATGTCCTTTAAAATGATCTCTTCCGTTTTCATCCGTTGTTTTTCTCGCCGGTTTTCCCATATCATGAAACAGCATCGTAAGACGCAGTATCTTATCACGCTTTACATACTTTAATGCATGGAGCGTGTGCTGTGCCACATCATATTTATGATGGGGAGTATTCTGCTCCACTCCCGCCATAGCATCCCACTCCGGCAGAATGATCCTCGTGATCCCAAGTTCATACGCATCTTGTATCCGTTCCGGATGAGCCGACACAAGAAGCTTTACAAGCTCTGCCTGAATGCGCTCTGCACTGATATTTTCCAGTGTAGGGGCAAGTTCCCTGACCGCCTCAGCCGTTTCCTCTTCTATCGGGAAATTAAGCTGAGCGGAAAAACGCACCGCCCGCAAAATGCGAAGAGCATCTTCTGAAAAACGTTCTCTCGGATCTCCCACACACCGGATCAAATGATGGTTTAAATCCTGCATTCCTCCGAACACATCTACAAGGCGCACTTCATCATTATATGCCATTGCATTGATCGTAAAATCTCTGCGGCGCAGATCTTCCTCTAATCGGTTTGTAAACAAAACCTCTTTCGGATGGCGGCTGTCTTCATACGCCCCGTCTATTCTGTATGTCGTAACTTCATAACCGTCTCTTCCAAGCAGCACGGTAACCGTTCCATGTTCAATCCCCGTATCCACTGTCCGCCTGAAAAGCTTCTTCACTTCCTCCGGGCGCGCGGAAGTTGTAATATCCCAGTCCTTCGGTCTGCGCGCAAGGATCGAATCGCGCACGCAGCCTCCCACAGCATACGCTTCATAGCCGTGAAGCTGCAAATTTTTTATAATCATCATCACTTTTCGCGGTAATGCTATCTTCATGAAAATTCCACCTCTGAAATAACCTTTTTATCTCTTTACACTCATTTATGATCATCTGATCTAGTTATCATTTAGACTAAATGTTCCAGCAATTTGGCTTCCCTGCTGTGACAACTTAATATTATAACCTGCTTTTTCTGCCGGCTCAACCATTTTATGACAGATTCAAGCCTTTTATCGTCATAAAACGCAAACGCATCATCTAAAATAACCGGCATCGGTTCTTCCAAAAGCATTTCCGACGCTGCCATTCTTATTGAAAAATAAATCTGTTCCAACGTTCCTTCGCTCAACCGGTCCACAGATATGCGATCCATACCGTTCCATGCCGAAATTCCCGCGCCTTTTTGTATATTTACACTTCGATATTTTCCGTCTGTGATTTCCGAAAAAATTTCTGAAGCCCGGGCGTTTATCTTATGCGAAATCACATCAGACGTTTCCTTTGCAGTCCGCACAAGAATCTCTTCTGCCATTACAAGCGCCTCTCTTTGCTCTCTCAGCCTTTTTCCGGCGTCGCTTTCTTTCACATCTCCACATTGCTCCCGCACATTTTGACAACGCAGCTCTTTTTCCTTCCATTCCAAACGCAGATGCTCCATCTGCCACTCCAGCTGCTGTTTTTGTTTCTTCTTTCTCTCGTCGTCTTTATCGGAATTATTATAAGGCACATCACGGGCGTCCTCTTTTTTTCGCTTTCCTGATTTTTTTCCCGCTTCATAACCTCCTGCCGCAAGAGCGCACACGCCGATCACAAAAGCAAAAACGCCGATCCATGCAAACGGTGCGGAAGGCACTGCCGACTGTTCCGCCATAAATCTGCTCCATAAAAGTCCTGCCGCGCCGGTAAAAAGACCTCCAAGCCCTGCCGCAATAAAATATTTACTTCTGCTCTCCTTCGTCCCTTCATCAGATCTCTTATTAAAATCAGACTCTTTTTCTTTTTCCTGATTTTTTATCGTTTTCTCAAGCAGCTCCCATTCTTGTTTTCTCTCTTCATACTCTCTTTGGATCTCATCCATATCCTGCTCCAAATACTCGCATTCCTGAAGCATTTTCTGTATTTTCCGTTCTTCTTTATCCGCTTCTTCCCGGATGAACCGATCTGTCTTTTTTCTTTTTTCTCTCAATATCTGCACTGCGCCGCTTAGATCAAGTTCTGTTCCCCCCGTCTCATAATAATTCGCCGCATAATTTTCCAGCGCATCGGACAAAGCCTCCCCCGGTCTGCTTTTCAACTGTCCGACCGAAACCGTACTGTCAAACAACTCCGCAGTCAATCCGCCCAGAAGCATTTCCAAATCCCCATGCTCCACCGACAATTCTTCTCCGTCATCCTCACAGATCAGAGCCGCCGACTTAGAATTTTTAACCCCTGTTCCGAATGTACGTTCAAGACGAAAATGTCTCCCTCCGCAGTCAAACCGCATGACACCGGCATACCTGCCGCCGCTGCGCGGCTCATACTTTGTAAAATCATCTTTCGCCGCCGCTCTTCCTCTTCCCCGCTCCAAACCAAACAGCATCGCTTTCACAAACGCATGAAGCGTCGTCTTTCCAAACTCATTTTCTCCGCTGATGACCTGTACTCCATCCCTAAAATAAAAATGTTTCTCCGACAATTTTCCGAAATTTTTAACATAAAGTTCTCTGATTACCATTTTCTCTATCCCCTGTTTCCCGTCAAAAGCGCTTCCACGCCTTCACAAAGCGCACAATACTCAACACTTCCCTCTTCACAACCTGCAAATTTCTCGATATATCTGCCAAGAAGAGTCTCCTTGTTCTCTGCATAAAGCTTTTCAAAATCATATGCCGGAATTGTCTCGTCCAAAATCTCCAACACGCATCCTTCCTCCGCCAAATGATTCACTTCAAAGGCAATATCGGGATCTCTTTTTCCCGCAAGAGTAATTTTGTAAATATTTTCATTTCCATACTCATTTATAAGTCGCTTTACCCTTTTTCTTATACTTCCTTCCGTATCGCTTCTTTCTACTTCGACAGAACTGTGGATATACTCTCTCCCCGCAAACGGTATCCACTGAATCGCCGCTTTTCCGTCTTTGAGCTCCCCTTTTACATATCCATGCTGCCCGACGTCGTTTTGGTCGATCGGTTCAAGCGCTCCCGCATAAATCATCTTATCTTTTTGCAAAGCCTGCGGTTTATGAATATGTCCCAGGGCGATATATGAAAATCCGGAACGACTCAGCTTCTTTTTATCAAACGGAATATGCCTGTCATCACCTCCGTGAGCCAACAGAATTTCATTCTTTTCAATGCCTGCTGCAGCCACATCGTCATAAAGCGGCTGACAAATTTCCCGTTCATAGTAACTGAGTCCATACACCGCTGTTTCCAATTCCGGAAAATCGACATATTCCAATTTCTTCCCGAACAAAGGATATACATTATCATTCCACTCAAATGAACGATAATTAGAATCCTTCTGCAGATGATCATGATTGCCCGCTATGAGCACAACTTTAGTAGCTGTCAGTTCTGAAAAAAGATAATTGACCTCTTTTAGCTCTCTTACAAGAGGCTGCCTGTGGAAAAGATCTCCGGCAATAAGAAGAAGGTCGGTTCTCTCATCTTCACATACCCCAAGTATTTTCTCAAATGACTCCCACAATTCTCTTCCTCTGCTTTGACTATATACAGCCGCCTCCGGCTGCGCTCCGAGATGTACGTCTGCTATATGAATAAATTTCACGCCCGCTCCCCTTTCAACAATGCTGTTTTCTGCCGGCTGCCACGAACCCGGGCAGGCCCGGACTTTCGCTCGCCGCTATTGCAATAAAAGGACGCCACACAACTGTCGCGCCCTCATGATATACTTTATAATTTTATTCTATATTTATTTCGATGTATTTTTTTACGTCTTACACCGCAAAACGCAATTACAGTTCACAGTTATTTACTGTTCTCGGGAACGGAATCACATCACGGATATTCGACATTCCCGTCAAATACATCACGCATCTTTCAAATCCTAATCCGAAACCTGCATGACGCGTAGAACCGTATTTTCTAAGATCAAGATAAAAGCCATAATCTTTTTCATCAAGACCAAGCTCGTTCATGCGGGCCAGGAGTTTCTCATAGTCGTCTTCTCTCTGACTTCCTCCGATGATTTCCCCGATACCCGGAACAAGACAATCAACTGCCGCAACCGTCTTGCCGTCATCATTTTGTTTCATGTAAAACGCTTTGATTTCTTTCGGGTAATCTGTAACAAATACAGGACGCTTATACACCTGCTCTGTCAAATAACGTTCATGCTCTGTCTGAAGATCACATCCCCAGGAAACCTTATACTCAAACTTATCGTTGTTCTTCTCCAGTATCTCGATCGCCTCTGTGTAAGTAACACGGGCGAAATCAGAATTCGCAACATTATTCAGTCTCTCCAGAAGTCCTTTATCAACGAAAGAATTAAAGAAATTCATCTCTTCCGGCGCGTTTTCAAGAACATAATTGATGACATATTTCAGCATAGACTCTGCCAGATCCATGTCGTCTTCAAGATCTGCAAACGCAATCTCCGGTTCGATCATCCAAAACTCTGCCGCATGACGGGTTGTGTTTGAATTCTCCGCGCGGAATGTCGGGCCGAATGTATAAATACTTCTAAACGCCTGCGCATATGTCTCTCCGTTCAACTGACCGCTTACCGTAAGGCTCGTCTCTTTTCCGAAGAAATCTTTTGTATAATCTACTGTACCATCCTCATTCTTCGGGATCTGATCCATATCAAGAGTCGTAACACGAAACATCTCGCCCGCGCCTTCACAGTCGCTTCCTGTGATCAGCGGCGTATGTACATACACAAACCCTCTCTCCTGAAAGAACTTATGAATCGCATACGCTGCCAGAGAACGCACACGGAATACAGCCTGAAATGTATTCGTTCTCGGACGCAGATGAGAAATCGTTCTCAAATACTCAAACGTATGACGTTTCTTCTGCAGCGGATAATCCGAAGCCGACGCTCCCTCGATCTGCACTTCATCCGCCTGAATCTCAAACGGCTGTTTTGCCTGCGGAGTAGCGACAAGCGTTCCTTTCACAATAATCGCAGCTCCGACGTTCAGTTTAGAAACTTCCGCAAAGTTCTCCATCTCATCATGATATACAATCTGAAGCGGCTCAAAATAAGAACCGTCATTTACTACAATGAAACCAAATGTCTTTGAATCTCTGAGACTGCGAACCCAGCCTCCTATCGTTACTTTTTTGCCAAGATATGATTCTCTGTCTTTAAATAATTCCCGAATCGTTGTCAATTCCATATCAGATAACTCCTTCAATCAAATTTCACCGACGCTTTCGCGGCAATAACAGTTCTATTATAACACTTTATTTTCCATATGTCCTGCAAGCCACTCAAATAAATCGTCATATACCTGTTCCCGGTCTGATTCGTTTAAAATCTCGTGACGGTCGCCGGTATAGAGCTGCAAAGATACGTCTCTTATCCCTGCCGCCCTGTATTTTTCATATATTTTACGAACGCCTTTTCCGAAGTTTCCCACCGGATCTTCCGAACCTGCCGCAAACAAAATCGGCAGATTCTTCGGAATCATATAGACGCCCTCTTTTCTCTGCATGCTGATCATTCCCGAAAACATGCTGTAATATGCATTTACCGTGAAAACAAATGAGCAGAGCGGGTCGGATACATAAGCGTCCAAATGTTCTCTGTCACTTGTGACCCAGTCGGCTCTTGTCCTCGCCGGTTTGAATTTTCGATTAAAATTTCCCACAACTAAATGATCCACAAAATGACTTCTGTAATGCCAGCCGCGCACAGCCGCCATCAGCCTGCATAAGCGCTTCCCGAACACAAGCGTCGCCTTTTTATGATCGGCAACCGCGCCCATAATGATCGCCCCGCTCAATCCCTTGCCGTACATCTGAATATACTGACGCAAAAGCGAAGACCCCATACTGTGTCCGAGCATAAAATACGGAACGTTCGGATATTTCTTCATCGTCCTCTGCCGAAGTGTATGAATATCGCCTATAACGCATGCATTTCCGTATTTTTCACTGAAAAAACCATATTCTGATTTCGCCTGTACCGACTTCCCGTGTCCAAGGTGATCATTCCCTACGACATAGAAACCCTTGCCGCATAAAAATTCGGCAAATTCATCATATCGCTTGATATACTCCACCATTCCGTGGCAGATCTGCAATACCGCTTTTACCTCGCCCTCCGGTTTCCATTCTATCGTATGAATCTCTGTATTACCGTCTTTTGATGGGAAATAGAACTCGTCTCTCATGTCACTGATGCTTCCTTACCTGTCATCTAATTTTATATAATCGCGGTATGGTGCGAGCGGCTTATACGCAGGACGTATGATCTTATCCACATTTTTAAGCTCTTCCAACCTGTGCGCGCTCCATCCTACAATACGCGCCGCCGCAAAAATCGGTGTGTACAATGCCGGCGGAAGATCGAGCATACTGTAGACAAGTCCGCTGTAAAAATCGACGTTTGCATTAACGCCCTTATACATCTTTCTCTTTTCTCCGATGATCTCAGGCGCAAGGTGCTCTACTTTTTCATAAAGACCGTATTCTGCCTCATGGCCTTTTTCCTTCGCAAGCTTTTTCACAAACCCTTTGAATATATCCGCTCGCGGATCGGAGATCGAATAAACGGCATGTCCCATACCGTAGATCAATCCTTTCCTGTCGAACGCTTTTTTATCAAGAAGCGCTTCCAGATATGCCCGGATCTGATCTTCGTCTTCCCAGTCTGTCAAAACAGACTTCATATCCTCGAACATCTGAGTCACTTTGATGTTCGCGCCGCCGTGCTTCGGTCCTTTCAAAGATGCCATCGCAGCCGCGATCGTAGAATATGTATCCGTTCCCGATGACGTAACAACGTGAGTCGTAAAAGTCGAGTTGTTTCCGCCGCCGTGATCCATGTGAAGCACAAGAGCCATATCCAGGATCTCTGCCTCAAGTTTTGTATATTTACGATCCTCGCGGAGCATCATCAAAATATTTTCCGCTGTGGACAGTTCCGCTTTCGGCGCATAGATATAGAGATCCTCTCCTCTGCGGTAATTATACGCATGATATCCGTATACCATCAGCATCGGAAACTGACTGATGAGGTTCAGACACTGACGGAGAACGTTCGGAATACTCGTATCATCCGCTTTCTCGTCATAAGAATAAAGCTGCAGGATACTTCTCGTAATGCTGTTCATCATATCGCGGCTCGGCGCTTTCATGATGACGTCACGCACGAAGTTCGGAGGAAGCATACGGCGCTCTGCGATCATATTCTGAAACTCTTCCAACTGTGCTTTATTCGGAAGTTCGCCGAACAGAAGCAAGTACGCCGTCTCCTCAAATCCCGGGTGATCCGCCTCGAGGAATCCTCTGACAAGATCTTTGATATTATAACCTCTGTAATACAGATTCCCCTCACACGGTACAGACTTTCCGTCTACGATTTTTGATGCGCACACATCGGAAATGTTCGTAAGTCCGGCAAGCACGCCCTTTCCATTCAGGTCGCGGAGACCTCTTTTCACTTCATACTTCGTGTATAATTCCTTCTCGATCGCATTATTCTGCTCGCACTTAAGAGCAAGTTCTTCAATCTTCGGAGTAATATCAAAAAATATGCTGTCTATATTTTTTGCCATACAACTTCCTCCTTTTTATTTTGGTATATTTGTTTATTATACTAAAAATAAAGAAATTATACAATAAACTGTCTATTAAATATTTATGAATAGACAGTTCAGCCATCCAGATGTCCGCGAAGTATAAAACATGCTTGCATGTTTTTATGAGCGGGCATCTGGATGAGGTGAGCGTCCGGTTATGAGGAAAACTGTGGCGGCAGCCACGATAAGCACGCAGTGCGGTTTTCCGAATGGCGCAAGCTGAACTGTTTTATTCAGCACGTAATCATTTTTCTCTCAGATCACAAAAATGATTCGCAAGCTGTGCAAACTCCGCAAGCGTCAAAGCTTCGCCTCTCACGCTCGCCCCTTTTCCAAGTTTTTCTATCGCCCCTTCAATCTCCTCTTTTGAAAAATCAATCTCAGGGGAGTTTTTCAAGCCGTTCGCCAATGTTTTTCTCCGCTGATTAAAAGATGCGCGGATTACCCGAAACATCAGCTTTTCATCCCGCACTTCGACAGGCGGATGTTCGTGCCTTTCTAAACGTATCACCGCCGACCCTACTTTCGGTCTGGGCATAAAACAGTTGGGCGGAACATTTGCCACAATATACGGTTTGGCATAATACTGCACCGCAAGAGACAATGCGCCGTAGTCTTTTGTTCCCGGCCCGACCTGCATCCGATCCGCCACTTCTTTCTGTACCATGACCGTAATACTTTTTATCGGAACATGATTTTCAAACAACCCCATAATGATCGGCGTAGTAATATAATAGGGCAGATTTGCAACAACTTTGATCGGTCTGCCCTCATTCTCTTCTTCTACCAACTTTCTGATATCAACTTTGAGCACGTCTTCGTTGATCACACGTACATTGTCATAGCCGTCAAGCGTATCTTCCAAAATCGGGATCAAAGCTCTGTCGATCTCTACTGCGATTACTTTTCCTGCCGCACATGACAAATACTGGGTCATCGTTCCTATTCCCGGACCGATCTCAAGTACGAGATCGTCTTTCCCGATCTCCGCCGCACGGATGATCTTATCTAAAACATGTGTATCGATCAAAAAATTCTGTCCGAATTTCTTTTGAAAAATAAAATTATATTTTTGAAGCACCGCAATCGTATTCTGCGGATTGCCAAGCGTTGGTTCTTTCATACGTTTCCTTCCCAAATCTGTTTTTTCAGAAGTTCCGTGCGGCTTATCATTCTTTGGCTTTTCCCCCGCACCTTTTCTTTTTCTCTAAAATCCGTTTTTCTCTAAAGTCCGTATAACTTCCGTGCGTTTTCCTCCGTCTGTAACACGACGTCTTCTGCTGCTGCGCCTTTTAGGGCCGCGATCTCTTCCGCCACATACGGAAGGTAAAGCGAACTGTTTCGCTTTCCTCTATATGGAACAGGCGCAAGGTACGGACAGTCCGTTTCCAGTACGATCGACTCCAAAGGAATCTCCTGAACGACCTGTTTTAGTTTCTTTGCATTCTTAAAAGTTACCACTCCGCCAATTCCGATATAATACCCCATTTTCACATACTCTTTTGCCATCTCCGCCGAGTATGAATAACAGTGTATCACGCCGCGCAGTCCCGACGCATATTCTTTCATAATCTCCATCGTATCTGCGGCAGCCTCCCTGCTGTGGATAATGACCGGTTTCTCTTTTTTTCGCGCAAGATCGAGCTGTCTGATAAACCATTCTTTTTGAAGATCATGATTTTCCTTATCCCAATAATAATCCAGACCGATTTCTCCGACCGCCTTGATCTTTTCTTTATCAAGAAGACGTTCCATCCTTGCAAACTGAGTTTCATCAAGATTTCCGACTTCGTCGGGATGAACGCCGATCGCCCCGTACACAAACGGATACTCTTCTGTCAGTTTTACGATCTTATCCCATGACAGGATTGTAGAACCTGCATCCATTATCATGCCGATTCCCGCATCCTGCATCTTCCCCAGGATTTCCTCCCGGTCCTCATCAAACTGCTCATCATCATAATGAGCATGTGTATCGATTATCATCTTTTCAGAATCCTTTCTCTCTTATTTATCCTGACAACACTGCCGGTCTTTCTCGCTTGAGCCTTGTACACACACGTTTAAGAGAAATCTTTCAAATTCCCGTCTGTTCCACACTTCCGGCGTCGGATAAAGCGGATTTGCCTCTTTTTCCGCCCATTTTGCGATCTGCTTCACATCCGCTTTTCGGATCATCTCCGGATATTGCGGAATCTGCATCTTCACTTTCAGTTCTTCGATCCATCCGATAAACGCATCCGCCTTCACACTGTCAGACTCCTGCGGTGTCGTAAGTCTGCACACATCACTTAATTCCGCCAGTTTCTTACATGCCGCGTCTCCATATGCCCGCATCACATAAGGAAGAAAAATCGCCATTGCCAGTCCATGAGGCGTTCCATACAATCCGCCGACCGCATGGCCGATCGCATGAACATATCCGACTCCTCCTCTTGTAAATGCCCGTCCTGCATAAAACGCCGCCTGCTGCATCTTCTGTCTCGCCTCGATATCGCTTCCGTTTTCATATACTTTCAGCAGATTTTCATAGATCAGTCTGACAGCTTTCCTGCACAATTCCCGCTCTGTATCACTGTTATATTTATCATTTGTATACGCTTCCACCGCATGACACAAAGCATCCATCCCCGTCATAGCGGTAACGTCCGGCGGCAGTCCCAGCGTCAGTTCGGGATCGAGCACCGCATACTTTGGCATAAGCCGCAGATCATTGATCGCCGCCTTATGGTGCGTCGCTGTATCCGTGATAACTGCCGATATCGTCGTTTCCGAGCCGGATCCTGCCGTTGTAGGAACCGCAAACAACATCGGAATCTGCTTGACAACCCGAAACAACCCCTGCAGCTGCCTTATCTGTCTGTTCGGTCTTGCGATACGCGCTCCAACCGCTTTCGCACAGTCAAGAGGCGCTCCTCCGCCCAGCGCAAGCATACAGTCACACCCATTTTCCAGAAACACTTTCACCGCATCTTCCACATTTTCATCGGTAGGATTTTGTTCTACCTTATTGTAGATGACATACAAAAGTCCCTGTTCTTCCATCTCTTCAAGCACTCCGTCAAGAAGCCCTCGCCCGATCAGAGTAGGACCTGTAACGATAAGCGCCTTTTTTAACCCTCTCCGTTTGATCGCCGCAGGAAGGTGGCGGACCGCTCCCGCTCCCTTCATCAATTTCGGCGTCCGCCACGGGATAGTGGAAATTCCGGCTTTCATAACTGATTGAAACATTCTGCAATACATTTTCTTGACGCTTTTCTTTGTCGTCATATATACGCATCCCCTTATTAAATTCACATCATCATACACGCATCATTATCGCGCGCAAATATTTATACTTAAAATAAAACTCTTTTCTTTCTCCCCATTATCTTTTCACAAAATACTCTTCATACCATACGAGGAAAGTATAGATTGTCCACACTTTTCTCCAGTTATCCGAATTGCCTCCTACATACTCGTCAAAAATAGCCCGTATCTCTTCAACATGAAAGAATTTTTCCGCGATATCGCTCGCAAAAAGTCTTCTCACGTCCGCATTATACCGATCATCCGCCATCCAGATACGAATCGGCACAATAAATCCGAGTTTCTTGCGAAATGCAATTTCTTCCGGAAGCACTTTTGCAGCCGCTGTACGAAGAGCGACTTTATTCTGTTCTTCATTTACCTTGTACTCCGACGGCATTCTTGATGCAATGTCAAAAATTCTTCTGTCCGTCAGCGGCATTCTTATCTCAAGTCCCGCTGCCAGACTCATCTTATCTACATTGAGATAAATATCGCCTTCAAGCCAGATCTGAATATCTACATCAGACATTTTAGTCAGAGGATCAAGACCTTCCGTTTCCTCGTAAATCCCCCGCGCAAGTTCGATCGGAAGTACGTCCGGATCGTATTTTTTCAAAATCCGCTTCTTCTCATCCTCTTTCATGATATTTGTATTTCCGACATAAAATGTCTTTAAATTCTCCCCGTATCTTTCTGCGTTGCGATACATATTATATCCGCCGAAAAATTCATCTGCGCCTTCACCTGAATAACAGATTTTCGTATGCTTTGCGGTTTCTCTGCACGCAATGGCAAACGCGATCGCCGACGCGTCTCCAAGCGGCTGTTCCATATTGTACATCACATACGGGACAACAGCGAAATATTCCTCCGGAGTGATCCGGCATCGAAGATTTTTTCTTCCCAAAATATCAGCCGTCTGTTTCGCCAGACCCGATTCGTCAAAGCGTTCCTCGTCATATCCGCACGAATCTGTCGTCTCTACATCCGACATTGCCAAAACGTAAGACGAATCGACGCCGCCTGATAAAAATGACTCCGCATACTCTTCTTTTGTTTTTACTTCCGGCATGATCTCGCCTATCGTCGTATGGATCTCATCTGCCCACTGCTCCAGTGTACGGCTATTGTCCGGATGAAACTGAGGCATCCAATAACGCTCTATCGTAAGCTTTCCGTTCTGCCATACAAGATACCGACCCGGAAGCAGCTTTTTCAGACCGCGGAAAAATGTATTTTCGCCCGCCACATAAGTAAGGCTTAAATAAAGCTGAAGCATCTCTTCGTTTAATTCTTTTACAAATCCCGGCTGTTCCATAATCTTTCGGATCGTTGTTCCGTAAAGCAGTTTTCCGTCCGCCGTTTCGTAATAATAAAACGGTTTTGTTCCAAACTGATCTCTTAAGCAAAACAGTTTCTCTTCCGATTCATCCCACAGGGCAAAGGCAAACATCCCGTGCATGTGATCTGCCATCTCATTTCCCCATGTTTCATATGCCTTCACAAGGATCTGTTCCTCACGCTCTTCCCTTGTCAGATCAAGAGGAATATCCAGTCTTTCGCAAAGTTCTTCCCAGTTTCTTATATGACCTCTGTATTCTTTTACTTTTATCATCTGTTTCCACTCCCAACTTTACGCCGCCCATATTGCAGGGGCATATCGGCTTTTATCAACTCTTTTGTTACACGGCTATTATAAACGAAAGCCTGTCATGTTACAAGACCGGCGCATACACTGCTTTCGTCCTTTCTCCTTCTCCTTGAAGTTCCACTTCCGGAAAGCTTTGAATGTATTGCTTAAATTGTGAATAACCATAATCTCTCACTTTAAAATCCGCGAATTTCAGTCTGATCCGATTGCCCAAAGCGCTCAATGGGATTCCTGATTCCCCGCTTGCTTCGATCTGATACAAAATATATTCTTCTACCATTTCTTTTCTGCTCTTATCTTCATTGAGCGCTACAGATACTTTTGTTCCCTCCTGAATGAGCATTAAACGAGGAAGCGTTTCCAAAAATTTGGACAAAAGACTATAACCATAGCGGCGGACATCAAAATCAGGATATAGCTTGACAAGCCTGCTCCCGACTTCGCCAAGTCCCGTCTCTCTGTCATTGTTTTTATTCTCCGTAATAATCTTAACGACCGCTTCTTCCACTTGTTCTTTCGTAGCCGAAATCATTTTTTTCGATTCTTTTCCACTTACAGTATGGAAAACGGTTTTTTCCTCCCTCTCGGAAACGCCCATCATATTATCTTCCAAAAGAAGTTCCAGTTCCGTAAAGATCTCGCATGCCTTACGAAACGGCAGGGGCGTTTTCGCCTCTCCCATTCCGATCACACGCTTCCCGCTCTCCCGCAGCCTGCTTGCAAGCCTTGTAAAATCGCTGTCGCTTGAAACAAGACAGAACCCCTCGAGTTCGCTCGCATACAGCATATCCATAGCGTCAATGATCATTGCCGAGTCAGTTGCATTTTTTCCGTAAGTATAACTAAACTGCTGGATCGGAGTGATAGAGTTCTGCAAAAGTTCTTCCTTCCACCCCGCGCTGTTCGGACGGGTCCAGTCTCCGTAGATCCTTTTATATGTTACATTTCCATATTTCGACAGTTCATCTAAGATCGGTTTAATATATTTTGCGGACACATTATCCGCATCAATTAAAAGCGCGAATCTTTCTTCCATTCTCTGTATACCTCCCCACTCATATTTTTCCACGTAAATGTTCCCTTTTCATAAACCATATAGCTGTGGGAAGAACCTTCTTTCGGAATCGAAACCGATCCCGGGTTCAGATACATATACTCATTTCCGTTCTCATCCGCTATTTTCTCACAGGCAGGCACATGCGTATGCCCGTTCAGCAAAATATCTCCGTTCTTCAGCGGAGGCATACACTGAGGATTGTGCACATGTCCGTGGGATGCAAAAACCACGCCTGTATCCTCAAGCTGCAGTACACAATAATCTGCCATGACCGGAAACTCTAAAACCATCTGGTCTACATCGGCTTCACAGTTTCCCCTCACACAGAGCAGTTCCTCCTTGACTTCATTCAACATCCGTATCACTTCTTTCGGGGCGTAGCCTTTCGGCAGATCATTGCGGGGCCCATGATATAAAAGATCTCCTAAAAGAAGGAGTCTGTCCGCTTTTTCTCTTCGATACGCCTCAAGCATCTGTCCACAATACACAGCCGAACCATGTATATCTGACGCGATCATCCACTTCATACTTTTTCTCCACATATTTAGATTTGACAGGTTTTAAACTATGCAAAATATCTCTCCTGTCCTTTTATTTTTATCATTTTAACATAATGCTTCTGTTTTTGTAAATCCGCCCTCCTGACAGGCTGCTATATCACAAACACCGCAAAAGACCCGAGCATTTTACGAAATTTTCTTTTATGCACAGCCGGTCATAATCTCCACAAACGGTATGCCTGCTCAACTGCCGCTTCCATATTTGCCTCCGCATTTTCCCGCTTCATTGCCGCTTCAAGAGAAACCGCCTCTCTTAATATCGGAAAGAATGCATCGATCCCCTGCTCATTGCATGCTCCGGCGTCACGCGCAGCAGCCCCGGCAAATGCAATGACCGGTTTTCCATATTTCTTCGCAATCTTTGCAATCCCGATCGGCGCTTTTCCCATAGCGGTCTGTCCGTCCATACGCCCTTCCCCGGTAATCACAAGATCAGCCTTTGCAATTTCCTGCTCCAAGCCTGTTTCTTTTATTACAATCTGGATACCGGATTCCAACTGTGCATCCATAAATGTAAGAAATGCAAATCCCAAACCGCCTGCCGCCCCCGTACCCGGATACATAGAATCTGCTTTCGGAATCTTTTTCTTCACCAAAGACGCATAAGAAAAGAGAAGACGATCTAACCTTTCGGTCATCTCTTCATCCGCGCCTTTCTGCGGACCGTACACAGCGCTTGCTCCTGTCTCTCCGCACAATACGTTCGTTACGTCACAGGCAATCTTGAATTTACATTCCGCAAGTTCAGGGATCACGTTATCATCTGTAATCTCCGCCAGTTCTTCCAGACCCCTTGCCCCAATCGGAATCTGTTCCCCGTTTTCCTTCAGCAGGCCAAAACCCAAAGCCTGAAGCATTCCTGCTCCCCCGTCGTTTGTCGCGCTTCCTCCGATCCCGACAATAAATTTTCTGCATCCGTTTCGCACAGCGTCTTTTATCACTTCTCCCACACCGTAAGTTGTCGTATACAACGGATTTCGTTCTTCCTCTGAAAGAAGAGTCAGCCCTGCCGCTTTCGCAATCTCAATGACCGCTGTTTTCTCTTCTGTTTTCTCTCCTGTTTTTCCATCTGTATTCTCGATCACACCATACTCGCACACAACCGTTTTTCCGATCGGTCCGGTTACAGAAACTTTCCGTATCGTTCCGTTCATACCGGACACCAACGCTTCCACTGTCCCCTCGCCTCCGTCTGCCAGCGGTCTGACATGCACTTTTGCTTCAGGATCAACTTTATGAATTCCCTTTGCGGCGGCTTTTCCCGCCTGTACCGAAGTCATACTCCCTTTAAACGAATCAATCGCCGCCACAATTTCCATAAATCCATCCATTCCTTTCACTTTACTCAGACAGAAAACATTATAAAAATGTTTCCCCGCACTTGTTTGTCATCATATAAATACCTTCAATGTACACAGCGTATCATTTCTTTTTTTACATTTCAATAACTTTGCACGACCGATTCCTAAAGAATGATCCGGCAACACTATCACCATGAAAGGATGTGTTACTATTCCCACTCCAAAACGACAGTATACTACTGACGATATTTATAAATTACCAGATTTCATAAGAGTAACTCTATTTGATGGGAAAATATTGACGAATGATTGGACAAATCTGATTATAGACGAAGAGGTCTTTAAGAATCTCCCTTCTGAAGATCACCACAAAACGTACCGACTTTCTATAGTAAAATCTGAATAGCCCTTGTATCGCTCTGATGGATATACTATATTAAAGACATAAAAGGAACAACCGCCCACAAGGGGGTTGACCTCGACAAGATTGTAATAGAATCACCACCCTGAAACCGGTCAAAGTTTAGAGGGTGGTTTTCTATGCCTTAAAGCACTATCTGATAAACGTAAATACGAATGTCAGCAATGCCAGAATGAACATTCCAAAGTTTGGGATTGATGGCACTAACGAAAAGATTCACCTCGGAAAGTTGATGGGCAAGGACTTCATAATAACGTCCTTTTAGGTCTAAGTTTTTTTGGGGGCGGTACAATTTCTGATAGATGTTCTTTTTATCGTTATTTATACTATTCTATCATTGTATTTTCTTTGGCTTCTAAAATACTTTCACACATATATAAAAGCGATTTATATTTGTTGCCAACAATGTATTGTATTGTTGATATAAACCATAAAATAGTAGCCAAACCAATTATTAAGATAAATATCACTGCATATTCATCAAAACGAATCTCACTTTCTGCCATCTCCTGCATGATTTGATTTTCCGATAATGTGCCAAATACTATTCCTAATATTGAAATAAATACAGAGCCACAGCTTATGATTATCGCTACGACAGGAATTGCTTCACTCCTTATATTTCTTTGTGGAATTTTCTTTTGACATAACGCTTTGGTAACTCTTAATTCTTCTTTTCCCCAAGTTTTTAAATCTTTATATATCTTCAGGTATTTCCAGTCCAAAAATATTAGCCAACTTGCCGTTTTTAAAGAGGACCATTTTTTTAAATCATAAAATTCTAAATTATTCTCTTTAAATTCTTTTGATAAACCGCTCCTATAAATTACGACTAGAAAAATACCTCCTAAAAGAATTACAGAACCTATTTCCATTTTCATCGACTCCTTTCGGAAACAGTATGACCTAAATTAATGACCTTCAAAAATCATTAATTTCTGCATAATAAAAATTCTCGTTTTAAAATTCGTCTTGAAAGAAGTCTCATTCTACATTATAGTATTTACAGAAGGAAACTTCTTAGTTGAAGTACTCGGTAGTCTTGATGGAATTACGAGTACTTCTTATTTTTTAGTTCTTCGTCGATTTTTTCATTAAGCCATTCGGATTTTGTTTTTCCTTGTTCAGATATTTTTTTCTCAAATCTCAACATTTTTTCTCTATCCACAGCAACACTAAATGTTTTTTGTTTCTCGCGTCTGGCTTTCATGTAATCGGCTCTACTTTTCTCCGCGATTCTTCTCACCTCCATATGTTACGCGTTACGCATAATATATTATTGTTACGCGTAATTGTCAAGAGGCTTTCCAAAAATTTTTTCCACCCTACCTATGGAATTAAAAAAGGGACGATGTTACTCACCCTCTGAATTATTGTTTTTCGGTGTCTCCAGCAAACAAGCAATACTGACCAGGATTAACAGCACAGCCGCCAATGCGGAGGCTGATGCCACCATCATCCAGTTTACGTCATCAAGAACCGCCGCATGTTCTTTCGTTGTCGCCGACAAAAGATCTGCTTTTAACTACACCTTATCCTTTCTTTACAACCGCCCTTTTCTCAGCCCTTGCTTTTACAAGCACTATCTTTGCGCCGTTACTTTCCGAGGTCAGCTCTTTAAACCGCTCTTCTGTCAGTTTCAGTTCATCTCCAACTGTGACTTTCCTCTTCAGCTACTTGTCATAATAACTTTTAACGCATACTGCTTTCATGGCATTTCCTACTTTCTGAATATAAAAATACCACCAACCAAACTGGCTGATGGTGAATCGTCGATATTTACAAAATAAGAAGTTACTCGGCAGGCGTCGCCTCTCCTGCATCTCTTTTGACCCAATGGGTGCGTGGTTGCAACGAATTTTACCACCTCGAACAACTTCTTATTTATTGTATCTAAAGTATATAGTATTTATTCCTTTTTGTAAAGGATTTCTTTATTTCTGAGGTAATTCTGTAAACGTTTTTCACTTATTTCCCAACAAGATATAACCGAATTTTTATATCCAGCATTATCTTACGATGCGCAAATTCGCAACACCATTTGAGCATATTCCTCTTTTGTTTTTATCCTTTTAACCACAAGCCCTGTATTTTTATGTTTATCTTTAATAATAAAATCCGGGGCAGATATGATATCATTCAAATAATCTGTAACTTCTTTATATACTTCTGGGTGTCTATCCAAAATATGCTGAAGCTGATTATCTGTAATAATAACTTCATCCGTTACGATATCTTCGGTTATACAACTATATATGCTTTTATTAATTCTACCAATGGTATGCACTTTTGATACCTCTTTTACATTAGATGCTGATGATTGGAAAATTAACTAACAGAATGCTGGGGACAGCTTGAATTCCAACGCTCTCCGTGCTATACTAACCCACGTTACAAAAACCCGAAAAATAAGGTCTTACAAGGGTTTCGCCGATTTCCGGCGTAAGCCAAATACCTGCGGTATTTGACTCTCGCGACATTCGCCAAATGGATGTGCAAGCACCTCCACATGGCTCATTGTTTCGCGGAAAATGAATCGTGTGTTCGTGACCTTCCACACGTAAAACAAAACTAAAGGAGAATTGAAAAATGAAAACAACTCAACAAAGCAAAGTGCTTTTCATGGCACAGGCGGCGATGATCGCCGCAATCTACGTCGTACTGACTATGCTCGGCGCATCTTTTGCATTCGGAGAAGTGCAGATCCGCTTTTCGGAAGCGCTGACAATTCTGCCCGCAATCACACCTGCGGGAATTCCCGGAGTATTTTTAGGATGTCTTATCAGCAACATATTAGGCGGAGCAATCTTGCCGGATATTATTTTCGGAAGCATCGCCACATTGATCGGAGCTTTATTTACATGGCAGCTTCGCAATAAAAGCAAATATTTAGCGCCGGTTCCTCCGATCATCGCAAACGCGCTCATCGTTCCGTTTATTTTAAAATACGGTTATGCAGTTCCTCTTCCGATCCCGTTTATGATGCTGACAGTAGGTCTGGGGGAAGTGATCTCCTGCGGAGTTCTCGGAATGATACTGTACACAGCACTGAATAAATATAAAGGGGTTTTATTTAAACCTTCCATATCATAAAATATTCTAAAGCATGCGGCAGTTCAGCTTGCGTCATTCGCAAAACTCATTCGCAAAACGCACTCCGCGCTTATTGCGGCCAAACATCTGAAGCGCTGCTAACATACGATACAAAAAATATCCGTGAGATACGTTTTTCGCATCCCACGGATATTTTTTATCACTTATATTTACCTTTCCGGTATGTGCCGCGCCAATCAACTTCCTGAGGAAAGTTCTCCTTTTATCATCTGATGTATCCGATAAATGTGTTTCCGCCTGCTTCTGTCATATTTTCCATTTCGCTCATGCCGACTGTATATGATTCTCCTGTACTCGGATCTACATATGTGATATCCGTCATCGTATATCCTGTCAAAAGCACCGCATGTGCCGATTCCAATATCGCGATCATCGGACACCCGCGATTGATCACATATAACATCTGATCGAGAGAACAGCCTGTCAGATCAAGCCGCTGTGCATGATACTGTTCCATATAACGCTCACACGCATCAAGAGAACTTTCTCCTTCTTCACATTGAAACTTACCTGCTTCTGTTGAATAAACAAGATCCCGGTTTCCTTTCTCCCATACATATTTTTGCTCGGAAGAAATTACAACTCCCGAAACCTGCTCTGCCTTTTGAACCGCATACCCTGCTTTGTTATAGACAGCCGCCAGTTCTCCCATGCCGTAAACATAATATTTTTCTTCTTTCTCTTTCCCTTTCAGCTCAATCGTCAGCGTTTTTTTGCCCGGCTGATATATCGGTTTTTCATTCTGTTTTTGTTTCTTTTTCACTCCGTCCGCAAATGTAAAACGCATCTGTTTTCCTGTGTTTTCCGATACATATGTTTCAAAAACAATCTTCGACTCTTTACGTTCCTCATTGTTCGTAACATATTCCTGCTTTGTGGAATTATATGTTTCTCCGTCTTTTATAACGCGGTTAAAAGTCAGCAGATTCCCGTCGATGAGCACATCCGTCGTATAAATACTTTGTTCTGTGAAATTATACTGCGCAGCTTCTTTATTCTTAGAGTTTCTGATCTGCACTTCGTACATCGGTGTGATCTCTTCGCCTGATACCGTGATCCCTGTATCGGCAGGATTTACCTTTCCATATATAAAATCTCCGTTGATAAACCCAAGAGGGCGCAGGTTTTCCCCATCTTCCGCTTTGATCGTATAATCCTCTCCGCTCTTTAAGTTCATTATATGAAGCGTCGCGGACTTATCTGTTTTCCCTCCGGTCTGATACACCATAAGATGACCGTCATCTGAAACGGCATACCGTTCGTCAGTAAGATTCTCCGCAAGCACTTTCTTCTCATCTTTCTTCAGATCGATCCGATATAAAGTTCCGTCTGCAAGAACGTGCAAAAGGGAAGTACTCTGATTATAATATACCATCTTACCAAGCTCATCTTCTGCGATGGCAAACGATTTCGTACTTGTAATAAATGCCTTTTCCTCAATCTTATTTTCAGCCGCATCATAATAATAAATGCCGACGCCGACCTCGCCTTCGTGGCTGCCGCGCGCCATATACCCGTAAACGGCAAACGTAATATTATTTTTATTATCAATGCCGATCACACGCACCGCATGCTGATCATTCTCTCCCCGCGTATCTCTGCCTTCCTGATCTGGCATGGAAAATACTTTTGTCAGATTTCCTTTTTTCGACTCATACAGCCATAATTCACCGGCCTGCACAAACGCGGCGGAAGTCTGGTCTTTATTGATCTCATAGGAAATATCCTTCGGAATAATGCCAAGTATGATTCCGTTTTCATCAAAATCACTTTCTCTTCCGTCAAATACTTGTTCCATATTCCGGTTATAGTCGAGCAAATAGATCGTATCTACGAGAAATCTCACCCGGAAAAACTCTTTCACGTTATAGATGCTTTCCGCTCCCTCTTCGTCCGTACAGGAAACTTTATATTTTGCGAGTATAGAAGTATATACCGTATTACTTTCTTTTATATCCCACTCCACATCTCCGATCACGGAGGGCTTCATATCTCCCCATTGTATATGCGTAATATCTGAATGAATATTTACCGTTTGATATGTCGTATTATCGCTCTTTTCATCCGGCTCTAAATATGCCGTAAGTTCCTCTGTCGCTTCTTTATTCAACGCTTTTGTATGAAAATCTTTTGCAAATGCAAGGCACTGATCAGTCGTGACTTCTTTCGGTCGTACAATGCGGGTATAATATCCCGCCGTCTTTCCGTTTTGAGACAGCGGCGTATCAAGCGTCACTTTCAAAACAGCCTCCGGCTCTTCCGATGACAAGATCCCTTTCAAGTCCAGTTCTGCCTGCGAAGTTTCTTTCACTATATCCGCTTTGCCTTCTGCATGTTTCTTCGTTCCGTCAAGCGAATATACCTCATATTTAAGTTTATCGATCTTATTTCCGTATTTTTCTACTTTTACAGTCAATGAACCGTCGCTTTTAAGCGGAGTGATCGTATCACGTACAGCAGGTATCTCCATCTTGTTTACATAACCAAAAAGCGGATTCACTTCTGTTTCTCCGACATAAAAAGAAATCTCAGGCAGAGATGCAGCCCCCATGTCGGCGGCCTCATCCGACACATCTTTGTTGATCACAAGGCTTGAAATAATGACCGCGGCACAAAAAACAACGATCAAAATACCTGCTTTCATTATTTTTTTCTTCATTCTTTGTAATTCTCCCCTTTATCTGCCAACAATCTCCCCAACGTCGGCTCTATCTGCAAAAAACGTTCACATTTTTCAATCGCTGTTCCCGCGCTTTTTTTCGTAACTCTTTTCTCATCCGCTCTGACCGCCCGAAGCAAAATATTTTTCGGAGTGTGCTCCATATCGATAAACTCAAGTACCTGCGTATCATATCCCGCAGCTTCTAAATATTTTGCTCTCAATCCGTCCGTCACAAGCGCCGCAAACCTCTCCCTCAAAAGTCCGTAATCCATGATCGGATCCAGACATCCGTCATAACACTGCGTCTTATCCGCTTTCGCGAATTGTCCGTTCACTTCGTGCTGACAGCACGGAACCGATAATATAACTTTGGCATTCCAACCGATCGCTTTTGCAAGCGCATAATCTGTCGCCGTATCACATGCATGAAGCGTCACGACGACATCCACCTCGTTCACTCCTTCATAATCCGCAATATCTCCTACGAGAAAATGCAGTTTCTCATACCCATATTTTTTTGCAAGTCCGCTACACCGGCGAATCACATCTTCCTTCAGATCGAGTCCGATCACATGAATGTCAAACCCTTTCAGTTCTTTCAAATAATAATACATCGCAAACGTAAGGTATGATTTTCCACAGCCGAAATCGAGAATTGTCAATTCACGTCCTTTGTCAAGCTGTGGAAGGATATCTTCTATAAATTCAAGAAAACGGTTGATCTGGCGAAACTTATCCGTTTTCGTCCGAACGATCTTCCCTTCTTCTGTCATAACTCCGAGATCATTTAAAAACGGAACAAAAGTTCCTTCTTCTAATATATAGCGTTTCTTCCTGTCATGTGAAAGCTCTGCCGGAGGCGCCGCGCTTTTTCGGTTTTTCCGCTTGATCGAAATTTTTCCTTTCTTGCTCACAAGAACCGTATATTCCGCCTGAACAGTCTCGATCTGCATCTGCCGGAAATTTTCCATATGACCTGCCAGTATTTCCGCTGCATCTTTGCAGTTTATGTTTTCATGAAACGCCTGCGTCTTCGTAAACTTTTCTACCTGAAACATGAAATCGCCGTTTTTCTCAAGAGGACGGACTTTCGCTTTCACGACGCCGTCCTTCGTCCTCGGATTGCTGAGCACCGCACGGATAAATTCTCTGTTTAAAACTTGTTTCAGCAACTCAAAAATTTCTTTCATCTTCCAACCTCTGCCCGTATTCGCTTTCAATGATCTAACCGCGATCCTCCACAAGAAATCCCTTATTTCTCAACATATCCTCAATCAGATCCAATGTCTCTTCACTGTCAGCTTCTACTTTATGGTAATGATAATCCGAAGTAATATTTTTCAGCGGACTCGACTTTCCGTTCTGAATATCATCCATAAATTCCGTCACTTTTCTGCGGGATGTAATGTTGATCTCAGCTTCCATATGCCCGTAAACTCTGTGGTTGACCATCACATTGCGCACGATCCCGCCCAGATCGATGATCTCTGTCAGCTCTTCTTCAACCTGCGCATCTGTATGCTTCACTTTGAACACACGGCTTACTGCTGCCGGCTCATTGATAATATATCCCCTGTTCGTAGAGATGATATCATATCCGGCTGCCCGTATAAGCGCTATGTCCTGCACGATCACCTGACGGCTTACGTCATATGCCGCCGCCAAAACTTTCCCCGCAACAGGCGTCGTGCTGTTTCTGATCTGATCTACAATCTGTTTTCTTCTGTCAGAGCCTGTCATCTGACATCCTCCTTAACAGGATGCAGGTTTTTCATCGAAATGTCAAGTATCGGAGAAGAATGTGTTAAAGCTCCGCTTGAAATATAATCAACGCCAAGACCTGTCAGACGTGCAATATTCTCTTTCGTTACATTTCCCGAACATTCCGTTTCAGCTCTTCCGTCAATGATTCTGATTGCTTCCTGCATTTCTTCTGTCGTCATATTATCAAGCATGATAATATCTGCGCCTGCCTCTACAGCCTCTTTTACCATGTCGAGAGTTTCCACTTCAATCTCAATCTTGCGGACAAACGGCGCATATTCCTTCGCCATTTTTACAGCCTGTGCAACTCCTCCTGCCGCTCCGATGTGATTATCCTTCAGCAAAACTCCGTCCGACAGATTATATCTGTGATTATATCCGCCGCCTGTCGTAACTGCATACTTCTCAAAAACACGCATATTCGGCGTCGTTTTCCTCGTATCTAAAAGTTTCGTTTTCGTACCTTCCAGAAGTTTTGCCACAGAATGTGTATATGTTGCGATCCCGCTCATTCTTTGCAGATAATTAAGAGCCACACGCTCGCCGGAAAGAAGCACTCTGATATCGCCCTTCACCTTTCCCATAAGCTGTCCTGATTTTACCTCATCTCCGTCCTTACAGTAAAGCTCTGTTTTCGTATTTTCATCTAAAAGTTCAAACACCCTTGAAAATACGTCCAGTCCAGCAATAATCCCGTCCTCTTTGCAGATCAGGTCAACCTCTCCCGGAACGGCTTCTTTCATCACTGCGTTTGTACTGACATCTTCACTTGAAATATCTTCTTTTAATGCCTCCATGATCAAATGATCGGCCTGTAATTTCATTGTAATTTTATTCACGTTTCCACTCCTTTTTTCGTTCTCTCCCGCCTGCTTTGCGGCGGTATCCGTTTTTTCTCTTCCGATCTTCTGCGCCGCCCTTTTTGCGAACACAAGGCTTTCCAGCAAAGAATTGCTTGCCAGACGATTTGCTCCGTGAACTCCGTTGCAGCTCGTCTCTCCTGCCGCAAATAACCGTTCCATAGAAGTCTGACTATCGCTGTCCACCCAGATGCCTCCCATAAAATAATGCTGAGCCGGAACAACCGGAATCGGCTCTTTCGTCACATCGTACCCTTCTTCTTTACAACGTCTGTATATATTCGGAAAATGACTCAATATCGACTCTGTTCCTATATTCTCCATAGACAGCCACACATGATCTGTTCCGTCTTTTTCCATCTGTTCGCGAATCGCTTTTGTAACGACATCCCGCGGAAGCAATTCATTTACAAAACGATTTCCCTCTTTATCAAGCAGAACAGCTCCTTCTCCCCGCACTGATTCCGAAATCAGAAATCTCCGCCCCGGCTTCTTAGAATAAAGCGTTGTCGGATGAATCTGAACATAATCGGTATGTTCCAGTCTGATTCCGTGTTTTTTCGCAATTTCAAGAGCATCTCCCGTCAAATGCGGAAAATTTGTGGAATGACGGTACAATCCTCCGATTCCGCCGCTTGCAACGATCGTATACGCTGAGCGAACTGCCCGGCTCGTTCCGTCTTGTTCCTGCATGACAACGCCTCTGCATACTCCGCCTTCCTCTATAATATCCGTCATTGTCGTATATTCAAAAATCTCTACATTGTCAAGCTCTTTCACCCGCGCCAAAAGTTTTCCCGTAATTTCTTTTCCTGTAATATCCTCATGAAATAAAATCCTCGGACTTGAATGCGCCCCTTCTCTTGTATACTCATATGTACGAGAAATATCACTGTCACCGATGACATCATCACTATGCTCTGTCCTGCGTTCAAATTCAACGCCGTACCCGATCAGTTCCCTGATGATCTCCTGCGAACTGCGGATCATAATATCGACCGATTCTTTTCGGTTCTCATAATGCCCCGCACGCATCGTATCTTCAAAATAACTGTCATAATCACTTTCATCGCGCAAAACGCAGATTCCGCCCTGTGCCAAAAATGAATCGCTGCTCTCCAGATCCGCTTTGGTAATCATCATAATTTTAAAATCACGCGGCAGATTCAATGCCGCAAATAATCCTGCGACTCCTGTTCCGACAATGACCACATCGACCTGATCTTGTTTTTCTTTTATTTTTTCCATATCCACTTCCCTTAGCGCCCCTAATCTTACCTTACTATTCCTTAATTATATCTTTCATTTTCACCTGTTATTTTGCCAGATCAAGCATCTTTTCCAACGGTTTCTTTGATTCGGCACGAAGAGCTTCGTCCATCTGAACTTCATTTTCACCTGTTCTCAAAACATGAGCGATCTTTTCCAGAGTGATCATTTTCATATCTTCACAGACCGGTTCTGTTTTTGTAAAATAGAACTTTTTATTCGGATATCTTTTTTCAAGCTCATATCTCACACCGTTTTCCGTGCAGATGATAAATTCCTCAGCGTCGCTCTTTCCCACACGATCAATAATGCCGGACGTGCTTCCGATATAATCCGAAAGATCAAGAAGCGACTTCGGACATTCAGGATGCGTCAGCACTTCCGCTTCCGGATGCTCCGCTTTCGCCTGCTTTAATTCCTCTATTTTTACCGTCTCGTGAATCGGACAATATCCTTCGTTGTATACAAAATTCTTCTCCGGCGTCTGCTCCGCCACAAAATGCGCCAGATTTCTATCCGGAATAAAGAAAATGTTTTTGTTAGGAAGTGCCTTTACAATCCGAACCGCATTTGCCGAAGTTACGCATACATCCGATAATCTTTTCAGTTCTGCCGTTGAATTAATATAGCAGACAACCGCAAGATCATCATACTTCTTCCGCATCGCACGGATCGTCTCCTCATCTGCCATATGCGCCATCGCACAGTCCGCTTTTGCATCCGGCATAAGAACCGTCTTCTGAGGATTCAGCACTTTCGCACTTTCGCCCATAAACGAAACGCCGCAGAACACAATCGTCTGCTCCTCCAACTCTACTGCCACCTTGCTCAGGTAAAAAGAATCGCCGATATAATCTGCAATTTCCTGAACTTCCGGTCTTACATAATAATGCGCCAGTATGACCGCGTTTTTTTCCTTCTTCAACTGTTCGATCTCTTCTCTAATCGTCATTCGTATACCCTTTCCCGCATGAAATCCATACGCCTTTGTTTCTGTCGTGATGCTCATTATAACACTTGAGTTTACAAATGACAAGACAGTTGTGCCGCTCGCCTTTTGCAAAAAAGAATCCCGAAAAACATTAGTCTTTCGGGATCTCTCAAGAGGCGCAGACCGGATTTGAACCGGTGAATCAGGGTGTTGCAGACCCACGCCTTACCACTTGGCTACTGCGCCTTATTCATATATATACTACACATAGTAAAATAATATGCATAGTTTTATCATTCTTTTCGCAACAATACTTCTGTTGTCCGAATGATAAATGACCCCGACGGGAATCGAACCCGTGTTACCGCCGTGAAAGGGCGATGTCTTAACCGCTTGACCACGGGGCCATTGTTTTCTAGTTCTGTAGCAGAACCGTTTTTAATATTATCATATAACTTTTATAATTGCAAGTCTTTTTTTCTTATTCTGTCAATTTTTTTACTAAAATTTTTTACAGTTTTTTACGATTTTTTAAAGCTCATTTTTTATAGCTTTTTTGAAAACATTTCTTACGTTCCATATTCTATTGTTTTATCTTTAATCTACACTGCAAAACTGCCGGCAGGATAAATCCCGCCGGCAGAAAAATCTGTATTTTACTTTTTATAACTGATCACCGTTCGTCAATCAAAACAACCGTTTCATTAAGAACGTTTTCTGCGTGATCTAAGAGTTACAGCAACTGCAGCGCCTGCTATACCAAGACATGCAATCCACAGCGCTATGTTTGTTGTATCACCTGTCTGAACTGCTCCGCCTTTGTTCGGCTGCTGTGGCTCATCTTTTATTTTCTCAAAACGAGCCTCAATCTTAATACCGTTCAGTTCTTTTGTGATTGGTGTATCGAAGTCAAACTTCTTATCTCCCACAAACCATCCGAGGAATTTGTATCCCTCTTTTGTCGGGTCTGCCGGTTTTGTCAGTTTTTCTCCGTCTTTTACTTTGACTTCTTTTCCGTTAAGTGTCACTGTCCATTCTTTCTCACCCGGTGTCGGTGTGTCGATCTTCTCAAAACGAGCTTCGATCTTAATACCGTTCAGTTCTTCTGTGATCGGTGTATCGAAGTTAAACTCTTTATCTCCTACAAACCATCCGAGGAATTTGTATCCCTCTTTTGTCGGATCTGCCGGTTTTGTCAGTTTTTCTCCGTCTTTTACTTTCACTTCGTTTCCGTCAAGCGTCACTGTCCAAAATTTCTCTTCCGGTGTCGGTTCGTCGATTTTCTCAAAACGAGCTTCGATCTTAATACCGTTCAGTTCTTCTGTGATCGGTGTATCGAAGTTAAACTCCTTATCTCCTACAAACCATCCGAGGAATTTATATCCTTCTTTTGTCGGGTCTGCCGGTTTTGTCAGTTTTTCTCCGTCTTTTACTTTTACTTCTTTTCCGTCAAGTGTCACTGTCCAAACTTTCTCTTCCGGTGTCGGAGCATCTGTTTTTGAAAGGAACATCTCTATAATGCCGACCTTAGCATCTGACCACTCAATTTTCACATCAAGAAGCACTGTCTCATTCGGAAGAACAAACTCATTCACTGTCTTGCCCAGTGTTCCGACAGGTTTCCATGTATCTGCTTCTGCTAATGTTCTCACACTTACAGTTGCATTTGAAATCGAATCTGCTCTCTGAACAATCTTAATCTTATTGCGGTCATTCTTCTCTGATACATGATAAACAAGGTTTCCGCTCTTTTCTGCCGGAACAAATGATGTCGCAAGATTCATATCTGACATATAAGAGAATTTTCCGTTTTGTGTATCGAGACATGAGCTTTCATATGTCGGATCGTTTTCACTCGGAACATACGCTCCGTCATTGATCTCAAGCTCGCTGAAGCGAACCCACTTGTCAGAACCGACTTTTGTTCTTGTTACCTCGAATTTCAGGTAACGTGCATCTTTGTTAATGTTTGTTGCTTCTTTTGTATTATAAGAAGTTTCATGATTCGGAAGCACCGCTCCGATCTCATCAGTATCATTCGCTTCTCCGTTATTTGGTCCATCCTGTGAACCGAGAGTCATGATTTCTTCCCATGTCTCTCCGTCTGTAGATACAGAGAATTTACCATGTCTGATATAGTCATGCTCGCTATCCTCGCAGACAGCTTTGAACTTATCGAAGTGGATTGTCTGTCCGAGATCGTATACGAACCAAACGCCTTCGTTCTGTGATGTCTGATAAACAGCCTCTGTTGCTCTGTTTCCGTCGAACGCTTTCTCAGGATCTGTGATCGTATAATTTCCGCTTTTTGAATGCAGTGATTTTTCTTTGAACTCTACCGTATTTACAACGAATTGTTTCAAATTGAATTTCACATCATCATTCGTCTTGTTGATCAGTCTGATATATCTTGCATCTCCCGGTTTCTTTGCATCATATGTTGTCCACTCATATGCATTGAGAGATGTTTCAAGGGTAAGCTTGTCTGCATTTTCAAGATTCTTCTGAATATCTTTAATCTCATGAATGCGGTCTAATTTTAAGCCGATATACTGATCTTTCTTTAAAGTAATATCATTCTTAGCTTCGATTTCAGCGCTTTCATCCAACAGATTTGCTCTGTATTCTTTGTAAGCGTCTACGTTTGTGTAAACTTTCGAGTTAAACCATACTTTAGAGTCAACGTCAAATTCTCTGATCGCAAACCAGTTTTTCTGTGTCGCATTATTCTTGATACGAACATACTGTGCCTGAATATCTTTGTCAGATACATCGATCTCTATCGTGCGTTTGTTTTCAAATGTTGCAATCTTTGTCCATTTCTGACCGTCAACCGACCACTCCAGATCACAGTTCTGCATATAATCTGCATGTGTATCATTATTACCCTGGACAATCTTGATCTTTCCAAGTGTGATCTTCTCGGACAGCTTCACTCCGAAATAATCACCTGCGATCATAGAGTCACCGTTTGTAGGATCTCCCTGTCTTACATTGTAATGTACGCTTGTGCCTTCATCACCGTCGATTGCATTATTTTCGTTTCCATTATTGTAAACAGTCCAACCTTCTGTTGTACGGATCACTTCTTTTGTAAACGTATCTGCCGCTCCGGGCTGCAAGTCTACTTTGAACTCACGCATAGAAGGCCATTTACCAGATCCTCCCACTCTCGAGCACTCATAACGAACTGCCGTAACGTTCTCGATTTCAAGTCCTGCCACATCAACTTTCGCAGCATATGGTCCGTATTCTTTTCCGTTTTCTAATTCTTTCCACTCATCAGAACCTTCTGCCTGATATTTCAGTTTTGCGTATCCGAATGTATCGTCCGGTTTCTCTTTTCCTGCGCCGTTTTCGATATGTACGCCGTAAATAGTCGTCGGTTTGCTGAAGTTCACCTGATAATACTGTCCGACACCTTCTGCTCCGTTGTACCATGCATACGTACCGCTGTTGCCGTCAATAATATCTGCCGGTTTTCCGCTCTGCCATGTCTGAAAGCTTGCCTCTGCCGTAATTTTCAACGGTCTTTCAACATCGCCTGCCACATAATCGTTCATCGGATCTGACAATGCCGCTTCCAATGTTTTTGCCAGAGGGATCAAATGGGTCGATCCCGGAGTTACAACTGCCGGAGACGCATTGTACATCTCTTTTGTATATGTCTGGGAGGTCGCATAACTTCCCGAACCTGCCATATACAGATCAAACGCGCTCTGCATATCATTTTTCTGCATTGCATCCTGTGCCTGTGCAAAAGAACGGATTGCCGTACAGAGATCTTTCAAAGAGTTTGTAAACGGAAGGATTTCCGCTTTCATTGCCTCGTTTTTGCTCTTTGCATGGAAACCGTCGCAAGCTTCAATGATTGTTGTCATCTCTGCCACAAGCTGCGTTGTTGTTGCTTCTTCTACGTTTCCTGCTGCAAGCTGTGTTTTATAAGTATTGATCAGACCCTGAATTTCTTCTGACTCCGGCAATACAAGTCCATGTCCGTTCGGTTCCGGGTTAGACATATGTTTCGCAAGTGTATGAAGCTCTTCAGATGCATTTTCATCAATATACGCAAATGAATCCGCCCAGCTCTTATCCATATTAAATCCTGCGATATTCCAGCTATAATCCGCAACTGCGAAGATCGCCGGTTTCGATACTTCTGATTCCTGCATCGGGTTTGTCACCGCTCCCGCAAGATCTTCCGGATTTACATCTGTTTTAAGCTGCACACCTTTACCCATCATAAGACGTCCGTGATTAATGTCGTTTACAGGCCAGTTGAGCCAGAATAGCGGGGCACGACGTTTCTGACCGTCTGTCGTTCTATGAGTTCTGAAGTGATCAAGCGTTACCTGCTCGATCGGTTTACATACTGCTTCTCCTGTCCAGAAGATCTTGATATCTTCCGGGAATCCTTTGTCATACTCGTTCAGCTCTGCATAATTGCCGCCTGTACCGCCTGACTGCCATGAATGGTTATATCCTGCCGGACAGAATACTGTGTCATATACATCGCCTTTCTTTTTTGCCCACTCGGATACTTTTGTCATCATGTTGATCACGATCGTTCTCGGAAGGCTTCCGACGTCGTCGCCGAGTACTCCGAACTGACGCACGCCTGCATCGTACAACTGATCAAATTTGCGCAGAAGCGCCTGAATCTCCTGATCTGCCTGCGCCTGATTAAATCCTCCCATAAACGGGTGGGCTGTCCAAACGAAACGGCACTTAGAATCGTTTCCGACTTTTACCATTTCCTTGATCTTTGCCAGTTCTTCTTCCGGATATAAATCACGCCATTTTCCTTTGTGATACTCATCGTCTTTCGGAGCAAAGATATAAGACGTCATCTTATAATCTCCGCCGAATCTCATAAGAGACATTCTGTCCTCATTCGACCACGGAAGTCCGTAATATCCTTCGATAAATCCACGGATATTTACATCTGCATAATCTCTCATCTCAAAGTTGCGGATCGTAGTTCCGTCCATCTGATTGAAGATATGCTTCAAAGATGTGATGCCGTAAAATACCGCATCTGTATCTAATCCGAGGATTACGATCTCACCCTTATTAGATGCGAGGAAATAGGAACCGTGATGGTCAAACAAAGATTTATCTACTGTGTAATGCTCCTTCACATATTTATCTACATATCCGTCGGAGCCGTAGATACCTGCAAGGATATTCGTCTTGCCGTCAACTTTTGCATTGGTAACAGCAGCGCTCTCACTCTTGCCTTTGATCGAAAGAACTTCTGTCATTCGATTCTTTGTCACATCATCAACACCGTTTTCGTAAACAATATTCACTTCTCCGATGTCGAATCCCCCATCCTGATAAGTCATCTCATGGGGAGTCGGGTAGATCTGATATTCCACCCCTGAAACTTCTGCAGTCTGCACTGCGTCAGCTTCCTCTGCCTGTACGGTCAACGCCGACGGTGCAGCCGATGTAAGTACAACTGCCGCCGCAAGCAGACCTGCCCACAAGCCTCTTACTGTTTTCATTCTCTTTCTCATACATTTCCCTCTTTTTCTAGTTACTATAGTTGCCCACTATTCCTATTTTCTTATGATATCGCACTTTACATTTCAGTTATTTGCACTTTTTAGCAACCGATTTGTAATTTATGATAGTTTTTGCCTATTGCCCGGACTTCTTTTGTGCAATATGTTTATTCTATTTTCTTTATTTTGTTTATACTGCACAATTATCTCTTTTCTCTCCGCTTTCTTTGCAGTTTATATAGCAAAAACGTTGTTATAGATCATGAAAAACCGGAGACATTCTTTCATAAGTACAAAACTGCGTATAACCTGCTTTTCTCAGCATTTCCTTCGTTTCTTCTATATAAGCGCCCAAGTGTTCCGGTTTATGACTGTCGCTCCCTATTGTGACGATCTTTCCGCCAAGCTCTCTGTACCGTTTTAAAATTTCCACAGAAGGCGTCGTGTCAGAAAGGCCGTACCGATATGACGATGTATTCACTTCCAGACCTTTCCCATCCGCTATGACAACTTGCAAAATCTCTTCGACGATCGGTTTGATCTTTTCAAACGGATAGACGCCCTTTTCATCATAACGGGCGATCAGATCCATATGCCCAAGCACGCTGTAATCCTTGTATTCCCGAACGACCGACAGCATTTCCTCATAATACTTTTCATTATATTCCTTCTGCGTTTTCCCATTTCAATGATCCGAAGTTGTTTTCTTCTATCATTTTATCACAAAGCGAACCGTTTTTTCCATTCTAACATTTTTATATACGTTTCCTTTCCACACGCCGTAAAGCTGTAAACTTGCCTGCTGCGGCGCAGACGTCCTCCCTGAAGGTTCTGCGCGATCAGAAACCGGAATATCCGATAATGCAGAAAAGGATCGCCGCTCACACGACAATCCTTTTTAAGTATCAATTTTTTATTTTGATCTTTTCTGCGTATCTTTGTTTATCCGTTCTTTTTTCTCGTGATCATGACCACTGCGCCTGCCGCAAGTGCAAGTACAAACGGGAAGAACGGCGCTGTTTCGTCTCCTGTCTTCGGAGGTGTCTTTCCATCCTCCTGCGGTGTCTGACCGCCGTCTTTTGTAACCGTTACTTTCACAGTGTCAGTTACTTTCACTGCATCCGCTCCGCTTCCCTGTGTCGCTGTCACTGTCAGCTTCGCTGTTCCTTTGCCGACTGCCTTTACATTGCCGTCAGCATCTACCGTTGCAACTTTTTTATCGGAAGAAGCCCATGCAAATGTTACATTTTCTGCCTTTTCCGGTGTGATCTTCGCTGTTGCCTTTGTTGTCTCGCCGACTTTCAGATCTGCTTTCTTAACTGACGCTTTCACGCCTGTAAGTACCACCGGTTTCTCCGGTTCCGGATCTGTTCCGCCGTCTTTTATTACCGTTACATCCACAGTAGCTGTTTTTGTTACCGCGCTGTCTCCGCTTCCCTGTGTCGCTGTCACAGTCAGCGTTGCTTTTCCTTCTGCAACCGCCTTAACGTTTCCGTCCTTATCTACTGTCGCAATCTTGTCATCGGAAGAAGTCCATGCAAGCTCTACGCCTTCTGCACCTTCCGGCATGATCGTTGCTGTTGCCTTTGTTGTCTCGCCGACTTTCAGTTCTGCCTTTTCAACTGACGCTTTCACGCCTGTAAGTACCGGTTTCTCCGGTTCCGGATCTGTTCCGCCGTCTTTTATTACCGTTACATCCACAGTAGCTGTTTTTGTTACCGCGCCGTCTCCGCTTCCCTGTGTCGCCGTTACAGTCAGCGTTGCCGTTCCTTCTGCAACCGCCTTAACGTTTCCGTCCTTATCTACTGTTGCAATCTTATCATCGGAAGACGTCCATGCAAGCTCTACGCCTTCTGCACCTTCCGGCATGATCGTTGCTGTTGCCTTTGTTGTCTCGCCGACTTTCAGTTCTGCCTTTTCAACTGACGCTGTCACGCCTGTAAGTACCGGTTTCTCCGGCTCTTCCGGTCTGTCCGGACGGATGATCGCTCCGCCGTCTTTCGCACCGTAAGCCTCGAACTCGACGATATGATCAGACGTACCCTGATTATTTTCTCTTCCGTTTACATAGACACGGATGTAGCGAGCTGTTACAGGTTCACTGTTTTCTGCGTTCCACATCTCTTTGCCTGCTGCCGTCTCGACATAAAACTCATCTTTGCCCGCGCCCTGTTTATGTACATTGTCTTTATCGGAGTTATATACCGTTGTCGTTTTGTCTGCCGCAAAGTTCTCGTCTGTACTTAACTGGATCACTGTCGGTCCGTATTTTCTTGAACCATCCCAGTATCTTGTCATATGGATCTTCATCAGATCATACTCGTCTCCGAGATCGAACTGCACGTAACGGGAATGGTTCTGGCTGTCGCTCGTATCTGTCAGCTCCAGATAATTCGCCGTACTCTTCACGCCGTCGTTTACCATGCTAAACGGTCTGTCCGGTTTCTCTGCCACTGCCGTATTAACAGTTGCATCATAAGCGGTAACTTTTACTTTCGGATTGTTCTTTGCAAGAACAACATTATCTTCTGTATCGATCAGATCTTTCACTTCATCATATGCAAGCGATCTGTCGAGAACTGTAATATAAGAAACTTCGTCTTTTGTCAGACCCTGCGCAAATATCGTTTCGCCTTTTGCGATCTCCGGATTTGCTTTATCTTCGCTGTATGTTGAAGCAACCACTTTTCCGTCAAGGTAAAGTTTGATCATTCCGTTAATTTCTTTTACAGCAGAGAATTGATGCTCTTTACCGTCAGCCGCAATTCCTTTCGTCTCGCTTGTGTAGCTGTCGTTTGCTTTATCAACCGTCTTCTGATCATATTTCGATGTGATCTTCATATTGTTAAACTCAAACGTCAGATATCCTTCGCCGTCAATGCCGACTTTATAAGCGCCTTTCTGCTCTGCAAGTACCACGTCTTTTGAATCTGTCTTGATCTTACCTGTTACAGTAAATCCGCCGTGTCCGTCGACAGAGTATTTCGCTTTTGTCGATACAGCTCCGTCTTTCAGATCATCGCTGATCACTCCTGTTATGATGCCGTCTTTAAACGCATCATTCTGCGCGCTTACTTTTGAAGTATTTCCGACAGTATCTTTCACGCCGTCTACACTTACGCTCACTGTCCGGGCATCTTTCAGTTCCTTATCCAAAGTCAGTTTCACTGTACGTCTGTCGGCTTTCAATTCTGCCTTTGTCACTTCGTATCCGTCTACCTTAAACATTCCCGCTTCCGGCGTACGGATCGTCTCGTCAAATTCAACTTCTGCTTCTTTTCCGTTTCCTTCTACAGAAAGGATTTTCGCAGGAGTTTCATCTTTCTCACCAAACTGCAGGATCAAAACTTCCTTCGGATTAAGCGTGTATGTCACTTCCTTGCCATATGTAAGCGGTTCATCTGTCTGGTGTCTCTGATCTCCTACGACAACCTTTCCGTAAACAGTTCCGAGATCTTCTCCGACGCCGATCAGTCTGTCATAAGTTACTTTATAACTTTGTGCTTCATTCTTCGGATTTCTGATCGAGAGAATTCCCTCTTTTCCGTTCCAGCAGGAATATCCGTAAACATTTCCGTCATTCGGTTTTCCGCCGAACATCTGTGATTTCTGAAGAATGTCGAAATTGTCTTCGATCCATTTTGCCGCTTCCGCGTTGATCTGCCATTTATTGTCATCAAACATGGAGTAACTATAATAATACTCCCAGAATGCCGTTCCTCTCGTTCCGAGCATATACAGGTGATTTCTCATCTCATCATCTGTATATTTGATATCCGGTCTATGATAAGCATCGTTTGCAGTCAATCCGTAAACCGGGTCATGGTTATAAAAATATTTGTTCGGAAGCTGCCACTCTCTTTCATTTAAGAAGTTATAATAAGCGTTGTCACGGTATGTAAGCATCGCTTCTTCATCCGTTGCATTAAAGCTATCCGTATAACCTGTATCTCCCGTATTCTGCATCCATACGCTGTTCACCCACTGAACGTGCCACGGACTCGGGTTTGTGTAAGAAGTCATATTAAGCCAAAGGTCTTTTCCCGCTCTGTTGTCACGCATATCTTCAAAAATATCCGTCCATCTCTCGTATGTCTCTGAAATCGTATAAAGCGGATTACCTGTCACATAATATTCGGACTGCTCTGTCGATGGATTTAAGAGCATTCCATCCAGTTTCCAGTAGTTGATATCAAACTTATCCTGATACTCGCAGAAAACATCTTTATTCAATTTCGTCAGATATCTCGCATCAGAAATATTAATATCTCCACCCGATTGATTATTTACAGAACCCAAACCATTACTTGCAATCCAATTCGCAATCGTTCTTTCTGTTCCATATCCGCCTCTTGGTCCAAGCCACAGTCCGAAGTTGGACGCAAGCTGATTCACCTGCAGACTGGAGTTGTAAAGCTCATTCGGAAACTTATTATTAAAATCCCAGAAGGAGCTGTAATTCGTCCATCCATCGTCTACAACATAAGAATCAAGAGGAGCTATCCCGTACTGTGTGAATCCTTTCTCAATCTCGAAGAAACTCTTCTGAATAATCTCGTCCGTGATCTCCTTCATGTTGTCGTACCATGAGTTGTACTGCTGACGGAACTCCGTATCTATTGCGATCGTCTCGATATATTCATAGAAATCGCTCTGTGTCACGCTGTAATCTCTGCTTCGGGCAGCTCCTACGACAGCGTCCCACGTCGTCATCTTTCCGTTTTCGTTTCCTTCGTTATACTCAAACTTATCATCGGATTTCAATGATTTTCCATAGTAGTAACGGATAAAGGAATTAGAACCTTTAATTTTGTTCTCTGTCTCCGGGAACTCACATCCCCAGTACATCGCACCTACATAGTACGGCTGTCCAAGCTCCAGATAATCGCCTTTCATTCCGCCCATGTCAGGATTGTCCGCCATAGTGTCACTGATCGTCCAGTATTCATTCTGTTTCAGATCAGTCTGTGCGATGTTCATATTTTCCAGATCGATATAATCGATCTTCGCTTTTTCTGCCTGCCCTTCCCCAACAGAAATATCGAGGTGTTTTCTCATGAAAGAATCTCCGTCTTTCATCGTGATCACTTCTTTGATCGTGTAATCTACACCTCTTACTCTCTTCGGCTCAAACGTAAACGTCAGCGTTTTCACTCCGTCCTTTTCTGTCAGTTGAGGTTCGCCCTGCACTTTCATTTCGCTCGTCTTAAGCTGTGTCGCGTTATCCACTACAGGGAACGTCGCTGTATCTTCAAAAAAGTCAAATTCCGAACAGCAGGCTACGTCTTTGCTTACATTTGCAGCTGACGGTTCATAACAATCAACAAACTCAATACGAACATACTGCGCTGTCACTTTTTCGTCCAAGTTCACATATGTTTCTTTTTTATTTTCAAAAGAACCTTGACCAACCAGTTTTGCACCGTCTGTTGTTTTCAGAGCATCGATGCTATCCCCGGTATAAATCTTATAACCTTTCACATGCCCGCTCACTGTGGGAGTTCCATTTTGATCCACTCTCTGCTGATAGCGAAGAGACTGGAACGACTTCTGCGAACCAAAATCGACATAAATATTATGCGGATACTCTTTCACCGCTGCATCCACGCCATCCCCATATTTAGAATGATAATATGTATTATTATCACCGTCGAACATCTTGTCTGCTCCGCCATTCGGCGCTTCATTCTCTGCAACGCTGTCCGCCGTTGCCTTCCAACCTGTCGTCTCCAACTTTTTCTTAGGCGCTACGAATCCGCTGTCTTCCCCTTCGGAATTATTGTCAAGCGTGTTGATTATAAACTCTTCACTGCCCGCCTGCGGTGTGAACACAGTCGGAGTTCCGGTACGATAGTTTGTAATCTCTTTTGTTGACAATACTTTGTCTGCGCTCAAACTGAACGTTCTTTTCAGATATTCGTTTCCGAAGACATACGTACCATCGTTCTTCTTCTCAAGAGTTACAGTACCGCTCTTTTTCTCAGGCGTCTGCCCCTGCTCTGCCGCAGTGTCTTCTGCATGAACCGTCTGAGCCATAAACGGAAGAGCCCCGCCGGTTGTCAGCGATACCGCGAGAACCGCAGCCATTCCCTTATGGAACATTCTCTTTTTCATAAACTTCTCTCCTTCTTTTTAAAATGTAATGTACGAATGTGCTCACCACATTACTCCCATCATCTTATAAATGATAGCATTACCCCCCCCCCCAATAATATTTACACTTTTTATCACTTCTTTTGTATTTTTTTCTTTTTATCTATGCTTTTTGTATAATATGGCTATTTTAGCTTTATTTTTATTGATTTTTTTCACATATACACCATCTGATTGATTTGCCAAAGGAAAATATCTTTCATTTTATACAAAAGATGCCTAACCGCAAATGCGGCCGGCATCTTCATAAAACCTGTCTTATATTAATGAATCATACTATTCTTTGTCCGTAATTTCTCCGTGAATTTCCTGAAGTGATTTCACTTCTTTGCTTCCATGTTTCTTCACTGCAAGAATTCCGTTTGCGGCAGCTTTCGCAGCAGCCATTGTCGTCATATACGGAACTTTCTTTTTGATCGCAGCTTTTCTCAAATAGCTGTCGTCATTCTTACTTTCTTTTCCTGACGGTGTATTCACGATCATGTCAACTTTTCCGTTCGTGATCACATCAAGCATATTCGGACGGCCTTCCTGAAGCTTATTGATCTTCTCTGCTTCGATTCCGTTCTCTTTAAGCAGGCTGCAAGTATGGTCTGACGCAATGATCTTGAATCCCGCTTTTGCAAAATCAGCCGCAACTTCCACAACTTCCGGCTTATCACGATTGCTTACAGAGATCAGCACCGTACCTTCAAGCGGAAGCTTTGTCTGTGTTGCTTCCTGAGCCTTATAAAATGCTTCGCCGAAAGATTTGGACAATCCGAGCACTTCTCCGGTCGATCTCATCTCCGGTCCGAGCAGCGGGTCTACTTCCGGGAACATATTGAACGGGAATACCGCTTCTTTTACTCCGTAGTACGGAATGTTCTGCTCTTTTAACGCCGGAACCGGTGAAGGTCTTCCTGTCAGTTCACTTGTCACAATGTCGATGGCAAGCGGAACCATGCGGATATTACATACTTTCGATACAAGCGGCACTGTTCTTGACGCACGAGGGTTCGCCTCCAATACGTACACTTTTCCGTTTTCGATCGCATACTGCATGTTCATAAGACCTTTCACATGCATCTCTTCTGCGATTTTTCTCGTATATTCTTTGATCGTCTTTACATTTTCTTCCGAAATATTTTTAGAAGGAATAATACATGCCGAATCTCCGGAATGTACTCCCGCAAGCTCGATATGTTCCATAACCGCCGGAACAAACGCATGTGTGCCGTCGCTGATCGCGTCTGCTTCACATTCTGTTGCATGTCCGAGGAAACGGTCGATCAAAATCGGACGGTCAGGTGTCACACCGACTGCTGCTTTCATATATCCTACCATGCTTTCCGCATCATATACAACTTCCATGCCACGGCCGCCAAGTACATAAGACGGACGCACCATAACCGGATAACCGATCTTCTCGGCAATTTCAAGAGCATCGTCCACCGTAACAGCCATTCCCGACTCAGGCATCGGAATCTCAAGCTTATCCATCATTTCACGGAACAGATCGCGGTCTTCCGCCAGATCGATAACAGACGGAGCCGTACCTAAGATTTTCACGCCGTTTCTTTCCAGATCTGCCGCAAGGTTCAGCGGAGTCTGTCCTCCGAACTGCGCGATCACTCCGACCGGTTTTTCCTTCTTATAAATGCTCAGTACGTCTTCCAGTGTAAGCGGCTCAAAATACAGTTTATCAGATGTGTCATAGTCTGTAGATACCGTTTCAGGGTTACAGTTGACAATGATCGTCTCGAAACCAAGCTTTTTCAAAGCAAGAGACGCATGTACACAGCAATAGTCAAACTCGATTCCCTGTCCGATACGGTTCGGTCCCCCGCCTAAGATCATGATCTTCGGTTTCTCTTCACTGATCGGGTTTTTGTCCGTTCCGTTATATGTCGAATAGTAATATGCTCTGTCCTGCGTTCCGCTTACATGAACGCCTTCCCACGTTTCCTCAACGCCGAGGCTGATTCTCTTATTGCGGATCTCATCCTCATCCACTTCAAGAATCTGGCTTAAATATTTATCAGAGAATCCGTCTTTTTTCGCCGCGATAAGAGCATTGTCTTCCGGCAAACCTCCCTTAAACGCAAGCAGAGCCTCTTCCTCTTCCACCAGCTCTTTCATCTGCTCAAGGAAATAGTGTTTTACTTTTGTCAGTTCATGGATCTCTTCTACAGAAGCTCCTTTTCTCAGCGCTTCGTAGATAACAAAGTAACGCTCGCTTGTCGCATACCGCAAACTCTTGAGAAGCTCTTCTTTTGTTTTTCCGTCAAAATCTTTCGCATGACCGAGTCCGTATCTTCCTGTCTCCAAAGAACGAATCGCTTTCTGGAACGCTTCTTTGAAGTTCTTACCGATGCTCATTACTTCGCCTACCGCACGCATCTGTGTTCCAAGCTTGTCTTCCACACCTTTGAATTTCTCAAATGCCCAGCGCGCGAACTTGATCACAACATAATCTCCGTCAGGAACGTATTTATCCAATGTACCGTACTTTCCGCACGGAATATCTTTCAGCGTCATGCCTGTCGCAAGCATTGCGGATACAAGCGCGATCGGGAATCCTGTCGCTTTCGATGCAAGCGCCGAAGAACGAGACGTTCTCGGGTTGATCTCGATAATGATATCTCTGTCTGTCTTCGGATCATGCGCCCACTGTACGTTACAGCCGCCGATCACCTTAACAGAATCTACTACTTTATGAGATTTTTCCTGCAGACGCTGCTGAACTTCTTCTGAGATCGTAAGCATCGGAGCGGAGCAGAAAGAATCTCCTGTATGAACGCCGAGCGGATCGATATTTTCGATAAAGCATACAGTGATCATATTGCCCTCTGCGTCGCGGACAACTTCAAGTTCCAGCTCTTCCCATCCCAAGATAGATTCTTCTACAAGAACCTGACCTACAAGACTTGCCTGAAGACCTCTGGCGCATACTGTTTTCAATTCATCTACATTATATACAAGACCGCCGCCTGCGCCGCCCATCGTATAAGCAGGACGAAGAACTACCGGATATCCAAGCTTCTCCGCAATCGCAAGAGCCTCGTCTACAGAATATGCAACCTCGCTTCGAGCCATCTCTATACCGAGCTGATCCATCGTGTGCTTAAATTCGATTCTGTCTTCTCCTCGCTCGATCGCATCGACCTGTACGCCGATAACTTCTACGTTATATTTCTCCAAAACGCCCGCCTGCGCCAGTTCTGAGCATAAATTAAGACCGGACTGTCCACCGAGATTCGGCAGTAATGCATCAGGTCTTTCTTTTTTTATGATTTGTTCTATTCTGTCAACATTCAAAGGTTCAATATAAGTAACGTCAGCAATCTCCGGATCCGTCATGATTGTCGCCGGGTTTGAATTCACCAATACAATCTCGTATCCTAAATTTCTCAATGCTTTACAAGCCTGTGTTCCGGAATAATCGAATTCACAAGCCTGTCCGATAATGATCGGGCCGGAGCCGATGATAAGTACCTTGTGGATATCATTTCTTTTTGCCATCTTTCTTCCTCCTGTATTGTCCCATGTTCTCATTTCATTTTCTCAATCGAATATTATACAATAAATTAAGTTTTCCGACAATCCTTAATTTTCACTTTTCTCTCTATATTTTCCTATATTTTTATCCTGTATTCTCATCGGCTTTTCATTTTTTACATTTTTTCCGACTTCCGGCTTTTTAACTTTTCATATTTCTATAAGTTTTCACAGCTTTAACTGTCCGGTTTTTTACATTTTTACAGTTTTTCATCCTACTTCCGCTTTGATTTTTTTACATTTTCACGGTTTACTACTGCTGCAGCCTGCTTAAAACAGAATATCCTATCGTTCCTTTCGGCATATCTACTCCGAAGTTCTCTGCTACAGTCGCCCCTATCACCGCAAACGTCTCTGCTTCCGGAAGCGGACCTCCCGCCTGCATTCTTTTGCTGTATGCAAGGAAAGGAACATACTCTCTCGTATGATCCGTTCCCTTGTATGTCGGATCATTCCCGTGATCTGCGGTCAGGATCAATAGATCATCCTGCGAAAGACATTCCAGCAAAACGCCGAGTTTCTCATCAAACTTTTCGATCTCTTTGCCATACCCTTCTACATTTCTCCGATGCCCCCATAATGCGTCAAAATCAACAAGGTTTACAAAACACAGTCCCGTAAATTCCTCTTTGCACACATCGATCGTCTGTTCCATCCCATGAACGGAACTTTCCGAATGATATGTTTTCGTAATCCCTTCCCCGCAGAAAATGTCATGAATCTTTCCCACGCCGATCACATCATTCCCCGCATCTTTCAGAGCATTTAAAACAGTGGGCGCCGGCGGCTTCAACGCGTAGTCTCTCCGATTGCTCGTCCTTTTAAACTCACCTTTTTTCATTCCGATATACGGTCTTGCGATCACCCTTCCTACGCGCCATTCATCTTTCATCGTGATCCGCCTTGCAGTCTCACAGCACCGATACAGTTCTTCCAGATCGAAAGTCTCTTCATTTCCGCAGATCTGCATAACCGAATCCGCCGACGTATACACGATCATAGATCCTGTACGAATCTCTTCCTCGCCCAGCTCTTCTATAATCTCAGTACCGCTCGCGCTTTTATTTCCGATCACCTTTTTCCCACACTGTTTCTCCAGCTCCTTGATCAATTCTGCCGGAAATCCATGTTCCGTAAAAGTCCGAAACGGCTTTTCCGTTTTAATCCCCATCATCTCCCAGTGTCCGGTCATCGTATCTTTTCCGTTGCTCGCTTCCCGCATCCGCATGAAGCGCCCCTCGGGAGACTCGACGCCTTTCATATCTCCGCCGCACTTTAAGTTCAGAAACCCAAGCCTGCGAAGATTCGGAATATTCAAAGTTTTTGTTTTCTCCAAAATATGTCCGAACGTATCCGCGCCTTCATCTGCGAACCGAGCCGCATCCGGCATCGCCCCGATCCCGAGAGAATCAAGAACGATTACAAATATTCTTTTATACATTTCCATTATCCCATCTCCCTGTACAACACTCTTATATCTTGCCCTTATTCCCAATAAATCAATACTGTATCCACTTTATTCTTATGAACAGTCTCCCCATTTATACCGCAATTTGTAATTACTATACTGATGATAATCCAGATATTTCTCCTTTTGAAGTCTTCCGATAACAATGTAAGGCATCACATTCTGAGTCCGTGCATAACTACAGATTGCTTCAAATGTAAAGTCTCCTTTTTGGATAAAACTTGCATAACTCTCCGGTGACAAAAGTCTATCTCTCGCAAAAAGATCTGCTGCCGTCTCCTTATCCACATCACTCCCGTCATCTATAAATTTAATACTTTTACCTATATCTCCATTTACAATATGTCCCAGTTCATGAAATAAAGAAAACCAAAAAATATCCGCAAACGCTCCCCTTATCGTCAAAACCATTTGATACACCCCATCGCTCCGCCGAAAAATATACCCTTGCACAGGCGCTCCTCTAAAATTTTTCACAACAGAAAAATCTATGCCATATTCTCCCAATACAGTTTTCAAATGATTTTGAAAATCCACATTCTTCTGACACATAACATTTTTTATTTTACCTATCAATTCGTTTATATGCTCTACTTCAAACTTTGTTGAAACATTTTGATTATTCTCCAAAATTTGACACAAACGAATCCATGCCCCCAACACATTTCTATTTACCGATAAGTTTCCGGACATCCGAAATGCTCCCCCGGGAATTATTTCATTTAAATTTACCAAATTACTAATCTGCAGAATTTTACGAAGAGAAAGTATCGAATCATCTTTATTTTCACGACTAGGCATCATGCCTCTTTCTCTAAAGTATTTCACAATTTCTTTTAAGTCTTCCCTCACGATACGCTCTTCTTCCGTAATCGTCTGTAATTCATTTGCTTCCAAAAGTTCCGCCTCATAGTTCGCCTGAAGATTCAGCCAAAAAGACTTTGGTACTCCGATTGCATACTCTAATCCTCTGGCAAAGTTTGCAGATATCCCTTTCTTTCCGGCAATAACATTGCTTACGTAAGCCGGAGAAACGCCTGCACTCGACGCCAGTTCACTCTGTGTGATTCCACGTTCTTCCAAGACGTCTGCAATCGTTTCTCCCGGGTGAATTATTAAATCACGGGATATACCAATTTTCTTTGCTGCCATGATAATCACTCACTCCTTCCACTTCTATTTCCGTACAAATCATAACCGTATCCTGTTCGGCATTCGGCTCGATAATCAATCTTACATTTGCCGCTACATGCAACGAATATCGAATACTTTCGCATCCTTCTAACTGTTCAGGCTTTCCTAATCTCAATTTCAAAAAATCTCCAAAACATTCCGCCGCTTTTAGTCTGTCCATATGCTTTTTTATTGTTTTCACCCACTCAAAAGGCAGTTTCTTTTGCATCTTTTTATAATCTTTAAAGTATTTTTCAACTTTTCCATTCGCATATGTTATTTCCACTCAATACATCACCCTCACATTAACCTTTTGGTTAATTTATTATGTCATGTTTTCTTTTTCTTGTCAATCGTTCCTACAGATACTCCGACCCAAACCCAAACGGCAAAAGTTCTTCCAACCGAAGGATTCTATACTTTTCCCTGCCTGATGCCAATATCACCTTGAACTTCTTCGGATCGCAAAATTCTGCCATAACCTGACGGCACACTCCGCAAGGAGGCGTACATACTGTTTCTGAAATATCTTTTCCACCGATGATGCAAATTGCGCGAAACTTCCTTTCTCCTTCGCTCACCGCCTTAAAAAACGCAGTTCTCTCCGCACAATTTGTCGGTGAAAATGCAGAATTTTCTATATTGCATCCGGTATAGATCCTGCCGCTTTCAGCCAAAAGAGCTGCGCCTACTTTAAATCCCGAGTAGGGACTGTATGAATACGCCAGTTGTGCAGTCGCTGTCTCAATTAACTTTGCGATCATTCCCTGCGATAATTCCATTTCACAAGTTCCTTCCGCCGGGTTTTCTTCTTCCGTTTTCACGATTTTTACAATGCGGCTCGTTCCGAGTCTGTCTGCCCCAAGCTCCAGAAACTTTTCCGCGTCTTCCATCGAGGAAATGCCGCCCGCCGCTTTCATCTTCACGTTACCGCCGACATGATCCGCAAACAGGCTGATATCGTCAAAAGTCGCGCCTGCTTTTGAAAAACCTGTGGACGTTTTAATATAATCCGCTCCCGAACGAGTGACGATCTCACACATTTTCACTTTTTCTTCATCTGTCAAAAGACATGTTTCTATGATCACTTTAAGAACTTTACTGCCGCACGCATTTTTCAGAATGCGGATTTCTTCTTCGATCTGATCGTATTTTCTGTCTTTCAGCCATCCGATATTGATAACCATATCGATCTCATCCGCTCCGTTTGCGATCGCATCTTTTGTCTCAAATTCCTTTACGGCAGTCGTCTCGTAACCGTTCGGAAAACCGATCACAGTACAAATCGGAACTCTTCCGCCTACATATTCCGCCGCTTGCTTCACATAACTTGGAGGAATACAGACTGACGCCGTATCATATTTCACCGCATCATCACATACCTGACGAATCTCATCCCACACAGCTTCCTGCGACAGCAATGTGTGATCCACATGCCGTAAAATTTCTTTTTCATTCATATCCTTCATTTGACCGTTTATTTCCTCTCTTTATTTTCCGCATTTATTTTCTTTCACTTATTTTTCCCGCTTTTTCCCCTCATTTCTTTTCTCGCGTTTATTTTCTTTCATTTATTTTTCCCGCTTATCTCCCCCATTCATTTTTCCGTTTTTCTTTTCTCCCGCTCTTTTCTTCTCGTTGTCATTTTCTTTATATGCATTCTACTCTTTTTTCCGTTCTTCGGAAATCAATCTGCGGATCGCGTCCACTGCCACCCGGATCGCCATGTCCGTATCGTGCACTACCGGGTTCTCAAGTCCTGCTTTCTCACGTTCCTGATTCGCGATCACAAGAAAACACGAGCCGACCCGCACCCCAAGGCTGCTCGCCACAACAAACAGAGCCGCCGATTCCATTTCCGAGGCAAGACAGCCGAGTTGTTTCCACGCCTCCCACTTATGAAGCAGATCGTAGCCTACCGGCTTTCTCTCCGGTTCATGCTGACCGTAAAACGAATCTTTGCACTGTACAACTCCCGTATGGAACGGATATCCTTTTGATTTAACAGCTTTCACAAGCGCATTCGTCACTGTCAGATCGGGCACTGCCGGAAATTCGATCGGCGCATACTCCCTGCTCGTTCCTTCCATCCTGATTGCCCCTGTTGACACAACGATATCTCCGCTTTTCACATCTGTCTGCATTCCGCCGCAAGTTCCGATCCTGATAAACGTATCCGCACCGCACCTACAAAGTTCTTCCATTGCAATAGCTGCCGACGGTCCTCCTATTCCCGTAGATGTAACGCTTACCTTCACTTGATCGAGCGTTCCTGTATATGTCACATACTCTCTGTTATCTGCAATCAACACCGGGTTATCTAAATATTGCGCGATCTTCACACATCTTTTCGGATCTCCGGGCATAATGACGTACTTCCCGATTTCCCCTTTTGCAGTTTGTATATGATACTGTCTGTTCGGATCTTCCGAATAATTTTTCATCTGCTGTTCCTCCTCACTTTGCCGGTAAAAACAAAACCGCCGCAAAACAGACAGGCTATTTCAAAAAATCCCCCATCTACTTTGCGGCAGTTTGCTCTGCATTTTTTACCTTTTATATAATAGTGAACCGCCCACCGGTTAAATCCAATGGGGTTCCGGTTTCAAGTCAGAAGCTGCCTGACATCTTAATACTCAAACACTGCCACACCATAGGCCGGAAGCGGGTATGCGATCGAATACGCCTGACCGTCGCATTCCTTTTTCACCGGTTTGTAAGTAAGCGGACGTTTTTCCCCTTTTCCTCCGTACTTTTCCTCATCACTGTTCAAAACAAGCTTCAGCGTTTTCCTCGTCGGAACGCCGACTCTGTAATCTTCTCTTTCCACAGGAGTAAAGTTGCAGACGAAAAGCAAATTCTTTTCTTTATTCTTGGAATGTCTTACAAAGCTGTAAATACTTCTGAAAATATCATCCGCATTGATCCACTCAAATCCCGCCGGATCATTGTCCATTTCATAAAGAGCTTTATTGTTTTTATACAAATGAAGCAGATCCCGATACCAGTTCTGAATATCTCTGTGCTCAGGTTCGGCGAGCAGGAACCAATCGATCTCTCTCTTTTCGCTCCATTCTCTAAGCTGTGCAAATTCCTGACCCATGAACAGAAGTTTCTTTCCCGGATGGCCCATCATAAACGCATAGCCTGCTTTTAGGTTGGCAAATTTATCGAACCCAAGTCCCGGCATTTTATTGATCATCGAACACTTCAGATGAACAACTTCGTCATGCGACAACACAAGAATATAATTTTCACTGTATGCATACTGCATCGCAAACGTCATCATATGATGTGCATTTTTACGGAAATACGGATCAAGTTTCATGTACTCCGTAAAATCGTGCATCCATCCCATATTCCATTTCAGGCTGAAACCAAGGCCGTCGTCTTCGGGCGATCCTGTCACCTTCGGCCATGCCGTCGATTCTTCCGCGATCATCACAGCGCCTTTGTTCCGTCCCAGAACAACCGAATTCAAATGTTTAAAGAAATCGATCGCCTCAAGATTCTCGTTGCCTCCGTATTTGTTCGCGACCCACTGTCCGTCCTGTTTTCCGTAATCAAGATAGAGCATCGACGCAACAGCATCCACACGGAGCCCGTCCACATGGAAATGTTCGATCCAGAATAATGCGTTTGCAATCAGGAAGTTGCGCACTTCCGCTTTTCCGTAATCAAATACTTTCGTTCCCCAATCCGGATGTTCTCCGAGTCTGGGATCTGCATACTCGAATGTCGGAGTTCCGTCAAAATCAGCAAGCCCGTGAGCATCTTTCGGAAAATGCGCCGGAACCCAGTCAAGAATCACTCCTATATTGTTTTTATGCAGAAGGTCAACCAGATATGCAAAATCTTCAGGACTTCCGTATCTTGAAGTCGGCGCATAATATCCCGTAACCTGATATCCCCACGAACCGTCAAACGGATGCTCTGCAATGCCCATCAGTTCTACATGAGTGTATCCCATCTCTTTTACATATTTTACGATCGCCTTGGCGAACTCTCTGTATGTGTAGAATCCTTCATCTTCCCTTCCCGGGTGACGCATCCACGAACCCATATGAACTTCATAGATCGACATCGGATTCTTCTTATGATTCCATGTCTTCCGCGCTTTCATCCATGCGTCATCCGTCCATCTTATACGGGAAAGATCCGTAATACGAGACGCCGTTCCCGGACGAAGCTCCGCATAATTTGCAAACGGATCCGCCTTATAAAGAAGCTCGCCTTTCTGCGTCTCAATACAGAACTTATAAAGCTGTCCTTCTTTCGCTTCCGGTACAAACTTCACATAAATACCTAGAGGCTCCTGACGCTCCATTCTGTCTCTTTCCAAATTCCAGTCATTAAATTCCCCGACTACAGACACATTCTTCGCATTCGGCGCCCATACCGCGAAATAAACGCCCTCCGTTTTGTCGTTCACTACTTTATGTGCGCCTAATTTTTTATAGATCTCGTAATGGTTTCCCTGACCAAACAGGTAATGATCCAATTCTCCTATCTCATAGGCATGTTCATTCGCTTTCATACTTGCCGCATCCGCCGCAGTGTTTTTCGCCGGACTGTTCGCCCTGTTCCGGCTTGCGCCGCCTGACGCCTTTTTCACCGCACTGCCCGCCATACCGCCGGCTGCATGATTCACGATGCCTTTGCCTGCACTTTTTGCCGCGTTTCTGCCCGCACCTTTTCTCCTTGCCATAAAAGCCCACCTCGCCGTTTCCTCATAATAAAATATCGAAGCGTTTCTGCCCGCTTCCGTGATAGTTTCATTATACTTGATTCCGTCCAAAAAATAAAGAGAAACAGACAGCTCTTTCCCGCCCGTTTCTCTTGTATTTTGTCTATTTATGCACACATTTTAAATTATAGTCTATTATCGTGCTTCTTTATATATTAAAATCTTTTTCAGAAAGAATAATACGGTCTGACTCGTCTGTATTTCTTCCAAAAACTTTCCGCATCAATTTCTTCGCGGACGCCTTCTGAGAATGACGGATCGCGTCATCCATAACTTCTTTCACTTCCGCAACCGTCACAAAATGATCTTCCCTCTGCAGAGAATCAATTTTACTATACAGCGCAAGAATTCCCATCTCGTCAATGTGATATCCGTTTTCTTTCGCATACGTCTGACCGAACGTAACAAGCTCATCGTTGATGAAAATCGGCACTTCCAGTCTTGATGTGAATTTTTTCCTGAATTCTCTGTTCGATGACAACAGTCTGTCAAGCGGCTTTCTCTGCTCTTCCAAGACGATCAGCATCTCGCCTGTATCCTGCTCCATCGCTTTATTAAGACGCGCAACTGTCTTTTCATTCATTTTGGACGCTTTCTCAATGATCAGAGCGCCGCCGTAAAGTTTTTCGACAATATCGCTGATCTTCTTCTTATTCAGAGAATCTCCTGTCACGATCGCGACCTTGCCCTGACGGATGTCTCTTTGCTTCTGGATCGCTTTCACGACGTCAACGGCAAGAACCGTTTTTCCGTTGCCTTTATTTCCAATGATAAGCAAGTTGCCCGTTCTCGAAGTCCCTTTTCTGTTCGTACAGTTCTTATCCTGCTCAAGCACATCGACAAGCTGTTCGCTCATTCCGCGCACCGGAACAAAGTAAGAAAACAGTTTCTTCTGTTCCTCTGTAAGTCCGGCTCTCGTTCCGATACCGCTTTGCATCTCAAGGTCATATCTTCCATGTACGACAAAACCGGTATCCATTGACAATGCATCCGAGATCTCATCGAGCGGAAGCGGCGCAGTCTTACCTGTCGCAATCAGCTTCGCAGTCTCTTTACGGCTAAGCGGTGTCGTCGCCGACATAATGTCGATCGGCTCGTCATCATCAGGAATCTCTCTGTCGTCATCCTCTCCCGAATAATCAGGATTTACTGTGAACTCATCCTCAATGTCCTGAATCTCTTCCGCGTCATCTTCCCCGAAGAAATACTCGTCATCTGCGTTTCCTTCCGCCTCTTCGATCACTTCATCCGCTTCTTCGTAGTAATCTTCTTCCGGTTCTTCAATCACTTCTTCTGACTCTTCATAGTAATCTTCTTCCGGCTCTTCGATCACTTCTTCTGACTCTTCATAGTAATCTTCTTCCGGTTCTTCGATCACTTCCTCTGATTCTTCATAGTAATCTTCCTCCGGTTCTTCGATCACTTCTTCTGATTCTTCATAGTAATCTTCTTCCGGCTCTTCGATCACTTCGTCTGCTTCTTCGTAGTAATCTTCCTCCGGTTCTTCGATCACTTCCTCTGATTCTTCATAGTAATCTTCTTCCGGCTCTTCGATCACTTCGTCTGCTTCCTCATAGTAGTCTTCTTCAAAGTAATCGTCATCCAAATCTTCCTCGAACTCCTCGTCGAAATCTTCGTCAAAGTCATCATCAAAATCATCGTCGATTCTAAGATCCTCCGCAACCTGACCCATGTTTTCGCTTGGTTCTTCTTTTCTCTTAAGATATACTCCTGTAGGTTCTTTCTTTTCTTCTTCCGGCGGGATAATTCCCTCAATTTCATCAATCATACGTTGAATATCCGGCGGTAAAATCGGTGTTGTTTTCTTATTCGTCTCCATAGTATCCCCTTTTGCTGTATCCCCTGCTGAATCTATAACTTCTTCTTGTTCCGATTCGGATGCTCCTTCTGCATCCGTCCCCTCTTCAACCGGCTCATCCTCTCCTGCATTTTCTTCAAATCCCGAAAGGATATCTTCCAAACTGATCTGACCTGTAATCTGATCGTCCTCTTTTATTTCAGCGGCCGCTTCCGCTTGCGCTGCCTCCTCCGCTTGTGCGGCTTCTTCTGCTTGTGCCGCCTCTTCCGCTCTTGCGGCTTCTTCTGCTTGTGCCGCCTTTTCTGCTCTTGCGGCTTCTTCCGCTTTCTCCTCTTCTTCTGCCTGTAATGCGGCGCGGCGTTTTTCCTCTTTCAAACGACTTACCATGTCTATATCTGCAACCGACTCAATCTCTCCGATCGCCTGCTCCAGATCCGCAAGATCTTCTTCATCCTCGATCTCATCTTTTCTTACCGGACGGAATTTGATCTGGGATGTATTTCCCATATCCTTTTCTTTGCCGAATTCCGACTCCTCTTCATCCTCAAAGTCAAAATCCATCGCTCCTGTTTCCGTCAAATCGAACTCCGACTCTTCTTCGTCTTCAAAATCAAAGTCCATCGCTCCCGTTTCCGTCAAGTCAAACTCCGGCTCTCCTTCATCTTCAAAGTCAAAGTCCATCGCTCCCGTTTCCGTCAAGTCAAACTCCGGCTCTTCTTCATTCTCAAAGTCGAAATCCATCGCTCCCGTTTCCGTTAAATCAAACTCCGGCTCTTCTTCATCTTCAAAGTCAAAGTCCATCGCTCCCGTTTCCGTCAAATCAGATTCCGACTCTTCTTCATCTTCAAAATTAAAATCCATCGGAGCTGTCTCGTCTTGGAAATCATCTGCCGTCAATTCTTCCAACTCCGGATGAAGAAGTTTTCTCAATGCAACGTCTAACGGCATCGTATCTCCCAGTTTCTTTTTAGCAGGCTGCCTTTCTTCTTCCGGCTCTGCGGTTGTCTCCAGCACATCCGGTCCTTTTATTCCTTCCGGTACGCGCTCCTCCGGCTCATCGACTCCTTCTGCTTCGGAAACATCCGTCGGCAGATATGCGTCTTCTGTCTGCCCGGCATCTTCCGCATCTATCGGCACCTGCTCGTCCTGTTCAACATGATCCTCTGCATCCTCCGCCGGTGAATCCGCTTCTAACGCCTTGATCTCGTCGGCTTCCCACGCTTCCGTATCTACTTCCACCGGGTCGTTCGGCAAAGTGATCTCTCTTACTCCTTCTGAGATCGTTTCCGGCATCATGTCCGGAACAAGTTCCTCCATTCCCTTCGGAACTCGTGCGTTCACCTGCTGTTCGGCAGCGAAATCAGCATCGGCAACTTCGGAGTCGGCAGCCATAAGTTCAGCTCCCGGCAAACCGTTTTCTTCTTCCTCCTGCTCGGATTCATCTGCCTCTGCATAAGAAAAAATATCAGGAATCTCCTCTGTCTCCTCGGACGTCCTTGCATAACGCTTATCGTACTTTTCCTGCTGGGAAGGAGTCAGTGGTTTGTACTGCATCTTCAGTTCCATCGCCTTATAGACATACTGCCCCTCGCTGAACCAAAGAATCAAATCGTCACACTCTTCCAGACATTCTGATGTCATACCGGCTTCCTGATACAGCTTCGCCAGTTCATATGCCCACTCTTCAATATATTCGGATTTCTTATATTCTTCAAGAGCTTCGATCTGCTGCTCGATCGGCGCCCTCTGCGCGCGGAGAATCTTATATCTTAAAATGTACTGATTCGGGTCTTTCGGCGCGATCTGCATAAACTCATCGTAAAAATCGATCGCCTCATCGACATTTCCCGTCTTAAGAGCCAATCCGCACAGACGGCTGATAATCTTACGGCTTCCTTCCGCCCGCTGATATGCAAGCGTCAAAATGTCATATCCCTTCTGATATTCTCCGGTTTTTTCATAAATTTCACTGACGTTTGACAACATCACTGCATTGCGCACGCGCCTCCAGTCAATTTCATCTGCGATCGCCGCCGCTCTGCTGTACGCGCCGCTCTCCATAAGTTCGAGCATCCGTTCAGTCTTTGATTTATATTCGTATTTATCCACCGCATTCACCTCATTAAAAAATAGTTTTGTACAGAGCAGTGTCTTTCCTTCTATGTTTCTTTACATACTATATCTTTCAATATTTTATCATATGCATTTCGCAATGTCAAAAAAATGCACCCTCAATTAACATTGAAGATGCATTTTTATAATCTATTTAATTTTTTCATATTCTCTTTATTTTTAAATCGGAGGCAAATATTAGATTCTGTTCCTGTAAGACCTCTGCCATTGTTATTTGATCTGCGGTCGATTTATTAAGACCTGCTTATTAAATCTTCCCTCCTTCAATTAACAAATTCGAGTTCATAACAGTATCCTTATCACATATCACTTACGTTCCTTGTTTCCGGTACCACCACACATATTAAACCCGATATGCACGAATGATAATCTACTCAATGTTTCTTTACACATCTTTTGAAATTCTGCTATATGTGGTATCTATATTCAATATGTCTGCAAATGTTAAATCTTTCTGATCTCTATCCGGACTTCCAACTCTCCGATCAATTCTTTCGTTATTTTTATTCCGGATCATCTATCCTTGAGCAAAGGTCTCTTCTCCACAGGAACTTACACTTGCCGTACCACTAACATATTGATGATTCACTGAAATCACGCTGTCCATTGGTCTTTCCCTCCTGCTATCCGTTTATTTTTAATCTAATCGGGCAACTGATACGATGCCTTCTTAGTTAAATATCCTTTTGAGATGCTTTTGTTTTTATTTTGTTGTATCTCTTTTGGATGTCTTTATAATATCACCTGAGTTTTATTTTGTCAATACATTTTTATAAAAAACTTTAAATAATTACATTTTACTTTTATATTGTATGAATTTTCTGACAATGTTGCTGTCTCTGCAAAAAAGAATAAGGCGTCCGTTACCGAACGCCCTATTCCATAAAAGCTTAAATGTTTACTGCCTTAATCAAAAGACAAGTTTTCACTATGCTCTTTTTCTTCTAACCGCTACATAAGCAATTACCGACATTCCCGCAAGTACAAGCCACAGAGCTACATGTGCCGTATCTCCTGTCTGTACGCTTCCGCCCTGTGACGGAGTTGACGGAGTCTGCGGATCATTCTTCGGCGGAGTCTGTGTCTTCGTCAAACCTTCTGCCGCTGAATTCAACTGTGCCAAAGCAGCTTTTACCTGATCTGCTGTTGCAGCCTCGTTATCCAAGATTGCCTTAGCAGATTTCAGAGCGTTTTCAAACTTCGCCCAGCTCTCTGCTGTGTAACCGTCGTTCTTCTTATCTTTGTACTTGTCGTAAGCTGCCTGAAGCTCGCTCTTATCAACAGACGGTTTTCCGGAAAGCTTCAATGCTACGCGAGCGTCTCTTAACGCATTAAGCGCTGCGTCTACCGCTGCCTGATCACTGTTGCTGTTGTCTTCCACGATTGCTTTTGCCGCTTTCAGCGCATCTGCATATTCTTTCCAAGAATCTGCTGTATAGTCTGCCTCTTTCAGATCTTTATACTCTTCGATCAAAGCTTTCAATGCATCTGTGTTTCCACGCTGTACAAGCGCTGTAACCGCATCGTTCAACGCTTTTGCTGCTGCATCGATCTCCGTCTGATCTTTGCTGTCTTTCAGTACCTTTTCTGCATCTGAAAGAACTGTTTTCATTGCTTTGTAAGAATCTGTTGTGTACAAGTTCGCATCAGCCGCTTTCGCTGCATCGATTGCTGCTTTTAACGCCTCTTTATTGATCTGCTCTACTTTTACTAATGCTGTATGAGCATCTTCTAACGCTTTCTTCGCTGCGTCTACCGCTGCCTGATCAAGATTGCTGTTGTCTTTCACAACTTTTTCTGCCGCTGTCAACGCATCTGTGTACGCTTTCCAGGAATCTGTTGTGTAGTCTGCCTCTTTCAGACCTTCTGCTTTATATTCTGCGATCAAAGCTTTCAACGCATCTGTGTTTCCACGTTCTACAAGCGCAGCAACCGCATCATTCAAATCTTTTGCTTTCGCATCGATTGCCGCCTGATCCTTACCGTTTGTCAGAAGTTCTTCTGCTTCTGCAAGAACTTTTTCCATTGCATTGTAAGAAGCTGTTGTATATGCGTTTTCGTCTTTTGCTTTTGCCGCATCTACTGCTGCCTGCAGTTTGCTCTTATCAAGCTGCGGATCTACCGGAGCTTTTACGAGAGCTTCTTTTGCCGCTTTCAATGCGTCTTTCGCCGCATCTACTTCTGCCTGTGTCTTATTGCTGTTGTCTGCCACGATTCCATTTGCAGCTTCAAGAGCTTCTTCGTATTTCACCCATGTCTCATGTGTGTAATCCGCTTCTTTCAGTTCTTTGTACTCTTCAATAAGAGCTTTCAATGCATCTGTGTTTCCGCGTTTTGCCAATGCTGCATGTGCATCTTCTAACACTTTCTTCGCTGCATCTACCGCCGCCTGATCGCTGTTGCTGTTATCTGTTACGATTGCGTTTGCCGCATTCAGAGCAGTCTCATAAGCGCTCCATGTAGATGTTGTATGATCCTCTGCTTTCAAATTCTCTTTTGCGTACTGATCGATCAAAGCTTTCAGATCTGTTACATCTCCGCGAGCAACAAGTCCTTTCACAGCTTCAGTTAATTCTGCAACCATTGCGTCGATCGCATCTTTTGTACCGTTTACAAGAAGCTGTTTTGCTTCTGCAATTTTAGCTTTTACCGGCTCTGCACTTGTTACTGTACTTGTTTCAACTTTCTTCTCTGCGTCTGCGATTGCTTTCTTCAGAGCGGATGCATCTACAAGTTTAGCTTCTGCGCCTTCCAGTTTCTTAATCATAGCAGCTACTTCTTCCTGTGTCTGTGCTCCTGTCGCCACAAGATCATATCCTTCTTTAAGAAGAGCATTAAACGCTGCTGCGCTATCTGTTGTTGCGTTAGACGTATCTACCGCTGACAATACGCTCAATCTTTCGATCAAGGCTGTAATGTCTACGCCCGGTGTCTCGCCTTCTTCCGGTTTTGTTCCGTATACTTCAAGCTCTACAACGTGGTTTGTTGTTGTGTCATTGTTTGCTCTTCCGTACATGTAAACGCGAACAAACTGTGCTTTCGTTCCTTCCGGAAGCGTCCATGATTTACCCTGTGCAGTTTCTGCATAGTCTTCATCGAATTTTTCCGGTGCTTGTGTATACAGTTTATGAACATTCTGATCATCCGCATTATAGACGATTGTAGCTTTTCCTTCTGCAAAGTCTGTTTCTTTTTCTGCTACAGCTACTACTGTATCGCCATATGTTCTACCATCGCCCCAGTAACGATACAGTGACAGAGAGTTCACATCACATACAGCGCCTAAATCAACCTGCATATAAGATGATTCACGTCTATTGTCCGCACCGAACTCGGCATAGTTTGAACCAAAATCAGTTTTGTTTCCGTCAACAGCCATAGACATCGGTCTGTCGCCGCCTTTTGCTGCATCTGTGTCATCTGCCGTCCATTTTGCCGTTACATTTGCATCCTTTGCAATGTTCTTTGCTTCTACTTTCTCTCCATAGATCGCAAGATCACCGACTGTAATATACTTATTTTCATCAGTTGCTTGCCAGTGATAAGAAGACGTTCCACTGATACGTACATATCTAGCTTCCTGTGCCTCAAATGTAACTTCTGCCGGGAAAAGTGTCTGATCATTCTTATTCACAATCTTGTCCGAAAGATCAAGCCCGTTTTCTCCTGTTACCGAAGTCCATGTATCCTCTCCGTCTTTTCTAATTTCTACAATCAGATTCTTAATATTACCTGTACAATGCCAGTAGTTCTTTGCATCATTATAATAACGCGGTGTGTAGTCAACCTGATCCAATTTATACGTCGCACCCAAGTCAACTTGCAGCCATGCATTATCGCTGCTTACAGTACCTTCTTCCACTTTCTGACTTGTCCAGTATGTCGTGTTATCTCCATCTAAGACTTTATCTTTACTTCCTTCGCTCGTCTCAGAAACTGTGATCATATCATTTGTAAGTTTAAGTTTCGGAAGTCCTTCCTGCTCTCCGAGATTAGCCACTTCATTATAACCGTATGCGATATCATATACTGCCGCCGCTGTCACACCTTCACCTGCTGTGATCGCAGCTTTCTTAACTTCATGAAATCTGTTCTTTTCATTATAAGCAGATCCTTCCAGTGTTCCGTCTACATAAAGTTTCAGCATACCGTTGTTTTCTTTCACACCTACTACTTTATGCTCTGCTCCGTCATTGATTGACTTGCCGGAAACTGCTGTCGCACCATTCAGTGTGAAGGATGCTTTTCCTTCTGCTGTTACTTTCAGTTCGTACTGACCATTCTGGCTTACGAGTGACTTATCTGTTGCCGTTGTGTTTACAGCCGCATATACTGTGAATCCATTATTGGAATTCAGTGATCTGTCCGCTGCTGCAATTTCTCCTGCTTCTGCAATCGCTTCTTTTTCAACGATCACACTGTCTTTGTGATATACAACAGATGCAGCTTCAGTAGCTTTGTTGCCCGACATGTCTTTAATATCCTGCGGAATTACTTTTACTGTAGCTTCGTTTGCCGGAGCTTCTGCTAATACGATATGATATGTTGTATCGTCTGCGCTCTTCTTAATAGAAGAAACTTTTGCGTTTTCTACTTTAAAGAGGTTTCCTGATACTTTCTCATCGAATTTTACTGTAAGTTCTTTCGCACCGTCTGTCATGATTCTGTCGATCTTCGGCGCTGTTGTGTCTTTTTCTGCTGAAACACGTAAGATACGCACTTCGTTCGGTTTCAAGTTCACTGTGTATTCTTGACCATACTTTAATGTACCTGTCTGAGCAGACTTATCGGAAAGAAGATAGCTGTGCTCTAAGTAGTAGTTTAATGTGCCTGCACCTTCTGCAACGCCCATTGTACGGTCGAATGTGAACTTGATTGTCTTATCTGCATTTGCAGATGGGTTACGGAGTGAAATAATTCCGTCCGTTCCGTCGAAACATGAGAATCCGTATGCTTCTGCCTGCGTTTGGTCTGACAGATCTCCGTTACTCAGTTTTGTAATATCCGGTTTCCCTCCGATCATCTTGGAATTTTTGAGCATATGATAGTTTTCTTCTGCCCACTCAAGGAATTCTCCTGTGATCTCGTATTTTCCATCTGTCATAATACTGTCAGAGTAGTACAACTCCCAAAATGCCGTTCCACGAGTAGACAACATGTACAGATAGTTCTGGAAATCTTCATCTGTAGCAGTATTAACTGTCATTCCTGTTCCTTCTTTTCCGTAAATCGGATCATGGTTGTACAGATTCTGAAGCGGGAACTGGAACTGATGATTCTTCAGGAAGTCATAGTAACAAGCGTCACGATATGTAATCTGCTTATTCATCTTTGTTGTTCCGAAAGATGCATCCTTCTGATCATGTACGCACTGAATCCATACAGAGTTCGCCCACTGTAAATACCACGGACTCGGGTTTACATAACATGTAAGAGAGATCCAGAGTTTATTAATTCCGTCCTCTTTTTCACTCTGACGAACCGCTTCCATCAGATCGATCCATGCTTCCCACAGATCAGTCACATGATACATCTGGTGATAACCGCCTGTCATATGGTGATTAGACTCACTGTATACCGGAACGCCGTCTGCTCCGCCTAAATTGTTGAAATGATTATACTGAGCAGTATCTGCAAATCCATCCCATTTCCAGTAGTTGACATCCCAATCTTGCTGCCATTTAATCGCCATCTTTTTAAAATTCTCTACATATACACGGTCTGCAACGTCGATAGAATGTCCTGCTTTACTTCCTTTTTGTGCCCTCTCAATAATATTTGCTAATGTAGTGTAGAAGTTATATCCGCCTCTCGGTCCAACCCATACTCCAAAGTTACTTCCGAACTTCTTAACAAGTTCGCTGGACGGTGTCAATCCCTCCGGGAATTTCTCATTAAATGTCCAGAAACCTTCGGTATTCTCTATTGCTCCCGATTGTGCGTGTGACCCTGCTCCTATCGAACCATCATTATACGCATTCCATCCATCATCTACAACGTAAGAATCCAACGGACGAACTTCTGCTTTATTCAACTCACGATCAATTTCAATGAACGAAGCCAAAATATTTTCATCACTGATCTTCATCATGTTGTCGAACCATGAATTGTACTGTGTACGGAACTCTGACGGAGTTGCGATTGACTTGATGTACTCGAAGAAGTCTGCCTGAATAACTTCCTGCTCTGTACTTCTTGCCGCACCTGCAACTGTCTGCCATGTCACATACTTATCGTCTGTTGTCAACTGATTATCTTCTTTCAGTCTGCTGAACGTCTTACCACTGTAATAACGCATAAATCCTGTTCCGTTTACGATCTCTGTATCCGCTGCCGGGAACTCACATCCGAAGAACATTCCCTGAATGTAGATCGGCTGTCCGAGGTTCGCTTTGAACTCTTCCATCTGAACAACGCCGCCTTGACCTCTCGGAATTGTCCACTGTGCATCGGACTCTGCCACTTTCAGAGACTCAAGGTCGATATAGTCGATCTCAGCATCTGCCATCTTGTCATCCGGCACGTCGATCTCAAGGAATTTACGCATGAAGTGATCGCCTTCGTACATTACGATTACTTCGTCGATTGAATACTCTACGTTTTTGTGAGTGTACGGTTTGAAAGAAAATGTTACTTTCTTACCTGTTTTCTCTTTACCGTTGATCGTTGCCGTTGTATCTTCGACTTTGACTGCCTCATTGCCGTCTTTCAGCTCTAAATCGCTTGTCTCAAACGCACGGTCATCCGTATCTATCGGAGCTTTCTCTGCATGGAGATTAAACTCTGCTCCGCCGGCAAATCTTTCCCCATTGTTTGAAGATGTTGCTACGAACTTAATCTGTTTCGCAGTACATGCTTCTTTCAAGTTTACATAAATCGGATTTACACCATTGTACTCAAAATTGCCTTTTGCGATCGGTTCTCCCCAATCTTTTGAAGCATAATCAAGTTTTTCCGATGCTGTTGATGCATACAGTTCATATCCCTTGATATTTCCGTTTGTGTTTTCTCCTTCTTTTCTCGGTGTATAAGAGAAGGACTGGAATGTCACATCTTTTCCGAATGTGATTACTACATTATGCGGATAGTCCTGATCACCTTGTCCAGCCCCCCCATAATTTGAATGCCAGATACTCTCTGTTCTTCCATCTAACAAGTTAGATGCCGGTCCATCTGAGTCTCCGCTCGCATTCTGGTAGCTGTCTGCTGTTGCTTCCCAACCCGTCCGATTGATTCCCGGTAAGGTAATAGGGTCTTTTTTCTCTTTCGTTGTCTTAACAACGAATTCTTCACTTCCTTTTTGCGGAGTGAAGGTTGTTCCTTCTCCACCAGTTCTTTTGTTCACAATTTCAGTCGTAGACAATTTTTTGTCCGCTGTTGAAAATATTCTTTCGATGGCTCCGTTTCCGATTGTAACAGTATTATCTTTCTGCTCAACGGTTACTTTACCATACGGAACTGCAGTTTCATTTTCTGCCGCTCCGGCAACTGATGTTGTGGAGAAGACGCTCGTCACAACCATAGCTGCTGCGAGCGCTGCACTGAAAAATTTCTTTTTCATAATAATCTCTCCTTTCTCCCGTGAATTTGTTATGTTTTTCACAGTCTGCATCTATTTTATGATAACATATTCCCCTCTTTTTCGATACATCTAATATCAGTTTCGTTATATTTGCCTTAAATGAAAAACTAAATTCCACCATCATGCTGAATTTAGTCTTACTCTCTTCTTCTATATCCTATATTATTTTAGTACCTTCTATCCGCAGTAGAAAAGAGGTACTTATGTGTAAATCTATCCCTGGAAATCAAAAGCATATGACAATGGATCAGCGTATTATAATTGAAAAAAGGTTGGATCAAGGAAACTCCCTCCATAGCATTGCGCTACAGTTAGGAAAAGATCCAACCACTATCTCCAAAGAAATTAAAAAGCACCGCACTATTCAGGAACATAGCCACTTCAATGAATCAAAAAATAAATGTGCTCTAATAAAAGACTGCAAAAAAAAGAATATCTGTGAAATCTATGCTCCGATATGCAAAAGAATGTGTAAACTCTGCAACCACTGTAATTCCCATTGCGATGATTTCATTCCTCGCAGTTATCATTGTTCCAAACTAGATAAAGCTCCCTTTGTATGCAATGCTTGCAGTAAAAAAAGCGGATGCCGTTTGGATAAGGCTTATTATAGAGCCACGATTGCTCACAGGGAATATCGAACCGTTCTGATTGAATCGCGAACTGGTATCAACATTTCTCCTGAAGATTTGATAAGGCTGGATGAACTGGTTTCCCCACTGATTATGCAGGGGCAGTCCCCTTACATGATCCTACAGAATCATCCGGAGATCCCTTACTCAGAAAAAACGCTTTACAATTACATTGAATCCGGAGCTTTGAGTGTTAAAAATATCGATCTGCCTAAAAAAGTAAAATATAAGCTCCGTTCTTCCGGCTCTTCTGAATTAGTTGATAAAACAATCTATGAAGGTCGTACTTACAAAGACTTTCAGGCATTTTTAAAAGAGTTCCCGGATACAAGAGTTACTGAAATGGATACCGTTCTCGGCTGTGAAGGTTCCCACAAGGTGTTACTCACTTTCCACTTTTCCGAATGTTCTTTTATGATGGCGTATCTTCTTGACAGCAAAGAATCCGATCATATAAAAAATGTATTTGACTCCATTGAGCATGCGATTGGAACCTTTTCTTTTGCCTCTGCTTTTTCGCTGATTTTAACGGACAGAGGCGGTGAATTTCAGATTCCGGATGCATTGGAATGTGGTGAAGACAACCTGATTCGGACAAGTATTTATTATTGTGATCCGATGTGTTCCTGGCAAAAGCCGCATTGTGAAAAGAACCATGAATATATCCGAAAAATATGCCCGAAAGGAACATCCTTTGACGATTACTCGCAAAAAGAGATCAATCTGATGATGAGCCATATCAACAGTACTCCAAGACAAAGCCTTGGTGGATTGTCGCCTATGGCTCTTGCAAAAATCATGCTCCCACATGAACTTTTAAATTTTTTTGCTCTCACTGAAATACCGGCAGATGAGATCGTATTAACGCCTGCATTATTGAAAAAATAAAACCAGATAATAAAACAAATCTGCGGATAAAGGCTCCATATCACACATACCAGACAAGTGGAATTTAGTCTTACAGAGCAGATTCCAGTTGTCTCATTAGCATACATTTTTATTGCAGAAAAGCATTTATTATCTGGTTAAATTCCACTTTAAAGGATTTGACACAATTCGTCAAACCCTAAAATATCGAATTTAGTCTTCTGTATGGAATTTACTTTTACATATGGAATTTACTTATTCACTCAACCAATATGACTGCAGCCCCCGTACTTGCCACCGTAGCTAAAATCCCCGCGCCTACGATTGCCGCCGGGTTCGCGCTTCCATACTGACTTCGATATGCGATCACGTTCATCGGGATCAACTGAAGAGAAGAAATATTCATGATCAAAAACGTACACATTTCATTACTTGCGACTCCCTTGCGCCTCACCGGACCGGGCGCTTTTCCTGCCCGCCTTTCCTCTTCCAATGTTTCAAGTTCTTTCATCGCCTTTAATCCTGCCGGAGTTGCCGCCCACCCAAGACCGAGGATATTCGCAATAAAATTTGTTGTAATATGCTCCTGCGCTTTATGTTCTTTCGGCAGATCAGGAAAAAGAAAACGGATCACCGGACGCATTTTTTTTGCCGCACTTCCGATGATCCCTGCCTGTGCCGCAATCTCCATGATCCCACACCAAAACGACATAATCCCTATCATCGTAATACAAAGTGTCACCGCTTCTTTTGAAGAATCGAGCGCGGCATTTGTAATAACTTCCATCCTGCCGTTAAACGCTCCGAATATAATTCCGATCAAAATCATGCCTGCCCATAGATAATTCATACACTTCTCCGCTGTCTATGATTCATTTTTCATTCTTTCTGAATTATATTCTCTTCTCTCTTTCTTTTATTCCGATACTCCGAAAATATTTTTTATCGTCTTTTTTATCACATCTAATCACAATTTTCCTTTGATCAGTATCGTTCCTCACTCCACTCAAGAATCGTTCCTGTAGACGCATCTATTTCAAACTCATACTCTTTCCCGTCATAAATGATATCGCCTTCGTATTTATATTTTCCGTCATCGTAGTCTGATTGAATGCGAATATCGTTTTCCGATGCCCCCGGAACTCTTTCCAATGCGATCTTCTCTGCTTCCTCTATACTGATCCCCAAAGCTTCCGCATTATTTTGAGAATTTCCGCTTTTTTCTTTATCTGTTGTGCCTGCTGTATCCGCTGTGCCCGCTGTATCTGTTGTGCCTGCTCTGTCTGTTGTATCTACAGTTGAAATCCGCTCTGTATCTGCGCTTAATATTTGACCGTCTCTTCCGCTTATTTCATAATCATACTCTGTTCCTTCTACGTCAAACCGCACTTCATATACTTTCCTGCCATCGTCGATTTCCGAAGACACTCTCAGACGGGTCGTATCTGATTCTCTTACTCCCGCATCAGCCAATGCCGCTTCCAATGCCGCTTCTTTTCCGATATCTTTGCCGCCTTTTAGTCCACACCCTGCAAATACACCTGCTGTCACCATAGTCATCACTGCTACCGTTGCTATTTTTGTAAATTTTTTCATTTCTATTCTCCTTTCTTTATTTCACATCAGCATTTACTTTTACTTTGAAAACATTCGATTCCAAACTTCGGTTTATGCCTTTATTTTCTTTGATGAGATTACTATATCCCAAAAAGATTAAAATAACATTAAAGAACGAAAACAAATTTACATTGTCCTGTCATGACTTCGATTTTCTTAAATGAAAAACAAACTCACTTCCTTCGCCTTCTTTACTGACAACTTCTACACTTCCTCCATGTGCCTCTGCGATCCATTTCACCATAGACAAACCGAGCCCGCAGTGACTTCCTCCTGTTCTGGATTTATCCGCACGATAAAACCGTTCCCATATATGAGGAATATCCCCCTTTGAAATGCCGATGCCATGATCTTTTACTTTTCCGATAATATCCGAATCATTATGCACGGATAAACTCACTTCTATATCCCGTCCTTCCCCGTATCGCAGCGCATTAGACAGAAGATTTATCATCATTCTAATGTACAGCGTCTCATCAACTTCCGCCCATATTTCAGGTTCAATGTGACATATGATCTGACCGGCGTTTCCTTTTGATTCAGCAAGAAACTGTTGTTCACCGACGATCATTTCCGTCAGTTCACTTAAATTAACGTTTTCTTTCTCGATCTGCTGACGCCCCTGATCGGCTCTTGATAAAAACAGAAGCTGCGCGATCAGATCTGACATATTTTCCGCTTTCTGTTCGATCAGTTTCACCTGTGCTTTTTGCTTTGGCTTTAACGCTTCATCTTTTAAAAGCTGACCGCACTGAGCCATCATAACGCTTATCGGCGTTCTTAATTCATGCGAAACGTCCGAAGTGAACTGCTTTTCTCTTTTAAACACGGCTTCCAGCTCATCCAGCATCTCGTTAAACGTCTCCGCAAGGATATAAATCTCATCTCTGTTTTTTTTGTATCTCTTTTCCTTTGTTTCTCTTACTGTATCGATATTGTCAATTCTTCTCGAAAGATCCGCATCCATCCGTATCTTACACACAGTATCCGTAATATCTTTCACAGGCTTAAGCGTTCTTTTTGTGAAGCGATATCCTACGAACGCTGTCGCTGCGGCAAGCAGCGGAAGAAGAATAAACGCGATGCGAAGTATCGTCTGAAAACTCTCCTCCGATTCCGTCACAGATATCACTCCGCGTACATATATCTCCTTACCTTCTCCCGGTCTGAAAAAAAGATCGTATATATACCAGTCTTCTTCTCCTGCCTTATCTTTAATCTCTCTTACTTCTCCATCCAAAAAGTCCGGCTGCCGATCGAATCCCCCGGGAATCTTTCCATATAAAAAATATCCGGTTGAGTCATACATGGAAAGATAGACTCCGTTTTCCACAGAATAAAAATCCGAATCAATTTTTAATTCTCCGTCCTGCATTTCAATTTCTTCCAGACTCTCCTCTACTCTTCTTTCCAGTGACATTTTCGTAGACGCAAGTATCTCACGTCCACTCAAAGAAAACAATATTCCAAGAACCGTTCCGACAACCACAAGAATAAATATCGTATATAAAAGAGTTAATTTTATCTTTAAAGAAACTTTTTTCATTCTTCCTCCTTTAACACATAACCGACTCCTCTTACTGTATGAATGAGTTTTTTCTCTCTTCCGTCATCAATTTTTTTCCTCAAATACCGGATATACACATCTATAACATTTGAACTTCCCATATAGTCATAATTCCACAGATGCTGCTCCAATCTGTCTCGTGAAAGAACAATTCCCGCATTTTGGACCATATATCTCAGCAGCGCAAACTCTTTTCCCGAAAGTCTGATTTCTTCTTTACCTCTTATTACTTTATGCGTATCAAGATGTACTTCCAGATCCGCAATCGTGTAACATGTTTTCGGCATTTCCTCCGGCTTTCTCAAAAGCACCCGTACCCGGGCAAGCAGCTCTTCAAATGCAAACGGCTTTACAAGATAATCATTTGCACCTGCGTCAAGCCCTGCCACCCGATCTTCCACACTGTCTTTTGCAGTCAGTAATATAACCGGTGTAGAATCCTTTTTCCTCCTCATTTCCTTCAAAACGGATAATCCGTCTTTTTTCGGCATCATAATATCAAGAATTACCGCATCGTATTTTACGGCAGTCAAATATTCCTCGGCTTCCTTCCCGTCAAAACATGAATCCACACTATAATACTCATCTTTCAGACGCGCTGTTATAATTTTGTTCAGGTCCTTTTCATCTTCCGCAAGCAAAATTCTCATTTTATCAACTCCCTACTACAATACTTCGACCTTTCATTTCTGTTTGTCTTATTATATGAAAATCATCGGATCAAATCAATTCCCTCTTTTCCCTTGACAGAAGGCATCGCGACTTATATTCTGAAAACATCAGAGAAGATATAAAAGGAGCCGATTTTATGAATTCAAAAACAACAAGTGAAAAGCTTATCCAATTTATTGAAAACAGCCCATCAGCTTTTCATACGGTAGAAACAATTAAATTTCTTCTTTTAAAAAATAATTTCTCGGAATTGTGTGAGAACAAACACTGGCACATAACTGCCGGAGGAAATTATTTTGTGACACGAAATAATTCATCACTGATCGCATTTTCCATTCCCGAAAATCCACTTGCAGGAATGCGTATTATCGCAAGCCACAGTGATTCACCGACTTTTAAAATCAAAGAAAATCCCGAAATGGAATGCGGTCATCACTATGTCAAACTAAATGTAGAACGCTATGGAGGAATGATTTACGCACCTTGGCTCGATCGTCCGCTTTCTATTGCCGGAAGAGTGATTATTAAAGATAAAGAAACAAATAAATTACAATCGAAATTAATAAACATCGACAGAGATCTTGTTTTAATTCCAAATCTCGCAATTCATATGAATAGAGATATTAACAGCGGATATCAATATAATCCACAAAAAGATCTGCTTCCTCTTTACGGCAATCTTTCTGCAAAAGACACTTTTATGAAACAAATCGCCGATGCAGCCGAAGTGTCCGAACAGGACATTCTCGGACATGACCTCTTTCTTTACAACAGACAAAAAGCAAGCATATGGGGCGCTTCCAACGAATTTGTATCTGCTCCGCGGCTTGATGATCTGCAATGTGTGTTTGCCTCTGTTGAAGGATTTCTTGCAGGACAAAAACAAACTTATATGCCGATTCTCTCCGTTCTGGATAACGAAGAAGTTGGAAGTCAGACAAAACAGGGAGCTGCATCTACATTTTTATATGACACACTTACCCGCACTAACTCCTGTCTCGGACTTTCTGATGAAGACTACCTTATTCGGCTTGCAGACAGCTTTATGATTTCCGCAGACAATGCTCATGCGATCCATCCGAATCATCAAGACTGCTCTGATCCGGTCAATCATCCGTATCTAAACGGTGGGATCGTCATTAAATTTAACGCAAATCAAAAATACTGCACAGACGGATTTTCTTCTGCGGTATTTCGTGATCTGTGCCGCACAGTCAATGTTCCTGTCCAAACATTTGTCAACCGTTCCGACATGGCAGGAGGATCAACTCTCGGAAATATATCTAACACCCAAGTTGCAGTCGACACAGTCGATATCGGGCTGCCTCAGCTTGCCATGCATTCTCCCTACGAGACGGCAGGAGTATACGATACCGACTATTTTATCAAAGCTGCAGCCGAATTTTTCAGTTGAGCAAAGAAAGAAATCAAAAAATATAAAAATATTCCAAAATAAAGAAGGAGGATACAAATGACTTTAAAAATAGGTATTATCGGAACAAACTTTATAAGTGATGATTTTTGCGATGCCGCTGCGCAGGTTGACGGGATAGAGCTGTACGCTGTATATTCCAGATCCGCTGACACAGGAAATCATTTTGCCGAAAGACATAATATTCCCACTGTATTCACTGACTATGAACAGTTTCTTGATTCACCGATCGACGCAGTATACGTGGCTTCTCCTAATTTTGCACACTGCTCTCAATCTATAAAAGCAATGGAAAAGAAAAAGCATGTACTCTGTGAAAAAGTAATGGCATCAAATGAACAAGAGGCTCTTTCCATGATCGAGTGTGCCAAAAAAAATCACGTTGTCCTTTTAGAAGCAATGCGTCCCGATTTTGATCCCGCATTTGATATGATCAAAAACGCGCTTCCCCGCATTGGAAAAATTCGAAGAGCATCTTTTGAATTTTGCCAGTATTCAAGCCGCTATGATCGTTTCAAAGACGGAATTATAGAAAATGCATTTAATCCTGCACTCGGAAACGCCGCTGTATCAGACATCGGAGTTTATTGTATTCATTCCCTTGTCCGCCTTTTCGGTACACCTAAAAACATTCATTCTATGTCTTCCTCATTGGAAAACAATTTTGAATGCAGCGGCATTGTTCTGATGGAATATCCCGATATGATCGCAGAAGCAATCTATTCCAAAGTTACGGTTTCCTATCGTCCGAGCGTCATTCAAGGAGAAAACGGTTCTATCCTGATCGACTACATAAGTCATCCGACACAAATAGAACTCAGACTGCGGGAAGGCTCTCGTGATCCGATCAACGGTGGAATCAAAGAAATACTGCCTTATTCACCTGTAAACAACAATATGATTTATGAAATAAAAAATTTTCTTTCACTTGTTGAAAACAATGGAATCGAGCACGAATACCTACAATATTCGCTTGATACGATCCGCATTATAGATCATGTACTTGCTTCACATACTTCCGTACATTAAAAAATAGATCCATCTATTCTACTAAAAATAAATCGATCTATTCCAGTCATCTTGAGTTAAACTTTAATACAACAAATTAACGTTGCAAAAAAGACTGTATATCTTACAAGAATTTCTTCTGTTTGATATACAGTCTTTTCTTTTATCTTAGCACTTTTTCTTTGCTTTTCCTATCCGCAGTGTACAAAGGATAATGTACTTTCTATCCTTTTCTTCTCTTTCTCTGAATCAAAGCAAGTACTGCCGCGGCTGTCATTGCTGCTCCTGCATACAGCATCGGAGAAACATTATCTCCTGTTTGAACTGCTCCGTCATTCTTCTCCGGTGTCGGCTGTGGATCTGGATTTGGAGTAGGAGTCGCAGTTTCTTCTTCAACTTCAATTTCCACACTGTCCGTAACTTTAACTTTCTTTTCACCCTGCACTGCCGTTGCCGTGATCGTTGCTTTTCCGACTTTCAGCGCTGTTACTTTTCCTGCTTCATCTACTTTGAGCACCGTCGCATCAGACGTTTTCCATGTGATTGTAACATCTTTTGCATCTGTCGGATCAACTTTTGCTGTCACTGTCGTTTCCTCTCCGACTTTCAGTTTCTTACTCTCCGCCGTTACTGTTACACTCTTAAGCTCCGGCGTCGGTTCTGGTTTTACCTCTTCTTCAACTTCGATTTCCACACTGTCCGTAACTTTCTTTTCGCCCTGCACTGCCGTTGCCATGATCGTTGCTTTTCCGGCTTTCAACGCTGTTACTTTTCCTGCTTCATCTACTTTGAGCACCGTCGCATCAGACGTTTTCCATGTGATTGTAACATCTTTTGCATCTGTTGGATCAACTTTTGCTGTCACTGTCGTTTCCTCTCCGACTTTCAGTTTCTTACTCTCTGCCGTTACTGTTACACTCTTAAGCTCCGGCGTCGGTTCTGGTTTCGGATTCAGATTTTCAAGTTTTTCTGTCTCAGCTTTCAATGCGTCTGCTTTTTCAGAAACATTATGATTTAATGCATATGCATTTTCATACGCTGATTCTGCTTCCATATACGCTGCAAAGAACTCTTTATACTTCTCATCACCGTACTGGATACCATACTCTTTTAACTTATCATCTGCTGCTTTGAGCGTCTCTTTCAAATGATCTTTATTTACCGTTTCATATGCTTCAAATTCTCTTAACTGGAATGTTCCGTCAACGCCCTGCATCTTAATATAACGTGTCTCAAGCGGCTGTTCAAACTTGATTGTATTTACTGATTCGCCTTTTATAGATGCTTTTCCTTCAATATCCTTCCAAACTTTTCCGTCTGAAGAAACTTGAAGTTTAAATGTCGCCGGCGCTTTATCCCACTGAAGGACAAGATGATCGATCTGATGTGTCTGAAGCATATCTACCGCAAAACTGCTGTCTGCATAAAGACCTTCAAAGAAAGAGTCTTTCTCACTGACATCTGTTCCATGTTTTCCGTCTGCCGTATTTCCGTCACCATCAATCGCCTTCCAGCCTACACGAAGCTTTTTATTTGCATTGTCGTAATTATTATCGCCTTTATGCTGCGCTGTTCCTGCTGCAGCTTTGTCCTGCGCTACATTGACTTCTGTCACTGCTTTACCCTTTGCCGCCAATTTAATCGTCTTTGGGGACAATGCTTTGTCATAAACTTTCAAGTCTGCGATCTTTCCGTCAAATCCGTTTCCGATCGTTGTCAACGGAAATACAAATGTAGATAAAAGATGATTGTAATCCGTTTCTGAATTTGTTGTTCTCGTCAATGCTTGTTTAAATTCTCCGTTGATGTAAAGTTTTGTTACCTGCTGTGTTCCGACGATCGTTACATTTACACTCTTATTTTCAGGAATTGTATAATCAAACTTCTGCTCAAAATAAGAACGGTTGATCTTTAATTTTCCGTCTGATCCGATCGACAAACGACCGTCTCGTCCATCAAACAACTGTGCGTCTCCTTTTTTATCCACTTTCAGATCAAACTGAACTGTATATGGATAATCAACAGATCTTAACCCTGTCGTAAGACTTCCATCTCCGTTCAAGTCAAGCCAGTTTTTACCATCTTCTTCTTTCACATCTGCGTTTATAACTGTTCCATTATATCCGTTTCCTGCCGCATCATATACGACTGTTCCGTCCTCGCCTGATTTTACATTTTTAAAATCATAATCTAATACAAGCGATGTCTCTGAAGGAATATCGGATGCCAGTTCCACTCCCGGACCTGCTTTTAATTTTTCAAACTTGAGGCTATACTCCTCATATGTCTGGTCTTCATCCGTTCCGCCCCATGTTTTCTCACTAAGAACAGCAGCCTGACGCATCAATCGTTCGTAATTATCACGTTCTGTCACACCCATGTCTGCAATATCTGCCCACATCGCAGTCTTTGCTCCGAGAAGATTCGGATCTGCCGGCTGAACCGTACCGCTGCTGCTGAATGTAACCGGTGTCCAGTTATTGAAAATATGCTCTACATTGACAACATCGCGTTTATCCCTTCCTGTATTTCCATACAAATGGAAAGAATCCACATTGACGATCTTAAATCCTTCGGCGCTTCGTTTCGCCGCATTATCCCATGAATTTGACCAGAAATCAATTTCGATATCTGTATAATCTTTTGTGGAAATTCCTTTATCATCAAAATACTGCTTCATAGATCCCCACATACGTACTTTTTTTCCGCTTTCCTGAACGGTGTCAGCCATCTCACGGATGTAATTACGCATTCCGTCAAATTCATCGTTCTTAATACTCCAGTATTCGTCCACTCCGATATCAACCGTGTCTCCTAAAAATACAGGATCTGCTTCGTTCAGATATTCGCTGTACAGCGCCTTAAGAAACTTTAACGCCCACTGTCCGCTTTCTCCTTTTACAGAAAGCAGCTCCCAGTCCCGGTCGCTTTTAATTCCGTCTTCCGGCATATTTTCAAAACCTTGTACTTTTCTGATTTCCTCGATATTGTTTCTCACATATCTGTTAAATAACAACGAATGTCCCGGCGCATCGATTTCCGAAATCGGATTCATGCCGCAATCCATCGCAAACTGCTGGAGATCTTTATATTCTTCTGCTGTATACTGCGGTTCTCCGCCGTAAGCTCCGTTTTCATCATTGTAATATGCATTCTGCTGAGGATCTGTCTTTAAACTCGGAAACGTTTTGCTTTCCAAACGGAACATTCCTTTATAATTTTTCCAGTTATTATAATCTTCGCGTCCTGTCGTAGCTCCCGAATGACGATTATCGTTCAGATGAAAATGTACTTCATTAATTTTATAAAATGAAAACGTCTTCACAATATCTTTCAAAGCATCCAAACGATACGGAACACGCGCGATATCGATCATTACTCCGCGTACTTCATATTGAGAGAAATCTCTTGTCACACCTTTAGGGAAAGAATACGTTCCGTCTTGTGTATAATACACCTGCTCTAACGTCTTTGTTCCGTACAGACATCCGGTGTATCCGTTACTGCTGATATGAATTCCTCCGTCGTCTGCTTTCAGTAAATATCCTTCCTTGCCTGTGTCGTATGTATCTTCCGGCAGTGACTCAATCAAGATATCGTCTTCGTCTCCGCCTTCTCCGCTGACAACCTCAAGTTCCATTCCGGTAATTTCTTTCATATCGCTCTTAAACTGAGACGCTACTTTCTCAAGTCCGACTCCTGCGCCGTCCTTTAAAACAATACGGGAATTTTCCGTAAGCTTAACTTCTCCCTCATATCCATACCATTCTTGAAGACTTGGAATCACTTCCGGTTCTTCATTCTGATTTTTTATCTCTGGATAAATCTCTGCATGTTTTGATTTTTTATTCGGCACATGAACCTGAAATGTTTTCTCTGCCGTATCTTCAGGATCATTTTCATTCACAACTTCCAATATCACATCCATATCATAATCATACATATTATGATCACTGATCTGACCCTCATCAGAAATAACCTGAGGATATTCGCTTCCCTTCACACTAATACTGAATCCATCAGGCATCTTCGGAAGCGGAACTGTCTCAGAATCTACCGTGATCGCCTCAAGCGCTTTTACAGAATCCATCGCTTCTTTTGCATTTTTCGGCGCCGGATCTGTCACCTCGGGTGTCTGTACCTGATCCCCATGTATCTCAATTTCCTGAACAGAAACACTGTTGCCGCCCGCGTTCGTATTTACTTTATTGAAATAGAAACGCACATAACGGTCAAGACGCTTTCCTTCTACATCTGTGATACTATCATGCTTATTCTGCTCATTTCCCGGCTGACATGTCACATGTTTAACAGTTTTCCACTCTGATTTTTTATCAGCCCTTGTCTGAATCTCATAGTCGATCGAATATACAAGTTTATAAAAATAAAGGTCGATGCTTGTAATATTCGTAACCTCATTTCTCAGATCTATCTCAAGCCACTGCGGGGTCTGCTGCTGATTTGGTGAAGTTCCGTTTTTCATTGTAGGTGCAGACCATCTGGAAGTATCCGACTTCTGTCCGTCAACTGCAAGATTTGCAGTCAGATTCGGCATTGCCGCCTCTACTCCTGACGCAGACGCCGTCTTATTCAATGCGATATTTCCTGTGATCGTCTCATAACCGCTTTCACTTTTCTTCGTTCCAATCACCTGAAATTCCCGCACCCCGATACTGCGGTTTGCCGCCTGACTGTTTCCTGATGTAAAGTAAAGCCTTATATAGCGTGGAATCTCTCTCGCTTTTCCGTTTTCCTTCACATCAACAGTTTTTTTCAAGTTCAGATCTGTACCTTCCGGCATGTCTGCAGTCGCAATCGTTGTCCACACTGCGTCTTCTGCATTGGAATCAGAAACTTCCACACGGAAATCTCCGTACAGCCTTGCAAAGAAATCAACCTTGATCTCTGATACAACGCAAATTCCTCCCAGGTCTACTTCCAGCCACTGCTCTGAAAACTCCGCGTCCTCTCCACTTTGCCATCTGCTGTTATCCGCTTCTCCGTTATTATCGGAAATTCCGTCAAACGCAAGCCCCGGTTCTCTTGCGGGAAGGTTGCCCGATGCCGCAAGAAACTTAGATGCCCGCGCAGTGCTTCCCCTGTCTGCCGCAAGATTTATTTCTTGCTGTTCAGCCTCTCCACTCATTTCTGTGTGAGCTTCTTCTGCCTGCACAACTCCAATACCCGGAACAGAAAATCCTGTCACACCGAGTATTGCTGCCATTACAAGCGCCGCTACTCTTTTCTTTTTCATATTATTCTTTTTCTCCTTCTATGTATCCATCTCTCAGCCCAGCTTTAATCATCCGGACACACGGATACAGTTATTTCTATAATAATCCTTTCAACTTGTTTTTGTCTACACTTTTTAATATTTCCACCTGTTTTTAAATAATTTTGTGCATATTTTACATAGCTTTATTATTTTGATACAGTAAAAAACCGGGTGCATTATGCACTCGGTCTTATCCCTATCTTACTCTGTCATTACATTTTTTCATTTACAAGTAGAAGTTTTTCAGCTCATATCGTATAATGTATAAAAAGCAACCCCCTCTTTAAATCCTGAGAGCAGCCGTCATATGTACGCGAATAATATGTGGTGTTTTTCGGAACAGGTTCTCAAATCATGTACTGATTATTAGTTGCCGAAGCGTCAATGTGACGGCTGCTCTCAAGACTTAAAAAGGGGATAATTCATTATATGCACTTTATGGGATTAATATTCCATCTGTAAATGATGCATCTTCTTCATATGGATATTCATTTCCCGCGATATGATTACAATGAACTCTGTAATAATATCCTCTATCTACTTTTAATGATCTTGCAGTAGACATATATGCCGTATTCTCATCTTCCGCAACCCATGCGTCTATCTGCCCCCATCTTCCTGTTTCTTCGTTATATCGGTCAACATAGACAATCGTTGCAATATATTTCACATCATGATTCGCAGTCGTTGAGCCATACGCATATATGCGGGAGATTCCGGCTTTTGATATGATAGATTCTCCATCCATCAGATGTACTCCCCTTAGATCAGGAGAAGATGTATATCCTATAGACTTCTCCTCAGTCGTAAGATAAGAACCGTCAACTTGTTTTAACTCTTTTCCTGATGCACTGACATTTGTCACAGACCCTGCAACGATTCCGCATAACAGAACAGCGCTTCCTAATATAGATAAAATACGTCTCTTCATAACTTTTCTCATTCCTCTTTGATGTTCTACTCTTTTTTTGCTTCTCTATTAAGTAAACAACTAAATAGGAAAAAACTTACGCGTTTTACTTAGAAAAATATAAATTTTTTAAAATTTTTTCAAATTCTTCCTTTTCAACTACTCCTTTAATCTCATATTGAGCGCCTGCATATTCAAACTCTGCCTCATATCTTTTTACTTTTTTATCCTTTTCTTCATATTCTTTTACCTTGATTTCTACTCCATTATCTGAAATGATTAAAAATTCATCTGTTAACTTATCGGTCTCTTTCTCCCCAAAAGAAGAATCTGCATTATTCATATACATTGTATATTTTACTGTTTGTTCTTTATACTTATACAATAACATAGCTTTTTGTAAATCGGTATTTAACTCATACTTTTCAATTTCCATTCCCTCAGGGCTATAAACTAATCTTACCGGAAGTATTCCTAATTCTGATCTAATTTTCTTATAAATATGAACTTCATCTAAATCTTCAGTTTTTTGTGAATTCATATCATCCACATTGATAACAGATGCCTTTTCATCCCCCACATCCCTATCCCACCATACTTTCCAATATGATTTACTTCCTACTCCAGTCATCACGCTTCCAAATACAAGAATAAACACAGCCGCAACAGCAATTATTGCATAACTCTTTTTCTTTTTACGATATACAACTTTTGCCCGTTTTTCATATTCATAATCTTGTATTTTTTGAAACAAAGCTTCTTCCATATCTTCAGATACGGTTATATGGTCAAGATCTTTTCGTCCTGAAACTTCTTTTTCAAGTGCTTCTGCTTCTCTTTCTATTTCTTTTTTCAGTGATAATTTTTTCAGTTTTTTCATTCCTTACCCCTTTTTCTGTCCTATATTTTTCCTTGACATTTCACCAAATAAGGTTAAGATGAAATTAGCTTTAGCCATGTGCTACTATTACCGGAGGTAACTTTATGAAACGAATCATTTTAACCGGCGGCGGAACTGCCGGACATGTAACTCCTAATATCGCCTTAATTCCAAAACTTCGGGAACTTGGTTTTGATATTCACTATATCGGCTCTTATAACGGTATTGAAAAAGATCTGATCGAGCCTTTTGGCATTCCATATCACGGAATTTCTTCCGGGAAGCTTCGCCGTTATTTCAGTTTACAAAATTTTACCGATCCTTTCCGTGTTATTAAAGGTTTTGGAGAAGCCCGCAAACTGATTAAAAATTTAAAACCCGATGTCATTTTTTCAAAGGGCGGATTTGTATCTGTTCCTGTTGTACTCGCCGGAAAAAAATGTAAAGTTCCGGTGATTATTCATGAATCAGATATGACTCCCGGTCTTGCTAATAAAATCGCAATTCCGTCCGCAGCAAAAATATGCTGTAATTTTCCTGAAACATTGGATTGCCTTCCGGAAGGGAAAGCCGTCCTTACAGGTTCTCCGATCCGACAGGAACTTCTCTCAGGCAATAAAATCGCAGCAATGGATCTCTGCAAATTCACTGCAGATAAACCTGTTATCCTCGTAATCGGCGGAAGTCTTGGTTCTGTTGTTGTAAACAATGCGGTCAGAGAGAGCCTTCCATGTCTGCTGAAAGATTTCCAAATCATTCATTTATGCGGAAAAGGAAAAACCGATGAATCTTTAAAAAACACAAAAGGATACTGTCAATTTGAATATGTAAAAGATGAGCTTCGCGACATTTTTGCATTATCCGAGATTGTCATCTCCAGAGCCGGTGCAAACGCAATATGCGAACTCCTTGCTCTTAGGAAACCAAACCTTCTGATTCCGCTTTCTGCCAAAGCAAGCCGTGGAGATCAGATATTAAACGCCCGCTCTTTTGAACGTCAGGGATTCAGTATGGTTTTAGAGGAAGAAGATCTTACAAAAGAAACCCTTACTTCCACTGTATATAAACTGTTTGAAAAACGTGGTTCATACGTCGATGCAATGCGTAATTCCAACCAACAAGATTCGATTGACACGATCATCTCTATGATCACTCAGGCATCCAAATAAATGTTTTCAAAAACAATATATTATTCCAAGCGTTTATCCAAACATTCATCCTGACTCTTATTTAAGCAGCAACTATCTTAGAAGTAGCTGCTGCTTATTTTCTAAGGAATTCTACCATCTTTATCCTGCATCTCTTCATACTCCGCACCGAACTTTTTACGTATCCATTTCTTAGCCCTATGCAGCAAAGCATGTAAGACTTCTTTCCTAATTTCCATTATTTCGGCCACTTTTACCTGCGGTATATCCATGTAATAAACAAGTATGATTGCTTCATACCATCTTGGATTCTTCTTTGACAATGCTGCCATTATTTTCTCATGGAATTGCTTTTTGTATAAAACTTCCTCTTTCTCTATAAATTCCGTTTCTAAGCTTTCTCCAAACTGCTCTTTGTTTTTATACAATTCATCATCTTCAGACAGCACTTCCCTTTTGAACTTCTTATTAAAATTCAGCGCAGAATTTTTTGCTGTTGTATATAACCATGCCGAAACATTTCCATCTTTCAGCTCTTCAAATCCTATGTATAGTTTAAGAAATGTATCCTGAGTTATGTCTTCTGCCGCATCGTAATTATCACCTGAATAAATATACGCAACTTTCAGGACGAGATTTTTATACTTTTTATAAATCTCGTTGTATTCACGATTACCTGTTAACATAATTTCTCCGGTTTACTTCATTTTATCCAAAATTTCTTTTTTATCTTCTTCCGACAACTCTCCCATCTTCCAACCAAGACCGACTTGATCCCCTTTATATCTCGGTATCAGATGCATGTGAAAATGGAATACGCTCTGACCTGCGCACTCTTCATTATTTTGAACAATATTATATCCGTCGCAATCAAGAACTTTTGTTAATTTATTTACCATCTTTTTAGCAAGAATCATCGCTTTTGCAACTACTTCCTCATCAATATCATATAAATTGCGGTAATGTTCTTTCGGAAGAATCAATGCATGACCTTTTGATGCCGGTCCAAGATCCAGTATTACCCGAAAATCATCATCCTCATAAAGCGTTGCAGACGGAATTTCACCTGCCGCAATCTTACAGAAAATACAATCTTTTTCTTTCATAAAATAACGCCTCTTTTCCTTTGTTTATTATGATTACATATACCTCATTTTACCACAAAAGAAAAACTTTATCAAAAATTCCTATTTATTTTGTAGTATACTTTCTGTTGCATTTTTTGTCGAATTTCGTCGTATGAATTATATTGAACAAGAATTTTTCTCATGCTAGACTTAATTTATGCGTACACTGTTTCGCATATTTATTTCAGTATGAAAGCGAGAAAATATTTATGCTTACTAATATCAATATTAACAAAATGAACCAATTAACAAGTGAAAACGAAACGGCAAAACAAATCGTTTCACAACTCCTTGAAAACCATCAGACGATTGTATCCATGATTTCCCATGAAATCAGAAACCCTCTGACTCTCGTATCCTCTGCTCTGCAGATTATAGAGATACAGCATCCTGAAGTTATTAACTTTCACGGTTGGTCTCAGGCAATCGAAGATATTGAATTTATGTGTAACCTGCTCAATGAACTTTCAGATTTCAACAACGGAAGTACGCTGCACCACTCTGTCTTTTCACTGGAAAAACTTCTCAAAAATATTGCCGTTTCCTTTGCAATGTCACTTGATTCGATAAATTCAAATATTGAGTTCACATCAAAAATATCACTTAATTCCGACAACTATACAGGTGATAAGATAAAATTTGAAGAAGTTATTTTAAATCTTCTGCAAAATGCAAAAGACGCTGTCTCTGAAAAAACTTTTACCGACTCAAAAGGATCTATTTTTCTTTGTGCCGAAAAAATATCTGATTCTATTGTAATTTCTTGTACCGACAACGGATGCGGAATTTCCGATGATATCGTTAATACTATTTTTGATCCGTTCGTCACATATAAAACAAATGGAACCGGACTGGGACTTGCTCTTTCAAAAAAGATTATAGAAGCTCACGGAGGCACTTTAATCGTAACTTCTTCTGATGAAACCGGAACTGTTTTCACTATAACATTGCCGGTCTGATCGAATATCAGTATTCGTTATAATGTATTTTTTTCGGTCTGTATAAAATAACAGCAAAAATGAATCCGCATATGAGCCCCCCTATATGAGCCATATTATCAACCCCGCTGCTCGTCAACCCAAAATAAAGACTCAGAACAACCATAAAAATCATTCCTCTTCCCGAAAGCTGTCCTAATCTTCCTCTGTTCGCAATTACTACATAGAGAAGCGCTCCCATCAGTCCGAAGACCGCTCCCGAAGCTCCTGCAGAAACCGCAGATTCTCCTGCAGAAATTGCTGCAATCAAAGAAAGTATATTTCCTCCGATTCCACTGAGAAAATAAATTATAATAAAACGAAGCTTTCCTATTTCAAGTTCCAGATTCCAACCTAATGCTCCGAGCATTACCATATTATTCATTAAATGTGTAATTCCAAAATGAAGAAACATACACGTAAATATTCTATAATATTCCTGTCCTTCTGTAATAAACGGTTCATACATCGCCCCATGCTGAAGCATAAAGGCTGCATCTTCCGTATCTCCTAACATTGACAAGATTAAAAATACTGCAACATTAATAACTATCAAAACAGTTGTACAAAAAGCTTCGGGTTTTCTTCTCACGTCAAGTCCTCTTTTCTACTACAATATATTTCTTTTTTAATTATAAAATACCCGATGTGCTGTGTCCATCCATTTCCGTAATCAAATCATCCCACTTTCCCCATCTGTCACCTTTTATTCTATTTATTACTTTTTTTACTGTGCTTTCCTTCATGTAGATTTGCTCTTCTTTACATATTTCTGATATTTTATCTGTACTTATCCGCTCTTCCGCAGGGGAAAATATTGCTTTTTCCGAAATGTTTTCCTGTGCTTCGTCTCTTTTCTTCTTTTCTTCTATTTTTCGTATTCTTTTTTGCTTTTCTGCCTGTTTCTGCTTTTTTACGTCTTTTTTACAAGTTTCTATCACCTTTTTAAGGTCATAATTTTCTTTTAATGTTTCCCTGTGTATTTTTGAAACAAGAAAAACACCTTCTGTATCTTTATAATCAAGATGTTTTACAAAGTATTCCGTAAGTTCATGAAACGCTTCACACATTGTCGGTTCATTTTCTTTTTTTATAATCGGCAGATAACAGAAATAGTATTGTTCTGCCTTTTTAAAAATCAATTTCGGATCCAAAATAATATGATTATTATTCAGAAAAAATATTTTTATCTGTTCTGTTATAACAGAAAGTTGTTCCATAAAATCTTCAATTTCTTTTCCGCTTATTTCTGCTTCTTCATAAATTTTATCCATACTCATTCCATTTTCCAGACGAAATGTATATCGGCTTTGCCCGTCGCGTCCGATACCTTGTACCGGCAGCATTCCCTTTATTTTATTATAATGTATCATCTTAATCTGATAATCTTCCTCATACGGAATAGGAAGATCTACATGTATATTGGTATATTCCCATTCATTCTGATATGTAATCTGCATTTTCTTTTCCACTCCGCTTTTTCTTCTCAATTAAAACAACTCCGCTTTTTACTGTCTTATTTTAGCAATCTGATCTTTTTTTCAGGATTTACAATATCAGCCGTACGTTTTACATTTGTTTTCATAAATGATCTTTTCGCCTCTGCAAATACTTGAACTTCCTCTTTATTTACTTCTGCAATAACATTAACATCTGTCATATAAATTAATTTCCCGTGAATTTTCTCTTGAAAAAATGCTTCTATATCATAATTTTTATCATATCTTCTGACATACTGCGCTCCCATAACGGCAGACTCAGCCGCAGCGCCTCCTATAATCGCTTTATCATGATAATAAAACACCGTATGAATGATAATTACAAAAAGACTGAAAAATAGCGGCATTATATATGACATTTCTATTACCGAATTTCCACTCACCCATCTCATCTTTTTAGTATCCATTCAAAATGATCCCTCCTGCATATGCTGCCATTAAAAACGGAATAAACGGAAACTTTGATTTTTTATGAAATTTTGTTTTTAGAAGCATAATAACCGAAAACAATCCTGCCATAAAAAACGCCATAAAAAGTACTGACATAAGACTCCAAAAGCCAAGAAATGCTCCCATAATAACTATTAAAATACTATCTCCGTAACCAAAAGATTCCTTTGTTAATTTACTAATTAAAAGAAAAAATGCTCCTGCGAGTATGCCTGCGATAATCTCTCCTGTTGAAACTGTCCTTTCACATATTACCGATAAAATTACCCATATAATTCCTGATAACAAAAATCCAAGATGCACTTGTCTTCTTTTTATATCCATGACGGCAAGTATTATCATGTAGATCAAAAATGTAATCTGGCAGAACACCCATCCGTTCTTCAACACAAAACCTGCAACATTTATTTCCCTGAACATCTCGAACACCCTCCTATACCTTGTACTTCCGTTTTTTTCACTGCTCTGATCGTTCTTTTTAACCCGCTGCATCCTAATGAATTATGGTATTTACTTCCATTTTCGGTAATATACACCCCGGTCGATGCATCACCGTATACACATTTTTCACAGGCATAATATATTCCGCCGTTTTCATTGCGTATTTCTTCCAACTGTTCATAAGGAACAAATCTAATAGACAACTGCAAATAAGAACAATGATAATCTTCATGATAAACCGATTGTTTTTCTGTTATATAAACAATTTCCGAATCTTCGGTTTTTTTGTCCTTTCCATACCCTGTCCATCCATGGATTCTGAATGTTTCTTCCATCTTTGCCGATGGATTTCCGAATAAAGGAAGCGGAACTCTCACCTCATACTTAACATGAATATTCATTTCTCCTGTTTTCGAGGATAAATATGAATTCCAACAAGAAATTCCTTCACTTCCATCAACAATGATACTTCTTTCAATTCTCTCTTTTCCAAGTAAACGAATAATATCTGATTTTAACTTGATTGTATTTAGAACCGGAATGACTGCTGTATCTTCCGCCGCACTTTTAGCAGCACTATAAGCAGCCTGTTTTACGCCTATTTTAATGCTCTGTATTTCGATCATCCATATAAGACAAAGTGCTGCGAAAAGAAACAACGGAATCGCAAATGCGGCTTCAATCGTAATGCTTCCTTTTTGTTTTTTGGTTATCTTTGGTACAGATGCTCTTTCAGATTTTGCCAAGTATTTATTTTTATTCGTATTGTATTTACTCATCGCAACCGACTTTTCCTTTCATTTTTTTATAAGATGATTTTTCCGCATGAGGGAGTGCGGGAGAGAGAAAGAGCATCTGCACCAAAGATAACCTTATTCGTACCCGTAATATGACGGAAATGTATACGCAAGATCACCGAATATTTCAACCTTATTTCTTATCTCACACTTCGTTACACAGTGATCTGCTCTAAATTTTTCACAGTTTTGTTCTAACCGCATATTTTCTTCTATACGATCGATCGTACGCATTGTTGTCTCCTCTTCCGGTTGTAAAAACAAAAATGCCCTCAAATATTCTTTATATGTAATTCCTTCTTCTGCATCCGCACCTGAAATACCGTCATCTCCTATTCCCAGTGTGAATAATGACGCAAGCGTCAACTGCCAGTTATCCGATGTTTTTACTAGCGGAACTTTATTTCCTGAAAGAAGAGATCTTATATCTATAACACCTTCTCCTGCCGCCCATGCTAACAGGATCAGTTGTTTTACAGCTTCCGCTGCTTCCGGAATTAATAATAAAGTTGAAATTGTCGCTGCCAATGCCATTGCTTCCGACTTTTTCACAGAATCTCCCATAAGATAAACATAATTTAAAGCCATCCTTATGAAAAATATTTTTGTAACGACACTTTCCAGATTTTCTTTATCAGAAGATTTTCCCGAAATAATATATTCAATCTCGTAATCAAGAGATCTGTTCTTTTCGTCTGAGTCTGGATATTCCGAAATATTTTCTTTGGAAGCCTGCGTAAAGTTCTGCATAATATATTCGTTAAACAACAATTTTTCTTTCGCCTTATCTGTATTTTTCCTCATAGGAAACTTGCCTCTTCCTGTCTGCAGACTCCTTTTTGAAGCCTGCAGATCAAGATCGATCTGACGCCCTGAAAGCGGCATATCCTTCGGCATTGCAACAGATAAAATTCCTGTTCTTTCTATCTGCTCCAAACATTGAAAGGGATTTTCTTCTAACTCTGCCAAATCTTCAGATTCTGTTTCTTCTTCATCCGCTCCTTCATTCTCTGATTGTCCAGATGATTTTATTTCTTCAAACTCATCAAGTATCGTTTCTTCCACCTGCCGGATTTCTTCTCCTTGTATGCTTTCTTCTTCCCATACAGATGTCCTGCCTGCCAGATCTTCTATCAGTCCTATTCCATATTTTTGCTCCATATATGTAAGAACCTGTTCCCTAAAAGCCTGTCCCTTGTTGTCAGTAAGATATTGAATCCCGTTTATCTTATAATCTATATTTTTATTACTGTAATAATGCATCCTGCCTATTATCTTATCTTCATTAAACTCTCCTGTTCCATAACTCCCATCGAGTCCGAATATATGGTACGCTTCCATCAGTTGGCTTTCATATTCTCCGAATACGGAAAATATTGCTCCGTCAGCACATATCCTGCTAAGATTCTTTTCTGTCTGTATCACAGTAATTTCTATAATTCCAAATATAAACGAAATAAGAAGAACAACTATAAGACTTAAAAATGCCGTTATTTCTGCTTTCTTTACTTTCATATTTTCTAATTAAATGCCTGAACTTTCAGATGTGATCTTATCGAAAATCGAATTGATCAGATTGATCAGTTCTGTTTTAAAGATCAACAGAAGCGCTATGACAATAACTAATATCAGCACGAGTTCTATCACTGTAATTCCCGATATATATTTTCTTTCCGTGAAAAATCTGCAAATATTTTCTTTTAAGTTTCTTTGACCGGAAATTACACAGCTTTTTATTTTCATAATCTTTTTTTCCATATTTTCTCCTTTCCTACGGCATTTTTTCCCGACTTTTTAAACTTTGCTTTTTCTCTTACTTGCTATCTTTTATTCGGATTTTATATTCTGATTGAGAAAAATGCCGGAACAATTACAATCGCAAAAACAATGATCAACATTAAAAATAACGGAATCATTAATTTTGTTCCTGCTTCTTCTCCTGCTTTTTTCGCCAGATTTTTTCGCTGCTCAAACGCATCCTCCGCTTCTCTTTCAAGTAATTCTGTAAGTCCTCTCGTTCCTTTTCTTAAGTTTTGAGACAACATCATTCCGAATTTTCGATATTCGGACAGATTACATCTTATACCGTATTCCTCATAACATTCTCCCTCAGAAGCTCCTCCGCTGATCTTATACATTACATTAACCATTTCTTCATAAGCTTTTTTCCTGCCGCACGCTTTAGCGGATATCTGTTCTTTCTCTTTTTGATCTTTCTCATATTCTCCGGCAATTTTAAACCATGCTTTTCTGATCGTCATTCCGGATTTGATATAAAGATTAAATTTATTAATAATTTGCGGATAGTCCAGTTTCATTTCTCTGAATTCTTTTTTCTTTTCTTCTTTCTCTTTTTGTGATGATGATATAATCACAAAAACTGCAAATCCGATTCCCATAACAAGAATTCCATATGCTCTCGTCTGAACTCCATATGCCCATATAACTTTTTTTCCGTTTACCTGTTCGGGAAGAACGATATAGTCTTTTGTTTTTGTCTTTTTATCAGCTTCTTCAACCTTTTCTTGAAGCTGCCTCATCTCTTCTTTATCAGCGCTTAATTCCGACGGAAATACTTTTGCATAAAATTCATATCGTTCTTCCTCATCTTCATATGTTAAAATCACTGTAAGTTTTATCAATGTTCCTTCTGTCGATAAATTATCCTGCTGTAAATGTCCCTGTATATCCATAACGTCATAACGATCCAGTTCCCATGAAACTTTCATATTTTTTTCCGGAACAGATGTGATTAGATTCAAGTCCGATCTTACTTCATCCAAACTTTTATTTTTTCCGAGAACAGCTTGTTCAACTTCTTTTTCAGCTTCTGAAAATGCATTTTTCAGCTCTTCTTCATCATATTTTTTCCCTGAAACCGAAATACTGATGTCTTCCTGTTTTTCATCAATCTTTACTTTCATGTTTTTGAGTTCATCTTTTCCGCTCTCATTCCGTCTTAATATTTCCCTTCCTTTCTCATCTTTTTCAAGCTTTTTCCCATTATCTTTACTATATACACATCCGAAAATAATAATCGAAATGACCGCGATCATCCCTGCTTTAACATAAACAGGATGCTTTTGGAATATTTTATTTACTGTTGCTCTGTTCATAGCCTATACCTCAATATGAATGATTTTTCTTCCAAAGCTGTACGCTGCAATATATACGATTAAACAAATTGTCATGAAACACCTCCCCGCTGCATTTTCGTATAAAACACTTAGAAATTCTCCGAATGTCAGCTTCATGTATAAAATAATAAAAAACGGAACTGCACACATAATTTCAAATTCTAATTTTTTTGAAGCGAACATCGTTTGGATTTCCTGTTCCGTATCAATCTTCCCGCTTATAATCTTTACTGCATTTCGTATGATTGAAATACTGTCTCCTCCGCTCATCTTCGCAGATGAAAATACAGTGACAAAATCTTCTGTATCCTCTTGTTTCATTCTTTCGGAAAACTGTTCCATCACGCTGACTGCCGGCATTTTCATATCAAGCTGATGTACCATTTTTCTAAATTCTTTTCTGATCCTTACATTTTCTTCATACATAGGTGCGAGATCTTTTTCTGCTTCTCTTATCGCATTTTCTACAGAGTATCCCGCTTTCAATGCCGCTCCCATTGCCTGTATCGCATTACTGAATTGAACTCTGAATTCCTTTTCTTTTTTACGGCACAAATCACGAAGTCCGTCTCTTGCATATATAACCCATATGGGAATCATAAAAAATATCGGAAGAAAAGATTCGTAAAATACATATGTGATCAAAAGGATGACCGCTATCGACTTTACTGCCAAAAAAATGTATTCTGTTTTTTTAATATCCTGCAGCCACAAGTTTTCCGGTATTTTCAAGTTCAGCAACCTTCATAATGCTTCCTTTAACTTTTTCATTTTCTGTTCCCACCTCCTTAAACTCATATAATGTTTTTGTCTGTATCTTCCCATCCTCATATCCGAGTATCTCTTCAATCATAAGAACTTTTCTCGTTTTATCCCTGATTCTTCCAAGATGAATAATAATGTCCAGAGCCGATGCAACCTGCCTTTGAATCGCCTGCAAAGGCAGGTCTATTCCCATCATCATCATCGTTTCAATTCTGTGAAGCATGTCCTTCGGGTTATTTGCATGACCGGTTGACATTGATCCGCTGTGTCCGTTCAGCATCGCCGATGAAATCATATCTACAGTCTCTTCTCCTCTGACTTCACCTACAATAATGCGATCCGGTCTCATTCTTAAAGCCGATTTGATCAGATCACGAATCGTAACTGCTCCTTCTCCTTCCAAATTCGCTTCACGCGCTTCAAGTCTGACAAGGTTTTCAACTCCCTGAATCTGAAGTTCTGCATTATCTTCTATCGTAATAATCCTTTCTTCTTTTGGGATAAAATCCGACATTGCATTCAAAAAAGTTGTTTTCCCGGCTCCTGTTCCACCGCTCACAAAAATATTATATTTTGAACGGACGATCTTCCTGATAAACTCTGCCGCTTCTTTCGTTAAACTTCCCATTTTGATCAGATCATTCATCTTAATCGCTTTTGACGGAAATTTTCTGATCGTCATGATCGGTCCGTTCACTGCCACTGGCTTTAATACAACATTTACCCTAGATCCATCAGCTAATCTTGCATCGACAATAGGTGAAGTCTCATTGACATACCTGTTTGCCTCTCCTACAATTTGCTGTATCACATCGCACAATCTTGACTCTGAGAAAAAATGTCTGTTTGTCCGATATAACTTTCCCTCTTTCTCATAAAAAATGTTCTCCGTTCCGTTCACCATAATCTCTGTAATACTGTCATCTTCAATCAAATCCTGTAATATATCCAGTCTGCGAAAAGCATTAAACAGTTCCCTGCTCAATCTGATTTTTTCACTTAAGGGGATAAATTCTTTTTTAGACTCATCCTCTAATACAGTCCTTATAATTTCCTGAAGTTCTTCTTCCTTTGTTTCTTTTGTCATATCCATGCGATGCATAACTTTCTCATACATCAATTCTGCAGATATCATACTATGTCACTTCACTCTCATCTGTCGCTTCATGGTTCGTTTTAATATGTCCGAATATCCTGCTGTTTTTAAATTTTCTTCATATTGCCTCATTTTTGCCATAGAAATTTCATCTTGTATATAAGGCGTATATATACGACTACATTTTTTCAATATGTCGTAAAGCCCCGAAACACAATCACCAAGATCAAGGATTACAGCCTTATATATGCATTGGTCCATAATCGTATCCAAAAAATAGATCCATTCTTTCTTCGTCACTTCTCTTAGATCATTCTCATTTGAGATAGGCATGATATAATCCAATTGCTTATATTGCCCTGTCATAAGGCTTGCTTTCAAACCATAATCAATTCTCTCTTGCTTTAAGTAATACAGAAGATCTCCTAAATCTTGATTTTTTTCACCTTTGAAATAAAAATCATTTCCCGAATATCCTTCCATGTTGATATAAAGAGTCGGAACTTTTTCCGATATTTTTTCGCCTAAACAAAGTGCAAACTCTGTTTTTCCGATTCTGTGTATCGGAGAATAGATACCGATCAGACCGCTTTCTTCAGGTTCGTCACGTATTCCTATTTTTCTTTTTGGAGCAGTAAAATCACTTTGAACCGCATCATATTTTTCTTCTGTTTTTTTCTGCGGCTTATGTGCGGCTTTCGCCTCTTCTTCTCCTATCCCCGATTGAATGATCTTAAGAATCTCATCTGCCGACTGATATCGGAATATCGTCGTTTCTCCCTGTTTTTCCTCTTTTTTCATACTTTCTGACAATATAAATTTCTTTTTTGCTTTTACATTCCCCCTTATTTCAGAGACGCAGTCTTCCGCAATCAAAAGAATTTCTATCTCTGCTTTTTCCGCAAACTGCTCTATCTTTTTCACATTACTGAAAAAATGAAATTGAAAACGCATTCCGAAACGTTTTACTAATATGCTTAATAAATGTTCCGCATATTCTTTCTGCACATCACAAATCAAAAAATTACCTGCAATGCCTTTATATTGTTTTTCCGTCATAATTTGAATTTTGCCGTGAACTATACAGCACGAATAAAAATATACGATATCCGGTCTTTTTTACTCCCGGATTTTTGAATATCTGCTTTCCCTCAAAAACAGATGTTCCAACAGTTGATCTCTGTCGGTAAAATGCATTATAAACAGCAGATTCTATTTTGTCTACAACAAATTTTAAATCTGCTGTTTTTTGTAAAAAACTCACAAAATCTGATAACAAACAATCCCATAAAGCAGTCCAACCCCAGGAATTCCAAGCATTCCCGATGTCAAAAAAGAGACTGCATTCAAACCTACATTAATTGAAGATTCAGGTGGAATAACGTATTGATTTATAAAAAAAATAAGCGCCATTCCTATCACCGCACGGATCATAAAATTCACTGCCATGTACAAAACTTTCTTTCCCAGTTGTCCCGCTCCCTTTCTTTTTACGTATTACCTTTTTACTTTAATACTTTTTATAAATTATTTTATTCTATATCATCACCCATTATTACATCGTATTCTTAATAGAACATCATCCGTACTTCTGTTCGCAGCGCCGCAAAAAAAGACCGACAATGAACTTTTTTTCAATCTATTTATCGCAAACTTCTAACGATTGAAAAATCAGTTCATTATCGATCTTTTCACACAGATTAAACTATTTATCAACAATGTTTTCTCTGTTTTTATTTGTTTTCCACATCATCTGATACGTTATCTTCTGAATTATCCACTATAATTTCAGATGTATTTTCCGGCGAGTCGTCCTCTTCTTTGATTTCAACTTCTTCACCGTCAATTTCCGCTGAAGCTGTTCTTACTTTTGCTACACTTGCCACTTTTTCTTTCTCAGGAAGATTAATCAATTTTACTCCTGATGTTATTCTTCCATATTGAGAAATATCAGAACATTTCATTCGGATTACGATTCCTTCTGTATTGATGATCATGATCTCGCTTTCTTCATCTACAGCTTTCATACCGACTACATTTCCGGTCTTTTCTGTAATCTTATAGCATTTCACGCCTTTTCCGCCGCGATTTTGTTTTGTGAATTCTTCCATGCTTGTACGTTTTCCCATACCTTTTTCCGAAACAATCAGCATATCTTTGCCCTGACTGCTCATCTGCATACCGATGATTTCATCATTATCGCTCAAATTCATTCCTCTGACACCCATAGAAACACGGCCTGTGGAACGAACGTCTTTTTCGTTGAACCGGATACACTGTCCATATTTTGTAACAAGAAGAATATCCTGTGCATTATCTGTTACTTTTACTTCGATTAAAAGATCGTCTTCCCTTAATGAGATTGCCGCAAGTCCGGTCTTTCTCACGTTCATATAATCTTGGATCGGAGTCTTTTTAACAAGACCTTTCTTTGTTGCCATAAACAGATACTTTCCGTCTTCATATTCTTTGATCGGAATTGTCGCCGTAATTTTTTCATCCGGCATAAGCTGAAGTAAATTAATAACAGCCGTTCCTCTTGCCGTTCTTCCAGCTTCCGGTATCTCATATGCTTTCAGCCTGTACACACGACCTTTATTTGTGAAGAACATAATATAATGATGGCTCGTTGTAACAAATAATTCTCTTATAAAATCTTCTTCAAGCGTCTGCATTCCTTTAATTCCTTTGCCACCTCTGTTCTGGCTCTTGAACGTATCCATGCTCATCCGCTTAATGTATCCCATATTTGTCACAGTAATGACAACATTTTCTCTCGGAATCAAATCCTCCATCGAAATGTCAAATTCATCATAGCCGATATGAGTTCTTCTTTCATCTCCGTATTTTTCGGAAATAACAAGAATTTCTTTTCTTATAACTCCGAGAAGAAGTTTTCTGTCCGCAAGAATTGCCCTATATTCTTCGATTTTTTTCATCAATTCAGCATATTCCGCTTCCAGTTTTTCTCTTTCCAAACCTGTAAGAGCACGCAGACGCATATCCACGATTGCCTGTGCCTGCACTTCTGAAAGATCAAATCGAGAGATCAACTCTGCTTTTGCTTCCTGAACATTTTTCGATCCACGAATAATCTTGATTACTTCGTCAATATTATCTAAGGCAATGAGCAATCCCTGCAAAATATGAGCTCTTTCTTCCGCCTTATTCAGATCGTATTTTGTTCTTCTTGTAACAACTTCTTCCTGATGCTTTAGATAATATTTCAGCATATCTAGAATGTTCATGACTTTCGGCTCATTATTTACAAGTGCAAGCATGATCACTCCGAACGTATCCTGAAGCTGTGTATGTTTATAAAGTTGATTTAGGATAACATTTGGATTTACATCACGGCGAAGTTCGATACAGATACGCATTCCTTCCCTGCTTGACTGATCGCTTAAATCCGTAATTCCATCTACTTTTTTGTCTCTTACAAGTTCTGCTATTTTTTCAATAAGACGTGCCTTATTTACCATAAACGGAAGTTCTGTAACGATAATTCTGTTTTTTCCGTTCTGCATCGGCTCGATATTTGTCACAGCTCTTACTCTGATTTTTCCGCGGCCTGTCCTATATGCTTCTTCTATTCCTCTCGTACCGAGTATCTCTGCCCCTGTAGGGAAATCAGGTCCTTTGATAATTTGAAGAATATCTTCCATCGAAGTTTCTCCGTTTTCATCAATCTGATCGTCTATGATCTTTACAACGGCATTGATGACTTCACGCAGATTATGCGGAGGAATATTTGTTGCCATACCAACCGCGATACCTGACGTACCATTTACAAGAAGATTAGGAAATCTTGACGGAAGTACAACAGGTTCTTTCTCTGTCTCGTCAAAGTTCGGGACAAAATCAACCGTATCTTTATTGATGTCCGCCGTCATTTCCATTGAAATTTTACTTAAACGTGCTTCTGTATAACGCATCGCGGCAGCTCCGTCTCCGTCGACAGAACCAAAATTTCCGTGACCGTCAACAAGAGGATATCTTGTTGACCATTCCTGTGCAAGATTTACTAAAGCCCCGTATATAGAACTGTCTCCATGAGGGTGATATTTACCCATTGTATCTCCGACGATACGGGCACATTTACGATGCGGTTTATCCGGACCGTTATTCAACTCGATCATGGAATACAAAATTCTTCTTTGCACCGGCTTCAGTCCGTCTCTTACATCCGGAAGAGCTCTTGCCGCAATAACGCTCATCGCGTAATCAATGTAGGAAGTTTCCATTGTCTTTTTCAAATCGACTTCATGGACTTTGTCAAAAATATTATCTTCCATTCTTTATCTCCTTTTTACTGATTAAATTCATAGAATTACTTTTAGTTTGCTTCCGCTCCTATCCGGTAAGAAAATCTTCGTTCCTTGATTTTCTTACCGGTTTGGCATTTCCAATGCCAAACCATAGAATTGCTTTTCTGTAAAAAATCAAGTAAACCTGATTTTTTACCTCAATCAATTCCATGAATAGTCGCTGTAAAGTGCTATATATCCAAATTTTTAACGTATTTTGCGTTTTCTTCTATGAATTCGCGTCTTGGTTCTACTTTATCTCCCATGAGAGTCGTAAATGTGAGATCGAGTTCAGATGACGTTTCTTCATCCATCGTTACACGCAGCAAAATTCTATGTTCAGGATCCATTGTTGTTTCCCATAACTGGTCTGCATCCATCTCACCCAGACCTTTATATCTCTGAATTTTATTATTACTGTCTCGTCCTACTTCTGTAAGTATCTGATTTAATTCTTCGTCGCTGTATGCATACCATACTTTTTTATTTTTTTCCAGCTTATAAAGAGGCGGCTGTGCAAGATATACATAACCTTCTTTGATAAGATCGGGCATGAAACGATAAAGAAACGTCAACAGCAATGTGCTTATATGTGCTCCGTCTACATCGGCATCGGTCATAATAATGATTTTATGATATCTTAATTTTGAAATATCAAAGTCTTCATGAATTCCGGTTCCGAATGCAGTTATCATAGCTTTAATCTCGGCATTTGCATATATTTTATCGAGACGCGCCTTTTCTACATTCAAAATTTTTCCTCGAAGAGGAAGGATTGCCTGTGTGGCACGATCACGAGCCGTCTTCGCCGAACCTCCGGCGGAATCTCCCTCTACGATGTATATTTCACAATTTACAGGATCTTTGTCGGAACAGTCTGCAAGTTTTCCCGGCAAAGACATTCCTTCCAACGCCGATTTTCTTCTCGTAAGATCTCTTGCTTTTCTTGCAGCTTCTCTTGCCCGCTGAGCCATAACTGATTTTTCAACCGTAATTTTGGCAACGCTTGGATTTTGTTCCAGAAAAATTTCAAGCTGAGTAGACAGAATACTGTTTACCGCACCTCTTGCCTCGCTGTTTCCAAGCTTTTGTTTCGTCTGACCTTCAAATTGAGGATCTTCGATCTTCACGCTTACGATTGCAGTAAGCCCTTCTCTGATATCGTCTCCGGAAAGATTCGGTTCGCTATCTTTAAGCAGTTTATTTTTCCTTGCATAATCATTAAACGTCTTTGTAAGAGCGCCTCTGAATCCCTCGATATGAGTTCCGCCCTCCGGCGTTGTAATATTATTTACAAAACCATAAGTATTTTCACTGTAAGAATCGTTATGCTGCATCGCAATTTCCACTGCAACGCCGTCTTTCATCCCTTCACAGTAAATGATCTGCTCGTAAAGCGGAGTTTTACTTTTATTCAAATATGTGACAAACTCTTTGATTCCGCCTTCATAGTGGAACGTATGCTCTCGTAATTCTTCGCCTCTCCAGTCTCTTAATACAATCTTCAGACCTTTTGTTAAAAACGCCATTTCCCTGAAACGCTGTTTCAACGTATCATAATCAAACACCGTATCGTCAAATATTTCTGCATCCGGGAAAAACGTAACCGTCGTTCCTGTGCGATCAGGTTCACATTCGCCGACCACTTTTAATTTATATACAACTTTTCCTCTTTCATAACGTTGCTTGTATATCTGACCGTCATGATATATTTCTACTTCAAGCCATTCCGAAAGTGCGTTTACTACAGATGCACCTACTCCGTGAAGTCCTCCGGATACTTTATATCCTCCTCCGCCGAATTTTCCTCCTGCATGAAGTACAGTAAATACAACTTCAACTGCCGGAAGTCCCGCTTTGTGATTAATACCGACCGGAATACCTCTTCCGTTATCACACACTGTAACAGAATTATCTTTGTTAATATTTACTTGTATTTCATCGCAATATCCCGCCAGAGCTTCGTCTACGGAATTATCCACGATCTCATATACAAGATGGTGAAGTCCTCTCGTAGAAGTGCTGCCGATATACATACCGGGCCTTTTCCTTACGGCTTCCAGACCTTCCAGTATCTGGATCTGATCCGCTCCATATTCCGCGTCAAATTCTGTACTTGATGCACCCATGTAATACCCTCCTAATTTGCATTTACTGCATGTCCGTTCTTTATGTGAAATATCTTGTTAATAGAAAATCTGTGATTGACAAACTCATCCAGCCCTGTGCATGTTATGATCGTCTGTATATTATCGATACTATCCAATAAATAGTTTTGCCGATGTTTGTCCAGTTCAGACAATACATCGTCAAGAAGCAGGATAGGCGTATCATTTAATTCTTCTTTTACAAGTTCAATTTCAGATAATTTCAGCGATAAAGCCGCTGTTCTTTGCTGTCCCTGCGAACCGAATTTCCGAATATCCAGTCCCGCATCTGTCGTAAAACAGATATCGTCTCTGTGCGGACCGACTGTCGTACTCTTCATTCGCAGATCACGTTCCCTATATTTGCTCAAAGCAGTTTCAAACGTTATATTTCCGAGACTGCTCTCATATGTCAATGTGATCCGCTCTTTTCCTCCCGTCAGCTTGTAATGAATATCGGCAATAATATCATTGACCTGTTTTATAAACTGTTTACGCCGCTCTAATATTTTTTTTCCATATTCCGCAAGCTGCATGTCCCATATATCTAATGTCTCTATCAGATTTCTCTGTCCGTATATATCTTTTAACAAGGAATTTCTCTGATTAATGATTCGATTATAGTTAGAAAGATTATTGAGATAAATTTTATCGAGCTGTGAAAGTTCCAGATCAATAAATCTTCTTCTCCCTGCCGGTCCTTCTTTTATGATGTTCAGGTCTTCCGGTGAAAAGAACACAAAATGAACGATCCCGAAAAGTTCACCTGCTCTTCTGATCGGAACTTTATCGATGGCAATCCCTTTTGGACTGTTTTTCTTAAGATGCATGTCTATCTGAAAATCTATGTTCCTTTTCTCAATGATCGTCTCTATATGTGACTCATCATACCCGAATTGAATGACATCTCTGTCTTTCGTTCCCCTGTGAGACTTTGTTGTGCCCGATAAATATAAAGCTTCCAGTATATTCGTTTTTCCCTGAGCATTATCACCATACAGAATATTTGTCTTCGGATCAAATTTCAGATCAAGAAGATCATAATTTCTGTAATTTTTAAGCTTCAAAGATTTGATAACCATAACTTTCCCATCTAATTTATTTTACACGCTTTTTACATTTTTTTCAATGTTCGGATTCACCCTTTATTGTTTGACCGTCAACTCATTTTCTTCGTAAGATACAACGTCGTTCGGATACAGTTTACGACCTCTTCTCGTCTCAACTTCTCCGTTTACACTGACAAATCCGTCTTGTATTACTTCTTTTGCCTGCCCGCCGTTCTCAACAAATCCGGCTGCTTTTAAAACCTGTCCGAGCCGGATAAATTCTTCTCCGGCTCTCAAATGAAAAAATTCCATATTTTACTCCTTTTATACTGCTGCGTTAAAATTTACAGGAAGAATAAGATAAATATAACTTTGTGCCTCGTCTTTTATGAAACACGGCGCCTTTGCATTCATGAAATAAAGATCTACTTCTTCATCTTCGATCACTCGGAGCGCCTCGATCAAAAACTTCGGATTAAATCCGATAAGAAGGTCTTTGCCTTCTTTGATACACATAATATCTTCATCCATTGAACCGACCTGTGATTTTATTTTAAATTCCATTGATTCGTCTCTGATATCGATAATAAGCGGTTTTTTGTCTCCTTCTTTGATAAGCAAGGTAGCGCGGTCGATACATTCAAGAAGCTCTCTTTTATTTATTTTTACTTTCGTTTCATAATCGCTTGAGAGCATCTGATCTATACGGAAATATTCTCCTTCTATCAGTCTTGATACTACGATCGTCCTGTCGAATTCAAATACGATATGATTTTTCGTAAATGAAATATCTACATCGGCTTCTGCTTCCCCGCCTATGATCTTACTGATTTCCTGAAGTGTTTTTCCGGGAACGATTACCTTTTTAGGCGCATAAGAATCTTTCAGTTCTATTTTTCTGATTGAAATTCTATGACCGTCAAGTGATACGACTTTCAAAATATTATCTTCGATTTCAAAAAGTTCTCCTGTCATCATTTTATTCGTATCGCTGTCGGCGATCGAAAAGATCGTCTGACGGATTACTTCTTTTAGTGTAAACTCCGACACTGTTATAAAATCATCTTTCTCAATGTTCGGAAGATAAGAAAATTCATCTCCCGGAAGTGATGCGATTTTAAATTTTGCTTTTCCACCTGTGATAAGCGCCTGATTATCGCCTTGTGTATCTATGATAATTTCGTTGTCGGGAAGTTTCCTGACGATCTCTGCAAATATTTTTGCGTTAAGAGCCAAAATACCTCTTTCAATGATCTCTCCATCTATAGACGTTTCGATTCCAAGTTCCATATCGTTAGCTGTAAGTTTAATGACGTCTGTAGATGCGTCTATTAAAATACATTCGAGAATTGGCATCGTTGTTTTTGACGGAACAGCTTTGGAAACGATACTCACTCCTTTTGCCAGATTCTGTTTTGTGCATATGATTTTCATAAAAAAGTAACTCCTTTCGATCTGTGTGGAAAAGTCAGACGCGCACGAAATAATATAGATTTATATAAAATCAATTCCGCATTCGTCGTATTAGAGGCTGTGAATAAGTTGAAAACCATCTCAACCCCTTGAAAAATCAAGGTTTTCTGCTTGTGATAACTGTGTGGGATTCGAGTTGAAACGATGAGGAAAGTGTGGGTATAAATCTGAACCTCTTCAGGTCGATATTATGTTATTCACATCTTTTCCCATAGTTTTTAAGAAGTAATCTACATAGTTATCCACAATTATATCGGATTTATCTTCTTTTTTATAATGTTGACGGTATTATTAAGAGCTTCATCGGTTTTTAATTCGTTTTCGATCTTCTTAACGCCGTGATTGACAGAAGCATGGTCTTTTCCGCCTAAGATAGCGCCAATCGCCTTAAGAGGCGTATCCGTCAGAGTACGGCAAAGATACATGATGATCTGTCTTGGAAGGACGATTTCTGCATTTCGCTTCTTTCCTTTTAACTCTGAAATCGGAATATTAAAGTGTTCAGATACAATATCAATGATAAGTTCAGGCGTCACCTCTCGGTTATTATCCGGAGAGATCATATCCTTTAACGCCTCCGCCGCAAGCGGGATATCGATCTTTTTATTTTCAAGGTTAGAAAGAGCGATCAGCTTATTAAGAGAGCCTTCCAATTCACGAATATTCGATTTGATATTATTGGCAATATATTGCATAACATCGTCCGGAATATGGTATTTTTCAAGTCCGTCAAGTTCTTCTTTTTTTCTTAGAATTGCCATTCTTGTCTCATAATCAGGCGACGAGATATCGGCAATAAGTCCCCACTCAAATCTTGTCCTAAGACGGGCTTCAAGTGTCTCGATATCTTTCGGGGGTTTATCACTTGATATGATAATCTGTTTTCCCGATACATGAAGATGATTAAAAGTATGGAAGAATTCTTCCTGTGTACTTTCTTTTCCTATTATAAACTGAATATCGTCGATTAAAAGAACGTCGTTATTTCTGTACTTTTCACGGAATTTTGTCATGGCAAGTTCACTTCCCGTTTTACCGGCTTTCAAAGCGTCGATCAATTCATTCGTGAAAGTTTCACTTGTAACGTACAATACTTTTTTAGACGGATCGTTTGCAAGTATAAAATGAGCGACGGAATGCATAAGATGAGTTTTACCTAATCCGACGCCTCCGTATATAAAGAGAGGATTGTAAATCTCTCCGGGTGATTCCGCAACTGCAAGTGAAGCGGCATGCGCGAAATTGTTGTTACTTCCGACTACGAAAGTATCAAATGTATATTTTGGATTCAGGTTCGCTTTTTCATAAATCGCGTTAACACGGTTTTTCTTAATAATATTTTCCTTTTTTTCCTGAATAACCGCTTCATTGTCTGTAACAAAAGCAACTTCAAATTCAATTCCGGTTACTTCCGCAATGCAGACTTTAAAAGGAAGAAGATATTTTTCTTCGATATGTTCAAGGCTTGCCCTTAGTTGGACGAGAATATAAACGGTATTGTCCTTTACTTCATAAACTGTCAAAGGCGCAATCCAAGTAGTATAAGAAATATTAGATGAGCAGTATTCAAGTTTCATCTTATTTAATATCAAATCCCAGTTTTGTTCTACAATATTCATCAA